>OZ245724.1:0-3220000 GCA_965227035.1 Burkholderiaceae bacterium
CGTGTTGAAGTGACCCATCTGCTCTTCGACGAACGCTGGTGAATTTCGGGAACTCGCCGCCGGCGGAAGATCCCTCGATGCCAAGTGAAAGCGCTTGATTGGCCATGTCCGGATAAGCGTTGGCGATATCGCCGTCGTCGAGCGCTGGATAAGGGGCGATCGAATCTCGTTGCAGTTGCTCCAGCCAAGCTCTGCAGGCCGGTTCGCCGACGATCAAATCGCCTGGGGTGTCGAATCCCTGTAGAGACAACACATGAAGTACGTCGTCGTCGGACCAGCTTTCGGGGTTCTCGTTGACCTGAAGAATTGCAGCATGGTGCCGGGCGAAGTTTCGTCCCAGAAATCCTTGAGGCCGCATATCTTGTAGTGGGTACGGAATGCCGTCGAACCAGCCGTCACGCATCGATTCATCGAGCGGCCAATTGAATTCCACGTCGAATGCAAGAGTGCTCCCCTGGGGGTACACCAGATTCAGTTGCGCGATTTCGTGGGGAGTTCCTTCGGTGTCGACTCGGAACAGGGGGATCGGAGCCATGGATCCGCGCAATGCGCGGCGGGCGGCATATCGGGTACGTCGGGCATTCCCCTGCACGATGATTTGAGCGCCCGCAGATCGCACCGCGCGACTTAAAGTCGGGCGGCTGATTTCGAGAATTTCGGTCAGCCGAGCTGTCGGAAGTGGTCCGTGCAGGCGCAACGCGCTCAGAAGATCTGGCGATATCATGAAACGATTGTTTATCAAATAAATTCAGGTATTTAAGAGGAAAGAATACCTTAAATCTACTTTTAAATGAAACGATTAATGAAACGATTAATGAAACGATTAATGAAACGATTAATGAAACGATTAATGAAACGATTCTTCCGCCCCAAATCCTAGTCACCCGAACCTGCCCGCCTCCCCACAAGCTTCAGCTTCTTCGCCGGCGCCGCAGCGTCGAATCGAGCCCCGGTCAGCAACTCCCTTTTGTTATCCCGACTGCGCTGGGCATGGTCACGCATCAGGTAGTCGGCGCGAGTTCCGTCGCGGGCGGTAATCGCCTGCACGACATCTTCATGATCCTGCTGCGATCGCTGGATGAAACGGAACTCCAGCTGCGGAAACTGACCGTCCAGCGTGAGAGCCGAAGCTGCAGCGAGCGGGCTTTTACCGACGAAATCGATGGCCGCCCTGAGCGCATCGTTGTTGGCGCCCTCGACCAGCGTTCGATGAAATCGTCCATTCATCGCAAACCACTTCGGCGAGTCGAGGCGATTGCCGTTGACTTGCGCGTCCTGAAGGATCTGCCGGCCTTCGACGATGCAGTTGTTCAGAACCTCCAATGCCTCTTCGGAGGCGCCGCGCTGCGCAAAGAGGCGAGCGGCCATACCTTCCAGCGTGCCTCGCACATCTATCGAATTGGCGACGTCGTCCGCCGAAAATC
The DNA here is from genome assembly GCA_965227035.1 of Burkholderiaceae bacterium. Lineage (GTDB taxonomy): Bacteria > Pseudomonadota > Gammaproteobacteria > Burkholderiales > Burkholderiaceae_C > CBDDFQ01. The sequence continues at coordinate 1,425 of OZ245724.1, forward strand.
CGCGAACCTGAAATCCGCGCGTCGGCAAACGAACAAGCATTCCTTCGCGTTCCAGCTCTTCGAAAGCCAGCCGGATGGGTGTGCGCGACGCACCGAGTTCCGACACGAGTTGCAACTCGACGAGTCGCTCGCCCGGCGCGTATTCGCCCGCGAGAATGCGCCGGCGCAGCTCGCTGACGACGTTGGATATCTGTGATGCCATGAGGTGGTGCTAGTAGACGATCGCTTCCAGCAACTCTATCGGATCGCCGTACTGCCTGGCCATTTTCACGACCTCCAGATCGCGCAGTGCGCACAGGAAGCCTTTGTCGACAAGCAGGTTCTGTCCTGCGGTCACGGTCGAATCGAAAGTGATCAGGTCCATGTGAACCGGCGGCTCTTCCCAATCGGGCATGACCTTGCGGATGTAATCGCTTGGCTTGGCCAGATCGATACCGAAGTGCAGAGCTCCCGGCGAATTCGAACCTGCGGGGTACACGGTGTGACGAGGCGCTTTCGGATTGAATCCGCAGCCACCACCCTCGAGCATTTTTCCGCCGACCAGCATGTCGCGAAGAATCACGGCATCGGGCGATTCGCCTTCGACAGAAGACACGGTGTCGCCGGTGAATCGCACTGCGATTTTTTCTTCGAACGGCCTGGGAAATCCGACGGCCCACTGCGGATAGATCACTCCCGACATTTCCACTTTCGCATTCGGATCGCTCTTGACCGACATGTCGTCCCAGAAGTTCGGGCCGTGCGTGGGCAGGTAGTGGACGTAGCAGCCGTCTTCGTCGGCGAACATCTTGCCGCGCCATCTGTTGGTCGCAAGCTGGTTCTCGCGCATCTCTGCAGTGAAGCGAATCCTGAAATCGGTTCCGCGTTCGTCGGTGAAGCGCAGGTCGAAGTCTTCGCCCTTGGGGAAACGCTTCGCTGTTGCGCGCAACAGTTCGCCGACGATCTCGATCGGAAACCGTGCCTGCGGCGTGTGAAGCAAATCGAGGTTGCGGAAGTACGTGATCTTGACCCAGCGCTGCCCCTTGCGACGCAGCGCGATGTTGAACGGATCGACGATCGAGCAGAACCAGGTCGACACCACGAAGTCGGCTTTGGACAACATGTCGCGAACATCGTCAGGCACGGCGGGAACCTGACAGGTCGGCTCGATGTAAATGCGCACGGTCGCACCGCGTGCATTCGCCACGCCGACGATGGCATCGATCACGCGCGGATCGAGCTTTTGATCGGCCAGGATCATCACTTTGTCGCCGGGTCGAATCGCGAACACCTTGTGAAAGTTGTCTAGCGCCTGGAAGTAGTTCTTGGTGCTCGTGACGTGCGCGGGCACCGGAATCGGCATGCCGATATAGGTTTCGGCCGAGGGATATGACATCGTGTTTCCTTGTCTCGCTCTTTTAGTTTCGGTTGGGCTGGCTTGCAGTTTTGCATGCAATTAATCGATCAAATCCGAGTATTTACCCGAATTGTTGGCGTTAATGCATGCAAACAGAATCGTCAAAACGACAACGGAGACATAAACATGATGAAGCGTCTACTCGGCCACGCACTTGGCGCACTCGCTCTTTCGGCCTTGGCGGTCGGCGCCGCGCAGGCCCAGTCTTACCCCACTCGAGCGGTAAAAATCGTCACCTACTATTCGCCAGGAAGCGGTCCCGACATCGTCATCCGTATCGTTGCGGACAACCTCAACAAGCTGTGGGGCCAACCGGTCATCGTCGAGAACAAGCCGGGTGCGAACGGCATCATCGCGACCGATGCGCTGAAGAATTCACCGCCCGACGGCTACACCCTCGGCGTTGCAGACGATGGGGTGCTCACGATCAATCCGCATCTTTATTCGAGCATGAAGCTGCAGGCAGACAAGGATCTGACGCCGATCATGGTCTGGATGAATGTGCCCTTCTATTTGATTGTCCCTTCGTCGGGATCGATCAAGACGGTGCCCGAACTGATTGCGCAGGCGAAGGCCAAACCAGGCAAGTTGTCGTATGGATCGCCGACCGGCATCGGCAATCCGGGGCATCTGGGCATGGAGTTGTTCAAGGCTGAAACCGGGACAGACATGCTGCTGGTTCCGTACAAGGTGTCCGGCCTGATGCTCACCGATTTATCGACCAACACGCTGCAGGCCGCATGGGCGAGCCTCGGTAGTTCGCGCGCGATGATCCAGACTGGAACCGTGATCCCGATTGCAGTCGGCACCCGTTCGCGTCAGGCGGCCAGACCCGATGTGCCTACCTTGAAAGAAGCGGGCGGACCGCCGAATCTGGATGTCGATTCCTTCATCGGAATGCTCGGCCCGAAAGACATGTCGAAGGAACTCGTCGCGAAGATCAATGCCGATGTGGGCAAGGTGCTGCAGATGCCCGAAGTCTCCAAAAAAATCATCGAACTCGGCAACGAGCCGCTGGTTGGCGACGGTGAAAAACTGGGATCGATGATTCGCGAGAAGAACGCGCGTTACGGCAAGCTGATCAAGGATCTGAACATCAAGGCGGAATGATTCGAGTCAATGAGATTTACGCGGATCAAGCATCAGCGCGAACATCTCATTTCGAAAGTGGATGCCCAATCGGGCGAACGCACGGTTGCGATAAGTCTTCACCGTCGGCACGCCAAGCGCGAGATCTGCGGCAATCCCTTCATGCGTCATGCCTTGTAGCAGGCGAGCGCAAACGTCGAGTTCGCGCGGCGTGAGGCCCGGCTGGATCCTTACCAGCCGCTCGGTGAATTCAGCGATCGTGCCATTGGCAGTTCCAATGGCACTGCCAATGACGGCTTCACTCGAAGGCGGATTCAAACTGGACACCGCCGACAGCGAGATTTGTTTGCGGGTCAAAGAAAGAATCGCAGGCGCGAGAGATTCAAATGCGCCGATTTGCGAATCGCGAAACGGCCGTTGATGTTGGTGTCGATAAAAGTTGATAGCGAATATCGCGCCGCTTTCTTCGCGCTGCACGATCGACAAACGCTCCGCAACGCCATGAGCTTCGTAAACTCGCGCACGGTGTTCAGCCGGAACTTCGTCGGCCGTGATGTGACGCAGCAGTGGCGCGCTGCGGACGGCGGTCGAGTCGGCATTCGCGAGCGTCCGGTCGTTCAGATGCGGCCCCGACAGATACGCCCGCCAACAGTCGCGCGTCGTGTCGCGAACGCCGTGACTCGCCGACATGAAGATGGTGGGTCGGCAATTCCCGCCGGTGCGATAAACCGACCAGGACGCTGCCGGTAAGACCGGATGCAAACCTTCCAGAAGGCCGGTGTCGAAACGAGGTTGGCCGAGCTGGTCGATCATCGGCGCAAGCACCTGCGTCGATTGCATACCGGTCGATGTATCCAGATTCCAATGTCTCACGCTCGCCTCCTCAGGTTGTCCCCGCTGTCATCTTCTGGGATGACAAAGCCGCAGCGCAAGAGGGCTTACGCTCGGGTCATAAATACATTGGAGACAGACATGACTTCGTTCGCCACCGCGCGCCGCGCTATCTGCGTTGCAATTTTTTCCGCACTCGGCATTTCGGCCACGACCACCGCCCAGGCGCAAGACGCGGCATATCCCACCAGAACGGTGCGCATGATCGTCGGCTTTCCAGCCGGCACCGGACCGGACATCGTCGCGCGATTGCTCGCACAAAAGCTATCCGAGGGTTGGGGCAACATCGGCGTCGTGGTGGACAACAAGCCGGGCGCTGGCGGTTTGATCGCAGCGTCCGAAGCCGCGCGTGCAACGCCCGATGGCTACACGATCATGCTGGGCGAAACCGGGCAACTGAGCATCGCTCCAGCCAGCTACAACAAGCTTCCCTACGATCCCGTCAAAGACTTCGTGCCGGTCAGCCAGGTAGTGAGTTCCGACTTCGTTCTGCTGGTAAATCCGCAAGTCGTGCCGTCGCGTAACGTCCGCGATTTCGTGGAGTGGAGCAAGCAGCAAAGGGGGCTCTTCATGGCAACCTTCGGTGCCGGCACCCCCGGGCATTTCGGCGCGTTCATGTTCGGAGACGCGATCAAAATCAAGCCGGAGCCGGTGCATTACAAGTCGACCGGTGACGCACTGGGCGGCCTGTTCAGCGGCGATGTGCAGGGTGTTTTTGCGAGCGTCGGTCTGGCCGCGCCGAACGTGAAGGCGGGCAAGTTGTTCGCGCTCGGCACGACCGGCGCGACGCGAACCGCTTCGCTGCCCGACGTTCCCACGATCAAGGAACAGGGCTTTCCCAACCTTGAGTTTTCGTCGTGGTTCGGAATCGTCGCTCCGGCCAAAACGCCACCTGCCATCGTTGCCAAACTCAGCGCAGATATTCAGAAAGCGATGCGATCGCCCGATGGCAAACAGAAAATGGAAGACGCGGGATTCAAGGTGACCGGCACCACGAAGGAAGAATTCGAAAAGATCATCGCTGCCGATACCGTGACTTGGGGCAAGGCGGTCGCTGCTACCGGATTCAAGGCAGACTGAGCTTTAGTCCCTCGACGCAACCTTTCGATTCCGATTTTCCGATGACCGATTTCAAAGCACCCGCACTCAAATTTTTCGCCGATCTGTCGGTCAGCATCGACGCCCCGCAAGAGCTCGGAGTGACGGTGCGCGGCAAGCGCCGCCTGATTCCTATCGTGGGTGGCGAAGTCACCGGAAATGGGTGGAGGGCGCGCGTGCTGCCCGGCGGTGCGGATTTTCAGCTGATCGTGAGCGACACCATGGCGGAGCTCGACGCCCGATACATGCTGGAGACTGACGGCGGCGATTTGATCTACGTGACCAATCGCGCGGTGCGGAGCGGCTCTGCAGATGCGATGGCACGTTTGGTGAGGGGCGAGGCAGTCGATGCCTCGCTTATTTATTTCAGATGCGTGCCGAGCTTCGAAACCGCTTCGACCAGCCTCAAGTGGATCAGCGAGCGCATGTTCCTGGGAACAGGTGCCCGCTTTCCCGACAAAGTCGCAATGCGATTTTTCGAAGTCGAATGAATTGCGCTAACTCTGCTTAGAAACCACCGCTCGCCTGATCCAGATCCTCGATCGCATCGGCGTCGAGCTGCAGCTTGGCACCGGCCACAAGTTGCTCCAGTTGATCCAGCGAAGTCGCGCTCGCGATAGGCGCCGTGATCGACGGACGGGCGATCTGCCATGCGAGTGCAACCTGAGCGGGCGTCGACTCATATCGCTCTGCAACTTCGTCTAATTCGGTGAGGATGCGCAGGCCGCGCTCGTTCAAATATTTCGCGGTTGTCGACGCGCCGCGCTTGCTCTTGCTCGCGTCTTCTGCAGTGCGATATTTGCCGGTGAGGAAACCTGCAGCGAGAGCGTAGAAATTGATCACGCCAACTTCTTCTTTCAGCACCACCGGCTCGAGGTCTTCTTCGTAGTCCTTGCGGTCATACAGGTTGTAGAGCGGCTGCAGGCTCTCGTATCGCGCAAGACCATTCTTCTTCGACACGTCCAGTGCTTCCTGCAAGCGTGCGCCCGTGTAGTTCGACGCGCCGATCGCGCGAACCTTGCCTTCCTTGATCAAGTCCGTGTACGTGCCCAACACATCTTCCAGAGGCGTCGATGCATCGTCGTCATGCGACTGATAAAGATCGATGTAATCGGTTTGCAGACGCTTGAGCGAGGCTTCTACCGCGCGGCGAATGTAGGCGGGCTTCAAGCCAACCATGTCGGTGGCTTTGCCTGCGCCCATGTCTTTGCCGACTTTGGTGGCAAGGATCACGTCGTTGCGCTTGCCGCGTTTCTTGAGCCACTTGCCGATGATCGTTTCCGATTCACCGCCCACATGGCCTGGCACCCAGCGCGAATACACATCGGCGGTATCGATGAAGTTGAAGCCGTTCTCGAACCAGGCGTCGAGCAGCTTGAAAGACGTTGCTTCATCGACTGTCCATCCGAACACGTTGCAGCCGAAAGCAAGAGGAGAGACTTGGAGGCCGGAGCGGCCGAGCGGGCGAAGATTCATGGTGAAAGTCCTGCTGAATTGATATGTCGGGAAAGGCCTGGCAAGAGAAGCCAACGACCATTCTTTCCGAATCTTCGAATTCGCGCTTGCCGGCAATTTTGGGCCTGCGCGGACACCAGGTTTGTTCCTTGCCGCTCCTTACCTGACCAATCCTTTCGCCATCAAACGCGCCGCGACCCGCCAGTCCGGTACATCGCCCGCAAGAATCTCTTTCGCATCCGAAGTTGCTATTTCGATTGTGATTGCGATCTGGTTGTCGTTGCTTTTGTCTTTGTCGCTATCACGCAGTAGCGGCCCTACGTTTTGAACGTACTTGTCGAGTACTCGCGCCGTATCGGTTTGGGGCAACTGCACTTCTGTTTCAAATCGCGCACCGGAGGTGCATTCGATAGTCACACGGCCGTCGAAGCTGCGGCCAAGAGACTCGTCGTTCCGATGAAAAATCTTCGATGCCATGGCCTTCACGTCGTGGCGCGACCTGTATTCGGCGCTCAAAGACGACAGCCCAACCGTTCTGTCGATAGCCGCTACCGCCAATTGATAAGGCAAGCTCGCAATCGCTTCGAGTTCGGTGTCGAAGCGAAGTTTGCCTTCGCGCGGTTCGGCAACGATTGCTGCGGCCCAAGGGGCAATCGCGCATTCGATTCGGGCGATGTTCGATGACGCGATGTCGTGTTTTTTGACCAGCCCGATCACGCCGTCGATGTACGGGTGAATCACGTGTGCGCATGGGTAGTACTTGAATTGCGCCTTGGCGCCGTGCCATGTCTGGCCCAGATCGTCGGCAAGGACACTGCGATCGATCGTCTCGCCGTGAAGCAGTGCGCTGTACAGATCCGATCCGCCGTCGAGCACGTTCTCCGGACCCACGAAGCCTTTCGCTGCGAGCTGAGCGGCGACGATGCCGCCTTTCGCAGCCCAGCCAGCGTGAAGCCATTTCGACCACCCACCATCCATGGTGAATGCCATCAATCCGCCCGACATGCTCGCGGCAAGACCCATGGCCCACGATGTTCGCTGGCCGTCGAGTCCAAGGATTCGCGATGCCGTCACTGCAGCGGCGATTGGACCCACGACACCTGTCGCGTGCAATCCGCGCGCGTGAAATTTTCTGCCGGCGACAGCGCCGATTCGTGCGGCAGCTTCGTATCCGGCAACGATGGCCGTTCCAAAAATTTCCGCCGATGCATTCTGGGCTTCGGCCAGTGCCATCGCCGCAGGAATCACGACGCTGCCTGGGTGCACGACCGAGTCCTGGAACGTGTCGTCGAAGTCTCTGCAGTGAGCAGCCGTTCCGTGAACGAGAGCGGCGTGCGACGGAGGTGTTTTGACATCGCTTCCCCCCACGACGGTGCTTGCGCCAACGCCGTTCACCTCATGCTCGAACGATGAAATGATTTGTCCAGCCCTTGTCGAATAGCCGACCAGAACCAGGCCGGTGGTGTCGAGAACGCGCAGCGAAACCTGTTTTTTTACATCGCGCGGGATGTCTGCCCATTGCAGGTTGGCGGACCAGTCCGCGAATTTGCGAGACAAGGGTGTCGCAGATAAACGAGTCGTAGAAGTCATGACTACCAGGCCTCCCGAAGCAGCGATTCGACATCCGCCATCGACACGTCGCAAGGCAGGTTCGCCATCATGTAGTCGTTCATCGTGGCTGCAGCAATGCCCGAAATCTCGTGCTCCTGAACGCCTACGTCGCGAAGTCTCTGGGGCAGGGGAAGTTGCTTGACCAGTGCTTCTATCGCATCGGCGCTCGACGCTGCGGCTTGCTGCGGATCGTCGGTGTGCGGACAGCCGAGGGCATCGAGCACCAGCGACGAATCGGCGCCGATGGACGGCAACATGCGGCGTAATGCGGGCGCAAGAAGAATCGCGTGCGAGATGCCGTGCTGCAGCGAATAGCGGCCGCCCACCACATGGCCGATCGCGTGCACCAGCGACACCATCGAGTTGATGGCGGCCATGCCCGCCATCGCGCAGGCCATCTGGCAATCGGCGCGCGCCTGAAGATCGTCTGGATGACTCACGCTTCGCGGCAAGGACTTGCGCATCATTCGCGCAGCCTGTAGCGCAAGACCGGTGGCAATCGGATTGCGCTCTTTCGAGTACAGCGATTCGATCGCGCGCGCCACGGCAGTCATGCCGGTTGCGGCGGTCAATTCTGGTGAAGCGTAGATGGCCATGCGCGGATCCAGGATGGTCGCGTCCGGGACGAGCCGGTCGTCCCAGAACAGCATCTTCGTTTTCTTTTCCGGATCGCGAATGCCGGCTGTGGGCATGACGTCGCTCGCCGATCCAGCTGTTGTAGGCACGGCAATATGTATGACTGCCGATTCGCCCATTGCCTGCCTGGCCATGCCTTTGACCGCATATTCGATGGCATATGGCGCGAAGTCGCCGCCTGACGCAGACAGCAGCACGATGCCCTTGCCTGCATCGATTGCGCTGCCGCCACCGACAGAGACGACCGTGTCGCAGCCGAGCTCCTTCATCTGCTGCGTCGCGCGCATCACGTCGCCAATCGGCGTGTGAGAGCGCACTTCGGTGAACACGCCTGCAAAGCGATCGCCGAGCGCGTCTTTCACCATTCGAAGCATCGGTCCCGACGACACGGTGGCGCCGCAGACCACCATGGCGCGGTGACCACCCACTTTGTCCATGATCTGCCGGATTTCATCCAGCGATCCGTTCCCGAAATGAATTCGCTTCGGCCAGTCCGAAGCATTTCCTGCGCGCATGCTGATTTCCTGTTCGCCGCGATTGCGGCATTCGTGTCGATTGGTGTCGATTGCGTGACCTGCAAACAGCTTATTGAGCAGCTTTCTTCACGTCCAATACTGTTTTCGACAGATGCATATCTTTTAGGTATGGGTGGCGTTCTGCAAATCGATTGACTGGCTTTGCACGCCGAACACCTTGCTGCCCGCCGATGCGGTAATCGCGGCAACGCAGGGATGCGTGATCCGTCTTTCCACCGACACACCGTAGAACTCCTCGACAAGCTCCTCTGTTCGACCCAGCACCTTCACGCCGTATTGTTCGCAGGTCTCTTTCTCGAGGGCCGTGGGCGACATGAACACACCACGACCCTCCCGCCCGAACGCTTTCATGAGCGCGGCGTCGTCGAACTCGCCGACTGTGCGTGTGTGAATATTGAGATCGCCGAACCACAGCTCCATTCGCCTTCGCATGGCCGAGGAGCTGCCCTGCAGGAGCATGGGAGCGCCATTTAGGTTTTGAGGGAACTTACCCTTCAGACTCTTCCTGACTTCGGCGGTGCAAAAGAAGGTCATGGCGGTAGTTCCTAGCGGATGGTTGAACGCGCGCACACTCATCTGCCGGTTCATCGGCTCGTCGGCAATCACCAGGTCGAGGCGGTGAATCGCGAGTTGGCCGAGCAGGTCAGTGAACTTGCCTTCATGACAGATCAGGCGAACCTGATGGGGTACGTCGAGCGCCGGCTCCAGGAGTCGATAGGCGATCGACTTAGGAACCGAATCTGCAATTCCAACCCGGCAATCGATGACCCGGCCGCCGGCCTTCGAATGACCGATGGCTGCTTCCATGTCCGCCCCGAGGCCAAAGATCTGATCGGCGTACGACAGGGCGGTGCGACCCTCCTCTGTCAGCTCGAGCCCCCGTCCGCTTTTGCGAAAAAGCGCGCATCCAAGACGTTCTTCCAGCAATTTGATTTGCCCGGACAGTGTCTGGGGAGTCACATGAAGTTGTTCACCGGCCCGCATGATTCCGCCTGCGCGAGCGGTTGCCCAGAAGTAATGAAGGTGCTTGAAGTTCATCTCGACCGACTCCCAAAAACGCTTGGTGGAGTCCACATCATGCGGTTTAACCGAAGTATTTGTTCAGTTAATACGAATTTACGCGAAGAGTTTCAGGGGATAAGGTCGTTCTATCCAATCAACAAAGGACTCAACATGGATCGCAACTCAACCGTTATCGACGTGCCATACGGCGCTGGCTCTACCTCGGTGGTCCAACGCAACCGCGTCCTTCGAAACACTTACTGGCTTCTCGCGCTATCGATGGTGCCCACGGTTCTCGGCGCCTGGATTGGCGTATCGACAGGCATCACGCGTGCCATGTCGCCCGGTATCGGCATGATCGTGTTTCTGGCTGGGGCTTTCGGCTTCATGTTCGCCATCGAGAAAACCAAGAACTCGTCGGCGGGTGTGCCGATTCTTCTGGCTTTCACCTTCTTCATGGGTCTCATGCTTTCGCGCATGGTCGGGCAGGTGCTAGGTCTCGCGAATGGCGCTCAACTGATCATGCTGGCGTTTGCCGGAACCGGCGCGATTTTCATGGGCATGGCGACGCTGTCGTCGATCATCAAGCGCGACCTGACGTCCATGGGCAAGTTCCTGTTCATCGGCGCGATCATGTTGCTCGTGGCCGGCATCGCCAACTTCTTCATCCAGTCCAGCGCGCTGATGATCACCTTGTCGGTATTGGCGATCGGTATCTTCTCGGCCTTCATTCTGTACGACCTCAAGCGCGTGCAGGACGGCCATGAAACCAACTACATCACCGCAACGCTTGGTGTTTACCTGAGCATCTACAACGTGTTCCAGTCGCTGCTCGCCATCTTCGGCCTGACCTCGGGTCGCGAAGAATAAGGAGAATTCATGAAGTGCCCAACCTGTCCCGATTCCACCCTCGTCATGTCCGATCGTCAGGGTGTCGAGATCGACTACTGTCCGGCCTGCCGCGGTGTCTGGTTAGACCGCGGTGAACTCGACAAACTTCTGGAACGTGCGCCTGGCCAGGAGCCTGTGCGTGCTGCGGTACAAGACGACCGTTCGCAGCAACGTCGTCCCGATTTCGTCGATTCCGATTATCGACAGGGTCGCGGTGGCTACGGCGACAACGGCTACGGTTATCGCCAGAAGAAGTCCTGGCTCAGCGAAATTTTCGACTGAAGCTTCGCGCGAATCCCCTGCCAGAGTGCAGGGGAGGTAAGTTTGTGGACGGTCAGTGAAGACATCGATGCGACAACAAGTCCTGCGGCGACGTCGCTTGGGAAATGAACGCCCAGACAAACGCGGCTCCAGGCGACAAGCCCGGCAGTCAGTACAGCTGCGAACTGGATCAGTCTGTTCTTGAACGAGAGCATGCAGCTGACGCCGAATGCCAGTGCAACGCTTGCGTGAGAACTCGGAAACGACGGGTTGGGTGCGTGGGCGATCCACAGCGTACCGATGCCGAGTGTGAAAGGCCGTGGCATTGGGATGATGCCCTGCAAACCGCGGGCGAGCGACCATGCAATCGCCATCGACATGAGCACCCGGATAGCTCCAAACTGATTCGTCCTGTTGGGAATCAGCACAAGCACGATGACGCTCAAAATAGCAGCCGACGGAATGACTTGAGTCGCAAACTTCGCAAACGGAACCACCCATTCCGGCGAATCGGCGCTCGCGTTCAGTGCGGTGAAAAGAAGAGTGTCTAAATCAAGAATTGCGGGCATGAGGAAGACTGAAGTTCATATGTGTGTGTAACAGCCGGACAAGTAGGTTCGGTGACACCCGGAAATAAGGGGGCTTTTCGCGCAGGCGAAAATGGGCCGATGCCCGAAGTTCACAGCCAAGCCACGGTCATGGCGGTCCATCTGGACGATCGCCATCGATTCAGTAAACATGCCCAGCCCCGCATTCGCCTTCTTGCTGGATTGGGCGTCGAAGGCGATGCCCACTGCGGTGCGACGGTGCAGCATAGATACGACAAGCGAAAAACACCGGGCGCGCCGAATCTTCGGCAGGTTCACCTGATTCAGACCGAGTTGTTCGATACGCTGCGAGCGAGCGGATTTCATGTGGCGCCCGGCGAGCTCGGCGAGAACATTTCGACGCAAGGAATCGATCTGCTTCATTTGCCAGCCCTCACGCAGTTGAAGCTTGGTGCAGATGCAGTGTTGGAAATCACGGGGCTCAGGCAACCTTGCGTTTATATCGACAGATTTCAAAAGGGATTGCGCTCCCAAATGGAGCCGCAAAGCGTGAATGACGTTGCCAGCAAGGCTGGTGTTATGGCGGTCGTACTGACAGGAGGCATCGTCGAACCGGGCGATGCGATCACGGTGCAACTACCTGCTGCACCTCATAGACCACTTGGATTTATCTAGCGTCCAACTGGAGCATATTGGATCGCGCGTGGAGTTCTGCAAAGACCCCACAACTGCATTCCCGCTTTACCGGCGATGTCCACTGCAAGAGAGGTGGGCGCTGAAATTGTCGCGAGCAATGGGATGTTCATACGCGCGCACTTTCGTACTAGCTCGTAGCTGGCACGACTGGACATCACGACGAATCCTTCTTCGGTCAGGCGGCTTTGCATCGCAAGAAGACCGATCAGTTTGTCGAGCGCGTTGTGACGACCGACGTCTTCCATCAGATCCGTCAGCGTGCCATCTGGCCTTGCCCAGCCCGCTGCATGCACCGACCCCGATTCCGCGTTGATGAGTTGCCTCGCCGGCATTGCATCGATAGCTCGAAGAATAGTCGCCGATTCGATTGAGCCAGCCCAGTCGCGTGGAGTCACCGCCTCCGGCACCAGATCGAGCGCCTGCAGGCTGTCGATACCGCAGATGCCGCATCCGGTACGGCCCGCGAGCGCCCTGCGTTTTTCTTTGAGTCTGGCGAAACACCTCGACGAGATTTCGATGTTCACTTCGCAGGAAACGTTCGATGCGGTAGGTGCGTCTGTATCGACATTGGTCGATACCTCGGCGCCCATCCAGTCGCTCACGCTGTCGATCAAGCCTTCGCTCAATGCGAAGCCCAAAGCGAATTCTTCGAGATCGCGCGGGGTGCACATCATCACCGCATGCGAGATGCCGTTGAAGACCAGAGCCACCGGTACTTCCGACGCAATCACATCGTCGCGAGATTCTTTCGGCGATGCACTGTGGCGAATCGTCGGCACCTGTTGCAGCGCTTCTGGAAGTTGATCGATGGGGTCGCGAGACATGCGGGGTTCAAGCCACGAGGTTCGATTCGTCGGGCGCGTCGAACAACGCGGCGCCAGCCGGTGTGAGGTATGTCATCCAGCGACCGTCGCTCTCGACAACGCGAACCCAGCCGGGGCCTTTCATGCCACCAAGCGAAGCGTCGCTCATCGCGTGCAAAGATCGAAGCAGAACGCTGACGCCCACACCCAGACGCTTTCCCATTTTCGGAAGCGACATGCCTTCCGCCATCGATGCTTCGCGGAGTGTGCGAAGAATCGAAATCGACAGGTCGTCTAGCGCGTCGCTCAAGTCGCGTTCGCCGTCTCGGGCGATTCCATTTGCTGCGAGCGCTCCGGGTCGTTGTCGGATGCGGGACCCGCGTGCGGCAAGACGATCACGGGAATCGACTTGGACGTGGGCGTGCCGGCGTTGAGCGCCACCGATGACAGCGGCACCAGCGGATTCGTCTCCGGGTAATAGGCGGCGAGGCAGCCGCGTGGAATGTTGTATTCCACCAGCTTGAACTTGTCGGCGCGACGCTCCGATCCATCGCTCCACACGGTCTTGAAGTCGATCCAGTCTCCGTTCTTCATGCGCAGCGCCCTGATGTCTTCCGCGTTGATGAAGCAGACACGCCGCTGTCCGAACACGCCGCGATAACGATCGTCGTGACCGTAGATCGTGGTGTTGTACTGGTCGTGCGATCGCGTGGTCGACAGCGTGAACACCATCGTGTCGAGCATGCGGGCGCGCGCCTGGTGAATTGGAGTGTCGACCGGAATCGGATGGGTCATGAACCCGGCCTTTTTGGAATCGGTGTTCCAGACTCGTTCGCTTGCCGTGTTGTGCAGACGGAATCCACCTGGCACTGCGACGCGTTTGTTGAAGTCCTTGAAGTCGTCGAAAACCGCTTCGATCTTGTCTCGAATGCGGCTGTAGTCTTCGATGAGCCAAAGCCAGTCGACTTTGCTGCTATTGCCCAGCGTCGCATGCGCAAGTCGCGCCACGATCGCGGGCTCAGACAGAAGATGCTCGGACGCAGGCGGGTTGATGCCCATCGAGATGTGCACCATGCTCATCGAATCTTCGACCGTCACTCCCTGAGGTTTTCCCGCTTGCATATCGACTTCGGTTCGACCGAGGCAGGGAAGAATCAGCGCCTCGCGTCCGTGCACGATGTGGCTGCGATTGAGCTTGGTCGTCACATGCACCGTGAGATCGCATTTGCGAAGCGCTTTCCAGGTCTCATAGGTGTCGGGCGTTGCCGCTGCGAAGTTGCCGCCTAGCGCGAAAAACACTTTGCCTTTGCCGTCCAGCATTAGCTGAATCGATTCGACCACGTCGACACCGTGCTCCCGCGGAGCCTCGATGCCGAACACTTTCTCGAGCCGATCGAGCAGCGATGCCGGCGGTTTTTCCCAGATGCCCATCGTGCGATCGCCCTGCACGTTGCTATGGCCTCGAACCGGGCAGGGTCCTGCGCCCTCGCGTCCGATGTTTCCACGCATCATGAGCAGGTTCACGATCATCTGGATCGTCGAGACCGCATGCATGTGCTGCGTGATGCCCATACCCCAGCATGCAATCACGCGCTCCGAACGACGGTACACATCTGCAGCAGCGCGAATGTTCTCTTCGGTGATGCCGGACTCCTGCACGATCAAGGCCCACGATTCGGCTCGAAGATCTGCCATCAACGATTCGAAGCCGGTAGTGTGTTCTGCAATGAACTTGTGGTCGAGCACCGAATGCCCGTTGTCCTCCAGCTCGATCAGATGCTTCATCATTCCCTTGACCAGCGCGAAATCGCCGCCGATCTTGAGCTGGTAGTAGTGGGTGCTGATCTGCGTGGACGAGAAGGTTGCCATCTCGACTTTCGCCTGCGGATCCTGGAAGCGTTCGAGTCCGCGTTCACGCAGCGGATTGAAGCTCACGATCTGGGCGCCTCGCTTATGCGCAGCACGAAGCTCGCCCAGCATGCGCGGATGGTTCGTTCCAGGGTTCTGCCCGAAGATGAAAATCGCATCGGCGTGCTCGAAGTCCTCGAGCGTGACCGTGCCCTTGCCGACACCGATCTGCGGACGCATGCCACTGCCGCTCGGCTCGTGGCACATGTTGGAGCAATCCGGGAAGTTGTTCGTGCCGTATTCACGCACGAACAATTGATAAAGAAACGCGGCCTCGTTGCTTGCACGGCCGGACGTATAAAAAATTGCCTGATTTTTATCGGGCAACGCGTTGAGATGACGTGCTATCAATTCGAAAGCGCCGTCCCATTCGATCGGTCTGTATTTGTCGGCGGCTGCGTCATAGACCATCGGGTGTGTGAGGCGCCCCTGATCTTCGAGCCAGAAATCGCTTTTCTCCTCCAGCTCGGCAACCGTGTACTGCTCGAACAACGCGGGAGTGGTTCGGCGCGATGTCGCTTCGGCCGCAACCGCTTTGACGCCGTTCTCGCAGAACTCGAAAGTCGATGCGTGATTGCGATCCGGCCATGCACAACCCGGACAGTCGAAACCATCGGGCTGATTCGCCGACAGCATCGTCTTCGCACCCTTGACCGGAATGTCCTGAAACATCAATGCCTTGGACACGCTCTTCAGCGCTGCCCATCCACCCGCCGGGCCGGTATATCTCTCGATTTTCTTTTCACTCATGGCCGACTCCTTCGAATGGATGGTCTCTTCAACAGTTATTGGAAGAACTTGGCTGCGCTCACCAGCGTTTTGTAAACGCCCCAGATCAGCGGAATGCCAACGCCGATCCACGCCAGAGCCACTATCGCAGTACTCGTGGTGCCCGTGCTTGTGCCGGAGCCCATGCCCACTTCATTCGCTGAGGCTTTCTCGTGCGCCAGTTTCTTTTCTTCGGCCAGCTCTGAGTCGGACATGAAGTATTTCGGGTTGAGCGGTCTGACCAGCAGGTTGGCAATCAATCCGATCACTAGCATGCCGACCAGGATGTACATGGTCTGGTTGTAGACCTGTTCCCGCGGAATCCCAAGGCCGAGCTGATATTCCCGCATGTAGTTCACGACGACCGGGCCCAGAATGCCGGCGGTTGCCCATGCGGTGAGCAGGCGTCCGTGAATCGCGCCGACGAACTGTGTGCCGAACAAGTCGGCCAGGTAGGCCGGGATGGTCGCGAAACCTCCGCCGTACATGCTCAGGATGATGCAGAACGCCCCTACGAACAGCAGCTTGCTGCCGGCGCCTGCAGACGACGGAATGCTGAAGTACATCAAGCCACCGAGTACGAAGAAAACGATGTAGGTGACTTTGCGACCGAGCTTGTCGGACAGGCTGGCCCAGAAGAAGCGCCCGCCGATGTTGAAGAGTGACAGCAAGGCGGTGAATCCGCCGGCAACCGTTGCGATAGCCGCGAGTTGTGTTTTATCGAGCTCGCCGAATTTTTTAGGAATGTTGATCAGCCCACCGCCGAACACTTCCTGAAGCATCGGCGAAGACATGCCGATCACGCCGATACCCGCGCTCACGTTCATGCAAAGAACCAGCCACAGCAACCAGAACTGCGGAATGCCCCAGACTTTTTTCACGTGCACATGCTTTTGCGTGATCATGGTGTTCGATGCCTGCGCCAGAGGAGGAGTCCAGCCTTCCGGTTTCCAGCCCGAGGGCGGGACGCGGTAGCCCAGGGCACCGGCCATCATGAACACGAAGTACACGATGGACATCACTACGAAGGTCTGCATCACACCCACGTCGGTCGGGGTAGCGAATGTCTTCATCAATTCGACCGCCAGGGGCGATCCGATCATTGCGCCGCCGCCGAATCCCATGATGGCCATGCCGGTCGCCATACCGCGACGGTCCGGGAACCACTTGATGAGGGTCGACACCGGCGAGATGTAGCCGAGTCCAAGCCCGATGCCTCCTATCACGCCAGATCCGAGGAGCATCAGCCAGAACTGATGCAGGTGAATACCGAGCGCGGAAATCATCATGCCGCCGCACCAGCAGACTGCGGACACGACGCCTGCCTTGCGAGGGCCAGCGCGTTCCAGCCATCCGCCCCAGAGCGCTGCGGAAAGGCCAAGCAGAACGAAAAACAGCGTGTACATCCAGCCCAGGGTGGCTACGCGCCAATCGCAGTTCGATGCGAACATTTCGGCGAAGAAGCTCATGTCCTTTGCGCAGGTGGTGGCACCGGTGCCTGCGGTGGTCAGGGCTTTCGACAGAGGAAGCCAGAACACCGAGAAACCATATGCCATCCCGATGCAAAGGTGAATCGCGAGCGCAGCGGGCGGTACCAGCCATCGGTTGAATCCAGGGCCCGCGATGATGCGTTCCTTGCTTAGAAATCCGGACATTAGTGTTCTCCTAGTTGCCGTTATTGTTGAGTGCTTATTCAAGCACGACCCGCATCGCTGGGGCGTATGGGTAACTACGCATGAGTTTTGGGGACCTGACGGTTTTCTTGCAGGTTTTAAGGCGAGAAGAACGATGCCTAAATTTCTTGCCTCACGCTGACACAGAAGTTTTTAGAGCCGTGTAATTCCGTCCCGAATATTTCATTCGCGCTAGCTGAGTGAGGTTGCAGCAACTCTTTGTTCCCCCGAGCCGATCCCGGTTCATCGCCGCTAGAGTCGCTTCCCTCTTCGGGAATCACATGCAAATCAACGGGTTCAGGCGTGCGCGGCGCCTTCGCGCATCGGGCGTCATTTTTAGCTTCAGCTTCCTTCTTGCCGCCTGCAGCGCGCTGCTGTGCGCGCCGGTCTACGCACAGATCGTGGCCCACCCGGGTGCGGCAGCGGCCAGTCTGCCGCAGATCACCGCCAGCAAGAACGGCGTGCCGCTGGTCGACATCGCCGCGCCCTCGGCCGGCGGCGTCAGCCGCAACCAGTTCAGCCAGTTCGATGTGGACAAGCGTGGGGCCATCCTCAACAACGCAAGCGCCAACAGCCTGACCCGGCTGGGTGGTTGGGTGCCCGGCAATGCGCAACTGGGCCCCCGCGCAGCGCGGGTCATCGTGGGCGAGGTGCTGTCGGCGCAGCGCTCGATCCTGCAGGGGTATCTGGAGGTAGCGGGAAGCCGCGCCGATGTGATTCTGGCCAACCCGAGCGGTATCACCTGCAACGGCTGCGGCTTCATCAACACCTCCAGAGCCACGCTCTCCACCGGACTTCCGGTCTACGACGCCTCAGGAAGAGTGACCGGATGGCAGGTCCGCAAGGGCGAGATCCTGATCGGCGCAGCAGGATTGGATGCCCGCGAGGCCGAGGAGCTCGATCTCTTCGCCCGCTCGATGAAGGTGCAGGGGCTGGTGCGGGCGCAGCAGCTCTACGGCGTGACCGGGGCGAACGCGATCGATCACGACACGCTCCTCGCCACCGAGATCGAAGCCGATGCGAGCGAGCCCAAGCCGCTGCTGGCGGTGGATGTCTCGCGCATGGGGAACTTCTACGCGAACCAGATCTACCTGATCGGCACCGAGAAGGATCTGGGCTTGGCCAGCGACGGCAGCCTGTCGGCAACAGCCGGGCGGCTGGAGCTGGACTTCAACGGCAACGTGAGCTACCGCAGCGCCAGCGCCCAGTCGGATGTGAGGATCGCCAGCAGCCAGAAGGTGGTGATGGGTGAGCAGACGGCCTCGGAAAGCGGGGACGTGATCGTTCGCGCCGAGAGCATCCAGAACACCGGGCGGGTCCGGGCTGGGGGAGGCGGAGATCAAAGCCAGGCAGAAGGCGCGACGCTGCTGATCGCCAAAGACATCGAGAACACGTCAACCGGCGACATCGCCACCGCCAACACGGTCCTTCGCGCCACGAACACGATCACCAACCGGGGCGTGATCGATGGGCGCCGGGTGCGCCTGGATGCGCAGACGCTGGCCAACATCGGCACCGGCCGGATCTATGGCGACCGGATCGCGATCCAGGCCAGGAATCTGATGAACCACGCCGAGAGCGTGAACGGCCAGAAGACGGCGGCGACGATCGCGGCGCGCGAGAGGCTCGATCTGGGTGTGGAGACGATCTCCAACCGGGGCGGCTCGCTCATCTTCAGCGCGGACAGTGGCGCTATCGGAGGAGCGCTCGATGCGCAGGGCAACGCCACCGGAACCGCTCAAAGCATCGTCAACGAAGCCTCGACGATCGAGACGCTGGGGGCGCTGGACATCGACGCGCGGGAGGTGAAGAACTTCAACGAAGGGTTCTCGACGAAGCAGACCACGACCGAGGCCGATGTGTACGAGAAGTACATCGAGATCGGTGGGCAGTTGTGGCGGGAGGAGGAGTTGGGGCGGTGTCACGCGTGTGCGGACGACAAAAACGACGACGGCTCACCTCGTTTGGCTCGACTCGAATTTGTGCCGCCGGATCCGGCGAAGCCGTACACGGCTGGGTACTCGAAGACTCCCTATCAGGTGTCCAACCAATCCGGGCTGAATGCCTTTCTGGCGGATGCGACTTACGACTATCACGAGTACGCCGCCAACGATCCGGTATGGCGCCTGTTCGGTGTAGCCGTTGGCGACTACCAGAGTCTGGCGCCGCAGCTTGCGGCCTACAACGCGGCTTTCATCGCCAGAGCGCAGCGTGTTTTCAACATCATCGAGGTCACGCATGAACAGGTCGAGAAGACCGAACGACTAAGCGCCGGCATTCAGGCTCGCCTGCTCTCGGGCGGCGACATGACCATCAAGAACGCGGCGCTGTTGAACGACAACAGCGTCATCATCGCGGGAGGAAAACTAAGCACGGTTGGATCCAGCCTCACGAACACCCAGGTGTTGAGCAAAGAGGTTTCAAGAACCTCGGGCATTCGACACAAGTCGTTCGTCAAATACAGCGGCTATCAACTTCAGCTCGATCGATTCGGCAAAGAAGCTTACGCGGGCGTCGCACAAAAACCTTCGGAACCGATCGGGTCTTCCGAGACGGTTTCGCAACGCGTTCCTGCCGGAAGCGGAAGAGTCGTTGCCAGCCTGAGCACAGACTCGCTGAAACTTCCCCAAAGCAGTCTCTATCACCTGAACATCGGCTCGTCCACTAGCCCATTGGTGGAGACAGATCCCCGCTTCACGAACTACCGCAACTGGTTGGGGACCGAGTACCTCGCCGAACAGCTCCAGGTGCAGGCAGCAGGAACAAGCGGCGCCGCTGCGGATCGCGCAAAGGCATCGGCGGCAGCGGCAAGCATGCATCAGCATCTGGGAGATCCGTTCTACGAACAGCGGTTGATCTCGCAGCAGATCGAGCAACTCACCGGTCAGAAGTTTCTGAAGAAGCCGGCGGTCATAGCCTACAGCGCAGCGGCTACAGAAGCGGCTGAAGCGGCAGAAGAGCAATTCAAGTCGCTTATGGACAACGGCGTGAAGGCCGCGTCCACATTGGGTTTGACCCTCGGTGTCGCTCTCACGAAAGAACAGCTCGAGAAACTGGACGGTGACATCGTCTGGCTCGAACTTCAAACCGTGACCGTGGCAGATGGCGTGACGACCACAGCCCTGGTGCCGAAGGTGTACTTGCATCCTTCGAACGCGGTTCTGGATAACGCGGGTGGTTTGATCGGCGCCGCCGAAGTGGCTATCGAGTCGACTGGTGCAGTGGACAACGCAGGAACGATCCTCGCGCGGAGCGACCTCGCCATACATGGCGGCGAGGTAGTCAACAGCGGCGACATCAGTGGAGGGCGAGTCTCTATCGAATCCGACGGAAACATCAAGATCGTCGGTGGCACCGTGCAGGCTGAAGAATCACTTGCGCTATCGGCGGGTGGCGACGTTGTCGTCGAAACCACAACCCAGACAGCAAACAACAAGGTTGGCAATTCCAACACCAGCGAGACCCGCATCGATCGGGTCGCAGGGCTCTATGTGAGCAAGGGCGGTGACCACGAAGACGGAGAAAAAGACAAAGAAAAAGACAAACACTCCAATCCTGTCGACGAAAAAAATTCAGCAGGCAAAGCGCCGACCCTGAGCATCACTGCCAAGGGTAAAGCCAGCTTCATCGGCTCGGAAGTGGTCAACAACGGCGGTGGATCGACGAAGGTCGATGCGATCGGCGGCATCGTTCTGGGCGCGGTGAAGGAAGGGCATTCCCAAATCACGAAGACAGACGGAAAACCCGCGTCTTACGAAAACTCCTGGTCGCAAGAAACAGGCGCCGCTTTCTCTGCGCTAGGTGATCTCGGTTTCAAGACGAACGGCGACTTCGATGCAACCGCCGCGCAGATCGACGGCAACGGCGCGCTGGATATCGATGCGAAAGGGAAGATCGATATCGGAGTGGGAGAGGCGAGTAGCACTTATGCCGAAACGCGCGCAAGCACCGAGCGTCATGTCCTGTCCAGGCACTCGACCAATAGCGAGACTCGCGAAGAGCAGAGCATCGCCCTCGGCTCGAATCTGAGCGCGAAATCGATGAGCCTGAAGTCAGGGGGCGACACGACGATCACCGGCTCCAACCTGGCGGCCGAAGAGGATCTCTCGATTCGCTCCCTGAGCAACGTCAAGATTCAGAACTCGGAAAATTCGCAGCACTCCTATGCGAGCAACGACACGAACAAGTCTGGCGTCGGCGCGAACGGTGGCTCGAGCATTGGAAAGAATCGCCAAAAGAGCCGGTCCGAGAGCAAATCGACTTTCGGTACCGCAAGCAACGTCGGATCCCTCAAGGACAACGTCAACATATATGCCGAAAACAAGTACGAGCAGGCGGGCTCGAATGTGCTTGCTCGCGAAGGCGAAATCAATATCGACGCGGGCGAAGTCGACGTGCACACGTCGCACGACACGAGCGAGTTCGACAGCTATTCGGAAACCCGTACCGCAGGCTTGACCTTCTCGGCGAGCAACTCGGCGCTTGCAACTGCCAAAAAGCTGAAAGGTCTTAAAGGCATAGGCAAACAAATCGGAGGCGCGGGAGCCGGCAGGGCTCAGTCGCTAGGCGCTGCGGCCGGCGCGTTAGGCGCGTGGAGCGCGATGGATAGCGCTGCTGACCTACTCGTCAATCCCATGGCTGCGGCGAGTGTCGGTATCACGGCATCGCTTGGGGCATCCAGTTCGAAGAGCGAAAGTCATACCTTCGACAGCACAGCGCAAAAGTCGAATCTTGCCGGCAAAAAGCTGAGCATCACATCGCGCAAGCGCAATGGAAGTAGCGGGAATTCTCACTTGGAGGGCGCGGAGCTTTCGGGGCAGGACGGTGTGCACATCGAGGCGGACGGCAGCGCGACTATCGAATCTGCGCAAAACACGCACGATGAATGGAGCAGCAATCAATCGACGTCGGCCAGCATTGGAGTGACAGGCGCTGTTGGCGGCCGGAGCGGGACGTCTTTGAATGCGTCCGTGAACGGCAGCCGCGGCAGTTCGTCCGGGCACTCGGTAACTCAAGTCAACACGCATGTCGCCTCAACCAATGGCCCAGTGGTGATCAAGACAGGCGCCGACCTGAACATCGCCGGTGCAACTATCAAAGGTCCCGAGGTCGAGGCAGACGTCGGAGGAAACCTCAACATCGAGAGCCGGCAAGACACCTCCAATTACACGAGCACGCAGCAAAGCGTGGGAGCCGGGATCAGTGGCTGCATCCCTCCGGCATGTACCGGGCCTTCCAGCATTAGCGGAAGTGTCGGCAATACCAAGGTCACCAGCAACTTCGCGTCGGTCGCAGAGCAGTCGGGAGTCCGAAGCGGAGATCGCGGCTTCAAAGTCAAGGTCAAGAAAAATACCAACTTAGTCGGCGGCGCCATTACGAGCACCGAGATAGCCGTTGCCAATAAGAAAAATGATTTTCATACGGGTGGCGTGCTCACGTCACGAGACCTGAGGAACGTTGCTGACTTCAAGGTCGATGGCGTTCAGATTTCTGTAACCGTCGCCGGCAAGGAGCACAACGGGGCTAAGAAAGACGATCCAGACGGCAAGCAAGAAGGCGACAACAGGAATCCCACTTCGGGTCAAACCGGCGGTGGTGCCGGAGTTGGGCATGACTCGGGCCACGCAGAAAGCCAGACGCGTTCGGGCATCAGTGGATTCGCCGGAAATTCGGGAGCTCGCACCGGCGATGTCGAAACCGGAATCGCACCAATCTTCGACAAAGAAAAGTCCCTCAAGAAAGTCGCCGATGAAATCGCGGCGACTCAAACGCTCGGTGCGGCTGCGGCAAAGAAAATCGGTGACTTCGCGGAGAAGGAACTGACGGAAGCTGCAAAGCTGCGTACAACGGCGGACGGCGAAACCGACCCGAAGAAAAAAGCGGACCTTCTGGATCGGGCCAGCAGCATCGAGTCCAAGTGGGGTGAACTTGGAACGTACCGAATTGGCGCGCATGCAGTAGCCGGTGCGTTGACCGGTGGAGTCGGTGGAGCTGCGGGCGGTGCGGCCGGGGCAGCTACGGCGCCGCTGGTCGCGAACGGCTTGAAGCGGGTCGGTGTCGATGGCGTGGTTGCAGATGCGATCACCGTTATTTCGTCCACCGGCGCAGGCGCGTTGGCGGGCGGCGCAAGCGGAGCGGCGGCTGCGACGAACGAGGTGATGAACAACTACCTCAAGCACCCTGAGTTGCAGCTGAAAGACAAGCAGTTAGCGGCGTGCAAGACAGACAAATGTCGCGCGGATGTTCGGAAGCGTTGGGACAAGGTTAGTCAGGATCGAAACGCGCAGATCGAGATGAGCTGTCTAGACAGCGGCGTCTCGCAGTGTCGAGAGAATCTGAAGGAGATGGAGGCTGATCTCGAGCTGCTGAGAAAGCACTCAATCGACCCGAACATGGGTTCGAGAGGGATGTCACCCGAGAAGAGCAACAACATCAGGCAAGTGGATAACAAGATCCGCGGGAACCTAGATTACATCGCCGACGAGGCAAACAAATCCTTGGGGACAACTATCTCCGGCACTAAGAAGATGCTGGAGGCGGGGCTGATTACAGAGAAAGAACGTGATCAGCTTGACAAGCAGCAGAGCGACATACTTGGGACTATTGCGGCTCTCATGCCGAATACAAGCCGGCCAAAGAAACCGGCTGCGAAATCTCCAGGTGGTATCGGTTCGAATATTGTTGGTGAAGGGGCAGAAGCGCTCAAAGGCCCGGTTGTTCCGAATACCCTTTCGAAAACGGGCTTGCCCGACAAGGCTGATCCGGCTCTTTCAGTAACCCCTTCAGTAGGTAATGGGGCCAGACCGGCGAACGCGCCAGGTATTGGAATCGATGGGTACACGCCGCCCGCAAATCCAACCGTAAATGCAACCGGAACGCTTAGAAATGGTAAATCGTCTTTGCCTACTCACGTAATGGACGAAGGGCCTGATGCGTTTGGAGGTAGCCATGGAATCTACGGCACTCATAGCAAAGAGAAATTCGAAACGGCGCTGAGCTTGGGCGGCGGAGTAATCCAGAGTTCAACTCCTGTGGCCGGTGCGGAAGGAATTTCTGTAATCCGCTATCGACTCCCCAACCAAAATTCCGCGACGAAAACTGTTTTTGATCCGAAAATTTACAGCGAAAGTGAGATTGAAAAAATGTCTCTCTCAGCTGCGCAAAAGGCGATAAATCAAGCCGCAGCAAGTCACACAAGTGGTACGTTTCAGGTGCCCGTAGGTGGTTTGACGTGGAAGGTGATTGTCACGCCAAATTCGGCAGGCATGTTGGACGTCAAAACTGCTTTTCCAATAGGATCGGCGTCATGGCCATGAATAAATATCGCTTTGCGTACGAGTCCCCGCAACTACATGCCTTGTTAACCTTTGCTTTGCGGATAGTCGCTGAGGAAGACGTTCGGCAGTCGAATGGACCAGACGTCATTTTTTTGGACATGTTGTATCAGGATGGATTCGTCGGGCACCAAGTTTCTTTTTCGATTGAGTTCAAGACGACGGTGGTGCGGGGGAAAACCTCCGTCGCATTTGTGCTGGTCTGTTATTGGGACTGTCCGCGCGGCGAAGAGGAACTCGGACTGTATTCCTATGAGGAGTTTTCAGAGTGTCTAAGAAGCGAGTTGTTAAGCGCGAGTGCGAACAACGAGGTCTGGCGCGAGCGAGCCATTCGACTGATGACCAAGCACGGTCTTCTTTCGGAAAACGCTGAACCCAGATAACGTTGACGTTGCGTTAGGTCTGAAGATCAGCTCTCCGCAGCTGATCGTTTTTTAGGGCCACTACAGAATCGCCGCGACATGAAATGAGCTGTCGTGCAAATCTCAGCCCAAAGACTGCGTACACGTTCAACCGACTTCCAAGTATGAAAACATTTAACTATTCGTACGACCCAGAAAAAATTAATTGGCTATTGAGCTATGCCGCTTGTGCGCTTGTGCGCTTGTTCGAGACGACTTGGATTTTTTTGGTGTTCCGGGCATGACATCGCATTTAGAGTTGCTATATCGCGATCGTGGAGTAGGCCACGAACTTGACCTCGAAGTGGACTTCTTTCCAGTCGGGACGGACCTTGTTGATACTGAGATAGCTTTTGTTGTAATCCCCTACACCGATGCTGATCCTGGCCAGCCGGAGGCTCCGCTTTATTCCTATGACGAATTTAGAGCGGAGATTGTTGCGCAGTTGGAGAGACAGAGTGCGGACGACCCTGTTTTGTCGATTCGCGCATCACAAATTAAAGCAAAACATCGTTTGGTTTAGTGCCCTGAAGCCACCCGATCATGCGTGAAATATTGCTTTGAGGCAGTTGGACGTGCCATTGCGGCAGTTCGTCGAAGACGAGTTTGGTTTCGACGCCCAAAGTCGGGTTTTGATTCGGGTGAACGACAAAAATTTATCGAATCCACACCGGAAGTCGAGCGTCTCGTAAAAATCGCATTTGGCGTGGAGAACGTTCAAATCTTGTTCAAGAACGAGACTCGTCGTTGACGAGTGACGGCGTATCCGCATCCCCCGCCATCCCTGATAACGGGATGACGTCGTACCTTTTGCTAACTCTTCGATGTCGACGCCCGCATGTTGAACTCGCAGTCCGTCTCAATCACTCGATGCTTAGCCGCGTCACTTCGAGCATCCTCGATGTTTCGCAGCGCTCCACGCTATACAACTTAGGAAGCACCGGAGCCAAGAGCAATCTTTCAAGGTCAATCATGAAAAAGAAACCAGCAGATCTTCTAGCTTGTCCTTGCTGTGGCGAGAAAACCGTAGGTGAGCAAGGCTCGTACGAAATCTGTCCCGTTTGCAATTGGGAAGACGATCCAGTTCAGTCTGCCAATCCCTCGTATGCGGGCGGCGCCAATGACGAGTCGCTAGTTCATGCGCGTCGAACTGCCCAGTCAACATTGGCTCCTTGACCTCCGCATACCTATCATCTGCCAACTAGTCGGTTGGCCTTATCTGATCCAGCTACTTCGATGTCCGCATTGCGAATCGCGTCTACCCAAACCAATTTGTCTTTAATCTCGTTAGAAATGCCACCCGGCTATCTATGGCTCGTTAACCAAAATCTGATCGGCTTCGAACCGTTCACTCAACTACAACCGTGGTACTTCGCCAGCGCCGAAGAACAGTTCTCACCTACTGAGCTCTGGCCCGGACGGTCACCGCAATTTCTATGGGTGTTCGCGCGCCGACAGGACGACGACGATTTGGCATGTTTTTCGTACGACGATGAAGGCAAGTTTGTCGAAGTTGTACTTATCCACGGCTGGACCGCAGAGGGCTTCGCCATCCTGAAAACATTTCCCACGGTTTGGAGGTGGCTTCAATCCGTCATCGAAGACATTGCCGAGTGGTCTGCAATCGGTTCCCCAAAGACCACTTAATCCCAATCCACGCCGGTGAAGTTCCCGCGTTGGCATACCTGTCTCCACGAATAACCGCTTTTCCTCTTCATCGGCCATGACAATAAATATTAGGTTCTTTCGCAAGGCTGTTATTGCGGAAATCAACGGTGCGAAAGTGACGCATGTCTACAGACTACAGAAATTGTTGGGAGCGAACGTCCAAGAAGAAAACCCTTATGTGCGATACCTTCTGGGGGTGCTCAATGCGGATTTTTCGAACATGAGGTCGTGCGACAACTTACTCGAAGATATCGCTCGTATCAAATGCAGGTTAGTCGAGTCGTTGAGCGTGGCCGGAAATGCGTTTCAAACTGAAATCTTTCCCGATCGCGTCGAAATTTGCCACGTCCAATTCTTTGACTACGGCTGGAAGATTTGGGTTTGTGACTTGGAGTTTTTTGAGACCGCTCTTCGAGGATGGAGGGAGTTTCTTCTTTTGCCAGATGACCAAGTTAACGAAATAAATCTGGAGCTACCTGAGCGAGACTACTCATATAAATTGGAGTAGTTCTCCAATTCGTTGGAGAGTCGTGACTTCTTCAATCCAAAAAGCCAAGCTATAGATGCCCTAGACTTTGCCAACCGCAGTGGTCCGCGCACTAGTAGTTGGGCGACAACATTCCAGACCAGCATCGGATATTCAAGTTATGTCGAGACAAGAAAAATTCGATTGTCACTGGTTACCGAGTTCCCACTAGATTCGCTGAATAAATATATGAATCAGTATTCGATGATCGAACGTTTGCTAGGCATATATCTCACCGAATAATTTGTCTGGACTATAAAAATGCTGAGAATGCAGTCGCAAGTTTTTGTGAAATTCTCAGTTATGAGATGTGTCTTGAGGTCATTTCAGAACTGGAAGAAATTTCATCGAGAAATTTGGATGAAGCTTCCTTGCATCACTTACTTGAATATCGAACCGGTCTGTCTTACCGTTATCGAAAAGACTGGAATTCAGCCTCCCAGTGGATCGCACATCGAATGACGATGAGAAGCTTTGGCTGTAGCAGATTTCATCAAGCTGACGGCGCGGGGGAAACTGTAAAAATCGGAAATCACTCGCGAGAGTTGGAGTCAAATTCTTTCGTATTTCAGTAACCGCAGAAATTAATGGTGCTGATGTGACGCGCTTCTTTTAAAGCAGTCTGAACTTCGAGTTAACACCGTTCGCTCAATGACATTTTGCAAATTCAAAATGGTCACGAAAGAATCAAAAGCTATCCGGTTACTTACCGCACTTGGTGCCGTGATAGCACTACAGGCTTGCAGCGTAGAGCCTTTAAGAAGCCACGAACCAAGGGACGACGACGCAAAAATCTTGTTCAAAACATCTGGTTCAAATTACAACGTGCAGTTTGCGATTTCGACCAATCCTGGCGCTTGTGCAGAATTCGAGTCAGTCGGAACAGTCACGAATCCAGACGAACGAAGCGAGTGGGCCAAACGCCTTGCGTTGTATCCCAAACTAAGGATCGACTTTGTTGAGTCCGGCAAGCCAGTGCAGATCAAGGCGTATTCCAAACAAATTGAAGACAACACCATTTACACCTGTCGCCCGTTTGTAGTGAGATTTAAGCCGATGGCGGACCACATCTACGAAACTGAGTTTGAATATCTTGAACGTAAGTGCCAATTGCTGGTCAAGGACGTCACCGACCCCGAGAAGAAGGTTGACGTCGATACACAGACAAAACTCTGCAGAAAACCGATCTTTGGTGCGCTCGATTTTTCTCGCCCTTTCCAAGGGCCTTAGCCTCACTCCCCCTTCGACCCCTTAACCCCCGCCCACCTCTCATACGTCCCCTCATCCGTCAGCCCCAGCTGATCCAGCATTCGCCAGGTCGTGTGATCGATGATGTCCTGCACAGTCTTCGGATGCGCGTAAAACGCGGGCACTGGCGGCATGATTCGCGCGCCCATCTGCGTAGCGAGTGTCATGTTCTGCAAGTGAGCCAACGTGAGAGGTGTCTCGCGAGCCAACATCACCAAGGTTCGACGCTCTTTTAGCGTGACGTCGGCAGCGCGGGTCAAAAGGTTGTCGTTGAACCCATGCGCTACCGCAGCCAGCGTGCGCATCGAACAAGGCGCGATTGCCATGCCGTCGGTGCGGAACGATCCGCTGGCGATGGTGGCGCCTACGTCGTTGATGTCGTAGCAAACGCTGGCCATGGCCTGAACCGCCTTCTTCGTGAGGTTCATTTCCTGCGCGATGGTGAGCCATCCGGACTTCGACACGACAAGGTGCGACTCGACGTCCATACCCTTCAGGATTTCGAGCATGCGAACAGCGTAGACCGCACCAGTTGCTCCACTGATGCCGACGAGAATTCTTTTTGTCATCGCGTAATGCTATCTGTCTTTGGCAGGTAGTCCGCCAGATTTACCGTGTCTTCGCCAGGAATCGTCTTGCGCGTGAATTCGGCTTCGCGCCCCCACGGTTTGGTGCAGTCGAGTCCGAGTCGGCCCCAGTGGTCTTTGTGCTCGTCGCGGTAGAAGCCCGCGACGTTGTTGACGACCAGCGTTCGCGTGTCCGCCCGACCGCGTGTGAGGAACGCCCACAGCACGTCTTCCATGTCGTAGATATCCACGTCTTCATCGACCACAGCCACGAACTTGTTGTAGTCCAGATGCGATCCCATGGCGGCCAGCATCACGTGGCCTGCGTGGCCTTCGTATTGCTTCTTGATTTTCACGATCGTGTTCATTACCGTCGGCCTGCACGACACATCGACGATGCCGCGCACTTGTGCCTTGAGGTATTTGTAGATGCGCGCCGCAGTCGCAGCTTCGAGAGGACGGCGGTCGTCGTCCGATCCGCAGATCAGACCCTGGTACACCGCGTCTTTGCGCCAGCTCACGTTGGTGACTTCGAACACGTGGTTGTCGCCGACTTCCACGTAGATGCCCATGAATTCGCCGAACGGGCCCTCTGGCCTGCGCGCGTGCGGAATGATCCGGCCTTCGATGACGATCTCGCTCGACGCGGGCACCATCACGTCGATGGTTTTGCATTTGCGCATGCGTAGCGGTCCACCGCGCATCGCAGCGGCGAGTGCCAGTTCGTTGCCATCCGGCGGCAGCGAGACGCACGCGGCCATAAAAATCTCCGGCGAAGCACCTATCAGGATTGCTGCCTCCACCGATTGATCTTTAGCTTCGGCTTCGCGCTGGAATCGCGCGAGATCGTGCGAACTGCCGAGGCGAATGCGTAGTTCGCTATCGCTGATGTACTGAGCGCGATGGAACGACAGGTTGGGCACGCCAGTGGTCGGATCTTTCGCGACAAAAATGCCGGAGGTGATGTACTTGCCGCCATCGCGCGCATGGTGCGTGAGCAAAGGCAGGTCGCTCAGCTTGCCGTCCACCCATTCCGAGGTGGTGGTGTCTTCTTCCATCCACGGGTTCATGGCTGCAGACAAAGAGATTTCCTCGTCGAGGCGTTCGCAAAACGTTTTTTGTCCGCAGCGAATGATTTCTTTGAGGCGATCGTGATCGGTAAACACGTTCATCACGACCGGCAGTTTCGAGCCCTTGACGTTCTTGAACAGCACCGGCTTGGTGTTGACCTTCTGCATGGCCATCGACACGGCCGCGACCTCGTAAAGCGGATCCACTTCGCGATCGATGACGATGAGGTCTCCTCGGGCCTGAAGCTTGGTCAGGTAATGGCGCATGTACTTCCTTCTGGTGCTGATTCGTTTTATTGCACTGGAAGTTAGCACCGCTACGGCTGACTTACCTTCGCCCGCGACCGCAAAAACTAGGATTGCGGAACATTATTTGAGGCGGTCTCATGGATTCCCCTGACGCATCACGCGTTGTCGCGATGTAACACTTCAGGCTTCGCGGCGTAGTGCTCACTGGCTCAAATATTGCTTGCTCGTCGGACGGAGTTTCCATGACTACTCAGCACCCAAGCACCCCCCAAATTTGCTCCGAAGTTCCGAATGACGATGGGCTTTTCCGCACTCGTCTGGCCGGCCGCTTTTCGCGCACGACCGAAGCTTTCGACATATTGAAGGCCGATTTGCCCAAGGCGAAAGCCGCAGGACCGGTCAAAGGCGCCATGGGCCTGGGACTCTACGGGCGCAGGATTCCGGTCTCCAACGACGCCGCCGAAGGCGAGTGGGAGATGGTCAGCATCCGGGATGAGATTTATGTAAACACCTCGAACTGCGACTACGCCAAGCCGCGCAAAGAGTGCGTGTTGCCCGAAGGTTTTGTCGAGTTTCACTTCATGGTCGCGGGCGCGACCAGCGTCGATTTCACCGAGTCCGGTCAGATTTCTATCGCATCGCCGAACCTCACCATCATCCGGCAGGGCGACGACGCGCATTACACGGTCACAAGCGGGCCGGGGGTCTGGCGGTCAGTGGGCATTCACCTGTCGCGCGAATATTTCGGCCGATTCCTCGAAGCATCGGTCGGTGCCGACAGCAAGGTACTGAACGAACTCAACGCGGTCGGCAACGAGCAGATTTTTTGCCATCAGATGCCGTTGGGCGTCGATGCGCTCAATGCTGTCGAGCAGCTTCTGAACAATCCTTACGAAGGTTATCGGCGTCTTTTGTATGTCGAGGCGAAGGTCTACGAGATCCTGTGTGCGTCGGTCGACCTGTGGCAATCGTTCATCGACAGCAATCACACGGCAGATTTTTTCTCGACCCGCGATTTGAAGTTGATCGAGCGAGCCAAAGATTTGATCCTGAACGATCCGAGCCGCGTGCCTACGATTCCTCAACTGGCGCGCGCCGTGGGTACGAACACCTCCAAGCTCAAGCGTGGATTCAAGTTCCTCTACGGCATGACGATTTTCGAGTTCGGTCATCGGTACCGGATGAACCAGGCGCTTCGTCTGCTGATAGAAGACCGGCTGTCGGTGAGCGAAGTGGCTGCGTCGGTGGGCTACCAGCATCAGACCAGCTTCACAGCGTCGTTCCGCGACTTTTTCAGCATGGCTCCCAAGGACGCCCGCCGGATGACCCATCCCGGCGATTTGCGTATGAAACTGACGCCCGAAACCCGTGCGTTGCTGGCGGAACACGCCGGTCGGTAAGCCCAGGTTTCAATCGATTCCATCAAAACGATCCGATTTCTAGGAAATCGGACTCGGTAGGGCGGCGACCGTCCAAGCAGGCGCTTGCCTCGCTACTATCCAATCCATCTAAGTGAGGAAGCTCTGAGGCACATATGGCAATGATGGAAGTTCGCAACCCGCGCAATGGCGCTATCGATTACAAATTCGAGCCGACCTCGGTCGACGAGATCAAGTCCAAGGCAAAGGCTGCCAAGGACGCGCAAAAGAAGTGGTTCTCCGGCGGTCTGGATTACCGCATTAGCGTCATGTTGAAGTGGGCGGCATCGCTCGAAAAGCACACGCCGGCCATTGCCAAGGCGCTGTCCCACGACACCGCACGCACCCGCATTTCTTCCGAAGAAATTGGCGCAGTCGTTTATTTCATTCACGGCTTCTGCAAGGTCTCGCCTGACGTACTGGCCCAGCCGTTCAAGAAGTTCACGAACAACGACAAGGTCGTCTTCAAAACCACCTTCGTTCCTTACGAACTCGTCGGCATCATCAGCCCGTGGAATTTCCCCATGGTGCTGTCCTTCATCGACGCGATTCCTGCGCTGATGGCAGGCGCTGCAGTGATGATCAAGCCCAGCGAAGTGACCCCGCGTTTCGTCGATCCGCTTCAGGCGTCCATCGATGAAGTGCCGGAACTCGCCGGCATCATCACCCTGGTTCGCGGTGGCCCGGAAGTGGGTCAGGCGGTCATTGCCAATTCCGATGCAATTGTGTTCACCGGAAGCGTGCCCACCGGTCGCAAGATCGCTGTTGCGGCAGCAGAAAAATTCATCCCCGTGTTCCTCGAACTCGGCGGCAAAGATCCGGCAGTGGTACTAGCAGGATCCGACCTCAAACGTGCAGCCACTGCCATTCTTCGCAGTGCCATGTACAACAGCGGACAGGTCTGCTATTCGATCGAACGCGTGTACGCGCATGAGTCGATTTACGACGCGCTGGTAGAAGAACTCACCGCGCAAGCCAAGACGCTCAAGCGCAGCTTCGAAGAGAACGATGGCGGCCACTACTCGCCGTTCATCTTCGGGCCGCAAGGCGGCATCGTCGAGAAACAACTGAACGACGCGACCGCCAAGGGCGCGAAAATCGTGTTGGGCGGCAAGGTCGAAACACTCGACGGTGCCATCTGGCTCGATCCCACCATCGTTACCAACGTCGATCACACCATGACACTCATGACCGAAGAAACTTTCGGCCCTGTCGTTCCCGTGATGAAGTTCAAGGACGAAGCGGAAGCGGCCCAACTGGCCAACGACACCATCTTCGGTTTGTCCGGCGCGGTGTTCGGCCCTGACACGCACACCGCTGGCGATTTCGCAACGCTGATGCACGCCGGCGGCGTCAGCATCAACGACACCGAGCTTGCTCGCGGCATGACTTTCGACGGCGAAAAGACCGCGTTCAAAATGTCCGGCATGGGCGGCTCGCGTTACGGTTCGGGCAGCATCCTGCGTTACGTTCGCAAGCGCGCCTTGATGGCCAACGAAGGCGATATCAAGCCGTTGACCGATCTGGCGGAAGTGGCAGAAACCGCCGGTCATTAAGATTTTCTCGAAGACACCTCGTTAGTTTTCCCCCAACACCACAAGGAATCCTCCATGTTTCGTGCACCTCTAAAAACACTGCTTGCGACGGCAACTCTCGCCTTCGCGGCAGCTGCGTCGGCGCAAACTGCGCCCGCTTCACCCGCTTCACCCGCTGGACAAACCGTCATCGGCATTGCGAACTTCGGCCCGCATCCCGCTTTGAACGCTGCTATCGGCGGGTTCAAGGATGAGCTGGCCAAGGCTGGTTACGTCGAAGGCAAGAACGTTCGCTATGTGATGAGCGACGCCAACTTCACCGCGCCCATGATTCCGCAAATCCTGAGCCAGATCGAAGCGAACAAGCCGGCTGTCATCCTCACGGTGACCACGCCTGTTTCGCAGGCAGCCATCACCAGCATCAGCGACAAGTCGATTCCTTTGGTCTACCTGCTGATCAGCGACCCGGTCGCAGCCGGTTTGATCCCGAACTGGGAACATGGCGGCCCACGTTTCGTCGGTTCCGCATCGGCCATGGACTACGACGCAGTGATGACGTTCTCCAAGGAAATGTTTCCCGGCGCGAAGTCGGTGGGCGTGATGTACAACCCGGGCGAAGCCAACGACGTGGTTGCTATCAAGCAGATCGAAGCTGCAACCAAGAAGGCCGGCATCACGCTGAAATCGGTGAGCGTCGACGCAGCGATGGACGTTCCCCAGCGCGCGCAGTTGTTCTCCGATGTGGACTTCGTCTACGTGATCGGATCGAACCTGGTTCAGTCGGCCATGCCTGCTGTCGCATCGGTGACCGACCGCTACAAAATCCCAATCCTGAGCGCCGAAACCGAACTGATCAAGAAGGGCGTCGTGACTGTTTCGTACGCAGCTTCGTACCCGGTTCAGGGCGCTGCGGCAGCCAAGCTGGTTGCGGAAATTTTGAAGGGCAAGAAGACCACGCAACTGGTGCCGGTCAAACCCCTGCCTAACGAATACGGCACGCTGATCTCGCGCAAGAAAATGGCGCAACTCGGCAAGACGGTTCCTGCCTCGTTCGCGAACTGCAATTGCTTCACGGATTGATTTTTCTGGAGCGGGCGAGCGCATTCGACATGCGCTCGTCACCACGGATATGAGCATCGGGATCCTGATGCTCGATTCCGGGTTCGAGAGACTGCCGGGAGACATCGGCCATGCGAGCACCTGGAATTTTCCCGTTATGTATGCGGTGGTGCGCGGGGTGACGGGCCGGATGATCGCAGAGGAGAGTGTCGAATCCAGCAGTTCTCTCGAACCTTCCGGTGAATCGTCCGTACCGAAAAAACCGTATGCATCGTTTGTCGAGCCATTTCTCGACGCGGCAGACGAACTGGTCGCGCGAGGTGCCACGGCCATTGGTACAAGCTGCGGGTTCCTTGCAGCATTGCAACCCGAACTTGCAGCACGCTGCCCGGTTCCAGTCGCGACATCGAGTCTTCTTCAAATCCCCATGATTCAGGCCATGCTGCCGCCTTCGAAAAAGGTCGGCATCGTCGCATCGAAAGCCGGATCGCTGGCGTTGCAGCTAAAAGCCATTGGCGTACACGAAGACTTGCCGACGACCGCGCTCGCGCACGACTCGGCATTCCTGCACGACCTCATGACGAACAACCCGAAGGTCGATGCCGAGGCGCACGAGCGCGATGTGATGGAAGCGTCCAAGCGGCTGATCGACACTTACCCGGAAGTGGGCGCGATCGTTTTCGAGTGCAGCAACTTTCCGACCCATTCGCAGGCGGTTCAGGAGGCATTCGGACGACCGGTGTTCGATGTGGTCACGATGATCGAATGGCTTCATGCGGGCTTAAGTCCACGACGCCACACTCGTCTCTAGCAACATGGATCGATGCGCCAAATGCATCCGATCCCGCTGATATTTCTCCCTCTACGCAATCAAATTGCGTGAGACATTGGCGATAATCGA
Source organism: Burkholderiaceae bacterium (assembly GCA_965227035.1). Lineage (GTDB taxonomy): Bacteria > Pseudomonadota > Gammaproteobacteria > Burkholderiales > Burkholderiaceae_C > CBDDFQ01. Next base: position 36,662 of record OZ245724.1, read on the forward strand.
AGGCTGGTTGCGACGCGTCGAGGCTCGTCGAAATCGATTTTTGCAGGTCCATCTCAGGTTTTCAGGAAGCACATGTACAACCACGTTCCCCCCTATCTCGGCGATCCCATCCTCTCGTTGATGGAAGTTTTCATGGCCGACAAAAACCCGGTCAAAGCCAACCTGAGCATCGGCCTGTATTACGACGCCAACGGAAAAATTCCGGTTCTCTCGAGCGTCCGCAAAGCCCGCGACATCGTCGGCAAAAACGATGCGCCCTATACCTATCTGCCGATGGAAGGTCGCAACACCTACCGCACCGCGATTCAGAAGCTGGTGTTCGGTGAAGATTGCCCCGCGCTTGCCGAAGGCCGAATCGCGACGATCCATTCGTTGGGCGGCTCGGGTGCTATTCGCGTCGGCGCCGACTTCATCAAGGCGCAGTTCCCCAACACCGAGTTCTGGATCAGCGACCCCACCTGGGACAACCACTCGGCCATCATCTCGGCTGCAGGTTTCAAGGTTCACACCTATCCCTATTACGACCCCGAAACCAACGGCGTCGCGTTCGACGGCATGCTCGCTCTTTTCAACGTGCTGCCCGCTCAAAGCGCGGTGCTGCTGCAACCCTGCTGCCACAACCCGACCGGTCTCGACCTCACGATGGATCAGTGGAAGCAGATCGTCGAAGTCTTCAAGGAGCGCAATCTCATACCTTTCCTCGACACCGCGTATCAGGGCTTCGGCGATGGCGTGAAAGAAGACTCCGCTGTCGTGCGTATGTTTGCCGATTCCGGTTTGCCGGCAATCGTGTCGAACTCGTTCTCCAAAAACTTTTCGCTGTACGGCGAGCGTGTCGGTGGCCTGTCTTTCGTTTGCCCCACGCAGAAAGAAGCAGAGCTCGTGCTCGGTCAGCTGAAGCTCACGGTTCGCAAGATCTATTCGAGCCCTGCCATCACAGGCAGCGCCATGGTCGACACCGTGCTCAGCACGCCCGAACTCAAGGCCGAATGGATCGACGAGGTAACCGACATGCGGGTTCGCATCAAGGACATGCGCACCAAAATTCGCGACACCCTGACGAAGATGGTGCCCGGTCAGGACTTCGAATACTTCACCAAACAGCGCGGCATGTTCAGCTACACAGGCCTTTCGGCTGAAGAAGTCGAATCGTTGCGCGTGGAAGATTCGGTCTACCTGATTCGCTCGGGCCGCATGTGTGTAGCCGGTCTGAACGACAGCAACATCGATCACGTCGCGCGTTCGATGGCGAAGGTTTTCGCTGCGCGTAAATAAATAGTTGGCGCTTCAAGGCGCTAAATATCTCCACAGCTCGCGCGCCAGAAAAATGGCGAGGGCTGTGGACGATGCGCTAAGAAACAGGTTGCGCGGTGCAATCTGCGCAGCCCAGGTCCGCAACCAGCGATGCGAGACAAAAACGCCGACCGCGAGGCCCGGCGAAATCGCCAGTGCCAGCCACAGCGATTCAACATGGAACTGCCCACCCAGCGTCAGTCCGGCAAGCGCAATCAGCGATGAGATGAGCAGAAATCCGACGAGTGTCGCGCGCACTTGCCCCATCGAATAAGTGCCCGACATCACCGCAACCAGAGGTGGCCCGTTGATCGATGTCGTCGTTCCGCAGAAGCCGGAAATCACACCGGCAATGAAAATGTTCGCAGGAGTGCCGTTCACCGGAAGACGGCGAGCGGCGATGACGGTGGTCCCGATAAGCACGATCAGTGTGATAACGGTCATCGCCAATGGACTGAGCATCGAGAACGCAAGGACTCCAACGACCGTGCCGGGAATCGATCCGGCCAGAGCAATCCACAGTGGGCGCTTCTGGATTTGCGCGCGATCCATCGAGGTCAGTGCGAACAGCAAAAAAATTCCGGCAACGATGAGTGGGCCAGGCGCAAGTCGTTTATCGAGAGCCAGCAAAAGCGGCAGAGCCACCAGGCTCATGCCATAGCCCACAGTGGTCTGCACCGCAGCACCGCAAGCAGTGGCCAGATTGGCCAGGATCAATATCCAGATGCTGATGTTCATCGCCGGAAAGCATAACTTCCCGGCTAACCGGCGAGAGCTATTCCTGCCAATTTATTGCGGCGGCAAACCTTTGCGCTTCCGGGCTTCCGCTTCCATGACACGACGCGCGGCGTCGTTGGCGGCATCCGATTGCCGAATCGCATCGCGCACCGCACGGGCCTGTTCATCCTGGGTCGGGAGGCGCGCCGGGCCTGAGGGCGTGATGCCCTGCATTCGATCGCGCTGGGCCTGTTCGCGCTGACGTGCCATCCATTCGTCTTCGGTCATGCGCCTGTCCTGCGAATATCCGCCCGGCGGGCGCTGCTGCGGATAGGCCTGATAGTTGCCGTTCGGGTATTGCGGATTGCCACGCATGTCCTGCGGAGACTGTTGCTGCCTGCGTTGCTGCGGATATTGCTGTTGCGGGTACTGTTGCTGGGGATATTGCTGCTGGGGATATTGCTGATACTGGCTTTGCCCACCGGGGTAGACATAAACCTCGGTACCCGAGCTGATGCCGTTCTGCTGTCCGAACGGCTGATTTCGTTGCGCTGGCGGATCGGCGTCGCTGCTGCTCCAGGTCTGCGCCGATGCGATCCCGGATACGCCCAAGATCCCGCAAGCCAGGGCCACTGCAAACTTCGCCGTCGATTCGAATTGGTGCTTCATGAGGTGTCTCCCCGAGTCCGTTCTGGACTCCGATGAAGCTACCGTACCACCAGTTTCGGCAAGAGGGTAGGGGCACCGCTTTTGAGGAATTGCCCGTGTTTTTGGCCAACTCCACCGTACTCGTGAAACGCGCCGTCCCAGACGACCGCTCCACGACTGAGCGTCATGCCCGGCCATGCTTTCAATTGCATGCCTTCGTAAGGCGTGTAGTCGACCGCGTGATGCAAATCCGAGTTGCACAGTGTTACCTCGCGCTCATCCCAGATCACCAGATCGGCATCTCCACCGATGGCGATGGTTCCTTTCCTTGGATGCAGCCCGTAGGTTTTGGCGGGGTTGGTTGCCGTTAGTTCGACGAACTTCTGAGGGGTGATCCGGCCCGCCAGTACTCCCTCCGAATAAAGGAGCGGCATCCGCGTCTCGATGCCCGGAACGCCATTAGGAATGTGGCGGAAAGCCACTTCTTCACCGCCCGGTTTCTTGCCTTCGGGCGAATCGTAGTTGTAGGGCGAATGGTCCGACGAGAACACGGTGAACAGTCCGTCCGCCAACCCATCCCAGATGATTTGCTGGTTGGCCTTGTCTCGCGGCGGCGGGCTACAAATACACTTCGCGCCTTCGTAGCTATCGTCGATGCCCAGATCTTCCGCCGTGAGGAACAGGTATTGCGGGCATGTTTCCGCCAGCACCCGCAAACCGTGTCCGCGAGCCCAGCGAATCTGCTCGACCGCCTCTTTGCCCGACACGTGCACGATCAGCATCGGCACATCGACCAGCTCAGACAGGGCAATCGCGCGGTGCGTCGCTTCGCGCTCCACCATCAGTGGCCGAGCGAGCGCGTGGAATCGCGGGGCGATCATGCCGCTGCCCTCGAGGCGCTTGGTGAGCCATTCGATGCAGTCGGCGTTTTCGGCGTGAATCATGGGCATTGCGCCGTGCTCTTTAGCTACAGCCAGAACGTCGAGAATCTGGCCGTCGTTCAGCTTCAGATCGTCGTAGGTCATGTACATCTTGAACGAGGTGTAGCCCTCGCGAATCAACTGCGGCAACTCGTTCTTCAGCACCTCTTCGGTCGGGTCGCTCACGATCAGGTGAAACGCGTAATCGATATGAGCCTTGCCTTCGGCGCGGCGGTGATAGTCGTCGACCGCTTCGCGCAGGGAATGGCCTTTTTGCTGCGCTGCAAAAGGAATGACCGTGGTGGTGCCGCCGCAAGCTGCGGAGCGTGTGCCGGTATCGAAGTTGTCTGCAGACACGATGGGTTCTGCCGACGGCTGGTCGAGGTGGCAGTGCCCGTCGACGCCCCCTGGAGTGACGACGCGTCTCGCCGCGTCTATCTCGCGAGCGCCCGGCGCGAGTGCGAGGCCCATCTGAACGACGACGCCGTCCTTTATGGCAATGTCGCAAAGAATCTGATCGCTCGCTGTGGTGGCCAGGGCGTTGCGTATGACGAGGTCGAAAGTAGCCGGGGAATGAATTTGATCGCTCATGGTGTCTCGAATGGTGGAGCCGTTTGAAATCTGACGATGTGTGCTGCCGAGGCTTGCATAAATCATTCCTGCTGGCACGGATCTCGCAAGTCGGCACGTGCAAGTCAGTACGTGCAAGTTAGTACGCGCAAGACCGTATTCTCAAATCCGTATCTTCTTTGAATTTCCCGAAACACATAAATAAGCAGGAGGCGAATCGATGAGTTCCCCGGAAAAACGAACATTGCTGGGCATGTTGACCCCGTCGTCCAACACGGTGCTGGAGCCGGTGACCTCGGCCATGCTTGCCGAATTACCCGAAGCCAGCGCGCATTTCTCCCGCTTCGCGGTGACCCAGATCGGGCTGTCCAAAGACGCGCTCGCGCAGTTCAATCAAACCGAAATTCTCAACGCCGCAACGCTTTTGTCGCACGCCAAGTGCGAGGTGATCGGGTGGAGCGGTACATCGGCTGGCTGGCTCGGTTTCGACATGGATCGCAAGCTTTGCGAAGCGATCGAGGAACGGACCGGCGCGAAAGCCTGCACTTCGGTGCTCGCGATCAACGAGATTTTTCAGCGGACGGACGTGAAGCGATTCGGACTCGTCTCGCCCTACCTGGACGACGTGCAATCGCGCATCATCGCCAACTATGCGGCGGAAGGATTCAAGTGCGTCGGCGAGCGGCATCTGCGCCATGAGGACAACTTTTCGTTCTCCGAAGTGACGCAAGACCAGATTCGGCAGATGTGCCGCGATGTCATGAAATCTCCGGGCGATCAGCGTCCGGATGCAATCACGATTTTCTGCACCAACTTGCGCGGCGGCCCGCTCGTGGCGGAGATCGAAGCCGAACTTGGCATACCGGTCTACGACAGCGTGGCCACGGTGGTGTGGAAGTCGCTTCAGCTTGCGGGAATCGACACGCGAAGGGTCAAGCGCTGGGGGCGGCTATTCCAGGAAGTGCGCTGAAACCCTGCATTGCTGTTGGCCGGTCCGACGTGCCAAAATTTCTGCATGTCACAAGATCAAAACCAATCGGGTCAGCAACCAACGAATCAGCAATCCACGAATGCCGCTTCCGGCTACGCGGGCGACATCACTCCAAAGCAGGCCTACGACTGGTGGAAATCTGGAGAGGCGGTTCTGATCGACGTGCGATCGGATGCCGAACGCGAGTGGGTCGGCTTCGTTCCGGGTGCGGTGGCAGCTGCGTGGAAGCAGTGGCCTGGCATGGTCATGAATCCGAACTTCGACGAGACGGTCGTTGCAAATGCCGACGGTAAAAAGGTGCTCATGCTCTGCCGTAGTGGTGTTCGCTCCATTGCCGCTGCGAAACGCGCTACCGAGTTGGGATTGCAGGCCTTCAACATCCTCGAAGGGTTCGAGGGCGACCCCGACGAGTCGGCTCATCGCGGCTTGAAGGGCGGCTGGCGGATGCACGGCCTACCTTGGAAGCAGAACTAGAACGGCGAACGCGCCCCACGCATTCGCCGTTCGGCGTATTGCAAGCGATGCACAAGTCATGACCATCCAGTAACTGTCGAGTCGGGCATGTATGTTTGTCGCAACTGCCGAGCCACGACAAATAAATCGAAAGTATCTATTTCTACCGGATTGACTGAAGCAATTTGAGTGGTGACGCCAAACCGGACGTTTGTCGCACGGGTTTATCAGGGGGCGCCATTAGACTTGTATGCAATTCGAGGCCCCTCAGGCGGCCCGACCTCCCTTGGAGCTGATTTGGATACCGTCTTTAAAGATACCGTTACGGGCCACTCGACGCTCGATGTTCATCGTGTGCGTGCGCCTGCGCTTCACGGCGATGTGCCCCGGCATGTCGCGTCGACCGAACCATGGATCGGCGGAGCGCTAGCGGTCTTCTCGATCTGGCTGTATGCAATCGCCTTTCGTGGCGCACCGGTTCTTATCGTCTATGCGGTGATTGCAGCTGCAATTACGGCCTGGAGCTACGTTCAGCCCGCTCGCTTTCAGATCATGCTGGCTGGCCGGGCGGCCGCTTTCGTTCTTCTCGCGCTGGGCGTTCAGGTCTACACCCATCTCGACCCAGCGGACGCGCCGTTCGCTTCGCGCTTTTTCTATCTGTTCGTGGTGCCGACCGTGCTTTACGCCTATCTGCTGCGACCGAAATTCGCGGTATCGCTGCTGGTCGTGAGTTGTCTGGCGTTCCTTATGCCGATTGCGATATCGATGCCGTCGACCCTGATGGGTGAAATTGGAGTTCGAGGGAGCTTCATGATCATCTTTTCGGTGGCCGTGATTCGTATCGCGATCGTCCTGCGTCGTACCGACGATTTGCTGGAAGCGCGTCGGGTCGATGCCAACACCGGCATGCTGAACGAATACGGAATCCTCGATCATGGTGCAGAGCTTTGGGCCAACTGCCGCGAGACCAACGACCCCTGCACGCTGGTCTTCATCGACATTCCGGATCTGCGCAACCTGAGATCGCTCTACGACTCTCAAACTGCCCGCGTCGGTTTCGACACGGTTCACAACATGATTGCCGACCTCGAAGGCCCGCGCGTGTTGATCGCACGTCTGCGTACCTCGCGATTTGCGCTTCTCGTGCCTGGCTACACCGAGTCGCGCACGACCGAATTGCTTCGCGAGCGCTTTGGCTTCCCCTCGAAAATCGAGATCGACGATCACGATATCGAAATGATTTTCCCGGTCGAATTTCACGCGGTCGACAACGAGGGAAGCACGCTTCCTTTCACGGAAATTTTCTCGGTCGAGCAGGACAGGCTCGAGCGAAATCTGCACAAGCCGCAACCCGTGCCGAAAAAATTCGGACCGGTTGCAGTCACCCCCGCAACCCTCGCAGCCGATGCGGCGGCGGCAGCACTCGCAGCACGCGAGCGCATCAAAATGCAGGCCGATGAAGACTGGCGCGAAGACCAGTCTCCACCAACCGTTCCTGTAGGCGATCATTAGTCGCGCCGTCCTGTCACCAATGACAGGACGAGGGAGCTCACACAGAGCTTTGTTCCATTCAATGCGATACCCATTTTTTAAAAGGTATCCATGGAACTCACTCTCGATTTTTCTTCCGACAACGTCTCCGGCGTCGACAACTTCCCGACCGACGATCGATGCAAGTTCGATCCACCTTTGTCGCTTCAACTCGAGCAGCGAATCGCGCGCGACTTCACACCCAGGTGGCATGAACAGTGGGGCGGAAAGTTCGTGCTGCACGGCGCGACTCCACCCGGTCCCGATGCAGTTCGACTCGACGGCAACGATTACCTGGGTCTCACCGGGCACCCGGAAATAATCGCGGCACAAATCGCAAGCCTTCCGCGCAACGAGTCGTTCGTGATTCAGTCGGGCGCCTTCGTTGCAAAGACAAACCCGATCTACGCGCTCGAAACCGGACTTGCCAATTGGCTCGGCAAAGAAGACGTTTTGATTTGCCAGTCGGGGTACGCCGCGAACATCGGGCTTTTGCAAACCATCGCCGATGCCCAAACGCCGGTGTACGTGGACACGCTTGCGCATGCATCTTTATGGGAGGGAGTTCATGCAGCGCGAGCGACGCCGCGGGCATTTCGGCACAACGACGCGGTCCACCTCGATCGGGTCATGACCGCAAACGGCCCGGGGCTGGTGCTTGTCGATTCCATCTACAGCACGACAGGTGCCGTGTGTCCTCTGGAACGCATCATCGAGGTTGCAGAAAAGCACGGCAGCATGATTCTTGTCGACGAATCGCATTCGATAGGAACGCATGGTCCGGAAGGTGCGGGAGTTTGCGCGGCGTTGGGGTTGACTTCGCGGGTTCACTTCATCACGGCGAGTCTTGCGAAGGCGTTTGCCGGACGCGCCGGATTTTTCACGCTGCCGAAATCTCTCCGCTATTACATGCTCTGCACCAGCTTTCCGAACGTATTCAGCTCCTGCCTTTTGCCGCATGAAGTGGCGGGTCTTGCAGCCACCTTCGAAGTTATCAAGCGAAGTGAAGACGGACGGGAACGATTGCGCAAGCTGACACGTCGCCTTAGAGGCAGTTTGATGGAGATGGGCTATCCGATCGGGCACGGTACCGAGCAGATCATTTCGCTCGAGGCAGGGCCGGAGGTCGACACGCTTGCAATGCGCGACCATTTCGAAAAACGCGGTGTGTTCGGTGCGGTGTTCTGCGCCCCGGCAACGGCACGAAATCGTTCGATGCTGCGATGGACTCTCTGCGCGGCCATGACCGACGCAGAAGTCGATCACATCGAAACTGTCGCTAAAGAGGTCGCTGCGCTGGTTCGCCCGTGGACCTGGCCGATTGCCCGGCGCATGAAAACGTGGGCCGGCGCTTCGTCTCAATCCTGAACGATGCGCGGTGGCTGCGATTCCAGCCACGTGCCGTAGTTGTGATTCTGATCCAGCGAAAAATCTTCCGGGAGCGTGAACAGCGCTCCCAGCAAAGTGCCTTCGCGCCCGATTGGAATCGCAGGGCGTAACTGAGGTGCCCCATCGAGCTGCAGCGATTGCCGCAGTTCGATGTCCGGCAGCTTGCGGCCCTGCGCGATCTCTTTGGTCTCGAACGAGCTCATGCCGGCAGCAGTCGCAAGGTCTGCAAGATCGCGCAGACCATCCACGGTTTCGAGCGCGAGCCAATGAATCGCACCATGCGCATCGATTCCGATAATGCCGAAGGGAGCGCCGATGACGACATGCTCGACCCAGGTCGAGGTGAGTTTTTCCGACAGGTCGCGCGTCACCGACGGCACACGAAGAATCGACGTTTGTTCGGGAGAAAGCGTCGATCGCCAAATTTGTGAATGTCGGGCATTGCCAGCCGACATCAGCCAGTGCACCGCATCGATCAGTCGCTTGGAAACGTCCGAGCTTTGCTTGGCAATGAACTGCTCGATCAACCCGCGATTGAATGCATTGACGGCCACCTGCTCATCGGCCTGACCGGTTAGAAGAATGCGGCTGCCGGGCCAATTCACAAGTTCACCGAGAACCTGAAGACCGTCCATTGCCGGCATGGAGTAGTCGACCACGCAAACCTTCACCAGATCGTACCGGCGGGTGTTGGTTTCCCAGTATTCGAGAATCTGCGGGATCAGCGGCGTGCCTGCGCGCCAGGCGTCGATGATCCGTTGCTGATCCCACGCATCGGTCTCCCATGCGGGCGGTTCCTGCTGGAGCTTGTTGATGAAATCGGTGGGACGCAAATAGAACTTCACGTTCCAGTTGGCCGGCAACACCAGCGCAAGCATTTCCAGATAATCCGGATCGTCGTCGAGGAAGGCAACCGAACCGGCGGATTGAAACAATGGAAAGCTCATGGATGAAGGCCCGTCGTTCTGGTTTTGGTATCGGTACTGGTATCGGAAATGGTGTTATCGGCTGAATCTAATTTACATGCACGAGGCGAGCGAGGTGTAGTCATTCGTCGCTTCCACGCGTCGAGAGCGGAATGACGATGGTGAACGTCGCGCCCTGTCCCGGGGTCGATGCCACCCGGATGAATCCGCCCACGGTCTGAACAACCCGTTTGCAAAACGGAAGCCCAAGGCCGTGGCCAGCGCCTTTGTCGGTCGAGAAAAACAATTCGAAGATCCGGTTGCGATGCGCCGCATCCAGACCGCGCCCGCGATCGCTCACGACGATGTGCCCGCGCATCTGCAATACGCCTACTTCAACGGTGAGGTCGCCCGGTGCCAGCGACGAGTTCGCCGCGGCCAGCGACTTGAACGCGTTCTTCAGCAGGTTGTCGATGACTTGCGCGAACAGGGCGGGAGAGCATCGGAAGAAGAAGTCGCGATGCACACGCAAATTCACGCATTCGCGCTCGCGCGTGCTTCTGTAGGGGTAGTTGAAAACCGCTTCCCTCACCAGTTGCGAGGCCGATGTCGTTTCTTTATGAGTGGGCAGCCGGGTCAAACGCGCATTGGCGATTTGCGTGTCGATCTGCCGGTTCATGTTTCGCACCACCACATGCAGTCGTTGCGACAGACGATCGAGCCGCTCCGACACGACCCCTCCATCGGGAGTCCGCGATTCGCCACGAAGCGCATCGCCGACCAGCGACATCGTGGACAGCGGCGTACGCAACTCGTGCGCCATGATGCCGATCGTGTTGAGCGTTTGCTGCAGTTGCCCCCGACGCAAATTCGCAGACGAGAAGCCCAGCGCGAAGGCGGTGAACCATGCAAACGCGATGATCACCGCATTCACGCTCACCTGTTCGAGGGTCATCGGCGGCGTGGCCGGTCCGAGCAGATCGAACAGCACCCAGCCCAGAATGCCGCCGAACGCAGTGCCAAGCGTGGCCAGCCGCCAGTCGGTGATGTGATAGTAGATAAGGATCATGGCGGAGACACTGGCCAGCCAGACCGTGTTGCCGCTATTGCAGAAGTACATCCAGCTGAACATGAGCGGCAGCTGGATGAAGCAGTTCAGGCTGAAAAGTACCCGAGTCGCCTTGGACGAGATGTCGGCGCTCCACATGTCGAACAGGAATGGCAGGCTCAGAATGCTCAGGCTCATGCGCAGCCAAAGGTTCTCGAAAGGCTGGGGCAGCCAGACTTTCCAGATCCACCCGAAGAGGGGGTGACCGAACATCAGCAGAAGGCCGATGCACTTGAGACGCCACCGCGACGGATGAAGGATGGCTTCGAGAGGTGCGTTGACGAGTTCGTCACGAGCTCGGATCAACCACGGCATACGCATGGCCAGTAAGGGCCAGCCACCCCGCCAGAACCTGCGGGTTCGCCACGAAGACGTATGTTGCACGGGTGTACCAGTCGTGAGACAAGCGTGTTATTGTCCCGCCTCGTATGAAGCTCAGCCATGCAGACCCCTGCTAACTTTGACAGTGTCCATCTGGATGGAATCCTGCACGATTGGCTGGGTGCCATGCGTCAATACGCGGTCGAGGCTTTGCTGGTTCTGGGGCCGAACGCCTTCGGCGAGCCAGGCGATCGCGATGTCATTGCGGTTCATCCTCCGGTGGCGCTCGACGTAGCCAGGGCACTTGCCGAGAGTCGCGATTTCGGGTCTGCGTGGAGCGAATCCGACGCACCGCTGGTGGCCTGGCAGCACATTGGAAACGTAGATCAACTCAGCGCCAGCCGCTGGCGAATGCTTTGCCTGGCGCGAGGTTACCGCACCATGATCAGAGTGGAGTTTTCGCTTCCCGCAGGTCGCGCCTTCGAATGTTTCATGTTCAGCCCGCGGGAGTTTCTGGATCGCTCCGAGGCTTCTTCGCTGGTTTGGTCGGCACTCAATATCTGGCCGGTCGTGCGGCGTTCGATTGCTGCTGCCAGGTGCTCGCTGAGTCCGCGCGAGATCGAATGCCTGGCGCTGGCCTTTCAGGGGTACACGGCGCGTCAGAGTTCTACCTTCATGGGTTGCAGCGAGCGCACTGTCAATTATCACGTTGCCAACGCGCTCAAAAAACTAAAGGTCGACAACAAGCTGGCCGCCATTCAACGAGCCTGCTGGCTCGGCGCCATTTGAACAATAATCGCGCATGACTTTTCTGGCCATCGATGTCGGCAACACCCGTTTGAAGTGGGCGTCCTACGACTCGCATAAACCCGGCGCGCGAATGATTGCGCAGGGCGCGGAGTTTCTGGAGAACATCGAGAAGCTGTCCGAAGGCTCGTGGGCCCGAATGGCCGCGCCAGCGAAAATGCTCGGCTGCATCGTCGCTGGCGACGCGGTTCGCCGGCGGGTCGAAGAGCAGATGGAAATGTGGGATGTTCCGGCGCAATGGGTGGTAGCCAGCAAGTCGGAAGCCGGCATCGTCAACGGCTACGACTATCCGCTACGACTCGGATCGGACCGCTGGGTCGCCATGATCGGAGCTCGGCATCGGATGCTTGCTCGCGGCTTAACCAAGCCGCTTGTGGTGGTGATGGTCGGCACGGCAGTCACCGTCGAGGCCATCGATCCGGGCGGCAAGTTCCTCGGCGGGATCATCCTTCCCGGTCACGGGATCATGCTTCGCGCTCTTGAATCAGGAACTGCGGGGCTTCACGTGCCTACCGGCGATGTAAAGGAATTCCCCACCAACACCAGCGACGCGCTTACCAGCGGGGGCACTTTCGCGATTGCCGGCGCGGTCGAGCGGATCGTCCAGCATCTTCGCAAACGTTGCGGCGAGGAGCCGGTCTGCGTGATGACAGGGGGCGCAGGGTGGAAGATGGCTCCGAGCATGTCGGTGCCTTGCGAGCTGGTCGATAACCTGATCTTTGACGGACTACTTGAAATAGCCGGCCGCAGGTGGCCAGATGGCGAAAAGGTTTGAACAAAATCTAGGGGTCTCGGGTCGGCGGCAGCGAAATCCAAAAGCTGGACTCCGGCGCCGCATGAGTATCAGGACTTCTTGAGCCATTCTTCAGCCAGTCGCACCCAGTAGGTCGCTCCCAGCGGAATCAGATCGTCGTTGAAGTCGTAGCTCGGATTGTGCAGTGTGCAGGGTCCGGCGCCATGGCCCATCTCGCGATGATCGCCGTCACCGTTGGCAATGAAGCAATACGCGCCTGGTTTGGCCTGCAGCATGAACGAGAAATCTTCCGCGCCCATGGTGGGCTCCTGCACGTAGACGTTGTCTTCGCCCACGATGCCGCGCATCACATCGCGCGCGAAATCTGCCTCGGCAGCCGAATTGACCGTCGGCGGATAGTTGCGATGGAATTCGAAATCGCACTTGGCTTCGAAGGCTGCAGTTAGGTTGGTCGCAATCTCACGCATGCGGCGCTCGATCATGTCCAGCACCTCGATAGAGAAGGTGCGAACCGTGCCTTCCATCTCCACAAAATCCGGAACCACGTTCGATGCTTCACCGGCCCGAATGATGGTGACCGAAATCACGCCCGCATCGACAGGCTTCTTGTTGCGGCTGATGATGGTCTGGAACGCCTGCACCATCTGGCAGGCGACTGGCACCGGATCGATGCCGTTGTGCGGGAGCGCTGCATGGCTGCCTTTGCCGCGAACGGTTATTTTGAATTCGCTGCTCGATGCCATGACCGCACCCGGCGACACCGCGAAAGTGCCCGCCTTCATGCCCGGCCAGTTGTGCATGCCGAATACCGCATCCATCGGGAACTGCTCGAACATGCCTTCTTCGATCATGTCCCGGGCACCACCGCCGCCTTCTTCGGCCGGCTGGAAGATCAAATAGACGGTGCCATCGAAATTGCGGTGCTTCGAGAAATGCTGCGCTGCAGCGAGAAGCATGGCGGTGTGGCCGTCATGGCCGCAAGCATGCATTTTTCCGGCGTGCTTGCTGGCGTGCTCGAATGAGTTGATCTCTTGCATGGGAAGGGCGTCCATGTCGGCGCGAAGGCCAATGGCACGGTTCGAAGTGCCTGCTTTCACCACGCCGATGACGCCGGTCTTTGCCAGACCGCGATGGACTTCGATGCCCCACTGCTGCAATTTGCTCGCAACCAGATCGCTGGTGCGGATTTCCTCGAAGCACAGTTCGGGATGGGCGTGAATGTCGCGTCGCAACGCGGCAATCGAAGCGGCTTCTGTAACGATGGAATCGATGATTTTCATGATGGTCGCGCTGCTCTGAAATAAGAAGAAGCGGGTGGGAAACGATATTACGGTTTATTCGGGGATGGGGCTAGGTCAGGTTGATCGAAACAATTTAAAGCGGAGTGCGCCAACTGCTAAAGTTTGGCAACTTAGAAGATATTGGAAATATTTTGCAAGTAATTTGCCCCGTTTGCGGCGAGCGATCGCACACCGCACTTTTCACGAATATCTCAGGCCATCAGTATTACAGTTGCGCCGATTGCGACTTGTTGTTCATCGAGCCGGACGTGCTTGAGAAAATGGACGGTGGCGTTCCAGTCAGACCGTACGACGACGCTTATTGGTCGGATGAAGAGCCCTCGGCACGAGAACGCGCGCGAGCCGATGGGCTGGTACGTTCCGGCGAGGCCATCCTTTACTCGCGGCGGGAAATGAGGCGTTTTTTGGATATAGGAACCGGTCCGGGCCTGCTCCTGGATGAACTGGCTTCGACCTATCCCCAGTATCCGCAGATGTTCAATGGCGTAGAGATGTTTCCTCCACCCCAACACAGCAGCAACCCAAATTACGTGATTGGGAGTCTCGCCGATCTGAACGGAAAATTCGATGGCGGGGTCTGCATCGAAGTCATCGAACACATCACACCGACCATGCTCCGTGCGCTGGCAATGCAGCTCGCTGAGGTGAGCGAAGTCGATTCGCTTTGGCTTTTCAATTCGGGAATGCCGGAATATGTCCGAGTCCAGGACCCGGGGTACCTCGACCCATTAGGTCGCGGCCACATCATTTCCTACGGAATTCCAGCTTTGCAACGAATTTTTGAACCGGCCGGTTTTAGAGTTTCTGCAATTCCCGGCATGACGTTCGCGTGGATTGCGGAATTCAGACCGACCCAAGCCATGGGATCCTTTGCCGACCGTTTCTACAACCCGATTCCGTTCAACCGGAAGTTGCTGGTTGAAGGTGGACTCATGTTTCCCGCCGCCTTCGAATCTGCAAGGTCCTATCACTTTCAAGCCGAGTCATCGGATCGCGGGCGTTGGGCGCACTCTTTGCTGAACTCATCTCGTAAGAGTGCAGGATTTTGGCGAGACCTTGTTAGCGTGATTCGACGTTAAGCGCGTGCTGCGAATACGCCGCAATCGACTCAACGAATTTTTAGACTGGTCTCACATCAATGGCAGACATTCATATAGAACGAGACCACGGTCTTGGCTTGGAAAAAGCGCGAGAAATCGCGGCGCATTGGAAGGCGGACGCGGAGTCTAAATTCGACATGCAGTGCGACTATGTTCAATGCGAACCGGGCGCTTCGCAGACCGACGTCCTCGAGTTCTCTCGCATGGGCGTGAGCGGCACCATGACCGTTGACGCATCGAAGTTCGTGCTGGACGCAAAACTGGGGTTTTTGTTCAGCTCTTTCCAGGACCAGATCGAAGCGAAAATCGAAAGTCAGCTCGACGAGATGATTTCGAAATACGCGTAGTTCTAAAGGTCTCTAACGGTCTTCGAGCTCGGCACGTGCCAGATGCACGTTCAGCCATTCGGTCGCGTCCATCGGCTTCAAGGACGCGGCTTTCTTGTACAGAGCCGTCGCCTCTTTCATTTTCTTATTGCCTTCTAGCATGAGAAGGCCGTTCGCCTGCTCCACCAGCGCAATGGCGGAATGCGGGTTCAGGCGCACCCCTTCCTCGAACATTTTCAGCCCCACGTCTTTCCGCGCGCCGTAGGTCATGTTGCCGATCATCGGCCCCACCTTGTCGATGATTTCCGAATGAAACGCGCCCATGGTGATGTGCGCATCGGCGTGGTTGGGCTGAAGCTTGATCGTCTGCTCGATGGCCTCCTTCACCGCGTGTCCCAGACCTTGAGCGAGCGCCTTCGCCACGCTGATTCCCTGGCTGTACCGGCCCAAGGCATAAGCCCGCCAGTACCAGGCGTTCGGATTGGTCGGATCGCGGCCTGTCTGCGCTTGGGCGCGTTCGGCGACCGAATTCAAAAGCATCAACCGGGTCGATTCCCTGGTTTCGACCAGGCTCGCGTACATGCAGGTGGCCTTGTTCGCGACCGTCATTCCGGCGTCGCCCAGACTCGCGCCTGCATCGGCCGCCGCTTCGTAGTGACCGTTGTGAAACAGCGTCCAGGCGTTCAGAACGTCGATGTCGGCGGGTAAGGGCTCCGCATCGCCGGCATGCAGACGGGCCCAGTTCTGCGCGACGAAATTCGAGTCGTGCCTGAAGACGCCTGACGGATCGAGCTGACTATTCCAGGAGGTCATGTTGCGAAAATCAGGCGGCAGCTTGAAGAGGGTGATCGTAGGATGCGGCCAAACCCAGCAAATGATCCCGCTGATTCGACTGCATGTAGGGAGCCAGCATGTTCAGCAGATGGTGTGCCCCGCGCATCAAGGAATATTGCGCGGCCTCTGTTTCCAGCGCATGACGCGGATCGCGCACGTATTCGAAGCTGAGCCAGTAGGTGAGCACCACCACCATGCTGGTAGCGGTTGCATCCTCGGATTGCCGGTCGATTTGAAGGGCGCCGAATCGGGCCATGCTGGCCAGCATCTGATGCACTGCGCGAGTCTTGCGCTTAAGGACGCCCTGAAAGCTTTTTTCGAGATGCAGGTTGTGCGACAGCAAATCGTTGAGATCGCGGTACAGAAAACGGTATTGCCAGATCAGCTCGAACAACGAGTGAGTAAAAAACCACGCGTCTTCGACATCGCGCACGCCGCCGGCAGCATCGAGCAACTCGTCCAGCGAACTTTCGTACTTCTGGAAGAGGCAGTTGATCAGCTCTTCCTTCGCGGGGTAATGGTAGTAAAGGTTGCCGGGGCTGATGCCCAGCTCGTTGGAGATGGTCGTGGTCGACACATTCGGCTCGCCATAGCGATTGAAGAGGTCAAGACTGACCTCGACAATTCGCTCGGCCGTCCGGCGCGGCGCCTTCTTCGCCATGTTGTCTACCTCGCACTTATTGGTTTTATTCAGACGCTTTAATTGTCTGTTGCTGGAAATACTCTAGCGCGGGGAAGGGGGGCCGTCATTAGGGAAGGCGATAGGAGGGCGACGATTTTCAGGTGCCGTTGGATACGCTAC
This sequence comes from Burkholderiaceae bacterium, assembly GCA_965227035.1. GTDB lineage: Bacteria > Pseudomonadota > Gammaproteobacteria > Burkholderiales > Burkholderiaceae_C > CBDDFQ01. The sequence goes on from OZ245724.1 coordinate 53,431, forward strand.
CGGAAAGTTTCTGCGAAGCTCACTGAATCTGAATGGTCGAGTTGGGCCTTAGGCGATACGATCACTCATGATTTCTGACGCACTCGATATCGGTACTCTTCAAAAAAGTTCATCTCGTCTTTTAGCGAATTTTTTGCTACTTATGGCGTCGACGATCTTCAGCGCAATTCTGATTTTTAGAATCTACCCGGTTCCCAAGACCGCACCAAGCCTTGACTTACTCGCCGCAATTCTGAGGCCGGCTGTTCGTCCGGAGCCCGCAGAAGGATTTGTATACCTTGTACTTTGTTTGCTGATTCCGATTTTCGCAATTTTGATTTGTCTTCCGAAAATCAAGAACAGTTGGGACGTCCACAAGATTTGGGGTGTGGTGTTGCCCGTCACGGTCGCAACGCTGATGTTCTTTCTTTTCGTCAGCGGCGATCTTGTCGCGATTATCTGGGGCAAATTCCGGCCTAACGAGATTAATTCTTTTCGCGAAACAGCAAAGACCGTTTATGTCTCAATTTTTATTGGTGCCGTGCTAAGTGTTGCTTTGACAAAAGTGAATTCGGATGTGCGTATGCGCAGAGTGATTTATTTGCTGCTTGGAATTTTGACGTTGATTCAGTTTTTATCCTGGCGGGTTATTACTTCGAATTTCAACGACAACGATATTCAGTGGATGATGCACGCGGATCCTGTCTTTTACGTCATTGCTCAAGTTGCGGCAGGAAAATCAATATTGGTAGATTTGCCATCTCAGTACGGACTTTTCCCGGAACTGCTCAATATCGTGCTCTTCCCTTTTTCGCTGTCCAGTACATTGGTTGGGAACATTTTTGGCGTGATGGAGCTCATTTCTGTCGGGGTAGTTTTGTGGATCGCCGCGTCCAACATTAAAAGCTCAGTGATTCTCTTGCTCACCGGTGCTGCGCTGGTAATGGTTACGTTCGAAAACGTCTTGCATTTCGCGGGATACCGGGAAATTTACTTTCAATATTGGCCCATTCGTTTTTTTTGGCCTGCCGTTTCGCTAATTGCATTCCAATCTTTTTGTAAACAACCAACCCTTACAAGGTGCGTTTGCTTCTCCGTTCTTGGCGCGATTGCGACGATTTGGAATGCCGATACAGGCCTAGTAATTACTGTGGCTTTCGGCGCCTTTCTATTCGCGAAGCTAATTTTTTCTCCGCAAAAACGAAACGCGGCTGCCTTCATTGGAGTTCATGTTTTTGTTTCGGTCTGTTTGCTCGTTATGGCATTAGGACTATTGGCTTTAAAAGGCGGATCCTTGCATCTTTCTTGGCTTTATGAATATCAACAGATATTTGTGAAATTGGGTTTGATGATGCTGCCGCTACCCCGTAATGCACACGGTTGGATGGCTGTAACTGCCGTTTATGGATTAGGGCTGCTATTCGCGATAAGTAGTTGGAAGTTTGCTAATCACGCCCGCGGAGATATGGTGTTTTATTTGTCGATGCTTGGAATCGGGCTGTTCGGTTATTACGCAGGTAGATCGCACGTATTGAATTTGGTAAAAGTTATGTGGCCCTCCGTTTTAATCGCCGGAGTTCTTTCTGACGTCGTCTTACAAAGCGTCCGTCGGCGTGATCTTGGTCAAGTTTATTTATGGCTTCCGGGAGCCGGCATAGCGAGTCTTTTCCTGATCGGAGGAAGTTATTTTTATCACTTGCCCCGGTCCATTTCAGAGGTGCGTACTCATGCAATCTTGAGAAGCGAAAACGCCCCTTCGATTGTTCGAAGCGAAATTGAATTAATCAAACGTCACGCTCCGCGAGGCGCCTCCTGCGCCATAGTGTCTCTAAGGCAGGGCGTTTACCATTTAGAAACTGGAACATCATCGTCAATCCACGGTCCTGGGATCATTGAACTTCTGATGAAGTCAGACGAGGACCACTTTATTGAGCAGGTTGAGGGGGGGAAACTTGAATGTTTGGTGGTGGGTGTGTCACCGTTTTCTCGAGCAAATCTCCCAATAAATATCGAACTTTTGGAGACTGTTTACGCCGTAACAGATAAAACTCCAACGGGGTCAATGATTTTCCTTGCACGCCGTTGACTACCGCCGCGTATGCGATGAGAGCGACTTTATTTTTTGCTGTTGTCGTTAGTCGCAAATGTGGCGAGCTTTTTTACTGTCGATACGGGGTTTATATCGCTTCATTGCCTCCCTGACCGATAGATCCAGCGCCCCAAGATCTTCTTTGGGATCGGCCAGATCGGAGAGCGCGGTATGCCTTCCGATTATCCAGAGTGCGATTGCATACACACCCATGCCTACGGAAGGATCGCCCTTTTCCATGCGCATTAACGTGGGCACGGAGACGTCCATGCGTAGCGCCCAGGCCTTCAGTGATTCTTTTCTGCGCTGCCGTGCGACGCCCAGGTTTTCACCCAGCGTGCGTAGCGAACGGGCCGCCGAAGCGGGCAGTGAATCCGATGCAAAAGAGGATTTTGACACGCATAAATTTTAACAAAATACGATTTTTGTTCACATTTATGTGAATTGTTTCTTCGGTGAATTTGCGTTCGTGCGTCTTACGGCTGCATTCGTCAATGTCTTTGCGGCAGCCTTTTTAACGGGAGTTTTTGTTTTTTGCGGCGTTGGTGCCGCCGCTCTCGCCGGGCTGACCGTGGAATTGCCCAACGCATCCAATTTCGCGTTCAGCTCATCTATACGCGCCGACAGCGCCGCGATGTCCGCCGCGGTCGGTGCGCCCATATGCGCCATCGCCTTCGACACCCGCGTCTCGAAGATGCCTTCCAGCTTGTCCCACTGGCCGGTGGCCCGGGCGCTCACCTCGCTGGCCATGATCTGCATTTTTGCCGTGGCTTCCGAGAATTTCTCTTCCGCGGCGGCCTGGGTCTTCTTTTGCAGGCCGGCGCCGTCTTTCACCAAGGAATCGAAAAACTTGCTGCCTTCCTCCTGCGCTTTGGCGAAAGCGCCGAGGCCGGCCTGCCAGATCTGGGCGGCCTGGTCTTTCACGTTCTGGGCGAATTGCTCGCGGGCCTTGCGCTGGGCTTCGGTTTCTTTAGAGGGGTTGTCGTTGTTGTCGGGGGAGTAGGGCATGTGAAATCCATTGTTTAAGAGTTAGCCGAAGGGTGCCAACGATTCGGTGCCGAGTCCAGCCCCGTTGGATGCCGAAATTCCCCCTTAAGGAGGATGAGATAATCTCGCCGCCGATTCATCGGTTCAGACAAACACTACACAAGGGCAATCCCATGATTTTGGTGACCGGAGGGGCCGGGTTCATCGGTGCAAATTTTGTTCTCGACTGGTTTGCCCAATCTGACGAGCCGATCGTCAACCTAGACAAGCTCACTTACGCGGGCAATCTGGAGACGCTGGCGTCGGTCAAAGGCAATCCCAAACACATTTTCGTCAAAGGCGACATCGGCGACGCCGAACTCGTCGGCAAGCTACTTGCCGAACATCAGCCTCGCGCAGTGGTCAATTTCGCTGCCGAATCGCATGTCGATCGTTCCATCCATGGCCCGGAAGACTTCATACAGACAAACGTGCTCGGCACCTTCCGGCTGCTGGAATGCATTCGCGCCTATTGGTCTGCGAAGTCCGACGCCGATAAAGCCGCCTTCCGGCTTCTGCACGTCTCCACGGACGAGGTGTACGGCTCGCTCGCATCCGAAGATCGGGCGTTTACGGAAGAGCACAAGTTCGAGCCCAACAGCCCTTATTCGGCCAGCAAGGCAGCCAGCGATCATTTGATTCGAGCATGGCACCACACCTACGGCCTGCCGGTGCTAACTACCAACTGTTCAAATAATTACGGCCCCTTCCATTTCCCGGAAAAGCTTATTCCGCTCATGATCGTCAACGCGCTGGCCGGAAAACCTCTTCCGGTCTACGGCGACGGCATGCAGATTCGAGACTGGCTTTACGTGAAAGATCATTGCTCGGCTATCCGACGGGTTCTGGACAAAGGAACTGTCGGCGAAACGTACAACGTCGGTGGCTGGAACGAAAAGCCGAACATCGAGATCGTGAATACGGTATGCGCCCTGCTTGACGAAATGAAGCCCCGTGCAGACGGACAAAAGTACTCGAGCCAGATCACGTACGTGAAAGATCGCGCTGGCCACGACCGCCGTTATGCTATCGACGCACGCAAGATCGAGCGTCAACTCGGCTGGAAGCCAGCCGAAAGTTTCGAGACCGGAATTCGGAAGACGGTGGAGTGGTATCTCGCCAATGCCGATTGGGTGGCTAACGTCCAGACCGGCGCTTATCGCCAGTGGACGCAGACCCAGTACGGCAGCTAATAACAACAGAGGGATGTGAATATGAGTCGTAAGGGAATCATCCTGGCTGGAGGCTCGGGTACGCGCCTCTATCCAGTGACGCAGGTGGTGTCGAAGCAGCTTTTACCCATCTACGACAAGCCGATGATCTATTACCCGCTGAGCACGCTCATGCTCGCCGGCATCAAGGACATCCTGATCATTTCCACGCCGCAGGACACGCCGCGATTCCAGCAATTGCTTGGAGACGGCTCCGGTTGGGGCTTGAATCTCAGCTACGCGGTGCAACCCAGCCCGGACGGACTGGCGCAGGCATTCATCATCGGCAAAGATTTCATCAGCAACGACAACTCCGCGCTAGTGCTGGGCGACAACATTTTCCATGGTCATGATCTGCAGACGCAGTTGCTGCGCGCGGCCGATCGCACGAGCGGTGCGAGTGTGTTCGCGTATCACGTGCACGACCCTGAACGCTATGGCGTGGTTGCATTCGACAAGAGCGGTGTCGCGACTTCAATCGAGGAGAAACCTGCGGTGCCGAAGTCGAACTACGCGGTGACAGGACTCTACTTTTACGACTCGCAAGTGGTGGACATCGCGAAGGACCTCAAGCCCTCGCCACGTGGCGAACTCGAAATTACGGACCTCAACCGCATCTACATGGATAGAGGCCAGTTGTCGGTGGAGATCATGGGTCGTGGTTACGCTTGGCTCGACACCGGCACGCATGAAAGCCTGATCGAGGCGTCCAATTTCATTCAGACCATCGAACATCGCCAAGGTCTGAAGGTCTGTTGTCCCGAAGAAATTGCGTATCGCCAAGGTCTCATCGACAAGGCTCAGCTCGAGAAACTTGCGCAACCGCTGGCCAAGAACGGTTACGGCAAATACCTACTGGCGCTGTTGAAAGAAAGTCCTCTACTGTGAACGTCGTTCCAACCGCCATTCCCGATGTGCTGATCCTCGAGCCAAAAGTGTTCGGGGACTCGCGTGGCTTCTTCATGGAAAGCTTTAACCAGAAGACTTTCAACGACTGCACCAAGCTCGACGTGAACTTTGTCCAGGACAACCATTCGCGTTCGTCGCGCGGCGTCCTGCGCGGCATGCACTATCAAATCCAGCAGCCACAAGGCAAGCTGGTGCGCGTGGTCATTGGCTCGGTGTTCGACGTCGCTGTCGATATGCGCAAGTCGTCGTCGACCTTCGGCAAATGGGTGGGCGTGGAACTCTCGGCCGAAAACAACCGCCAGTTGTGGGTGCCGCCCGGCTTCGCGCACGGCTTTCTGGTGCTCTCCGAGACCGCAGACTTTTTGTACAAGACCACCGACTACTACGCGCCGCAGTTCGAGCGCAGCCTCATCTGGAACGACCCGACCGTGGGGATCGAGTGGCCGGAAGCAGGCGAAATCATGCTTGCTGCCAAGGACAAGGCCGGCTTGCCTTTGACTAGCGCGGAAACATTTCAATGAAAATTCTGTTGATCGGCGCTCGGGGCCAGCTGGGGCTCGAACTAAGCCGTTCTTTGACACTTGCAGGTGAAGTGGTCAGTGTTGATCGACGTCAGCTAGACCTCGCCAACGACGCGCAGATCAGGGATGTCATTGCTGCTGCAAATCCTCATGTGATCGTCAATGCCGCTGCCTACACAGCAGTCGACCTCGCCGAAAGCGAAGTGGAGCTCTCGCAAAAAATAAATTCGATGGCGCCTGCCGTGATGGCGCAAGAAGCGAAGCGGCTAGGCGCTTTACTCATTCACTATTCGACCGACTACGTTTACTCGGGCAACAAGACGGATGCCTATACAGAAGACGATGTCGCCGAACCGGTGAACGCATACGGCATGAGCAAACTGCTTGGCGATCAGGCCATCGTGGCGTCGGGTTGCGATCACCTCATTCTTCGCTCGACCTGGCTGTATTCGGCGGTCGGTAAGAACTTCTTCACGACCATACTTCGCCTGTCTCGAGACCGCGCTGTGCTGAAGGTGGTTAACGATCAGATCGGCGCGCCTACTTGGGTTAAGCATCTGGGCGATGCCACATTTCATCTGGTCATGGCTGCGCAGCAGGAACGACGCGAAGGCAAATTCACTTCGGGCATCTTCAACTTGACCGCAGGCGGCCAAGCGGCCTGGTCAGAGTTCGCGGCTGAAATCGTATCGTCGCCTCTTGCGAAATCGCTGGGTGTGGATTGCAGGATCGAGCCGATTCCTTCGAAGGAATATCCGACACCTGCAACTCGTCCGAACAACTCTGTTCTGGATAACTCAAAATTTGTCGCTCGATGGGGCTTTGCGTTACCCAACTGGCGAGAGGCGTTCTCTCAATGTGCGGCGGAGGTTGAGGGGATTCACCAGATGATTCCGTCACCTTCCAAAACGCAGGCCAATCAGGAAGCGAAGGCATGAACGCAATTCGCTTCTTTGATCGTATTTGGGAATTCCGTCTGGTTTTCCAACATCTGGTGTCGCAGCATGTGACGTTGCGCTATCGCAGAACTGCGCTGGGATTTCTCTGGACCCTAATCAACCCGCTCATCACGATGATCATCACGTCGATCATCTTCTCTCTGATGATGCGAATGTCATTGCAAAGTTTCGCGATCTTCCTGTTCACTGGGATCATTCCGTGGACGCTTTTCTCGCAGTGCATCGTGCAAGGCGGAGGAAGCATTCTCGAGAACGAGGGGCTGATCAAGAAAATCTACATCCCCAAGCAGGTGTTCGTGCTCTCCAGATGCACCGGCCTGCTGATCGATGCGGTCACCAGCTTCTGTTGCCTTTTCGTGCTGGCCGCGATCATCGGGGCACATCTCACGCCGGCGCTTGTCATCTTGCCGCTGGCGTTCGTGCTCGTGTTCCTGTTCTCCATAGGTATGGCGCTCGCCATGTCGGTGCTGACCGTCTACTTCCGTGACGCTCAGCAAATCGTGGGCATCCTGCTTCAGGCTGGCTACTACCTCACGCCCATCATCTACCCGATCACGATCGCGCCAGAACGTTACCAGTGGGTGTTCAAGCTAAACCCGATGTTTTACTTCGTCGAGATGTTTCGTAAACCGATTTATGAAGGTGTATTCCCTTCGCTGCATACCATCGGCGTGTCGGCGGCCTGCGCTGCTGTCAGCATCGTTATCGGAATGTATGTGTTCAACAAATACGAGCGAAACGTGATTTTCCGTCTATGAGCGCCAATACAGAAATCGTGCTGGACGACGTTTCGCTGCGCTTCCGGCTTTATCACGACAAGAACATTTCCATGAAGGAAAAGTTCGCGAATTACGCCAAACGGAAATCGACGCCTCCGCCCAAGGATTTTTGGGCGCTGCATAACGTGAACCTTCGCATCGAGCATGGCGAACGCGTGGGTATCGTGGGTCACAACGGCGCGGGCAAGAGCACTCTGCTCAAAACCATCTGCCGTATTTACGAGCCGACCTCGGGATCGCTAAATGTGAACGGCCGGATAGCGCCTCTGCTCGAAATCGGGGCTGGGTTTCATCCGGAAATCAGCGGCCGCGAGAACATCTATCTAAATGGCGCGATTCTTGGATACACCAAACAGCAACTCAGCAAGATCGAGCAGGAAGTCATCGAGTTCACCGAGTTGCAGGACTTCATCGACACGCCGGTGAAGTACTACTCGACCGGGATGTACATGAAGCTCGCGTTTGCGATAGCCACATCGGTGCATCCAGAAATTCTGATCCTCGACGAGCTGTTTGCAGGCGGCGACGCCGAATTCATCACCCGCGCCGAAGCGCGCATGTCGAAATTTGTCGACAGCTCAAGCATCCTGGTTTTCGTGTCGCATCAGGACACCCTGATCCGGAAACTTTGCAATCGGGTGATTTGGTTAGATCATGGTGTCGTAAAGGCCGATGGGCCGACCGACAAAATTTTGGATGCATATTTAAATCGGACTGGGGAACAGGGATGACCACACAGCTATTCGTACCGGCTTTTCGAATCGAAGAATGCCTGGCGCAAATTCGGGAGTGCCTGGAAAAAGGCTGGACAGGCCTTGGCTTCAAGACCGTCGAATTCGAAGCCGCGTGGAACGTCTACACCGGCTTGCCCCATTCGCACTTCATCAGTTCGAACACGGTCGGCCTGCATCTGGCGCTTCACCTGTTCAAGACCAAATACGGCTGGGCCGATGGCGATGAAGTCATCACCACACCTTTGACTTTCGTTTCGACCAACCATGCCATCCTTTATTGCGACATGAAGCCGGTGTTCGCAGATGTCGACGAGTCGCTGTGCCTTGACCCGGCTGACATCGAACGCAAGATCACCGACAAGACTCGCGCGGTCATGTTCGTCGGCATTGGTGGCAACGTCGGCCAGTACAAGAAGGTGATCGAGCTTTGCAAGGCCAAGGGCATCAAGCTGATCCTCGATGCAGCGCACATGTCCGGCACGCGCATGGACGGCAAGCATGTTGGCGGCGAATCCGATTGCACTGTGTTTAGCTTCCAAGCAGTCAAAAATTTGCCCACTGCCGATTCGGGAATGATCTGCTTCAAGGAGAAGGAAGACGACGAACGTGCCCGCAAACTGACTTGGCTCGGCATCAACAAGGACACGTACGCCCGCACCACTTCCGCCGGCACCTACAAGTGGATGTATGACGTCGAAGAACTCGGCTTCAAGTACCACGGCAACTCGATCATGGCGGCTATCGGTCTGGTGCAACTGAAGTACCTGGACTTGGACAACGCCTACCGTCGTCAACTCGCGGCCTGGTACGAGCAGGAACTCGCTGGCGTTAAGGGCGTTACCGTGGTGCCCGTGTCGAAGGACTGCGAATCGTCACGTCATCTGGTGCAGATCCGCGTGAAGCGCCGTGACGAGCTCATGTTTGCCATGCACGAAATGGGCGTGTACCCCGGCGTGCATTACCGCGACAACACCGAATACAAGCTCTACGAAGACGCCAAAGGCAGATGCCCCAAGTCCAAGCAGGCCAGCGAAGAAATTCTGTCGTTGCCGATGCATCTGAAGGTGACCCACGCCAATGTGCAAGAGATCTGCGCTGTGGTGAAGAGCCACGTGTCCAAGTAAACATCGACCATCAAGCGGGCCGCTTATGACGCCAACGTTAGGAAAGACAAATCCCGGCGTCCAGGCGTTGCGCGCGCTGGCCTGCCTGCTGGTGATCTATCAGCACGCCACCTACTTCGCGTGCGTCGTCAAAGGCATCGACTACCAGCCGTTTCTCCCGATCAATTACGGCCGGATCGGCGTTTGCCTTTTCTTCCTTATTTCGGGCCACGTCATGGGAAATTGCCTCGACCAGGGGCATGGGTTTCTCTGGCAACGGATTAAAAGAATCTACCCGCCCTTCTGGATTGCCATTGCGCTCACCGGCGTGATTCTCATTGGTGCGGGCACCGAATGGCATCTCACCTGGAAGTCGGTGTTGCTGATACCGGTCACGCTGAAGGACGCGAACGAGTCTTACCGCATTCCCTACTGGACGCTGGTGTACGAGATGGCGTTCTACGTGCTGACCTACGTGTTCATCCTGCTGAAACTGTCCCGGAAGTCGATCTCGACCTCGTGTCTGATCTGGATCGTGCTGATATTGGTTAAGGAAGCGTATCGCTCGACCGGCGAGATCGATTCGCCAGAAGGATTCCCCAACATCGCTTTACCGGGATGGTGGATCTATCTGTCGCCCATGTCGATCTTCTTCGCTGTAGGTTTGTTCGGATCGACCGTTGGGCGCTCGGAGCGAGTCGACGAAATCTCAACGCCAATGCTGGCCGTGGGCGGACTCGCGCTTTGGGCGGCTGGAAACTGGATGAAGGCCCCGACGCCCGCACCATCCTTTCTGGTCTCTGCGCTCGCCTACTGGTGCCTGCTGGAAATTGCGAGGCGAACGAGTGTTCCCAATCTGCTGAAACGCCTCGGCGATTTCTCTTACGGTGCTTATCTGATTCACATGTCGGTGATGGTGGCGGTACTCACTGCAATTCAGAAGAGCCAGACGCAGCCGAGATTCATCGTGATCTGGGTGCTGATCTTCGGGACGGCTTTAGTTGTGGCGAACGCGTTCGGCGCGTTCGAGTATTTCCTGCATCGCCGGTTTTTCAACCGCAAGCGCGTCAGAAGTTGATGCGTTCCTGCTCGATGACCAGCGGTCGCTTGGTCACCTGAGTCAGGATGGCGCCGACGTATTCCCCGAGCAGACCAATGAAGAACAACTGCACCGACGCGAAGAAGAACATGCCAATCAATACCGGCGCAATGCCCGCCGAAAAGCTGTTCCAGAAAATCAGCTTCAAGATCAGGTAGATCAACGACACCGTCAGGCTAAGTCCTGACAATGCAAAACCCGCAATCGTAGCCACGCGCAACGGCACCCGCGAATGCGAGGTGATGCCGAGCATGGCGATGTCGTAGAGGGTGTAGAAGTTGTTCTTGGTGATGCCGCGTTTGCGACGCGGTTGCTTGAAGGGAACAGTCGCAATCGGGAATCCGATTTCGCAGAGCAGTCCGCGAAAGTACGGATACGGATCGTCCAGTTTTCGCAGGATGTCGATGACTGCGCGATCGAAGAGTCCTGCGCCGGTTGCGTTCTTGACAAGCGGCACCTCAGAAATTCGAGAGACGAATTTGTAATACGTCTTGCGCACAAGGAACATAAGACGTGATTCTTCGCTTTCGGGCTTCACCGCCATGACGGTCTTGAAGCCATCTTCCCATTTGGCAACAAATTCGCAAATCATTTCTGGCGGATCCTGCAGATCCGATGCGATGAGAACGCTGGCGTCACTGTTCGTTTGCAATAGAGCGTGGTACGGAGATTTGATGTGGCCAAAATTTCTCGCGTTGACGATGACCTTGAGACGTTTGTCGGTCTCGGTCAATTTCCGAAGAATGGCAACGGTACCGTCGGTCGAGCAGTTGTCGATGCAAATATGCTCGTAGTCATAGGGAAGCGATGACATGACGTCGGCGACCCGGCGGTGCAACTCTTCAATATTCTCTGCCTCGTTGTAGCAGGGCGTCACGACACTAATTAGCTTGGTCATTGTTGAAAACGAACCTCTTGTTCAATATGTAAGCCAGGATCGCGACTGGTGGAACCATGATCGCGCCGCCCAAGTATGGCGCTGCTCCGATAAGTGACAACAGCTTGATTCCGCTTGCGTTCACAACATAAACGATAGCGTAGACCCCGATGAATCGAGAAAGCAGACGGTTGTTCTTCGACTTGAAGACGACAAACCCTATGCTTTTAAAGTTGAACAAAACGCCCAAGATCGTCGCAAGCAACAAAGCCACTGTGTAATGCATGCCCGCATAAAGCAGTATCGCGAAACATCCATAACCAAAGATCGTATTGACGATTCCAACAACTACAAACCGTGCAAATCGGTTTTCGATCAAGGTGCCGCCTGTTTTTCAGGCAACGCGTTCAAAAACGAATTGACTCGTCGGGACACGCTCTCCAAGTCCAGTCCGTGCTCGATCAAAAGGTAGTCCCAAGTTCCGCACTTCGAGCTGAAGCGGTCCTCAACCCCGACTCGGCAGACCGGTACAGGCATTTCACTGGATAAGGTCTCGGTCACGCAGCTGCCCAGTCCGCCCAGGATTGAATGCTCTTCGATAGTGACGATGCAACTCACTCGCCGCGCAATCGAGAGAAGCTGATCTCGATCAATTGGTTTGATGGTGGGCACACTCCAGACTTCAGCTTCAATTTCTTCGCTTAGCGAAAGAGCAGTGCGGACCATCGAACCTGTTGCAAGAATCGCGACCGGTTTCTCTGTCTTGTGCAGAGGGAGTATTTTGCCGGTTGAAAACTTGATCGCCTCGGTATGAATGTCGCCACGATCGCTTTTGCCCATACGAAGGTAGACAGGGGAATTTGAGGCGAATGCCAGTTCCATGGCGCCGGCCATTTCGAACCTATCCGCGGGAGAAAGCACTGTGAGCGACGGCAGTGTGCGCGTACAGGCGATATCCTCGGTACTTTGATGGCTCGTTCCAAGATGGCTATAAACGAAACCCGCGCCGTCACCTATGAGAATGACCGGGAGATTTTCGTAGCAGACATCGATCTTGATCTGCTCGAGGACGCGTACCGGAACGAAGGCGGCAAGTCCGTAGACGACTGGCTTGAATCCGGCGCGCGCAAGACCCGCGGCGACCCCCACCATGTTCTGTTCGGCGATTCCGCAGTTAATGTATTGATCAGGGCATGCTTTGCGAAAAGCGTCGAACAACGCGTATCCGTGATCGCCTGTGAGCAAGAGAACTTTCGGGTCGGCTTTTGCGCGAGCGACCAACGCATCCGAAAAAGCATTTCTCATGCGATACCGCCTTTAGCAGTAGTCAGTTCGGAAACGGCCGCAGCGTAAGTGTCCGGCGTTAGCCGGGTGTAGTGCCACATGTTGTTGCCCTCCATAAAGGAAACGCCTTTCCCTTTAATGCTTTTGGCAACGATTGCTTTTGGCTTGCCGTTCGAGCGAGCGGACATCTCCGTATACGCAAGATGGATAGCAGCTTCGTCGTGTCCATCAACGGTCAAGGCATCGAAGCCGAACGCACGGAATTTCTCCTCGATATTGCCTAGACCCATCACTTCTTCAGTGGTCCCCATTGCCTGAAAACCGTTCTCATCGACGATGACGATCAGGTTGTCCAATCTGAATTGAGTTGCAAACAGGGCAGCTTCCCAAATAGCGCCTTCGTTTATTTCTCCATCGCCAACAAGAGAGAAACAACGCTGATCTGACCGATTCAATTTTGCTGCGAGTGCGAGCCCGGTGGCCACGGACAAACCGTGTCCCAGAGAGCCGGTCGTTGCCTCGACGCCGGGCACGTGAACGTCAGCTAGCCCCTTCAGCCTTGTTCCGTCCTTGAAATACTGATCAATGTCTTCGTCGGTAAGCCATCCGAGTTCATGCAAGCAGGCGTACTGAGCCATGACGCCGTGTCCTTTGCTTAAAACGAGATAGTCACGTTTCGGCGAAGTCGGACCTTGCTCGTCGAAGCGCAAGTGGCTTCTATAAAGAACCGCCAGCAATTCCACGATCGAAAATGCGCACCCGATATGCACGGTCGCTCCCGAATAAGCCATGTCCAGAATGACTTTTCTAATGTTGGACGAGTTAAATTTATTCATGAGCTGCTTGCCATCCGATTCCAGGAAATGGTCCTTGCCAATGCGTCGTCAATAGAAGTGTATTGATCCAGGGAGAGTTCGGATCGAGCTCGATTCGTGTCAGGAACGTAGCGAGCGGGCTTTGGTCCATTTGGGTTGGGCGCATTTAATAGCTCCACAGCGAGATTGCTTTGCGCGATAAGCGAAATTCGATTTGCAAGTGTCCCAACGGAAATCGATTCTTCGGAGCCTACGTTGTAAGCGCGATTCGGCGTGCCAAAACCGAGGATGTGTAAAAGCCAGACGCAGACGTCCGCAATGTACATGTATGAACGTATCGTTCTTCCATCGCTTTGTACTTGAACTGACCTGCATGTCAACGCATCAGCGATGAAGTTGCCGGCTGCGAAAGGGCCGTTCAGCGGAATTCCTGGGCCGATCACAGCAAAGATACGGGCAATGGTCGTTTGCATTATCAAGGGGTCGTCTTTTGCGGAATAGGCGCTGGACAGCCACTCGGCTATGCGTTTGCTGTTGCCGTATGAGGCCGCTGGCGTGTGCAGGTCTGGCGAGCCGCCGTAATGCTCGTCCATGCGTTCAAGATTCACGGGTTGTGCGCCATAGATTGCGCCGCTTGATGTCAACAGGAAACGTTTCACACCATTTGACTTTGCGAATTCCAGTACCTTACGAGTTCCGTTGACGATCGAATCGAACACTTCGATTGGTCGCTGTGCGTTTCGTGGATCACCGACGTCGGCCGCCGCATGAATGCATAAATCCATCTTTCCAATTTGCCCCGAGAGAGTGCAGATATCCCCAGCAAGCAGAGAAACGTCGGCCCGCTCGAAAATCGTAGGGAGTTTTCCCTTTGCCGAATCTGGATTGCGAGCCAGTGCAACGATCTGAATGTTGGCATCATGCAAATCGTTTGCTGCCTGCAACGCGCTGATTAGCCAAGAGCCGATCAGTCCGGTTCCTCCGGTCACGAAAACGCGGGAACCAGCGTAGCGAGTCCAGAATTGCGATGTCCTGGACACCACCATTTCAAGATCCGAACGCGGGTACGCGGCCACCATCTATCGCTTAGAAATTGACGCCCAAATACGTCTCGATCTTCCGCGCCGAATATTCCATCATCGCTTCGGTCAGCGAAGGCTGAACGCCGATCCAGAAGGTGTTGTTCATCACGTTGTCGGTGTTCGTCAGATCGCCGCTCACGCGGTAATGCGCGCCCATCATGTAGGGCTGGCGCGTCAGGTTGCCGGCGAACAGCAGACGTGTGCCGACCTTGTTCTGGTCAAGATAGGTCAACAGGTCGAGTCGGGTGACCGGCGCGTTTTCCTTGAGCGTGATCGGAAAGCCGAACCACGACGGGTCGGAATGCTCAGTGGGTTCCGGCAGGTGCACGAACTCTTCGCAGTCTTTGAGGCGATTCTTCAGGAACGCAAAATTGTCTTTGCGCTTCTGGATGAACATCGCCGCTTTCTCGAGCTGCGCGAGACCGCAGGCGGCCTGCATGTCGGTGATCTTGAGGTTGTAGCCGAGGTGGCCGTAGGTGTACTTATGGTCGTAGCCTTCGGGCAGATCGCCCAGCTTCCAGCAGAAGCGCTTTCCGCAGGTGTTGTCCTTGCCTGGAGGGCAATAGCAATCGCGACCCCAGTCGCGGAAGCTCTCGGCAATGACCTTGAGTTCATCGCTGTTCGTGAACACTGCGCCACCTTCGCCCATGGTGATGTGGTGTGCGGGATAGAAACTCAAGGTTGCGATGTCGCCGAAGGTGCCGACCATCTGGCCGCGATAGGTGGTTCCCAGCGCATCGCAGCAATCTTCGACCAGCCACAAGTTGTACTTCTTGCACATAGCGGTCACTACATCGAGGTTGAACGGATTGCCCAGCGAGTGAGCAAGCATGATCGCCTTGGTTTTAGGGCCGATGGCAGCTTCGATCTTCGATGCATCGATGTTGTGCGTTAGACGGTCCACATCTACGAACACAGGGACCGCGCCGAACTGCAGAATCGGGTTGACCGTAGTGGGAAATCCCGCTGCCACGCCGATGACTTCGTCGCCTTTTTGAATTGCGCGATCTCCCAGCTTCGGCGACGTGAGAGTGCTGAACGCAACCAGGTTGGCCGACGATCCCGAGTTCACCGTGATGAGATGCTTCACGCCGATGAACGCCGCGAGCTTTTTCTCGAACTCTGCGTTGAAGCGGCCGGTGGTTAGCCATCCATCGAGCGAGGCCTCGACCATGTTCTTGAGTTCGACCGAATCGAGCACCTTGCCCGACGGCGGAATGGCGGTCAGGCCTGGCAGGAACGGATCGGGAGCCAGCGCGATGCTTGCGTACTCTTCGACGAGTGCGGCGATTTGCGTTCGGAGGGCTGCTGTTTTTTCGTTTTGCATGTAGTCAGGAGAGAAATGTTTTTTTCTTGCCAGCGATTATCCGGAGACTTTGCTCTGGTACGCCTGTATCTGGGCCAGAGTCGTCGCCTTGACGTTCTCGCCCGATTGTCGCTTGCGGGACCATTCGACGATGAGTTCAAGGGCCTCAGTCAAACGAAGCGCCGGCGCCCAGTTCAGGCGGCTTCTCGCCTTGGAAATGTCGAGCTTGAGATAGCTCGCTTCGTGAGGGTGCTGGCGCCCGTCGTTGGTCCAGGCGGCGCCCGGCCCCCATTGATGCGTCAACTGGGTGGCGATCCATTCGACCGGCTTGGCGTCGTCGTCGTTCGGCCCAAAATTCCAGCCCTCGGCGAACGCCGGCCCTTCCTCGAACAGTCGCTCGGCCAACGTGAGGTAGCCACATAGCGGCTCGAGCACGTGTTGCCACGGGCGAATCGCATGCGGGTTTCGGATCATGGCCGCACGGCCCTCTTCGAAGGCGTCGATCATGTCGGGAATCAATCGATCTTTCGCCCAGTCACCGCCACCGATCACATTGCCGGCGCGGGCAGTGGCCAGCGCCACGCCATGCTTCGAGTGTGCGTCGATGTTGAAGAACGACGAGCGATACGCGCTGCTCACGAGTTCGGCGCAGCCCTTGCTGCTGCTGTAGGGGTCGTACCCGCCCATTGCCTCGTTCTCGCGGTAACCCCAGGACCATTCGCGGTTCTCGTAGCACTTGTCGGTGGTCACGCTCACGACCGAGCGGATGCCGCGCGTGTGGCGAACCGATTCCAGGACGTTCACCGTGCCCATGACGTTGGTCGCGTAAGTCTCTACCGGCTCTTCGTATGAATGACGAACCAGCGACTGAGCAGCCATGTGAATCACGATCTCGGGCGAGGCATCCTGCATGGCTTTAGTCAACAAAGCCAAATCGCGAATGTCGCCTTGAATGGACGTCATGCCAGAGGCGACATCCGCTGCTTCGAACAGGCTCGGGTCTGTCGGCGGGGCGAGCGAGTACCCGGTCACCTCGGCCCCCAGACTTTGCAGCCACAGAGAGAGCCAGCTGCCTTTGAAACCGGTATGACCGGTCAGGAATACCCGTTTGCCCGCCCAGAACCGCGGGTTCACTTCCAGACCTTCCAGGGGGCCTGGCCGCTCGACCAGAGTCCTTCCAGATAGGTCTTGTCGCGAAGCGTGTCCATGGGTTGCCAGAAGCCGGTGTGCTGGAACGCCGACAGTTCGCCTTCGTCGGCCAGACGCTCCAGAGGTTCGCGTTCCCACATCGTGCTGTCGCCTTCGATGTAGTTGAAAACATCAGGCGACAGCACGAAGAAGCCACCGTTAATCATTCCGCCGTCGCCCTTCGGCTTTTCCCGGAAGCTGCGCACCTTGGTGCCGTCCATGTCCAGCGCGCCGAAGCGTCCGGGTGGGAAAGTGGCGGTCAGCGTGGCCTTGCCGTTGCTCGCCCTGTGGAACTCGATGAGTTCGCCGATGTTCACGTCGCTCACCCCGTCACCATAGGTGAAGCAGAAAGCGTCTTCGCCTTCGAGATATGGCGCAACCCGTTTGAGGCGACCGCCGGTCATAGTGTCTTCGCCGGTATCGACCAGCGTGACCCGCCAGGGTTCGGCATTGCGCTGGTGAACTTCCATGCTGTTTTTGGTCATGTCGAAGGTCACGTCGGACATGTGAAGGAAGTAGTTCGCAAAGTACTCCTTGATAACGTAGCCCTTATAGCCGCAGCAGATGATGAAGTCATTCACGCCATAGGCTGAATAGATTTTCATTACATGCCAAAGGACGGGCCGGCCGCCGATCTCGACCATTGGTTTTGGCCTGAGGGACGTTTCCTCGCTGATTCTGGTTCCGAGGCCTCCGGCCAAGATGACAAGCTTCATTCGACAGATCTCACTCTTGAAGGGTTCGTGGTGCCTGCAGCCGGCAACTATGACGATTGTCCCGCGATTTTTAGTGATTCCGGGTCTCTGTGTGAGGAAAGATCAGCGGAAGTGCATTTTGGCGTCCTGCGAAAAGGCCGAGACCTATAATAATTTTTCAAATTTCACTGAGTAGCCCATGCAATTTCCGTATTTTGGAGACGCAGACGCGTTTCTCACATTTGGCGAAAACTGCTCGCGCGCTATCTCTACCGGAACATCCCTGTTCACCGGGTGCTACAACGGGGTTCGTCCCATAGGCGCGCTGCTCTACTTCAGCCTTCCCAACCTGATCACGAAAGATCCCGTCACGGCGTCCTACACCTTGCTGGCGATGAATCTGGGAATGTTGCTGTTGTTGGCGTACTCGGCCAAGGCATTGATTACGCAAAGTGGCGCCCCCTTGCTAGGCGACAAAATGGGTCGGCTCTTCGCGTTCTTGCTGGCGTTGGTGGTGATTGCGCTTTCCCTGCCGTTTGTTCCAGTTGCTCTTGCAGATCTTCCGGCGTGTGCGATGTTCTTTTTCGGAATGTCTCGCGTCTTCAAGAAGGACGTCAGCATCTCCGATGCCATCGTAGGAGCCTTGTTCCTGGGGCTAGCGGCGTTGACCCGACAGAATTACTACGTCTTCGCAGCCTTCGCAGGAGTCGGATTTGCGTACTGGTCTGGCAGCAGAAACGGACCGACCTCTATCCGCTGGTGATTGCATTCGGAGTTGTCGTGGGACTCGTCGGCGGCATTCAGTTTCTGTGGATTTTTCTTCACACGGGCCAGATCGGTGTGTACGACAAGGCGCTCGATTTCTCCGAAATCCGCACGATTCCGAACATTGAACTGATCGCGTATTCGTTACCGGAGAAGTCCGCCTATATTGCAAAACTCGACACCAATGAGGTGTCCCGCCTGACTCATTTCTGTCTGAAGATCAAGCAAGGCCTGTTCGCATACAGGCCGGCGGTTTATCTCGGGTTTGCTCCGACCGACCATTTCCCTATGGTGATTCACGTCAAGAAATCGATGATCGTTCACGCATATATATTGAGCGGCCTGTTCGTTGGCGCCTGCCTTTGGGGCGCGGCCAAATTGAAGGGTTCGCTGGGAATCATGATCCTCGTGTCGCTCGCGGGAACGCTCTTCACATTCTGGTATGTCCACGTGGAAAACCGCTATTACGTCGCACCCAAAATTCTGTTGCTGGCAGTTCTTCTGTACGGCATCTGCCGAGGTCTCGACAGATTGCTTTCCAGAAATAAAGGCGGCAGCAGTTTCTCCAAATCCTGGGCCGAGACGACGGCGGAGCCGGCATTGATCCCTTGACCTGCGGTCAAGCGCCAGTCTTCAGCAGGCTGATGGCGGATTCGTCAAACTTTCGGGTGACCTGACGCACAACTTTTGCGGGGCAGCCCACCACCAGTGAATTCGGAGGAACGTCGCGGGTCACTACGGCGCCTGCCGCGACAAACGCGCCCTCCCCGATTTTCAGATCCGGCAGGATTGTTGCGTTCGTTCCGATGGTCGCGAAATCTCCTATCACGACTCGACCGGTGACTGCAGCCGCACCCATCACATGAACCCCATTGCCGATTCTGCATTCGTGGTCGATGGTGCAATTCGTGTTGAGCAAAACCTGCTCGCCGATTTCGCAGAATTTATGCACAACAGCGCGGGGCATGATTTGCGCACCACCCAAAAGCGTCGACGTTCTTTCGATGAGGGCGCTTTCATGCACGAGTGACAGCGGCTTCAGTCCGATCGACAGGAGTGCGCGCGATGTCATGTGCCGCGCGAATCCATATTCGCCCGCGATGCACACCACATAATGCGTGATCGACGGGAGCACGGTTTTAAGTGCGGCGGCGTCATTGACGAAGGCAGCCGCGCTTGAAAATTCGAGCTGGGGAAGGGAAGCGTCGAAAATAACGGAGACCTCGCCGAGTCCCCGTTCATGAATCATTTCCTGACTGATGCGAGCTTGTGAACGGCCGCCCCAAATCAGGATTCGAGGCTTGTCTGGTGAAGGCAAAAGTCCGGAGGTCATGGTTCGTCGGGGTTGCTCAAGTGAAGAGTCAAGTATGCGGCGTGCGCGACTGCTTTTCGTATCTTAAACATGAGCTATGGCTTCGCATGGGCGGGAAGATTTGAGCAATGGGTTCGATGCTGCGAAATTGGAGACATCGTTGGACAAACTTAATTTAACTCTCGTTGCCGACGGGCAGATGGCGACCGTCGAACTGGTCAAGCAGGTTCTATCGAGCTTCGGCGCGAAAGTCAGGACCGAACTCGGTAATCAGTTTTACGATCGTCCGCATGCGATCGAAGAATTGGCAGGGCTCAATTTTTTCTTGGTACGCCCGGGCGACTATCCCTCCAAAAGCTTCGTCTCCCGACTGATTGCCTCGCGTCGTACCTATATCTACTACCTCGACGACAACTTCTGGCTCCTCCTCGGCGAGGCGCCGATCGACAAGCACTACCAAAACCCGCATGTGCGCCAAGTACTCGAAATGGCGATCAGCAATGCCTCCGCCGTCATCTGCCACTCGAAACTTGCCGCTGAATTTCTGCGCCAGTTCAACAAGCGTGTGGTCGTTATTCCCGCGCACTTCGATTTCAGCGTGTTGAGCAAAGACATCGCGCATGAGGTTAGCGATGAAGTGCGCATCGGAATAGTCGGAACTTCCAGCCGTGCGGACGACAACTTTTTTCCCGAAGTCGTTCGTCGCGTGTTGAGCGAAACGCCTGAAAACGTGGTGTTCGAATTCTTCGGGCATACGCCCACACAACTGGCAGGTTTGCCGAGGGTGCGAAGCCTGGCACCAATCTCCGACTATCGCGCCTTCATGCATGAGCAGCAGCGACGAGGTTGGCGTCTTGCACTCGCACCTTTGGTCGATTCCCCTTTCAGCCGATACAAAACCAACAACAAATTTCGCGAGTTCGGCGGCTGCGGACTGCCCGCGATCTATTCCGACACGCCCATCTACAAAGATTCGGTCGAACAGGGCAAGACCGGATGGGTCGTCGCGAATGGTGTCGATGCCTGGGTTTCGCAAATCAAATGGGTGATCGAGCATCCCACGGAAAGTGCGCAGGTTGGGCTTGCTGCGCATGCCGCAGTCAAGCGTGCGCACGACCTCGAGTCAATCAAGCAAAAGTGGGCCGCTATTGTCCACTCGGTGTATCGCGAAACCTTCGTCCGGAAATTCATGAGGCGCTGGGCGATTAGGCGTATGCGCAAATGGGACGAGGTGCCCGTCACATCGGGGCAGAGTTTTCTGGATACGGGTCCGGCCACTCCTCCCATGCCAGGAGAGAAACAGGGCTACTTCAGGCGAAATGTGGTGTTCGACTTGAGGGTCGGACAATCCATCCAGACCACCATCAAGCCCTTATTACCCGGCCGAATGGCCTATTCCTGCGTGGTTGGAACGAACACAAAAAAGCTGACCGGTACGCTCAAAGTCGAAATACTGCGGACCCGACAGCAACTTGAAGTTCGCGAACTCGACTTTTCGTCGATTGACGACAACCAAATCCTGTCTTTCTTCGTTGAGACTGCCGACCAGTCCCCTTTAACCTTCCGTGTCACGAACGGGGGGTCTGACTCCATCGCCCTGTACGCGCTCAGCCGTGCGTCAAAAGCGACTTATGTGGCAACCAATTTGTCTTTTCCCCACACCTTCCTCGTTTGAGTCACCTTCCTGTCACAGGCCGGAAAGCCGGACGCTAGCCCGAAGCTAGAATCTTTGGTCTGTTCCGGATTACTTAATGATCAACATAGAAGCCACTAAGCTCGGTTTGAAGTCCTTTAAATCGGCTCAGCCGTTCGACCATTGCGTCATCGACAATTTCTTCCAGCCAGAGATCGCCGACAAGTTGAGCGGCGAGTTTTTGCCTTATGAATCCGAAAAGTGGTTCTATTACAAGAACCCGATCGAAGACAAAAAAGCGCTCAACGACTGGAACGTGTTTCCGTCCCTCACATATCGCGCCTTCACCTATCTGAATTCAGACGCATTTCTTGCACTTCTGCAGGAATCTCTGGGCACCGAGTTCTTCTGCGATCAAGGCTTGCATGGCGGCGGATGGCATATGCACGGACCCGGGGGTAATCTGAATCCGCACTTCGACTATTCGATTCACCCCAAGTTGAAGCTGCAGCGACGCCTGAACATCATCATTTATCTCTCTAAAGAGCTGCAGCCAGAAACCCACGGCGGGCATCTTGGCCTGTGGGCGCACGATGGCAAAGCGAACAAACCAGGTCCATTGGTCACGGAAATCGCGCCGCAATTCAACCGCGCCGTGCTGTTCGACACGACCCAGAACTCTTGGCATGGCATGAGCCGCGGTCTGACGCAGCCTGCCGGCATCTTTCGGAAAAGCATGGCGGTGTATTACCTGTGTACCCCTGCTGCAGATGCTGCCGATCGCGGTCGCGCACTGTTTGCGGCAAGGCCCGAACAGGAAGGCGATGAGCGCATCGAAGAAATCATCCGCCTGCGTTCGCAGGTGAATTCGTCCGCTTCGGTTTACAAGACCTCCTGAGCAAAGAGACGCCGAATGCACTTCATTCGAATGTTGCTCCAGCGGACGCTGATCAAGTTCTACGAATACTATTTCGCGGGAAAGCAGAATCTCGGGTCGCTTCGCTACTGGATCACCAATGCGATATTCGGAGATCCGGTTAAGGTCACGGTGGTGCGTGCCATCGAGGGGCGTAAGGTCGTGCTGTACGCGAGCTTTGAGTCACGCCCCAACCCCCTTCTCGACGCGCAACTGACTGAATTGGTCAGGGCCGGATTCGAGACCGTGTTCGTATCGAATCTGCCCTTGTCGACCGAGTTTCATGACTGGCTCAAAACTCGTGTGAGCGTCGTCATCACGAGGCCTAATGTCGCTCGCGATTTCGGAGCCTACAAATGCGGCTATCAGTACTTGGTCAAGACTGGCCTGATTGACAAGGTCGAGCAAATCCTCTTCACCAATGACACGATTTTCTTTCCTCTATTCGATCCCCAGCGCTTTTGGCTGGAACTTAACACCCGCGACGAAGACGTAATCGGTCCGTACGAAAGTTTTGGCCCGGCGCATCATGTTCAGTCATTCTTCATGTTGTGTCGCAATGGTGTTCATAAGCAGCAGTTTTTTAAGGACTACTGGGAAAACTACATCGAATGGAATTCGCGCCGATACACCATTGCCCATGGAGAGATCGGCTTCAGCGGCATGTTGAAGGCTAACAAGGTTAATTTTGGCGCGTTGATTAACCAAGAGCGTTGCCGAGAACTGGTTCAAGAATTCAAGCTTGAGGGTGGTCACGCCACTACTTTCGCCGGCGTGCGCGTGCCGACTTCTGTGTCGTATGTTCCGAGTGCAGAGGGGACGAATCTCTCGCGGATCAAGGCGGAGCAGCAGTTGTTCCATCTACTGGAAACTGAAAATCCATCGCACGCGCTTTCTATATTCTCGATCGTCTACGCGCGCTTACCTTTGCTGAAGAAGGACGTGGTTTACCGCGGAACGGTCATGCTTGGCGACATTGTCTCTATGCACTCTCAGGCGCAGGTGACGCTTCCGCTACAGGATATGCTGGAGCTGTTCAAGCGAAAACGCCTCCCCTCGGAGAGGACGTTCTGGGACAAGATGCGCGACAAGTCGGGGGCGACTTAGCACTGGCTTCTGATTTCCACCCTTAAGGGAGACATGATCGATGGATCGCATTGCAGAAATCACGAGATACATCGAGAAATCCATGTACGGGATCGAAGTTGGGCCGTTCTTCGCTCCGATCACGCCCAAGAAGAAGGGCTATCGCTGCCTGTCTCTCGACTACATTGACGGCAATGCACTTCGCGCCCAGGCGAAGGTCGACCCCAATATTCCAGCCGAAAAAGTCGACGACATCGAGGATGTCGATTTGATCGGCACTTCGACAGAGATCGAATCGCTCATCGCAGGGCGCGGTGAATTCGGTCAATTCGACTACGTCGTCTCGTCGCATAACTTTGAGCATTTACCAAATCCGATCAAATTCCTCGCGGGGTGCGCTCGGGTACTGAAGCCTGGCGGTTATGTGTCCATGGCAATACCGGACAAGCGCGCCTGTTTCGATTATTTCCGCCCGCACACAACCACCACGGGGTTTCTGGCTGCTCACTTCGAGGATCGCCGTCAGCCGATCCCCGCGCAGGTTTACGAACAGGAGACGCTTCGCGCGGTGTATCGCCGCGGAGACAAAGTGACGGATGGTTTTTCTGTGGACGAGGATCCCTCAAACATCCAGGGTGTACGCGATCTTGAAACATGCTTTCGGCGTTGGACCGGGCAGGTCGCAAATGGTCCGGGTGGGTACATCGATACCCATTGCTGGGCGCTCACTCCATCCTCGCTCCGTCTGATTCTTGAGGATCTTCGATTTTTGGGACTCTCGTCGTTCGAGGTGATCGATGTCAGCCCCATCAATGGCAACGAGTTTTATGTTCATCTCAGAAACGCTGCGCCCGTTTCTCCGTTTTCGAACGTTTCGGCGTTTTATGATCGGCGCCAAGGTCTGCTTCACGACATTCAGAATGAATTGACGGGAGGCAAAGCGGGCGCCAATGGTGCAGATGAGCTAACGGCATTGCGAGCCACCATCGCTTCTATGAAAAACTCCAGAAGTTGGCGAATTACGGCCCCCCTTAGAGCCATAACCCGATTGATCAAGGCTTCCGGCAGATGAAGCTATTTCCCACCTCACCGAATTTCCTATGACCGTCACCGTCGTCATCGTCAACTACAACGCCGGTGAAATGCTCGCGAAAAGCGTCGCTTCCCTCGGGAAGCAGACCCTGTACCCCGACCGAATTATCCTGATCGACAACGGCAGCACCGATGGCTCCGTCGAGAAAGTGCCGCAGATCGACAAGCTGGAAATCCAACTCATGAACGCGAACCTGGGGTTCGCGAAAGGCAACAACCACGCCTTCCGACAGATCGATACCGAGTTCATCGCGCTGCTTAATCCGGACGCATTTGCGGAACCTGAATGGCTTGAAAATCTGATGAAAGCAGCCCGCGATTTCCCAAAGGTCGGCGCGTTCGGATCTCGTCAGTTGAGCGACAGCGACCCGGCGATCATCGATGACATCGGAGACGCCTATCACGTGAGTGGCCTCGCCTGGCAAACCGCGCACGACATTCGACAGCGACCCGACCACTTGGTGGGCCGCGAAATTTTTACGCCCTGCGCCGCTGCGTCGTTCTATCGAAAGTCGGTGCTCGACGAAGTGGGCGAGCTCGATGAAGATTTCTTCTGCTACATGGAAGACGTCGATCTCGGGTTCCGCATTCGCCTTGCCGGTTATCCCATTCGTTACGTTCCAGACGCAGTGGTTCGCCATGTGGGGTCAGCCACGAGCGGTGGCAAACAAAGCGATTTCGCCGTTTATTACGGCTACCGCAACCAGCTCTGGACTTTCGTTCGCAACATGCCCGGCCCGCTGTTCTGGATCTTCTTCCCAGCGCACATCGCAGTCACCTGCATCCTTATCCTGCTGTTTTCCAAGAAGGGGCGGTGGCGTGTGATCCTTCGCTCCAAGCGTGATGCCTTTAAAGGCTTACCGCTAGCTTGGCAAAAGCGCAAGGAAACCCAAGCCAAACGGAAGGCGTCTGTGGCGGATATCTGGCGTCTTCTGGACAAGCGCTGGATCCCGAGACCTCACGGTGACTGAGCGCGCGACGATTTGCGTTTCAGTAGTGAGCCACGGGCACGGAGAAGAAGTGCTGTCGCTGCTTGAAGACTTGTGTCGCCTCTGTACCCGCAGCGTTTCGCAAGTCGTGCTCACACTCAACGTGCCCGAACCGGAAGTCGATTCGTGGGTGGCGACCAGGAGGTTTCCTTTCGAATTGAATGTTGTTCGAAATACGGGACCCAAGGGGTACGGAGCAAATCACAACGCTGCCTTCGCGCATTGCCGGTCGACGTTCTTCTGCGTGTTGAACCCCGACGTGGTTCTGGATAACGACCCGTTCCCCATGCTCGTGTTGGCAGCGCAATCGGCCGATGCAGGACTGGCGTTTCCGATTCAGCTCGATAAACATAAACGTCCGCAGGATTTCGCGCGACGTGTACCGACGCCTTGGGATCTGGTCGGGCGGCATTTGCTTCGCAAAAAATTCGTGCCACCTAGCCGGCCGGAATTCGTCTCCGGCGCCTGCATGTTTTTCCCGTCCGACGTCTACCGAACCATCGCCGGTTTCGATGAACGCTATTTCATGTACTGCGAGGACGTCGATATTTCTCTTCGAACCCAACTCGCCGGAAAGCGCTTGGTGCCCGCCAAGGCCACGATAATCCACGAAGCGCATCGCTCTAGCCGCAAAAATCTGCGGCATATGTCGTGGCACATAAGGAGTCTTATCAGGCTCTGGTCATCTACTGCGTTCTGGAAGTTCTGGAAAAACCGACGAGAAACCGATCAGTGATAACGGTGACAAAGACGAGTCTGCGAGGGAACACACAGCGTCAGCGCATCCGCGTAGTAACGCTGCTTTTGGCCGACCTCGCGTCCATGTTTTTTTCGTGGGTCTTCGCAGTGCTAGTGGCTACCGCCATCGGACGGGGTTTTTTGGCCCAATGGTTTCCGCTTTCAACAGTTGAAGGAATCACCTACACCTTCATGACCGCGTTGGTCATTCTGTCGCTGGCCGCAGCAGGTCAGTACGTGCGGCGCGGCGCCTACTGGGAAGAGACTCGAGTCGTGTGGCGCCATGTCATGTTGATTGGCCTGATCAACTTCGCCATCAACTTTTTTGTGCAGGTGAGCTACAGCCGGACAGTGCTGGTGCTGGCCTGGTGCTTTGTGCTTGTGCTAATTCCAGCCGGGCGCATTGCTGCCCGAGAACTGCTTATTCGCGCTGGATTGTGGAAACGCAAAGCGCTGGTTGTGGGCGACGGTCCTAATGCAGATTCGACTATCGATGCTATTCGCGATGAGCGTCACATGGGCCTTGAGCTGGCTGCACTCATGCGGATCGGTTCCGATACCGACGACGCGCGAGCCCTGTCACTTCGTGTGCCAATCTTCCAGATTCATCAGGGCGTCGAACGCGTTGCGGCAGAACTCGGCTGCGAGGTGATCCTGGTTGCATTCGACGACAAGACACAATCGCGCACCTCAGAAATTGTGAGCGGCCTGCACGGCGAACGATTCGATATTTTTGTGGTTCCGGCTTTGCAGGGCCTTCCAGTACAGGGCATGCAAGCCCAGTATTTTTTCAGCAACGACGTACTTTTTCTTAGATTGCAGCACCGCCTGTTTAGTCCGATGGCGCGATTCATGAAGAGATCCATCGACATTGTTTTTTCGCTGCTGGCGCTGGCGTGTTTCTCGCCGTTGATGGTTTGGGTGGCGTGGCGGATTTGGCGAGAAGACGGTGGCCCGGTCATGTATTCGCAGCCGCGGGTGGGCGAGGGTACTCGCGATTTCGAGTTCCTGAAATTTCGCTCCATGGTTCGCAATGCCGATCAGCAACTTGCCGATTGGCCCCGAACCAATCCGGCGCTTCATGCCGAATACGTGGCGAACAACTTCAAGCTCGCCAACGATCCCCGCGTGCTGAAGGTCGGGCAATTCATTCGCCGTCGAAGCATCGACGAGCTTCCGCAGCTGATCAACGTGTTGCGTGGCGACATGAGCCTGGTCGGTCCGCGTCCTTTGCTGCGACGCGAACTACCGAGCTATCCGCACGATGGAATGCAACTCTATTTGCAGGTGAAGCCGGGCATTACCGGCCTCTGGCAAGTTAGTGGCCGTAGCACGACCACCTTCGCTCAGCGCTCGGCGCTAGACAGCTGGTACGTGCGCAACTGGTCCCTGTGGGTCGATTGGGTTATTTTGCTGAAGACGGTTCGCGTGGTGCTATCGGCCAAAGGGGCCATATAGATTCCCTGCTGGCGGTTATGGCCAGCAGCATGCCGAGCACCCACTGCAACGGCAGCGCCAGGGCTGCGTCCCGAAGTGCCGAGTTGAAGAAGTCGACCGTTACCAGCCCGGCGAGTGCCATCAAGGCAAGACGCCCCGTCAGATCCTTGCGTCGCCAACCCGGGATGGCGCAGGCAACCAGTACCGCCACTAACGATAGCGCTCCCGGGATTCCCGACTGCGAACCCATCCACAGAAAATCGTTGTGAGGCATGTTGAAGTCGTGAAGGATTTCAGGCGTGCGCTCGATCCATAGCGTGTTCCACGCACCGATTCCCCAGCCAGCAATGGGTCGCTCCAGCATCATTTGCGACGTGAGTCTGTACATGATCACGCGAACGCCCCAGCTGTCCTGGGAGACGCGACCGTTGACGGCAGCCTGCGCCTCCGAAAGGCCCTTCTCGAACTTGTTGTGAACCGCGTCGGAAGTACCGACCACGGCAAAGGCGACGCCTGCAGCGAGGACAACGGCAATTGCAATCGGCCCAATTCTTCGTCTCCAGCGATGCACGCACGCAACGAGAAACATGAGCAGCAAAATAATGAGCGAGATACGAGACGGGTTCACAAAGCTCACGATCAGCACGACTGCAACGAACAGCGGCGCCGCAAGCCAGCGGACAACTCCACGAAAATCCATGGCAATCACGATCGATGCAGCAGAAATCATGGCCATCAGAGCAGCGGCTGCGATTGACTTGTTGCCTGTGTGCTGAGCGACGCTGTTCATGAATCCGACGTCGGGAAGATGAAGCGCCAGCTTTACCGCGATCGTGATTAACGCAAGTCCCATGCTGACAAGAACTCCGCGCAAACCCCATTTCGCTTCGTAAGGCGTCAGGCAGATGGCGAGAGCCAGTGTCAGCGCAATGCGGACCCCATGAAACAGGTTGATGCCGGTCTGTGGATAGTGAGGTCGGGCGATCAGCACGATCAACATCCACCCCAGATAGGCCACGAGAGGCCACCAGATCGGGTGCGATCGGAGTTTTTGAAAACGTGCGCGAAGGTGGCCTTCGGGAAGATCGCCAAATACCCCGGTGAGCATCATTGCGCCAAACACCAGCAGGAACCCGAGATAGTTCATGCCGACCGGCAGGAACACTGCGCCTCCCCAAAAAAACGCGCAAATCGCGACCCAGTTTTTCTTGACCATGGCGGATTCTAGTCAGGGCATCCACGCATAATTCAGCGAATGATCCTACCGACCATCCTTTGCGGCGGTGCCGGCACCCGGCTCTGGCCGCTGTCGCGACGTGCGTACCCCAAGCAATTCGTCAAGTTGCTGGAGGATCGTTCCCTGCTTGCGGCGACTTTCGACAGGGTGTGGCCGTTCCTCGACCAGCAGGGATCGATCCTGTGCGTGGGTGCCGAGGACTACCGCTTTATAGTCGCTTCGGAGGCTGCGGATCACGGCTACCGCGCTACCCAGCTGCTCGAACCCGCCGGGCGCAATACCGCTGCGTCGATCGCCTTGGCCGCGCTGTATGCGAAACCTGGATGCGTTTTGCTTTGCTGTCCCGCCGATCACTACATTCCCGATGCCGCGCGCTTCAGGCGATTGGTCGAGGACGCGCTGCCCGCTGCCGTCAGCGGAGCAATCGTCACTTTCGGGATATCGCCGACTTTTCCGAGTACCGATTACGGATATATCCAGGCAGGTGAAAAGCTCAGCGACGAAGGCTTCGCTGTCAAAAGATTCGTGGAAAAGCCGGATCGCCCGAAAGCAGAGGGGTTCATCTCGGAAGGCGGCTTCTACTGGAATGCAGGCATTTTTCTCGCAGATCGGGACGTGCTCATAGAGCAGTTTCGAATTCACGCCCCCAAGACTTTGAGCATCTGCCAGGGAGCAATGGACTTTGCGACCATCGACGGCGACTTCGTGCGGCCCGACAAAGACATTTTCTCGACGCTCGAGTCGGTTCCGTTCGACGTAGCCGTGATGGAGAAAACCACCGAAGCCGTCATGTTTCCGTTCGAAGGTCAGTGGAGCGATGTCGGAACCTGGGCTGCTGTCGCGGAACTCGCACCCGTTCAGACCGACCAGGGCAACGGGTCTGCAGGGGCGGTCGGAAAAGTACATCACGTCGGCTCGACGCACACCTACGTCCATGCAGCAGGGGGACGCCCCGTAGTGACTTTGGGGACATCCGATCTGCTGGTGATCGATGCACCGGATGCGTTGCTCGTCGCCGACAGAAAGAGCTCCGCAGGTGTACGCGAGGTGGTCGACCGATTGGCCGCTTTGGATGTGTCCGAAGCACTGCAGCATCGGACCGTTGCGAGACCATGGGGCAGCTACGACACGATCGAGGTAGGGCCGCGGTATCAGGTCAAAAAGCTGGTGGTAAAGCCGGGCGCTTCTCTTTCGCTCCAGTCGCACCGGCATCGAGCCGAACACTGGATAGTGGTGTCTGGCGTCGCAACCGTCACGGTAGGCGAAGAAACTAGAACTCTGCTGGAAAACCAGAGCACGTATATTCCGATGGGAGAAAAACATCGTCTGGCCAATCTCGGTACCTCGCTTCTGGAGTTGATCGAGGTTCAGAGTGGCAGCTATCTTGGCGAAGACGACATCGTTCGATATGAAGACAAGTACGGCAGGAGCTAATTCATGAGTCAAAAAACCGCGCTGATCACTGGTATCACCGGTCAGGATGGCTCGTATCTGGCCGAATTTCTTCTGAAGAAGGGCTACGAGGTCCACGGAATCAAACGCCGCTCCTCTTCGTTCAACACCCAGCGAATCGATCACCTTTATCAGGATCCCCATGTCGACGGCCGCAAGCTGATTCTTCACTACGGCGATTTGAGCGACGCGAGCAACCTGACGGCGATTATGCAGAAGGTGCAACCCGACGAGGTCTACAACCTCGGTGCTCAAAGCCATGTGGCCGTGAGTTTCGAAAGTCCGGAATACACGGCCGACGTGGACGCGCTGGGTACGCTGAGGCTTCTCGAAGCGATTCGCCTGCTTGGCCTGTCCAAAAAAACGCGCTTTTATCAAGCCAGCTCCAGCGAACTCTATGGCCTGGTGCAGGAAACTCCGCAGAAAGAAACAACACCGTTCTACCCGCGCAGCCCGTATGGGGTCGCCAAGCTTTACGCGTACTGGATTTGCGTGAACTACCGCGAGTCGTATGGCATGTACGCTTGCAACGGAATTTTGTTCAACCATGAAAGCCCGCGACGCGGCGAGACTTTCGTGACACGCAAAATTACCCGTGGTTTGAGCCGAATCGCGCAGGGACTCGACCGCTGTCTGTACATGGGCAATCTGGATGCCCTCCGGGATTGGGGCCACGCACGCGACTATGTGCGCATGCAATGGATGATGCTCCAGCAAGATGTGGCGAAGGACTACGTGATCGCAACCGGAACCCAATACAGCATTCGGCAGTTCGCAGTGCGGGCCGCGGCAGAACTGGGTATCACGTTGAAGTTCGAAGGCAAGGGAGTAGACGAGCGCGCTTTAGTGGACTCGATTTCTGGCGAGAAGGCACCGGCCCTCAAATCCGGCGATGTGATCCTGCGTATCGATCCGCGCTATTTCAGGCCCGCAGAAGTCGCCACGCTCCTGGGCGATCCGTCGAAGGCGAAAGCCGATCTCGGCTGGTTACCCGAGACGACGTTCGACGACATGGTCAAAGAAATGGTCGAGCACGATCTCGATCTGGCTTCGCGCAACGCGGTGTTGATAAAGCACGGCTACGACGTTCCAGCGGAGTCCCGCGAGTGACCGGAAAGCTGCCCTCGAAGATTTATGTAGCGGGGCATCGCGGCATGGTGGGCGGCGCGATTCTTCGGCAACTGTCCCGGAACAATGAAACGAACATCGTCACGCGAACGCATGCCGAACTGAATCTCGTCGATCAAGCAGCCGTCAACGATTTTTTCGAAAGAGAAAAGCCGGCAGAGGTTTATCTTGCCGCAGCGAAAGTAGGCGGCATTCACGCAAACAATACCTATCCCGCTGAATTCATCTACGACAACCTGATGATTCAGTCGAACGTGATCCACGCGGCGCATGTTCATGGCGTGCAGAAGCTCATGTTTTTGGGTAGCAGCTGCATTTATCCAAGGCTCGCCGCCCAGCCCATGACCGAAGACTCGCTGCTTACAGGCACGCTCGAGCCGACCAACGAGCCTTATGCGATCGCAAAGATCGCGGGCATCAAGATGTGCGAAAGCTACAACCGGCAGTACGGCCGAGACTACCGAAGCGTCATGCCGACCAATCTGTACGGCCCAGGCGACAACTACCACCCCGAAAACAGTCACGTCGTTCCCGCATTGATCAGACGATTTCACGAGGCAAAGTTGTCAGGGGCCAGCGAAGTGTCCATTTGGGGAACCGGCACTCCGATGCGCGAGTTCCTGTATGTCGACGACATGGCGTCGGCAGCAGTGCACGTCATGAATCTGCCGCGAGAAAAATATGAGGAATTCACCGAGCCTATGCTCGGACATCTCAATGTGGGTTACGGCTCGGACGTGAGCATCGCGAACCTTTCACTTCTCATTTCGAAAACGGTGGGCTACGACGGACGAATCGTTTTCGATGTGAGCAAGCCAGACGGAGCGCCGCGTAAGTGGATGGATTCGAGCAAGTTGCGCGAGACCGGCTGGACCCCGATGATCGATCTACCCGAGGGTATCGCGCGAGCCTACAAGGACTTCATCTCGGGCGGTTCGCCCAAGTCGTAGCCCAGCCACATGTCGAATCACGGGAAGCGTTTTTTCGAGAATTTGGCCTGGCTTTTCGGCGATCGGGTAGTAAGACTGTTGGTAGGCGCGTTCATGTCTGTGTGGATGGCGCGTTATCTCCAACCCGCACTCTTTGGGCAATTGAGTTTTGCTTTGGCGGTATCGGTAGTTTTGGCGCCGGTAACGACACTGGGACTGCAAAGCGTGGTGGTTCGTGAGTTGGCGTTGGGGAGGATTTCTGCAAGGCGTTTGGTTGGCGTGGGATTCCGCGCTCAACTCTTGTCTGCCTTCTTGTCCGTCGGGGTAGCTTGTGTGTTCGCAGGCGCGGCTTCGTCTTTCGGATCGCAGGAATTCTGGGTGGTGACCATAGTCGCGTTGACCCTATTTCCGAAAGCCGCAGACAGCTTTCGATATGTTTTCGAGTCGAATGGAAGTTTCCGTTACCCGGTCATTGCGGACTCGGCGGGGTTTCTTCTCTCGACGATCGTGCGGATCTTGCTCATCGTTTTCGAGGCGCCCCTCATTGCCTTCGCATGGGCTTTGGTTTTCGAGGCAGGTACGGGCGGGGTGTTGCTTTACGTCTTCTACAGAAGACAGGCCAGGAGTGAACCGGGCACAGGCGATCGAAGAATCCTGAAAGGGCTGTTGCAGACGAGTTGGCCGCTAATGTTGGCCGCAACCGCTGCAGCGTTGTACACGCGAATCGATCAGATCATGTTGAATTTTTTCCTCGGAAACGAAGCGGTGGGATTGTTCGCTGCTGCGAATCGCCTCATCGAGGCCGGATTCATGTTTCCTGGAGTGGCGGTTCTGGCGGCCAATTCAATGCTGCTGCGCTCTTTGAAAATGGACGTCGCGCTTCACAGAAAACAATATCGGCGCGTGTTTTTCTCGATGAGCGCTGCCGCAATACTTGTTTCAATATTGGTGACGGTTTTCTCTCACGAAATCGAGCGACTGCTCTATCGCGACGCTTTTCCCGGTTCTGGCGAGGTCATGGCAATCAGCATTTGGGCTCTTGTTTTCGTAGTCATCGGGATGGTCACGAATCAATGGCTGATTTCCCGAAATTTCACTGGCTATGTTGGGTTTAGAAGCGGGGCTGGGTTGTTGGCAAGCGTCATTTCGAACTTGATCCTTATCCCGAAATACGGGATCTATGGGGCAGCAGTGTCGGTGGTGGTTGGGCATGGCGCATCGACTCTTTCGGTGTTGATTTTTCCGAAAGCCCGCGAGGCTTTCCGCGTATGACGCGAGCCCCACGCATCTGGCAAAACATCGTCGCCAATTACGCTGGCGCTGCGGTCGCCGCCATTCTTCCCATCCTTGCGCTTCCGTTTTATCTGCACCTGCTAGGACCCGGGGAGTTCGGCTTGATCGGTTTCGTCATGACCTTGATCAGCCTCATGTGGATCCTGGATGCTGGCGTTTCGCAGGCCTTGGTTCCCGATATTGCGCAACGCTTGAACGGAAACGAGACCGACAAAAATTCCGCAATTTCATTGAGCGCGGGTTTCGAGCGAATCTATTGGATTTTCGCGGCTGCCACCGCTGTCGCCATGATGCTTGCCGCCACATTGATCGCGAAATTCTGGCTGCGCCTCGATGGCGAGATGGGGCTTGTCGCATCGCGCGTCATAGCAGGCGGCGCCATTCTGTTTCTGATCACCTTTCCGGGCGCGCTTTACAGAAGCATGCTGGTTGCGACCCAGGCCCAAATTCAGCTCAACAAGATTCAAATCGTTGCCAACGTGTTGCGGTACGGCGGTGCGGCAATCGCGCTATACGTATGGCCAAGCATTTACGCATGGCTTGTCTGGATGCTGTTGGTGGCAGCCTGCGAAATGGTCGTGCGACGCCGGGCAGCGTGGAGCGCGATCGGCCTTTCGAACAAGATGAGTTGGACTGAACCCTGGAATGCACCCCTCATAAGGCAGATAGCACCTCAAGTGCAAAAGCTATGCGTCGCGGCCGGGCTCGGTGCGCTCACCACCCAAATAGACAAGATCTTTGTGAGCCGAATGTTCTCGGTCGAGCAGTTCGGTTATTACGTGATCGCCTCGTCTTGCGCTTTCGGCGCACTGCAGTTGATCTACCCGTTCACTCAGGCGACCTTACCTGTTGTTGTCTCGCTCCTGAATAACAAGGGAAAATTGTGGACGCTTTATTTGCGCCTTCTGTCGGTGATTTCGATGGTCGTCGCCGCCTTGGGGTTGCTCTATGTGTTCGCAGGAATTCCGGTGTTGCGCCTTTGGCTTCACAACGACAACGCCGTAATCGTGATTTATCCGGTGTTGGGCGCGTTGTTCCTCGGCACTGCTCTGAACGCGTTTTACACAGTCGGCTATATGAACTGGTTGGTCAGGAAGCGCGCGGCGGCAATACTGACAGTCAACGCGCTAGGATTGCTCATTAGCATCCCACTTTTTCCTGCAGTTATCGGGTTCTTCGGATTACCCGGCGCTGCCTTGTGCTGGGTTGTCGTCAACGTCATTGGCGCGACCTGGAGTCTCGGTACCGTGTTGAAAGAAACTCGTTGAAAGTCTTTACCAGAACGTCCACTAAAGACGCCGAGGGAGCCCGATGAAAGCCGCTCTGTCGTTGGTCTATGAATTCCTGAGGCTTCAGCTCGGGCTGGATCCACGCCGTTTCGTCCGCTCGATTTCCGGCGTGCCTCGGTACTGGAAAGGGCTTTCGTACTTCAGAAAAAACTATTCCGGAAAGATTACTCTTCGGCCTTTTATCCATGACTGGAACGAGGCGGCCGGAGACAGCACCAGCGAATATTTTCTTCAGGATCTCTATGTCGCACGACTTATTCACGAGCGCAATCCGCAGCGGCATGTTGACATTGCCTCGCGTGTCGACGGCTTTGTTGCACACGTCGCAAGTTTTCGAGAGATAGAAGTCTTCGATATCAGGCCCTTGCAGAACGCAGTGCAAGGCATTGTTTTCAAAACCGTAGACATGACGAGTTTGCCCTTGGCTTATGAGGCTTACAGCGACTCGGTGTCGTGCCTGCATGCGCTGGAGCATTTCGGTCTGGGGAGATACGGTGATCCGCTCTCGGTAACCGGGAGTGAAGACGGCTTGGCGTCTATCGCAAAAATAGTGAAACCGGGCGGTACTCTTTATCTTGCAGTTCCTATCGGGCTGGAAAGGATCGAGTTCAATGCCAATCGAGTTTTCGATCCGCGTTCGATGGTTCGGCTGGCGGGTCTGCACGGTCTGAATCTAAAGGCATTCGCGTGGATAGATGGCGGGGCCTTGTCCGTATCTGAGCAGTCCCACGAGGAATCAGATATTCATCGATTGAGCGAGCAGCATTACAGCCTCGGAATTTTCACTTTCATCAGACCGCAAGACAGGGTGGGAGTGCCTGCAAATTGATCATAGTGAAGATTTTCGGCGGCCTGGGAAATCAGATGTTTCAGTACGCTGCAGCGCGCGCCTTGGCGTTGCGCAGAGGAGCCGCGCCGGACGATTTGAAGCTCGACACTTCCATGTACGAAGCGCACCGAATGCACAATGGTTTCGAGTTGCGTAACGTCTTTGGCATCGACGCATCTGAAGCCAATTCTGGTGACCTGTACCGCGCACTTCGCTGGCAGGCGCTTGGGCCGATACGCGACCTATTGCTAAGGCCGCGACTGGCAGGGCTCAGGAAACGGGCGATGGTGGTCGAACCCCACTTCAACTATTGGGCCGGTCTGAACGAAGTTCCATCCGATGTATTTTTGTCCGGCTACTGGCAGAGCGAAAAATACTTTTCCGATTTCGCGCCCCAGATTCGCCGTGATTTTGAGTTTTCCGAGCCGGACACCGTGATCAACAAAGATTTGCTCCGGAACATCCATTCAACTCATTCGGTCAGCGTGCACGTTCGGCGCGGCGATTACGTGTCGGATTCTGCCGCCAACAAAGTACACGGAACATGCACACCAGACTATTACCAGCGCGCGATCGCGATGGTCGACAGTCGAACCAGCGATGCGCATTTCTTTGTTTTTTCCGATGACATTGCCTGGGTAAGGAGCGCGATCGATTTCGGAAGTCGCGCAACCTTCGTGAGCCACAACACAGGATCGGACAGCTTTCGCGACATGCAGTTGATGGCGGCCTGTCGCCAACATATCGTGGCGAACAGCTCTTTCAGCTGGTGGGGTGCATGGCTCGATCCTCGCCCCGACAAAGTCGTCATGGCTCCACGAACATGGTTCGCATCGGAGAAGCTGGACACGCGCGATCTCGTGCCTGCCGACTGGATCAGGCTATGACGTCCGACGCGATGACTTTCTCAAATGCTTCGCCGCTTGTGACAGTGATCATTCCGATCGACCGGATGACGCCCTATTTCGAGGGCGCGTTCTCGAGCATCGTCGACCAGACGTTTTCCGATTGGGAATTGATCGTCGTCGCCAATGGATGCTCGGACGTCGACTTCGAAGCTATTGGTCGTCACCTTGCTTCGGAATCGCGTGCCAGCCTGATACGAACCGAAATTCACAGCGTGGCTCACGCGATGAATCTCGGCGTCCATCATTCGCGCGGTTCGCTGATTGCCAGAATGGACGCGGACGATGTGTCGCTGAACAATCGACTGCAAGTGCAGGTCGATCTGATGAAAGATGCGGCCTTGACTGTCGTCTCGAGCTCGTGCGTGATCATCAACGCCGCAGGAGAAGTCATGAACCGGGATCCGTTATCGGAACTGTCGCACGAAGAGCACATGAGTGCGCTGCCTCTTTTGTGCTGCATCGTGAGTCCCAGTTCGATGATTCGTCGACAGTGCTTGATGGACGTAGGTGGGTTCAGCTTCGGACGGTACTGCGAGGACTACGACTTGTGGCTGCGAATCTTGCGAGAGATTCCGAATGCGAAATTTCTTCGCATTGCGACGCCTTTGATCAAGTATCGGCGTCACGCGACGCAGGCGTCTTCGGCTAAAAACATGCGGGCGTTTCGTGCGTATGGATTCACGCTGAAATTGAGAGAGTTTTTTCTGACGGGTCGCCCGAAATTCTTGTTGGGGGCAATCACGCCCGCAAGAATCTCGCTTCGTTTTCTTGTTTCTGGCAAACGATGACAAACGTTCCCGCTTGTGCGCCGGTCAGCGTGGTGATCCCGTATTTCAATGCGGACTCCACTATCGAGCGTGCTCTGGATTCG
This sequence comes from Burkholderiaceae bacterium, assembly GCA_965227035.1. GTDB lineage: Bacteria > Pseudomonadota > Gammaproteobacteria > Burkholderiales > Burkholderiaceae_C > CBDDFQ01. The sequence goes on from OZ245724.1 coordinate 90,991, forward strand.
ATCGCAGCCCAATCACTGCTTCCGTTCGAGGTCATCGTGGTCGATGACGCGAGCAATTCGAACGCGGTAACTGCTCTCATCGAGGCAGCGTCGAAGTGTCAAGCTTTTCCAATAAGAGTATTGCGTCAGGAAAAAAATCGAGGCGCGGCGTCAGCTCGAAATCGTGGATGGAACGAAGCGAGCCAGGAATACATTGCATTTCTTGATTCGGACGATTCCTGGCATCCAGAAAAAATTCTGCTGCAGACTCGGTTCTTCGAAGGGCATCCGGAGGTTTCGCTGTGCGCTCATGATTACTGCATCGGCCAAATGGGGTCACCGTGGGAGGTCGTCGAAGATTCGACGAATCTTTTTTCGAGTTCACTCGTCATTACCGCTCAGCAGCTTCTTGTTAAAAATCGATTCGTCTCTCCTTCTGTAATGCTCCGGCGTTCCATACCGTTGCGATTTCAGGAAGAGCAGCGTTACATGGAAGACCATCTGTTGTGGACTCGCATCGCGATCGCCGGCTTCAGGATTGCGTATCTGCCTTTGCCGCTGACAAGACTACACAAAAATATTATTGGCGAAAGCGGCTTGAGCGCGCAGCTGATTCCAATGCAAATGGCCGATGCAAAGAATTATTGGAAGCTGTACGCAGAGGGGTCGATAGGCTTGTTCAGCACGCTCATGTTCACGGGTTTTTCGTTTGCGAAATTTCTCAGGCGACTTCTTATCGTTGCGCGGCAGCGCACGCAAGCGTCTCGGGCGGCGCGCGGAAGCCAAAGCAATTGACGCGCCTCCTCATCACCGGCGCCAACGGCTTCATCGGCCGCAACCTCCACGCCCGCGCACTCCTCGACCCCCAATGGAACGTCGTCCCAGCCACCCGAGCCCAGACCGGTGCAATTAACGAATCCACCGACTGGACCTCATTGCTCGATGGTGTGGACGTCGTCATCCACACCGCCAACCTTGCGCACTCGAATCACCCGGCCAATGAAGTGCACCGAGTCAACGTCCTCGGCACGAAAAATCTTCTCGATCAATCCGTCCGCGCTGGCGTGTCGCGCTTCATCTACATCAGCTCCATCAAGGCGAAATCCGAAGAGCACGACGCCTATGCCGATTCGAAAGCGGCGGCGGAGCAGGTGCTGCGATCGCAGCCCGCCGATCGAGCGGTGCCGTATGTGATCGTGCGCCCGCCTCTGGTTTACGGTCCGGGCGTATCGGGAAATTTCGCGCGTCTCTCGCGGGCCATTGCGTCCGGCAAACCGGTTCCGCTAGGCGCCATAGACAACCGACGCGGATTCATCGGCGTGGACAACCTGGCGGATTTTTTGTTGACCTGTGCGGTGCACCCGAACGCGGTGAATCAGGCGTTCGCTGTGTCGGACGGGCGGGATGCGTCGGTCGGCGATTTTGCGCGTGCCATTGCCAAAGCCGCAACCGATGCGACTGGCGTGAAGACGCGAATCGTGAATATGCCCGAATGGATGCTTCGCCTTGCAGGCACCCTCACCGGCAAGCGTGACACGATCTCCAAGCTCTGCGACGATTTGCCGGTGGACATAACCCTCGCTCGCGACCTGCTTGACTGGAATCCGCCTTATTCGTTGGCGGAAGGCATGGCGCGCTGTTTCGAAGCCGGCCGGGAAGTCTCATGAGCGGTGTCATGAAGCGCACCTTCGATCTGGTTTGCGCGCTCGCACTGTCCGTGATACTCATCATTCCGATTGCGCTCGTGTTCATAGCAGTGCGCCTGACTTCGGCAGGGCCGGCAATTTACTGGTCGGACCGCGTAGGTATCCGCAACACAATTTTCCGGATGCCGAAGTTCCGGACCATGCGGCTAGACACTCCTGCAGTCGCGACGCATTTGTTGCCGGATCCCGATCAATTTCTGACGCCTATCGGGGGCACATTACGCAAGACAAGCCTCGATGAGTTGCCACAACTCTGGAGCATTCTTGTTGGCGACATGAGCTTTGTCGGACCGCGTCCTGCGCTGTTCAATCAGCACGATCTGGTGGCATTGAGAACCGCCAGAGGCGTACACGAGTTGGTGCCCGGACTGACCGGCTGGGCGCAGATCAACGGCCGCGACGAATTGCCGATTCCGGACAAGGTCGCTCTCGACGCCGAGTATCTTGCGAGAAGGTCGTTCTGGTTCGATATCAAAATCCTGTTCTTGACATTCTGGAAAGTGGTGCGCCGCGAAGGCGTGACACATTAATGCGCCAATATGACTGATTCCGCGACATCCACGGCCATGAAAGAGCTCACGCGAAAACGCACCGTGCTGCACTGGCCCCGTCGCGTGAAGCAGCTGGTGGTCATGGGCATCGACGTGTCGCTGGCTGTGCTGGCGATGTGGCTGGCCTTCAGCTTGCGGTTCGACGAGCCGAATTGGCCTGCCACGACCGGTCAATGGATCGCGTACGGACTGGCGCCGCTGCTCGTCATTCCTATCTTTGTTCGTTTCGGCTTGTACCGAGCCATCTTCAGATATTCGAGCGCGGCCGCTTTCGTCACGACCGTGCGTGCGGTAGCGCTTTATGCGCTCGTTCTTTTTGCGATCCTGGTCGTTCTTCGCTTGCCTCTCGTACCACGCAGCGCCGGCCTAACCCAACCCATATTCTTTCTCGTCCTGGTCGGATCCAGCCGCGCTGTCGCACGCTTCCTGCTTTCCGGACTAGGCGAATCCACCCTGCAAAGCAAAGAGCGCCTCCTCATCTACGGCGCCGGCGAAACCGGCGCACAAGCCGCAACAGCCCTATCTGCATCCGCCAACTTCACCGTGCTCGGATTCATAGACGACGACATCTCCAAGATCGGGCGCAGCATCAACGGACTCACGGTTTTTGCGCCGTCGGACGTCGATCGCGTTGTGAAGGCCAATCGCATTACCGACATTCTTCTTGCATTGCCGCGCGCGACCCGTGAGCGCCGAAGGGAAATCATCGAGAGCCTGCGGTCGCTGCCGGTTCACACGCGCACAGTGCCCGGTATTGGCGATCTCGCGACCGGGCGGGTCACGGTGCAGGATTTCCAGGAGCTGGATATCGAGGATGTGCTGGGGCGACATCCGGTGGCGCCCGACGGCGCATTGCTAGCCAAAAACATCTCCGGAAAAACAGTGCTGGTGACCGGCGCGGGCGGCAGCATCGGATCGGAACTATGCCGGCAGATCGCGCTTCAGCGGCCCGAGATGCTGCTGCTGCTCGATCATGCCGAGTTCAATCTGTACGCGATTCACCGTGAATTGCAGGCGTTGTGCGAGGCCGCAGGTGTTGCGACCAGGCTGGTTCCGCTGCTTGCAAGCGTCGGCAACGCCACGCGAATCGATCAGATCTTTGCTGCCTACAAGCCGCAGACGGTGTACCACGCAGCCGCCTACAAACATGTGCCGATGGTCGAGCACAACGCCGCCGAAGGTGTCGCCAACAACGTGGTGGGCACGCAAATCGTCGCGTCTGCAGCCATGGCGCACGGCGCAGCCAACTTCGTTCTGGTCTCGACCGACAAGGCGGTCCGACCGACGAACATCATGGGTGCCACGAAGCGAGTCGCCGAGATGGTGTTGCAAGCCATGTCGGATTCGTCATCCTCGGATTCCACCTGTTTCTGCATGGTCCGATTCGGCAACGTGCTCGACTCCAGCGGCAGTGTCGTGCCGCTGTTCCGTCAGCAGATCGCATCGGGCGGTCCGGTAACGGTCACACACCCCGAGGTGACCCGTTATTTCATGATTATTCCCGAGGCTGCGCAGCTGGTCATCCAGGCGGGTGCCATGGCTTCCGGAGGCGAAGTGTTCGTGCTCGACATGGGCGAGCCTGTGCGCATCCTCGATCTGGCCCAGCGAATGATCGAGCTGTCCGGACGAAGGGTTCGTTCTCCGGAGCATCCAGACGGCGATGTCGATATCGCAATCGTCGGGTTGCGCCCCGGCGAGAAGCTCTACGAAGAGCTCCTGATAGGCGACAACCCCACGCCGACCTCGCATCCGCGAATCATGAAGGCTCGGGAAGATTTCCTGCCCATGAGCGCCTTGAACCAGAAGCTGGCCGATCTGAGCCGCGCGATCGCTGCCAACGATGTGGTCGCGCTTCGGGCAATTCTCGAGACGGTCGTGTCGGGTTATGTGACCTCGTCGGAAATCGTCGATCACGTGAGCCGCGCGAACTAGCGCGATAGAGCCAGACGGACGGCTGCAAGTGGCTTGAAACGTTACTGATAATTTCCTGAATGATTCTGTAGCCTTCATGGGCGACAATGCGCCAAATCCGAATTCGGGAACCGAATGGTTCGCGAAGTCTTTTCATCCGATTCAAAAGTCATCGAGAAGCCGACCACCATGACAGACGTTCTGAAGATCGATCCGCGCGACAAGGCCGAGATTCTTGCGCAGGCCTTGCCCTACATCCGCAAGTTCCATGGCAAGACCATCGTCATCAAATACGGCGGAAACGCGATGACCGACCCGTCGTTGCAGGCCGATTTCGCGGAAGACGTGGTGCTTCTCAAACTGGTGGGCATGAATCCGGTGGTCGTTCACGGCGGCGGTCCGCAAATCGAAACTGCGTTGAATCGCCTCGGCAAAAAAGGCGAGTTCGTGCAGGGCATGCGGGTCACCGATGCGGAAACCATGGAAGTCGTCGAGTGGGTTCTGGCTGGCGAAGTCCAGCAGGACATCGTCGGTCTGATCAACCAGGCTGGTGGCAAGGCAGTTGGTTTGACCGGCCGCGACGGCGGCCTGATTCGCGCTCGTAAACTGCGAATGGCTGATAACAAGGATCCGTCCATCGTTCACGACGTGGGCCAGGTTGGCGACATCGTCGCGATCGATCCCAGCGTCGTGAAGGCGCTGCAGGACGACGCGTTTATCCCGGTCATCAGCCCGATCGGCTTCGGCGAGGAAAACGAGAGCTACAACATCAACGCCGACGTCGTCGCGTCCAAGCTGGCGATCATCCTGAAAGCCGAAAAGCTCATGCTGCTGACGAACACTCCCGGCGTGCTCGACAAGGCCGGCAAGTTGCTGACCGATCTTTCCGCTCGCGAAATCGACGAACTATTTGCCGATGGCACCATCTCCGGTGGCATGCTCCCGAAAATCGCGGGTGCGCTCGAATCTGCCAAGAGCGGCGTCAACGCTGTTCACATCATCGACGGCCGCGTCCCGCACGCGATGCTGCTCGAAATACTCACCGATCAAGCCTACGGCACGATGATTCGCTCGCACTGAGCGTCGATTCATCCCGGAGATCGCGCGCGCGACTTGGCTCGCGCGATTCTTCCTGTCGTCCATCGTTCTTTCATCACTCTCTTTTTTTAATTTATGCGCTTGTTGTTAGTCGAAGACGACGTCATGGTCGCCAGCGGGATCAAACTCGGTCTGACCGATGCCGGATATGCGGTCGATTGGGTGGGAACCGCGGAGCGCGCACTCGAGGTGCTGCGCGATGAAACCTTCGATGGCGCAATCATCGATATCGGACTTCCTGGAATGGATGGGCTGGAGCTGACCCGGCAAATGCGCCTGCCGAGCATGGCGACGCCGTCCATGCCGGTGTTGATCCTGACTGCGCGGGACGGACTCGGAGACCGGGTGCAAGGCCTCGATCTGGGTGCCGACGACTACATGATCAAGCCGTTCGAATTGCCCGAGTTGCTGGCCCGATTGCGAGCGCTGCTGCGCCGGTCCCAGGCTGCGACGTCTGCGGTTCTGAGCTTCGGGCCGCTGGAACTCGACGTGGCCCAGCGACGCGCTTACGTGCGCACCGGCGAAGACGGGTACGAAGCGACGCGATACATCGATCTCGGGCCGCGCGAATGGACGGTGATGGAGTACCTGCTGATCAATGCACCCAAGCCCGCCAGCAAGGAAAAGCTGCTGCAGGCGCTAACCGGATGGGATCGCGAGATCACGCCGAACGCGGTCGAGGTGTACATCTCGCGTCTGCGCGGCAAGCTCGAGCCCTACGGCATTGCACTGCGCTCCATTCGCGGATTCGGCTACCGCCTCGAATTGCACGAATTCGCTTGAGGCCGATTCATCTCCGATGAATCCCGGCGTTCTGCAGATGCGCTCGGGCCTGCACACGCGGCTGGTATTCATGCTGATCGCACCGCTGTGTCTGGTGTCGCTTTTGAATGCCTGGCTCGACTACCGAATTGCCGGGAGCGCCGCCATGCACCGCGATACAGAGCTTCGGCACATGGTGCCTTTGCTGCGCGACTCCATCGTCGTTGCCGGATCCGAACCGGACGACCTTCCGATGGTGCTGCTCGCGCCGCCCATCCAGGAATTCCTGAAAGATCAAGGCATCGCGTCGGCCATCGATTTCACCGACATGAGCGGCCAGCATCTGTATGGAGAACCTTGGCTGGACGGCGTGGTGCCTTCGAGTTCGGCGCCGGAGTTTCACACCGAAGAGCACGACGGCGTGACCTACCGGATCATGTCGCTCAGGATTCGTGCGTCGGTGGGCGAGCTGGTGGTGAGACTGGCCGACGGATCGGACGTTCGGCAGCAATGGGGGCGCACGCTATGGTGGAGAGTCATCGCGCCCAATCTGTGTCTGGTGCTGATTGCCAGTCTCACGATTCACTGGACTGTGCGACGCGCGTTGCGTCCTCTGCTCGAACTCAGGAACGCGGTCGAAAACCGGTCGCCCAACGATCTCAATTCGCTCGACGAAGACGGATCTCCAGCCGAAGTACGGCCGCTCGTCAAATCGCTGAACCGGCTATTTGTGATGGTGAACGAGCAGGCCCAGAGCCAGCAGCGATTCATCGCGGATGCCGCCCATCAGCTTCGAACCCCGCTCGCCGGTCTGCAGGCGCAGGTGGAGGCTTGGGCTCACGCGGCAAACAGACGAACCGTGCTTATGAACGTTCGCGCCGAACGCACCATCGAGCTGAGCGCCGGCGAAGTGAACAAACTGCTTTTCGCCACGCGCCGTACTTCGCAACTCGCAAGTCAGCTGCTTGCCCTGTCGCGCGCCGATTCCAACAGCGCCAAATCGCAACCGATGCAAAGAGTGGATCTGCGTGAAGTCTGCGTTGCAATACTCGAGCAGCATCTCGATGCCGCGTCGAAAAAGGACATCGATCTGGGACTCGACGCAGAGACAGTCGAGGTGACGGGCAATGAATGGTTGCTGCGCGAGCTGGTGTCGAACCTCACCGACAACGCGGTGAAATACGCGGGGCAGAACGGCACGGTCACCTTGCGGTGCGGACATCGAGATGGCCCTTTCATCGAAGTCGAAGACGACGGACCTGGCATCGAAGCGAGCGAACGTCAGCGTGTGTTCGAACGCTTCTACCGCGTGCATGGAACCACCGAAGAAGGTAACGGACTCGGCCTTCCGATCGCCAGCGAAATTACACGCGCGCATGGCGGCACGCTGTCGTTGCACACTGCGTCCAATGGGGTCGGGCTGAAAGTGGTTGCTCTCTTTCCGAGTGTTTAAATCGCCGCGCCCAGCTCGGCTGTGCGAGAATCATTTCAAACGACCTGTTACATGATGTCCGACTCAGAAACCGATCCCGTTTCCCCTGCCGAGGCCAGCGATACTGCTGCAGCCCCCACTCGCAAACGCCCGAAACCGGGCGAGCGGCGAGTACAGATCCTGCAGACTTTGGCAGCCATGCTGGAGCAGCCGGGATCGGAGCGAATCACGACTGCAGCGCTTGCTGCGCGGCTGGACGTCAGCGAAGCGGCTTTGTACAGACACTTCGCCAGCAAGGCGCAAATGTTCGAAGGATTGATCGAATTCGTCGAGCAGAGCGTGTTTTCTCTGGTCAATCAAATCGTGGAGCGTGAATCTGCCGAGGGATCTGCTCCCGGCGCAGGTTTCCGCCAGGCCGCCAAGATCGTCACGATGATCGTCACCTTCGCGGAAAAGAACCCGGGCATGACCCGTGTCATGGTCGGCGACGCTCTCGTTTTCGAGAACGAGCGCCTCCAGCACCGCATGAATCAGTTCTTCGACAAGGTCGAATCCACCTTGCGCCAGTGCCTGCGCGAGGGTGCTCAGGGTGCCGGATCCGACACCCCGACCGCTGACGCCCAGCTCCGCGCGTCCGTTCTGACCGCCTTCCTCGTGGGCAGACTGCAACGCTTCGCCCGCAGCGGCTTCAAGCGCATGCCTTCGGAATATCTCGAGTCCAGCCTCGCGCTGATGCTTTAGACCGCTTAACTACGCACCCGGACCGTTTTTTAAGGGCAACCCGATTTGAAGGTTGCATCTCGGCCATTTGTTGCTGCAAAATAGAACGACCGTTCGTTTTTTGCATAAATACTGCGCCCAATGCCTACCGCCGTTTCCTCAACCGTTCAATCGCCAGCCAGCGCCCGACGCCTGCTCAAAGGTCAGTTGACCAAGGCTGCGATCGTGGAATCGGCGTTGGGGTTGGCGACACAGATGGGGCTCGAAGGATTGAGCATCGGCGGAATTGCCGAGGCCATGCAGATGAGCAAGTCCGGCGTGTTCGCGCATTTCGGATCTCGCGAAGAGCTTCAAATTTCTGTCATCCGCGAGTACCACCATCGGTTCGAGACCGAAGTTTTTTATGCGGCGCTGAAAGAGGAGCGCGGATTGCCTCGCCTGCGCGCCCTGTTCGCGAATTGGGTGAAGCGCACGTCAGCCGAGATCGACTCGGGATGCATCTACATCGGCGGTGCCGTGGAGTTCGACGACAAACCGGGTCCCGTGAGAGATGCCTTGGTCGAATCGGTGCAGACATGGCTGGGCGCGTTGAATCGCGCGGTGATTCAGGCCAAGGAATGCGGTCATCTGAAAGCCGACACCGACGAACAACAGATGGCGTACGAGATTCATGGACTCATCCTCGCGCTGCACTACGAAGCAAGATTTTTGAAAGCGCCTGGGTCGATAGACCGGGCCAACAAAGGCTTCGCGAACATCCTCGCGAGCCGCATCAGTTAACCGACGTTCACCCAAGCTAAATCAGAGCAATCCAAGGAGACATCACTCATGCCCACCTATAACCCGCCTCTGCGCGACATGCAGTTCGTAATGCACGAAGTGCTGAAGGTCGCCGATGAATTCAAGGGGATGAAGCAACATGCCGAGGTCGATATCGACACGATCAACGCGGTGCTGGAAGAGGGCGGCAAGTTCGCGAGCGAAGTGATCTTCCCGCTGAACATCTCCGGTGATACCGAAGGATGCGTTCTCGACAAAACTACGCACGAAGTCAAAACGCCGACCGGATTCAAGGATGCATACGCGAAATACGTCGAAGGCGGATGGCCCGCATTGAGCGCCGATCCCGAATTCGGCGGACAGGGTTTGCCGGTCGTGGTGAACCAATGCTTTTATGAAATGCTGAACAGCGCGAATCAGGCTTGGACCATGTATCCCGGCCTCACGCACGGCGCGTACGAAGCACTGCGAGAACACGGCACCCAGGAGCAGAAAGATCTGTACCTGCCGAAGATGACCAGCGGAGAATGGACCGGCACCATGTGCCTGACCGAGCCGCATTGCGGCACCGACCTCGGCATGCTCCGCACCAAGGCCGAGCCACAGGCGGATGGCAGCTACAAGATCACCGGCAACAAGATCTTCATCAGCGCGGGTGAGCACGATTTCGTGAGCAACATCGTTCACCTCGTACTCGCACGTTTGCCGGACGCACCGCAGGGTAGCAAAGGCATCAGCCTGTTCATCGTGCCGAAATTCATTCCCAACAAAGATGGCTCTTTGGGTGCGCGAAACGGCATCTACTGCGGCGGGCTCGAACACAAGATGGGCATCCACGGAAATGCCACAGCGCAGATCGTCATCGACGGTGCGACCGGATGGATGGTGGGCCAGCCCAACAAGGGCCTGCAAGCGATGTTCGTCATGATGAACGCAGCGCGACTCGGCGTCGGCATGCAATCGCTGGGGCTCACCGAGGTGGCATATCAGAACGCGCTGGCTTACGCAAAAGACCGCATTCAGTCGCGCAGCCTGACCGGCCCGAAGAACAAGGACAAAGCGGCCGACGCGATCATCGTTCACCCCGACGTGCGCAAGATGCTGCTCACTGCCAAAGCCTATGCAGAAGGCGGTCGTGCACTCAGCCTGTTCTGCGCACTGCTGCTCGACCGCGAATACAACCACGCCGACGAAGCCACGCGCGCCGAAGCGGCCGAGATGGTCGCGTTCCTCACGCCCATCGTCAAAGCGTTCATTACCGACAACGGATTCACGGCAACCTCCGCGTGCCAGCAAGTGTTCGGTGGGCACGGCTATATCAAGGAATGGGGCATGGAGCAATACGTGCGCGACGCGCGTATCAACATGATCTACGAAGGTACGAACACGATTCAGAGCCTGGACTTGCTGGGCCGCAAGGTGCTCGGTAACCAGGGTGCGACGCTCAAGAAATTCGGCAAGATGGTGGGCGCACTGATTCGCGAAGAAGGCGTCAACGAGAAGATGGCCGAGTTCATCAACCCGCTTGCGTATCTGGGTGAGCAGATGCCGAAGTTCACCATGGAGATCGGCTTCAAGGGACTGCAGAATCCGGATGAGGTGGGCGGCGCAGCGGTCGACTACCTGCGCATCGCGGGTCACTTCGTCTTCGGCTATTTCTGGGCGCGAATGGCGCAAGTCGCATTGCGCGAAATCGCCAACGGCAATACCGATCCTTTCTATCAAGCGAAATTGCAGACCGCGCGTTTCTATTTCGCGAAGCTGTTCCCGGAAACCGCGTCGCTCATGCGCACCGCTCGAAGCGGCGTGAAGGTGTTGATGGACACCGATGCCGCGCTGGCTTGAGTCAAACAATCGAACAAGAACGAAGGAAGACAAACATGTCGACGTTTCAAGTCAAAAAAGTAGCGGTGCTCGGCGCCGGCGTCATGGGAGCGCAGATCGCCGCGCATCTGGTGAACGTGAAAGTACCGGTGGTGCTGTTCGATCTTCCTTCGAACGATGCCTCGAAGGACGGCCCGAAGAATGCAATCGTGATGAAAGCGGTCGAGGGACTCAAGAAGCTCAAGCCGGCGCCACTAGGCGTTGCGGAAGACGCCGCGCTCATCCAGCAGGCGAACTACGAAGAGAACCTCGATCTGCTAGCGGGTTGCGATCTGATCATCGAGGCAATCGCCGAGCGCATGGACTGGAAGCTCGACCTCTACAAAAAAATCGCGCCGCATGTGGCGAAGCACACGATCCTCGCGTCGAATACATCGGGTCTGTCGATCACCAAACTCAGCGAGGCATTGCCCGAAGAACTGAAGCCGCGCTTTTGCGGAATCCACTTCTTCAATCCGCCGCGCTACATGTACCTGGTCGAGCTGATCGACACACCGACCACCCAGCCACAGGTGCTGGACGATCTCGAAACCTTCGTGACCAGCGCGCTGGGCAAAGGCGTCGTTCGCGCGCACGACACCCCCAACTTCATCGCGAATCGCGTGGGCATTGCAGGCATGCTCGGCACCATGAAAGAGGCCGAGAACTACGGCCTCACTTTCGATGTGGTCGATGACCTCACCGGCAAGAAACTGGGCCGCGCAAGTTCCGGCACCTTCCGCACTGCGGATGTCGTGGGGCTAGACACCATGGCGCATGTCATCAAAACATTGCAGGACAACCTGAGCGCGCAGACCGATCCTTTCTACAGCAGCTATGCGACACCCGCTGTGCTGTCGAAGCTGATCGAGATGGGCAATCTGGGGCAGAAAGCCAAGGCCGGCTTCTTCAAGAAAGTGGGCCGCGACATTCTCCGATTCGATGCGAAGAGCGCCGACTACGTTCCCGGCGGCGCGAAGTCGGATGAAGTCGTCGGTCGGATGCTCAAGCGTCCCGCTGCCGAGCGACTCGGGCTTCTGCGCAACGCAGAAGGAGCCGAGGCGAAGTTTCTGTGGGCGATTCTGCGCAACAGCTTTCACTACGCAGCGGTCCACCTGAAAGACATTGCCGAAACCGCGCGCGATGTCGATTTCGCGATGCGCTGGGGCTTCGGCATGACGCAAGGTCCGTTCGAGCTTTGGCAGGAAGCGGGCTGGCTGCAAGTGGCCAAGTGGGTTCAGGAAGATATAGATGCAGGCAAGGCGCTGTCGACAGAGCCGCTGCCCGAATGGGTCTTCAAAGGCCCGGTAGCAGACGCTGGTGGGGTGCATACGCCGCAGGGATCCTGGAGTGCATCGGCACAAAAGTTCATCGGCCGCAAACCGTTGTCGGTTTATGCGCGACAACATTTCCGCGAAAGCGTTCTCGGATCTGGCGCGCCGGATCCTGCGACGACCGGACGCACGGTGCACGAAGACGATGCGATTCGCTTGTGGACGCTCGACGAAGAAGTTCTCATCGCCACCATCAAGACGAAGGTGCATGCGATCAGCCCGGAAGTGGTCAAGGGGCTTGGCGCGGGTGTCGCGACCGCAGAGCGCGAATTCAAGGGCATGGTGATCTGGTCTAACGACGAGATGTTCTCTTTCGGCGCCGATCTTCAGGCCATGCTGCCGGCCTTCATGGCGGGCGGTCCGAAAGCTATCGCCGCCGTGGAAAAGCAGATGCAGGATTTGATGCTGCGAATCCGATACGCGAATGTGCCGGTGGTAGCAGCGGTGCGCGGCATGGCTCTCGGCGGTGGATGCGAACTCGCGGTGTATTCGAGCAAACGAGTCGCTGCGATGGAAAGCTACATCGGTCTGGTCGAAGTTGGCGTTGGATTGGTGCCGGGCGCTGGTGGCCTCACCTACATAGCCCGGCGCGCCGCAGAAAACGCAGCTGCATCCACCGGCAAAGACTTGCTGCCGTTCCTCACCGAAGGATTCACTTCGGCCGCAATGGCGAAGGTCGGCACGGGCGCTATCGACTCGCGCAAGCTCGGTTATCTGCTCGAAAGCGACGTGATCGTTCCGAACAAGGACGAGCTGCTTTTCGTTGCGATCAACGAGGCAAAGTCGATGTCCGATTCGGGCTATCGACCACCGCTCAAACGCACGTTTGCGGTAGCGGGCCGGAGCGGCATCGCCACCATCAAGGGGCAACTGGTAAACATGCGCGACGGTGGGTTCATCAGCGCGCACGACTTCCACATCGCAAGCCAGATTGCGTACATCGTGTGCGGTGGCGATGTCGATACCAACTCGACGGTGACCGAGGAATACCTGATGGCGCTTGAGCGCGAAGTGTTCTGCTCGCTCATCATGAATCCGAAGACGCAGGAGCGAATTATGGGCATGTTGAACACCGGCAAGCCGGTGCGCAACTGAGTTTCGTACGCTCCAAGAAAAATCAAGGACAAGACATGAAACAAGTTCAAGACGCCTACATCGTTGCCGCGACTCGCACGCCCATCGGCCGCTCGCATCGCGGATCGTTCCGCAACACACGCCCCGACGATCTGCTCGCGACCATCCTGAAAGCAGCGCTCGCGCAGGCGCCCGGTCTCGATCCGAAAGCGATCGAAGACATCATTTGCGGATGCGCAATTCCTGAAGCCCAGCAGGGGCTGAACGTCGCGCGACTCGGCGCAATCCTCGCCGGGTTCCCGACGAGCGTTGGCGGCATCACCGTGAATCGCTTCTGCGCATCGGGTTTGTCGGCTGTGCAGATGGCTGCCGACCGGATTCGCGTGGGTGAAGCCGATGTGATGATCGCAGCCGGTACAGAGAGCATGAGCATGGTGCCGATGACCGGCAATTCGCCCTCGATGTCTCCGAGTATTTTCGAGCGCGAAGGCGATGTCGGCATTGCGTATGGAATGGGCCTCACGGCCGAGAAAGTGGCGACGCAGTGGAAGGTCAGCCGCGATGCGCAAGACGAGTTCGCGTACAACTCGCACATGAAAGCCTTGGCTGCGCAAAAGGCGGGGGACTTCACCGCCGAAATCACGCCGATCGAAGCGACCGATCGTTATCCCGATCTCGCCACCGGCAAGTCGATTGCGAAATCGCACACGGTGTCGCTCGATGAAGGAGTTCGTGCCGACACCACGGTGGAAGGCCTGTCGAAACTCAAAACGGTGTTTGCCGCACGCGGATCGGTCACTGCCGGTAACAGCTCGCAAACCTCGGATGGCGCAGGCGCGTTGATCCTCGCCAGCGAAAGCGCCATCAAAACTTACGGCCTCAAACCGCTCGCGCGATTCGTGAGCTTCGCGAGCAAAGGCGTACCGCCCGAGATCATGGGCATCGGCCCTATCGAAGCCATTCCCGCTGCGCTGCGTTTCGCCGGCTTGAAACAGGACGATATCGACTGGATCGAGTTGAACGAAGCGTTCGCTGCGCAATCGCTCGCGGTCATCAACACGCTGGGGCTCGATCCTGCAAAGGTGAACCAGATGGGTGGCGCGATTGCACTCGGCCATCCGCTGGGCGCAACCGGTGCGATTCGTTCCGCAACCGCGATTCACGCGCTGCATCGCAAGAACCTGAAGTACGCCATGGTGACCATGTGCGTCGGCATGGGGCAGGGCGCCGCAGGCATTTTCGAGCGGGTTTGATCTGCGATGCCACACACGCTGGATGAAGCGCTCACGCCGGTTTCGAAGTCGATGGACGGAGACGTTCTTCGGTGGACCGGCAGGGGGCACAAGGGCTACTGGAACATGGTCGGGCCGTACGGCGGCATCACGGCTGCCACGATCACGCGCGCGATCCTCGACCATCCCGCAGTGCTCGGCGAGCCGATTGCTTTGACGGTGAACTTCGCTGCCGGCCTTGCCGAGGGCGAGTTCACGGTGAACTGCAAACCTGCGCGAACGAATCGCTCGACGCAGCACTGGCAGGTCGACATTACGCAACGGTCGGAAAAATCCGGCGAACACGAAGTCGTGATCACCGCAACGGCGATTACTGCCGCGCGTCGCGAAACCTGGAGCACCACCGATGCCGTGATGCCGTCGGTGGGCAAGCCCGCGCAGTTCCAGCGAAGCAACTACATGAAAGTGCTGGAATGGCCGAGCCGCTACGACATTCGTCCGGTAACCGGCGACATTCCCACCGAGTGGAACGGCGCGGAACACGAGAGTCTGTCGCAGGTCTGGATGCGCGACGATCCATTGCGTCCTATCGACTTCCCGGCGCTTACCGCGATGTCCGACATTTTCTATCCGCGAATCTGGCTCCGACGCGCGAAGCAGACTCCCGTTGGCACGATATCGATCACGATTTACTTCCACGCGAACAGCGCACAATTGGCGCTGACCGGCACGAGCTACCTGCTCGGCCAGGCGCGTGGTCAGGAGTTCCGGAACGGATTCCACGATCACACCGCGCAGTTATGGGACGAGGCGGGCGCGTTGCTCGTCACCACCCATCAGATCGTGTATTACAAGGAGTAGACATCTTGAGCGACATCCTCACCCACACCGAAGGCGGCGTGACCACCATCACCTTCAATCGCTTCGAGAAAAAGAATTCGATCACTTCGGGGATGTACGCCGCTCTGGCGCAGGCTGTGAAGAGCGCGGCCACCGACGAAAAGGTGCGGGTGCTGGTGTTTCAGGGCCACGAGAGCATCTTCAGCGCCGGCAACGACATCGCAGACTTCCTGAACAATCCGCCGGCCGACGAAAGCGCACCGGTCATCTCGTTCCTGCGCGAACTCGCCACATTCCCCAAGGCGATGATCGCCGCGGTTTGCGGTCCCGCAGTCGGCATCGGTACCACCATGCTGTTCCACTGCGATCTGGTCTACGCGGGCGACAACGCAGCGTTCTCGATGCCATTCGTGAATCTCGGCCTGTGCCCCGAAGCGGGAGCCAGCCTGCTGGTGCCGCAGATGATGGGTTATCACCGCGCCGCCGAAGCGCTGCTTCTGGGCGAACCGTTCCTCGCGGAAGCTGCGCTCGAGGTGGGATTGGTGAATCGGGTCGTGCCGCCGAACGAGGTGAACTCGCTCGCTCAACAGCAGGCCCGCAAGCTTGCTGCGAAACCGCTGATGTCGATCATCGAGACCAAACAATTGATGAAGAAGCACACGCAGTCGCAGGTGCTTCAGACGATTTCCGACGAGATCAAAACTTTCGGGCGAATGCTGCGCGAACCGGCGGCCAAGGAAGTTTTCACGGCCTTCGTCGAAAAACGAAAGCCCGATTTCTCGAAAGTCTGATCAGGCTTTCGCGGGTTTCGGATCGACTTCGCGTGGCTTGCCCTGGTTGTCGATGGCGACGTAAGTCACCAGGGCTTCGGTCACCTTGGTGTAGTGCCCCTGCGTCGCGACGCGCTCGGCGAACACCTCGACCTTGACGGTCATCGACGTGCGGCCGACCCGCTCTATCTTCGAGAAGAACGACAGCAGATCGCCCACGCGAACCGGCTGCTTGAAGATGAATTCGTTCACCGCCACGGTGGCGATACGTCCACGAGCGTGCCGCGCTGGCAGTACCGATCCGGCCAGATCGACCTGTGCCATGACCCATCCGCCGAAGATATCGCCGTTCTGATTGACGTCGCCCGGCATTGGAATCACCTTCAGGACCAGCTCCGCGTCGGTGGGCAACTGGGCGGTCTGGACGGTGTTCCGGGGAGGGTTGGCGCTTGAATCTGCGGACATGGGCACAATCTCTGAAATAACAAACAGAAGAGATTTTCCCCGATGCGCCGAAGTGGTGACGTTTCACTGTCCATACCCCCGTCTGCCGCCAATGGCGCAAACACCCCCCCAGCCAAGTCCGACTGGCACACGCTGTCGCGCCTGTTTCCCTATTTGTGGCAATACAAATGGCGGGTTTTCGCCGCGCTAGCCTTCATGGTGGGCGCCAAACTCGCCAACGTGGGCGTGCCGATCCTGCTGAAAACGCTGGTCGACACCATGACCATCAAACCCGGCGATCCGCGTGCATTGCTGGTCGTGCCGATGGCGCTCCTCCTCGGATACGGTCTGCTTCGACTGTCCACTTCGCTGTTCACCGAACTGCGCGAACTCGTTTTTGCGAAAGCCACCGAAGGCGCGGCCCGAAGCATTTCGCTGAAAGTGTTCGAGCATCTGCATGCGCTGAGTCTGCGATTCCATCTTGAGCGCCAGACCGGCGGCATGACCCGCGATATCGAACGCGGCACACGCGGGGTGCATTCGCTTATTTCGTATTCGCTATACAGCATCGTTCCCACGCTGATCGAAGTGACCATGGTGCTGGTCTATCTGGCGGTGAAATTCGACGTCTGGTTCGCCTGGATCACGATTTTTGCGCTCGTGGTGTACATCTCGTTCACGGTCATCGTCACCGAATGGCGCACCCAGTTTCGCAAGGTGATGAACGAGCTCGATTCGAAGGCTCATACCCGCGCGGTCGATTCGCTTCTGAACTACGAGACCGTGAAGTATTTCAACAACGAGAAGTTCGAAGCGCTCCGATACGACGAAAGCCTGGAGCGGTATCGGAAAGCCGCCATCAAGAGCCAGAACACGCTCAGCATGCTCAACACCGGGCAGCAGTTGCTCATCTCGGCAGCGTTGGTGGCCATGTTGTATCGCGCGACTGCCGGCGTGGTCGATGGACGCATGACGCTGGGCGATCTGGTGATGATCAACGCGTTCATGATCCAGCTCTACATTCCGCTGAACTTCCTCGGCGTCATTTACCGTGAGATCAAACAGAGCCTGGCCGATCTGGAGAAGATGTTCTCGCTTATGGAGCGCGAGCGCGAGGTGCAGGACAAGCCAGAGGCGAAGCCCTTGGCGAATCCCGATCAGGCAGTTCGATTCGAGCATGTGAACTTCGCATACGAAGCTGCGCGCCCGATTCTTCACGATGTGAGCTTCGAGATTCCTGCCGGTAAAACAGTGGCGGTGGTCGGGCCTTCCGGTTCCGGTAAATCGACTCTAGCCCGATTGCTCTATCGCTTCTACGACATCCAGGACGGCAGGATCACCATCGGCGGCGAAGACATTCGCGACGTCACCCAGGCGAGTCTGCGGCAATCGATAGGCATTGTTCCGCAGGACACGGTGCTGTTCAACGACACGGTGCGCTACAACATCGCTTATGGACGCACTGGCGCCACGAAGGAAGAAATCGAAGAAGCAGCACGCGCTGCGCGGATCCACGGTTTCATCGAGGGCACGCCGCTGGGGTACGACACCATGGTGGGCGAGCGTGGACTGAAACTCTCCGGCGGCGAAAAACAGCGCGTCGCCATCGCGCGCACCCTGCTCAAGAATCCGCCCATCGTCATCTTCGACGAGGCGACCTCGGCGCTCGATTCGGCCAACGAGCGAGCCATCCAGTCGGAACTGCAATCGACAGCACGCAACAAGACGACGCTGGTGATTGCGCATCGGCTGTCGACCATCGTCGATTCGCACGAGATTCTGGTGCTCGAGGCCGGGCGGGTAATCGAGCGCGGCACGCACGCGCAACTGCTGGCAATGCAGGGTCGGTACGCATCGATGTGGGCGTTGCAGCAAAGCTCCGAATAAGGGTCGCAGTCGGGTTGCGCTGTCGTCAGGAACGGCCGCGTTGCGCATAATGCCCCGATGGAAACCAAATGGCTGGAAGACTTCGTCAGTCTTGCTGAAACCCACAGTTTCAGTCGGTCTGCGCAACTGCGACATGTCACGCAACCCGCATTCTCGCGCCGCATCCAGGCTCTCGAAGCCTGGGCCGGCGCCGATCTGGTCGATCGCAGCTCCTACCCTGCGCGTCTGACTGCAGCAGGCGAAACCCTCTACAACCAGTCCCTCGAAATTCTTCAGACGATCCAGACCACCCGCGCCATGCTGCGCGGTCATGGTGGCGTCGGCAAGGACGTGATCGAGTTCGCGGTGCCGCACACGCTCGCCTTCACTTTCTTCCCCACCTGGGTGTCGGGCCTGCGCGAAAAGTTCGGCCCGATCAAAAGCCGGCTTATCGCGCTGAACGTTCACGATGCAGTCGTGCGGCTGATGGAAGGCAACTGCGATCTGCTGATTGCCTACTTCCACACCGCACAACCGTTCCAGCTCGATGCCGACAAATACGAAATGCTGGTGCTGGGTCAGGAACTGGTCGCGCCGTATGTGAAGCCCGACGGCGAAGGGCAGCCGATGTATCGCCTGCCCGGCAAGGCGGGCCAGCCGCTGCCGTATCTGGGATACGCGCCCGGTGCGTACCTGGGCGGCGTGGTCGATCTCATTTTGAAAGACGCTCCGGCACCGGTGCACCTGGATCGAATTTACGAAACCGACATGGCGGAAGGTTTGAAAGCGATGGCGATGGAGGGGCACGGCGTTGCGTTTCTTCCGCAATCTGCAGTCCGCAAAGAGCTTCGCGCTAAAAAACTTGTCAGCGCGATTGCGTCCAGCGGGCCGTCGATGGAGCTGGACATGGAGATCCGTATGTACCGGCAAAAGCCTGTCGGAAAAGAGAAATCCAAGGGCACGGTTCAGTCGCTTTGGGATTACCTGTCGGCGTTGCCACCGCAAAAGGGGGCCGGGCAACGTTATTAATTTCATGCATAACCTGCCGATCAAACAGCATTGGCGGCAAACCGAAGCGAGTTCTACAGTGCAGCACGTCACAACAAATGGAACAGAAATGAGCACCGCCATTCGCATCGAGCATGATTTTTTGGGTGAGAAACAAATCCCCGGAAACGCCTATTGGGGCGTGCACACGGCTCGAGCGGTGGAGAACTTTCCCATCTCGGGCACGACAGTCTCGGCCATGCCCGATCTGATTCGCGCACTCGGCTACGTCAAGAAAGCGGCGGCTCGCGCCAACGTCGATCTGGGTGCTCTCGATGAAAAACGCGCCAACGCGATCAAGCTGGCTTGCGATGACCTGATCAACGACCAGCTGCACCAGGAATTCGTGGTCGATGTCATTCAGGGCGGTGCCGGTACTTCGACCAACATGAACGCCAACGAGGTGATCGCGAATCGGGCGCTCGAAAAACTGGGATTCGAAAAAGGCCGCTACGACGTGCTGCATCCCAACGATCACGTGAACGCATCGCAGAGCACGAACGATGTGTACCCGACGGCCATGCGCGTGGCGCTCTGGTTCGCTATCGACAGGTTGCTAGGATCGATGGCGATTCTTCGCGAGGGATTCGAAGCCAAGGCATTCGAATTCAAGGACATCCTGAAAATCGGCCGCACCCAGTTGCAGGACGCGGTGCCTATGACGCTGGGTCAGGAGTTTTCCACCTACGCAGTGATGATCGGCGAAGACGAGCTGCGGGTTCGGGAAGCTCGCGCGCTGATTCAGGAGATCAATCTGGGGGCGACCGCGATCGGAACCGGCATCAATGCGCCGCTCGGGTACTCGGAGCTCGCGTGCAAATATCTGGCGGAAGAAAGCGGCGTGCCGGTCGAGAAGGCGGGCAACCTGGTCGAAGCGACTCAGGACACCGGCGC
This sequence comes from Burkholderiaceae bacterium, assembly GCA_965227035.1. GTDB lineage: Bacteria > Pseudomonadota > Gammaproteobacteria > Burkholderiales > Burkholderiaceae_C > CBDDFQ01. Next base: position 111,294 of record OZ245724.1, read on the forward strand.
ATTCGTTCAACTCTCGGGCGTTCTTAAACGCGTGGCCACCAAGCTGAGCAAGATCTGCAACGACTTGCGCCTTCTCTCCAGCGGACCGCAAGCCGGCTTCGGAGACATCAAGTTGCCCGCCCGTCAGGCTGGCTCGTCCATCATGCCCGGCAAGGTGAATCCGGTGATTCCCGAAGTGGTGAACCAGGTGGCGTTCGAAGTCATCGGCAACGACATGACAGTGACCATGGCGTCCGAAGCCGGACAGCTTCAGCTCAACGCCTTCGAGCCGATCATGGGATGGAGTCTGTCCAAGAGCATCGAGCACTTGAGTCGCGCTTGTCTGACTCTGCAACACAACTGCGTCGCAGGTATCGAGCCGAATCGTGAATTGTTGGCCAAACGGGTTCGCGAATCGGTGACTCTGGTGACCGCGCTCAATCCGATCATCGGCTACGAGAAGGCGGCCCTGATCGCCAAGACTGCCATTGCGACCGGATTGCCTATCGATGAGGTGGCGGAATCGCTGGGCATCATGACCCGCGCTCAGGTCGAGGCGCTGCTGATTCCGGAAATGCTGACGCAGCCGCGCTGAAACCCCGACACGGGTTTTAGACGAAACGCCATCCCGCAAAGCCGATAAAAATCGGCGCGGGCACAAAGAGTGCTTAGGAGGAGACTGAATGAATAAAAAGCGAGCGAGCGCATCGGGCTGCGCACCACGGAGGGGACTGCACATGACTCGACTGATGTCATGCGTGGTCGCGCTCGCTGCGGTTCTTCCATCGGTCCACGCCGCCGAAGGTGCCCCGGCGCAATCGGCAGTGCTCAACCGGATTCGCGAAGGCGGCGCTCTGGTCATCGCGCACCGCGAATCGTCGATTCCGTTCTCTTACGTCGATGAAAACAAGAGAGCGATGGGCTACGCAGTCGATCTCTGCCTGAAGATTGCCGAGGTGGTTCGCCAGAAGATGGGTATGAAAAGCATGCCGGTCGAGCTGGTGCAGGTGACGCCCGCGAATCGGATCAGCGTGATCGAGCAGGGCAAGGCCGACATGGAATGCGGCTCCACCACGAATAACGCCGAGCGTCGCCAGAAGGTGGCGTTCACGATTCCCCACTTCATTACCGGCGCGCGACTGATGGTTCGCGCCGACAGCAAGATCGAGCAGATCGACGATCTGTCGGGAAAGACGCTGGTATCGACAACCGGCACGACTCCGCTCAAGGCGGTGATTCAGGCGAACAAAGAGCGGCTGCTAAATATAAAGATAGTCGAGGCGCCCGATCATTCGCGCGCGGTCGAAATGGTCGAGAAGGGCGAAGCCGATGCCTTCGCGATGGACGACGTGCTGCTGTACGGGTTGGCTGCCAACAGACGCGAACCCGGCAAGCTGAAGATCGTGGGCAAGTTCCTCACGACCGAACCCTTGGCGATCATGCTTCCGAAGAACGATCCGGAATTCAAGAAAATCGCCGACGACGAATTGCGCCGGTTGATTTTTTCCCGCGAGATATATCCGATCTACGACCGCTGGTTCCTCAAGCCCATACCGCCGCGCAACACCGCATTGAATCTCCCCCGCAGTTATTTACTTCGCGATTTTTGGAAATATCCAACGGATCAGGTACCGCTCTAGAGGGTTACTCCGTTGTTCTTCCGCGTTTCAAAAAGTAGTATCTTGTTTTCGATTTTCTTAACCATCCTTTCACACAAGGAAACTATATGAAGAAGCACCTCCTGGCACTCGCAGTTGCCGCCCTCGCCACAAGCGGAGCATTTGCACAAGCGAACGACACCCTTGCAAAGATCAAGTCTTCCGGCGCTATCACGCTGGGTGTTCGCGATTCGTCAGGCGCACTGGCCTACACCCTCGGCGGCGGCAAATATGTCGGCTTCCACACCGAGATGGCCGAAAAAGTTATTTCCGATCTGCAAAAGCAGCTTGGTCTGTCGGCTCCCATCAAGGTGACCTACCAGCTGGTGACCTCCCAGAACCGTATTCCCCTGGTGCAAAACGGCACCGTCGATCTGGAATGCGGCTCCACGACCAACAACGCAGCGCGTCAAAAAGACGTGAGCTTTGCAATCACCACCTACGTCGAAGAAGTTCGCATTGCGGTGAAGGCCAATTCCGGCATCACCAAGATTGCCGATCTGACCGGCAAGACGATTGCAACCACCACCGGCACGACTTCGGTTCAAACCCTGCGCAAGCATGAGCGCGCCAACAACGTCGACTTCAAGGAAGTCTTCGGCAAGGACCACGCCGACAGCTTCCTGCTGCTCGAATCCGGCCGCGCCGATGCGTTCGTGATGGACGGTCAGATTCTGGCCGGCAACATCTCCAAATCGCAAAAACCCGCCGATTTCAAGATCGTCGGTGAAGTTCTGTCGGTCGAACCCATCGCCTGCATGATGCGCAAGGACGACACGGCATTCAAGACTGCGGTCGACAACAGCATCAAGGCTCAAATTGCCGACGGCAGCCTGGCCAAGTTGTACGACAAGTGGTTCATGCAACCAATTCCCCCGACAAATACCAAGGTGGGTCTGCCCCTGAGCGACGCAACCAAGGCAGCTTGGGCAGCTCCGAACGACAAGCCCATGGAAGACTACGCGAAGAAGTAAACTCCCGGCCAATCCAGCAACGAAAGCCCGCCCGTTCTCTGGCGGGCTTTTGTTTTCGCACGGAACTTGCTTGTTGCTTATCGTGCGTTGAGATATCCAAAAAGTAATCAAACAGAGGAGCTTGTATGGCCATGAGTTGGCGGTGGGAGGTCTTTCTAGAAGACCCGGGGGGCAAGTACCCCACGTATTGGCAGTGGATGCTGTCGGCCTGGGGATGGACCGTTTCGGTCGCCGTCCTGTCGCTGATAGTCGCCCTCGTTATCGGAGGCATCATCGGCACGGTTCGCACCCTGCCCAACAGCGTCTTCTGGGCCCGGTTCGCCAACGCCTGGGTCGAGCTATTCCGAAATATTCCTTTGCTGGTGCAGATTTTCATCTGGTACCACGTGATTCCGGCGATCTTTCCCGTGCTCAAGGGGGTGCCGAGCTTCGTGCTCGTGGTGCTCGCGCTGGGACTGTTCACATCGGCCCGGATTGCCGAGCAGGTTCGCGCGGGTATTCAGGCGCTTCCCAAGGGCCAGCGTTATGCCGGCATGGCAATGGGCTTCACGACGGCCCAGTACTACCGCTACGTGATCCTGCCGATGGCGTTCCGGATCATCATTCCGCCGCTTACCAGCGAGACGATGAACATCTTCAAGAATTCGTCGGTCGCGTTTGCCGTGTCGGTGACGGAACTCACGATGTTCGCCATGCAGGCGCAGGAAGAAACTTCGCGCGGCGTTGAAATCTACCTTGCAGTGACCGTCCTTTATGTGATTTCCGCGTTTGCGATCAACCGCCTGATGGCCTTGATCGAGAAACGCATGCGCGTGCCCGGTTTCATCGTGGCCAGCAGCGGCGGAGGTCATTAAATGAATCTCGACTTTAGTTTCTACAACTGGGACGTCATCAAGAACTTCGTGCTGAGCGGTCTGTACTTCACGTTCTTTCTGACCGTGGTGTCCACGATCGGCGGCGTGATCTTCGGCACTGTCCTCGCGTTGATGCGTCTGTCCGGCAACAAAATCCTGGTGGTTCCCGCCACCATCTACGTCAACGGCATGCGAAGCATCCCGCTGGTCATGGTCATCTTGTGGTTCTTCCTGCTGGTGCCGACCTTCATCGGTCGTCCCATCGGCGCTGAGCCATCGGCCATCATCACGTTCGTGGCCTTCGAAGCCGCGTACTTCAGCGAAATCATGCGAGCCGGTATCCAGTCGATTCCGCGTGGGCAGGTATCTGCCGGCATGGCGATGGGCATGAGCTACGGCCAGAACATGAAGCTGGTGATCCTGCCGCAGGCCTTCCGCAACATGCTGCCGGTTCTGCTCACGCAAACCATCATCCTGTTCCAGGATACGTCGCTGGTTTACGCCATCGGCGCGAACGACATGCTCAAGGGCTTCGAGACCGCGGGCAAGAACTACGGACGTCCGATCGAGGCCTATCTGCTGGCTGCGGTCGTCTACTTCATCATCTGTTTTGCACTTTCGGTGCTGGTCAAGAGACTGCACCGCAAGATCGCCATCATTCGCTGAGCGGAGAAAAAAATGATCGAACTCAAAAACGTATCCAAGTGGTATGGCACCTTTCAAGTGCTGACCGATTGCTCCACCACCATCAACAAGGGTGAAGTGGTGGTTGTTTGCGGACCTTCCGGTTCCGGCAAGTCCACCCTCATCAAGACGATCAACGCGCTGGAACCGTTCCAGAAGGGCGAGATCACGGTCGACGGCGTGAAAGTGCACGACCCCAAGACCAATCTGCCCAAGCTGCGCAGCCGGGTCGGCATGGTGTTCCAGCATTTCGAGCTGTTCCCCCATCTGTCGGTCATGGAAAACCTGACCATTGCGCAAATCAAGGTGCTCAACCGCTCGGTCGACGAAGCGAAGAAGCTCGGCACCAAATACCTCGATCGCGTGGGCCTGCTCGCACACAAGGACAAGTTTCCGGGCCAGCTGTCCGGCGGTCAGCAGCAGCGCGTGGCAATCGCCCGTGCGTTGTGCATGGATCCGATCGTGATGCTGTTCGACGAACCCACCTCGGCGCTCGATCCTGAAATGGTCGGCGAAGTGCTGGAAGTCATGATGAGCCTGGCCAAAGAAGGCATGACCATGATGGTGGTCACGCACGAAATGGGTTTCGCACGCAAGGTCGCCAGCCGGGTCATCTTCATGGACGTGGGCGGCAAGATCCTCGAAGACTGCACCAAGGACGACTTCTTCAATCATCCCGAAGCACGTCAGCCGCGTACCAAAGATTTCCTCAACAAGATCCTCGCGCACTAATCTTTCAGATTTTTCGCAAGACCCGAACAAGGGTGTCCGTTTTCTGACGGGCACCCTTTTTTTTGGAACAAAGAGAAATCGCTTGTCACTACCAATCCGCGCCTGTCGTTCACAAATACGAGAAGGGCGCGCCGTTAAGTACAACAAGGATTTCTTCTGTCTTCGCTTCTTCCGTTTTCGCCTTCTCAGTCGTCCATCGGGATATTGAAGCCCGCACTGCACTTCTCGTCCCCCGCTTCGATCACTCACGCGTCAGAAATTTCATGTCTACCGGCACCAGTCGTATCGGCTAATGATTCCTGCGGCGCGACGAGCGAGCTGAATGTCGACTTCATAGATGCGTTCTGCGATGTAATCGCAAGTTCCGCGCGCGAACCGGGTGAGGCGTTCGCTCCCGGCAGACCGGTGGGGAACCTGCCCCCACCTTCCGAATATCTGAGTGGCGACGAACTAAGTGCCATGCAGAAGTCGGTCGATTCACAGTACAAAAAATACCAGCGTCCAGCCAGCAGCTTTCGCTCCTTGCTCAACGATCTGTCCCGTTTCTCGCTGCAGCACCTGAACCACGAAGATGCCAAAAAGCTGCTCATTGCAGCCGGCGTGGACAACATCGACAGAGTGCATTGGGGTAGCTCGTTCGACGCCATGCTGGCCGCCATACCGGCACAGATTCTTCGTCTGCCGTTTCGATATCTGATTCCAGTCATCGGCGCGGAAATTCCTGTTACGAATGCGCTGTCGTGCGGCGCGATGAGCGATCCGGAAATCAAGGGGCTGTCGAACGCGCTGCAGCAATCCGCGCTTGGCGCCAATCGCACGGTGATGCGCGCCATCACCAAGCCCGCCGCCGACTTCGGATTCTTCGGCAAAGGTGTCGCTCCCGGTTCCGGCGAACCCGATCATTCCGCGTTGATGGCGCAATGCAGCAAATGCCTGGCCGACCTCGAGGCGATTTTGAAGAGCCGCATCGATCGCTCGGGCGCCCCGACGAATGACCGGCCAGCCACCGATGAAATGCTCAGGGCGCTGAGCGACCAGCTCACCGCGCAATTGCTGGAACAGCTCAAAAACAATCGTGAATTCCAGGAGGTCATGGCCATCGACGATCGCATCCAGATGCTGGCTGTCATGACGCTCGCAACGATCAGCGTGCAGATGGTCGCGCGCATTGGGGTTGGCGCGGCGCTCGCGTCCGTGGGCTTGATGCCGCTGGCCAAACTGATCGCGCCGATCATTGCACCGCTCATGGCACCGCTGACCAAGGCGACCATGAACTGGCAAGACACCAAGTCGGTCGCACGGGCTGTGTTGCGCAAATATCGACAACTGGAAGAAAAATTTGGTGTCGTGCCGGAGTCCGGGCTGGTCGAGCTGGGCGAATTCGCGCAGGACCATTTTGGGAGCTCTGCACAGGCCAAATATTCGCGACGTGTGAAAAATGTATTTGCGCCCACGCTTCGCAAACTGGGGATCGACCTGTCGAAGGCACAGTACAAGCTCTCCGAGCAGGAGGCTTTGGAGAAAGCGTGCAACCAGGATCAGTACGACAAAAGTCAGGAAATCCTTCGTCACCAACGCGCGCTGAATGCGGTCGATCGAGCGTTCTCGCCCAAGAACTATTTGCCGAACGCACAAGTCGCGGTCGATCGCCTGATCGGGTTTGCGCAGATGGACAGGGACTCGCTATCGGACGCGGAGTTCGATCGATTGATCGATCGCAATGCAAAGGAAATCCTTGCTGTTGCTGCATCGCCGGACAAAGGCGACGCAGATCGGCTGGCAAAGCTTCTTCAGGTCGATGCCGCGAGGTTCAAACGCACCGAGCTGCGCGAACTCGGCACGCTTTACGGTCGTGAAGAAGTGCGCCTGATCGATGCTGCGATAGTCCATGCGCCCAAGATCGTGTCCGGGTTCACCGTAGTTGCAATGACGAGGTCGTCCGGTACATACATCCACATCGATGAAGATTTGACCTACCTGCAAACCAACCTGCAGATACTCAAAGAGCGGAGACACTACCAGCGCAAGATTGACAAGGCGACGAACGAGCTTGCGGTGATGAGTGCTAACGCAGATGCCAATGTGCTTCCGTCTTTTGCCGCGAGCCATGACGATCTGAAAAAAAAGACAGAACAAGCACGCGCCGCGCACGCGAGTGCCGAGAAAAATTATTGGCGATACACCGACGACATTCAGCACTACCAGACTGGCAACATCCAGTTGATCGACGCTCGAGGAAAACTCGCCAGGCAAATTCGCGACAACACCTGGGGCATCCGGGTCACCATGAGCAATCTGTTCAAGGAAGACCTCTGGCAGGCATGCCGGGCGCGTTTCTCTAAAGATATCGGGATGCCGTTCGGTGAGGTGCTCGCGTTCGAGGCGATCCGTACCTCGGTGGTCAAGCCCACTGCATCGACCGCGTTGCGTCACAAGACGCCGTCTGCTGTACCGCATGACACGCCAGAAGCTCGACTCGGTCGCCGCAAGCGTATGACAGACCACTCGCCGCAAAGAATCGACGAGTACAAAAAAACGCGTGTTCCGCTCATCCTCAAGCGTGAGCAGATCGAAGCGCGCAAGCCGGACATCTCCGGTCTGCAATCGAAAGTCGACGCTGCAAAGGGGGGCGTCACCGATTTGATTGCCATGCGCGACGAATTCAGTGCACTCAAACCATGGCACTGGAAAAAAATAATCGAGTTGAACGTGCAGATCAAGCTTCACCAAGCCGACGAGAAAGCCTCTCAGGCGCCTATAGACGAGTACATCGGCTGGCTTGCCGAGGAGGCAACGCTCAAGGCTGTGGATGACATCGCATTTGCAGCGCTGTCACCCCTGGAAGGGTTTTCGGTACGTCTGTCGGACCTCTGTCCGAGTGAAGGGGCTGCGTACAGCCTGACCGACTTGACTGAGATGGCCGATCGGCTTGAAGCCCTTCCGGAGGTCGATCGCTACAAGGCGTTCGAGATGCTGGTGGATGCCAAGACCGAAAGCGCCGACAGGACGGCGGTTCTTGCCATGCTTTCGTCGAAAGTTGTTTCGGTCCGTATGTCGGATCGATGGTTTGCGGTCAACTATCTCGTTCATCAATTAAAGACGCTCGATAGCGCTTCGAAAAAGCCGGTGCTCGATCTTCTCAGCTGGACTTTTTCCGATCTGGCGTTCGGTCGTCGCAAGGACTTGCTCCACACATTGCTCGATGCAGGAACGCTCGATGCACCGGCGCTGAAGTCTCACCTGATCAACCTCACAGGCGAGTTGTGGAACATTGACGAGCCGGAGCGATTGGCTTCGCTCCGATCCTTGGTGAAGGCGGCATCTCGCTTGCCGGACAAGGAGAAATCGGAGTTTTTGACGAGGGCGTGCTCGACTGTCGGCATGCTCCCTCGCGCAGAGCGGCTCACAGCATTCAACGAGGCCCTGAAAGAGGTCAACACATTGCCTGTGGCACACAAGGCCGAGCCGATGGAGGTGCTGATCCAACAGCTTCATGATTTGCCGAAAGACAGTCAGATACAGGCGTTCGATTCGATCCTCGGCTCTATACGCACAGTCAAGCATGTAGTCGTCACGATCACTACGGATGCCTGGGTCGAGAAAGGCATCAAGGGAATGCCGCCGATCAACCATCCGGCGAAAACCAGATTCGAAACACGCAAGCAGGTCGACTATCCCAAGCGGAGCGATGGCGGCTGCACGCTCAACACCCTGCTCATGGAGTCGACATCTCTACATGAATCGAATCGGCTTGCGGCATTCGATAAATCGCTCAGTGCGGCATGCGAATCGTCTGGTCAGGAAGCCATCAACGCTTTTGCGTCCGCTGCGTCGCAGATTGCCACCCTCCAGGACGCGGATAGCCACGTTGCCTTTTCGAAAATGATGAGCCACGCGGATTCGATGGGGAAAGAAGACAGAATCGATTTTTTCGCGCGCAACCTTTCCCATTTCCCGCCCGAATATCGCCTGTCTATTTTCGAAAAGGCGGGAGATGTGGGTCGCACCCTCTTTTGGCAATATCGAGTCGACGTTGCGCATTCTCTGGTCTTGCAGATGGACTTTTTGCGCGCACAGGATCTGCTGCCTGCGTTCAGAAAAGTCCTGGAGCTGCTTGCACGATTCACGAGCGATCAACTCAGGGAGTTGGATACGGCGGAACTGCTGATGGACCTGAACCTGGGTGTTAGGCGAGCTTCCAAGGCCGACCTTGCCTTGATGAACAGCGACTTCTCGGACTACTTGACCCGTGCCGGGTTTTTCCAGTTCGACGCCGATCGCGGCTTCGCCGATGTGAAAAACAAATCCGACTCCGATTACGCGTGGGATGCCTTGATGCTGTTTCAGGCGACCGGCGAGTTCGCGCTGATGTTCGTTGCGCCGAGCCTCGCCAGATCTTCCATGCAAAGTCGTGGACCGTACAAGTATTTCGCCAATCTTGCGGGCGACGTTCGGAATCGATTCAAAAACACGGTGTCGCGGCATTTCTCCAGTCTTTTGGCAACTCGGTCGCCGCATAGAACGGTAGCTGCAACTCCGGACTCGCGCACCGTATTCGTCAGGCAAGTTTTCAAGGGAGCGAAGTTTCCCAGCGACGATCTGGTCATGACGAAAACTCCTTCCGAATCGAGGACGACGCTCTCTCCGTCGGAGAGTTCGTTATCCAAGCCGGGTTCCAACGCGCGCTTGAGCGTTGTCTCGAACCCGGATACGGAAGTGAAGCCTATCCTCGCCGAGAACATTCCACGGTATATCGCAAGAGGCGATTCGCGTCCGCCAGAAGTGATTCTTGCAACCGGTTTTGCGCCGCGAGGCACCGACGAATCGATGAGCAGGCATTTGGGAGGGGGCTCGGGCCAGTCTGCGTTCGTCTCGTTCACACGCGATCTGGAAAGGGGCAAGTTTTATTCCCAGGGTTCGGGGAACGGTGGAGAAAAGCAGGCACGTGGGTATCGCTACATCCTCAAGTGCCCCGACAAACTCAGCCCGACCTACAGCAACTGGTTCGACGTCCACTACGCGTATCCAGGCACGAAGAGGAACGCCGAGATCGCCATCAAGGGACATGTACCGGCAGAATGGATCGCGCAGATCGATGTGATCGAGGTGCATCCCACGGACCCGGATAAATTTCGAGTGGTCGAGACATTACGCCCTCGATCCCGACCCGGCATTTCGTCAGGTTTAACCTAAACCGGCAGATCTATCGTCGAAAATGCCTGCATGAGCCAGACGACAGCCCCTTCCTTCGTGAAATCCTCCTCCACGCAATCCATCACCATCATCCGCCCCGACGATTGGCATCTTCATGTCCGCGACGGTGCGGCCATGAGCGCGGTCGTTCCGGCGTCGGCACGTCAGATGGGGCGGGCGCTGATCATGCCGAACCTCAAGCCGCCAGTGACGACCGCGGCACTGGCGCTGGAATACAAGCAGCGAATCCTGTCCGCAGTACCTGCCGGTTCCGATTTCCAGCCGCTGATGTCGCTGTACCTGACCGATAAACTGCCTCCCGAGGAAATCGCTCGAGCGAAAGAAGCGGGCGTCGTCGCGCTGAAGCTATACCCAGCCGGCGCCACCACCAACAGCGATGCGGGCGTCACCGACATCCGCAAAACCTACGCGACACTCGAAGCCATGCAAAAGCACGGCCTGCTGCTGCTGATCCACGGTGAGGTCACCGATCCAGCAATCGATCTGTTCGATCGCGAAGCGGCTTTCATCGACCAGGTGATGATTCCGCTGCGCAAGGATTTTCCGGAGCTTAAAGTCGTGTTCGAGCATCTGACCACCCGGGAAGGCGCGCAGTACGTGTCCGGCGCCGATGATTTCACCGCAGCCACTATTACTGCGCACCATCTGCTCTACAACCGCAACGCGATCTTTACCGGCGGCATTCGCCCGCACTACTACTGCCTGCCGGTGCTCAAGCGCGAGACGCATCGCCTGGCACTGGTGGACGCCGCTACCAGCGGTAGCAACAAATTTTTCCTCGGCACCGACAGTGCGCCCCATGCGGCGCATCTGAAAGAGCATGCAATGGGTTGTGCGGGCTGCTACACAGCGCTCACGGCCATTGAACTCTATGCCGAGGCCTTCGACTCAGTGGGTAGGCTAGATCGCCTCGAAGCATTCGCAAGCAGGAATGGCCCCGATTTTTACGGTCTCCCCTATAACAACAGCACCATCACGCTGGTGCGCGAAAACTGGACCGTCCCTGAAACCGTGCCTTTTGGCGAGACAGTGCTCAAGCCATTGCGCGGTGGTGAAACCCTTCCCTGGCGCATGTCATAACAAATTGCCGGGAACCAGAGGCTTGATAAAGCATCTGAAACCCGCAAATAAAGCGTCAGGAAATCGTTAGATCCGTCCTGAATGACCCTTGACCGATTTTTCTTGAATCCAGAAAGAGCCACATGAAACGCATCCTCTTATTCATATTGACCAACGTCGCGGTTGTCGCGGTGCTGGGCATCGTCGCCAGCCTGCTTGGCGTCAACCGCTTTCTTACCGCCAACGGACTCAACCTGACTGCGTTGCTCGGCTTCGCGCTCGTGATGGGCTTCGGCGGCGCGATCATCTCGCTGCTGATCAGCAAGCCAGTCGCCAAATGGAGCGCCGGTGTCCGATTGATCGACCAGCCGCAAACCGCCGACGAAGCGTGGATCGTGGAGACGGTCCGCAAGCTGGCTGCACAAGCGCAAATCGGCATGCCGGAAGTTGGCGTGTTCGACGGCGAGCCCAACGCATTCGCCACCGGCGCGTTCAAGAACTCGTCGCTGGTTGCGGTATCGACAGGACTGCTGCAAGGCATGACCCGCGAAGAAATCGAAGCGGTTCTCGGGCATGAAATTGCGCACATTGCCAATGGCGACATGGTCACCATGACGCTGATCCAGGGCGTGATGAACACGTTCGTGGTGTTCCTGAGCCGCGTGATCGGCTACGCAGTCGACAGCTTCCTGCGCAAGGACGATCGCAACAGCGGTCCCGGCATCGGCTACTACGTGACCACTATCGTCCTCGACATCCTTCTCGGATTCGTCGCCGCGATGATCGTGGCCTGGTTCTCACGCCATCGGGAGTTCCGCGCCGATGCGGGAGCGGCATCGCTGATGGGTCGCAAGCAGCCGATGATCAATGCTCTGGCTCGACTCGGTGGACTACCTGCCGGCGAGCTGCCCAAAACGGTACAAGCGATGGGCATTACCGGCAGCATCGGCAAGCTGTTCGCGACGCATCCGCCTATCGAAGAGCGGATTGCCGCTTTGCAAGCCGCCTGATCCGATCCGGCGAGTCACAGCCCCTTGAAGAGGGGCTTTTTTTCGCCCGTTCATCCGAAGGCTGAAGGGTTCCTGACGAATCTCGTTCCTTTAATCGGTACTTCGTGCGCGATTCGACGTCGCTAGGAGTTTTTTTCGCTATCAAGTTTCACGGCCGACACCATCGCTGGGCGGCTCGAAATTCAAAAGCCGTTTGTACCTTCGCCAACTAGTCGTTCGCGAAAGGTTTTGCGGCTAATTTTGGAGTGAACTCGATGGCGAAGATGAAGGCAGTTTTGATGGTGGCGGCGTGCGTCGTGATGACTGCATGCGGCGGGAGTGGCGGTAGTGCCGGACATGGCGGGGTAGCCGGTAACGCTGGCACTTCAGGCAACCTGAACGGTGGCGAAGTCACGCCGGATGGAATCGATGCGATCAACCTCACGGCGCCGATCGACGGCAAGTTCTGGGTGAAGGGAACCCTTTCCGGATACGTCGGCGAGGGACTGGTTCTCGAAATGAACGGCGAGGAGCTGGCCATCGAACGTGGCAGCAACGCAATCAAATTCGCAACCCCGATTGCCGAAGGCCAGGACTACAAGATCAACGTGAAGAGTGGCGGCGCTGCTCCCACGCAAGACTGCCTCGCCACCTTCGGTGCGTCTGGCGTCGGCGGCACCTCGATGCCGAACGTGGGCGTGATGTGTACCTATGGCGTGCGCTATCTGTTCAGTTCGATGGATTACGAAAGCGGATTCGTCGCTCACCGCTGGACCGGCGATCAATCGATGCTCTTCCCCTCGTACAGCATCGGCGGCGCAGACGCGGGCGGGTACTCGGCGACCTTCGCCAGAAATCCGCAAATGAGCGTGCTGTACACAGCCAGCTCGGCGACGCTGTCGTCCTTCAAGGTAGACGAATTGACTGGAGCCCTGAGCCGCACTGCTCAACTCTCGCAGTCGATAGGTGCGTTCGGGCGTGAACTGCTGGTTCATCCGAACGGGAAGATGATGTATGTCGCTACCGGAAATAATTCAATCACCGAGTACCACATCGATGGCACCGGCGCGCCCTATCAGGGCAAGACCAACTACCTCGGTAGCTATATGTCGGTCATACAGGGCATCGCGATGAACGTGGGCGGGTTTACATCGACTCGCGGCACCATCCACGCCTGGTCGATAGACGGAAAGCTGGTCACTTTGACGCTCGACGTCAACGGTGAAGTTCAGGCGGTATCCCCACAACCGAGCCCGTCGGCACGAATCTCGAAAATTGCGTTCGATCCGGCCGGCAAGTTTGCGTATTCAGCCAACAACAATCTGCAGACGCTCAGCGAATATCAAGTTTCGGCTACAGGCCAGCTGAGTCTCGTCAAGACGATCAACGTGTACGACGGAGTCAATCTGGACGACATTGCGATCGATCCGTACGGCGGGATGCTGTACACGATAGGCAACTCGTTTACCGGAGTCATCCATTCGGTTCACCGCCGCTGGAGTATCCACCGCGCCGATGGCTATCTGACGGAAAACGGCACCTTCGACAGGCCAGGCAGGGGAAGCATTGCTACGATCCATCCGATCAATGGAGACCTGTTCCTGATGGAAGACCGCCAGGCTCGCCGAATCGTTCAAGCTCGGAACAGTCTGTGGGTAAGCGGTGCTCCGACTACCTTGGCCAGCCCGACCGGACTCGTGGGATTGTTGCTGTACTAAGCAAAACTTCTGGCCACTGCTTCGGCCACCTTGATGCCATCGACTCCCGCTGAGAGGATCCCGCCGGCGTAGCTTGCACCTTCGCCAGCGGGAAACAGTCCGCGCACATTGATGCTCTGATAGTCGTCGCCGCGCTTCATTCGAATCGGCGACGACGTTCTCGTTTCCACGCCGGTGAGCACCGCGTCGTGCAAATCGAATCCTTTGATTTTTCGTCCGAAAACCGGAAACGCTTCACGCATGGCGGTGATGGCGAACTCCGGCAACGCACTCGATAAATCGCCTATAGCCACGCCCGGCTTGTACGACGGCGTGACGCTTCCCAATTCTTTCGACGCGCGTCCCGCAACGAAATCGCCGACCAGCTGTCCTGGCGCGTGATAGTTGCTGCCGCCAAGCACGAATGCATGCGATTCGAGCTTGCGCTGAAGATCGATTCCAGCCAACGGTCCTTCGGGATAGTCCGACGGGTCGATGCTCACGACGATGCCCGCGTTTGCATTGCGTTCGTTGCGCGAGTACTGACTCATGCCGTTGGTGACCACGCGTCCCGGCTCGGATGTAGCAGCCACCACCGTGCCGCCCGGGCACATGCAGAAGCTGTACACCGCGCGTCCGTTGCTCGCGTGATGCACCAGCTTGTAATCGGCAGCGCCGAGTAATGGGTGGCCTGCATGTTTGCCCCAGCGTGCGCGATCGATCAGGCCTTGCGGGTGCTCGACGCGAAAACCGATCGAGAACGGTTTCGCTTCGACGTAGACGCCGCGCCGGTGCAGCATGTCGAAGGTGTCGCGCGAGCTGTGGCCTAGCGCGAGCACGACATGATCGACACGGAGTTCCTGCGAGGCGCCGGTTTGCTGATTGAGCACGGTCAGGCCGCGAATCTGTTTGCCTTTGCTGGTCTCTTCGATCAGTACATCGGTGACCCTCTGCTCGAATCGAATCTCGCCGCCCAGCGCGACGATTTGCTCGCGCATGTTCTCGACCACTTTCACGAGCTTGAAGGTGCCGATGTGCGGACGAGCGACGTAAAGGATTTCCGGTGGCGCGCCGGCCTTGACGAACTCGTGCATCACCTGACGCCCAAGATGACGCGGATCCTTGATTTGGCTGTAGAGCTTGCCGTCCGAAAAAGTGCCTGCTCCACCTTCACCGAACTGCACGTTCGACTCGGGATCGAGCACGCTCTTGCGCCAGAGTCCCCAGGTGTCGCGAGTGCGCTGACGCACGGTTTTGCCGCGCTCCAGAACGATCGGTTTGAAGCCCATCTGCGCGAGCAACAGCGCAGCGAATATCCCGCAGGGGCCGAACCCGACGACGACAGGTCGCAGCGGCAAGTCGGCCGGTGCTTTTACCGGCAGCCGATACGACATGTCCGGCGCGGGCGTGATGTGGGAATTGCCCGCGTGTCTGGCGAGAATCGATGCCTCGTCGGCCGACGATGAAAGAGTCACATCGACGATGTACACCTGCAGCAGATCGGCCTTGCGGGCATCGAAGCTGCGTTTGAAAACGTGATGGTCGGCAATGTCGGAAAGCGGCACGCCGAGAGTGGCGGCGATGAGTTTCGGCAGGGCGTCTTCCGCGTGGTCCAGCGGGAGTTTGAGTTCGGATAGGCGAATCATGAAATGTCTGGGCTCGTGTTGATCAAGCAGTCGCCGATAATAAACGGGTGAAGTCTGCCAGGCCGTCGCTGGTGCAATTTCCGAAAGGAAGCACTGGAGGAACGTCCGGACTGCGTAGGACAGCGTAGGAGGTAACACCTCTCCACCGTGAGGTGAGGATCAGAGCAACAGAGACGAGCCGATTCAGTTCGGGTGAAACGGGCAATCTCTACGCGCAGCAATACCAAGTAGGCCAGCGTCGATGCGGTTCGCAGAGTTGGCGGGTAGGTAGCACCGAGCCGTCTGGTGACAGGCGGCCCAGATTAATGACGGTCACATCCGGGCTGACGCAAGAAAGCCCGGGTGCACAGAATCCGGCGTATCGGCAGACTTCACACTTTTATTCATCAGGGTCACACGAGACCCAGCAATTCGATCCGCTGCTGATGCGCACGCAACGAATGCGCGGCGATAGGCCACAGCCTCTCCGGCGTATCGCTGTAGGCAATCGCTACCCAATCTTCCACCGAGCCTGCGGGCTTCGCGCGCATGGCGGCAATCACCTTGGCCTCGCGCTTCAAGCGATGTTCCTTCAGATGCGTGATCACCTTGCGCGCCGCGTTCATTGCGTAGCCGTGTGCGGGCAGGATGAAATCGATGTCGTACTCGTCGCATGCCGCGAGCAGCAGGTCGAGCGAGTTCAGGTAATCGTTCATGTTGCCGTCGGGCATGCTGATGACGGTGGTGCTGCCGTTAAGGATGTGATCGCCCGAGAAAAGTATGTTGTCTTCCACCAGCACCAGGCACAGATGATTGGCCGCATGCCCGGGGGTGTAGATGCATCGCAGGGTGTGAGTGATCGGAAGCGACTCTTCGAATCGTCGAACCTCGACGTCCTGGCCATTTGCAAGCTCCACATCGGGCGTGAACTGGCTGTCGACGCGGGATGTCGGCTTCGACGCGATTCCGTAAATCAAGGGATTGGTCGCACAGAGATTCTTCAGCGTCGGCGCTCCGGGCGAATGATCGGGATGCGAATGGGTGCAAACGATGGCCCGCACATCACCCTCGGTTGCATCGACGATGCGAGCGATATGCGCCGCGTCGTTCGGGCCGGGATCGATCACGATGAATCCGCTTTCCCGGTCGCCGACGATGTAGGTGTTGGTGCCCGGGCCGGTCATGACACCGGCATTGGGTGCGGTGAGGCGCCGCACATTCTTGAGCAGCGATACAGGCGCTTCGGTCTGCCAGTCGAGCGGATGAAAAATCTGCCCGTCCGGGCTCACCAGCGCGAGTTCGCCGTAGGGCAAATCTTCCTCCATATGGCGCGATTCCTTGCCGCCCTTCAGACCGGCGCGAGGCGTGCTTTCCCACAGATGAACCTGCGAGGAACACGCCGCCATGACCTCATCGACCGACTTGAACTTCGCGAGCTTTTGCAAAGTCCGCATAGTCGGAAAAATCATCGAGAACTTGCCGTCCGCGTGACGCGCGAGTGCGTCGTCCGGCCGAACCCATTCGGCTTCGAACTGCTCCTTGTCATCGGCCACGGCTGTTTGATCCGGCGGCATGCGAGCCACCACGAAAGGCACGTCATAGCGTTGGGGCAAGGTCAGGTCGGCGGTCCAGCGTGCAAACGGGAAAACGGTGTCCGCTGCCAGCATGAGACCGGATTGACTGCACTGCTCGGGCAGGCGGGACAGTCGGTCGAGTTTGTCTATATCTGCCGAGGTGACCAAGCGTCCGTCTGCATGACGCGCCAGCAGCACTCCGACTTCCTCGAAGCTTTCGCGAATCGCGGCTATTGCGTAAGTGAGCCGCTCGTCGTCCTGATCGGCTCGGCGGGTGGCGACTGCGACTGTCTCGACGCTCGAATCGGCTTCGTCCACGCCTCCGCCCGGAAAAACATAGGCGTTCGGTGCGAAGCGTGCATTCGGCGATCGGCGGGTCATGAGCACCTCAAGGCCCAGCTCGGTGTCACGCAGCAAAAGAATCGTGGCAGCCGGCCGGGCCGGGGCGATCTGGCGCTGCTCGCGCAGCAGCTGGGAAGTTCTTGGCATTCGGGGATTATCTGCAGAGACGGGCAACTGTGCTTTTCTTGCCGATTTCTGATGCGCACCATCTTTGTGTTTGGTTCCCTCTAGGTTGGGCTTCGTGCGCGTTTAACGGCAATTCGAACTTTCATCCCCTGTGAATTTTTCCCGTGCCCAGCATGCCGCCCGGACGCATCTATCGATGGCGTCTCGCGACACCGAAGTCGGTGCTACGAAAAATTCAACAAACCAAAAGGGTGGGATCGGGATGAAAAGATATTTGGGTTGTGCCGCAGTGGGACTTGCCGTCGCTGCTGCCATGGTGGCCTGCGGAGGTAGCCACACAGAGGCAACGCAAGAAGTTGCGCCACCGGTCAGGGTGGACGCGCCACCGGTCATATTCAACAGTGGCGACAGGACTCAGCTCCCGACCCCTCCAGCGATCGTCGAGCCGGAACTGGGGAAATTCACGATCGCAGGCACGATCGTCGGCTATGTGGGATCCGATCTGATCCTCAAGAACAATGGCGAGGAATTGTCCATAGCCAAAGGCACCGAGACCTTCCAGTTCACACTGCCTGTGACAGAAAAAACCAGCTACGCGGTGTCAGTGGCGAACCAACCCGATTTGCCGACGCAGGCCTGCAGTGTCAGCGGCGGATCCGGCGTTGCGAATGCCACGGTCACCACGGTTATCGTGAACTGCGCTGCGGACGCAAAGTTCGCGTATCTGGCCAAAATGAGCGGAAGCATCGAGCGATTTGCCTATGACGAGTCGGTCATAAGGTTCGGGGATAGCCTGGGCGAGACGCAACTCATCGGACTGCCTGCTGCAACGAACATCGGTCTGGCCAAGCACCCGTACAAGAGCATGGTCTACGCGCTCCAAACGGGCACGAATCAAATCAGCAGTTTTCTGGTGGATGAAAAAACCGGCGAACTTCGAATGAGCTCCATGAAGGAAATCCCGGCTGTCGCGGACGCGGACGACGCCAAGATCAACTCGATTGGAGCCCGACTGATTGCCCATCCCAACGGCAAGATGTTGTATTCGTTCGACACGGCGCACGTCTATGCGCACGCTTTGAACGACGGTGGGCAGCCGGTCACGACGACGGTTATCGATGGGCCTGTCGGAGTGAAAATTTTTGAAGGCGTCTTGAATCCTGCGGGGACTGGCTTGTATGTCCACGGTTATTTGTCGACCGAAATGGACGTTTTTCCGATAGACGTCGCGACAGGTCAAATCGGGGCATTGCTAGTTCCGCAAAAACTGTATTGGCCGGTGTCGCGAATGAGCTTTCAGTCCGATGGAAAGACGCTTTTCGCAACCGGAGATCAGCTTCAGTTCGCGTATTCGGCTGCAGACGACCTTGTGTTGACCCGATACGAAGCGAAAGGCTATTTGAATACTGGCGAAGTCGCATCGGACCCGGGCGGGAAATTCATGTTCGTCATTGCAGCGTCCACTTTCTCTATCAGCGCGAACTACAACGTTTCGGGGCTCCGTCAGTATTCACAGGATCCAATAACAAAACTTTGGAAGTGGGTGAATGGCGCTGCGTCTATCGTGAATCCCGCTTACAACCTCGCTGCAGTCGACCCGTTGGGCAAATACATCTATTTATTCGGTGACGAAAAGGTTCTCGGTCTGCCGACTGGCCCGGCACTCGAGGGCACAACGCCAGCCGATATCACCGACGTGAAATCGGGGAGAGCCTTGCTGCTTTATTGATGATGAAACAGGAAGCAGGGTTGCCGACTCTGCTTTCTTTTATGGCGACGGCGTCATCGTCGTCAGCGACGATAATCGCCGCATGCGAATCCGCTTTACCAAAATGCAAGGCGCAGGCAACGACTTCGTGGTGCTCGACGAGACCCGGGGGCCGCTGTCCGAATCGCGTCTTTCCTCCGCTCATTACAAATTCCTGGCCGACCGCCATTTCGGCGTCGGGGCCGATCAGGTGCTGTCGGTCCGGCCGGCCAGCATCGATGGCGTCGATTTCGACTACGTCATCCACAACGCCGATGGCGGTGAAGTGGAGCAGTGCGGCAACGGCGCCCGATGCTTCGTGCGCTTCGTTCGCGAGCAAAAGCTCACCGACAAGCGGGCTGTTCGCGTCAACACGCTGTCGGGCGTGATCGAGCCCAGCATGAACGACGACGGCCGCGTGACCGTCGATATGGGCCCTCCAGTCTTCGCGCTCCCCGATATTCCTTTCGACAACGCCGGGATCGACCCGACGCCGTCAGGTTCGTGGGAAGCATTTCATCTGGCCTTGGGTACGCAGGCCCATGCTCCCATCGTGGAAGTTTCTGTGCTTTCCATGGGCAACCCGCACGCGGTTCAAATCGTCGATGACGTCGACAAGGCGCCAGTGGAAATCCAGGGGCCGCTCATCGAAAACCATCCCCGATTCACCAAGCGGGTCAACGCCGGATTCATGCAGGTGCTGAGTCGCGCGCACGTGAAGCTTCGGGTGTACGAGCGCGGAGCCGGCGAGACGCTGGCGTGCGGCACCGGCGCATGCGCGGCTGTCGTTGCCGGTATCCGGCTCGGACTGCTCGACAATCGCGTCGATGTGGACACTCGCGGTGGGCAACTCACCATCGAGTGGAACGGCGGCAATTCAAATGTGAAGATGACCGGTCCTGCAGTGACCGTATTCGAAGGCGAAATCGACATTCCGGACCAGCTATGAACAACAATTCCATGAATCCAATTACCGAAGACGACATCGCCAACTATCTGGCCAACACGCCCGACTTTTTTGCGCGTCACGCCGAACTGCTCGGCGCGGTCCAGTTGAGCAATCCGCACGGCGGGCGAGCAGTGAGCCTGCAGGAGCGGCAGGCCGAAATGCTGCGCGAGCGGATCAAATCGCTGGAGCACCGCATCATGGACATGGTGCGTGCCGGCAATGAAAACGTGGTCATCGCCGATCGTCTTCAGCGCTGGACTCGTCAGTTGTTCATGACTGCGCAGCCCGAGGAAGTGCCCGCAAAAATCACTTCGGGTATCGAAGAGGTGTTCGTGGTTCCTCAAGTGGCGATTCGTGTTTGGGGTGTGGCACCGAACTACACGGGCCACTCCTTCGCGCAGGGCGTGAGCGACGACATTCGCACCTTTGCATCGTCGTTGACCACGCCCTACTGCGGCGTCAACTCGGGCTTCGAAGCGGCATCGTGGCTGCCGACGCCGGCGTCGGCGATGTCCTTGTCGCTGATCGCGCTGCACGGACAGGATTCACAGACATTCGGTCTGCTCGTTCTCGGATCGCCCGATGCGCATCGATTCAACGCCGAAATGGGCACCGATTTCCTCGAGCGAATCGCGGAAATTTCCAGCGCGGCGCTATGGCGTCTACGTCCGAAATCGTGACCGATACGACCTCGTCCGAACCGATCGCGATCGACGGCGACGAGGCGCTGATCGAGCGCTATCTCGAATATGCGCGCGTTCAAAAACGGTTGGCCGACCGGACGCTGGAGCTCTACAGCCTCGATTTGAAAAAGCTGCACGCCAACGCGAAAACCGCAGGCGTGTCGCTCGTTCAAATCCAGACGGCGCATATCCGCCGTTGGGTCGCGCAGATGAACAGCGGCGGTCGCAGTGGGCGAGGCATCGCACTCATCCTGTCGGGGTGGCGCAGCTTCTTTCGCTGGCTGGGGCACGAGGGTCTAATCAAAACCAATCCGGTGCAGGATGTGCGCTCGCCCAAATCGCCGAAGCCCTTGCCCAAGGCACTGAACGTCGACGAATCGATGAAGCTCGCCGACTTCCATGCCGAAGACGACGATCCATGGCTGGAAGCCCGGGACAGCGCGATTGTGGAACTGCTTTACGGTTGCGGTTTGCGGGTCGGAGAACTCGTCGGACTCGATGCAATTGCGAGCAGCAAGGCGCGCGGTTGGGCCGACCTCGACGGTGGAGAAATCCACGTTCTCGGCAAAGGCAGCAAGCGCCGAAGCGTCCCGATGGGCAAGACGGCGGTTGCTGCAGTCAAGGCATGGCTGCAGGTTCGCAACGACAAGCCGAACATCGACGCCGAGCCGGCGCTGTTCCTCGGTCAGAACGGCACGCGTCTGAGCGCCCAAGCCATCTGGCAGAGGCTGCGGCGTCGAAGCCTGAAAGCGGGGCTGGCGACCCCTGTTCATCCGCACATGCTGCGTCATTCCTTCGCGAGCCATGTGCTGCAATCGAGTTCCGATTTGCGCGCAGTGCAGGAATTGCTGGGCCACGCGAACATCACGACGACGCAGGTGTACACCCGGCTGGATTTCCAGCATCTCGCCAAGGTGTACGACGCTGCGCATCCCCGGGCGCACAAGAAATAAACCGCTCCCGAACGTATCAACAACCTAGGTAAGACTCTCTTGAAATCGATTCGACTTTGCGAAGGCCGCGAACGCTCCCTGCAACGCAGACATCCCTGGGTGTTCGATTCCGCCATCGCATCAGGCGGCGGCGATCCAGGCGAAACGGTTCGCATCGAATCGGCGTCCGGTGGATTCCTCGGCTGGGCATCTTTCAGCCCGACATCGCGGATCCGGGCGCGAGTCTGGAGCTTCGACGAAAGCCAGCGAATCGACCCCGCATTCTTCAAGGCGTCGGTCGCGAAAGCGGTTTCGGCGCGCGCACTTTTCCAGATCGACAGCGATTCGATGCGGCTGGTGCATGGCGAGTCGGACGGCTTGCCGGGGCTGATCGTCGATCGCTATGGCGACACGCTGGTTGCGCAATTCATGTCGTGCGGCACCGAACGCTGGAAAGACACGATTGCCGACGCGCTGCTCGAAGTGACCGGCCTCTCGAAAATCTACGAACGATCCGACGCCAATTCACGCGCGCTCGAAGGCATGGACGAGAAAACCGGGTGGCTGCGAGGGGAAGGCCCGGTGGCGCTGAAATTGGAAGAAAACGGCTGGAAGCTCGGTCTCGACGTTGCCGAAGGCCACAAGACCGGGTTCTATCTGGATCAACGCGACAGTCGCAAAAAGTTCTCGGAATACGCGAAACGAATGGCTTTCAAGCGCGTCCTGAACTGCTATTGCTACACGGGGGGATTCACCGTCGCGGCGCTTGCCGGTGGCGCAGAACATGTCACGTCGATCGATTCGTCCGGCCCGGCAATCGCCAAGGCGCGCGAAAACGTCGAGCTCAACGGATTCGCCCTCGACCGCACAAGCTTTCTCGACGCCGACGTGAATGCCTCGCTCCGGCAGTATCTGAAAGATGGCGCCACCTTCGACGCCATCGTGCTCGATCCGCCCAAGTTCGCACCTACTGCGGCGCACGCCGACCGGGCATCGCGGGCGTACAAGGACATCAATCGCCTTGCGCTGATGCTGCTGGAGCCGGGTGGCGTGCTGTTCACATATTCCTGCTCGGGCGGCATCAGCGCCGATCTGTTCCACAAAATCGTCGCATCGGCCGGGCTGGATGCGAATGTGGACGGGTTCATCACAGAACGCATGGGCGGCGCGCCCGATCACCCGATGACGATCAACTTTCCGGAAGGTGAGTACTTGAAGGGTTTGGTGGTCGTCAAGCGATAGCAATCTGGCCTCGGAGCGGGCCGATAAACGTCCGCCGAACGGGGATTGAATTGGCCGCTACACTGCCCAACCTGCATAGCTTTGGGTCTGCCAACATGAGTCTTATCCCCGTCACCATCCTTACCGGCTTTCTGGGCTCGGGCAAAACCACCCTGCTCAAGCGCATCCTGAGCGAAGCGCACGGCCAGAAAATCGCGATCATCGAGAACGAATTCGGTGAAGAAAACATCGACACCGACATTCTCGTGACCGAGACCAAAGAGCAAATCATCCAGATGAGCAACGGTTGCATCTGCTGCACTATCCGTGAAGATCTGCGCGCCACGCTGACGCTTCTCGCGGCGAAAAAGCGCAAGGGCATGCTCGATTTCGATCGCGTCGTCATCGAAACGACCGGTCTGGCCGATCCCGGCCCAGTCGCGCAAACCTTCTTCATGGACGACGAAATCGCCGAAAGCTTTCTGCTCGACTCGATCCTGACCCTCGTCGACGCGAAACACGCGGCCCAGCAGTTGAACGATCGCCAGGAAGCGCGCCGTCAGATCGGTTTCGCCGACCAGATCTTCATCAGCAAGACCGATCTGGTCTCGAAAGAAGAAACCGACGCCCTGATTCATCGTCTGAAGCACATGAACCCGCGCGCTCCGCAAAAAGCGGTCCATTTCGGTGAAGTCAAGCTCGACGAAGTGTTCGATCTGCGCGGCTTCAACCTGAACGCAAAGCTCGATATCGATCCCGACTTCCTGAAGGAAGAAGATCATTCCGGCCACGACCACTCGCATGATCACCATGACCATGAGCATGGCGAGAACTGCGACCATCCTTCCCATGGGCACGAAGGTCACGGCCATCACCATCACACCGACGACGACGTCAAGAGCTTCGTTTTCCGTGCCGATCGTCCGTTCGATCCGGCCAAGCTGGAAGACTTCCTGGGCGCAATCGTCAACATTTACGGCCCGCGCATGCTTCGCTACAAAGGCGTCCTCAATATGAAGGGCACCGATAAAAAGGTGATCTTCCAGGGCGTGCACCAACTCATGGGCAGCGATCTCGGCCCGGCATGGGAAGCGGGCGAAAAGCGAAACAGCCGCATGGTTTTCATCGGCATCGAATTGCCGAGCGAAATCTTCGTTCAGGGTCTCGAGCAATGCCTCGTCTGATCCCGAAGCAGCAAAACTAGTCTTTGAGCGAACACCTTGTCTCAAATCTGCAACGAAAGATTGCAGAAGCGAGCAAACCTATACAATCGCGCGCCGACACGAGTCAGCAGCCAGCCCTCGAAGGTCAACAATAGGGGTATAAATCCGGAGGTCAAAGACCACAGACCATCGGATACAAGGTGAAGGTAAGCGCGAGCGAATTTTTTGCTCGCCTGCCCGCTTCGCGAGGAGTTAGAAGTGACAGCCAAGACCAGCAAACCGACGGCCAGCAAAGCTAAAGCCGTTGCGGCGCCAGCAAAAAAGACGGCGGCCAAGACGGCCGTCGCCGCCAAGAAGCCGCCCGTAAAGGCGGCTGCAAAGGCTGCGCCTAAAGCTTCGGCCAAGGCTGCTCCTGCACCTGTTGCGAAAAAACAGGTCACCCCTCCAGCCGCCGCTAAACCGGTTGCTGCCCCTGCCAAGAACCCCCCTCAGACGCCCGTGCCCACTAAAGCTGCCTCCCCCAAAACCGCGGTCAAGACCGCTGTATCATCGGCACCCGTTGTCGCCCCTGCCAAGCCGGTAATTGCTCCCGTAGTAGCCGCCCCCGCGGTAAAAGCCGGCAGGACCACGCGACTGTCCCAAATTACGGTGCCCTCGATGGCGCCGGCGGTTGCATCGACAGCCGCGAAAGCAAGCTTTACTCACTCAATGCCCTCTTCAGCACTCGTTCCCCCGCCTTTCGCACCGCTCAAGAAAGACCCGAAACTGGTCAACAACTGGAAGACGAAGTCCGCCGCCGAATTGACCGACGACGAAGTTCTGGCCATGCCGGAATCCGAATACATGAGCGACAAGCAAATGGCGTTTTTCCGCCTGAAGCTGTCGGTTCTCAAGCAGGACATCCTGAACAGCGCCGGCGAAACCACCGAACATTTGCGTGAAGACACCGTGATCGTTCCCGATCCGGCCGATCGCGCGACCATCGAAGAAGAGCACGCGCTCGAGCTGCGTACCCGAGATCGCGAACGCAAGCTGCTCAAGAAAATCGAGCAGTCGATCCAGCGTATCGACGCAGGCGACTATGGCTACTGCGACGAAACCGGCGAGCCGATCGGCGTCGGCCGTTTGCTGGCACGCCCGACCGCGACGCTGTCGCTCGAAGCGCAACAGCGCCGCGAGTTGAAGCAAAAGATGTTCGGCGATTGATCGTCCAACTTCTTCAGACTTGCCGATTCTCCAAACGACTGACTGATACACATGGCCAAAGACGACAACGGTGGTTTGCTGTCGAAGGTGGTGAGGTTCGTCCGTAATCCGACCACGAACTGGGCGGATCTGGATCAGCAGGACGGCGATCGCGACAGCTCCTACAGCAAGCAGATGCTGAAAGAGATGATCGAGCGCAAGCGCCGCAACGATTTCGTTCGCAAACGCGAATTCGACATGCTTCGCAAGATGCGTCGCCGCGAAGTTATGGTGGGACAGGATCCCGGCGCACGGCCTTCCTTCTTCCAGAGCAGCATGGCATCCAAACCGGATGGCCGCGCGATGACGCTCAAGAAGATCGACGAGATCGAAGAACAGATGTCGATGCAATGGTGGAAAACCAAGCACGGCGAATCGAGCAGTCAGAACAGCGATTTCCAGGCTGGCGCAGACGACGCGAACAGCAGCGGCGCCGGCCCTGTTTCTACGCAGCAGCCGCCGCGTGTTCAAAAGGGATTCGAAGCGACTGAGCCGGCATCGCTCGAAATGCTCAAAAAGATCGACGCGACCATGTCGACGCCCGGATTCGCCGCGCAGGAAGCGATCGCCAGCGATTTCGTGCCCTCCGATGCTGGGCAAGCCGAGGAGGTCGAACACGACCCCGAACTGGAAGAAGCCGCGATTCGATTTGCGAACGGCGATCACGTTGCGGCGGAATCGAGCTTGCTCGAAGCCACCGGTCAGGGCGGCTCGCGCAATCTGCACGTGGAAACCTGGCTCACGCTGCTCGACCTGTATCGCGCGACCGGTCAGGACGAAAAGTTCGAGCAGACCGCCGGCGATTTCTCGAACAAATTCGGACGCGCAGCGCCGGTCTGGAAGCGTGAAGCCGATGTGGTGACCTCTGCATCGCCGCTGCAATCGAACACGCCCAAGCGCGAAGTGAAGGCGGGCGCCGCCGATTGGATCGCGCCCGAGGTTCTTTCGCTCAGCGCGGTCAACGATCTCGAATCGACCCTCAATCGCGCCGCGCTTCCGTGGAAGATCGACTGGAACGATCTGCGTTCGATGGACGAAGACGGCGCCGAAGAATTGACCCAGATTTTTGGCGGATGGGCATCGCGCCCGGTTCGCGTGCTGTTCGTCGGTGGCGACAATCTGCTCGCTATCGTCAAGGGCCTCACCACACCGCCCGACAAGTCGGTGGCGCAAGTCTGGTGGCGTCTGCGGATGGCTGTGTTGCGCGTGCTCAACTACGCCGACGAGTTCGAACTCGTCGCGTTGAACTACTGCGTTACCTACGAAGTATCTCCGCCGTCGTGGGACGGCCCGCTTTGCGATTGTCGCAACGTGGAAGGCGACGAAGTCGAGAGCGAATCGCTGCTGATGGTGGGCGAGGTTTTCCGGAATTCGCTCCAGGATTCCAGCCAATTTCCAAACACCACGTCCAATCCGCAGTTGACGCAGATCGCAACTGTCGAACTCGCAGGTCAGATCGTCGGCGATGCATCTATCGCGCTCTCGACGTTGAGCGAAAAGCTGGGCGAGTCCGATGTGATGGTGATTTCATGCGCCAATCTCCAGCGCGTGGACTTCTCTGCAGCAGGCACTTTGCTGAACTGGGTGGCGGCTCGTCACGCCGAGGGACGCAAGGTCAGGTTCGACAACGTCAACCGCCTCATTGCAGCGTTCTTGAACGTCATCG
Organism: Burkholderiaceae bacterium; assembly: GCA_965227035.1. Taxonomy (GTDB): domain Bacteria; phylum Pseudomonadota; class Gammaproteobacteria; order Burkholderiales; family Burkholderiaceae_C; genus CBDDFQ01. The sequence continues at coordinate 138,407 of OZ245724.1, forward strand.
GCATCAACGAATTCGCCAAAGTGTCGATTCGGCCGGACTGATTTCACACATTCTTCGCGAGTTACACTTCTGCGCGCTTTCGTGCGCGAATCGACGTATCTTCATGCGTCACTTTCACAGCTTCCTGTAAGTACTTAATTTAGAAGGATTTTTCACGCTGTTTCAGTTTGGAAAACGCCGCTAAGTCTTTGATTTCATTGAAAAAACCAGCAACTACCCCTGTTGCACCAAATCGGTTTCCTGCTACAGTGCAAAAAAGTGCAATTAAGTGGTGAAAAGTGCCTCTGCTTTTCCATTTAACGGCAATTCGCATAGCGAGGGTGTGCTGCCGTGTTCCAAGGTGCTTCGTCTCTGAGTCTAGATGCCAAGGGTCGGCTGTCCGTCCCTACAAGGCATCGTGACGTCCTGAGCGCGACAGCCGGCAGCCAGGTCACCATCACCAAGCATCCGCATGGGTGCCTCATGATTTTTCCTCGTCCCGAATGGGAAAAATTCAGCGATCGAATCGCCGCGTTGCCGATGTCGGCGCAGTGGTGGAAGCGGATTTTTCTGGGCAATGCGATGGATGTCGACATGGATGCGACCGGCCGCATCCTGGTGTCGCCCGAACTGCGGGCCGGGGCGGGCATCACGCGCGACACCATGCTGCTCGGCATGGGCAATCACTTCGAGTTGTGGGACAAGGCAACCTACGACGATCAGGAAGCGAAGGCGATGGAGGGCGACATGCCCGACGTCTTCAAGGACTTCTCTTTCTGAAAGAAGACGGTGGAAAATTCATGGAAACACACCACCGTCTTATTGAGCGAAGCAGTCGAAGCCCTCAATCTGGACGGAACCGGTTTTATGCCGGACACACCCCCGAGAAATCGGTCGACTTATGTCGACGCGACTTTCGGCAGGGGCGGGCACTCCCGACTCATTCTTTCGAAACTGGCGCCCGAGGGGCGCCTCATTGCATTCGACAAGGATCCGGAAGCGGTAGCGGAAGCCAACTCGATCGGCGACGACCGTCTCTCGATCCGTCACGAGTCTTTCGCAGGCCTGTCGGATATCGAAGGCGGCAGCGTTGCAGGTCTGCTGATGGATCTGGGCGTGAGTTCACCCCAGATCGACAACCCCACCCGTGGATTCAGCTTTCGTTTCGACGGGCCGCTGGATATGCGCATGGACACGACGCGCGGCGAGAGCGTGGCCGAATGGCTCGCGACTGCAGAACAACAACAGATAGCGGAGGTCATTCGTGAATATGGCGAAGAACGGTTTGCTGTTCAGATTTCAAAGGCGATTGTTGCTCGCCGACAAGAACGGGGCGCAATTTCAACCACCACCGAGCTGGCCGAGCTCGTGGCTGGTACGGTCAAAACCCGCGAGCAGGGCCAGAACCCTGCAACGCGCACATTTCAGGCTCTTCGGATTTTCATCAACGCCGAGCTTGAAGAGCTGCAACAAGCGCTAGAGGCCAGCCTGCATGTGCTCCAACCTGGCGGACGTCTTGTCGTGATCAGCTTCCATTCGCTGGAAGACCGGATCGTCAAGCAGTTCATCGCGAAACATTCGCGAGAGGAAGTCGACCGTCGTCAGCCCGACTGGATGCTCTCGACGCCGCCCGCGTTCAAGCTCAAATCGATTGCGCGCATCAAGCCGCTCTCTACCGAAATCGAAGCCAACCCGCGCTCGCGAAGCGCGGTGATGCGCGTCGCTGAGCGCACCGGAGTCGCTCTGTGACCCGTCTCAACATCGTCCTGTTGATTGCCGTTCTGGCGAGCGCACTTTATTTGGTGCACACCCAGTACGAATCGCGCCGCCTCTTCGTGGAAGTGGACAAGGCGATAGCGCAGGCGCGTCGCATCGAATCGGACAACGAACTCCTGCAAGTTGAAAAGCGCGAGCAGGCGACACCTTTGCGTGTCGACAAACTCGCGCGCGAACAGTTGAAGATGAGGCCAGCCACGCCTGCGATCACGCAGTACGTGACCTACAACGCGGCGGCTGTGGCTGCAGCCCCGTCGTCGACTCCCGGCAGTTCGGTTACCGCTCCTGCCGCAGCGACATCCGGAGCGAAGCAATGAGCAAGAGCGTTCGCTACACCTCGAGCCCGTTGCTGGCCAGCAAGACGCCGGTCTGGCGCAGCAAATTCATCGTGGGTGTGATCGCGCTCGGATTCATCGCCCTGGTGGCGCGCGCGGCGTATGTGCAAGTCATCGGCAACGATTTCTTCCAGCGACAAGGCGAAGTCCGATTCGTTCGTACGCTCGAACTGCCCGCCAACCGCGGACGCATCCTCGATCGCAACGGGTTGATCCTCGCGTCGAGCATTCCCGCACCCAGCATCTGGGCGATTCCGGAAGACGTCGATCGCGAGCCGGGCAAGATCAAGGAACTCGCGCGTCTGCTCGGGATGCCCCTGGCCGATCTCAACAAGAAGCTCGAAGACGAAGACAAGACCTTCGTGTGGATCAAGCGTCAGGTCGACGAGCCGATCGCCAAGCAGATCGCGGCGCTCAACATCAAGGGCATCTACCAGCGCAAGGAATACAAGCGCCAGTACCCCGAGGGCGAGTCGACCGCGCACGTCGTGGGCTTCACCAATGTGGAAGACAACGGACAGGAAGGCGTGGAGCTGTCGTTCAACAAGGAACTCGCAGGCCGCGCAGGATCTCGTCGGGTGATCAAGGATCGACTCGGACGTGTGGTGGAAGACGTGGGTGAGCAGGTGCCGCCGGTCGAAGGCAAGGATCTGCGCCTGAGCATCGACAGCAAGGTGCAGTTTTTTGCGTATCAGAAGCTGAAAGATTCGGTCATCGCGCACAAGGCACGTGCGGGTAGCGTGGTGGTCCTCGACTCGATCACCGGCGAAATCCTTGCGCTTGCCAACTATCCGAGCTACGACCCGAATCGACGCCAGAACCTGTCGGGCGCGCAGTTGCGCAACACCGCCATGACCGACGTGTTCGAACCGGGATCGACCATGAAGCCGATCACCATTGGCGCCGCGCTCGAAGCCAAGCGCATCACGCCGCAAACCATCATCGAAACCGGTCCCGGCAAATACAACATCGGCGGTTTCACGATCAGCGACACGCATAACTACGGCTCGCTCACGGTCGAAGGCGTGATCCAGAAATCGAGCAACGTGGGTGCGCTGAAAATTTCACAAAAGATGGCGCCTCACGAAATGTGGGACACCTACACCGCGCTGGGCTACGGCCAGAAGCCTGTCATTCAGTTTCCGGGCGCAGTGACCGGGCGTCTGCGTCCGTGGAAGTCGTGGAAGCCGGTCGAGCAGGCCACCATGGCTTACGGCTACGGCTTGTCGGCGTCGCTGTTCCAGATGGCGCATTCCTACACCGCCTTCGCACATGACGGCAGCGTCATTCCCGCCACGATTCTCCAGAGCGACGAGCCCGCAGTCGGCGTTCGCGTGTTTTCTCCCGAAACCGCCGCAGCCGTTCGCAAGATGCTGCAGATGGCGGCAGGCCCAGGCGGCACCGGCCCACTCGCGCAGACCATCGGTTACTCCGTCGGCGGAAAGTCCGGCACGGCGCACAAGCAGGTCGGCAAGGGTTACGCGAGCAACAAATATCGCTCGTGGTTCACGGGCATGGCACCCATCGACAAGCCGCGAATCATCGTTGCGGTGATGGTGGACGAGCCGACCGTCGGCAGCTACTTCGGCGGCATCGTGGCCGCGCCAGTGTTCAGCGAAGTGGTTCAGCAGACCTTGCGCCTGATGAGCGTACCGCCGGACTTGTCGGTGAAGCCGCAAATCCAGGCCGGCGCCGTGGAGGAAAGTTTCTGATGCAACACGCACAGACTTTTCACACACCCTCGCAAGCGGCCGACTGGCTGCGCAGCACCATTACCGGATCGCTTCAAAGCGATAGCCGACTGGTTCGCGAAGGCGATGGGTTCATCGCGTGGCCGGGCGCTGCCACCGACGGCCGCGCTTACGTGAACTCTGCGGTGTCGCAAGGTGCGGTGGCGTGTCTGGTGGAGAGCGATGGAATCGACGGATTCACCTTCACTCCCGAAGCTGCGCCTCGCATGGCGCTGTATCCGCAGCTGAAAGCCGCGACCGGCCCGATCGCTTCGCACTACTACGGCCAGCCGTCGCGTCAACTCGATATCTTCGCCGTCACAGGCACCAACGGCAAAACGTCCACCGCCTGGTGGCTCGCGCAGGCTCTGTCTGCATTGCCTACGCCCGTTCGATGCGGCGTCGTCGGAACGCTCGGCATCGGCCAGCCTCCGCAGGTGGTCTACAACGGTTTGACCACGCCCGATCCGGTTCTCCTGCACCGCCATTTCCGCGAGTTCGTCGACGGCGGATTCGCTGCTTGCGCCATCGAAGCCTCTTCCATCGGACTGGCCGAACACCGCCTCGATGGCGTCGATATTCGCGTGGCGATGTTCACCAACTTCACGCAAGATCATCTGGACTATCACGGCAGCATGGCCGAGTACTGGAAAGCCAAGTCCGCGCTGTTTGCATGGAGTGGTTTGAAGGCTGCAGTCGTCAACGTCGATGACGCTGCAGGGCTCGAGTTGGCCTCGACTCTGAATGCCGCGCAGCTGGATATCTGGACCGTCTCCTGCGAGCGCGAAGCGCGCATCGTCGCCACCGACATTCGCTATTCGCACGATGGCCTCGTGTTCACGGTCGTCGAGAACGATGTGTCGCAAACGCTGCGCACCCAGCTGATCGGCCAATACAACGTGGCGAACCTGCTCGGAGTGATTGCGGCAATGCGCGCATCGGGCGTTCCGCTCGCCGATGCTGTGGCCGCCTGCGCAAACCTGTTGCCGGTACCCGGCCGCATGGATTGCGTGTCCGAAGCCGGCGCACCTTTGGTCGCCATCGACTACGCACACACCCCCGACGCGCTCGACAAGGCGATTGCCGCACTTCGACCGCTCGCGGAGCAACGCGGCGGAAAACTCTGGTGCGTGTTCGGCTGCGGTGGCGATCGCGATCCGATCAAGCGCCCGCTCATGGCAGCGGTTGCAGAGCGCGCAGCCGATGTCGTCGTCATCACCAGCGACAACCCGCGCCGCGAAAATCCGGATTTCATCATCAGCCAGATTCTTCTGGGCGTGGTGAACGACACGGCGGTACAGGTGGAGCCCGATCGCGCTCGCGCAATTGCAGAAACGATTGCGCAATGCGCAGCGAACGACGTCGTTTTGCTGGCAGGCAAGGGCCACGAAGATTTTCAGGAAGTGAACGGCGTGAAGTCGCCGTTCTCGGATCGCGAACATGCGATCAAAGCGTTGAAGATCAAGCAATCGGTCGGAGGGGCGGCATGAGCTTGTTCACGCTGACCGACGCGCTCGCCTGGTTGCCCGATGCAGAACTCGTCGGCGATGGCTCCGTCGCGGTCGATCGCGTGAACACCGACACCCGCACGCTGACATCGGGCGATCTGTTCATTGCACTGCGCGGAGAAAAATTCGACGCGAACGATTTTCTGGCCGACGCCAAAGCGAAGGGCGCATCCGCAGCCATTGCAGAGCGTTCGCTCGCCGAAAACGCACTCGCCGGATTTCTGGTGCAGGACAGCCGGGTCGCACTCGCACAACTGGCCACCGGCTGGCGCAAGAAATTCGATTTGCCCTTGATTGCGGTGACCGGCAGCAACGGCAAGACGACGGTCACGCAAATGATCGCGTCCATCCTGCGCGCCTGGAAGGGCGATGCAGCGCTCTCGACTCAAGGCAATTTGAACAACGACATCGGCGTGCCCCTTACCGTGCTTCGCCTTCGCGATGCGCACGAAGTGGCGGTGGTCGAGTTGGGCATGAATCATCCCGGCGAAATCGCAGGACTCGCGTCGATTGCTCGCCCGACGGTCGCGCTGGTGAACAACGCACAACGCGAGCATCTCGAATTCATGTCGACCGTCGAAGCGGTTGCGCGGGAGAACGGCAGCGTCATCTCGTCGCTCGGCAAAGATGGCGTCGCGGTGTTCCCGGCCGGTGAAGAATTCACGGACGTGTGGAAATCGCTGGCACGCGATCGCACCTGCATGACTTTTTCGTCGGATGCGGGCACCGATGCCAACGTTTCTTTGGCTAGCGCCGAATGGGGAACCGGCGGATGGCAAGTTGCGGCCAGCACGCCCGCCGGAAATATCTCCTACGAGTTGCACATCGCCGGTCGTCACAACGTACTTAATTCGCTCGCTGCGGTTGCATGTGCGCTTGCAGCCGGTGTTCCTGAAGACGCGATCGCTCGCGGCCTTTCGTCGTTTGAGCCGGTCAAGGGCCGCTCGCGTGCAATGTCCATCGAAGCGGGCTCGCGCGCCATCACATTGGTCGACGACACCTACAACGCCAATCCGGATTCCATGCGCGCCGCAGTCGACGTGCTCGCAGAATTGCCGTCGCCGCGCCTTCTGGTGCTGGGCGACATGGGCGAAGTCGGCGATGAAGGTCCGCAATTTCATGCCGAGGTTGGCGCGCACGCGCGCAGCAGCGGTATCGAACATATTTTTGTTTTCGGCGATCTCATGAAGCACGCCGTGGACAGCAGCAATCCCGCAAATAACAAAGACAGATCGACCTGGCACTTTGCCGATATCGACACCCTTACCGACGCAGTCATCGCGCAGCTTCAGGCATCGCCCGAAGTGAGCAGCGTGCTGGTCAAGGGTTCGCGTTTCATGAAGATGGAACGTGTGGTCGAGGCGATCAAACAAAAAATAGGAGATGCGCAATGCTGCTAAGCCTTGCCCAGTGGCTACAAAGCCTCTCGCCCGAATTCGGGTTTTTTCGCGTTTTTCAATACCTCACGTTTCGGGCTGTCATGGCCGCGATGACCTCGCTATTGATCGGACTCATCGCCGGGCCGTTCGTCATCCGTCGTCTCACGTCGCTCAAGATCGGACAGCCGATTCGCGGGTACGGCATGGAAACGCATTTGAGCAAGAGCGGAACGCCAACCATGGGCGGCGTGCTGATTCTTTTGTCGATCGGCATCTCGACCGTGCTCTGGTTCGATCTGTCGAATCGATTCGTCTGGATCGTTCTGCTGGTGACCTTTGGATTCGGCGCCATCGGATGGGCCGACGACTGGCGCAAGGTGGTTCACAAAGATCCGGAAGGCATGCGATCGCGCGAGAAATACATGTGGCAATCGCTTATCGGATTGCTGGCCGCGCTCTATCTGGTGTTCAGCATTTCGGAAAGCTCGAACGCCAAGGTGTTCGAGTTGTTCCTCACATGGGTGCAATCCGGCTTCTCGATGAAGCTGCCGCCTGCTGCCGGGCTCCAGCTTCCCTTCTTCAAGGAAATCAGCTATCCGCTCGGCATGCTCGGCTTCGTGATCCTGACGTATCTGGTCATCGTGGGTTCGAGCAACGCGGTGAACCTCACCGACGGACTCGACGGCCTGGCGATCATGCCGGTGGTGATGGTCGGATCGGCACTGGGCGTGTTCGCGTACGTAACCGGAAGCACCACCTACTCGCGCTACCTGCTGTTCCCGCATATTTCCGGATCGGGCGAGTTGCTCATCTTTTGCTCGGCCATGGCCGGCGCGGGGCTGGCATTCCTCTGGTTCAACACGCATCCGGCACAGGTGTTCATGGGCGACGTAGGCGCTCTTGCGCTCGGCGGCGCACTCGGCACGATCGCGGTGATCGTGCGCCAGGAAATCGTGTTCGCAGTGATGGGCGGAATTTTCGTGGTCGAAGCCATCTCCGTGATGATGCAGGTGGTGTACTTCAAGTACACCAAGAAGCGGTACGGCGAAGGCAGGCGCATTCTCAAAATGGCACCGCTGCACCATCACTTCGAGCGTAGCGGATGGAAAGAAACGCAGGTCGTGGTGCGCTTCTGGATCATCACGATGCTGCTGTGCCTCGTCGGCCTCACAACCTTGAAGCTGAGGTAGCGCAAGTGAGTGAATCGATGCTTCGCGATCAGCAGGTGCTTGTTCTGGGTTTGGGAATTTCCGGCCTGGCGATGGCGCGCTGGTTGCATGCGCAAGGTGCCAAAGTGACGGTCGCCGACACACGCGAATCGCCTGCGCATCTGCCCACGCTTCGCGCCGAACTGCCCGATGTGGAATTCAGGAGCGGTGATTTTTCTGCATCGCTGGTCGAAGGCACGGGCATTCGCGCCGTGTTCAAGAGTCCCGGATTGACACCGGCATCGACCGCTTCAGTGATGAACGCCGCTCGCGCACAAGGCCTCTGGACCGGTGGCGAGTTGAGCCTGTTCGCCAAGGCGTTGTCCGAACTGCGCGAATCGAAATCGTATGAACCGAAAGTGCTTGCGATTACCGGCACCAACGGCAAGACGACAGTTACCTCGCTCACCACCCAGCTGGTCGTTCGCTGCGGAAAAACCGCTGTCATGGCCGGCAACATCGGCCCATCGATGCTCGATACCCTGAGCGAAAAGCTCGCGGCCGATGCATTGCCCGATGTGTGGGTGCTGGAACTCTCGAGCTTCCAGCTGGAAGACTCGGACGGTTTCGAGCCGACCGCAGCCACGGTGCTCAACCTGACGCAGGATCACCTCGACTGGCACGGCTCGATGAAAGACTACGCGGCGTCGAAAGCCAAAATTTTCGGTGCCTCGACCTTGATGCTGCTCAATCGCGACGATCCGATGGTGATGGCCATGTTGCCTGCGCCCACGTACGTCATGAAGGGCGCGATCAAGTCGCCGGTGCATCGCGAGTACCTCAGCTTCGGCGGCGATCTGCCGACGCGTCCGGGCGATTTCGGCATCGATCTGGTGAACGGCATGGCGTGGTTGGCACGCGCGCTCGAATCGGACGAAACCCGCAAGCGCCGTCGCGACGAAGAGGAAGAAGTTCACATCCAGCGTTTGATGCCCGCCGATGCGTTGCGCATTCGCGGTCGTCACAACGCCGTCAACGCGCTGGCTGCTTTGGCGCTTGCGGCGTCCGCAGGATGCCCGCTGGGCGCGATGCTGTACGGATTGCGTGAATACCGTGGCGAGCCGCATCGGGTGGAGCCCATTGCCATCGTCAACGACATCGAATATTTCGACGACAGCAAAGGCACCAACGTGGGTGCAACGGCTGCGGCGCTCTCGGGCCTGGGCGCCGACCGCCGCGTGGTCGTGATCCTGGGCGGTGTCGGCAAGGATCAGGACTTCACGCCGCTGGCCCAGCCGGTGTCGCGATTCGTGCGCTCGGTGGTGCTCATCGGCCGCGACGCGCCGATCATCCGCGCCGCAATCGAATCGACCGGCGTTCCGATTCACGCAGGCGCCACCATGCAGGAGGCCGTGCTGATTGCGTCGCGTCAGGCGGAGTCGGGCGATGCGGTACTGATGTCGCCGGCCTGCGCCAGCTTCGACATGTTCGACAACTACGAACATCGCGCGAGCGTTTTCCGCGAAGCCGTGGCCGCTCTCGAGTTCGCAACCGTGGAGGATGCGCAATGACCGCAGCCACTTCCAGAAAATTCGGTTTCCTCGACAAGTTCTCCTCGCTGATTGCGGGCAACCGGGAATCCGCGCAAACCGCGCTGCCGGTGCGTACCGGTCTTCGGCACAACGGCGCTGGCAGCGCAACTCTCACGCCCGCCCGCCTTCTCGGCTTCGATCAAACATTGGTCTGGGTCACGATAGCGCTGCTCGCCTGGGGCCTGATCATGGTGTACTCCGCATCGATCGCGATGCCGGACAACCCGCGTTTCGCCCGATACGCGCACACCCATTTCCTGACGCGCCACATCTTCTCGCTGGGCGTTTCATTCGTCGTATCGCTGCTGGTATTTCAGATCCCGATCTCGCGCTGGGAAAAGGCGGCGCCCTGGCTGTTCGTCATCGCGCTCGTGCTGTTGATCGCGGTGCTGATCCCGCATGTCGGCAAAGGCGTGAACGGTGCGCGTCGCTGGATTTCGCTGGGGATCATGAATTTTCAGCCGTCGGAGCTGGCGAAGCTTGCGGTGCTTCTTTATGCGGCCAACTACATGGTCCGAAAAATGGAAGTGAAAGAGCGGTTCGTGCAGGCGGTGTTGCCAATGGCCCTCGCAGTGCTGGTAGTCGGATTGCTGCTTCTGGCCGAGCCCGACATGGGCGCATTCATGGTGATTGCGGTCATCGCCATGGGCATTCTGTTCCTGGGCGGCGTGAACGCCCGCATGTTCTTCCTGATTGCGGCGCTCGTTGTCTGCGCGTTCGGATTGATGGTCGCGCTGTCCGACTGGCGTCGCGAACGGATTTTCGCGTACCTCGATCCCTGGACCGAGAAATACGCGCTGGGCAAGGGCTACCAGTTGTCGCACTCGCTCATCGCCATCGGGCGCGGTGAAATCTTCGGGGTCGGCTTGGGTGGCAGCGTCGAGAAGCTGCATTGGCTTCCCGAAGCGCACACCGACTTTTTGCTGGCTGTGATCGGCGAAGAATTCGGATTCATCGGCGTGCTCGCGGTCATCGGACTGTTCCTTTGGCTTACCCGCCGCATCATGCATATCGGTCGTCAGGCTATTGCGCTCGACCGGGTGTTTGCCGGTCTGGTGGCGCAAGGCGTGGGCATCTGGGTCGGGTTCCAGTCGTTCATCAACATGGGCGTGAATCTGGGCGCTTTGCCGACCAAGGGTTTGACGCTGCCGCTCATGAGTTACGGCGGATCGGCGATTCTGCTGAATCTGGTGGCGCTGACGATCGTGCTGCGAATCGACTACGAAAACCGGCACATGATGCGCGGAGGGCGGGTATGACCACAGCCTCTCCGAAGCGCGCTCTCGTGATGGCCGGCGGCACCGGCGGTCATATCTTCCCCGGCCTCGCGGTCGCGGAAGAGCTGCGCAATCGCGGATGGCAAGTTCACTGGCTGGGCGCGCCGGGCAGCATGGAAAGCAAACTCGTGCCTCCGCGCAATTTCGCATTCGAGCCGATCGATTTTTCAGGTGTCCGTGGCAAAGGAATCCTCACGCTGGTGTTCCTTCCTGTGCGTCTGTTGCGCGCGTTCTGGCAAAGCATTCAGGTGCTGCGTCGGGTAAAGCCGAACGCGGTGGTCGGCCTGGGTGGCTACATCTCTTTCCCCGGCGGACTCATGAGCGTTCTGCTCGGCAATCCGCTCATCGTGCATGAGCAGAACTCGGTTGCCGGTATGGCGAACAAGGTGCTGGCGAGCGTCGCCAATCGGGTGTTCACCGCGTTTCCGAACGTCATGCCGAAGGCGGTATGGGTAGGCAACCCATTGCGCGAGGAATTCACGCGTCAGGCCGAACCTGCCGATCGATTCGCCAATCGCACCGGGCCGCTCAAGGTTCTGGTGGTGGGCGGAAGTCTGGGTGCACGCGCCCTCAACGACATCGTGCCGAAAGCACTCGCGCTCATTTCGGCAGACAGACGCCCGGTCGTGATTCATCAGAGCGGCGCCAAGCAGATCGACGAGTTGCGTGCGAACTATCGCCGTGCCAACGTCGATGCCGAACTCACGCCTTTCATCGAAGACACCGCAAGCGCCTACGCGAACGCCGATCTGATCATTGCGCGCGCTGGTGCGAGCACGGTCACCGAAATCGCAGCTGTCGGCGCGGCCGCATTCTTCGTTCCATTCCCCTCGGCAGTGGACCATCACCAGACATTCAATGCGCGCTTCCTCGTGGACGAAGGCGGAGGCTGGCTGGTCCAGCAGGCTGATCTGACCCCCGAAGTTCTGGCCGCGCATATGCAACTCACCAGTCGCGACGAATTGCTTCGACGCGCGCAAAAAGCAAAGAGCATGGCAAAGATGAACGCGACGCGCGACGTAGCGCTCGCCTGCGAGGAAATCGCCGACAAATATGCGAAGCGAAACGACAAGAACGATGGAGCGTCTGCATGAAGCACGCGATCCGTCATATTCATTTCGTCGGCATCGGTGGCGCGGGCATGAGCGGCATTGCAGAAGTGCTATTCAACCTCGGCTACCAGATCTCCGGATCCGACCTGTCGGACAGTCCGACACTGCGCCGTCTGCAAGCCCTAGGCATCAAGACTTTTGTCGATCACGCGCCCTCGAACGTCGAAGGTGCCGACGCGGTGGTTACCTCGACGGCGGTGCAGCAGGACAACCCCGAAGTGATGGTTGCACGCGAGAAAAAGATTCCCGTGGTGCCGCGCGCCCTGATGTTGGCCGAGCTGATGCGCTTGAAGCGCGGTATCGCGATTGCCGGCACTCACGGCAAAACCACGACGACCAGCCTGGTGGCCAGCGTGCTGGCAGAAGCCGGGCTCGATCCCACTTTCGTGATCGGCGGCAAGCTGAACAGCGCCGGCGTGAATGCGAAGCTCGGTCAAGGCGAATACATCGTCGTGGAAGCCGACGAATCGGACGCGTCGTTCCTGAATCTGTTGCCGGTGATGGCGGTCGTGACCAATATCGACGCCGATCACATGGAAACCTACGACCACGACTTCGGCAAGCTGAAAGCCGCATTCGTGGACTTCCTGCATCGCATGCCTTTCTACGGCACGGCAATTCTCTGCACGGACGACGCAGCCCTGCGCGAATTGGTGACGCAGGTGTCGTGCCCGGTGACCAGCTACGGTTTCAACGAAGACGCCGAGGTACGAGCCATCGACGTTCGAGCCGCCGATGGCCAGATGCATTTCACGGTGCAGCGACGCAACGGCGTGACGCTGCCCGACATGAAGATCGTGCTGAATCTTGCGGGCGAACACAACGTCAAAAATGCGCTGGCTGCCATTGCGATTGCAGTCGAGCTGAGCATTCCCGACGAGGCGGTCGTCAAGGCACTCGCCGAGTTCAAGGGAGTAGGCCGACGCTTCCAGCGCTACGGCGAGGTACCGTCAACCGGCGGCGGCAGCTTCACCCTGATCGAAGACTACGGACATCACCCGGTAGAGATGGAAGTGACGCTGGCAGCTGCTCGCGGTGCATTCCCCGGACGCCGCCTGGTGCTCGCGTTCCAGCCGCATCGCTACACACGCACCCGCGATTGCTTCGAAGATTTCGTGAACGTCATCGGACACGCAGATGCGGTGTTGCTGACCGAGGTTTATTCGGCTGGGGAAGCACCGATCGTCGCTGCAGACGGTCGCGCACTGGCTCGTGCGATTCGCGTCGCCGGCAAGGTGGAGCCGCTTTTCGTTGACGACGTGAATGCGCTGCCTCAGGCAATCGTCGATGCCGCGCGCGACGGCGACGTGGTGATTTGCATGGGCGCGGGAACGATCGGATCGGTGCCCGCAAAAGTAGTAGAGATGAGGGTCGCAGCATGACCCAGAGCAATTCGATGAACAACGATTTCGGAAAAGTCGCGGTACTCATGGGCGGACGATCCGCCGAGCGCGAGGTATCGCTCATGTCGGGCAGCGGCGTGCTTCAGGCGCTGCGCTCCCAGGGCGTCGATGCCTACGCGTTCGATCCCTCGGAACGCGATCTGTTCGAGCTGAAGCGCGAAGGTTTTGCGCGCTGCTTCATCGCTTTGCATGGACGTTACGGCGAAGACGGCGTCACCCAGGGAGCGCTTGAACTCATGCGCATTCCGTACACCGGATCCGGCGTGATGGCATCGAGCATTGCCATGGACAAAGCGATGACCAAGCGCGTGTGGGTGGCAGATGGTTTGCCCACGCCGAAGTCGGTCTGGATTGCACCCGAGCGCCAAAGCGCCGAGGTCATTGCGAAGCTGCCCGATGAACTCGGATTGCCGTTGATCGTGAAGCCGCCTCGCGAAGGATCGTCGATCGGCATTACGAAGGTGACCGACCGCGCAGCGCTGGCAGATGCGATTGCGCTGTCGTCGAAGTACGACCCCGATGTGCTCTGCGAAGAATTCATCTCGGGCGAAGAAGTCACTTGCCCAGTCATCGGAAGCGGAACCAGCGCCGTGGCCATGCCGGTGATTCGGATCATGGCGCCCGATGGAGCCTACGACTACCAGAACAAGTACTTCACCGACGAAGTGAAGTACCAGTGTCCGAGCGGTTTGCCAGCGGATGAAGAAAAGAACATTCAGGACATCGTGCTGCGTGCTTATCGCGCGCTCGGATGCCGGGGATGGGGCCGTGCGGATCTGATGATCCGCGCAACCGATCGCAAGCCTTTCCTGCTGGAGATGAACACATCTCCAGGCATGACCGGTCATTCGCTGGTGCCGATGTCGGCTAAAGCGGCCGGCATCAGCTACGAAGAGCTGTGCGTGCGCATTCTCGAATCGGCGGCGCTCGACTACAAATGAACGACGCCATGCCCACTCCCATCGACGTCAAGCTCATGAACGTGACCGCCACGCTGCTGTATGCCGCGTTCGCGATCGGTATGGTGCTTGCGGCGGGATGGTGGGCTGCGCGCAATCAGATGTTTTCGATTCGCGCCATCGAAGTGCGTGGAGAGCTCGCCCACAACAACGCGGTCACGCTGCGCGCGAACGTCACTTCGCGGCTCGATGGCAATTTTTTCACTGTCGATCTGGCAAAAGCCCGCGGTGCTTTCGAAGCGGCGCCTTGGGTTCGACGCGCAGTGGTTCGTCGCGATTTTCCGAGTGGTTTGCATGTGCTGCTGCAGGAACATCACCCGACGGCGTTCTGGGGTGCCGAAGGCGAATCGACCATGGTGAATTCCTTCGGCGAAGTGTTCGAGGCGAATGTCGACGACGTGACCGATCAGTTGCCGCGCTTGAGCGGTCCGGACGGGCAATCGGGCGGTGTGCTTGCGATGTACCAGACGCTCGATCCGGAGTTCGCGCCGCTGGATGTAAGCATCGATACGCTGCACATGTCGGCGCGCGGCGGCTGGAGCCTCACGCTCGATTCGGGCGCCGAGATCGAGCTGGGTGCGGGAACGACCGACGAGGTGATCGCGCGTACGCGGCGCTTCGTGCACACGCTCACGCAGGTCACATCGAAATATGGGCGGAGGGCCGAGTCGATCGAATCGGCCGATCTGAGGTATGCGGACGGCTACGCGATTCGTCTCCGAGGGGTGACGACGACCGAAGCCGTGAAGAAGAAAGTCGTGAGCGAGGATCAATGAGCATGAGCATGACCGCGCACGATTTTCGACAGTCGAAGTTGACCAGTTTCAGAAGTTAAGAAGTTCAAACGAACAGGCGGAATATTTATGGCAAAAGAGTACAAAGATCTGGTCGTCGGGCTGGACATCGGTACCAGCAAAGTCATGGTGGTGGTGGCTGAAGTGCTGCTGAACGGCGAGCTCAAACTGGCCGGTCTCGGCATCGCCCCGAGCAATGGATTGAAGCGTGGCGTGGTGGTCAACATCGACGCCACAGTGCAGAGCATTCAACTCGCGCTGAAAGAAGCCGAGCTGATGGCCGACTGCAAGATTTCGCGTGTCTACACCGGCATTACCGGCAGTCATATACGCGGCATCAATTCGAGCGGCATGGTGGCCGTGAAAGACAAGGAAGTCACCCAGGCCGATGTGGCGCGCGTGGTCGAGACTGCGAAGGCAATCAACATTTCCACCGACCAGCGTTTGCTGCTGGTCGAACCGCAGGAATTCGTGATCGACGGTCAGGATGTGAAAGAACCGATCGGCATGAGCGGCATTCGCCTGGAAGCGAAAGTGCACATCGTGACCGGCGCGCAAAGCGCAGCTGAGAACATTCTGAAGTGCGTGCGTCGCTGCGGACTCGAAGTCGATCAGCTCATGTTGAATCCGCTGGCATCGAGTCTTGCTGTCCTGACCGAAGACGAACGCGAACTCGGCGTGGCGCTGGTCGATATCGGCGCGGGCACGACCGACGTCGCAATCTTCACCAACGGCGCAATTCGTCACACCGCAGTCATCCCGATTGCTGGAGACTTGATCACCAGCGACATCGCAATGGCGCTGCGCACGCCGACCAAGGATGCAGAAGACATCAAGGTCGAGTCGGGCTACGCCAAGCAGTTGCTGGCCGATCCGGAATCGCAGGTGGAAGTGCCGGGCTTGGGCGATCGCGGACCGCGAATGCTCAGCAAGCAGGCACTGGCCGGCGTGATCGAGCCGCGCATCGAAGAGATTTTTTCTCTGGTGCAGCAGGTGGTGCGCGAGTCGGGCTACGAAGAGGTGCTCTCGTCGGGCATCGTGCTCACCGGCGGTAGCGCGGTCATGCCCGGCATGGTCGAACTCGGCGAAGACATTTTCCTGAAACCGGTGCGCCGCGGCGTGCCGAAGTATTCGAGCGCGCTGGCCGACATGGTCGCCCAGCCTCGCGCATCGACCGTGATGGGATTGATGGAAGAGGCTCGCATCGCAAGACTGCGCGGCTTCAAGGTGGCGCAGAAGAACGGCTCCATGAAAACGGTGCTGGGCCGCGCCAAAGACTGGTTCATCGGGAGCTTCTGACATGCCACGCAAACACTGGCTCGCACGAGGAAGTCCCCATTTACGCAGCTGGCCGCATGGCCGGTGGCGGTGCGCGGATCCGCCGATCGGACCGGCAACGGAGCCTCCTTCATGAGAACGAAGCGGCACCCGGACGACAGAACAAGAAATCAGAAATAGAAATTAGAAATTTCCACAAGTTAATCAATCTCAGGCAACTGCAAATATTCGGAATTCAAGGAGTACAAGATGACCATCGAAATGATCGAAGTTGAAGAATTCAACATGGGCACGCAGATCAAGGTGATCGGCGTCGGCGGTGGCGGCGGTAACGCTGTCGCGCACATGATGGAGCGCAACGTGCAAGGCGTAGAGTTCATTTGCGCCAATACAGATGCACAGGCATTGGTGCGCGGACCGGCGCACAAGACGATCCAGCTCGGACAGAGCGGACTCGGCGCTGGCAGCAAACCCGACAAGGGCCGCGACGCAGCCGAAGGTGCTGTCGATGAAATTCGCGCGGCTATCGAAGGCGCGCACATGCTGTTCATTACGGCAGGCATGGGCGGCGGCACCGGTACCGGCGCGGCTCCGGTTATTGCACGTGTTGCCAAGGAAATGGGCATCCTGACTGTCGGCGTGGTCACCAAGCCATTCGACTGGGAAGGCGGACGCCGCATGACCAACGCGGACAACGGCCTCGCAGAACTCGAAGCCAACGTCGATTCGCTGATCGTTGTGCTGAACGAGAAGCTGCTCGAAGTTCTGGGCGACGACATCACTCAAGACGAAGCGTTCGCACACGCCAACGACGTTCTCAAGAACGCAGTGGGCGGTATCGCTGAAATCATCAATGTGCCTGGCCATGTGAACGTCGACTTCGAAGACGTGCGCACGGTGATGGGCGAACCTGGCAAGGCGATGATGGGCACTGCCCTCGCAGCCGGCCCGGATCGCGCACGCATCGCGGCTGAGCAAGCTGTCGCATGCCCGTTGCTGGAAGGCATCGATTTGTCCGGCGCCAAGGGCGTGCTGGTGCTGATCTCGGCAGCGAAGGGATCGCTCAAGCTGAACGAATCGAAGCTGGCGATGAACACGATCCGCGCTTACGCATCGCCCGATGCACACGTGATCTACGGCACCGCTTACGACGACGAACTTGGCGAGCAAATCCGCGTGACCGTGGTCGCAACCGGCCTGTCGCGTCAGAACGTACGCCGCACTGCGCCTCCGCTGCAAGTGCTTCGTACCGGTACCGACAACGTCGCGTTCAACGTGCCCACGCTCAATGCGCAGGCAGCGGCTGGCGCAGCAGGCGTGGCGGCTGGTGTGAGCATGGGATCGGCCCAGCCCGACTACGGCAACATGGCAGTCCCCAGCGTATGGCGCACCAACCGCACGCAAGCTGCAGCCAAAGTCGACGCACTGTCTTCGGGCGGCATGGACGATTTCGAGATTCCGGCGTTCCTGCGCAAGCAGGCCGACTGATCGCCTACTCCACGAATCGATAGAAAGCCTCAATGCCATTGATCGAAAGGTCAATGGCGTTTTTGGCTGGTTGCCAGCGCTAAAAACGTAAAATCACGTCTGTGTTGCAGCAAAGAACCCTCAAATCGATCACTCGCGCCGTTGGCGTGGGCTTGCACAGTGGCCAGCGTGTCGAATTGACTCTGCGTCCTGCGCAGCCGGACACGGGCATCGTGTTCCGTCGAGTGGATTTGCCGGAGCCGGTCGATATTCCGATTTCGCCTACTGCTGTCACCGATACCCGCATGGCATCGACCATTTCGAGCGGTACGGCCAAGATTCACACTGTCGAGCATTTGATGTCCGCCTGCGCGGGATTGGGCATCGACAATCTTTACATCGACATCACCGCAGAAGAAGTGCCGATCCTCGATGGTTCGGCTTCATCGTTTGTATTCCTGCTTCAAAGCGCCGGAATCGTGATGCAGAAAGCGCCCAAACGATTCGCGCGAATCAAGCGTACGGTGGAAGTTCGCGAAGGCGAGGGCGACAACCTCAAGTGGGCGCGACTCGATCCGTTCCATGGTTACAAGCTCAGCTTCGAAATCGAGTTTCATCACCCCGCGGTCGATTCGACCGGTCAGCGCGTGGAGTTCGACTTGAGCGTGAACTCCTACACCCGCGACATCGCTCGCGCTCGCACCTTCGGATTCACCAAAGACGTCGAGATGATGCGAGCCAACGGCCTTGCGCTCGGCGGCGGTCTGGACAACGCAATCGTCATGGACGACTACAAGGTGCTCAACAGCGACGGCCTGCGATACGACGACGAGTTCGTGAAGCACAAAATCCTCGACGCCATGGGCGATCTGTATTTGCTCGGCAAGCCGTTGCTCGCGTCTTACAGCGCTTTCCGGTCCGGACACGCGATGAACAACAAGCTCCTGCGTGCCTTGCTGGCCGACGAGTCGGCGTACGAAATCGTCACCTTCGAAGACGAAAAAACCGCGCCCACCGGTTTCGCTCAACTCGCGCGCGCCTGGTAATTCCCGATTCTTGCGCGCTTGCTCGCGCTGGCCTTTCGACAAGCTTCCAGCGCACACCTTCCATCTCCAGGAATCGTAAAACCAGCTTGACGCCTCTTTTGAGCGCCGTGATACTTGGCGCTTGCTCCGGGGTGCGCTAGCGCTGAGATGGAGTCCACATGCGAATGTGTGACTTCGAACCCGACGAACTTGATCCGGTTAATACCGGCGGAAGAAGAGCCGATCCTGCACCCGCACTCCCACCTTTTCCGGTGGTTTCAGTACCACCGCAGGGCAGCATCGCAAAGTCCGGAGCAGTCCCAGTCGAATGACTGAACCGAACTGCAAAGGATGCCCAGATGAACGCCCCCGAAAAAATTGCCCACGAGAAATTCGCAGAGCTGCTTGCGCTTACGCGCGAACCGTTTCCTGCATCGACCAAGGTGTACGTGCCCGGTCAAACGCATGAAGACATTCGGGTGCCGATGCGCGAAATTGCGCTGACGAACGGCGAAGTCGTCACCATTTACGACACCTCCGGCCCCTACGCCGACCCGAAAGCGGACATCGACGTGCGCAAGGGCCTCGCCCCGATGCGTGCACCCTGGCTCGACGCACGTGGCGACACCGAAACCTACGACGGTCGTCAGCGTGTTTCTCTGGACGATGGCGTTCGCGGAAACAAGGCCACAGACGGCGAGCCGGTCAACGAACGCGAGATCGAGCGCATGGCGCAGTTGCGTACCGAAGCTGCCGGCCTGCAACGCACGCCTCGCCGCGCGAAGAGCGGTGCCAACGTGTCGCAAATGCATTACGCCCGCAAAGGAATCATCACGCCGGAAATGGAATACGTGGCGATTCGCGAGAACGGCAAACGTGAGTGGATGAAGGAATATCTGGCGTCGCCTGAACGTGAAGCCCGCCGCAAGGGCAACCCGATGGGCGCGTCGATTCCGGACATCATCACGCCGGAATTCGTGCGTGCAGAAGTGGCTCGGGGTCGGGCGATCATTCCCGCCAACATCAACCACCCGGAAGTCGAGCCGATGGCGATCGGCCGGAATTTTCTGGTGAAGATCAACGCCAACATCGGCAATTCGGCTGTCACGT
Source organism: Burkholderiaceae bacterium (assembly GCA_965227035.1). Taxonomy (GTDB): domain Bacteria; phylum Pseudomonadota; class Gammaproteobacteria; order Burkholderiales; family Burkholderiaceae_C; genus CBDDFQ01. Next base: position 158,279 of record OZ245724.1, read on the forward strand.
CGAGCATCGATGAAGAGGTCGAAAAACTCGTGTGGGCAATCCGCTGGGGCGCCGACAACGTGATGGATCTGTCCACTGGCCGGAACATCCACACGACACGCGACTGGATCGTTCGAAACTCGCCAGTGCCGATCGGCACCGTGCCGATTTACCAGGCGCTCGAAAAAGTGGGCGGCGTTGCAGAAGACCTCACCTGGGAAATTTTCCGCGACACGTTGATCGAGCAGGCAGAGCAGGGCGTCGATTACTTCACCATCCATGCGGGCGTGCGTTTGCCCTTCATTCACCTCACAGCAGATCGCCGCACCGGCATCGTCTCGCGCGGCGGATCGATCATGGCGAAGTGGTGCATCTCGCATCACAAGGAAAGCTTCATCTACGAGCATTTCGAAGACATCTGCGACATCATGAAAGCCTACGACGTGAGCTTTTCGCTGGGCGATGGATTGCGTCCCGGATCGGCATCGGATGCGAACGACGAGGCACAGTTCGCAGAGTTGCGCACGCTGGGCGAACTCACCCAGGTGGCGTGGAAACACGATGTGCAAACCATGATCGAAGGACCCGGCCATGTGCCCATGCACATGATCAAGGCCAACATGGACGAGCAGTTGAAGCACTGCGACGAAGCGCCGTTCTACACGCTCGGCCCGCTGACCATCGACATCGCCCCTGGCTACGACCATATCGCCAGCGCGATTGGCGCCGCCATGATCGGATGGTTCGGCACGGCGATGCTTTGCTATGTGACGCCGAAGGAGCATCTGGGATTGCCGGATCGAGACGACGTGAAGCAGGGAATCATTGCGTACAAGATCGCGGCGCATGCCGCCGATGTGGCAAAGGGACACCCGTGTTCACGCGCGCGCGACGACGCCCTGTCCAAGGCCCGATTCGAGTTTCGCTGGCAGGATCAGTTCAACCTGGGTCTCGATCCGGAAACCGCGAAAGACTTTCACGACGAAACCCTTCCCAAGGACTCGGCCAAAGTCGCGCATTTCTGCTCGATGTGCGGCCCCAAGTTCTGCTCGATGAAAATTTCTCAGGAAGTGCGCGAGTATTCCGCCGAGAAAGACAACGCAGAAATAGACAAAGCCGAGGAAGGCATGCGCAAGATGTCGGACGAATTCAAGCGCCAGGGTGGCGAGATTTACGTGCCGATCAAGGCGATCTGATATCGCTTGGAGGCGGCTGCTCTGTTGCAGCCGTTTTTCAGCTGTTCAACATGACGCTCGCCGCGCTCCAATCCTCTGGAGTCCAATGCGCGGTGAGCGCCCATTGCGAAACCGCCCTGCCGAATTGCGGCGCGATATCGAGGTTCGGATTCGTTTGACGTATCTCGTTCAGCTGCAGCCAGAGTTGATATGCATGTGCGAACTCGACCGGTTTTCCGTCGTTCATCCGATCGAATAACTTCTCCACGAGACGCGGTCGGTCTGCCGGTGCCAGTGATTCCATGGTCTGCAGAAGTCGAGTCAAAATTTCCGCGCTCTCCGCATAGCTGCCACACCCCGAGTCGTAGCGCTCGAAATCACGAGCCCATTCCGCGGCCATTCCTGAATCGATCTCGGCAATCATCGCGTCGATAGTTTCCATGTCCATGCTGCAATCGACCTCGGCCGTCGCAAGGCTCGCATTCAGCGCGATCGGCGCGGCGGGGAGGCCGACGCCGAAACCGACGCTGATGCCGATATCTTTCCGCGGTCGCTTGCTGTTAGAGCACTGCAACGAAAGAACGGATCCGTATACCGAATCGACGCTGATCTGGGCGACATGTTTACGCCGCGGTGCGCGCATCGCGACTTGAGCGTTGTTCGCTGTGGTGGTGGGTGTGGCGGTAGCTGAGACGGTGGGTGTGGCGGTAGCTGAGACGGTAGGTGAGGCGGTAGGTGAGACGGTAGGTGAGACGGTAGGTGAGGCGGTAGGTGAGGCGGGCCTGAATTTTTGAATTTTGTCGAACCACGGGCCAGGTTTATCGAGACCAAGTGCATCGGTCAGAGCGGCATAGCTGGCCGCACCAAATACTCTGGTGGTCAATGTGTGCGCCGCTATGACTTTCAGCCTGTAGAGCAGCCCGGCTTGCCTGTCGGGCGCTACCTGCAAGATCTGATGCGCGATTCGGAGAAACTGATCGAGACTAGCTCGTCCAACATAGGACGTCGCGGCAAGAATTTCGTCGAGGCAAGTCGCCCGCGATTCTTTCGGCAATCCGACAACGTGTTGGATCAATTGCATAAGCGTATCGGGGGCGCCCGTCGCCGACCGAGCGCATGCGCGTCGCTTGTATTCGTTCATCGTTTCGCCCCACTTTTCGAGGCTCCACGGCGCTGGGTCAACGAAAAAATCGTCAGGGAGTTTGAATCGTTTCGGCCTGACCAAATCGGGATTGAACACCGCGTGGATGGCGCGGCAGGTGTCGTGAACGTAGTGCTCTTTCATACGTCCGGATTCTTCTCGAAGAAAGACGGCGGACCGAGTGAACCTAACTAACTTTCTGCTTGCTGCGTTTTGGAAATACCTACCGCATTATTTGCGTTTGAAGCTTGCCGCAGTCGTCAGCTTTTGGGCAGAGGCGAGGCGCTGGTTCAGCACACCGGCATGAGCGTGCGTGATCGCCAATCCCAAAGCATCGGCCGCGTCGGTTCCCGGCAGGCCGGGCAACTTCAAGAGGCGCATCACCATTTCCTGGACCTGCGCCTTGGCAGCCTTGCCATGTCCGGCAACCGACTGCTTCATCTGCAGCGCGGTGTATTCCGACACCGCCAGATTGCTGGTGACCAGTGCAGTCAAACACGCGCCACGCGCCTGTCCGAGCAGCAGAGTCGATTGCGGGTTGACGTTTACGAACACGATTTCTACCGACGCGCAGTCTGGCGAATATCGTGCGGAAATTTCCGAAATGCCGTCGAAGAGAACTTTCAATCGGCCCGGCAGATTCGACTTCTCCAGATGATTCGTCTTGATCGTGCCGCTTGCCACATAACTCAGCTTCGAGCCGTCGACATCGACCACGCCGAATCCGGTGGTCTGCAGTCCAGGGTCGATGCCAAGAATTCTCATGCGGCTATTTTCAGGGATACCGTGAGATCGATGCGCTCTTAAAGGCCGAAATACCAGCGCACCGAGTGAAAGAACACGGGCGCCGCGAAGCACAAGGCGTCCACTCGGTCGAGCAAACCGCTTGCACCGGTGACCGACGCCTTCTTCGCGCCCCAGCTGCGAATTCCGCGATCGCGTTTCAGCGCCTTCATGACCAGGTGGCCGAGCGAGCCGGCGACGCACGCAATAAACGCCATCGAGAGAGCTTGGCCTATCTTGAAGGGCGTGATCGCGGAAAGCAGCGCGCCCAGCAAACTGCCGGTGATCACTCCAGCCAGCCAGTTCATCCAGTTGAAGCTCGCACTGACGTTGGGCGCGCTTGGCGGACGTGGGAAGCGCCATGCAATCAAGTGCTGCGCGACCATGCAGGTTTGCACTACGAACACCAGGAAGAACACGAGAAACGCGCTTTTGCCGGAGAAATTCGGAAACTCCAGAAGCAGCAGCGCAGGCACATGGCTCATGCCGTAAATGCAAACCATGATCCCCCACTGGATCTTCGCGTTGCGGTCGAGGAAATGCTCGGTCTCGTTGGCGATGGCGCTCACGACCGGAATCGCGAGGAACACGTAGACCGGAATGAACACGGTGAACAGATCGAATCGCTTGGTGGCAACCAGAATGAACTGGATTGGCAGCACCACGAAGAAGGCGAGCACAAGTCCACGGTGATCGCCACGACGCGTCGGCGAGAGCGTGATGAATTCGCGCAAGGCCAGGAACGAGACCAATGCGAACAGGAAAGTTGCAGCCCGCTCGCCCAGCGCCCAGCCGACCCAGAACACGATGACCATGACCCACGACACGCGCAAGAGTTTCGCGAAATCTTCGAACTCTTCGCGACGAAGACGACTCGCCTCGTCGTCGCGGTTTTCGCGAACCAGAAACACGGTCACGATCGCGCTGATGATGGCGAGCAAGCCGAAAACGATCAGAAAAAGCGCGGCGACCTGCTGCGTGGCGGACATGTTCTTGAGGAAGGTCAGCATCAGACTTCCCTCAATTCGATGACTGCGCGTCGCGCGCGATCGAGGAATTCGTGGCGATCTTCTTCAGGACCCAATGCAATCGGAGCGCCGAAGGTGACCGAGCAAAGAATCGGCACCGGCACGACTTCGCCCTTGGGCATGACCCGCTGCACATTGTTGATCCACGCAGGGACCAGCACCACGTTCGGAAACCTCTTGGCCAGGTTGTAGATGCCCGCCTTGAACGCCTGCGGCTCTTCGGCGTAACCACGGGTGCCCTCGGGAAACAGGATGATCGAGTCGCCGGCCTCGAGCGCCGCGATGAGTGGCTCCAGCGGATCGACGCTCGGCTCGGTGGCGGATCGGGTGCGTTCCACATACACCGCGTTGAACACGGCGGTCGTGATCCATTGGCGAATCGGCGTCTTGGTCCAGTAGTCTTTCGCGGCGATGGGGCGGGTGATGCTTCGGAGCTCTTTAGGCAGCGCGGCCCAGATCATGACCAGATCGGCGTGACTCTGGTGATTCGCAAAATAGATGCGCTGTTCGGCTTTGGGTGGGCATCCGTACCAGCGGGCCTGCGCGCCGGTGAGCAGGCGCACAAGTCCGAGGAGGAACACGCTCATGAATTTGGCGAGCATGCGTCAGTTCTTGCTTGTCTCGACGCGGCATGTGTCTGCCGCTGTCTGGGAGGGAAAGGTCATGCCGCAATTGTGCCTTGCGCGATGACCCTCGAAATTTACGTTTCAAGCTGACGCATCCGGATACGGACTGGTGTCCGCCAGATCCATCATTTCGTAGGCGAGTTGCGTGCCGAGTTCGCCCTTGAGCCCGCTCGACGCGGCGTCGTTCCAGAGATTTCTGAGCTCGTGCGGATCGTTCTCCAGATCGTACATTTCACCCCACGGTTGTCCGTCGTAAATCGTGAGCCGATGATCCGCCGTCCGAAGTGTCCGCATCCGGTTTCGTCGATCGAGGCCGAAGTCGGTTCGCTGCCCTTCCTCTTCGATCACCAGTCGATCCCGCACCGATTCGACGGCGCCGGTCATCACCGGGATCAAGGACTTGCCCTGCATTCCGTTTGCGGGCAGCAAGCCAGCGCGGTCGAGCACGCTCACTGCGATATCGGTTGTCTGGGCGAGGCCGTTCGAGCGTCTGGATGCGCGTGCATCGGACGTGTCGCGCCACACGAAAGGAACTCGAGTGAGCGTGTCGTAATGCAGGCCGCCCTTGAACATCAATCCTCGATCGCCCAGAAGCTCGCCGTGATCGGCAGTGAACATCACGACCGTGTCGTCGTCGATGCCAAGTTCCTGCAGCTTTGCGAGCACTCGCCCGACGGCATCGTCGACGCACGATATGCCGCCGTAATTCAATGCGATTCCCTCGCGCACTTCCTGCTCGTCACACGCGAATGCGCCGTAGCCGGGTTTGGCGGAAGCGTTTTCCACGCGTGAGTTGCGAAGCCATTCGATAGGCGGCGGTGCGTCTACGAGCGCTGCGTTGAACGAGGCTGGCAGTTCGACATCCTCGGGGCGATACATGTCCCAGAAACGGCCGGGCGGCGTGAACGGATGGTGCGGATCTGGGAATGAGCACTGGATAAAGAACGGCTCTTGCGATCCCGCGAATTCATCGATCAGATCGCAGGTCCGGTCGGCGATGTAGCGAGTCGGATAAAGCTCTTCCGGAACACGCGTGCGCCATGCCTGACGCAACGCCGCCAGCTTGAGTTGCGGAGTCGGAATCGCGTTGTCGGGGCCGATGAGTCGATCGATCTCGGGCAACTGCTCGCGCGCCCATCGGCGCCAATGCCCGTATTGCTCTTCGGCGTGGCCGATGGTGAGGGCAACTTTTTCGAAGCCGTAGTAGGGAAGGGTCAAGTCGAACGCAGGATCGTCTTCCCAGCGCTTCCAGACTTCCTGTCCGTAGACCCCGGGGAATTTTTTATTCGAATCGAACGGCAACTGCTTTCCCTTGCCGGGCCATGGCGCAGGAACCGCAGTGATGTTCTGAAGATGCGACTTTCCGGCGAGTCCGGTTCTGTAGCCGCTTTGGCGCAGCATGTCGACAAAGGTCATCTCGCCGAACGACAGTTCGCGTCCGTTGATTTGCACCCCATGCACGCTAGGCATGCGACCGGTCATGAGCGACGCGCGATTCGGCTGGCAAATGGGCGTCGCCACATGAAACTCGTCGAACACGCAGCCGTCGGCGGCGAGCGAATCGATGTTCGGCGTTTTGACGATGCGGTTGCCGTAGCAGCCCAGATGATCGGCGCGATGCTGATCGGTCACGAACAAAATGAAGTTCGGGCGCTTGGGTGCGCTGGAAGTGCGATCGGTCATTCGCGGATCAATCCGCCTTGATGTTCAACTCTTGCGCAAGCTTGCCGTAGCGCTCGGTGTCATCCTTGACGAAAGACGCGAGCGTTTGCGGTGTACCGCCCAGCACTTCGAGGCCAGCATTGGCGAGCTTCTCGCGCACATCGGGCAACTTGAGCGCATCGTTGATTTCCTGATTCACGCGCGCAATGACCGCAGCCGGCGTGCCGCTGGGGGCGAACACGCCGAACCACGAGTTCACTTCCACGCCAGGGAATCCCTGCTCGGTGGCAGTAGGCACCTGAGGTGCCAGCGTCGAGCGCGATTTTTCGGTGGCGGCAAGCGCCACCAGCTTGCCCGACTTCAGCATCGGCGTGACGCCGCCCAATCCCACGTACATGAGCTTCACTTCGCCGCCGACGACTGCAGTCATGGCAGGTCCGACGCCGCGATATGGCACATGCAGCATGTCCACATGCGCAGATTTCTTGAACATCTCTCCGGCGAAATGCATGGGCGATCCGTTGCCGGGTGTCGCAAATGGAACGCCGGGAGATTTTTTGGCCATCTCGACCAGTTGCGCAAGGTTGGTCACCCCCAAAGCAGGATTGGCCACCAGCACCATCGGCGTAGTGACCGGCGCGATCACCGGTGCCAGATCGCGTGCGATGTCGAGTCCGTTGCCGGCACCCTTCGGCAAGACGAAGGGCGAGATGGCGAGCGTGTTGGGTGTGAGCAGCAGCGTGTGGCCATCGGGCGCCGATTTGGCGACCACGCCTGCGCCTAGCAGCGCGCCGGCGCCAGGTTTGTTGTCGACGATGACCGCCTGACCCATCTTTGCAGACATCTTCTCTGCCAGGATCCGAGCCAGCAAATCCGGGCCGCCGCCCGCGGGAAACGGCACGATGATCGTGATTGTTTTCGACGGATACGGCGCGCTCGATTGAGCCGCTGCGGAGGTCGCGAGTCCAATGGACAGAAGCGAAGCGGAGGCCAGAATTGCAAGGGCTTTCATGAGGGGCGTTCCTTTAAGATGACCTATTCTTCGGCGAAATCGCGCTGCTCTCAACCGCCGTGTTCCCCGATTTAGGCACTAATCGTCCCGCTTTAACGACATCGTCATGGCCACTGTTGTTTCCGTTCCGGGTGATTCCCGTGGGACTTCCACCTCGACTCCCACCTCGACTTCGACTCCAAAAACGAAGCTGAAGCCGAAGTCCGGGCCGGTCGACGATTCATCATCCGATGTGCTCAGCGACGTGCTTTCCATCTGCCGCTCGGAGCGCGCGGTGACTGCTCGATTCGCACTGACTGCTCCCTGGGGGCTGCAATCGGAGGGCACCCAAGGCGCGTTGATCCGCATGGCGCGCGGACACGGCTACTGGATGCAGGTTGAAGGAATGCCGGATGTTCGTGTCGAGGCAGGAGACCTCGTCATGCTGCCGCCGGGCGTGCGACACAGGATCGTTTCCACACCCGGCACTGACGCGACGCCCTTCTCCGAATTGATTCGTCGGCATGCGGTGGGTGTCCCCGGCGACAACCCGCTGGTGTTCTCGCACGGTGGTGCGGCCGACGGGGAAGATCGGATCACCGACTTGTTTTCTGCACAGGTCTGGTTCTCGGCGTACAGCCGCCACACGGTGCTTCGGATTTTGCCGCCCTACATTCATGTCCGCGAAAAGGATCTGGCCATAGCCAACATGCTCGGCACGACCATGCAGTCGCTCATCGAAGAAACGCTGGCTCGCAGGCCTGGCTGGAGACTGTCGGCGGGTCGCATGGGAGAGTTGCTCCTTGTGAACATTCTTCGCGAGCACCTCGCGCATGACGGCACGCGTAACGTCGGCTGGCTACGCGGAATCTCGGATCCCGCAATTGCCCGGGTGATCATGCGAATTCACAACGCGCCGCAACACAACTGGACATTGGTATCGCTGGGTCGCGAAGCCGGGTTGTCGCGTACCAGGCTGAGCGCGCGTTTCAAGGAGTTGGTCGGCGAATCCCCCATCGTTTATTTGACAGGCCATCGCATGGCGTTGGCTGCGCAAGAACTGGAATCGGGGAATCTGCATCTCACGCAAATCGCAGAGAACGCAGGGTACGAATCGAGCAAGGTGTTTGCGCGTGCCTTCAAGCGATGGTCGGGGCTATCTCCGCGGGCGTATGTTCGAGAAGGTCAAAAGAACTCCGGCGATTAACCATCCAGTTCCGGGTACCGCCTGAAGATTCCTTCATCGCTGAAGTCGATACGCTGGTCACTGTTCAGATAAGCTGCAAGCTTGCGATGTTTCGGAATTTCCTCGTATAGCTTGGCAAGCATCGGCGCTTTTTTCAGATTCCGTTTTGTCGCCTTCGGAAATGCATAGAGCAGACCGCCGACCATTTGAAACGCGGATAAATCCGCATACGACAGCTTGCTTCCCACCAGGCGGGGCACGGCGGCCGATTTGTTCTTTGCATTTCGCTCCAGAACCGCTTCGAACCATTTGAAGAATTTCGGAATTCGCTCCTTGCGGAACTCCTCGGACCGCATTCTGGCTTCCTTCTTCTGCTCTTCGTAATACTTGCTCATCGCAATCGGATGATGCGTGTCGTGAACTTCGGCAACGACATCGGCAATCGTGAGCTGGATCTGATGCGTCCAGACCCGATCTGCCTCCGATTTGCCAACGAGGCCGTGCTTCGGTCCGAGATACATAAGGATCGCCGATGTTTGTCCCACGACCATTTTGCCATCCACGAGAAACGGGCATGCGAACGGCGGTCGCACGATCGATTTGTCGCTCATGTAATGCATCATCGCCGGCATGCCTTCGCCCGCGTTTTCGTCGCCGCGCGCGACATCGATGTAGGGTGCGCCAGCGGCTGCCAGCGCCAGACGCACGAACTCGCCGCGGCCTTGAATAGTCGGCCAGTAATGAAGTTGATAAGTCATTTTTTCTCTTTCTTCATTCTTTTTCCTTCTTCTCTCGATGAGTCCGTCTGAAGCCCTTTCAGATCCAGTTCCACCCACGTCGGTGCGTGATCGCTTGGCTTGGGTCGATCGCGTACATCGAGCGAGACGCCGCACTTCTTGAGGTGCGGCGCGAGCTCCTTGTTCAGCAGGATGTGATCGATGCGCAGGCCGGCATTGCGCTGCCAGTGCTGGCGGAAATAGTCCCAGAAGGTGTAGATGCGCTCATCCGGATGCAGGTGTCGCACAGAATCGATCCAGCCCTGTCTGAGCAATCGCTCGTAGGCCTTTCGACTTTCGGGTTGAAGCAAAGCATCGCGTTTCCATGACTTCGGATCGTAGATATCGAAGTCGGTCGGCACCACGTTGTAGTCGCCTGCCAGCGCAACCGGATGCCCCGATTTGAAAAGCGAATTGGCGTGTTTGATGAACCTCTCGAACCACGCCAGCTTGTAGTCGAACTTCGGACCCGGCCACGGGTTGCCGTTCGGAAGGTACAGGCAGGAAACCACGATTCCCTTGATTGCGACTTCTAGATACCGCGCCTGTTTGTCTTCGGGATCTCCGGGCAGTTCTCGTCGAATTTCAAGCGGCGTATCGTTTTTTGCGAGCACCGCCACGCCGTTCCATGATTTCTGTCCGACCCACAGTGCGCCATAGCCCGCGTTGTTGATGGCATCGACCGGAAACGACGAATCGATGGTCTTCAGCTCCTGAAGGCAAACCACATCGGGCGATTCTTCTTCCAGATACTGGATTAGCGATGGCAAGCGTGATGTGATGCCGTTGATGTTGAAGGTTGCGAGTTTCATGGGTTGTTGTTTGCGCAATCCAAAAATCCAGCTTCCCACAATTCGAGTCCGGAGGGGGACTACTGCTGCTGTGTTTGAAACTACTGTGTCCAGCGGTTTCGGCGGTTTTTCACGGACCGAAGAGCCAGCCCGCCACTACAATCGACCTCTTTCAACCAGCCTCTGGATAAACACCATGAACCGCTGTTCAAGACAAATCGCCACGCTCGCGATCCCAAACGTTCGACTCTGGTTGGCTTCCGCGCTGACTTTTCTGTGTCTGATGTCCGCCAACGGAGCCGCGTCGGCACAAACCCCGGAACCACGCGAATTTCCCAAGAATGCAATTCGTGGCCAGCTCACCGTCATATCTCCGCCCGACATCTCCATAGACGGAGTCGTGAAGCGGCTGTCGCCCGGCTCGCGAATTCGCGGTGCGCTCAACGAGCTGGTCATGTCGGCCAATCTGGTCAACCAGACTTTCACAGTGAACTACGTACTCGAAAGCAACGGTCTCGTTCATCAGGTCTGGATCCTGACCGATGCCGAGGCGAAGGTGAAGCTGGCATCGGCCCGGCCTTCGATCAACGCATTTTTCCCGTCTATCACCGACTCGACCCCCAAGGACGACGGCAAGACGCCATTCGACAAGCTGCCCAAATACAACGGCGCGCAGCCCTGAGACCCAAGCGTCTCTATCGACTGTTCTTTTGACGCGCCCTGCGTCGCTCCAATTTTTTTCGTGAGGTCGTCATGACCAAAAAAGTATTTATCAAGACCTTCGGCTGCCAGATGAACGAGTACGACTCGGACAAGATGTCCGATGTGCTCAATGCAGCGCAAGGCTACGAGCCCACCCAGGACGTCGAAGAGGCCGATCTGATTTTGTTCAACACCTGCTCGGTGCGCGAGAAGGCACAGGAGAAAGTGTTCTCCGACCTCGGCCGCATCAAGCACTTAAAAAAGCGCGGCGTGAAAATCGGCGTCGGTGGATGCGTGGCGTCGCAGGAAGGCGCGGCCATCATTGCGCGTGCGCCCTACGTGGACGTGGTGTTCGGCCCGCAGACACTTCATCGTTTGCCGCAATTGCTCGACATGCGCGAATCGTCAGGCCGTCCGCAAGTCGATATCGCGTTTCCGGAAATCGAGAAGTTCGATCATTTGCCGCCAGCCAGAGTCGACGGCCCGAGTGCCTACGTGAGCATCATGGAAGGCTGTTCCAAGTACTGCAGTTATTGCGTGGTGCCATACACCCGAGGCGAAGAAGTCTCGCGACCGCTAGACGATGTGCTGGTCGAAATTGTCGGTCTTGCCGATCAGGGCGTGCGTGAAGTGACCTTGCTGGGGCAGAACGTGAATGCCTACCGCGGCGCAATGGGCGGCACGTCCGAGATTGCCGACTTCGCGTTGCTGCTCGAATACGTGGCAGACATTCCCGGCATCGAGCGGATTCGCTACACCACCAGTCACCCGAACGAGTTCACGCCGCGCCTGATCGAGGCGTATGCCAAGGTGCCGAAGCTCGTGAGCCATCTGCATCTTCCGGTGCAGCATGGAAGCGATCGCATCCTGATGGCGATGAAGCGCGGATACACCGCGATGGAATACAAGAGCACCGTCAGAAAACTGCGCGCGATTCGTCCCGATCTGGCCATGAGCAGCGACTTCATCGTCGGCTTTCCTGGCGAGACCGAAGACGATTTCAATCGCATGATGAAGCTGATCGACGACGTGGGATACGACACCAGCTTCAGCTTCATTTTCAGCCCCCGTCCGGGCACGCCCGCCGCAGCCTTGCACGATGACACGCCGCACGACGTGAAGCTCAAGCGTCTGCAGCATCTGCAGGCAACGATCGAGGCCAACGTGAAGCGAATCGGCGAGAGCCGGGTCGGCACGGTGCAGCGCATTCTGGTGGAAGGCCCGTCTCGCAAATCGAGCGACAGCGTTCCTGAACTCACGGGCCGCACCGAATGCAATCGCGCGGTGAACTTTGCCGGAGACAAGCGCTTGATCGGACAAATGATCGACGTTCGGATCACGCAGACCTTGGGCCATTCGCTCAAAGGTGAAGTGATGACTCGAGTCGAAGAAGTCGCCGAATCGGCGTTGGCCTGATCATCCGCAAATCGATGTCGTCGGGCCTCAACAAAGTCCTGCAGCGAATCTCGTTTCGCCAGCTGCTGTTCGTCGCGTTTTTCGTGACGGCCGGCCTGCTGGGCGCGGCATCGCTTCGCGGCGTGAGTACGCTCGAAGAATTGATGGGGCAGAGCCGCGATGTATCCAGCAGGGCGCTCGAGTTGAGCTCGGCGGCTCAGTCGCTTGCGGAGCGCAGTGTTTCGATGGAGCGCGCCGCTCGGCAGTCGGTGATTCTTGACGACCGCGCCCTCAAACAGCGGTTCGCAGAAGCTGCCAAAGATGCGTCGAAGGTGGTCGACACGCTGGCCGAGAACGACGTGAAGCCCGAAACCATCAAGCGTTGGCACGGGCAGATGAGCGATATCTCGTCGCTGCTGTTCGGATCGCCCGAATCGGCGACCGATCGTGAGCGGCAACTCGCTTTCAGCTTTCGGGAGCTCGATGCGATCAATGCAGTCATTGCGCAAGAGGTTCAGCAGGCCACCCAGAATCGAAACAACGCGCTGATCGGCAAGCTCGAAGCAGGGCGTTTGCGCCTGACCCAGCAAGTCACCGGGGCGATGGCGCTCGCTGCGGTGGTCGCGCTCGGCTTCGGCGTCTGGCTCACCCGTCCGCTCAAGCAGATGGAGCGCGCCATCGTGGGGTTGGGCGAGAACCGGCTCGACGAAAACATCGCGATCAACGGACCTGCCGACTTGCAGCTCGTCGGTATGCGCCTCGACTGGCTGCGCCTTCGACTCGTGGAACTCGATGCCGACAAATCGCGCTTCCTGCGCCATGTGTCGCACGAACTCAAAACGCCGCTGGCGTCGCTGCGCGAAGGCGTCTCGCTGCTGGAAGACGGCGTGGTGGGCGAACTCAGCGATACCCAGCGCGAGGTGGTGCGAATCCTTCGTCACAACACGGTCGTGCTTCAGGCCCAGATAGAGGATTTGCTCCGGTTCAATGCCGCCGCTTTCGAAGCCCGTCAGTTGAAGCGGGAAAAGGCAGATTTGCTACAAATCGTCGAAGATCAGGTGAGCGCTCAGCGTCTTCAGTGGCAAGCTCGGGAATTGAAGGTATCGATCGAAGGCAAGCCGCTGGATGCCGAGGTGGATATCGACAAAATCGGCACGGCCGTTGCTAACTTGTTGTCCAATGCCATACGTTTTTCACCGGTAGGCGGCACCATTCGAATCATGATCGGCAACGAACCCTCTCTGGCTCACATCGACATCGTCGACGAGGGCCGCGGCATTCAGGAAGCCGACCGTGACCGGGTGTTCGAGCCGTTTTATCGTGGCGTCAATCAACCGGAAGACTCGATACGCGGCAGCGGTATCGGTCTGTCCATCGTTCATGAATATGTAGCTGCTCACGGTGGCCGCACGATCCTTTTACCCCAGGACGTCGGCTCCCATTTCAGAATAGAACTTCCCAATGCGTTCAAGAATTGAAAGCCCTTTTTCTCGCGTGACCGGTGGTGCGATCACAGGTGTCAATACCGCTTTGATGGCTGCTTTGGTGGCCGCCTTGTCGGCATGTGCGGCATCGCCCGATACGGCTACTTCGATCGCAGTACCTGCGACTGCTGCATCGGCGCCGTCTGCGCCCGTGCCGGCGGCCGAAGTGACCGGCACCGTGGCACCCGCAGGCAGCGCCTCGGCGCCGGCCCATTCGCCGACGACGGTCGAAGCGATGACCATTGCTGCCGCAAATCTGATCCGCCGCCGGAATCCGGTGGGAATGGTGTCTGCAGAAATGCTGGCCTATGCGGATCGCACTCGTGCGATGCCACCCGCCGAGCTGGTTCAGGAAATCAGTCGCGTATCCGACGCATCGACGCCCGAGACCCAGATGCAACTGGCCATTGCCCTGTCGCAAACCCGCCAGATGCCCGACTTGATTCGCGCGCAGGATCAGCTTTCGCGATTGCTGCTTTCTCAATCGCCCGATGCCCAGCCGCTGTTCCCGCTGGCGCGTTTGCTCGCGTCGCGACTTGCCGAGCAGCGACGTGTCGAAGACGCTCTCGAGCGCCAGAACCAGCAGATTCGCGAGCAGCAACGACAGCTGAATCTCACCAACGAAAAACTCGAGGCGCTCAAAGCCATCGAGCGCAGTCTTTTGCATCGTCAGAACTCTTCTGCGGCGCCGGCTAACGGTGCTTCGAGGCCCGCACCGTAATGAGCACGCCTGCCGCTCAACCCCATGTACTCGTCGTCGATGACGATGCAGACATGCTGCGTCTGTTGTCGATGCGGCTTTCGGCGGCGGGCTATCGAGTGAACGCGGTCACCTCGGCGGAAGAGGCGCTCACACAGCTCGAAATCGAGCGGCCACAACTGGTTCTCAGCGATGTTCGATTGCCCGGGCGCGACGGCCTCGCGCTGTTCGACGACATCCGCGCCAAGCATCCTTCGTTGCCTGTGATTCTGCTCACAGCGCACGGCACGATTCCCGATGCGGTCGAGGCCACCGAGCGCGGCGTTTTCACCTATCTCACCAAGCCGTTCGACGGCAAGGCGCTGCTGGACAAAATCGCGCATGCGCTTGCGTTGAGCGCACCTGCGCCGCAAGTCGTGCGCAGCACCGACGACGCCTGGCAAAGCGACATCGTGAGCCGCTCGGGCCAGATGGCTGAGTTGCTATCCGAGGCGCGCATGGTGGCTCGTACCGACGCCAGCGTACTGCTGCGCGGCGACAGTGGCACCGGCAAGGAAATGCTCGCGCGCGCCATTCATCAGGCCAGTGCCCGGGCGAACAAGCCATTCGTCGCGGTCAATTGCGGCGCGATTCCGGAAGCGCTGCTCGAGTCGGAACTGTTCGGTCACATGAAGGGCGCTTTCACCGACGCCGTGGCGAATCACAAGGGCCTCTTCCAGGCGGCCGACGGCGGCACTTTGCTGCTCGATGAAATCGGCGATATGCCGTCGGCATTGCAGGTCAAACTGCTGCGCGTGCTCCAGGAACGAGTAATCAGGCCATTGGGGTCGAGCCAGAACATTCCGGTCAACGTACGAATTATTTCGGCCACCCACCGCGATCTCGACGCAGCCATGGCGCAAGGGCAGTTTCGCGAAGATCTGTATTACCGCCTCAATGTGGTCACGCTCAATCTGCCTCCACTGGGTGATCGGCGCGAAGACATTCCGCTGCTGGCGAATCACTTTCTGGTGAAGCTGGCGGCTAAATACGGCAAACGATTGAGCGGTTTCGCCCCGGAAGCTCTGAAGGCGCTGGCAACGGCTGCATGGCCCGGAAACGTCAGGCAGCTGTTTAACGTCGTCGAACAAGTCTGTGCACTTTCGACCACCCCGCTTATTCCCCTGGCGCTGGTTCAACGAGCGCTTAGGTCGCCTAGCGTCGAGGTTTTAAGCTACGCGGAAGCCCGGCAGCGGTTCGAACGGGAGTACTTGGCCGGACTCCTGAAACTGACGGACGGCAACGTGGCCGATGCGGCTCGTCTGGCCGACCGAAATCGCACCGAGTTCTATCGGTTGCTTCAAAAAAATGGCCTCACGCCAGGCCACTTCAAACACGACGTTTTGACTCCCCCCGTCGCCTGATTCGGCATACGCGAATCTATACGTCGCTCTGTGGCGACAGCGGTAAGGCGTTGATTTCATTCACTAATTTTTCTGAGGTGCTTGTGCCTGTCGCTCGATGGCGACAAAAACCTAGGGTTTTCCAGAAGAAAAATGCATCACACATTTACTGACATGTGATTTTGCTCGCAAGTCCTTGATTCATAAGGGATTTATGGGTTGGCACGGCGATTGCGCTGTACATGGCAAGAAGCAGCCGCTTCAGTCCAGTTTTACCCAGTTTGAACAGCGAGCAACCCATGAATAAACAGTCGACAGCACGAAGCGTGATCCGCGAAGAGCGGCATCCGAATGCAGTGACCGCGCCTCCGGTTAATCGCGGTTCGATGGCACCCCGCCCGTGGCGTGGCTTCTGGAACAGCATGGCTACCGCCATCCTTCTCCCCTTTGCACGAACTGCACAGCCGGCCCCGAAATCGGATAACGCCAAGCTCGAACCCTGGCAACTCGCGGCAAACCGCCGACGCCTCGTTTTCATCCTGTTGACCATCGTCAGCACGGCTTTGGCGACAACCCTTTTCGCCGACCTTCAACCCGATCTCGACAATAACTGGCTGCAGTACGGACAGATTGCTTTGTTCTGCTTGCTGTCGGCTTGGGTGGTCACCGGTTTCATGACCGCGATGATGGGTTTCTACGTGATGTTGCGCGGCGATGCGCACGCGCTGTCGGCCCGCAAAGTTCAGAACAATCCTTTGGCCGATGACGTGCGTACTGCAGTGATCATGCCGATCTGCAACGAAGACGTGACCACGGTTTTCGCTGGCCTGCGTGCCACCTGCGAATCGATCGCCCTGACCAAGCACACCAAATCTTTCGATGTGTTCGTGCTGTCCGACAGTTACGATCCCGAAATCCAGGCCGCAGAACGTGCTGCCTGGGAAGAACTCCGCGCCAATCTGGCCGTGCATCCGGAACAACCGCAGGTCGAGGTTTATTACCGCCTTCGCACCCGCCGCACTCATCGCAAGGCCGGCAACGTGGCAGATTTCTGCCGCCGTTGGGGCAAAGACTACCGCTACATGATCGTGCTCGACGCAGATAGCGTCATGAGCGGCGATTGCATCGTGTCTATGGTCAAGCTCATGGAAGCCAACCCCAAGGCCGGCATCATCCAGACCACGACTCAGGCTATCGGTCACGTCACGCTGCACGCTCGCGCGCAGCAGTTCGCCTCGCGTGTGACCGGTCGCCTGTTCACCCTGGGCATGCAGTTCTGGCAGCTCGGCGAATCCCACTATTGGGGCCACAACGCGATCCTTCGCGTGGCACCGTTCATGGAACATTGCGCACTGGCTCCCATCAAGGGCACCGGCGGCATGTCGGGCGGCATCATGTCGCACGATTTCGTCGAAGCCGCTTTGATGCGCCGCGCCGGTTATCACGTGTGGCTGGTGTCCGATCTGGTCGGCAGCTACGAGCAACAACCGCCGGATCTGCTGGCTGAACTGCAGCGCGATCGTCGCTGGTGCCAGGGCAACCTGCAAAACTCCCGCCTGATCGCAGAACCCGGTATTCACCGCGTTCACCGCGCGATGTTCGCGACCGGCGCGATGGCATACATCTCTGCGCCCATCTGGCTGTGTTTCCTGTCCATCGGCACCGCGCTCTGGCTCACCGGCACACCCATGGTGAACAGCTGGTTGTCGTTGCCGACCGAGTTGATGGCTCTCTGGGCCTGGACCCTGTCGATGCTGTTCCTGCCCCGAATCCTGGGTATCGCAGCTGTGCTGATCAATCGTGAACAACGCTTCTACGGCGGCACCTTGAGCCTGCTCAAGAGCTCGCTGCTCGAAAGCGTGATCGCGGTTCTTCAAGCGCCTATCCGTATGGTCGCCCACTCGGTGTTCGTGATTGCCGCAATCACCGGCCTGAAGCTCGACTGGAAATCGCCCCCCCGCGAAGCCAACGCAGTGCCCTGGTCGCATGCTGTGCAACGCTTCGGCACGATGAGCGGTTTCGTCGCGGTTCTGGCCATGGTCATTGCGTACATCGACGCTGGTGCGCTGCTCTGGATGCTGCCCGTCGGTCTGCCGCTTCTGCTGGCAATCCCGATGGCGGTCCTGACCAGCCAAACCGGATTCGGCGCCACGATGCGCGCGCATCGCTACCTGCTGATCCCCGAGGAATCGTGGTCGCCTGCAGTGTTGCGTCGTGCTTGGCAACACGCCGGCCTGATTCCCAAAACACCGCGAATCAGGACTCCTCTGCGTCAAGCGGCGTGATGCTGCCGATGCTGAAGAGCAATTGAAAAAGCGGGCCTTGCGCCCGCTTTTTTGTTCGTCAAACCAATCGGATCAGAATTTCGGCATTCCCGGTGGCATGCCCTTCATGCCACCCATCCGCTTCATCATTTTCATGAGGCCGCCGCCCTTCATCTTTTTCATCATTCCCTGCATCTGTTCGAATTCGTTGAGCAGTCGATTCACTTCCTGAACCTGCACGCCCGCGCCGCCTGCTATACGACGCTTGCGCGTAGCCTTGATGAGCTCAGGCTTGCGGCGCTCCAGCGGCGTCATGCTCTGGATGATTCCTTCCTTGCGGCGAATATCTTTTTCCGCGCGCTGCAAGTCGACTTCGCTGGCTTTCGCAGCCATTTGCGTCGGAAGTTTGTCGAGAATATTGCCCAGGCCGCCCATGCTTTTCATTTGCTGGATCTGGCTAAGGAAGTCGTTCAGATCGAACCCGGACCCGCTCTTGACCTTGGCGGCGAGCTTTTGCGCCGCATCCATGTCCATGCCGGCGGTGACCTGCTCGACCAGCGCGACGATATCGCCCATGCCTAGAACGCGCCCTGCGTGGCGCTGTGCATCGAACACTTCGAGTCCGTCGATCTTCTCGCTAGTACCCGCGAATTTGATCGGCGCACCGGTAATCTGGCGCACCGACAACGCAGCACCACCGCGTGAATCGCCATCGGTCTTGGTAAGCACGATGCCGGTGAGCGGCAGGGCATCCTTGAACGCCTTGGCGGTATTCACCGCATCCTGACCCTGCATCGCATCGACCACGAACAGCGTTTCGACCGGATTGAGTACCGCGTGCAGATCGCGGATTTCCTTCATCAGCACTTCGTCGATCGCCAGTCGGCCTGCGGTATCCACCAGCAGGACGTCGAAATAGTGTTTGCGCGCGTAGTCGAGGGCTGCAAGGCCGATGTCGACCGGCTTCTGATCGGCGGTGCTCGGAAACCACTCGGCGCCGGCTTGCCCGGTTACGGTTTTCAATTGCTGGATCGCGGCAGGGCGGTAGACGTCACCCGACACGGTGAGCACCTTCTTCTTGCGCTTCTCGATCAGATATTTGGCCAGCTTGGCGGTCGTCGTGGTTTTACCCGCGCCCTGCAAACCCGCCATCAAAATCACTGCCGGTGGTTGGACCGACAGATTGATATCGCTGATCCCCTCGCCCATCGTGGCGGCGAGTTCCTGGTTGACGATGCCCACCAGCGCTTGACCCGGAGAGAGCGAGCCCATGACTTCCTGCCCGAGCGCTTTTTCTTTCACGCGTGCGATGAAATCGCGCACGACGGGAAGCGCAACGTCGGCTTCAAGCAGTGCCATTCGCACTTCCCGCATCATGTCCTGGACGTTCGATTCGGTGATGCGCGCCTGTCCGCGCATTTCCTTGACCAGGCGAGATAGTTTTTCTGTGAGTGCGGAAGCCATTAATTTGCTCGTTCGTAACGCTAAACTGTGTGGATGATTTTAGCCAGTGCGTCCCCCGCAAGCCTGCTTCTAGGTATAGCCGCCGTTGCAGCCTATGCAGTGCCCGCAGCGGTGGCGTCGTTTGTGCGAAGCCAGATTTCTCGCGTTGCCCTCATGATTGCATGGCTGTTTCACGGGTTGACGCTGGTGGTGACCCTTTTCGGACCCACCCCCCAGTTTGGGTTCGCCCCGGCGCTTTCAATCACCGCCTGGCTGGTTCTGACAGTCTATGGCATCGAAATCCGGGTGTTCCCGCAACTTCGCGGCAGATGGATTCTTGCCATTCTGGGTGCCGCCACCGTGGTACTTTCTCTCGTATTTCCCGGCAAACCCCTTCATGTATCGGCTTCTCCGCTGTTGCCTTTGCACCTAGCGCTCGGAATTGCTTCGTATGGTTTGTTTGCCGCCGCCGTGGTTCATGCATGGCTCATGACTCGCGCCGAAAAACAGATTCGCCTGGCTTCCGATGAGGGCGGCGGCGTTCCGCTTCTTACTTTGGAAAGACTCACGTTTCGCTTCGTCGTGGCTGGTTTCGTTCTTTTGACGGCCACGCTGCTGGCGGGCTGGTTCTTCGGAGAGCGACTCTACGGCCCGGGCAAGCCGTGGCAATGGGATCACAAGACGATTCTGTCTCTTCTAGCCTGGGTCACCTTCGCGACATTGCTAATCGGCCGTACCCGATTTGGCTGGCGAGGCAAGCGTGCAGTGCGATTCCTCTACGTTGGAACTGCGTTGCTGCTGCTGGCCTACGTCGGCTCTCGCTTTGTCCTCGAAGTTCTTTTAGGGCGCATGTCGTGAAGCTCATCATCATTGCGTTCGCAGTGCTCGTTGGCATCTGGATATTTCGTCGTGGACGAAACGAAGAAGCGATCAAGCGCAAAGAGGAGCGTCGTCGCATTGCCATCCCTCAGGATATGGTGGAGTGCGCAGTGTGCGGATTGCATCTGCCGCGTGCGGATGCGGTGCTCAAAGGCGATGCGTCGTTCTGCAGCGCCGCTCACCTGCAAAGCGCAAAAGGCTAGCGCACGCTCATGGACCTGACCACGCGGACGCGTCCAACCGAAGCAGCCGAATCTCCCGATTTCATAAGAGACGCCTTGGCGTTTTCACGATTGTGGAAAGGCTTCATGACCGCACGGGTCATGATCGCGGTGCTGTTGCTCGGCATTCAGGTGCTCACGATGCTGGGGATGGTCACCACCGGCGCGGACGCTTCTGCCACGCACCTTGTCACCATCGAGTGCTCACTCTATTTTTTGGCCACGCTCGCAGTGCGACTGTTCGCGAAACCACGACGGCCGGGTCGCACTTTCGACATTCAGTGGGCCATCACGGTCGGGGTCGATCTGGTGGCTTTTGCGCTGCTGCAGTTCGTCCAGAACACCACCATCAACTACGCGCCTCTACTTGCAATGCCGGTGCTGATGGCGGCGGTGTTGGGATCGACCTTGATTGCGCTCGGAACAGCGGCCACGGTCACGATTTTGTTGCTCGCAGAAGCCTGGTGGGTGGGGCTTACCTTTCCGATGGAGGCGTCGTCGCGCCTGTTTCAGGCGGGGCTCACCGGCACCGGTTATTTCATGGTGGCTTTTCTCACCAATCAACTCGCGTCAAGGCTGGCGCGTGAAGAAGAGCGAGCCAGTCGAAGCGCGATGAACGCGCAGTTGCAGACGCAGGTCAATGAACTGGTGATCGAAGCACTTGCAGACGGAATTCTGGTGATCGATTCGCGTGGTTTGGTCCGATCCGCCAATCCGGCGGCGGCGCAGTTGATCGGAGGCGATATCGGTCCGGTTCCTGCAGGCATATCGCTGTCGCTCGATCCCGCGTGGGAGCCGCTGCAAGACGTCGCCTTTCGGACATTTCTGGAGGGCAACTGCGAGGGCAAAGACGTCGTCATCGCACATTCCGGTCAGAGTCCGAGACGACTGCGAGTGCGTACTCGACTGACGTCATCGTGGAGCGCGGGTCCAGAAAATCTTTGCGTGATGTTTCTCGAGGATCTGCGAGAAATGGAAGCGCGATTGCGTACCGACAAGCTGGTCGCCATGGGTCGTATGTCGGCGGCCGTGGCGCACGAAATCAGAAATCCGCTTGCGGCAATTTCACAGGCGAATGCGCTGCTCGACGAGGACCTGGTCGATCCCGGCCACAAACGGCTCACGCTCATGGTGACCCAGAACACGCAGCGGCTCGCACGCATCGTCGAAGAGGTTCTGGAAATTGCGCGAGTGCCTCATCAGGTCATGACAACCCCTACCACGGCGCTGCCACTGGATGCCGCCATTTCAGGTATCTGCCGCGACTGGATTTTGCAGTCGGGCAGCATCGGCCGCGTCACATTGATCATGAAGGGCGGCGAATTTTTGATCTCTTTCGACGCGGATCATTTAAGGCGCGTGATCGTCAATCTGCTCGACAACGCGCTTCGCTACGCGCAGGGCTTGCAGGATTCGATTCAGGTCTCGACAGAAATATCGAATCGCGGCCAGGCAGGACTTCGGGTCTGGAGCGATGGTGCGCCGCTCGAGAAAGCGGTCGAAGAGCATTTATTCGAACCGTTTTTCTCGTCCGAGAGCCGCTCCAGCGGGTTGGGCCTGTATATTTGCCGCGAGTTGTGCCAACGTCACGCGGCGACGATCGGATATCAGCGTGTTGCGCGAAACTGTTCGCGCGGCAACGTCGTAGGCAACGAATTTTTCGTGCTCTTCCGACACGCTCGAGCTACGTCTGCCGATCAAGAGCCTCTGGACTCACTACTGGTTTAAACAATGGCGACCGCCGGATCTTCATCAGCTGCAAATATCCTTGTCGTCGACGACGAGCCGGATCTGCGCACGCTTTACGAGCTCACGCTTTTGCGTGAAGGCTATCGCGTGGAAACCGCTGCCACCGTATCGGAAGCTGCCGAACGTCAGTTGGCTACCAAGTACGACGTCGTCATCACCGACATGCGATTGCCGGATGGACAAGGATTGCAGCTGCTGCGCAATTCGCCGCAGCAAAGCCGTCATGAACGATACGTGGTGATTACCGCGTACGGCTCGGCCGAGAACGCAGTCGAAGCGTTGAAAGCCGGCGCGTTCGACTACCTCACCAAACCGGTCGATCTCAAGCAGTTTCGCGCCGTGGTCGCATCCGCAGTTCAGGACGGCACGCTCAGCAGAAAAGAAAACGAAGCTCCGGTTGTCCCGAGCGATGCAGTGAAACCTGCGAGTTCCTTGTCGGCAGCGGAATTGAACGATCACGCGGGACTTCAAAAACTGGTGGGCAGATCCGATGCAATGCGTCAGGTCAAGAACCGCATTCTGAAAGTCGCGCGTAGCATGGCGCCGGTTTTGGTTCGAGGCGAATCCGGTACCGGCAAAGAGCTGGTGGCACGCGCGATTCACGATTGCAGTCACCGCACCGAAGGCCCTTTCGTTGCGGTGAACTGCGGCGCAATTCCAGAGAACCTCCTTGAGGCGGAATTCTTCGGTGCGAAAAAAGGGTCGTATACCGGCGCGACTCAGGATCGGGACGGTTATTTCCAGGCCGCACGCGGAGGCACCTTGTTCCTCGATGAGATCGGCGATTTGCCTGTCGCCATGCAATCGAAGCTGTTGCGCGCGATTCAGGAGCGGCATGTGCGTCCGCTGGGATCGACCGTGGAAGATATCGTGGATGTGCGCATCGTGAGCGCAACCCATCGCGATTTGAGCGCAGATGTTCAGTCGGGCCGTTTTCGCCAGGATCTTTTTTATCGGCTGAACGTCATCGACATATACATACCGCCGCTGCGCGAGCGACGCGAAGATCTGCCGGCGCTTTGCCAGTCGCTGCTCGCGCGCATCGCGGCAGATTCGGGAATGCCGGCTCCCATGCTGTCGAGCGCGATGCTTGCCGAGCTGGCCTCGCAACCCTTGCCGGGAAATGTTCGCGAACTCGAAAACCTGTTGCACCGCGCCGTTGCTCTCAGCGATGGCGATGAGCTGTTCGTCGATGCAGTGGCGTCGAGCGGCGCAAATTCTCAACCAGCCGCGCTCGGACCGATGTCATCGACGTCTGCCGCAGTCGCACCGGCCGATCTGCAGGCCTTCCTCGATTCACAGGAGCGCGAAATTCTGGTGCGTACGCTTCATGAAACCGGCTTCAACCGAACTGCCGCTGCGGCAAAGCTCGGACTGAGTCTTCGGCAGATTCGATATCGGATTGCACGCTTGAACATCACCACGCCGTTCGGCGAAGACGCATCAGATGACGGCAACTGAGAGCACAGAAAAATCGCCGCCGTCTGGCGAGTCCTGGCATGACGGTTGGTATCGATTTGCGCGTCATGTGAAATCTCCGAACTTTGGACCGCGTCCCGACAACTCACCCATCGATTTGCTGTTGATTCATTCGATCAGTCTGCCGCCGGAAGAATATGGTGGGCCTTATGTGGAGCAGCTGTTCACGAACACGCTCGACTGGGACGCGCATCCTTATTTCAAGACGATCGAAGGCGCTGAAGTCTCGGCGCATTTTTTCATTCGTCGCGATGGACAGCTCTGGCAATTCGTCAGCTGCGATTCGCGCGCATGGCATGCAGGAAGGTCGTCGTTCGCAGGTCGCGAGAACGTCAACGATTTTTCTATCGGCATAGAACTCGAAGGAATCGAGGGCGGCGAATTCGAACTTCCGCAATACGAAACCCTGGCGAGCATTGCGTCGGCAATCGCTTTGAAATATCGGATAGCGCATATTGCAGGACACGAGCACGTCGCACCGGGCAGGAAAAAAGATCCGGGAGAAAATTTCGATTGGTCACGCATGCGCCAGTCTTTGGGATGGGAAAATAAGTGCTTTCCCTAGCGGCCCGTCATCTATAGAACTTTCGCTGGTATTCGTGCATTTTTATGCATTCGATGTGCCTGCTTTCTACGAACTTTCCACCATCTTTTCAGTGTTTTCGTCTAGGTGTTTCGGCGCGCCGGGGAATATTTCTTCGTTGTCGTCAATACGCTACCCGTAGTGGTTGTATTGAAGATAGACCCCATATATAGTGTCTGAGCGGCATCGTTCGAACACTGAAAATTCAGTCGAAAACAACGAACGCATCGCCCCGAATTCGCGCTAACACAAACAAAAAGTTTTGCTTTCAGAAGAGGAAACCATGCAGCTTTCAGTCACTACTCCGTCTTCCGTCGAGGCTGGTCTCAACACTAACATCAATCCCGTCAAAGGATCGGATACCGCAGGTACCGTCAACAACCCTTTGGCTCATTACCAGATCATTCGCCGTAACGGCGCAGTCGTTCCTTTCGAGCCCAACAAAATCGCGATTGCGATGATGAAAGCTTTCCTCGCAGTGCACGGCACTCAGGGCGCGGCATCCGCCAGCGTTCGCGAAGTCGTCGATGTGCTGACGCAAAACGTCGTGCGCGCCATGGTTCGTTCGCGTCCGGGCGGCGGCACCTTCCATATAGAAGACGTGCAGGATCAGGTCGAGCTCGGCTTGATGCGCGGCGGTCACCACGAAATCGCGCGTGCATATGTTCTGTATCGCGAACGTCGCACGCAGGAGCGCTCCAGCCATGTCGAGCAGCCCGCAGCTCCGCAGTTCCATGTCATCGACGGCGGCAAGCGCGTTCCTCTCGACCTGCGCCAGCTCCATAGCCTGATCGAATCTGCCTGTTCCAACCTCGGTTCCGAAATCAAGGCCGATCCGATTGCCGCAGAAACGATGCGCAACCTGTACGACGGCGTACCGATCGACGAGGTCTACAAGGCTTCGATCCTCGCTGCCCGTACCCTGATCGAAAAAGATCCCGACTACACCTACGCAACTGCACGCCTGTTGCTGCACACGATTGCCAAGGAAGTTTTGGGACACGCAGTGACCCCGGCCGAAATGGCAGCCAGCTACGTCGAATATTTCCCCGGCTTCATCAAGAAGGGTGTCGAAAACGATTTGCTCGACGAACGCCTGCTGCAGTTCGACTTGCCGAAGCTCGCTAACGCGCTCAAGGCCGAACGCGACATGCAGTTCGACTATCTCGGTCTGCAGACGCTGTATGACCGCTACTTCCTGCACGTTCGCAAGTCGCGCATCGAATTGCCCCAGGCATTTTTCATGCGCGTGGCCATGGGCCTGTCGCTCAACGAAGTCGATCGCGAAGCACGCGCCATCGAGTTCTACGAAGTTCTGTCGTCGTTCGATTTCATGTCGAGCACGCCTACGCTGTTCAACAGCGGCACGCTTCGCTCGCAACTGTCGTCCTGCTACCTGACGACCGTTCCCGACGATCTGGACGGCATCTACGAATCGATCAAGGAAAACGCACTGCTGTCGAAATTCGCCGGCGGTCTGGGCAACGACTGGACTCGCGTTCGCGCATTGGGCTCGCATATCAAGGGCACCAACGGCGAATCGCAAGGCGTGGTTCCGTTCCTGAAAGTGGTGAACGACACGGCAGTTGCCGTGAACCAGGGCGGCAAACGCAAGGGCGCTGTCTGCACGTATCTGGAATCATGGCATCTGGACATGGAAGAGTTTCTGGAACTGCGCAAGAACACCGGCGACGATCGCCGCCGCACGCACGACATGAACACCGCCAACTGGATCCCCGATCTGTTCATGCGCCGCGTGATGGAAAAGGGCGAGTGGACCTTGTTCTCGCCGTCCAACGTTCCCGATCTGCATGACAAGTTCGGTGCCGATTTCGAGAAAGCGTACGTGGCGTATGAACAAAAAGCGGCCCGCGGTGAACTCACCCCGTATCGCACAGTTCAAGCCGCCGACATGTGGCGCAAGATGCTCACCATGCTTTTCGAAACCGGACATCCCTGGATCACGTTCAAGGATGCCTGCAATGTCCGTTCACCCCAGCAACACGCCGGTGTCGTGCATTCGTCCAACCTCTGCACCGAAATCACGCTCAACACGAGCGACACCGAAACCGCAGTCTGCAACCTCGGCTCGGTCAACCTGATCCAGCATTTGAAGGACGGCCAGATCGATCACGAGAAACTCAAGAAGACAATCTCGACCGCGATGCGCATGCTCGACAACGTGATCGACATCAACTACTACGCAGTCAAGAAGGCGCGCGATTCCAACATGCGTCATCGCCCTGTGGGCTTGGGCGTGATGGCATTCCAGGACGCGCTGTATGAACTGCGCATTCCCTACGCATCGCAAGCTGCAGTCGAATTCGCCGATCGTTCGATGGAAGCGATCTGCTACTACGCTTACTGGGCATCGACCGAGCTGGCTCGCGAACGCGGTCAGTACGCGTCGTACCGCGGTTCGCTGTGGGACAAGGGCATCCTGCCGATGGATACGCTCGATCTGCTGGCCCGCGAACGCGGCGGTTACGTCGAAGTCGATCGTTCGTCGACCATGGACTGGGATGCACTCCGCAAGAAGATCGCAGCCGACGGCATGCGCAACTCCAACTGCGTCGCCATCGCCCCCACCGCAACCATCTCGAACATCATCGGCGTCGATGCCTGCATCGAACCCTGCTTCGGTAATCTGTCGGTCAAGTCCAACCTCTCCGGCGAATTCACGGTCATCAACGGCAACCTCGTTCGCGATCTGAAGCGCCTCGGAATCTGGGACGACGTGATGGTGATGGATCTGAAGCACTTCGACGGTTCGCTGCAACCCATCGACCGTGTGCCGGAAGAAATCAAATCGCTGTACGCCACTGCATTCGAAGTCGAGCCCAAGTGGCTGGTCGAAGCGGCATCGCGTCGTCAGAAGTGGATCGATCAGGCGCAATCGCTGAACATCTACATGGCAGGCGCATCTGGCAAGAAGCTCGACGACACCTACAAGCTCGCATGGGTTCGCGGTCTGAAGACCACTTACTACCTGCGCACACGCGGCGCGACGCAAGCAGAAAAATCGACCGTGAAAGCGGGCGGCATGAATGCAGTTTCGTCCGGCGCAGACGTCAACAGCGGCAGCACGATGAGTGCGCTCGACGCGGCGGCTGCTGCAGCGCGAGCTCAGATGAGTGCAGGCCCCGCAACCGACATCGCGTTCTGCGGAGTCGACGATCCGACATGCGAGTCATGTCAGTAAGCACGGGTCGATGATCGACTCGATGCACGTGAGCAACACAATGAAACAACGATGTGAACGAGCACTTTCTTTTTCACAACGTTGCTTTCATAATTTGAAGTATTGGAACCCTCTATGTTGACCTGGGACGAAGAAGTCAAGCCTTCCTTTAACAAGGACACGCAGCTCGGACTGCAACAGTCAAACCCCAGCGGTTTCTCCGGTAACCGCTCGGCGGAGTCACCGTCTCTTTCAGCTGCGACTTCATTCGTAGTTCAATCGGCAAGCGCACTTCCTGCAACCAGTGCAGTGGTCGCACAAGCTGCACCAGCGCAGAAAACTTCGACACCGCATCGCCGCGTGAATGCGGCAGACAAGCGAATCATCAACGGCCAGACCGATGTGAATCAGCTGGTGCCGTTCAAGTACAAATGGGCTTGGGAAAAATATCTCGCGACCTGCGCAAACCACTGGATGCCGCAGGAAGTGAACATGACGCGTGACATCGCGTTGTGGAAAGACCCGAACGGACTCACCGAAGACGAACGTCGCATCATCAAGCGGAATCTCGGATTCTTCGTGACCGCCGATTCGCTTGCAGCCAACAACATCGTGCTCGGCACGTACCGTCACATCACTGCTCCCGAGTGCCGCCAGTTCCTGCTACGCCAGGCATTCGAAGAAGCGATTCATACGCACGCGTATCAGTACATTGTGGAATCGCTCGGTCTGGACGAGAGCGAAATTTTCAACGCATACAACGAAGTCACTTCGATCCGCGACAAGGACGAGTTCCTGATCCCGTTCATCGAAGCGATCATGGATCCGAACTTCCACACCGGAACTCCCGAGACCGATCAGACTTTGCTGAAGTCGCTTATCGTTTTCGCGTGCCTCATGGAAGGCCTGTTCTTCTACGTCGGCTTCACGCAGATTCTTGCGCTGGGCCGTCAGAACAAGATGACCGGTGCCGCAGAGCAATATCAATACATCCTTCGCGATGAATCGATGCACTGCAATTTCGGCATCGATTTGATCAACCAGCTGAAGCTCGAAAATCCGCATCTGTGGACCGCCGAATTCAAGACAGAGATCAAGGCCTTGTTCATGAAAGCGGTCGAACTCGAATACAAATATGCGGAAGACACGATGCCTCGCGGCGTTCTCGGCATGAATGCTTCGATGTTCAAGGGATATTTGCGTTACATTGCAAACCGTCGTGCAACGCAGATTGGTTTGGAAGCGCTGTTCCCGAACGAAGAAAATCCGTTCCCCTGGATGAGCGAAATGATTGACCTGAAGAAGGAACGCAACTTCTTCGAAACCCGCGTGATTGAATATCAATCGGGCGGCGCTCTCAGCTGGGACTGAGGCACACGAGAATATTTAGAAGAATGATTTTTGAATTCGCATTCGTCCTCGATCGCACCAAAGAGTGTGGCGTCGATGAGTGCTCCCGAGTTCATGGCGCTGGGTTTTTGCCCAACCCCATGAATCGCTTTGTGCGATCCAACATGTACGAAGCGCTCTTTGCAACTTGATCAAGGAGAAAATAATGGCAACTGCGAAAAAAATGGCGGCTAAGAAAGCCCCAGCAAAAAAGGCCCCTGCTAAAAAAGTAGCGGCAAAGAAAGTAGCGACCAAGAAGGTAGCTGCTAAGAAGGCTCCTGCGAAGAAGGCAGTAGCTAAGAAGGCTCCTGCGAAGAAGGTAGCAGCCAAGAAGGTAGCAACGAAGAAAGTTGCAGCCAAGAAGGCTCCCGCGAAGAAGGTAGCGACCAAGAAGGTTGCCGCCAAGAAGACTGCTGCTAAAAAGGCTCCCGCCAAAAAGGCTGCAGTAAAGAAGACCGCGGCTAAGAAGGCTCCTGCCAAAAAGGCTGCGGCCAAGAAAAAGCCTGCTGCCAAGAAAGCAGCGAAGAAGCCTGCTGCCAAGAAAGCCGCGAAAGCACCTGCTGCAAAACCTGCCGCTGCTGCTCCGGCTCCTGCCGCACAGACCACACTGAACCCCCAAGCTGCATGGCCGTTTCCTACGGCAAGCAAGCCCTAAGTTCAGCAGGTAATTGCTTGAAGCCCGATGCTCACGCGTCGGGCTTTTTTACTTTTTGCCTGGAATTACTTCAGATCGACGATGCTTTTGGCAATCGCATAGTTCTGCGGACCGCGCTGCGCAATCTTCAAGGCGCCGATCCTGTTTCCCAGCGAAGCGCAACGATCGAGCGACCAGCCGTTCTCGAGGCCGTACAGCAAGCCGCCACGCCACGCGTCGCCACAACCTGTGGGATCGACCACAGCTGCAGGCTTGAACGAAGGCACATGCGTTTTATTGCCGTCCACCCATACCTCGCATCCTTCGGCGCCTAGCGTGACGATCACGCCCTTCACCTTGCGTGAAATGTCGGCAATGGACCATCCAGTGCGATCGCTAAGCATCTTGGCTTCGTAGTCGTTCACGGTGACCCAGGTGGATTGCTCGATGAAATGGGCGAGATCCTTGCCGTCGAACATGGGCAGACCCTGGCCCGGATCGAACACGAACGGAATATCTGCCGCCTTGAACTGCTCGGCGTGCTGGAGCATGGCGTCGCGTCCATCGGGAGCCACGATGCCCAGCTTGATATCGCTGCGCGCTTCGATTGTCGTGATGTGTGCCTGCATCATTGCGCCTGGATGGAAAGCGGTGATCTGGTTGTTGTCCTTGTCGGTCATGATCATCGCCTGCGCGGTGTACGTATCGTTCACTTCACGAACGAACTCGGTGCTGATGCCGAGCTCTTTCATGCGCGCGATGTAGGTCTCGCCGTCCGAGCCGACGGTCGCCATCGGCAGCGGATCGCCGCCCAAGGCCTTCAGGCTGTAGGCGATGTTGCCGGCGCACCCGCCGAAGTCACGACGCAGTGACGGCACCAAAAAAGACACATTCAGGATGTGCAGTTGATCCGGAAGGATCTGGTCGGCGAAGCGACCTTCGAAAGTCATGATCGTGTCGAACGCGAGAGAGCCACAGATGATTGCTGCCATGAGAAACCTGTTTAAAAAAAATTGAAATGCGTGAAGGGAGCGCGTCGGTCAACTTCAGTCAAGTTGGGTCGACATCGGTCAAGGATAAAACGCCAGCACTCGATAACCGGTGATTCGTGCGCCTTCAGCGCCCGAGACCGACACCGAAATTGCGCCCGACCAGTCGGATCGCGCGGACAGCGTCTCGGGCGCGCCTAGCTCGGACGGCTGAAGCACACGACGAACCACGGTTTGATCTTGTGAGTTGGTGAGCGTAAGTTCGATCGACGGCATGGCCAGCATGATCGTGGAGTTGTTGCGCAGACCGATCGACAGGCGATACAGATTCGGCCCGGCCGCGGCAAAAGTCGAGCTGTCGACTACGAAGGAATCGATCTGTTTCAGCGGGCTGATCTTGCAGCCGATCTGATCGCAGATGGCTTGCACGATGGGACGAGACCGCGGCTCCATCGCGACGATGCGATCGCGTTCGAGAATGGCGAATTGCATCGCGCCGGCGATCAGCAAAAGGAGCGCGGCAAACACCAGTGCAACCCGAACTCCCGGTTTGCGCCAAAACTCGCGACGCCTTGCCTGCTTGACGAAGGAAACGTCCTCGTGCGATTCGGGCTCCGCGAGAGTCGATACCTCGGGCTCGAGTTCCAGCTCGGGAGCTACGGTTTCGACGATCGTCTCGGTGCTCGCTTCCGATACCGAATCGGTCGGCAGATCGTTCGCATCGTCGAACACCGGCTCTGGGTTCTCGATGGCAACAAATGGCGGATCAGGATCGGGGTGATGCGCCCAATCGTCCATGCGAGGCGGTTCTTGTTGAACAGGCTGCCGATATGCCGGTTCATCCTGAAACGATGCTTGATGAACCTGCGCTGGAGGCTCCACGGGCGATGTGATCGATGCAGGGTGAGTAACCGTAGTGCCGTTTGCCACTACCGCGTCGCCTAGCAGCTGTGCCGACGCGTCGAACACTTCACCGCAGTTACCGCATCTGGCCCAGCCTTGAGAGATTTTCAGCAGGTCCGGCACGACTTTGAAGGTCGTGCCGCAAGCGGTGCAACGGGTGATCAGGCTCATGACCGCATTATGTAATCAGTAGTCCTTATTTAGACGTTCCGAGAGCGCTTAGCCGAGCTGCTTCGTAGCGGTCATGAGGATCCAGCCATCTTCGGTGTCCGACACATCGAGCTTGATATAAGGCGCGTACGCCTCCTTCAATTCATCTGCCTGACGCTCGAGGATTCCGGCGAGCACTAACGACCCTCCTTCGGCCACATGCGCGCAGAGCAGAGGCGCAAGCACCTTGAGCGGCGTCGCCAGAATGTTTGCGAGCACCGTGGTGTACCTGTCCTGCGAGAGTTCCGGCAGACCAGCGTTCAGCTCGACATTGTTCGCGCTCGCATTCAGGCGGGTCGACTCGACTGCTGCAGTATCGATATCCACCGCGTCGATGTCGGCGGCTCCGAATTTTGCGGCGCCTATGGCCAGGATGCCCGAGCCGCAACCGTAGTCGAGTACGCGAGCGAGTTGCGCCTTCGATGCCTTGGTGGCGATCCAGCGAAGACACATGCGCGTGGTCGGATGGGTGCCGGTGCCGAACGCCAGTCCAGGATCGAGCCGAATGATTTGTTTTGCTTGAGCGGGCGGTTCGTGCCAGGTCGGAACGATCCAGAACTCAGGCGTGATTTCCACCGGGGCGAATTGAGACTGGGTGAGGCGCACCCAATCCTGATCGGGCACCGCAGTGACGGCGATCAGATTGCAGCCATCGAAGAAGTCCTGAGCCGCGAGAAGTGAGCCCGCGTCACGCGCAGCGGCTTCATCGGAGAAGAGGGCGACGACCCGTGAACGCTGCCATCCGTCTTTAGGAGGCGGCATGCCCGGCTCGCCGAACAGCGCCTGCTCGGCGTCTGTCTGAGCATCGGCATCTTCCACGCTCACGCTCAGTGCATCGAGGGCATCCAGCGCATCGCTGATTGCCTCGATTCGGTCTTCGGGGCTCATTAGGCTCAGCTCGAACATGTGCTCGCTCCGGATAAGCGAGCGATCAACGCTCGTGATGCGACAACCACTCTTCCAGATAATGGATGTTGGTGCCGCCGGCCATGAATTTGGCATCGACCATCAATTCGCGATGAAGCGGGATGTTGGTGTTGATGCCCTCGACGACCGTTTCGGCCAGCGCGGTACGCATGCGGGCAAGCGCCTGCTCACGTGTGTCGCCGTGCACGATGATCTTGCCGATCATCGAGTCGTAGTTCGGAGGCACGAAGTAGTTGGTGTAAACGTGCGAATCGACTCGCACGCCAGGACCACCGGGCGCATGCCACATGGTGATGCGGCCAGGCGACGGCGTGAAGTTGTATGCATCTTCCGCGTTGATTCGGCATTCGATCGCGTGACCGTTGATCTCGATCTGGCGCTGCGTGAACGGCAGCTTTTCGCCGGCGGCCACCATAATTTGCGTTTTTACGATGTCGATGCCGGTAATCATTTCTGTCACCGGATGCTCCACCTGAACACGGGTGTTCATTTCGATGAAGTAGAACTCGCCGTTTTCGTACAGGAACTCGAACGTTCCCGCGCCGCGATAGCCGATCTTCTTGCAAGCCGCTGCACAACGCTCGCCGATCTTCTCGATCACTTTGCGCGGAATGCCGGGAGCCGGCGCTTCTTCGATGACCTTCTGGTGACGGCGTTGCATGGAGCAATCGCGTTCGCCCAAATACACCGCATTGCGATGCTTGTCGGCCAAAACCTGGATTTCGATGTGACGCGGATTCTGGAGAAACTTCTCCATGTACACCGCAGGATTGTTGAATGCAGCGCCGGCCTCGGCCTTGGTCATCTGAACAGCGTTGACCAGCGCGGCTTCCGTATGAACCACTCGCATGCCGCGACCACCGCCACCGCCCGCAGCCTTGATGATCACCGGATACCCGACAGCCTTCGCGATACGGCGAATCGCAGCCGGTTCGTCGGGCAAGGCGCCTTCGGAGCCCGGCACGCAAGGAACGCCCGCGCGGATCATGGCTTGTTTGGCCGACACTTTGTCGCCCATCATGCGAATGTTTTCGGGGCTCGGTCCGATGAACTGGAATCCGCTTTTTTCTACGCGTTCTGCAAATCCCGCGTTTTCGCTCAGAAAGCCATAGCCCGGATGAATGGCTTCTGCGTCGGTCACTTCCGCAGCGGAAATAATGGCCGGCATATTCAGATAGCTACCCGAAGAAGGCGCGGGTCCGATGCACACAGCCTCTTCTGCCAGCTTGACGTACTTGGCTTCGCGATCGGCTTCCGAATAAACCATGACGGCCTTGACGCCCATCTCGCGGCAGGCGCGCTGAATTCGCAGCGCGATCTCGCCACGGTTCGCAACTAATATCTTTTTGAACATGAATGCTGCCTGTTCGGCTTATTCGATGATGAACAGGGTCTGGCCGTATTCGACTGCCTGGCCGTTATCCGAAAGGATCTGCGTGACGGTGCCGCTCTTGTCGGCTTCGATTTCATTAAGGATCTTCATCGCTTCGATGATGCAAAGCGTGTCGCCTTCCTTCACTTGTGCGCCGACTTCGACGAACGCTGCTGCGCCGGGAGTTGCGGAGCGGTAGAAGGTGCCGACCATCGGCGATTTGACCGCGTGGCCTGCGGCTGCTGCGGGAGGGGCAGCCACTGCCGGAGCTGCGGGGGCCGCCGCAGGGGCAGCAGCCTGAGGCGCAGCCATTTGTATGGGCTGCTGCATCATTTGTTGCGGAACATATTGCTGGACGACTTGTCCGCCACTCTTGACGATTCTGACCTTGCCCTCTGCTTCTGTAATTTCGAGTTCAGAGACGTTGGACTCCGATACCAGGTCGATCAAAGTCTTGAGTTTGCGCAAATCCATGTGTTCTCCAACATTGCGAATCAGGAAGCGGGGAATTTACCGCAATTTAAGGCTATTTCCCGGCTTCGTCTTTTAATTTGTAATTGTCGAGGACCATCTTTGCAGATCGTCCGGGGTCAACTGGCCTATTTTACGATCCTTGAGTGATCCCGCCGAATCGAAGATTGCCGTAAATGGCAAACCACCCGATTCGTTGCCAAGTTTTCGACCGATGTCGGTGCCGGACAGTCCACCGAAGGCAATCGGGAAGCTCACGGGAATTCGCGCCAGGAATTTCTCTACTGAAGGCCGTTGATCTATCGCCAAGCCCAAAACGTGCCATTTTGACAAATTTTGCCGGTAGAAGCTGTCGATTAACGGAAATTCGTCAACGCAAGGCGGACACCAGGTTGCCCAAAAATTAAGCAAAACCGGCTTTCCGCTCAGACTTTTCATATGAAGCGGGTCGCCGTTCAACGATTCGAAACTCGAACTCCACACAGCGGCCTCGACCGGTCGCTCCGCGCCTGCGCCCGTTGATGCAATGTCGTGTGGCCGAAATTTCATCCATGCGCTGACTCCTCCCGCTACGACAGCAGCCAGGCCAACGGCGCCGAAAAGCGCACCGCGTCGTGCTGGCGAAATATTGTCTTCTTCGTTCATTTCTATTCGATGTTTTCGTTATTCACCAGCAATGCCGATACCGCCTGTAGATTTCCGCGGGGCGCCCGGCCTTTGGAGTCGGGCTTCATTGCACCACGCAAGTCGTCGTAGTCGTAGATCACGAAGTGAACGCCGATGTACTCCTGTAGCGAATCGCTGAAGCTGTTCAGGCTCAACATATCGACCGTCTTTCCGTTGAATCCGGTAATGGAATGGGCGTCGTAATCTGCCGACTGGTTGATCATTTCCAGTTCTGCGGATTTTGAATCGTCACAAAAGAGCTGAATGTAAATGTCCGACAGACGCGTTGCTGTGCCCTGCCAGACCGCGCCGCTCAGGAATGGTCTGAAGGCGGACATACGCTCCATCCAGGTGACTGCGAGTTGTCTCAGCGCGAGCAACTCTTTTGGCTGTGTATCGGCGCAAAAGATGGAGATGTATTCGTGCACCGCATCTTCGATCTCGTCGTTGTCGGGAAGTCCGCGCGTGTTGGCGCCCAAGTCCCGAGCAGCGCGTTTTTTCGCGGCACCGTATTCCAGACCTTCCTCGACGATGAGTCGTGCGGCAGCGTTGGCGATTTCGGTTTTGATGGAGTCCATGTCAACGGCGATTTTGCCTGTCGCAACCGGCGGTCAAGTTGAAAACACCCA
This sequence comes from Burkholderiaceae bacterium, assembly GCA_965227035.1. Lineage (GTDB taxonomy): Bacteria > Pseudomonadota > Gammaproteobacteria > Burkholderiales > Burkholderiaceae_C > CBDDFQ01. The sequence goes on from OZ245724.1 coordinate 194,069, forward strand.
GAAACCCTGCGCCTAGAATCTGCGCATGCATATTCACATTTTGGGCATTTGCGGCACGTTCATGGGTGGTGTCGCGGCCCTCGCCCGCGAGGCAGGACACAAAGTCACCGGCTGCGATGCAGCGGTCTACCCCCCGATGAGCGACCAGCTCCGCGCCTTGGGGATCGAGCTGATCGACGGTTACGGTGTCGATCAGTTGAAGCTGAAGCCCGACATGTTCGTGGTCGGCAATGTAGTCGGAAGGGCAGTTCTTCCCGACGGATCGGCCAAATTTCCGTTGATGGAGGCCATCCTCGACGCCGGACTGCCTTACACAAGCGGTCCGCAATGGCTGGCCGAACATGTTTTGCAGGGAAGGCATGTTCTTGCAGTCGCCGGGACGCATGGGAAAACGACGACCACTTCGATGCTTGCCTGGATCCTTGAGCACGCGGGAGTCTCGCCCGGTTTCCTGGTTGGCGGCGTTCCGCTTAACTTCGGTGTGTCGGCTCGTCTGGGCGAAGTCGACGCGTCGGCGCACGGTGCGCCGTTCGTGATCGAGGCCGATGAGTACGACACCGCGTTTTTCGACAAGCGAAGCAAGTTCGTTCATTACCGCCCCCGAACCGCGATCCTGAACAACCTCGAATTCGATCATGCCGATATCTTCGACAGCCTCGCAGATATCGAGCGCCAGTTTCACCATCTGGTGAGGACGATTCCCTCGAAAGGGCGAGTCGTGTTCAATCGCTCCGAACAGAGCCTTGAGCGTGTGATGGAGATGGGATGCTGGAGCGAGCAGACCAGTTTTTCATCGACGACCGGAGCGACCGAAGAGACGGGCGAATGGAGTGCGAGCGGCGATCCTTCCAATTTCGCGGTCATCCGAAATGGCGCCGAGGTCGCTCGGGTCGAGTGGTCTTTGGTTGGCGTGCACAACCAGAACAACGCGTTGGCTGCAATCGCGGCGGCGGATCATGTGGGCATCTCGCCGGTAGCTGCCGCGCTTGCGCTTTCCGAATTCCAGAACGTGAAGCGACGCATGGAGGTTCGGGGCGTGGTCAATGGCATCACCGTGTACGACGATTTCGCGCATCACCCGACGGCCATTCGAACAACGATAGACGGGCTGCGTCGAAGTGTCGGCGCGGCATCGAGAATCCTCGCGGTGTTCGAGCCCCGCAGCAACACCATGAAGCTGGGCACGATGAAATCGCAGCTTCCCTGGAGTCTGGAAGAAGCCGATCTATCGTTCTGCCACTCCGGAGGATTGGGGTGGGATCCAGCCGAAGCGCTCGCGCCCATGGGTGATAAAGCCAAGGTCGGAGCGACCATCGACGAACTCGTCGCGCAGGTCGTTGCAAGCGCCAAGCCGGGCGACTACGTGATCTGCATGAGCAATGGTGGTTTCGGCGGAATTCACGACAAGCTGCTGAAGGCGCTTGCGTAAAACGCCATTCAGCTGCGAAAGGTCAGTCGAACTTGAGAGAGGCAGGCACGGTCTTGCCGCCGCCGTAGCGTGGACGCTCAGCGGGATCCGCCATTCGTGTATCGGCCTGATCCCAGAGATGTGCCGAACTCATCGAGCTGTTAACCGATGCGCCGGTAGACATAGGCCAGCCGACCATGTCCTGAGGTTCGCGAGCGGACACGCCTGCGTTCGCATTTTCTTTCACCGATGTGATCGACCCCGCAAAGTACAGGCTCGCCAGATCTCGCGCCATGGATCGAGGTTCGAGCGCGGTCCTGCGAAGCAGTTCATCGAACGTGGCAGGCGCTGCGGCAAGTTCACGCAGCAGAACCAGATGCGAGTCGCGCAAAACGCGCAACGGAACTCGGGGCGGGCGCCGGAAATAGATGGTGCCGCTGCGATAACGGGCCGGCAGCACGTCGTGCTCGGTGTGTTGCGCGTAATTCCACATGACCTGGGTCAAGCTGGCGCGCACGAATTGATCCGGAATGTCGTTGGCCGAAGGCGGACGCTTTTCCCAGTTGGCCTCGCGCAAATCGACAGGACGTGCCGAGGGCGCGAAGCCTACGCGTCGACCCGGAAGATCGATCACCGCCAGAAGCGCACCCTTGAGCATGATGTGATACACGCCGATTCGAAGCGTGGGCTCTCTATCGGCCAGCATTGCACCCAAATAGAACTGCGAGCGGAGCGGCCTCAGGAAACCTTCGAATTGCTGGAGCATGCCCCGCACGCTGTTGGAATTCGATGCGTCGAAAGTGCAGGCGGGCTCGAACCCTACGGGTAGGGGAGTCGCGAATGCAATGGGACGATCGACGTCCTGCAGGTTGATCTGGAGATTGGGGTCCGAAGGCGTTGCAGATGGCACTCGGAGCGTGCCGTCACCCAATACATTCACCGACTGGCCGTTGACGCACCAGGCGTCCGCCTCGGAGAACTTCGCTATCTGCCAGTTAGGCCAGCCGTCGGGCTGCGCTGAAACCAATGCGCTGAGCAAAGCACGTTGCGAGGCAGTGAAGCCCGCAAGTCCCAGCCAGAGAATAGGTTGATCCAGCGTCATTCAAGACATTCGAATTTTGGGGAGAAGAGGTGTGGCTGCAAGCGTTGCCGACGCGTTTTGCAGCAGAGCGGCCAAATATACCTGTCGATCCTCGCGCTTGTAAACGCCCCCTTTGGGGGATTGACAAGCAAATGGCGCGATGGTGCGTTATCCGCAGCGATATCCGGGCAGATATCACGAACAGCTACGCCATTTGCATTACAAGTTATCTGGACCGGCGTTGCTTTACCGCTTCCGACAGCACGTCCAACACTTTGATCGAGTCGTCCCAGCCGATGCATGCATCGGTGATGCTGCGACCGTATTCGAGCTTCGTCGAATCGTCCTTGCCAGGCGTAAATTTTTGCGCTCCAGCCACCAGATGGCTCTCGACCATCACGCCGAACACGTTGCGCGATCCGCTTGCGATTTGCGCTGCGATGTCGCGCGCTACATCGACCTGACGCTCGTGCTGCTTGCTGCTGTTCGCATGGCTGCAATCGACCATGAGAGTGGCTGGCAGATTCGCTTTGGCGAGGTCGTCGCATGCAGCTTTCACGCTTGCCGCGTCGTAATTGGGCGCTTTCCCGCCGCGCAGGATGACGTGGCAATGCTTGTTGCCGCTTGTTTGAACGATCGCCACTTGCCCGTTTTTGTGAACCGACAGGAAGTGATGTCCGCCAGCCGCTGCTTGAATCGCATCGGTCGCGATCTTGATGTTGCCGTCGGTGCCGTTCTTGAAACCGATCGGAGCAGATAGCCCGGACGCGAGCTCCCGGTGAACCTGGCTTTCGGTGGTGCGAGCTCCGATGGCGCCCCACGAAATCAGGTCGCCGATGTATTGGGGGGAGATGACGTCGAGGAACTCGCTACCTGCAGGCAGTCCGAGCCGGTTGATGTCGATCAGCAACTGGCGCGCCATGCGCAGCCCTTCGTCGATCCGGAAGCTCTCGTCGAGGTAGGGATCGTTGATGAGACCCTTCCAGCCGACGGTGGTGCGTGGTTTTTCGAAGTACACCCGCATGACGATCTCGAGGGTGTCTGCATATTTGTGGCGTTCCGAGACGAGACGGCGGGCGTATTCGACTGCGGCGCCCGGATCGTGAATCGAACAGGGGCCGATAACGACCAGAAGCCTGTCGTCCTTGCCTTCGATGATGTGGCTGATCTTTCGGCGCGTTTGCGAAATCAGCGATTCCATCGGCGTCCCCCTGATCGGGAAAAAGCGGATGAGATGTTCTGGGGGCGGCAACATGGTGATGTCCTTGATTCGTTCGTCGTCGGTCTCGCTCGTTCGTTCGACGTTCGGATACCAGGCTTCACTGGTCTGAGTGACTTTTGCGTTCATGTTGGCTTCCTGCTTGGCTAAAAAAAAACCGCCGGGCTTTCGGGCTCGGCGGTTTTAGGTGAGGGGTTGTCTGCTTTTACGCTTGCGCCTCTCGTCCGCCTTGGACTGAGAACCAGAAGTAAAAATAAAATGCGCTGCGAATGGACATAAGCACGCAATGTAACACAGGAATTCCGGAGGAATCCTGTGAACTTTGCGAAGAAGTCGATTTATTCAAGCGTGCCTCGAATGAAGCTTATGCGGTGCCACCGACGGTGAGTCCGTCGATTCGCAGCGTGGGCTGACCGACGCCTACCGGCACGCTCTGGCCTTCTTTGCCGCAGGTGCCAACGCCGCTATCGAGCTGCATGTCGTTGCCGATCATGGTGACCCGGGTCAGCGCATCGGGGCCATTGCCGACGATGGTCGCGCCCTTGACCGGATAGAGAATCTTGCCGTTCTCGACCCAATATGCTTCGCTTGCCGAGAACACGAATTTTCCGGATGTGATGTCGACTTGTCCGCCGCCGAAGTTGGTCGCGTACAAGCCCTTCTTGATGCTTGCCACGATCTCCTTCGGATCTTCTTTGCCGCCCAGCATGTAGGTGTTGGTCATGCGCGGCATCGGAATGTGCGCGTAGCTTTCGCGACGACCGTTGCCGGTGGGTTTGACCTTCATGAGACGCGCATTCATCGAGTCCTGGATGTAGCCCTTCAGAATGCCGTCTTCGATAAGCACATTGCTCTGACTCGGATTGCCTTCGTCATCGACGTTGAGCGAGCCGCGGCGATCGTTGATGGTTCCGTCGTCGAGAACGGTGACGCCCTTGGCAGCCACGCGCTGGCCGATCTTTCCGCTGAAAGCGCTGGAACCCTTGCGGTTGAAGTCGCCCTCGAGTCCGTGTCCGATGGCTTCGTGCAGAAGAATGCCGGGCCATCCGGGGCCGAGTACGACGGTCATCTCGCCTGCGGGTGCCGGGCGTGAATCGAGGTTGGTGACGGCAGCGTGCACCGCCTGGTTCACATATTCCTCGATCTGTTCGTCGTCGAAGTACGCGAGTCCGAATCGACCGCCGCCACCGCCGGAGCCGATTTCGCGTCGGCCCTTTTGTTCGGCGATGACCGTGACCGACAGGCGAACCAATGGGCGGACGTCGGCTGCAATGGTGCCGTCTGCGCGGGCGACCATGACCACGTCGTATTCGCTTGCGAGGCTCGCCATGACTTGCGATACGCGGGTGTCTTTGGATCGTGCGAGTTTCTCGACGCGTCCGAGCAGTGCTACCTTGTCGGTGCTATCGAGCGTGGCTATCGGATCGAGTCCGTGGTACAGCGAGCGACTCTTCGCGATTTGAACTGCGGGCACTTTGGCCTTGCCACCGGTGGTGGACGATGCAATGGAGCGAACCGTGCGCGCGGCATCGAGGAGCGATGCCTGCGAGATGTCGTCGGAATAGGCGAATGCGGTTTTCTCGCCGCTGACCGCGCGAACGCCTACACCCTGGTCGATGCTGAACGAGCCGGTCTTGACGATGCCTTCTTCAAGGCTCCAGCCTTCGCTGCGGGTGTACTGAAAGTAGAGATCCGCGTCGTCGACGCGATGGGTGCGAATTTCGGCAAGCGCCGCTGCCAAATGGGATTCATCGAGGCCGAAAGGTTCCAGAAGGAGACGGCGGGCGATGGCTAGACGTTCGATGGTGGGTTCGCGAGAAATCATCGGCCCATTTTAGGCTTCGAAACCCACCGCAAACCGCTTCCTTCAAAAGCCCCCAAATCGGGCCGATCCAAGGCCGAATTTCAGGACTGAACCAGTCGTTTAGCCTTGGATATGGACATCAGAATGCCCAATCCCATACCCAGCGTGACCATGGCCGTGCCCCCATAACTGATGAATGGCAGTGGCACGCCCACTACGGGCAGGATCCCGCTCACCATGCCCATATTCACGAAGGCATAGGTGAAGAAGATCAGTGTGATCGCCCCTGCAAGCAACCGCGAGAACAGCGTCGGCGCCTCCAGAGCAATAGCAAGACCCCGAAAAATCAGGAAGATGAACGCGACCATGATGAACATGTTGCCCACCAGCCCGAATTCTTCCGAATAGGCCGCGAATATGAAGTCGGTCGTGCGTTCGGGAATGAATTCGAGATGGGTTTGAGTACCCTGCATGAAGCCCTTGCCGGTCACACCGCCGGATCCGATGGCGATCATCCCCTGGATGATGTGAAAGCCCTTGCCCAGTGGGTCTTTGGACGGATCGAGCAGGGTGCAGATGCGCTGCTGCTGGTAGTCGTGAAGAATCGGCCAGCGAACGCCATCGGCGCAAATTTGCGGCTCGAATCCCACGATGAGTGCAATCGCGATGAAGCCGAGAATGACCGGCGGAAGAATCAGTTTCCAGCTCAGGCCGGCAAAGAAAATGATCGAAAGGCCGGCCGAAAGCACGAGTAGGGCGGTGCCGAGATCGGGCTGTTTCATGATGAGTCCAACCGGGATACCCAAAAGCAGCGTGGCGACCAGAAAATCCAAGGGTCGCAATTGTCCTTCTCGCTTCTGGAACCACCAGGCCAGCATGAGTGGCATCGCAATCTTCAAAATTTCGCTCGGCTGTATGACGATCCCGACGTTGATCCAGCGTCGCGCCCCTTTTTTGGTAATGCCGAATATGGCGACTGCCACCAGAAGCACCAAACCCGCCGTGTAAAGCGGGACAGCGAAAGTCATCAGGCGATGCGGTGGAATTTGAGCAACCACGAACATGATGAAGCCTGCGATCAGCATGTTGCGGCCGTGATCGATGAAGCGGCTACCGTGGTCGTAGCCAGACGAATACATCGTTATCAGGCCTGCGCAGACGAGCATGAAAACAGCGAATGCCAGGGGCCCGTCGAATCCGCGAAAAATCGGGCGCACCCGATTCAGGAGTGAAGGCTTTTCAAAAACGGCGGACATGCGTGATTATCGCGACATGAATTCCAATCCGATCTCGCACCTGCTCTATTTACATGGTTTTCGTTCGTCGCCTCAATCGGCCAAGGCTCGATTGGTTCAGGCACGAATGCAAAAAAGATTTTCCGGAGGTAAAGCTCTGGTGCCCGCAGTTACCGCCGTCTCCGGCAGATGCTGCAACCCTCATGCTTCGAGAAACGGGGGACTGGCCCACGGACACGCCAGAAAAGATCGCGGTAATCGGCTCATCGCTGGGCGGGTTCTACGCGACCTGGTTTGCAGAAAAATTCAAATGCCGGGCGGTTCTGGTGAATCCCGCCGTGTTTCCGGCTCGAGATCTCGCCAAATACATCGGCGAGCAAACCTCCTGGCACAACGCGGATGAAAAGTTCTATTTCAAGCCGGAATATGTCGACGAACTGAAGAAGCTCAATGCTGGCGACATCGACGATCCGGCGCGGTACTTCGCGATCATCGCCAAGGGTGATGAAGTGCTCGACTGGCGGGAAATGTCGGGCCGTTACGCTGGCGCCCACATCGAGTTGCTGGAGGGCGGGGATCACGCGGTGAGCAATTTCGAGGACTATCTGGACGCCGTGCTGGCGTTTCTCGGGCTTTCCGTCAAAGTCTGACGCTCCGAAGCCGGGGCTTTTCGGCGACTTTCGTCTCAAAACCGTCGGTTGCCGCATGGGACAATGCCGCCCATGTTTGCATTGTTTGAAGAAGCCGGAAAGTTCATGGCCGGTCGCGTGTTGTCCGAGGCGGAAGCGTCGGCGCAGGTCGAGCTCGAAAGCGGAAAACGGGTCAAGGTGAAGGCGGCGAACATGCTGCTTCGCTTCGAAAAGCCGTCGCCCGCCGAGTTTTTGGCCAAAGCCCAGGCCGTCAGCGATTCCATCGAGCTGGAACTGGCGTGGGAATTTGCCCCGGAAGAAGAATTTGGATTCAGCGAACTGGCGCGCGATTACTTCAGCGCCCAGGCAACGAATGAACAGCAGGCCGGCGCACTGCTCAAGCTGTTCGAAGCACCTCATTACTTCCGCCGCGCCGGCAAAGGCCGATTCCGCAAAGCGTCGGCAGAAATCGTTCAGCAGGCGTTGGCCGCCATCGAAAAGAAAAAAGCGATAGCCGAGCAGATATCGCAATGGGCGAAAGATCTGGCTGCAGGCGAATGCCCGGCGCCGGTTCGAGAGCAGCTCTACAAGATCCTGTTCAAGCCCGACAAGAACGCGCCCGAATACAAGGCAGTCGTCGAGGCATCGCGAGCCACGCAAACCGCACCGCTCGATTTGCTGCAAAACGCAGGCGCCATCGACTCGCCGTATCAATTTCACTGGCGTCGATTCCTGTTTGAAAATTTCCCCAAGGGCGTCGGCTTTCCCGCGCTACAGGCGCCGGTCATCAAAGACGAGTTGCCTCTGTCGGAGGCGCAGGCGTTCTCCATCGACGATTCCGCGACGACCGAAATCGACGATGCGTTGTCGGTGCAGAAACTGGGTACCGGCGAAGTGGTCGTGGGCATTCATATTGCGGCGCCTGCGCTCGCGCTGAAGCCGGACGATGCGATCGATGCGGTTGCGCGGCAGCGACTATCCACGGTCTATATGCCGGGCTACAAGGTCACGATGCTGCCCGACGAAGTGGTGCAGAACTACACCCTGCAGGAAGGACGCGACTGCCCTGCAGTGTCGCTGTATGTCACGCTAGACGAAGCATCGCTCGAGGTGAAAAACGTCGAGACCAAACTCGAGCGAGTGCATATCGCGGCCAACATGCGTCACGACCGCCTCGACGGCGCAGTGACAGAAGAATGGCTAACCGATTCAAGCGTTGCTGCCGACATGTCTGCCGCCAACGAAACGCAGGCTGCATTCGCCCAGAAGTATCGGGCCGAGCTGTCCTTTCTTTTCCGCTTCGCGAAGCATCTGAAAGCGCAGCGCGAAGTCGTTCGCGGCAAGCCGGAAAACTTCAATCGCCCCGACTACAACTTCAGACTCATCGGCAACGATGGCGCAGTACCCACGGGCAGCGAGACAGTGGAAATCACGACTCGCATGCGCGGCGCACCGCTCGATTTGATCGTGGCCGAAGCGATGATCCTCGCGAACAGCACCTGGGGATCGTGGCTGGGCGAAAACGGCGTGCCCGGTATTTATCGCAGTCAGGCAAGTCTGGCGCCCGGCATGAAGGTGCGCATGGGCACCAAGGCGTTGCCGCATGCGGGCATCGGCGTGAAGAGCTATGCATGGAGCACCTCGCCCCTACGTCGCTATACCGATCTGGTCAACCAGTGGCAGATCATCGCGGTTGCACGTCATGGCAAAACCGCAGCGCTCGCTGCGCCGTTCAAGCCGAAAGATGCGGCACTGTTCTCGATAATTTCAGCGTTCGATTCGGCTTACTCGGCCTACAACGGTTATCAGGGCGGCATGGAGCGTTTCTGGACGCTTAAATATCTGCAGCAGCAGGGCATTACCGAAGTCGATGCGACCCTGTTCAAGGAAGGCATGGCGCGCGCCGATGGCATCCCGCTGGTGCTTCAGGTCATGGGCGCGCAGGATGCGCCGCGCGGTGCCCGCGTTCGAGTGAAATTGGGTGAAATCGACGAGATCACGCTGGACATTTCCGGCACCGTCATTGCCCGTCTGGATGCGCCGGTGGAGTCTGAAGAAGTTGTGGAAGACGAGAACGAAGACGACACCGTGGCTGGCCCGATCGCGATTGCGATGGATGTGAACGAAACACAAAATTCCGACGCTGGAGATACCTCCGGCACGGATAATCCGAAGTCGTGAACCTGCGCTCATTCAGCACCCTTCAGATCGCTCTCGGCGTCTCCATTGCAGTGCATGCCGTGGTGCTGTCGGTACGCTTCATCGATCCCGAGGGATTCAACCGCGTGTTTCAGGACACGCCGCTCGAAGTCATTCTGGTCAACGCCAAGGCGAACGAAAAAGTAGAGAAGGCGACTGCCATTGCGCAGTCGTCATTGGCCGGAGGCGGAGAAGCCGCGAAAGGCCGTGCGACATCGCCGCTGCCGCCGTCCGAGTTGACTGCGATCGGCGAGGCTTCCGAAGATTCCAGCAAGCAGATAGAAGCGATGCAGATGCAGCAATCGCTGATGCTCGCGCAGCTCAAGCAGACGCTGGCCAACATGCCGCCGCCCGATCCGCAGAAGGCGAGCCTGACACCGGAATCCATCGAACGCGAAGAAAAGCGCAAGCAGTTGATCAAGCTGCTGGCCGAGATCGAAAAGCGGGTGAACGAAGAAAACGCCCGACCTAAGAAGCGCTACATCAGCCCGTCGACTCGCGAAGAAGTGTTCGCGGTGTACTACGACACCCTGCGACATCGCATCGAAGATCGCGGTACCGAAAACTTTCCCGAAGCCGGCGGCAAAAAGCTTTACGGCGAACTCACGATGACCGTGACGGTCAACTACGACGGCAAGATTCTATCGACCGAAGTGGTCGAGAGCTCCGGCAGCATCGCACTCGATAGACGCGCGCAAGTCATCGCGCGTAGCGCGGGCCCGTTCGAACGATTCAGCGATGCCATGCGTCGCAAGGCCGATCAGATCGTCGTGGTTTCGCGCTTCAAATTTACCCGCGACGAAACGCTTGAGACGCGTGCCACTGCGCGCTGATTCTTCAAGTCGACCCTCATGAAACACCCCGAGCGAATCGATCTCTACTGCGTCATGGGCAACCCGGTGGAACACAGCAAATCGCCGTGGATACACGCGCGATTCGCCGAACTCACCGATCAGTCGTTGCGCTACGACAAACGCCTGGTGCCTATTGATGCATTCGAAGACGGCATCGAAGAATTCATGGACGACGAATCGGGCAACGCGCGCGGATGCAATGTCACCGTGCCGTTCAAGCTCAAGGCGGCGCAACTCGCCAGACACGCCACCGAACGCGTGACGCTCGCGCAAGCCGCGAATTTGCTGATCTTCAAGGACGATGGAATCCACGCGGACAACACCGATGGCATGGGGCTGGTGCGCGACATCAAAAACAACGCGGGCGTGCCGATACTCGGCAAGCGGGTGCTGCTGATCGGCGCGGGAGGTGCTGCGGCTGGCGCGCTTGCACCGTTGATAGAAGCGCGGCCTTCGCAGATCGTCATCGCCAATCGCACATTGGCAACCGCCATTGCACTGGTGGACAGACACAAGGATCTTGCAGACTACAAACGCGTGCCCCTCGATACCGCAACACTCGGCGGCGTCGACGGAAGTTTCGACATCGTGATCAACGCGAGCTCCAGCAGCCTGTCGGGCGATGAAGTGCCGGTATCTTCAAGCGTCCTCTCCCCCGGGGCACTCGCGCTGGACATGATGTACGGCGCATCGGCAGAAGGCTTCATGCAATGGGCGACCGAACACGGCGCCATTGCGCGCGATGGGCTTGGCATGCTGGTGGAGCAGGCGGCGATTTCTTTCACCGAATGGCGCGGTGTCGAGGTGCCATCCATGCAGGTGCTCGATGAGTTGCGTGCATCGTTGAAACCTCAAGTCGCGTCATGAAGTTCTTCACGCGATTCATTCTGTTGATCATTGCAGCAGGCATTTCGCTTCAGATATTTTTCGTTTTTCGTATTGCCACCATGGCTGTGGTCGATCCTCAATCGACTGCATTTCAAAGATCGGAAGCGTGGACGCTTCTTGTCGGCAACAAGCCGATGAAGTGGAGCCAGGAATGGGTGCCCTACAGCGACATTTCGGACAACCTCAAGCGCGCAGTCATCGCATCGGAAGACGACGATTTCATCAACCACGATGGGATCGAATGGGACGCGATAGAGAAGGCGTGGCAGAAGAATGCGAAAGCGGAGGAGATAGCTGCGCGCCGAGCCGAGCAGGCTCGTGGATCGCAAAATGCGCGCGTACGCACGCCCAAGATCGTCGGTGGATCGACCATCACGCAGCAGCTTGCAAAGAATCTTTTTCTGTCGGGTGAAAGAACGTTTTTTCGCAAGGGGCAGGAGTTCGTCCTGGCAATGCTGCTCGAAGCATTTTTATCGAAGCAACGAATTCTGGAGCTGTATCTCAACAGCGTGGAATGGGGCGAGGGCGTGTTCGGCGCAGAAGCGGCATCGCAGCGCTACTTTCATAAACCGGCCAGCAAATTGAGCGCCTACGAGGCCGCACGTCTGGCTGTCATGTTGCCTCGTCCGAAGTTCTTCGAGAGCCTGCCGAACTCCGCTTATGTGGCTAACAGAGCGTCGACCATTGTGGCGAGGATGGGTGGGGCGCAACTGCCTTGATTTCTCATACCTAGGTAACAGCCCCCGGCTGCATTGCTCAAAAACACTGTATTGATATACAGTAAACGGACCGCGAAAACATTTCAGGTCCACCATGTTCAATGCCTCCTCCCTTGACGAAAACAGCGTAGCCACGCTGCCCAAAATTCCTGCCGATTCGACGATTTCTCCTCTGAAGAGCGCTCTTCAAGAGGCCATGAATCATGTCATGTCGCAACTCAATGCCGAGCAGATCGAAGCGGTTCGGCACGGCACCGATCCGCTTTCTCTCGACACTCGACCATTGCTGATCATTGCGGGTGCCGGATCGGGCAAAACCAGCACGCTGGCGCATCGCGTGGCGCACCTGATCATGACGGGCGCTGATCCGCAACGTGTGCTCATGCTCACTTTCTCGAGGCGTGCTGCGGTCGAGATGGAGCGGCGCGTGGGACAGGTGCTTCAACGCGCACTCGGATTGAAGGGCACGCAGGCGCCGCCTTCGCTGCCGTGGTCGGGCACTTTTCATAGTCTGGGCGCGCGATTGCTCCGCGAATACGCAGGACGAATCGGACTGGACGAGTCGTTCACGATTCACGATCGTGGCGATTCGGAGGACTTGATGGGCCTGGTGCGACACGAGATAGGGCTGTCGTCCACCAAGAATCGGTTTCCGCTGAAGAGCACTTGCATGTCGATTTACTCGCGAGTGGTGAACACGCAGGAGCCGCTCATCCAGGTGTTGCAGCAGGTGTTCCCGTGGTGCTCGCAATGGGAGGCCGAGCTCAAGAAATTGTTCGGTGCGTATGTCGAAGCCAAGCAGGAGCAGAACGTGCTCGACTACGACGATCTCCTGCTTTTCTGGTCCGACATGATGCTCGACCCCGAGCTTGCGCAGGAGCTGGGCTCGCGATTCGATCATGTGCTGGTCGATGAGTACCAGGACACCAATCGCCTGCAGGCATCGATTCTTCTGGGACTCAAACCCGATGGTCATGGCATGACCGTGGTGGGCGACGACGCTCAGTCGATCTACTCGTTTCGCGGCGCGACCATACGCAACATCCTCGATTTCCCGAATCACTTCAGCCAGAGCGCTCGCATGGTCACGCTGGAGCGCAACTATCGATCGACGCAGCCGATCCTCGATGTGTCGAATGCAGTCATCGCCAAAGCCGCCGAGCGTCATGCCAAGACCTTGTGGACCGACAAGGTGTCGTCCATCAAGCCGCAACTGGTGAGCGTGCCCGATGAAGCATCGCAGGCGCGATGGGTGGCCAGCAAGGTTCTGGAGCATCGCGAAGCCGGATTCACGCTGAAGTCGCAGGCGGTACTGTTCCGCACCTCATCGCACAGCGCGGCGCTTGAGCTCGAACTCGCGCGTCGCAATATTCCCTTCGTCAAATTCGGCGGACTCAAATTTCTCGAAGCCGCGCACATAAAAGACCTGATGGCGATTCTTCGGTTTGCACAAAACCCGCGCGGCCGCATGGCGGGTTTTCGTGTGACGCAACTGATTCCCGGCATCGGCCCGGCCACTGCAACACGACTGCTCGAAGCGATGGCGGAAGCAGCCGATCCGGTGGCGGCACTCGAAACATTCGCGCCGCCTTCCGGTGCGCAGGCCGATTGGCAGGCATTCGTGTCGATGTATCGCACCCTTCGCAATCTGCAAATGGCCTGGCCTGCCGATATGGATGTTGCCAAGCGCTGGTACCTGCCGCAGCTCGAACGCATTCACGACGATGCAGCCGTGCGTCGAGGCGATGTCGAGCAACTGGAGCGCATGGCGACAGGTTATTCATCGCGCGAACGTTTCCTGAGCGAACTCACGCTCGATCCACCGGATGCGACCAGCGATCGTTCCGGGCCAGCGCATCTGGACGAGGATTATTTGATCCTCTCCACGATTCACTCGGCCAAGGGGCAGGAGTGGAAATCGGTGCACATGCTCAACGTGGTCGATGGATGCATTCCGTCCGATATTTCCAGCACCGGTGCCGATCTGGAAGAGGAACGCCGACTTCTGTACGTAGGCATGACTCGCGCACAGGAACATCTGCATCTGATGGTTCCGCATCGCTTTTACGTGACCCAGCAATCGGCCATGGGCGACCGGCACATCTATGCATCGCGCACCCGATTCGTGGGCGACGCGATGGTGGGGCAGTTCGATTCGATCACATGGCCGCAAGTGGCACCCGATCCGCGAGTTACCGGCGCCAAGCCAGCTGCATCGACCGTGATGGTTCGTGACCGCGCTCGCGCGGCATGGCGCTGACTTCAGCGATGCCTGGGTCATAAATCCACGCATGAGAACGATATGTCAGCGCTTCCTGAAAACATTTCTGCCGGCCTGTGGCGTGCCAGCGAACTCGGTGTCAGCGACACCCCGGTTTGCAGCTCGGGCCATCGCGAGCTCGATGCCGAATTACCCGGCGGTGGATGGCCGAACGGCAATCTGATCGAGATACTGCAGGCGCAGGCCGGTCATCACGAATGGCGATTCCTCATGCCCTCTTTGCGGGTGCAGGCGCTGAGCGGAAAGCTGGTGCTCATCGGCTGTCCTCACATGCCGTTTGCACCGGCCTTGTGGTCGAACGGCATCCTGCCATCGCAGGTGTTGAGCATCGAGACCGACAAGCCTGCGCATCGTCTTTGGGCCGCAGAACAATCGCTTCGATGCCGCGATGTGAGTGCGCTGATGGTCTGGCTGCCCAAAGCGAAGCCGGATCAGCTTCGCCGGCTTCAGATGGCGGCGCAAAGCGCAGTGACCGATAGCGGAGCGGGACTTCTGGTGTTCGCATTTCGTCCTGCCGCTGCGCGAGAAGAATCGTCGCCTGCACCGCTGCGCATGAGTCTTCGATTGGCTAATGCCGAAAAAGGTGCTCGCGTGAGCGATCTTGAAATCGACATTTTCAAGCGCCGTGGACCTTCGCGCGATGAAGCGCTGATCGTGACCGCTGCCTTGCCTGCGGCGGCTGCTTTGAGAAGCAGTGCCAAATCATCGCTGCCGAAAAAGTCCCGCCCTATCGAGAAGGTGCAACCCATCGCACCGGTCTTTCTTCCAGACATCCGCCATGCTGTGGATCGCCCTTCCTCCCCCGTCGCCGTCCCCAAGCTCGCCTCCGCCTGAAGATGTTCCACCCGCCGATGCCTTGCTCGCATTGGGATGGTGGTCTCTTCAATTCGGACCGCGGGTTTGCGTGACCGAGCACGTCGTGTTGATGGAAGTGGAAAGCAGCGCGCGTCTTTTTGGCGGTCGCAGAAAACTGCTCGAACAGATTCGAGCCGGTGCGCAAGCCGAAGGTGTGCAGGCCATGACCGTCGCACCCACTGCACTGGCTGCGCAGGCGCTGTTGGAGCATCTGCTGGTGCAACAAACCTCGTTCGTGCACGTGTGTCATCGCGAGAAATTGCAAGAGACGATAGATGCTCTACCTCTCGAGAGATTGCCAGCCGTGCGAGCACATGCGCCGATTCTTCATCGACTCGGATGCCGGACATTCGGGCAGGTGCGCAAACTTCCGCGCGGGGGTCTGTCACGCCGATTCGGCGCGGGTTTGCTCGATGCGATCGACCGCGCTTATGGCATCAAGAACGACGCATGGGAATGGCTGGAAGCGCCCGAGCAGTTCAAGCAGCGCATCGAGTTCATCGGCAACATCGAAGTCGCACAGGGCTTGATGTTCGGTGCGAACCGACTGCTTTCGCAGCTCAAGTCGTGGCTGCTCGCGCGTCAGTGCGGCGTTCTCGAAATACGCATGACCTGGGAGCACGACAAGATCCGGCGAAGCGAAATCTCGGAAGGAGAAATGATCGTGGGTACGGCGCAGGCAACGCGCGACATGAATCACATCACGCGGCTGCTTTCCGAGAATCTGGCGCGCACACATCTTGCCGCGCCTGCCACTGCACTTCGGATCGAAGCCACGAAAGTGGAATCGCTGGAAGTGGCGTCGAACAGTTTGCTGCCTCAGGAAGGACGCACCGGCGAATCGTTCACGCAGCTCATCGAGCGTTTATCTGCGCGTCTTGGCGCCGATCACGTTTTGCAGGCAGACATGCTGTCCGATCACAGGCCGCAGCATGCGCAGCGCTGGCGTGCTGCATCGACAACCGCGACAGCATCTGCAACGAAAGATGCTAGCGCTCTCAACGCCATAAACGCCGTGACGATGGCCGCGACTCACGCCTCTAAATCTGCGCCGCCGTGGATGCTGAGAAAACCTCTGAAGCTGGCCATCGTGAAAGACAGGCCCTGCTATCAGGGCGCACTCACGCTGGTTGCAGGCCCTGAGCGAATCGAAGGAGGCTGGTGGTCGCCGGACGATTTGACGGTGCGCGACTATTTCATCGCGCGCAGTCCATCAGCGGGGTTTTTATGGATCTATAGGCAGATGGATGCGAAGGATGCAGGCTGGTATCTGCATGGCATGTATGGATGAAGTTCTTCTCGATTACGAAGTTGAACTGCCGGACTATGCCGAGCTTCACTGCGTCTCTAACTTCAGCTTCCAGCGCGGCGCATCGCGCCCTGAAGAACTGGTCGAACGCGCGAAGCTGCTCGGCTACAAATCGCTGGCTATTACCGACGAATGCTCCATGGCCGGCGTGGTGCGCGCGCACATGGAAGCGAAAGATCAAAGCCTTCATCTGATCATCGGCACGCAACTGAAAATCGACTGCTATGAGAGCTCGTTCAATCTGATTCTGCTGGCGAGAAACCGCAAAGGTTATGGCCAGTTGTGCGAGCTGATCACGCATGCCAGATCGACATCGCGTCAGCGCGATTACGCAGCCGACATGACGCTGCTGCGCGAAGCTTCACTGCATCCGGACAACGTCGTAGCCATCGTTGCGCCTTATCGCGATGCCTTCACCACAGCGAGCTTCGAGTCGATCTACGCCTCGGTAAAAAGAACACAGAAACTCTTCGATGGCAGGTGCTGGCTGGCCGTGGAGCTGCTGCACCGAATGGACGACGATCTGTGGTTTCACAAGCTGCGCGAGGTGTCGCGACTCAGCGGCATTGCATTGGTCGCAAGCGGCGATGTGCATATGCATGTGCGGTCACGCAAGCCGCTGCAGGATGTGATGACTTCTATTCGTGTCGGCAGGCCTGTGCATGAATGCGGTCTGGATTTGAAGCCCAACGCGCAGACCCATTTGAGATCTCGTGCACAGCTTGCGCGCATGTACCCCGAAGAATTGCTGAAGGCGTCGGTCGATATTGCGGCGATGTGCACATTCAATTTGGCAGAACTCAAATACGAATATCCGCAGGAGGTGGTGCCGGCAGGTCAGACGCCTGCGTCGTATCTGCGGCAGTGTGTTTACGAAGGTGCGGAAAAGTTTTTTCCGAATGGCACCGACGACACCGTCACGATCCAGATCGAAAAAGAGCTTCAGCTCATTGCAGATCTCGGCTACGAAAAATATTTCCTCACTGTGTATGACCTGGTCAGGTTCGCGCGAAGCAAAGACATTCTTTGTCAGGGGCGCGGCTCCGCTGCAAATTCGGTCGTCTGCTTTTGTCTGGGCATCACGGCGGTCGATCCGATTCGCGGCAACATGCTGTTCGAGCGATTCATCAGCAAGGAGCGCAACGAGCCACCCGATATCGATGTGGACTTCGAGCATCAACGGCGCGAAGAAGTCATTCAATACCTCTACGAAAAATACGGACGTCACCGTGCCGCACTGACTGCCACAGTAGTCACCTACAGACCGCGCAGCGCGATACGCGATGTCGGCAAGGCCCTGGGCATGGATGAAGAGGTGCTGGGCGCCTTCGCCACGAGCCATCAGTGGTGGGATGGCGGGCAGGTGATGGACGAGCGTTTGAAAGAAGTCGGGCTCGATCCGAAATCGATCCAGGTTCAGTTGCTCATGGAACTCACCGGCCAGCTGATGGGGTTCCCCCGGCACCTGTCGCAGCACAGCGGCGGATTCGTTCTGACCGGAGATCGGCTCACATCGACAGTGCCTGTGCGTAACGCAGCCATGGACGCTCGCACCATCATCGAATGGGACAAGGACGATATAGACGCGCTCGGATTGCTGAAGGTAGATGTGCTCGCTCTCGGCATGTTGAGCGCTTTGCAGCGCTCGTTCAAATTCATAGGCGCACGTCACGGCTATGAATTCAACATGCACGACATTCCGCCGGAGGATCCGGCGACCTTCGACATGATCTGCAAGGCAGACACAGTGGGGGTGTTCCAGATCGAGAGTCGCGCGCAGCAAAGCATGCTGCCGCGATTGCAGCCTCGCTGTTATTACGACCTGGTGGTGGAAGTTGCAATTGTTCGACCCGGTCCGATCCAGGGCGGCATGGTGCATCCGTATCTCACGCGACGCGAAGAAATGCGTGCCGGCCATAAATTCGAATCGCAATATCCGGCCTTGAAGCCTGCGCTCGATCGCACATTGGGCATTCCTATTTTTCAGGAGCAGGTGATGCAGATCGCAATCATCGCGGCCAAGTTTTCTCCGGGCGAGGCGGATGCGCTCAGGCGATCGATGGCGGCATGGCGACGAAGCGGCGGTATCGACAAGTTCAAACGACGCCTGATCGACGCGATGATTGCGAACGGCTACGAAGAAGAATTCTCCGAAGCTATTTTTCGGCAGATCGAAGGCTTCGGTGAATACGGTTTCCCCGAAAGCCATGCGGCAAGTTTCGCGCTGCTGGTTTATCAAAGCGCATGGATGAAGTGCCACGAACCCGAATGCTTTCTAGCGGCAATGCTCAATTCGCTGCCGATGGGCTTCTACGGTCCGTCGCAGCTCATCCAGGATGCGCAGCGGCACGGCGTGAAAGTAGAGCCGGCAGATGTCATGTGGAGCGATTGGGATTGCACACTCGAGGGCGACATGAGCCGGCCCACGGTGCGCCTTGGATTTCGACTGGTGTCGAGCATGCGTGAAGCCAGCTTCAAGCGGATTCACGAAGCGCGATCGGTGGCGCCATTCACCAGCACCGACGATCTCGCGCTTCGCGCAGAGCTCGATGCACGCGACATGAACGCGCTCGCAAGTGCCGATGCGTTGAAAAGTCTTTCAGGTCACAGGCGCCAGCAGGTCTGGGAAAGCTCGGCATTGCATCTGGCACCGCCGCTGCTTCGAGAAGCGCCCGTCGATGAAGAGTTTCTCGAACTCGAAGCGGCGAACGAAGGCGAGGAGGTCGTGTTCGATTACGCATCGACCGGCCTCACATTGCGAAGTCATCCGCTTGCACTGCTTCGCGAAACGCTCACACAGAAAAGATTGATGACTTCAGGTCAGCTCTACGATTTGCCCGACGGACGCCTGGTGCGCACATGTGGGCTGGTCGTCACGCGGCAGCAGCCGGGCACTGCAAAGGGCGTGATGTTCATGACGCTGGAAGACGAAGAAGGATCGATCAACGTGATCGTGTGGAAATCGCTGAAAGAAAAGCAGCGCATTCCGCTGCTCAATTCCAGATTGCTCGCAATTTATGGCGTGTGGCAACGCAAGGGAGAAGTGAGGCATCTGGTCGCGCAACATGCAATCGACATGACTCATCTGCTGGGCCGGCTCAATGTTTCGAGCCGGGATTTTCGCTAGCGGATACGCCGTGCAAATCTAGGAACCGACTAGGAAGGGAATGCGTAAATCAATGCGTAGGTCATGCTGACGTAGCGCAGAAATTTTCCGATGGCCATGTAGATCAGGCATTGCCAGAACGGAAGCTTGAGCCAGCCCGCCACCGCACAAAGCGGATCGCCCACGATCGGAAGCCATGCGAGCAGGCAAGCGGGAGGTCCGATTTTTTCGAGCCATCCGAGAACTCGAGTGTGAGTGGACGAGTGATGATATTTATCGGCCACTTTGTGTGCGCCGTATCCCATCCACCAGTCGACCGCTCCGCCGAGTGTGTTGCCTGCAGTCGCCACAAAAATAGCCTGCCAGAACAGATCCGGATTGAGTCGAAGCAAACCGTAGAGCGCGGGTTCAGATCCGAGCGGTAGCAATGTTGCCGATACGAACGACACGACGAACAGCGTACTGAGCCCGAATTGCGGCAACGCCATGAGTGCGAGAAACGACGCGAGGATTGATTCGAACCAGGCTTGCATTTAATTTTTGTTCTGATGGGCGTCGTGAAGAAAAAGGAAGAAAGGAAGAAACAAAAAAACAAAAAACGATGTGTTCAAACCCAGTATAGGGAACACCCCGACGCCATCTGTATCCAGATTTCAATTGCTGAAATTTTGAGCAGCTACAATCGTGCCTCATTTTTCAGCAAGCTACGAAATCCTCCCACCATGAAAATCGGCGACATTTCATTGACGAACAATCTGTTCGTCGCGCCGATGGCAGGAGTGACCGACAGGCCGTTCAGGCAGCTCTGCAAAAACCTGGGCGCCGGATACGCTGTCAGCGAAATGGTGACCTCGCGTCGCGATCTCTGGCACACGCTCAAGACATCTCGCCGCGCGAACCACGATGGAGAAACTGCACCCGTTTCGGTGCAGATCGCCGGCACCGATGCACTCATGATGGCCGAGGCTGCTGCTTACAACATCGACCACGGCGCCAGGATCATCGACATCAACATGGGCTGTCCGGCCAAGAAGGTCTGTAACAAGTGGGCCGGCTCGGCGCTCATGCAGGACGAGCCGCTCGCACTCGCGATCATCGAAGCGGTCGTGAAAGCTGCTGCACCGCACAACGTACCTGTCACTTTGAAGATGCGCACCGGCTGGTCGCAAGAGAATCGCAACGCACCGTTGATTGCACGCGCCGCAGAAAGTGCAGGTGTGCAAATGCTCACCATCCACGGACGCACACGCGAGCAGGGCTACAAGGGATTCGCCGAGTACGACACCATGGCCGAGATCAAGGCCAGCGTGCGCATTCCGGTAGTAGCCAATGGCGATATCGACTCACCGCAGAAAGCACGCGACGTGCTGGCCGCAACCGGCGCAGATGCGGTGATGATCGGCCGCGCAGCGCAGGGTCGTCCGTGGATTTTTCGCGAGATTGCACATTTCCTCGAGACAGGCACGCAACTTGCGCCCCCGATGATCAAGGAAGTGCAGCGATGGCTCGTCGATCATCTATATGAACACTATGGTTTGTATGGCGAGTACTCCGGCGTGCGAACCGCGCGCAAGCATATCGGCTGGTACGTGAAATCTTTGCCTGGCGGAGAGGCGTTCCGACAGCGCATGAATCTGCTCGAGTCATGCGACACACAGATTGCAGCGGTGAACGATTATTTCGACGAACTGAATCTGTCGATGGATCGACTTCCATCGATGACGGCGTCGAGCATGAATGAAGACGAATTCGAAAACAACAATGAACGAGAAGAGAGAGTCGAGGTGAAGAGCCAATGAGCAAGAAACAAATCGAAGAGTGCGTTCGCACCAGTCTTGAAGGGTATTTCAAGGATCTGCGTGGCACCGAGCCACATGGCATGTACGACATGATGGTGAAGGTGGTCGAGAAGCCGCTGCTGGAAGTTGTCATGGCGCAGGCGGATCAGAACCAGTCACGAGCCGCCGAATGGCTGGGTGTGAATCGCAACACGCTCCGCAAAAAGTTAGTCGAACACAAGTTGATCAAATAAAAAAATGAACGCATTAATTTCAGTATCGGACAAGACCGGCATCGTCGATTTCGCACGTGCGCTGCACGCGCTGGGCATCAAACTCATTTCAACCGGCGGTACTGCCAAGCTTCTGGCCGATGAAGGAATGCCGGTAACCGAAGTTGCCGAGCTCACAGGTTTTCCTGAAATGCTCGACGGCCGCGTGAAGACGCTGCATCCCAATGTGCACGGCGGTCTGCTGGCGCGGCGTGATGTGCCGGAACATATGTCGGCGTTGAAGGCGCACAAGATCGACACAATCGATCTGCTCGTGGTGAATCTGTACCCGTTCGAGGCAACCGTGGCAAAGCCAGGTTGCACCCTGGAAGACGCGATCGAAAACATCGACATCGGCGGGCCGGCCATGGTGCGCTCCGCAGCCAAGAACTGGAAAGACGTCGGCGTGATTACCGACGCATCGCAATACGAAACCGTGCTCGGCGAATTGAAGTCGTCTGGCAAGCTGACCGATGCGACCCGCTTTGCGTTGTCGGTAGCTGCGTTCAACCGCATCAGCAATTACGACGGCGCGATCAGCGATTACCTTTCGCGCATTCAGCCCGACGGATCGCACTCGATGTTCCCGGCGCAATCGAACGGCCGGTTCGTGAAGTTGCAGGATCTTCGCTATGGCGAAAATCCGCATCAGCAGGCCGCGTTCTACCGCGACCTTTATCCGGCACCCGGATCGCTCGTGACTGCCAAGCAGCTGCAAGGCAAGGAACTCTCGTACAACAACATTGCCGACGCCGATGCCGCATGGGAATGCGTCAAGAGCTTCGACGTTGCTGCGTGCGTCATCGTGAAGCATGCGAATCCCTGCGGCGTCGCAGTCGGTGTCGATCCGCTCGAGGCCTACAGCAAGGCGTTCAAAACCGATCCTTCGTCGGCGTTCGGCGGCATCATCGCGTTCAATCGTCCGCTCGACGGACCCGGCGCACATGCGGTCTCCAAGCAGTTCGTGGAAGTATTGATGGCGCCCGGCTTCACGCCCGAAGCGCTCGAAGTGTTCAAGTCGAAGGTGAACGTTCGTATTCTGCAAATCGAAATGCCACCCGGTGGCGACACCGCATGGGCACAGGGTCGCAATGCCATGGATGTGAAGCGCATCGGATCGGGCCTGCTGATTCAGACGGCGGACAACCGCGAACTCGACATCGCGGAATTGAAGGTGGTGAGCAAAAAGCAGCCGACGCCGCAACAGCTTCAAGATTTGCTGTTCGCCTGGAAAGTGGCCAAGTACGTGAAGTCGAACGCGATCGTGTTCTGCGGCGATGGCATGACGCTGGGCGTCGGTGCCGGTCAGATGAGCCGTATCGACTCGGCGCGAATTGCAAGCATCAAGGCCGAGAACGCAGGATTGACGCTGCAAGGCTCGGCAGTCGCCAGCGATGCCTTCTTCCCGTTCCGCGACGGACTCGATGTCGTGGTTGACGCTGGCGCGAGCTGCGTCATCCAGCCCGGCGGCAGCATGCGCGACGACGAAGTGATCTTGGCGGCAGACGAACGCGCCATCGTGATGGTCACGACCGGCGTTCGCCACTTCCGCCACTAATAAAGAGTTCTCAAAAACGACGCTTAAAGCGAAGCGAATACCTTGCGCGCGACCTCGATGGTTGCCGCAACGTCTTCCTCGCTGTGAGCCGAGCTCACGAATCCCGCTTCGTAAAGCGCAGGCGCGATGTACACGCCGCCGTCCAGCAGGCCGTGGAACAGCTTGTTGAACTTCGCGCCATCGCTCTTCATGACTTGCGAATAGTTTTGCGGAAGCTCGTTCAGCAGGAAGAAGCCGAACATGCCGCCTTCGCAATCGGCCGCGAAAGCGACGCCATTGTCTTTTGCCGCGGCAGACAGGCCATCGACCAAGCGTTGGGTCTTGGCGGCCAGCGCGTCGAAAAAGCCTGCTTCTTTAATTAGGCGCAGTGTCGAGAGCCCGCAAGCAGTAGCCACCGGATTTCCCGACAGCGTTCCCGCCTGATACACCGGCCCGAGCGGCGCCAGCTGTTCCATCACGGCGCGAGTTCCGCCGAAAGCAGCCAGCGGCATGCCTCCGCCGATGACTTTGCCGAGCACGGTAATGTCAGGAGTGATGCCGAGCACGCCCTGCGCGCCTTGCAGCCCGACTCGGAACCCGGTCATCACTTCGTCGAACACCAGCAGTGCACCGTGTTCGGTACAAATCTCGCGGCATCGTTTGGCGAACGGCGCAGACGCGCGAACGAAGTTCATGTTGCCGGCAATCGCTTCGATCATCAGGCAGGCGAGATCCTTGCCGTGAATCGAGAATGCTTCTTCGAGCTGAGCGATGTTGTTGTATTCGAGAACGACAGTGTCTTTCGCGACATCGAGCGGCACACCAGCGCTGGTCGGATTGCCGAAGGTCGCGAGTCCCGAGCCGGCTTTCACCAACAGCGAATCGGCGTGGCCGTGATAGCAGCCCTCGAACTTGATGATCTTGTTGCGACCGGTCGCGCCCCGCGCCAGACGAATCGCGCTCATGGCGGCTTCGGTGCCGGAGCTCACCAGTCGAATCATTTCGAGAGAGGGCACCAACGAAATGATTTCTTCAGCCAGTTCTATTTCGCGCTCGGTAGGCGCGCCGAAAGAGAAGCCTTCGAGCATTGCCTTCTGTACGGCTTCGACGACCACCGGATGGCCATGTCCAAGAATCATCGGGCCCCATGAGCCGATGTAGTCAATGTATTTCTTGTCGTTGGCGTCCCAGAAGTTCGGACCCTGCGCGCGCTTGATGAATCGTGGCGTGCCGCCCACCGCACGGAATGCGCGGACCGGACTGTTTACGCCGCCGGGAATGGTTTTGCGGGCGCGCTCGAAAAGCGCGTCGTTCAGATCAATGCTTGATGTCATGAGGTGGGAGCTCGAAAAGGCTGGGAGGATTCGTGTCCTCGTCATCGTCGTCGGTATCTTCCGCTTGAGCCCAGAAGAGTCGGTCGGGAACCACGTTGCCCATGCCGGGCCGGAACCCTGCGTTCAGGCTTTTGTCGAGGTAGCTCAACGCTTCGCCGGCAGCAGTGGCGAGGTCGCTTCCGCTGGCTATGACCGCCGCAAGAGCGGCAGACAAGGTGTCGCCAGCACCGGTGAACACCGCTTCGAATCGCTCGAACTTCTCGCTGAACAATACCGTCTGCGGCGAGGCCAGCACGTTGTCGATGAATTGATCCGGAAGCGGAATACCGGTGACCAATGTGTACGGAACACCCATTGCTGATGCAGCCTTCGCGATGTCGCGGGCGCTCGGGCTTTTCTCGTTGGTCCAGTCGGGCAGCAGCCAGCGCCACAGGGTGCTGTGGTTTCCTACCAACACGGTTGTCTGCGGAAGCATCAACTCGCGAAACGCATCCAGATAGAGCTCGATCTGGTTTTCGTCCCACCACGACAGGTTGGGCATGTAAGCCACGAGTGGTACATCGGCATAGTCCGATGCGACCTCTGCAATCGCGCTGATGGCCTCGGGCGAACCGACGAATCCGACCTTGATGAGCTGCACCGTGACGTCTTCGAGGATCACTCGCGCCTGCTCCGCGATGGCTTCTTCGTCGAAGGCGTAATGGTCGACGACTTCAGCGGTGTCGCGCGAGTAAGCGCCAGTGACGATGGGCAGTGCGTGGGCGCCAACCGATGCGATTGCGCCGATGTCCGCAGCGAGTCCGGCAGCGCCGCTCGGATCGTTCGCATTGAACACCAGCACGCATGCCGGAATCATTTCATCGCCGTCGCCATCGTCGTCTGCAAGCACGAGTTCGGGGATGTCTGGTGGATCACCTGACTTGGAGGCCGAAGCGGCGGAAAGGTCGGGGGATTTTGGTGATGTCATAAACCGTGGCTAGGCTTGTGGTGTGACGTACTGGACATAAGCATGCGCACTGCCTGCCGAGCGTGCATGCTGCCTCTATACAATCGTTGCATTCTATTCGAAGGCACTTTAAGCTGTGACTGAAACTAAAACCTGGATGTGTTTGATCTGTGGCTGGATGTACGACGAGGCTGCGGGTTTACCAGAAGAGGGCATCGCCCCCGGAACGCCTTGGGATCAGGTCCCCATGAACTGGGTTTGCCCGGAATGTGGCGCTCGCAAGGAAGACTTCGAGATGGTGGAAATCTGACGATCTGACGATCCAGGCCGGGAAGTATGGGCGTCGCAAATATGCGGCGAAACGCAGGAGCAGGGGAACGTGAGCACCACTGAATCAGGGCTGAAAGTTCTGGTGATCGATGACAGCAACACCATCAGGCGCAGCGCTGAAATCTTCCTCAAGCAGGGAGGCTACGACGTTGTTCTTGCAGAAGATGGCTTCGACGCATTGTCCAAGGTCAACGACCATCATCCCGACCTCGTCTTCTGCGACATCCTCATGCCGCGACTCGATGGCTACCAGACCTGCGCGATCATCAAGCGCAACAATCGCTTCGCGACGCTTCCTGTCGTGATGCTCTCGTCCAAAGACGGTGTGTTCGACAAAGCCCGTGGCCGCATGGTCGGCTCGCAGGACTACCTCACCAAACCTTTCACCAAAGAACAACTACTACAGGCAGTTCGCCAATTCGGCGTTGCCCGGCAGGGAGCCATCTGATGTCCGTTCAAAAAGTATTGATCGTCGACGATTCGAAGACGGAACTGATGTTCCTCACCGATCTTCTTCAAAAGAACGGCCTCACGGTAAAGACTGCGCAGAACGCCGAAGACGCGATGCGCCGGCTTAGCGAAGAAAAGCCCGACGTCATCCTGATGGATGTAGTCATGCCCGGACAGAATGGTTTTCAGCTGACCCGCGCGATCAACCGCAATCCGAAATATTCCGATGTGCCGATCATCATGTGCACCAGCAAGAACCAGGAAACCGATCGGGTCTGGGGACTTCGCCAGGGCGCACGCGACTACATCACCAAGCCGGTGAACGCAGTCGAGCTCATGGCCAAGCTCGAAGCCCTGAACTGACGCTCGATCAGAGAATGGCGAACCGCGAAGCACTCAGGGAATTTCAAAGCCGCCTAGCAGAACGGCTTCAGGCTGCGCGTACTTCCGGTGTCTCCGCTTCATGGCTCGCGGTCGAATCCGCGGGCGGCAAATACCTCTTTCCCCTTTCGCAATCCGGCGAGATTTTTCCGTTCACCGGTGCGCAACGCGTCGCCTACACCGCGCCCTGGTTCATGGGCGTGGCCAACCTTCGCGGCGGAATTTTCGGCTTGGTCGATATGGCCAGCTTTTTGACCGGTTCCGCCTCGACTTCCGGCGCGAACATCGCAGAACCGGCGGGTCGATCGCAGGCCCGGGTGGTTGCGCTGAACGCTGTCCTCGAAGTCAATTGCGCGCTGCTGGTCGACCGACTGATCGGCCTGCGCAACCCGGAGACGTTCGTCGAATCGGCTCCTGCACCCGATGGATCGCCAGCTTATTTCGGCAGCGGATACACCGACGCCGGCGGTGTTTACTGGCAGGAAATCAACCTGCAGATCCTGTCGCAGCAAACTCAATTTTTGACTATCAGCGCTTAAAAAGCATCTCGGAAGGCCACACCATGTCCGTCGTCGACTCTCTCTCCAAACTGCTGAAGAAGAAGCCTTCTGGCTCCACGAACAACGACGACGTCTACGTGAGCATTTCGCCTGAAAGCGTGCAGACGCTGGCAGACGATCAGGTCGCGGGACTGGCGGATTCGCCCGAGAGCCGCCTTGCAGAAGAACTGGCCGCGACCGAATCGAGCGAGCCGACGGGCGATCTGCTGACCATTCCGGTTCTTGGAACCAAACCGACTGCGATTCACCAGCGCAACCTTCTTGCGCTGCTCGGGCTGTCGGTGGTGCTGTTCGGTTTGTCTACGGCCTTCGCACTGAGCCAGGCAGATCGGGTCGCGCAACAGCTGTCGGCGGCCGGTCAGTCGCTGATGCAGTCGCAGCGTCTTGCGAAGTCGGTGTCGCAGGCACTCGTGGGCAGTGGCCCAGCGTTTGCCGACGTTCGCGAAAGCGCGAGCGAGCTCGGTCGAAACGTGAAGGGTCTGCAATCCGGCGGTGACAACATCGATGCGCTAAGCGCCGATTTCAGCGACGAACTCGCACGCGTCGTTCCCGGAGTAGATCGGGCCGAGAAGAATGCGAACACGGTTCTTGCACAAGAAAAAACGCTCACGCAGGTGGGCGCGTCGCTGCGGAACATCAACCGGCAATCGTCCGATCTGCTGGAAATTGCCGAGACGGTTTCTTCGCTGAAGCTTCAGCAGGGCGCCGCGCCTGCCGACATTTCCGCAGCCGGTCAGCTCGTCATGTTGACCCAGCGCATCGGTAAGTCGGCCAATGAATTCCTGACCATGGAAGGCGTGAGTCCCGAGGCCGTGTTCCTGCTCGGCAAGGACTTGAACTCGTTCAAGGAAATTGCCCAGGGCCTTCTCGATGGAAGCCCTGAGCTTCGCCTCACCGGCACCCGCGATGCTCAAACCCGCGAACAGCTCGACGCACTGCTCAAACAATACGATCTGACCCGTTCACAGGCCGGCGCGATTCTCGGCAACCTGCAAGGTCTGGTTGCAGCGCGCGAAGCGCAGGCAGCCATCGTCGGCGACAGCGAGCCGCTGCGTCGCGACTTGACCGAGCTCCAGGAAAAGCTTCGCGAGAAAACCGGTCTTTCGGGCGTGGCACTTGCTGCGCTGGTCATTACCGCGCTTCTCGCACTCGCATCTGCGGCTGGCGTTGCGTATGTGCAGCTGCAGGACAGCCGCCGCCGCCAGTCTTTCGCCGAACAGCAACGTGTGTCGGCCGAAGACATGCAGCAGGAATCCCGCCGGGTGAACGACGCGAACCAGGCCGCGATTTTGCGATTGATGAACGAATTGCAGACAGTGGCCGAAGGCGATCTGACGCAGGAAGCCACCGTGACCGAAGACATTACCGGCGCGATTGCCGATTCGGTGAACTACACGGTGGAAGAACTCCGGTCGCTGGTGGGAAGCGTGCAGTCCACGGTTACCCGGGTGGCACAGACGACCAGCATGGTGGAAAACACCTCGACCGAACTGCTTGCCGCTTCGACCGAACAGCTTCGTGAAATTCGCGAAACAGGTCAGTCGGTGCTCGACATGGCCGAGCGAATCAACCAGGTGTCCACGCAGGCGACCGAATCCGCTTCGGTGGCGCGTCAGTCGCTGGTAGCTGCCGAGTCCGGTCTGCAAGCGGTGCAGAACGCGATCGGCGGTATGAATTCGATTCGAGACCAGATCCAGGAAACCTCCAAGCGGATCAAACGCCTGGGCGAGTCGTCGCAGGAAATTGGTGAAATTACAGAGCTGATCTCGGACATTACCGAGCAGACCAACGTGCTGGCGCTGAATGCCGCTATTCAAGCGGCGTCCGCTGGCGATGCAGGCCGCGGCTTCTCGGTGGTGGCAGAAGAAGTGCAGCGTCTGGCCGAGCGTTCCGCCGATGCGACCCGCCAGATTTCTGCACTGGTGAAAGCGATTCAGACCGACACCCAGGATGCCGTCGGCGCTATGGAGCGATCGACCCAGGGCGTGGTCGAGGGAGCACGACTCTCCGATAACGCAGGCGCAGCACTGAGCGACATCGACCGCGTGTCGCGACAACTCGCAGACCTGATCGAGCAGATTTCGAACTCGGCATCTCGCGAAGCCGAATCGGCCAACATCGTGGCTATAAACATCCAGCACATTTTTGCGGTGACCGAGCAGACCGGTGAAGGCACCCGGTCGACCGCGCAGCAGGTGCGAGAGTTGTCATTGATGGCCGATGAGTTGCGTCAATCGGTCGCTCGATTCAAGATCGCGTGATGGTTCGCTGAAGTTTTCGGCAAGCAAGCTCGTTACGTCAGTTTTGAAGTACTAAAAAGAAATGAACGCCCCTTCGCCAGTCAACTCGGATAGCACCGCATCGGCAAGCATCGATGTCGACGTGACCGCGCTCGATCTCGCGCCGGTGGCGTGGGTGCTCGAGGAAATTCGCAAGTCGATGGAAGTCACTGCGAAGGCGGTTCGGCGCTACGCGCGCGATCTCGAGTTGCTGCACGGATCCGATCCGCAAGGACTGGACGATGCCGCGCTTCAACAGGCGCGGGTTCAGGTTCATCAGGCGGCTGGCGCTCTCGAAATGGTGGGCCAGCAAGTGCCGGCTCGATTCGCGGTTGCCATGGACATGGCGGTCGAAACCTTCATTCTCGATCCGCGCAAATGCACGGATGAAGCGGCTGGCCGCATCGAACGCGCGTCGTTTGCAATCGTCGAATATCTGGAGACGCTTCTTTCGGGTCGAGTAGCAATTTCGGTCGGCTTGTTTCCGCAATTCCGCGAATGCCTTGAAATCGTGGGCGCGGAACGAGTGCATCCGGCCGATCTCTGGGAGCGTCCCTGGTCGTGGGCTCAGCCCGCGAAGCTCGATGCAGAACCTTTGCAGATAGTCCCGGCGGTGCGCGCGCGAATGGATCAGGCAGCGCTCAAGCTGATCAAGTCCGGCGATGTGTTCGCGGCGTTGTCGATGGCCGAAATCACTGCGGGTCTCGCTGCAGGTGCGACGGTGCAAAAGGAAGGCGCATTCTGGACGCTGGCTTCGGCCTATTACGAGTGCATGGCCAACGGCCTGATCCCGTTCGACGTCTACGCCAAGCGCGCCAGTTCGCGCGTGCTGATGCAGTTCGGCACTATCGCGCGTGGCGATCACACGTTGTCTGAGCGTCTTGCGCAAGATCTGCTGTTTTTCGCGGCGCAAGCCAATACGCCCGACACCCCTGACACCAAAACACCAGCCCTCGACGCGGTTCGCCGTGCGTGGGACTTGTATTCCCATTCGAACGTCAGCTACGAGCAGCCGATGTACGGACGCTTCGATCCGGCCATGCTGGTTCAGGCGCGTAAACGAATCGACACCGCGAAAGAAACCTGGTCGTCGCTTTCAGGCGGAGAAATGACCAAGCTGCGCGTCGTGGGCGAGCAGTTCGGAATGGTGTCCGAGTCGATGGTCAAGCTGTATCCGCCGAGTGCGCCGCTTGGTACTGCATTGTCGAACGCGGTCGATTCGGTCGTGCGCAACGGACTTGCGCCACCGCCAGAGTTGGCTATGGAAGTCGCCACGTCCATTCTTTATCTGGAAGCCGCATTCGAAGAACTCGATGTCTCTGACACGAACCTCGAGATGCGTACCCATCATCTGGCCCAGCGACTCGAACATGTGCGCGGTGGCGGTCAGGCCGAGCCACTCGAAGCCTGGATGGAGGACCTCTATCGCCGGGTGAGCGATCGCCAGACCATGGGAACCGTTGTCGGCGAGTTGCGCGCAACGCTGGGCGAAGTGGAAAAGTCGCTCGATACTTTCTTCAGAAACCCGCAGGACAAAAAGGCGCTGGCCACCGTGCCGGGCGCGCTCGCGCAAATGCGCGGAGTTTTGTCGGTGCTGGGGCTCGATCACGCGACGCAGGCGGTTCTGCGCATGCGCGACACGGTCGAGGAAATTCTGATCACGGAGCTCGATGAAGAAAGGGCTCGCGCTGCGGGTACTTTCGATAAGCTCGGAAACAATCTGGGAGCCCTCGGATTCCTGATCGACATGCTGAGCTATCAGCCCGCGCTCGCCAAGAAGCTGTTCACCTTCGACGCGCAATCGGGCGAGCTCAAGCCGCTCATGGGTCGCACGCAGCAGGCGGTGACGCACGGAGCGGGTCGCCAGACCGACAACGAAATCGGTGAGATCGGAACCGGAACGATTGTGCAGGCAGTCGATGAGGAACTCGACTTTCCGTCACTGTCGTCGTTCGGCGCACTGCCGTCTGGCAACATGCCGCCGCCTGACGAGGACATGTTCGATCCGTTCAGCGAGTCTGCGGCAACACCGCTCCAGCCGCCAGTCGATCCCCTGCTGGCCGAAGGCCGGCGAATGGCAGAAAGCTCGCCGCCTTCACCCGAAGAGATAGCGGATTTCCGCGACAGCATTTCGATATCTCCCGAAATGGAGATGCAGCAGGAAACGCAGGAAGCCCTGGCCGAGCTTGCCGAAGTGGTGAGTGCTTCCAAGGCAACGCCGATGGAGCCGGTGCCTGCGACAGAACCGCAGGAATTCGACGAAGACGATCTGACAGGCATCTTTCTGGAAGAAGCGCGCGAAGTCATTCAAAGCGGGCAGGAAGCACTCGACGGTCTTGCAGTGGATGCTGGAGACACAGCGCAGATGACGACGCTGCGTCGCGCGTTCCACACGCTCAAGGGCTCCTCGCGCATGGTCGGGCTCAACGAGTTCGGCGAAGCCGCGTGGTCGCTGGAGCAACTGATCAATACATGGCTTGCCGATGAGCGCGCAGCTTCTCCCGAACTCATCAGCCTGTGCAGCAACGCGTTGCAGGGGTTGACGGCTTGGGTCAACGACATCGAGAAAATTACCGACAACGAATGGCGAGCAACCGGATTCAGAACTGCTGCGGATGCGCTGCGTCTTGAAAATCGTCTCGTGTCGTTCGATGGTTCCGGCGCCGCGACGCCTGCCGAAGACGACGTAGCCGATTTCGCTCACGCCGACTTCGACGACATGAGCACCGACTTCGCGCCGGTGGAGATTCGGGACATCGACTATGGCAGCCTGAAAGATTTGGCCCCGGTCGCGCCCGAAGAGCCCGAATCGATGCTGGGCCTCAGCACCGATTTCGACGTGCCGCTGGAAGACGACGAATTCGCCGTGGAAGCGTCGCCGACCGAAGAGATAGCCGAGTTGGCCGCGACTTTCCGGGTCAACGACGCGGGCAGCGAAGAGCCGAAGATCGAGATAGAAGACGAAGCGCCGATCATCGAATCGACAGTGGTCGATGTTCACGAAGACGAGTCGCGGACACCCGCGTCGGCCGACTCCCCGGTGGAAGCGCCGGTCATCGAATCTACGGTGATCGATGTGCCTCACTCCATCGAGTCTTCCAACGAGTCTAACAACGAGTCGTCCAGCGACTCGGTCGGTGAAGTCTCCGACGAAACATCCGCGAGCGAAGCGGATGACCAGGTCAAGGTGATCGGGACGCTGCGCATCGGCATTCCGCTTTACAACGTGTATTTGAACGAGGCCGACGAATGGTCTCGCACCCTGGTGACCGAGACTGCGGAGTGGGCGCTGGAGTCGCACCGGCCGCTACCCGATTCGATCATCGCGCTTGCGCATTCGCTGGGCGGCAGTTCTGCCACGGTTGGATTCACCGCGCTGTCCGACATTGCGCGCATGCTCGAGAAAGCGTTGCTGCATGTGCAGCTTCACGGCCATGGTGCAGTGTGGAATGCGACCGTGTTTGCAGAAGCCGCAGAAGATATCCGCCGATTGCTGCATCAGTTCGCAGCGGGCTTCCTCAAGGAGCCACCGCAAGCCATCATGCAGGCGCTTCAGCAGGTGCTCGACAGCGAGCCGACGCAGGACGCCCCGCCCGAGATCGACTCGTTCGAAGTCGATGTGCATCCGGCCGAAGCGGACCAACCCACGCAGGAATATCAGGCGCCCGCCGAGCCGCGCGATCTGATTGCGCCAGCCACCTTCGTGCCGCCAGTCGGGCAGAACGAGCCGTCTCACTCGCTGGACGACGAAGACGAATTCAGCGATGTGGTCGATGCGGTGGACGTCGATCTGTTCCCGATTTTCGAGGAAGAGGCGAGCGAGTTGATGCCTCAACTCGCGGGCACGTTGCGCCAGTGGAGCGCGCGTCCCGAAAACCTGAGCGCCCGTGGCGAAGTGCTGCGCGTGCTGCACACGCTCAAAGGCAGCGCACGTTTGGCCGGCGCATTGCGTCTTGGCGAAATGTCGCACCGCATGGAATCCGAGATCGAAAAACTCGGAAGCGCCGATTTGACTTCCGAACTGGTCGAGCCGCTGATGACTCGCTTCGACACGATGGAAGAATCTTTCGACGAGTTGAAGCTCGCGGAAGCGCGGCGCTTGTCCGGTGAAGATGGCGCGCCTGCTGCGGCCGCAGTCGAACCGGCCACCGCGCCGACAGTTCCCGCCGATTCCGCCACGACAGAAATTACGCCGATCGCTCTCGCGACCCCGACCGAGACCAAGCCGCCGTTCGCACGCAACGCCGTTGCGCTCGCAGCGCCGCTTGCGTTGTCGCCACTGCGCGCATCGACCAACCAGGCGGTGCGGGTTCGTTCGCAACTGCTCGATCGGCTAATGAACCAGACCGGTGAAGTGATGATCACGCGTTCGCGCATGGAGGCCGAGCTCGGCAATCTGCGCGGATCGCTGGGCGATCTGACCGACAACCTGGACAGGTTGCGGCAGCAGTTGCGCGACATCGAGCTGCAGGCGGAATCGCAGATGCAATCGCGATTGGCGCAGGCGAAAGACACGCAGCAAGGATTCGATCCGCTCGAATTCGACCGATTCACGCGAGTGCAGGAGCTGACCCGCATGATGGCCGAGTCGGTCAACGACGTGGCTACGGTGCAGCGCAATTTGCAGCGCACCGTGCAAGCGACCGAAGACGATCTGAACGCGCAGGCGCGCCAGACTCGCGAACTGCAGCGCGATCTGCTTCGTACCCGCATGGTGGAGTTCGAAGGTATTTCGGAGCGACTCTATCGAGTGGTGCGCCAGGCCAGCAAAGATACCGGCAAGCAGGTGAAGCTGGACATCAACGGTGGATCGATCGAAGTGGATCGCGGCGTGCTGGATCGCATGACGCCGGCCTTCGAGCATCTGCTGCGCAACTGCGTGGCGCACGGCATAGAAGATGCGGCCAAGCGGGTTGCTGCGGGCAAGGATGCCGTGGGTACGATCCAGGTCGAACTCGGGCAGGAAGGCAACGACGTCTCGGTGAAATTTACCGATGACGGTGCAGGCATCGATACCGCACGGGTTCGCGAGCGTGCAGTCGCCCTGGGCCTGATTTCGCCGGATCACCAGCTGACCGATT
The DNA here is from genome assembly GCA_965227035.1 of Burkholderiaceae bacterium. Lineage (GTDB taxonomy): Bacteria > Pseudomonadota > Gammaproteobacteria > Burkholderiales > Burkholderiaceae_C > CBDDFQ01. The sequence goes on from OZ245724.1 coordinate 228,604, forward strand.
CGGAAGCGGCAGAACTTATTTTTGCGCCTGGGTTTTCCACGGTGACGCAGATCAGCGAACTCGCCGGACGCGGCATCGGCATGGACGTGGTCCGCTCGGAGGTGAACGCGCTCGGCGGACGCATCGAGACGACATCGGCATTGGGCAAGGGCGCGAGCTTCAAGCTGGTGCTGCCTTTGACGACCGCCGTGACGCAAGTCGTGATGATTCGAATCGGCGAGCAGTCGATCGGCGTGCCGGCCAACATGGTCGAGATCGTTCGCCGCTCTCCTGCGAAGGAAGTCCAGCAGGCCTACAACTCGGGCATCTACGACTTCGCTGGCGAACAACTGCCGTTCTATTGGGCGGGTGCGTTGCTGCAGTCGTCCACGCGTTCGTTCGAAGATCAGGGCAAATCGCTCACCGTGATCGTGTTCCGAAGCGCGGCACGGCGAATCGCAGTGCATGTGGACGAAGTGCTGGGCAATCAGGAAGTCGTGGTCAAAAACCTCGGGCCTCAACTCGCGCGTTTGCCGGGTCTCGCAGGCATGTCGATTCTTGCGTCCGGTGCCGTCGTCCTGATTTACAACCCGGTTGCGCTATCGACCGTGTACGGCGATCTTGCGCGCAGCTTCAGCGCGGACAGCGCCCAGCCCGAAGTGCTGGAAGCGGCCGGCAACGGTGCGTCTGCGCCCTCGGCACCTGCTCGCATTCCGCTGGTGCTGGTGGTGGACGATTCGATCACCGTGCGCCGCGTCACGCAGCGTCTGCTGCAGCGCGAAGGCTACCGGGTCACGCTCGCAGCCGACGGCTTGCAGGCACTCGAGAAGCTGCAGGACGAGCGTCCCGTGATCGTGCTGTCGGATATCGAAATGCCTCGCATGGATGGCTTCGATCTGGCCCGGAACATTCGCGCCGATGCCAAGCTGAAAGATCTTCCGATCGTGATGATCACGTCGCGCATTGCGAACAAGCATCGCGAGCACGCCGAACAGCTCGGCGTGAATCACTATCTCGGCAAGCCGTATTCAGAGGAAGAGTTGCTCGCGCTGGTCAGGCGTTACGCGTCCGACTTGTCCAGCGACTTCTTGACCACCGCGTAACGCAGCATCGTGTCCTTGCGCGCAACGTCGTGATCGACGATGCGCTCCGGATACTGTTTGCCCAACTCCAGCCCGGCCGCGACGAGTTCGACCGGCGATGCGGTCCACGGCTCATGAATCGCGTCGTCGGACAATCCAGCCAGCGCGGGAATGTACTTGCGAATGAACTTGCCTTCCGCATCGAACTTCTTGCTCTGGCTCACCGGGTTGAAGATCCGGAAGTAAGGCTGCGCATCGCATCCGCTGGAACTCGCCCATTGCCAGCCGCCGTTGTTGGCGGACAGGTCGAAGTCGTTGAGTTTTTCTGCGAAATATTTCTCGCCCCAGCGCCAGTCGATGCCCAGGTCTTTCGTGAGAAAACTGGCCACCACCATTCGCAGGCGGTTGTGCATGTAGCCGGTCTGATTGATCTGCGCCATGGCTGCATCGACCAATGGGTATCCGGTTTCGCCATCGCACCAGGCTTTGAACAGGGCGTTGCCACGCTTGCCGTGCTCCCATTTGATCGCGTCGTACTCGGGCTTGAACGCGTGACCGACCACTCGTGGATTGTTCGCGAGCACCTGAAAATAAAAGTCCCGCCAGATCAGCTCCGACAACCATGTCTGCGCTCCGCGACTGCCTTGAATCGAGAGTTGTTGTGCGGTGCCCGCCAAGCGCCGAATCGATACGGTGCCGAATCGGAGGTGGACGCCCATGTAGCTCGGACCTTTGACGGCGGGAAAGTTTCGCGCTTCGTCGTATTGGTCGATGCGCTCGAAGAAATCTTCGAATAGTTCGAGCGCGCCTTTAGCGCCGGGTGGAATCTTCAGGTCATGAAGATTGGTCGATTCGAAATCGAGATCCGAGAGCGACGGGATATGCGACATCGCCTCCGGGCGATTGGCGATGGCTTTGGCGTACTTCTCTACCGGATAAGGCTGCAGAAAAAAGCTGTCGACCTTTTTGAGCCAGGCGTTTTTGTACGGCGTGAACACCGCGTAAGGCTTGCCGCCCTGCGTCAACAATTCTTCTTTCTCGAAGATCACCTGATCTTTGTAGGTATGAAACGCCACGCCCGCGTTGGCCAGCACGCCGCGCACCTTGGCATCGCGCTCGATGGCCGATGGCTCGTAATCGTGATTCGCAAAAACCGCTTGCGCGTGAAGCTCGTGCGCGAGCTTGGGAATCTCGTCGGCCGACGCCGCATGTCGAACGATCAATCCGGATTTTCTGTTGCCGGAAACTTTGCGGATGTTCTCGTCGAGTTCCTTGACGGTGTCGACCAGAAACTCGACCCGACGGTCGGCGCGAGGCAGCGGATCCAGTATGTCGGTGTCGAAAATGAAGACGCAGTGCACCTGCTCGCAGGCCTTGAGCGCCCGGTAGAGGGCCGCGTTGTCATCGACCCGAAGATCGCGGCGAAACCAGATTAACCCCGTGCTGAATTGTGTATCCATGATCACCGCTTAAAATTGCGACATGCCTGCCGATTCTGCCTCCATGAACCTCACGAATCACTTCCTGATTGCCATGCCTGGCCTGGAAGATGAGGCATTCGCCAAAAGCGTCATCTACCTCTGTGAGCATAGCGAACGCGGTGCTCTGGGGCTGGTGATCAACAAACCCAGCGATTTGAGCCTTTCCAGCCTGTTCGACAAGGTCGAACTGCGCCTCGGACGCAACGATCTGACCGAAACACCGGTTTTTCATGGCGGCCCGGTCCAGACCGAACGCGGATTCGTGCTCCACGACGCGGTTCGCGCCGAAGGATCGGATTCCGACGAATCGATCTACGCCTCCACCATGACAATTCCCGGCGGTCTGGAAATGACCACTTCCAAGGACGTTCTGGAAGCGCTCTCCACCGGCGCCGGCCCGAAGCGAATTCTCGTGTCTCTGGGCTATTCGGCCTGGGGAGAAGGGCAGCTCGAATCGGAAATCTCCGAAAACAGCTGGCTGACAGTAGGCGCCGATACCTCGGTCATCTTCGACACCCCTGTCGAAGAGCGCTACGCCCGGGCCCTGAAGCTCCTCGGCCTAGAGGCCTGGATGCTGTCTCCCGACGCGGGGCACGCATGAGCTCGCCGCTTGTGCCCGACGTTCCTTCTTCCCTGCAAACTTTTCTGGCTTTCGATTTCGGCGCAAAACGCACCGGCGTTGCCGTGGGCAACCGGATCATGCGAACTGCCCAGCCGCAAGGCACGATCAAGGCCGAAGGCGATGCGCGCTTCACGTTGATAGAGGCGAAGCTCAAGGAATGGCAGCCCGACGCGATCGTTGTGGGCGTGCCGTATCACCCCGACGGCGCCAGCCACGAAAATACCTTGCGCGCGCAAAAGTTCGCGCGCCAGCTCAAAGGCCGATTCCGATTGCCGGTGTTCGAAGTGGACGAGCGTTACAGCACCACCGAAGCCAAGTCGTCCGGCGCGAGCGATCTCGATGCGGCATCGGCCTGCATCATTCTTGAACAGTTTTTCAGGAGCATTCCATGACGCCAATTTCAAGGAGTCGTTCATGAGCCAGCCCGGGAGCTTGATGCTCGATGCCGAAGCGCTTTATTCGGAGCTGGTGCGGGGCATTCGTTCGATGCTCGGCCCGCAGACGCGACTGGCCGGCATTCCATCCGGCGGAGCATGGCTCGCAGAACGCCTGCACGCCGACTTGCAACTTCCCGACGCACCAGGCGTGATTTCATCGGTCATGCATCGCGACGATTTCGCGCAGCGTGGCCTGGCGTCGGGCGCCCAGACCTCGATTCCGTTCGACGTGAATGGTGCCGACATCATCCTGCTGGACGACGTGCTGTTCACCGGCCGCACGATTCGCGCGGTGCTCAACGAGCTGTTCGATTACGGACGTCCTGCATCGGTCAGGCTCGCAGTGTTGGTCGACCGCGGTGGACGCGAGCTTCCGGTGCAAGCCGATTTTGCGGCGGCTCGCGTGGCGCTGGCGGCCGATCAAACGCTTGCCTTGGCCCGAGACGATTCCGGCAAATTCAGTTTTCATGTGGAGGGCCGTTCCTAGTGCTCTACAAACGCAATCCCCAGCTCAACAGCAACGGCGAGTTGATTCACCTGCTGTCCATCGAAGGACTCCCGCGCGACATCGTCACGCACATCCTCGACACCGCCGCCAACTTCGCAAGCGTGAACGATCGCGAAGTGAAGAAGGTTCCGCTGCTTCGCGGCAAGAGCGTCTTCAACCTGTTTTTCGAGAACTCGACCCGCACACGCACGACCTTCGAGATCGCGGCCAAGCGCCTGTCCGCAGACGTGCTGAACCTCGACATTGCGCGCTCGTCCGCATCCAAAGGCGAATCGCTGCTCGACACGATTTCGAACCTGAGCGCAATGGCTGCCGATCTGTTCGTGGTGCGTCACAGCGAATCGGGCGCGCCGTATCTGATCGCGCAACATGTGGCGCCTCACGTGCATGTGATCAACGCCGGCGACGGGCGCCATGCGCATCCGACGCAGGGTCTGCTCGACATGTTCACGATCCGTCACTACAAAAAAGATTTCTCGAATCTCACGGTCGCCATCGTCGGCGACGTGGTGCATTCGCGGGTCGCGCGATCGGACATCCATGCGCTCACCACTTTGGGCTGCGCCGAGATTCGCGTGGTCGGCCCCAAGACGCTGGTGCCCAGCGACATGTCGCAAATGGGCGTGCGGGTGTGCCATACGCTGGAAGAGGGCATCAAGGGTTGCGACGTGGTGATCATGTTGCGGCTGCAGAACGAACGCATGACCGGCGCGATGCTGCCGTCGAGCCAGGAGTTCTTCAAGAGCTTCGGCCTTACTGAAGAAAAGCTCACGCTCGCCAAGCCCGATGCCATCGTGATGCACCCGGGTCCTATCAATCGCGGCGTGGAGATCGACTCGGCGGTAGTCGACGGCAAGCAAAGCGTGATTCTTCCGCAGGTGACTTTCGGCATCGCGGTGCGCATGGCGGTGATGAGCATCGTCGCAGGCAATGAAGCGGACACGAAATCATGAAGATCCTCATCAAGAACGGACGCGTGATCGACCCGGCATCGGGGCTGGATCAGGTTGGCGATGTCGCGATCGCAGCAGGACGCATCACCGGCATCGGACGAGTTGCAGACAACTTCGCACCGAGTCGTACCATCGATGCAAGCGGTTTGATCGTCATGCCGGGCATGGTCGATCTGGCTGCGCGTCTGCGCGAGCCGGGACATGAGCATGAAGGCATGCTCGAATCCGAAATGGAAGCGGCGGTTGCCGGTGGTGTCACCAGCATCGTGTGCCTGCCCGACACCGAGCCTGTACTCGACGAGCCGGGATTGGTCGAGATGCTGAAATTTCGCGCAGAGAAGCTGCATAAGTCGCGGCTGTTTCCGATGGGCGCGCTGACCCGAAATCTCGCCGGCGAAGTGCTCACCGAAATGGTGGAGCTGACCGAGGCGGGTTGCATCGGATTCGGCCAGGCGGAAGTGCCTCTCGCTAGCACCCAGGTGCTGCAACGCGCGCTGCTTTACGCGAGCACTTTCAATTACACCGTGTGGTTGCGCCCGCAGGAAATTCATCTTGGCAAAGGCGTTGCCGCCAGCGGCCCGATCGCAACCCGTCTGGGGCTGGCCGGTGTGCCGGTCGCGGCCGAAACCATTGCGCTGCATACGATTTTCGAATTGCTGCGATCGACCAACGCGCGGGTCCATCTGTGCCGCCTGAGCAGCGCTGCGGGGGTCGAGCTGGTGCGTCAGGCCAAAGCGCAGGGACTCAAAGTCACTTGCGATGTGAGCGTGAATTCGCTTCACCTGACCGACGCCGACATCGGTTATTTCGACAGCCGCGCGCGGCTCACGCCGGTGCTGCGCCAGCAACGCGATCGCGATGCGATTCAGGCGGGACTGGCCGATGGAACCATCGATGCGCTGGTGTCCGACCACACGCCGGTAGATGAAGACGCCAAGACACTGCCGTTCGCCGAGAGCGAGCCGGGTGCCACCGGATTCGAATTGCTGCTCAGCCTCGCAATCAAGTGGGGCGAGGAGAGCGGCGTCGGATTGAAGCGTGCGCTGTCGGTCATCACGAATGCGCCGGCTGCCGTGCTGGGCGATTCCCTCGGCACCATGCGAGCGAGCGTCGGTCAGATCGTCGATGGGGGTGTGGCCGATATCTGCATTTTCGATCCGAAGGCGATGTGGCAGCCGACTGCGCATGAGCTCAGGAGCCAGGGCAAACACACGCCTTTCTCGAATTACGAGTTACCCGGACGCACGCAATTCACGATCGTCGGCGGGCAAGTGGCTTTCGAGAGGAAATGAGAGCGCTGCTGGGTGTGTGGACGATCGTCCGTGCCATCGGGCACGGCATCGTCGGCATGTTGATCATCCTGTTCAGGTTTCCGGGGATGGATCAAGCTGCTCGCAACGCGCGGGTGGAGTTATGGGCACAGGATGCGCTGCGTGTTCTTGGCATCGAGCTGGAAGTGCGCGGCAATCGTCCCTCGGGGCCGGTGTTGATCGTGTCGAACCATGTCTCATGGCTCGATATCGTGGTCATGCATGCCACGCGCCACTGCCGTTTCATCGCCAAATCCGAAATCGAGAAATGGCCCTTGATCGGCACACTGTCGACTGCTGCCGGCACGCTTTATATCGAGCGCGCGTCTCGGCGGGATGCCAGCCGAATGGTCGAAACGATGGCGCAGAGTTTGCGCAATGGCGATGTGCTGGCAGTGTTTCCCGAAGGCACCACCAGCGATGGCAGCGGGCTTTTGCCGTTTCACTCGAACCTGCTGCAGTCGGCAATCAAAGCGCCTGCTCCCGTGGTTCCGTTCGCCCTGCGATTCGTCGATGCAGCGAGCGGCGAATTCTCTCTCGCTCCGGCTTATGTCGGCGATCTTTCACTGGCCGTATCCATCTGGAGAACCGTCACCGCACCGCCGCTCAAGGCGATCGTGTCGATCGGCGATCCCATTCCTGTCGAAGGCGAAGACCGCAGATCGATCACTGCGAAGGTGGAAGCAGAAGTCGCGCGGATGCTTTCCGCGATTTAAAAGCCGATTGCTCAGACTCGGGGGAACAGCACCAGGTGATCGACGTCGGGCTTGATGCCGATGCGTTCGCCAATCGCGTGGTCGTGATGGCTCGGAACGAGAGCCAGTACCGTCTCGCCGCTATCGAGCTTCAGTGTGTAGAGAAACTCGGATCCGCGAAACGATTTGCGCACGATCTCGGCGGTGGTGCTCGCGTTGTCGTCGTGCACGATGTCGTCGGCGCGAAGAAGAACGTCGAACTCGGTCGAGCTGTTCTTGCCGGGCACTTCGTAATGGGTGGTCGCATCCGACAGATCGCCGAGGGATGTAGATGCGACCAGTCGATCGCCATTGCGCGACACCGTCGCTGGCGCGAACACACCGTGCCCGATGAAATCGGCGACGAATCGAGTGGCGGGACGGTGATACAGGTCGTACGCACCAGCCCATTGATCGAGCTTGCCGTGGTTCATTACGCCCACCACGTCGCCGATCGCAAACGCTTCTAGCTGATCGTGCGTGACGAATAGCGCAGTCGCCTTGGCTGCTTTCAGAATGCCGCGAACTTCATGCGCAAGTCGCTCGCGCAAATCCACATCCAGATTCGAGAAGGGCTCGTCCAGCAGCATGAGTCGCGGGTTCGGAGCGAGCGCGCGTGCAAGGGCAACCCGTTGCTGCTGGCCTCCCGACAACTCGTGCGGATAGCGTTTCTCGCTGCCGGACAAGCCGACAAGATCGAGCACCTCGGCCACGCGACGCGACCTTTCTGCCCGCGGCAGAGACTGAATTCCGAACGCGATGTTGCGTTGCACATCGAGATGCGGGAACAGCGCGTAATCCTGGAACACCATGCCGATCCTGCGATCTTCCGGAGCGACCTGTCGGGTCGTAGAGCTAACGACTTCGCCAGACAACGCGATGGTTCCGCCTGCGACCGGTTCGAGCCCGGCGACCGCACGGAGCAGGGTGGTCTTGCCGCATCCGGATGGGCCGATCAGAACGCCGATCTCGCCCGGCATGAGGCCGAAAGAAACTTCTTCGACGGCGGCGCGTGAAGCACCGGCATAACGGATCGACAGTTGCGAGACTTCCAGGAACATGCGGTCGATTCTAGATGCTCAGATGCGTACAATTCTCATTTGTCCACGGAATCGCGCATGCCGCCCAACCGGCCGTCGAATCGGCTTCATCAAGTATTTCTGTTGATCGTCGCGCTGATTCTGATCACGCCCATTGCCGCCGTGATGGGGTCGTGGTTTCAGTGGAGCGACGAGACCGCGCAGATTCTTCGCGAGATGAGCAACACTGTTTTGCCGCGATACATCCAGACGACTGTCTGGCTCGCGGTAGTCGTGGGTCTGGGCACCGCGATCGTCGGCGCCTCGACCGCAGCAGTCGTCACGCTCTTCGATTTCCAGGGCCGCCGGTCGCTCGAATGGATTCTTCTTTTGCCACTGGCCATGCCGGCATACGTCGTCGCCTACGCATATACCGACTTCCTGCAGTTCTCCGGTCCGATGCAGACCTGGATTCGCCACACCTTCGGACTTCAGGGACGGGTGCTGCCCGAGATTCGCAATGCGTCCGGCGCGGCGTGGGTGTTCATCTTCTCGCTTTACCCGTACGTGTATCTGCTCACGCGCACAGCGCTCGGTGAACGCGCGTCGCATTTGATGGAGGCGGCCCGCATGCTCGGTGCGCCGCTCGGCCGGCGTGTCTGGCAGATAGCGATTCCCCTTGCGCGTCCGGCGATCATGGCCGGCGTCGCGCTCGCCATGATGGAGACGCTGGCCGACTTCGGCGTCAGCAGCTACTTCGGCATTCAGACGTTTACCACCGGCATCTACAAGGCCTGGCTGTCGATGGATAACCGGATCGCGGCCGCCCAACTCGCGACGCTTTTGCTGATCGTGGTGGTCTTCGTGCTCAAGCTCGAAACGAGCGCGCAACGGAAGATGCGATTCGCCTCCGGACGCGGCGCACGCGCTGGATCGAACGAGGCTCGCCCGATCCAGCTTCGTGGCATCAGGGCGTCGATGGCCTGGATCTTTTGTCTTCTTCCGGTGCTGATGGGCTTCGTGTTCCCGGTCCTGTTTATGCTGAGGCCACTGAGCGCCGACTGGTCTGTGCTGCCATGGGATCGATTCGTTCAGTGGGCGTCGAACAGCGTGCGACTCGGTGCGATCACGGCGGTCATCGCGGTCGGTGTCGCGGCGATGCTTGCTTTCAGCATGCGGCGATGGCCCGACCGATTGACGCGCGGCGTCGTGCAACTGGCAGGACTCGGCTACGCGATTCCAGGTGCGGTTATCGTCGTGGGGCTGCTGCTTCCGATCGGATGGCTTCAGCAAGCCGCCCCTGCCTTGAACGCGGGCTACTTCATTACCGCAACCATTGCGGGTTTGGTTTGGGCCTACCTGGTGCGGTTTTCGTCGGTCGCATTGCAGTCGGTGCAAAGCGGCTATTCACGAATCCCGACCAGCTTCGACGATTCGGCGCGCATGCTGGGCACAGGCCCGATGGCGCTGATGACGCGTGTGCATTGGCCTCTGCTCGCACGATCGTTGTCTGCTGCGGGCCTGCTCGTATTCGTCGATGTGATGAAGGAGTTGCCGGCAACGATGGTGCTCAGACCGTTCAACAGCGACACGCTGGCCGTTACTGCCTATCAACTCGCACGCGATGAACGATTGGGGGAGGCGGCACTGCCGTCGCTGGCGCTTGTGCTGGTCGGACTGATTCCGGTGATCTGGCTGAGCCGAACGCTTCGCGCCGATGGCGCCAAGCCATCGAGCGCAAAGCGCGCGGTCGACACTCCGCTTAAGACGACGCTTTAAGCCGGAACCGCGATCGTGTGGGGGCGTTCCCAATGACGATGCGCATCGATCGCCTTGACGAACGATTCGGCCGTCGCAGCGTTCGTTCCCGATGTGCCGTCGCCGACGATCACCCCCGGGTGATCGCGAAGATCTTCCGCGTCCGGACTCTCGCCGATCCCCAGGGAAATCAGCATCGATGCACCGGCGCCCAGCGCGCAGATCGGCTTGAAGTGTTTGTAGGCTTCGAGGACGTAGTGGATCGCTTCGCCGCTGCGGCTCATCTCTTCCGATGCAGCTTGTCCACCAGCCACCAGAATCGCGTCGAACATGATCGAAGGCATGTTGGTGAAGGTGTGGTCCACGGCGAGTTGTTTGCCCGATGCAGTAGCCACTGTCCCGAGTTTCGGGCCGATGATCTTGCACATCGCGCCGGCGTCGGTCAGGGCTTGCTGGATCGTCTTCAGCGAGCCCAAGTCGACGCCGTCCGCGACCATCACGGCAATCTTGCGAGTGGCGATATCCGGCTTGTGCGAACGCATCATGCTGAGCGACGGCGATTCGGTTATCGGCATCGTGATCTGGTAATCACGGAAGCCCGATCGACCTGCTGCCGCCTTCGCGTCGGGCGCTTCGATGCCGAGTGGTTCCGCAATACGGCGTGCCAGCTTGGCGTCGACGTGCGCCAGGTTGTCGACGACACGCTGGCGAATCGCGGGAATTTCCACCTTCGACAACTCGAATCGGAACGCAGCGACGATGTGCTCTTTTTCTGCGGGGCTTTGGCTCTCGTAGAAAAGACGCGCTTGCGTGAAGTGGTCGTCGAACGAAGGGCTACGACGACGAATCTTCGGCGATTCCATTTCTTCCGGGTAGCTCTGGAAGCCTTGAGTTGCGCCATCGACCCGGTACTCGGCACCGGTGGCCAGCGAGTTGGGCTCGTAAGCCACACGCCCTTTGGCAATCTGCTGACGATGCATGCCGTCGCGCTGGAAATTGTGGAACGGGCAGACCGCTTTGTTGATTGGCAGCTCGTGGAAATTCGCGCCACCCAGACGCGAGATCTGCGTGTCGGTGTACGAGAAGAGTCGGCCCTGCAACAACGGGTCGTTGCTGAAGTCGATTCCGGGAACCAGATGCCCGGGGTGAAACGCCACCTGCTCGGTTTCGGCGAAGTAGTTGTCGGGGTTGCGGTTCAGAACCATCTTGCCGACTATCTGCACCGGCACCATTTCTTCGGGAATCAACTTTGTCGGATCGAGGATGTCGAAACCGAGCGCCTTCTCTTTGCCTTCCTCGATGATCTGCAGTCCCAATTCCCATTCGGGGAAATCGCCGCTCTCGATCGAATCCCACAAATCGCGCCTGTGGAAATCCGGATCCTTGCCGGCGATTTTTTGCGCTTCGTCCCAGACCAGGCTGTGAATACCGAGCTTCGGTTTCCAGTGGAATTTCACGAAATGCGATACGCCCTTCGAGTTGATCAATCGGAAGGTGTGAACGCCGAAGCCTTCCATCATGCGAAGGCTTCGTGGAATCGCGCGATCGGACATGGCCCACATCAACATGTGCGTAGTCTCGGGCATGAGCGACGCGAAATCCCAGAACGTGTCGTGGGCGCTCGCGGCTTGCGGAATCTCGTTGTGCGGCTCGGGTTTCACCGCGTGAATCAGGTCCGGAAACTTGATCGCGTCCTGAATGAAGAAGACCGGGATGTTGTTGCCTACCAGGTCGTAGTTGCCTTCGTTCGTATAGAACTTCACTGCGAACCCGCGAACGTCGCGCACCGTGTCTGCAGATCCCTTCGATCCAGCGACCGTCGAGAACCTCACGAACACAGGCGTCTGCACATCGGGGTTCTGGAGGAAGTCTGCGGTGGTGTATTCCTGCAGCGATTTATAAACCTGGAAATATCCGTGGGCCGCGCTGCCCCGCGCGTGCACAGCTCGCTCGGGAATGCGTTCGTGATCGAAGTGGGTGATTTTTTCGCGGAGGATGAAGTCCTCCAGCAGCGTCGGGCCGCGGACACCGGCTTTCAGCGAGTTATGGTTGTCGGAAACGCGCAGACCTTGATTGGTCGAGATTTCCGGTGCGACTTCGAAAGTGCTTTCAAGAAGCTGTTTCTGCTTATCCGATGACTTTGCCGCCGCTCGTTTGCTGGCCGGCGTGTTTTTATTAGTGGTCATTCTTGTTCCTAGATAGAGTGACCAAGAGGTTAGGTGCGAACCTCATCCCTATCCGTAGCTCCCCTGCACCGCATGCCGTCAGGCTCGACGGATGGGTTTTGTAGGAGCGCGCCGACAGTGCGACGCGAAGGTTGCTCCATTGCGGAGCAACCTTTTTCAACCGCTTAGAACTTGTATTTCAGACCAATGCTGGTCATGTCGACGTTCTCGCTGGTGTTGCCAGCGAAGTCGAACTTGTTGCGCGACCAGTCGAGCGACACGGCCCATTGCTGGTTGATGTCGTACTGAGCGCCAATGCCGTACGAGAGATTGAATCCCGATTCTTTGCCCGCTGTTACGCCTGAGAGAGGGCTCGACGTTGTTTTTGTACGACCGTAAGTCGTACCGATTTTGCCCAACAGCGAGAAGCGATCGGCGATTGGAGCGCGTCCGACCAGGCTCAGGTTGATACCCTGCGCCTTGGTTTCGCCGCCAGCGCGATCTTGAGTGCCCATGTTCAGGTAGCCGATTTCAGCGCCCAGATATTGGCTGAACATGCTGCCGGTATACACGTGCAGTCCAACGCTCGGGTCGTCGGTGGTGAAGCCAGCCGGGTCGTCCGTCTTGTAGTTGGGCTTGCCCACGTTCAGGCCGATGTAGCCGCCCTGCGAGTACGGAGGCCAGTAGCCGTTGTTACCCATGGGTGAGCTTTGAGCCGATGCAGTCGTTGCTGCGCCCAGTGTTGCGATGCTCGCAATCGCCAGAATGATTGCGCCTTTTGTTGTCGCCATGAATTACTCCTTGGATGTGGGACAGATAAGTGGTTGTTTTCAGGAACCAGCTTTCACTCTGACCGCTACGAAAAATCCCGTTGTAACGGTAGGAAACGCCTGAATTCCGGTTGTAAAAAATTGGCGATTCTTTGTTCGGTACGCGGGTCGATCGATTCATTCATCCAAATCGATGTTTCGTTCTTAGATGACGCGGTTGGTCGCATTTCTCTGCTCGAACGAAAGCCATCGTGCACATTTCACCTGCACGTTCGCTTCATTGAGGACTTGTGGAGAAGGGCGCCGGCGATGAGCCGGTGTTGAGAGGGCACCCGAAGAAATCAGGTTTTTCGGGTGCCCGTTTTTTTTGCGGCGAAGAGTTACGCCGCGGACGAAATCGATCTCGGAATCGATCTCGAAAGTCGATCTCGAATCTCTTATTTCAGGCCGGCAGCGGCGCGCAGTACTTGAGCCTTGTCGGTGCGTTCCCAGCTGAAATCGGGCTCTTCGCGACCGAAGTGTCCGTAGGCAGCTGTCTTTTCATAGATCGGACGCAGCAGATCGAGCATCTGGATGATGCCCTTCGGACGCAGATCGAAATGCTCGGTGACGAGCGCTGCAATCTTGTCGTCGGAGATCACGCCGGTGCCTTCGGTGTACACGGTCACATTCATCGGACGCGCCACGCCAATCGCGTAGGCCACTTGAATCTGGCATTGCTTGGCCAGGCCAGCTGCCACGATGTTTTTCGCGACATAACGCGCTGCGTACGCTGCCGAACGGTCGACCTTCGTTGGATCCTTGCCGGAGAAAGCGCCGCCGCCATGGGGGCATGCTCCGCCGTAGGTGTCGACGATGATCTTGCGGCCAGTCAATCCGCAATCGCCTTGCGGGCCGCCGATGACGAATCGGCCTGTCGGGTTCACCAGATATTTGGTGTCCTTGAGCCATTCTTTGGGCAACACGGGCTTGATGATTTCTTCGATGACCGCTTCGACGAACGAAGCCTTCATCTTGGAGCCGTCACTTTGCTCGGGGCTGTGCTGCGTGGACAGAACCACAGTGTCGATGCTGTGCGGCTTGCCATCTACATAGCGCATGGTGACCTGGCTCTTCGCGTCGGGACGCAGGAACGGCAGGCGACCGTCTTTACGGAGTTGAGCCTGACGCTCGACCAGACGGTGTGCGTAGTAAATGGGGGCGGGCATCAGCTCGGGCGTTTCGTCGCATGCGTAGCCGAACATGAGACCCTGATCGCCAGCGCCGGTGTTCAGATGATCGTCGCTTGCCTGATCGACACCTTGCGCAATGTCGTTCGATTGCTTGTCGTACGCCACGAGAACTGCGCAGCCCTTGTAGTCGATCCCGTATTCGGTGTTGTCGTAGCCGATGCGCTTGATCGTGTCGCGCGCGACCTGGATGTAATCGACATGTGCGTTGGTGGTGATTTCACCTGCAAGCACCACGAGACCGGTGTTGGTCAGCGTTTCTGCTGCAACGCGGGAGCGGGGGTCCTGCTTGAAGATCGCGTCGAGGATCGCATCGGAAATTTGATCCGCCACCTTGTCGGGATGGCCTTCCGAAACGGATTCGGAGGTAAAGAGAAAATCGTTCGCCATTTAGAAAAAACTCCTGTTGTAGTTGAACAGCCTTCTTGCGCTGCCTAACTCTACGGAGCCTCGGCGAACGCTTTAGCAGATTTCTTTCTCGTTTCCGAGGAAGGCACAATCGACCGGTCACGTGACCCGAAAATTGTGTGTCGTCGCCCTGCAAGTTGCTCATTTAACTCAGCGACGACTCGATTCTAGCCGCACCTTTCCCATCCAGCCGCGCCACTCATCCGCCCCTTCGATGACCAAGTTTTTCAAGTTCCTGTCGTTCGTCCCCTTGCCCCTGACGCATGCGATCGGCTGGATTCTGGGCTGGATCGCCTTCATCTGCTCGGGCGATTACCGGCGCCGATTTCTGGCGAACGCGACGCAGGCAGGCTTCGATTTCTCCCGGGTGCGAGCCGCAGTCGGTGAGTCGGGCAAGCTAATCGCGGAACTGCCGAAGATATGGATGGTTCGCCCGCCCGATACGAATGGCATGGCGCAGATTGCATCGAGCGGGCTTACGCCGCAGGCAAGGGCATCCTGTTTCTGACGCCGCACATGGGCTGCTTCGAAATCACACCGCAGGCCATGGCGTCTACCTATAGCGCCGAACATGGACCTATTACCGTGCTCTATAGGCCGGCCCGTAAGGACTGGATGAAGGATCTGGTCGACTCCTCGCGCAGCCGACCTGGGCTGGAAGCTGCGCCGACCACGCTCGGCGGAGTGCGCCAGATGATCAAGGCACTTCGGCAGGGGCAGGCTATTGGCTTGCTGCCCGACCAGGTTCCGCCCGCTGGAATGGGCGAATGGGCCCCGTTCTTTGGACGCCCGGCTTACACCATGACACTGGCGGCCAGATTGGCGGTTCAAACCGGCGCGACCGTGCTTATCGCTTGGGGCGAGCGCCTGTCTTTCGGCCGCGGTTACGTGGTTCACGTACGAGAGTTGAAATCGCCGTTGCGGCTGGAAAAAGTCGAAGATGCGACGGCCGATATCAACGCCGAAATGGAGCAGTTGATCCGGGAACGCCCGGCGCAATATCTTTGGGGCTATGCCCGATACAAGCAGCCTCGACCAGCTTGAGTCGAGGAGTCGGCGATTCTGAGGAAAGGTCAGTCCGCAGGCTTTATTTCGTCGTCGGGAAGCTCGTCCTCGTTCGAAGGCTCCTCGAGCACTGGCGCGACGCTGGTTGCCGCCTCGTGCTGGCCGTCCGGGTGGGCCCAGCGCCAGAGTAACTGCGAAGTCTCCTCGATCCCGATGCGCTTGAGCGCCGAAAACAACTTCACCTCACCGCCGCCCGCCTGAAGTTTGGCAATAGACAGCGCCTTGGCGCCTTCAGAGCGATTGAGCTTGTCGGCCTTGGTCAGCAGAACAAGAAATTTCAGGCCTTCCTGAACGCGCGGACGGATGATGTCGAGCAACACTTCGTCCAGTTCGGTCATGCCCAGGCGTGGATCGCACATCAGGACAACAGCGGTCAGGTTTTCGCGAGTGACCAGATAGTTCGCCATGACCTGCTGCCAGCGAATCTTGTCCTGTTTAGGAACTGCGGCATATCCATAACCGGGCAGATCGGCCAGAACCGCGTCGGTAATTCCCTGTTTGCCCAGGCTGAACAAGTTGATGTTCTGCGTCCGGCCCGGCTTCTTGGAGGCGTAGGCCAGCTGTTTTTGCTGCGTGAGCGTGTTGATGCAAGTCGATTTGCCGGCGTTGGAACGCCCGACGAACGCGAATTCGGGAACGTCTAGCGCGGGCAGGTGATGGAGCTGCGGCGCAGTCGTGAGAAAGCGGGCGGTATGCATCCAGCCGGTCGCTGTTTTGGCATCGGGCTCCACCGAAAGCGGCTTTTGGCCGGGCGGGGAAGCGGATGCGTTAGGGTCGGTGGTCATTAAGATTGAGTTGATTCGCGGAGCATCATTGTAGAATTAGAGAGTTTTGCGCACATAAACCATCGATCCACGATATGAAGTTCATCGTCACACTGCTGATGGCTGCGAGTCTCGCAGCGACTGCTATTACCTCCTTCGCGGCTGATGAAAAACCGGCGTCGCCGGCCGAACCAGCTTCTGCAGCTGCGGCAGCTCCGGCCAAACCGGTCATGAAGCTCGATTTGGCCAAAGGCGAAGCCAGCTTTACGGTTTGCGCCGCATGTCACGGGGCAGACGGAAATTCCGGCTCACCCGCGTACCCGAAGCTCGCGCAGCAGCATCCCGAATACCTCGTCAAGCAACTCAAAGAGTTCAAGAGCGGCGCACGGGCCAACGCGATCATGTCCGGATTTGCGGCAGGGCTTACCGAAGACGACATGCGAAACATCGCTTATTGGGTAACGTCGAAGAAAATCAAACCCGGTTTTGCGAAAGACAAGGAACTCGTCGCCACCGGTGAAAAAATCTACCGTGGTGGTTTGTCCGATCGTCAGGTTCCCGCTTGCGCCGGTTGCCACAGCCCGAACGGGGCGGGCATTCCTGCCCAATATCCGCGTCTGGCTGGCCAGCACGCCGACTACGTTGCCGCACAACTCACCGCATTCCGCGACGGCGTCCGCAAGAACAGCTCGCAAATGCATCAGGTCTCGGCCAAATTGAACGATCGCGAAATCAAGTCGCTGGCCGACTACATCGCCGGTCTGCACTGAGCCATTTTTATTGAACCAAGCGTGACCCAGTCACCCTAAGAGGGGCGAGCCAATCCACCGGATGGCACGCCCTTTTTTGTTTCCCCAAGATCAATGACAGTCTCGACAGAAGGTTTGCAAATCAACGCCGGATCGCGGTTCGTGAGGGCTTGCGTCGAGCTTTTGTCGTCGATGCGATTCTCGATTTCGCTGCTGTCGATCATCTGCATCGCGTCGGTCATCGGAACGGTTCTTCAGCAGCAGATGCCTTATGGGAACTACGTCAATCAGTTCGGTCCGTTCTGGGCCGAGGTGTTCGGGGCGCTCAAGCTGTACGCGGTGTACAGCTCCTGGTGGTTTCTGCTGATCCTCGCGTTCCTGGTCACCAGCACCAGCCTTTGCATTGCGCGTAACGCGCCCAAGATATTTGCCGACCTGCGCACCTACAAAGAGAACATGCGCGAGCAGAGCCTTCGCGCATTCAAGCATCGGGTCGATGCCAACTTCGACAATTCGCCGGAAGTTGCTGCGCACGCCATGGGCAAGACCATGGTGAAAGCCGGCTGGAAAGTGAAACTGCAACAGCGCGATTCCGGCTGGATGCTCGCCGCGAAAGCCGGCGCCGCCAACAAGATCGGCTACATCTTTGCGCACAGCGCGATCGTGCTGGTGTGCATTGGCGGCTTGCTCGATGGAGACCTGGTTGTGCGCGCGCAAATGCTGTTCAACGGCAAGACGCCTTACACCGGCGGCGGCTTCATAGCCGACGTGAAGCCCGAGCATCGACTCGGTGAGAACAACCCAACCTTCCGGGGAAATCTGCTGGTGTCCGAAGGCGCTCAGGCGAGCACCGCGATTCTCAATCAGTCGGACGGCATTCTTCTGCAGGATCTGCCTTTCTCGATCGAGCTCACCAAGTTCATCGTGGAGTACTACTCCACGGGCATGCCCAAGCTGTTCGCGAGCGAAATTCTGATTCACGACAAGGCTACGGGTGAAGTGCATCCGGCGCGCGTGGAAGTGAATCATCCCGCCAGTTTCAAGGGCGTCGAGATTTATCAATCTAGCTTCGACGATGGCGGGTCCTCGGTCACCTTGCAGGCGGTGCCGCTGAATGGATCCAACCATTCGTTCGAGGTGAAGGGGACGATAGGAACATCGACCGATCTGTCCACCGACAAGCAGAAACTGACGCTGGAGTTCGCGGCGTTGCGCGTGATCAACGTCGAGAATTTCGCGAACGATGCCAGCAACGGCGGACCTATCGACGTACGCAAGGTCGATCTCAGAAGCTCGATCGATGCGCGTCTCGGTGCTGCCAACAAAACCGTCACGCAAAAGGTGTTGCGCAACGTCGGGCCTAGCATCACGTACCGGCTGCGCGATCAAGCCGGGCAGGCGCGCGAATTTCACAACTACATGAATCCGATCGACACCGGCGATGGCGTGCCTGTGTTCCTTCTCGGCATGCGCGACACGCCGGCAGACCAGTTCCGTTACTTGCGTGTCCCGGTCGACGCCGAAGGCGAAATGAACGACTTCCTGCGCATGCGAAACGCGTTGCTCGATCCGGCAATGCGCACCCGCGCAGTGAACCGTTATGCCGCGAAAGCGGTCGATGCAAGCCGGCCGGAAGTTGTTCGGCAGTTGGCGGAATCGGCATCTAAAGCTTTGGCCTTGTTCGCGGGTGTCGAGGGCGCGAAGTCGGCGAACGGCGCTGCTCCTGTCGGCGGTCTGCAGGGCGTGTCGGATTTTCTGGAATCGAACGTGCCCGAAGCCGAACGGGGTCGTGCGAGCGAGGTACTGGTGCGCATCCTGAACGGCGCTCTGTTCGAGTTGCTGCAGGTCACCCGTGAAGATGCCAAGCTCAAGCCGCTCGACGCCAGCGACAAAACACAGGCTTTCATGACGCAGGCGGTGCTGTCGCTGAGCGATGTGCAGATTTACCCCGCGCCGGTCGCTTTCGAGCTCACCGAATTCAAACAGGTGCAGGCGAGCGTGTTTCAGGTGGCTCGCGCACCGGGCAAAACCATCGTGTATCTGGGATGCGCATTCCTGATACTGGGGATATTCGCCATGCTGTATGTTCGGGAACGGCGCGTCTGGGCGTGGTTCACGCCCGGCGAGAATGGCGGTTCGAAGGCGACTCTTGCGCTTTCCTCCAACCGCCAGTCGATGGATACCGATCGCGAATTTGCCCACCTGAGTGCCGCACTCATGGGGGCGCAGAGATCTGGAGATATGAAATGAATACCGCAACTCAAACCGTGAGTGGCCAGAAGGTAGGGTCCGATCAGACTCGCACCATCGAGCTCCGCGAAAACTATTTCGCCAAACGCAATGTCTTCGACTGGATCTTCGCCGCGCTGGTCGTAGCTGGCGGCGCATTCGTCTTCGCCAAATACGGCGGCTTCATGGATGTCTACGAAAAAGGCATATTGATCGGCGCAGTTCCGGCAGCCATCGCGCTGGCATGGTTCTGGCGCCCGCTACGCGTACTGATGATCGCCGTGGTGGTGCTGTCGCTGCTGGCGATCTATTCCTATCAAGTGAACGGTGCAGGCAGTCTTGCGCGATCCGAAACCGTCTTCTGGCTCAAGTATTTCCTGTCCAGCCAATCGGCCATCCTCTGGATGAGCGTGCTGTTCTTCATGAGCACCATCTTCTACTGGCTCGGCATGATCAGCAAAACCCAGAGCGCGACGATGGAGCAGATCGGCTCGCGCATCGCCTGGGTGGCGGTCACAATGGCGCTCACGGGCACCATGGTTCGCTGGTATGAGAGCTACCTCATTGGCGCCGACGTGGGTCACATTCCGGTCAGCAATCTGTACGAAGTGTTCGTGCTGTTCTGCTGGCTCACAGCCACGTTCTATCTGTACTTCGAATCGCGCTATGAAACGCGCGCTCTCGGTTCATTCGTGATGCTGGTGGTGAGCGCCGCTGTCGGATTCCTGCTCTGGTACACGGTGGTTCGCGAAGCCCATGAAATCCAGCCGCTGGTTCCCGCGCTCAAAAGTTGGTGGATGAAGCTTCACGTGCCGGCCAACTTCATCGGGTACGGCACCTTCGCGCTGTCTGCGATGGTCGCGTTCGCCTACATCATCAAGCAGCACGCCACCGAAACTCGCTGGTACAAGCTCGCTCCGATCTGGTTGCTGGGGATCGTGCTTTGTTTCGAGCCGGTAGTGTTCCGCACGAACCCGGCTGCTGCGGGGGCTGCAGGTGGGGCGCAATCGACTGTCGGTTATTGGGCGGTCTATTTCGGTGTGTCGGCGCTCATCATCGCGACGATTCTGTTTGCGCGCCGGCGCATCGCATCGCGTCTGCCGGCACTCGAAGTGCTGGACGACATCATGTACAAGGCGATCGCGGTCGGCTTTGCATTCTTCACTATTGCGACCGTTCTGGGCGCCTTGTGGGCCGCCGAAGCGTGGGGCGGTTACTGGAGCTGGGATCCGAAAGAAACCTGGGCGCTGATCGTCTGGCTCAACTATGCGGCCTGGCTGCATATGCGGCTGATGAAGGGTCTGCGCGGCACGATTGCAGCGTGGTGGGCGCTCGTAGGCCTGGCGATCACGACCTTCGCTTTCCTTGGCGTAAACATGTTTCTGAGTGGTCTTCACAGCTACGGCACCTTGTAAATCCGGCTTGCGTGAGTTTGTAGCGTGAAAGCTGTAAGCATCGAGCGCGACCGCAGGAACTTTGTGAGAATGCAAGCTGTCCGACTCCAAAGATGAAAGGGCAGCTCCATGCTGATCAAGACAGGCAAAGACGGTTTCAATCTCCCTTCGAATAGCGAGATCACCCCTCAGGCAATCTACGAGGGCCGTCGTCAAATGATGAAGACGCTCGCTTTGGGAGCCGCAGGCGCAACGCTTGCAGGTTGGGCAGGTCGCGAAGCCATGGCGCAAGTCGCAAAACCCGGCAAACTGGCTGCACTGGCATCGGTCAAATCCACTGTGTCGGGTGCCAACACCATGGAGAAGCTGACCTCGTACAACGACATCACGACGTACAACAACTTCTACGAATTCGGCACAGACAAGGCAGATCCTGCCAAGAACGCACACACGCTCAAGCCCACGCCGTGGACCGTGGAAATCGAAGGCATGGTGAAGAAACCGGCCAAGTATTCGATAGAAGATCTGCTCAAACTGAGCGCTCAGGAAGAACGCGTTTATCGCCTGCGCTGCGTCGAAGGTTGGTCCATGGTGATTCCGTGGATCGGCTATTCGCTCTCGGAACTCATCAAGAAAGTCGAGCCGCTTCCGTCTGCCAAGTACGTCGAGTTCATCACTCAGGCCGATCCCAAAACCATGCCCTTCGTCGGCTCTCGCGTTCTCGAGTGGCCTTATGTCGAAGGCCTGCGCATGGACGAGGCGATGAATCCGCTCACGCTTCTAAGCTTTGGTTTGTATGGCGAGGTGTTGCCCAATCAGAGCGGCGCACCGGTTCGTGTGGTGGTGCCGTGGAAGTACGGTTTCAAGAGCGGCAAATCGCTGGTCAAGATTCGCTTTACCGACAAAGAGCCGCGCACCGCGTGGAACAAGGCAGCGCCGCAGGAATACGGTTTCTTCAGCAACGTGAATCCCGAGGTCGATCATCCGCGCTGGAGCCAGGCGACCGAGCGTCGCATCGGCGAAGACGGACTCTTCGCCAAGAAGCGCAAGACGCTCATGTTCAATGGCTACGAACAGCAAGTCGGCCAGTTGTACGCAGGCATGGACCTTAAAAAGTTCTTCTGATGAAGCTATCGACCGTATTGATGCACAAGGCATCGAAGCCGATCGTTTTCATTCTTTGCCTGCTGCCTTTTGCGTGGCTGGTGTACGGCGCGTTCGCGAACACGCTGGGTGCGAATCCTGCCGAGTACATCATTCGCGCGAGCGGCGACTGGACCTTGCGATTTATCTGCATCGCGCTCGCGGTGACTCCGCTTCGGGTGATGACCAAAACCTCGGCGCTCGCGCTTTATCGCCGGATGCTGGGGCTGTTCGCGTATTTTTATGTCGTGCTGCATCTGCTCAGTTATAGCTGGCTCGACATGGGATTCGACATTCCCGAAATCGCAAAAGACATCGCCAAGCGTCCCTTCATCCTCGTTGGATTTGCAGCGTTCGTGCTTTTGACACCGTTGACTCTGACCTCGTTCAACAAAGCGATCATGTGGATGGGCTCGCAGCGGTGGCAGTGGCTGCATCGACTCATCTATCTCATCTCGCTGCTTGGATTGCTGCACTTCTTCCAGATGCGCGCGGGCAAGAACAACTTCACCGAAGTCGCGGTCTACGGCGCGATCATCGCGTTCCTCTTGCTCTGGCGCGTGTGGGATTACGCGCGCAAACCGAAGCGAAAGAAGCGCCCGGCGGTCAGACCCAAGGCGGCCTGACCTGACTGTTTTCTACTCGACGAGCGATTCCATAGCGAACTGATCCTTCGCGTTTTCGCGCTTGCGGATCAAGGACACTCGTCCACCATCGACCAGCAATTCGGCGGCGCGACCACGCGTGTTGTAGTTGCTGGACATGCTCATGCAGTAAGCCCCTGCGGACATGACCGCGACGAGCTCGCCGGGGGCCACGTCGAGCTTGCGATCGCGTCCGATCCAGTCGCCGCTTTCGCAAACCGGACCGACCACGTCGTAGGTTTTTGCGGCCTTGCCGTCGCTCGAGTTTTTAGTGGCCACCGGTACGATTTCGTGGAAGGCCTGATACATCGCAGGGCGCGGCAAATCGTTCATGGCTGCATCGACGATGCAGAAGTTCTTGTGGTCGCCAGGCTTCAGGTAAAGCACTTCGGTCACGCAGATGCCGGCGTTGCCCACGAGCGAGCGCCCCGGCTCGATCATGAACTGGCGATCGCCGAATCCGCGCGCGTCGATCTTCTCGAACAGCTGCTTCCACAGCGCGTCTGCAGCAGGTGGTGTGTCGCCGTGATAGTTGATACCGAGTCCGCCGCCGAAATCGATGTGATGGATATCGACGCCAGCCGCTTCGATCGCCTCGACCAGATCGAGGATGCGGTCCATCGCATCCATGTAGGGAGTTTCTTCGGTGATCTGCGAGCCGATGTGGCAGTCGATGCCGACGACTTTCAGTCCACCCAACGACGCGGCGCGCTTGTAGACCTCGACGGCGTTCTCGTGCGCAATGCCGAACTTGTTGTCTTTGAGACCGGTTGAAATATAGGGGTGCGTTTTGGGATCGACGTTCGGGTTCACGCGAATGCTCACCGGCGCGACTTTCCCCATAGACGACGCCACTTCGCTCAGTACTTCGAGCTCGCTCTCGCTCTCCACGTTGAAGCAGCCGATGCCCGCGTTCAATGCCTGGCGCATCTCGGCGCGGGTTTTGCCGACGCCGGAAAAAATGATCTTCGCGGCTTCACCGCCTGCAGCCAGTACGCGCTCGAGTTCGCCGCCCGACACGATGTCGAAACCGCAGCCTGCTTGTGCGAACACCTGCAAAACACCCAATGAGGAATTGGCTTTCATTGCGTAGCAGATCATGGCGCGGCGGCCTGCGAATCCGCGCTGATAGGCAGCGAGCGCATCGAGCATGGACGCTTTGGAATACACGAAAAGCGGCGTGCCGAATTCCTGCGCGAGGGCGGCTACCGAAGCGTTCTCGACGTGCAGACCCGAGGCCTTCTGCGCGATGTGCGGATGACCGGGAAGGATCGGTGATGTCATTTGATTGGGGAAGTGATAGGTGACGATGCAGCCGAAGCCGGCAAGATTGGTGCCGACGCGGGATAACCGAGCGACTGCGGCGAGTCCGGCGCAATTGGCGCGGTTTGAGGGTTGCTGTCCATTGGCGAGATGATTTGCGGAAGCGTTGCACGCCCTTGAGCAGCAGGACCGGATGGCAGATAAAGCGGGCCGCGCTGGCCGCAGGCGGTAAGCGCCAGCCCGCAAACGAGTCCTAAAACCATTGCGCCGGAATTGCGCGGAGCGCGTTTCAAAACACAGGCAATGGGGCTGACTAGAATTTGGTGAACCTTCAACATGACGAAATTGTAATGACCGACCTTGAATTCACCGAACGAGCCGAAGCGTTACTGGCTGCGATCGAATCACGCTGCGACAGCATCAACGACGAAACCGAGGCCGATATCGACAATCAACGTGTCGGCGGAATGATCACCCTGGTGTTCGGCAACGGATCGCAGATCGTCATCAACCAGCAAAAGCCGCTTCACGAAATCTGGCTGGCTGCTAAGTCGGGCGGTTATCACTACAAATTCGACGGCAGCGCCTGGCAAGACACCAAGGGGCAAGGCGAATTCTTCGAATCTCTCACCCGCTATGCCAGCGAACAGAGCGGAATGCCGCTCGTGTTCGCCGCCTGATCAGCCGTTTCTGAACAAATCCAGGATTCGGTTGCGCTCTTCGGCCGGGGCAGGCTGATTCTGCTGGGGCTGCGCAGGTTGCGGCATCGCTCCACCCGGAGGGACCGTGCCGGGTATGGCAGGTGCTGCAGCACCATTCTCGAGACCCAGCGCGCTGACACCTGCGCCGCGCGCATATTCCTCGTAGTA
This sequence comes from Burkholderiaceae bacterium, assembly GCA_965227035.1. Taxonomy (GTDB): domain Bacteria; phylum Pseudomonadota; class Gammaproteobacteria; order Burkholderiales; family Burkholderiaceae_C; genus CBDDFQ01. Next base: position 253,179 of record OZ245724.1, read on the forward strand.
CCACTCGCCGCCGCTGTTCACGACACCTTCGGGCGCCGTGAATTCGGTAACCGGCACGCCCTTCAACGCACCCTCCATGAAGCTGATCCACACCGGCAGGCTCAAGCCTCCGCCGGTTTCGCGATCGCCCAGTTTGCGCGGTGTGTCGTAGCCGATCCACACGATTGCGGCAAGCGAAGGCTGAAAGCCCGCCATCCACGCATCCATCGAATCGTTGGTGGTGCCTGTCTTGCCGTACAGATCGGGACGCTTCAGCGTGGCTTGCGCACGTGCGGCGGTGCCGGATCGGGCGACCTCCTGCAGCAGGCTGTCCATGATGAACGCGTTGCGCGCAGGAATCACGCGCATCGATTCGTTGAGCTCAGGCGGCTTGGTTTCTATAAGCACGCGACCCTTGGGATCGGTCACTTTTGAAATCATGAACGGATTGACCCGGTAGCCGCCGTTTGCGAACACCGAATAGGCAGTCGCCATTTGCATTGGTGTGACCGATCCTGCGCCCAGCGCCATCGTGAGATACGCAGGATGTTTCTCCGCTTCGAAGCCGAAGTTGGTGATCCATTGCTGCGCGTATTGCGTGCCGATCGACTGAAGAATCCGGATCGACACCAGGTTCTTCGATTTGGCAAGTGCGCGTCGCATCGACATCGGGCCATCGAACGTGCCGTCGTAGTTCTTGGGCTCCCACGGCGTTCCGCCAGTGACGCCCGAGTCGAAGAACAAAGGCGCGTCGTTGATGACGGTTGCAGGCGTGAACCCCTTTTCGAGCGATGCCGAATAGATGAACGGCTTGAAGCTCGATCCCGGCTGGCGCCACGCCTGCGTGACGTGATTGAACTTGTTCTTGTTGAAGTCGAATCCGCCGACCATGGCTTGCACCGCGCCTGTTTTCGGATCCATCGCGACGAAAGCACCTTCCACTTCGGGAAGCTGAGTAATTTCCCATGTGTTCTTGGGCGTCTTCGCAACCCGAATGACTGCGCCACGACGGATCTTGATATTGGGAGGCGCTTTTTCGGCAAGGCCCGACTGCGCCGGCTTCAATCCATCGCCGGTAATTTCAACCACCTCGGCGTTCTGGCGAACAGCTGTGATCTTCTTCGGATTCGCATCGAGCACGACCGCCGCCATGATGTCGTCGTTATCCGGATGCTCGGCAAGGATGTCGTCGATCGCGTCATCGGCTTCAGCCTTGTCGTCCGGCAGCGTCACGAACTTCTCGGGGCCACGGTAAATCTGGCGACGCTCGAAATCCATGATGCCTTTGCGCAGTGCGCGGTAGGCGTAGTTCTGGTTGGTCTTGTTGATCGTGGTGTAGACGTTCAGGCCGCGGGTGTAGGTTTCGGCACCGTACTGCGCGAACACCAGCTGGCGAATGGTTTCAGCCGCGAATTCCGCGTGGTTCCGGGTCGCGTCGGAATTGGTGCGGAGCACCAGCTCTTCCTTTTGCGCTTCCTGGCCCTGCGCGGCGGTAATGAAGCCGTTGTCGACCATGCGGTCGATGATGTAGAGCTGGCGCGAACGCGCGCGCTTGGGATTGCTGATCGGGTTGAAGGCGGAGGGCGCTTTGGGAAGGCCAGCCAGCATCGCAGCTTCGGCAATGGTGATGTCTTTGAGCGGCTTGCCGAAATAAGTCTCTGACGCTGCAGCGAATCCGAACGAGCGGTTCCCCAGATAGATCTGATTCATGTAGATCTCGAGGATCTGGTCCTTCGTGAGCATGTGCTCGAGCTTGAAGGTGAGCAGAATTTCGTAGATCTTGCGGGTGAATGTTTTTTCGGACGACAGATAGACGTTTCTCGCCACCTGCATCGTGATGGTCGATGCGCCCTGGCTTTTGGCGCGACCCACGTTGGCAAGGCCGGCGCGGATCACGCCGATGTAGTCGACCCCGCCGTGCTGGAAAAAGCGCGAGTCTTCGATCGCGATGACCGCGTCCTTCATGACCTTCGGAATTTCGTTGATCGGCGTCAGGTTTCGGCGTTCTTCGCCGAATTCGCCGATCAGGGTGTTGTCGCTCGCGTAGACCCGGAGCGGCAGCTTGGGACGGTAATCGGACAGATCCGAAATATCGGGAAGGTTGGGGTAAGCCACTGCGAGCGCCACCGCGACCAAAGCGCAAACGCTCAACACGCCGGCCACAGCGATGCCGAACAACCAGAGAACGGCCTTGAGTGCGATGGAGGCGAAGCTTGCCGGACCCGACGGTTTCGACGCTTTCGGTGGCGGGCTGGACTCAGCCGAACCGTTGGGTTTTTGAGGGGATGACATTAAGAGTGATGTGTTGGATCGACGCTAATTAGACAGCCCGGCGCGAGGGCGTCGCTGATTATAAAAAGGGCGGGTGCGGAAAAATTGACGGCTAGCCCACTTTACTGCCTCACAAGTGACTTTCTGCAAAGTCCTGCGTGTAGCATCGCGCCCGTTACGAACGTTTCTACTTATGTTCAGCCGTCTGCTTTTGACAACGTTTCCCAAAGCTCAAATGGGAAAAAAGCTTTGTCGGACAAGGGGCTTACTGCTAGCATTCAAGTGATTTCTTAAGTTACCCATCTGTTACATTCAGGTTATCAGGGGACCCCGTTGAGCTCTCTCGGATCATTATTCAGTCGCCAGCCAGCACCATTGTTGGGCCTGGACATCAGTTCTTCCAGCGTCAAGTTGGTCGAGCTCGGACGTGATCGGGCTGGCAACCTGGTTTTGGAGCGATGCGCGATCGAGCCTCTCGAGCGCGGATGGATTACCGACGGCAACGTCGAGAAATTCGACGAAGTTGCGCAGGCCGTCAAACGGCTCGTGAAAAAGAGCGGGACTCGCACGAAGAACGTAGCGATGGCGCTCCCGCCTTCCGCCGTCATCACCAAAAAAATCATTCTGCCGGGCGGCATGTCCGAGCAGGAACTCGAGCTTCAGGTCGAATCCGAAGCTAACCAGTACATTCCGTTTTCGCTAGACGAAGTTAGCCTCGACTTCTGCGTTATGGGCCCCAGCTCCAACGCCATGGGCGACGTGGAAATCCTGATTGCCGCGTCGCGCAAGGAAAAAGTCCAGGATCGCCAGGGCCTTGCAGAAGCTGCCGGCCTCAAACCTGTGATCATCGATGTCGAGTCCTACGCCTCACGCCTGGCAACTGCACGACTTATCGAAAACTTGCCCAATAAGGGCGTCGACACCATGGTGGCGCTGTTCGAAGTGGGCGCATTGACCACCAGCATGCAGGTGATCCGCAACGACGAAGTACTGTACGACCGCGATCAGGCATTCGGCGGCGCCCAGCTGACTCAATTGATCGTTCGCCAGTACGGTTTCTCTTCGGAAGAAGCCGAGGCGAAAAAACGCAGTGGCGATCTTCCCGAAGATTACGGCAATGGCGTGCTTCAGCCTTTCGTCGACAGCATGGCGCAAGAAATTGCGCGTGCTCTGCAGTTCTTCTTCACCAGCACACCGCACAACAAGGTCGACTACGTCATGTTGGCCGGTGGCTCGGCTGCACTGCCGGGCCTGACCGAGGCGGTGACGACTCAAACATCTTTCGCCTGCACGCTCGTCAACCCGTTCGAAGGAATGGATCTGGGCGGCGGCGTGCGCGAGAAAAAAGTTCGCCGTGAAGCGCCGTCGTATCTGACTTCGTGCGGACTGGCGATGCGGAGGTTCATGCAGTGATTTTGATCAACCTGCTTCCTCACCGGGAAGAAGCGCGCAAACGTCGTCGCGATTCCTTCTACGTCTCGCTAGCAATCGCTGCCCTGATCGGCGGCTTTGTCGCTGGTGCGGTGTACGTGTTCTATCAATCGGAAATGTCGCGCCAGAACGGACGCAACAACTTCCTGACCTCCGAAATCACGAAGCTCGATCTTCAGATCAAGGACATTGCGCAGCTCCAGACCGAAATTGCCGGCCTGCGCGCTCGCCAGCAAGCGGTGGAAGATCTGCAGGCCGACCGCAATTTGCCGGTTTACCTCCTCAATGAACTCGTCAAGCAGTTGCCGGACGGTGTCTACATCCTGAACATGCGTCAGGACAACCAGACGGTGGCAATTCAAGGCGTTGCGCAATCGCAGGAACGCGTGTCCGAACTGCTTCGCAATCTGGCCAACAACAGCCCGTGGTTGACTCGTCCCGAGTTGGTTGAAATCGTGGCTGGCAATGTCACATTGAGCCCACGCGATGTTCGTCGCGTTGCCAACTTCACCGTGCGTGTGCGTCTCAAACGCGCCAGCGATATCAAGGCAGCTACGCCGGCAGGTGCAGCGTCTTCGCCGGCTCGCGTAGCGGCAAAGCCATAAGAGGTAAAAGCGATGGCTACCAAAAAACGCTCCGCTCCCAACATCAAGTTCGATCTCGCGCCGACGATCGAAAAGGTCAAGTCGCAGTTTCAGGGTCTCAACCCGAACGATCCGTCTTCCTGGCCCGCGATTCCGCGTTACGCGCTCAGCGTCGTCGTAGCGATCGGTGTGGTTGTCCTGCTTTGGTTCGTCTGGCTGAGCACTACCGCGGACGAGCTCGATGCTGCAAGAAACAAGGAATTGACTCTGCGCGAAGACTACAAAAAACGTCTCGCGCAAGCCGTGAATCTGGAAGCGCTCAAGAAGCAGCGCGAGCAGGTTACTCAGTACGTGACACTGCTCGAGAAGCAGTTGCCTAGCAAGTCCGAAATGGACGCGCTGCTCTCGGACATCAACCAGGCTGGTCTGGGCCGTAGTCTGCAGTTCGATGTATTCCGCCCCGGATCGGTTTCCGTCAAAGAGTATTACGCCGAGCTTCCCATCTCGATCAAGGTGACAGGCAAGTACCACGACATTGGAGCGTTCGCATCTGACGTTTCCAACCTGTCCCGGATCGTGACCTTGAACAATCTGACATTGGTGCCAGCCAAAGACGGTGCACTGACGATGGAAGCGACTGCCAAGACGTTCCGCTATCTTGATCTGGACGAAGTCAATTCGCAGCGCAAAGCGGTCGCGCCAGGAGTCAAGAAATGATGATGCGTAGTCTCGCCTCGTCTATCGCGCTGGCATCGGCCGTTTTGCTGGTCGCAGGTTGCTCGGGTGCGGAACAGGAAGAGTTGCAATCGTGGATGACCACGCAGCGCAACGAAACCCGCCCGCGCGTTCAACCCATTCCAGAACCGAAACAGTTCACGCCTCAGGCGTACACGCAGGAAGGATCGCTCGATCCGTTCAGCATCCAGAAACTGACTCAGGCATTGCGTCGCGAGTCGGCCCAGGCGTCGTCCAACGCGGCGTTGATTACGCCTGAACTTGCTCGTCGCAAGGAAGCGCTCGAGTCGTATCCGCTGGATTCGATGGCCATGGTCGGTAGCCTGATTCAGGTCGGCAAGCCGGTTGCCCTGGTTCGAGTCGACAACCTGCTGTATCAGGTGCGGGTAGGCAACTACCTGGGATTGAATTACGGACGCATTACAAGCGTCTCCGAGACCGAGATTGCTCTGCGTGAAATCGTGCAGGACGCCGCCGGTGAATGGATTGAAAGAACTGCCACGCTGCAGCTTCAGGAGAAGTCGAAATGAACAAGCACAACACGTCTTGGGGGCGAACTGGGCGCCAGTTGGTGGTCGCGATTTGCGCCACCCTGACAACCTTTGCAGCCTTCGCACAAAACGCCATCGAGTCGGTGACTGGCACGATCCAGGGCGGCACGGAGATCATTCGTATCGATCTGGCACAGGAACCGATTGCAGTTCCGAGCGGGTTTGCTATTCAGTCGCCTGCACGCATCGCGCTGGACTTCCCGAACGTTTCCAACAATATGGGTCGGTCGAGTGTCGAGGTCAATCAGGGCAACCTGAAGTCGGTGAACGTAGTGCAAGCCGGTGACCGCACACGCGTCGTTCTCAATTTGAAGCAGGCAAGCGGTTACACCACTTCCATTCAAGGCAAGTCGATTCTTGTCTCGCTGGAATCGCGTCAGCCTGCTGCAGCGGTTGCGACCACCAATGCAACCACCACCCGTTTTGCCGAAAGCCAGAATCGTGACGTGCTTCCTTTGCGCGATATCGATTTTCGTCGTGGCGATCGCAACTCCGGTCGCGTCGTGGTCGACCTTGCAAACAATCAGGTCGGCGTCGACATTCGCCAGCAAGGAACCCAGCTCATCGTCGAATTCCTGAAGTCGTCGTTGCCTGAAGGCCTTCGCCGTCGACTCGACGTGACCGATTTCGGCACCCCGATCCAAAGCGTGACGACAACCCAGACCGGCGACCGTGTCCGTATGGTGATCGAACCCAAAGGTCAGTGGGAACACAGCGCCTATCAAAGCGACAATCAGTTTGTCGTAGAAGTCCGCCCGCAAATCATCGACCCGACCAAGCTCACGCAAGGTCCCGGTTATTCGGGTGAAAAGCTCTCGCTGAACTTCCAGAACATCGAAATTCGCTCGCTCCTGCAAGTGATTGCCGATTTCACGAACTTCAACGTGGTGACGTCCGATTCGGTGACCGGTACCGTGACCCTGCGCTTGAAAGATGTGCCGTGGGATCAGGCCCTCGAAATCATCATGCAGGCGAAGAATCTTGGCATGCGCAAGAACGGAAGCGTTCTCTGGATTGCCCCCAAGGATGAAATTACTGCCAAGGAAAAGCAGGAACTCGAGTCCCGTGCAGCGATTGCCAACCTCGAGCCGCTGCGTACCCAGTCGTTCCAGCTGAACTACACCAAGGCGGCGGAAATTGCAGCCCAGCTGACAGGCTCGAGCGGTGGCGCCTCGGGCGGATCGGGATCCAGCATTCTTAGCTCGCGTGGTAGCGTGATCGCAGAACCCCGTACCAACCAGCTGTTCGTCTCCGACATCGCATCGCGACTGGAACGAGTTCAGGAACTCATCTCCAAACTGGACATTGCAGTCCGTCAGGTCTTGATCGAGGCGCGCATCGTCGAAGCGAGCGATACGTTCGGCAAGTCTTTGGGCGTCAAGCTGGGCGGCGGCATGGCGCAGCCAGGGGTTCAACTGGCGTCGAACGATGGCAACACGGTCAACGGTACGTATGGATCGACTTACACAGCCGGTTCCGCAGGGACCAGTTCCGGAAACTTCGTGAATCTGCCGGCGACGGGTCAAGGTGGTTTCAGCGCGGCGTCTGTGGCCGTGTCGCTCTTCAACGCGTCGGCAACCCGTTTCATCAACCTTGAAATCTCTGCGCTGGAAGCCGATAGCAAGGGCAAAGTCGTTTCCAGCCCGCGTGTGGTGACAGCGGATCAGACCCGTGCCTTGATCGAGCAGGGCACCGAACTTCCGTACCAGGTGGCGACATCGAGCGGTGCAACCTCGATTGCTTTCCGCAAGGCCAACTTGAAGCTGGAAGTGACTCCGCAAATCACGCCTGAAGGCAACATCATTCTTGATTTGGACGTGAACAAGGACAGCGTGGGTCAATCGACTGCTGCCGGCTTCGCGATCAACACCAAGCACATCAAGACGCAGGTTCTGGTCGAGAACGGCGGAACGGTAGTGATCGGCGGTATTTTCGAATTGACCGAGACCGAGTCGCTGGCCAAGGTCCCACTGTTGGGTGACTTGCCGATTGCCGGTAATCTTTTCAAATCGACGACCCGCTCGTCGAACAAGACCGAAATGCTCGTCTTCATTACCCCGAAGATGATTGCGGATCGCGCCGCAGTCCGTTAATCGGATGGTGAGGCACCAGGTGTGCTGCGCGTAGCACTGGTCGGGCTTCCCGGCTCGGGTAAATCGACCGTCGGACGTCAGTTGGCGCGGCGGCTCGACATTCCCTTCTCAGACTCCGATCACGTGATCGAGCGCCAGATAGGTTGCTCGATACGTGATTTTTTCGCTCGCGAAGGCGAAGCGGCGTTTCGCATCATCGAAGAAAACACGATCGACCAGATGACTTCCGGGGCAGCCGGCGTTTTTTCGACTGGCGGTGGCGCCGTGATCAACGAGAACACCCGTAAGCGTCTTCACGAAAGATGCAGCGTCGTGTACCTGCATTCCTCACCGGACGAGGTGTATCGAAGACTCAGGCACGACACCAACCGACCCTTGCTTCAGACTGCCGATCCGCAAGCCAGATTGCGCGAAATGTACGACGCTCGCGATCCGCTCTATCGCAATATTTCGCACTTCACGATCGAGACCGGGCGGCCGTCTGTGCCGACGCTGGTCAACATGATCGTGATGCAGCTGGAACTCGCCGGCCTCGCTTGAGGCGACGCTTCGAGTCAGTCGGGCTCACCCGGTAGTTCGAGAGGTGATCGAGAGAGCTGGTTGTTATGCTCGACCAGACGCGACAACAGCGAGACGAAGGTTTCGTATTCCTGGGCGCTAAACACATCGAACAGTCGCTCGTTCGCAGCCCTCACCACGGGCAAAATCTTTTTGACGATCGCTTTTCCCTTGGCGGTGATGACCAGCGCCTTGTGACGTTTGTCTTCCGACTGTGCCTCGCGCGTGATCAAGCCGTCACGCTCCAGACGTTCCACCACACTCCCTGCCGTCGATCGGTCGAACGCGATCGACTTGGCCAGCTGACGTTGATTGATTCCCGCGTTGTTCCCGATGGTGAACAGCGCGGCGAACTGCACTGGTGTGATCGCGTTGGGCATGTCCTTGGTGTGCTCGGCAAACACGCCTTCCCCAATCTGATGCAGCCGACGAATCATGTAGCCCGGCAGCGCGTGAAGGTCGTAGGGCTCCTTGAGCGTATTGGGCGCGCGGAGCGTCTTGAGCGAGCTTGCAGCCATCATGCGGTACCGTCGATGGCTGCCATCGCCCGCGACAGCTCCAGCGCCAGCTCGAATTGAACGACGATCTCGATCAGCTGGGTGCGACCCGGCTCGTCGATGACCAGCGCATCGTTCTCCACACGCATCCACGATTCGAGCATGTACTGCCCCTGCACGATGTGATGCGCGCTCATCGATTGCAGTACAGGCCTCAGCGCGTAGTCGAGCGCGAGTACGTGCGCCATGCTGCCGCCGGTAGCAATTGGCAGGACTACTTTTTTGCGAAGCCCGAATTGCGGCAGCAGGTCGAGAAATACCTTGAGCAATCCGGAATAGGCCGCCTTGTAGATTGGCGTCGCGATCACGATGCCCTGCGCTGCGTCGAATTTATCGATCGCACGTGCGATAGCCGGATCTTTTGCGTTGCCGGCTAGCATCGCATCGGGCGGCAATTCGCGCAGCAACAGATGCTCGGTCGTGTGCCCGAGCTCGGTGAGTTCCGAAGCGACGAAATCCGCCATCCGCCGCGTCTTGGAAGAAGGGGAGGGACTCGCCGAAATGATCAGGATGTTGCTCATGCGTCTGTCGCTGAAGTTCGCCGCTGAAGTTTGTCGCTAAAAGTTCAAAACCGTCTCACCGCAATCGACGATGCGCCGCCCGTTATGCCAGCTCGCGGATTCGGGGCATGACTTTCTCGGCGAACATTTCCATGTTCTTTTTGGTGAGGTCTGCCGGCAGCGTCCCGAATTGAAGCATCAGCAGGATGTTGCCGAATCCGGCTGCCTTCTGATGCTTCTCGATTTCCTTGGCAACCGTCTCTGCGCTCCCACACAGGAACATGCCTTTTTCCATGAGCATGTCGATCGTCTGTTCGGCACCGGCAATCGTACCCTTTGCTGCCATCACGCCTTTGAGTGAGGCCATCGACAGGTAACCCGGTGGAAGCAGCATTTCCGGTGGCATCCGCGCGAACTTGTTGAAGAAGTTCTCGATGTGAAGTTTTGCTTCCGCATAGGCCTTTTCGTCTGTCTCGGCCACGTAGGCGGGAATCGCCCAGCCGAGTTGTGACGCAGGCGGCTCGTAGCCGAATGCGCGTGCGGTATCGCGGTACATGTTCATGTAGCGGGTGAGTGCAACAGCGGGGCTGAAAGTCTGCAGGTAGGTGTACTTGCGCTTCGGATCTGCTGCCCATTCGATCGTCTCGCGGCTTCCCTGCGATGGAATCCATACATCGGGAATCGGTTGCTGAAATGGACGTGGCCATGTGTTCACATGCTTGAACTGGTAGTGCTTGCCGCTGAATTCGAACGGGCCGGTTTCGGTCCAGGCGCGAATGATCAGATCGTGTGCTTCATGAAACTTCTCATGAGACAGAGCCGGGTTTTCTCCCCAGGCGTGATACTCCGCGCCGATGCCGCGAACGAATCCGGCAATCAGTCTTCCGCCGGTGATGTTGTCCAGCATCGCGTATTCCTCGGCGACGGTGAGCGGGTTGTTCAGCAGCGGCAATGCGCGTCCGAGAACCGCGATCTTCATGCGCTTCGTGGCGCGGGCGAGCGCGCCTGCCATCACGCCTGGAATCGGCATCAGGCCGTACGCGGTTTGATGATGCTCGTTCACCGACACACCATCGAAGCCCAGCTCTTCTGCGTATTCGAGTTCGTCGAGAAAGCGGTTGTAGAGCTTGTGACCTTTTTCGGGGTCGTAGTAGCTATTGGGAAGCGTGACCCAGGTCGTTTTGTGCTTGTCGGTGAACGTCAGATCGAGGTCTGCGTAGGGCATCAGGTGGAAGAAGAAAACTTGCATGTCAGATGCTCCGGATGAAATCGCCGATGGCCTTGACGTAGACGTCCGGCTTCTCCGCATGCGGCAGGTGACCGCACTCGGGAATCGATGTGAATTCGAGATGCGGAATCAGGCTCTTGAACGCATCGGCATAAGCGTAAGGAATGATCTTGTCGTCCTCGCCCCAGATGAGATGCGTGGGCACATCGATGCGATGCAGCCATTTCGAAAGATGCGGGTTGTAGAAACGCGGCTTCCAGGCGAGTAGCGCAACCGTGAGAGCGTTGCGCAACTTCATCTCGACTTCTGCTTCGGTAGGTACGCGCGCGAGCGCAGCATCTGCGATGGCCTGATTCGAGAACGCGTTGCGAACCTGTTCCTCGGGCGTCCACAAAAACGTATCAGGTGTCGGCACGCCTTGAACATGAATGCCGGCCGGTGCAACCAGTGTGAGCGACTTGATTGCGCTGCTGTCGCGGATCGCGATTTCGCAGGCCAGCCATCCACCCAGGGATGTGCCGACCAAATGGATGTTCTCGAGCTTGTTGGCTGCGATGAAATCGAGATAGAAGTAAGCGAGGTCTTGCAGGTTGTCGAGCCAGTCGGGCTTGCTCGAATGACCGAAGCCGGGATGCTCAGGCACGATGGTGTCGAAACTCTCCGCGAGTTTTCCCATGAAAGGTGCCCAGCTCGGCGCTCCGCCTGCGCCGTGCAGCCACATGAGTGTTTCGCCGGTTCCACTTCGGTGGACGCTCAGATTGCAACCCATGAAGGGTTCGATTCGGTGATTGACTTCGGGCAAGGCGATCTCCCACAAATGATTCAGGACTCGCCGAATCTGATGGATACGACGGAATTGACAGCATACTGCCTAATAAATTTGCCGAGCGCAAGGTAGAGGTTTTTCGCCGCTCGACTATTGTTTCCAGCAGTCCACGATCGATTGCGAGGGCTCGACAAGGCCAAAGTACGCGCGCATCACGGCAAGCGATGTGTCGTGCAGTTCTCGAACAGCATCTTTCGATCCGACGCAGTCTTCTGCAATGACGACGTAGTAGTCCAGCATGGCCGCATCGCGCGCAGTCGACTCGATGCAGCAGTGGGTCGTGACCCCCGCGAACACGATTGTGCGAATGCCGTTGCGTTTCAGGATCGCGTCTAGCGGTGTATCGACGAACGCGCTGAAGCGATGCTTCCGAATATCGATTTCGCCGTCGATGGGCGTGAGCGAATCGATGATCTGCGCGCCTCGGCTTCCTGGTTTGCAGAGTTCGAGTTCATCGATCGGAATGGCTTGGTCGGTCGTGATCTCGGCAGCCGATGCGCTGAAGGCAGCGCTCTCGAATGTCTTCGTACTCGGGTAGCGCCACGGCGATCCCGGCGCGCGTACTCGCAGTCCGTATTCCGCATGCACATGTGCCACGGTAACGCCGGCCTCGCGCGCGGCTTCGAGGAGAGCAGGTGTGCGTTCCGCTGCCTGGGTGACCAGCGGCATCGAGTCGGGATCGCCTTCCTTTCGGCGCGGGTCGAAGCAGAAATCGTTCTGCATGTCGACGATGACCAAAGCGGTGTGCGAGGGCACGATACGATCGGCCAGTGTGCGGAGGAGCTGGTCTTTTTTGGCTTGCGGTTTCCACGATCTGTCGGTGGCAGATTCTTCTGCGGCTGGCCATTGCTCTGCTATGAATGCGGTCGTCACGATGCTCGCGCCGTTGAGTCTCGCATTGGATGAAAGCAGCGCGTCTTCGACTATGTGCACTTGCAACCCGCGAGCTATCGCATCGCGTGCGGTACAGGTCGCATCGAGCGATTTGTCGTTGCCTGCGATCACCAGTGTCTGGATGCCGTTGGCGCGCAGCATGAGCGGCAATGCCGATGCGCCGAACGCGCTGCCCCCCGCGTAATCGACGATGACCTCGCTGTAGGTGTCTTGCGGTATGAGGCTCGACGCGACTTTGGTTGCGAAGGATCCGGAATCGACCAAGCCTTTTGCCGAGACCGGCCGCAAGAACACTGTGAACACGCCTGCCAGACGCGCCTGCGCAAGCAGTTTTTCAAGCGCTTTATTCGTTGCGCTCGCTTCGCGCGCGTTCGCGTCGAAGACATCGATCAGGACTAGCGCGGTGGTCGATACGGATGCGTTCGATGAAGTTGAGGAAAAGGAGAGAGAAGGGGAAGAAGGCACATCGATCCTTGGACTCGGGATTGGAATTCTGGTTAGACGGTACACGAAATCAGCACGCAATCGAGGGGCAACCCTTATAGAAAAAACGCATGGCCATGGCGAGAAGTCGCATCGCGGCCGCCGTCCGTTGCGGCGCGTATCGCCGCATACTCCGACGAGAGTCCCCGCAAGGACCGGAACAACAGAAAACAACAGAAAACGACAGGAGACGAGGCATGAATAAGGCACAGCGACAGTCAGACACCAACCGCCGTAACTTCAACAGAAATTTGCTAGCGGCATGCGCATCGAGTCTGGTGTCCGCATGGGCCATGGCCCAAGACGCTGCGCAGACGTACCCCAGCAAATTGATTCGCCTCGTGGTGCCGTTCACGCCGGGCGGATCGACCGACATCCTCGGTCGCACCATCGGCCAGCAACTCACGCAGGCATGGGGGCAGTCGGTGTTGATCGACAACGTACCCGGGGCAGGCGGAAGCATAGGTGCAGACAAGGTCGCTAAAGCGCCTGCCGACGGCTACACGCTGTTGATGGGGCATATCGGTACGCTGGCGGTCACGCCATCGCTGTATCCCAAGCTACCCTACGATCCCTTCAAGAGCTTCGCGGCGGTGGCCTGGGTAGCGCGGGTGCCGAACATGCTGGTCGTACATCCATCGGTGCCCGCGAAAACGGTGAAAGAACTGGTCGCTTATGCCAAAGCCAATCCGAACAAGATCAACTTCGGCTCAGGCGGAAACGGAAGCGCGGCGCATATCGCGACCGAATACTTCAAGCTCCAAACAGGCACACAGATGCAACATGTGCCCTACAAAGGCACAGCGCCTGCGGTGACCGATCTGGTCGCGGGACAGATCCAACTCATGTTCACCGGAGTGCCGGCAGTCATCGAGCAGGTGAAGGCCGGCAAGCTTCGTGCGATTGCGGTGTCGTCGCCGAATCGGGTCAAGGCAGTGCCGGATTTGCCCACTGTCGCCGAGACCGGTTATCCCGGCTTCGAAGCTGATCAGTGGTACGGCGTCGTCGCGCCTGCGGGAACGCCGCAAGCCATCATCACCAAGCTGAACAAGCAGATCAACGACATGCTCGGATCGCCGGAAATTGCGACTCGACTCGCAAGCGAAGGCGCCGAGGCGACACCGAATTCGCCTGCTGTTTTTGCAAAATTGATCGAGACCGAAATCGTTCGCTGGCGCGATGTGATTCAGGCTGGGGGTGTGAAGGCCGAATAAACCTTCACACCGTCGATCTCAAGCGCTGGCAGGCAGGTGATCGATGAGCTTGTCGAGCGTGATCGGATAGTCGCGAACCCGCACCCCGGTCGCGTTGTAAATGGCATTCGCCACCGCCGCCGCTACACCGCAAATACCAAGCTCGCCCACGCCCTTCGCCTTCATCGGCGAAGACATCGGATCGGTCTCGTCGAGGAAAATCACTTCCTGATGCGGAATGTCGGCGTGCACCGGCACTTCGTATCCCGCCAGATCGTGGTTCACGAAAAAGCCGTGACGCTTGTCTACCGCCAGCTCTTCCATCAACGCTGCGCCCACACCCATGGTCATTGCGCCGATCACCTGACTGCGCGCTGCCTTCGGGTTCAAGATCCGACCCGCCGCACATACCGCCAGCATGCGGCGAACGCGAATCTCGCCCGAGGACATGTCGACCCCGACTTCCACGAAGTGAGCACCGAATGTGGACTGCTGGAATTTCTTGTCCAGATCGCCGTATTCCATCTTGTCTTCTGCAACCACGCCATCTGCGCCGGCTGCCTGAGCCAGGGTGATGCTGGTTCCGTTGGCCATGATCTTTCCATCTGCGAACAGCGCGCTGGTTGCTGGGATGTTGTTCTTCTGCAGGATGGCCTGGCGCAACTTCGCGCATGCCGCGTACACGCCAGCAGTCGAACTGTTCGCGCCCCACTGACCACCCGATCCGGCGGAGACAGGGAAAGATGAATCGCCCAGTTTCACATCGACCATGTTGAGGGGCACGCCCATCATTTCTGCAGCGGTCTGCGCAATGATCGTGTACGTGCCGGTCCCGATGTCGGTCATATCGGTTTCGATGGTGACCATGCCGCGGCTGTCGACTTTGGCACGAGCTCCCGATTTCATGACCATGTTGTTGCGAAACGCGGCGGCAACGCCGATGCCGACGAGCCAACGACCGTCACGCCGAGTTCCCGGCGTCATGTTGCGCTGAGCCCAGCCGAACTTTTCGGCGCCGATGTTCATGCACTCGATCAACTGGCGTTGCGAGAACTTGCGCTCCGGCTTCTCGGGATCGACCTGCGTGTCGTTGATCGCGCGCAGCTTGATCGGATCCATCTTGAGACGCTCGGCCAGTTCATCCATCGCTATTTCGAGCGCCATCAAACCGGGTGCCTCGCCAGGTGCGCGCATCGCGTTTCCTTCCGGAAGATCGAGCACCGCGAGACGCATTTTGGTCATTCGATTCGCACCTGCATAAAGAAGCCGCGTCTGCATGACCGCCGTTTCGGGGCCGCCGCCAGGCAGGTCGCCCGACCACGATTCGTGACCAATGGCGGTGATTTTTCCGTCGTTGCCCGCGCCGATTCGAATACGCTGAATGGTGGCCGGACGGTGCGTCGTGTTGTTCATGATGAACGGACGTGCAAGTGCCACTTTCACGGGGCGCTTCACCGCGCGCGCGGCCACTGCAGCCATCAAGGTGTCCGAGCGCAGAAACAGCTTGCCGCCGAAACCGCCGCCGATAAAGGGAGAGATCAATCGCACGTTGCCCGCAGGAATGCCGAGAGTCCTCGCCAGGTCGCCCTTTGTCCAGGCAATCATCTGATTGGACAACCAGACGGTGAGCTGATCGCCTTTCCATTCCGCAATCGAAGCCTGTGGCTCCATCATCGCGTGCGAATGATCCGGGGTGGTGTAGGTGGTGTCGAGCTTGACCGCTGCGCTATCGAACGCACCGTCGAAGTCGCCAACATTCGTTTCCGAAGGGCTGTCTCCCTCCTTCGGTTTTTTGGCGGAGTCGCGTTCTTCGGCCAGATCGAATGCACCCTCGCGCTTCTCGTACTTCACATCTATCAACGACGCTGCTGAGCGAGCCTGCTCGAAGGTTTCCGCTACGACGATCGCAATAGCTTGATGGTAGTGGTCGATGACAGGGCCGCCCAGCAGCTTCGCGGTGTTCATCTTTCCCTTGCCGAGCTTGCCGGCGTTTCGCGAGGTGATCACGCCGATAACGCCGGGGGCGGAACGAGCCGCTCTCGTGTTCATCGAAGCGATGCGTCCTTTGGCAATTCCTGCGCCAACGATGTATCCGTATGCCTGATTCTGCGCGACGTCATGACGCTCGTAGGCGTACGGTGCCTGCCCGGTGGTCTTCAGCGGCCCATCGATACGGTCGGTAGGTTTTCCGATGACCTTCAACTGGTCGATCGGGTTGGTGGTTGCGGGTGTATCGAATTTCATGACTTAAGTCCTCGCTTCCGCCAACACAGAAGCAATCGTGCGTTCGGTCAGGGTGATCTTGAATGCGTTTTCGTTCGAAGGTTTTGCGCCTTCGAACAGCTTGCCGCTGATTGCTTTTGCGTTCGCTGGCCCTTGCGTTTCCGCAGCTTCGACACGCCAGGGCTTATGTGCAACGCCGCCCACTGCAATCTTTGCGGAACCGTTAGGCTGAACCACGCCTGCTACCGAAATAAGTGCGAATGCATAGGAAGACCTGTCGCGAACTTTGCGATAGATCTGCTTGCCGCCCACCGGTGCCGGCAAGGTGACCGAGGTGATCAATTCGCCTTTGGCGAGATCGGTTTCGATGTGCGGCGTGTTGCCCGGCAACTTGTGAAACGAAGCAATCGGAATGACGCGCGTACTGCCGTCTGGCTTTACGGTTTCGACAGTTGCGTCGAGTACTCGCATGGCAACGGCCATATCGCTCGGATGCGTCGCGATGCAGGCTTCGCTGGTTCCGACCACTGCCAGCTGGCGGCTGTAGCCACCGATGGCAGAGCAGCCGCTTCCGGGCGTGCGTTTGTTGCACGGCATGTTGGTGTCGTAGAAGTACGGGCAACGTGTGCGCTGGAGCAGATTGCCTGCAGTGGTCGCCTTGTTGCGCAATTGCCCGGACGCACCGGCCAGCAAAGCGCGAGACAGCACGCCGTAGTCGCGCCGCACTCGCGCATCTGCCGCCAGGTCGGTATTGCGAACCAGCGCGCCGATGCGAAGTCCGCCGTTGCTCGTCGGCTCGATCTTGTCTAGCGACAGACCATTCACGTCGATCAAATGCGCAGGTGTTTCGATCTGCAGCTTCATCAGGTCGATCAGATTGGTGCCGCCTGCAATGAAGCGAGCGCCAGGAATAGTGGCCGCAGCCTTTGCCGCATCGGCAGGCGTGCGAGCTTTCTCGTAGGTGAACTCTTTCATGACTTCACCCCCGCCACTTCACTCATTGCATCGATGATGTTCGAGTACGCGCCGCAACGGCAGATGTTGCCGCTCATGCGCTCGCGCATTTCTGTGGGCGACAGCAATGGCTGCGCATTCAGATCGCCGCTTACATGGCTGGGAATACCGCGCTTGATTTCGTCGATCACTCCGACGGCAGAGCAGATCTGACCGGGTGTGCAGTAACCGCACTGGTAGCCGTCGTGCTTCACGAAAGCGGCCTGCATCGGATGCAGATTGCCCGGCGTGCCGAGACCTTCGATGGTGGTAATGGACGCGCCTTCGTGCATCACGGCCAGCGTCAGACACGAGTTGATTCTTCGGCCATCCAGAAGAATGGTGCAGGCCCCGCACTGTCCGTGATCGCAACCTTTCTTGGTGCCCGTGAGATGCAGGTTCTCGCGAAGCACATCGAGCAGCGTGGTGCGTGTGTCGACCTGAAGTGTTTGCGATTTGCCGTTCACGCTAAGCGTCAACGGAACCGCGTTCGGTATAGGAGCAGGCGTAGAACCTGATGCTGTAGTCATGGGCGTTTCAGCGGCAACTGCCTCGTTGGTGGCTATAGCAGTCGCCGCAACTGTAGCGGCGCTGGCGATCATCAGATCTCTCCTTGTGAGAGCGATATCGATTGATTCTTCCATTTTGTGTTCCATCGTGGTTTCGTTTTGTTCATTGCTCCTACAGTTTGGCAACTAGGAGGCAAGGTTGCGCGTAGGAGAAGTGCCCGAAATGCATCGGTAATGCTTGCTAATGGAATTTTTCGCTTGTTAAACCCTTGCTTCTTAAACCCATGAAACCGCTCAAGTTTTTACATGGTCGAAGCGGCGACTTGCTACGAAGAACGCTTCGAAAAAACTTCTTTCACCACGGGCATCGCGGTGAATGCGCTGGGCCATCCCGAATAAAACGCGAGGTGCGCGACGACTTCCTGCGCCTCCTCTTTTTTCAGGCCGCTATCCAGTGCGCGATTCAGGTGATACGGAATCTGCGCCACCTGTCCTGTCGCAATCAATGCGCTGTAGGTCACCAGGCTGCGATCGCGCGGCGCAAGATCGGGCCGCAACCAAAGATCGCGAAACAGAACGCCATTCGTAAACTGAACCAATCCTGGCGATGCAGAACTGGCGTTGTCCGCGACGCCTTTGGCACGCACGGAATCGGCAGCCTCGTTCAGCGTCATCAGTTTGGGCGATGCAGACGGTATGGCGCTGGCGGGGATGTTTCGTTCCTTGAAAACCTGACTCGCAAAGCTCACTGCCGACATCGCGTTGGCCCAGCCGGAATAGAAAGCGAGGTGAGTGATCAATTCGGAAATTTCGGCAGGCTTCACCCCGTTGTCGAGTGCACGCTTGAAATGAAAATCCATTTCGCTGGTTTGATTGCGCGACACCAACGCAGCCAAAGTCACGATGCTTCGATCACGAGGGCTCAATTCGGTGCGTTTCCACAGATCGCCGAGGACCGTAGTCTGCGTGTACTTTTCGAGCGCGGGCGACACGCTGCGAACTGTCTCGTACGTCACCGCGCCTGATGGGGTGGCGGTGGAACCGGTCGCGCCGGTCTGCGCGTCTGCTGGAACCATAAAAGATGCAGAAAGAAAGGGTAGAAGCGAAAGGAGTTTTTTCATGGAATCCTCGTGAAGATGAAATCGTTCGGTGAACCTGGATCGGCGTGTCGGGTTCGGTTCTATATCCGGCCGCGAATTAGCGGATATAGATCTCGTCGCTGACTTTCTCCATCCAGTCGACGTTCTTCCCATCGAGCGCCTCGGTGATCGCGTAGTGGGTCATTCCAGTGGTCGAGGTCGCGCCGTGCCAGTGCTTCACACCGGGCGGCGTCCAGATCACATCGCCTGGTTTGATGAGCTGCTTCGCCGCGCCCTCCTGCTGTACCCATCCGGTCCCGGTCATCACGATCAGGGTCTGGCCCAGCGGGTGCGTATGCCAGGCAGACCGCGAGCCCGGCTCGAAGGTGACCGCGCCGACCGATGTACGCGACGGAGCCGTAGTGGGTTGAAGCATGTCGACCCGAACCGGGCCGGTGAAGAATTGCTCAGGCCCTTTCGCCGAAGCGGTGCTGCCGGCGGCGCGAATCACCATCTGCGCTGCGCTCGAAATAGTCGATTGCGACGCAGCAGATGGCGTGACTGCCTGAGCCGAAGGCTCCATCGCGAACAGGGTGGCAAAAAGTGTGCAGCAGAAGTTTTTCATATGAACCTTTCGAATGATCGGTTCAATTTATCCGTGCATCGCGCGTACAACTAGGGGGCAAAAGCCGCATTCGTACATGAGCTGTGCTCATGAATCCAATTGAAACCGCGCGGTTTTGCGGCTAATTGGGCATCGATTCAACAGATCACTGCCCGGTGGGAACAACCTTGCGCAGCCATGCGTCCAGCACCGCAGTCGGGGGATAGTCGCTGCTTCCGAGCGATCGATTGATTTCCATGTGTCCACGCAAGCCCTTGCTGTCTACGGCGTACAGCTGCACTTCGGATCCTGCCTGCACCAGCGCCCGAGACAGCGCTTCCGATTGCGCCGTGCCGTCGGCGCGGTCGATATGCACGATCAGAAACGTGGAAGCGTTGGGCGCGCCGGCTTGTAGCGTCGGCGACAAGACGCGCTGTCGCGCAGGATCGCTGCCGAACGCCTGCGCGTAGGTGTCACGCATGAGGCGTCCGGCTTGCGCGACTTGCTGCGGAACGTCGTAAGCGGCGCCGTCGAGCGCAACGATTCCGCGCAGATCTGAAAACGACATTCCCGATTCGGTCAAATATTTCGGATCGGTTCCGATCAGCGCGACCAGATGCGCGCCGGCGCTGTGTCCCATCAACACGATTCGAGTTGCATCGATGCCGAGTCGCGCTGCATTTGATTTCATCCACGCGAGCGACGCGGCCACGTCGCTCGCCTGCTGCTCTACCGTCGCAGACGGAACCAGTCGGTAGTTGACCGATGCGAACGCGTAACCCATGCCGGTCAAATGTTCCACCTTCGCAGATCCGGTGGCATTTCGCTTGTCGCCGCGCTTCCATCCGCCGCCGTGAACGAAGACGATGAGAGGCACGGGTTTGGTGGAGGAGGGTTTCCAGAAGTCGAGCTTCTGAAGCGGGTCGCTTCCGTATGAATACTCGGTGCGTCCTGCGGATTTCGTGTCGGGTAGATCGACATCGGACGTTTGTGCGAAGACAGCCGACGAAGGCAATAGCGCGAGTGCCAAGACCAGTGTGATCAACTGAGCTAATCGCGGCATATGCGGCATATGGAACTCCGTGAGTTTCGGCAATTATGGAATCGGGGCAGTCGGTGGTCCCGCCGACAGGAATCGAACCTGTATTTCACGCTTAGGAGGCATGCGCACTATCCATTGTGCTACGGCGAGATGTCTTCGGAAGCGCAGATCGGCTTCGTCATGACGGCGTCGCGAGGGACGCACGGCATTGTAATTGGCGCGGGTTCGACCGCCTGGCGTCAGTCGTACTGGAGCGTGTAGATCAAATCTACGGCGCTTTGCTGACCGGCCTGTCCGCGCAAGGTGATGCGCTGCGTTAGGTCGTAGAACACGAACAGAGTGCCCAACGCTCCTGACAAGCTGCGTTCGTACGCGGCATAGAAGTTTCGCGAGAAGCGTTTGCCTAGCGTGACTGCACCACCGGATGCAGTGCCGTCGGAAGTCGAAGTAGAAGATCCACGGAACGAAAGTTCGTCTAGCCCGAACGCCGACGCGATGCCACCCGACGTGGCCGAGTTTTTGCTGCCCAGCAGTGCGACAGCTGCCTGCTGCAGCAAGGCGGCTTCCGCGCCGCCGCTAGCCGACGCACGGCCCACCACGAGCCACGACAAGGTTTCCGCATCGGTGAGCGCTGGAGACGAGTACAGGCGCACGCGAGGCAGCAGCGCAGTGCCGGTGATCTGCACGCCCACTCGCTGGGTCATGTTGGGCCTGATCGCCAGAATGTCGAGCGACGGATTGGTGGGTGACCCGGTGAATCGGATCACGCCGGTTTCCACATCGAGCCGCTGACCGTAAGCGCGGTATTCGCCGCCGAAAGTTTGCACCGTGCCGGTGATGCGCGGGCTGCCGAGCGATGTGCCTGCAATCTCCAGCGTGCCGCGGGCGCGCGTATCGATGCCCTTGCCCGTGATCCGGAAGTCTCGCCCCAGATCGATCTTCACGTTCAGATCGATGGTGCGCGTGGATTCCGGTGCAGGGACGTCGGCGGTCTTGGCTGGCGCATCCTTGCCGGCAGCGACGGTGTTCGCCGTTCGAACTACGACGTCGTCGCCCAACGCAGGCGTGTCTTCCGCGGGCAGGATGATTCGTGCCTGATCGACAGTGAGTTGTCCGCGCACCATGGCGGCCTGCGCATCGACACGGCCATCGATGGTGCCCGACACGGTGAGTTCTCGATCCGATCTGATGCTCGCATGCAGCTTGGCGAGCGTAGCTTGCAGTTGCACTTGAGGTTTGCCATCGACCCATCCGGCCTGGCCTGTGGCGGTGAGCTTGCCGCCGGTGCCCTTAGGGCCGCCGCCCTCCAGACTGAATTCCTCGATGCGCATGCGGGTGCCGTCGAGCGTGGCTCGCAGCCGCCCGTTGGTGAGCTCGATGCCATCCACGATAGAGCGCAACGCGAGATCGTCGGCCTGCAGTGTTCCACCGAGTTGCGGTGCGGAACGTGTGCCGGCCACGGTCACGTTCGCAAGCAGCGATCCGCGCAGACGCCATCCCGGCGGAGCGAGTTGCGACCAGATGCCGACACGCGGAAGCTGCGCTTTCAGATCGCCTTCGAGCGGTGCGTCTGCAGGCCATTGCCAACCGGTTTCCAGATGCGCCAATCGGGTCGCCAGATGCCCACTTGCCGATCCCGCACGTTCCGAATCCCAGAGCAGGTCTGCCTGCACACGCTCGCCGTTGCTGGTGACCGTCACCTTCGCCTGCTTGACGCCTGCTACGACGCGGGTCGATCCGCCATCGACGTTCTCGGCCAGCATCGAAATATCTCCGCCGGTACGCGCCAGCGATGCGGTGATCTGCATCGAGTTTCCGAGCGACACATCCCATTGCCCGCCGAAGATCAGGTCGCCGGTGATGCCGAGTTTGGAATCGCCGGGTTTCTGGAAGAGCTCTATCCACGCAAGCGGAAGACCGTCGATATGTCCGGCAGTCTTGAGCGATCCGGCGCCGTACGCGATCGGCTCCCATCGAATCAAAGCCGGCGCGGCATTGGCGCTCGGCGCGAAAAGTTGTGCCTTGCCCGACGACACTTCGAGGGTGCCTGCGTTCCATCTGAACGCGGTCGGCGCCGCGTCTTTTGCAACCCGCCATGTGCCCGCGTTCAGCGCAGGATCCTGCAAGGTCAGGCCCAGCGTCGACACCTCGCCTTGCCAACCGCCCACTACTTCGCCCGCCTTGAAGGCGGTATCGACGGTGAGCTTGCGAGCACCTTGTTGCGCTTCGCCTTTCAGCGCGAATCGCATGTCGGCGAGCGTTCCATTGGCGTCGAGCGAAACGTTACGAAGCCGGGTCGCTACGTCGCTCAGTAGAACGTCGAGCGATTGCACATTCGCTTTGGCCACGATGGCAGGGTTTCGCCAGCCGCCTTGCCATTGGCCGTCGACGCTGGCGTTTCCTTTGAACGCAGACGCCTGCAGTTTGGCAATCTCGGGAATGCCTGCAATGCCCGGCAACTTCTGAAGCCACGCGATCGCAGTGCCGATGTCGGTGGCGCGCAGGTCGGCCTTGCCTGCGCCGGTGCTTGCGCGCAAATCGCCATCGACTCGCGCGCTGATGCCCGGTGCGCTCAGGCTGAGTTGTGCGGATCCGCCGCGCTGAGATGGCTGCACTTCGGCGCGACCTTCGAGGCGTGCATCGTCGGTAGTGACCAGCAGCCTGGATAGTGTGAGCGTGCCGGTCGAGCGGCTCACCGGTTCGCCGCGCCACTGCCCGTTCGCGATGATTTCTTTCAAGCGAATATCTGCCAGCAATCCTTTGCGCGCGACAGCTCGAGTGCCGCTGTTCGATTTCAAACCCAGGTCGAACTTGATCGCGCCGTTCGCCGTGCCCGCACCTACCGTTTGCGCGTTCGCAGTGCCGGAAACCGAATCGCTCGCCAGGGTCGAGTAGAGCGATGCGGGATCGATGTTGCGCACGACTGCTTTCGCATCCCACGCAGCCTTCGACCATTGGCCAGAGAGCTGCATCTCACCCGACGACTGTGCATTCGAGGTCTTTGCGGTGAGCGATTCAATCGCCACGACTCCATCTCGCCACTGTCCTTGCGCGATCAGATCGGCCACCGGAAGACGCTGTTTGTCCCAAGGCCCTGCAATTGCATTTTTGATTTGCGCAGCGACGTTCCACACCTGGTCTGCGTTCGCGACCGGCTCGACTCGCACGTTGCCGGACAACTGGGTGCGAGGCGCGCTGGCGACGAATCCGGACACATCGAAATCGCGGAAATCGGCGTTGGCCTGAACAAGCGGTTGCGGGTCCCATGCCTTCACTCGGGCTTTCACGTCGGCGTGTGTCGAGTCTGCTGCGGTCGTCGTGTCGCGAACGGCGGCTTCGATGGAAAGATCGCGCAACGGGCCCTTGATGGTTGCGTTCACCGCCACGGTCACAGCTTGCCCACGCGGATTCGAAGCCGGCGTTTCCACCTGTCCGTTGATCGTTGCCGACAAAGGCAATTCGCCGCGCGCGCCCAGAGTGACTCGTGCATCGTAGGTGCCGCGAGCGACCGTGATTCCCTTCAGATTGAGCGAATGCGCAAACGTTTGATACGCATAGCTCGCCGTGATGTTGGTTGCGACCGTGGGCGCTGCCGTTCCGCTGCGATAGCTGAAGGATCCCAGGTTCAAATCAGCGATGACCACGTCGATGGGCAATGCAATCGATGTGGGCGGAGGTGATCGCTGACCCGACGGCGGCTTCGAATCGATCAATTCGATAGACGCTGCCGAAAGACGATCCAGCTTGATGGTGCGATTGATCAGCGCCAGCGGCTGCCAGGACAGTTCGGCGTTTCGAACATGCACCCGGATTCCGTTTTGCTCCCACGTCAGATCGGCGACGGATCCACCGCCTCGCAGCGATCCGACAATGCCACTCGCCTGAATCGGCTGATAACGTGCCGCGAGATTGAGAGCGGTTTCCAGCGATCCTGCACTGCCCGACCACACCCAAGCGCCGCCGAACGCGATCAGGATCAGCACCGCGATCGTCGCAAGAATCGCGAAGATCACCGACGAGAACGTCCACCGCGTCTGTGGCTTCGGTGACTTGGGGGTAGGAGTTGTATTGACTGGCGTGTTCATCAGAAAACGAATCCCACGCTCAAGTGAAGGCGTACGGCTTTGGCCTGAATGCCGTAGGCCACATCCATTTGCAATGGCCCGATGGGGCTCTTCCATCGCGCGCCTGCGCCGACGCCCACCTTGAGCGACATGTCCTGCGGTTTGTCTGCGACCGAACCGGCGTCGACGAACAGCGTGGTTTCCCAATCGGTTGCGAGGCCGCCCGAGAAGATCGGGCGTTGCCATTCGACGCTGCCGTTGGTCATGTATCGACCGGGACCGATCACACCTCCGGCAAGCGGCACGCCGATATCGCGATAACCGTAGCCACGTACCGTGGTGTCGCCGCCGGTACGGAACAGCAGTGCTGACGGAACGCGCGCGTTGTTCGCTCCAATCACCGCGGCGCCTTCGGCACGCAATGCAATCCGCCCCGTTGTGGGACTTAGCGGAATGATGGTCAAACCTTTGGCGACGCCGCGAACGAAAGGCTGCTTCGATCCGCTGAGCGTGTAGCCGCCACCGCCTTCGAATCCGATGCCGTATCCGCGAGTGGGGAACGGCAGCGCGTCGTAGTAGCGACCGCTCCAGACGTAGTTGGCCGAGATCGCCTTGCCGTCGCCGGTGTCAGCCACCGCGATGCCGGGCACCGCGCTTTTCACGTTCGAGCTGTCGAACTGCGCGTAGATGTTGCGATCGATCTTGTCGCCGGCCTGGAATTGACCGAATCGGAGCTTGGCGGAATTGGTCACCAGTGTGTTGTCGTCGAGTCGCTCTATCCGGCCGAGTGCGTTCCAGCGCCAACCTTGCGGATCCGGAATCGCAGTCCACTCGGTTTGTGCGAATGGCGATTTCGATTCGATCTGAAGCTTGGTGACTGCGCGCCATCCGAGCCACGGCAAACGATGAATCGTGTGCTCTACCGATGCGCGCGGTCCGGTATCGGTCGCATAGCCAAGGCCGAACACCACCTTCTTGAGCGGCGCTTCGCGGAGTTGCACCTGCACCGGAGCGGCATCGGGGTCTGCGTTCGGATCGACGTAGATGAACACCGAATCGAAGTAGCCGCTGGAGGCGAGTCGCTGCTGCGCTTCGAGGATCTTGTCCTGATCGTAAATATCGCCTTCGTACAGACGTGCGAGTCGCGGAACGATCAGCGGGTCGTATCGATCCACGCCGCGTACATCGAGCTTGCCGAGCTTGTACACACGACCCGAGTCGAGCTTCAGGCCCAGATGAGCCTGCTTTGTCTCGGCATCGATATCGGCCAGGCTGTTGTCTATTTTTCCGGCGGGGTAGCGCTTGGCGATGAGTTGCCGCAGCGCCTGATTTTTCGCCGAGTCCCAGGAGTCCTGCGTGAATCGCCGCCCTGCGGGAAGGCGCCAGTTGTTGCGGATGTCGTCTCGCTGACTCGATACACCGGCGTCGGTGGATGTCGCAATATCGCCGGTGAACTCGATCTTCACATCGGCAATACGTGTGAACTCGCCGGGATCGACGGCAATGACGATGCGCGGCCGGTTGGTCGGCGAGTTCGATCCGGTTGCAGCATCTCGCGTGATCAGGATTTTTGGATTGAAGTAGCCCAGCGTGCCGAGCAGATTGCGAACGTTCGCGTCGGCCAGTGACACAAGTCGCGAGAGTTCCGCATCGTCGAGATCGGTGACCGCGCGGTACCGCTGAAGCTCGATGAAGCTGGTGAGCATGCCGCGCACTTCGTCGGGCGCACGAATGTCGATATCGAATGCCGCCGGCGCGACGGCATTTGCGTTAGCCGAAGTGGCTGCGCTGCTATCGGCGTCCTGAGCTAGCGCCACCAGCGGAGCAAGCGGGGTCAGGAGAAGAATGAGTCGTGCGAACCATTTCATCACTTAGACAACATCCGCATGGCTTCTTCGAGCCCTTTGAGCGTCAGCGGGTACATGCGCTGGCTCATGATCTGCTGGATCACGGAAATGCTCTGGCGGTATTGCCAGACGCCTTGCGGCTCCGGATTGATCCAGGCGAATTTGGGGAAGGCATGTGTGAGCCGTTGCAGCCATTCGGCGCCGGCTTCTTCGTTGCTGTACTCGACGCTTCCGCCGGGCTGCAGGATTTCGTACGGACTCATCGTGGCGTCGCCGACGAAGATGAGTTTGTAGTCCTTGTTGTATTTGCGGATGATGTCCCAGGTCGCGAACTTTTCGGCGTAGCGGCGACGATTGTTCTTCCACATGAAGTCGTACACGCAGTTGTGGAAGTAATAGAACTCGAGGTGCTTGAACTCGGTCTTGGTTGCCGAGAACAACTCCTCCACACGCTGGATGTGATCGTCCATGGTGCCGCCCACGTCCATCAACAGCAGCACCTTCACGTTGTTGTGGCGCTCGGGAATCATCTTGATATCGAGATAGCCCGCGTTGGCAGCAGTCGCGCGAATCGTATCGGGCAAATCGAGCTCGTAGTCGTTGCCTTCCCGCGCGAATTTGCGCAGTCGACGCAGCGCCATCTTGATATTGCGGGTGCCGAGTTCCTGCGAGTCGTCGTAGTCTCTGTACGCACGCTGATCCCAAACCTTCACCGCGCCCTTGCCGCGATTTTTATCCTGCCCGATTCGAATTCCGCGCGGATTGAATCCGTTCGCGCCGAAGGGCGATGTGCCGCCGGTGCCTATCCATTTGTTGCCGCCCTCATGACGTTCCTTCTGCTCTTCGAAACGCTTTTTCAGCGTCTCCATGAGCTCGTCCCAGCCCATCGTTTCGATCTTCGCTTTCTCTTCCGGACTCAATTCGAGTTCTAGGTTTTTGCGAAGCCATTCGAGCGGCACGTCTTTCGTGAAATCGGCAATCTGCTCCACGCCCTTGAAATACGAGGCAAACGCGCGATCGAACTTGTCGTAGTGCTTTTCGTCCTTCACCAGCGTTGTGCGGCTGAGGTAGTAAAAGTCGTCGATGCTGCAGGCGCCATCGGAATCGGGTCCCACTACATCGGACTTCAGCGCTTCGAGCAGGGTCAGATACTCCTTGACCGAAACCGGCAGCTTGGCGTCACGCAAGGTGTAGAAAAAATCGTTGAGCATCGGCGTCGAAAAAATCGGTTGATCTTCAGCCGCCCGACGAACGGCGCGGCTTGGTCAGAAGAAATTGCAGATGCGCCTTCACAGTCGGCCATTCGCTGTCGATGATGCTGAACACCACGGTATCGCGCTTCGTGCCGTTCGGCGCGATCTGATGATTTCGCAGCACGCCGTCTTGTTTGGCACCTAATCGCGCGATGGCGGCGCGGCTGTCGAAGTTGAACCAGTGGGTGCGAAATTCCACCGCGATGCAGTTCAGCTTTTCGAACGCGTGAGTCAGCATGATCAGCTTGGCTTCGGTGTTGATACCGGTGCGTTGCGCGCTCTTGCTGTACCAGGTGTGGCCAATTTCGAGTCGGCGATTCTTTTCGTCGACATTGAAAAATCGGGTCGAGCCCACGACCTTCCCGTCGGTCTTTCTACGAATCACGAAGGGCATTGCGCCGTGATCGCGCTTCATGGCCAGCGCGCTGTCGAGCCATGCATCGATCGAATCGGGTGTCGCTACACCGGTGTACCAAAGCTTCCAGAGCTCGCCGTCGCTGGCAGCAGCGACCAGGTCGCCGCCATGATCCGGCGTGAGCGGCTCGAGGACCGCATGATTTTGGCCGGTGAGTGTGACTGTATCTATGAACGGCATGTCGATGACGGAGAGCTGGCCCGTTTTTCCTGTAAGAGAGAAATGGCAAGCCCTGGACTGCCACCGTTGTCAGCGATTATGGCGCTGCATGAACACGAGTTTTTCGAAGAGTGTTACATCCTGCTCATTCTTGAGAAGCGCGCCCACGAGTGGCGGCACCGAGACTTTCTCGTCGGCGCTTTGCAGCGCATCGGCCGATATGTCTTCGGCGACCAAAAGCTTGAGCCAGTCGAGCAGTTCGGAGGTCGATGGTTTCTTCTTCAATCCCGGCAGATTTCGAACCTCGTAGAAGGTCTTCATGGCTGCGGTGAGCAGCTGCTTTTTCAGATCGGGAAAGTGCACATCGACGATTTTTTGCATCGTCTCTGCATCGGGAAATTTGATGTAGTGGAAAAAGCAGCGGCGCAGGAACGCGTCCGGGAGTTCTTTCTCGTTGTTCGAGGTGATGAACACGACAGGGCGGTGTTTCGCACGAATCAGCTCGCGGGTTTCGTAGCAATAGAACTCCATCCGGTCGATTTCGCGCAGCAGGTCGTTCGGAAACTCGATATCGGCCTTGTCGATCTCGTCGATCAGCAAGGCGACCGGCTCATCGGCGGTGAAAGCCTGCCAGAGCACGCCCTTCACGATGTAGTTCTGGATGTCCTTGACCTTTTCGTCCCCGAGCTGTGAATCGCGCAGTCGGCTGACCGCGTCGTACTCATATAGCCCTTGTTGGGCCTTGGTGCTGGACTTGATGTGCCATTGAAGCAACGGCAGCTTCAGCGCCGCTGCGACCTCTTCTGCCAGCATCGTTTTGCCGGTGCCCGGCTCGCCTTTTACGAGGAGAGGGCGCTTGAGGGTGATGGAGGCGTTCACGGCAAGCATCAGGTCTTGCGTGGCGACGTAATTCTGCGAACCTTGGAATTTCATGAAGATTGCCCGGCTAGCGGGAAGATGGGATGCATATAATCAAAAGTTGATTACAAGTCTGAACTACCGCCAGATTGTGCGCGCAAAAATGAACAAGTTGTTGACCACGATATACGCCATTGCCTTAGCCTTCACGGCGCTGGGCGCCGCCACGACGGCATCCGCTCAGAGTGCAAAAATTGTCCCCGACGCCAAGGCTGGCGAGCAAAAGGTCGCCATGTGCGTCGGTTGCCACAGCATCATTGGTTATCAGGCGAGCTTCCCCGAAATTCACAAAGTCCCGATGATCGCTGGCCAGGGCGCCGGCTACATCACGGCTGCGCTGAACGAGTACAAAAAGGGCGACCGCAAGCATCCCACGATGCGCGCTATCGCCGACACACTCACCGAGCAGGACATCGCCAACGTGGCTGCTTATTACAGCCAACTCGGTGCAGAAGCCGGCAAGGAAGCATCTACGATCGCCGTGAGCAAGAAGCCAACGTCAATCCAGCAGGCGCTGCTCGACAAGGGCAAATGCGTCGCCTGTCACGGCGACAACTTCTCCAAGCCGCTGGATCCCAGCTATCCGATGATTGCCGGTCAGCACGCCGACTATCTCTACGTCGCGCTCAAGTCGTACAAGATCGAGAAAAACCCGCAAGTGGGCCGCTCTAACGGCGTCATGGGTGCGGTGGCCAAGCAGTTCACCAACTCGGAACTGAAAGAGTTGGCAGGCTACGTCGGATCGCTCGATGGTCACCTGAAAACGGTTCCTGAATCGCGCTTCGTTCGCAACTGAGACCAATACATCGGCGTCCTCGGTGTCTTATTCGGGGCGCTCATAAAAAATGCACCCTAGGGTGCATTTTTTGTTTCTGGCGACGGGTCTTGATCAGACGTCGAAGAACACGGTTTCCTTGTCGCCCTGCATATGAATGTCGAAGCGATAAACCGTCTTCCCGCCGATGGTCGCGCGCTTGGCGATCAGGGTGTCGCGACGTGCTTGCGGCACCGACTGCAGCACGGCGTCGGTTGCGTTGGCCGCCGATTCGTCGTCGAAATAGATGCGGGTGAACGCGTGCAGCAGAATGCCGCGCATCGATACGATCACATTGATATGAGGTGCCTCGCCCGGTGATTCGACGCCGGGTTTGACCGTCTGGAAGTAGTACTTCGCATCGCGATCGGTTCCGGTGCCCATTCGGCCGAACGCGCGGAAATTCAGCGCCTTGGTTTCTTCCACGGTCTTCGGATACTTGCCGGTCGAATCGGCCTGGCTGATCTCGATCATCGCGTCGGGAATCACTTTGCCGTCGCCGTCGATCACCAGACCTTCGAGGCGAATGTGTTCGCCGGCAGCTTCCGGGAACGCGACGATGTCGTCGAAGGGTTGATCGAAGTCGTAGCTGTATTGCGTTGCCGTGAGGCCATACGCGAAGTACGGGCCGACGGTTTGCGAGGGGGTTTGGCCGAAGCTTTTTTGCAGGCCAGTCATGAGTTTGTCCATTGTTTTTCTCCTGGTCTGCAATTAACGGCGGTTCTCGAAAGGCGTTTCTTTATCGCCGCGAAGGACGATGTCGAAGTGGTAGCCGAGCGCGTAGTTTTCTTCGGTCAGATCGAGCGTGAAGTCGGCGACCAGGCGCGAGCGCGCATGTTCGGGCGTGCCCTGAAAAATGGGGTCGTATTCCAATAATGGGTCGCCGGGAAAATACATTTGCGTGACCAAGCGGCTCGCGAAATGCTCACCGAACAATGACAGGTGAATGTGCTGCGGACGCCATGCGTTGGCGTGATTGCCCCATGGGTAGGCGCCGGGTTTGATCGTGAGGAAGCGGTAGTTGCCGTCGTTGTCGGTGAGGCATCGGCCAGCGCCCAGAAAGTTGGGGTCCAGCGGAGCGTCGTGCTGATCGGCCTTGTGGATGTAGCGACCGCAGGCGTTGGCCTGCCATAGTTCGACCATGGTGTTGCGAAGCGGTTTGCCGCCTTCGTCGAGCACTCGGCCGGCCAGGACCATGCGTTCGCCGATCGGCTCGCCGTTCTTGCGTGCGTTCCGGGTCAGGTCGT
Source organism: Burkholderiaceae bacterium (assembly GCA_965227035.1). GTDB lineage: Bacteria > Pseudomonadota > Gammaproteobacteria > Burkholderiales > Burkholderiaceae_C > CBDDFQ01. The sequence continues at coordinate 284,229 of OZ245724.1, forward strand.
TGTCCAGCTCGCCGATCGAATCGTGGCCGTAGACCGGCTGGGTCAACTCGCCCAAGGCAGCTTTCAGCGGAATCAAAGGTTTGGTGGGACCGCGCTTGCCGGTCGATTTGTAGCCGGGGTAGAGGTAGGGCGAGTGGCTTGCCCAGTCACGTGGCGTGATGTTGGGCAGCGCTGCCGGATTGGCTTTCGGGGGTGTCGACATGAGGTCTCCTTGAACGTCTCGATTTTTATCTGCCGCGACTCTATCCATGAGTTTTATTGATGTAAATTGAATTTTTGTTTGAATTCAATAACTTCGGGTAATGCCACGCCGTCATGCAGATTCAGCTTCGTCATTTCCGCTGCCTCGTTACCGTGGCTCAAGAGCGAAACCTTGCGCGAGCCGCCGACAAGCTGTCGCTTACCCAGCCCGCAGTATCGAAAACGCTTGCCGAACTGGAGGCCATCACCGGGGCGCGGCTGGTCGACCGCGGGCGTCGCGGCGCCACTCTCACCTCCGCGGGTGAAGAACTATTGAGCCATGCGCTTCTGGTGCTCGATGCGGTCGCGAAGGCACAGGATGCCCTCACACCGTCCGCCCAAAAGCTCGCGCCCAGACTCCGCGTTGGCGCATTGCCCAGCGTCGCGCCTGCCCTGCTTCCCGGTGGGCTCGATGCCTTCCACAAGCACGCCCCCGATGCGCAGATCAGCGTTCGCACCGACGAGAACGCCAGATTGCTGGCAGACCTGCGCACCGGAGATCTCGACCTCGTGGTCGGTCGTATGGCCGATCCGCATTTGATGGTCGGTCTTGCGTTCGAATTGATGTACGTCGAGCCGCTGGTTTTGCTCGTGCGCGGCGGACACCCGCTGCTCAAGAAGCAGAACGTGTCGATGCAGGACGTCGTCGAGTACAGGGTGGCTGTCTATGGCGAAGGAACCATCCCGCGACACAACACGACGCGACTGCTTCAAAGCTTCGGGATGAATCTTCCCGCTGCGCGACTCGAGACGCTCGAAGTCTCGGTGGCTCGACTGCTCACGCTTCAGTCGGACGCGGTGTGGTTTACGCCCATAGGTGCCGCGCTCGATGAGTTGCTTTCTGGCCGATTACGCCGTCTGGAGATCCCGACTTCTGGAGTCGACGAACCGGTGGGGCTGGTGCTCAAAAGCGACGTCCCGGTGTCGCAGACGGTGCGCGATTTTGCGTCGGTGATTCGCGAGGAGGCTGTGCGAATCAAGGCGCTGTTCGACTCGCTGCTCAAGAACTGATCGTGAGCTGCCAGCTAGTCTTTCGTAGCGCGTTTCTGCACGCATTCAACGTAAGCCGCGCCGTCTGGCGGGCGACCCGCTCGCTGGCTTTCCCACAGCATTTGCCCGAGGCATTCCATGGCTTCGTGATGCGCGTCATGCAGCGAATCGCGACGCTTGGCGAGCAATTCCACAGCCTGCCGAATTCCATGAGGCTGGTCGATGCTGCACTGCTCGCTGATTGAAAGGTGCATCGACAGATGCAGGAAAGGATTCGATTTGCCGGCCTCGGCGTCGTAGACACGATCGACCGCCGATTGCTCGTCGGCCAGATCGGTTTCGTACTCCGGGTGCTCGACGATCCACTGGCCCGCGATCGATTCGAGCGGCTCCATGGCTTCGAGGCGTTTGGCCTTGGCGGCAATCGAGCAGAAGAAGCGGCGAACGTCGGATTGGGAGGGATTGAACATGGCGTTGAAAGGTTGATTTCGAGGTTAGCACGCACGTTTTGCAAGCCTCGCGTCCTACAGATTTATCCCCACGGATGAGTCACATTGCAGTCAGGGCTTGGCCCTTAGCTAAGAAACAAATTTGGGGGGAAAACATGAATGCAATGCGAATTACCGGAGTGATTCTTTTGTTGGTCGGGCTGGCAGGTCTGCTGACCGGCGGCTTCAGTTTCACGCACGAAAAAACCGCAGCCAAGGTGGGTCCGATCGAGTTGAAAGTGAATGAGCGAGAGAACTTCAACATTCCGCAGTGGCTCAGCGTCGGCGCAATGGTGATCGGTGGCTTGGTTCTGGTTGCAGGGTTCAAGAAGTCCTGAGCCAAGTCAGAAAGTTTGTTTACGAGTTGAATCCAAGGAGTCGCGAAATATCTCGCGACGCTTCAAGCAATGCAGGCAGCATGTTCGCCTGCATTTTTTTTGCGCTCGTTCGATTCGCCTGCCCACTGATGTTCAACGCAGCGACTGCGCGACCGTTCTTGCCGTAAATCGGCGCCGATAGCGACACCAGACCTTCTTCCAGTTCCTGGTCGATCAAGCTCCAACCTTGCTCGCGCACCTCGTGAATCTTTTCCACTATCTCGTCGATGCTCGTGAGCGTTCTACGGGTGAGCGCTTCAGGAGGACGCATCGCGAGCCGCTCGAGAATTTCTTCGTCCGGAAGATCGGCCAGCAGTACTCGTCCAAGCGATGTGCAGTAAGCGGGCAAGCGCGAGCCCACACCCAGGCTGATGCGCATGATCTTTTGCACCGGCATTCGAATCACGTAGATGATGTCGCCGCCGTCGAGCACGGCAGCAGAACTCGATTCGCGCACCTCGGCGACCATCTTCTCCATCGCGGGTTCGGCCAGACTCCAGATCGGCATCGAAGATAGATAGGCGAAGCCGAGATCGAGAATGCGCGGGGTGAGCCAGAAGAGCTTGCCGTCCGTGCCGACGTAGCCGAGTGTCTGTAGCGTGAGCAGAATGCGTCTTGCGCCGGCGCGTGTGAGTCCGCTTTCCTTCGCGACTTCGGTCAAGGTCTGCTGAGGAGCCTTGGCGCTGAACGACCGAATGACTTCCAGCCCGCGAGCGAACGACTGCACGTAGCTATCCCCCGGTTTTGGGTATGGCTGATCGGTCGCATCGGAGAGGTCTTCGGTCATGGTCGTAGAATCGCTATAAATTCATTATACGAACATGAGTTCGCTGTGCGAACAAATGGTTCATCAACGGAGACTCTGATGATCAACAAGATCGCCAATTCCATCGCCGAGGCACTCGCCGACGTGAAAGACGGCTCCACCGTCCTGATCGGTGGATTCGGCACCGCAGGAATTCCCAACGAACTGATCGACGGCCTGATTGCGCAGGGCGCAAAAGACCTGACAGTGGTGAACAACAACGCCGGCAATGCCGATATGGGGCTGGCAGCACTGCTGAAGGCCGGTCAGGTTCGCAAGGTCATCTGCAGCTTCCCGCGTCAGGCCGATAGCTGGGTGTTCGACGAGCTGTATCGCAGCGGTAAGCTGGAGCTCGAACTGGTGCCTCAAGGAAATCTTGCTGAACGTATTCGCGCGGCAGGTGCCGGCATAGGCGCATTCTTCACGCCTTCCGGATACGGCACCGAACTCGCGAAAGGCAAGGAAACACGCGAGATCAACGGCAAAAACTACGTGCTCGAACTTCCGATCTACGGCGATGTGGCCTTGATCCGCGCCGAGGTGGGCGACCGCTGGGGCAATCTGCTTTATCGCAAAGCGGCACGCAATTTCGGACCGGTCATGGCAACCGCATCGAAGATGACGATCGCCACGGTTCACGAGATCGTGGAACTCGGTCAGATCGAACCCGAGAACGTCGTGACGCCGGGAATTTTCGTGAGCAAGATCGTGAAGATCGATCGCGTGGCTACCACCGCAGGTGGTTTCAAAGATGCGGCCGCGGGCGGCCTCAAGAAGGCTGCATAAATCATGAACAACTACACACGACGCACAAAAGACGAACTCGCCAAGCGAGTCGCAAAAGACATTTTCGACGGCGCTTATGTGAACCTCGGCATCGGCATGCCGACGCTGGTGGCCAACCATATTCCGTCCGATCTGGAAGTGATTCTCCACAGCGAAAACGGCATCCTCGGAATGGGTCCGGCGCCAGCACAAGGCGAGGAAGATTACGACCTGATCAACGCGGGCAAGCAGCCGGTCACGCTGCTGCCCGGCGGCGCGTTCTTTCACCACGCCGACAGCTTCTCGATGATGCGCGGCGGTCACCTCGATATCTGTGTGCTCGGCGCGTTCCAGGTGTCTGCCACCGGCGATCTGGCCAATTGGCACACTGGCGAAAAAGATGCGATTCCCGCAGTCGGCGGTGCGATGGATCTTGCTACCGGCGCTAAAGAAACCTGGGTGATGATGGATTTGCTCACCAAAAAAGGCGAGAGCAAGGTCGTCGAGAAATGCACCTACCCGCTCACCGGAATCGGCTGCGTCAAGCGCATCTATTCCGACATCGCAACGCTCGAATGCACACCCAAGGGTTTGCGTCTGATCGACAAGGTCGATGGCCTGTCGCATGAAGAACTGCAGACCATGATCGGCTTGCCGATCGCAGCTTGATCCCACCTATATCTACATAAAAGCGAAAGACAAACATGACCGACAACAACCGCCAGGCGTTCATCTGCGACGCGATCCGCACCCCCATCGGCCGCTACGGCGGAGCGCTCAGCTCGGTGCGCACCGACGACCTCGCCGCAGTTCCGCTCAAAGCGCTCATGGCACGCAATCCCAACGTCGATTGGGCGGCAGTGACCGACGTGATTTTCGGATGCGCGAATCAGGCGGGCGAAGACAACCGCAACGTGGCACGCATGGCGCTGCTGTTGGCTGGCATGCCGATGGAAATGCCCGGCGCCACCATCAACCGCTTGTGCGGATCCGGCCTCGATGCGCTCGGCACGGCCGCGCGTGCGATTCGCTCAGGCGATGCCACCATGATGATTGCCGGCGGCGTCGAGAGCATGAGCCGCGCACCCTTCGTGATGCCGAAGGCCGAGAGCGCTTTCTCGCGCAACAACGCGGTGTACGACACGACCATCGGCTGGCGCTTCGTCAACAAGATCATGAAGCAGATGTACGGTGTCGATTCGATGCCCGAAACCGCAGAAAACGTCGCGACCGACTACAACATCAATCGTGAAGATCAGGACAAGATGGCGCTCGCTTCGCAGTTGAAGGCAGTCGCATCGCAGAAGTCTGGCTTCTTCGATTCCGAAATCACACCGGTGTCGGTTGCGCAAAAGAAGGGCGATCCTGTCCTCGTGACCAAAGACGAGCATCCTCGCGAAACCAGCATGGAATCGCTCGGGAAGCTCAAGGGCGTCGTGCGTCCTGACGGCACGGTCACGGCAGGCAATGCATCGGGCGTGAACGATGGCGCTTGCGCGATCATCCTGGCCGATGAAGCCACCGCGAAGAAAAACGGCCTGACCCCGCGCGCTCGCGTTGTCGGTATGGCGACTGCCGGTGTCGCTCCCCGCGTGATGGGGATCGGTCCTTTCCCAGCCACGCAAAAAGTTCTTGCGCTCACCGGTCTGAAGATCGAGCAGATGGACACGATCGAATTGAACGAAGCCTTCGCAGCGCAAGGTCTGGCCGTGCTTCGCCAACTCGGCATTCAGGACGATGACCCGCGCGTGAACCCCAACGGCGGTGCGATTGCTTTGGGTCATCCGCTGGGCATGAGCGGTGCGCGTCTGGCGACCACTGCTGTCAACCAGTTGCATCGCACGGGTGGACGCTACGCGCTGGTCACCATGTGTATTGGTGTCGGCCAGGGGATCGCGGTTATTCTCGAACGGGTCTAAACATCGATCTTCATGCGAGGGCGGCCGCGAGCTGCCGTCGCATCGATATTTCCCGTGCTGCAGTACATCACCGACCCGACCTTCTACGCCGTCGCGATTCCCGCTGTGCTGATGCTTGGCGTCAGCAAGAGCGGGTTTGGCGCAGGCTTCGGATCGCTTGCGGTTCCGATCATGGCGCTCGCGATTCCAGTGCCTCAAGCGGCGGCAATTTTTCTGCCGCTGCTGCTGGTCATGGATCTGATGGGGCTCTACGCTTTCCGCCGCGATGTCGACTGGAAGCTGCTGCGATTCCTTCTACCTTGGGGAATGCTTGGCGTCGTCATCGGTGCATTCCTGATTTCGCGTTTGCCGGCTCATATCGTGGCCGGCATTGTCGGTGCGGTGACGCTGCTGTTTCTTGCGCAGCGCCTGCTGTTCCCGCCAAGTGCCAACAGCCCTCCGCCTCCCACCTGGCTGGGAAAGACGATGAGCACCATCTCCGGCTTTACCAGCTTCATTTCACACGCCGGTGGCCCGCCGCTCAATGCGTATCTGCTTCCGCTGAAGCTGCCGCCGCTCATCTACACCGGAACCGTTGCGTATCTGTTTTTCTTCGTGAACGTCGGCAAGTGGATTCCCTACGCATGGCTCGGGCTGATCGACCTGAAGAACATGTCGACCTCTCTCGTGCTGTTGCCGTTCGCTCCGATCGGCGTGGTCGTAGGCGTGAAGATCGCCCGGCGCATCAATCAGAGCCTGTTTTACAAATTCGTCTACGGCGGCATGTTCCTGACCGGCTGCAAATTGCTCTGGGACGGATTCGCGCACGCGGGTTGAGGCCCAAGGCGGTCGTCGAACCGGTGTTTTCGGGTGACGCGATAACATAGGCTTCCAACAAAAATTCCTGGGGGTTCCATGCCAGTCGTGGTTGTAGCCAATCCGAAAGGCGGCGTCGGCAAATCGACGTTGTCGACCAATATCGCTGGATACTTCGCCCGCCAAGGGCACTCGGTCATGCTGGGCGACGCCGACAGGCAGCAGTCGGCCAAGCTCTGGCTGGGGCTGCGTCCTCCCACAGCGAACCCGATTTCCACCTGGGAAGTCACCAACGACCTGATCGTCAAACCTCCAAGGGGCACGAGCCATGTAGTGCTCGACACCCCCGGCGGATTGCACGGCTGGCGATTCAACGATGTCATGAAAATGGCCGACAAGGTGATCGTTCCGCTGCAGCCCAGCATTTTCGACATCTATGCCACCCGAACCTTCCTCGATCAGCTGGCCGAGCATCGCAAGGCATCTCAAATGCAGGTGGGTATCGTCGGCATGCGCGTGGACTCGCGCACCATTGCTGCCGATAACCTGCGGGCCTTCGTGGAAAGTCTCGGGCTGCCTGTGCTCGGCTATCTTCGCGACACGCAAAACTACATTCACCTCGCGGCTCGCGGCCTCACGGTGTTCGATGTGGCTCCGAGCCGAGTCGAAAAAGACCTGGAGCAATGGCGCGACATTTGCGCGTGGCTCGATAAATGAAAGTTGTCGGATTCGACGAGCTCGACGCTCTTGTCGGGCAGCAAATAGCGCTGAGCGACTGGCAGGAGATCACGCAGGATCAGGTGAACCTTTTCGCCAAGGCCACTGGCGACCACCAATGGATTCATGTCGACGTCGAAAAGGCAAAGCACGGCCCGTTCGGCGGCCCGATCGCACACGGATTTCTCACGCTGTCGCTGCTTCCGCAATTGCTCGCGAAAGAGTTCGAAGTCGGAAACGTCAAGCTGATGCTGAACTACGGACTCAACAAAGTCCGTTTCGTGTCGCCTGTTCCTGTGCCTTGCCGGATTCGACTTCGCCTCGAGGTTATGGCCTGCGAAGCGGTCGACAACAACGGCAAGCAGATCACTTTCGGCGCCACCTTCGAGCGCGAAGGTTCGGACAAGGCCGCATGCGTCGCAGAGTCGCTCATTCGGATCTACGCGTAGGACTTAACTCCGTAGTACCTGAAGTCGTAGCGTCATGAATTTCTCCTCGACCGGCGCATTTCGTTCACTGCGCAATCACAACTACCGCCTCTGGGCGATGGGCGCGATCGTGTCGAACATCGGCACATGGATGCAACGTGTCGGTCAGGACTGGTTGGTGCTTACCGAATTGACGCATCAGAACGCGACCGCAGTCGGCATCGTGATGGCGCTGCAGTTCGGCCCGCAAATTCTCTTGCTGCCGCTGACCGGATACGCAGCCGACAGATTCGACAAACGCAAACTGCTGTTCGCGACCCAGACGGCCATGGGGCTGCTGGCGCTGCTGCTCGGCGTGCTCACCTTGTCGGGTTTGGCCAAGCTCTGGCACGTTTACGTGTTCGCGCTACTGCTCGGATGCGTTACCGCGTTCGACGCCCCGGCGCGCCAGACATTCGTGTCCGATCTCGTCGACGAAAAAGATTTGTCGAACGCGGTCGCCCTCAACTCCACTTCGTTCAATGCGGCTCGAATGATCGGGCCTGCGGTTGCCGGAATCCTGATTTCGGTTGCGAGTTCCGGTTGGGTTTTCCTCATGAACGCTGCGTCGTTCGCAGCCGTTCTGTTTTCTCTGACGCGGCTCAGGCCAGAGGAAATGCGCAACACGCACAAAACGCGTCCGACCAAGCGAACACTGTCGGACGGGTTCAAGTACATCTTGAACCGGCCGGACTTGACGACGGTGCTGGTAATGCTGTTCCTCATCGGCACTTTCGGCTTGAATTTCCAGATCTTCATTTCGGCAATGGCGGTGGCGGTGTTTCACGCGGGTGCGCATGAGTACGGCCTGCTCACATCGACCATGGCGATCGGATCGGTTGCGGGCGCGCTGCTCGCTGCACGTCGCGAGAAGCCGCGCATGGGCATCATGATCAACGGCGCGGCGGTTTTCGGAGTGGGTTTGGTGGTCGCAGCCGTGCTTCCGAATTACTGGTTGTTCGGCTTCGTGCTGGTTGTCGTCGGTCTTTGCGCACAGACATTCACCACGGCTGCGAACGGCACGATGCAAATGTCCACCGAGCCGTCGATGCGCGGTCGTGTGATGGCCATCTACCTTGCCGTTTTGCAGGGCACCACGCCAATCGGCGCTCCGCTCGTGGGATGGGTGGCCGACAAATTCGGGCCGCGATGGTCTCTCGTCGTCGGCGCGATGGGCGGACTCGCGGCAGCCATCGTCGGCATCCGGTATCTCTACAAATATCGCGGACTCAAAGTCTGGTTCGAAGGTTGGCGCGTTCGAATGAGCGTCGACGACGCGCCTGTCGCGCGGGTCTAGTCAACTCGAAGTTCCGAAACCGTTTTGCCGCCAGGCCTCGAACACGGTCACCGCCACCGCGTTAGAAAGATTCAAACTGCGCTGGCCTGCAAGCATCGGCAATCGGAGCCATTGCGAGCTGTCCAGCGAGTCGCGCAATTCCGGCGCAAGACCTTTTGTCTCGGAGCCGAACACCAGCCAGTCGCCCGACTCGAATGCCACGTCGTGAACCGAACGCGTGCCCTTGGTCGTCAGCGCGAACAGTCGTGAGGCATCCGGTTTGCAGGTATCGAGAAACGCCTGCCAGTTCGCGTGCTTGATGACGTTGGCGTACTCGTGATAGTCCAGGCCCGCGCGGCGCATCAGCCGGTCTTCCATCGAGAAGCCCAAGGGCTCGACCAGGTGCAGCGTGCAGCCGGTGTTGGCTGCGAGACGAATCACGTTGCCGGTGTTCGGTGGAATTTCAGGTTCGACGAGAACGATGTTGAACATGTGATCAGTCCTGTCCCGGTGCATCGGTGCGCGCCGCGACGATAGCCACGACTTCCGCTGCGCCGGCTTGCTTCAGCGTTTTCGCGGCAGAAAAGATGGTGGCGCCGGTGGTCATGACGTCGTCGACCAGAACAATTTTCTTGCCGGCAATTTTTGCCGAACGAAGTGGATCGACTGCGAATGCATGCTTCATGTTGTCCATCCGGCTGACCCGATTCGAATCGCTCTGTCGCGACGATTGATTCGTTCGCAACAACAATGAATTTTGGGTTTTTGACGCGCAAAGATGCCGCGCGATTTCGTTGGCCTGATTGAATCCGCGCTCCGCCAGTCGCTCGAAAGACAGAGGAATCGGTATCAGCATATCGGCGTCGTCGATGGCGTCTTGTACCTGAGGGGTGTTGATCATCAGACTGGCGAAAGCGGAGGCCCAACCGGTATCGCCGCCGAACTTGAGGCGTGAGATTGCGCTGATCCACGGGAAGCGGTAGGGCAGGGCGGCGTAGCAGGCGTGCAGTGGCGAGGGGTTGGCAACGCAGTCGTAGCAAATGCCTGCGATGACGCTCGGTGTGGTCAGCGGCGGCAGGGGTAACGCGCAGGTTCTGCAGCGCGAAGAGGGAGCAGCGAATTCGGAAATGCAGTCGTCGCAAAGACGATGCGAGGGCCAGGATCTGCAAACCGCGCACTGGCTCGGAATCGCTGCAGATACCCTTTCGATCAGGTTCAAAAACATGCGGTCAATATACTCGGCGCTCCATGTCCCAGACCCCTTCCAGCGCATCTCACGCGCTCCCCCCCACCATCGATCCGATCGCCGCCGCGCGCTGGGAATCGCTGCCGGTGCGCGATAAAGAATCGCCGTGGCTGCACGAGGAAATCGGGCGTCGGATGGACGAACGGCTCGACTGGATCAAGCTCCAGCCGGGTCATTGGCTCGACTGGCAGCCGATGCGCGGGGGGATCGCGGCGCACTCGCTGGTGAAGAAGCGGTATCCGAAAGCCGGTGTGTCGGTGGTGGAGAATCCGGCGCGCGAAGAGGCGCTGCGTAGCCTGCTCGCGAATCCCTGGTGGAGCCCGGCAAAGTGGACTGCTGCTCCAACACGTTTCGGCATGCCTGCCGACGGATCGGTCGACATGCTCTGGGCCAACATGGCCCTTCACATGAGCGCCGATCCGGAATCGCTGATTGCGCAATGGCATCGACTTCTCGCCAAGGACGGCTTTCTGATGTTTTCGTGTCTGGGGCCGGACACGATCAGGGAAATTCGTGGGCTGTACGAAGAGTTGGGCTGGCCTACAACCGGTCACGAATTCACCGATATGCACGATTGGGGCGACATGCTGGTTCACGCGGGTTTTGCGGAACCGGTGATGGACATGGAGCGGATCACACTGACCTATACCGATCCCGAAAAACTGATCGGCGAGTTGCGATCCGTGGGACGGAACCTGAATCCCGGCAGATACCCGGCATTGCGCGGGAAAAGCTGGAGGGCCGAGTTCGTCCGCGCACTTGAGGCGCGGCTGCAACAGGGTGGGCCGCTGTCGCTGACTTTCGAAGTTATCTACGGCCATGCCATGAAGCCGGCACCCGGGCTGCGCATTCAGAGTGAAACCACGGTCCAGCTCGATGAGATTCGGGCCATGCTGAAAGGCTCGCGGTCGGGCAACACGGGCTGACTTAAGGAGGCTTCCAGTGGCCTTACGTCTGGAAACCCGCGCTACAATCTTCGATTGATTGCATGGTGGGCATCTTCCCACGGCGACCGGTGTGTAAAGCTCAGTGATTCGTGCCTTGCCCGCCGGTTTTTTTGAGCGTTTGTAGTGTCGAACCCAGTTTTTCGTTTCGCCACCGTCTCAGGCCAGAATATTCACTGGTTTCTGAAACGTAATTGCTCGGTCACTCCTTCCCAGCTGGGATGGTTTTACCTGTCGCTGTGCGTGGTGTCTTTCGGAATCAGTCTGTTTTTCTGGATTCAAGGCGCAAAGCTGGTATTGCCGTTTGCGTGGATCGAGTTGATGGCGGTGGGTGCGGCGTTTCTTGTTTACGCGCGCCATGCAGCCGATGGCGAAAAGATTTCGCTGCAGGGTGGACGTCTGGTGGTCGAGTTCGAACACGGCGGACAACTGGAGCGTGAGGTATTCAATCCGGCGTGGGTTCGCGTAGAACCCAAGTCGGGTGACCGCTCCCTGATCGAGGTATCGGGGCAGGGTCGATCGATCAAGGTGGGGCGATTCGTTCGCCCCGAACTGCGCCCAGCGTTGGCGCAGGAAATCAGAATGGCGCTGCGATCGTCCTGAAACGAGACAGTCCAGCCTGATCAGAACCGGTTAATTTAGGTATTGAAGAAGTGAACACGATGAAGAGCATTTCCAATAAGCTGGCCTCGCTGCTACTCCTGGCTGGCACCATGGTCAGCACCGCAGCGTTCGCAGTCAACGATTTGCCTGGCGGCCCTGCGGTCCGTCAATTGAATCTGACTCCCCCAGTCACCAAAATCGCCGAAGAACAGCACATTCTTCATGTGGGCATGATGATCGTCTGCATCGTCATCTTCGTGGCGGTGTTCAGCGTGATGTTCTATTCGGTCTGGGCCCACCGCAAATCGAAGGGGCACAAGGCTGCCAACTTTCACGAGTCGGTCAAGGTCGAAGTGGCATGGACCCTGGCTCCTTTCCTCATCGTGATCGGCATGGCTTTGCCTGCCACCAAGGTGCTGGTCGCGTCCAAAGACACCACCAACGCCGACCTCACCATCAAGGCCACCGGCTATCAGTGGAAATGGGGCTACGACTACCTGAAGGGTGAGGGCGAGGGCATCGGCTTCATCTCGACGCTCGACAGCTCGCACCGTGCCATGTCCAGCGCCGGCGCCAAGGGCGATATTCCTTCCGACTACCTGTTCAAGGTCGACAACCCGCTGGTGGTTCCTGTCGACAAGAAAGTCCGCATCATCACCACCGCAAACGACGTGATCCACGCGTTCTCGGTGCCCGCGTTTGGTATCAAGCAGGATGCGATTCCCGGCTTCGTTCGCGACACCTGGTTCCGCGCAGAAAAAGTCGGCGATTATTACGGTCAGTGCTCCGAGCTTTGCGGCAAGGAACACGCCTACATGCCCATCCATGTGAAGGTCGTGTCTGCCGAAGATTACGCAGCATGGGTCGGCGTCGAGAAGAAAAAGGCAGCTGCCAAACTCGACGATCCCAGCAAGGTCTGGACTCTGGAAGACATCATGAAGCGCGGCGAAGGCGTCTATGCGGCCAACTGCGCGGCTTGCCATCAGGCAAACGGCAAGGGCGCTGGCCCTATCAAGCCCCTCGACGGCTCGCCCAAGGTGCTCGATGCCGATCACAACGTGCAGATTCACGTTCTCCTGAACGGTCAGAACAATGGCGCCATGCCGTCGTGGAAGCAACTGAGCGACACCGACATTGCAGCCGTGATCACATTCACCAAGAACAACTGGTCCAACAAGACCGGGCAACTCGTTCAGCCGGCTGAAGTGCTGGCTCAACGTGGCAAGTAATTGATCCCGCTAAGTCCGCGAAACCCGCAAATTAGCGACTAGTCAGACTAGGCAAGGAAATAAAGATGAGTGCAGTTATCGACAACCATGGCCACAGCGCCGGCGATCATTCCCACGATCACGACGAGCATCACCACGCGCCCACCGGGTGGCGTCGGTGGGTCTATGCGACCAACCACAAGGACATCGGGACGCTGTACCTGCTGTTCTCGTTCACTATGCTCATGGTGGGCGGTGTGCTGGCGCTTCTGATTCGCGCCGAGCTGTTCCAGCCTGGCCTGCAACTTGTCAACCCCGAGCTTTTCAACCAGTTCACCACCATGCACGGCCTGATCATGGTGTTCGGCGCGATCATGCCGGCCTTCGTCGGCTTCGCGAACTGGATGATCCCGCTGCAGATCGGCGCATCCGACATGGCTTTCGCGCGCATGAACAACTTCAGCTTCTGGCTGCTGATTCCCGCCGGCCTGATGCTGGTCGGTTCGTTCTTCATGCCCGGCGGCGCACCCGCAGCAGGCTGGACGCTCTATGCACCGCTGACCCTGCAAATGGGCCCGTCGATGGACGCCGGTATTTTCGCGATGCACATCATGGGCGCCTCGTCCATCATGGGCTCGATCAACATCATCGTGACCATCCTGAACATGCGCGCTCCCGGCATGGTCCTGATGAAAATGCCGATGTTCTGCTGGACCTGGCTCATCACCGCTTACCTCCTGATCGCCGTGATGCCTGTTCTGGCCGGCGCGATCACCATGACGCTCACCGACCGTCATTTCGGCACCAGCTTCTTCAACCCTGCCGGCGGCGGCGATCCGGTGATGTACCAACACATCTTCTGGTTCTTCGGCCACCCGGAGGTGTACATCATGATCTTGCCGGCCTTCGGCATCGTCAGTCAGATCATTCCCGCGTTCGCACGCAAGCGCCTGTTCGGCTACGCATCGATGGTCTACGCGACCTCGTCCATCGCCATCCTGAGCTTCATCGTCTGGGCTCACCACATGTTCACCACCGGTATGCCGGTGACCGGTCAGCTGTTCTTCATGTACGCCACCATGTTGATCGCGGTTCCGACAGCGGTGAAGGTGTTCAACTGGATCGCGACCATGTGGCGCGGCTCCATGACCTTCGAAACCCCGATGCTGTTCGCGGTCGGCTTCATCTTCGTGTTCACCATGGGCGGCTTCACCGGCCTCATTTTGGCTGTCGCACCTATCGACATACAGCTGCAGGACACCTACTACGTCGTGGCCCACTTCCACTACGTGCTGGTGGCCGGATCGCTCTACGCACTGTTTGCCGGTTACTACTACTGGTCTCCCAAGTGGACCGGTGTCATGTACAACGAGCGTCGCGGCAAGATCCACTTCTGGTGGTCGCTGATTTCGTTCAACCTGACCTTCTTCCCGATGCACTTCCTGGGGCTGGCCGGTATGCCGCGTCGCTATGCCGACTACCCGATGCAGTTCGCAGACTTCAACGCCTTCGTGTCGGTCAGCGCATTTGCGTTCGGCTTCGCACAGGTTTACTTCTTCATCTTCATCGTCATTCCGACCATGCGCGGCAAGGGTGCGAAAGCGCCGCAGCGTCCGTGGAACGATCCGGACGGCGCCGGTGCAGAAGGCCTGGAGTGGGAAGTCCCGTCGCCCGCGCCGTTCCATACCTTCGAGACGCCTCCCCGCCTCGACGCAACTGCGACCAAGGTCATTGGCTGACATGGCGCAGACTCCCGAACAAAAGAAAAACAACCTGCGAATGGCGCTGATCCTGGCGTCGATCGCAGCGGTTTTCTTCGTCGGTTTCATGGTCAAGATGATTTATCTGTCGCGATAAGTCGTCCCAGCTGTAATTGCCGCACATGACCGATCTCCCCAAGCCCCCGACCAAAGAGCAGGCTCGCAAGACCAAAGCCAATACGCGCATGGTCCGCAAGCTGGCGATCGTGGCGCTTGGAATGTTCGCTTTCGGATATGCGCTGGTGCCCATGTACCGCGCCATCTGCGAAGCGACCGGCATCAACATCCTGGCGCTTGCCGAACGCGAAGTTCCGGGCGTCGGATCCGCTGGCAAAAACGCAGCGCCTGCGGTCAATTCGCAGGTCGACAAAACCAGAACCATCACGGTCGAATTCGATGCGAATTCGTTCGGGCCATGGAGCTTTCATCCGGCGCAGCGCTCGGTCGAAGTGCATCCGGGTGAGCTCACCACGGTGATGTACGAATTCCAGAACATCCAGCCGCGCCGCATGTCGGCTCAGGCTATTCCGAGCTATGCGCCGAATCAGGCCGCTGCGTATTTCAACAAGGTCGAATGCTTCTGCTTCAACCAGTACACGCTGGAGCCCGGCGAGCGCAAGGTTTGGCCAGTGGCGTTCGTGATCGATCCTAAACTGTCCAAAGATGTGAAGACGATCACGCTGTCGTACACCTTCTTCGAAGTGGGCGGCAAGACGCCACCCGCACCTTCTTCGGCCGATGCCGGCAAGGCGATTCCGCTGGAGCCGAAGTCATGAGCTCGCTGCTGAAAACAGTGCGCGCGGTGGCGTGGTCTTTCATCGGCATTCGTAAACGAAGTGGCTACGAAGAAGACAGCGCGACTTTGTCGCCCTTGCACATCGTTGCGGTTGGCATCGTGGGCGCGGCACTGTTCGTCGTGGCACTGATATTTTTGGTCAAGTGGGTGGTAGCGACCTGATGCGTTCGGCGATTGCAAAAATCGAAAACGCAGAACCGACGCAGAACCGA
Source organism: Burkholderiaceae bacterium (assembly GCA_965227035.1). Classification (GTDB taxonomy): domain Bacteria; phylum Pseudomonadota; class Gammaproteobacteria; order Burkholderiales; family Burkholderiaceae_C; genus CBDDFQ01. Next base: position 299,837 of record OZ245724.1, read on the forward strand.
CGCTTAAAAACCGACACATAAGAAATTCAAGAGAGATTGCAGGAGTTAGAAATGAGTACGACATCGCACGCAGCAACGCCTTACTACTTCGTACCGGGACCTTCGCGTCATCCGGTGATGGCGGCTATTGGCCTGTTCTTTGTCATCCTGGGCGGTGCACAGTGGATCAACGGCCATGAATGGGGCATGTACTCGCTGGCAATCGGCATGGTCTGGTGGCTGGTGACCCTGTATCAGTGGTTCAGCGAATCGGTTCGCGAGAGCGAAGGCGGTCAATACGGCCATCGGATCGACCTGTCGTTCCGCTGGAGCATGAGCTGGTTCATCTTCTCGGAAGTCATGTTCTTCGGCGCGTTCTTCACTGCCCTGTGGTGGGCGCGTTCTCACTCGGTGCCCACGCTCGGTAGCCTGGACAACGCCATCCTCTGGCCCGGTTTCAAAGCCGTGTGGCCCAGCATGGCTGCCGGCATGACCGCATCGCCTGCGGGCATCACCGAGCCGTTCCAGACGGTAGGCCCGTTCTGGCTGCCCACGATCAACACCGCATTGCTGCTCACCTCGGGCGTGACGCTGACCATCGCTCACCACGCGCTGCGTGAAAACCATCGCGGTCGCACGCTGGCTTTCATGTGGATTACGGTTCTGCTCGGCATAACCTTCCTCTGCGTGCAAGGCTACGAATACCACCACGCCTATTCCGAACTCAACCTCAAGCTGAGTTCCGGCGTGTACGGATCGACCTTCTATCTGCTGACGGGCTTTCACGGATTCCATGTGTTCGTCGGCATGCTGATGCTGTTCTTCATCACCCTGCGTCTGCAGAAGGGCCACTTCACGCCTGAGCGTCACTTCGGATTCGAAGGCGCTGCCTGGTACTGGCATTTCGTGGACGTGGTGTGGCTCGGTCTGTACGTCCTGGTCTACTGGATGTAATGCGGGTTCATCGCCTCGAATGGCGATGGTTCGCATGAAAAAAAGCGCCGATGAGGCGCTTTTTTGTTGGTGCAGTCGACGAACCTTCTGCTGTACCGGAAGTCTTTAACTACTGACCCGGTTTGATCCCAGTCGGAGAGATGTACCCCAGTTTCCAGGCCACCAGAATGCAGATGAACAGCAGTACCGAGAACCCGACGCGCATCGCCAGTGCACGCACCATGCTGTTGGTTTTGGTCTTTCCATTGCTGCCATCCTTGATCATGAAAACCAGCGCAGCGGCGAGACTTCCCAGGATGGCGACAAAGCCAATGATGACGACGTATTTCATGCAGAGGATTATCTCGTGAGCGCAGCGTTGCCGGTACAGGGTACGCGGTCAGTCCGTTTCTGGATCATCACTGCGGCTGCCGCCGGCGGAATCGTCGCGGCGGTCCTGCTCGGCCGCTGGCAGCTCTCTCGTGCCCACGAAAAAGAAGCGTTGTTCGAAGCAATAGAGTCGCGCGGCAAGCTTCAGGCTCTGGTCGTGAACGAGCAGGACACCTTGAGCCTCGATCCGCAACTCATCCATCGGACCGCCACCGCGCACGGCGTCTGGATCGCCGATAGGACGGTGTATCTGGACAACCGCCAAATGGACGGGCATGTCGGCTTCTATGTGATGACCCCGCTTCGCCTGGATTCGGGACGTGTGATCGTGGTGCAGCGTGGCTGGGTTCCGAGAAATTTCGAGCAGCGCACCAAACTGCCCGAAATCCAGACGGATGAAGGCCCGGTAGAGGTCACCGGGCGCATCGCCCCCGCTCCGCCCAAGCTTTTCCAGTTCGGCGGGGCCGAGACAGCCACGATCCGGCAAAATCTGGATCTGCCGGTTTTTGCAGCGCAAACGGGTTTGCCCATTCAGCAAATGACGTTGATCCAGACAACTCCAACAAAATCCGCGTCACCGAAGGCAGGCACCGATGCAACCGGGTTGGTCAATGTGTCCAATGCCGCTAGCGAAGGTTTGCAACGAAACTGGCCTGCACCGAACATCGGCACCGAGAAGAATTACGGCTACGCCTTGCAATGGTTCGCCATCGGCACGCTGATCGCGATTCTTTATGTCTGGTTCCAGCTGGTGCGGCCCTCGAAGTCAAAGAAGCCAAAAGAAGTCGACTAACTCGAACAACTCGAATAACGCAAATGTCCCAGACGAACAATGATCACCCGCTCGGCTTGACGGTGCACTCCATGCCCGAGTCCCAGGACGCCGAAGGCTCCGTCGATCAGGCAAGCCGCCGCACGTCGGGTCGCTGGAAAATGATCGGCGTGATGCTTTGTTGCGCAGCGCCGGTCATCATGTCGTACTTCACTTACTACGTGATCCGACCCGAAGGACGGCGCAACTTCGGCGTGCTGATCGATCCGCAGCGTCCCACGCCCGACGGCATTTCGGCAACACCCGCTTTTCCGGGCAGCACCGGAACCGAATCGTTCCCAGATTTGAAGTCGCTCAAGGGCCAATGGCTTTTGGTGAGCGTGTCTGGCGGGACTTGCGCGCCGCCGTGCGAAGAAAACCTCTATCTGCAACGCCAGTTGCGCGAGACGACAGGCCGCGAAAAAGATCGCGTCGACTGGGTCTGGCTTGTCGACGATGCCGCGCCGGTGCCCGAACGCATGATCGGCGGCCTGAAAACTGCCAAGGTGCTCCGCGTCGATCACGCTCGCCTCGCGCAGTGGCTTGCGCCGGCCGAGGGGCACGCGCTGGCCGATCACATCTACGTGGTCGACCCCATGGGCAACTGGATGATGCGATTTCCCGCACCGCTGAGTCGCGCAGACGCCAAGAAGGCGAAAGCCGACATCACCCGATTGCTGGCGGCTTCGGCCTCGTGGGACAACGAGGGTCGATAGAACGATCTTTCTTCTCGAATGCCGACGCAACTCTACAACCTGTCGCCCGCGCTGCAGCTCATGATCATGGGCGTCGTGGTGGCTATCGGTCCGCTGTTTTATGTGTGGGCCAGGAATCGAGGCGTTGCGCCCGCGAAGCGGCTTCAGGCACTCACGCTGCTCACCTTGTTCCTGACTTTCGATCTGGTGCTGTTCGGTTCATTCACCCGCCTTACCGACTCTGGGCTCGGATGCCCGGACTGGCCCGGCTGCTACGGCCACGCCAGCCCAGTCGGCGCAAAAGACCACATCGAGGCCGCGCAAACCGCAATGCCGACTGGACCCGTCACTCACGGCAAAGCATGGGTGGAAATGATTCATCGGTATCTGGCTACAGGGGTGGGCGTGCTCATCCTGACGCTGGCGGTGGCATCGTGGATCGAGTATTTGCGGAATCGAAAGCGGGGCAAGAAATCTATCAGCCCGTGGTGGGCGACCGCCACCCTCATCTGGGTGTGCCTGCAGGGCGCGTTCGGGGCGTTGACCGTGACCATGAAGCTGTTCCCGGCAATCGTCACGCTGCATCTGGTCGGCGGTCTGGTGCTGCTGGTTCTACTGGTCGCACAGGCGGTTCAGTATCGACATGCGAACACCGGCACATCGCCGACCCCTTTGGCACCCGCTTCGCGCGCCCTCGTGTTGTGGAGCGCAGTGCTGCTCACGATTCAGATTTTTCTTGGCGGCTGGGTCAGCACGAATTACGCAGTGCTGGCATGCACCGACTTTCCGACCTGTCACGGCACGTTCTGGCCGGAAATGAATTTCTCGCAAGGATTCGAAATCTGGCGCCAGCTCGGCATGACATCGTCCGGCGATCACGTCACCTTCCCGGCGCTCACTGCCATTCATTACGCTCACCGCCTGATGGCGTATCTGGTGCTCGCAATCCTTGCGCTGCTCTGGGTCAGGCTGAGCCGTGTTCCGGAGCTGTATCGGCAGGCGCGTACCATCGGTGCACTTGCGCTGCTGCAGTTCCTCACCGGACTCAGCAATGTGGTGTTCGACTGGCCGCTGATTGCGGCGGTTCTGCATACCGGTGGGGCAGCGGCTCTGTCCGCAGCGCTGGCGTGGACCATCTTCGAATCCAAGAAAAAACAGACCCATAAAAACTAGACACATGAGTGCCGAAACCCTTCTTCGACCGCCATCGCGATTCAGCCAGTACTACGCGCTGACCAAGCCGCGCGTGGTCCAGCTGATCGTGTTCTGCGCGCTGATCGGCATGGTGCTGGCAGTGCCAGGATTGCCCTCGGGTGGCGACGTGATCATTGCAGTTGTCGCCTGCATCGGCATCTGGCTGGTGGCGGGTGCGGCAGCCGCGTTCAATTGTCTGGTCGAAAAAAGCATCGACGCCAAGATGAAGCGCACCTCGTGGCGCCCTACCGCCAGGGGCGAGCTGAGCGACATGCAGGCGCTGGTGTTTTCTGCGGTGCTCGGAATTGCCGGATCGGCCATTCTGTATTTCGCAGTGAACGCCATCACCATGTGGCTCACCATTGCGACCTTCGTCGGATACGCGGTCGTCTACACGCTCATCCTGAAGCCGCTCACGCCGCAAAACATCGTCATCGGCGGTGCTTCGGGCGCCATGCCGCCGGTGCTGGGATGGGCGGCGATGCGAGGCGACGTCGGGCCGGAAGCGCTCATTCTTTTCCTGATCATCTTCCTGTGGACGCCTCCGCATTTCTGGGCGCTAGCTCTGTATCGGGTCGAGGACTATCGCAAGTCGGGTCTGCCGATGCTGCCGGTGACCCACGGCAACGAATTCACCCGACTTCAAATCCTTCTCTACACGCTGATTCTTTTTGCGGCGTGCCTGTTGCCGTTCATCTACGGCATGAGTTCGTGGATCTATCTTGTCGCTGCAATTGCACTGAGCATTGGATTCACCGGCTACGCGTTCGCGCTGTGGAAAAACTACTCCGATGCATTGGCGCGTCGAACTTTCCGCTTCTCGCTGATTCATCTCAGTGTGCTGTTCGCGGCACTGCTGGTCGATCACTACGTGCTTTGATCGGCTAACGGGCGAGGCGAAATTAACTGGAAATTAACTGGAATCTGACCCCAATAAAAAATATGAAACGTCGAATCTTTATTGTTGCTTTGTCGGGTGCCGTGTTGGCGGCTTGTTCGCAGAAACAGGCCGTGGCGTTCAAGGGGGTCGATGTGACCGGCGCCGAATACGCGAAGGACTTCAAGCTGGCGGATGCCAACGGGCAGGTGCGCACATTGGGTGAGTTCAAGGGGAAGGTGGTGGTTGTGTTCTTCGGATACACACAGTGTCCCGATGTCTGCCCGACCACCATGGCTGAACTGGCAGAGGTTCGCAAATCCTTGGGTGCCGATGCTTCGAAGCTTCAGGTCATCTTCATCTCGGTCGATCCCGAGCGCGACACACCTGAAGTGTTGAAGGCTTACATGGGCAACTTCGATCCGACCTTCATCGCGCTACGCCCCACGCCAGAGCAACTCGCGCAGACCGCGAAAGATTTCAAGATCCATTACGCCAAGGTACCGGGCAAGACGCCGACCAGCTACACAATGGATCACTCGGCGGGCAGCTATGTGTTCGATCCGGAAGGCCGTGTTCGCGTGTTCACGCGTTACGGCACCGGCGCCCAGGCAGTTGCCGACGACGTGAAAGTTCTGCTGGGCTGATCTCCTCGGCTGATGTTTCAGTCAGGCGAAGCGCTGAGGTCAATCCACCTTGACCAAAGGTCAATCAACCTTCGCGCCGGACGCCTTCACGACCTTTTCGTACTTCGCCAATTCGCTCTTCATGAACGCGCCGAATTCTTCTGGCGTGTTTCCCACCGGTTCAGCCAGCAGGGCCGCGAATCGGGTTTTGGTTTCCGGCGATTTGAGAGCTTCGATGAACGCGGCACTCAAGCGATCGATGACATCTTTCGGTGTTCCTGCCGGAGCGACCAGACCCCACCAGGTGTCGATCGAAAATCCCTTGAGCGTGTCCGCCACAGGCGGCACTTCCGGCAGCGCCGGTGAACGAGCCAGCGTGGTCACCGCGATTGCTTTGAGCTTGCCGGAGCGAATGTTCGGCGCAGCGGTGGACAGGTTGTCGAAGTTGAAATCGACCTGACCGCTGATGAGTGCGAGTTGCGCAGGATTGCCGCCGTTGTACGGAATGTGCACCGCGAAAATTCCAGCCTGTGCCTTGAACATTTCGCCAGCCAGATGACCCGCACTGCCGTTACCGCCGCTACCGTAGTTCAGCTTGCCCGGATTCTTCTTGGCGTATGCAATCAGGTCGGCAACCGTGTTGATCTTCAGACGCGACGCGGTGTCGGCGTTCATGACCAACACATTAGGCACACGAACCATTTGCGTGAGCGGCGCGAAATCTTTCGATGCGTCGAACGGCATTTTCGAGTAGAGCCATGGATTGACCGCGTTGGTTGCCGTGGCAGCGAGTCCGATGGTCAATCCGTCGGGCGCGGCTTTCGCAATGAAGTCTGCACCGATGTTTCCGCCGGCCCCCGGCTTGTTCTCGACGATGACCGGACCCAGTGAATTTTTCACGCTCTCTGCCAGTGCGCGCGAGGTGACATCGAGCGGTCCGCCGGCAGCGTACGGCACGATCAGGCGAATGACTTTCTGCTGTGCCATCGCCGAGTGAGAAGCGAGCGCCATCAATGCGATGGCACCCGTTGCCTTCAATGTATTCAGAACTTGTCTCGTCTTTTTATTCATCGTCGCAACCTCGAACCGGAAACTGGATATGACAGGTCAGGATGGGCAGATCAGGCCTTGGCCTTGTCTGCTTCGGTGGTGAAGGAGTCCGCGTAGAACTCATCCATCGGTAAACCCGCGGCAGTGTATTCCGCGCGAGCCGAATCGACCACGATAGGTGCGCCGCAGGCGTACACCTGATGCGCCGACATGTCGGGTGTGTCTTCCAGAACCGCGCGATGAACGAAACCAGTGCGGCCAGTCCAGTTGTCTTCAGGCAAAGCGTTCGACACCACCGGCACGTACGTGAGATTCGGCATCTCGGCCGCTTTAGCAAGCATCCAGTCGTGCATGTAGAGGTCTACCGGTCGGCGGCCGCCCCAGTACATCGTGGCGGGGCGGGTGATGCCCTTGTGCTGCATATGTTCGATGAGCGCCTTGATGGGCGCAAAGCCGGTGCCCGATGCGAGCAGCACCATGGGCTTGTCGGAGTCTTCACGCAGGAAGAAGCTGCCGTACGGACCTTCCACGCGCATGATTTCTTTTTCTTTCATGACACCGAACACATGGTCTGTGAACTTGCCGCCGGGCATGTGGCGAATGTGCAATTCGACGCCGGGACCCGCGTGCGGCGCGTTGGCCATCGAGTAGCTGCGGCGATCGCCGTCGCGCAGGATGAATTCGACGTACTGACCGGCGTGATAGCGGAAGGTATCGGCGGCGGGCAACTGCAGCTTCACCAACATCACGTCGTGCGACATCTTTTCCAGACCCGCCACGCGCGATGGCATTTTCTTGATCGGGAACGCGCTTTCGTCGGTCACCTGACGCGATTCGAGAACCACGTCGGTCTGTGCGACACCGCAGCAGGTGAGCACCCAGCCGGCGGCTTCTTCTTCGTCGCTCAACGCCTTGCTCTGATGCTCGCCGTGAACCACGGTGCCTTCGAGCTTTTTGCATTTGCAAGAACCGCAAGCGCCGTCCTTGCAGCCGTAGGGCATGCCGACGCCCTGACGGATACCCGCCGCGAGGATCGGTTCGTCGGGTTCGGAAGAGAAAGTGCGACCACTGGGTTGGACGCTGATTGTGAAAGCCATGTTTTCGATATCCTCGAGGGTCTGTCCGTGGTGGTCCCGGTCAGGTTTTGATCATTTTTCCTGCAGCCCCCAATTTTGCCTTCAAATCAAAGCCCTCTCGGAAGTCTCCCGGCACGTTTCAGGCGTGAACGCGTCCTTATCGTCGGCTGCGGCGATGTCGGGATGCGGGTGGCCAAGAAGCTCGGCTCGCGGGCGCGGTTGATCGCCCTCAGTTCATCGGCCGGTCGAGTTCCGGAATTCAGGGACGCGGGCATCACGGCGCTTGTTGGAGATCTCGACAGAGCCGCTTCGATTCGCCGTATTTCCGGCATCGCCACCCGAATCGTCCACATGGCTCCGCCCCCCCGCGATGGCGACGAAGATCCCCGCACGCTCGCCTTGATCCGCGCCCTCCGCTTGAGATCCCCCGCCAGATCCTTGGTGTACGGATCGACGTCGGGCGTCTATGGCGATTGCAAGGGCGAGTTCGTGACCGAATCGCGTGCGGTAGATCCCACGACGCCTCGGGCGAAACGTCGGGTCGCGGCCGAAACCGCAGTCCGGTTTCTTGGCCGATCGCTCTCCGGTACTCGGGTAGACATCCTCCGTATTCCCGGCATCTACGCGCTCGACAGGGTCGGAGGAACACCTCGAGATCGCCTGCAAAAGGGCACCGCGGTGCTGGCCGCAGAAGACGATGTGTTCACCAACCATATTCATGCCGACGACCTGGCCACCGCTTGCCTTGCCGCCCTCTGGCGTGGAAAGCCGCAGCGGGTCTACAACGTGGTCGACCAGAGCGATATGAAGATGGGAGACTACTTCGATGCTGCTGCCGACATCTTTGGAATGCGCAGGCCGACGCGCATGTCGCGAGTCGACGCTTCGCAGGAATTGCCGGCCATGCTGATGAGCTTCATGAGCGAATCGCGTCGACTCGATAACACGAGGTTGCATCGCGAGTTGCAAGTGAAGCTCAAGTACCCGACGATTCGGGAAGGCTTGAGCGACCGGGTCGCGGCCGCTAAATCAGACTCCTGAAGGTGCCTTGAGCGTTTTCATGCGGTCCTGCGCCTTGACGGTCAGATCCTTCAACTCGGCGCCTTGCAGCACCGTGAGTTTCACTTCTGCCTCCGGGTCGCTGCGGTTCCACAGCTTCTTGTAGAAGTCCTCCAGCGTCGAGACCTTGGAGCCGTCGACCGCAAGCACCAGATCGCCGGGCTGAAGTCCCGCTTTTTGCGCCGGGCTGTCGGCGGACAGCCGAACCACCTGAATCCGCCCGTTCTGCTCGGAAGAGGTCAGGCCCAACCAGGGTCGATGGCTGGTTTTGGTGCCGCCGGTAGATTCCATTTCCGCCAGCACAGGGCGCAGCAAATCGACAGGAACGAACATGTTGCCGAGCAGACGCATGCTGCTTCCGGCAGCGTTGGTCACGAGCAGGCTGCCAATGCCGATCAGCTCGCCTCGTTCGTTGAAGAGGGCTGCGCCGCTGTGATTGCCGCCTGCCGACTGCAGCGGAGGGCTGGTATAGAGCGCTGAATCGATGTGATATTCCCAGTAGCCGGAGAACGGGCGCTTGCTCACGAGACGCGTCATGTCGACATCGCCGTTTTCGCCGCCGGTGACTGCCATGAGTGCGTCGCCTGGTTTGAGATCGCTGGTCTTGCCTAGCGGCACCGGCTGAACGTTCATGGGCAGCAGGGGTTTGACCAGGCCGAATCCCGTGGCCTGGTCATAGGCAACGACCCGACCCGGCAGCTTCTTGCCTTCCGCCGACAGCACTTCGACCGTGTCCGCTTCGATCAGCAGGTAGCCGATCGTGAGAATCAAACCCTTGTCGTCGATGACGACGCCGGATCCGCCGCGAGTTTTTCCGAGTGACCGTGCGGAATCGGAGCCCTCCGACGCACTTACCTTGATGCCGACCACCGCATTCGCAGCCCGCGAAAGCGCTTCGATCATTGCCTGGGGAGGCTCGTCGGGCGTAGGAGGGTCGGCGGCGAAGGCCGGCGTCGACGCAAGTAGCGCGCCGGTTAGCGCTGCCAGCGGCGCGACACGCGAAAGAAAAGAAGACCAGAGCGGTGCACGAACGGACATGATGGACTCCTTCGCCTGGGAAAACCGGATCCTCGTAGAGACGGAATGGCCGCCACGACAGGTTTTTCCTGCAATTTCGAGTGAGATTTTTGACCGCACTCGAACAAAAAGAATGCGCCTAAACCGGTCAATCCGCAAGCCGGAAAAGAAGTTTTTTTCAATTGCGCGGATGCGTCGCTCTTGACGCGGGGTCGCTTGCCCGGCCGCCTGCTTTTCAGGCTGAAAACCGGGGTCAGGCGGTTCGCAGCGAAGTGCCGGGCGGCATCCGTGATGGGAGGTCGGCCATCGAACGTTTGCCCACTGGTGCGATTCGCATCGACTGCCGGTATTTGGTGACGGTGCGACGGGCCACGCTGACGCCTTGCGACTGAATAAGTTTGGCTATAGCCGCATCGGACAGCGGTGCCTCTGCGTTCTCTTCGGTAATGCACTTCTGCACCAGCTCTTTCACCGCATGGGGTGAGCATTCGTTGCCGTCGGACATGGCCATGCCTCGCGAGAAGAAATGTTTGAGCTCGAAGGTGCCGTGCGGAGTCGATATGAACTTGTTGTTCGTGACCCGCGATACGGTGGACTCGTGAATCCCGATTTCTTCGGCGACATCGCGCAAGGCAAGCGGCTTCATGCCGAGCGGGCCGTGCTCCATGAACAATCGCTGCCGCTCGACGATGACGTTGGCAACGTCTCGAATCGTGGCGAACCTTTGCGCCACATTTCTCACCGTCCATCTCGCCTCGGTCAGGTGCGATTGCAATTCGTCGAGAGCCGTGCGGCCCGCATCTTTCGCGCTCTGCGTGTCTCTCGAATCTTGCGTTGTCTGCTCGCGAGATCTGGATTTGTAGAACAGGTTTGCGCACACGGCATCGAGCTTCAGTTTCGGCACGACTGCATCGTTGATCTCGACCGTCCATCCCGACCCTCTCGCTTGCCTTCGCGCAATGACGTCGGGCACGACGTAGGGAGTCAGGTGAATTCCGAATTTGAGCCCGGGTCTTGGATCGAGTCTTCGAATCGCATCGCATGCCAATTGCACCTCGGTCTGAAGCGCACCGATCCGCTCGGCCAGCTTGCGTATGTCCCCGATCGCAAGCAGGTCGAGATGCCTGGACGCAATTTCCTGCGCGAGCGAACGAATTCGACAGGCATCGATGGACTGCATCTGAAGAAGCAGGCATTCGGAAACGCTTCGCGCTCCGACGCCCGAAGGTTCGAGCGAATGCACCTGCTTCAGGGCGCGTTCCAGTTCATCGCTGGAGGCGCCTGGTGTCACGCCCTGCAAGTCGCCAAGCGAGGCGAGGTCGTCGCGAAGATAGCCGTCGTCGTCGAGCGATGAAGCGATGACGCTTGCGAGCAGATGGGTACGCGAGTCGATCCGTTTGGTATTGAGCTGGCTCTGCAAGTGTTCGCGCAGCGAGGTGCTCGAGGGAATCGATTCCAGCGCGTCCGACTGCATGTACATGCGCGCTTCTGAACTGGCGCTCCAGCCCTTTTGATCGACAACGTTCGCTTCGTCGTCGAGCACCAAGAATGGATTGATCGATGCGGCACGCTCGATTTGCTCTGTGAAATCCAGCGACGACATTTGCAGCAATCGAACCGCGTGCTGCAGCATCGGCGACAACACCGAGGAAAGCGCTTTTGAAAGCGTTGGTGAAAGTGTCGCGGACGTCGAGGTCTGCGGGAGTTGTATCTGCCGTGCTGCGGCGCGATCAAAGGGCATGCATTTGTATTGCAATGACCGTGCCGCACGAACCGAAACAAAGTTCGACCCGCGCAAGTAGTTGATTCTGTTCAAAAAATTTAATTCGTTTTTGAGCGTCGGCGTGCTGCGCAATTAGATTTCAAGCAATCCTTACTGACGAGATACCCAAACTTGCAGCAAGAATGGCTGAGTTCATCGCGCTGGATGTAACTCGCTATGTCTTAGTACATTGCGGTCTCGTAATGAAGCCACTAATCTCGACAGCAGTACTCGGCAGTAGTTGGCAGTTGAGGCGAGTCAAACCAGGGAGCTTATGGGTCACGCACTCATCGTCGAGGACAACATCGATTCTGCAAGGATGATGGCCGCGCTTGTGGCAATCGAAGGCTATTCGGCAAGCACAGCGCATTCGCTGCGTGACGCTCGGCGCATGTTGGCTCTGCAGCAGCCGGACGTCATTTTTCTCGATCTGAATCTGCCCGACGGGAGTGGCCTTGCGCTGCTCCACGAGAACTCCGCGGTCGGCAACTGCGACGTGGTGCTCATGACCGGAAATGCAAGCATCGAAAGTTCGATCGAAGCCTTGCGAATGGGTGCGACCGACTATCTGGTCAAGCCAATCGATCCGCAGCGCCTTCAGTACGTGCTGTCCAAAGCGAGGCGTCCGCCGCTGCTGAAAAAAGATATTCAGGAGCTCAGAAGCGAGTGGCAACGTACCGGCAGTTTCGGCCATCTGGTTGGGCGCTCGGCTCCAATGGAGTCGATTTACGAGCAGATTGCGCGAGTCGCTCCGACGAGTGTTTCGGTGTTCGTGACCGGAGAAAGCGGCACCGGTAAAGAGCTGGTGGCGCGAACAGTCCATGACTTGAGCCAGCGCAACAAAAAACAATTTCTGGCAGTGAATTGCGGAGCCATTTCTCCCAACCTGATGGAGAGTGAAATCTTCGGTCATGAAAAGGGCAGCTTCACGGGTGCCGACCGGCAGCATCAGGGTTTGTTCGAGCGGGCCCACATGGGCACTCTATTTCTCGATGAAATCACCGAGATGCCGCCCGCGCTTCAGGTAAAGCTTCTGCGAGTGCTGGAAACCGGAACGTTTTCGCGTGTCGGCTCAACCGATTTGATCCAGACAGATGTCCGGGTCATTGCTGCTACCAATCGAGATTTACGGGATGCGGTTTCGGCAGGCGCCTTGCGGGAAGATTTGATGTTCCGCCTGAATGTGTTTCCCATCGAAATGCCGCCTCTGCGCAGTCGCAAGGACGACATTCCAACGCTCGCGCGCCATTTTCTTCGGACGATTTCCGAACGCGAAGGTTCGCTGAAACAGTTGACGCCTTCGGCTCTCGGACATATGCAGCAATACGACTGGCCTGGAAACGTACGAGAGCTTCGGAACGCGATGCAGCGGTCTTATGTCATGTCCGATGGCGACGTCACCGACGAATGGCTGCCCAGGTCGGCGGCGGCGTCCTCACGCGCCGAAAACACGACGCCCATCTCAGGCACTTTGGATGTCGCGCGGACCGAGCTTGCGACATTCGGTCGAGTGCCATTGGGCAGTCCGTTGGCCGATGTCGAGCGCGAATACATTCTGGCCATCTGGCGACATTGCGATCAGCATAAAGAGCGGACCGCAGCCATGTTGGGGGTGAGCATCAAGACCCTCTACAACCGGCTCAAGGAATACGGGGTCGGCGATCGGTAGGAATTGCCGCAAGTTTCAAGCAAAACTATCGCGAAACTATTGCAAAACTTTCCGGCTCTAGTTAGCCGGTTTTGACGAGCGGGTCTTCTCGTCGGCATTCTGTTTTGCCTGATCGACGCCGATATCCCGCTCTGCGACTCTTTTATCCGGATGCGCAGGCGGCGGCGCCGAGTCTGTGCTGTTCTCCGGTGTATCGACCGCAGACCCGGGATCTTCCTCACCCACCACCGATTGCTTAATGGAATGCTTGGGTACCGGCGTCGGTTTTTTCGTCGTGTCGTTCATGCATTCTTTCGCTATGTGATGGCCCGGCGCGCAAACGACGCAGGCAAATTTATCGAACTACGCCAGCCGTAGCCGATGTCCGACATTGTTTTCCCGAACTTCCAGCGACAGTGAATTTTTACTATTCACGGCGGATGCACATACCGTCATCCGCGGTATTTAAAAGGAGAACAGATCATGGGTAAAAGCAGCCTTCTCGGTGGTGAACGTGCGGCGCAACAGCCGGCCGGACGAGACACCGATCTACTAGGCCCAGGAGATTCCTCGGACAGTGGAAGCGATGTGCAAGGGGTTATGGATCCCGGTGTCGACTCCGACGCTGTGGGTACCGGCGAACGTGCCGACGTGGAGGGCGGTCGCACGCACGATGCGAGCGACATTGCTCCAGATCATCAGATCCGCGGCGAGGGCACACCAGGACTCGACGAAGTGGAAGATCTCGCCGCGGATGACGACGACGAGGATGAGGAAGACGACGAAGCTGCCTGAGCTTCGGGATCAGACGGCTGGCTTCGCAGGCTTGACCGACGCCGTGGTTGAAGCTGCGTTGTCGGTTGCCGCGTCGGAGCTGCCAGTACGTTTGCCGCTACGGCTTTTCGAGCCTGCCGCACGAGCTTCCTCGGAAGTGAACTCGTGCGCGTTTCCGCTTGCATGCGATGCCTTGCCGCCGAGGCTCGCAATTTCGCGTTGTCTCTGCGGATCCATCGATGCGAATCCTCTCGCTGCTGTCCCAGTCTTCTTCTTGACTTCGCCGGAAACGGGCGCGGCAGTGGAGGATGTCGAATCTTCGGGTTTTGTGGTTGCCATGGTTAACCTTTGCTTTTGTATTCAGAGGCGATCAAGGCGCCCCTCATCTAGTTACGGCAATCGGCGTGCCTGCTCTGCAAACTCGCTAAAAATCGACTCACCGTCGTTCAAATTATCGGAATCGCAGCGGGCCGATGGCATCATTTACCGATGACAAACAATGTTTCCACTTCGATGCCTTCGGGTGCCGACACGCAGCAGGTTGGTGCTCGCCCAACGTCCATCGCCGATGTGCTGTCTTTCTGGAACAGCGCGGGCCCTTCGAAGTGGTTTGCGAAAGATGACGGTTTCGACAAGGAATTCAAAAGCAGGTTCGAGAACGCGCATCTGGCGGCAGCCGCCGGCCTGCTCGATGACTGGCGCAAAACACCCGACGGAGTCTTGGCTTTGCTGATCCTTCTCGATCAGTTTCCGCGCAACTCGTACCGCGGCTCTCTGCGCATGTTCGCGACCGATCCGATGGCGCGTTCAATTGCCCGGGATGCGGTCGACTCGGGCATGGACGCCATGATCGAGATGCAGCTTCGGGTTTTTCTTTACCTGCCGTTCGAGCATTCCGAATCGCTGGACGATCAGGAACGCGCAGTTAAGTTGTGCTCGAACCTGGAGAGTGAAACGTACAGATTCGCAATTCTTCACCGGGACATCATCGCCAGATTTGGGCGGTTTCCGCACAGAAACGCCTTGTTAGGGCGCGAGTCGACCGGCGAGGAACTCGCGTTTCTGGCGACCGGTGGTTTTGCGGGCTGAAACTCCCGCGACGCCGTTTTCCGGAGGGATGTCATTTGACGTAGTTGCCCGATAGTGGGAAACATAGAATCGACGATAGAGACCGTCCAATGCACATGCAATCGGCCTCGCAAACAGGCATTCATGAAAAGAAGTTTCTGGTCGCTTTTCGTCTCGGTGGTCTTGGGATTAGCTGTCTCGAGCGGCGCCGCCAATGCCGAGGCGGTGTGGTTCAACATCAAGGGCGACAGCAGCAAGCCCAACCTGGACACAGTAGAAGTGGATGTCGACAGCGCCATCCAGCAGGGCGATTCCCGACTGGTCAACCTGCGGGTGAACCGCGCTGGAAGTCGCACGGCTTACGATCACCTGCCGTATCGCTCCTACCATTCCTCGGTCCTCATCAACTGCGACACGCTCACCGGCAATCACTCGGTGCTCACTTTGTTCAGCGGGCCGCTTTGGAAGGGCGATCAACGCGTTCTCAGGTACATCGGCGCCGATGGCCCCGACCTTGCCTTCGCCGATATGACGCCCAATCCGAACGCACGAATCATCAGAGCCGCGTGCTCTATCGCATCGATCAAGACGCGCTAGCAGTTTCAACTCCGACGCAGCCGGCAAAATAAAAACGCGCCGCTATCGAAAGACAGTCGGCGCGTTTGCTTTGTCCGCCTTCGAGGCGGTGTCCAGCCTTAGAACTTGTAGCCCAGCTTCACCACATAGAAAGTCGGATCGAGCGTTAGCTTGCCGGTGGTGACCGTGCCGCCGGTGCCGACGAACGTCGCAGTCGTCTTGAGCGGCAGATACGACACAGCCGCATTGATGGAAAGGCGGTCGTTGATGTTGTAGATCACGCCGATGTCGTACACCGGTGCCCAGGAGGAGCTCAACTTCGCGCCGCCGCTGGCGAGCGAATTGATAAGAGGATCGGCGGTATTTGCCTTGACGCTCGAGAAGCTCGCATGCGCAATGCCTATCCCCAGAAACGGACGCCATTGGCTGTTGGGAGTGCCGAACAGATACTTGGCGACCAGAGCCGGGGTGACTTCGCGAGCAGACGCCGCATCCGGATGCGCACCCGAAGGCAGATTTACGTCGACCTTGAACTTGGGCGGAATGCCGATCGACAGTTCTGCACCGATGTTGTCGGTGAACATGTACATCGCGCCGATGGCCAGTGTGTAGACGTTGTCGATGCTGGCCGTGGCGCCATTTGTCGCAGCGTTGAAAGGTACGGCGGCCGGGCCAGTCGAGGTGAGTTTGCCTAGCGAGGTGTCGGGCGAGATGCCCGCCAGCCCGACGCTGACGATGGTGTCGCCCGCTTTTTGAGCAAACGCCGAAGCCGAAAGCATCAGCATTGCAGCCATCAAGAGGGGGGACTTTTTAAATGTTTTCATAGGTCTTCTCGATCTGTTTGGATGGATCGTCCGGCTTGTGTCTTGCACGAATCGGACTGAGCACAAGTTACACGTCGACCCAAACACCGGCAATGTGGAAAGCCCTAAAACGAAAGCCTGCGTTGCAAGAAGCCTACAGTGATCCGCCGTGCGACCGGCTCTCACCTCGAAACTACCGTTTCGCTTCCTTGTTTCAATCAATCCAGCATCGTCTGCGCGATTGCCTTACCCAAAGTCTCGAAGAGCACCTCGGCTTCCTTCTGATCGTCCAGATCTTTCGCGCATGTCGCAGCCACGATTGCGTTCGCTCCATTGTTCTCGGGACTCACGACGATCATGTGGCAGGCTCGCCGGTATTGCGTCCCGGTCTTGTGGATGATCCTGTACTTTTTGGGAATGCCAGCTTCCAGCCGATAAGTGCCGCGCGGATTGTCGAACTTCATATATCTGAAAAGTACTCGCGTGCTCTGCGGCGTTAGCAGCTTGCCTGCCACGAGTTGCTCCAGCATCCTGCCGTACGAATCCAGCGTTGCCATGTTGACACCGCTCTCATAGAAGCGGTCATAGGCCTCTTCCATGGTCTTGGCCTGCACTTGCGAAGGATCGACGCCCATTGCGCGTCGGGCCGAATCGAATCGGGCAGGACCCATACGTGCGCCCGCAATCTGCACGAGCTGAAGATTGGTCAGCCTGCGTGCATCGGGATGAATCTGCGCATAGACGTCGTATCTGATCTGCGTGAAATTCGTCAACGTCTTGAGCTGAGTTAGGTCGAGAACTTCTTTGGCGGTCTTGTTCAACTCGTCCAGTCCGACGGTTCTGATCAGCATGTTCGCGGCGGTGTTGTCGCTCACGGTCAGCATGCGCTCTAGCAGCGAGCTGATGGCGAATCGACCGCCGACCGGCGTCCAGACCAACTGACCCGAACCGTCGACCTTGTCCCTTTCTTCGAGCACCACCGAATCGCTCAGCTTTCGCTTACCCTCATCGACCTGTTTCAAAGTGGCGATTCCGACCAACACCTTTACCGTCGACGCCAGATACCACTGCTCGTTCGACCCATATTGGAACGTCTCGTTGGTCGCGAGCTTTTTCACGTAGAGCCCGAAGGTGCCCGGCGAGCTTTTGTCGATGGCTTCCACGCGGGTTTTCAACGTTGCGCGCCAGTCGGACGGCTGCTGCGCTAATGCGCCCTCAGCGGTGAGGAGCGGTGGGAAAAGTAGAAGCGCGCTGAGTAGGCGGGGGAGGGCAGGATTTCGATTTGCGGTCGTCGGACCAGAGCACGCCCGATCGGCAGACGGACGCTCCCGCTTCGCGAAGCGCGCGTTCCGAGCGAGACAGCGAAATATCTCCGCTGCTGCACGCGACCACGAGGACCGGATCGCGGCCGCCACCCTTGACGCCGATGCGCGAATTGGTAATCCAGCCAGCATCGCAAAAACGGCGTCGCTGGGTTCCGGTCTTGTGAGCAAAACGGACATCATTGGGTAATCCGGCCTTGATTCGTTGCGAGCCGGTGACGACCCTGTACATCAAACTTTGCAGGTAGTCGGTCGACTTCTGTGTAAGCACTTTGCCATTGCGGGTGAGCGTGAGAAGCTCGGCGTAAGCATCGAGTCGACCTGAGTTCAGGCCAGTGGCGTAGTAGGCGGTATAGGCCTCCTCCAGCGTACGCATCTTGAATTTTTCGAGCGGAACTCCGCTCAGATGGCTGAGCAATGCCATTCGATCCTTGTCTGCCCTTTGCTCATTCAGAAGAAGCAGATCGCGAGCGCTCAACTTGTAGGGATCGTCGATCAGATAACCATAAATTTGCCGTCGCACTTCCGACAGCTTGGTGATTCGTCCGAATCCGTTTGGAACGATGGACGCGAGCACCGAGTTCACCTGGTCGATGCCCACCATTTCGATCAGCATGTCGCTCGCCATGTTGTCGCTGAAGATGATCATCTGCTCCATGAGGAATTGCACGTTGAGCGCAACGCCTATCGGCAGCTTGTTCGTGTGCCCGGCTCCGTCCACATAGTCGGACGGGCGAATCGAAGTCCTGGTGTCGAGAGTGAATTTTCCCTCATCGATAGCGCGCAGAACCGCAATGGCAACCGGCACTTTGACCATAGAGGCCAGGTACCAGCTCTCGTCGCCGCGATACGAGACGAACTGCTTCGACTTTTCATCTCGCACGTAAACCCCGATTTGCGGCCCACCGGCGTCCATCGATCCCGCGTCGAGACGCTTCATGTCTGCGGCAATCCGTTCCTGCCAAAGCGAAGGCGCCGTCTCGGCTGAAAATGCGCATGAGCTGGCAACCAGAAACGCGCAGGAAGCCAGGCTTCGCAAGCGACGGGCGACGAAATTTCGATCAGATTTACGATGAAAAGGCATCCGATTCATTATGGGGAAGCAAATTGCCTCGACCAAGATAAATCCCTTCCAAAACATAGGTGGGGTGACCAAATGTGAAGCGGCGCGATCCTTGCATGCTCGAAGGGTCTGATTCATCATCCAGCAAGATCGATTCAAGAGGCTCCCAGGTGCCAAATTCATTCCGCTCGTTCAGGCTCCGTACTTTCTCAGTCGTAGCGTCCTCGTTGGCCCTGCTCTGCGGGCAATCGGCGGTGGCACAGGAAAAATTCACGTACATCACGAACTGGTACGCCCAGGCCGAGCATGGCGGCTTCTATCAGGCTGTTGCCGAAGGCACCTACAAGAAATACGGCCTGGACGTGACGCTCAAGATGGGCGGGCCACAGGTCAACATCATGCAGTTGCTGGCAGCAGGGCAAGCCGATTGCGTGATGGGATCGAGCGACATTCAGATCATCCAGATTCGCGCGAGCGGGGTTCCGGTGGTGAACGTGGCGGCCATCTTTCAGAAAGATCCGCAGGTCATCATCGCGCACGACGACGTGAAGAAATTCGAAGACCTCAAGGGCAAGACGATATACGTGAGCGCCACGGCCAATCAAAGCTTCTGGCCCTGGCTCAAGATGAAATACGGCTTCACCGATGCGCAGATGCGTCCGTACACCTTCAACATCCAGCCCTTCGTGGCCGACAAGAACTCGTCTCAGCAGGGATACGTCACATCCGAGCCTTATTCGATTCAGAAAGCCGGCGTGAAAGCAACCATCCTCATGATGGCCGACCATGGTTTCCCGTCGTATTCGACCATGATCACCTGCATGGACAAGACCGTGAAAGAACGCCCGAAAGCAGTGGCCGCTTTCGTGAAAGCAACTGCCGAAGGCTGGAAAAGTTATCTCGCGAATCCGGCCCCGGGCAACGCGCTGATCAAGAAAGACAACCCGAACATCACCGACGATTTGCTGGCTTACAGCGTTTCCAAGTTGAAGGAATTCGGCATCGTGAACAGTGGTGACGCGGCGACTCTTGGCATCGGTGTAATGACCGATGCGCGAGCCAAGGCGAGCTTCGATTTCATGGTTGCGGCGAGACTGCTCGATCCATCCAAGGTAACGTTGTCGAGTACCTACACCACGCAGTTCATCAAGGACGCGAAGGTGCTTCCTTGAGGTCTGTCGCAGTCGAGGTTCTGGGAGCAGGCAAAACATATCCGGGCGGGACGCTGGCGTTATTGCCGATCGACCTGAGCGTTGCACAAGGTGAGTTCGTGACACTGCTCGGCCCATCCGGATGCGGCAAGAGCACTTTGCTCAAGATGGTCGCAGGGCTCGTGCCACCGAGCGAAGGCAGCGTTCGCGTTTCAGCCGATCGAAAGATCGCATTCGTGTTCCAGTCTCCTACTTTGATGCCTTGGGCAGACGTAAAGACCAACGTGCGTTTGCCGCTCGATCTTGCGAAGTTACCGCGCGCGCAAGCCGATGCGCGTGTAGCAGATGCTCTTGCGCTGGTTGGGCTATCGAAGTTCGCGGATGCACTTCCGCAAACGCTATCGGGCGGCATGCAGATGCGCGTGTCCATCGCGCGGGCACTCGTGGTCGAACCCGATCTGCTGTTGATGGATGAGCCCTTCGGCGCACTCGATGAAATCACCCGCTACAAGCTGGACGCAGAGCTGCTGCATCTCTGGCAGAAGAAAAATCTCACGGTGCTGTTCGTGACCCACTCGATTCACGAGGCGGTGTATCTGTCGAATCGCATCGTGATGATGGCAGCGCGACCAGGACGAATCGTCGAAGAGTTTTCGGTGGACAAGCCGTATCCGCGCAATGCGGATTTCATGGTGTCTCCGCAGTTCGTCAATCAGGCAAAGCTCATTCAGGACAGCCTGCTTCACGCAAGTGAAGAGGGCACCTCGTGATGAAATTTCAGCGGGTGTTCTATCCCTTGTTCGTCGGCCTTGTTGCGCTCGCGCTATGGCAAGCGCTCGTCACCGGGCTCGACTTGCCGCCGTATCTGGTTCCTTCGCCGGTGCTGGTCGTGTCGACGCTCATCTCGGCATGGGGCAGCCTGTTCGCGGCTTTGCTGGTCACACTGCAGGTAACGCTGCTTGCATTCGTGCTGGCGACTTTTCTGGGCGTGGCAATTTCATTTCTGTTCGTGCAAAGCAAAAAGATCGAGACCGCGCTCTTCCCGTATGCCGTGCTGCTGCAAGTCACTCCCATCGTGGCGGTCGCACCGCTAATCATCATCTGGGTCAAGAATCCGATGGCGGCCATGACGGTATGTGCAGCCATCGTTGCGCTGTTCCCGATCATCAGCAACACCACCCTGGGCTTGCGCAGCATCGATCCTGACTTGCAAAGCTATTTCGAACTGAACAAGGCAACCCGCTGGCAGACGCTGGCGCGACTTCGCGTGCCGAGTGCGTTGCCGTATTTTTTCGGGGGGCTGCGCATATCGAGTGGGTTGTCTTTGATAGGTGCCGTAGTGGCCGAATTCGTCGCGGGCACGGGTGGCTCTGGAGCTGGGCTGGCTTATCAGATATTGCAATCGGGCTACCAGCTCGACATACCGCGCATGTTCGCGTCGCTGCTGCTTATCTCGATGGCCGGAGTCGCGCTGTTCGCCGCTATGGCGTGGCTGAGTCGAATGGCTTTAGGGCGATGGCACGCGAGCGAGTTGTCACGCGATTGAGGAAGCTAACCCAGATTGCCGCGCGATGTATCCACGAAAGATTTTTCTACGATGAACATGTCGGTCTTGTTCATCGAATCCTCAAATTTGATCTTTTCGATCGTCTGCTTGATGGCATCCGGCGTCGCGTCTTCCAGCTTGCGCGCGCAGGCTTCTTTCAAATGCGGAATCGACGCGTTAAGGCGGGAACACCAATAAAGAATCGCCTGCATTCGTAATTCGTCGCCCACCATCGGCAGCTTCACCAGATCGTCCTTGTCGGGATAGAAATCGAGGATGAGTTTTTGTTTTCGGATGTCGGTCAGGATGCGCTTGAGCAGCATGGCTATGTCTCGGTCGTACGCCACGCTTGGTACCACTCTCGACTCCTGCAAACGGTTGAGTTCGAGAAACTTGCCAACATACACGCAGGTGCCGAAAGTTCGCACGTCGTCGTACGACGAATATTCGGAAACGATCTTCGTCGGGCCAGTGTCTTTGGCCCCGAACAAGGGACGTTTTTTGAACGGGAAAAACATGACAGGCGGCTCCGGGAATATCGATTTGACTTGAGCCTCGAAGTTACCGCTTTGTGCCTCATAGTTCTGTAAGCATTCGCCGTGGAAGCTGTAGGACGCGTGAGATTTGGGGGAATAAGTCACTGCTGTCCATGCAAAACGGCCAGCCTTGAAAAACTCGCGCTCAAAAAAAATTGCCCCCGATCCGAGAACCGGGGGCAATCGATACTGCAAATACAGGTTCGAGAGCGACCTTCAATAGCTGATCGTGACCGTGACCAGATCGGTATAGGTGCCGGGGACGGCGCCTGTCAGATCTGCCACCTGTCCGTATACCGCCAACGACTGGGTGTTTCCGGAACCAACGCCAGCTGAGATGCTGCTGCCGATTCCATTACCCCAGACCATCGTGCGACCGGTATCCGTGTACAGCTGGTACCCGATCGTCGATGTTCCGTTCTGAATCTTGCGACCAGAAAAATTCGTTGCGCCACCAGCGTGCGTACCCGCATCCAGCGCGACCACATACGGCGTCGTGTTGGAGCATTGCACGCTGAGCGAAGCAGTCGAATTCAAGGGTACTGCTGCCGCAACCGGATCGATACCGCTTCCGAAATTCATGGCCGATCCGGCGATGGTGCAACTGCTGGTGAAGTTCGCGCTGACCTGAAAATTCGACGAACTCGCGGCCGCGTACACCGGCGAAATGCCCAGCGTCAAAGACACGATTCCGACGAACAGTTCGAGTGCTTTTTTCCGCACACGACTTCGAGTGATCCCCGGACTGGGTCCGGCGCGAGCAGCACTCGATCTACTTCGCTTCTGAAGTGATTTCATTTCTCTCCACGGTTAGGTTGATGAACCGATTCACTTTACGAACTTGCGAGATTCGCGGGTAGTGGGTGGCCGTGGACCCGGCCCGTGGACATGTCTAACAGTTGATGTAGGGGAATGCCTTCACGGCTGGGCCGGATTTGGCAGGAGGTGGATATCTGAGCCGACTCTCCGATACGATTGCTGCAAACTGCCAACCTGCAGCAGATCGAGTAATGAGGCTTCATGAGCAGCGATTCCAAACGGCTTGAAAGCGCCCGCGCGCAGTGGGTTTGGCGAGGCGATAAGCGGCCGCCGTTCGCCGATGTTCCCAAGTCGGGACAGGTTTCGGTTTGGGATTTCCCGAGGCCGCCCGAGCTCGTGCGCGAATCACGCGAAATCGTCGTGCTCTGGGGTGACCTGGAGGTGATGCGTACACGCGGCGCGTGGGCGGTCCGCGAAACGGCGCACCCACCCACCTTCTACTTGCCACTTGCCGACGTGCGTCCCGGACTGTTGCAGCCTGCAGGAGGTGGCTCGTTCTGTGAGTGGAAGGGACCGGCGGTCTATTGGAATCTGGTAGACGGCGCACGACGCCTGGATCAGGTCGCCTGGAGTTACCCAAACCCGTTGGCTGGTGCGGAGCCAGTCGCCGACTGCGTGGCCTTCTATGCCCACAATCTTGAATGCAGTGTCGGCGGCTCGAAGGTCCGGCCACAGCCGGGACCTTTCTATGGCGGCTGGATTACGCCGGATCTGGCGGGTCCGTTCAAGGGTGGACCTGGGAGTGGGGCTTGGTAGTGGATGGTTTGGCTGAAGCGCCCTCAACTGGAGCTATAGAACGCTATTGAACGCCGCGAAAAACCGCTGCGGGCAAATCGACATCCCAAAGTAAGCCGTAGTTCAAATTGAATCCGGTACTTTATTCACCGCCGAACTCCAGCCTCAAAAACTTTGTATTAGTCCTCGAGCAACTGCGTCTCAAGGTTCCCAACGAACTAGGTCGGGGCTATCGAATTCATACTCCAGGACTTGAAATTCGATGCTGCCTTCCCTCAGAAATGCACTACTGGCTTTGGCTGGCGGTATGTAGCTAGGACCGCGGATCAGAGTCCAGCCTTGCTGAACCGCCCGTTCAATAGACCTCTCGATTTCATCCGAAGCGAAAGCGAGATGTAGAAAACGGATGCGATCGCAACTCGGGTTTTCGATTAACTCGATCTTGACTCCATTGGGATCGCCGAGCATCGCGATATTTTGGCCGGTCGCAGTCGCGTAACCCTTGCGTATCAAACGCAGTCCGTCGGTCGATTCGAATGTAGCGATGTACTCATCGAGATCGGGCACCTCAAGCGCGACATGATCAATGTTTTTCAAGCTCATCATTTTTCCTTCAAAATGGACTTTGGTTGCAGCTATACCGGCCCTGAACTTGCTTGCGCATCTACATGCCTAAAACCAAAACGAAGCCCGAAGCCGAACGGGCACAGAAGTCAGAAGGCTCGCTCGCAAAGGTGATGCCGCGCCTTGGCTCTAAACCACATCCAAGTTTTACGACCGCCGCCTTGAATTGCTTTTTTACAGCCGCGCAGCTCGGCTCGATCCGCGCGGCGGCCGACTATCTTCACATTGCCCCGTCGGCAGTCAGTAGGCACATCACCAAACTCGAGGATGCGCTTGGAGCTGCACTCTTCGAGCGCCTGCCCAGAGGGATCCGATTGAGTAGTGCGGGTGAAGTTTTTTTCTTCCATACGCGCGAAAGCTCCAAGCAAATCGAACGTGCGCGCGCACTCATTGCAGACATGCAGGGACTCAAACGCGGCATGGTCACTGTCGCGACCACCGAAAGTATTGCGACTGGCCTTTTGCCGCCACTGATTGCAGAGTTCTGGAAGAGGCATCCGGAGATAACCATCACACTGCAAACCACTCGAAGCAATCGCGCATTTTCTGGGGTCGCTGCAGGCGAGTTCGATCTCGCGATTGGTTTCGACAAGCCGCCAGACGTGCCACTGCGGGTTCTCGCTAGCGCCAAACTGGTGATCGGTGCGTGGCTGCCCAAGCGCCACAAGCTCGCATCTGCAATGTCTCTCAAGCTTGCCGATTTGATCGACAGTCGTTTGCTTTTGCCGGATCACTCGATTCGTCTTCGCAGCCTGCTCAATCCACAATTGCGAAGTCTCGGAAATTTCGAGCCGCGTTTGTTGTCGAATTCGACCTCGGTACTCGAAATGCTCGCTGCGGAAGGCAGCGGCGTCGCCATCTTCACAAAGATCGGTGCAAGCGAAGTCGCCAAAAAACAGTTCGTTCCGATAGAAGACTTTTCCCGGGTGTCGCAAACGCTTCAGCTCTGCGCACGCGACTCGGGACTCTCGCCATCTGGGCTCGCGCTCGCAAATCATATTTCAGGCCCCATTCGTGCACTGTCCGATTTTTGATTCTTTTGATTCTTCACTCGAATTTCTAACGAGGTACGTGACTCAGAGAATCGAGTTCGGAATAGTCGGGCAGTTGCACATCAAGTCGTTTGCCGCGACGCACGACGACACGATCGTGCTGTGATCGACACATCAATTCGTTGATCGTCCTAGCGTTGAAAATCACGAAGTTTGCATCGCTGCCCTTGACTATGCGACCTCGGCCGTTCGCCATGATTTTTGCTGGAATCTTTGTAGCGAGCGTGGGTGCAGTTGCGAAAGGATGATCGAGGTGGAGAACGCGAACGGCCTGCCTGAACGTGTCGAACATATCGTGATCGCCGTAGGCATGGAATGCGTCGCGACAGTTGTCACCTGCCACAGCAACGTTTACTCCCGCGGCAAGCAGCTCCTTGACCAGCGTGACTCCACGCCACCGCGGAGTTCGAGATGCTTGCCTGTCCTGCAAATACATGTTGGTTGCGGGGAGGCTGACTATCGACAAGCAGGCATCTCGAACGAGTGAAATAATTTTTTCGATGTCCGATTCATCCTGCAAAGCGAGATTGCAACAGTGGCCGCAAACGACACTGCCCTTGAAGTCATTTCGCATCACCGCTTGAGCCACATTGCGCAAAGTTGCAGGGGAGGGGTCGGAGTTTTCATCGACGTGCAGATCAACGTTCAATCCGCGCTCTGTCGCAAGTTTGAACAAGGCATCCAGCGCAGCATCGACGCCGGTACCCTCCACGCTCGGGGATTTGGAACTGACGCTCGTCACTCCGCCTAAGATGCCTCCAGACCGGGCAACTAGATCAGCAATTTTCACACCATAGTCGGCCAAATAAACATCGATTGGAAACAGCGACGCAGCCTGCAAATCGATGCGCGCCTTCCATTGCTCGCGCAGCTTCGTGAACACGGCCCAAGAAATCTCAGCCTGTCCTGCATGCGAGTCAAGGTGCGTGCGAATCGCGTCTACGCCGTGCGCCTCTGCGCATCGAAGGCCGAAGTCCATGCGCTTGTAGACATCGTCGTGAGTCCAGAACTTCGTTCTGTCACGGTGCGATGCGTCGCGCGCGCCCTGAAATGTTCCTGCATCGTTCGCCGATCGTGTGATGAAGTGCCCCTTGTCGAGGTGTGTATGCACGTCGACGAACATCGGCCATGTCTGCCGATTCGTCAGATCGAAAGCAATTTCCAATTGCGAATTACCAGGCGGGGAAATACAGAGAATCTTTCCGTTCTCAACTGTAATATCGACCAATACACATCCTTCGATGTCTGGCGCGTTTTGAGCGGTGGCGGGCAGATCCGACTTCTCAAGCACACAAGCAGGAATCCTCGCATTCTTCAACGTGTAGTGGGTAGCAACCGGGATCTCAATGACTTGCTTCACGCTGCAACGCCCTCATTCGATTTCATCACTCTATCCATCACGTCATCGGAAACTTCGCCCAAAGCATGTGCGATACGAACGATATCGTCGAACGCGAGTGCGCCATCTTCGTAGACGACGCGACCATCAACGATAGTCATTCGCACGTCATTTGGTCCTGCCGCCTGCACAAGCATGGTCGATGCCACTTCCGGGTTCATGGGTTGCAGATGCACGCGGTCTGCTCTCAAAAGTGCCAGATCCGCTGGTGCACCTTTTGCGATAATTCCCGCACGAAGCATTAGATGCTTCGCTCCGTTTGCCCCGGACATTTCTACACCGACGTTGGGATGAATAACGTCAGCGCGGAGCTTTTGACCTCTTTGCACGAAAGCGGTCATGCGCATGGCGGCAAACATATCGAGGCGCTGCGTTGCCTTTGCGCCATCGGTCCCCAAAGCAACGGATACGCCTCGTTCGATCATGTCAGCAACACGTGCAACGCCTGATCCGATGCTTAGATTGGATGCGGGGCAATGAACCACGCCAGTGCCAGTTCGTACAAGTATTGATATGTCCTCATCGTCGAGCCAAATGGCGTGTGCCAACAATGTTCTCGGTGCAAGAACACCAAGGTTTTGCAGATGAACAATGGGACTGACACCGGTACGCGCCCTGGTGCGTTCTGCCCACTCTGGCGTTTCCGCGCAGTGCATATGAAACGGAACATCAAACTTTTTCGCGAGTTCGAAAGCTTCGACAATCTGTTTGTCGCTCGAAGATTCGAGATCGTGAACCGAGACTGCAAACGTTACACGGCCATCGCTTTTCGGAGCGCCCTCGAGAAACGCTCTAGTCGCAGACAGCGGTGGTAGAAACGGAATTCCGTCGCCGCAAAACGGGGCGACGACAATGCGAATGCCAAGCTCGCGCGCCGCGCGTATTGCTACGTTAGGGCAAACACACATGTCGAGAACGGATGTCACGCCGCCTGCAAGGAGCTCCGCGAACGTGGCAAGTGCGGCAACGTACATATCGTTTTCAGTAAGAACCTTTTGCTCCGCCCGCACCGCAGCCAGCCACGGATCCAACCCGAGTCCTATCGTGCCGCCGCGATTAATGCTCGAGTGTGAATGCGCATGTGCGTTGACCAGGCCGGCGAACAGTGGTGCACCGCAGCAATCAATTTCACGAAGAGCTTCTTGAGTGGTAGCGCCCTTCCCGAAGTCGTGAATGACGCCGTCCTGGACCAGCAGCCACCCACGAAACACACCATCTGCCGCGCCGGGATTGGCTACGACGATGGCGTCTTTAAAAAGAAGATTTTCCTTCAAGCTGTACCTTTGTTCAGATGAACGTTCACGGCCTATACACGATGGATTGCGGGTCGAGCGAATTTTCTGCGTGACCCTGCGCCTTGGCAACCCACGACCAGGTCTTCTGCAGGCGTTCCTTGTTGATCGTGCCGAAACCTTCAGATGCGGAAATTCGATTCTCCATGAGCGGCAGCGCGCTCATGAACTGCTTTTCCATCAAGGACTCATCAACATCGGGATACTGCGTCTTGATCGCCTCGGCGACTCCTTTGGGATCCTTAATCGCGGCCTTGCCTGCGGCGGTGATAGCGCGAACGAATCTTCGCGCGACATCCGGGCGTTCTGCAATCAGTTTGTCCGAGACGATTGCCGAATAGCTGTAGCCCTCAAAGCCTATCTCCGACCAAGGCAGAATTTTGAGCTTCTGCTTGCGCTCGGCAAGGATCGCTTCGGTTAAAGGTGCAGATGTCATCCACGACAAAATTCCATCCACCTGACCAGAGGCGAGCATGGGATCCATCGCCGCAGGGTCGACCTTGAGCAAGTTAATTTTCGATTCATCCAGGTTCATCGCCTTCACGATCAGCGGCCAGAAAACGTTCGACGATGCGAAGGTGGCGGTCGCGAGTTTCTTGCCTTCAAGGTCTTTAAGCGATTTGATCGACGAGCCTTCGGGCACCATGATCGAATCAGGCGGCATGTTGTAGAAAGCCACGGCAGTTTTCACGGGTACGTTGGACGTTTTTTTGGCCTGAAGCAGCGCTACGATGCTGCCCGATCCCACGTCGGCCGAACCTGTTGCAACACGCGTGATGCTGTCGGCGGACCCCTTGGCCGTGATGAATGTCACGTCAAGTCCCTCCTTTTCGAAGAAGCCTTTTTGTTTCGCGTAAAACTGAATTCCCTTGTCACCGGACGGGAACCAGTCATTGGAAAAAGTGAGTTTGTCTGCTGCATGTGCAATGGTCATCGAGAAAACCGTGGAAGCGAACACTAGCGCAGTGAGGGTGGTGCGGATTGAACGTTGTTTCATAAATTGATCTCAAGAGTTGGGTTGAAGATAAATCTCGATAAATCTCGTTTTTTGTCTCAATCTGTCCCTGGTGGTTTATTGGGTGCGTCAGACGTCGACGGGCGGTATCCGTACGAACGTTCGAACATGTCTGCCGAATGCTCGTTCGCGGTGCAGGTCGCAAACCGCTTAGGGTTATCCGGCGTGACGCAAGTAGGAATTGCCTCGATGACGGACTTCGGATCGGGGTCGTAGAAGAAGGGCAACGAATAACGATCACGGGTCGTCGCGTTGTTCTTCACGCGGTGCATGTTTGACATGTACAGGCCGTTGGTCCACCGAGTCATCAGGTCACCGATGTTCACGACAAACGTACCGGGCACCGGCCTCGCCATGATCCAGTCGCCAGCCACATTGCGAATTTCGAGTCCACCAATATCGTCTTGGGCCAGCAAGGTGAGAGAGCCCCAATCGGTGTGAGCCCCTGCGCCAAGTTGATTGAACTCTGCGTTTTCAACATGAGGCGGATATTTGATGGCGCGCAAGTTGCAGCACTTCTGGACATAAAACGGTTTGAACCAACTGGCGTCGAGCTGCAGCGACAACGCAATAAGCTCCAGCAGATCATCACCGAGCCGCCACATCTCGCTTGCGTAGGATTCCATCTGTTCCCGGTACCCGGCTATCGGCGGCTCGACATTGCGCCCCCAACCGCGATAGCGAGCGAGCACATTAGGATGATCCGGAGGAACGTCCTTGCCCCAGAAAATGCTTTCCTTTAGATCCGGCGGCGCAGCGGCTTTTGTGGTGTCCTGGCTATCGAGCTTCTGTCCCCCTATCGGTGCATAGCCGACAGCAGCCGGATTCTTTTTGAGATTGAGCTTCTCTTTTTCCTCGATCGGCAAATCGAAAAACTTCTTCGCGAAATCAAACTGGCGATCGATCAATGACTGGTCCACACCGTGGTTTGACACGTAGAAAAAGCCGGTCTCGCGACATGCTCGATGAATCGCTTCTGCAGCTTCGCTCGACGACCCACCGACGTCAATGATCGGAATGCTCGTCGGCGGTTTTGGTGGCGTGTAGAGATGCATGATGGACTTCCTGTGTTCAGGAAAGAACGCGAAGTTTTCCGGGATTGAGTAGCCCGTGCGGATCCGCCTTTGCGCGAAACGCCATCTTGCGTCCATCGGGGTCGAACCGTCCGCCGTCTTCCAGTTTGGAAATATGCGGGTTGTTGATCTGGCATCCGTCGCCCTCGAACGATTTCATGATTTCGTTAAGGCGCTCTTCGGATGTGTATTTGATCAAAGGCAATCCGCCGATTCGAATTTTCCCGTGCTCTTTTGTGAATTCATGGTGCATGACCACTTCGTCTCCAAACCTCGCAAGCTGCGCTTCGGCGAGTTCTGGGGTGAACGGAATCGGCATGACGATTTGAAGGTAAGTCCACGCCTTGTCGGCCTGGATTGCCATCAACGTCGTGTGATTGAATGCTGTCTGATAGATCGGCCGAAGACGGGCAAGCGCGCTTTGTTCTTCACTCACCGCCATCGATTGCACGCCTCCGAATTTTTCTGCGAGCTTGAAAAAAGCGGCTACGTCGTTTTCGTTGACGATGGCAAACATGGCGTCTCGTGTGCCATCGAAATACTTCTGCGTTCGTTTGTAGAAGGGCGAGAATCTTTTTTCTACTGCACTCAACAGAAAGATGTCGAGACTGCTATCGAATGCTTCATTGCCGAACGCAATGGTGTCGCCATACGTCGGAAAAGTTGCGATGCAGTCAATCCATTTTTGGGCGGGGACCAGCTTGAGCGTCGCCTCCAGAATGATTCCGCTTGTTCCCCACGAATGAAAAAGGAGCCCCGCATCTGCAGCAGATACTTCGATGATCGTGGGGTCGGCTTCCACCGTCATGACCTTAAGCGACTGAACCATTCCCGAGTCACGAATAATTCCGTGTCTGACTGAGCCAATGCCTGCAAACCCGCCGCACAGATAGCCGCCGATGGTTGCCGATTGCATGGTCGATGGAAACATCATCAGTTGTTGACCGGTTTCCAGCGCCGAATCAAAAGCCGCCTTGATCACGATGCCGCCCTGCACGGTGATACGTCCTTCGGACACGCTGATCACCTTGTCAAGACCTGTCATGTCGAGCACGAGACCGCCCTTCAGCGGGACAGACTGTCCGTAGTTACCGGTACCTCCGCCTCGCAGCGTAATCGGCAGCTTGTGTTTGACAGCTGACGAAATGACCTTGCGAAGTTCGTCTTCGCTTTGCGGACGCGCAACAACGTCGGCAAGACAATTGGAAAGCTTGTGCGTGAGGATCGGGCTGTACCAATGGAAATCCGTTGATTTTTTTCGGCGCTCTTCCAGTTCAGTGGACACGTCCACGCCCGGAAGATCCTGACAGAAATCGTCTACTGGTCCTTGTTTAAGTTCGACGTCGTTATGCATGTTGTTCAAAGGTGAGGTGTTGAGGAGGGAGTTGTTCGGATTTCAATCATTCGGTTTTCGGTAGAGACCAAGGAGCCAACTTCTTTTGCGCGAATCCGACCGCCTTGAACGCGGCGAGGTTAAGTGCGACAAGAATCAGCAAAGCGCCGAATGCAAGGTTCAGCTTGAAATTCACTGTAGAAAATTGGATGAAATACCCGAGGCCCCGCTCCGCCGCCACGAACTCGGCGACGACTGCTCCGATCAGAGAAAGGCTCACTGACACCTTTAGTGCGCTGAAGATGTAAGGCACGGCATACGGCAGACGGATATCGACCATGCAGCGCGCACGATCGGCCCGAAGCGAGTGCGACAGTTCAAGCATTTCGGCGGGAGTTGCCATGAGCCCGGCAATCGTTGTCACCACGATCGGGAAGAACGAGATAAGGAATGTGATCAACACGCGCGGTATGTCGCCCGCGCCGAGGATCACGATGATCATGGGCGCGATCGCGACGATGGGTACGGAGTTGATTGCAACGATGATCGGATAGATGGCGCGCGACAGGCGGTCTGAAGAGACGAGCATGACAGCCAGCGGAATCGATACAAAGATTGCGAGCAGGAAGCCCATCAGAGCCACGTGAAATGTCGCCCAAGCATGGGCCCACCAGCTTAGTGCCGGCTGCTTGATATAGCCCTGAACAATGGCGGTCGGAGACGGCAGCAGATAGGTGGGTATGTCGAACAACGTCACCGCCAGTTGCCACAGCGCGATCACGCAAATGCCCGTGACGATGGCAAGATGCCGGTCAATGAAGCGAAGTGCTGCCGGCGCAGATTTTTCGACGCTTTTAATGTCCGAGGTATTTGTCATGTGGATTGCCATATCAGGCCGTATGGCGGGAAAACAGCTGCTTGCGGATATAGGTCGTCATTTCGCCGTATTCATTTGCCGACATCGTTTCAATTGTTCTGGGGCGAGGCAGCTTCACAGGGATGATTTCGCGCACGCTGCCGGGCCGGCCCGACATCACGACAATGCGATCGGAAAGCAGAACCGCTTCAGGAATCGAGTGCGTAATGAAGAGAACTGTCTTGGGGCGGCCCTTGATGATTTCCATCAACTCGAAACTCATCTCGTCGCGCGTCAATGCATCGAGGGCGGAGAACGGCTCGTCCATCAAAAGGATGTCCGGATCGAGGAGCAACGCTCGGGCGATACCGACACGCTGCTGCATTCCGCCCGAGAGCTGATCGACAGACGCATTCACAAAATCCTTGAGGCCGATCATTTCGATCAGTTCGATAGCGCGCTCTTTTTCAGCAGTATTAACGCGGCCGTATTTATGCCGAAAGGGGAAAGTTACGTTATCAAGAACATTGAGCCAGGGAAAGAGCGTGGGTTTCTGGAAAACGATGCCAATGTCGTCGCGAGGCTCGGTCACTTTCAGCCCGCAAACGGTGACAGTTCCTGTCTGCGGAAAAGTCAGGCCAGCTGCCAGCCGGAGCAAAGTGGATTTACCGCAGCCCGACGGGCCGAGGACCGAAACAAACTCGTGCCTGCGCAGTTCGAAACTTAGGCCGTGCAGAGCCGTCACTTTTAGTTCGCCACGGCTAAAAGTCTTGGTCACATCGGCAAAAGACATCAATGGCTCGTTCAAGTGGTCACCCTTCTGAAAAGAATGATTCCATGCACATGTCGTGCCAACAAGCACCGAATTCGCAACGTACCGTTGACGTGTAGTCAACGCTCGAATGCTGTCTCCGGGGGGCCGCCGAGCCGCACAGGAATAAAAGAGTTCGACGGCGAAGGCCGTATCCGTCTGCCTATCACGGTAGACAAACCGTCATGCGAGCTTGCTTCGCAGCGCACAATCATTAGACTGTTGGAATCGCACCAACCCCAGCCGGAAGTCGACCGAGGCGCGATGCAAACGCCATGCAAAATCGAACAAACGCGACTGCTACGAAGTACGAGCTACTTGCCCGGGAGTTGGAGCGGCAAATCGATGCGGGTGTACTGCGTGCCGGGGATAGACTGCCCTCCGTTCGACAGACGTGTGTCATGCGGCGGATGAGTCCGAGCACAGTCTTCAAAGCTTATTACTTGCTCGAATCTCGGGGTCTGATCCGTGCGGAGCCGCGCTCTGGCTACTTCGTCACGGCAAGACCGAAAGGCGTTCTACTTGAAGAACCTGCGACGTCCGTGCCCCAGTCCGAACCGAGAGCAGTCGACGTAGGCGATTTGGTTTTGGCAATCCTCAAGTCCACTCGAGTACGCGACATCGTCCCCTTCGGTTCTGCTTTTCCGAGTCCCGCGTTATTTCCACTTGAACGCCTGCGTCGAGCGTTGGTCTCCAGCACCAGACGGCTTGGACCATGGGACATGGTCGAAGACATGCCGCCCGGAAACCAGCGACTTAAGCGAGAGATCGCCAAGCGTTATCTGCGTAATGGAATGTCCGTCAGCACGGACGACATCGTGCTGACGCACGGCGCGATAGAAGCGTTGAACCTGTGTCTTAACGCAGTGACAAGGCCGGGCGACGCGGTCGTGGTGGAGTCGCCGACGTTCTATGTCGCTTTACAGGCGTTGCAACGCCTGGGCCTGCGCGCCGTCGAGGTGCCGACCCACTGCCGAGAGGGCATCGATCTCGGCCGTCTGTCTCAGGTGATCGACCTCTATGGCCCGAAAGCGTGCTGGTTGATGACGAACTTTCAGAACCCCTTGGGCAGCCTGATGCCTGAGGCTAAAAAGCGCGATCTTGTCGACCTCCTCGCGCGACACGATATTCCGTTGATCGAAGACGACGTCTACGCAGAGCTCTATGAGGGCAACGTGGCCCCCTTGCCGGCAAAAGCTTTCGACCGCCGCGGCCTGGTGCTGCATTGCTCGTCGTTCTCGAAGTGTTTGGCGCCTGGTTACCGCGTTGGATGGGCTGCGCCAGGGAAGTGGACGAAAGACGTCGAACGGCTGAAGCTTATGACCATCTTGTCGGGCTCTGTCCCGGTTCAAGCCGCCGTAGCCGAATATCTGCAGGAAGGCGGCTACGACCGCCACCTGCTTGCCCTGCGCCGTTCTCTTCACACGCAGCGCGACGGTCTATTCGATGCGGTGAGCCGAAACTTTCCGGAAGGAACGAAGGTGATGCGGCCCGCGGGCGGTTACTTCATTTGGGTCGAATTGCCTGTCGGAATAGATGCGATGGCGTTGCACAGAGCTGCCCTGGCGCAGGGCATAAGTCTGGCTCCAGGGCCGATGTTTTCTGCACGAGGCGAGTTTCAGCATCACATTCGGCTGAGCTGTGGTCATCAATGGAACGGCACGCTCGAGCGTGCCACGAGGACGCTCGCAAAACTTATCGACGACGCGCCCCGCGTTGCTGTCCACGTGTAGACAGCAATCCTGATTAGCCATCTGATCCGGTCGCCCAGTCGTGCAACTGCGCACCCCGTTAGCGCGGGAGCGCAGCAGACTGCGGACATGTTCACCCCGATGTTTGTTTCCGATATGACTCCGATCCCTGAAATGAACATTTGTCAGGTGCTGGACCGACTGGGACCTTCGATTTTCGCCGGCGTCCTGGACACCAGCGGTCTCCTGCGCTTCGCCAATCGATCGGCGCTTCAGGCCATCGGCGGCAAAGCGGATCAAGTCCTAGGTCAAAGCTTCATCGACACTCCATGGTGGCAAGCCTGCGAAGTCTCACGCCAGCAATTGCGCGACGCATTGGCAACCGGTATGCGAGGCGAGGCATCGCGGTTCGACGTGCGAGTCTCATCAGTCAATGGTGCGATCTTGTCGATGGATTTTTCGCTCACCCCGCTATGCAATGCAGAGGGGCAAGTCAGCTGGCTGATCCCGTCTGCGAGGGACATGAGCGAAATCGTGAACGCGGAGCACAAGTTGAGATTCATGCGATCTGCCTTGCGCCATGCTCGCGACGCCTTATTGCAGGTTGAACCGGACGGCAGGGTTGCGGGCACGAACGCCTCAGCGACTCGTCTACTGGGTTTCGAGCAAGAGTATTTGCTGCAACAGCGGATGAGCGATTTTTCGAGCTACAGCGATCCGAAAAGCTGGTCTCGGCGATGGGACGAACTTTGCGAACTTGGCGAGCTGCGCTTCGAGACTAGCTTGCGACACTATCTCGGATTCGACATTCAAGTCGACGTTTTCGCCCGCATGGTTGCGACCGACCGCGGCTCGTATGCCCTGCTGTCGATTGTCGACCTCAGGGAACGCGAAGCCGCCAAATTTCGCCTGCGGCAATGCAAAGACGAGTTGCGCCAGCTCGTCGAAGTTTTGCATGAGCAAATCGCCCAACGCGAGCAGGCCGAAAAGGCTCTCAGCGCCCACCTGCAAATCTGCGGCCTTTCCCCAAGTAAGTCGAACGTGTGAGATAGATCTGATCCGCTCGTTTGCGCGCGCATCTGCTGGTACCCGCGTATACGGCGCCGCGGAAGACTGGGCGCATGTTAAATACGAGCCCATTGGCCTATTACCGCACCTGCCTGCGATCCATCGGGGCGCTCACGTCGTTGAACGAATCACGCAGCGCCCAGGTGGGGCACGCGCGCAAAGTTGCCAGTCTTTCTCGACGCATTGCCCGAGTGATGGCGTTGGATGCAGAGCTTATTCGCGACATTGTGATCGCGGCGTTGCTGCATGACATCGGTCACGCCGCACTAAACGACGAGGTCCTGCAGTACCCAGTCACGCGCCTCGGTAGCGAAGAGTTAAGACGCTACCGAATCCACACCATATTCAGCGAGCGGGTCGCACTTGCGGCCGACATGCAGCGCATCGCACCGATCATCCGCTCTCATCACGAACGATGGGACGGGCGAGGCTTCCCCGACGCGTTGCCAGGCGAGGCGATCCCCTTGGGATCGCGCATTCTGGCGGTCGCCGATGCCTACGATGACTTCTGCGCCGGCCGCATCGACGGCAGGGCGTTAAGCGCGCTCGAAGCGCGAGCGACTGTTATTGAGGGACGTGGCAAACAGTTCGATCCCGCAGCCGTAGACGCGTTCTCGAGTATTTTTTTGGATGCATCACCGAAGTTGGTAGAGCCTCGGTTGCAGCTGCGCACAGGGGACTTGCGTCCGGGTCACACTTTGGCGGAGGATCTGCTTTCGCCCGAGGGCGTCATGCTGTTGTCTGCGGGTCGGCAACTGGATGAGGACATGATCGGACGCATCCGCGAGTTCGATCGCAGGTACGACCTCCAACTTACGCTCACGGTAAAAAATCTGGGATAACCGCTCAGGGATAGGCGGGCTGAGGGCCAGACTGCTTCGCCACGACTACTGTGTTGAATCGACCGCGCAAGGTCGCAACCGAGAGCAGTGGTTCCGCTGGCTCAAGCGGATCGTTTTTCGCTTCGCTTCTGTGCGGCGAGCACTGCTTCCTGAATTCTTTTCGCGCGAGTTTCTGGCTTTACCGCGTCGTCGATCTTTCGAATCAGAAAGTTCTTTTCGCCAGGTGGCAATGCGTTGAAGGCCTGGGCTGCGCCTGCCGCCGAGAGTGCGATTTTGAGGTCGTTCGGAACATCCACTTTTGCCCGGTCGACAACGGTGAATTCGATGCGAATTCGATCGCCAGTTCGTGTCTTGGTTTCTTGCCTGACTTTTGCCTTGATGCGAATGTAGTGCTGGCCACCGCCTACCGGAAAGAGACTCACCTTGAAAGGCTCAGAGTCGTTCACGCGTGCCGACACCAACACCGGGCCTTTCGTACCCAGGCTCTGCGTGATCTCTTCAGGGACAGGCACCGCGCAATAGTCCATTCCTTCCGCCCAAGCTTCCAACTCTGCTTCGAAAGAGAAATTTTGCCCGGCTGCCGTGTGCTTCATGACGTAGTCCGCTTTCTGAAGTAGAAGCTATTCGAATGAGTCCAAGCCTGGTTGCCCACATCGAAGGCTAAATGCTACCCAGAAGTCCGCGATCCTTGACTTCTACGTTCTACAGAACAAATGGCAAAGAGGTCGCAATGAGTTGTAGCATGGGCTGCGGCTGCGGCTTCGGGTCCAGACTTACCTGCCCTTGGTTCTGCCGCACATCAATGGTTCGGCGTCAATGTTCGCACCTGAGGCATGTCATGAATAAAACGTTTCTCCGTGTTGCTGTTTCAGTGATCCTTGCAATGACGGCAGCAATGCCGCTGGCGACCTCTGCACAAGACAAAAAATGCGCAGTCGTTCTGCTGCACGGCAAATGGGATGCCCCGCGCACGATGGATATTTTTGCGCGGCGACTCGAAGGGAAATGCGCGTACAAATCGCTGCTCATGCCTTGGTCCACTGCGCGTGCCTACGACGTGCCTTATCCCGTCGCGCTCGACGAGATAAAAAAGGAAGTCAAAGCGTTCAGGGACCAGGGCTACAAGTACGTGCTGATCGGCGGACACAGCTTTGGCGCCAACGCAGCGCTTGCATACATGACGGTCGATGCCGATGTCGACGGGCTCATCCTCATGGCGCCTGGCCACGTACCGAAGGCCTGGTACGGCAGCGGCCTTACGAAAGAAAGCGTCGATAAAGCCAAGACGCTGATCGACGAGGGAAAGGGTGCCGAAACCATGTCCTACGTGGATACGAACCAGGGTGCCCGCAAATCTGGCCGAGCGAGTGCCGTAAGCGTGTACTCTTACTTCGATCCCGACGGGCTGGCTAACATGCCAGGCACAGCGACCCGGTTTAAAAAAGCGGTTCCCGTCGTGTACGTCGTTGGAACCGCGGACCCTCAATATCGATTTGGCCAAGGATTCGTCTTCGACAAACTTCCGTCTCACCCTTTAAGCAAGTATGTGGTGGTAAGCGCCGATCACGTTGGCACTACCGACCAGAGCGGGCCGGCAGTAGTAGCTTTTATCGATTCGCTTCCATGAAGAACAAAGTCTTCATCTCATTCGAAGACGAAGAACACAACCGATGCGTGGACATATTTGAGCGTCCCGACAAGACTTTCGGCTTCGAAGAATTCAGGCGCGACGTTGAAGATCAAGGTCGCTGGCAATCTATGGCTAGGTATTCCCAGCCGGTATTCACGAAAGAAAACAATGCGCTCGTCGCAGCGAGTGCCAGTGTGAGCTGGCTTGCTGACTGCGAACCTTTCAGATCACGCGTTGAATTCACAAAAGATACGACCGATCGGTCCGATCCAGCTAGCTAGCCCATCTGATTCGAGTCAATTAAAGCCACGGCCCCGAATCCGCCTGCGAAATAGCTGAGATTTCTCCAGAAATAAGCTGGAGCGGCCCTTTTTGATCGTGTTTCGGGAACGCGTACCTGAAATGCCGTCGTTGTAGGCAACTGCGATTTCGAGCGACTTCAGCGTTCACTGAATATCGCTGAATTTATTACTGAACACTTTTGCAGTTGAACAGGCTGAAAAGCCTGTGGTGCCCGAGGCCGGAATCGAACCGGCACGCCTTGCGGCGGGGGATTTTGAGTCCCCTGCGTCTACCAATTTCACCACCCGGGCAGGTCGAGAGCGAAGACCGAAATTATGGCACAGTGGCGACATGAAATATCCGACGATTGAAGACGCCATCGGTCATACGCCGCTGGTAGCATTGCAGCGCATCGGCGCCGCTGAAAACATCCGCCTTGGCAACGTCGTTCTGGGCAAGCTCGAGGGCAACAATCCGGCTGGCTCGGTCAAGGACAGGCCGGCGCTTTCGATGATCAAGCGTGCGGAAGAGCGCGGTGAAATCAAGCCGGGCGATACCCTCATCGAGGCGACGTCCGGCAACACCGGTATCGCGCTCGCCATGGCGGCGGCCATCAAGGGCTATCGCATGATTTTGATCATGCCGGAGGACCTCTCCATCGAGCGCGCGCAAACCATGAAGGCCTTTGGCGCCGAGCTGGTGCTGACGCCCAAGAGCGGAGGCATGGAATACGCACGCGATCTGTCGGAGCAGATGGTGCGCGACGGCAAGGGTCGTGTGCTCGACCAGTTCGCGAACGAAGACAATCCGCGCATTCATTACGAGACGACCGGGCCTGAAATCTGGGAAGACACCAAGGGCAAGGTCACGCATTTCGTAAGTGCGATGGGCACGACCGGAACCATCACCGGTGTGTCGAAATTTTTGAAAGAAAAGAACCCGGCCATCAAGATCATCGGCGCGCAGCCTAGCGAGGGATCGCGTATTCCTGGCATTCGCAAATGGCCGGAAGAATATCTGCCGAAAATCTACGATGCGAGCCGTGTGGATGAGCTGGTTTATGTAAGCCAGGCCGATGCTGAAGACATGTGCCGCCGGATGGCGCGGGAAGAGGGCATCTTCGCGGGGATTTCGGCTGCAGGCGCACTCTGGGTCGCGTTGGAAATTGCCAAGCGCGAGAAGAATGCGACTATCGTGTTCATCGTCTGCGATCGCGGTGACCGCTACCTGTCGACTGGCGTCTTTCCGGCATGATTTCCTGCTCTATCGGAGCCTCTCTTAGAATGAAGCAAGGCCACAAGGAGGCTCTCACATGAACACTCATCAAGAAATCGATACTCGCGGCTTGAACTGCCCGCTTCCCATCCTGAAAGCCAAGAAGGCACTCACGGGTATGCAGAGCGGGCAATTGCTGAAGGTGGTCGCGACCGATGCAGGATCGATTCGCGACTTTCAGGCGTTCTCCAAGCAGACCGGCAACGAGCTGGTTCAGCAGGAGACGATCGGCACGGAATACATTCACGTCCTGCGCCGTCGCTGACCGGTCGACTCGAATCCATTCGACTCGACTTCAGCGTCGCTGGAACAAAAAAAGGGATGCCAATCGGCATCCCTTTTTGTTTGGCGCGCTTTTAAGCTTAAAAGCTTAAAAGCTTAAAAGCTTAAGAACTAGAGCTTCAGCGATTTCAGGTAATTGCGGAAATGATCGCTCACCTCGGGGTGTTTCAAGGCTAGGGCAACCGTCGCTTCGAGGAAGCCTTCCTTGCTGCCGCAATCGAATCGGGTTCCAGCGTACTGAAACGCATGCACGGCTTCTTCTTTCATGAGCGCGGCAATGCCATCGGTCAGCTGGATTTCTCCACCTGCGCCGGTGGGCTGGGATTTGATGTGGTCGAACACGCGCGGCGTGAGGATGTACCGACCTGCAACTCCCATGCGTGACGGCGCTTTGTCGGGGCTCGGCTTCTCGACCATGGCGCTAACCTTGGTCAACTGATCCGAGATTTTTTCTCCGGCGACGATACCGTAGCGTTTGACCTGCTCCAAGGGCACTTCCTGCACCGCGAGCATGGTGGTTTGAAGCTCTTCGAATGCATCGACCATCTGCACCAGAATCGGCTTGCCGCCATCGGGTTTGACCATCAAGTCATCGGCCAGCAGAACCGCAAAAGGTTCGTCGTTGACCAGATGCTCCGCGCACAGAACTGCGTGGCCCAGGCCTAGCATTCGTGGCTGGCGAACATAAGACGCGCTCATGTCCGAAGGAACGATCGACCGCAGCAAATCCAGCAGAGCAGCTTTGCCGCTGGCTTCGAGTTCGCTTTCGAGTTCGTAGGCGGTATCGAAGTGATCTTCGATTGCGCGCTTGTTGCGGCCAGTCACGAAAATCATGTGGCGAATGCCGGCTTCATAGGCCTCTTCAACTGCGTACTGAATCAACGGTTTGTCGACGACCGGAAGCATTTCTTTCGGCTGCGCCTTGGTTGCGGGCAGGAACCGAGTGCCGAGACCGGCAACCGGAAACACCGCCTTGTTAATTCGCTTTTTAATGGGATTTGTCGCCATGAATATCCAGTGATTTCGACATAACGGATCATCCTAGCGCGGCGCGATGGCCGCTTCTGTCAGACAAGACGCTTAAGTTGGTCGTTGATCCGGGCGAGTGTAGACACAAAGTCTGCAGCCCTCTTGCGCTCCTGTTCGATGACAGCAGCCGGCGCACGCGCCACGAACGCTTCGTTGCTCAACTTTCCTTCGGTCTTGGCGATCTCGCCTTCGAGTCGCGCCACTTCTTTCGACAGTCGAGCTTTCTCGGCCGCCACGTCGATTTCCATATGCAGGCAAAGTCGCGCTTCGCCCACCATTGCGACAGGTGCCGCTTGCGCCGCGTTCTGCCATTCGGCAGCGTCGTCGAACACCTTCACTTCGTTGAGCTTGGCCAAGGCCTGGAGCACCGGTGCCATCTGGCGCAACAACGCAGTGTCTGCAGCCGACGATGCGACCGCGTACAGCGGCAGCTTCTGAGCAGGCGACACGTTCATCTCGCCGCGCAGATTGCGACACGCATCGACGAACGCCTTCAAACGCGCGACATACGCTTCGGCTTCGGTGTCGATTTTTTCCGATTGCGATTGCGGATACGCCGCGATGCTGATCGATTCGCCCGACTTGCCAGCCACCGGCGCGACGATCTGCCAGAGCTCTTCCGTGATGAACGGAATGACCGGATGCGCGAGTCGAAGGATCGCTTCGAGCACACGAATCAGGGTGCCGCGAGTGCCGCGCTTGGCAGCGTCGTCGCCCGTCTGGATTTGCACCTTGGCAATTTCCAGATACCAGTCGCAGAACTCGTCCCAAACGAACTGGTAGATGCTGTTCGCGACGTTGTCGAGGCGGTATTCCTCGAATGCCTTTGCGACATCTGCTTCGGTGCGCTGCAGCTTCGAGACGATCCACTTGTCCGCCGGCGAAAAGCTCGCGCCATCGGGGTTGCTGTCATGACCTTCGCATTGCATCAGCGTGAAGCGGGTGGCGTTCCAGAGCTTGTTGCAGAAATTGCGGTAGCCCTCGCAGCGCTTGCTGTCGAAGTTGATGTTGCGACCCAGCGTGGCGAGCGATGCGAAAGTGAATCGCAACGCATCGGCACCGAACGCCGGAATGCCATCGGGAAATTCTTTTTCGGTCTGCTTGCGAACCTGCGGCGCTGTCTCGGGTTTGCGAAGGCCGGTGGTGCGTTTGTCGAGCAGGGGCGAGAGTTCGATGCCGTCGATCAAGTCGACCGGATCGAGCACATTGCCTTCCGACTTGCTCATCTTCTTGCCCTGCGCGTCGCGCACCAGGCCGTGGATGTACACATGGCGGAACGGCACCTTGCCGGTGAAATGCTTGGTCATCATGATCATCCGGGCGACCCAGAAAAAGATGATGTCGTAGCCGGTGACCAGCACCGACGAAGGCAGGTACAGGTCGTAGTCCTGCGTTTCTGCGGGCCAGCCCATGGTCGAGAAAGGAACCAGCGCCGAGGAGTACCAGGTGTCGAGCACGTCTTCATCGCGGGTGAGCTTCTTGCCCGGTGCCTTGGCTTGCGCTTCTTCTTCGCTGCGTGCAACGTAGACCTTGCCGTCTTCGTCGTACCAGGCGGGAATCTGATGGCCCCACCACAACTGGCGCGAAATACACCAGTCCTGGATGTTGTTCATCCACTGGTTGTAGGTGTTGACCCAGTTCTCGGGCACGAAAGACACTTCGCCGTCCTGCACTGCCTCGATCGCTTTCTCTGCAATCGATTTGCCGGTGGGATCCTTGTCGCTTACCTTGCTCATCGCGACGAACCATTGGTCGGTCAGCATCGGCTCGACCACCTGTCCGGTACGCGCGCAACGCGGCACCATAAGCTTGTGCTTCTTGATCTCGACCATGTTGCCGGACGCTTCGAGGTCGGCGACGATTTTCTTGCGGGCGACGAAGCGGTCGAGTCCTTGATAGGCCTCGGGCGCGTTCTCGTTGATCGTGGCGTCCAGCGTGAGCACGCCGATGATCGGCAGCTTGTGGCGTTGACCGACTGCATAGTCGTTGTAGTCGTGCGCAGGTGTGACCTTCACCACACCAGTGCCAAATTCGCGATCGACGTAATCGTCGGCAATGATCGGAATCAGGCGGCCGACGATGGGCAGGCGGACGTTCTTGCCGATTAGCGCTTTGTAGCGCTCGTCTTCCGGATGCACCATGACAGCGGTATCGCCGAGCATGGTTTCCGGGCGAGTAGTTGCCACGGTAAGCGACGCGCTGCCGTCTTCCAGCGGATAGCTGATGTGCCAGAGGAAACCGTCTTCCTCTTCGCTCTCCACTTCCAGATCGCTCACAGCGGTCTTGAGGGTCGGATCCCAGTTGACCAGGCGTTTGCCGCGATAGATCAAGCCCTGTTCGTACAACTGAACGAAGGTGTCGGTGACCACTGGCGACAGCTTGTCGTCCATCGTGAAGTATTCGTGGCTCCAGTCGACGCTATCGCCCATGCGGCGCATTTGCGAGGTGATGGTGTTGCCCGATTTTTCTTTCCACTCCCATACGCGCGATACGAAGTTCTTGCGGCCGAGTTCATGACGCGAAGTCTTCTGCTCGAGCAGTTGGCGCTCCACCACGATTTGCGTGGCGATACCCGCGTGATCTGTGCCCGGCACCCACAAGGTGTTGAACCCACGCATGCGGTGATAGCGCGTGAGCGAATCCATGATGGTCTGGTTGAACGCGTGGCCCATGTGCAGCGTTCCGGTGACGTTCGGAGGGGGAAGCTGAATGGCGAA
This sequence comes from Burkholderiaceae bacterium, assembly GCA_965227035.1. Taxonomy (GTDB): domain Bacteria; phylum Pseudomonadota; class Gammaproteobacteria; order Burkholderiales; family Burkholderiaceae_C; genus CBDDFQ01. The sequence goes on from OZ245724.1 coordinate 343,618, forward strand.
CGAATCGCTCTTTTCATTGGCCTTGCCGGTGCCGCGATAGCCCGCGCGCGCATAGCCTTTGGCTTCCCATTCCGGTCCCCACTTGGCTTCGATACCCGAGGGCTCGAACGATTTGGCAAGGCTCGACAAACCCGGTTGAGCGATTTGCTCAGTTTGGTTCGGTTTGTTGTCGGGGGAGTTTGTGGATGGCGCGGGGGAAGTCATCCAACGATTTTACCGGTCGCCTTCACAGGCAACCGGTGGGTGATCTATCGACCGAATTCGGGACGGTCATTCTGCTGAGGCTTGAGCGACTCGGCGCTCTTGCCGGCTGCGCGTTCCTCACGCCATTTCGCCTTGCGCGCACTCCATTCGTCGAGGCGCAGACGGGCGGTGGTCGCCTCGATCGCCATTTGCTCCTTGGTGGCGGTGTCAGCCGTGAATTCGAGACGCACGCCGTTCGGGTCGAAGAAATAAATGCTCTTGAACACATGGTGATCGGTCACGCCGAGCACATCGACGCCGTGATACACGAGGCGCGCTTTCATGTCTTCGAGGTCCTGCACCGTATCGACCCGGAAAGAGATGTGGTTCACCCATTTCGGGGTGTTCGGCGAAGCTTCGGCAGCAATATCGTCGCCCAAGTCGAAGAACGCGATGAACGAGCCGTCCTGCAGGCGGAAAAAGAAGTGGGTGTACGGGCAGTATTCGCCGGTGCTGGGCACGTGATCGCTCTGGATGATGTGATACAGCGGCAGACCGAGGATGTCTTCGTAGAAATGACGGGTTTCCTCGGCGTCTTTGGCGCGGTACGCGTAGTGGTGAAGCTGCTGCACTTTCGCCGGAGGCGGAAGCGAGGCAAGGCCTGCGTCCGACGATTTAACGACGGGAGCTTTTGGCGCTTTATCTGTGAGAACTGCGGACATGTCGGTCTCCTTTGTGCTGTTTGGGCAAAGTCGAGTGGATTCACCTAAACGTAATGAATTTACTATACCGTAATTATCTAAAAGCCGGCAGTTTGACGGGTAACCGGGTTCTAGGCTCTCCCGGACCGTGTTGGGGATAATGTTGGGATGCTTTTTCTTCTCTCTCCCGCCAAGTCTCTCGACTACGAAACCCCGCTTTCCGAGGTCACCGCCAAGATCACCAAAGGAGCGCCGCTTGCGCATACCCAGCCTCTGTTCACCAAGCAGTCGGCCGAGCTGATCGAAATCCTCAGGAAGATTTCGCCCAAACACATTGCCACTCTCATGAGCCTGTCCGACCCGCTGGCAGCGTTGAATGTGGCGCGATACGAAGCCTGGTCGCCAAAATTCACCGCCAAGAATTCGCGTCAGGCCATCCTGGCTTTCGATGGCGACGTTTACGGCGGCTTCAACGCCAAAACCCTGAAGCAGGCCGATCTCGAATGGGCTCAGGACCACATCTGCATCTTGAGCGGTCTATACGGCGTGTTGCGGCCGCTGGACTGGATGCAACCCTATCGGCTCGAAATGAGCACCCGCCTGAAGAACGAGCATGGCCACGACTTGTACAAATTCTGGGGATCGAAGCTTGCCGAGTATCTGAACGAACGACTGGCCGCAGAAGACGGCGACAAGCCGGTGGTGATCAACCTGGCATCGCAGGAATACTTCAAGGCGGTCGATTTGAAAACGCTCAACGCTCGCGTCATCGACATCGTGTTCGAAGAATGGAAGGGCGGCAAATTCAAGATCATTAGCTTCAACGCCAAGCGCGCGCGGGGCTTGATGGCGCGATACGCGACCCAGCACCGAATCAAGACGCCAGCAGGACTGCGGAAGTTCGACACCGACGGATATGCATTCGACTTGCAGGCATCGGACACCGACCGCCTCGTGTTCCGTCGCAAGCTTTGATCGACGCTGCGTTTTTTAAAGTTTCAGAAGTTCTAAAAGTTTTGAAAGAAGGACATCGCTCCGTGGCTTCGTATTCGCATCAGCAAATCACTCCCGAACTGCGGCAATGGATCGTGCAGCAGGCGCAGGCCGGGCAAACGGCTACGCAGGTGCTCGCGTCGATGCGTGAGTCGGGCTGGGACGAAGACGTAGCGGTAGATGCGCTGGAAACGACGCTTCGGGATCACCTTGACGACGATGCCATGAGCAAAGGCTGGCCTGCTGCGGTGAAGGTGCCCGAGCCAGCAATGAAGCACGGATCGCTCAAGCTCGATGCAGGCGATCGCATGGTGGATGTGCTGGTGAACATGATCGCGCCGCGAGTCATCGTGTTCGGCAATTTGCTCAGCGACGAAGAATGCGATGCGTTGATCGAATCGGCCAGACCGCGAGTGTCGCGATCGATGACGGTCGACACTCAAAACGGCGGGGAAGAACTCAACGAAGCGCGCACCAGCAGCGGCATGTTCTTCCAGCGCGGCGAAACCGATTTGATCCAGCGAATCGAAGCGCGCATCGCAAAGCTGCTCGATTGGCCCGAAGTGAACGGCGAAGGCCTGCAGATCCTTCACTACACGCCCGGCACCGAATACCAGCCGCACTACGATTATTTCGATCCGGCGCAACCCGGCACGCCCACGCTTCTTGCGCGCGGTGGACAACGCGTCGCAACGCTGATCATCTATCTGCAAGAGCCGGTCGCTGGCGGCGGCACCGTGTTTCCCGACGCTCGATTCGAGGTCGCACCCAAGCGCGGCAACGCCGTGTTCTTCAACTACGAACGACCTCATCCCGCAACCCGCACCCTGCACGGCGGCGCACCGGTCATAGAAGGCGAAAAATGGATCGCGACCAAGTGGTTGCGTGAACGTGAATTCAAATGAGCGACAACATCAAGAGCAACACTAGCAACAACACGGCGGATCAGTCGCAGCTCGGAAAGCGTTCGGCGTATGTCGATCGATACGACGCGTCGTTGCTGTTCCCGATTCCGCGTCAGGGCAAGCGCGACGAAATCGGCGTGAGCGTCAATTCATCGCCTTTTTTCGGGGCCGACATGTGGACCGCGTTCGAGATGAGCTGGCTCACGCCTCGCGGCAAACCGCAGGTGGCTATCGCGCACATCACGGTGCCCTGCGAGTCGCCGAACATCATCGAGAGCAAGTCGTTCAAGCTTTACCTCAACAGCATGAACAACACGGCATTCGCGTCGTTCGACGACGTGCGTGATCGCATGCGTGTGGACTTGTCCGCAGCTGCTGGCGCAAGTGTCGGCGTGAAGATCATCCCGCCCGACATGTTCGATCGCGAACCGGTGCACGAGCTCGATGGTCTCTCGCTCGACCGCCTCGAAATCGAATGCACCCGGTACACGCCTGCGCCTGAGTTGTTGACCGCAGCTTTCGACGAACCGCCGGTGAGCGAAGTGTTCACCAGCAATCTGCTCAAGAGCAATTGCCTGGTTACCGGACAGCCCGATTGGGGCTCGGTGCAAATCAAATATTCCGGACCGCAGATAGATCAGGGCACGCTGCTTCAGTACATCGTGAGTTTTCGCAATCACAACGAGTTTCACGAGCAGTGCGTCGAGCGAATCTTCATGGACATCTGGACTAGATGCCAGCCGACGAAGTTGTCGGTATATGCGCGTTACACCCGCCGTGGCGGCCTCGATATCAATCCATTTAGAACGAGTCACCCAGGCGCGTTGCCGACGAACGTTCGCACTGCGAGGCAGTGATCTAGAACAAGGGTCGCGTCAAATCTTCTGGAGATTGCGCGACCTTGGCTGCGGCCGCCTTGATTGCCGGTAAATCTTCGGCTTTCACCAGCGATCCGACCCGCACGCCAATCAGGCGCAATCGTTTGTCCAATGGAACGCGCTTTAGACACTGCCCTGCGATCCGGCGAATCATTGCCGCGTCCGAGGTGTAGTCGTCGTGAGTTTGATCGCGGGTCGCGATCTTGAAATCGTCGTAGCGAAGCTTGATGCCGATGGTTTTGCCGACGTAGCCTTTGCGCTGCAAATCGGACGCGACCTTCTCGCATAGCGACGTGAAGATGTCGCCCAACTCCTTCTTGTCGCGCACCGCGTGAAGGTCTCTGTCGAAGGTAGTCTCGCGACTCATCGACACCGGCTCGCTCGACGTTTCGACCGGTCGGTCGTCACGCCCCCACGCTGTTTCATGCAACCACGCGCCGTAGGATTTTCCGAAGTTGACTATCAACCATTCGGGTGTTTTTGACGCGATGTCTCCGACTGTCTTGATGCCGTGGGCCTGTAGCTTCTCATCTGCCTTCGGTCCGACGCCGTTGACCTTGCGACAAGGAAGCGGCCAGATTTTGCTTTGCAACTCATCTGCTGTGACGATCGAGATTCCGTTCGGCTTGTTGAACTCGCTCGCCATCTTCGCGATGCGTTTGTTGGGCGCGACGCCAATCGAACATGTGAGACCGGTGCGATCGAATATCGACTTCTGGATCAAGCGTGCGAGCGACTTCCCGCCTGCGCGCCTGCCGCCCGGCACATTGGTGAAATCGATGTACACCTCGTCGACACCGCGGTCTTCCATGACCGGCGCAATCTCGAGAATCGTGTCCTTGAAGAGTCGCGAGAAACGTTTGATCTCATCGAAATCGACCGGCAAAAGAATCGCTTCCGGACAAAGCTTGGCGGCTTTCATCAAACCCATTGCCGATCCCACCCCGAATGCGCGAGCGGGGTAGGTCGCGGTGGTGATCACGCCGCGACCGGTGTAATCCTTCAGGCGAGGGAACTCGTCGATAGGCAGATCAGCTCCGCGTTCCAGCGCCGCGTCGACACGGCGTCGTCCGCCACCGATGACGACCGGCAGGCCCTTGAGTTGTGGGTAGCGCAGGAGCTCGACCGAGGCGTAGAACGCGTCCATGTCGAGGTGCGCGATCAGGCGGTCGGACTGTTCTGAATGTAATCGGTCTGTGTCTTGCAAGCGCATAAGGATATCCGTCCGTAGCTTGCCACGCAGATTGCAATGATTGCGTGATTCACCCCATAAACTCGTTGAAAAAAATGGGAGTTGGATATGGACAAAGACTACAAGCGGATACTGATACTGTGTAAGACGTACCCATCGCCGAGCTCCAAGCATGTCGAGACATCGTGCGTCGCTGGGATGGACGAGTCAGGTCGTCTGATTCGTTTGTACCCCGTGCCATTTCGTTTGGTCAACGACGACCAGCAGTTCAAGAAATGGCAATGGATCCAAGCCAGAGTGAAAAAAGCGACGAACGATCACAGAACCGAGAGTCATCGGATTTCTGTCGACACGATTGAAACTCTCGGCGAGCCTCTAAGCACAAAGAACGAATGGAAAGAGAGACGAGATGCGATTAGTGCTCTGGAAACGTTCAGCGATTTCGATGCTCTTGAACAGGCGAGGATCTCGCGCGGAATTACGTTAGGGCTAGTCAAGCCTACTAGGCTGATAGACGTGAAAATCAAGAAGGCGAAATCGCCGGATTGGACCGACGACGAAATTGCCAAATTGATGCAGGCCCAAAACCAGGGCTCATTGTTCGATGTTGACGCGGAACAGAGTTCGCTAAAAAGACTTAGAAAAATTCCCTACGATTTTTATTACGTGTATGAATGCGTAGTCGATGGCGAGTCGAGAACATACGAGCACAAAATTGTCGACTGGGAGGCGGGTGCGCTTTATTGGAACGTTCAACGGCGGCCCGATTGGCAGGATGCTTTCCGCAATAAGTATCTAAATGACTTTGCTCTTAAGGATGTCACGTTCTTGTTTGGCACCATTCATCGCTTCCCCGATCAATGGCTTCTCATCAGCGTGCTGTATCCGCCTAAGCCGCAAGGCGCGACGGGAAATCAAGCTGATCTGTTTTGACGCCAAGATGTTTTACTGGCGGTGCGCCAAAACGATTCGCTGCTCGAGCGACATACGTTCGGTGACACGTTGAATAGTCTGCTTCAAAGCAAATCAGACAGGTTGCTTTTAATTTGGCGGCCGCGGCTAAATCACAGACTACCGACTGCTGTTTGTCGAGATGCTGCAAAAAATCTCGCGTGTAGATTTTCCAGTCACCATCTTCGCGATACCGGTTCCGAATGCTTTTGGGGCAACCAAGTTTTGGCTCGTGAACGTAATCGATATTGGCGGCCTCCAGCCGCTGTCTGAATGCGCTTTTCGAGAATCCTTTTTTCCTTGAAAGCGGAAGTTCACGCACATCCACTACACGCTGGATGCCCACTGCTTCGAGTTTCGCTACATAGCTCTCGATATCGATACCTTCGTAGCCGAATGTGAACAAATAATCCTTGGGCACTGCGTAATCCTTGAAAAAACGTCTATGTAATTCGCAGAGTTTACTTGGCGTCTCATTGCCCGATCAGTAAGTCCCCGGCAACAAAACACTCTCGTCGATATCCGCAATTCGCGTCTTGCCGCAGAACGCAGCGGTCGATTCGAGTTCGTGCTGGATGATCTGCAGCGCTCGTGTCACGCCGGCTTCACCGTAAGCGCCCAGGCCGTATAAAAAGCTGCGCCCGATCATCGTGCCCTTAGCGCCCAGCGCGAGTGCCTTGCAGACGTCTTGCCCGCTGCGAATGCCGCCGTCCATCCATACTTCGATGTCCTTGCCTACTGCGCGTGCAATCTCGGGCAGCGCTGCGATGGACGATGGCGCGCCGTCGAGCTGACGGCCGCCGTGGTTCGACACGATCATTGCGTCGGCGCCGCTGTCTGCCGCGTGACGCGCATCTTCTGCGTCCATGATTCCCTTGAGGATCAGCTTGCCGCCCCACTTCTTTTTGATCCATTCGATGTCGCCCCAGTTGAGCGCGGGATCGAACTGCTCCTTGGTCCACGACGACAGCGAAGACACGTCGTCGACATTCTTCGCATGGCCGACGATGTTGCCGAAGGTGCGACGCTTCGTGCCCAGCATGCCGAGGCACCAGTGCGGCTTGGTCGCGAGGTTGATCATGTTCGCGATGGTCGGCTTCGGAGGAGCGGTCAGGCCGTTCTTGATGTCCTTGTGGCGCTGTCCGATGATTTGCAGATCGAGCGTGAGTTGCAACGCCGAGCAGTTGGCCGCGCGTGCACGTTCGATCAGGCGTTCGATGAAATCGCGATCGCGCATCACGTACAGCTGGAACCAGAACGGATGACGATCGGTATGTTCCGCAATGTCTTCCAACGAGCAGATGCTCATGGTCGAGAGCGTGAACGGAATGCCGAATTTCTTCGCGGCTTTCGCACCCAGAATTTCTCCGTCGGCGTGTTGCATGCCGGTAAGGCCAGTGGGTGCAATCGCCACCGGCATGGCAACCGTCTGGCCGATCATGGTCGACTGCGTGGAGCGATTCTCCAGATTCACGGCAACGCGCTGGCGCAGCTTGATCTTCTGGAAATCTTCTTCGTTGGCGCGGTAAGTACCTTCGGTCCACGAGCCCGAATCCATGTAGTCGTAGAACATGCGCGGCACGCGCCGTTTAGCGACGATTCTCAGGTCTTCGATGCAAGTGACTTTGGACAGATCGGGCACGAAAAATTCTCCTTCGTAGCCCGCCATGTTAGCCCGGAAGGATTGGGTCGCGGCCTCTGGATTCGAGGCGTCCGGGTTTATCTGTGCTCGGGTTTCGTATCCGAAACGGACTTCACACTGGCGCCTCGCACTTCGACTCGCACCTCGTCGACAACGTTGCCCTTTTTGTCGCGCAACTGGATCGTGTGACGCCCCGGCCACGGCATCCAGGCCGCTTTGGATCCGACCGCGAAATGCTTGCCATCGATGCTCCACTGAACATCCGCCCCTTGCGACGCAAACTGAATCCGCTGCCGGTTCGGCGGGATGTCGGGATCGATCGCGACGATGGTGCCGTTGGTAGGAGAAGTGATCGCGGCAGGGCGCTGATCCAGCTTCGTGCCGAAGCCATCGTCGGATGTGGACATGGCGAATACCGCCTGCTGCGTTCCGTCGATGAAATACTCGTTTCGGCTGGCTTCCACGAAGCCCGCGCCGTTGGTGTACTTGACCTGCTGTGCAACGACGCCGGCGGGCGCGCGCGGAGCGTTCGAGCGTTCTCTGGCGTGAAGAAACTTCATGACGTCGGCCCATACCGGTGCTGCGCCCGATGTGCCGCTCACTTCCCACATGGGTGCACCGTTCGCGTTGCCGACCCACACGCCTACCGTGTATTTTTGCGACCAGCCCACTGCCCAGTTGTCTCGCATGTCCTTGCTGGTGCCGGTTTTGACGGCGGTCCAGAAGCGCGTGGCCAGAACGCTGTCGGTGCCGAAGGTGCGAGCGCGCGCCATCGGGTCTGACAGCATGTCGCCCACGATGAAGGTGGCGCGTGAATCGATAGAAGCATGCGGTTTGGACTTTGGTGCCTTGGAATCGCCGACGACCGTGACGACCGGGCTCGCCACGCCTGAATTCGCGAGCGTCCGATACGCGTTCGTCAGATCCATCAGCGTCACTTCCGCACTTCCGAGCGCAAGACTGAAGCCGTAGTAATCGCCCGATTCCATCAGTGGCAAACCTGCGCTCGTGAGTTGACGGAAAAATGCATCCGGCGACACCATGGTGAGTGTGCGCACTGCCGGTACGTTCAGCGAAGACGCCAGCGCAGTGCGAGCCGACACCCAGCCCTTGAACTGCTTGTCGTAGTTCTGGGGAATGTACAGACCGCTCGTTGTCTGGATCGATGCTGGCGAGTCATCGAGTAGCGATGCAGCCGTGATTCGTTTCTCGGCAATCGCCTGCGCGTACAGGAACGGTTTGAGCGTCGATCCGGCTTGTCTCGGCGACATCGCCGCATCGACCTGCGACGCACGGCTCAACTCTCCGGAAGATCCGACCCATGCCAGTACTTCGCCAGTGGCGTTGTCGAGAACGACCACGGCGCCGTCGTCCACGTGTCGTCCCGGCAATTCGCGTAGATGCCGGTTAAGGAGTTCGTTTGCCTGACGCTGCAAAGGCGCGCGCAGAGTAGAGACGATTCGTGCCTGCGGTTTGCCCGCTGTCTTCAGCAAAAATCTTGCTGCGTGCGGCGCGATTCCTTCGCTGGCATCGAACTCGCGGCGCTGAAGTGCACCTTCGGTGAACAGATCGAGCCCGTCGCAGCGCGAACCCTGGGGTCCTGGCGACATGGCCACGAGAACCGAGCAGGCGCGCCTCGATACCTGCGCGGCTTTCGCGTTCGGAGCTCGCACCAGCGCCGCAGCGACAGCCGCCTCCCGATCGTCCAGGCCGTGCGCCGCTTTACCGAACATGGTTTGCGAAAGTGCATCGATGCCGACGATCTCGCCGCGGAACGGCACCAGATTCAGATACGCCTCGAGGATCTGATCTTTCCGCCAGCGTCTGTCGAGTACTTGCGCCGACACCGTCTGCCCGAGCTTTTGCACCACGTTGCGACCGCCGTTCGTCTGACGCAGATCGTCGTCGAGCAAACCTGCGAGTTGCATCGTGATGGTCGAGGCGCCCCGCGTTTTGGTGTTGAGCAGATTGCCCCACGCGGCGGCAGAAACCGCACGCCAGTCGACACCGCTGTGTTCGTAGAAACGCTTGTCTTCGCTGAGCACCATCGCAGCGCGCAGCGCAGGGGAAATATCCGATAGCGGTATCCATGCACCGCGACGCACCGTGTTGTCGGTGCGCATGCGTTGCAGGAATTCGCCGTTGCGATCGACGACGATGGTTTCCGACGAAGCAAAATCCTTGCGCGATTCTTCGAATGTCGGAAGGCAAAAAGCGGGCAGCGCAAAGGCTGCCGCACTCAGTGCCAGCGTCGTTCGAACGAGCGTGCGCAGGATCATGGCGCCACTACAGTCACGTTGGCGTTCGGCGACTCGCCGTACATCTCGGGCGCATACATGGCTTCGACGCGGCTCGGAGGCAATTTGAAGTCGCCGACGTTGTTCAGCCGCACCGTGTACTCGACGGTCGTGATGCCCTTGGGCAGGTACTGGTAGTAGCTGCGGAATGCCTCGAAGCTGCGCTCCTCGAACGTCGGGTAAGTGCCCTGCTGGTTCGATCCCTGACCTTGTGTCGCGATTTGCGAATCGCGTCCGAGGCCGGTGCCCAGAATCGTCGCGCCACCTGGGATCGGATCGCTCATCACCACCCAGGTCATGTCGGTCGATGCGTTGATTTCCAATTTCACTCGGACCACATCGCCGCGCGAATATTTGCCGGTCGATGCCTGCTCGACCGGCGTGATCGTTTTCTTCAGCTGATAGCCGGCATTTGCAGGCGCGAGCAACGGAACTGCCGCGAGCGATTGAATCGTCATCCACGGTTTACCGGTGCCCTGCTGCGTCACGGTCAGGGTGGAAGGCGCGCGATTCTCGGGCCATGCGAGGAACATCGTCTTCGCGTTCTTGGCCGCCCACTCGACGCTACCTTGAGCCGTACCCATTGCCGCTTTCGTCGATCCTGCAACCGGCGTCGATTCGAGCTTGGTCGAGAACTTCTCCACGGCCAGGCTGCCCCACAGGTTCGCCGTGGTCGTTGCCCATGCGCCGCGTTGCTGGCGCGCGAGCAAACCGGTGGCCAGACGCGGCAGATCCGATTTCCACGCCGGATCGTCGATCACGCTCGCCAGTAGGCGAGCGGCGCTGACATCGCCGTTGCGCATCAACCACCACCAGTAGTCGTCCCGCTCCGTGCTGAACAGCATGCGAGTGCCTTGATAGCTGATGCGTGCGCGAAGAATCTGCGTTGCTTCTGCCAGCTTCTGATCGCGCTGCGGAATGTCGTTCATGCGGCGCAGGATGTTGAACCAGTCGATGACTGCATCGGTGGGCCATTGGTTCGGCGCGATCGTGATGCTTTGCAGCATGCGCGCCTGTGCGCTACCGAAGCGCGAAAGCGCTTCGATGGCGGCCAGTTTGCGAATATCCAGATCGGCGCGCGGGCTCCAGTAGGTGCGTTTGATTTTTCCTTCGACGAAAGACACGAGGCCCCGCTCCATCTGCGCGCGAATCGCATCGGGAATCGCGTACGCCGGATCGATCGCGGACGCCTCGTTGCTCACCGACAGGATGTACGAGGTGAGGATGTCGCTACCGCCATTTGCCTCGCCGTCGCGCGGAGGGAAATAGTTGGCCAGACCATCCGAGTCCAGGTAGGCCGGAATCTGCGCAATCGTCGATTGCCACGATTTCAGATCGCGCATGCCGATGTACTTGCTGGTCTTTTGTTCGAGGCAGATGTACGGGTAGTCGGCGAACCACTTCGATACACCCGGCATGCCATCGGCGAGTTTCGGTTGCAGGGAAATCTGAATGCCGCCACGGCCTGCTATGGCCTCGGCCTGCTGCGCCACGTCGAGCGTGTACGGCGATTCGAGCTGTACCAGAGTGGCCTGCCGCACAGTGATCGGAACTGCCGGCACGATGCGTTGCGATGCCTTGAGCGCATCCTTCGCACCGCCGGTCGAATCTTTCGCTTCGATTTCCCAGAGGATCGCTTGCGCACGCGTGTTGCCGAGTGGCGAAGGTGCCGTCACGTTCCAGCTCACTTCGCGCGCCTCGCCTGCAGGGATGTCGACGTTCTGCTTCGCAAGATCGAGCAGAGTTGCGCGCGCACTCACCTCCGCCTTCATCGGCTTGGTGGTGGTGTTGCGCAAGGTGATCTGCGCCTTGAACTGGTCGCCTTCGCGAATCAGTGGCGGCAATCCGCTGATGATTTGCAGGTCTTGCGTGGCGCGAATGGAAGTCTGCCCGGTGCCGAACAGGCCTTCGCCGCTGTCCGCGACAGCAACGATGCGGAACGTGGTGAGCGCATCGTTCAGCGGCACGTCGACGACGGCTTGCCCGTTCGCATCCAGGACCACTTTCGGGTTCCACAACAACAGCGTGTCGAGCAGTTCTCGCGCGGACGAATGGCCGCCGCCGCCCCCGGCGGGAATCGCTTTGCGGCCGTAGTGCCTGCGGCCGATGATTTCCATTTGCGCAGTCGACGTCTCCACGCCCCAGCTGCGACGCTGCAGCATCGCATCCAGAAGATTCCAGCTGCTGTTCGGCATGAGTTCCAGCAACGCTTCATCGACTGCTGCAACTGCGACTTCTGCATTCGCAGCCGGTTTGCCATCGGGCAGCGTGGCCTTGATGGTCACGCGCGACGTGGAACGAATCGGATAGGCCGGTTTGTCCGCTACAACGCTCACCGCGATCTGGTGAGCTTTGGTCCCGACACGAATTTCAGCCAGCCCAATGCGATACGCGGGCTTGCTCAGATCGACCATCGCAGTGGGCGCCACGTACTCGCGGCCTTCGTACCAGAACGCGTTCCACCACTCGCGCGGCTGCTTGAAGCCCCAGGTGAAGAACGAATACCACGGCACTTCGCGAAGACGTCCGCGCAACGCCATGACGCTCACGTAAACGTTCGGACCCCATTCAGGTTTGATCTTCACGCTCACGGTCGGATCGTCGCCGCTCAGCTTCACGATTTCCGTCTGGATGACGCCTTCGCGTTCGACCGACACCAGGGCGGTCGCGAACCGGAACGGCATGCGCACCTGGAAGCGAGCCGTCTCGCCGGGTTCGTACGATTTCTTTTCCGGCAACACATCCATGCGGTCGTGGTTCTCGCCGCCGAACCACATCTCGCCCTGGCGTGTCACCCACACCGAGCTTGCCGAGCGGTAACTGCGGTTGTTGCCGTCGTCTGCAGACACGACGAATTCGACTTCACCAGCTTCGGAAATCGATGTCTCGCACAAGAGCAGTCCACGCGAATCACTCTTGCCGGAACAGACCGATCCCAGGTCCTTGGTCTCGGTTTTGTTGTCGTAAGCGTAGAAGCCGCCGACCATGCGTTTGCGGCTGGTGGTCGTGATGCGGGCGACTGCAGTCACCTTCAGCGGAACATCCGCGCGTGGCTTGCCGTTCAGGTCAAGCGCCAGTGCCTGAAACCGCATCTTCCGGTTTGCCGATACCCAGCCTTCGGTCTTGATGCCGGCGATCACGCCAGCGGGCCATACGTTCTGCGTGCTGCGAATCGTCTGCACTTCACCGTTCGGATCGGCGTAGGTGGCTTCGAGCAAAAGCTCGCGCGGTACTGCGGATAACGGCAGATCTTTCAACTCCACCTTGCCGACGCCGTTGCGGTCGAGCGTGACCGGCAGTTTGTCGGCAACGACCACCGGGCCGTCCGAAGACGTATCGACATCGTTGCCATCGGCATCGCGACGAGGCGGCGAGAAACTGAAGCCGTCGTGATCGGAAAAGCTCACGCCGCGATTGCGCATGAGCGCCGATACGCGCACCGGCAGGTTCACCGCAGGACCGCCCGAGACGTAGCCCACCTGAACGTCGGTCGGAATAGTGGTGGGCGTGATGAGCGGCGCTTTTGCATCGGAGGGTTTGACCGAGCCCTGGAACACAGGCAGGCGGAATTCTTCGACCCGGAACGAGCCGCTCGAGATGGTGTTGTTGTTTCCCTTGAACGCCACGCTGTATTCGCCCAGCTTTGCCGCAGGCGGCACCTGCCATGTGTTCTCTGCGCTCTGTCCGCCAGTAGCGGTCTTGCGCCACGACAAGTCCTGCGAATATTCGACACCGGTGCCCTGATGCGTGATAACCAACGTGTCCGGCAAATCCTTCGGCACGCCGAACCCATTGGAAGTTTCGATACGCATGAAATGCTTCATCGAAATCGTTTCGCCCACTCTCAGCAAAGTGCGGTCGAACACGGTGTGCGCACGCGTATCGGGCTCGACGCCGTTGCTCACCGGCACGTTGAATCGCCACGATTCGATGCCGCGCGTCCAGTCGCTCCAGGTGAACGCGAGATCGTCAGATTTCGCTTCGCGCGCGCTGACGAAATAAGCGCGTCGATATTCGTCTTCGTCTTCATCGCCGTCGCCGCTGCCACCCCTGCGACTGTTTCGCGAGGATGGGCGGGTGCAGTTCGGTGCTTCGGGCGATACGCCGCTCAGCTTGACGACGCCTTGCGCGTCGGTGGTGCCGGTCGCAACCTCTTCGCCATCGCAGGTCGACACTTTCACGACCGCGTTGGCAACAGGCAGTCCCTTGTCCAATGACGTCACCCAGGCAAGAGAGTTCTCGCGTCCCAACTTGAAATGCACCGCCAGATTGGTCACCAGTGCCGTGGTGCGAACGTACATGGTTCGCGGCTCGCCGTAGCGCTGGTCGAGCAGACCAGTGCCCAGCTTTTGCGACGCAATCTCGACCACATGAAAGCCGGCGGGCAACGGGATGCCCACCACTTCGAAGGCACGCGGGTCCCCACTTTGCGGCTTGGGCATCGCGAGGGTTTTAACGTTGCCCTGACCGCCGAGCAGAGACAGCATTCGGGTCTGCACCGAATCCTTGTCCAGAGGATCGATCACCTTCGGTAAGGGAATCTTCACGTCGCGTGCCGCTGTCTTTCGATCGACGATGTAGCTGTCGTAACGCTGCACTTTGCGGAACCAGGAAATGATGTCTTTGTCCGACTTCAGGTTCAGCGTAGAAACGGTGGCGTTCGACGCGGGGTTGGGCTCCGCACTCACATTGCGAATCGTCACCGGCAGAACTGCGACTCCGTCAGGCTCGGCGAATCGTTCCACGATGCCGAACGGCGACGCTGCGAACTTGGCGATCGGCGGCATCGCACCCGTGGAAATTTTCAGCGGAAACATCGATGCGTTGCGCAATTCACGCGCCGATGCATCTTTCAGATTTGCCGGCAACTGCAATGTCATCGGCGTCGATTCCGGGAACGGTCCGTTGAAAGTGACGCTGTCTATGTTGGCCGCGTCGTCGGCGCCGCTATCGAATGTCGGTTTGTATGTTTCCTTGTCGGACACCACTTTGATCTGTTCCGCGTCCTTGCGCGTGATCGGCGCATTGAACGACAGGGTCATCGGGCGAATCGGCATGCAGCCCGACTGAGCGTTTTCCCGCTCGCAGGTAAAGCTCGCGGCAAACGGCTCGCGCACCTGATAGGTGAATCGGCGCTCGATGTTCGACGAAATGCCGCTGGGCGTGGTCACGCCTTTACCGAACACGATCTGTACTTTCGAAGAAGGCGTGAGCGTTCGGTTGCAGGCGAAGGTGACGAAGCGCGCCTGATCTTTCAGATTCTCCCGCCCCATTGCCTTCAGGAAAGCGGCGCGTTCCGCACCTTCGATCATCTTGAGCGGAATCTTTTCTCCAACTCCTTCAGCCGAACACCAGACGTTGGCCTGCAGGCTGATGCGGGTGGCCTCGCCATTGAGCTGCATCAGGAAATACTGGTTTTCGTCGATTCGGCTGTGAATCGACGGAATCAGCGACTGAACGAAGGGGCCACCCGTGGTGAAGCGGTAGCTGGTGGGGCCGGTGATAGCGGAATTTTTGGGCGACTTAAAATCGCGAGCGACGAGAACGTTGCAGCTGAGGCCAGGGGGCAGGTCGTCGCTGAAGTCGTAGGCCCATTCTTTCTCGTTGACCCAACGGCCGGATCCAGCCGAAGCTTTCGGGTCGGAGCAGAACAATGTGAGCGGCGCGGCGGCTTGGGCGTTACCAAAATTTACAGCCGGCTCATCGAATCGGGCGACGAGTTGTCTGATGCGCGTAACCTCGCCTTGCGGGGTCAGGCTGGTAATCTGCAATGCGTTTGCAGATCCGAGAATGGCTAGATTTGCCAATAGAGTCGCGGTTATTCGAAGTGCTTGCGACCATGCGGATTTACTCACTGGCTATCCCCCATCTTGTTGTGTTCGGTATTCGACTGGATGTCACGAACGAGCGTACTGGTTTTTTTTGAAAAGTTGTCCGGGTATATGAAACGACGTTGGGAAATCGATGCAGTCCGTGGGCTCATGCTTGTGCTCATGACGCTGACCCACCTGCCGACGCGCCTGACGAATCCCACCGGACAACCCTTTGGGTTCGTTTCTGCAGCCGAAGGGTTCGTTTTACTTTCGGCTTTCATGGCCGGCATGGTCTACAGCCGGCTCGCCTACAAAGGTAGCGTCGATGACATGCGGAAGGCTTTCTGGCGCCGTGCGCTCAAGGTTTACCTCTGTCAGGCGGCAATGCTTCTGTTCCTGTTCACGGTCATCGCCGCTCTTGGCGGAAATATCGATCAGCCGGACGTGAGCAATCTCATGTCTTTCTATCTGCGAGAACCCGTCACTGCATTTCTGGCCGGTCTCGCGCTCGTCTACGAACCGGCCCTGCTCGACATCCTCCCGCTGTACGTACTTTTCATGCTGGTGAGCCCGTGGATCCTCGCTTACGCGCTCAAGCATCGCTGGCGCGACGTGCTTATCGCGAGTTGCGTGCTATGGCTGCTGGCGCAGTTCGACTTGAGCCTTTGGCTTTATCGCTGGGCCGACGGAGTGATCGACATGCCGGTGCCCTACGGCGAAACCGGATCGTTCGTCACCTTGTCGTGGCAACTCGTATGGGTGGTTGGCCTGTGGCTGGGCGCTCGCGCTGCGCGACCTGGCGTCACGCCGCTTCACATTCCCAAATGGATCATCTACGGCAGCGTTGCCGTGGCCATCTATTTCTTTTTTTGGCGCCACTGGAGCGGGCAGGCCGGATTCGGCGCCAACGAATCGCTCAATCTGTTGCTGGACAAGTGGAAGCTCGGCCCCTTGCGACTGCTCGATCTGACCGCGCTGGTGATCGTCACCATGACCTACGGCACGGGATGGGCCAACCGCCTTCCGCGATTACAGGTGCTTGAAACGCTGGGCGCGGCCTCGCTTCCTGTGTTTTGCATGCACCTGACGGTCGTCCTGATCGTTCTTGCTGTTCTGGGGGGCAACCCCTTGGCTCACCCCTGGTGGGTCGATGGAATCGTTTTGGTGGGCTGCTACACAGCGCTTTATGTGGCCGCCAAGATCACGCTGTGGTTCGACGAAGGGCCGGTCATCAAGGAAGCGATGGATTCAGTTCCGGCGATCGATCTGCCGACGCCGGTGGATGCCGAGCCTATCGAGCCTGAAGCGCCTGTGGTGCCTGCGGTCCCGGTGTCGCCTGTGTCGGCACAGACAACTGGACCGGCTTAGCGATCGTGTTCGGTGTCCTGATCTCTACAGGTACCGCCTTGACTGCAATGGCATTGGCTGCCAGAGCGGCTGCCACCTGAGGCGGAACCGGTGGCGTGGTCGGAATCTGGGCCAAGATGGGTGCAGGTACACCTGATGGCGGCATCGAGGCTGCAATGATCGAATGCCACAGCTTGTAGCCCTCGTCGTTCATGTGCAGCATGTCGCCCCGAAACAGCTCCGCGCGAGTCGATCCGTCGGCCGTGAGCATGGGCGTGAAGATGTCGATGTAGTTGGCGTTGGGGAGCGTCTTCACGTACTCCGAAATCAGGCTGTTGGCTTCCCGAATCTTCGATAGCAATGAAACGCGAAGCGGACTGGGCTTTATAGAGATGTAGCTGATGCGTGTGTTCGGCAATTCCGACCTAACGGTTCTCGTGAAGAGCTCGAAACTCTCGAGAACCTGCCGCGGCGTACGCCCTTCGGCCAGATCGTTGTCTCCGGCGTACACCAATACATGACGCGGTTTGTAGCGATTGACCAGGTCTTTTGCAAACATGCCGCATTCGTTCAGCGTCGATCCCCCGAATCCCCGGTTGATAACTACTGGCTGATCCCGAAAGTCCTGCGCAAGGTTGGTCCAAAAACGGATCGTCGAGCTGCCGACGAAAAGAACGCCATCGTTGGCAGGCGGATTCTGTCTGTCGGCTGCGGCAAACGCCGCCATGCTCTGCTCCCAGCGTCCGTATGGAGAGTTCGTGACGACAACAGAATTGAGGTTTGCCAGTGTGGTTTGAGCATGAGCACCACGGGCGCCTCCGATTACGCCGGCAACGAGAAGCGCGGCCGCAATCGCCGTAGCGGTGGCCGTGCGGAAGTTGAATCGAGCGGGAGGCGGAGAGGAAGACGGCGCTCTGAAATTTCGCGAAAAATTCATTGAACCTGCACCTGTGTTGGAACAACCGTCTTTTTTACATGGAAAGGCGGCTCTTGTGTCTGGAAATTTGTGACATTACCTGCGCCGGAGCGGTACCGCCGAGTACGTTTCTGGCGTTCAGCGAACCCCGCAAACTCAGCACTTCGAACACGTCTTTTTCGATTTTGGGATTGAATCCCTGAAGCGTCTCGAGGCTGAGTTCCGACAGGTCTTTTCCTTGCGAAATCGCGGTCTTGACCGCGTGTGCAACAGCTTCGTGCGCGTCACGGAACGGGAGTCCCTTTTTCACCATGTAATCGGCCAGATCGGTGGCTGTGGCGTATCCGCGCAACGCGGCTTTTTCCATGGTTTCCGGCCGAACGGTGATGCCCCCCACCATTTCCGCAAAAATCCGCAGCGTGTCTTTCAGGGTGTCCACCGTGTCGAACAGCGGCTCCTTGTCTTCCTGGTTGTCCTTGTTGTACGCAAGAGGCTGGCCCTTCATCAAAGTGATCAGCCCCATCAAATGGCCCACCACGCGCCCGGTTTTTCCGCGTGCCAGCTCGGGCACATCCGGGTTCTTCTTCTGCGGCATGATCGAGCTGCCAGTGCAAAAACGGTCGGCGATGTCGATGAAACCGAAGCTCTGGCTCATCCACAAAATGAGCTCCTCGCTGAAGCGGCTGATGTGCACCATGGCGATGCTGGCGGCCGCCGTGAACTCGATGGCGAAATCGCGATCGCTCACCGCGTCCAGGCTGTTCTGGCAAACGCCCTCCATTCCCAAAGTTTTCGCGACACGCTCCCGATCCAGCGGATAGACCGTGCCCGCCAAAGCGGCGGCGCCCAGAGGCAGACGGTTTACGCGACCGCGAATATCGAGCATGCGTTCGGCATCGCGCGAGAACATTTCCACGTAAGCCAGCATGTGATGCCCGAAGCTCACCGGCTGTGCCACCTGCAAATGGGTGAAGCCGGGAAGGATCACGTCGACGTTCTTCTCTGCAAGGGAAATCAGCGCGAGTTGCAAGTCGGTGAGCAGTCCGCCGATCAAATCGATCTCGCCCCGCAACCAGAGTCGCACGTCGGTGGCCACCTGATCGTTGCGACTGCGGCCGGTGTGCAGGCGCTTACCTGCGTCGCCTACCAGCTGCGTCAGGCGTGCCTCGATGTTCAGATGCACGTCTTCCAGATCGAGCTTCCATTCGAAAGCGCCCGATTCGATTTCCGACGTAATTTGCGCCATTCCCTTTTGAATCGAAGCCAGGTCGGCTTCTCCGATGATTTTTTGCGCGGCCAGCATGTCGGCGTGGGCGAGCGATCCGGCAATGTCTGCCTGCCAGAGGCGTTTGTCGAAAAACACACTCGCGGTGTAGCGTTTGACCAGATCGCTCATGGGCTCCGAAAACAGGGCAGACCAGGCTTCTGACTTTTTATCGAGTTGGTTTTGGGACATGAAAGGCAATAATGTTGGGATCGTCGGGCCTGAAGGTCAGGCCAACCGGGGAATCAATGCGGGATTCGCAAATTTTATCGGCCTTCCAGGAGAGCGCTCTTCATTCGCTTTCCGCCACAGAATCGGGCGCCCTCAACTCCGAGGCGGCAGCATCGCCGAGCCTGGTGTTCGACGCCTGTCATGTGGGTGTGGTTTTGCGAGCAGTTCTGTACGTCGAAGCGGTCCTCGGCGTCGCGACCATGTTCACCACGTTCACCTTCATGGAGTGGCTGGCCAAATTGTCGCTCAGCACCGGTGCAGCGCTGCCTGCAACCCTCGCGTGGCTGATCGCCGCCTGCAGCATGAAAAATCAACTCGCGCGCCTGCCGGTGGCTGGTCAATATGCCGCTGGAATCGCGCTGGGTGCGCTTGCTGGCCTTTATGGCTGCGGCCTGTTAGCGCTCACTGGATATCTGCTCTACCCGCCATGGGTCGCGTCTGGTTTTTCCGGAGCGTTGCTTGCAGCGGCGCTCGTAGTGGCGCTCGCCCTGAGGGCCAAGGGC
Source organism: Burkholderiaceae bacterium (assembly GCA_965227035.1). GTDB lineage: Bacteria > Pseudomonadota > Gammaproteobacteria > Burkholderiales > Burkholderiaceae_C > CBDDFQ01. The sequence goes on from OZ245724.1 coordinate 363,434, forward strand.
CAGGCTCCCGCCGCGACCGCTGCCCGTCTGACCGAGCTGCAGGCGCGTATTCGGCCCCATTTCCTTTTCAACACCCTCAACAGTGCAATAGCCCTGGTGCGGGACGAGCCCGCCAAAGCCGAAGCGATTCTCGAAGATCTGAGCGATCTGTTTCGCCACGCGCTGGTCGATCAGGGCGAATCGGTCACCCTTGCCGAAGAAATCGAGTTGGCGCGACGTTATCTCGCGATCGAACAGGTGCGATTCGGCGATCGCCTTCGGGTGACCTGGTCCATCGATCCGGAAGCGGGCAACGCCAGGGTTCCGCCGCTTTTGTTGCAGCCTCTGGTCGAGAACGCGGTGCTGCACGGCGTCGAGCCAAACGCCAAGGGGGCAGACGTCACGGTGTCGACCCAGAAGCGCGGCGCGATTGCCGTGATCAAGGTGTTCAACACGGTGACTCCTGCGGCAATGCAACGCAAGGGCCACGGCATCGCGCTGAACAACGTTCGGGACCGGCTCGATCTGCTTCACGATGTGCGCGGTCATTTCAACTGCGGCATCAAGAACGACATTTTTCTTGTGCGAATAGAGGTGCCCGCATGAGCCTTCGCGTACTCGTGGTCGATGACGAAAAACTGGCGCGCGCACGCCTGCGGACATTGCTTTGCGATTGCACCGAACCGAGGGTCGGGCACATCGAGGAGGCGGCGCATGCGGTCGAGGCGATGCAGGCTTTGCAACGCGAGGAATTCGACGCGGTCATGCTCGACGTGCACATGCCCGGCGCGGACGGCTTGTCGGTGGCACGCACGATTCAATCGCTCAAGTCGCCGCCGGCCATTATTTTCGTGACCGCACACGCCGAGCACGCGGTGAATGCGTTCGATCTGGAAGCCACCGACTTCCTGACCAAGCCGGTGCGTCTGCTTCGCCTGCAGGCCGCGCTCATGAAAGTGGCGCGGCGAATCAACCAGGAGCCACCGCCGCCTCAACCCGAAGAAGGCCTGCTGATTCAGGATCGTGGACGCACCGAGCGGGTGCCTGTGTCCGAGGTGATCTACCTCAAGGCCGAGTTGAAATACATCACGCTTCGCACTGCGGCGAGAAGCTACATCCTCGATGGATCGCTAAGCGAGCTGGAAGAGAAGTATCCGGATCACTTCATCCGGATTCACCGCAATGCATTGGTGGCCAGACGCTCCCTTCGCGCACTGGAAAAGCACTACGACGCGGAAGAGGGCGAAGGCTGGGCGGTGAAGTTGAGCGGTGTGGACGAGGTGCTCACCGTGTCCCGCCGTCAGCTCGCTCTGGTTCGGGAAACCATCGCCGGTTGACGCTCAACCGGCAGCGGATTACAGCTCCGCGCCTTCGATCAAGAAGCGAACCCGCTTTACGCCTTGCCATTCGTCTGCATCCAGACGGAACGCCAGTTTCACCTTCGCAGGCAACGACTCGGTATGACCGAACCAGATGCCGTCTACCGGCGTTCCCTGATGTTTCAGCTTCACGGCCAGATGTTTTTCTCCGACGAGTCGTTGCGAGACGACTTCCACTTCCTCGCTGAAAGTCGGCGGCGCGAAACCCTGACCCCACACTTCTTTGTGCAGGGTATCCACCAAATCCGCACGCCTGTATTCAGGCGCCAAAGGCCCGTCGGTTTCCATTCGACGAGTGAGCGTTGCGGCGTCCAGCCATTCGCTGGCTACCTGATTCAGCGCGTATTCGAAGGTGTCGAAGTTTTCTTCCTCGATAGTGCATCCGGCAGCCATCGCATGACCGCCGAACTTCACGAGCACACCCGGATGGCGCTTGGCGACCAGGTCGAGCGCGTCGCGCAAATGAAATCCGGGAATCGAGCGGCCCGATCCCTTCAATTCGTGTTCCTTGCCGGGTGCCTGGCTTGCGGCGAACACGAAGGTAGGCCGATGCAAACGATCTTTGATTCGCGACGCGACGATGCCGACCACGCCTTCATGAAACTCCGGATCGAACACGCACATGGCAGCGTGCGGCTCTTCGCTTTCGTCGATCAGCGAATCGACTATTTCCATCGCCTGATCCCGCATGCCCGATTCGATTTCGCGTCGCTCGCGATTGATCGTGTCTAGCTGGCGCGCGAGCTCGTCGGCACGCAACGCATCGTCGGTAATCAGGCATTCGATGCCGAGCGTCATGTCCGACAGGCGCCCCGCAGCGTTGATGCGCGGGCCTAGCGCGAATCCGAAATCGAACGCGGTTGCAGTGGGCGCGTGACGACCTGCGGCAGTAAAAAGACTCGACAGCCCTGCTGGCAAAGCACCGGCACGAATGCGTTTGAGTCCCTGCGCGACCAGCCGACGATTGTTCGCATCGAGCTTCACCACATCGGCCACGGTGCCAAGGGCGACCAGCGGAAGAAGTGCATCAAGTTTCGGCTGCGTTTCTGCCGTGAACACACCGCGCGATCGCAATTCGGCGCGCAGCGCCATCAACACATAGAACATGACTCCTACGCCGGCAATGCACTTGCTCGGAAACGCGCAGTCGGGTTGGTTCGGATTCACCAGCACGTCGGCTTGCGGAAGTACCGGGCCGGGCAAATGGTGATCGGTGACCACGACCTGCATCCCCAGAGACCGCGCGACTTCCACGCCTTCGACGCTCGCGATTCCGTTGTCCACGGTGATCAGCACATCGGCACCGGACTGCTTCACGCGCTTCGCGATGGAAGCGGTCAAACCGTAGCCGTCGATCACGCGATCCGGCACCAGGTACGACACGTTCTTCGCGCCCAACAGCTTCAATCCGCGAACGCCCACAGCGCACGCGGTTGCGCCGTCGCAGTCGTAATCGGCCACGATGCAAAGCTTTTTGTCGGCAGCTATCGCGTCGGCAAGAAGCTTGGCGGCTGCGGCGGTGCCGAGCATTTCCGAAGGCAAGATCAACTTACCCAGACCGTTGTCGAGTTCCTCGTTGGCAATCACGCCCCGAGCGGCGTAAAGGCGTGCCAACAGTGGATGCACGCCAGCCTGTTCGAGCACATAGACGGCGCGTGGCGGCACGTCGCGGGAAGAAATTTTCATAGTGATTCCAGAACGTTGCGTACCCGTGCACGGGCAGCGTTCCCAGATTGTCCGATGTTGATTTTTTGCAGCCAGCTTTTCGGCTGGCCGATGAAAGTAGACGCATTGCGGTCGCCGCAAAGCGTGAGTCTGAATCGAGATGAATCGCCGTTGTCGAGCGCTGCCAGGAGTTGCGCGCAATCGGTTCGGTCGGTTTCGATCCATGCGCGTTTCCAGCCTTCGAGGTCACCGTTGAGCGCGGCGAGGCGCGTGCCCTGAGCAACGCTCAACCCATCCGGGAAGGCCGGTTCCGTATCCGGCTTCAACTCGCCGGTGCCGCTGACCCAGAACGAATTGACCGGCGGCTTGCCTTGCGACATGCGCTCGTCATTGAGCGGATGGGTGTAAAGCAGCATCTGCATTTCGCTCTGAAGCCGGCGAATGCCGCGAGCGCCCGGGGCACTGTCGAGAGACGGCATCCACGGATCGAGCATCTGGCCGATCACGCGATCGAGAGACGCGCTGGCGAGGCCTCGAAACATGTCTCCATGAGCCAGCCAGCGAGCGGCAGACGTGTCGTTGCCCGAGGTCTGCGCTTCGATCGCGATGCCGTCTTCCGAGAAGAATGGCTGCATCGCTGCGAGAAAGGCGCCTGATTCCCAGTCGCTCATCTGTAAATGGCGCGGGTTGTCCATGAGCACCTGCTGCACGCCTACCTTCCAGTAGCAGGGCGTGAGGATCGCCCAGGCGTGATCGCCAGTGTCCATGCCCTCCATTCGAGCCGCGAAAGCGGCCCAGGCAGCACGACCGTCGGCGGCATCGAGTCCGCAAAGACCGGCCAGTACACGTTCGTGAGGCGGTGACATCGACTGTTCATCGCCCGAATCGGTCGATTCCAGCTTCATGCGCGAGAGCAGCTTTTGCAGGTTCGGAAGGTCGAATCCGTCGAGAGATGCGACGTCTTCGGCGGAGAAACCGGGTGCGCACAGATGCGAAGCGAAAGGGATGACGAGGTGCGTGACCGAGGGTTGCATCCGGGTATTGTCCGGGATGCCACAATCCTGCGCATGAAACTACCTTACGAATTGGTGCTCGGCTGGCGTTACACGCGCGCCGGACGCGCCACTCGCCGCAACGGCTTCATTTCTTTCATTTCGGGCGTATCGATGCTGGGCATCGCGCTCGGCGTGGCCGCACTCATCATCGTGTTGTCGGTCATGAACGGATTTCAGAAGGAAGTGCGCGACCGCATGCTGGGCGTGGTGTCCCATATCGAAATCTTCGCGCCGAACGGCCAGGCTATGCCTGATCCGGCCAAGACGATGCAGGAAGCGCGAACCAATCCGGCGGTCATAGGCGCAGCGCCCTTTATCGCGACTCAGGCGCTGATCGCTCGCGGTGAAGACATGCGCGGCACCGTCATTCGCGGGATCGATCCTGCGGTGGAAGGCCAAGTGACCGATCTGGCCGCCGCGATGAAACCCGAGGTGCTCGCGAGGCTGATCCCCGGCAACTTCGGCATCGTGCTCGGCGGAGAGCTGGCCCGCAATCTGGGCGTGCGCGAAGGCGATCAGGTCACCATGATCGCGCCCAGCGGACAAGTTACCCCGGCCGGCGTCGTGCCGCGACTGAAGACCATGTCGGTGGTCGGCACCTTCGACTCCGGTCACTACGAATACGATTCCGCGCTGGCGATGGTTCACGAGCAGGACGCAGAAAAAATCTTCCGGCTCGAAGGTCCCACGGGCGTGCGTCTGAAGTTGAAGGATTTGCATGAGGCACCTGTGGTCGCGCAGCAACTCGCGCGTTCCTTGTCCGGCGACTTGCTGATTCGCGACTGGACCCAGCAGAACAAGACCTGGTTCTCGGCAGTTCAACTCGAGAAACGCATGATGTTCATCATCCTCACCCTGATCGTCGCGGTGGCTGCGTTCAATCTGGTGAGCACGCTGGTCATGACCGTGACCGACAAACGTGCCGACATCGCGATTCTTCGCACGCTAGGCGCGAGTCCCAAAAGCATCATGGGAATTTTCGTGGTGCAAGGCGCTGCGGTAGGCGTGGTCGGTACCTTCGCGGGACTTTTCTTCGGGCTGCTCATTGCATTCAACATCGATGTGATCGTGCCGTTCCTCGAACGGTTGTTCCACGCGAGCTTCCTGCCGCGCGACATCTACATCATCAGCGCGATGCCTAGCGAACCGCTGGCCAGCGACATCATGCCGATCGCGATCATTTCTCTCATCCTCGCCTTTGTCGCGACGATCTATCCCAGCTGGCGCGCGAGCCGTGTCAATCCGGCCGAGGCCCTGCGTTATGAATAAGTTTTCGGCAACCAATGCGGCATCGACGCCGCCGGTTCTTGCGGCGCAGGGACTCACCAAGCGATTCACCGAAGGGCGTCTCGACGTGACGGTGCTCAACGGTGTCAACCTTCAGGTGAACGCGGGCGAGACGCTTGCCATCGTCGGTGCCTCGGGCTCGGGCAAAAGCACCTTGCTGCACATGCTGGGCGGGCTCGATGCTCCCAGCGAAGGCTCGGTCTATCTGCACGGCAAAAACCTCGCGTCTCTGTCGGCTGCCGAACAGGGGCATCTGCGAAACATGCATCTCGGTTTCGTCTATCAGTTTCACCATCTGCTGCCCGAATTCAGCGCACTCGACAACGTGTCGATGCCGCTTCGAATTCGTCGTATGAGCAAGGAAAACTGCGACGCCGATGCGACGGAAATGCTCAAGCGCGTGGGGCTGGGACATCGACTGCAACATCGCCCTGCAGAGTTGTCCGGTGGAGAGCGGCAGCGTGTGGCTATTGCACGCGCGTTAGTGACTCAGCCGTCATGTGTGCTGGCCGACGAGCCTACCGGTAACCTCGATCGGTCGACGGCCGACGTGGTGTTCAACCTGATGCTCGACCTGGCGCGCGATCAGGGCACGGCGTTCGTCATGGTGACCCATGACGTGTACTTGGCGAATCAGTGTTCGCGTCGACTCAGCATCGACCGCGGCACCCTGTCCTGAGTGGCCCTGAAGGTGCTACCTACAAAATCCGGTTGAACCAGAGCAGCGACAGGGCTGCCGAAGTCAACGCGAGTGCAGCAGCTACAAGCGCCAGCAGACCGGAGATTTCGGTTTCCTTTTTCTCGACCGTGAGCTTGGAGCTCAGGTTCGAATACACCTTCTTCAAATCGTCGGCGTTGCCCGCGTAGAAGTATTCGGCAGAGGTCTTGTTGGCGACTGCTTTTAGCGTTTCTTCATCGAGCTTCACCCGCATCGACCAGCCTTCGAATCCGATGGTCTCGCCATCGACGGTGCCGATTCCTACCGTGTAGATGCGAACTCCGCGATCTGCCGCAATCTTCGCCGCGTCCAGCGGGTCGACGCCGGTGGTGCGCTGCCCGTCGGTCAGCATGATGATCGCGGCCGAGTTGTACGAACCGGGCGCTACCGGCGTGAATTCCTTCGGCGGATCTTTCATCGTCTGATCGATGGACGTTGCACGCGATCCGTACCTTCCTTGCGAACTCAATGCGGCAATGTCGATTCCGGCATCGGGAAAAATAGTCGCGAGCGACATCATGATTCCGTTGCCGGTGGCCGTGCCTCGCTGCAATTGAAAGCGGTCGATGGCAGTGATCAGATCGTCGCGATTCACGGTCGGCAGTTGAGCAACCTGGGCGCTGCCAGCAAACGCCACGATGCCCACGCGAACGGTGCGGGGCAACTCCGCAATGAATGCTTTCGCGGCCGCCTGTGCAGCTTCCAGACGATTCGGCAACACGTCAGAAGCGCGCATGCTGCCCGACACATCCATCGCCAGCATGATGGTTTGCTGTTGCGAAGGCAGCGTGATAACGGCCAATGGACGCGCCGCAGAAATCAGCATCGCGATGAGTGCCAACAGGAAAAGGAAGGGCGGGATATGGCGACGGAAAGTCTGACGCGGTCCCATGGCCTCCTTGATGATCGACAGGCTCGCGTAGCGAACCGCGTTTTTCTTCTTGCGTTTGAGCAGCCAGACGTAGAAGGCGATCAACAGCGGAACTGCGAGCAGCATCCACAGGAATTGAGGCCAAAGAAAATTCATGAAGAGTGCTCCAGGTGCATGGGCATTGCAGAACCGCCAGCCGATACGCGACTGCGGCGTTTGCGCAAGTCGGCGAATCGCATCAATGTGTCTACGAGATCGTCTTCGGTCGAAAGTTCAAGCGTGTCGACGCCGGCTTTTGCGAGCGATTCACGAAGTTGCGCTTCGCGCTGAGCAGCGATGCTCGCAAAGCGACGTCTGAACGCGCTGTCGCTGGTATCGACCAGAAGCTGCTCGCCGGTTTCGGCATCGCGAATCGTGATGAGGCCCAAATTAGGCAGTTCGAGTTCAAGCGGATCGAGCAATCGCACCGCCAGCACTTCGTGTCGACGCGCCAGCATGGCCAGAGGCTTTTCCCAGCCGGGTTCGCTGATGAAATCGGACAGCACGAACACGGTTGAGCGGCGCTTGAGCAGGTTGCCGGCTGAGCCGAGCAAGTCCTGCAATCGGGTGGCGCCGCTGTTTTTCGACGATTCCCACTTCAGCAGCCGATCGATGATGTGCAGCACATGATGGCGTCCGCCGCGCGAGGGCAATACGCTATTGGGCGGCAGCATCGTGGCGCGCGCTTTGCCATTTTTCGCGTCGTCGGTGCCGCCGTAGAACACGGCGCCAACCTTGTTGCCGTGACGGGTGAGCATGCGAGACAGCACGCCGACGAAATCGGTAGAGATGTTCTGCTTGCGCTGATCGCCCGATCCGAAATCGATCGAAGGGCTCAGGTCGAGCAGAAACCAGGCGCTCATCTCGCGGTCTTCGGTAAACACGCGCACATGAGGCACGCCCTGGCGCGCAGTCACGTTCCAGTCGATATGACGAACATCGTCGTGCATCTGGTACTCGCGCAAGTCGGCCAAATCCAGTCCCGATCCGCGCATCAAAGTGCGGTAGTCGCCCTGCAGCAGACCATCGAGCTTTCGAATGACGGTCCACTCCAGCCTACGCAGCAACTGCTCGGCGCGCGCAGAGCCCTTCGCTACTTTCGCAGCTTCCGACTCGTCCGAAGGAGCTGGCTCAGGCCGCGAGTTTTTCATGTTGAAGCGGCTTCGCAGGAACCGGAACCTTGGCGGTGATCTTCGCGATGATCGCGTCGGATGTCAGGCCTTCCGACAGACCTTCGTAGGTCAGCGCAACACGATGACGCAGCACATCGGGCACCAGATCGGTCATGTCTTCGGGCAGTGCGTAGGTGCGGCCGCGGAGCATGGCGAGGGCACGTGCACCTTCGACCAGATTGATCGTGGCGCGCGGGCTGGCACCGAACATGATGTATTGCTTGATGTCCTTCAATCCATGCTTGATCGGATCGCGCGTGGCGGACACGAGCTTCACTGCGTACTGGATGAGCGAAGGATCGACGTAGACCTTGCGACATTCCTTTTGCAGGCTCGCCAGCTGTTCGGTCGTCGCAACCGGATTCACCTGCGTGGCGGGTCCGGTAACACGCTGCACGATCACGAATTCTTCTTCGTCGGTCGGGTAGTCCACCAGCACCTTCATCATGAAGCGGTCGACCTGCGCCTCCGGCAGCGGATAGGTGCCTTCGGTCTCGATCGGGTTCTGCGTTGCCATGACCAGGAAAGGCTCGGGCATTTTGTGCGTTTCGCCCGCGATGGTGACCTGGCGTTCCTGCATCACTTCGAGCAATGCGCTCTGAACTTTTGCAGGTGCGCGGTTGATTTCATCGGCCAGCAGCAGGTTGGTGAACACCGGGCCGAGCGAGGTGCTGAAGTCGCCGGTTTTCTGGTTGTAGATGCGGGTGCCCACCAGATCGGCAGGAACCAGATCGGGCGTGAACTGGATGCGCTTGAATTGCCCGTGGACTGTGTTCGCGAGCGTCTTCACGGTGAGAGTCTTGGCCAATCCCGGAACGCCTTCGACCAGCAGATGGCCTTGCGCGAGCATCGCGACCATCACACGTTCGAGGAATTTGTCCTGCCCGACGACGATGCGTTTGACCTCGTAGAGGATCTGCTCCATCAGTTGCGCGGTGTCGGTGTCTTGTTCGAAGCTCGAGCTCGTTTCCATGCTGTGTTCCTGAAGGTCGAAGTTATTGGACAAATCTGCGATCGCTGGCGACGGGTGACGAGTGAGTCGCTAGAAGGGCGGCATTCCCACGGCAGATGCCGCGTTCTCGATAGGCACCGCAAACCCGATGCCCACGAATGTTCTCTGCTGATTCGGATTCAGGATGGCGGTGACGATGCCGACGACTTCGCCATCCATTGTCACCAGCGGGCCACCGGAGTTGCCCGGATTGGCAGCGGCGTCGAACTGAATCAGGTTGCTCATCATCTGTTTGCCTTCCGGCGAGCGGAACGAGCGCTTCAGACCCGACACGATGCCGGTGGATGCAGACGGGCCGATGCCGAACGGAAATCCGACGGCCATGACTTCTTCGCCGGGAGAAAGCCCTTGCGTAGATCGCATCGTGGCTGCGAACAGATCGTCCGGAAGTTTGTTGGCACGCAGCACCGCCAGATCGTTCTCGGGCTGAGTGCTCATCACATAAGCCGTCGATTCCAGGCCGTCGAAAAACGTCACTTTCAGCGATTCGGCGCCTGCAACCACATGCAGGTTGGTAAGGATGGTTCCGTTGTCGACGATGACCACGCCAGTGCCCACTCCGCGTTCCTCTTCCTTGCCGTCCTTGTCCTTGCCGAATCCCATGACCCGAACCACGGACGGGCGAATGATGTCGTAAGCGCGAGCGGCCTGCGAGGGCAATGTCTTGGTCGACATGGTCTTCATGACTGCCGCGTCGATGTCGTCTTGAGTGATGCGTCGCTGCTGGGGTTTGAGCGACATGGAAATCGAGATGCCGAGCATCAATGCGAGAAGCGCGATCGCGGCCCATAGGACGCCGGGATGAGCGAGTCGTGATCGCCTGGTCGGCTGCGCGGTAGCGTCAGCGGCCGTGTCGGCGCCGACAGCCTGGTCCGGAGCATTCGATCTGGCGTCTGTCGGCCGACTGGAGCGGCTGTAGAGCGGTGGTCTGCGCATGGTTCACCTTGTCAGGAACGTTGGAAAGACGGTATCACGCTTCATCCGGAGTTGCATATATCGCGCCAGTCATCGGGCATCATTGAGGTGTATGAATTCCTGGATAGACACGCACTGTCATCTGGACGCGCCCGAATTCGCGTCCGACGCCGACCAGATGCGTCAGCGCGCCCGCGATGCGGGGGTGGTGCACTGCGTGATTCCCGCAGTGGCCGCGTTCAATTTCGACACGGTCCGGAATCTGGCGCACCGATTTGGTGACAGCTACGCACTCGGCATTCATCCCATGTGCGTGCCGAACGCGACCGAGCAGGATTTGCAAACTCTCGACCAGGCGCTCGCGAATCTGAAAGGCGACCCGCGTTTGGTGGCGGTGGGCGAAATCGGTTTGGACTTCTTCGTGGAAGAACTCAAAACCGAAGCATTACGCGAAAAGCAGGAGCATTTCTATTACGAGCAGTTGAAGCTCGCCGTCAAACATGAGCTGCCGGTCATCTTGCATGTACGCCGATCGGCAGACAGGCTTCTCAAATATCTGCGCCAGATTAAAAAGAACCGGGGCGACGACCCATTCAAGCTCGGCGGTATCGGGCACGCGTTCAACGGTAGCGAGCAACAGGCGCAATCGTTCATCGAGCTCGGATTCCGGCTTGGCTTCGGCGGAGCGCTTACCTTCGATCGGGCGTTGGCCATTCGCAAACACGCGGTCGATCTGCCGCTGTCCGCAATCGTTATGGAAACCGATTCCCCCGATATCCAGCCCCATTGGCTTTATGTGAATGCGCAGGATCGTGACGCCGGTATCTCGCAAGCCCGCAACGAGCCGATGCAATTGCCGAGAATCGCAGAGGAACTGGCACACCTGCGCGAAATTTCCGCAGATGCCCTGTGTACGGCTGTCTGGCAAAACACACTCGAAGCGCTGCCTAAGCTGAGGTCGAACATTGGCTGACGACATGGTTCTTCGCGGCCTGGCACCGTTGTCCTCGCCGGACAGCCGCCTTCTGATTCTCGGAAGCTTCCCGGGCGTGAAGTCGCTCATGCACCAGCAGTACTACGCGCATCCGCAGAATCACTTCTGGAAAATCCTGGGTGCGCTCTGGAACACCGACCTCATGGCCATGCCGTACCAGAACCGTCTCGATGTTGCGGTGCAGAAGGGTCTGGCGATCTGGGACGTTTATTCGCTTTGCGAGCGCGAAGGAAGTCTCGACAGCAACATCAAAAATGCGGTCGTCAACGATTTCTCCCTTTTCGCACGGAAGCATCCCAAGCTCGAAGCTATTGCTCACAACGGCGGTGAGAGTTTTCGGCACTCGAAGCACACCTCGGCGATCGGCCTGCCGGTATACCGGTTACCCTCGACGAGTCCCGCGAACGCCTCCTGGAGTTTTCAGAAAAAACTCGATGCATGGCGCGAGGTTTTTCAACGACACGGCATGGCCTGATGGCACGTAAATCTTCTTCATCGCAAACGGATATGGAACTCCCGGAAGTGAACTTCTCGGACTTTCGCGACATTCGTTATCTGCATTTGGGAACCGAGTGGGTTCAGGGCTCGATGTACATCGACGAGCCCTTCGATATCGAGCTGGAATATGTCCAGCGCATGATGGTCTGGCTGCTTTTCGTCGAACCGACCTCGGTCGCAAAACGCCACGCCATGCAACTGGGCCTGGGCGCTGCGACGCTCACCAAGTTCTGCTGGAAAAAACTCCGCATGAAGACGACGGCCATCGAAATCAATCCGCAGGTGATTCATGCCTGCCGCGGCTGGTTCAAGTTGCCGGATGACGACGATCGCCTCTCGGTGGTGGTGGCCGACGCAGGCAAGGAAATCAAAAACGACAAGTGGTTCGGAACAGTCGATGCCCTTCAGGTCGATTTGTACGATCACGAGGCCGCAGCACCGGTGCTCGACAGCGCCGAGTTCTATGCCGATTGCCGTCGGCTTCTCACCGATGACGGGTGCATGACCGTGAATCTGTTCGGTCGCTCGACGACTTATGAACAAAGCCTCGAAAAGATCACGGCCGCCTTCGGAAAAGAAGCGGTCTGGGCTTTCAAGCCGACAAAGGAAGGCAATACGATAGTTTTCGCGCAACGCACGCCCTCCCAGCCCAAGCGGGACTTGCTTGCCGAAAGAGCTGAAACCGTCCAAACTCGTTGGAAACTGCCCGCCACCAAGTGGCTGCGGACATTCAAGGCAATAAATAAAGCATGAGCGCAGTCGTACCTCCAAAAACAGCTCCGAATCCCAAGACGCCGAAGATTCCGCACGTCGGCCCGGTCGATTGGGCGCGGCTGGTCGAATGGCTGAAGGCGGACGGCGTCATTTCGGAAGAGGAAGCGAATCGCACGATTGCGCGCTGTTCTCAGGCAGAAAGCTCCCAGCACGCGCTGGTACGACTCGCAAGCGTCGCGATGCAGCGCGCCACCGACGGCAAGCCTCTCGATGTCGAGATGCTGACCAAATGGCTGGCCGATCGATCCGATCTCGAATACATCCGCGTCGATCCCTTGAAGGTCGATGTGGGCAAAGTGGCCGACACGATGAGCGCGGCTTATGCCGAGCGTCATAAAGTGCTGCCGGTTCAGGTGACCACGACCGAAGTCGTGATCGCCACCGCAGAGCCCTTCATTACCGACTGGATTCCCGAGGTCGAGCGCCAGTCGCGCAGACGCGTTCGCCGGGTCATGGTCAGCCCGCCGGAAATCCAGCGTTACACGGCTGAATTCTTTGCACTCGCCAAGTCGGTCAAAGCGGCTATCAAGGCGGGCGGCGCAGCCAGCGCGGCGAGCTTCGAGCAACTGGTCGAGCTGGGCAAGGGCAATCGAACGCTCGACGCGAACGATCAGGGCGTCATCCAGGTGGTCGAATGGCTCTGGCAATACGCGTTCGATCAGCGCGCCAGCGATATTCACCTCGAGCCGCGCCGTGAGCAGGGGGTCGTCCGATTCCGGATCGACGGCATGCTGCATCTGGTTTATCAATTGCCGATGAGCGTTCATAACGCTACCGTGGCTCGCGTAAAACTCCTCGGTCGGATGGACGTGATCGAAAAGCGCAGGCCGCAAGACGGTCGTATCAAGACGCGCAATCCGCGTGGCGACGAAGTGGAAATGCGTCTGTCGACATTGCCAACCGCTTTCGGCGAAAAAATGGTGATGCGGATTTTCGATCCGGACACTGCCGTGAAAGATCTGGACGCGCTCGGTTTCTCGCAGCACGATGCGAATCGTTGGGAGGCGCTGGTCAAGCGGCCTCACGGGGTGATTCTGGTGACCGGGCCTACCGGTTCCGGCAAAACCACCACTCTTTATTCGACGCTCAAGCGCCTGGCCACCGAAGAAGTGAACGTCAGCACGGTGGAAGACCCGATCGAAATGATTGAGCCGTCGTTCAACCAGACGCAGGCACAGCCGCATCTCGATTTCGGATTCTCGGAGGGCTTGCGCGCCCTCATGCGCCAGGATCCGGACATCATCATGGTGGGCGAAATTCGCGATCTGGCCACGGCCGACATGGCGGTGCAGGCCGCGCTGACCGGTCACCTGGTGTTCTCGACGCTTCACACGAACGACGCGCCATCGGCGGTGACTCGATTGATGGAATTGGGTGTGCCGCCGTATCTCATCAATGCGACGCTGCTGGGTGTGCTCGCACAGCGTCTTGTGCGAACGCTGTGCAAGCAGTGCCGGGTGAAAGACGAAACCCTCACCCGCGAAACCTTGCGCGAAATCGTTCGCCCGTGGCAGATCAACGGCAGCTACAAGCCCTACAAAGCGGTCGGTTGCGTCGATTGCCGGATGACCGGATTCCTGGGCCGGATGGGACTCTACGAGTTACTCACGATTTCCGATGGCTTCAAGGAAAAGGTCAACAAGGAGCCCGATCTTTCGGCGCTTCGCAAACAGGCAGTGACCGACGGCATGCGCCCGTTGCGTCTGGCTGGCGCGCTGCGCGTCGCCGAGGGCCTGACCACCATCGAAGAAGTGCTCAGCGCGACACCTCCGCTCGCCTGATTTCACTGGGAACCCTGGGAAGATCCTAGGGATTACCCGAACGATGCGTGTTTCTCCGTAGGTGGAGTCCACATCGCTATTTGACTGTTCGCGCCCCACAATCCGCACTGAAAATTCTCTTTCATTTTCCTTTCAGGAGTGCGCGTGAAAATCAAAAGTCAAAAAGACTTCATCGCCGGTCTGATGTTTACGATTGTGGGAGTCGGGTTCGCCTGGGGCTCCGCTGCAAGCTACAACGTCGGCTCCGGTGCTCGCATGGGTCCGGGATATTTCCCGCTCATGCTGGGGATCCTGATGGCCATCCTCGGCCTCGTGATCGTGGCCAAGGCAATGGTGGTCGAAACTGCAGACGGAGAGCCGGTCGGCTCGATCGCCTGGCGTCCGCTGACGTTCATCATTTTGGCCAACGTGGTGTTCGGTGTTTTGCTGGGCGGTCTGCCCAGCATCGGCCTGCCTGCAATGGGACTGATCATCGCGATCATCGCGCTGACCTTCGTCGCTGCCTACGCAGCCGACACGTTCCGCTTCAAGGAAGTCCTGATCCTCGCGATCGTCCTTGCCGTCGGTAGCTACCTCGCGTTTGTTGTGGCTCTCAAGCTGCAATTTCCCGTGTGGCCCACTTTCATCACCGGTTAAGGCATAGGACATCATGGATCTCATCCACAACCTTTCCATCGGGTTCGGTGTCGCGTTCACCTTCCAGAACCTGATCTACGCGTTCATCGGCTGTCTGCTGGGAACGCTCATCGGCGTGTTGCCGGGCATCGGCCCTGTCGCCACTATCGCCATGTTGCTGCCCGCGACCTACGCTCTGCCCCCGGTGGCTGCGCTGATCATGCTGGCCGGTATTTATTACGGCGCGCAATACGGCGGCTCGACCACCGCGATTCTGGTGAACCTGCCCGGCGAATCCTCGTCGGTGGTGACCGTGATCGACGGACACCAGATGGCCCGAAACGGCCGTGCGGGTCCGGCACTCGCTGCTGCGGGCCTCGGCTCATTTTTCGCAGGTTGCGTCGGCACCCTGATTCTTGCTGCTTTCGCTCCACCGCTCACCGAGCTCGCCTTCAAGTTCGGTCCTGCCGAATACTTCTCGCTGATGGTGCTGGGCTTGATCGGCGCGGTCGTGCTGGCTTCGGGCTCGCTCGTCAAGGCAATCGCGATGATCGTGCTGGGTCTGTTGCTGGGTATCGTCGGAACCGACGTGAACTCCGGCGTGGCTCGTTTCAGCTTCGACATTCCTGAACTGACCGACGGTATCGGCTTCATCGTGATCGCGATGGGTGTGTTCGGTTATGGCGAAATTATTGCCAACCTGTCGCAAAAGGAAGAAGAGCGCGAAGTCTTCACCGCGAAGGTGCAAGGCCTGTGGCCCACCAAGCAGGATTTCAAGGACATGCTTCCCGCAGTTCTGCGCGGCACCGCGCTCGGATCGGCACTCGGCATCTTGCCTGGCGGTGGCGCGTTGCTGGCTGCTTTCGCGGCTTACACGATCGAGAAAAAGGTCAAGCTGAAAAAGGGCGAGATTCCTTTCGGCAAGGGCAACATCCGTGGTGTTGCAGGTCCCGAATCTGCAAACAACGCAGGTGCGCAAACCTCGTTCATTCCGCTGCTCACGCTGGGCATTCCGCCCAACCCCGTGATGGCGCTGATGGTCGGTGCAATGACCATTCACAACATCCAGCCTGGTCCCCAGGTGATGACCGGCAACCCCGAACTGTTCTGGGGCCTGATCGCCTCGATGTGGATCGGTAACGCCATGCTGATCATCCTGAACCTGCCGATGATCGGTTTGTGGATCAAGCTGCTGGCCATTCCGTACCGCTGGCTGTTCCCGTCCATCGTGCTGTTCTGCGCGATCGGCGTGTACTCGACCAACAACAACACGTTCGACGTGTGGATGGTGGCGATCTTCGGTGTGGTCGGCTATGCCTTCCTGAAACTCGGATGCGAACCTGCACCGCTGCTGCTCGGGTTCATCCTGGGGCCGATGATGGAAGAGAACTTGCGACGCGCACTTCTGTTGTCGCGCGGAGACTGGAGCGTGTTCGTCACGCGTCCGATCTCTGCCGGCCTGCTGGTCGCGGCTCTGTTGCTGGTCGTCATCGTTGCGCTCCCGTCGGTGAAGTCGAAACGGGAAGAAGCCTTCGTCGAGGAATGACGACGCCGCTCTTATCCAAATAAGAGCGATGCGGATACAGATAAGAGAAGCACCTTCGGGTGCTTTTCTTTTACGCGAAAGATAATCGGGCCATGGATCAGACTCAAAGTCGGCGCACCGCCGGCGTCATCATGGCGGCTGTCGGCGCCATCGCTTTCAGCGGCAAGGCGATCATCGTGAAGCTCGCGTATAGGCATGACGTCGATGCCGTGACGCTCATCATGTATCGCATGCTTTTTGCGCTGCCGATATTTCTGGGCATGGTCTGGTGGGCCACCTACCGCAACAAGAACGGCAGACCGCCTCCGCTCAGCCGCAAGGATTGGGTCGGCACCGTGTGGATCGGGTTCACCGGCTACTACCTCTCGAGCTATCTCGATTTCGCCGGCTTGCAGTACATCACCGCGTCGCTCGAACGACTCATTCTTTACGTGGCACCCACGCTGGTCATTCTTGGCGGATGGATTTTTCTGAAGAAAAAAATCAGCCGATTGCAGGTAGTCGGCGTGGTCCTGAGCTATCTCGGAATTTCGCTGGTATTCGGACACGAGCTCACGCTCAAGGGCAGCAACACCGTGCTCGGCGCGAGCCTGGTGGCGCTCAGTGCCCTGTCGTTCGCGTTCTATCTGGTGGGCAGCGGCGAGCTGGTGAAAAGAGTCGGATCGCTTCGGCTCACCGGCATTGCGACCAGCATCGCGTGCGTGTTTTGCATCGTTCAGTTTCTGGTGTCGCGTCCGATGTCTGCCGCCATCGTGAGCGAGCCGGTGATCTGGCTGTCGATTCTCAACGCAATTGCCTGCACGACGGTGCCGGTCCTGCTGGTGATGATGGGCATCGAGCGAATCGGCGCGAGCGCCGCGTCTCAGATCAGCATGATCGGGCCGGTGTCGACCATCTTCATGGGCATCCTGATTCTGGGCGAGCCATTCACCGGATGGATTCTGGTGGGCACCGTGCTCGTGATGAGCGGCATTTTCGTGTTCGTGCGCGGTCGAGGCCGCGCATGAACGTTCGGCGCACTACTTCTTGACCGGCTGCCTGGTGTTGCGAGCCGGAGCGGATTTTGCCGGCGCGATCGGTTGCGCCACAGGTGCCATCGCAGCGGCCTGAATTTGCGCCGCTTGAGTAAGTCGTTGAGCCACGGTAATCGAAGGCTGGCCCGTGAAGCCATCGAGTCGATTACCCATCGCGCCTTCGAGCTGATCGAGGCGCGTTTGCGCGGCAGGGTGGGTGCTCAGGGTAAGAGCAAAAATCGGATCCGACGGAACGGCAGTGCGAAGTTCCTGCAGCACCCCGACCAGACCGTACGGATCGAATCCAGCGCGAGCGGCCAGCGCTACGCCGACGCGATCCGCCTCGAATTCATCGTCCTGATCGAGGCCGCGCGAATACAGATCGCGACCCAGTTGCAGCATCTGCGCCGAAATCGCACCGCCCAGGTTGTTCTTCAACTGCGATGCAGCGACCTGCGTGAGCAGCCCCGTGGCCGCGCTCTTCTGAATTGCCTTGAGGTGATGCTTCGACGTGACATGCGTCATCTCGTGCGCAAGAATGCCGGCCAGTTCCGCCTCACCACCCGCCTTGTCGACCAGGCCCTTGGTCACGAAAACGTAGCCGCCCGGTGCGGCGAACGCATTGAAGCCGTTGTCGTCGAGAACCGCGAATGTCCACGGCAGATTCGGGCGCGGAGACTGCAGGCTGATCCATCGACCGAGCTGGTTCACGTAACGTTGCAGCGCCATGTCGGGATACAGCGGTTTCGCACCCAGAAGCACGGCAGCCAGTTGACGCCCGATCTCGATTTCGCTGGGCTCGTCTATGTCCTGCACTGCCTGCGATGCCATCTGAACCATGTTGGCAATCTGACCTGCGTTGGAGCCGCCCGGAACCAGATTGTTGTTGGTGACCGTAGGCGTCTGACCGGTTTTACCGAGGCCTTGCAGCAAGCCGCCAAGCGCGCCCAGGGCGTTGTTCTGCGCAAACGAAGTGCTGCAAGCCAGGGTCGCTGCAACCATTGCGGCAGCGATGAGTGATTTGTTGAATTTCATTGCCCCGACTCCCGTCCGAAGCTCACGCCGCCGGGGTTGTTGTTGGGCGACGCCTGTTGAGGCGCTGCGGGTGCCGGCAGCGGATCGACACTGCGCGGCGAGAGTTGCGCGATCGCTGCGAACGACTGAGCCTGCGCGGCATCGGCACGATTCGATTCCGCTGTCACGACGGCAGCCGGGTTCGGCGTCGCGCGCGCGAGTTGTTCTGCTTCGAGCCCTCGAATGCCGATGGTCGATGTCGGAAGCGATGCGGTGTTTTGTGCGCTGCCGCGATTGAAGAATCCGGTGATACCGCGCAGTGCGCCGGCCGCCGCGTTGGGGGTGCCGCTACCGGCATTGGCCGATGCGTTCGAAGATCCGGCAACGGCTATATCGAACATGTGCAGGTAGCCGGTCGCGCCTTGCGCAGTGCGAACCTGAATCCATGGACCCTGGCGCAATGGGAGCCGAGTGACGGCGGTCTGCGCGGGCAAGGAGCCAAGGCTGCGAGACGAATCGCCGGGAGCTTCGCGAAGTTCTGCCTGACGCTTGAGCATCACGCTCTCCGTTGTGGGCGATGCCTGCGCCGCTAGAGGTGCAGATGCCGATTGCGGTGCAGCTTGCGCGAGTGCGCCCACCGAAAAAGTCCCTGCCCAAAATGTCGTTGCCGAGAGCAACAAAATTCTTCTCATTGATCCGTCCCTGATATTTATGATGGCTCAGTCGTATCTGATTGAAACCTTGGAGATTGTTATGGATTTGGGCATTGCGGGCAAATGGGCGCTGGTGTGTGGCGCGAGCAAAGGATTGGGTCTTGGAAGTGCGCAGGCGCTCGCTCGTGAAGGCGTGAATGTGCTGATCGTGGCGCGCGGTGCCGAGGTGCTGAATGCCGCCGCCGAAGTCCTGCGAAAGAATCATGCGGCGCAGGGCGCCGAAGTGATCGCTCTCGCGGCAGACGTGACCACGGAAGCGGGTCGCGAAGCGATCTTTGCGATTCGCCGCGATTTCGACATCGTCATTACCAATGCCGGCGGACCTCCCGCAGGCGATTTCCGCGACTGGGATCGCGATGCCTGGGTCAAGGCGGTGGACGCGAACATGATCACGCCAATCGAATTGATCAAGGCCACCGTCGACGGAATGGCGGCTCGTGGCTTCGGTCGAATCGTCAACATCACATCGAGTTCCGTGAAATCCCCGATAGATGTGTTGGGTCTGTCCAACGGCGCACGAAGCGGTTTGACCGGTTTTGTGGCGGGCGTGGCTCGCTCGAAGATTGCGGCGCAGGGCGTGACCATCAACAACCTGCTGCCCGGCGCATTCGACACCGATCGGCTCAAGACGGTGGTGTCCGATCCGGCAAAATCTGCGGCGCGTCTTAAGACGATTCCTGCGAATCGATTCGGAAAAGCCGCAGAGTTCGGATCGATCTGCGCATTTCTTTGCAGCGTTCACGCGGCCTACATGACCGGCCAGAACGTGCTTGCCGATGGCGGTGCCTACCCGGGTACTTACTGATCGTCTGTATCGATGGGCATCAGCGTCGTGATCCGATGAAGATGCCAAGTGCAATCAGCACGAATGCCGCGCCGTGATACAGGTGCGGCGGCTCGCCGAGAAACGCCGCAGACAGGATCGCGGCGAACAGCGGATTCAGATTCGTGAACACGCCGGCCATGGCCGGGCCACCGCGCTGCACGCCCTGATCCCACCATTTGTACGCAATCACCGACGCACCGATGGCGACATAGAAGATCCCTGCGACCAGCGTTCCGCTCCACTGGATATGCGCATCGGTCAACGCCCATTCGCCAGCGGTGAACACGCCTGAAAAAATCAGGCCGAAGAACATCTGCCCCATCAGGAAAAGCGACCAGTTCGATCGCAATTCTTCAGGCTCGCCCCGCTGCGATAGCCGCCAGCAATAGAACGCCCAGAAGATGGCGGCCAGCACCATGAGGGCATCGCCGGGAACGAATGCGAACGTCGTGAAAAACGACAGCTCTGCTCGACTCAGGACCAGCAACACGCCACTCATCGACACCAGCGCTCCGATGATTTCCAGCTTGTGCGCCTTCACCCCGTAGAAGAGCCATCCGATGATGAACATCCACATCGGAACGCTCGCGCCGACCAGCGTGGTGTTGATGGGCGACGAGGTTCTGAGAGCAAAATATTGAAGCGTGTTGTAGATGCCGACGCCGAGGAATCCGAGCAGCGCGAAACGCTTCCACGCGGGCCAAAGTGGACTGTCCTTGCGAAACACTTTTGCCGTGAACGGCAGCAGGATAAGAAACGCCAGCGACCAGCGGAGCAGGTTGAATGTCATCGGTGGGATGGTTCCCGCCACCATTCGTCCGACGATTGCGTTGCCTGCCCAGATGAGTTGTGGAACGGTCAAATAGAAAACCGCTGCGGGAGTGATTCCTCTTGTCATGCCGGCAACTGTATCGGTTTCGTGGCAGCATTCCGCCATCGTTTTCGCTAATTCAAACCAGGAGTTTTCATGAGCCACACAGGAAGAGCCATCCAGATTCAAAAGCATGGCGGTCCGGAAGAGTTGAAGTTGGTAGAGGTCTCGGTTGGAGAGCCCGGTGCTGGTGAAATACGCATCCGCCATAAAGCCGTGGGACTCAACTACATCGACGTCTATCAGCGCACCGGTCTGTACCCCAACCAGATGCCGCTGCAGTTGGGCATGGAGGGCGCCGGCATCGTCGAAGCGGTGGGCGAGGGCGTGACGCATTTGAAGGTCGGCGATCGCGCGGCCTATGCGTGCAACCCTCCCGGCGCGTATTGCGACTTGCGAATCATGCCGGCGTTCGCGGTGTGCAAACTGCCCGACGCCATCTCGTTCGAGACCGGCGCTTCAATGATGCTGCAGGGACTCACCGCGCAGTATCTTCTGAAGAAAACTCTGCCGGTAGAAGGATTGAACAAGGGCGACTTCGTTCTGTTCCATGCAGCTGCTGGCGGCGTCGGACTCATCGCATGTCAGTGGGCGAAAGAGCTCGGTCTTCAGTTGATAGGCACTGCAGGCTCCGACGCGAAATGCAAGCTCGCTCTGGAGAACGGCGCATCGCACGCCATCAATTATTCGACCGAAGATTTCGCAGCGCAGGTGAAAGAAATCACCGGTGGCAAAGGCGTGAAGGTGGTCTACGACTCGGTAGGCAAAGACACCTGGGAAAAATCACTGGAGTGTTTGAGCAAGTTCGGTCTGATGGCGAGCTTCGGCAATGCATCCGGCCCGGTTGCGCCATTTGCGCCTGGTGCGCTCGCAGCCAAATGCCTGTACGTGACTCGTCAAACATTGTTCGTGCACATCGCCACCCGCGAAAGCTGCCAGGCCATGGCCGACGATCTGTTCGATGTGGTGGTGCGCGGCAAAGTGAAAATTCACATCGCGCAAAGCTACAAGCTGGAAGATATCCAGCAGGCTCACATCGATCTGGAAGCGCGCAAGACGACCGGCAGCACGGTCATCACGCTCTAGCTTTTACTTGCTGCGACGAACTCGCAGCAGCTCGTCCAGGATCAGACAGATCGCGCCGAGGGAGATGGCTGCATCGGCCAGATTGAACGCTGGGAAGTGCCAGCCTGCCAAATGGAAGTCGAGGTAGTCGACTACGTAGCCGTGCATCAGGCGATCGATCACGTTGCCGACTGCACCGCCCAGAATGCAGGCGAGCGCGAACGAGAAGAGTCGTTGTGCCGAGTGGGTGCGAAGCATCCAGATGATGAAGAGCGCGGCGACGACGCCTATGCCGGTGAAGAACCAGCGCTGCCATCCCGACGCTGCTGCGAGGAACGAGAACGCAGCGCCGCTGTTGTGCACCCGGACGATGTTGAAAAAGCTGGTCACCACGGTGCTGTCGCCCAGGTGGTAGTAACCAAGAATCAGCACTTTGATGAACTGATCGGCCAGCGCAATGATGACCGCGAGACCGATCCAGCCCAGCATGCTGCGGCCTGCGAAGCTCGAAGACTTGGCCATTACGCAATCCTCCGCACTTCACCGCTGCCGTACAGATTGCTGGTGCATCGACCGCAAAGCGCAGGATGCGCTGGATCGATTCCGACATCCGGGCGGTAATGCCAGCATCGATCGCACTTGGTGTCGGTGCTCGGCATCGACACCACTTCGAACTCGTTGGCCTGTTCGAGCGAAACGGCGGATGTGATCAACACGAACTTCAGATCGTCCGAAAGCGACGACAGCAATTCGTAGTCGCTCGCATCGGCCTTGATGGCGACGTTCGTCTGCAGCGACGATCCCACCTTGCCATCGGCGCGCAGTGCTTCGATGTTCTTGTTCACCGCATCGCGGATTTCGCGGATGCGCGACCACTTGGCGATGAGCGCTTCGTCCGGCGCATCGAACTCGGAGTAGGTCTCCAGGAAGATCGATTCGGAAGATCCCGCGAACTTCCATGCCTCTTCGGCTGTGAAGCTCAGGAACGGCGCGAACCAGCGCAGCATGGCTTGCGTGATCTTGTGCAGAACGGTTTGCGCGCTGCGACGAGCGAGAGAGCCGGGTGCAGTCGTGTAGAGCCGATCCTTGAGCACGTCCAGATAGAACGATCCCAAATCTTCGCTGCAATAAACCTGCAGTTTCGCGACCACGGGATGAAACTCGTACACCTCGTAGTGCGCAAGGATGTCGGCCTGCAATTGCGACGCGCGGCTCAAAGCGTAGCGATCGATTTCCAGCAGGTCGGCGAATGGCACCGAGTCTTTTGCGGGATCGAAGTCGCTGGTGTTTGCCATGAGGAATCGCAGCGTGTTGCGAATTCGGCGATACGAATCGACAACACGAGCCAGGATCTTGTCGTCGATGCCCAAGTCGCCGGAGTAGTCGGTCGCTGCCACCCACAAACGGATGATTTCTGCGCCGAGCTTGTCGCTTACCTCTTGCGGCGCAACCACGTTGCCCACGCTCTTGCTCATCTTGCGGCCCTGACCATCGACAGTGAAGCCGTGGGTGAGCAATCCGCGATAGGGCGCGCGTCCGTACATGGCGCATGCGGTCAGCAGGGAAGAGTGGAACCAGCCGCGATGCTGATCGTGGCCTTCGAGGTACAGATCGGCTTCAGGGCCACTTTCATGCGCTGCACCCGCGTGCGATCCCTTGAGTACCGTGGTGTGAGTCGTGCCCGAGTCGAACCACACTTCGAGAATGTCGGTGCTCTTGGTGTAGGCCGGCGCATCGGCACCGAGGATTTCTTCGGTGGTGGTTTTGCTCCACGCCTCGATGCCGCCCTTCAGGACGATTTCGGCGGCGGTGTCGAGAATCTCGAGCGTGCGCGGATGTAGCTCGCCGGAATCCTTGTGCAGGAATAGCGGCAATGGAACACCCCAGCTGCGTTGGCGGCTGATACACCAGTCGGGCCGATTCGCGATCATGTCGCGCAGTCGGGTGCGACCGTTTTCAGGGAAGAAGTTCGTGTCGTCGATCGCATCGAGCGCGAGCTGACGCAGCGTCTTCGGCGCTTTGTCGACCGTGAACACGCCTTCGCCTTCGTCCATTCGAACGAACCACTGCGCCGCAGCTCGGTAGATGACCGGCGTCTTGTGGCGCCAGCAATGCGGATAGCTGTGCGTAATGGTTTCGGTCGCAAAAAGTCGATTCGCCGCTTGCAGCGTTTCGATGACTTGCGGCACCGCTTTCCAGATGTTCAATCCGCCGAAAAGCGCGAAGTCGGGCGCGTAGCTGCCGTTGCCCTGAACCGGGTTCAGGATGTCGTCGTAAGCCAGGCCATTGGCAATGCAGGAGTTGAAGTCATCGACGCCATAAGCGGGTGACGAGTGGACGATACCGGTGCCGTCATCGGCAGTGGCGTAGTCGGCCAAGTACACCGGCGACAGGCGCTTGTAGCCGGCATCGACGTCGTACAACGGATGACGGAATTCGAGTCCGCCGAGTTTCTCGCCCTTGCAAAGCGCGACGACCGTGCCCGTGAGCTTGTAGCGCGCCATGCACTTCTCGACCAGCGACGCGGCCATCACCAGAAGTCCGCACTCGGTGTCGACCAGCGCGTATTCGAGTTCCGGGTTCAGGTTCAGCGCCTGGTTGGCGGGGATGGTCCATGCAGTCGTCGTCCAGATGACGGCGAAGGCTTGTTTGTCTAATTTTGGCAAGCCGAATGCGGCAGCCAGCTTGGCCGGATCGTTCGCTTCGAAGGCAACATCGATGGTCTGCGACTTCTTGTCGGCATATTCGATTTCGAATTCGGCCAGGGACGATCCGCAGTCGAAGCACCAGTACACCGGCTTCAAGCCGCGATACACGAAGCCGCGTTCCATCACACGCTTGAACGCGCGGATTTCGTCGGACTCGTTGGTGAAGTCCATGGTGCGATACGGATGATCCCAATCGCCCAGCACGCCGAGGCGTTTGAAGTCGGCGCGTTGAAGGCCGATCTGCTCGGTTGCGAATGCGCGGCTCTTGGCCTGCATTTCATCGCGCGGCAGATTGCGTCCAAACAGCTTTTCGATCGCGTTTTCGATCGGCAGTCCGTGGCAGTCCCAGCCAGGGATGTAGGCCGCGTCCATGCCCTTGAGCTGGCGGGCCTTGACGATCATGTCCTTGAGGATCTTGTTGACCGCATGTCCGATGTGGATCTTGCCGTTTGCATACGGCGGGCCGTCGTGCAGGACGAACTTGGGCGCGCCGTGGCGCGCATCGCGCAGTTTTTTGTAGATGCCCTTGTCTTCCCACTCCTTGACCCAACCCGCTTCGCGCTTGGGCAGATCGCCGCGCATCGGGAAAGGGGTGTCGGGCATATTCAGCGTGGCGCGGTATTCAGATTTTTCTGGCGCGTTCGGCTTGGCGGACTTCGGGGCTTTTTCGGTTTTGGTCTGGTCGTTCATGGCAAATCAACAGCGAGGCTTCGCAAGGTCGGCCCGGGCGCAATCGGTGAAAGATGAGTCGAAGCGTCTGCGCGCGGGAATTGAGGGAGATGACGTGCGAGCTTTAAATTCGGTCGCGTGTGGTTTGCCGGCTGGTGGAGGCGAAGAAAGCACGTGCATCGGCGCAGTCTTTCGCAATGCCTGCGGTGAGGGCGTCGAGGCTCTCGTAGCGCAGTTCGTCGTGCAGTTTTTGAAGGAGTTCCACGCGCACGATTTTACCGTATGCCCCTTCGGCCCCCAGCGCGTCGGGCCAATCGAGGCAATGCGTCTCCAGCAACACCCGGCCACCGTTCACGTCGTCGGCGTCGAGCGAAGGGCGAATTCCGAGATTCGCAACGCCGATGAGAGGTTTGTCGCCAAGTCCATGTACCTGCACCGCGAAAATGCCGCCGGCCGCAGGTTTCCAGTGCGAAAACCGAAGGTTGATCGTCCGAAATCCGAGTTCGCGGCCCAGTTTTCGCCCGTGAACCACATGTCCCGAGATGCTGTACGGCCGCCCTAAAAGCGCAGCGGCATCGTCCATGCGACCCGCGTTCAGGGCATCGCGAACGGCGGAACTCGAAACGCGTATGCCGTGCACTTCGTAGGCGTTCATTCGGGCCACATCGAAGCCGTGCTGATGGCCCGCAGCGTCGAGCATGGCGTAGTCGCCCTGGCGTTTGGCGCCGAACCTGAAATCGTCTCCGACCAGAACGTAGCGGGTCCTTAGCCCCTTCACCAGCACCTGATCGACGAATTCGTCGGCTGTTTGGCGGGCAAGGCGTGCGTTGAACGGAAGAATGATGGTTTGCTCGATGCCGCAGCGAGCGAGTTCTGTGAGCTTGTCGCGAAGGGTGCCGATTCTGGCTGGTGCGATGTCGGTCCGGTTGGCCGCAGCAGCGAAATAGTCGCGCGGATGCGGCTCGAACGTCAGAACGCAACTGGCCACATCGCGGTGGCGGGCTTCGTTTTGCAGCAAGGCCAGCATCGCCTGATGTCCGCGATGCACGCCGTCGAAATTACCGATGGTGAGGGCGCACGGACGCATCAGGCCAGGATGGTCGAATCCGCGGAATATCTTCATGCAAGCTTCATTCTGTTGTGGGGCCGTTGGGTTATATTGTGACGCAGCAGGTACCTGTGTTTACAGACACCTGCCTCAGGTCTCATCGTTCCGTGTCAGTAGTTTTCGACTGTTGCAGGAGGCGTGTTTTGAAGGTCTTGAAGCTTTCGGCCCAAGGGCTGCCGCAATCGTGGATATCGCTCGAGCAAGCGGTTATTCACTACGCCTCCGACGAAGTTCGCTGGGAGTCGGGCGCGGAAATCGCCGTGTTCCACGGTGGGCACAACGCAGTCACCGGTGAACAGTCGATCATTCGGGTCAACAGCATCATCGGCACCAAGGGCGTGCCGAACATCAACCCGTTCAATCTCAAGCCGGGCCTTACCAACAGCAAGCTTTTTGCGCGAGACCGCAACATCTGCGCTTACTGCGGCGATCATTTCCACGAGGAAGATCTGACCCGTGAACACATCATTCCCTTTGCCCAGAACGGCATCGATACCTGGATGAACGTGGTTACGGCATGCCGCGCCTGCAATCACCGCAAAAGCAGCCGTACGCCCGAGCAGGCGAACATGCCTCTGCTGTACACGCCTTACGTTCCCAGCCTTTGGGAAGACTTCATCCTTCGGAATCGTCGGATTTTGTCGGACCAAATGGAGTTTCTGATGGCGCACCTGCCAAAATCGTCGCGGCTGATGCTGTCCTGAAATCCCTTCCGGACGACGCATCGTTTTATCGACTCACCCTGACACCATGCGCCTTGCTTACGACGGATTGGGCCTTGTCGCGACCTGCGACAATTTGCGCCCCATGAGAAACATCGTCATCCTGATTTCCGGTAGCGGCTCGAATATGGCCGCCATTCTTCGTGTGTCCGTTGCCCGTAAATGGGCCGAAAAGTACAACGCCAAAATCGCCGCCGTCATCAGCAACTCGCCGACTGCTGCGGGGCTTGAAACAGCCAGGGAATTCGACATTCCTACAGTGGTGGTAGATCACAAGGCGTTCTCGTCGCGCGAAGAATTCGACGCGGCGCTTGCCGAGAAAATCGAGTCGTTCCAGCCGTCCCTGGTTGTTCTGGCTGGCTTCATGCGAATCCTGACCGATGGGTTCGTCGATCGCTTCGAAGGTCGCATGATCAACGTGCATCCGTCCATCCTTCCCGACTTCCCCGGTTTGAATACTCACCAGCGCGCGATCGAGGCCAAGGTCAACTTTTCCGGAGCGACGGTGCATCTGGTGTCCCGCGACGTCGATCAGGGCGAAATCCTCGGTCAGGCGTCGGTGCCCATCCTGAACGGCGACACGCCCGAAATGCTCGCGCAACGGGTGCTCGAGATCGAACATTTGTTGTACCCGGCAGTTATCGAAGGTTTGCTCGAAGCCTGATTCCTGCGGCTGGAGAAAGCCATACCTGGAGGCCATTTCCTGGGGCTTCCGGCGTCGGATGGGACAATACGGGTTATGCACCCGAAAGACCTGCTGGCAACCAGCGCCGAGCTCGTCAAGCTCGTTCTCAAATTCGACCACCCCGCCGACGCCATCGTCTCGCGCTTTTTCAGGGACAACCGCGCCCTGGGCCCACGTGAGCGGGGTACGCTTTCGGACACCGTCTACAACGTCCTGCGCAAAAAGCTTTTCTTCGATCACCTGGCGCCCTCCGGCTCCGGCCCGAAAGAGCGACGCCTGGCAATCCTCGGATTTCCCGGCGACCGAGATTTCGTCAAAACCGCGCTATCCGAGTCCGAACGCAACTGGCTGGACCAGTGCGATGCGATCGACCCGAAAGATTTGCTCGACCGCCATCGCCACAACTTGCCCGAATGGCTGGTCGAGCCGCTGAAGGCCCAGCTAGCCGACGAGGGCGCGAACGGTTTCTGGTCGTTCGTGAACACCATCAACAATCCGGCGCCGCTCGATTTGCGAGTCAATTCGATGACTGCCAAGCGGGCGGATGTCGAAGCCGAGTTGAACAAGGCCAAGATCACTTGCTCTCCCACGCCATACTCGCCATTGGGTTTGCGTCTGAAAGACAAGCCGTCACTTGCAAAAGTGGATGCTTTCATGCGCGGCGCGATCGAAGTGCAGGACGAGGGATCTCAACTGCTCGCCATGCTGGTCGATGCCAAACGCTCTGAAATGGTGGTCGATTTTTGCGCTGGCGCCGGCGGGAAGACGCTGGCAATAGGCGCGGCAATGCGCAATACCGGACGACTCTACGCATTCGACACCTCGGCGCACCGTCTCGATGCGCTCAAGCCGCGTCTGGCACGCAGCGGTTTGTCGAATGTTCACCCAGTGGCAATCGCCCACGAGCGGGACGACCGGATCAAGCGACTCGCGGGAAAAATCGACCGGGTTCTGGTCGATGCGCCGTGCTCGGGGCTAGGCACGCTCAGACGTAATCCTGACCTGAAATGGCGCCAAACCCCGGCGACGATCGAGGAACTCACCAAGCTGCAATCGGCAATCCTGCAGAGCGCCGCGCGACTGTTGAAATCTGGCGGTCGACTGGTTTACGCCACCTGCAGCCTGTTGCCGCAGGAAAACGAGGCCATCGCCGAGGCGTTTTCTGCCGCAAACCCCGATTTCAAGCTGGAACCGGTCGAGCAAATACTGACCGAGCTGAAAGTCGAAAACGCGGCGTTTCTTTGCGGTACGGGAGGAAACTATTTGCGGCTGTGGCCCCACAAACACAGTACCGACGGATTTTTCGCCGCCGTTTGGACGAAAAAATAGACTCCTTTACGGAATATTCATGAATCAATAGGGTTACATCTCACCTTTTAGGGGGTAAGAACTTAAAATAGGCGCTGTCTTCAAAGCGTCATGTTTGAAGCGGCGCAGAAACCGAGTCTTTCGTGTTTCCTGGCGCATCCTGTGCTTTCTCTTTCGTTTCCTTTGGCTTTTAACAACCGAGGCTTTAACTCCATATGTTGCTACCCGACTGGGCTGTCCTGAACTCCGCGATCGATTTGCTGGCCAATGGCCTGACGAATTTCTCGTGGTGGGAAATCGTGCTCTACACCCTGATCACCACTCACCTGACCATCATGGGCGTGACGATCTACCTGCATCGCTGCCAGACGCACCGTGCCATGGACTTGCACGCAATTCCTTCGCATTTCTTCCGCGCATGGCTCTGGCTCGGCACCGGCATGGCAACCAAGGAATGGGTGGCCATCCACCGCAAGCACCACGCCAAGTGCGAAACCGAAGAAGATCCGCACAGCCCGCAAGTCAAGGGCATCGATATGGTGTTCTGGCAAGGCGCCGAACTCTATCGCGCCGAAGCGAAGAACAAGGAAACCATGGTCAAGTACGGCCACGGCACCCCTGACGACTGGCTCGAACGCAACGTGTACACCCGCTACGGCTGGCACGGCGTTGGCCTCATGCTCATCCTGAACATCGCTTTGTTCGGCTTTGCCGGGATGGCTGTCTGGGCAGTCCAGATGCTCTGGATCCCGATTACAGCCGCCGGCATCATCAACGGCATCGGTCACTACTGGGGCTACCGCAACTTCGAAGCTGTCGATGCGAGCACGAACGTGTCGCCCTGGGGCATTTTGATCGGTGGCGAAGAGCTGCATAACAACCACCACACCTATCCGACCGCAGCCAAGTTCTCGGTCAAGCCCTACGAATTCGACATCGGCTGGATGTACATCTCCGCCATGGAAAAAATCGGCTGGGCCAAGGTAAAGAAGGTTCCGCCGAAGCTGCAACTGGGCGACATCAAGCCTGTGGCGGATGAAAAAACCCTCGAGGCGCTGATTGCCCATCGCTATGAAGTGATGGCCGGTTACGCCCGCGAACTCAAGCGTGCTTGCCGCATCGAAATCGCGACCGTCAAGGCAGGTTCCGGCGACGCATCGATGTTGAAGAAGGCCATGCGCTGGATTCACCGCGATGCCGACAAGATCCCGCCCATGGCGCATGCAGACGTGGCGCAGGTCCGAGCTGAGCATCCGGTTCTCGACAAGATGGTCACCATGCGCGAAGAGTTGCGCCAGCTCTGGCTCAACACCTCGCACTCACGCGAGCAGCTCGCTGCCGATCTGGCTGCCTGGTGCCGTCGTGCGGAAGAGAGCGGTATTGCGGCTCTTCACGAGTTCTCGATGAAGCTGCGCAGCGCGCGCACTTAAAAAGCAACTGCTCATCGCCCCGACCGTCAAATAGTCGGGGCGTAAAAAAACCCGCCATTTTCATGGCGGGTTTTTTATTGGTCTCTACAAGAACAGACTGAATTACTTCAGTTTGATTTCCTTGTATTCGACATGCTTGCGAGCCTTGGGGTCGAACTTCATGATCGACATTTTCTCGGGCATTGTCTTTTTGTTCTTGCTGGTCGTGTAGAAGTGACCAGTTCCAGCTGTGGATTCCAGCTTGATTTTTTCGCGTCCGCCTTTAGTAGCCATTTTGTGTACTCCTTAAGCCTGACCACGTGCACGCAGATCTGCGAGTACGACGTCAATGCCTTTTTTGTCGATCAAACGCAGTGCTGCGCTGGAAATGCGAAGACGAACCCAACGGTTTTCTGTCTCGACCCAAAAACGACGGTATTGCAGATTCGGAAGGAATCGGCGCTTGGTTTTGTTGTTGGCGTGGGAAACATTGTTTCCGACCATCGGGCCCTTGCCCGTAACTTCACATACGCGTGCCATGAGGACACTCCAATTTTTTGCCCCGATTGCAGCGCGAAGCTGACAGTCGAGAGTTAACGGCTTTCGCCGCACCTCGCCACTGAGAAGTGGCGGTAAGAGAGATTCACTGGCGCCCGAAAAAGCCCGGGCAAATTCAGCAAAGCCTTGAATTATAACGGCTTTTTCGGACCCGCAAACCCTCTTAGGCGACTTGGCCGCCTTGTTCCAGGAATCGTTGTGCGTCGAGAGCGGCCATGCAACCGGTTCCCGCACTGGTAATAGCCTGACGGTACACATGATCCTGAACGTCTCCGGCGGCGAACACGCCCGGAACGCTGGTCATGGTCGCAAAACCTTGCAGCCCAGACCGGGTGACGATGTAGCCGTTGGCCATCTGAAGCTGACCTTCGAAGATCTCGGTGTTGGGTGCGTGGCCGATGGCGATGAAACATCCCTTCAATTCGAGATCTTCGGTCGCGCCGGTCTGGGTGTTCTTCAAGCGCACCCCGGTCACGCCGCTGGCGTCGCCCAGAACCTCGTCAAGCGTCGAGAAAAGCTTGAGCTCGATCTTCCCGGCAGCCACCTTCTCGGCCACCTTGTCGATCAGGATGGCTTCTGCCTTGAACTTGTCGCGGCGATGAACGAGGTACACCTTGCTGGCGATGTTGGACAGGTACAGCGCTTCCTCGACCGCGGTGTTGCCACCGCCGACCACGCAGCAGACCTGCTCGCGATAGAAAAATCCGTCGCAGGTGGCGCAACCCGACACGCCGCGTCCCATGAATGCCGATTCCGAATCGAGGCCCAGATACTTGGCCGATGCGCCGGTTGCCAGGATGAGCGAGTCGCAGGTGTAGGTGCCGCTATCGCCGGTGAGGGTGAAGGGGCGCTTGCTGAAGTCGACCTTGTTGATGTGATCGAACACGATTTCTGTCTTGAAGCGTTCCGCGTGTTCCAGGAAACGTTGCATGAGCTCGGGGCCCTGCACGCCGTGGACGTCGGCGGGCCAGTTGTCGACCTCTGTGGTGGTCATGAGCTGGCCGCCCTGGGCGATGCCGGTGATCAGCACCGGCTTGAGATTGGCGCGGGCCGCATAGACCGCAGCGGAATAGCCCGCGGGGCCGGAGCCGAGGATGAGTACTTGGGCGTGTTTGGAATTGGACATAAACAAGTGTCTTTTTGAGGGGAACCAACGAAAGATCGTGGTGTACAGTTTGGGCTGATCGTTCGAGTATCAATCTTCGAGCAGCAATTCCCGGGTGGGTTTTTCAATCATCTCGATTGTAAGAAGCCATCGTTATCGCTCGAACCTGGAGGATTTTGAAATGTCGATGTTGTCCAATCTGGAACTCCTGCGCCGGGTCCCCTTGTTTGCGATGCTGACCGCAGCGCAGGCCGAAGCGGTCGCAGAGGCCATCGTCAAACGGCGATTCAAGCGCGGCGAACAAATCGTCGAGCAGGGCAAGAAGTCCAACGCCTTGTTCATCATCCTGACCGGCCGATGCCGCGTCATGAGCACCGACGGTCGCGGACGCGAAGTGATTCTTGCGACCATGCAACCCGGCGATTACATCGGCGAGATGAGCCTCATCGACAACGAACCCCATTCGGCCACCGTACGCGCAGAAGTGCAGACCGACGTGCTCATGCTGGGCCGCACCGAATTCGCGCGATGCCTCCCCGAAAACACATCGATGGCCTACGCAGTGATGCGCGGGCTGGTGCAACGTTTGCGTCATGCCGATCGAAAGATCGAATCGCTGGCGCTGATGGATGTGTATGGTCGCGTCGCACGCTCGCTGCTCGAATTCGCTACCGAAGATCGCGAAGGTGAACTCTGGATTCGCAACAAGATTTCGCGCCAGGACATCGCCAAGATGGTCGGCGCGTCTCGAGAAATGGTGAGCCGCGTGATGAAAGATCTGGAAGAGCGCGGCTTTATCGAAACCCATCCCGACGGCTCCATGCACGTCAAGGAGCGGTTGGCCACACTGGGCTGACCGTGACAGCTGTGGCAACAGCGCTTCATGACCTATTCGCTAAATACACTCAATAACTCTGCGTCCACGGGCGCTGCTCCGCGCACAGGTCTAGGCCGATTCGCCAACGAATTCGCGCTCATCGTCGGCCTCGCTTTCATGTTTTTCTGGCTGATCTCGATGCTCAGCTTCTCGTCGTTCGATGCCGCCTGGACCACTTCCGGCGGTGGCGGCGCAACGCGCAACTGGGGCGGTCGATTCGGTGCCTGGATCGCCGACGGCAGCTATTTCCTGTTCGGATTTTCCGTCTGGTGGTGCCTGTTCGCCGGCGCGTTCGCATGGCTCTCGACGCTTGCGGTCTGGATGCGCGGCAACAACGCCGAAGCGCCACGGGAAGATCAACCGTCGACCTTCGTAACCCGCCACGCGAAAACCGCTTACTGGCTGGCCTTCGTGGTTTTGATGTGCGTGAGTTGCGCCCTCGAATGGTCGCGCCTGTATCGGTTCGAAAGCTATCTGCCTGGGCACTCCGGCGGCATTCTCGGTTACGGGATCGGCCCGATCGCCGCCAAGTGGCTCGGCTTCACCGGATCCGGCGTGCTGTGCATCGCGCTGGGCCTGATCGCAGCGTCCATCGTGTTCAAGTTCTCGTGGGCGCATGTGTCCGAAAACGTCGGCGGCTGGGTCGACTCGCTCATTACCAATCGCCGCGAAAAACGCGAGATTGCCGAGGACAGGGCGGTGGGCAAGCGCGCGGCTCGCGAGCGCGAAGAGGTGCTGATCGAAGAGCGCATCGAGATCGAGGAGCATCACCCGATTCCGGTGCTCATCGAGCCGGTGATCGTCGACGTGCCGCGCAGCGAACGTGTTGCCAAAGAACGCCAGAAACCGCTGTTCACCGAACTGCCCGATTCGAAATTGCCGCAGGTCGACTTGCTCGACGGACCGCAGGGTCGCCAGGAAACCGTATCGCCCGAAACGCTGGAAATGACCTCGCGTCTGATCGAGAAGAAGCTGAAGGATTTCGGCGTGGAGGTGAGGGTGGTTGCTGCGCAACCCGGCCCGGTCATCACACGCTATGAGATCGAACCGGCAACCGGAGTGAAGGGATCGCAGGTCGTGAATCTGGCGCGCGATCTGGCGCGATCGCTGAGTCTGGTGTCGATACGCGTGATCGAAACCATTCCCGGCAAAAACTACATGGCGCTCGAATTGCCGAACGCCAAGCGCCAGTCGATTCGCCTGTCGGAAATTCTGGGATCGCAGGTCTACAACGAAGCCAAGTCGATGCTGACCATTGGCCTGGGCAAGGACATCAGCGGCAATCCGGTGGTCGCCGATCTCGCGAAGATGCCTCACGTGCTGGTGGCTGGAACGACCGGTTCCGGCAAATCGGTCGGGATCAACGCGATGATCCTGAGCCTTCTCTACAAGGCCGAGCCGCGCGACGTTCGACTGTTGATGATCGATCCGAAGATGCTCGAAATGTCGGTGTACGAAGGCATCGCGCATCTGCTCGCACCTGTGGTTACCGATATGCGTCAGGCAGCGCACGGGCTCAACTGGTGCGTGGCAGAAATGGAAAAGCGCTACAAGCTCATGAGCAAGATGGGTGTGCGTAATCTGGCCGGCTACAACGCGAAGATCGACGAAGCGACCGCGAAAGAAGAGTTCATCTACAACCCGTTCAGCCTCACGCCCGATAGCCCTGAGCCGCTGCAGCGTCTGCCGCATATCGTGGTTGTGATCGACGAGTTGGCCGATTTGATGATGGTGGTCGGCAAAAAAATCGAAGAGCTGATTGCGCGTCTCGCGCAGAAGGCGCGCGCTGCCGGCATCCACTTGATTCTCGCGACCCAGCGTCCTAGCGTCGACGTGATCACCGGTCTTATCAAAGCCAACATTCCCACGCGCATTGCGTTCCAGGTGAGCAGCAAGATCGACAGCCGAACCATCCTCGATCAGATGGGCGCAGAAGCGCTGCTTGGCATGGGCGACATGCTCTACATGCCGAGCGGCACCGGCTATCCGGTTCGGGTTCACGGCGCGTTCGTGAGCGACGAGGAAGTGCACCGCGTGGTCGGCTACCTCAAAGCGCAGTGCGGTGAGCCGAACTACATCGAGGGCGTGCTCGAAGGTGGCACGGTCGATGGCGAAGGCGAGTTGGGTGACGCCGGTAACGGCGGCGGCGAGAAAGATCCGATGTACGACCAGGCGGTCGAAGTCGTGCTCAAGAATCGCAAGGCCAGTATTTCGCTGGTTCAGCGCCACTTGAAGATCGGTTACAACCGCGCAGCACGCCTAGTCGAAGATATGGAAAACGCGGGGTTGGTGAGCGCCATGAGCAACAGCGGACAACGCGAGATTCTGGTTCCGACTCGCTCGGAATAATTCGAGGACGGCAACGACCGTCCCGCTAACGAGGCGGCTTGACCGCCCCGGTAAATCAGGGAGATGGTCACGTGTGGTTTCTTGGAGGAGTAGCAGGCCTTTTGATCGGCCTTTTGATCGGCCCCGCGTGGGTGGCGGTAGCGCTGATGGTTGCCGGTGCGTTCGTGCCGAAGTTTTTACGCTCGAAGAAGAATAGAGCATCGAGCACTCTCCCTGTCGAAGGCGAGGCGAATGGCGAGTTGAATGGCAAGTCGATGGGCGAGGCTGCTTACTTCGACAAGGCATCGGTCGCGTCGCCGCCGGTTGATCTCACCCGCCGAATTGCAGCGCTCGAAGCGCGAGTCCATGCGCTTGAAAAACAGCTTGCGCAGACGTCCACGGTGCCGGCGGCCGCAACGGTCGCAGTTTCCTCCTCGGCAGAAATATCGGTTCCAGTGCAAGCGCAGCCCGAAAGGCCAGCAGAGCCCGCGTCCGAACCAGTTCGACCCACCCTCGATCCGTTCGAGTCCGAACGCGCTGGACCCGACACCGTCCCGACCGAGCTTCCCGCCGAGCCCGATACCCGTTCGCCGCTTCCGGAAGAGTTGCCGGTGGCAGACCCGATCCCCGCACGGCCGAGTTCAGCGCGGCCTAAACCGAAAGCACCCGCAGTTCCGTGGCGTGATCGCCTTCCGGCTCCGCTGGTCGCCTTGCTTTTCGGCGGCAATTCGCTGGTTCGAGTCGGCGTCGTGGTCCTGTTCATCGGCCTCGCGTTCCTGCTGCGTTACACCGCAGAACGGGTGAGCGTTCCGGTGGAATTCCGGTACGCAGCAGTGGCGTTGATAGGCGTGGTGTTGCTTACTCTCGGCTGGCGATTGCGGCACAAACGCACCGACTATGCGCAGATTCTTCAAGGTGCAGGCGTTGCAGTGTTTTATCTGACGGTACTTGCTGCAATGAAGCTGCATCCGCTGATTCCTCCCGAAATAGGATTTGCGTTTTTGGCGCTGGTGTCCCTGTTGGCTGCCGTACTGGCCGTGCTCCAGAACGCCTATCCGCTCGCGATCGCTGCGGCGCTTGGCGGATTCGCTGCGCCGGTGCTTGCATCGTCGGGTGGCGGTCATCCGGCGCCGTTGCTGCTGTATCTGGCGGTCCTCGATCTGGGTATCTTCTTCATCGCATGGTTCAAGGCATGGCGTTGGCTCAACGCGCTCGGATTCACTGGAACCTTCACCTTGGCTTCGGCATGGGCCAAGGCTTATTACGCGCCGCAGTACGACACTCAGCTGCACGCTTTCCTGATCTTTTTCCTGCTGCTGTTCACTACCATCGCGGTGCTGTTCGCACGTCGCAGTCTGCTGGAGGCTCAAGAGGCAGATGAAGACGAGAGCATGTATTCGCGGGCCGCGTCCGCCGTCAGAAAAGTCGGTCGTGTCGATAGCGCTCTTGTGTTCGGCGTTCCGATGGCTGCGTTCGGTATGGAGTACGGCCTCACCCGGCAATACTCGACGGGACCCGCTTACGTCGCAATGGCGATGGCTGCGTTCTATCTGATTCTGGCGCGCTGGATTTTCTCGCGCGGGCAGCGCGGCCTTGCATTGCTCGCCGAAGCGTATGCAGTGGTCAGCGTCATCTTCATCACCCTGAGCATTCCTTTGGCGCTTGAAGGCGTGTGGACCGGTGCTGCGTGGGCGGTTGAAGCCGCTGGCATGTACTGGCTGGGTGTGCGCCAGCAGCGCCCGCATGCGCGTGCTTTCGCGTATCTGGTGATCGTTGGCGCGGCGTGGAAACTGCTGCAGGACATCCAGATATCGATGGACCCGCTCATGCCATTGCTCAAGGGATCGGCAATCGGCCCGCTGATCCTCGCGGCAAGCTCGTTCGTGATGTACGCGCTGTATAGACGCGACAGGCGCGCTCGAGAATCGCAAGCCGCCGATACCGGCAAACCATCGCTCCTCGCCCGATTCGACCTTCGCGCCGGTACTTGCCTGCCATGGATCGCGTGGTTTGCATTGATTCTCTTGCCGTGGCAAATGACCGCCCCGAAGACGGCTGCGGCGCTCACCGCCGTTCTATCGGTCGTCGCTTTCCTGGTCGCAACCGGCCTGTCGATTCGCGCGTTTCAGGCAGTGGTGCTCGGCATGCAGGCGGTCGCGGTCGGGTCGTTCCTGCTCACGATTCACCGAGCGGCCAATGTCGATGTGACACGACCGATCATCGATGGCAGCAGCGGCGCGGCCATCGGCGCAGTGGTCATTGCCGCATCGATCATCTTCACGGCAGGTTGGCGTATGGCCGCAATGCGTCGCCGCTCCATTGCCAACGACGATTTCCCGTCATGGTCGGTATCGAGCTCGATTGCAGTAGTGGTGGGCGTGTCGATGCTCCACCTGGCGATGATGTTCGGACTAAGCATGCAGGACATCACGCGCATCTGGCCCATCACTGCGCTGGTGGTGATGTGGGTAGCGTTGCGCATGGCGCATTCACCGCTCGCGGCGCTGTCGATAGCCTTGCAGGTGTTCAGCGCTCTGGTGTTGATGGTGCTGAATCAATGGACCGAGGTGGCCGCACCGTTGTCGGTCGGCGTGGCTGGCATCGCAACAGCATGGCTCGTCATGCGCGAATCGCGCCGAGTGGAAGCTGGGGCTACCTGGGTGTGCGACTGGACTGCATCGTGGGTCTACGAATGGACTCCGCTTGCATGGGGCGTCGCATGGTGGTTGCTCGCTTGGACCAACAAGGCAAGCGATGTCGCGGCTGCAAGTGCCTCGTTGGGTGAGCCGTGGGCCGCCAACCTGCACGTCGTCGTCGCCATCGTGACGTTCTCGCTGCTCGCGCTTTTGGCGTCATGGCTCAAGTGGCAAAAGGCATCGGTTGCATCGACCTGGTTCCTGCCGGTGACTGCTTTGTTCGCGCTGGAAGCGCTAACCTATCCGTCCGAAGTTTTTGTGCCGTCGCATCACGCTGGATTCATCATCTGGCCGATCGCGTTCGTCTGTCATCTGCTGCTGCTTAAAACGCAGTCGATCAACTTGCCGCAGTTCGCGAAGAAGCTTTTGCCTGTCGCAGGCTTCTGGTTCTTCGTGCTGCTGGCCGCGCGCGAATGCCAATGGCAACTCGGACAGGATGGCGGCGTCGCGCAATCGATCGCGACCAGCTGGTCGATGCTGGGATGGGTACTCGCGCCGGTCGTCGCATTGGTGCTGGTTCGAAGCCGCTGGGTATCGAGCCGTTGGCCGGTTGCCGAAATGCCGTCCGTTTATCGAATCGTTGCGTGTATTCCGGTTGCTGGCTACCTCGTGTTGTGGCTCTGGATTTCGAACGTCCTGAGCGCCGGCGATGCGCGGCCACTTCCGTACATCCCCTTGTTGAATCCGCTCGAAATTGGTCACTGGCTGGTGATGTTCGCGGTGTCGCTCTGGGCCATCGATATCTCGAACGAAGAACGCTTCGAGATTCCACGCGTGACCGTAATGGCCGCCATCGCAGTCACCGCACTGGCGCTGCTCACCGGCATGGTTCTGCGAAGCGTGCATCACTTCTTCGATGTGCCATGGAATATCGACGCCATGATGCATTCGCGCGTGGCGCAAGCTGCGCTCTCGGTGACATGGGCGCTCGCGGCGGTCGGCACGATGGTGGCGTCGAACAAGTCGCTCTCGCGCGGCACCTGGATGGCAGGATCGGCGCTGATGGCAGTTGTGGTGCTCAAGCTGTTCGTCGTCGATTTAGCCGATCGCGGCGGGCTTTACCGGATCGTGTCGTTCATCTGCGTCGGCGGGTTGTTGTTGCTGGTCGGGTATTTCGCGCCGGTTCCGCCCAAGGTTGCGAGCGTCGTTGAAGAAGCGCCGCCGGAAGGCGCGG
Organism: Burkholderiaceae bacterium; assembly: GCA_965227035.1. GTDB lineage: Bacteria > Pseudomonadota > Gammaproteobacteria > Burkholderiales > Burkholderiaceae_C > CBDDFQ01. Next base: position 402,583 of record OZ245724.1, read on the forward strand.
CCGACGAAGGATTGGTCAAGACATGAGCAAAAAAATCTTCGCCTTTGCGGCTGTGATGACGGCCACCCTCGCAGCGGGTGCGCAGCCGCTCGAACTTCAGGGTGCAGGCCCGTATTACCGACTGACGATTCCACTGTCGTCGTATTCGCAATCGAAGCTTCCGGCGCTGGGCGATCTGCAGGTGTTGAATTCCGCCAATGTCGCGGTGCCTTTCGCATGGATCCAGGATGAGGCGCCCAAGACTTTCGATTTGCGAAAAGTGCCGGTATTCGCTATTCCCGAATCGACGGCTGGCGGCACGTCGAACATCGCCGCCGATTTCGTCATTGCGGCCGATGGATCGATCAGGCTTTCTGCCCGCCAGTCGGCTGCGGCGAATAGAGGCTCGGAATGGCTGCTGGATACGCGTAACCAGCTTGGCCCGGCCGGCGGCACGATGGTGCAACTTACTCTCGACATTCCTTCGTCATTGTCCGGAATGTTCAGCGTATCGGTCGAATCCAGCGACGACCTGATTCGATGGTCTGGCGTCGGCACCGGCAAGCTTGCGCAATTGACTGCAGGCGCAGAACGCATCGAACAGTTCGACGTGAAAATTGCACCGACCACCGCCAGGTTTTTGCGACTGCGGTTCGTCGATGCGCCACAGCCATTCACCTTGAATGGCGCGCATGTTGCCATATCGCAGCAGGCGCGCACCGTGGTGCCTGAGCTCAAGTGGACCGACGCAATCAAGCCGACTTCCTGCGTGGAAAAATACTGCGATTACGCAGTTCCCAAAAACATTCCGCTCGACAGCCTGCGGGTTTTGTTGAGCGATGCGAACACTCTCGCGAACGTGACGATCACCGGCACGCCCGATCTCGCAAATTTCCCGACGCGGCATCGTCACCGCAATCCGCTCTATCTGCTGCGCGACAAACGCGTCGAGCCGAGCTCTGTCGCCGCTAACGACAACGCTGCGAATCTTCGGTGGATCGCACGAGCGTCTGTGTACCGGCTGCAGCCGACGCAATCGAAAGACGAAATTACCTCGCCCGACATCGCGCTGGACGGATCGCCATTCACGCGTATTCGATTGAGCGTCGATACGGATATCAAGCGGCTTGGTGCGACGCCACCCTCAATTGCCATCGGCAGCTATTCCCGGACCCTGATTTTTCTGGCGAGTGGCAACCCTCCGTTCAAGCTCGACTGGTCATCTTCGGTCCAATCTGCAATGGTTCCGCTCACTACATTGATGCCTACCTACAAAGAAGGCCAGCCGATCACCACTGGGTTCGCGACCGCGGTCGAAACGGTCGTTGCACCCAGTCTCACGCCAGCGACGGTAGCCAAACCTACGGAACCCCCTCGCACGCCGTTCTGGCTCTGGGGCGTGCTCGGAGTCGGCATCCTGGCGCTGGGCGGCATGGCGTTCTCGCTGCTGCGTAGCATGAACAAACCACGGTAACTTCTGTGTACATGCATTCGGGCGACAATCCGCGTATGACTTCTTCGCGCACTTTTCAATCACGCACTTTCGCCCCGTTCGCTCGTGTCACGTCGGCAAAAGCGTTTGTCGCCTTGTCACTGATGGCTGTCGCCTTCATGGGCCAGGCACACGCGGACGGCTTGCAAAGCCTCGAGAATTTTTTGAAGACCGCCAAGACAGGGCAGTCGAACTTTTCGCAGACGGTCACCTCGCCTCCACGCGATGGACAGGCTCCGCGCAAGAAAACCACGACAGGCACTTTCGATTTCCAGCGCCCCGAGAAATTTCGCTTCAAGTACAACAAGCCATTCGAGCAAACCATCGTTGCCGACGGTCAAACGCTCTGGCTTTACGACGCAGATCTGAATCAGGTGACGTCGCGTAAACAGGCGCAAGCCTTGTCGTCGACGCCTGCTGCACTCATTGCTTCTGCCGCCGACGTGAACGCGCTCAAGGCGGTCTACACGCTCGAAAACGCTCCGGATCGCGACGGTCTGCAGTGGGTCAAAGCCACTCCCAAGGCGAAAGACGGCCAGGTGCAAACCGTGCAGGTCGGTTTTCGCGGCGCCGATCTGGCATCGCTGGAAATCCTCGATGGTTTCGGGCAGACATCGGTGATCAGTTTTACCGATCTGAAGGTCAACGCGCCACTGCCCGCCGGCACCTTCGAATTCAAAGCGCCCGCTGGGGCAGACGTGATTCGTCAGTGATCCGAATTCCGGTGCGGTGACTCTTCAATGACCGATCTTTTCCGCACCGCGCCGGCCGCGCCACTGGCCGAGTCGATGCGTCCATCGACCCTCGATGAAGTCATCGGGCAATCGCACTTGCTTGGCGCCGGCAAACCTCTCCGCCTCGCGTTCGAGTCGGGCAAGCCGCATTCGATGATCCTCTGGGGTCCGCCCGGCGTCGGAAAGACAACTCTGGCTCGTCTGACAGCAAGTGCATTCGGCTACGAGTTCATCTCGCTCTCGGCGGTGCTTGCCGGGGTGAAAGACATTCGCTCCTCGATGGAGCAGGCGGAGCAAAACCTTGCGCTCGGCAAAAAGACGATTCTCTTCATCGACGAGATCCATCGCTTCAACAAGAGCCAGCAAGACGGGCTGCTGCCTTTCGTCGAATCCGGGCTGGTGACGTTTATCGGCGCGACAACCGAGAACCCCTCGTTCGAAGTGAACTCGGCTTTGCTCTCGCGCGCGCAGGTGTATGTGCTCAAGGCGCTGAGCGAAGACGATTTGCGTTTGCTGGTCGATCGCGTCAAAGAAAAAGCGCTCCCGCATTTGCAGTTCGAAGGACAGGCGGTCGATACGCTCATCGGGTATGCCGACGGCGATGCACGTCGGCTGTTGAACCTGCTCGAGCAAACCGACACCGCGGCGCGCGCGTCCGGCATCGACAGGATCGATTCGTCGTTTCTCGAAAATGCGCTCAGCCTGAATGCTCGCCGATTCGACAAGGGCGGCGACAATTTCTACGACCAGATTTCTGCGCTGCATAAATCGGTGCGTGGATCGAATCCGGATGCGTCGCTGTATTGGCTGTGCCGCATGCTCGATGGCGGCGCCGATGCGAAATATCTCTCGCGCCGAATCGTGCGAATGGCATGGGAAGACATCGGGCTTGCCGATCCGCGCGCGATGCAGATCGCTAACGACGCCGCATCGACTTACGAGCGACTCGGATCGCCGGAGGGCGAGCTGGCGTTGGCGCAGGCGGTCATCTATCTGTCGATGGCACCCAAGAGCAATGCCGGCTACATGGCCTACAACAAGGCCAATGCGTTCATCAAGAAGGACAAGTCGCGCGAGGTGCCTGTGCACCTGCGCAACTCGCCTACGAAGTTGATGAAAGAGTTGGGCTACGGCAAGGAATATCGTTACGCCCACAACGAGCCCGAGGCGTATGCCGCTGGCGAAACATATCTGCCCGAAGGCATCGCAGATCCACACTGGTACGAGCCGACTCCGCGCGGACTCGAATCGAAAATTCGCGAGAAGCTCGAGCATCTGCGAGAGTTGGATCGCGACGCTCGGGCCAAAGATAACGACTGAATTCCAGCTGCCTATTCCGGCTGCCTATTCCAGCGCAGACGCAGGACCGAAGAACTCGTACTTGCATTGCGCTTCCGGAACGCCCAAGGCGACCAGATCGCCTCGCAACTGTTTCATGAACGGCAGCGGACCAAGGAAGTAGGCGTCGGCGTTCCGATCGTCAGGCAGCCACGACGCAAGCAACTCGCGGCTCAATCTGCCGGCTGCGTCGGGTGCGACTGTCGAGGCGCTCGCTTCGGCGCCTGCTCCGCATTCCTGATGCAAATACTTCACCGTCAATTGGGGATGCCGTGCAGCCAGGGCCCGAAGCTCCTTGCCGAACGCCTGTACCTTTCCATTACGTGCGCAATGAATGAAATGCACAGGTCGCGACGGTTTGTGTTGCAAGCTCGACTCCAGCATGGCCATCGTGGGCGTGATGCCGACGCCACCGCTCACCAGCACCAGCGGCTTGTCGTTGTGTTCCAGCTTGAACAGACCGGTCGGCGGGGTGAGTTCGAGCAGATCGCCTTCTTCGATGCCTTCGTGCAGGTAGTTCGATGCAAGCCCACCGGGTTCACGCTTGACGCTGATCCGGTAGTCGCGTCCGTTGGGCGCTGCCGACAGGGAATACGTTCGGCGCACTTCGACGCCCTTCACCGTGAAATTCACACCCACGTATTGACCCGGTGCGAAATCGGCGACCGGCCGGCCATTCGCTGGCAACAGGTAGAAAGAAGTGATTTCCTCGCTTTCCACGACCTTTCGTGAAACGCGAAAGCAGCGCATGCCCCTCCAGCCGCCGGGCGCTGCCGCCATCTGCGCGTACACCGCAGACTCCGCGCCGATCAACAAATCGGCGAGCTGCCCGTAGGCGACCGCCCACGCTTCGATGACCTCGGGTGTTGCGATGTCTTCGCCCAGAACTTCGCGGATCGAGCGAAGCAGGCAGGCACCGACGATTGGATAGTGCTCGGGCTGAATTTGAAGCGACACATGCTTGTTGACGATTTGACCGGCGAGTTCGCCGAGTTCTTCGAGTTTGTCGATGTTTTTGGCGTACATCAGGACGCCGTTGGCGAGTGCTCGGGGCTGGGCGCCGGATGCGAGGTTGGCCTGGTTGAACATCGGCCTGACTTCGGGATACTCAGAAAGCAGGAGCTCGTAGAAATGAGTCGTCAGTGCGACGCCGCCTGTCTCCAGAAGCGGCACTGTGGATTTGATAACTGCTTTTTGTTTGTCGGTCAGCATGCTTTGCCCTCGCGTGGTTTGGATGCGAAGGCATTGCAGTTGATGTGCCACAAAAAATAACTATAAAAATCAATGACTTAGGTATTTTGACGTCGTTTTGACTCTCGACAATTAGTAGTCAACTCGACTATTCATGGTGTCAAATCGACACACGACACTTAACTCTCGGGAGCCACATGGATCAAGACGAACTGCTTCAAGCCATGGTGCCTCTGGTGGCCGATCTGTCGCGGCAGATTCCGGAGAGCGAGCGCTACGAACGGCTTCTCTCGGCCATGCGCGCGCTCGTGCCCGCCGATGCCGCCGCAATCCTGCAGCTCGATGGCGATGCGCTGATTCCGTTAGCCATCAACGGGTTGGTCGAAGACACATTGGGGCGGCGATTCCGTGTGCAGGACCATCCTCGATTCAGCACGCTGCTGGCTGCCAGCAGCGTTGTGAAGTTCACCGAAGACTGCGGGCTGCCTGATCCCTACGACGGCCTGGTCGCGGGCATCAGCGGCGTTCTGACGGTGCACGACTGCATGGGTTGCGCGCTGAAAATCGATGACCGGGTGTGGGGTCTGATCACGCTCGATGCCTTGGCGGTCAATACCTTCAAGGAGCACGATCTTGCAGCCTTGAAAGCATTTGCCGGTCTGGCGGCTGCAACGGTGCGCGTGGCCAAGCGAATGGACGATTTGGCGGTACGCGCCGAAGTCGAACGGCAGCGTGCCGAGGGTTACGAGCAGGTCGTGAAAAACAACGTGGGCAGGCGCTCGCTGTTCGGTCAGAGCACTGCACACAAAACGCTGCTGAAAGAGATCGGCATGGTCGGTCCTACCGAATTGATGGTGCTCATTACCGGCGAGACAGGCGTCGGCAAGGAACTGGTTGCAGCGGCATTGCACGCGGCATCCCCACGTTCGTCGCGACCGATGGTGAGCCTGAACTGCGCTGCCTTGCCGGAGAACCTGGTCGAGAGCGAGTTGTTCGGGCATGTTCGAGGCGCGTTCTCGGGAGCGGTATCGGATCGGCGCGGCAAGTTCGAAGTGGCCGATGGCGGAACCTTGTTTCTCGATGAGGTGGGCGAGTTGCCGTTGTCGGTGCAGGCCAAACTGCTTCGCGTGCTGCAGGAAGGCCAGTTGCAGCGTCTGGGATCGGATCGCGAACACAAAGTGAACGTGCGTTTGATAGCGGCTACGAATCGCGATTTGGCCGCTGAGGTGAAAGCGGGACGATTCCGCGTAGATCTGTATCACCGCATGAGCGTGTATCCGCTGCGCGTGCCGTCGCTCAAGGAACGTTCTCGCGATGTGTTGATGCTCGCCGGTTATTTCCTCGAAGAGAACCGCGGCCGTTTGGGCGTAGGGTCGGTTCGCCTCGACCCCGACGCGCAGACCGCATTGGTCGAACACGATTGGCCCGGGAACGTGCGCGAACTCGAGCATCTGATAGGACGCGCATCGATTCGTGCACTAGGGCGAAACAAAGAGCGCCCGCGCGTGCTGACGATCGCCGAGTCCGATCTTGGACTGGAGACCAAGCAGCGAGGCGACTTCGCAGCATTGCAGCCGCAGCTACAGGCGTCGTCCGCCGATGACGGATCGACGACGCTTGCTCCGAAGCCTGAGGACAAGACGTCCTTGCGGGAGGCATTGCAAGCCTACGAACGGGCGGCAATCACGGCAAGTCTGGCCCGGCACGGGGGTCGATGGGCGTCTGCGGCGCGCGATCTGGGAATGGACAGGGCCAATCTTGCGAGACGCGCCAAAGGTCTTGGCTTGGCGCCGTTTCAGAAGTCTGACGAGGGTAAGTCCGTAGCGGAGATCGTCAAATCGCGCTAATCGCGTTGGCTACAATTCCACCCTTCAAACCCGCCCTCGAAACAACCTGGCGGGTTTTTTGCTAGTTGACGGTAGTGCCCAAAAGGCAGGATGTTCGGCTGGTCCCAAAGGGCCAGTCGAATTGTCAAATGGCTTGAGGGCCGGATAAAAAACTGGAGTCAGTTATGGAAATCTTGCTGCAACAGATCATCAACGGTCTGGTTCTCGGCAGCGTGTACGCCTTGGTGGCACTGGGTTACACCATGGTGTACGGCATCATCAGCCTCATCAATTTCGCACACGGAGAAGTCCTCATGGTCGGCGCGCTGACCGCCTGGACAGTCATCGGCATATTGCAAGAGTCCGCGCCGTGGATGCCCGGCTGGCTCATGCTGATCGTGGGCGCCATCGTCGCGTGTATCGTTGCTGCGGTTCTTAACTTCGCGATCGAGAAAATCGCGTACCGACCTCTTCGAAACTCTCCTCGACTGGCCCCGCTGATCACCGCTATCGGCATGTCGATCCTTCTCCAGACCCTTGCGATGGTCATCTGGAAGCCCAACTACAAACCCTTCCCCAGCCTGCTTCCCACCGAGCCCTACAACATAGGCGGCGCGGTCATCAGCCCCACCGACATCATGATTCTTTGCCTGACTGCGGTGCTGCTGGTCAGCCTGATGTGGCTGGTGAACAAGACGTCGTTGGGTCGTGCCATGCGCGCGACTGCAGAGAATCCGAGGGTTGCAGCGCTCATGGGCGTGAAGCCCGACATGGTCATCTCGGCCACCTTCATCATCGGCGCAGTGCTGGCAGCTATTGCCGGCATCATGCTGGCCCTGAAGTACGGCACGGTGCAACACGCGATGGGCTTTCTTCCGGGATTGAAAGCATTCACGGCCGCCGTGTTCGGCGGCATCGGAAACCTGGCCGGTGCAGTGGTCGGCGGAATTCTGCTGGGACTCATCGAAGCCCTGGGTTCGGGATACATCGGTGTGATCACCGGAGGTGTGCTGGGCAGCAACTATTCCGAAATTTTCGCGTTCATCGTTCTCATCGTCATCCTCACCATGCGTCCTTCCGGGCTGCTCGGTGAGCGAGTGGCGGATCGAGCCTAAAGCGGAGAACGACAGTCATGAACATCATGAAAAACAAAATCGTCCTCTTCTTCATCGCGGCTTTGCTGCTGCTGTTGTTGCCGCACGGACTTCAATATTTCGGGAACGCCTGGGTGCGTATCGCCGATGTGGTGCTGCTGTATGTGCTGCTCGCGCTGGGCCTGAACATCGTGGTCGGCTATGCGGGTCTGCTCGATCTGGGTTACGTCGCTTTCTTCGCAGTCGGTGCCTATCTGTACGGCCTGATGGCGTCGCCGCATCTGTCGGAAACCTTCGCCTCGTTTCAGGCGATGTTCCCCAATGGACTGCACACCTCGCTGTTCCTGATTCTTCCGCTCGCAGCGGCGGTTGCAGGATTGTTCGGCATGCTCCTGGGTGCGCCCACGCTCAAGTTGCGCGGCGACTACCTCGCGATCGTGACGCTCGGTTTCGGCGAAATCATCCGGGTGTTCCTGAACAACCTGGACCAGCCGGTCAACATCACCAACGGGCCCAAGGGATTGAGCGGTATCGATCCGATCAACATCATGGGTTTCAGTTTCGGTAAAACGCTGCGCATCGGCGATTTGTCGTTCCCCTCGGTTACGCTCTACTACTACCTGTTCCTGCTGCTCGTGGTGTGCAGCGTGTGGGTCAGCCACAACCTGCAGGTGTCCCGCGTGGGCCGCGCCTGGATGGCCATTCGCGAGGACGAAATCGCGGCCAAGGCGATGGGCATCAACACACGCAACATGAAGCTGCTTGCGTTCGGCATGGGCGCGACTTTCGGCGGCATCAGCGGCTCGATGTTCGCCGCGTTCCAGGGCTTCATTTCGCCGGAGTCGTTCAGCCTGATGGAGTCGGTGATGATCGTGGCGATGGTGGTGCTCGGCGGGATCGGCCACTTACCCGGTGTGATTCTTGGTGCCGTACTGCTCGCGTCGCTGCCTGAAGTGTTGCGTTACGTCGCAAGCCCGTTGCAGCAGATGACTGGCGGTCGACTCGATGCTTCGATTCTTCGCCAGCTGCTGATCGCTCTCGCGATGATCGTTGTGATGCTGCTCAGACCTCGCGGTTTGTGGCCGGCGCCCGACCATGGCAAATCCTTGAAAACGAAATGAGGAGACTGTCATGAGCGAAGTCATTCTTAAAGTCTCCGGTGTGTCCAAACGCTTTGGCGGCTTGCAAGCCCTGAGCGATGTCGGCATCGAAATTCATCGTGGGCAGGTCTACGGACTGATCGGCCCCAACGGCGCCGGCAAGACCACCTTCTTCAACGTGCTTACCGGTCTGTACACGCCCGATAGCGGCTCCTTCAATCTGGCCGGCAAGCCGTACACACCGTCTGCGGTTCACGAAGTGGCGAAGGCCGGCATTGCCCGCACCTTCCAGAACATCCGTCTTTTCAACGAAATGACCGCACTGGAAAACGTGATGGTCGGACGCCACGTTCGCACCGGCTCCGGTCTGTTGGGTGCTATGTTTCGCACCAGCAAGTTCAGGGCGGAAGAAAAAGAAATCGCGGCTCGTGCGCAGGAATTGCTCGACTACGTCGGCATCGGCAAGTTCGCCGACTACAAATCGCGCACGCTGAGCTACGGCGATCAACGCCGACTGGAAATCGCACGGGCACTGGCTACCGATCCGCAACTCATTGCGCTCGACGAACCGGCGGCCGGCATGAACGCGACCGAAAAAGTTTTGCTGCGCGAGCTGATCGACCGTATTCGTAAAGACAACCGTACGATTCTTCTGATCGAACACGATGTGAAGCTGGTGATGGGGCTGTGCGATCGCGTGACCGTGCTCGATTACGGAAAAACCATCGCGCAGGGAACTCCTGCAGAGGTGCAGAAAAACGAAAAGGTGATCGAGGCTTATCTCGGCACCGGCGGCCATTGATCGAAGTGATCGGAGAAGAATAAATGTCAGCAACTCTGCTCAAGGTCACAGGACTACAGGTCTCGTACGGCGGCATCCAGGCAGTCAAGGGCGTCGATTTCGAGGTGAACGAGGGCGAGCTGGTCTCGCTTATCGGATCGAACGGCGCAGGCAAGACGACGACGATGAAAGCGATCACCGGAACGCTTGCGCCGAACGCGGGCGACATCACGTATCTCGGTCAAAGCGTCAGAGGCAAGGGCGCATGGGATCTCGTGCGCGGCGGTCTGGCGATGGTGCCGGAAGGTCGTGGCGTGTTCACCCGCATGACGATTACCGAGAACCTGTTGATGGGTGCTTACACCCGCAAGGACAAGCCGGAAATCGAAGCCGACATCGATCGCATCTTCGTGACCTTCCCGCGTCTCAAAGAGCGCCGCGATCAGCTCGCCGGCACCATGTCGGGTGGCGAGCAGCAAATGCTGGCGATGGGTCGCGCACTCATGAGCCGACCCAAGTTGCTGCTGCTCGACGAACCGTCGATGGGGCTGTCGCCGATCATGGTCGACAAAATTTTCGAGGTCATCTCCGATGTGGCGTCGCAAGGCGTCACGATTCTGCTGGTCGAACAGAATGCGAGCCGCGCACTGTCTATCGCCAGCCGCGGCTACGTGATGGAGTCCGGCATCATCACCATGAGCGGCGATGCCAAACAGATGCTCAGCGACCCGAAAGTTCGGGCGGCATACCTTGGCGAGTAGGCTGCGGTCGCCCAAATAAAAAGGCGCTCTTCAGAGCGCCTTTTTCGTTCAGCAGTTCAAAGCAGCCTTCAAAGCAGCGTTTGGAGACTCATTCGGCCTTGATGTTCTGCTGCTTGATCACATTGCCAAGCTCGATGGTGTCTGCCTTCACACGATTCGCAAGACCTTGTGCAGACGTTCCGACAACGGTCCATCCTTGCTGGAACAGCTTCTCGCGAACCTCCGGCGTACGAACGATCTGGGTGATAAGTGTCGACAGCTTGTCGACGATCGGCTTGGGCATCGACTTCGGTGCAGCGAACGCATCCCAGATTTCCATCTGATAGCCCTTGATGCCGAACTCGCTCAGGCTCGGCATGTCTGGCACCAGCGAGCTTCGTCCCGCAGACGTCACGCCCACGCCCTTGAGCTTGCCTGCCTTGATCTGCGCCATGGCCAATGCGGGTGGCAGCAACGCAAGCTGAAGCTGGCCTCCTAGCATTCCGTTGATCGCCTGGGGATAGCCGGGGTAGGGCACGTGCACAGCTTCGATGCCGGTCTTTGCCTTGAGCAGTTCCATGCCGAGGTGGCCGATGGTGCCGATGCCAGGCGTGCCATAGCTCCACTTGTTGCCGGCAGCTCGAGCCTTCTCGAAGAAGTCCTTGCCTGTACCGTCGAAGGAATCGTTGGTGGCAGTAAGGACCAGCGGTGCGGTGGCCACCAGGCTGATCGGTTCCAGATCGGTCAACGGGTCGTACGCGGTTTTCGGGTTGAGCAATTTCGCAATCGTCATGTTCCCGTTGATCATCAAACCGATGGTGTGTTCATCGGTCGATTTCGCAACGATGTCGGCGCCAATGTTTCCGCCCGCGCCCGCACGGTTGTCGACGATGACTGCTTGTCCGAGGAGTTTGGCAAGCGGATCCGCTATGGTTCGGGCAACCAGATCGGGGGTGGTGCCGGCAGGAAAGCCGACGACGATGCGAACGGTTTTCGTGGGCCAGTTGAGTGGCGGGGGTGAATTTGTTGAAGTGGCCGGTGTAGCCGATAAAGCGGCGATCGGGTTGAACGACAGTGCGCCTGCAGCACCCATGCCCATGAGCAAGGTGTCGCGGCGCGTCAGATTTTTACGCGTCATGTTGGGTCTCCTCCAAAAGAAACGGAGCCGCTAGCGGCTCCGTCAGGTAAAGCTCAGAAAGCATCAGGCGTATTCTGCCAGCGCCTTTTTCATCTTTTTCATCGCGGCTGATTCGATCTGGCGAATCCGTTCTGCGCTCACGCCGTATACCGCGGCCAGATCATGCAGCGTCATGCCGCCCGATCCGTCGTCCTGTACCTTGAGCCAACGCTCTTCCACGATGCGGCGGCTGCGATCGTCCAGCGTGGCCAGTGCACCGGCAATGCCGTCGGTGGCCAGCGAATCGCGTTCACGGGATTCGATCAGCGCGGTGGGCTCGTGCGACGCATCGGACAGATACGCGATCGGGCCGAAGGCGTCTTCGCCGTCATCGGACGGGCTCGGGTCCAGCAGCACATCGCCGCCCGACATGCGAGTTTCCATCTCCATGACTTCTTCGCGCTTCACGTTCAGATCGCGCGCCACCACGTCGATCTGATCTTCGGTAAGCGTTTCACGATGCGCGCCGCCGTCCATCGCGACATCTGCCTTGAAGCCCTGCTTCATGGAGCGCAGATTGAAGAACAGCTTGCGCTGTGCCTTGGTCGTCGCGACCTTGACCATGCGCCAGTTCTTCAGGATGTACTCATGAATCTCGGCCTTGATCCAGTGCAGGGCGTAGCTCACCAGACGCACGTTCTGATCGGGATCGAAGCGCTTCACGGCCTTCATCAGGCCGACGTTGCCTTCCTGGATGAGATCGGCGTGAGGCAATCCATAGCCCAGATATTTTCTGGACACAGACACAACGAGGCGCAAGTGAGACAACACCAGCTTCCCTGCGGAATCGAGGTCGTTGTTTTCCTTGAGGTTTTTCGCAAACTCGCGCTCTTGTTCGAGCGTGAGCATCGGCAGGCGGTTGACTGCCGAAATGTACGCATCGACGTTGCCCAACGGGGGCAACAGTGCCCAGGGGTTCGCAACCGCGACGGTGGAATTTGAGGATCCAGCTTGATAGTTCACCTAGAACTCCTTTCAACGAAAGTCATATTAGCACTCTCTTTGAGTGAGTGCTAAGGCGTAAGTTCAATCGCGCCGATAGGAGAAACTCATCTAGAAGCTCGGCGGCTTTCCCCTTGGTGTTGCCTATTAATTAAGCAGCGCCTCGGCGAACTCACGCGCGTTGAACGTCTCCAGATCTTCCAGCTTTTCGCCTACTCCGATGAAGTACACCGGGATCGGGCGCTCCTGCGCGATTGCAGCCAGAACGCCGCCTTTGGCAGTACCGTCGAGCTTGGTCACGATCAGACCGGTCAACCCCAAAGCGTCGTCGAAGGCTTTGACTTGCATGAGAGCATTTTGTCCCGTGTTGCCGTCGATCACGAGTAACACCTCATGGGGCGCGGTCGCATCCGCCTTGGTAACCACGCGCTTGATTTTTCGCAGTTCCTCCATGAGATGTAGCTGAGTCGGGAGGCGTCCGGCGGTGTCAACGAGCACCACGTCCTTCCCGCGAGATTTACCGGCTGTTACCGCATCGAAGGAGACCGATGCGGGGTCGCCACCTTCCTGGCTGACGATGTCGACCGAAGTACGGTCGGCCCATACGCCCAGCTGTTCTTTTGCGGCGGCGCGGAAGGTGTCTGCGGCAGCTAACAGGACGGTTGCGCCGGAGTGGGCAAGGTGACGGGTCAGCTTGCCGATCGAGGTAGTCTTACCCGCGCCATTCACGCCGGCCACCATGATTACCGTGGGCTTCGCCTGCCCGATGACCAACGCCTTCTCAAGCGGTGCCAGCAATTCCGCAAGGCTCGCGGCCAACAGGCTTTTGACCTGCGCCGGATCGGTCGCCTTGTTGTCCTTCACCCGACGCCGCAGGTCGGTGAGCAAGTGCTCAGTCGCTTTGACGCCTGTGTCTGCCATCAACAGGGCAGTTTCGAGTTCTTCGTAAAGCTCCTCGTCGATGCGGGTGCCGGTGAACACTGTCGCAATGCCCGACCCGGTCTTGCGAAGTCCCGATTTGAGTTTCTCCAGCCATTTTTGGCGTGGCGCGGCTTCCGCCACAGGCTGGGCAACGGGCTGACTCTCGGCGATTTGCACCGTCGCTGCCGCCGGATTCGGCGTTTCCGGCTCGACTGGCGGAGCAATCGAGGCCTGGTCGGGCGCGGGGGGAGTTTTTTTCTTGAAAAAGCTGAACATTAGTGACGTTCTTAGAATCCACCATTCTATGAAACGACTACACATGCCCAAACCTCAGAAGTTATTCGCGGCTTTATTCCTCGCGATGCTGGCCCCGGGCATGTCGTATGCCCAGACTCCGGCCCCCATGCCATCGCCGAGCGTGTCTCCGGCGCCGGCCGCAGGAACGGCTGCATCGGCGACTCGATTCACGCTGGCCAACGGCATGACGGTCATCGTCAAACAGGACAAACGGGCGCCGACGGCAGTTCAGCTGGTTCTGGTTCGGGTGGGGTCTGTCGACGAGGTCGACGGCACGTCCGGCGTGGCCCACGCGCTCGAACACATGATGTTCAAGGGCACGAAAGATCTGGCCGTGGGCGAGTTTTCTCGGAGAGTCGCCGCGTTGGGCGGACGCGAGAACGCTTTCACCACGCAGGACAACACCGGCTACTACCAGCAGATTCCCGCCGGCAAGCTCGAAGACGTGATGAAGTTCGAATCGGACCGGTTCGCGAACAACCAGTGGGCCGACATCGAGTTCACCCGGGAAATCGAGGTGATCAAGGAAGAGCGGCGGATGCGCACCGAAGACAGCCCTCGCGCGCAGCTTTACGAAGCGGCTAACGCAGTGGCGTTTCTCGCGTCGCCCAATCGCAGGCCGGTGATCGGCTGGATGGGCGATATCGAATCGATGACGCCCAACGACGTGCGCGAGTTTCACAAGCGCTGGTACGTGCCTTCCAATGCGGTGCTCGTGGTGGCCGGCGATGTCGATCCGGCGGAAGTCAGGCGACTCGCCGAGAAGTACTACGGGGTGATTCCGTCCGGTGTCATTCCCGCCCGCAAGCCGCGACCCGAACCATTGCAAGTCGGCATCCGTCGGATTGAATTCAAGGCCCCTGCAGAGCAGTCTTACCTGATGATGATGTACAAGGTGCCGAAGCTCTCGACCGACCTCGACAGCGCCGACAGCCAGGACGCGCTTGCCCTCACCGTGTTGTCCGCAGTGCTCGATGGCTACGCCGGATCGCGCCTCGATCGCGCGCTCACCCAGGGCGACAACCGGGTGGCAGACAGCGCGGGTTCAGGCAACGGATTGATGGGCAGGTCGCCGCAAATGTTCGTGCTCGATGGCATTCCTGCCGCCGGCAAGACGGTTCAGGAGCTGGAAGCTGCCTTGCGCGCGCAAGTAGCGAAAATTGCTGCGGATGGCGTGTCGCAGGCCGAACTCGATCGCGTCAAAACCCAGTGGGTGGCCTCCGAGGTCTACAAGCTCGATTCGGTGTTCAACCAGGCGCGCGAATTGGGCAGCTACTGGATTCAGGGATTCCCCCCGGAAATCAGCGATCAGCTCATAGCCCGGCTCCGCGCAGTCACTGCGGATCAGGTCAAGGCAGTCGCCGCCAAATACTTCGGAGACGATTTGTTGACCGTGGGCGTGCTGGTGCCGCAACCGGTGGACAAGAATCGCAAGCCCCGGCCCGCGGTCGCAGGCACACGTCAGGATTGAACGCGCCATGAATATCAAATCAAAACTCGAATCGAATCTCAAATCAAAAGGTTTCCGTAGCGCGCTCGTTGCGGTCGCATTCGGAGCCTTGGCATTTGCTAACGTCGCTCACGCAGCCTTGCCGATCGAACACTGGACTCAGCCCAGCGGCGCGCAGGTGTATCTGGTGCAAAGTCCGGGCATTCCCATGGTCGATGTTCAGATCGATTTCGATGCCGGTGGGCGCCGGGAACCAGCCGCACAGGCGGGCTTGGCGAGTCTTTCTGCCAGCATGACTTCCAAGGGTGTGGTCGCTTCGGCAAACGGCCCGGCTCTCGACGAAAACGGTCTGGGCGAGGCCTGGGCCGATCTCGGATCGTCGTTCGGCGGAGGCGCCGGTAACGATCGCACCAGCTATTCGCTGCGCAGCCTGACCTATCCCGATCTGCTCGCGAAATCGGTCGCGCTCGCAGCCCGTGAGTTGGGCGAACCGTCGTATCCCGAGAACGTGTGGATTCGCGAACGGCAACGCATTTCGGCGTCGATCAAGGAGGCGAACACGCGCCCGGCAACCGTCGCCGCCCGCGCCTTTTCCAAAGCGGTGTTCGGCACGCACCCGTACGGTTACGAGACGACCGAAGAAACGCTGGCGCGCATATCGACCGCCGACATGCGCAAGTTCCACGACACCTATCTGCAGGCCTGCGGTGCCAAGGTGAGCGTGGTCGGAGCGGTCGATCGGGCCGGCGCAGATGCGATAGTCGCCAAGCTGCTTTCAGGATTGCCGCAGACAGGATGCAAACCGCTGCCCGCAGTGCCCGAGGTGCAGCCGCTTACCAAAGCCATCGTCGAGAAAATCCCGTTCGAATCGGCGCAGGCTCAGGTGTTCATCGGCCAGCCGGGCTACAAGCGCAACGATCCCGACTTCTTCGCGCTCACCGTGGGCAACTACATTCTGGGCGGCGGCGGGTTTGTTTCTCGTCTGCAAAACGAAGTGCGAGAAAAGCGCGGGCTCACCTATGGCGTGTACAGCTATTTCTCGCCCGGGCTGCACGCAGGTGCATTCACCATCGGACTGCAGACACGACCCGATCAGGCCGAGCAGGCACTGAAACTGTCGACAGAAATTCTTGCCGATTACGTGAAGAACGGTCCGACAGAAACGGAACTCAAAGCCGCAAAAGACAACCTGATCGGCGGCTTCCCATTGCTGATAGACACCAACAGGAAACTGCTTGGCAACGTGGCAAATATTGCGTGGAATAACTTGCCGCTCAACTACCTCGACGTCTGGACTGCGCAAATCGACAAGGTCACCGTGGCCGATATCAAGGGTGCGTTCGAGCGCAAGCTGCAACCGGATCGCATGGTGACCGTGGTGGTCGGAGGCAAGCAATGAACCGGAAAACTGAAGCGAGCGCTGCGGCCAAAACCGCAGGAAAGACTGCTACCAAAAAGCCGGTGCACCGTGTGTCCCACGGGCCTTCCGGAGAGGTGCGATTGATCGGCGGCAAGTGGAAGCGCACGAAACTGAAAGTGGCCGATCGGCCGGGTCTGCGCCCGACGCCCGATCGTGTGCGCGAGACGCTGTTCAACTGGCTCGGACAAGATCTGAGCGGATGGAAATGCGTCGATGCGTTTGCCGGCACAGGCGCGCTGGGATTCGAGGCGGCATCGCGCGGCGCGAAATCGGTGCAGATGTTCGAGAGCGACGCCGAGTTGATCACGCAGCTGAAATCGAGTCGCGCCCGGCTCGAAGCCAACGAAGTGAGCATCGACAAAACCGATGGCATTACCGCGCTCAAACGATGCACGCCGCAAACGCTCGATCTGGTGTTTCTCGATCCACCATTCGAGTCGGGTCTGTTCGACTCGGCCGTCGATGCTGCGGCGCAGGCTATCGCTGCCAACGGATTCGTTTATCTGGAAGCGCCGGTGGCGTGGACCGACGAGCAACTGCTGCCCCGTCGGCTCACTGTGCATCGCTACATGAAAGCCGGTAGCGTGCATGCGCATCTGTTGACGCCGCTGCCATCGCCAGCACCGCAGACCGGGCCAACCTCCGCCGACCAGCCCGCATAATCGGGCTGAAACCAGAGGAGAGCATTCATGCCCAGGCAGGTCATCGCGGTATATCCAGGCACCTTCGATCCAATGACGCTCGGTCACGAAGACATCGTTCGTCGTGCCACCGAATTGTTCGATCACGTGATTGTGGCGGTGGCGGCAGGTCATCATAAAAAGACGATGTTCAATTTGGAAGAACGGGTCGACATGGTGAGTTCTGCCGTGAAGCAATACCCGCATGTCCGCGTCGAAACCTTCGCCGGACTCCTCCGCGATTTCGTCGTCGCTCGCGGCGGCAAGGCCATGGTGCGAGGGCTTCGGGCCGTGACCGATTTCGATTACGAGTTCCAGCTAGCGGGCATGAACCGCACGCTCATGCCTGAAGTCGAAACCGTGTTCCTCACGCCCAGCGACAAATACCAGTTCATCTCGAGCACCTTCGTTCGCGAGATCGCCACCCTCGGTGGCCAGGTAGGTACCTTCGTGTCGCCGTACATCTTCGACAAGCTTTCCGACAAAGTGCGCGACCTGAATTCGAAAAATCCATCCGACAAGTGACCCAACTCATCCTGATCCGCCACGGCGAAACCGACTGGAATCGCGCCCTGCGTTTCCAGGGCCACACCGACGTTCCGCTCAACGACCTCGGCCAGGAACAAGCCCGCCGCCTCGGCAACAAGTTAATGGGGGTCAGATCCCAGTTTCTTTATTGCAGCGATCTGCTTCGCGCGAAGCAAACTGCTATTCCGGTGCAAGCGGCGCTGTCGCTGGAGCCGATCTACGAGTCGCAATTGCGCGAGCAGTTTTTCGGCGCGGTCGAGAGCATGAGCGTGAGCGAGATCAAAGCGAAATATCCGGCCGAATGGAACGAGTGGATCAAGTTCGATGCCGACTACGCCATGCCTGACGGCGAGACGACGCGGCAGTTCTACGACCGCATCGTTGCGGCGATGAGCGCAATCGTCGCCAGGCACACCGATGACACGGTGGCGGTTGTGACTCACGGCGGCGTGCTCGATATGGTTTACCGATCTGCAATGTCGCTGGGGCTCGGCGGTCCGCGTCAAAGCGCGATTCCGAATGCCGGCGTGAACAAGGTATCGGCTTCGTTGGTCGACGGAGTCGCGAAGTTCACGATTGAGGAATGGGCGATCACCGATCACCTCGAGAACATGCCGTCGCAGCCGGTCTACGATCAAACCCAGCTTTCGAAAGCCCTAATTCGTTAGGGGTCGGCCAGTTAGTGCGACCGGCGATAATTGCGCCATGACTGGAGATACATCGTGGCTTTGATGATCACGGACGAATGCATTAACTGCGACGTCTGCGAGCCGGAGTGCCCGAATCAGGCCATTTATCTGGGCGAGTCGATCTACGAGATCGACCCCGGTAAATGCACCGAGTGCGTTGGCCACTTCGACGAGCCGCAGTGCGTTCAAGTCTGTCCGGTCGCGTGCATTCCGATCAATCCGGCGCACATCGAAAATCAGGAAACGCTCTGGCAGAAGTACAGGCGTTTGCAGGCAGAATCGGCTTCAGGAACGTCTCCTGGCGTGGCGTGATCTGAGCCACTTCGAACTCAAGACGCTTTCTTCTTTTTCTTTTTGGACTTCTCAGGCGTACTACCCGCCGATTGCGCAATGAACGGCGCGCCAGCCGGTGTGTTCAAGCTGGTCTTGGGTTTGACAGCCTTCTTGTCTTTTTTGTCTTTCTTACTCGAGTGCCTGTCGTCGGATTCGGTGTCCCGCATTCCGTGCTTATCGGACTTATCGGGCTTTTTCAATCCCACCTTCTCCAGACCCACGACTCCCGCGTAAGGCTTGTTGGCCGCCTCGTATTTGAGCCGATCGCGTTCCATCTCGTTCGCCAGATTTTTCAACGCGCGCTGACCTGCGATCGAATCACGGCGTTGTTGGTCGGTTCGCGAGTCGCCTGCATTTATTTCGATCGAATCGGCGCAGGGCGTTTGACCGTATGTGTTGCCACATCGGTAAATCGTTGCGTTAGAAATCGAGGGGAGGACTGAGAAGAGTAGAGAGCCGAGCGCGATTGTTTTGAGCGGCTGGCGGCAGAAACGAAAATTCAAGTCTTGTTATCCGGGAGATCCGCAGGGCGCGGGGGTTTGGGTCGTGGCGGCTTTGTGGTGTGAACCATCATGGTTGCCTTTTCCATGTTGCCGTCGAGCATTTCGGGCACAGCTTTGAGTGTGCGAGAAATGCATTCGTCGATAGCTTCGCGGTGCTCCGGCGAGGGTTTTTTGAGCACCCAGTTGATGACCTCGGACTTGACGCCCGGGTGCCCGACGCCGAGGCGCAGACGCCAGTAGTCGGCGCCGATTTGAGTGTGGATATCGCGAAGTCCGTTGTGGCCTGCATGACTGCCGCCGAACTTGAGTTTTACCTGGCCGGGCGCGATGTCCAGCTCGTCATGAGCCACCAGAACTTCTTCCGGTGCAATCTTGAAAAACCGGGCGAGTGCGCCGACAGATTTGCCGGATGCGTTCATGAACGTGGTCGGCTCAAGCAGCCAAAGGTTCTGGCCCTTGATAGTGGTGCGAGCGACGAGCCCGTGATAAGTGCGATCGGCTGTGAGGTTGACTTTCAACTCGCGGGCCAAAGCATCGATCCACCAGAAGCCGGCGTTGTGGCGGGTAGCTTCGTATTCCGCGCCGGGATTTCCAAGTCCGACAAAGAGTTTGATCATGGTGTGATTATCGGTGGGGCATTCGGGTTGAAAAGCGGCGACACAAAAGAAAACGGCCCACCGAAGTGAGCCGTCATTCCAAGCCATTGCTGGCTCGCAATCTGCAGAAAATTATTTCTTGGCTGCAGGTGCTTTAGCTGCCGGAGCCTTGGCTGCAGGAGCTGCGCCCTTTGCGGGAGCTGCGCCCTTAGCGGGTGCCGCACCAGCTTCGGCGCCTTCAGCACCTTCGACGACCGGGTCGACTTCTGCCGCTGCAGGCATCACGACCGAGACGAGAACCGGGTTGTTGCGAGCAACAGCGGACACGCCCTTCGGAAGCTTGATGTCGGCAAGGCGGAGAGTCGCGCCCTTCTTGAGTTCGCCCAGATCGACCGAGATGAATTCGGGCAAATCCTTGGGAAGGCATGACACTTCGAGTTCGGTCAGGATGTGGTTGACCAGGCAAGCGTCGGTCTTCACTGCAGGCGAATTTTCTTCGTTCGAATAGTGCATCGGCACCTTCATGTGCAGCTTGGTGCGGGCATCGACGCGTTGGAAATCGATATGCAAAACGAGTTGCTTGTAGGGGTGGTATTGCACGTCACGCAGCAAAACCTTGCTTTCGGAACCGGCAACGTCCATTTCCAGAACGGAAGAATGGAACGCTTCCTTCTTCAGTGCATGCCAAAGCGCGTTGTGATCGAGTTCGATCAACAGGGGCTGGCCTTCACCACCGTAAACAATCCCGGGCGTCTTGCCGGAAATGCGGAGACGGCGGCTCGCACCCGTACCCTGCTTAGCGCGCTCAAAAGCGACGAATTTCATAATCAACTCCATGCCACCGAATTGGTGGATTTGTGAAAGTCCGCCGCGACCAGCGAGACCTCCGGTTAAAACAGATCGCTCGAAATTGAGCGATCCACTCGATGCCTCAAATCAGAACAGGTTGTCCTGATCCGAGAACAAACTCATGACAGACTCACCACGCGCAATACGCTGAATCGTTTCGGCGATCAGCGGCGCAACGGAGAGTTGCCTAATTTTTTGGCAGGCGACTGCGGATTCGCTCAACGGAATCGTGTTGGTCACGACGACTTCATCGAGCGCAGTTCCCTGCACGATGCGTTCGATTGCGGGACCCGAAAAGATCGGGTGGGTGCAATACGCATAAACCTTCTTGGCGCCGCGTTCCTTCAGAACCTCGGCTGCCTTCACCAATGTGCCGGCGGTGTCGATCATGTCGTCCATGATCACGCAGTTGCGACCGTCGATTTCACCAATGACATGCATCACTTCGCTCACGTTCGCGCGAGGACGGCGTTTGTCGATGATGGCCAGATCGCAATTGAGCTGTTTGGCCAGAGCACGTGCCCGAACCACACCGCCAACGTCGGGCGACACCACGATCAGGTCTTCGTAATTCTTTTGGCGAAGATCGCCAAGAAGAACCGGCGACGCGTAAATGTTGTCGACCGGAATATCGAAGAAGCCCTGAATTTGGTCGGCGTGAAGATCCATTGTCAAAACACGCGCGACACCCACTGTCTGCAAAAGATCGGCAACCACTTTGGCCGAAATAGGCACTCGACTCGAACGCGGACGGCGATCTTGTCGGGCATAGCCAAAATAGGGGATCACAGCGCTGATGCGCTCTGCCGATGCACGCTTGAGAGCATCGACCATGATCAACAATTCCATCAGGTTTTCGTTGGTGGGCGCGCAAGTCGACTGCACCACGAAAACGTCTCGAGCTCGAACGTTCTGATTAACTTCGACGGTGACTTCACCGTCGGAAAAACGACCCACTTTCGCTCCACCCAGGGAAATACCCAAGTTTTGCGCGATCTCTGCGGCAAGGCCAGGATTGGCGTTGCCGGTGAATACCATGAAATCCGGATGGTGAGCCTGCATCGAGCGTCCCAGCGATCAAAAAAAGTAGCCTGTACGTTGTACGTATTTGGCAGGGGAAGAAGGATTCGAACCTTCGCATGCCGGAATCAAAATCCGGTGCCTTAACCAGCTTGGCGACTCCCCTACACGGGTCGATGACTGAAGACAGTCACCAACCGATCAATCGTCGCTGGGTGCCCACCCAAAAAGAGGATGAACATCCAAATTGCTGCAACGCCTCATCTGCCAGTCATCAGGACGAATGTCGGATAAAGGTTGCTGCTGTATTTTCGCAAATACTGCGCTTCCGGATCCTGTCATTCTGCCTTGCAAACCTTGCGATTGAAGCCACTCGATGGCAGTTTCAATGCTTGGGCACAGGGCCTGGGCGACTGGCTGCAGATCATTACTGCCGAAGCAGTAAGGGTTTGCAGCAAAGCCTGAAATTATAGCAGGCACAGAATCGCGTTTTAGGAGGGGAGACGCAAAAATTTCAGGAGTCGCAACGCCTTCTTTTGGCTTGATCACAACAAAGTCCGCGGGAGGCAGCGCAACGGGCGTGATCTTCTCGCCAATCCCCTCGACCCAAGCATTCTTGCCATACAGAAAGAACGGCACATCGGCACCCAGCGTCAGCCCGATCCGGCAAAGCTCGTCCATCGGAACATTTGCATTCCACAGCCGGTTGAGCGCCAGTAGCGTCGATGCTGCATCGGACGAGCCTCCGCCCATGCCGGCCTCGGACGGGATCTGCTTGCTGATGGCGATTCGGGCGCCCCTATTAATATGCGCCGCTTCCTGTAGCGCCTTGGCAGCGCGCATCACGAGATCGTTGGCGGGCAATGCCACGCCAAGATCTTCCCGCGTAATTTCACGGGAGTCGTTCACCTGCTCGAAGTGAAGCGTATCGGCCCAGTCGATCAGCATGAATGCCGATTGCAGCAGGTGATAGCCGTCCGCCCGGCGACCGACGATATGCAGGAAAAGATTGAGTTTGGCCGGTGCCAGAACGTCGTGCAGCGACTTCATCTCACAGAGCTCGTTCGACCGGGATCATTGCCTGTCCAGAACGAGCCGGAGTTCCGTGATCGGCGCCGGGATTTCGCGGCGCGCAAACAGGCGATTGTTCTCCTTCAGATCGGATGTATCGACTGTCCAGCCCGCGATGGGCACGTCCCGGCCTTCCAGCCAATCGAAAAGGGCGTTGACCGGAACGCTGGTTCCCATTACCTGGACGATAAGTTCGTCCAGCGATGAGTACCGGCGAATGTCGCCATTCGATTTGAGCGTGGCTTGGCTGGGCGTCCAGTCGATGGATCCGATAGCGCTGCCGAGGGGCGTAGACAGAAGCAGTTGCCCGGAAGACGGGTCGCCTCGCAGCTCGAATGTGGCCGAGAACGACTGGGCTTGCGGTCCTTCGACCTTGACTGCCATCCGTCCGCTCCAGACCTTGTCCGTTGCGTAGGTCGCAGCAGGTGGCGAGGGTTGAATCGAGGCGCAAGCCGCCAGAGTCATCACGAGCGCAGCGATTGCCGCCCGTGATAGCAACTGAAACATCAAGGCTTCACCTTGAGGCGTTTGAGGGTTTCGTTCAGCGTGTCGTTGTCGGGATTGAGTTGCAATCCTTCCCGAAAGTAAGCCGTGGCTTGCGTTTTATCTCCGATGGTCCAGAGCACTTCGCCCAGATGAGCCGCGATTTCGGCATCGGGGCGCGTCTTGAACGCTTGGGTGAGCAGGCGAACTGCCTCGGTGTTGTTACCCGCGCGGAATTCGACCCAAGCCAGGCTGTCTGTAATGAACGGATCGCCCGGAGTTATTTGCAGCGCCTTGTTGATCAGGTCGCGAGCTTCTCCAAGACGAATGCCTCGCTCCGCGAAAGAGTAGCCGAGTGCGTTGTAGGCGTGCTGGTAGTCTGGCTTGAGCACCATGACCTGACGAAGCAGTTTTTCCATTTCGTCGTATTTCTTCAGACGATCCGCAGCCATCGCGAGGTTGTAGAGGAGTTCGGTGTCCTGCGGGGCTGCGGCAGATGCCTTCGCCAGAAAGTCATACGCTTCCTGATCCATCTTGTACTCACGCAACAACTCGACTTCATCGAGCACTTTGGCGCGTTCTTCCTCTGGCGTGGCTGCTGGAATGGCGCGGATCATGGCTCGCGCTTCGGGTATTTTTCCCTGGCGTGCAAGCAATGCCGCACGTCGGGTTTGAGCTGCGGTCCGAAGGCTGGGCGTGTCGATTTGATTGAGCCAGTTATTGGCCGCCGCGAAGTCCTTGCGCTTCTCAGCGAGCTGCGCGAGCGATACATAAGCTTGAGCCATTGTTCGTTTTGCCTCGTCTGTCTGTGGCGCAGCTTTCATCAGCTCGACGTACTTCAGCAACGATCTTTCGGCTTCCGCCTCCTTGTTGTCCTGCAACTGGAGCGAGCCCAGCATGAGCCAGACCTCTGGAAGATCGGCCTTCTGGGTCGACACGGTCGTCAACTGCGCGCTTGCATCGGCGAAGCGTTGCGCCTGAAGAAGAGATCGAGCGTAGCCGAGACGAATTTCGAAGCCTGCCGGATTGGCGGCCAGATACTTCTTGACCAGCGCCTCGCCACCTTCCACCTTCAGATCCATCAAATCGAGGCCGAGAATGGCGGGACCTTGAGCGGCGGGTTCGGCGGCCTGCGCTTTTTCGCCGGCTGCGAGCGCTGCGGCGCTATCGCCCTGTGCCATGCGCATGCGGCCGATCGTGGTCCATGCAACGGCTGCGCTGTCGGTGCGCTGAACATAGGGCGCAAGCGCCCTTTCGACAATGTCTGCCGCCTGTTTTTTATCGGTCGCGCGGCTGTAGAGCCGAGGAATCGCGTTGATCGTGGGAAGGCGGTCTTCAGGAGTCGTGAGCGCGAGGGAGTCCTTCAGCGCGTCGAGCGTTTCGTCCGACTTGTTCAGTGCCAGAAGAATCTGAAGGATGTAGCGATTCGCTTCGCGCGACTGCGGATACTCCTGCTTCCAGGCGCGAGCCGCGCTGAACGCTGCATCACCCGAGCGCGACTGCAGCGCAATTTCCACTGCGCGCTGGTACAGGCGCTGGTCCTTGGTCTTGCGAGCCGCGTCGAGAATCAGGTTGTAGCCGGTACCCGGTTCGCCTTCGCGGGCGGTCATTTCTCCCAGCAACAGCTCGTAGAAAAGCTCGGCGTCGAGAGAAGAGGTGGACGGCGCGACTGGAGAAAGAATCTGAGCCGGCGAGTTATCGGCTGCGGGGGGCGCTATTGGCGGTTCCGCAGATTTGGGCCCGCTTTGCGCTACGGGCGATGCCGGAGCGTTGACTTGGGCTTGCACGGCTCCTGCGTAGGCGGCAGACAGGGCTATGACAAGGGTCAGAAGGCGGGTTGATCTAAGCATCGAACCATAATAATCCAAGCTATTCAACTGTTTGTAACCCATGCCGGAATTACCCGAAGTCGAAGTCACCCGCCGTAGTTTTGCCTCCCGCATCGAAGGTGCCGTGATCCGCTCCGCCTGGATGGGCAAGCCACTGAGGTGGCCCCTAGGAATCGACGAATCGTTGTTGGTGGGCAGGCGCATATTGGCGGTTCGCCGGCGCGGCAAATACCTGCTTATCGATCTGAGCGACGGCTTGCTGCTTGTGCATCTGGGCATGTCAGGCAGTCTTACCTTCCTCGATTCGCAACCCACCCGCGGCAGCCACGATCACTTCGATATGGTCACCGACAAAGGCACGTTGCGGCTTCACGACCCTCGTCGATTCGGCGCAGTAGTTTTTGCGCCCTACGAGGATTCGGCAGAGGCGGTGAAGCTGCTCGGGCATCTCGGAGTAGAACCTTTGGATGACAGCTTCGAGGCGACGCTTTTCCACCAGGCACTCAAGAAGAGAAAGGCGCCGATCAAGCAGGTACTGCTGGCAGGCGATGTCGTGGTCGGCGTCGGAAACATTTACGCCTCGGAGGCGCTGTTTCTGGCGGAAATACATCCAGCCTTGTCGGCTCTGCGTATCAGTAAGCCGAGGGCGGCCAAGTTGCACGCCGCCATTCGCGATGTACTGGAACGGGCCGTCCTCAAAGGCGGTAGCACTCTGCGTGATTTTTCGAATGCACAGGGCGAAAGCGGGTACTTTCAGCTGGAAGCCATGGTGTACGACCGGGCGGGTGAGCCATGCGGGGTTTGCGGCACGCCGATCAGGCAGATCAAACAGGGTCAGCGATCGACGTATTTCTGTCCCACGTGCCAAAAACGCTGAGGGATTGTGGAGACTGGGTGATATATTGAAACTTACTCTGGAGTACAGGTGAGTACGTCTTTCAACGATCAATTCGACCAGCACGGCAAGTGGCGCCGAGAGTTCGCGCTACGGCTCAAGCTGCTGTCCGAGTGGCTCAAGGGCCAGGACCTTTTGAATCCCGCCGTCGAGGAGCGCCTTCGCCGTCTCGAGACGCAAATGCGTTCGGACAAAGTCATGGTCGCATTCGTCGCGGAATTCTCGCGCGGCAAGTCGGAACTCATCAACGCGCTTTTCTTCTCGAACTTCGGCCGTCGCATCATGCCGGCCAGCGCAGGTCGCACCACGATGTGCCCGACCGAACTCGCATACGACCCCGAAGTCCCGCCGTGTCTTCGGCTGCTACCCATCGAAACTCGTCTTGCTCCTCAGGCATTGATGGAGTGGCGTGCGGCTCCGCAAAAATGGCAACGCATCGATCTGGACATCAACAATCCTTCGCAGCTCGCTGGCGCGCTGGAAAAGGTGTCCGAGGTCAAGCGAGTCACGACCGACGAAGCTCGGGCACTCGGCTTCTGGCACGAGGAAACACCTGACGACAACCCGCCGGTCGACGACAAAGGAATGGTCGAAGTGCCGATGTGGCGTCATGCGCTGATCAACATCGCGCATCCGCTGCTCAAGCAGGGCCTGGTGATTCTCGACACGCCTGGCCTCAATGCCATCGGCGCCGAACCGGAACTCACGGTGAGCCTGATTCCGCAAGCGCATGCAGCGGTGTTCATCCTCGCTGCCGACACCGGCGTCACCAAATCCGATCTGTCGATCTGGCGCGAGCATCTCGTGTCGGAAGACACCACAGCCGATTCCCGCCTCGTGGTGCTCAACAAGATCGACACGTTGTGGGACGACCTCAGCACACCCGAACAGGTGGAAGGGCAGATCACTCGCCAATGCATCAGCTCCGCCCAGTTGCTCGGACTCCCGGTCGAACGCGTGATTCCGGTTTCGGCGCAGAAGGCGCTGGTTGCCCGCATCAACAAAGACACCGAACTGTTCGATGCCAGCAATCTGGCAGCGCTCGAAACTGCGCTCGGCGACGGCATGCTCGGATCGCGCCAGAGCATTCTTCGCTCGGCGGTGAACGTTGGCGTGACCGATCTTCGCGTGGAAGCGGGTCGGGTCATCACGATTCGTCGTCGCGACATTGCCGAGCAGGCGATGGAACTCAAAGGTCTGCGCGGAAAGAATTCGACAGTCATCAAGCACATGCGATCGCGCATCGAGCAGGAACAGGTCGAGTTCGATCTGGGCGGCTCCAAGATTCCGGCAGTGCGCGCAGTCCATAAAAAGCTGCTCGGCGAAGTCATGACTTTGCTGGCCACCACGACGCTCAAAACCGAGCTTCAGGAATTGAATCGGGCCTTGATGCAGCCGGGTATCAAGCTCGGAGTCAAGCGTGCTTATTCGCAAAGCTTCGACAGATTGCGTGACGGCATGAAGCGTGCGCAGGCGTTGGTGAATGAAATCCAGGCGATGCTGAACGGCATCTTCAGGCAGTTGAACGCCGAATACGGATTCACGCTTCAGGTGCCCAAAGAGCCCGACATCGCCCGAATGATTGCGGATCTTTCGCTGGTCGAGCGCAGTCATCAGCAGTACCTCGGAATCACGAATGCGTTCCGGCTTGCCCAACCCGAATTTTCGGAGCGACTGGTTCGTGCGCTGGGCACTCGCCTGCGAAACATCTACGAAGTCGCAAGCAGCGAAGTCGAGATGTGGAGCAAGTCGGCGGCTGCGCAACTCGATGCGCAACTGCGTGAACGCAAACGCAATTTCGGTCGGCGTATGGAAGCGATCGACCGGATTCAACAGGCCGCCACGGGCCTCGACGAACGCCTTTCGGAACTCGGCGCGCAAGATGCCCAACTGCTAGAACTCGAGTCGGAACTCAAAGAGTTGACCTCGCATCTGATCGAAGCGCCAGAGGTGGCGGCGGTCACCATCAAGAGCCCGCCCAAGCGCATCACCCGAGTCGACGTTCAGATAGCCTGATGGTTTCCTCATTGCCGAACGCGGCGCCGGATTTCGCGTCGCTCGTGATCGAGTGGCAAAAGACGCACGGACGCAATACCCTGCCTTGGCAGAACACGCAGGATCCGTATCGGGTGTGGCTATCGGAAATCATGCTGCAGCAGACCCAGGTCGCAACCGTCCTCGACTACTACGCGCGGTTCCTCGACAAGTTCCCCGACGTCGCCGCGCTTGCCGCTGCGAGCGAAGACGAAGTTCTTGGACTGTGGAGCGGCCTCGGCTACTACAGCCGCGCGCGCAACATGCATCGATGCGCGCAGCAGGTGATGGCGCTCCATGGCGGCGTGTTTCCATCTAACGCCGAAGCACTTCAGACACTGCCCGGAATCGGTCGTTCCACCGCCGCCGCCGTCGCCTCGTTTTGCTACGCAGAGCGGGTGGCGATTCTTGACGGCAACGTGAAACGCGTTCTCTCGCGCGTACTGAATTTCGATGCCGATCTCGCGGTGGCATCCAACGAGAAGAAGCTCTGGCTCGAAGCCACGCGTTTGTTGCCCGAAGACGATCTGCCCGCCAACATGCCGCGCTACACGCAGGCCGTGATGGACTTGGGCGCGACGATCTGTACGACCCGAAATCCGAATTGCCTCTTGTGTCCTGTGTCTTCCATTTGCCTCGCGCGCAAGACGGGCGATCCGGTCCGCCTTCCTGTCAAGAGTCGAAAACTCAAGCGCAGCTCGCAATCGATCTGGCTGTTGTTCGCGAGTGCATCGCTGACGGGTGAGGGAGATCAGGTGCTTCTGGAACGACGGCCGGTGCCGGGCGTCTGGGCAGGGCTTTACTGTCTGCCGCTATTCGCGTCTCGCGAAGAATTGATCGACTCGATTCCGAAAAAACTTCAGTCGCGATTGATCGATGGCGATGCATTCACGCATGTGCTCACGCACAAAGATTTGCACCTGCATCCCTTGCGCCTGGAACTCAGCGCGAAAGAATGGCAATCGATAACGTTGCGCGATTCCTGGAAATGGGTGCCTGCAAAAGACTGGCCAGCTCTCGGCCTGCCAGCACCGGTGCGCAAGCTTATGGATGGGGAAGTTTCGGCGTAGCCGACAGCGCATCGAGCTCGCGATGTCGCTTGAGCGTGAACCAGTTCGCCGCGAAAGCGCGCGATAGTTTCTCGACGAAATACACCGATCGATGCTGACCGCCAGTGCATCCGATGGCGACCGTCACGTAGCTTCGATGATCGCGCGCGAGCGAATCGAGCCAGCTTGCAATGAACGACTCGATGCCGACGAACATGCGGTCGACATCGGGGTGTTGCACCAAGTAGTCGATGACCGGTTGGTCGCGCCCTGTGAGTTCGCGCAGCGACGGTTCGTAGTGCGGATTCGGCAGCATGCGAACGTCGAACACGAAGTCTGCATCTACCGGAATTCCGCGCTTGAACGCGAACGACTGAAACACCAGCGTGAGGTGACTCACAGGTGCGACCAGCACGTCTTTCACGTAGCCCTGCAACTGCGACGGCTTGATGATGCTGGAGTCGATGACATGCGCCTGATCGCGCAATTCTGCGAGCAGTTCGCGCTCGAGCTCGATGGCCTGGATCAACGCGCGACGCTGGTCCGGTTCTGCGCCATGAGACAAAGGATGGTTGCGACGCGTCTCGGAATATCGGCGTACCAGAGTGTCGGTGGTGGCATCGAGGAACACTGTGGAAATCTTCACGCCTTCTGCACGAAGTTTCGCTAATTGCTGGGGGACAAGATGAAGCGACTTCGCGCTGCGAACGTCCATCGCGATGGCCAGTCGTTTCGCGTCATGCGTTTTCTCGAGCGCGATGAGTTGAAGGAACAACTCGGGCGGCAGGTTGTCGACGCAGTAATAGCCGGCGTCTTCCAGTGCATGCAGCGCCACCGATTTGCCCGAGCCGGACATACCGGTAATCAGCACGAGTTCCATGGGCGTCGAGGGAACCGCGCTCATGATTATTTCGCCGTCCTTGCGGCCTTCGCCGCCATCGTCGCCATCGTCGCATTCACGTCAAGCATTTCTCGCGCGTGCGCCAATGTTGTGGACGACAAGGTTTCTCCGCCCAACATGCGCGCCACTTCGGTCACCCGCGCCTCGCCGGTCACTGGCGCCACGGAACTTGAAATACCTTTCGCATCTGACTTGCCGGCAAGCTGTTTCGACACGACCAGATGATGATCGCCGCACGCTGCCACTTGGGGCAGGTGAGTCACCGCCAGCACTTGTCTGTCGCGTCCGAGTTGCTTCATCAAACGGCCGACCGTCTCTGCAACTGCGCCGCCGACACCCGAATCCACTTCGTCGAAGATAAGAGTCTGCGCAGTGCCGAGTTCGCTGGTCGTGACCGCGATGGCCAGTGCAATGCGGGACAACTCACCACCCGACGCGACCTTGCCAACCGGCCGAGGAGTTCCGCTTTCATGGCCACTCACGAGAAACGAAATGTCGTCGAGTCCACTAAGCGAAGGCTCCGCCGCCGGAGTGATCTCGACCACGAATCTTCCACCCTTCATGCCGAGACCCTGCATGGCATTCGTTACTGCAGACGACAGCTTGGGCGCGGCCTTCGCGCGCGACTTCGAGATCTCGCGAGCAATCGACTGATAGGCCGACTTCGCTTTCTGCTCGGCCTGCTCCAACGCAGCCGGATCGCTCGCCAGATCCAGGCGACTCAACTCGTCTTTCCACGAGGCCAGCAAGCCCGGCAGGTCTTCCGGCGAACGCTTGTATCGACGCGACAAGGAAACCCACGAGCCCATGCGTTCGTCGAGTTCCGCGAGCTTGTCGGGATCGAGCTCGGTCTTGCGCAAATAGCTGCTCAGCGAATGCGCTGCATCTTCGGCTTGCGCGAGGCTAGACGCGAGTAACTGCGCGAGCGAATCGAACTCTGGCTCGACATGCTGCTGCGATGCCAGCGCCGTTTGCGCGTGCGCGAGCTGGCTCACTGCGCCCTTGTCTTCGTCGTCGAGTGCATCGAGCGCGAGTTGCGCGGCGTCGAGCAAAGCCTGCGCGTTCGAGAGTCGCGAGTGCGAGGTGTTGAGTTCTTCCCACTCGTCCGCGCGCGGCGCGAGTTTGTCTACCTCACCGATTTGCCATGCGAGTCGCTCGCGCTCGCGCTGATTCGAATCGCTATCGGTGCGAGCCTGCGCTAGCGCTTTCTGTGCGTCGCGCCAGGCAGTCCAGGGCGCTTGAAGTGTCGATGTCGATACGCCCGCGTAAGCATCGAGCAGATCGCGAACCGATGCGGGACGAGTCAGGCTCTGCCATGCGTGCTGACCATGAATGTCGACCAGATGCTCGCCGAGCTCTTTCAGTTGCGCAGCAGTCGCGGGGCTTCCGTTGATATAGGCGCGGCTCTTGCCTTGCGCATCGATGGTGCGACGAAGCAGAAGACCCTCCGACTTGTCGAATCCAGCTTCGTCGAACCATGCGCCCAGCGCATCCGGGAAATCGAACTCCGCGCTTATATCTGCACGAGTTGCGCCCTCTCTCACAACGGATGCTTCTGCGCGCGCGCCCAGGGCGAGTTGAAGCGCATCGATCAGGATCGATTTGCCAGCACCCGTTTCCCCTGTCAGCACCGAAAAGCCCGAAGACAGATCGAGTTCGAGTTCACGCACGATCACGAAATCGCGCAACATCATTCGTTTAAGTGCCACGACTAAGCGCCCCCTTCATTCCAGTGAAGCTTCTTGCGTAGCGTGTCGAAGTACGTCCAGCCTTTCGGATGCAGAAACCGCACGCCGTGCTGCGAACGGCGAACCACGATCCGGTCGCCGTGTTGCAGCGACGCGAGCGATTGCATGTCGAAATTGGCGCTCGCATCGCGTCCGGCCACCAGCTCGATCACGATTTCAGCGTTGTCGGACAACACGATCGGTCGGTTGGACAGCGTGTGCGGTGCAATGGGCACCAGAACCCAGCCGGACAGGGCAGGGTGCAGCATCGGACCACCGGCAGACAGCGCATAGGCGGTCGATCCGGTCGATGTGGCGATGATCAATCCGTCAGCCCGCTGATTCGCAACGAAGTGCCCGTCGATCTCTACCCGCAACTCGACCATGCCCGATGTAGCACCACGGTTCACCACGACATCGTTCATGGCTAGCGCGTCGAACACGCATTCGCCGTCGCGCAGCACCTTGGCGTGGATCAGGCTGCGCAGATCCTCTTCGTATTCACCGCCCAGCATGGGGGTGAGCGTGTCCTGATAGTGGTCGAGAGAGATATCGGTAATAAAGCCGAGCCGGCCCTGGTTGATGCCGATGAGCGGCACATTGAACTGCGCCAGCTGACGCCCGATGCCCAGCATGGTGCCGTCGCCGCCCACCACCAAGCCTAGATCGCAGTTCTTCCCGATGGACGCCACGTCCATGGTCGGGCATTGCAGCTTGCCGAACGCCTTGGCGGTTTCGGTCTCCAGCGCCACCTCGCAACCCTGAGATATGAGGTACGCGCCTATGTCTTCAAGTAGTTTTCGACCCGTTTCTGCAGCCGCGCCCGCCTGTGGAGCGTGGTATTTGCCAATGAGGGCAACGTGTCGGAATTTGGAACTCATCTGGAAATTAAATCATTAAAATGAACCCATGCTCGATGAACGTTCAAGGATGTTGTTAAAGGCGCTCGTCGAGCGTTACATCGCCGATGGACAGCCCGTCGGTTCGCGGACGCTATCGCGCGCTTCGGGGCTTGAACTCTCCCCTGCGACCATCCGCAACGTCATGTCCGATCTGGAAGAGTTGGGCCTGATCGCCAGCCCCCACACTTCCGCAGGACGCATTCCCACAGCCCGCGGCTACCGCCTTTTCGTCGACACCATGTTGACCGCAGAGCGTTCCGAGTTGATGACACCCAAGCTGCAGGCCGACCAGCCCCAGAAAGTCATCGCGAACGCCGCGAGCCTGTTGTCCAACCTGTCGCAGTTCGTGGGCGTGGTCATCGCACCCCGCCGCACCTCCACCTTCAGGCACATCGAATTCCTGCGCTTGTCCGAACGCCGCCTTCTGGTGATCATCGTGTCGCCCGAAGGCGATGTGCAGAACCGGGTGATATTTACCGAAGCCGACTATTCGCAGACCCAGCTCATCGAGGCCGCGAACTTCCTGAACGTGAACTACGCGGGACTTGCGATCGAGCAGGTTCAGCAGCGCCTGCAACGCGAGGTCGAAACCCTACAAGGTGAAATCGCGACGCTCATGCAAGCCGCGGTTAACGCGAGCACGGAAGCGCTCACGCAAGAGAACGACGAACTCGTCATATCGGGCGAACGCAACCTCCTGTCGGTGAGCGACTTTTCAAGCGATATGTCGCAATTGCGTCGTGCGTTCGATCTGTTCGAGCAGAAAACGCAAATCATGAAATTGCTCGACGTGTCCAGCCAGGCCGACGGCGTTCGCATCTACATTGGCGGCGAAAGTCAGGTGGTTCCGTTCGAGGAACTGTCGGTGGTGAGCGCGCGCTATGAGGTGAACGGGCAAGTGGTCGGCACCCTGGGTGTCATCGGGCCCACGCGCATGCCGTATGAAAAGATGATCCAGATCGTCGATATCACGTCGCGGCTGGTGTCGAACGCGCTGAGTCATAACAAGCCCTGAGTTTCAAGCCTTGAGTTTCTGCCTCGCCGGGAAGTGGTCGCAGGGCCACTTACAATGCTGGCTCGGTCGGGACGTTAGCTCAGTTGGTTAGAGCAGAGGACTCATAATCCTTTGGTCGTTGGTTCAAGTCCAACACGTCCTACCAATGGGAAATAGAAAAGGCGCTTGTTTTGCAAGCGCCTTTTTTTTCATGTGGCCACTTGAAGCTCATGCCGACTTCGCAGCAGTGCAAGCTTGATGCTCGGAAAACTCACTGGAACATCGAATGCAAAAACGATTGAATGAAAGTTCAATCCACAAAACGTCGATCGAAAATTGAGTCGGCACTTTATCTAAACACTTCCGCGCTGAGATACCAGCGCCAACCCGCCCGCAATCCATATACTTGTTCAACAGAACGCAGTCGCTGGATGTCACCGATCACAGTCCTTTCGAGGTGCAAAAAATGAAAAGTCCGTTTGATTTCTTTGGGTCTTGCTTCATCTGCAACGGAGCGCATGCGGAGAATGAGCATCGACCACAATCGTCCCGGAGGGGCTTCCTGGGCGGTGCTATTGCCGCCCCCACGGCGCTCGCTGCGGCGTCTGCCGGGCTGTTTGGTACGAGCGCAACTGCCCAGACCGTGCCACTGGTGGCGCCGCCCCCGCCAGGCGGTAGCTACGTGCTGGCGCCGGACTGGACCCTCGCCTGGAGCAACGGTGCATTCGACCTTGTGCGAGATGCGTCGGTCGTCGTACGGAATGGCGTAATCGACAGCGTGGGTCGCGGGGCCGTCGGCGGTGATTTGCCACGGCGGGCGCTCCCCGGACAAGTTCTTTTGCCTGGATTCATCAGCGGGCATACGCATGTGTGCAGTGCGTCGCCTACGCGCGGAATCATCGAAGGCGGCCGATCATTCGCGCGGCCGCTCGAACTGGTCGAGACGCTTAGCGACGAGGAGTTGGATGCACTGACCGCCTATAACCTCGCAGAGTTATTCCTCAGCGGGTGCACAACGCAGGTCGAGATGTCGCTAAGCCTGAGGCAAGCGCAATCCTATGTGCGTGTTGGCAAGAAATGGGGTGCTCGCGGATACGTCGGCGGCATGATTCCGGGGATAGCCCGGCTATTCCCCATATGGTTTCGTCGGGACGATAAGACGCTGACCGATTCGGTAGCCGACACGTTGAACGAAGTCGCTGCAAATCTGGCTTTCGCGCGTGACTTGAAGGCGTCGGGCAATGGACGCCTGCTTCCGATGATGGCACCCCATGCAACCGACACGCACACGCCGGAAACAATGGCGGCCATTCTCGCTGCGACCAGGGAGCTGGGCACCGGGCTGCAGATCCATTTGTCCCAATCCGCCCGCGAAACAGAAACGGTACGGCGGCTATGGGGTTCGACGCCAACGCAGTGGTTGGAAAAACTCGGTTTCTTCGATATGCCGGTCTTCGGCGCGCACATGACGGGGATCGACCCAGCCGTCGATCTGGACATCCTCAAGAAGCACGGCGCTGTCTATGCCCACTGCCCTTCCGCCGGCGGGGCTGGCGGAGGTGGCGGAGTACAGCCCTATGTCGAGGCGCTGGCGGCCGGCGTGCCGACCAATATAGGCATCGACACTCATTCGAACGACTACGTCGAGAACATGAAGCTCGCCGTGATCGTTGGGCGCACGCGGGCTCGCATGTTGCAGTCGGCTGGCTCCAAGCAGCCAGTCAAACTGCCGACTATCTGGTCGGCAATAGAGGGAGCGACGGTGTCAGCGGCTGACGGCCTCAGGCGCAAGGATCTAGGCCGGATCGAGAAAGGCGCGAGGGCCGACCTGGTGTCCGTCGACGTGTCGAGCTTCCTGGTCGGTAGCGGCGCGACGTCGCCGGAACCCCTCAACAATCTTCTTTACGCCAGTGGCTCGTCGGTTCGCGATGTCATCATCGACGGCGTCTACAAGGTTTCGAACGGACGCCTCGTTGCGGACGATCAAGCGGCTGTCGTGCGGCGAGGCGGCGAAGTCGTTCAAAAGATTTGGCGCAAGCTTGAAGAGGAGAAGTGGTTTGCTCCGACTGCAAGATAGCTCGCGCAATTAATTGCATAACTGTTCAATGGGTCGGCCGTTACCGGACGGCGGATCCGCAGTCACCGCCGGAGATTGCAGATGCTTGAGTGCCATCGCGAGGGTGTGAGCTTCCACTAGCTCCAAAGCCTGCCCCGACATCGGCACCTCACACCACACCCAAACTTTCCACCCGCCTCAACTTCTCCGCCAGATGCTCCCCCGCCCGAATCGGCGAGTATCTCGGCGGATTCGATTCGTCGGTGCAAGACGGAATGCATTCGATCAGTGCGTCGTCGTTGGGCATGTGAAAAAACACCATCGACAACCTGCGCGTGCTTTCTCCGGCATGCACTGGAGGATTGACGACGCGGTGAAGCGTCGAGCGCCATTTGTCGTTGGTCCATTGGGCCATCATGTCGCCCAAATTCACGATGTAGGTGCCGGGCAAAGGCTTCACCGGGTGCCATTCACCATCCAGTCCGCGCACCTCCAGACCGCCGGGTTTGTCTTCGGTCATGAGTAGCGTGAGCGTGCCGAAATCGGTATGTGCACCGCTTCTGATTTGTCCTGGCTCGGGCACAGTTTCGAGCTTGGGATAGTGCTGGGCCGTCACGTTTCCGATTGAGCGATCCATCTTGTCGTCGAACCAGTCATCGGGCAGTTTCAAGGCTCTTGCACATATCCGCATCATCTCGACGGAGAGCCTGTTGCAGTCGTCGAAATACCGCGTCCACAGTCGCTTGAATTCGACGGGTGTGTCAGGCCACGGATTCGGTGCGACATGCTCTGATTTTTTGAGGTTGGCCTGATCGTCGGAAAAACTCTCGACACCGCTTCGGAACGATTCGCGCAGGTCTCCCGGCGCATTGGCGTCGCCCATGGTTCGCGCGAGCGACTTCGCGAGCATGGGGTAGTAACCACGACCTCCTTTGCGCCCGGCGGCTGCATTCCGAAGTTTCTGCTCGACCGGTAAATCGAAAAACTCCTTCGTGGTCGCTCGAATTTGCTCGATCAGCTCAGGGTCTATCCCGTGACCCGAGATGACCAGAAAACCCCACTCTTCACAAGCCTGACCGAACGCTGCAGCCACGCGGTCGCGCGCAGCTTCGTCGTTGCCGAACCAGCCAGAGATATCTATGACGGGAACTTCGTTGTTCATGTTGAAGGAAGCCTATGGAAATTACTCGTGCGCAGACTCGTGCCAATGCTTCAGCAGCACATTGCCCAAAATCGACACGATCAGGAAAAACAGAAAGCCAAGAAGGGTTGCGGCAATGACTTCGGCGAACAGTAGCGCGGTATACATACGGCCTTGTGCAAAGATGATCTGCACGCCCAAGCCGCCCTGCGAGTTACCCGAGCCGATGATGAATTCACCGACGATCGCGCCGATGACGGACAGGCCAGCCGATATGCGCAGCCCCGCAAAGATGCTTGGCAACGCCCCCGGAAAATGAAGCTTGCGAAATGCGACCTGGCTCTTCTTGTTGTGAAGAGCGAAAAGCTCCACCAGATTGCGCGAGGTAGATCGCAAACCCAGCAGCGTGTTGTTGATGATGGGGAACAGCGCCATGATGAAGCTGATGATCACCACCGAGATCTCGCCGTATCCGAACCAGAGCACGATCAGCGGCGCGATCGCGACCACCGGAACTGTCTGCAGCAGCACCGCGTACGGATAAAGGCTGCGCTCCAGCATGCGCGACTGACTCATGACTGCGGCGACACCGATGCCGATCACGCAGGCCAGCAGATATCCGAGCGTCGCTTCGGCGAGCGTCTTGAGCGAGGCGGCCCACAGGTCGCCCATGTTCTCGATTGCAGCCGCAGCTACTTCTTGCGGCCCGGGCAACAGAAATCCCTTGCCTGCGTAGACGGTGACGGACAACAGATACCAAAGACTGATCGCGATGATTGCCACACCTATTACCGGCGCAGCGGTCGAGAAGTGTTGTTTGAGTTTGCTCATGACGCCACCTTCGTCTGCAAACCAGCGTGCTGCAAACTTGCGTGCTGATGACGCAAAGCAGCGGACACGCGTCCGGTGAGTCCAGCGAATGCAGCGGTCGACCGCAATTCAGGCGATCGCGGAAATTCGAATGGCACGTCTATGACTTCGAGGATGGTGCCAGGACGCGACGACATCACGACCACGCGGGTCGCCAGGTAGACCGCCTCGTGTACGTTGTGGGTGACCATCAGCCCGGTGAAACCGGCGTCTTTCCATAGCGTGGACAACTCCTCCTGCAGAACGTCTCGCGTCAGTTCATCGACCGCCGCGAGGGGCTCGTCGAGCAGAAGCAATTGCGGCTCCAGCGCCAGTGCTCTTGCAAGTGACAGGCGCATTCGCATGCCGCCGGACAACTCGTGCGGATAACTTTTTTCGAAGCCGGCCAAGCCCACCATTGCCATCGCTTTTTTCGCGCGCGCCTTGTAGTCCTCCTGCCGATAACCCTCGAGCTCCATCAGTAGTTGCGCATTCTTTTCTGCAGTGCGCCAAGGCAGCAGGGCGGCCTCCTGAAACACGAATGCGCTTTTGATGTTTGCTGGTCGCAGGCACTCGCCAGTAGTCGGCTCGATGAGTTGAGCAATGATTCGCAAAAGAGTCGACTTGCCGCAGCCGGACGGTCCGACGATCGCAACGAATTCACCCGCCCTGATTTCGAAATTCGTCGGCGCAAGAGCCTGAAGCCCCGACTGAAAAGTTTTCGAGACCGATCGCAGCGAAATGTCGGCACCGCGTACGCTCGCGCGAGGATCGCTATCTGAACTCATGCGGGTTCCTTCGTTTCGTACATGCGGTTGTAGCACTCGGAAAGATGTTGCTCGACGGTGATGGGCGGCAACGCGGGTGCTTCTTCACCGCCAAGGCAACCTGGCAGGCACTCGACCACGTAGTCGGGATGTCCGGTGTAGAAGAAGGGAAGCGAATAGCGCTCGCGTCCGGACAAATTCACCACACGATGCAGCGTGGAGTGATAACGATTGTTGGTCCAGCGCGCCATCAGATCGCCGATGTTCACCACGAAGGTGTCGGGGATCGGTGGGGCATCGATCCATGTGTTCGTTTGCACATCGAGCACCTGCAAACCGCCGACGTCCCCTTGCGCAAGCAGCGTCAGTCCACCGAAATCGGTGTGTTCGCCGCAACCTCTTTCGTTGGGCTTCGGATTCGCGGGCTGCGGCGGATAGTGCAGCAGGAACAGGGTGCCCATACCGCCATCCATGAACTTGTCGAAAGCGTGTTCGTCAAGGTCGAGTGAAAGCGCAAGACCGCGCATCAGCCTTTGAACTACCTGCAACGCTTGAGCAAAATATTCTTCCATCACCGGTTTGAAAACCTGCAGCTGTTGCGGCCACACATTGGCACCATGATTGAAACGCTTCGCCATGACGCGCGGATCTGTCGCGGGCAAGTCTTCCCCCACGTAGTAACCCTCTTTCAAATCGGGCGGCGTGCCTTGCTGAAGCGTCTGTCCGCTCATGGGCTGATACCCGCGATTGCATGGTGACTTCGACTTGTCGAGAGTCATTTTTTCTTCTAGAGGCAAGTCGAAGAGGCTCTTGATTTGCCCGAAAACCTGCTCGCGCAATTCGGAAGAAAGCCCGTGATTCGATACGTAGAAAAATCCACGGGACTCGCAGGCTTCACGCAATTGCATGGCAACGAGTCGGCGATCTTCGAGCCTGTCGCTCTGCAGTCCACGAATGTCGATGACGGGTAGATTCATATCAGCAGCCTGGCAGGAAAGATCTGTCGTAACCGAGCTTCTCGTTGAAGTTGGCAGGAAGGAAATTTACGCTGCGAAGCTGGCCAGCCAACTCGGACCAGCGGGCATCGGTCATGCATCCCACCTTGTTCAAGTCATGCGAGATCAAGTCTTCGATCATCAACTTCACCGCTGCATCGTGAACCGGCGACGAGATGGATTTGTTCATGTTCAGAAAGAACGGTTTGATGCCCGATGGGTTGCGCACGAAATTGGTCCAACCTTTCTGAACCGCCAGCACGGTCGCTTTCACGATCTCCGGATGATTCTTGATCATGTCGTCGGATGTGAACATCACGTTGTAGGGTCGATAGCCAAGCGTAGCCATGTCGATATGACCCGTAGGAATGCCAGCTTCGGTCATGCGGGCGGGAAGGAAAAGCGAATAACCCTGTTGAACCATCTTCGGATCGTTGCGGAACAGGCTCAAATCACCAGTCACGGGAATTTCTCTCACGCCCGCAAGCTTGTATTGCTTCTTTGCCCATTCCCAGTAAGCCGATCCCAGTGCGACAGCGAAGGTTCGATCTTTCAGATCGGTAAGCGTCTTGACCGATGGATCTGCGTGATAGACGAGCGTGTACGGCGTGTAGTCGAAATGGGCGAAGACTGCTTTCACGGGAGTGCCGCGCAATCGGGCGAGCAGCACATCATCTGCATTGCCGATTCCGAACTCGATTTGGCCGGATGCGACTTGCGGAATCGTCTGGATCCGCGGGCCTCCCTGCAGCACGGTGAGCTTGATGCCGCTTTCCTTGCCCAGGTTGTCCTGCATGGCTTGCCAGTAACC
Organism: Burkholderiaceae bacterium; assembly: GCA_965227035.1. Classification (GTDB taxonomy): domain Bacteria; phylum Pseudomonadota; class Gammaproteobacteria; order Burkholderiales; family Burkholderiaceae_C; genus CBDDFQ01. The sequence goes on from OZ245724.1 coordinate 442,767, forward strand.
GGCCTGATCGCTCTGGCCGAACCAGTTGTTGATGATGCGAACCTCCTTGGGAGCTTGAGCCCATGCAGATGAAGCTACGACTCCGCAGGTTGCGAGCACTGCGAGCGAGAGAGTTTTCGCGAAATAAAGCTTGATATTTTTCATGACGGTTCCAGACAGAAATGAGAGGGCAGAAATGAGAAGACAGAAGTGGATGACTCAGGCAAATCAGGCGAGCCACGGGAGCTCGTTCTTCGTGTATCGATAAGACTGGAACACGCTGTTCTGGTGTCCTGCAGAATACTTGCGCGCCGCTTCGTCCGGGTATTCGGCGAAGTAAGGAATGATGTATTCCCACACCACTTCACCTTTCTTCGTGACTTCGAAAAGGCGCCCGGTCGACGATTCGGTGACATGCGTATTTCCATTCGCAAGACGCTGCGCACTCCCCATGTACGGAGAATAAAACGAAGGCAGCATCTCGTCGGCATAAGTCCATTCGATTGCTCCGGTTGCAGCGTTGATTTCCACTATTCGCGACGACACGATATGGACACCCGGCCGGAAATTTCCGTTGTCGAACGCAAGGATATTTCCATTGCCAAGCCACACCGGCGCATGCTGATGCGACAGCACGCCAGCGGGAATATGCAGCTTCACCGATTTCGTTTTCTTGTCGACACCGATGATTCCCGAGGTGGTGCGCAGACTCATGAGCACCATGCCCTCCGGCGTCATGTCGAGTCCGTTCACCAGTGGCCAATGTGCACGCCCGAAGCCGACGTGAATCGGAAAGGATTCCGGATCGAGGTGCTCCCAGACTTTCCACTCCCAGACCAGCGTTCCGTTGCGATCGACTTCCCGAATCACGTCGCCGTAAATGACCGTTTCTCCATGCGAGGTGCCGCCTTTGATTCGCGCCGCAAATTCGGCAGGAATGGGAGCGCATGCCGCGTAAAGCAGATGGCCGTTTTTAAGCCAGCGTGCGTCGTGATGATGGGTGACGTCTTCGTACTGCCAGACGACTTCGCCTTGAGGCGTGACCTCCTGGAACAGGCCGCCGTGCCACAAGGACCAGGCGCCATAAACATCGGGTGAATCAGGGTGGTTGCCGTTGTAGCCCATGTTGCCGTTGGCAAGAATGACGGCTGCTCGGCCGGGTCGGACCGACATCTTCCATTCGTGTGCAATTTTTCCTTCCATGTCGATGAGGTACACCGCACCTCCCGCAGTTTGCGGTGCGTAGAGCGTGTATCCGCCCGCAGACATCTGGGGGTCGTGCGCAATAAGGCCGGCTCCGCGGCGTCGCATCGTGACTTGGTCGACTACGGTCAAAGTTTTCTCCTGAAATGGGTGACGCATTCGCCACTCAACTCGAATCTACCGATGTAGTTGCGTCCGCAATAGCTGATAGTTTCTAATACGGCGTATAGAAAAAGCGAACACCATCCCTTCATATGCCAAATACTCGCCCGCGCCCCCTTTCTCTATCGATTTCGCAGGCATTTCGTTGCTTCGACGAAGTGGCACGGCGAGGGTCTTTGCGCAAGGCAGCGGACTCGCTGAATCTCACGGCCGCTGCCGTGCACCAGCAAATACTGAATCTTGAAGAGCAGGTCGGCACACCGCTGTTCGACCGGCTGCCGCAAGGCATGAAACTGAGTTCCGCCGGAGAAATCATGATCGCTGCGGTTCGTCGAAGCCAGCGCGACTTCGAAGACGCCGCCGATCAGGTGGAAGCCTTGCGCACCATGAGGCGCGGACATATCAGCCTGGCGGTATCGCATTCTTCTGCCGAGCATTTGATTCCGCATGTCATCGAAACTGCGATGCGAAAGTACCCTGGCTTTACCTACAACGTGCGCTCTGGAAGCGGCGAAGCGATCATGAAGTGGGTGTCGCAGGGTGAATCCGATTTCGGTTTGTGCCTCAGGCGCAAGCCGCCGCCGGGCGTCGAGGAAGTTCGCGCCTGGCCGCAACGACTTGGGCTGGTGACCCAACCCGGACATCCGCTCAGCATGCGCACGACTCCTCTTCGAGTGCGCGACTGCCTCGATCAACAAACGATTTTGATGACGCAGGACACCGAATTACGCGCGATGACTTTTGGGATCGAAAACAAAGAGCGCCGGACCACCAAGCCGCTGATCGAAACCAGCTCGGTGGCGATGGTGAGGCATTTGGTCGCAAAGGGAGTGGGCGTCGGATTCCTGATTCCAGAGAACGTCGCGCAGGATGTTGCGGAAGGGCGTCTTGCCTGGACTCCCTTCGTCGACAAGGAAGCGCAGTCGCACACCTGTATTTTTCAGAGAGCTGGGCAAACAACACCGGTGGCAACGGGAATGTTTCTGCAGTTTCTGGAGGCGGCAGTGAACGACATTCACTCGAAGTTCGCAATCTGACAAGTGCTGAGACCGCGACGTGATCTTTTGTCTGAGAACGCGAAACTTTTCATCCGTTCCGTTCCTCTCATTCAGGCGGCCGCACCTTTCCGGCCGCTGATATGGGCGGCGTGCAGCGAACGTTATGCTCAGCATTCATCCACTCCACAGAGACAGGATTTCCTATGAAGCTTCGCGCAACCTTTGCCTTCGTCGCCCTTTGCACCATGGCCGCAATGTCTCATGCCGGAGAAATCAAGCAATTCAGCCAGGCCGAGTTCGACCAACTGACGCGGGCCGGCAAGCCCGTCGTGGTGGACGTAAGCGCCACCTGGTGCCCTACCTGCAAAGCGCAGAAGCCGATCGTGGACAAGCTCATGCAGCAGCCGGCTTACAAGGACGTGACCCTGCTGACGGTCGATTTCGACAAAGAGAAGCCAACCCTGCGCACCTTCAAAGTGGGTATGCAGAGCACGCTGGTGGCCTTCAAGGGCACCAAGGAAGTGGCTCGGTCGGTCGGCGACACCACCGAGGCAGGTCTCGAAGGACTGTTCAAGAAGACGCTGAACTGATGGAGTTCGGCATCGGCTCGTACGCTTTCGGCTTGATAGCCGGCGTGCTGTCGACGCTCTCTCCTTGTGTACTGCCGATCGTTCCGATCGTGCTGGGTTCCGCCAGCAACGCGCATCGCCACGCGCCACTGGCTTTGGCCGGCGGACTGGCGCTCTCCTATGCCATCGTGGGCACCTCGCTCGCCTGGGCCGGCGCTTCCCTGGGAGTCGACACGTCGATCTTTCGCGATGTGGGGGCCGTAATTCTCGGTCTGCTGGGGCTCGTGCTCATGTCCAGCGCGCTGCAGCAGCGCTTCGCTTCATTGACGGCGGGTATAGGCAACGCAGGCAACAGCCTCATCGGGCGCATGTATCTGGATGGCTTGAAGGGACAGTTCGCCATCGGGCTGCTGCTGGGCCTTGTCTGGAGTCCCTGCGTCGGGCCCACTTTGGGCGCTGCCATTCTGCTGGCCAGCCAGGGCACGCAACTGGCGCAATCCGCGTCGCTGATGGCCGTGTTCGGTATCGGCGCGGCCTTGCCGCTTGTGGCGCTGGCCTACGTTTCTCGTGGGGCCATGGATCGAGTGCGAGGCAAGCTGATGAACGCAGGCAAGACCGGGAAGTTACTTTTGGGCATGGTCATGGTTGCGCTTTCGTTGATGATCCTCACCGGTATCGACAAGGTGCTGGAAGCATGGCTCGTTGAACATTCGCCCGCTTGGTTGACTCAGCTGACCACTCGCTTCTAAAGCGAGCGCTTTTGGCGCTCGATCGGGCTCGGAGTTTCTTGTTACGTGCCGACCCCATAATCAAAGCATCGAGCCTGTTGGCTCTCGACTGGTTCCCAAATGTTGAATGAAGAGCAGTTCATCGCCAAGCTCAATGAGCGACTACGACAGCATTCCCTGTACGAAGACAGCATGGAATTTGTCGCGATGCCGCAGGCCGAGGGCCGAGGTCACGTCACAGGAATCGACTGGCGTGGCGCGAAATTTCATCGCCGGATGTTTTTGAGTATTGCCAGGCAGGTTTCATCCGATTTCGTCCTGTCTCCCGTCGACCGCTTCACCGATCGTTCGAACGACAGCGGTTCACAGAATTACGTAGAGGGAACCTACGTCAGAGAGTCCGACAATTCGCTGCATCGATATTCAATCCGATTCGATGCTGGCCCTTCGCCTGAATGGTCCGCACAGGTGCAGGCCGAGGGCGGCGTGCCATACGTACTGAGTGGATCTCTGACCGGCAATGTGCACGGTGGGACTGCGTTGGCCGCCGCCATGTGCGCGATGCTCGAAGTGCTGATCGAGGATGGCGCGAGCGATTAGTGGTGTAGAACTTCCGCAGGCACCGGCGTCGATGATTGGCTGTCGGCGTCTGGATTTGGGAATGCGCCTACGCAATAAGCAAAAAATGCGTCTAGCTCGGTCGACTTGTCGTAGACCGCATCCGAGCCGAGTGCATGGCATCGGCTTCGGATGTCTGCGGTGGCGTAGTTCGACAGAACTACCACACGCTGATTCCTATTTCTGGTGCGAAGGGACTGAAGCACCTCCAGTCCTGAGCCTTGCTTGAGAAACAGATCGATCACCGCCAAATCCCATCCGCTAGGTTGGGCGCACAAGCTGATGCCTTCGCTCGCTGTCCGGGCAAATCCCGTGACCCGCATGTCCGCCAAGTCCAGCAATGCCGATGCCAATTCATCTCGAATCGTTATGTTGTCCTCGATGAGGATCGCTGAATGAATCATGGCTGCTTGCTCCGTACCTGGCTTTGCAGCCGATGACCCATTAGGCGTGTCGTGCCGCTTTAACGAAGTAGGACATATGGCCGAGATTGATGACTCTTGAAATTCGCGCGTAGGACAGATTGGACGCACGGGTGCCGACGTTCGCGGGTTGGTCGCGGGTCGAAGCGGGTTGGCAATTGACCAGAGTTAGACAATTTCCCTACTGCGGCAGGGATCGCGTCCGACAAATCGATGAAAGTGAATGGTTTAGCGTTACGCCAGTAGTAATTCGCTAAAGCTTTAAATGCCTCCACCAGCCGCCGCCATCGACCTTCCTTCCACCCCGGCTGATCAACAGTCTTCCAGTCTGCCCGACAAAGCTCATCGATCTTCCTCACTCAATCTTGCCGCTTGGCGGCAGTTCATGAATGTCGCGAAGCCATACTGGGTCGGAGATCGACGATTCAGCGCGTGGTCATTGATGGGGTTGCTTGTCGTGCTGATGTTGTGCGAGACGCAATTGGCGGTGATGCTTGTCGATAAAACCGGCGAGATGACTTCTGCGCTTGCTGCCCAGGAGCGCGATCGTTTCTGGGCGGCAGTGCGAACTTGCCTTGTCGTGCTTGGCTTCGCGGTTCCGGTGTACGCGTTCTACTACTACATGCGCGATGCGTTCGCCAATCACTGGCGTCGATGGATGACGCACCGATTTCTGGAGGGTTATCTGGCCGAGCGGCGCTACTACCAGTTGAACGGTCAGGGCTCGATCGACAATCCCGATCAGCGCATCAGCGAAGACATTAATACTTTCACCGGCCGCTCCACGCATTTCCTTCTCATTTTCCTGAGCGCGGGCATGCAGCTGGTTGCGTTCAGCGCGGTGCTCTGGTCCATCTCTCATGTGCTGGTGGCCTTCCTTGCGTTTTACGCCTTGGTGGGTACCGTAGTGGCGTTATGGGTGTTCGGCGAGCCGCTCATTCGTCTGAACTTCTGGCAACTTCGTCGCGAAGCCGATTTCCGTTTCGGCCTGATGCGATTGCGCGAGAACGCCGAATCGATCGCGTTCTATCGCGGCGAAGCTCAAGAACGCGCCCACCTCGACCGCAGCTTTCAGGACGTGTTCAACAACTACGCGCGCCTGATCAAACGGCAAAGATCTTTGAATTTGTTCCAGCGAGCGTTCAGTCAACTGACCGTCGTGATACCGGCAGTCATACTTGCCGATCAGGTGCTCTCCGGCGACATCGAGGTTGGCAGGGCAATTCAGGCTGCGGGTGCGTTTGCCGCTGTGCTGGCCGCGGTTTCGCTCATAGTGGACAACTTCGAAAGCCTGAGCCGTTTCGTCGCAGGCATAGGCCGCCTCGACACGCTGGCTCAGGCGCTGCTGGACAAACCCGGCCGAACCGAGCCGCAGGATCCAGAGGCTGTTGCTGCTGCCAGAAAGGCGCGACGTGTGCAGCGAAGAGCACGTCGGCTTGCGCGGGCGCAGGGGCTACGAATAGACAAAGCAGTTGCCGACCTCGCGGCGCTGCGCTCGACAACGACTCCCGTCCGAGACCTAGCCCCAGCACTAGACCTGGACCCAGACCCGCAAAGCAGGATTCTTTCTCGCGAACGAGGCCGCTTTGCCATAGAAAAGTTGACGCTCTACACGCCCCAATTCGACAGGCTCCTCGTGAAGGATCTTTCTTTGGAGCTGAGGCCGGGAGACGCGCTTTTGATCACAGGGCCGAGCGGATGCGGCAAGAGTTCTCTTCTACGAGCAATTGCCGGGCTTTGGCACGCAGGCGAGGGGACCGTAGATCACCCGCCCATCGAAGAAATGTTCTTTCTTCCGCAACGTCCTTACTTGCAGACGGGCACACTGCGCAGCCAAATGATCTATCCGGCAAACGAGACCTCGCTCGACGATTCGTCATTGCTTCAAATACTTCACGACGTAAACCTGCCTGAGCTCGCAAATCGCGTGGGTGGACTCGGCGCAGTGCGCGATTGGGAGAAAGTTTTGTCTATCGGAGAACAACAGCGTCTTGCTTTTTCGCGCGTGCTCGTGCGAAGCCCGCGACTGCTGATTCTTGACGAAGCCACGAGCGCGCTGGACAGCGCGAACGAAGCAGCGCTCTATTCGCGTGTGCGTGCGGGTGGAGCTTCGGTGATCAGCATCGCTCACCGTCCCGCAGTGCTGCAACATCACACGCATGTACTGCAGCTACGGGGCGATAGCACCTGGAAAGTTTGCCCAGTGCGGGAGTTCGTATTTGAATAGCTTGAGATTTCACGTCGGGCTCCACGGGTCGTAAGTGGTGACACTCCAGATGTGGCTTTCAGGGTCGGCAAAAGTGAAGCCACGGCCACCGTAAGACTCGTCTCGGAGCGGAATCAGAATGCGAGTATTGGTTGCGATCGCACGGCTATGAATCAAGTCGGCGTCCTGGACAACGATGCAAATTCCGTCAGTGGCCCCTTCTTCGTTGGGCTGACGTATGAACTGGCCCCATTCACTGGCCGTGTCGGTAGACCCAAGCATGACCATGCCCGAACCTAGCGTGAGTTGCGCATGTGCTACGCGTCCGGAGTCGTCAATATGCACGCTATGTCGAGTAAATCCGATCACTTCGCAAAGCCAGTTTATTGCCGCAAGGGCATCGACGTAACGCAGGCAAGGAATCACCGTGGATCCACGAGGCCGATGGCGATTCAGTGCGGTATCTTCCGGCGTTTCCAATGTCATCTTTTGGTCCTTACTAAGTTGTGCACCTCGAACTCATGATCGCGAGCGCGGCCCGCCTCGATCTCAAGGCTTAACCTTGCCTTCGATCGAGTCATCGAGCGTCGTCCCGGTCGCGGCGCCAATCAGCATCTTCACGCCTGCAACTGCGGCGCCGTGCTTGTTATCCCAATAGTACCCATCGGTGGGGGTGACGCCGATCGCTGTAATTCGAGGATCGTCCTCGCCTTCGGTAAACCAGGTTTTGAGGATCGGCTCCCACAACTCTTTGATCGTCTTCGCGTCACGAGTCACTCGCGCAACGCCGGTCAGGTGCAACAACGCCGCATGCCCGCTGCCCTGGAAAAACAAGCGCACCTGAGGTGTTGACTCAATCTCCTTGTTTTTATGACTGTCGGACGCGCTAAGAAACCACAGCGTCCCGTCGTCATCAACCTTTTGCACACTCATTGGTCGTGCACCCGCAGATCCGCCCAAGCTGATGGCAGTACAAAAGAAACAGGTGTCCGATTTTTTGACGGTTTTCCGGATGCGATCCACCGCCTCCGAGCCCGTCACGTCGCGGTGATTTTCTTCGGGCTGATTTTTGTTGATGGAGTCCATGTCATTCCTTGTTTAAAGAAGGAATTGTTCAGACGCCCCAAATTTGCGAGGGTCGGCAGATGCACTCTCGGCGGGTAGGAGGGTGCCCACAAGCTTCGCGCATGAGCACCAAATACTTTCCGATCGAAGATTGAAGTTCGAAGTTCGGATCTCCTTTAATCAGCCTTGAGACCTTCGGATTTGACGATGTCGGTGAACAGACGAGTTTCGGTTTGAATGCGCGCGGTGTACTCGGGAATAGTCAACGGGATCGGCTCTGCGCCGGCTTCCACGAACTTGGCCTTGATATCGGGACGCTCGAGGATCTTATTGATCTCCTGATTCATCCGGGTCACGACTTCTGGACGCGTGTTCGCTGGGGCGTAAATGCCGAAAGCACTGTCGCCTACTACGCCCTGGATTCCCGAATCCATCAGCGTCTTCACTTCGGGTGCAATCAAGGCGCGAGTGCGGCTGGCCACTGCAAGTACCTTGAGCTTGCCGCTCTGAACGAACGGGAACACCGTCGCGGGGCCGAACATGAAATCGATCTGTCCTGCAACCAGATCCTGAACCGCAGGCGCAACGCCGCGGTAAGGAACGTGAGTCGCCTGAATGCCGGTTGCCTTTTTCAGAAGCTCTGCGGTCAGGTGGGGAGTCGTTCCATTACCGGCCGAGCCATAGGTGAGCTTGCCCGGGTTCTTCTTCGCGTATTCGATGAACGCCTCGGTCGTGTCCACGCCCAGCGAAGAGCGAACCAGCAGGAACAGCTTGCTGTCTGCCAACAGCGCAACGGGACGCAGGTCCTTGCCGAACTCGAATGGCATCTTGCTGAACAGTGCCGGGTTCACCGATTCGGTTGTCGTGGGAACGACGAGGAAGGTGTGACCATCGCCACCGTTGTGCGCGACCTCGTTACCCGCGACGTTTCCACCTGCACCGCCCCTGTTATCGACAACGACAGGCTGCCCTAGAGCGGTGGTGAGATAAGGCTGTATCTGGCGCACCAGCACATCGACCAGACCGCCCGGAGCAAGGCCTACGACCATCCGAACCGATTTGGTCGGCCACGCAGTCTGCGAATAAGTCGCGGCGCTCATGAAAATCGCAGTCGATGCGACAAGTAGCGAGGTGCAGAAGGTTCTCTTGATCACGTGATTCTCCAGAAGGTTTAAGCGTTGTCTATTAGTCAGTCCGCCTTGGCGCCCGATGTCTTGACCAACTCGGCTCGGCTGGCGTATTCGCCCGCGATGTAATTCGCGAACTCTTTCGGGCCAAGTCCGGTGAAGTCATACCCCTTGGCAATTATTTGAGTCGCTTTGAATTCAGGCTCGGAAATCACCGCGAGGATGTCCCGGTTGATCTGTTGTACCTGAGCGTCGGGGGTGCCTGCGGGCGCGAACACGCCGATCCATACGTTGGCATCGACCTCGGGATAGCCGAGCTCGGTGAAAGTGGGCACGTCGGGGAACTCCGCCAGGCGCTTCTTTCCGGCATACGCGAGCGCTTTCATGCTGCCTGCCTTGATGTAACCCTGCCCGGATGCGACGCCCGTGAACGTGAACGGCACTTCACCTGCAAGCACGGCGTTCATTGCAGGTGCCAGACCGCGATAGGGCACATGCACGATGTCGATACCGGCACGTTTCTTGAACATTTCCATGGCCAGATTGGGCTGGCTGCCAGAGCCATATGAGGCATACGACATCGTGCCCGGCTTGTCTTTGGCCATGACAATTACGTCTTTGATGGAATTTGCAGGGAACTTGCTGTTGGTGACCATCAACTGGCTGAACGACACCAGCTGCGTGATGGGGATGAAATCCTTGATCGGGTCGTAGGGCAGCTTGCTGTAGATGTACGGATTGATCGTGAAGGTGGCGTCGGTCGTGAAGAGCAGCGTGTGCCCGTCTTTGGCGCGGGCTGCAAGGTCGGCGCCGAGAACTGTATTAGCGCCGGGCTTCGTGTCGACCACCACCGGCTGATTCCACTTCTTGGAAAGCCCGTCGCTGAGTACGCGCGCCAGCACATCGACTCCGCCGCCGCCCGGGTAAGGAACAATCATTCTTACCGGCTTCGTTGGCCAGGTTTGTGCGTGGACCCCGACAGTTGACGTCGTCGCAACAACGGTTGTGAACGCGATAGCTGCGAATCTGTCGAGAAACTTTGGCATGGAAACTCCAGTGGAAATAAGGCGCAAGGATCGAACGTGGCGCAACAATCGTGCCATCAAACCCTGTGTTTGACGAGATGCCGCCGCGTTATTGCACCTAGCGATTACCCCAAAACGCCGCAACTCGCGCCGCACTTGGAGCAAGTCGAACCACCAGTTTCCATGCCGAGTACTGCGACTCAATAAGTCTCGAGATGCAGTCTGCCCTCGCGTTTCAACTGCATCCCCAACGTTTCCCAATCCGCATTCGATTCGTTCGCGATATCCCGCAGCGCCAACAGAACGCCTTCTTCCATGCTCTTCAAGCCGCACACGTAGAAATGCGTGTTCGGGTCTTTGAGCATCAATGCGAGATCGGCCGACCGCTGTCTCATCGCGTCCTGCACGTAGCGCTTGGGCTGGCCAGTTGTGCGCGAGAACGCGAGGTTGATGTCGATGAAATCTTTGGGTAGCGTCTGGAGCGGTCCGAAGTAGGGGAGTTCCTGCTGGGTGCGTGCGCCGAAGAACAGCATCAGTTTGCCGCTCTCGAACTTGCCGCTCACGCGAAGGCGTCTGCGCCATTCGGTCATCGCGCGCATGGGTGCGCTGCCGGTGCCCGTGCAGATCATCACGATGTGCGACTTCGGATGATTGGGCATCAGGAACGAGGTTCCGAACGGGCCGACCACCTGCACCTTGTCGCCTACCTTGAGGTCGCAGACATAGTTGCTCGCGACTCCGTGGAACGGTTTGCCTTGATGGTCTTCGGTCACGCGTTTCACGGTGAGCGAAATGTTGTTGTAGCCGGGTCGCTCGCCATTACGCGGACTCGCAATCGAGTATTGACGCGCAACATGCGGCTTGCCCTTCGCGTCTACGCCGGGAGGAACGATGCCGATCGATTGACCTTCCAACACCGGGAACGGCATGGCCCCGAAGTCGAGCACTACGTGATGGGTTTCGCTGTCGAATCCGGCTTCGGTGCAATTGAAGTTGCCCACCACGGTTGCAGTCGTCGGTGACTTCGGAGGATAGAGATTCGAGTAAGCATGCGCGGCCGACCAGGGCGGCGTGGTCGATCCGTAGCTGACCGCTTGAGTCGGCGCTGTCTCGGGGGAGAGGGCTTGCGTGGAGGTGATCGCTGCTGCTTCGCTGGTTACCGGCGCGAGATCGGTGTCGCCACTATGCACGCCTTGAGCCTCGAGCTGCTCGGGCGTCAGTTCTGCCGGAAGTTCTTCCCAGGTCAGTTGCTCCTCGATCGAATACGCTCGCGCCGCGGGCATCGTTCGCCAGTTGTCTATCGACCCCGTGGGGCAGGGCGAAATACAGGCCATGCAGCCGTTGCAAATGTCTGCCTTGACGACGTAGTTGTTGTCGTCGTGCGTGATCGCCCCGATGGGGCATGTAGCTTCGCAGGTGTTGCAACGGATGCAGATTTCCGGGTCGATCAAGTGCTGCTTGATCACCGAAGCATCGAGGGCTGTCTCCATGTTTTTATTCTCCTTCGGGTGCCGCGTCGGTCGTGCCCTTTAGCCGAAGCGAACGTACTCGAAATCGACCGGCTGGCGGTTGATGCCCATGACCGGAGGTGCAATCCATCCAGCGAATTTGCCCGGATCGACCACGCGACCCATCAACGATGCGACGAAGGCGAAGTCTTCCGGCGTGGGCAGCCACTCGTGTTTTTTGGCGGCCCATTCGACTTCGTTCACCACGCGGCCTTCAGGCGACATCTTGATGCCTGCAAGCGCGCCGATCTGGCGATTGAATGCCTTGTGCGGAACCGTGAGGCGAGTCGAAATACCAGCTTTTTCGAGCACCTTGTTCCAGCGACCGACGCCGGCCACCGAATCCTTGATGAAGTCGTCGCGCAGCACTTCATTGAGTGCATTGAGCATCGGCACCTCTTTCTCCAGAAGCTGGCCGTTCTGCACTTCAAGAACTTTGTAAGTCTGACCCTTGAGCACATGGTCGTCGGTGCGCTTGCCTTCTTCGTAGCGGCCCTTCAGACCCGAGCTGTAGAAGATGGCGGCGTTGCTCGATTGATCGGCGCCGAACAGGTCGATCGTCACGCTGTAATGGAAGTTCAGATAGCGCTGGATCGTTCCCAGATCGATTGCGCCCGCAGCGCGAACCTTCTCTGCATCGTCGGTTTTCAGCTCGTTCATGACTTGCGCAGTGCGGGTCAGCACGCGCGACACGCCGCTTTCGCCCACGAACATGTGATGCGCTTCTTCGGTAAGCATGAACTTGGTCGTGCGCGCCAACGGATCGAACGCGCTTTCTGCGAGTGCGGACAACTGGAACTTGCCGTCACGATCGGTGAAATAGGTGAACATGAAAAACGCGAGCCAGTCGGGCGTTTTTTCGTTGAACGCACCCAGGATCCGCGGATTATTCTCGTCACCGGAAGTGCGTTGCAACAGTGCTTCCGCTTCTTCGCGTCCATCGCGTCCGAAGTGCTTGTGGAGCAGGTAAACCATGGCCCACAGATGACGTCCTTCTTCGACGTTGATCTGAAACAGGTTGCGCAGGTCGTACATCGAAGGCGCAGTGAGTCCCAGGTGGCGTTGCTGCTCGACCGATGCCGGCTCTGTATCGCCTTGAGTCACGATGATCCGGCGCAGGTTGGCGCGGTGTTCGCCAGGGATGTCCTGCCAGGCCTTCTCGCCCTTGTGATCGCCGAAATGGATTTCGCGATTCGCGTCGCCGGGGTTCAGGAAAATGCCCCAGCGGTAGTCGCGCATTTTCACGTGGCCGAACTGTGCCCAGCCTTGCGGATCGACGCTCACTGCGGTGCGCAGATACACGTCGTAGTTGGTCGAGCCATCCGGACCGACGTCATCCCACCAGTTGATGAAGTTGGGTTGCCAGCCTTCGAGCGCGCGCTGCAAGGTGCGGTCTTCGCCCAGGTTCACGTTGTTGGGAATTTTTTCGCTGTAGTTGACTGTGCTCATGATTGCCTCGTGGAGAGTTCTTGAAGTCGTTCTTGAAATCGTTCGTGATGTCAGACGCGATTGAGATCGAAGCCTGCTTTTTGCCCGGTGCCGTAAACCTTCAACGCTCCCTTTTCGCCAACAGCGTTGGGACGGTTGAAGATCCAGTTCTGCCATGCGGTCAGGCGTCCGAAGATGCGGGTGTACATGTTTTCGCGTTGTGCGAATCGCAGGTTGGCTTCGAGACCGGTGAGCGAATCGGGTGACATGGCAGCGCGCTCTTCTATCGCGATGCGAATCTCGTCGTCCCAGTCGATATCGTCGGGAGCGGCGGTGACCAGGCCCAGCTTGTAGGCTTCGTCGGCATCGAGCGATTTACCGATGGCGGACTTTGCTGCAGCCAAGGGCGCTTCCTCTTCATAGAAGCGGCGTTGCAAACGTGTTTGACCGTTCACCATCGGCAAATGATCGAAGTTGAAATCGCTCAGCATCAGCTTGGGTGCGTGCTCCGGATCGTCGGGCAGTGCGAGCATGTATGCACGGTCGGCAGCGAACGCGAGTTCCGCCAAAGTGCCTGCAAAGCACGACTCCGAGTCGATCAACGCAAACAGACTGCGTGAGGACACATCTATGCGAGCGAAGGTCCTGCGCAGCAGGCCGATGGTTTCCCGAACGAACCAGTGATCCTTATTCGCGAGCATCAAGGCATCGTTGGTGATGACCGCTGCAGAGTCGCCCACTGTCTTGAGTAACCAGGTGCCGATGTCGAGTTCGTTGGTGCGCATCATCAGGATCGCGTCGTCCAGCTCACGGGCCATTTCGAATGGCCACCAGTTGGAGCCAGCTGCTTCTATGCCTGCAATGTCTGTCGGCTGTGCGCCCACCGGTGCGTGAATCGTAAAGGTGGCCGTGCGATTCGAGCGATCGATAGCGATCTGCACGTACTTGTAGCGAAGGCTGTTTTCGCCGTCTTCGCGCTCCAGGCGAACCAGCGGAACGCCTTGGCTGGCTGCGCGAGCTTGCACCAGATCGTTCTTGCCGAGTTCATCTGCTCGCGCTTGAACGGTTGCAGCAAATTGCGCGGGCTTCACAGCCGCGTCGACCAGACGCCAGTCCACCGCTTTTTGACCGCGCACGCCTTCGACGCTGGTGCAGAAAATGTCTGCCAGGTCATGGCGTACATGACGCTTGTCGGTCACGCGAGTCAGGCCGCCAGTGCCTGGCAACACGCCCAGCAAAGGCACTTCGGGCAAGGACACCGCAGACGAGCGGTCGTCGACCAGATAAATTTCATCGCACGCCAGAGCCAGCTCGTAGCCGCCGCCAGCGCAAGCGCCATTCACCGCAGCAAGGAACTTGATGCCCGAATATTTCGATGTGTCTTCGATCCCGTTGCGGGTCTCGTTGGTGAACTTGCAGAAGTTCACTTTCCACGAATGGCTGGAAACACCCAGCATGAAGATGTTCGCGCCCGAGCAGAAGATGCGGTCCTTGCCGCTCGTGACGATGACCGACTTCACTTGCGGATGTTCGAAGCGCACGCGATTGAGCGCGTCGTTCAGTTCGATATCGACCCCGAGGTCGTAACTATTGAGCTTCAGCTTGTAACCGGGGCGAATGCCGCCGTCTTCTGCAATATCGAGAGTCAATCGCGCGACCGATCCGTCGACGCTAAGAGACCAGTGTTTGTACTGGGTTGGTTCGATGCGGTAATCGACGACGGGTGCGGGGCTGGCTGTCTGGCTCATGCGGATGTCTCCATGTGTTTTTCGAACGTTTTCGCAAACATTGGAGTGAATAATAGTGCATAAATAAATTCGCTGCAAGATTAAACATGCAACATCATGCATATTGATGATGGAGCGTCGGCGTCGCGGCGTCGCCACCGTAGAACCGCAAGCGCAGAGCCTCAGGAAGGTTTGCGGAGGTTGCTTCGAACGACAGTACGCAGCTTGTCGAAAGTCGTCGACAACACCTCTCCCGAGGTATCGACTGTGTAATCGGCCTTGGAATAGAACGCGGCCCGGCCACTCAGGATTCGGCGCAGGTCGTCCATGGCTTCCTTGCTTGCGGCCATGGGTCGGGTGTCGCCCTGTGCGGCCACTCGGCCCATGTGTTCTTCGGGCGAAGCCTGCAGCCAGACGGTTGCGCAATGGGTGAGCAGCTCGTTGAAGGTGGCCGGATCCGACACGATGCCGCCAGGTGTGGCGATGACCACTTCGCTGTAGATTTGCACCACTTCTTCGAGAGCTCGGCGCTCGTATCTACGGTAGGCGTTCGTGCCGTACAGATCGTGGATTTCCCGCACGCTGCAGCCGGCCACTTTTTCGATTTCTCGACTGAGCTCGACGAAAGGAAGGTCCAGATCGTCGGCGAGCATTTGGCCCAAGGTCGACTTGCCGGCGCCGCGAAGTCCGATGAGTGCGATGCGGCCTTTGCGCGAAGAATCGTTGGACGAGGAATTGAGAAGATCGTTGAGTGCCAGACGCACGCGACGCAGGTCCGCTTCGCTGCGGCGCTCCAGCATTTCGCGAATGAGCAGCCACTCTGGGGAGCTGGTCGTGACATCGCCGAGGAGTTCTGCAATCGAGCATTGCAGTGCGGTGGCCACTTGCTGGAGTACGAGGATGGAGGCGTTTCCGATGCCGTATTCGAGGTTGGCCAGATGCCGTTCGGAGACATCCGCCGCAATCGCGAGCGATTTTCGGGTCATTCCTCGCTGGGCGCGCAGGGTTCGAACCCGGTCGCCCAACGCGAGTAATAGCGGGTTTTTGACCTCCGGTTCCACAGGCGTTGCGACGCTAGTAGCGTCGTCTCTATCACTCATCTTCGAATTCCTTTGCTCCGAGCATAGCCTAGGGAAAACACCATACCTGCATTATATTGCTTGACAGGTACTGGTCTCGAACGTATCTTTCGGCACAGGCACAATACTGCACGTTTCAGCTTCCAGCAAGCACTCGTGCAGATTGCGTCGGCAAATTTAGACAGTCCAGCAAGACGCCGGAAGACACCACGAGACATGACCAAAGAACTGTTCCACCGCCAACTCGCCGCAATTACGTCGGCGATCGGCACGCGCCCGCTCGACAAGTCGCTCGACCTTTGGCTCAACGAGCAACACGGGTCTGACAGCCAGACCTATCGCGATCTGAAGCAGTCGTGCATGGAAGGCGTCGCGGAAGGCTGGCTGTGCGAGCGAGAACACGGTGGCATCAAATATGGCCGCGTCTTCAAGGCAGACGACGCGCTGCATCGCTTCTCTGTCGATGTGGTGGACATGAATGCCATTGCCGGACCGCACCACTCGCATCCCGGTGGCGAGATCGATCTGATCATGCCGCTGGACGAAGGTGCTGCGTTCGACGGACGCAGCGCAGGCTGGTGCGTCTATCCGCCGGGCAGCGCGCACAACCCGACTGTCACGAAGGGCCGCGCACTGGTTTTGTATCTCTTGCCCGAAGGGCAAATTCAATTCACGCGGGCTGCTTGAGTTTTTTCCTGCAGCCTCACACAAAAAATCGACCCAGTTTTATGACCGAACTTCTCCCCAATTACATTGCAGGCCGCTGGCAACAAGGAGAGGGCGCAGGCACCTCCCTGTTCGATCCGGTCCTCGGAACCGAGCTGGTTCGAGTCTCTTCTGGCGGTATCGATCTGGCTGCAGCTTTCGATCACGCACGTGAAACCGCCGCCCCGGCATTGCGCGCGTTGACCTACCGCGAACGCGCAGGTTTGCTGGCCGCAATCGTGAAAGTCCTCCAGGCGAATCGCGACACGTACTACGAAATCGCCACCGCCAACTCGGGCACGGTCAAGAACGATTCGGCAGTCGATATCGATGGCGCGATTTTTACTTTGGGTCAATACGCGAAGTGGGGCGACTCACTGGGCGATACCCGTTTCATGCGCGACGGCGACGCAGTGAAGTTGGGCAAGGAGCCGGTGTTTCAGGTTCAGCACATTCAGGTGCCCACGCAAGGCGTCGCGCTGTTGATCAACGCATTCAACTTTCCTGCATGGGGCTTGTGGGAAAAAGCAGCGCCTGCTCTTCTGTCAGGCGTTCCGGTCATCGTGAAGCCCGGCACATCGACCGCATGGCTCACCCAACGCATGGTGCGCGACGTCGTGGATGCTGGTGTGTTGCCGGTGGGTGCCTTGTCCGTCATCTGCGGTAGTTCTGCAGGGTTGATGGATCAGCTCAAGCCGTTCGACGTTGTGTCTTTCACCGGCTCTGCAGACACGGGTGCAGTCATCCGGTCGCATGCTGCCGTTGCGCATCATTCGGTTCGGGTGAACATCGAGGCGGACAGTTTGAACTCGGCGATTCTTATGCCCGATGGCGCGGTGGGATCGGAAGCATTCGAGCTTGCGGTGAAAGAAGTCGTTCGCGAGATGACGGTCAAGTCGGGCCAGAAGTGCACCGCAGTGCGTCGCTTTTTTGTGCCGCAGGATATGTATCGGGCGGTGGCGCAGGCAGTAGCCGCGAAGCTCGAAAAAATCTCGGTGGGCAATCCGCGCAACGAACAGGTTCGCATGGGCTCACTCGTCAGCCGCGCGCAGTTCGACGCGGTCAATGCAGGACTCGCGACGCTCAAGCAACACACCCAGGTTTTGTACGACGGCGGCAGCGTGCCGCTGGTCGATGCCGATTCAAAAATTGCCTGCTGCGTATCGCCAGTGCTTCTGGGTACCGAAGACGCAGACGGCGCTGGCATCGTGCACGACCTGGAGGTATTCGGGCCGGTCGCGACCTTGATGCCGTATCGACACATAGACCACGCAGTCGAACTCGCGAATCGAGGACAAGGCTCTCTGGTCACGTCTATTTATGGCGCTGACGATGCATCGTTGGGCGCGGTTGCAGTGAAGCTGGCTGCGAGCCAAGGCCGCGTCCACGTAGTGACGCCATCTGTGGCGAAAGCGCACACCGGCCACGGCAACGTCATGCCTATGTCGATGCACGGTGGACCCGGTCGTGCCGGTGGCGGCGCCGAACTCGGCGGATTGCGAGCGCTCGACTTCTATCACCGGCGCAGTGCAGTGCAGGCGAGTCCAGAGGTGCTTGCGCAACTCGGCTAGATCGAGAAAAAACGAAGCAGCGACGGCCAGTTTGAGCAACGAAATAGAACAAGCGGAGACAGCGATGAACATGCCCACGGACTTCAATTTTGCAGAGCACCTGTTCGCGCTGAACAAGAAGCGCGCAGACAAGATTGCGTACATCGACGACTACGGGACCCTCACGTATGGCCAACTCGACGACAGATCGCGTCGTATGGCGTCTGCCTTGCTGCAAGCAGGCATCCAACGCAACGATCGCGTCGTGCTTTTGCAGCTCGACACCAGCGATTGGCCGGTGAGTTTTCTGGGCTGCCTCTACGCGGGCATCGTGCCGGTTGCAGTGAACACGCTGCTTACCGCCGACGACTACGCCTACATGCTGGAGCACAGCGAATCGACGGCGGTGCTGGCGTGCGGTCCGCTTGGGGGAGTGATTCAGGAAGCATTGAAGCGCAGCGACAACAAGGTCAAAAAAATATTCGTCTCCAAACCGGGTGGTGAGTTGCCTCCGAACGGCATCGACATGAACGTTGCAATCGATGCAGCCGAGCCACTTGCAGCTGCGGCGAACACGAAGGCTATTGACCACGCTTTCTGGTTGTATTCGTCGGGTTCTACCGGTAAGCCGAAGGGCACGGTACATGCGCACGCAAGCGCGTGGTGGACTGCAGAGCTATTCGGCAAAAGCGTGCTCGGCATCAAAGAAAACGACGTTTGCTTTTCTGCGGCAAAACTTTATTTCGCGTACGGGCTGGGCAACACGCTTACGTTCCCGTTATCGGTTGGCGCAACCGTGGTGTTGATGGCCGAGCGCCCGACGCCGGACGCTACTTTTCGTCGGTGGACAACGACCATGCACGGCGTCAAACCGACGGTGTTCTTCGGCGCGCCGACCGGTTTTGCGGGCATGCTCGCATCGCCCTCCCTGCCTGCACGAGATCAGGTTGCGCTGCGCATGTGCTCTTCCGCAGGCGAGGCGCTGCCGGCAGAAATTGCGCAACGCTTCAAGGCGCACTACGGCTGCGACATCATCGATGGCATCGGATCGACGGAGATGCTGCACGTGTTCATTTCTAATCGGCCTGACGACATTCGGTATGGCACTACCGGCAAACCTGTAGGCGGCTACGAGATAGAACTGCGCGGTGAAGACGGTGGCCCGGTGGCGGTGGGGGAAGTGGGTGATCTCTACATCAAAGGCCCGAGCGTCGCACTCATGTACTGGGGAAATCCGCAAAAGAATGCCGAGACCTTTAGCGATGGATGGGCCAAGAGCGGCGACAAATATTCCTGCGATGCCGATGGCTACTACACCTACGCGGGCCGCAGCGACGACATGCTCAAGGTGAGCGGCATCTATGTATCGCCATTCGAAGTTGAATCGACGCTGATGCTTCATCCGAGCGTGCTCGAAGCGGCGGTAGTCGGCAAGCAGGATGGCGACGGTCTTACCAAGGCGCAGGCATTCGTGGTGCTCAAAGATGGAAAGTCTGCGACTGCAGACGAGCTGAAGGCATTCGTCAAAGAGCGCCTCGCTCCATACAAGTACCCGCGTTTCATCGAGTTCGTGAGCGAGTTGCCCAAGACCGCGACCGGAAAAATCCAGCGATTTCGTCTGCGGGAAGCAGCAGCAGCGCCCGCTGCTGCAACGGCGCAGGTCGCTTGAGCGAGTTTGAGCGCCAGATGAATCGGCTCATGAACGACACCCGATTTGCCGAGATCGATTGGCGTGGTCGCGATGTGCGCGTCGAATACGAATGGATAGAGTCCACCGATTCGAATGCGAGCACCGTCGTGTTTCTTCACGAAGGGCTGGGTTCGGTGTCTATGTGGAAGGACTTTCCGCAGCGTCTTTGCGCTGCAGGAAACTTTCGAGGTCTGGTTTTTTCGCGACCCGCGTACGGCAAATCGAGTCCGCGTCCCGATGACGAAATATGGGATCTCGATTTCCTTCATCGGCAGGCACATGAAGTGTTGCCCGCGTTCTTCGAAGCCATCGGTCTCGACGAAAACCCGTGGCTGTTCGGGCATAGCGACGGCGGCTCGATCTCCTTGCTCTATGCCGCGAAGTTTCCCGATCAGGTAGCTGGCATCGTGCTGCTCGCGCCTCACACCTTCGTCGAGAAAGTCACGGTCGAGAACATCGAGAAAGCCCGCATTGCCTACCTCACGACAGACCTGCCAGCCAAGCTTGGCCGCTATCACGACAGCGCCGATTCGGCGTTTTGGGGGTGGAATCGAATCTGGCTGACCCCGGAGTTTCTCCAATGGAATATCGAGCAGGAGATAGGCACGATTCGTTGTCCTGTGCTGGCCATTCAGGGCGAGCAGGATGAATACGGAACGCTCGCTCAAATTCGAAGTATTGCGAGTCATGTGCCGCAGACCGCATTGCTCGAGGTACCCGAATGCGGACATTCGCCGCACCGTGATCAACCTGAACAAGTGATCGCCAATACGGTTTCGTTCATCAGTGGTTCGTTCATTAAAAAATAGGAGACATCAATGACATTCGCTTTCTCTAAGACAACCCGGCTGACGCGTCTTGCGCTGGTCGCACTGGCCTTCGGCTGCGCTTCCGGCATTGGCAACGCGCAGCAAGCCAAGCTGAAGGTAGGCCTGATGCTTCCGTACAGCGGCACCTTCACCGCACTCGGCGTTGCTATCGAAAACGGCTTCAAGCTCAGCGTGGAACAACAAGGCGGCAAGCTCGGCGGTCGGGAAATCGAATACGTGAAGGTCGATGACGAATCCGATCCGGCCAAGGCCACCGACAACGTCAACAAGCTCATCAAGCGCGATAACGTCGACGTGATCGTCGGCACGGTTCACTCCGGCGTCGCTATGGCCATGGCCAAGGCAGCTAAAGAAAGCGGCACTGTTCTGATCGTTCCCAACGCGGGCGCCGATGCAGTGACCGGACCCATGTGCGCACAGAATATTTTCCGGAGCTCTTTCTCGAACTGGCAACCTGCGTTCGCCATGGGCGAAGTCGCGGCGAAGCAGGAAAAGAAAAAGACGGCAATCACCATCACCTGGAAATACGCAGCGGGTGACGAGTCCGTCGGTGGCTTCAAGGAAGGCTTCGAGAAGTCAGGCGGCAAGGTCGTCAAGGAACTTAACGTACCGTTCCCGAACGTGGAATTCCAGGCACTGCTCACCGAAATCGCAGCTGCCAAACCCGATGCGGTCTACGCGTTCTTCGCAGGTGGCGGCGCGGTGAAATTCGTGAAGGACTACGCAGCGGCCGGTCTCAATAAAACCATTCCGCTGTACGGTGCCGGATTCCTCACCGATGGCACTCTGGATGCACAAGGCGACGCAGCCCAAGGCATGCTGACCACGCTTCATTACGCCGATGGCCTGAACACGCCGCGCGATACCGCGTTCCGCACCGCCTACGCCAAAGCTTTCAAGCTGCAACCTGACGTCTATGCAGTGCAGGGCTTCGATGCAGGTCAGATGCTCGGCATCGGCCTGAACGCGGTGAAGGGCGATATCTCGAAGAAAGCCGAGTTCGCAGCCGCCATCGAGAAAGCGAAGATCGACAGCCCGCGTGGTGCGTTCTCGATCGGCAAGTCGCACAACCCGATCCAGGACATCTACCTGCGCAAGGTCGATGGCAAGGAAAACAAACTGGTGAGCATCGCTTCCAAGTCGCTGGCCGATCCGGCTCGCGGCTGCCGCATGTAAGGTTGCGGGTCGCGTGGATATCGGAACATTCCTCGTTCAGTGCCTCAACGCGGTCCAGTACGGCTTGCTGCTGTTTCTGGTCGCGTCGGGGCTGACCTTGATTTTCGGAATCATGGGCGTCATCAATCTGGCGCACGGCAGCTTTTACATGCTGGGCGCCTACATGGCATTCTCGTTGTCGCCGCTTTTCGGCGATCAGTTCATCGTGATGCTGATTGCGGGCGTGGTACTCGCGGCCATCTTCGGCTATCTGCTGGAGTGGGTGTTCTTCAGCTATCTCTATCAGCGTGAACATCTTCAACAGGTGCTCATGACCTACGGGCTGATCCTCGTGTTCGAGGAGATGAGATCTATCCTGGTTGGCAACGATGTGCACGGCGTGAAAGTGCCACCGTGGCTCGATGGAAGTTTCGCATTGGGAAGTCTCATGACCTATCCCTGGTACCGCCTGTTCGCATCCGCCGCGTGCATTCTGCTGGCAGTAATGCTCTATCTGGTGGTCAACAAAACCAAGCTGGGAATGATGATTCGCGCCGGCGCCAGCAATCGCGACATGGTGCGGGGCCTCGGCATCGACATTCGCAAGCTCTATCGCATCGTGTTCGCAGCAGGCGTCGCGCTCGCGGCACTGGCCGGCATGATCGCAGCGCCCATGTCGTCGGTGTATCCGGGCATGGGTGGCAGCGTGCTGATCATCTGTTTCGTGGTGGTGGTCATCGGCGGTATCGGATCGATCCCCGGTGCATTGATCGCATCTTTGCTTGTCGGTTTCGTGGACACCTTCGGCAAGATTTTCTTTGCCGAAGTGAGTGGGCTCGGGGTGTATCTGCTCATGGCCATCGTGCTCATCTGGAGACCCGAAGGTCTCATGGGAAGAAGAACCTGATGCAGCAGTTCAACAAACTGATCCCGGTATTTTGCGCGCTGGCTCTGGCGTTGCTCGCCCCCACTTTCAGTCCCTACCTGTCCGACTTCATCGTGAAGGTGATGATTCTTTCCATCTTCGCGCTGAGCCTCGAGCTGCTTGTGGGCATGACTGGTCTGGTCAGCCTCGGGCATGCGGCGTTCTACGGTATCGGTGCGTACGCGACCGTGCTTGCGTCCGGCAAGGACGGCGGCTCGATCGCGATGCTGCTGCCGCTGGCCATGATCTGCGCGGGCCTCTACGCTCTCGTGGTGGGCGCACTCACGCTGCGCACACGCGGCGTGTACTTCATCATGGTCACGCTCGCGTTCGCGCAGATGGCGTACTTCGTCATTCACGACACGAAAGTCGGCGGTGGAAGCGACGGCATCTACATGTACATCCGCCCGGTGCTCGGACCTATCGACATGGAAAGCAGCAAGGTTCAGTTCTACATGGTGCTGATCGCGCTAGCGGGAACCTACGGTCTGCTTGCTCTCATTCGCCGATCGCGTTTCGGTGCTGCGCTTGCCGGCATTCGCGACAACGAGCAACGCATGCGTGCGGCGGGCTTCAATGTGTATGCGTACAAGCTCGCCTCTTTCGTCGTCGCAGGCGCTTTGGCCGGACTCGCGGGGTTTTTGCTTGCCGCGAGAGACGGCGTGGTGAACCCCGAGTTGCTCGCATGGCATAGCTCCGGCGAAGTGCTCCTGATGATCATTCTTGGCGGCATGGGTCATCTGCGCGGCGCTGTCATCGGCGCTATCGCGTTCACCTTGCTGAAAGAGGTTTTGTCGACACAGGCATTCGTCGGGCCGCTCGCGAATCATTGGCAACTGACTCTTGGTCTCGCGATCATCGCTTTCGTGGCGTGGCTTCCCAAAGGGCTGATAGGCATTGCGGATCGAATATCACCGAAGGGCGCTTCATGAGCCGGTATTTGTCGGTGAGTAATCTCACGCGTCGATTCGGTGGGTTGGTCGCGGTGAACGATGTGAGCCTCGATCTGGATATCGGCGAAGTACACGCGGTGATCGGCACCAACGGCGCCGGTAAGTCGACCTTGATCAATATGTTGTCCGGCGAGATAGCGCCTTCGCAAGGAAGCATCACGCTAGTCGGGAAAGATGTGAGCCGCATTTCGCAGGCGCGTCGTGCTCGCGAAGGCATCGGGCGCAGCTATCAACGCACGACCATTTTTCCCGAATTCACCGTTCGCGAGAACGCTCGGCTTTGTGCTCAGGCCGCTTTCGCGAAGCCGTGGATGCTTTGGCAATCAGCCAAGAATTGCGAGGCAAGCAACTCTGCGGCAAACGAGGCGTTGGCCGCGGCAGGCCTCGATCATCTTGCCGATCGAATCGCGAAGACATTGAGCCACGGGGCGAAGCGTCAACTTGAAATTGCGATGTGCCTCGCCACGCGTCCGCGCGTGCTTCTCCTAGACGAACCGCTCGCGGGCATGGGAGCCGAAGAGACCGGGCGCATGCTGTCCTTGCTGGAGCAACTCAAAAAATCACACGCGATTCTTCTGGTCGAACACGACATGGATGCGGTGTTCCGAATTGCAGATCGGATTACCGTGATGGTGAACGGCACGGTCATCGCAACCGGTGATCCCGCTTCGATCCGTGCGAATCCGGAAGTGCGCGCCGCCTACCTTGGCGAGGATCACTGACATGCTCAAACTCTCAGGTATCAACACCTACTACGGCGACAGCCACATCCTGCGCGGTGCCGATCTGGAAATCGTCGCAGCGTCATCTCTCGGACTGCTGGGCCGCAACGGAATGGGAAAGACCACGCTCATCAAGACGCTGATGGGCTTCGTGCGTCCGGCGTCGGGCAGTGTGCAGTTCGAAGGACGCGATGTCACCGGCTGGGTTCCTGAAAAAATTGCGCGCCTCGGTGTGGGCTATGTGCCAGAAGGGCGCGGAATCTTCCCGAATTTATCGGTCAAGGAAAACCTGCTCATGAGCGAACGCGCCGGTGTCGATGGTCTGCGTCACTGGACTTTCGAGCGCGTGATGCACATCTTCCCGCGCCTGACCGAGCGTCTCGATTTCGGCGGCCAGCAACTCTCCGGCGGCGAACAGCAAATGCTGTCCATCGGGCGCGCTCTGATGACGAATCCGCGACTGCTCATCCTCGACGAAGCGACAGAAGGTCTTGCGCCTTTGATCGTCGCTGAAATCTGGCGAGTCATCGGCGAGATTCGTGCAACCGGAATCGCCACGCTGATCGTCGATCGCGACTGGCGCAAGGTGCTCGCGCACACCGATCGATCGGTAGTGATGGAGAAGGGGCAGGTGGTGATGGCCGCTACGTCTGCAGAGCTGCTGGCATCGCCCGAAAAGCTGGAATCGACTTTGGGCGTTTGACCGCTACCGACTCTGCGAATCGGTTGCTCAAAGCAAGGACACGATAGCCTCGCGAAGAAAATTGATCGCTGGATCTTCTGCATTGCGTTTGTGCCAGTAAAGGTACACGCCGATGGGCGGAATCTGAGCGTCGATCTTGACTTGTTTAAGCTTGAACGCTGCGCCAAACATCTCGAACAATTCAATCGGAACGATGGCGATCAAGTCGGAGTTCGCAACGATGCTCGGAATCGCGGGCAGATGATTCGGCGCGCAATACATGAATGGCTGGCGAATATGCTCTCCGGCCGCCGCGAGCGCCATTGCGCGCACAGGTGTCATCAGCTTCGAATCGACGAAGGGTGTCTTTGCAAGCTCGGTCAGTGTGATGGAATCACCCACCTTCGGGTGATCGGTGCGAGCGATGCAGACGACCGAGGTGTCGTAGAGATGCAGCTTTGGAACGCTCGATTCCGTCTCCGGAAAAAATCCCACTGCTACATCCACTTCGTCGTTGTCGAGGACGGCTCTGATATTTTCCGGTTGTACATGCACAGTCTCCAGGCGCGCGCGTGGTGTCATTCGTGAAAGATGCGCGGCAAGTTTGGGTGCAAGTGCGATTGCTCCGATTTCGTTCGCGCCCACTCGAAAAATGCTGGTGGTGAGCCGCGGCTGAAACTCCTTGAGCTTGCCAACTTCGAGTTCCAGTATTTGAAGAACTTTCATTGCAGGCGCGTGCAGTTTGCGCGCGAACGGTGTCGGCTCCATTCTGTTTCCGACGCGAACGAACAAGGGGTCATCGAAGGAAGAGCGCATCTTGTCCAGCGTATGACTCAAGGTCGATTGCGATACGCCAAGTCTGTCTGCAGCTCTCGTGACAGTGCCTTCATCAATGATGCCGATAAGCGCTTGAAGCTCGTACGTGTTGGGCAAACGGCTATTGAAGATGTTCATAACTTCTATCGATTCGGCGGGGTATCCGCTCAGTCCATTTGACGGCACGATCACTTCTTGCGCAATCAATTGTTAGTGGCATTTGTTTTTGAAAAGTGCGGCTGCATTCTTCTCCGAATTTTTCTTCGAGACCTTTCTCGAAAAGCGAGCTTCGACGCACATGTCCGAAAACAACTACGACTCTTTGTTCACTACGTCGGAGATTGGATTTCTCCGGTCGATGGATGCGCTTTGTCATGACAAGGAAGGACGCATCGTTCTCCTTGGACTAAGCTTCGAAGAGACATGCGAGTACCTGATCGGATATCGGAAGAACATGACGTCGCCCGATTCGAACAACGCCGCGAAAAACTTCCTTGCCTTGAGCAGGAAACACGAAGTTGCAAGGAGCGCCGCGCTCGCCTCAATGCGGATACCGCCGATCGGTTAAGTCGAGACTGATCTAAGCCACTCTCGGGCATTTGGAACTTAGCGTGTCCGAGTCTCGCCAACAGGCCTGCGGAAGTGACTCCGCGTCGCGTCATTTGAAGTTCTGTTTAGTCCGGTAGAGTCTGGGTTCGGTCTGTTCCGAATCAAATTCGATCAACTAATTTCAAAGGAATCAACATGGTCACCAAGCTCGACAAAGTCCTCTATACCGCTCATGCAACCAGCACCGGAGGCCGCGACGGCCGCTCGGTCTCTTCGGACGGAATCCTCGACGTGAAACTCGCGCCTCCGAAAGAAATGGGCGGCGCGGGCGGTGCGACCAATCCCGAACAGCTCTTTGCAGCGGGCTACTCGGCATGTTTTCTCGGCGCCCTGAAGCACGTCGCGTCCATGGAAAAAGTTTCGCTGCCCGCAGATGCTTCCATCGCTGCGAGCGTAGGTATCGGCCCCATCCCAGCCGGTTTCGGTATCGAGGCGAAGCTGGTGGTCAGCCTGCCCGGAATGGACAAGGCAAAGGCGCAAGAACTCGTAGAAAAGGCACATCAGGTTTGCCCTTACTCGAATGCGACTCGCGGCAACATCGAAGTCACGCTCGAAGTCGCCTGATCTAACGGGTTGGCCGTTCGGTGATTGCTGGCTGCCGACGGACGACGGCCGATCGCCGATGGCAGGAGTTGCCCGACCCGTTCCGCTTACGCGCCGAACAACTCCGCCACGGTGCTACGCAGCCAGGCGTTTCCTCCATCGGTATGAAACCGTTCATGCCAGTGTTGCTTCACCTGATAGCCGGGAATCTCGTACGGCACCGGCATCACCCGGATTCGTTGTCGTGACGACATGAGCTCACCGTAACGCTGCGGCACTGTCGCGATGAGTTCCGTCTCGGCAACGATGCGCGCCACGCCCGAGAAGCTAGGCACACGCAGCATGACTTTTCTTTCCACGGCTGCGGTATCGAGCACCTTGTCCACGATCACGTGACCGGTGCCTGAAGCCGTCACCAGAATATGTCCTTCCCGCGAAAACGCAGCCTTGGTCAAGCGAGTTCCAATGCGCGGATGTTCGCTGGACACAAGGCAAACGAAGTTCTGCTCGAACAGCACTTGCTGGTAGAACCCCGCATCCAGTTGCGGCATGAATCCGACCGCGAGATCCACTTCCCCATCCTGCAACCGACGTACGCTGTCGTTGGAAATCTTTTCGATTTCTATCTGTACCGAAGGTGCGACTTTCTTCAGGTGATTCAACAAAGTGGGTAACAGAAGGATCTCGCTGATATCGGTCATGCCGATTCGGAAATTCCGCGTTGCCTTTTTCGCCAGAAATTCTTTCCGGCTCGACTGCGCAATTTCGAGTTGGTTGATGGCCTCGCGTATGGCCGGCTGAATCGATTCGGCATACGGCGTCGGAACCATGCCGCGCGTTGTTCGACTGAACAGTTGATCGTCGAAGTGGGCGCGCAACTTGTTCAACGCGGTACTGGCCGCCGCCTGCTGTATTCCGAGCCGCTCGGCGGCCTTCGAAACGTTCGCCGTCTTGAACACCTCGTCGAATACCGACAGCCATTCCAGATCGAGTTTGGCCATGTTTGCCTTCTGTTATTGAAAAACGCAATACATGTTATCTGCAGCAGTGGTTGCGCCAATACCGCTGGTCGCCAAGAATCTCTGCATAACTAGCAGGAGACAAACATGAGCGTTGCATTACACCCTCGATGGCGAGCGCTATGCATAGGCGCGGCAGCCGTCGCATCCTTGTCTGCAGTCGCGACCTTCTCGACGCCGGCATTCGCAGCAGATCACTACCCCAGCCGGGTCATCAAGCTTGTGGTGCCGTTCCCTCCGGGCGGTGGCAACGACACGTTGGGGCGGCTCGTGGCGCAGCGTCTGTCGACTGGTCTCGGTCAGCCTGTCATCGTCGAGAACCGTGCGGGTGCGGGCGGCAACATGGGCACCGAGCAGGTGGCGAATTCCAAACCCGATGGATATACGCTCACTTTGGGTTTCGTCGCCAACATGGCTATGACGCCCAGTCTCGGCAAGGTCAACTACGACCCGATCAAGGATTTCGCGCCGATCAGCATGGTGGCGCAGGGCTATCAGATTCTGGTGGTGAATCCACAGGTTCCAGCCAACAACGTGGCCGAACTCATTGCGCTCGCGAAATCGAAGCCCGGCAAGCTGAACTACGCATCCGGCGGCAGCGGATCTCCGTTGCATCTCGTGGGTGAGCTGTTCAAGTACAAGACCGGAACCGACATCCAGCACATTCCTTATAAGGGCAGCGCGCCCGCCGCCACTGCAGTCATCGCGGGCGACACGGAAATGGTGTTCGGTGCGGTGGTGTCGATTCTTCCGTTCATTCAGTCCAATCGTGTGCGCGCATTAGCCGTGACGTCGCCCAACCGTATCGCAGCCGCTCCTGATATTCCCACTCTCAACGAACTCGGCTATCCCGGCATCGAAGCGAGCTCCTGGTACGGCTTGTACGCACCTGCTGGAACACCTGCTGCAATCGTCAAGCGCCTGAACGAAGAGATGGTAAAGATTGCAAAGAACCCCGACTTCAAGGAGCAGTTGAACAAGCAAGGCCAGGAGGCTATTTCGAGCACACCGAAGGAGCTTGCGGCCTTCACTAAAAGCGAGTTCGACAAATGGGAGCGGGTCATCAAAACCGCCAACATCAAGGCAGACTAAATTGAATCCTCTTGCACTCACCCTTGCCCTCGGACCCTACGACCACACGCGAGACGTCACCGACGGCTCGATTCCCGTCGAAGGCGTTGCACTGCGAACATTGAACCTGCCGATCGAGGAAATCTTTTATCGCTTCACGATGCATCGCGAGTGGGATATCTCCGAGATGTCGATGGCGAAATACATCGCGCTCCGATCGCAGCCGAACCCCGATCTGATCGCTCTGCCGGTGTTCATTTCGCGTGCGTTTCGCCATTCGATGTTCTATGTGAAAACCGGTAGCTCCATCAACTGTCCGGAAGATCTGGTCGGCAAAAAGGTCGGTATTCCCGAGTGGGCGCAGACTGCCGGCGTCTACGGGCGCGGCTATCTGTCGGACTACCTGAACATCGATCTCAAAAGTATTCAGTGGATTCAGGGCGGAGTGAATCAGGCGGGGCGAGTCGAGAAGGTGAAACTCAAACTACCGGATGGCCTGCAATACAAAAGCGTTCCCGAGAAGTCATTGAACGAGATGCTGATTTCGGGCGAAATCGACGCCGTTATGTCGGCTCGTCCACCGGCTAATTTCGGCTCGGGCGTAGACCGGCTCATCCCTAACTATCAGGCGGAAGAAGAGAAGTATTTCCGTGACACGAACATCTTTCCGATCATGCATTCGCTAGTCATGAAGGCTCGCATCTACGAAGAGAATCCGTGGGTTGCGATGAATCTTTTCAAATCCTTCGACAAGGCGCGCCAGCAATCGATGGAGCGCATGTCGGATGTGACCGCATCGCATGTGCCCTTCGCCTGGCTGGCGGAATACGCAAGCAGGATGGCGGCGGTGTTCGGCGAGGACTTCTATCCGTATGGCATCGGGAAAGACGAGGGAGGCGCTATCAACCGCGCGACGCTCGAAGCCTTCTGCAAGTTCGGATTCGATCAGGGCGTTTGTGAGCGAAAGCTCTCGGTAGACGAGCTGTTTCCGAAGAACGTTGCGAGTTCGTTCAAGGTCTGATGCAAAACAGAGCGATCGCAAACACGGCGGAAAGTCGAGTGCGGGCGAGAAGTAGGCGACCGAATTAGATGCGGATTAGCCCGATGGGCACGGAAAACTAACTGAAAGCCTCACTCCAGATACGAGGGATCTTTTCTGTCCAGCATGCGTCGCAAGGCATCCCAGTCTCGACCCTTGATGAACTTTTGAACCTTCTCGAACTGCCGCGCTGCATGCTCGCAAACTTCCGCCGGTGGTTCGATCAGCTCTTCGCCGCCAGACATCGCGTCGATCTGGATCTGGCACGCCATTTCAAGGTAGTACATCTCTTCGAACGCTGCATGTACCGAATCACCCGCAGTGATCATTCCGTGATTTCGCAGGATCATCGATTTGTAGGATCCCAGATCGGTCACGAGCCTTTGCTGCTCGTCTTCATCCAATGAAATGCCTTCGTAGTCGTGATAGCCGATGCGATTGAAAAAACGCATCGCCTGCTGTGATGTAAAGCGAAGGCCGCGTTTTTGAGATGCGACAGCAACCGTCGCGCGAGTATGCGTGTGAAAAACGCAGTGCAGATCGGGCCGCGCCTTGTGGATTGCCGCGTGGATCACGAAGCCGGCGGGTTGCACTTCGAGTTCTTCGTCGGTGTTGACCGGCATGCCGTTCACATCGACCTTCACCAGATTCGAGGCGCTCACCTCTTCATAAAGAAGTCCGAACGCGTTGATCAGAAACTGGTTGTCGTTTCCCGGTACGCGAAGCGAGATGTGGTTGTAGATCATGTCGGTCCACTTGTAGTGGACGCACAGCCGATAGCAGGCTGCCAGCTCCTGACGCGCCGCCCATTCCTGCGCACTCACCTCGAGTGGCACCGATTTGCGGCGATCGGACAGGATTTGTTGAAGCTTGGAATTGAGCATGGGATGGTATTGCTTGATGGGTTGGTGGATTGACTCTAAGCGCTAAGTTCAGGTGCTTTAGTTTGGGTCCACATCAGAACGAAAGGGTATAGCAGCTATATGCATGCTGCAAATTATTCTTCCTGACCCGCATTAGACTTTGCATCAGCTTCAAAAAAAACCGGAGACCAGAACAATGAAAACGATCAAGTGCATTTCCTCCATGGCAACACGCCAAGTCTTGAAGAAGATGGCGGAAAAATTCCAGTCCGAATCCGGATCCGGACAATCCGTTGCGCTCGAGTCGGTTGGGGGTGTCGACGCTGTCAAACGGCTCGAAGCCAGCGAAAAGTTCGATCTTGCTGTTCTCACGGCCGATGCCTTCCCCGGCCTGGTGAGCAAGGGCATCGTGGCTGGAGGGTCGATCAAGGCGGTTGCGTTGTCCGAAATGGTGATCGCGGTTTCGGATCAGGGTGCTAGCCCCAAGCTCGATACGCGCGAGGCACTCGTTGCTGCGATGAAGAGTGCAAAAGCCATCGGCTATTCCTCCGGCCCAAGCGGGAAGGCGTTGATGCGGATTCTCGAACAGTGGGGCGTACTGGAAGAACTCAAGAGCCGCCTCGTGCAGGCAGTGCCAGGTGTTCCGGTCGGTAACCTGATTGCCGAAGGCAAAGTCGATATCGGCTTTCAGCAGCGCAGCGAGCTGATCCACTCCAAGGGTGTAGTCATCGTAGGTGCAATGCCCGCTGGCTATGAGGTGGACACCGTTTTCTCGGCGGCAGTCTGCACCAGTGCAGACGACGCAGAACTTGCGGCCGCCTTCATCGAATTCATCACCGGAAGTGCGGCCGACGCTGTGATTCGGGAAGAGGGCATGACGCCGCAATAGGCCTACGCTGCGGTAACTTCGTTGGCAGCCTACTTTCTTCCGACGAAGTGATCTGCGGCTCCCGCAGGCAGCCGATGTATTGGCCACAGACCGGCCAACGCGACCAGCGCGGCAATTACGAACGCGATCTTGTATTCGAAAGTGCTGGCGCCGAATCGCACCGAGTCGGGTAGCGATTCACCGACGCGCAACGCAATCGCGCCCAGCGTGATGCCCGCCGCCATGCTGATCTGCGAGATGACATTGAAGAGGCCGTTTGCGTCGCGAATCTGTTTCTCCGGAATGTCCGAAAGAGCGAGCGTCGATACGCTGGTGAACTGAAGCGATCGAGTTGTGCCGCTCAGGAACAGCAGAGGCACGAGCACCCACACGGGAGTCGACGACGAGACCAGCGTCCAGCTCGCGATGCATATCGACGCGGCAACACCATTCCAGAGCATCACGGTTCGATATCCATAGCGGCGCAAGGTCCGGATCGTCACGGCTTTCATGCCGAGGTTGCCCGCGAACATTACCAGCAACCACAGCCCTGAGTGAAACGCATCGAGTCCGAGTCCGAGCTGGAAGAACAGCGGCAGCAAAAACGGCATCGTGCTGATGCCCATGCGAGACAGCGAGCCGCCGAGCATCGATGCCCTGAAAGTTTGTATGCCGAACGGCGCCAGATCGAGCATTGGATGCTGCGCGCGGCGGAAATGCCTGATGGCCAGCATCAGCAGGAACCCGCCAGCGGCGAGGATCGCAATCCTTGTGAAATCGACGGTGGCGGTCATTTGTTCGAAAGCGCCTACCAACGCGAATATGCCGATTCCGCTCAACAGGAAGCCTGTCCAGTCGAACGGATTGCGCTTGGCGGGTTCCATTTTCGGCATGACCCACAAAGCCAGGCCCAGGGCGATCATGCCTAGCGGTGCGTTAAGGAAAAAGATCCAGTGCCAGCTAAGCTGACTGGTGATGAATCCGCCGAGAGGTGGCGCGATCACGGGCGCAACGAGTGCGGGCCAGACCAGATTCGACATCGCAGCCATGCGCCTTTCGATGGGTGTGTGGCGCAGCACCAGCAGGCGTCCTACGGGCACCATCAAGGCACCGAATGCTCCCTGCAACACGCGAAGTGCAACGAAGGTGTGCACGTCGGGAGCAAGGCCGCAGGCAATCGAGGTGAGGGTGAAGCCAGCGATCGCCAACATGAAGACGCGCTTTCCGCCCAGGCGGTCTGCGATCCAGCCGCTGACCGGGATGAATACTGCAAGCGCCAGCATGTAGGCGCTCATGGCAACGTTGAGCTGCACCGCCTCGACCTTGAAGGATTGCGCCATCGCTGGAAGGGCGGTCGCAATGATGTTGCCGTCCAGCACTTCCATGAACATCGCGCCGGTAACGAGGAAGGTGACGAGTCGGAGCCGTGAGCCTTCGAGGGTCGAGGAATTCATGGGATCTGTGTAGTTCGGCTGATGTCGCGGTGGAGATTTTCGCAGCGAATTGTTAACGGAAGGTACGAAATGCAAGTGCCGCAAGCCTCAGGCACGATTCTTGAAGGCATCCCCTTCGATTGACCATTCCGCCAGCGTCCGGTTTCTCCGGCGTGGTTTCAGGATGGCGCGGAGATGTATGTCATGAATCTCATGAATGTCTTGAATGCCGATCGGGTAGATCTTCCCAGCGTCGATCTGAATTTGCTCAAGGTCTTTGTGACCATCATGAGTGAAAAAAGCATCACGAGCGCTGGCGCCAAGCTGGGGTTGACCCAGTCTTCAACCAGCAACGCACTCAACCGTCTGCGGGCGCATTGCCAGGATCCGCTGTTCGTTCGAACCTCGACCGGATGGAGCCCACCGCGCTCGCGCTCGAACTGGTCGGCCCTATCACCGAGTCGCTCAATGCCATATCGCGAACTTTCGAGCACCGTGCATCTTTCGATCCGCGCAGCTCGACCCGCACTTTTCGGATCATGCAGACCAACTTCGGCGAGCTGCAGTTCTTGCCGGAACTGATGCGCAGGCTTCTTCAGAGCGCGCCTTCGGTGCAGATCGATTCGGTATCGCTGTCACGCGAGCACTACCGCGAAGCACTCGAAGCCAACGCTGCGGATCTGGCAATAGGCCACTTGCCTACCGGGCAGTTCGTGCAACAGCAGCTCTACGAAGACCATCTGGTTTGCGTCATGAGAGAAGGGCACCCGCTCAGATCGCTCTCGGACAAGGAGTTTTTTGGAACCCCCCAGTTGTCGGTGGCCGATTCTTACCAGACCGAATTCCTGCTGCGTCGTGCGCTCGGCAAGAGGTCGTCCGACCGGTCCATTGCGCTGAAAGTATCGAGCACGGTCGCCATTGCGGCCATTCTCGAGAAAAGCGATTTGATCGCGGTGATGCCCGCACTTTGGTGCCGGGTGCTGCCCAATCGCGGTGCATTCAAGGTGTTCGATTTGCCGTTCGAGACTGGCAAGCTGGTCGCACGCCAGTTCTGGCATCAGCGCAATCACCATGACCCAGGTCACAAGTGGCTGAGGGGCCAAATTGCCGGACTATTTCATGGAACACGAGCATCCGTTTCTGGCGATTCCATAGAAGCCACACCTGCGTCGGCGTATTTATGAAATCAATTCCGCCTATACATATTTAGCGCTTGGCGGCTCTGGTGGTTCTCCTTAGAGTGAAAAAACCTTCATGCATCTTCGGAGTAGGCGTGGCACAGATCAAGGTTGAACTCAGTGGCGTTTCGCAGCAGTTTCCACGACCGGATACGGGGAT
The DNA here is from genome assembly GCA_965227035.1 of Burkholderiaceae bacterium. Lineage (GTDB taxonomy): Bacteria > Pseudomonadota > Gammaproteobacteria > Burkholderiales > Burkholderiaceae_C > CBDDFQ01. Next base: position 477,422 of record OZ245724.1, read on the forward strand.
CTTCACTGCGCTGGAGAAGGTCACGCTCAAGATCGAGAGTGGAAAGTTCATAAGCCTGATCGGCCCTTCGGGCTGCGGCAAAAGTACTATTTTCAACATCGTCGCGGGGCTTCAGCAGCCAACCGAGGGCGACGTGATCATCAACGGCCGGGAGTCGACCGGCATGGTGGGCGCAGTGGGCTACATGTTGCAGAAGGATCTGCTTTTCCCTTGGCGCACCGTGATCGAGAACATAGTTCTGGGACTCGAAGTGCGCGGGGTGTCCACCAAAGAGGCCAAGGCGTATGCGCTTCCGTTCATGGAGAAATACGGTCTTGGCGGATTTGCCAACTCGTATCCGAGTGCGCTGTCCGGTGGGATGCGGCAGCGGGCCGCGTTGCTGCGTACCCTGCTGTTCGACAGCGATGTAATTCTTCTGGACGAGCCCTTCGGCGCTCTCGATGCGCAGACCCGCGCGCACATGCAGGAATGGCTGCTTCAGATCTGGCAGGACTTCCAGAAGACCGTGATTTTTGTGACGCACGACGTCGAGGAAGCGGTGTACCTGTCCGACGAAATCTATGTGATGGCCGCAAAGCCGGGGCGTGTGATCGCGCATCTGGAAGTGCCCATTGCACGCCCCCGACCCCGGTCGGTGACGCTCGAGCCGCAGTTTCGCGACCTCAAGTCGGAGTGTCTCAATCTGCTCGGGCATTTCCAGGAGCAGACAGAAGAGGTTGCAGCGCATTGATGTCTACCGTCATGACCACCGAAACACTGGCATCGCACTCTACGACCGGCGCAGTTACTGGCAATACGTCTGCGGGCCATCCATCTGCGGTTAAGCCGCCTATGGTCAAACCGACACTTGATCCAGCGATGTCGAAACCGCGCATGGCGCCGATCAGGCTTCGCAAGCTGCCCACAGAACGTGTGTGGCCGATGTGGGTCACTGTCGCGATACAGATTGGAGCGCTCGTTGCGGCGCTGCTCTTGTGGGAGTTCGCCACGCAAAAGAAATGGCTCGATCCATTTTTCTGGTCGAGGCCGAGCGATATCTACGCCACCACGAAAATATTCTTCACGACCGGTGCCGCGTGGACCGACATTTACTACACGTTCCGCGCTGCAATTCTCGGATTCGTCATGGGTACTGCGGGGGGCACGCTCATAGGCCTGTCGTTTTGGTGGTCGCGAAACTACGCCAACTTCGCGCAGCCTTACATCGTCTGCTTCGAATCGATACCCAAGCTTGCACTCGCCCCTCTAATCATTCTGATTTTCGGAATCGGTTTGTCTTCGAAGATTGCTATCGCGGTGGCACTCACCATCGTCGTGTCGACACTCACCACGTTCGCGGGCGTGAAATCGGTCGATGGCGATCTTTCGCGTTTGATGTACTCGATGGGCGCATCTCGCTGGCAGGTGTTTCGCAGCGTGGTCGTGCCATCGGTATTGCCCTGGGGAATTTCAGTGCTGCGCGTGAACATCGGCCTGGCGCTGACTGGCGCCATCGTCGGCGAATTCATCTCGTCCCAACACGGGCTCGGGCGCGCAATTCTGTATGCGGGACAGACCTACGAAATCGCGCTGGTGTGGGTGGCGGTCCTCGTGCTGTCGTGCCTGTCCATTGCCATGTATCTCGGCGTTTCGTGGCTCGAAAAAGTATTGATGAAACACGTCAAGCGCTGAAGCTGCTCCGCACTCTCAATAGCTCTTCGTCTCTTTCACCTCATCCGCTTATCCGCCTCATAGGCCTCATCTTCTCAACAAGGACTCTGTCATGGAAAACTTAAACCGTCGTCGATTTGGACAACAAACGCTTGCAGGCGCATTGGGCGTTGCCGGAAGCATCGCTTTCCCGGGCATCGTGCGCGCGCAAAGCATGACGGAGCTGATCGTGGCAGAGCCTCTTCACTCGACCGGTTATTTGCCGCTGTATGTGGCAATGCAGCAGGGTTTCTTCGCGCAGGAAAAAATCAATCTCAAGATCCTGACCGTGGAGAGCGGCTCGGGCCATACCAATGCAGTTCTGACGAAGCAGGCGTTTGCCTTCATCGGCGGGCCCGAACACAACGCGTTCGCGAAGGCGAAGGGCGCGGAATTGCGCTCGGTGGTGAACGTGGTGAATCGCGGCAACGTGTACCTGGTCGCGCGTAAAGGCGTCGGTCCGAAAGACAAGAACTACGGCGCCTATCTCAAGGGCAAGAAAATCGCGACCGGCTTTTACGGAGGTACACCCAACTCGATCACACGTTTTCTGATCAAGGACTGGGGTTTGACCGAAACCGATGTGCAGATGCAGGAAGTGAGTGCGGCCGCAGCACTGGCCGCGATCAAGACTGCAAACGCCGACGTGGCCATCGTGACCGAGCCATTGCTCACACGCGGCGTTAAAGAAGGTCTGTGGGAAGAGCCTTTCTACAACGTCCCGAAAGAGCTCGGTGACTATGCGTATTCCACGCTGAACATCCGCAAGGAATCGATCGATACCGAACCGCAAGTGGTCGCAGGCTTCGTGCGTGCTGTCATCAAGGGGTTGAAGGCGACCTACGACAACCCGGCTATGGCTGCAGACGTAGCGAAGATGCAATTCCCGACCATGGCGCCGGAGGATATGAAAGCCACGATCGACCGTTCCTTCGCAGACAGCATCTGGAGCAAGGACGGCAAGATTTCGCAAGGCGCGTGGACAACATCGTCGAAGGTGGTGAAGGCGGCGAATCTGCTGAAGACCGATGTGAGTTATGCCGAGATCATCGACATGCGCTTCGTCAGCTAAATCCGGAGAGGCCGAACCATGTCGCAAGACCAATTTGAAATTGTCGAAGCCAGCATCGAATCGATTCATGCGGCTTTCAAAGCTGGAACGCTCACTGCGCGCCAACTTGTTCAAGGTTATCTCGATCGAATCGCAGCGTACGACAAACAGGGGCCATCGCTGAACGCGATCATTTGCCTGAACCCCGATGCGCTGGCAGACGCCGCCAAGCTGGACGCCGACTACGCGAAGAGCGGACCTGTGGGGCCGCTTCATGGCATCGTCGTCGTCATGAAAGATCAGGGTGACGTGAAGGGCTTGCCGACGACGCTCGGATCCAAGCTCTTCAAGGACTTCTATCCCGATCGCGACGCCACGGTAATCAAAAAGCTGCGCAAGGCCGGCGCCATCATCCTGGGCAAATCGACGCTGGGTGAGTTGGGCGGCGGCGATACCCACGGCTCGCTCTTCGGTTCCACACGCAATGTGTTCGATCTCGATCGCACGGCAGGTGGATCGTCTGGCGGATCAGCGGTGAGCGTGTCGGCCAACTTCTGCACCGTGGCAGTGGCGCAGGAAGGCCTCGCCTCGATTCGACGTCCATCCATCTGGAACGGCATCGTCGGCATGCGACCCACTGCGGGACTCGTCAGCCGTCATGGTGTGTTCGCAGGCTGGCCATCGAAGGTCGGCTCGATGGGGCCGATGGCACGTACCGTGACCGATCTCGCCAAACTTCTCGACTTCATGGTGGGCTACGACGAAGCCGATCCGGTGACTGCCTACGGCGTCGGCAAGATTCCGAAAACCTATACAGAGGCGATCGACGTGAACGGGCTCAAGGGCGCGCGCATCGGAGTGATGCGTGAACCCATGGGTTACATGACCGAGCCCGACACCGAAGACTTCAGGAAAGTCACCGAAGTGTTCGACAAGGCAATCCAGGACTTGCGCAAGGCCGGTGCCACCGTCATCGATTCGGTGGTGATTCCTGGCATGAACGAACTCATGAAGACCCGCACCGAGAATCCGGGCGACGACGAAGTGTCCTTCCAGGAGTACTTCGTGTCGACCGGCAATTCTCCGTACAAGAATCGCGACGAGGTGCGAGATTCGCCCTTGTTCAAGGAAGTAGTCGTCGGCTCGCAGAAACGATGGAATCGCACATCGACGGAAGAGGGCTTCGGCATCTATCTGAAAGCGCGCGAAGAACTCATGACCCGCATGCTGAAGGTAATGGCAGACAACCAGCTCGACGCCCTGGTACACAAAGCCGTGGAGCACACACCCACGCTTATCAAGGACGGAGTGAATCCTCCATTCGTCGATCAAAAGGGTGCGCCATCCATCAACACCTTCCTGGTGTTCGTGCCATCCATCGTCGTTCCTGCGGGATTCACGCGCGATGGCCTGCCGGCCGGCATCACCTTCCTCGGCAGGGCGTACGACGACGCGAAGATGATCAAATACGCGAGCGCTTACGAGGCGATCTCCAAACACCGGGTTGCACCGTCGACTACACCAGAACTCGTCGCCGAAGCGATGGGCAAATAGGGAATAGAAATGACCGAAAGAATCTGGGACAAGTTTTTGACGGAGCGTGACAAGGCGGTCTATGCCGCTGCGGGTTACGGCACGCTCGCCGCCTGGGGCAAGCGACCGGCACTGATCGTCGTGGACGTGAACTATGCATTCACAGGCGAGAGCTCGATGCCCATTCTGGAGTCGATCAAGAAGTGGAGAACGTCGTGCGGTGAAGACGCGTGGGAAGCTATTCCCGTGCTGCAGAAACTGATCGAGGTGTGCCGTGCGAAAGGCATTCCGATCATCTACACGACCGGTACGGGACGACCGGATGGATGGACATCTGGCTCTTGGTCATGGAAGAACGGTCGTCGCAAGGAGGCGCCCAAAAAAACCGAATCCGGTTTCGATGGCAACGTGATCGTCGAAGAGGTGAAACCGGGAGCGCAAGACCTGGTGGTCCGCAAAGAAAAGCCCTCTGGCTTTTACGGCAGCCCGCTGGAGAGCTATCTGCAGTTGCTCGGTTGCGACTCGGTGATCGTGACCGGAACGACGACATCAGGATGCGTTCGTGCAACCGTGCTAGATGCGTTTTCGCTCAACTTCCGTTGCACTGTGGTCGAAGACGCCTGCTTCGATCGCTCGCAGGCGAGCCACGCCATCAACCTGTGCGACATGAACGCCAAATACTCCAACGTGATGCCATCGAGCGACGTGCTCGCCCATCTGGCGACATACCCGGAGGGTCAGTTCGAGCTGCCCACAGGCGATGGCGTCGACACCAGCAAGGTCTGGTACTGATCATCGAACTGGAGACTTACTTTCATGCAAACCAACGCGATCTGGGAGCCGTTCCTCACCGAGCGAGACAAAAAAGTTTTCGAAGCATCGGGCTTCGGTGCAACTGGTGGATTCGGCAAGCGACCCGCATTCCTCATCGTCGATGTGTCGTACGGATTTTGCGGAGACAAGTCGGAGCCGATTCTCGAGTCGATAAAAACGTGGCCCAACTCCTGCGGTGAATCGGCGTGGGACGCAATTCCTGTCATCGGCAAGGTGGCCGATGCGTGTCGCGCAAAAGGCATTCCGGTGATCTACACGACCGGGGTAGTGCGTGACGACAAGTGGGACATGGGCAGTTGGGCCTGGAAGAACAATCGAGTCGACGAAGCGAACAAGTCGCAGACGGAACTTGTCGGGACTGGCAGGCCCGGTGGCAACGAAATCGTCAAGGAAATTGCACCGCAATCGAAGGACATCGTCGTGCTCAAGCAGAAACCATCAGGTTTCTTTGGCACCAACCTTCATGCGTATCTGGAGTTGCTCGGATGCGACTCGGTGTACGTGGTCGGCACGACAACATCGGGCTGCGTGCGCGCAACCGTGATCGATGCTTTCAGTCGCAACATTCGCGTCGCAGTGATCGAAGACGGCTGCTTCGACAGAGGCGAGGCCAATCACGCGATCAACCTGGCCGACATGCATGCGAAGTACGCCGATGTGATGCCGCACGAAAAGGTGCTTGAGCACATCGGGACCTTGCAGTCGGGCATGTACGAATTGCCCAGAGGCTGATCGACCCCGGGGCTCGTTCGCCTAAGCTCCCACCGATTGGCAATGGGGTTGTATCAGCAGCAAGCAGGAAGCGACAGCTTGCCGCCCGCAACCGTACGCAATCGTCTGGCCGAGACTCCCGCTTGCGCGACGATCTTTGCGACGTCGTACCCGACCAGCTTTCCACCGCGTTTCACGATGCGCCCGTCCGCAATCACGGTATCGACGTTGGCCGGCGTGGCCGATTGAACGACTGCTGTTTCTATCAAGCCCACGGGTGCCATGTTGATATCGGTGGTCCTGATCAGGATGATGTCGGCGCGCTTGCCCGGTGTGAGCGATCCGGTGACGTTGCCGAGACCTAGCCCGTGCGCACCGTTGATGGTTGCCATTCGAATGACCTCCGCATACTCCACGGGTTGCTGATTAGCCGACGGAGTTCCCTGCCATGGAATGCCGGGGTTCCACATTGCACGCATTTGTTCGAACTGGTTGGGCGGAGCGATAGCGCTGGCATCGACCGATAGCGAAATGACCAGACCGGCTTTTCGCATGCGCATGACCGCCGAACGGAAATCGCCCGCGCGACCCAGGCGCATCTCGGAATAGGGAGAGATGCTCAACGGGGTTTTGGTGCGTGCGAGCGCGTCGAAATCGGAGTCGTCGCCCACGATGTAGTGGCACACCAGCAGATCGGGCCCGAGGTATCCACGTTTCTCGTAGTCGGTGGCGTTATTGGTGTTCGGTGGTGCCTGGCCTGCATGAATCGCGCGGGGAATTCCTAGTCGCATGACGCGAAGCATTTCAGCATGGAACACTTCCATCTCGCTCTGTCCCGGGCCTCGAAGATTGACCCCGAGATGCACTCGCCCGTCGAAAGGCGATGACGAGCCGAACCATTCGTTTTTCACCCGCTCGATATCGACGAAGTCGATGAACGCTTTTCTGTCGAGTAGATCTGGATGGCCGTACGCGAATCGGGCGCGAAGGAATCCATCGCGATGCGCGCGCAGCTCGGCATCCGCATGCGCAGGGGAGCGTGTGTTGTTCGACCAGTTATGCACGGTCGTGGTGCCTGCATTGGCGAGTTCGGCAAGTCCTAGCAGTACGCTGTTGTATGTATCTTCCGGCGTGAAATGCGGCGACACCGCGTTTTTAGCGGGAAAGTATCCAAATCCGCCGTCGCCCGTGAAGCTGCGAGCCAGTGCACTCCACATGTGATAGTGGCTGTCGATAAGGCCGGGCATGACGATCATGTCGGATGCGTCCATGACTTCGACGCCGGCAGGCGCAGCGATCGACGGGCCGACAGCGACGATCACGCCGTCTTGCACCAGCACGTCTCCGCGCGGGAGCGTGCCGATCTTGTCGTCGACGCTGAGAACTGCGCCGCCTTTGATGAGATAACTCCCGCGCGATGACGATGAGGACGTGGACGTGGACGAGGTGGCGCAACCTGCGAGAAGCCCGGTCGCGCCTAATGTTGCGGCCGCGAATCCCTTGTTGAGTTGCCTTCTGTTGAGCATGCTTTTTTTCCTGTTGATTGATAACAGGAAACTTTGCAAAGATCGTGCCTATGCACGCGCTCGAGCTATCAATCCTGCGGTTGCAACTTTGCAGCCTTCACCATCTCGCCGAATTTCACGACGTCGGTCTTGATCGCAGCGTTGAATTCGGCAGGTGTGTTTCCGACCGGATCGATGCCCACATCGGTCAGAAACCTGGCCGAAAAATCTGGCCGATGAACGATGGTGGCGGCATCTTTGGATATCTTGTCGACGAGTGCCTGCGGTGTTCCTTCGGGTGCGAACAGGCCCCACCAGAAGGTATAGGCGGCATAGGGATAGCCTGCTTCGGCGACGGTAGGAATGTCGGGAAAGTTCGGGTTGCGTTGCGTGGCGGTTATCGCAAGTGCTTTGAGCTTGCCGCCCTTGATGACTGCACCGGTCTGGCCGGGGCTACCTGCCGACAACGCAACCTCACCGGACATGGTCGCAGCCATCGCCGGCGCAACCCCTTTGTAGGGAGCATGAAGAAACTGAACGTTCTCTCGGCTTGCGATGTATTCGTAGAACAGGTGGCCAGGAGCGCCGACGCCGCCCGAGCTGTACGACACCGTGCCGGGTGCTTTACGCGCGGCTTCGATCAACTCCTTCATGTTGTTGACTGGCGACGTCGGCGGCACGATCACGAACATGGCACTTCGACCGATCATCGAGACGGGCACCAACCCTTTGTCCGGGTCATAGGGCAGCTTCTTGTAGAGGAAGCGGTTCGCGACAACGGTTCCATCGAGTGTGAACAGCAAGGTGTAGCCGTCATTCGGCGAGGTAGCGACCTTCTGAGCGCCGATGATCGAGGCGGCACCTGCGGGATTCTCGACCACCACCGGCTGACCCCATGTCTTGCTGAGTTCGTTTGCCAATGCACGAGCCAGAACATCGACGCTTCCGCCCGCAGCCCATGGCACCAGCAGTCGAACCGGTTTGTTGGGAAATGGTTGCGACCACGCGAGACTCGATATGCCGAGCAACGTAGTCGCAAGAAACAATGTCGCAATTTGCCGGAATGATTTCATGACGGTCCCCGATCAAAGAAGAGAAACAAAAAAGCTTACGGCTGAGCAGGCAAGCCGAGTGCGTTGCGACCTGCCCATGCAGTCGCCTGAATCGCGCCCCATGTAGGCAGCTTCAGCGTTGTTTGCAGGTCGTCGAGCGCACCGAGCGTTCGTAATTGGGTGCACGCAACGAACAGTCCGTCTGCGTCGTATTTCTTCACGGCATCGATGGCCATCTCTTTCAGCTCCGCAAGTGGCACCTGGTCGTATCCGGCAATGTTCTCTATCCGGAAACTATCGAGTCCCGCCACGTCGATGCCGATGGATTGAAGGAAGCGAACAAGCTCATCGTTACTCGCATCGAGATACGGAGTGACGATCGCAGGGCGGTCGACACTGGAGTGACGCAACGCGTTCACCATCGATGCCGCAGCGGTCACTGCTGGTGCACCTGTAGCTTCGGCCAGTGCGTCGGCAAGCTCGTTGTCCTTGTCGAGGCCGGAAAGAAATCCGGCAGTGGTGCACCCGTACAGCACCACATCCGGCCTACGCTCTTTCATCGGTGCGATGAGTTCCATTGTTTTCGCGCGGTACTCGGGCAACTCGCCGATGAGCATCGGTTTCGGCTCTCGCGGAACGCCGATTCGTATTACCTCGCCGATTTCGGGGAAATACCCGCGAATTTCGGCTTCCATGGTGGTGTTCGATGCAGGCACCACGATAACGGCGGTGAGTTTTTTATCGGGATGGGTGGTCGAAGTGGACATTAGATGGGCACCGAGTAAGGGTCGTACGAATAGATCCAGTCGTATCTTTCGCGAACCCGCTCCGGGGTCCATTCGCGATTCACGAAGGCTTCGGCTTCGACTGCGCTGTTCATATGACCGCCCTGGAAGTGATCGAGCATGGCGGTAGATCTATCGACGATCGACGTTGTGCGTTGCAGTCGCGCGGTTTCGAAATGCTTGAGTGCCTTGACAAAGTCTGGCGCGTACTTCGCAACGCATCTGGCGAGTACTGCACCATCTTCGATAGCCATGCCTGCGCCCGAGCCCAGGAACGGAAGTGTCGGATGACACGCATCTCCCATGAGGCCCACGCGATCGTTCGCCCAGGCGGTCATCGGCTTGCGGCTCATCAGTGCCCATTTGAACGGCTGTTCGATGTTCTGGATGAGCCGGCGAACGTCCTCGTGCCAGCCTGAAAAATCGGACAGGCACTCCTGCACCGATCCCTTTTCGGTCCACGATTCCACTGCCCACTCGCTGTTACCCAGGATGCCGACGAAATTGAGGATGGTTCCGCCGCGCAAGGGGTATGTGATGACATGCCGCCCCGGTCCCATCCAGTTTGCCGACACCTTTGGTCGATTCTCTTCAGGCAGTTTTTCCATGGGAATAAGACCGCGCCATGCGATGCAGCCTGTGAATTTCGGATCGTCCTTTCCGAAAGCAGCATTTCGAACGGCCGAATGAATTCCGTCGGCGCCGATCACACACCTTGCCCGCACGAACTCGCCGTTTTGGAAGGTGACGAGCGCGTCATTACCGTTTTGACTGATGCCGGTGCATTTGTGTCCCAGAACGATCGCATCCGGTTTGAACGAGCGAACACCCGCGACAAGCGCATCGAGCAAATCACGACGATGCAGGGTGAGGAATGGCGCGCCGTAACGCTCGCGTGATCCATCGCCCGTATCTGCGACGGCCCAAGCCCTGTCGCTGTTCCAGAGCCGCAACTCTTTCGAGATCGACAAGCCGTTCGTCGATGCCAGTGACTCGCCGATTCCCAGATGAAACAGAACTCGACTCGCGTTCGCGCTCACCTGAACGCCTGCCCCGATCTCGGCAAGCTCGGATGCGCGCTCGTACACAGTCACGTCGACGCCAGCTTTGAGAAGCCCCATGGCAGCGGTCAACCCGCCTATGCCGGCACCGATGATGACCACTTCCTTCGTTTCGCTCACCGAATGCACTCGCTGGTAGCTGCGTGAATTTTCATTGTTCGATTATGAAATTCCGCTTATTCCGATAAAAGCCAAACGCCATTCCGATCAGTCATACCTCGATGACTAGTGGGAAGTAGTCAATTCTGGACCCGGCATGATCAGATTGCGTTGTTGCCGATCGGATCGACTTCGCTTCCTCCAACCTGACAGGACATTTCGGTATGACTACCTCTTGGAAAAACACCCTCAACAGCTTGGCGCTCGCGTTCGTGACCAGTCTGTGCGTGTACCCCGCCCACGCTCAGGAGGCGCCATTCATGTTGGCTGTCTCGGAACCGCTGACCGGTGTCAATGCCTTCTACGGCCAACAGGCCCGGTGGGGCACTGCACTGGCTATCGCCGAGGCGAACGCGGCAGGCGGTATTGCAGGTCGCAAGATCGAGGCCGATTATGTGGACAACATGTGCAATCCCGCGGAAGGCGTCAAGAGCATCTCGCAAGTGTTGTCGAATCCGAAATACATCGCGGTTATCGACGGGGGATGCAGTTCCGTAGCCCTGGCAATCATGCCGCTCGTCGAAAAGGCGGGCATTCCGTACATCGTTGCGAATCCTTCGGCGCCAGCCATCAGCGACCGCTCGGGTGCGGGTGGCAACAAGTGGACTTTCAAGGTCAACCCGACCGACGCGACGATGCTCAAATCGTTGGTCGCGTGGCTTGTGAAAAACGGAACCGCCGACCGGATTGCGGTTCTTGGCGAGGACACCGATTACGGCCGTGGCGGTGCGAAGGCGCTGGAGGAAATGCTGGCCAAGGAAGGCAAGAAAATGCTTGCGCCAGAGTTTTTTGCAAAAGGACAGACCGATTTCTCTGCGGTGTTTACGAAGATCAAGGCATCGAAGCCGACTCAAATGGCGATTTTTGCGATCGGCGCCGATACCGCGAATCTGATGAATCAGTGGTACGAGTCCGGTGGCGGCGTCCCGCTCACTGGCCGTATCCAGCTGGAGCAGATTCCCAAGGAAATTGTGGGCAGCCCAGTGTTTGCGGGGCTATCCACGGTCCAGCCGTGGGATGCCAACGTCGATATGCCTGCCAACAAAAAATTCATCGCCGATTTCACCAAGCTGTCCGGATCGGGTCCCACCGTCAACGCATGGGATTCCTATGAAGCGACTCGTACGGTAATTGCGGCGTTGGCAAAAATCGGCAGGACCGCAACACCGGCGCAGCTTCGCGACTCGCTCACCACGATCAAAGTGCCAGCCATGTTCGGCGGGATGATCGAGTTCGACGCGAACCATCTGGCGCACATCAACGCCGTCGTGCTGACCATCAAGGACGGCAAGACATTCGTCGTCGGCATGAGCAAGACCTGACGCGCTACGGCCCTGTTATTCAAATCTGGAGTCTCGATGAATTCATTCCCTTTTATCGCAACACGAGCGGCATTCACGTTGTTGACCGGCGCGCTGCTGTGCGTTGCCAGCGCGCAAGCGGCAGACGACGCGATCTACATTGCTTCGTCGCTGCCGCTTACCGGCGGCAGCGCCTTCTACGGTCAACAGGGCAAGAACGGGGCTGACCTCGCAGTGGCCGAAGCCAATGCGGCAGGCGGCGCGCTGGGCAAAAAGTTCGTGATCGATTTTTGGGATAACCGCTGCAATCCTGCTGAGGGCGCGAAGAGCATCACGCAGGCCTTGTCCGAGAAGAAATACACCGCAGTCCAGGAGGGCGGCTGTAGCTCTGTTGCGTTGGCGGTCATGCCTATCATCGAGCGGGCAGGGGTGCCCTTCGTCATCGGCAGTCCAACCGCGCCTGCAATCGCGGAACGATCGGGTGTCGGCGGAAACAAGTTTGCGTTCAAGATTCTGCCCACCGATACGCTGATGCTCGATGGCCTGGTGGGCTGGATTTCAGACAAAGGCATGGGCAGCAAAGTCGCATTCATCGGCGAAGACACCGACTATGGACGCGGTGGCGCAACTGCATTCAACGCAGCGCTCAAGAAGAAGAACCAGCAGCTCGTCTCGCAGGACTATTACCCGCAGGGAACGACCGACTTCAACACGATGTTTACCCGCATTCGTGCGGCGAAGCCTAGCCTGCTCGCGGTCTACACCATCGGCGCCGATTCGCAGAACTTCATGAAGCAGTGGTTCGAATTCGGCGGCGGTGTCGGTTTGACTGGCCGAATCTTCACCGATCAGATTCCCGCCGAATTTCTGGCGAGCGGCGTACTCGACGGCCTGACGACGGTTCACCCGTACGACCTGAACATAGACAATGCGGCGAACAAGAGTTTCGTAGAGCGCTACCGCAAGAAGTTCGGCAACGACCCTAACCTCACCAGCTGGGCTTCGTACGAGTCGGCACGCGTGATCATCGAGGCCGTGAAGAAGGCGAAATCCGCAGAGCCCGGCGCGGTTCGCGACGCGATCAAGGGCGGCGGCTTCACAAGCATGTTCGGTGAGCCGATCAACTTCGACGACCACAACATGGCTCATCTCGACGCCTACATTCTCGGCATTCAGAAAGGCAAGTTCGTCGTGCTGGGCAAGACGAAATCATGATCGACTTCACCGCCTCCGAGTGCTTATTCCACCTGACAGACATCAACCCGAGAAGTGAATCGCGTTAACCCATGGATCTGACTTTCTTTTTGCAACTGCTGATCAACGGATTGGCTATAGGAGTGGTGTATGCACTCATCGCCACCGGCCTCTCGCTTATTTTCGGAGTGCTGGAGATAGTGAACTTCGCACATGGCGAGTTCTACATGCTGGGCGCATTCGCTGCGTACTTCTGCACCACACAGCTGGGCTTGAATTATTGGGTGACCATTGTTGCGGTAGTCATCACTTCGATGGTGGTCGGCTACGTTCTCTACAAAGCGCTGCTCTCGACCATTCAGGGAGTGAACTTCGAGCGAAGCATGTTGCTGACTCTTGGACTATCGATGGTCCTTCAAAACGCGGCGCTGTATTTCTTCACCAGCAGCCCGCGCATGATGCGCACGAGCTACTCCTATCAAAGCTTCACTATCGAAGGCGCGCGAATTTCGGTGCTGAGAGTTCTAGCGCTTGTTCTCGGTGTCGCGGCGTTCGGCGTGCTTTATTTTGTATTGCATTACAGCCGCACCGGCAAGGCCATGCGTGCCGTCGCACAAAACCGCGATGCAGCCTTGATGGTCGGTATCGATCCGAAATACATCTCAGGGGTCGCTGTAGCGGTTGGCATCGGGCTATGCGGATTGGCGGGTGCCGCTCTCGCGCCGGTTTACTCGGTGCATCCCTTGATGGGCTTCAGCTTCATCTTCAAGGCATTTGCGCTCGTGATCATCGGTGGGCTCGGTAACGTCTCTGGCGCTGCAATTGCCGCGGTGTCACTTGGAATTCTCGAGAGCTTTGCCGGTGGTTTCCTGTCGCAGGTGATCGTCGACGCATTGGCGTTCATCCTGATGATTCTCGTTTTGCTGGTTCGTCCCCAAGGGCTATTCGGAACGGGTGTTCGCATATGAGCACAGGAATTTCCAAAAAATCCAGCGGACCGCTCAAGCTCGCACTGTCGGCGGCGGCAATCGCGCTACTGTTCGCGGTTCCGAGTATGGGTTTCGGCGCTTACGGCATGGCGCTAGGAATCAGCTTCGCACTCATGGCTGTATTGGCCGGTGGACTGAACCTCGTCTATGGCTACGCAGGACTCATGTCGTATGGGCAAGTCGGCTTCTTCGGTATCGGCGCTTACACCGCCGGAATCCTCGTCAACAACAGCGGCTACGGTCTCGTTTCGGCAATTGCGATCGGCGCTGTGCTGGCCGTTGTGGTGGCGTTGATTCTTGGCTACACCTCGCTGCGTCTGTCCCGTCATGCGTTCTCTATCGTCAGCCTGAGCTTCTCGTTGCTATGCGTGATCATCGCGCGCGACTGGGTCGACGTGACTCGTGGTCCGATGGGCATTCCCGGCCTATCTGCGCCGCCGGTGAACATCGGCTCGATGAGCTTCACGCTCAATTCGAACGAAAAGTTCTACTACGCAATGATGAGCGTCGCGGTCATCTCGAACGTGTTCATCTATGCGCTCATCACATCCCGTATCGGGCGCGCGATGCGTGCGGTGAAGTTGAACGAGCCTCTGGCGCAATCGCAGGGCGTCAGTCCGCTCGGATTGAAGTTGCTCGCGCTCGGAGTGTCTGCATTTCTGGCGGCCATTGCAGGCTCCATTTTCGTGTTCTATCTCTCCATCGTCGATCCGTCGATCTTCGATTTTTATTACACCGAAGCCATGCTGATCATGGTCATCATCGGAGGCGCAGGCAGCTTCTGGCCGGTGTTGCTGTCGGTGGCGGTGTTCACGATTCTTCCCGACCTGCTGCGCTTCAGTCCAGACCTCCGGATGATTCTTTATGGGGCAATTCTGATCCTTGCAATGCTGGTGTTGCCGGGCGGATTGGGTGGATGGCTGCGGCAACGAAAGATCGCTGGATGGCGTCAGGCGTCGCGAACTTTGGCGCACGAGGCGCGTGATCGGAACGTCGCGGCGCAAGGGGCTGGCAAATGATGTTCCAGGTCGAAAACCTAACCAAGAAATACTACGGCCTGACCGCAGTAGATGACGTCACCTACAACGTCGAACAGGGCGAAATCGTAGGTCTCATCGGGCCGAACGGATCCGGAAAAAGCACCAGCATCGATTGCGTCAGTGGATTCACCAAGCCGAACGCAGGTAGGTGGAGTCTCGATGGCAAAGATCTGACCGGGATGAAGCCGCAGCAGATATCTTTGCTAGGGCTCACTCGCACCTTTCAGACTGTTCGCGCGTATGACGAGTTGACGCTCGAAGAAAATCTGTGCACCGCAGCGCAGGCCTCCGATGGCGTGGGCTGGTTGCCTTCGCTATTTCGAAGCAAGGAATGCAGGCGGGTAGAAGATCAAGCCAAAGAGCGTGCAGGTGAACTGCTAGGTCTGATCGGCATGAGCGAGTACGCGCATGCGCCGTCGGCCATGTTGTCCTACGGGCAACGCAAGCTGCTGGCGATTGCAGCGGCAATGATGTCCAAGCCGCGCCTGGTCATCCTGGACGAGCCTGTTGCGGGCGTTAATCCCACCATGGTCGCGAAGATTGCAGCGGCTATCCACAAAATCCGTTCGGAAGGCGTGACGCTGCTGGTGGTCGAGCACAACATCAACTTCATCATGAACATTTGCGATCGCGTCGTGGTTCTCGAAGCGGGTAAAAAAATTGCCGATGGAGCGCCTAGCCTGATCCACAAGGATCAGCGGGTTCTCGAAGCGTATCTCGGCAAGCGCCGCACGAAAGAGGCGGCATGACCTTCGAACAAAATCCGATCATTCTCGAATTGAACGACGTATCTGCCGGCTATACCGACACACCGATCGTCAGCGGTTTTTCCACCAAGATTCATTCGGGAACCATCACGACGATCATCGGCGGGAACGGCGCTGGCAAGTCGACGTTGCTGCGTGCTGTGTACGGCCTGAATCGCCATTTCGGCGGAAGCATCGTGTTCGATGGGAAGGCGATCGAGCGCTTGCCATCGGTGGATAGGCTGAAACTCGGTATCGGCCTGGTGCCGCAAGGACGCTGCAACTTCCCGCTGATGTCTGTTCGCGAAAACCTCGAACTGGGTGCGTACACGCTCAAGCCCAAGGCAGCTCGGGACGCGATGGACGAGGTCATTTCCATTTTTCCTTTTCTGGGAACGAAGCTCGGCGTGCTCGCAGGAAATCTAAGCGGGGGCGAACAGCAGATTCTGGAGACGGCCATGGTGCTGGAGACGCATCCGAAACTGCTGCTTCTCGACGAACCGTCGCTCGGCCTCTCGCCCGGAAATCAGGATCTGGTCTTTGCAACCATGAAAGATTTGCGCGCACGTGGACTCACCGTGCTTGTCGTCGAGCAGAACGCAGAAGGTTGCCTCGACGTCTCCGACATCGGAATCGTCATGGAACTCGGCCAGAAATTCATGGAAGCGCCGGCGCAACAAGTGCTGCACGACCCGCGAATTCGCGATGCTTATCTCGGCGGAGAAATGTCCGGCGATCCATTCGAAGGTGCGCGCGATGCGGCACCTGCGTGACCACAGGAGTACTTGAAGTTGTCATCACTCGTCGATTTTGAAAACAAGGCCGGCATAGCTCGCCTGACTGCGGGATGGAAAAAACCCGAAATGCCGATCGAGGTCGTTCGCCGCTATTGGCGCGACGTCCACAGTCCCGCCATCGCCCGTCGCGCTGGCTTGTGGGAATACCGCCACTATCAGTACGCCGCAGTCAAAACCGATCTGTTCACCGAGCTACCAGGCGTCGGCTATTACGCGAAGCCGAACGAGCAATTGATGTGGCTGTCCGATGTGCGATACGGCGATCAGGCGGGACTCGACGCGTTCGGTAAGTCGCCGGACGGCGAAGTCAAAGCGCATTTGCTCGGCGACATCGATCTCATCGTGCACTTGAGCTCTACCTACAAATCGGTGGGTGACGACGCGAAGACGCTGGTCGATACCACCGGCAACCCGACGCCTCAAGGCAAAGCGTTGCCGCATACCTATTCGGTGTTCTTTCGGGGCAACGACGAAGCTTTGCTGCACAAGACGGTTCGCGATCTCGCTGAGCGCTGGGCAAAGGTGGACGGCGTGAAGCGCCTTCGACTGCATATTTTCGAAGCGCCCGATATGGAGGCCGAAAAGCGCGGCGGGTATCCAATCAAGACCCACCCGCTGGAATTGCAATATCAGGCCTGGATCGACCTGGTTCTGTCGGGTGACGATGTCGCGAAACAGCTGATATCTGCGACCGATGGCGTCGACTACGCCGCTGCATTCAAGGAGATTCACGCGTATCCGGTGGATAACCTCTACACCTTCAATTACGGTGGACGCCCGACCTTGGTCGGCCTGCGCGGCTACATGGCTTACGACGCAATTACCTCGCTCGATGCGGCAAATCAGCGGCAGCCTGCAATCCTGGAGTGGATGTTCGGCGATGTCGCCAAAGGTGGACCGGTCGAGGTGAGTGCATGAGCGAGTTGTCGGTACAGGAACGGCTGATTGCGTTTGTTCGGGGGCAGCAGAAGAAAGGCGTTCCCGAGAACGTCATGCATGAAGCCAAGCGACTCGTTCTGAATCAACTCAAGGCGTCGGTGGGCGCGACGAAGCATGAAGGCGTGAAGATCCTTCACGACTGGGCGACAGCCGAAGCGACGAGTGAGCCGCAGGCTCATGCGCTTTGGTTTGGAACACCCACGACTCCCGCTGGAGCCGCAGTCGTCAACGGTGCACTGTTCGAGGCACTCGATTTTCACGACACCTACATTCCCTGCTTCATGCATGCGGTGTCGGCGGTGTTGCCGGCGGTGCTGGCTCAAGCAGAGGTCGAGAAGCGGTCGGGAAAAGAATTCCTGGAAGCGCTGGCCCTGGGACTGGAAGTTGAGCTCGCTGTGGCGACCATTCTTATGCCGACTGCGTACTACCGCGGCTTCGTTCCGGCAGGACTCGTCGGCGGTGTCGGTGCGGCAGCTGCATGTTCCATCCTTGCCGGTCTGGACGACCGGCAGTTTCGCAATGCCTTGGGCATCGCGATGTGCACCGCGTTCGGCACCTACGTGTCGGTCGGAAGCATGTCGCTGTCTTACGTGACCGGCGCGACAGCTAAATCCGGTCTCGCCGCGTTCCAGCTTGCACAACGCGGCCTGGACGCGCCGCGCACCGCGTTCGAAGGCGACAAGGGGATGCTGCTGTCGTATTCGAACGAGCCCGCAGAAAAAATCGATGGAGTTCTCGAATCGCTCGGCAAGACCTGGCGCATCTTCGGGCAAAGCTACAAGACAGTGCCCACCGAGACCATCACGCATGCGCCGGTCGAAATGGTGCTGCAAATGCTGCAGCGATCAAACGGGCGCGAGGTGAAGCGAATCAACTTCAACGTTGAGCCCATCGTCGTGAAAATTGCAGACGAGCGACGCGAACGATTCGGTAATCCGGACAGCGAAAACGCCGCTCGATTCGATTTGCGGTTCTGCGCGGCGGCGGCTTGGGTTAGAAAGAAATTTACCTTCGATGAAATGCAGGAGCCGGCGTATACAGACCCCGCGATTCTGGATTTGCGCGACCGCATCGATCTGACCGCCGACACCAATCGCAAGACTTTCGAAGGCGCGTCGATGAACATCGAATACACCGACGGCAGCAAAGATTTCATCAACTGCGATTTCTTTGTCGGAACACCGACGAATCCAATGAGCGATGAGTATTTGGCGAGCGTATTCAAGCAGATGGCCGATGCGGTGTTGCCTGCAGGCCGGGCAGAACAAATCGTCGATGCGGTTTGGAGTCTCGACGAAGCATCGAGTGTCGAGCCGCTTGTTTCGCTGGCGAAGATCGCCTAGACAGTTCAGAAATCGGAGATTCGAATTCAATGCCCACAGTCAAACTTCCAAGCGGTGCCGAGATCTGGTACAAAAAAACGGGAACCGGTGCCCCGCTTCTTCAAATACACGGATCTGCTTTCGGACACCGCAATTTCGAAAAGCTCACGCCGCTCTCGGCGCAACATTTCGAATGCATCGACTTCGACATGCCCGGATACGGCGAGAGCAAAGGCGCCGCCGGAAAACGCGAAATGGCAGATCTTGCCGATGAAGTTTTCGAGTTCATCAAAGCGATAGGCTACGAGAAGATCAACATTCATGGCACCTCCTTCGGCGCGATGATCGGACTCACATTGGCGGCGCGTCATCCCGAAGTCATCGATCGCCTGATCTTCTCGTGTTTCCTTTGCCGATATGACCAGGCTGCTCGCGAAATGCGCGGCACCTGGAAGCGCGCAGCCAGAGAGAGCGGTATGGAAGCGGTAGCCGACTTGACCTCTGTTGCAGGCTTCGCGCGAAGCTATTACGAGCGTCCGGAAGCACAGGCACAGCTGGCTGCAATGCGGGAAGCATTCAGCCACACCTTGCCTGAAGCGTTCATTGCCGGCACCGAAGCCATCGAGCGTTCAGACCTCACCCCGCTGGTATCGAAAATCAAGGCGCGCACTTTGCTGATTGCAGGCAAAGAAGACAACATGACGCCGTTCAGCCCGGGTGCCAGTGGCGTCGGTTTCGCGCAGATCGAAAAGATCATCCCCGACTCGAAGATGGTGATCATTCCTGAGTGCGGTCACTACTTGGTCATCGAACAACCTGAAGCCGTCACGGACATGATCGTCGAGTTCATGAAGAGTTGACGATGACAAGAACCGTCGGTGTGGTCGATGACGAAATTTCCGAAATCGTTCGCGGATATACGGCGCCAAACGAAACTCGGTTCGGCCAGGTTCACTATCTGGAGGCTGGTGCGGCGAACGAATCCCGCACACCTTTGTATTGCTTGCATGCGACTGCGTATTCGGGCGAAACATTTGTACCGCTGATGAGATTGATGGCACGCAATCGTCGAGTCGTCGCGCTCGATACGCCGGGGTATGGAAGCTCCGCCTCTCCTGGTGAACAGGTCGATATCTCGCAGTATGCGCACGCCATTGCGGAGGCCATACGAGCGACGCAAAAGGCTTCGGAAAATCGCAAGCCGGTAGACATATTCGGCTATCACACCGGCGCGTTGATTGCGATAGAGCTTGCAGTGCTCTACCCCGAACTGGTGAATCGAATGGTTCTGAACGGCATTCCATTCTTCGAAGGCAGCGATGCTATCGAGTGGCGTCGCAAGCTTGTGCACGAAACGACTTTAGGCGAATCGTTCGATCAGTTTCGCCACCGCTGGGACTACTTCGTGACCCAACGCGCATCGGCAATGCCTCTTGCGCGAGCATTCCAAAACTTCGTGGACGAACTTCGCTCGTATCCCCGCGATTGGTGGGCGCATAAAGCGCTGTTCGAGTACGACGCTCGCAATCGTTTGCCGTTGGTCAAATCGCGGGTGCGCGTCATCAACATCGGCAGCCCGCTTTCGGTTTTCTCGTCCAATGCTGCCGCGTTGATGCCCTTGGCGAGCGTCGTGGAGTTGACTGAAGTGAAACAGGCGCCGTTGGATACTGGCGTAGGTTTGCTGGCGCCGCTCATTACAGATTTTCTGGATGCCAAAGAGTTTTCGCGAGTCGTGGGGTAGCGAATGCTTATCGCATGACGGCCTTGCGCAATCTGTCGGACATCTCCTGAACATGCGGCGATATGAAAGTCGCCTTGCGCGTGATGAGTCCGAGTCGGGTGACTTCGCCCGGAGCTTCGCATTCCAGCGTCACCAGACTTCCGTCTTCGAGGGCGTCGTTTACTACGTCGGCAGGCAGAACGGTAAGTGCGTCTGTTTCCTCGATGTATCTAAGGATCAAGTCGATGGAATCCGTTTTCATGGTTTGGATAGGGCGAGGAAGGCCCCGTTGGTCGAAGAAATGGATGAAATTCCGATTGAAACCAGCGCTGCGAATCGTCGCCCATCGCGCGGCAGACAATTCTTGCGCGCTAACCTTGGCCTGATGCGCAAGCGGATGCCGTGCATTAGCGATCACGCTCGCATGGTGTTCGCGCAAGTGAGAGATTTCGAGTTCCGAGGTGTCGTCTATCGGGCCGAGCAATCCGAATGCCAGATCGATTGCGCCTTCGCGAACCATCTGCACCAAATCCATGAAGCCGCCGGTGATCACCTCGAAAGTCAGATTCGGCCGTTCCTTTTGCAAAATCGAGAGCACATCGGGAATCAGGTAATGCGCATAGTTTTGTGTGATTGCCATCCTCACGTGACCTGCCTGACCGGTTTCGAGCGCTCGTACCTCGAGCACCGATTTGGACACTTCGTTCACGATGAATTGAGCTCTGTTCATCACCACGCTGCCGAAAGGCGTGAGCTCGACGCCCTTCGCTTTGCGCACCAGCAGTGGCACCCCAAGCCGCGCTTCGAGATTCGCAATACTTCGACTCAAACCCGACTGGGTAATGTGAATGGACTCCGCTGCCTTGACGAAGCATCCGTGCTCGGCCACGGCGAGCAAATGTTTAAGCTGTTTGACTTCCATATGACGCTCCAAAAAGGCCCAGCTGCAATGCTGGGAACACCAGTACCGCCGACCGCTTGCATATTCCATTTACGCAAGAACAATGCCGGTTTCGTTCCTATCCGTCAATTGCATGGTCGAGCTAAAGCGCGCAATTTGGCAAGAGGGTTTCTACACACCGCAGCCAGCAACAACAAAAAGGATGTCCATGTCTGACAAACGACTGCTGATCCTCGCCCTGGGCGGCACGATCGCCATGGTGGAAGGTGCGGATGGTGGCGTCACGCCGGGACTCGGTGCAGCCGAGCTGGCCGCCGCGGTACCGGGTCTGGGAAAGCTCGCACAGATCGATACGCAGACCCTGCTGCGCGTCACCAGCCCTAACCTGAGCTTTGCAGATATCCAGCAGGTCGCGGCCCGCATCGCCGAAGATGCCGCTGCAAATCGAATCGACGCCTGCATCGTCACGCAGGGCACCGACACGATCGAGGAAAGCTCGTTTCTTCTCGATTGTTTGCTGGAGGTTCGCATTCCAGTCGTGGTGACCGGAGCTATGCGCAACCCGACTCTCGCATCGTCCGATGGAGCCGGTAATTTGCTTGCGGCAGCGCGCGTGGCGCTGTCCGATTGGGCGATCGAAAACGCGGCGAACGAGACGAACGGCGTGATGGTCGTGATGCTGGATGAAGCCTATTCCGCTTTCGACGCGGTGAAGGTTCATCCGACGCGGATCAATGCATTCGCGAGTCCGCAGACCGGTCCGCTGGCTCAGATTGTCGAGGATCGCGTTGTCGCGATGAGTCGTCCGCAGCGCGAATGGAAACGTGCGCTGAGGTTTGCGATCCAATCCAGCCGCGCCCGTGATTCGGCACCTTCGGAGGTTGCGCTCATCACAGTCGGCCTTGGCGATTCCGGTGCGTTGATCCGCGCGGTTGCCGACGACGCGAATCATCTCGGCTACAAGGGCGCCGTGCTGGCACTCATGGGCGGGGGCCACGTACCCGATGCCTCTGCGGTCGACACTGGTCGGCTCGCAGCAGTCATGCCGGTGGTCGTCACAGGTCGGATGGGCGGCGGGCCCATGCTGCGAGCAACCTACGAGCCGGTGGGTATGGAAATCGATTTGCTGCGTCGAGGGGTGATCCACCCAGGGCGCCTGGGCCCCTTGAAAGCCCGCATGTTACTCAGCGTGATGTTGTCTTTTGGCGTTGAACGCGAAGGCATTGCCGAGGTTTTCGCAAACTGCGTGTGATTGGCGCCAACGCCGGATCGCCTCCCGGCAAACCAGCCGAATCCGTAGGCCTTTAATTCCGAATTGCCCGTTTTCCGATCTGCCCGTACGATTCGCGGCACATCAGAAGGAGCATCTCATGAGGTCTTTCGCCGCTCACCGTCGCAGCCTTGCAGTCGTACTTCTTTCGGCGTTCGGACTCGCGTCCATCTCTTGTGCGCAGACCAATGCGCCCGCTGGTTCCTATCAGCCGAGCCGTGGACAAGCGGGCAAGGATGTGATCTGGATTGCCTCGCCTGACGCAGTGGTCGACCGCATGCTTCAGATGGCCGAAGTCACACCGGGCGATCGCGTGGTCGATCTTGGATCGGGCGATGGAAAGATTGCTATTGCTGCAGCGCGCAATCACGGTGCGCGTGCGCAAGGGCTCGAGTACAACCCGCAAATGGTCGAGCTTTCCAGCAAGCTCGCAAGCGACGCAGGCGTGGCCGACAAGGTGTCGTTCCGGCAGGCGGACATTTTCCAGTCTGACTTTTCAAGCGCGACCGTGGTGACGATGTACTTGCTGCCCGAACTGAATCTGCGTTTGCGTCCGATCCTCTTCAGGATGACACCCGGAACTCGCGTCGTATCTCACTCGTTCAACATGGGCGAGTGGATTCCCGATGAAGTCGCGCGCGCGCCCGGTGGCGAAATGTATTTGTGGCGCGTGCCCGCCAATGCATCGGGCCAATGGCGCGTGATCACTCCCGGCATACAGACCGCGCCGGAATCGTTCGCCTTCACCCAGAAGTTTCAGTTCATAGAGGGCCGCGCCACCTTCGGCCAGCTGACTGCGAGCATCGTTCGTCCGCACATGTCAGGCGAGAACATTGCATTCCAGGTTCGCGATCGGACCGGTGCGTTGTTGCAGATCGATGGAAAGGTCGACGGCAATCGAATCGTCGGAACCATCGGCAAACGCGGCCAGCCCGGAGCCGCGTTCGAAGCTGCACGCGATGGGCAGGCCGAGACCATCGCGGGAATCGTGGCCGGACCGGAGGAGATGACCGTTGCCGCACGCGTTCTGAACAACTGACCCGATGAGCTCTTCTTCCGCGAAAGCGGGTGCGTTCACCGCAGAGGCAGCCAACACCGAACCGCATGATGCGATAACGCCCAGTTCGCTCTCGATGCGGCATGCAATCGCCATCATCGTAGGGTTGGTCATCGGCGCCGGCATCTTCATGGCGCCATCGATCGTTGCGGCCAGCGTGCCGTCCGTATCCTGGATGTTCGGCGTGTGGATCGCCGGTGGCGTGCTGTCGGCAATAGGCGCGCTCTGTTATGCGGAACTGTCTTCGTGTTACCCGAGCAAGGGCGGTGAATACCATTTTCTTTCGCGCGCATTCGGCAAGCGATGCGCGCTCATTTACGCATGGGCCCGCTTTTTGGTCATCACTACCGGATCGATTGCATTGCTCGGATTCGTCTTCGGCGACTACATGTCCAGACTGCTGTCGCTTGGCTCTTTCAGCCCCGCCATTTATGCAGCGTTGGCAGTGGTGCTGCTGACATTCATCAATCTGCGTGGCATTCGCGATGGAGCCGAAACGCAGGCATGGCTAAGCATCGTCGAAGTAGGCGGACTCATTCTCATCGTCGTCGCAGCGGCATCCGTTTTTTTGGGTGGCGGCGTAGATGCTTCGGCGGTGCAAGCGAGTGCGCCGGCACAGCCCGCTTCGCCGCTCGCGCTGTCGTCCATCGGCTTCGCGATGGTGTTCGTACTGCTTACCTTCGGCGGATGGAACGACGCCGCCTACATCAGCGCCGATCTCAAAGGCAAACGCAGCATCGTCACTGCGCTTCTCACGTCGATCGCGATCATCACCGTGCTGTATTTGCTGGTGAACTGGGCTTACTGGTATGTGTTGGGGCTGCAGGGTATGGCGAAATCGAGTGCGGTCGCGACCGACGTCCTCACGGCCGCCTTCGGTGACTCCGCCGGCAAACTCATTGCCGCCGTGATTGCAGCGGCGGCGCTCACATCGATCAACGCAACTCTGATCGTCGGAGCGCGCACTGCAAGCGCGTTGGGCAACGACTGGCCCCAGTTGAAGTTGCTTGCCGAGTGGGACGCCGCGCGCGGCGTTCCGCGCAACAGCCTGATCATCCAATGCGTGTTCGCCCTGCTACTGATTGCGCTGGGATCCACGTTCAAGAACGGGTTTCAGTCGATGGTGGAATTTACTGCGCCAGTGTTCTGGCTTTTCTTCCTGCTGGTGGGTCTGTCGGTGTTTCGTCTTCGCCAGATCGATGCTGAAATCGAGCGGCCTTTCACCGTTCCACTCTACCCAGTACTGCCCGCTATTTTTTGCTTGAGCAGCGCGTACATGTTGTGGTCCAGCCTGTCGTTCGTTTACTCGCAGCAACTGGGCGGGTTCAATGCGGCTTGGGTCGGTGTTTGCGTTCTGGCAAGCGGATTCGTCGTATTGGGGATCGTGAAAAAAACTCCGGGACCGAAATCCCGGAGTTAAAAACCGTTCTGAACGGCGAGGGTGGAAACTGATTTGTCAGAGAGCCGACGTCTCTGGCTTTCGATGTAGTCGAATTAGTACGTGATGGTCACGGTCACGGTATCGGTGTAGGTGCCGGGAACGGCGCCGGTGAGGTCGGGCAGTTGGCCGTAGATCGCAACCGATTGGGTGCCACCGGAGCCGGTGCCCGAAGAGGTAGAGCTGCCCACGCCGTTGCCCCACACGGTGGTGCGAGCCGAGTCGGTGTAGAGCTGATAGGCCAGGGTGGCGGTGCCGTTCTTGATCTTGCGGCCGGTGAAGTTCGAAGAGGTGCCTGCGTTAGTGCCTGCATCCAGAGCCACGACGTAAGGGGTGGTGTTGGAGCACTTCACGCTGAGGTTGGAAGTGGCGTTCAGGGGAACGGCAGCGGCGATCGGGTCGATGCCGGTGCCGAAGTTCATGGCCGAGCCGGAGATGATGCAGCTGCTGGAGATGTTGGCAGTGACCTGGAAGGTGTTCGAAGCCGTTGCAGCCTGCGCCGAGGTGGACACCACCATCGTGAGGGCGGCGGCGCCGATGAAGGCTGCGAAGCCGGACTTGATCAGAGCGATGTTGCGTGCGTTGTTCATTTCATTCCACCTCTAAAGTTTGTTGTTGACTGGTTCTGTACTTCTTCGTGAACCGATGTATGAACTGTATTTTTTGAGGAGAGAAGCGAGTAGTCGCAAAGCACAGTCGACATGCCGACAGCTTGGCTGGAACGTCGCGTAGGGGATTCCCTACAAGACGCGAGTGAAGATGGAGAAGGAGTGGAAATTCGTGAACCAGTGCACGGATTTCACGGCTCTAGCGAGGCACTGAGCCTTACTTCGATGCGGAAGGCTTGTCGGCTATTCCGGGAATTCCTTGCCTGATTCGGCTGGAGAATTCCGGATCGGCATTGGCAGCGAGCGCCCGCAGCGTGATGCGTCCTTTGGCCCGAAGATCGTTCAGATCGTGCTCTGGAGCCAGGCCTGCCAAACCACCGACATCGCGAAGATATTCGGGCATGTAGCCCGATGCGAGAAGTCGCCAGTCGAGCGGCAGTCCATCGACGATCCGTTTGGCCATTTCGTAAATGATGGTGGTGCAGTTGGCGGTTAGCGTGTTGTAGAACTGCGGCTCGCGCCGCAGCAGATCTGCTTCGCCAAGGTACGCCATCAACAGCGCACGAATCTGCTCGGGTTTCATTGCGACTCGATAGAGGTACACGTCCTCGTTTCGCACGTTCGTTCTCACTCGCAAAATATCGCGCTCGTCTGCAGCAATCAGGCTTAGCTCGAACTTCTTGAAAAATCCCGCAATGGCCGAGAATTTCTCATTGCGTTCCTTGCGTATTTCTATCGAGAAGGCGAGTTGATCCTGCTTGCCCTGCCCATCGTCGAAGCCGAAGGACACTAGGGTGTGTGCGATGACCGGACCCATCCAGTAGGACGCCGCCATGTCAAGAGACTTCAGCTTGCGCAGGTCATAGCTTCGCGTCTCCCAACGCTCGGTGTAGTCGGTGTCGCTTCGCCATTCGAAGTTGCGGACGTTGGTGATGGTGAGAATGTCGCCGTTCAGTTGCCATTGCAGATGACGCGAGACATCGTCGGCCCAATCGCGCGTATCCGACGGTTTGATCTGGTTCCACCAGCCGAGCAGGACCAACAATGCGACGCTGTAAGACAGGACAGCGCGTGCTGCGCGTCTTCTCCACAACAGTGCAATCACTACAACCGCAAAAGTGGCAAACAAGATGGCGCCCACAGCGCGGCCGACAAGACCGAAGGGCAGTTGGTACCAAAGGGCGAAGGTGGCCCATATGGCAGACAAAAATACCAGCAGCGTTAGAACGCTCAATCCGAGTAGGCGAAGCAGTTTCATCGTGCCTGAATCGTGATTAAAGCGGACCGCCGCCCTGCAGGACGAAGCCTTCCGCTTCCGCATACGAATGAAGTATCAGATCGACTTGAGGCTGAACGTCGACCGGGCTTGCAACACTTTCTTCCATGCGAAGTTTCACGGTGGCGAATATCGCGTGGGGCAGAGCTTCACGCAACTCGGCGACCGCTGCAGTCCAGGCTGCCAAGCCTTCCTTGCCTGGATAAACCATGAACACCGTGCCCACGAGAATCGACTTGTCTTTCATCGCTTCGTCGGCAGGCTCGTCCAGCGAGACGCTGCGTGCATCGACGTTGTCCTGGCGTAGAGAGCGCACCAGCAATTCGATCAACACATCGTCGCGTTCGGTGCCGAAGCCGACGCAAAGGACCACCGATTTGGACGGCACATCGAGCGGGCCTTGCCATTTGCCCAGCCGCGTTTCCCGCAGTTGTCTGAGATGCGCGCCTACGTTCGCGTTCACCAGCGACACAGGTGCACGCCGTCCGGTGCGACGATCAACTCGCGTCGTGGTGAGTGCCTCTGCGACGATCACGATGTTCGACTGGATCCGGTTGCGCTGATGAAGATCGATGCGTCCCAATGCGAAATCGGTTCCGGCCATTGCGAGACCGGGGAGCAGTACATCGTCGCAGTACTTCGCGACCGTGCGGCGTCGCAGAAATTTACGGGCGTCTTGCACGATGGAGGTGACGTTTCCGGCAAGCGCACGCTGATAGAAACGCTGCCCCGCACTTAGCCCGGTCGATTCGCTAAGAAGAATCGTGATGGGAGCGAACGCCTTGACGTGCCGCCCGATGACCACGATGCACAAGGTGAGGGGGGTCGAGAGAAGAAGGCCTGCAGGCCCCCAGATGGCGCCCCAGAAGAGCGCAGAGACAATGACTGCCAGCGGCGCGAGGCCGGTGCTATGCCCATAGACCTGCGGCTCGATGACATGCGCTACGGCCAACTCCAGCGCAAGAAACAGCCCGATGCTGGATAGCATGAGCGTCCAGCCCGGATCGACCGCTGCACTGAACACCGCAATGGCTGCGCCGGCGCCGAGAATCCCCACGTACGGAATAAATCGCAACAGGCCGCTCAGCGTTCCCCAGAGAACCGCGTGAGGAATTCCGATTGCCCAGAGTCCAAAACCGACAACGATGCCGAAGGCGGTGTTGACCACGGCCTGCGAAAGAAAGTATCTCGAGACGCCCTTGGCCGTGTCGTTGAGTGTCTGGACCGTCGCACCCATTTCGGCTTCGCCGAATAGCCGGATGAACCGGTCGCCCAGCGACTCATGCTCCAACAGAATAAACACCAGCAGAACAAGCACGATGCCGGCCTCGCCCAACGGCCCCCAAATGGCGGACAACACTTTCGAGATCATGCCGCTCGCCGATTGGGTCGGCGGTCTGATCTCGACTTGCACCGGACCCTCTGTGTTGTTTAGCCGTGCACGGTTCCGGGCGGATGTCGTTGCGGGAGGCGGGGCCGTCGTTTGCGCTTCTATTTTCAGGACGGCATCGAGCTGTTCGAAGGGTCCAACCGTTGCTTTACGGATCGATTCGACCTTCGTTTTGATCGCGTTCCTGTACTGGGGAAGATCGGAGGCGACATCCACCAATTGCATTGCGATGACCACGCTGAGGCTTCCAACCAAAGCCGTGACGGCCAGAACCGAAATCAACGTTGAAGTGGTGCGCCCCAAACCGGTTGCGGCCAGCTTGCGCACCATGGGCGCAATGACCAGACTCAGTATCGCGGCGATCGCAATCGGCTTGATGAAGTCCTGGCCGAAGTGCAGGATGGCCAGCACGCAGGTTGCCGGCACGATGAAGCCGACATAGCCGAGGTAGGAACGGGCGGGGGCAGGATTGCTGGTCATGGCGTGATTACAGCATTACGCCAATTCTCAATTGTTACTTGGCGTGGCGATATCTATGGCTTGAGCGGAGCAATCGAAACCGATTGCTCGCGGAGCAAATTCCCAAGCGCATCGCCGCCAAGCGCTAGAAATTCGCTATGCCGAGCCTTCGTTCGGCGCGTATTGGCTGACAGGTCGATGATTGGGTGACACATGAGTACGTCGCCAGTGCGACATTCGGAAATCCAACTCTCAAGTAGATTGCTGTAACTGGCCTTTGAAGATTCGAAACCGTAAACCCCCAGCAGGCGTTCGCTACGCGAAAAGCCGTTTTCATCGGCCAATGTCGCCAGTGCGCTACTGCCCAACGCGTTTATCACCAGCTCTTTGAATATTCCAGATGGATTTTTCATGAAATCACTCGTCGGGCGTCGATGCATGGCGCTGATCCTGAGCCACGGCAGTTTGAACGAATAACGTCTTGCAAGAATACGAGTCAGCTCTTCTCGTATGAGCGGGAGCTGATGCACATGAAGATGTCCGTCCACATGATCAGGCTGCTTTCCCATCGTGTCCTCGAACAGATCGAGCTGTCTCTCGATCATTCGTCTCAGCCATTTCTTGTCTAATGCGCGTAGACAAGCGAGCCCGACAAAGCTGGCAAACGACCCTTGATGAACCGGATATTGGTCGTCGCCGTGTTCGGTTAGATCCAGATGCAATCCGGTCTCGAGCATCTTGAATTCCCGATTTCTCAATCGTGCTGCACCACTTCGCCATGCGTCGCCATTGACCTGGCAACTGACGGTAGAAATTCGCCCTTGTTCTGCCAACGAGAAAACGGCCTGATTCATGGCGTCGTCCGATCCGAAATCGTCGACGCATATGCATAGCCTCCGCTCGTGACGGCCAGATGAATCCGAAAAGGTTTGATAGCGCATTGAAAGAATGTTTTTGAAATCGATTGCGCGCAGCGCTAATTTTTTACTTTAACTTCGCTCCGCTTTTCTTACGCTTAAGCATTTGCTAATTGAACTCTTCATAGACTCGCCGAACTTTGGCAAACAAGAGAACGCGTGTTAATCAATTTCTCGAGTGAGGCTGCATTGGCGGAGTTTCCGATGGCACCCACCGATCAAAAGTCGGCGTCCTTCGAAAGATCGGGTTGGCCAAGTGTGTCCTGTGTGATTCCCTGCAGGAACGAAGCCGCGAATCTTAGGAAGCTCATTCCCATGCTTTGCGGAGTGCTGACACGAATCGGCAGCGAATGGGAAATCATTCTTGTAGACGACGGAAGCACCGACGAGAGCACCCGCGTCTTCGACCAGTGGTGTGAAGTTCCTGGCGTCGTTGCACTTCGACTCTCGCGAAACTTCGGAAAAGAGGCTGCGCTATCGGCTGGGCTCGCTCAGGCTCATGGCGATGTAGTCGTCATGCTGGATGCCGACATGCAGCATCCTCCGTTGCTTATTCCCGAGATGGTGGACAAATGGCAAAGGGGCGCGGATGTGGTTTACGCCGTTCGCGAGAATCGCGATGACGAAAGCACTTTCAAGCGAGTCGGATCCAGTTTTTTTTATTCGCTCCTGAATATGAAAACTCGGGTTCGTATTCCACCGAATGCTGGCGACTTCAGGCTGATGGACCGACAAGTCGTCGCGGCAATTCTTGCCATGCCTGAACGCAATCGATTCATGAAAGGTATTTACGCATGGGTCGGCTTCCAGACAGCAGCCATCCCGTACACGCCCGCCGAACGCAGTAGCGGCGAGAGTCATTACGGCGTTCTTAAACTCATCGGATTGTCATTCGACGGACTCACTGCATTCACGACGTGGCCGTTGCGTGCCCTTGCAATCTTCGGGGCGGCTCTCGCGCTGCCGGCCTTTGCGTATGGTGGTTATCTGGCGCTCTCTTATTTGCTGTATCACAACGACGTAAACGGTTGGACCACGATCGTCGTCACGCTCATGCTGTTCCTGGGTATTCAGATGATCTCGATCGGTATCGTGGGTGAGTACATCGGTCGCATTTATGACGAGGTCAAACAGCGACCTCTCTATATCGTCAAGTCAAGACTGGGGTCCGGGCTGAAAGCGCCGACATGAAATTGCGGGTGCCGCCATCGTCATTGAAAAATATGGCGATGGTTTTTCTGGTCGCGCTCCTTTGGTTTGCGGCAACTGCGTGGATACGCCCGTTGATGCTTCCGGACGAGGGGCGATATGCGGGAGTTGCGTGGGAGATGGTCCGTTCCGGAAACTGGATAGTGCCCACCCTCGACGGGCTGCCCTTCTTTCATAAGCCGCCCTTGTTCTACTGGATTACCGGTGCAGCGCTACAGGCATTCGGACCGCACGAACTCCCCGCAAGAGCAGCGTCGATTTTTGGTGGAACGATCGGCCTTGTGGCGATGTACGCATTCATCCGCCGGTGGGTTGGACAGCGCGAAGCCTATCTGTCGGCACTCGTATTTGCCGTTCAGCCGCTTTGCTTTCTGGGCAGTCAGTTTGCAAACCTCGATATGTTGGTGGCGGGTTGCATCACACTGACCATCTGCCTGCTGGCACATGTCGTGCTGATTCTGGAGTCAGGACAACCGTCTGGAAAACTTCTTGTCGCCGCATATGCGAGTGCTGCCTTGGGCATGCTCGCGAAAGGACTTATTGGCGTCGTGTTGCCGGGAATGGTGATAGTTGTCTGGCTGACTTTCCGTGGCCGCTGGAAAATCATGCTTTCGTTGATATCCATTCCCGGCATCGTTATCTTTCTCGCGATCGCTTCTCCGTGGTTCGTTCAGATGGAACGGTACTTCCCGAACTTTGTTCACTACTTCTTCATCACCCAGCAATTCACTCGTTTTACCGGCAGCGGATTCAACAATATCGCGCCGTTCTGGTTCTATCCGGCCGTGCTGCTTGCCACTTCCATTCCTTTTTTTGCGTGGATCGACTGGCGAGAGGTTACGCGAGTGTTGCAGCGCTGGAATTCAGACCCGGTGCTTCTTTTGATGCTGGTATGGATTGCGTGCATCGTCGGATTTTTTTCCATTCCTCAATCGAAGCTCGTGGGTTATGTATTTCCGGTCATGGCGCCTGTTGCCTTCCTGATCGCGGTATCGTTCGCGCGCCGTCCGACCGCGTTGCATCCCCAGCGCAATCGCGCGCTCCTCGCAGCGAGCCTAACGGTGTGCGTACTGGTCGGATTCTTTGCTGTAGCCCTAATTGCTTCAAGGCCTGGCGGATCGACCCGCCTACTGGCTCGTGAGCTGGCACGCTCGCGCCAGGCAGACGAAACCGTCAATATGGTCGGTTCCTACTACTACGATCTTGGGTTTTACTCCGGTCACGCGCTCGACGGAATGATCGTGTCGGTCGTTGACGACTGGTCGGAAGCGAATGCAATGGCGCGAGACAACTGGCGCAAAGAACTGTTCGAGTCGGGGAAATTTGCGCCGGAGCTGGCGGCGGCGAGGTTGATCGACCACGGAAGCTTGAGTCGTACGCTTCGAGATCGACAAGTGAGTTGGATCGTAGGGCCCGAGAGCTTGCAGCAAAGCCTGACGGAGCTGTGTGGTGTCGCACCGGTCACTCGTGAAGACGGCATCGCCTTATGGCGCTTGACCCGAGATCGTCTTGCGTCCGACGCTTTCAACGCTTGTACGCGAAAGCCCAATATCGGCTAAGCAGGAACGTTCCGATCGCCACGCCGAGCAGAATAAAAAACAGCAATACGATAGGGCTGACAGAGGTGTGGGAAAGGCCGGCAACATAGGCAAACTCGCCAACGAAAAATCCTGCAGCCGAAACGAAAAAGTATCGTGTCATGGCTGTGAACAGCCTTGCGTTGGAAGAGTTGAATGTGAAGCGAAAGTGACACGCGAAGGATACGCAGAAGGCCAGTAGCCACGCTGCAATATTCGCGAGAGCTGGATGCCACGCGAGTTCGTAAATCAGCAGGCTGGCCACACCGAGATGCACTGCCGCAGCAAGGCACCCGAAAATAATGTATTGAAGCGCCTGCGAATTTCTTCGTATCAATAGTTCGAGCTGCATTGGTGGCGAGTGTGCGTCGACGAGATTAAGTGGCCATTAATGGGTCGGCCGCACGCAGACATTGAGGGTCTTGCGGGGGTTAAGTCAGCCCTAAGCCCGTTGCGTGGATGCTCCTGCTACTCTGATTTGAATTTACCTGCACTACTGCATTCGAAATGTCCGCATCACTACTACCCATTCAATCCGAAACTGGCCGTTACCTGTCCGACAGGAAATTACTAATCGCGGCAGCGACGATGGGCGTTCTGTTTTTGATGTGGGCAGCCATCGTTTTCGGCGGCACGGGCATACACGCTCCGGACTCGGGCCTTGCCGGGTGGCTTCAATCGCAAAAGAACCCCGGAGTTTATGAGGCGATGACCTGGATCAGCCGGATGCACGAAACCCTGGCGATTGCCGGGTACGTCGGGGTGTTGGCAATTACCGGTTATTTGACGGGCTACAGGCGGTGGTCCAATGTTTTCTTGGCCACGGTGCCGGGCGGCATGATCTTCAACGCGTTGGTCAAGCTCGTGTTTCAGCGTCCACGACCTTCGTTTCTCGCGACTCACACCATCTCGGGCTCATTCAGTTTTCCTAGCGGTCACACGACTGCTGCGACCCTTCTTTACGGCTTCATCTTGTGGTTCGTATTCGCGAACACGCACGACGCGTGGAAGCGTGTTCTCGCGTCAATCGCCTTCGTATGCATGGTCTTGCTCGTCGCGTTTAGCCGAATGTATTTGAACGTCCACTATTTCAGTGATGTAGTGGCATCCATGCTTCTTGGACCCGCCGTTTTGTTTCTGGCTGCACATCTCTCCATGCAATACCTGAACGTGCGCGATTGATTGGGTCCGATTCGGCGCTGGAGTAGGGCGGTGTCTTACGCGGCAAGAGGAAAGGTGACCCTGACTTCGAGTCCGCGTCCTTGCGGATTTTCGTGAAGGCTTAGTTGGGCACCATGCCGATGTGCGACTGCCTTGACGATCACGAAACCCAGTCCTTTGCCGCGGATATCTGCCGCCACACCCAATTCGTCCGCACCACGATTAAATTTCTCGAAGACCGTGGCGCGCTCGGAGGCGGGCATACCTGGTCCGTTGTCCGTGACGCGTAGAACAGCACGTCCGTCGCTCGTTTTCTCTGTAATGGCGTCGACGATGCTCCCGGTTGGCGCGTATCGCAAAGAGTTGTCCAGCAGATTTTCTACGAGTAGTCTCAACTGGTCCGCGTCACCGTTGATCCTGACTTCTCTATTGCCTACGGCGCCCAGGTCTATCTGCTTGTCGAGCGCCATGCGGTGACGCGCACCCACGGCCTGCCTGACCAGTTCGTCCAGTGCCATTGGCTTGATTTCGACTCGATCCGCCCCTGGCTCGGTGCGCGCAACGTCGAGCAGCTGTTCCACGATATGTTGAAGGCGATCGATCCCGTGCGCCAGTTCGCTGATCGATTCGTGGCTGGCCTGCGGACTCGGCGATTTTTGAAGCAGTTGAAGCTGCAACCGAATAGCAGTGATGGGGGTCCTGAGCTGGTGCGCAGCGCTGGCAAGAAAGTGACGCTGTGCGGAGAAGGATTTGTCCAGTCGGCCCAGCAGATCATTGATCGAGTGGACTAGAGGTTTCATTTCCTGAGGCACCTCGTGCTCGGGAATCGGATTCAGGGAGCGCGCACTTCTGTCGGCAAGATTGACAGCCGCCCGATCCAGCGGACGCAAACCGCGACGCAGCGCAAAAATGAAAAGTGCTGCGATGAAAAATATAAGGATGATCAAAGGCCCCACCATTTTTCGTGCGGCTTCAGCGGCCATCAGTTGCCGCGACGATACTCGCTGCGCGGCCTGTCCGACGCTGTCCCCCTGGACGTCTGTGTAGATGATCCAGTCCTCGCTTCCTACCCGCTTCGTTACAAGCCCTTCGGTTGTCGTGAACGGAAGGCTTATCTTGGGATCCGACGAGTGAAGTCGCTGACCATCGAGCGTATACAGGACTACAAGAATTTCCGACTCGTCATCGGGATCTGCCGGTGGCTTGGCGCTGGTGTCGCGCACTACGGGCGAATTGCGCTGCAGGCCCGCAATGACCTTTGCGACATTGGTCAAGTCGGCATCGAACGCCTCGTTGATCTCATCGAGCGCGAATATATAAGAGAACGCAGCAAGAGCGATAGATCCGATGCAGAGAGCACCGAGTATCCAGGCGAGCAGGTAACGCTCCAACGACTTCAACTGCTCTCCGCAATGCGATAGCCGACACCTCGAACGTTTTGAATGACGGCAGTTCCTAACTTTTTGCGCAGGTAATGCAGGTGAACTTCGACTGCGTTGCTCCCAATTTCCCTGTCCCACCCGTACAGGGATTCTTCGAGCGCTTCACGGGAGAGAACGAATCCGGGTCTGCGCATCAAAACCTCGAGCAGCGAAAACTCTCGTGCAGATACGTCCACCTGTTTGCCATCGCAGGTGACCGCTTTGCGTGCCGAATCGAGGGTGAGTCTGCCCACTTTTAAAATTGGCGAGCCGGAACCCGCATTCCGTCTTATCAGCGCGTGAATCCGCGCAACGAGTTCATTGAAATCGAATGGCTTGAGGAGATAGTCATCGGCACCTGCTTGAAGGCCCGCAATTCGATCGGACACGGTATCGCGTGCCGACACGATGATCACGGGTATGGAGTTGTCTCGGTGACGGAGATCGCGAAGAATGTCCATTCCTTCCTTTTTCGGAAGCCCGAGATCCAGAATGGCGATCTGGTACACGTCGTTTTCAAGAGCAAGCTCTGCAGTCCGCCCGTCGTGGGCCCAATCGACAGCAAAGCCAGCATCGGTCAAGCCGCGCTGCATGGCCTTTCCGATCATCTCGTCGTCTTCTATAAGCAGGAGTCGCATGCCGAGAGTATTGGTGCGGCAAATTAATGAACTCTTAAATAGTTGCTGGGCGGCGTTCTGTTAAAAACAAATACGCATCATCGCGTTCGACGCAATCTTGGGAGATTCCTTTGTCACTCGGCTATGGCTTCAAGGCCCGCATAGGGCAGCTCTACCCCTCGGGTGGGCAGTGCGACTATGAACCGCAACTCATGGCGCCCGAAGGTGTGCAATTTCTCACCACGCGCATGCCGTTCAAAGCGTCCCGTCTCGAGGACGATCTCAAGCTCGCCAACGAGGTCGAGAGCCATGCATCGCTCTGTGCCGATGCCGCGGTCGATCTGATTCTTTTCAACTGCACTGCGGCCAGCATGGTGGCTGGTCCAAAGAACATCAACGATCGAGTGCTGAAGGCGACAGGCATTCGGTCCACCACCACCATCGAAGCGGTTCTAGACGCGATGGCCGCAACCGGCATGAAGCACGTTGCGCTTGTCACTGCGTATCACCAGGAAGTCGTGGACGAGGAAATCAGATATCTCGAAGAGCGAGGCTACAAAGTGGTTTCATCTGGCGGCATTCCTTGTGAGAACCCTATACAGCAAGGATCCATTCCGCCATCGACATGGGTCCAGACGATCAAGTCGCTCGATCTCAACGGCGCGGATGGCATGCTGATCAGCTGCGCCGGAATTCAGATCGGATCGGTGGTGCAGCAGATCGAGGACCACGTAGGTATTCCTGTGGTCACCAGCAATCAGGCCGCAGTGTGGAAGTGCCTGAAGCTTCTGGATATTGCAGATCGCCCTCAGGGGTACGGCGATCTGTTGGCAGGCCGGTTCGGGTGAATCCAATTCGGCTAAATGAAACTAGAGCAGACGACCTACTGTCTTCGCTGTTTCGATATTCCAGAGAATCTCCAGAGTCCGATCGATTTCATCCCGGGTTGCGCCTTTGCTGAACGACGCCAGGCGATGCGCCTTGTCGATGATCTCTTGTCTGCTCAATGTGTTGCCCGGATCGCCTTTGGGTTCATCGACCCGGCCGGTCAGCGTTCTACCGTCGATTGTGTTCACGGTGACTTTGCCGATCCATCGGCGCGGGTAAGCAGCATCGACCTCTTCGTCGAGCACCATTTCGATTCGATTGCGCAGCTCGACTGTGGGTGCCTTGTCGAAATGTTCATCGAATTCGACCAAGCCCGCATGACCGAATCGCGCGACCAGCGCAAGCACCGTCCCCATCGAGAATTTCCCCTGGTGAACGGTTTTAGGATCGACTACCGGTCCCAGTACATCGATCGCGCCCTGATGCACATGGGTCGTCACGTGCGCAATATCTGCGGGCTGCAGATGATTCGACCTCATGACTTCGAGCAATGCGTCCGCAGCGGGATGGGTATGACGACAGGCGGCATGAAACTTGAACGACGTTTCGGCTGTAGCCCAGCGCGTGCCCAAACCATCGGAAATTTTTGCAGGAACCGCGTCGGTCGACATGCCTGCTGCCATACCCTGAACACCCTCCAGAATCGCCGCAGCGCCGGTGAAGTCGTCTTTGGCAAGCACCGCCGCCATGAGCCCTGCGGAGGCGGCGTGCGCGGTATGCAGTTGCTTCGAGTCTGCAGCGGTTCGAAGGAACTCCCAAAGGCCGGCCGCTTGAGTTCCAGCGGAGCCGAATGCATGAAGCATCTGCGCTGGGCTGAGACCTAACAGGTTGCCTGCGGTAGCTGCCGCAGCGAAGGTTCCGACAGTGGCCGTGGTATGAAAAACTTTGTAGTGCGAACGCCCAAGGAATTCACCGATCCGGATGCCGGTTTCATAGCCTGCAACCGATGCGGTCAACAAGTCCTTGCCCGATTTCCCGAATGCTTGCGCGACCGCAATTGCCACTGGGAACACGTTCGTTCCGGGGTGGAACACAGCGCCGTTGTGGACGTCGTCTTGCTCTATCCCTTGAGATGCTGCGGCGTTGACCATTGCCGCGAAGTACGGACTGCTGAACGTGCGACCGGTCAGCACTTCACAGGGCCCGGTAGATGGACCCATCGCACGGGCGAATTTTGCGATCGACGCGACGGGCCGCGAGTCCTTACCTGCGATGGCAGAGCCAAACCAATCGACCAAAAAATCTTCAGTCCTGCGGACGACCGATTCAGGGATGTCTGCAAACTTCAACTGGGAAGCGAAGGTGGCTAACTGGTCTGTGTGTGATGCATGCATTATCGCCACGCCATCAAATATCCGGCCGATCCTTCTTCATCTCGACCGCCAGATACGGATTCAGCACCACCGCTGTGGCCGCAACCGTACCGATTGCACCCGCTTCGATGAACGCGCCGATTCGGTCGGGCGTACACGCACCGCCTACGCCCACGATTGCCAGATCGAGGTGCTCTTTTCTGATGGTTTCCACGGCTTGGCGAACATGCTTCAGCGCCAACCCGTGCAGTGCGTATCCCTGCATACCCGCGCGTTCGCGGCCCTTGCCATAAGCCGGGTTGCCGTGTTCGTCGACGATTTTTCGGGATACGCCGTTCAGCAGCACGATTCCGTTCACGTGGGGTGCCGTGGCGCGCATGAACGGCGCCATGTCGCCTTCGATCTCGCCGATCTTCAGGAGAGTAGGTAAATCCTTTGCGCCACGACGCAATGCCGCTGCAATTTGCCCGGACAGCTCGGGATTCGAAAACGTATCGCCTTCTTCCTCGATGACGTTGGGGCAAGAAAGATTCGCTTCGACGATCTGAGCGCCAGCCTCGCGTGCCATGGCGGCAAGTGTTTCGTATTCACGAACGAAATCGTCCTGGCTCATGCCGGGCAACGCGGTGCCGATGACCGAGACGATGAGGATCTGTCCGGGTAGCAGGGCGGCGCGAGCACGAGCGATATCGGCTTGCCAGAACTCGATCGGCGCGGAGGGCGTTCCGATCGATCCGCTCACCGGCGCGAACAAGGGGTTCCCCGGTTCTACGTCGGTAACCACTTGCGGCGCTTCGGAGTTCTCGATGGGCGTGCCTGGCTTGAGATAAAGCCAATTAGGGACCGGATGAGCCAGACGTTCGATGGTTCGTACTGTTTTGTACGTGAGGATGTCGAAGCCCATGCGACCGTAGAACGAGGTCCACTTCGAATTGATTGCTGGCCCCGCTGCAACGCCGAACCGCGAGTTCACGTCTAGCCCGAGAAACTTCTTCATTGGCACCTGGGGCACCGCCGGGAACTCGCCATCGAATCTGGGCCCCTGCGCCGCGTTGTATTCGAAGGTTCGATCGAAACGATACGTCGGTGGCAGGCGTGTCTCGAGTTCCATGGCGATGTCTTTTTGTGAAATGGAGTCAGCGCTCAAGAGATCCAGCGATCGGGCGATCAGGCTTGCTCGACCTTTTCTTTTTTCACGATGGTCCACGGATGCTCGGAAATATCGAACACGACGCCGAATGGATCCTTGAATTTGGCTTCGGCGTCCACGCCGGGATAGTTATTGGGGAGGCGCATGAAGAACTTGCCGCCGTTGGCTTCGATCTTTTCCGCAATTGCGTTTTCGTCTTCCACGACAAAACCCATGTGGTGATAGCCGGCCCAATCGGGTCCGTGCAACTGTCCGCCTTTTCCTTCAGGGAAGTTCAACAGCGTGAAGTTCATGGTGCCGTCGGTCAGCATCACTGCATCACCTATTGGAGACTTTGCCTCCGCAACGCGCTCGAGGCCGAAAGTCGATTCGTAAAAGGCCGCGGCCTTTTCGAGGTCGGGAACCTGCATTGCGATATGGCGGATCTTGGCTTTGATCATGTGGAGCTCCTTGATGCTGTTGCTGTTTGCTGTGATGACGGGTGGGGGCAGTCGTTTAAATCAAATCATGTCTGCGAATATTGACGCCAAAGAGGTCTTTCGATCAAGTCCTACGCCAGGAATGTCACTAAGCGTGATGTGACCGTCGACCAGCTTGTAGTCTTCGGGGAATCCACCGATCAGATCGTGTCCCGGCGCGGTCTCGTGACCGCCCAGGCCAAGACCTGCCGCAGCATGCAGTGACAACAGATGTCCTGCATGCGGAATGCAAGCGCTGGGATGCCACCCGAAGGTTTTCATCATGTCGAGAATGCG
This sequence comes from Burkholderiaceae bacterium, assembly GCA_965227035.1. Lineage (GTDB taxonomy): Bacteria > Pseudomonadota > Gammaproteobacteria > Burkholderiales > Burkholderiaceae_C > CBDDFQ01. The sequence continues at coordinate 517,257 of OZ245724.1, forward strand.
AACGTAATCGGTAATGCCGTAGCTCAGCGAAATGTCGACATTCAGCAAATCGATTTCAGGTCGCATTCCGCCATGACGAAGAAGATTCTTCGTATCCGGCAGCGAGAAAATATTCTCGCCGGTTGCGACAGGGGCCGAATACACGCCCACGATTTCGGACAGCAGCTTGTAGTCGAGCGGATCGCAGGGCTCTTCGACCCACGCGAGGCCATACGGCGCAAAAGCCGCCATCGATTCTTCGAAGTTTGCGGCAGTCAGTCCCGCGTTCAGGTCGATCGAGAGCTTGCCGGACTCGCCGGTGAGATCGATCAACGCTTCGATGCGCGCGATGTCGGTAGCCAGCGCGACCCCGCCTGCTTTCACTTTGAATCGGCGATATCCAAGGTCGTGATAGGCAGCCACTTCGGCGCGTACGCCTTCAACCGGATCGCCTTCGCGATAGTGGCCGCCGCTGGCGTACACCGGCGTGCGAGACGGTGTCTTGGCGCCCGGAAATCTTTCGTTCAAAACCTTCCAGAGTGGCTTCTCTTCGAGCTTCGATTGCAAGTCCCAGATCGCGCAGTCCAGAAGCCCGACCGCACCGGCGCGCTCGCCATGACCGCCTGCTTTTTCATTGCGCATCGCAATGGCCCACACCTTGAATGGATCGATGCCTTGCCCATCTTCCGATGCATAGCTTTTAGGATCGGCCGACATCACGCGTGGGATGAATCGTTCCTTGAGCAGGGCTCCGTGCGCGTATCGTCCGATCGAATCGAACGCGAGGCCAGTGACCGGCTTCCCGTTCCTGATCACATCGGACACGACCACGAGTGCACTCGCGGTCATCTCGTCGAAGCTGATGTCGGCATTTCGCATGCCCGACGACAGGCTCACTGTTTTCTCGATGATCTTGACGATGCGTGCCACTCGATGCTCTTTTCGAAAATTAGAACGGGATCATGAAAGTCGATTGCACCGAATCGCAATCGACTTTGTCCACGCGTTTGGAGGCAATGAGGAAGCTGTCGCCGGTACGACGCAACACATGCTTCACGCGGCCGGACAGCAGGCGGCGCTGCTCGTCCCGGTACTCGTGCATGTGAACCACCGAGTACACGGTGCATTCGTCGCCGGAGGACGAAATCTCGTCGATCGCCACGTTGCCGATCAAATGCGTGGTGTACGGCTTCGGAGCTGCAGCGTAGGTGCGCGGACTTGCAAGGCGCCGAACCCGCATCTCGAGCACATCGCGGTTTTCATAAATGATCGACGGCACATTCAGCGGATCGGTCTGATCGCGGGCGCTCGGGATCCAGTAGGTTGCATCAGCCGCGTAAAGGGCGAGCCAGTCGTCGAAGCGCGATTCGTCCAGGCAGCGCGCCTCCTTGAAGAGAAACTGCTGCACCGCCTCCAGCGTGATCGGGTGTGCTGCAGCAAGTGTGGCCTGTGAAACTGGTGCGTTCATCACGCTTCCTCCGCTGTCATCAGATCGAGCCACGCGGCGTACTGCGCGCGAATCGGCGCTTCGGTGGCGGTGGCCATGACGCCACCTGCATGCACCGCAGTCTCCATTCCTGCACCACGTTGCATGTTGATCCAGTTCATGCCGGTGTCGCCGTGCAGACCGGTATTGCAACGCTCGAACACTTCCGCATCGTCGATGTAGATCATGGATGCGGGCGATCCGAGGTTGGTAAGGAATCGAACTGCGCGATGGAAGATTTCGTCTGGAGCGCCGATGAGCCTGAAGCAATGCGAAATTACAAGCGTGCGGTCGGGAGCGATCGGATGAACGATGCGCAGCTGATGGAACTGCGCGTTGACGCTGATGTTGGGATAGACGAGGTTGTTGAATCGGTCCAGGTTCAAAATTTCGGCAGCGCGTTCTGCACCGTAAGCCTCGTTCATGATGCCCACGTATTTTTCGCGAACCGGATCGTTCTCCTTGCGCGCCAGCAATCCGCTTTTGTAAATGCCGCCCATGTAGCTGTGACCACCGGGGAACGCGTAGAGATCGATGCTCTCCCATTCGCGACGTCCGAAGCCATTGGCTTCCAGCATTTCGCGGGTCTGGCCGCTATCGAATTCGGTGTCGGCACGAGCTTGTTCGCGCGCAGTATTCACAGACGACTCATGAACTACGCCAGGGTGAATCGTGTCGTTCGCATTCTCGTGATGCAGCTTCCAGTTGCCCTTGTATTCGAGGCGAAACGAGCTGTCGGAAATCTCGATCTTGCCTGTAGGCGAACGGTCGACAAGGTTGTCGATTGCGCCGGTCATCGGGCCGAGGAATTCGGAAAGAGAAGGGCCTGTAGGCGAGAGGCTTGCGAATACGAAACCGCGGTAGCTCTCGACGCGAGGTGCGCGTTGCAACGCATTCTCCGGAGCGTTCAACATAAAAGTTTTCGGATAGCTCTGACGATGTGGAACCGCCTGCAAAGTGCCGTCCATGCCGAAAGCCCATGCGTGATAGCTGCAGACGAAGGCCTTGGTATTGCCAGAACGTTCGCTACAGACCGAAGCGCCTCGATGCGAGCAGCGGTTCTTGAGCACATGAATTTCGCCGCTCGCGTTTCGCGTGACGATGACCTCCTGCGTGCCCATGCGGGAACGAACGAAATCGCCCGGGTTCTTCAACTGGCTTTCATGCGCGACGTAGAGCCAGACCTTGCCGAAGATGCGTTCCATCTCCAGATCGAAGATGGCCTGTTCGGTATAGACGTGCTTGTGGATTGCCTCAGGCTTGATCAACGCCTTGATGTCGTCGTTGGTGACCGACTTTGCGGCTGAGTTGGTGGTTGAGTTAGCGGCGCTGGCTCCGCACTCGTGGGGGACACTCATCTGTGGGCCTTTCGTTTAGCCCGTTCCACCGAACGGTGCACTTCACCGGGGGTGGAAAAAGCTCTCAATATTGAATGCTATTTTGTTTTGATTCGAAAACCGAGTCAATACATTTGCACGATCCATGCCCGTTTTACGAGTGAAAAAGGCGCTATTTACAAATTGCCCGCCGCTAGAATACCGACGTGTCCGAAATGTTTCGGAGCGTTCGGACAACCCATCGGAGTCATCAGTGCAAGTCAAAAAAGCCGGAATGCGCGAAGCCATCCTGGAGGCCGCATTCGATCTTTTCTCCCGAAAGGGCTACACGAACACCACGATGTCGGAGATTTCCAGGGCTGCCGGCATGACGGTGGCGAATCTCTATGTGTACTTCGATTCGAAACTGGCCATCCTGTATGCAATTTACAGACCCTGGACCGAGACCAACCTCAATGCTTTGCGCCGTTCGGTTTTGAAGTTCAGAACACCCCGAACCCGTCTCAAACGCATCTTTATCGGTATCTGGCGGGACATTCCCGGGGCTGATCACTCATTCGCGAACACCCTCATGGAAGCCTTGGCCTCGGCTCCCGAACAAATGGGCAAACCCAACAATTTGCTGGAGCATGTCGAGACCTTCGTGACAGATCTGATGCTGGAATGCCTGCCCGAGGATCGCCACCACGTGGTGCGTAACTCGGATATGTCGCACATCATCTGGATGGCGCACGACGGATTCGTCATCAACATGCGTTTGGGCGATTTGCGGGATATCGACAGAATTTCAGACCTGATGGCCGATCTGATCCTGGGCGAAAGTTCAGCGGAAAAATGAAAGGCCCTTCGGGGCCATTCATACGAGAGCTTTCAGATCCTGTAGGCCTCAGAAGTCGAGGATCAGAGTCGCCATGGGTGCGTGAAGATTGCTCCCGCTGAACTCTGGAAACTTTTCGAAGTCCGCGCGCATGGTGTGGCGCACCGGCGACTGGATTGCCGCTTCCAGATCCGCAGCGCTATCGAAGATCTGTTTGTTGCGCTGCATGTAATACACGCGCTCCCAGCTCGATGGCATTGCATCCAGCCAGTCGACCCGGGTGAAGATTTCGATTTCGCGAATCTTCGGAAAGTCTTTCATGATCTGCGGATGGTGGGTCAGGTAGTAATTGATCCATTCGCCGAAATCTTTTGCCGCACCGGGATAGTGCACAAGATAGCTGCACGGCAAATCATCGGCCTTCACCTGGTACTTTGCGTCGATCACCGGAAACGGTCGGCAGTTCATCGCCTGCTGTTCGACGGCGCATGGCGCAAGGCTCGCCCAAGCGCCATTTGCAAGCTTTTGCAAATGCCCGTCCGCGTCGATTGCAGCTTCGAGGTCTTCGAGAGAGTTGAAGTCGAGCTGCATGCCGAAGATGGGCGACGGCGGATCGTCGGTGTAGATGTCCTTGGCCTTCTCGGGCGTGTAGATGTGAGCGCGTTTGATCTTCGGCGTGGCCTTGATCAACTCCACGATGGCGTCGTAGTCGGACTTCGAGATTCGCGCCGCGGCGTCGGGGTGGCGATAGATGACGTAGTAAGCGACGTGCATTTCAGATCGGGAAAAAAACTTAAGCTGCTGCGAGCTCTGGGGGCCACTTGATCGACGGGTCTGCCGATGGCACCGAACCTAGCAGCAGCTTGGTGTACGGGTGTTGAGGATTAGCGAACACTGCGTCCGTCGGACCCTGTTCGACAATCTTGCCGCGCTGCATGACGATGACCCGCGAGCACAGGTAACGAACAACGGACAGATCGTGCGAAATGAGCAGCAGCGCGATGTTGTGGGTTCGTCCGAGTTCGAGCAACAGATTGAGAATCTGCGCCTGCACCGAGACGTCAAGGCCCGACACGATTTCGTCGGCAACGATCAGGTTCGGCATCACGCAGAGCGCGCGCCCGATGTTGACGCGCTGTTTTTGTCCGCCCGACAGTTGCGTTGGAAAGCGCTCGAGGCAATCGCCGGGTAGTCCCACATCGGCCAGGAGTTGTGCAGCGCGATTCTCACGCGGCTGGTCTGCCACGGTGTCCGGCAGCTTGTCGATTTCATATGCTTGCGTCAGCAGCTTGTAGACCGAGCGACGCGGATTCAGCGCAGAGTGCGGATCCTGAAAGATCATCTGTACATGCTCACGCGTGAGGCGCAGCACTTCCGGATCTTTCGTGAAACGGTCTTTTCCGTTGATCAGGATCTTGCCTTCGCTAGGCGTTTCTGCGCCCATGATGAGCTTCGCGACCGAGCTCTTGCCGCTTCCGCTCTCGCCGACGATGCCGACGAATTCGCCCGGCTTCACCTGCAGGGAAATACCATCCACTGCTAGCGAATGAACCTTGCGTTGACCGACGATGCCGCGACGTGCGGTGTAGCGCAGCGTGACGTTCTGCAGGTCGGCTAGCGGCGCTGCGGTTTCGTCGCCTTTTGGAGTCGCCGATCCTTCGAAGCTTGCGGCAGGCGGTATATGCGTGCTGTCGGTCTTCACTTCGCAAATCGTGGAGCACCGAATGAAGTGTCCCGGTGCCGATTCGCGCAACTCGAGCTGCGTGCTTTCGCATTCGTTGTTGCGGGTAGGGCAACGCGCCGCGAAACGGCATCCGACGATATCTGCGAGGGCGGACACACCAGGCATCTGACCCCCCAGATTCGGGAGTTTGCGCTGATCGCCCTGCACGTCCGGCGTCGCATCGTGAAGCGCGCGGGTGTACGGATGGCGCGGATGACGGAGCACTTCTTTTGCAGGGCCGTACTCGACCATCTCGCCCGCATAAAGCACCGCGATTTCGTCGCACACATGCGCCGCAAGTCGAAGATCGTGAGTCACCAGAATGACGGCTGTCTTGTGCAGGCGCTGTTGTTCTGCCAGCAGCGAAATCACGTGTGCCTGGCTCACGACATCGAGTGCAGTGGTCGGCTCGTCGGCCACGATCAGCGCAGGATTCGAAGCGAACGCCATCGCGATCAGCACGCGCTGGCATTGACCGCCGGACAGTTCGTGCGGATATCGTTTGACGATTTCATCGGGCTTGGGCAAATGCACCGAGCCGAGTTGATCGATGATCATCTTCGCGCGCTTGCCTGCAGGAATGCCGATCAGGCGCAAATGTTCATTGAAGGTTTGCCCGATGGTGTAGACCGGGTTGAGTGCAGTGAGTGGTTCCTGCGGAATGAAGGCGATGCGGCTTCCGAGCAGCTTGCGCCATTCGGTGTGATTCATCGACAGCAGATCTTTGTCGTCGAAAAGCACGCGGCCTTTCGTGACTGCAAACCCCGGAGGCACGTGACCCGAAATCAGACGGCCGATCATGCTTTTTCCGGCGCCGGATTCGCCGACCAGACCGAGCACTTTGCCTTTTGCTACCGACAGCGAAATGTTGCGCAGCATGTCGACAGACTTGCCGCCGATCTTCGCGGTGAGTGTGAGATTGATGATGGATAGCATCGTGTGAAATTTCTATTCGTTCGCTCTGGGGACTTCGCTTATTCGCCGCGCTTGCGCAGACGCGGATCGAGCGCAACACGCAGACCGTCACCCAGCAAGTTGCAGCCGAGCACGGTCACGATGATCGCAAACACCGGCACCAGCATTACCCACAGTGCACTTTGAATATCGCCGCGCGCATCGGCCAGCATCTGACCCCAGGTGGTGATGTCCGGCGGTACCGACAAGCCGATGAACGATAGCGTGGCCTCGACGATGATCGCGACGCCCATCTCTATAGAGAACAAGGTGATCATGAGAGGAGCAACCGTTGGCAGAATTTCGCGGACCATGGTGCGGAAATGCGAGAAGCCCATGAGCTGTGCAGCAAGCACGTAATCGCGTCGCCGAGTTACCAGAACGTCTGCTCGAACCACGCGACAGAATCGGGTCCAGTCGACCAGCACCACAGACAGAATCACCTTGTCGACGCCGGTGCCGAGTCCGACCAGCAGGATGAGGGACAGCACGACGGGCGGAAACGACATCCACAGATCGACGATGTAGCCGATGGTGCGATCCAGGCGTCCGCCGAAGTAGCCGCCGACGACCGCGAGGAAGGTGCCGACGATCGTCGATCCGAACGCAGAGACGATCGCGACCAGCAGCGCGACGCGAGATCCGTAAATCGCACGACTCAGCACATCGCGTCCGAGGCTGTCGGTGCCCAGGGGAAACGAGGCGTCGCCGTCTGCGGCCCAGATGGGCGGCGACAGCATATGCAGCAGATCCTGCTCGAGCGGGTCGTGCGGTGCGATCAGCGGGGCGAAGATCGCACAGATGGCAACGATCAGAAGAATCGTGCCGCCGATGACGACTCGCGGTTGACGGATGAGCCGTCCCCAAACCGACATCTGGGGGGCCATTTTGTTTTGCTCGTTCTGCGAAACCAACGGCGCTGCGTCGTCGACGGCAATTACCGCAGGGGTGACAGAAGTTGCGAGAGGCGTGGTGACGTCGTTCGTCATATGTTTCTAAGTCTCGGATTCAGGAAGACGTACAGCACGTCCACGAGCGCATTGATCGCAAGCATCAGCACGCAGAAGACAAGTGCGATGCCTTGAATGAGTGGCAGGTCGTTGGTCTTGACGGCCTGAACCATCAGGTTGCCGATGCCGGGAAAGCCGAAGATCAGCTCGACCAGCAATGCGCCGCCGAACAGAAAGCCGAACTGCACGCCGATCATGGTGATCGTCGGCAGGGCGGCGTTTTTGAGCATGTGAACCCACAGGATTCGCGTTTCGGAGATGCCGCGAAGGCGTGCCACTTCCACATAGGGTTCGTTCGCTGCGTCGATCAGGCCGGAGCGCAGAACTCGAATGATGAGGGGCGCAAAGCTCAGCGCCAGCGCGATTGAGGGCAGCAGCAAGTGCTGAACCGCATCCCACCAGGCGGCGAATTGGCCCGTGATGAGCAGGTCGATGGTGACCATGGTGGTGATGTTCGGCAACACGACGTTCTGCCCGGTGCGGCCGCTGAATGGAAGAATGGGCCATAGCACGCCAAACACGATGATCAGTAGCAGCGCCCAGAGGAAAGAGGGGATCGACTGCATGAGCGTGACCGTCAGGTCGGCGACTGCTTCTCTTTTGCGCTTGTAAAGCACGAAGGCGATGACCCCGCCCGGGATGCTTATCAGCAGCGCGATGAAGAGGCTGGTCAGCGCGAGCTCGATCGTCGCGGGTAGCGAGATCATGATCAGCTGCGAGACGGGCTGGCGGAAGTTGAGCGAGTTGCCCAGGCTGCCGCGCAATGCGTCCCAGATCCAGATGAGGAATTGAATCGGAAGGGGTTTGTCGAATCCGAGTTGTGCGCGGAGCGCGGCCACGTCGGCGGCGGTTGCCGATGGCGCCAGCATCATGGACATCGGATCGACGGGCAGCAAACGCAGCACGACGAATACGACAAGGGACAAAAAGAATAGCGTCGGAATTGCCACCAGGAGGCGGCGAAAAACGATCGCGCAAGTCAGTTGGAACATTACTTCGTTGAACCGGGACGGGTGTCTTTTTATTTCCCGACACCCGTCCTGTTCATGTGGTTAGTTGACGAACTTATCGACCGATCGTTGAACCGATCAGATCGGGCTTATTTGTATTTGTACTCGGCGGGAAGAATGAAACCGCTCTCGAACGGTACCGGGCTGAGCTGGGGTGCGTAAGCCATGGTCGATACCGCCTGAAGAATCGGGATCGCCCAGGATTTTTCGGACGTTTCACGATGCAGTGCCTTGTAGCCGGCGATGCGCTTGGCTTCATCGGGTTCCGAGAACAACGCATCCATGCGAGGTTCGAGCGCCGGGTCGTTCCAGGTTGCGAAGCGTCCACGCGGGTCGAGCATGCGGCCGGATGTGTTTTCCGGATCGCCGGTATGGTTGGCCCAGTTGTACAGAATCACGCCGGTGACTTTCTTGAAGTGCGATGCCTCAAGCAGTTTGGGTTGTGTGGTTTCTTCGATCGTCGCTTCGATGCCGACCGACTTCCACATCTGCACGATTGCGCGCGCCATGTCGAAATCGCTCGGGAAAGAGCCGTTTGTGCTGAGCAGCGTGAACTTCACCGGATTGCCCGGGCCATAACCAGCCTTCTTCAGTTCTGCGATGGCCGCAGCCTTGTCGAAAGGGAAATTAAATTCCGGCACGTCGGTGGACGCACCCTTGTTGATCATCACGGACACCGGCTTAGCGACACCGCCATAGAACGCCTTCGACAAAGCAGCGGAGTCGATAGCCAGATGCATCGCCTTGCGAACGTTGTCGTTCTCGAAGGGTTTCACATAGTTCGGGATGCGCAGCATGTAGATTTCTGCGACCGGATAAATGTTGGTCAGCAATCCTGCCTTGTCCTTCAGGCGAATCACTTCGCGCAAAGGCAATTGGGTAGCGAGCTGAACACGACCGGATTCGATCAGCGCAACGCGAGCTGCAGGTTCGGGAACGATCTGCACCACGACTTGCTTGATCGCAGGTGCGCCACCCCAGTACTTGTCGAACGCCTCGAGCACGATGCGCGAACCGCGTTGATGCTCGACCATTTTGTAAGGGCCGGCGCCGATCGGCTTGGCGTTGAAGCCGTCCGGACCCACCTTGGTCATGTAGGCCTTGGGGACGATGTAGCCCGAATAGAAGCCGAGATAGATTGGAGCCGCAGGAGAGGTCTTGGTGTAGACCAGCACGGCTTTGGTCGGCGACTGGATTTCCACGTCGGCGAGATTGAAAAACGCACCGACTACGAGCTTTTTGTCTGCCCGGCCGCGTTCCATCAGGCTGTACTTGACGTCTTCCATCGTCATCTTGGTGCCATCGTGGAACAGCACATCGTCGCGCAAGGTCACTTCAAGGCGGGTGGCCTTGGTGTCGACCCATTTCCATTCCTTGAACTGGCGTGCTTCGAGCTTGGTCTTTGCGGAGAACCGCAGTGGGGAGTCGAAGACCGACTCGTAAAGACCTTGAATGGCGGGCACCGTCAGGGCGTTCGGATCCCATGTAGGAACGTCGACTGGGTACGCGATATTGAGAACGCCCTTGTCGACGATCTGGGCATTCGCCATGTCGAAAGGCATCAAACCGGCGAGTCCGGCACCGATGCCGCCGAGCAGCACCCGGCGGCGAGTCGCGCCTTGCGGTTGGGAATCGCCGCTGGTTTCGGGGGAAGTAGCCGAAATATCGATGGGTTCAGTCATGGGAACGCTCCAGGTTAATGAAAAAGAGGCTTTGCCTCACCAAAACAATGCAGATTACGTGCCAGCTAGGCGCCAAAATCGGGCTGTATAAGTAAACGCTATTCGCTAAAGAAAGTTTTTCCAAAATAAACTGTTTAGAACTCAAGTATGTCAGCCGTCCTGAGCGACAAGCGCCAAAACGCGTAGGGGACTTCCCGAACCGTTGAGGATTTTTAGAGGGGGCGTGACGAGCACTGAACCGGTCGGGGGAAGTTGATCCAGATTCGTCAGGCATTGCAGTCCGTATTTGCCCGCCCCATGCATCAGCGAATGGCAGGGGTAGGGTGGTTTCAGGTGATAGCCCTGACCCGCGTCGGTTCCTATCGCCTCTGAGCCGAAACCGAGCACGTCGCGTTCTTCCACTAAAAAACGCACCGCTTCGGCGCCGGGTCCGGGCGTGTGCTGCCCGGTTTCATCGTAGTTTTGATACGACTCCGCGTCTTTGCGCATGCTCCAGTCGGTGCGCATCAGCAGCCACGAACCTGCCGGAATTTTCCCGTGCGCAGATTCGAACGCTTCGATGTCGGCCACCGTCAACAAATAATCCGGATCCTGTTTCGCCTGTTCGCTGCAATCGATCACGCAGGCGGGCGCCATCAGGTTTTGAACCACTACCGTGTCGACCGAATTGTTCGGAAGATCGCGGCCGGAAATCCAGTGGATCGGGGCGTCGAAATGAGTGCCCGTATGCTCGCCGCACGAAAAATTGTTCCAGTACCAGCCGGGTCCGCGATCGTCGTACCTGGAGACTTCCTCGATTCGGAATGGCCAGCATTGCCCCATCTCCGGCGGGAGGGTAATTTGCGGAAATTCGGGCGACAACGTTTGTGTCAGGTCGACGATTCGAATCTGCTTTTTCGAGATCGCCCGTGTGAGTGCCGAGAGGATCTCGACCGGGTTGTCTGTAGTGGTCGGGCTCATTACATTTGTCCTCGGGCTACTTCGCGCTCCAGCGCTTTCGGGTTCTCGCGCAAGCGCGCCAGCCACTCCTGTGCGATGTCGCCGGGATACAAATCTTCGACACCCGAAACGAGCCCTTTGACGATTGCAGCGGCGAGAGCGGACGGAGCAACTTTCGGTGGCGGCACATTCTGATTCCACTCGTCATCGACCGGGCCCGGGAACACGTTCAACACGCGAATGCCGAAAGGCATCATCTCTGCTCGAAGACATTGAGCGAGTGAAAGCGCAGCGGCTTTCGATGCCGAGAATGTCCCCTGTGCAGGAAAATTCGACAGCGCAAAAACCGACAGCACGTTCACCCACGCTACCGCGTGAGTCAAGCCATCGGCTGCGCGACCTTTCAGCGAAGGACCGAACGCCTGCGCCAGGCGAAGCAGGCCGAAATAGTTGATCTCCATCTCGGCCATGGCGACATCTGTGCCGCGCCGGGACGAGATGCTGTGCGCACGATGTACTTCGGCGTTGTTGATGACGATATCGACCTTGCCCCCTATTTCGCCCGCGATTTCATCGACCGATTTGACGTCGGTCAGATCGAGTTTGACCAGCGCAACGCCGGGCACTTTGGAGAGTTCGACGAAGCCCGGATATTTTTTCCAGGGCTCCGCATGACCGACCCACACTGTGTCGGCGCCGGCCGCGAGCAGAGACTTCACCAGCGATTGCCCGAGCGGTGTTTTGCCATCGGTGACCAGGATTTTTCGGCCACGCGGATCGCAGCCGGTTTCCTGGACCAGTTTGTCGTTCGGATTCATGTCTTTTCCTGATTCGTATGGTGCCGGATCGGCGACGAACACCGCCTGTCCTGCGCGATCCAATCGCAAATTCAAATTCACTTTCGTCGGTGCATCGCCGACCGCGTCGGTCAGAAACGCGACAACGGATGGACCCACATCGAGCTTGATGAAGCCGAGCCTCCACGGGAGGCGTTCCTTGAAATAGAGATCGTTGCTGTGCTCGAGATTCGTCGTGCTCAGCAACTCGCCCGCACCGCTTTGCACCTTCCAGAACAAACGCGACGAGAGGCAGTTTCCGCATCCTTCGCGCGGCGGATATTGCACGGTGCCACATTCGCGACAGGTCTGAAGTTCGAACAGTCCGAGCGCCGCTGCCGCAGTCAAGCCGTGCGACACGCGGCTGCGCGACGACGGCGGAAGATTCATCTGCGGCGTGCGAAGAATCGGATTCTTTCGCTTCGCCTTGGTCGCAGGCGTCTTGTACTCGTTGACCTTTACTTCGCTCATGCGGCCTCCAGGATCACGGCACCGGTGCACACGCAACGGTCGTAGTTGACGATCCCGAAGCCGCTCGCGAGTCCGCGCTTCGCATCTTTCACCTGTCTATCGCCTGCATTGCCGCTCAGTTGAAGAAGCGTCTCGGTGATGCCGATGAAGCCTCCCGCAGCGCCTGCCTGCCCAGCAGAGAGTTGGCCACCGCTGGTGTTGTGCGGAACAGTTCCGTCGTGCGTGAACGTGTTCTTGCGAACGAATTCCGGTGCCTTGCCGACGTCGCAAAAACCAAGACCTTCCATTTGCATCATCACGATGACCGGGTAATCGTCGTAGGTCTGCATCACGTCTATTTCTTGCGGGGTCGTGCCGGCTTGCGCGTAGAGCTCGTCTTGCTCCATGAGCCAGCCGCCGCGAACCATGATCGGGTCTTCGGTGTAGGCGTTGTGCCGCTCGATGGCCCCGCGAAGCAGGGCATAGGGCAAACCCAACTCTTTGGCTTTTTCTTCGCTCATCACAAGGAATGCTTCTGCACCCGCGCAAGGCATGACGCAATCGAACAAATGAATTGGCGTGGAGATGGCGCGCGAATTGATGTACTCATCCATGCTCAATGGTTTGCGCATCAAGGCGTTCGGATTGAGCATCGCATTCGCACGTTGACTCACGGCGACCTTGCCGAAGTCTTCGCGTGTTGCGCCTGTCGTGCGCATGTAGTGCGCGGTGATGAACGCGAACACTGCGCTGGGCCCGCCTGCGCCGTATGGGTAGGTGGCGTCGCGCGCGAAGTTGCTGAAGCTGCCGAGCGTTTCGCGGAACGAGTCGACATGATTCGTGTCCGCCGCTATGCACGCCACAATGCTCGCGTCGCCGCATTGCACTGCTCGCGCCGCACGACGCAACGCCATCACGCCCGATGCGCCACCGGTCGGGATGTGATCGAGCCATCGAACGTTCACGCCCAGATGCTGCGCCACTCCCACGGCGGTGTCAGGTGCAAGCGAAAAGCTGCTGACTGTGAGTCCGTCGATCTGCGATTTGTCGAGGCCCGATTTTTCCAGCAGTCCGCGGAGGGCTTGCGCCGCAAACCAATGTGCGCCCTTGGTCGAGTAGCGAACATAAGGCACGGTGACCGGCACCGCGACCGCGACGCCTTCGTAGGGCATGCGCTTGTGGATCATCGGGTCACGCCTGCCGTTTCTTCATGGCACGGGTATCGACGCAATTCGATCGACCCGGCATCGATTGCGCGAGATCCTTGAGTTGCCCACGCTGAATTTTTTGCGATGCCGTGAGTGGCAACGAATCGACAAACGCGACGTATCCGGGAGCCTTGAAATAGGCCAGCTGCTTCAGCGCCCAGTCGACGATGCTCTTCGCTACTTCTTCGCGCTGGTTCTCCGGCACGTTTTCGCTCGGGATCACGCACGCCAGCACTTCATCGCCGCGAACCTCGTCGGGTGCAGCTGCAATGCCCACCGACTTGATCATCGGATGCTGCATGAGCACGCTCTCGACTTCGACGGCGGAGATGTTTTCTCCGCTACGGCGAATGACGTTCTTCTTGCGATCGACGAAGTGCAGCGATCCTTTTTTGTCTCGATGAACCAGGTCGCCGGTGTGCAGCCAGCCGCCAGCCCAGGCTTCCTCGGTGGCTTTCTCGTCTTTCAGATATCCCGAGAAAAAGTCCTTGCGCGGATCGGCTCCCGCTGCGCGAACCAGCAGTTCGCCGTTGGCTTCGTCCGGCACATCGTTGCCTGCTTCATCGACGATTCGAATTTCGACCCAGTCGTTCGGCCAGCCGATGCAACTGGTGCCCACCTGACGCGGTTCCCGATAGTCCTTGATGACCGCAGCAGCGCCGGTCTCGGTCATCGCCCAGCCTTCGATCAGCGGAAAGCCGAAACGCTTTTCGAACACCGCATGATTTTTCTTGTCGACACCTGCTCCGAAGGCCCAGCGCACCGAAAGATCTTTATCCGATTCGCTCTCTGGAACCGACAGCAGCATCGCGGGCATCACGCCCAGGTAATGAATGATGGTCGCGCGGCTGTCCCGCACGCTTTTCCACCACGACTTCGGATGAAAGCGATCGAGCTGAATGAGGCATCCGCCCGCGGTAATGACCACCATCGTCGAGAAGGCCATCGCGTTCACGTGATTGAGCGGCAGAGGGGTAAGCACGCGGTCTTTGCCGGCTTCGTAGGTAGCGACTCCATCGAGATTCGCGTAGAAACGGCCGGCGCGAAGGTAATACGAGTTGGTGAGGCGGCAACCTTTGGGTCGTCCAGTGGTGCCCGATGTGTACAGCAATGCACACTCGGTTTGCAGTCCGGGTTCGCCAGCTTCCGGCGCATTCGATTTGCACTTCGGAATGTCTTCGCCGCTGTCGAACGCGAACACGGCAGCCGAACTGTTTGCGAGCGACACCGCTTCTTCGAGCGCCTCGACACGCGATGGAATCGAGACAGCAAGAACGATCTCGCTGTGCCCGATGAGATACGTGAGTTCGGCCGAGCGCATTTCCGCACTCATCGGCACGACGCTCGCGCCCAATGCGTTGAGCGCCATCCAGTGGAGGATGAATTCAGGGCGGTTCTCAAGAAGCAGACCGACCCGATGACCGTGTCCATAACCCGCGGCCTTGTATTTCGAAACGAGGGCTTCCACACGTTGTGCAGCTTCGCCCCAGGAGATGCTTTGTGTCGACATGCCGTAGGTAGCGGCAGTGACTGCGTCGATATAAAGAAACTCGTCGGCACCATATTTGGCGGCGGTGCTTGCGAATTGTTGGTAAACGGTATTCATGGGAACAGCTGAATGGATGGAAGCGGCGCGTGTGCGTTCACAAGGTTCACACGCTTGAGCAAAATGCGTAGCTGCCCGTCGACCAGTGCCAGGCGATGCACATAGTGGCCGTAGAGCGTGACGAAATCGAGGCCGCGACTTTCTGCATAGGTGAAGGGCGTGCGCAGCGTGTAGACGGTTGCCGAATTGGCTCCATCGCGATCGCTGTTGGTCTCGATCAGCGAAGGCATCTGAAGCACGTGCTGGCCTTGGCTCGGCGGTTGCTGCGAATGCGAGCGTCCATCCAGCAGGCGCGAGACGCGCATCTTCAGCAGCAGCATGTCTTCGTCGGCAATCGAGTTGTACTTTTCTTCTTCGCTTTGCTGCGCGCCCTTCAGGGGCACCCAGTAGCGCCCGTTGTCGGCGAACAGCGCGAGCCATTGCTCGTAGTGCTGGTCGTCCAGCACGCGCGATTCCATGTAGATGAAATCGGCAAGTTCGGTGGTGGAAAGCATCGCTTCAGCCTTCCTTCATGTTCAGGGTCATGAACTTGGCCCATGCACGGTATTGATTGCGTATGAGCAATTCGTCGGTGCCGCTCGTTTCCTTGATCGGCTGAGAAGTTTCTGCATCGCTGTATTCCCGGTGCAGACTGATCCAGTCATTGCCGCGCGACTCGAATCCCTTCTGTTGCGCTTCGAACAGATGAATGTCGTCGTGAGCCACGATCGACATGGGCGAGAAGGCGATGCGACTGTAGGTGAGTGCGCGGTCGTAAAGCAACTCGGGTCCGCCGACAGTGCGGAAGTTCCACGCTTCGATGACCGTTTTATTGGCTGAGATCGGGCGCAGCACACGAATGGTCTGCGGCGATCCCTTCACCGCGATGCTCGGATACAGCACCGCGTTCTGCGGCGATTG
The DNA here is from genome assembly GCA_965227035.1 of Burkholderiaceae bacterium. Classification (GTDB taxonomy): domain Bacteria; phylum Pseudomonadota; class Gammaproteobacteria; order Burkholderiales; family Burkholderiaceae_C; genus CBDDFQ01. Next base: position 533,194 of record OZ245724.1, read on the forward strand.
ATCGAGAATCTCATGTGCACGTTTTTCGCCGCGAGCAGCAATGAGTTCATTGACGTAATCGGTGAGCGAGCCGTAGCCCGAATGGATGCTTGCCTTCGTGCCGAGCATGCTGTGGCCGTTCGGATAAACCTTGCCACCGGTGCTTTCGAAGAAATCGTATTTCGCGCCGAAGGGCAGGATCTGCTCGACCGACATTGGCTTGGGAACATCGTCGCCGTTGCCCGACCAGACATCGCGTGCGGCACGAACAGCGGACTCGTGCGCAGACACCGGATGCACCGAGTCGTTGATGTTCTCGATGTAGAGCTTCCAGTTGCAGTTGATCACGCTGCGAAGCACGCCGCCTTCGAGCTGCAACTCGCCGGTAGGGGAACGCTCGACCATTTGATCTATTGCGGCGAGGATCTCTCCGAAATATTCTTCGAAGCTCGGGCCGTTGTCGCTCATCCGAGCGAAGAGGAAATCGCGGTAGACCTTGAATCCTGCAACCGGCGTCAAACCTTTACCGGCTTCACACGTCGTGAGTTCGGTGCCTTCGTATCCGTTCTTCAGCGGGTAGCCCGCAAGCGAGCCATCGAAGCGGTAAACCCACGCGTGGTACGGGCAGCGCATCATGCGCGTTTCTATGTGACCGGTCTCGCTCGTGTACAGCTTGGTGCCTTTGTGAGCGCACCGATTGTGGAAAGCGCGGATCGTGCCATCGGTGTCGCGGAGTACGAGTACCGGCTGACCTGCAATGTCCAGTGTGAGGTAGTCGCCGGACTTAGGAATCTGCGTGCCGTGACCGACGAAGCTCCAGGTGTTGGCGAAGAAATTTTCCTGCTCTAGCTGAAAAATTTCGTCGGAAATATACAGAGCCCGGTGGACCTGATCCTTCTGGATCAGCGCCTCGATGGCCGAGGGTCGATTTCTATAAGTCATCGCAGTCGTGGTGATTGGTGATCCGAATCCAAGATTCGTGCAGCGTCATGAAAACTTCAAAATCAGTATATTGTTATTGTCGATTTGAAGGTAGGATTTGTCGAAAATAAATTCCGAGTCATCCAGGCCGATTTGCTTTTCTCCAATGAAATCGAATCGATTGCATACCGAGCTACCTAGCGATTCGATCAGGAATCGACCTAAAACAATATATTGAATATGAGCGATCTCGACAAAAGTGAAAACCCTTCCATGGATGGCGAAGGTGAGGCTCGGACCAGCCGAAGCGCCGTCGCCTATGCCGAATTGCTCTCGCGCTTGCGTCATGGCAAGGTCACCGTCGACGATCGAATGGTCGACCTCGAAATAGCTGCGCAACTGGGCATGTCTCGCATGCCTGTTCGCGAGGCCTTGCTTCAGCTTGTAGGCGAGGGTTATTTGGTCAGCACCGCGCGTGGATATCGGATTCCCAAGCTCAGCCGGCAGGACATGGAGGAAGTGTTCGAGCTCAGAAAAATGCTCGAACCCCGCGCGGCTGCGCACGCTGCGCGAGACTTCACGAAAGAGGGATTGGCAAGACTGAAAGCAGCCCTCGACCGCGCCACCAAGGCACGCGGCGCCGGCGACAACGTCGCGTTGTTTCAGGCCAATCTGGATTTCCGCGCGACCTGGATCGAAGCGGTGCGCAATAGTCGCCTTCGCGAGACCATTACCAAATACGGCGATCAGATTCTCGAAGTGCGCCGCTCGACCATGCTCGACCCGGAAGTGCAGGTCGTGGCACTACGGGACATGAATGAAATCTATCAAGCGTTCGCCAAGCGCGACGCGGTGCGCGCTTATGACGCGACCTTCCGTTTCGTGCTCGACGCAGAACAGCACTATGCGCTGGTGACCGTCCTCGGCATCAAGAAATAACCGGGCCGCAAGGAATAATCTTTCCGCGACATTCACCGAAACCGATCGCGCGGAATCCTTCTCTGCGCGCGTGGGCTTTCAGCGTGATTTCGTCACCATCTTCGAGCCAGCCACGTGTGACACCCGGCGCGAGTTGCAAGGGTTTGCGTCCCGCTTCAGCAAGCTCGGTCATGCACGCGCGCGACTCTTCAGTCGGACCCGAGATGGTTCCGCTTCCGAACAAGTCTCCGGGCAGCATGTTGCATCCGTTGCTCGCGTGATGCGTGAGCATCTGCGCAAAGGTCCAGCTCAGGTTGTTGATCTTGCTTTGCGAGATACGTACCGGCTTATCGAGTCCCAATTCGCGCACACCGATCCATGCTTCGACATCCACTGCCAGTCCACCGAATTTGCGGTCGTAGGGCGAGTCGAGATGCGGCAAAAGCGGAGGAGATTCGGGATCGAGTTCGGGCGCCTCGGTTTGGAACGGCGAAAGCGCTTCCGACGTGACGATCCATGGAGAAAGCGAGGAGTGAAAGTTCTTGCCAAGGAACGGACCAAGCACTTGTTCCCACCACTGGATGTCTTTTGCGGACCAGTCGTTCAGCAAGCAGTATCCAAAAATGCTCTCGTGAGCTTGGCTCAAAGGAATGGGAGTGCCTTGTTCGTTTCCGCCGCGAACGTAAGCCGCCATTTCAAGCTCGTAATCCATCGCGACCACTGCGCCGTAGACCACCTTTCCTTCGGCGTTCTTATATTGACCGCGAGGACGAATCACGTCGCTGCCGCTCGCTCGAATCGACGATGTGCGGCCGTGATACGCGACCGGCAAACTGAAGAACGCGGCGGGCAGCGGTACTGCAAGGCCTTTCAGTCGGCCGTTGCGTTCGGTGTGGTGTTTCGAGGTGAGGAAATCCGTGTAGCCGTTGATCTTCGCGGGCAACAGCATCTTCGCGCCGCGCATATCGATCATGGATTTTTCGGCAGCCGACTTGAGCGCCGCGTCGCTCGACTTCGCGCTCAACAGCGATGAAATTTTCCCGCGCAATGCGCGCGCATCGGATGAAGGCAGCGCCATGAGATCGTTGAGCAAGGGCTGCCTGCAAGCGGCGCGAGTCGCCGCGTTCAGATCTGCAAACCACGGCAGATCGATCACTGCAGCGAGGTTCAAAATCTTGTCGCCTATGGCCACGCAGCAGACTGCCTTGCCAGATATTTCGGCCAAGCCGAATGGCAAGTTTTGAATTGGAAATTCGGTGGCGGGGTCGTTCGCCGAAGCGACCCAGCTTTGACGGGACTGGTCGTGCGTCTCGTCGACGATCGGGGAATTCATGTGTCTCTGATGCCTTGTTGTGTGCGAATAAAAAAATGGGCGCCGCAAGTTCTATTTTGCGTGCGCCCATTGCTTTATCGGTGGTCTATCCGACTTTCATTCATCGGATGTTCCGATCACTCGATCGTGATGTTGCCGTCCTTGATGATCTTGGCCCACTTCACTGTCTCGGTTTTCATGTAGGCCTGCATTTCAGCGGCAGAGCCCGGCACGAATTCGCCGCCGAAATCGCGCATGCGTTTTTTCACATCCGGATCGTTGGAGACCTTGATGAACGCAGCGTTGAGCGTGTTGATGACTGCTGGCGGCGTGTTGGCCGGCGCGACCACACCTTGCCATGCCCATGCCTCGTAGCCCGGATAACCGGACTCTGCGATGGTCGGCAGATTCGGCGCCAGTTCGGAGCGCTTCGCGCCGGCAGAAGCCAGCGCGCGCATCTTTCCTGCGGCAATGTGCTGCGATGCAGTTGCCCAGTCGGCCATCATCACGGGCAGGGTACCGCCGAGCAAATCTTGAGTCGCTGGTGCGCCACCCTTGTAGGGAACGTGGAGCAGTTGAATGCCTGCGCGTTGCGCGAACATTTCCATTGCAAGATGGTGAGGCGAGCCTGCACCGGGGCTGCCGTAGCTGAACTTGCCGGGCTGCGCTTTCGCCAGCGCGACGAATTCCTGCAGCGTGTTTGCGGGCACCGATGGGTTGACCACGAGCACCAGAGCAAATCGTGCGGTCAGGGTGATGGGCGTGAAATCCTTTGCCGGGTCGTAAGTCATCTTTTTGTAGAGACTTGTATTGACCGCATAAGTGGAGTTGTCGCCGAGCAGGATCGTGTAGCCGTCGGCCGGTGCCTTGGCCACCATGTCGGCACCGATCATCGTTGCCGCACCTGGACGGTTGTCGACGATGAACTGTTGGCCCAATTCGTCGGACAGCTTGGGTGTGACCAGACGCGCAAACGCGTCGGATCCGCCGCCAGCGGGGTAGGGAACGATCAGCCGAACCGATCGGCTGGGATATTTTTCATCTGCCGCCAGAGCGCTCAACGGCGCAAGCATCGGGGCACCGATGGCTGCTGCCACCGCGGTCAGAACTCTACGTCTTGTCTCCATGATTTTTTCCTTTTTTGGTTGCGTGAATGTCTATCGTACGGCGGTAGCCGTCATTTATGTGAGTCGGTCAAGTTCTCTTGCGCCATGCCTATGACTGCCTGTACCCGCTCGACGTTGCCGTTCTCGATCGCGAGCATCAGAGCGATCTTCGAGAGCAGCAGCGAATGGCTTTTATCGTCGACTTGGCTTAGAGCGTTGCCGATCGATCGGTACATCGCTTCTGCGTTACTAAGCGGCGCATGCACCGATGAGTCTGCGTGCGCAAGTCCGCCCACGCCGCGCGCTTTCGCCAATGCGCCTTCGACTGCAACGCCATCCAGCAACCTCCATCGCGCTGCCACGTTGTGATCGGGGCGAACAAGATAGGTCGTACCTGCGGCCGCAGCGAATCGTTGATGCAGCAGGACGGTCGCGCCTGAGATGGTCGTGAGATCTGCGCACTCCTGGTTCGCGATGACCAACACTTTCAAGTCGGGGAATTTGTTTTCGAGCGTTTTCAGCTTGGTGGCCGCGACTTCAGGAACTTGCCCGTCACCAGCGAAATAAATGAGCGAAAACCGATTTCCGAGAATGCCTTGAAGATGTAATTTCGCATTGCCTGCCCACTGAAGATCGGGAACAACTTCACCTGGCGCAGGTCCGCCGTCGAAGGCGTGTGAATCTTCGCTACTCAGAATCGAAGCGCGCAATGGAACATAGGAAGCCTGCTTGGGATTCAGGATGTCTGCGACCGGCGCGTCGTTCATTGCGAGTGAAAGCACAGCGTCGCGCATCAACTTCACACCGCTGTCCGGCGGCGTCATAAAACAAGCGTTGCGCTCGGCAAGAGCGGCATTTTCGGAGAACACCTTGCGTCGCTCTGCTGTGTACGAATCGAGCAACGCGTCGCCCGCCAATCTGCGATGCACCTGGCCTATTTTCCAGCCCAGATTCCATGCGTCTTCGACACCCGAGTTGAGTCCGCGAATTCCGAAGATGGGCATGAGATGCGCGGCATCGCCCGCGAAGAAAACGCGGTCGTGGCGAAAGCTGTCTAACGCCCGGCTATGAACCCTGTACGGGCTGATCCACTCCAGCGTCCACTTGCCTTTTTCGCCGATGTAATCGAGGTGCGCCTGAATTCGCGGGATCGCATTGGCGGGGTCAACTGCGGCGTCGACATCCTCTCCTTCGCCGAGTTGATAGTCGAGTCGCCAAAGCTTGTCGGGCTGTCCATGCATCAAGATCGTGAGGCCCGGATTCGACGGCGGATCGAACCAGCATCTGCGCTCCATTCGTCCATCGGTATCGAGGCAGACATCCGCGATAACGTAGGTTGCTTCGTAGGATGCGCCTTGTAGTTTGAGCCCCATGCCAGCTCGGACTGCGCTGCGTGCACCATCGCAAGCCACAAGGTATTTCGCTCTGAGCGTGTAGCGCCCCGCCGGCGTTTCCACTTCGATTGCAACGTGATCTTGGTGCTGCGCAACGTTCAGGAATTTGGTTTGCCAACGCAGGTCGATGTCCGGTCTCTTCCCGATCGCATCGACCAGATACTTTTCGGTGTGGTTCTGCTGGATGTTGAACATCGGTCGATTGCGAATGGCCTCATCGTCCGACATCTGAAAATCGAGAATGGTTTTACCGCGATAGAAGCTTCTACCGCTCAGCCAGTCTTTGCCGTGCGCGCGAATGCTGTCAGCCGCCCCGAGAGCTTCCCAGATTTCGAGCGTGCGTCGCGACATCCCGAGTGCGCGGCTTCCCACGCGAATGCCTTCGTCGTCTTCGATGAGCACGCAAGGCACGCCCGAGTGGGCAAGACTCAAGGCCATGGTCAAGCCAACCGGTCCCGCGCCGACGACGACCGCAGGGTGCACGATGTCGACGGTCGGCGACGTCATCTCTGAAGGCTTCGCGAAAGTGAAGCGCGCGAACATTTCCGGCTTCTCGTCTGCCTTCCCTGTCTTATGCGCTCGCTCTGCCACTTGACTGCTGTCGGTGCGGTCGAATCTTGTAGGTGTATTCATTTTTATGGCACCGGTCCATTCGGTGTTGTCTGGCCATAGTTTCAATATTTGAGACTTTCGACGCGATAGGTAAATTCCCTAGCGCTCGATATCTCTATTTCTGACATAAACAAAAGATGTCTCAAGTCGTCAAAGTGCTCCACGTCCTCAACCTGTTTACCGAAAATCAGGTCACATGGAGTGCTGAAGAAATTGCGGAAGAACTGAATATCTCGCGCCCGACAGCATTCCGATACGTGCGTCAGCTCTGCGACGCAGGCATGCTCACCGGCCTGTCGGGACGATACGCCTTGGGTGCGCGAATCATTCAGCTCGATCATCGAATCAGGCAATGCGATCCGGTGCTACTGGCTAGCCGAGACTCGCTTCGTGTGCTGGCTGCAATGCCAGGGTTCGCTGCCATCCTGAGCAGCATCTATGACGACCAGATCATCAATGTTCACCACGAGCAGTCGCCCGGTTCGACGTTCGTTACTCTCGGCCGCGGCAATACGATGCCTTTGTTTCGCGGCGCGGCGTCCAAGTCGATCCTGTCGCATCTGACTACGCCGCGGCTCAAGCGGCTTTACGACCGCTACAGCCATTTGCCGGATGCACTGAAGATAGGAAAGGACTGGCCAGCGTTTGCGAAATATTTCCGCGAGCAGCGAAAGCGCGGGTATTACGTGTCGAACGAAGAGGTGGACGCAGGCGTCATCGGGATTGCGGCGCCGATCTTCAACGGCGACGGATTGGCTATCGGCAGCTTGACCATCGCGTTCGAGGCGAACCGCAGCGAATATCTGAACCGCGAATCGCTAGGGCAACTGGTGATGACCCATTGCGCCGATGTGTCCGGGCGCATTGGATCAATGGCGGAGGAGTTCCAGACCGTTTGATCGGCCTGCCAGTTCACGCCGCTTGATCGATCATCATTCTTCTCGCAACTTCCGCCTGCCATTGCGCTCGCGGCATGAACTTGGCGTGCCGCTTCGCGATGGCTTCTGCCTGAGTCATGATTTCTTCGTCGCTCTTCGAAAAATCGATCGGTTCGCGTAGCGGTTGATCGCAATACCAGGGCGAGTCCATAAAAATCTCGAGCCGATTGCCTTCCGGGTCGCGGCAGTAAACCGAGATCGCATTGCCATGGGTGACCGGCTGCACGTCGCTTGCTCCATGCGCCACCGCGCGAGCGTGATATTTGCGTAGTGCAGTGAGGTCGGGCACTCGCATCGAAATTTGATTGATCACATTGAATGGCGTGTTCTCGGGCCTTCCGTTTATCAAAACGATCTGATGATGCTCGGTCGGATCGCGGCTCAGAAATACCAGCTTGATCGTTCCCAACAAGCCTTCGTCGGTTTGTGTGAATTGCAAAGCCTGCTTGTAGAACGCAGCCATCTTGTCGATGTCCGAGACGAAAAATCCGAAGTGGCTGAATGCGAGGTCGTTCATAAAAGCGTCGAGCGGTTGCTGCGATGGAAAGGTAATAAAAGCCGAGGCGGGATTGCGTCGAATTTATAGCCCTCGGCAAAGAGGAGCAATCGGAGCTAACCCCCGATGCGATCACGCGATCGTGCCATCGGTGGATGCGATTGAAGAGCGAGCAGCGGTTTGAAAGGACGATCGCATTGGACGAAGTTAGATCTGGCAATTCAATGGCTGGTTTACTCGAGCACTGAGAGTTTAGAAAATAGTTCTATTGTTGGTCGTCATAGGCGAATGTCGGTGCACGCCTACAACGCTAAGGGCCGTAACTGCATTGGAATTTGGGTAACGTTATGTAGGCTTAAGCCTGTCTTCATAAATGACTCGTCTTTACTCCGCAACGCAATGACTAAATATCCACGTCTCCGTTCCTCTATCGCTCTCTCCGTCATTCTCTCGGTGGCTGGCTTGGCACCCGCTGCTCATGCTCAAGAAGTAGGTGTTCCGTCCTATGGTGTCTACGTTCAGGCATCCCACGGCTCCAATGATTTCGGTAATACGAAATTCGGAACTGTCGGGCTGATGGCGCCGTTCATGTCTCCCTACGCGTTCGCCGGCGGATCTGTCACCGGCTACTGGGATCTGTACCTCTCCCGAGTGGAAACGCCCACTGCAGCAGGCGGCAGGCAACGTTTCGAGCAGCTGGGATTGACGCCCACGTTTCGTTATCGCCCAGACGCTGGCGCGTCGCGCTTCTTCATCGACGGTGGCATCGGAATTTCTTATTTCGATGCCGACTACTATGTTCGCCGTCAGGAGTTCTCGACCCGCTTCAACTTTGCCTCGCATATCGGAGTCGGCGTATCGCTCGGTCAGCAACGCGAACACGAAATCGTTTTGCGTGCACAACACATCTCCAACGCCGGTATCGACAAGCCGAACCCAGGCGACAACCTGATCCAACTTCGATACGCATACCGCTTCTAAGCGTTCAGCGACGCGGCAAATCGGTTGCCTATGATGCGTGCTGTGAGAAATCATGAGCATGCATAGCAATTCATATGGACCGCCGGATCAAACTTCGCCACATCGACTGCCTCATTCAGCTGTCCGTCTCGACGCACCTGAGTGACGCAGCGCGTGAGATGAACGTGTCGGAGGCGTCGGTCTCGAAGACGCTTGCCGAACTCGAAGCCATCCTCGGGCAACAACTGGTCAAGCGCAATAGAACTCGAATCGAGCTTTTGCCGTCGGCACACCGATATCTTCATTTCGCAACCGAGGCTTCGAACCTGCTGCGTAAGGGATATGAGGAGGTCACCACAGGCGGCGACAAAACCCAGCGCGAGTTGCGCATCAACGCATTGCCGACCGCGTCATCGCAATTCCTTCCCAAGGTCGTCAACGAAATCTATCGCAGGCGTTTGCCGGTCAACCTGCATATCAAGACCTCGCTGAACAACGAGGTCTACGAAGAGTTGCATCAGGACAGATGCGATATTGCCGTGGGCCGTCTGGGTCCGTCCGAGCAGATGGCGAATCTCGATTTCGTCGCTCTCTATGCAGAGCCGGTAGTTTGGGTCGCTCGCAAAGCACATCCGATTTTGAAGGCCGCAAAGAAGAGGCCTATTTTCGAATCGATTCCGTTTCTGCTGCCGCCTCAAACAGCGTCTATAAGGCGAAGCGTCGAGCTTTTTCTGGCGTCTCAGGGTCTTGAGATTCCAGTGCAGGTCGTCGAAACCGTGTCCAACGCGTTCGGCCGGCAGTACATCCAGCAATCGGATGCCACCTGGGTCATCTCCAAGGGCGTGGTCGACGATCTACTCGATCTCAAGAAGGTGGTGTTGATTACCGAGCCGCTCTACAACGTGTCGGCGCAAATCGCCGTGATCTACCGAAAGGGTCCGCCTGATCCGGTTCTTCAGGAAGTGGTCGAGATCATGCGAACTCTGGGTTCGACCGCGTTCAAGGCAGACCCTCAGAGCATTCGCTGAGAATTTCTCAGCCGCCGAGAATCTCGCTCTCGCTTAACTTTTCTTCAAGTAAACCTAGGGAAAATTCCTTTGACCCGCGAATAGCCCTCTTCTAGACTTGATCGAAACAAGTTAGGAGACAGCCATGAGCGCTCGCGATGATTTCTATGCACGCCTCAGCATGCAGGAGATGGCCCCTTTGTGGGTCGTCCTCAAGAATCTGGTACCCAAGGAACCCGTGTCCAAGGCCAAGGCCCACAAATGGGCCTATGAAGTCGCGCGACCATTGCTGATCGAGGCCGCAGGCATCGTCACGGCGGAAGAAGCGGAGCGCCGTGTTCTTGTCCTCGAGAATCCCAATTTCCGTGGACAGTCGCGCACGACAACCACCATGTACGCCGGCCTGCAACTCATCATGCCCGGCGAGACCGCACCTGCACATCGCCACACACCATCCGCATTGCGCTTCATGATCGAAGGCAAGTACGGCTTTACTTCGGTAGGCGGTGAACGCACATCGATGCGCGAAGGCGATCTGGTCATCACCCCATCTTGGGCCTGGCACGATCATGGCAACGAAGGCGATGGCCCGGTGATCTGGCTCGATGGTCTGGACATTCCTATCGTTCAATATTTCGAGACGATCTTCTCGGAGCATCACACTGCCGACAGGCAAGAGCTGAGCAAGCCAGAAGATTTTTCTCTCAATCGTTTCGGCTCCGGACTCGCTCCGATGGAGCCGGAAAAACCATACGGCTACACCTCGCCAATTTTCAACTACCCCTACGAGCGTTCGCGCGCAGCTCTCATGCAAGTCGCAAGTGGCGCTGCACCGGATCCCCATTGGGCAACGACGCTGCGTTACGTCAATCCGAACGACGGTCAATGGGCGATGCCCACCATGGCGACCTGGCTCACGCATGTGAAAGCAGGCGAGAAGACCACCCCGATTCGCACCACCGACGGCATCGTTTGCCACATCGCCGAAGGATCGGGCTCGATTCAAATCGGCGACGAGACCGTCAGCTACAAGGCCAAGGACACGATCGCGATTCCGGGCTGGGCATGGCGCTCGTTCAAGCCGTCGACAGACACCATCTTCTTCAACTTTTCCGATCGAGTGGTCCACGAAAAGTTGGGCCTCTACCGCGAAGAAAAACAGAAACCGAATTAAGCAAGCGACCTAGTCAAAAAGTTAAGTGAAAAGTTAAACGAAAAATGAAAATCTGCCGATACAACGACAACAAAATTGGACTCGTCGAAGGAGACGACGTTCTTGATGTGACCGAAGCGCTGAAGGCTTTGCCGCAACATACCTGGCCGTTCCCAATGGGTGACGACTTCATTCGTCACTTGCCCACGTTGAAGCCCGAATTCGAGAAGCTGGCGAAAACCGCCAAGCGCACGCCGTTGAAATCGGTGACGCTGCAAAGCCCGGTCGCCAACCCGAACAAGATCATCGCAGCGCCGGTCAACTATCAACTGCATATCGACGAGTCGCGTAAAGATGCCGGTATCAACTTCGGCACCGACGTGAAAGCGATCGACCGCTATGCCTTGTTCCTGAAGTCCACGTCGTCGCTGATAGGGGCCGGCGAGCCGGTCCGTATCCAGCACTTCGACGGTCGTCGTACCGACCATGAAGTCGAGCTCGCATTCGTCATCGGCAAGCAGTGCAAGGACGTCTCGGAAGCGGACGCGCTGAACTACATCGCTGGCTACGCCATCGGTCTCGACATCACCATTCGCGGCCCTGAAGACCGCAGCTATCGCAAATCGTTCGACACCTTTAGCGTGCTCGGCCCGTACCTCGTGACGCCCGATGAAATCGCAGATCCGAACAAGCTCGATTTTTCGATTCACGTGGGCGAAGAACTGCGCCAGAAATCGAACACCGGATTGCTCATCTGGAATGTGCAGAAGCTGATTTCTGTCGCATCCAAAACGTACACCCTGTACCCCGGCGACATCATCATGTCCGGAACCCCGGAAGGTGTTGCACCTATCGAGCAGGGCAACACCATGCACGCCGAAATTCAGGGCATCGGAAAAATGGACGTCAAGGTCGTCTGATTTCCAGTCGATTCTTCAAACGATCCACACGGAGACAATTCTCATGAAAATTTTGATCGCAGGCGGCGGCATCGGGGGACTCACCTGTGCGGCATCGCTGTTGCAGGACGGCTTCGACGTCGAGGTGTTCGAACAGGCCACCAAGCTCGGTGAAGTCGGCGCGGGCATTCAGATCAGCGCGAACGCATCGCGCGTTTATCGCAGCATTGGCGTGCTGGACCAGGTCGTTAAGGCCGGCGCTTCGCCGGACGGGTACCGCTTTCGCATGTTCGACACCGGCGAGTTGCTGCAGGAAATTCCTCTCGGCCAGGGCTATATCGACAAGCAGGGTGTGCCGTACACCACAATCCATCGCGCCGATCTGCACGAGATTCTCGTCAAGCGTGTGCGCGAGTTGTCGCCCGATTGCATTCACCTCGGAAAGCGTTTGTCCAAGTTCGATGAAACCAAGGACAGCGTGACACTTCATTTCGAAGATGGCACCAGTGTCACGGGCGACGCTCTCATCGGCGCAGATGGCATCAAGTCGGTCGTTCGCGGGCAGATCCTCGGCGTCACGCCTGCTGTCTACACCGGCGATGCGTCATGGCGCGTGATCGTGCCCATGGCCGATCTGCCGAAGGAACATCAATCGAACACGGTCGACATCTGGGTGGGCCCCGGACGTCACTCGGTCACCTATCCGTTGCGTGGCGGCAAGTTGCTCAACATGGCGGCCTGCGTCGAGTACGACAAGTGGGACGACGACTCCTGGGTTACTCCGAAACCGTGGACCGATCTGTTCAACGATTTCAAGGACTGGCATCCGACGATTCGCGCCATCATCGATGTGGCCGACCGCAACGAATGCTATCGCTGGGCCATGTTGAATCGTCCGCCGGTCACCAACTGGAGTACCGAGCGCGTGACGCTGCTGGGCGATGCCGCGCATCCGACCTTGCCGTACATGGCGCAAGGCGCTGCGATGGCAGTGGAGGACGCTGCTGTCATGGCGCGCGCTTTGCGCGATCGTGCGTCGGTGCCCGAAGCGGTACGCAGCTATCAGGACAGCCGCATCGGACGCACGACTCGTATCGTGAACGAGTCGAGCGCGAACCGCGAGCTGTTCCATCTCGGCGATAGAGAAACTCTCAAGAACGCATTCGGCAAACGCGACATGAATCGCGAACGCAACGAATGGCTATTCAGCTACGACCCGGTCACGGAGCCGCTTGCATAAACCTGTTTGTATTTCGGCGTCTTCGTAGATCGTCGCCACGGTATTTCGGATTTTTTAAAACTAGGAGACTGACAAATGAATAGCCAACTGATCAAGTTGATCGGAAGCGTCGCCATCGGCGTCGCAACGGTTGCCGGCGCAAGCTCTGCACTTGCGCAGGCCTATCCCAACCAGACCATCAAGCTCATCGTTCCGTTCACGCCGGGTACCGGCATGGACACGATTGCGCGCGCGGTGCAGCCCAAGCTCGCAGAGCGACTCGGCCAAGCCGTGGTGGTGCAGAACTCGCCCGGCGCGAGCGGGAATATCGGCGCAGACATGGTCGCCAAGGCACCTGCCGACGGGTACACCATTCTGGTCGGCGCCAACACCATGCTGATCGCATCGCAGATGTACAAAAGCACGCCGTTCGATCCGATCAAGGACTTCTCCTCTGTATCGATGGCAGCACGCGGCACGCTGATGCTGGTCACCAATCCCAAGACGAACATCAAGACATTCGCTGAGCTGATCGCAGCGGCTAAAGCGAAACCTGGCGCAATCAATTACGGATCGCCCGGCGTTGGAACTCCTCACCATATGGCCATGGAACTGCTGAAGACGCAGGAGCACGTCTCCCTGCTTCATATCCCCTACAAGGGAACCTCCGGCTACACGAACGACCTGTTGAGCGGCGAAATCAACGTCGGCTTTTTGCCGATTCACGTCGCGCAAGCATTCGTGGCTGCCGGCAAGCTCAACGCGTTAGCGGTCGGCAGTGCAAAACGCAATCCCGTTGCGCCCAACGTGCCCACCATTCGCGAGGCTGGCGGCAAGGAAATGGATGTGGATATGTGGTACGCCTTCTTCGCGCCACAAAAGACCCCTACCGCAGTCGTGACCCGCTTGAACTCGGAAATCGGCGCAATCATGAAGATGCCGGAAATTCGCGACGTATTGGCTAAGGCAGGTCTCGAATCCGACCCGTCGACGCCTGCCGAATTGCACACGATCGTCGAGCGCGACTACCCGCGATGGGGCAACGTCATCAAGACGAACAACATCACCGCGGATTGAGCGGTGGCGTGAAATAGCCGGTCAGATCAGCGGAACGCTTCTGATCGGCTGATCTGCGTAGTCGGCGATTCGTGCCAACACCTTCGGGTTGAGCAGCCGCAAGCGACCGCCTTCCAGCCGGTGCAAACCGAGTGTCAGGAGGCGGCGCATCGTTTTATTCGTATGAACCAGAGACAGACCCAGCGCATCGGCGATGTGCTGCTGGTTCAATGGGAAGTCGATCCAGCCGTCCTGCGCCATTCCAAGGCGCTCTGCGCGCCTGAACAGGTGCACCAGCAGCATCGCGACACGCTCGGTGGCGTTGCGTCGGCCGGTGGTGAGCAAATTGCCATCCACGATTCCTTCCTGGCGTGCCGCCAGCCAGGTCACGTCGTATCCAAGGCTCGGGTACTGGCGGAACAATTCCCACAATCCATCGCGCGGAAACACGCACAGCGTCACCTTGGTGAGGGCTTCCACGCCATGGGTTGCGTCGTCGGAGAACTCTTCCTGCAAGCCTACGAAATCGCCGGGAAAGAGAAAGTTCAGGATTTGCCTGCGACCGTCGCTCAAGGTTTTGTATCTGAAACCCCAGCCCGAAAAAACGGTGAACAGGTTCGCGCTTTTCTTGTGTTCGGGAATGATGCTTCCGCCCGCATCGACGTCGGTCATCTCGGAGCGAAATTTCTCGGTGAAGTCGAGCTCTTCCGCCGTGACCGGAAGAAAAGCATCGCTGTTGCGTAGAGGGCAACTTTTGCAGGAGACGGGACAGTCGTGGCGCATGGTGAATGTGGTTTATCGCCATGAAGTTTAAAGTGCGCGCTTATGTCTTTTTACATAAATCTGGACAGGGTCGATTCGCTCTCGCTTAACCGTCTCAAAAAGGGCTTTTTTCTTGCTCCGCTGGCCAATAGTCCGAAGCGCCAAAAAAATACTGCTAGAATTCGAGGCTTCGCGGCTGTAGCTCAGTTGGATAGAGTACTTGGCTACGAACCAAGGGGTCGTGGGTTCAATTCCTGCCAGCCGCACCAAAAAAGATAAGGGTCACATCAGAAATGATGTGACCCTTTTTCCTTTCTGGGTCCGGTGCTTCGACTGAAGACCGCGTACTCACGCTGCTGAAACGCTCGGTCGATCGAACCAAAACGAATACCAAAGATCGTCGGACTCGTCCTACGCCGGTAACGTCATTGTTCTGATGCTTGGCCTGTCAACGGGTTTCTAAAGTGAATTTACGGAAGGCAATCACGCGTTTCGTTCAACTTAATGGGAGTCCAATCAAATGGCAGCTAACCAAGGTCAGAACAAACAAAGTAACCAGTCCAACCAGGCGTCCAAGCCTCAGGCGAACCAGCAGGCAGGTGCCCAGCAAGGAGGAATCCAGAAGCAGCAGGATCAATCCTCTCAAGTGGGTCGAGACAAGCAGCATGACGGCAATCAGGGCGGTCAGGCCAATCAGGGGATGCGCCCTTCACAGGGCACTCCCAATCACGCGAATCAGACTAACGATCGCGTGAACCAGCCAAGCCAGAACAACGGATCACGCAACGACCATCGTTGAACCGTTGTCTAGCAAGGGGTGCCGAGGCGACTCGGTGCATTTAGTTTCTTCATAGAACCCTCCTTAGACCCGCCTCGGCGGGTCTTTTTTTGCGTGCAACAATCACTCATGAGCAAAGCGTTCACACGTGAATCCGACAACGACGACGATGACGAAATCGCGTTGCCGCCCATCGTCTCAACTGGCAAAAACTACATCACGCCTCACGGCTACGCCACGCTAAGGGCCGAGTTGCAGCAGTTGATCGCGGTCGACCGACCCAAGGTCGTCGAGATCGTGCATTGGGCGGCCAGCAACGGGGATCGCTCTGAAAACGGGGACTACATTTACGGCAAGAAACGCTTGCGAGAGATCGATCGGCGAATCCACTTTCTCACCAAACGTCTCGACATTGCGGAAGTGACCGATGCCAGCGTGCACTACGGCGGAGATCAGGTGTTCTTCGGGGCCACGGTGACTTACGCCGACGAGGCGGGCGAGGAGCGCACCGTCACCATCAAGGGTGTGGACGAATCGGACAGTTCGCTCAATGAAGTGAGCTGGATTTCGCCTATCGCACGCACTCTGCTCAAAACCAGAGTAGGCGATGTAGTAAAGCTACTCACCCCCAACGGCGTGCAGGAAGTGGAAGTTCTGTCGGTGGAATATCCGAAACCAGTGTCCGAGGCGTAAGGCGCTAGTTGGCTGCAGCGGCCTGCGTGGGCACGGCACGAACCGCCTGGAGCACCGAGGGCGTGCGCTTGAGTTGGCGCAACACTGTTTCCAGATGAGCGCGATCCCGTACCCCGATCACGAAGCGCATGTCGGTGGCGTCCTGACGTCCTTCATCGACCATGTTGATGTTGGTGATGTCGGCCTCGGCGGTTGCGAGTGCAGCCGCAACCCGCGCCATGACACCCTTGCCGTTGGTCACCGTCACGATGATGTTCGTCTCGAATGAACGCACCGGTTCATCCGACCATTCGACCGCCATGAAGCGCTCGCTGTCCTTGTGTTGCAAACGCCGGGCAACGGGGCAATCGAGGCTGTGCACCGCGAGGCCTTCACCGCGTCCCAAGTAGCCCACGATCGCATCGCCTGGAACCGGGCGACAACACATCGAGAACTGTACCGACGTGTTTTCGCTGCCATCGACCACCACTAAGCCCTGCGACACCGATTCGTGTGCTGTGAAACGTTCGCGGCTCATGAGCAGGGCGTCGGGGCGAGCGCCGGTTTCGGCAAGCAGCGACAACAGGCGCTTGGCAACGATGCTCGCGACCCGTTTGCCCAAGCCGATATCGGTCAGCAGTTCGGCGCGATTTCGGCTGCCGGTAAATCTAAGCAGTCGTTCCCATATCTGAGCATTCGCTTCGTCGTTCTCGGGAAGATGCTCGACACCTTCCGCGCGAAGCGCTTGCGCAAGAAGCTTCTCGCCGAGTCCTTGCGATTCCGTTTGCGCCATCGACTTCAGATGATGCCGAATCTTCGAGCGCGCCCGTCCGGTGCGCACGAAACCCAGCCACGCGGGGTTCGGCTGCGACACGGGCGCGGTGATCACCTCGATCACATCGCCGCTTTTGAGTTCGGTCCGCAGCGGGACCTGCTCACCGTTGATCTTGGCGGCAACAGTTTGGTCGCCTACATTGCTGTGAATCGCGTACGCGAAGTCGACCACGGTAGCGCCCTTGGGCATGGCCATGATCTGGCTTTTGGGCGTGAACACGTAAACCGCGTCCGGGAAAAGATCGACCTTAACGTGATCCCAGAACTCTGCGGCGTCGCGGGTTTCATCCTGAATATCGAGCAGCGATTGCAGCCACTTGTTGCCCAGGCGTTCGGCCGCATCCACCTCGGGATTGCTTGCTTTGTAGAGCCAATGCGCTGCCACTCCCGACTCGGCGACCACGTTCATGGCTTCGGTGCGCATCTGGAATTCCACACTGACGCCTGACGGACCCACGAGCGTCGTGTGCAGCGACTGGTAGCCGTTGACCTTGGCGATCGCGATGTGATCTTTGAACTTGCCGGGAACCGGCTTGTACAACTGATGCAGCATGCCGAGCGTGGTGTAGCAATCGACGACAGTCGGAACAATCACCCGAAAGCCGTAGATGTCGGTAACCTGCGCAAAGCTCAGATGCTTTTCTTCCATCTTCTTGTAGATGGAATAGAGAGTCTTCTCGCGTCCGGAAATCCGCGCCTGCATGCCCGAATCGGCGAAGACATTTTCGACGTCGCGCTGTACTTTCTGGATCAGATCGCGGCGGCGATTGCGAGCCTTGGCTACCGCTTTCGAGAGCACGTTGTATCGCCACGGCAGCAAATGCCTGAACGACAAGTCCTGCAGTTCACGATAGGTCGTATTGAGACCGAGCCGATAAGCAAT
Source organism: Burkholderiaceae bacterium (assembly GCA_965227035.1). Lineage (GTDB taxonomy): Bacteria > Pseudomonadota > Gammaproteobacteria > Burkholderiales > Burkholderiaceae_C > CBDDFQ01. The sequence goes on from OZ245724.1 coordinate 551,093, forward strand.
GGGAGCGTAGATCTCGATCGTCTCGCGCGAAATGCGCGCCCATTTCTCGCGCGACACGTCGTCCAGCGTGCGCATGTTGTGGGTGCGGTCGGCCAACTTGATCAGGATCACCCGCACATCGCGCGCCATGGCCAGCAGCATCTTGCGGAACGATTCCGCCTGGCTTTCTTCGCGCGTGTTGAATTGAAGTTTGTCGAGCTTGGTCAGACCGTCGACCAGTTCTGCGACCGGTGCACCGAACTTTTCGATCAATTCCGGCTTGGTAACGCCGCAGTCTTCGATCGCGTCGTGGAGCAGGGCCGCCATGAGAGCCTGCGCATCGAGCTTCCACTCGGCACATTGCGCTGCGACTGCGATCGGGTGGGTGATATACGGTTCGCCGCTTTGGCGAAGCTGTCCCAGATGCGCTTCGTCGGCGAATCTATACGCGCGTCGAACGTTGTCGATATCGGGCTGTGTGAGGTAGCCGAGCTTGTCGGTGAGCGCAGCAAAGCTCGCCGCCGCTGCATTGGCTGCAGCCGGAGTCGGCGCTGAGGGCTTCTTGCTGCCTGCTGTCGGCCCGGAAGTTAGAGGTTTGACGACCGCACTCATGCTCTAACTGTAGCAATACATTTTGGGAAGGAAGTAACGCTTGTGAATAGGCATAAAAAAAGCACCGCAATTGCGGTGCTTTGTGTCGTGAGTCGGCCCTTGGAGGCGGACAGCTCGACGAAAAAGGTCAGATGACCTTTTTCAGCATTTCGATGCCGACTTTGCCTTCGGCGATTTCGCGAAGGGCGGTGACACCAGGCTTGTTCTTGCTTTCGATCTTGGGCGCGTGACCTTGGCTCAGCATACGAGCGCGGTAGGTAGCAGCCAGGACCAGTTGGAAGCGGTTGGGGATCTTTTGCAGGCAATCTTCGACGGTGATGCGGGCCATGACTTAACTCCAGTGTGTTCAGGAAATGTTCAATGCTTGGAAGGTGTCGGCACGGGAGCGGCGTTGCGCTGCGTACTTGAGCCGTTGCGCGTGAACGATCGCTTTGAGGTCAAAAACGGCTCGGTCGAACAACTCATTGATTATAACGAAGTCGAATTCCCGGGCTCTTGCCATCTCGGTAGCCGCGTTCTTCAGGCGCAGTTCGATCACTTCCGGGGCGTCTTCGCCGCGGCGCTCCAGTCGCGATCTCAATTCGTCCCAGGAGGGCGGGAGAATGAAGATGAGGATGGCGTTCGCGAAAGTCTTCTTGATCTGCACCGCGCCCTGAAAATCGATCTCCAGAATGACGTCGGCGCCCTGAACCACGCGTTCCTCGATAGCGCGTCGCGAGGTCCCGTATCGGTGCCCGTGCACGTGCGCCCACTCGACAAACCCCTCGGCCGCGACCATGGCATCGAATTCGGGCTGCGAGACGAAAAAGTATTCGCGGCCGTGCTTTTCCTGTCCCCGGGGCGCGCGAGTGGTGTGCGAGACCGAGGGGTGAACCTGCGAATCGAGTTCCAGCAAAGCCTTGACGAGACTGGACTTGCCAGCGCCACTCGGGGCGGCAACGACGAACAGGTTTCCTGGGTAATCCATGTGCGGTTATCGACGGATGTCTTTTTAAGTGCGGACGAGGATTTTAGATTTAACCGGACCGTATTTTCCGGTCACTCGAGGTTTTGGACCTGTTCGCGCATTTGCTCGATCAAAACCTTCATATCCACCGAAATGCGGGTGAGTTCCAGCGCGGCAGACTTCGATCCCAGCGTGTTGGCCTCGCGATGCAGCTCCTGGATCAGGAAATCCAGGCGTTTTCCGACTTCCCCGCCTTTGTCCAGCAACTGCTCGATTTCCTGAAGGTGGGAGCTCAGACGGGTCAACTCCTCGGACACATCGATGCGGATTGCGAAAGCGGTCGCTTCGGTAAGAGCGCGGTCTTGCGCGGCTTCGGGCAGCGTCGAGCCGTCTGTCAGGGCCATGGCCTCTTTCCAGCGATCGAGGAACCGGTTGCGTTGCTGCTCGACGAGTTGCGGAATCAGGGGCGCCGCCTGCGTTGCCAGCTCGCGCAAGGCCTTCAGTCGCTCGATGAGGGTGGCCGCAAGCCGTGCGCCCTCGCGCTCCCGTGCGCTCTGCAGTTCCTTGACGACCTTGGTCGCCAGTTTGATCAGGTCCTTCGACCAGTCGAAAGTTGAATCGGTATCGCCAGACGCCAGCTTGATGACGTCGGCCACGCTCAATGGCTGCGCCGTGGGCAGCCACGCGCGGATGCTGTCCTGAACACTGTTGAGTTTTTGCAACTGTTTGACGCTGGGTTCCGGGATAGCGGAATCGGCCTGGGATTCGAGGTTGGCGCGGACCTCCACCTTGCCTCGTTTCAGCTTGGAATTGATGAGCTCTCGGAGGGCGGCCTCGTGTTGCCGCAGGTCTTCGGGCAGCTTGAAAGTGAGGTCGAGAAAACGGCTGTTGACCGATCGAATTTCCAGACCGAGTCGGGTGGGGGCCGCGGCTCGAACACCTGGCTCCTGGGTCGCGGATGATGCAGCGTGTTGAGCGCTTGCGTAACCGGTCATGCTGTAAACTGCCATGGAGGTCTGCTGTGTTTGCTGATCGTTGAAAGATTGCCGAGAATAACCGCACAAGCGCTGCCTCAAGGCTGCTCAACTCCAAAATATGTCAAAGGTCAAACCAGCTCCATTGCCTCCAGACACCGTCATCGGCGGTTATCGCGTTGTTCGCAAGCTGGCTGCAGGCGGTTTCGGCGTGGTTTATCTGGCGGTCGATAACGAAGGCTCGCAAGTTGCCGTGAAGGAATATCTTCCTTCGTCGCTGGCCTCACGCGGACCCGGCGAACTGCTCCCGCAGGTTCAGCCCGAAAAACTCTCTCTTTACCGACTCGGCCTTAAAAGCTTCTTCGAAGAAGGCCGTTCGCTCGCTCAGATTTCGCATGCCTCGGTCGTGAGCGTGCTCAACTTCTTCCGCGAGAACGAAACCGTCTACATGGTGATGAATTATCTGGAAGGCGCGTCGCTCCAGGATTTCATCATCACTGCGCGGGAACTCAAAAAGCAGAAGGTGTTCCGCGAATCGACTATTCGCTCTCTGTTCGATGAAATTCTTCGCGGGCTGCGCATCGTGCACCAGCACAAGATGCTGCATCTGGACATCAAACCGGCCAACATCTTCATCACCGACGACAACAAGGCCGTGATGATCGACTTCGGCGCTGCACGCGAAGTGCTGAGCAAGGAAGGCAATTTCATTCGCCCGATGTACACGCCCGGCTTCGCCGCTCCCGAAATGTATAGACGCGATTCGTCTATGGGTCCCTGGACCGATATTTACGCGATCGGCGCTTGTATCTATGCCTGCATGCAGGGCTATCCCCCGAACGATGCACCGCAGCGCATGGAGAAAGATCGCCTGGGGCTGTCGCTCTCGCGATTGCGTGGTGTGTATTCGGACAACCTGATCGAGGTGGTCGAGTGGTGCATGTCGCTCGATCCGCTGTCGCGCCCGCAATCGGTGTTCGCGCTTCAAAAAGAATTGAGCCGCGAAGGCGAGCGTCGATACACCAAACTGTCGGTTGGCGAGAAGGTTCGCCTGCAGTTCGACAACATGGTGTCGGACACCCGCAAGAACCTCATGAAAGCGACCGGTTTTGGAGCGAAGATCAAATGAAATTCTCCGTTTTTCAGGTGAGCCGCAAAGGGGGGCGCGAGAAGAACGAAGACCGCATGGGGTATTGCTACACGCGTGAATCGGGTCTGTTCGTCCTGGCCGATGGCATGGGCGGACATCCTGAAGGCGAAGTCGCTGCTCAACTTGCTTTGCAGACGGTGTCGGCGCTCTATCAAAAAGAAGCTCGTCCGACGGTGAAGGATCCGGCCGAATTTCTGGTGGCTGCGCTCATGGCCGCACATCATCAGATCGTTCGTTATGCCACCGAAAAAGGCATGCTCGATACGCCGCGAACCACGCTGGTCGCCGCAATCCTGCAAGATGGCAACGCTGTCTGGATTCATTGCGGAGATTCCCGTTTGTACGTCGCACGCGAAGGCTCGATGCTGACCCGCACCCGCGATCACTCGTACCTAGAGCACAAGGGCATGGGCATGACTGCAGCGCGAGTCAGCGCGATCAACCGCAATATTCTTTTCACCTGCCTCGGATCGCCGACCAAACCCGTGTTCGACGTGACCGGTCCGGTCGCACTCCAGCAAGGCGACAAGATCATGTTGTGTTCTGACGGCCTGTGGGGCAGCCTGAACGATGGCGAAATCATCAAGCACATGTCCAATAAGGTGGTATCGGAAGCGGTGCCCGAAATGGTGGAGCACGCGCTTCGCGTGGGTGGAGATCACAGCGACAACGTGACCGTCATTGCGCTCGAGTGGGAAACACCGGACGAAGTGGAATCGGTGCGCGGTATCTCTACCGACAGCATCAGCGATGGCGTGTTCGCATCGACCATCCAGGCGGGCGTGATGGATGGCCTGGTCGACGATCTCGACGACGCTGCCATCGAGCGTTCGATCTCCGAGATCAACGAAGCGATTCGTCGATCTGCTGCCAAGCGCAACTAATCAAAGATCGCGCGGCCGCTTGTGGCTGCGCCAGCAACCTGAGCAATCAATATGAGTCAATTCATTCGTAGCGGCGACCGTGCCGCAGATCAACTTCGCCAGATCAAAATCACGCGCGGCTTCACCATTCACGCCGAAGGATCGGTCCTGATCGAGTTCGGTAGCACGCGCGTGTTGTGCACAGCATCGGTCGAAGAAAAAGTGCCTGGCCACAAAAAGGGATCGGGCGAAGGCTGGGTCACCGCCGAATACGGCATGTTGCCCCGGGCAACCCACACGCGCAGCGATCGCGAAGCCGCACGCGGCAAGCAGAGCGGACGCACCCAGGAAATCCAGCGACTCATAGGCCGTTCGATGCGTGCGGTGTTCGATTTGAAAGCCCTTGGCGAACGCACGATTCATCTCGATTGCGATGTCCTTCAGGCAGACGGCGGCACGCGTACAGCGGCCATCACCGGCGCGTACGTGGCAGCTCAAGACGCAGTGAAAAAACTCATTGCCACTGGAAAGCTGACCAAGTCGCCCATGACCGATTCGATCGCTGCAGTGTCTGTCGGCATCGTGAGCGGCACGCCGTTGCTGGATCTGGAGTACATCGAAGACTCGGCATGCGATACCGATATGAACGTCGTCATGACCGGTGCCGGTAGCTTCGTCGAAGTACAGGGCACGGCAGAGGGCGTGGCCTTCACGCGTGTCGAGATGGACCAACTGCTGGCGCTTGCCGACAAAGGCATCAAGGAACTGATCGCGCTGCAGAAAGCGGCGCTGGAAGTCTGAGGATTCGAAAGACATGAACAGGATCGTTCTTGCATCGAACAACGCCGGTAAGCTCGCCGAGTTGCAAGCGATGTTCGAGCCGCTCGGCTTGCAACTGGTGCGGCAGTCGGAGCTGAACGTCGGCGAAGCGGAAGAGCCGTATCGCACTTTCGTCGAGAACGCATTGTCCAAAGCGCGTCACGCCGCATCGATCAGCAAGCTTCCGTCGATCGCTGACGATGCCGGCCTCTGCGTCGACGCATTTGGAGGCTTGCCGGGCGTAGACACCGCTTACTACGCCACCCAGTTCGGATACGCGAAAGGCGATGCCAACAATGTGCGAGCTCTGCTCGAGCAGATGGCGAACATCGACAACCGTCGCGCTGCGCTGGTGAGCACACTGGTCGCAGTTCGAAGCGCCGAAGATCCCGAGCCTCTGATTGCAGTCGGTCGTGTCGTAGGCGAGATTACCCGCGAGCCGATCGGCGACAACGGATTCGGTTTCGATCCGGTCATGTTCATCCCAAAATTCGGCAAGACTTTTGCGCAGCTCCCCACCGAAGTTAAAAACGCGAACAGTCATCGCGGCATGGCGGCTCGCAATATGGTGCGACTGATTCAGGAACGCTGGCTTTGATAACGATATCCTCCGCTGACGACAGCCCGGACGTGATCTCGCCTAAAAGCGTTCAGCACTTTTTGCGACCCGGCTTGTTGCAGTTGCCGTCGCTGCCGCCTTTGTCGCTCTATGTGCATTTGCCGTGGTGCATTCGCAAATGTCCGTACTGCGATTTCAATTCGCACGAGAGCAAAGGCGAGGTGCCCGAAGCGCGATACATCGACGCTGTCGTGGCCGATCTGGAAGCAGCATTGCCGCTGTTCTGGGGTCGCCCGATTCACAGCATCTTCATAGGTGGCGGCACACCGAGCCTTTTCTCTCCAGCATCCATCGATCGATTACTGAGCGATATACGCGCTCGTTGCAAGCTCGACGCCGATTGCGAAATAACGCTGGAAGCCAACCCCGGCACTTTCGAAAAAGATCGCTTCAAAGCCTTCCGCGATGCCGGCGTCACCCGCCTGTCCATCGGCGTGCAAAGCTTCAACGATGAGCATTTGAAAGCGCTCGGCAGGGTGCATGACCGCGCGCAGGCTATCGCAGCAGTCGAAGAAGCGCAGCGGTCCTTCGATACCTTCAACCTCGACATCATGTATGCGTTGCCGGGTCAGACTCTGGAGCAGATGGAGCAGGACATCACGACCGCGCTGTCTCTTGCGCCGCCGCATATCTCGATCTATCACCTGACCATCGAGCCGAACACGTACTTCGCCAAGTTCCCGCCGCAAATCCCCGAAGACGATCTTGCGTATTCGATGCTCGATCGAATTACCGAGATGACCGGCGCCAACGGCATGACCCGCTACGAGATATCCGCGTACGCAAAGAATGGCCACCGATGCTGGCACAACCTCAACTACTGGCAGTTCGGTGACTACGTGGGAATCGGCGCGGGCGCGCACAGCAAACTGAGTTTTCCGCACCGGGTCGTTCGGCAAGTGCGAAAGCGCGATCCGGCGCTCTACATGCAGTCTGCATTGGCCGGCAACGCAATCGCGCAAGAGAACGAAGTAGCGCGCGAGGATTTGCCGTTCGAATTCATGATGAACGCGTTGCGATTGAGCGAGGGGTTCGAATTGCAGTCGTTCACCGATCGCACCGGCCTTCCGATTACTGCCATCGCGCGCCAATTGGACGAGGCCGAAAAAAAGGGTTTGATCGAGCGGGATTTTGTTCGGGTGAAACCCACGACGCGCGGATTCGATTTCCTCAACGACCTGCAGTCGATTTTCCTTCCGGGCTGAAGCGGACGGCGATTTTGCCCCGGGGGGAGTCGATCAGGGCCGATTAGAGCCGGTTAGAATTGCAGCTTCCGGAAGCGTGGCAGAGTGGTCGATTGCACCGGTCTTGAAAACCGGCAACGGGAAACCGTTCGTGAGTTCGAATCTCACCGCTTCCGCCAGTTGGCGATCTTTTTCAGCATGCGGTCCTTGCATGCGCTTTCCCGCTCGGATTCGAGCGCGGCCACAACAATCCATTCATTGACGTTTTCGCCGAGTTCGTCGGCAAGTGCTCCTGCAATCGCCGGACTTAGATGACCACGCGTTTTTGCGGTGTGAAGCGCATTTCTGGACAGCTTCAGACGGTCGTGCCAATAGGGTGCCGGGTTGGCAGCGAGTGCGGCATCTAGCAGATTCATCGTCGTTTGCATATCGGTAACTCCTACATGTTGTTTGCATGCCAACAATATGTGTGCAACGTTCAAATTTCGTTGCAAACGTGGTGAATGCATTCTATGTTCGCTCCTGCACACAAAGTGTGTGCGTTCAACAGGAGCCACAACATGCTGAAAGTCACAATCGTTTCCCCCGAAGTCCGTGAGATGAAGGGCGTCGCCAAAGCCTCTGGCAAGCCTTATCACATGGGCATGCAAACGGGCTACATCTTCGTTCTCGACAAGGCTGGCAAGCCCGCCCCATATCCCGAAAAATTCGACGTGATGCTCGATCGTGCTGACGATTACGAGCACACGCATTCCTTCAAGTCGTACCCTGCGGGCGACTACATCCTGCACCCGGCCAGCATCTATCTCGATGGCAATGGCCGTCTTGCGGTGGCTCCCAAGCTCGTCCAGCAGCCAGCGAAAAGCTGATCGGGTGCGCCATGCAAACGGCAATGCACGCCGCGAAGCTCGCCATCTTGCAGATGGCCTGCCAATCGCTCATCGCTGACCAGCAGGACGATCCGCTTCAACCCGAGGTGGACGGCATCGCCGTTCAGTTCGCGGACGGCGATCTTGATATCACCTACACGCACCAAGGCCGCATGGTCGCAGGGGAGGGTGCATGAACGCGCCCGCTCAACTCACCATGTTCGAGCCAGACGGCGCTGAGGCGGTTGCGCTTTTGCAGATGCACATGAAGGAAGCGGATCGCCTGCGCAGCGCAGCCGAGCGCCTCCGTTTGTGTGGCATCGACTCCGGCGCTGCGCTGCTTTCGCGTCTCGCTGAAAGCTCGGAACGTGACGCGCTGGTGTTTGCAATCCTCCTCGATATCGAACGCGAGGCAGGACTGTGAACCTTCTGCGCACCATCGTTCGTGGCTTCGGCTGGCGTCTCGGCGCTCTGGCCGCTGTCGCTCTCGTCGCCTTCATCGCAAAGGTGTTCGCATGATCGCCACGATGCAGGCACGCAGCAGCGGCGCAGCCGCTGGGCTTGTCTCACTATCAACAACGCATACGCAGTCGGTTCCCACCTTCTGGGCAGACAACGTGGTCACCATCGACCACGAAGCCCAGAGGGTCACGAACCTTCGAAAGAGTATCGGTGTTGCTGCCAAGGTGATGCCTCGCACGCGATCGGATCGGCTCTGCATGGTGACGTTGACCTACAAGGGCGACAACACCAACTGGAAGCCGAACCATGTTCGGGACTACCTCACCAACGTGCGCAACTGGTTCAAGCGTCAGACAGGGCAGAAGCTCCGCTACATCTGGGTTGCAGAGCTACAGCAACGGGGCGTTATCCACTACCACGCGGTTTTCTGGATGCCCAAGGGCATCACCATGCCCAAAGCCGACAAACGCGGCTGGTGGCCCTACGGCATGACCCGCACAGAGGCGGTTCGTCAGCCGGTCGCATACCTCATGAGCTACGTCTCAAAAATCGAATCAAAGAACGTCGGGGAGTTTCCTCATGGAGCACGCATTTCCGGTGTTGGTGGCCTCTCTAAGCATGGCCGCGACATTAAGCGCTGGGTGGGTTGGCCTTCGTATCTGCGCCAAAACTCTGAGGTCGGAGAGCCTTGGAGACGCGCGAAGGGAGGCGGTTTCATCAATGCTGACGATGGACGTTTTATGCAGTCTGAGTACGCCCCAACGGGCGGCGGTTTTAACTCATTTATACGAATCCACACCCACGAAAGAGCCATCCCAGCGGAAGGCCCGTTCATGTGGTTCCCGCGTCCGAAAAACGCATTTCTTCACTGAGGCAAAAACATGATCCCGATGATCTGCACCGCGTGCGGTTTCACCTTCAACGTCTCGAGCGACTCCGAAGCCGAAGCAATGCTCGGTTACGGCGCTTGCAACGAATGCGGCGAAGAGGAATGTCTCTCGCTGGATGAAGAGGAATGAGGCTCCTATGCGCGTCTTTGTTTGCACTGTCGATCTTGATCCTTGCCCAGCGGGGAGCAACGCTTCTATCAGCTTCCCCGAGGCCATCGATCCGGCTCTATTCGGTGTCACTCCCGACACCATGCTCCACGTCTACACATGGGGATTCGGCGCTGTCCTCTCCATGTGGGCCATCGGTTATTTCGTCGGCTTGGCAGTGGGAATGATTCGGAAAGTGTGATTCCAGCGGATGGCCCATGCCGTGGGTCTTCCGGTGCAATTCCGCACCGTTAACCAACTGAAAGTGAAAAATGAAATTCAATCAAAAACTGGCTGCTCTCGTCGCTGCAACTTCCACCATGCTCCTGAGCGCTGCTGCTCAAGCTCAAACCGCTACCGGCTTCGATGCAGTGCTCGACGCTGTTGACCTGTCGGGCGTGTCCACCAAGATCGCTGCGCTGGCCGTGATCGTCGTGGGCATCGCATTGGTGTTCAAAGGCCCCGATATCGCAAAGCGCGTTATCCGCAAGGTCTAAGCCATGACAACCGGCGCACTCATTGTTCTGTTCTGGGCCATCATCGCCATGATCGGCGCGATGGGTGCGGCGGCTTTCATCGCTGGGATGAAATCAGCATGAAACGTCTGATTTTCATCCTGGCACTTTGTGGGACAGGCTTTTCTGCTCACGCGCAAAGTACCGACTACGTAACTGCTGCCGAATTCGGCCGCATGTGGGCACGATCATTTCCCGATGGTGCTACGCAGGTTCGCAATTTTCCCGGTGGTGGCACTCCGATTGCTGCCACTCCGACCGTCTCGCAACTAGCAGGGACGAAAGATTTATCACTCGCCAAGGCAAGCTCTTTTCCGCTGGCATCGCCCAACGTGACCGCGCCTGTCAATGTCGTGGCCAAGGTGCCCGTCGCAAAGCTCACCAAGGCCCTTAAACCGATCCTTGCTGCTGTGCCCTATGTCGGCACTGTCATTGCCATTGGTTCGGCTCTCAAAGACTGGTACGACTCGTCCGGCATATCCGTGAATCCGAATCCGACCGATCCGACGAAGCCATACACCCGCACCGTCAGCGGATATGCAAGCTATAAGGATTACACGTCCAACATTGGAGGAATTACCGATCCGGTCACTTGGTCATGGCAGTCTGCATGCAGCACCGGCCCGAACAACCCCGCGTGTACGTGGGGTGTCAGCAGCTGGTATTCCACGCCCTACGTGAACACCGCAATCGGCTGCGCCAGTGGTGGTGGCTGTGTCGTTACGCGAACCAACGCGCCCGGTGGGAACAGCTTCATCATCGTGCCTGTCGGCCCTGTCGTTAACTCCAATCTCCCAGCGTCGATGGACGATATCGCGCCGTACCTCGAATCGAAACAGCCACCGGCTTCCGTCTTGAAAGAAATTCTCGATAAGGGCGGTCAAGTCGAGCTTGATACTCCCACCGTTAGCGGCCCAGCAACCGTTGCCGGGCCAACGTCTTCCAAGGTCACCCCGACCGGCACGCAGACAACAACGACGAATTACAACATCACATACAACGGCGACAAGATCACCGTGACGCAGGTAACCACCACGTCGAATTACAACTCGTCCACTGGGGTGACGACGACTGAAACCACCACCGAAAAAGAGCCTCTCGATTTGCCATCGGACACGCCGCTTAGTGACGTTCCGAAGCTCTACGAACAGAAGTATCCGCAGGGCTTCGCTGGCATCTGGACGACTCGCAAAGCGGCTTTTCTCGCTACGCCCATTGGTTCGCTCACCACTCAATTGATGCCCACCATAGGAAGCGGCGGCTCCTGTCCATCGTGGCAATTGAACCTCGATCTAGGTGTGTCGCAATGGGGATTCGGCACGCACGAGGTCGCCCCTCCGTGCTGGGTCTGGGACTTCGGCGGTGTTGTCATCGTCATCAGTGCGCTGCTGCTTGCGCGTCGAATGATCTTCGGAGGTTGATATGGCTGCTGGCTTCACAATGCTGCTCTCCAAGATCGCGGAAATCGTCGCGTGGTTTGGAAAGCTCTTCCTCGGCGTGTTCGCTTCGCTCTGGTTTCTCGTCACTGACTTTTTCTGCTGGATATTCGACAAAACCACCGAGCTTGCAGTCTCTGCCGTCGCATCTGTCAACGTGTCCGGCATCACCACCAGTTTGTCTGCATGGGGTCAGGTTCCTGCTGACGTCATGAACATCCTTTCCCTTCTTCGACTCGGCGAAGCGATCACGATCATTAGTGCGGCCATCGTCGTGCGCTTCACGCTTCAACTCATTCCCTTTGTGAGGCTCGGCTCATGATTAACGGCATCGAAGGCATCCCCGGCTCTGGCAAGAGCTACGAGGCCGTGGTCTATCACGTCCTCGCTGCGCTCAAAGAAGGGCGTCTCGTCGTCACCAATTTGCCGCTCATCGTGGAGATGTTTGCGGCCATGGATTCGAGTTACCGATATCTCATCGAGGTGCGAAAGACACCGGCTCCTGTGCGTGGCACTTGGGATGCGAACCGCGAGGATTCGGCCTTCGAGTTGTTTGCCGATGGTCGATGCGAAGCGCCAGGGCGAAAAGTGGCGGTGTTCGGCCACGTCTGGGACTACTACCATACGTGGCGCCACCCGAGCACCGGGCATGGCCCGCTCTTCGTCATTGATGAATGCCACGTCTCGCTGCCGTCGATCGGCACCGATTCGCAAGTGCATGAGTACTACAAGCTCCACCGACATTTCAACGTCGATGTGCTGCTGATGACGCAATCTTTTCGCGATATCGATCAGCCGATTGCTCGCCTTATGGGCATTCTTGTGAAGTGTCGTAAAGCGGACATCATGGGCCGTCCGAAGAGCTACATCCGAAAGGTGCATGCCGGCTATCGAGGCGCTGTCATCAGCACGGAAGAACGCAAGTATCAGCCTCAGTTCTTCGGCCTTTATCGAAGCCATACGCAGGGCAACGCGATTGCTGAGAAACCTGCTGGCGATATGACGCCTTTCCTCGTTCAGTTCAACCGCGTTAAATGGGTCGTGGTGGCCTTCGGCGTCGTGTTCGCTGCGTGGGCATTCTTTCCGAAAGAAAAGGCCCAGAGCGTTGCGAAGAACCCTCCCGCTTGGCTTGTCGAAGCCGAACAGGAACGCAAAGCAGGGCGCTCCGCTGCTGCCATGATTACGCCCGTTCAAGTTCCACCCGGTGCAAACGCGCAAAACGATGTGCAGCCGGTCGCCGAGGATGAGATGCCAGAGCCTTTCGGGTTCAAGGGCGTGCACCTTACGGGCCGCGTGAAGATGCGCGGTCGTGTGCTCTACACCTTCGCGCTCTCCAATAACGCCGTTTTCGTCAACTCTGTGACCAGCGACGAACTCGAATCTATGGGCTACAAGTGGGAACCTCTCACCGACTGTGCCGGTGCACTTCATTGGAAAAAGAAAGTCCGAGCCGTCATCTGTGACGCGCCAAAAACAACCGGGGAAACGGCGCAGGCGTAAGAGAAAGGGGCCCCGCTTGCGGGGAATGAATCGCCCGCCGAAGCACACCACCTCACACCATTTTGAAAGACACAGCAGGGCCCCGGATAGCGTCCTCGCGACGCGCCCGCAGGGTCTGGGGTCGGGGCCGTAGCGGAGCGTAGGGATGGGGTGACAAACCCCATGGCATGCTTTAGGCCCTAAAAAAAGTCACTGGAGGATATGGGAGCATGGCGCTGTTTGGTTATGCGAGAGTTTCGACTACAGAACAAGAGACCCAATTGCAGCTAGATGCGCTCAAGCGATTTGGCGTGCGGAAAATTTTCAGTGAAAAAACAAGTTCCGTCGGCAATCGACCGGAGTTGCGCAAGGCACTTCAAGCAGTAGGCAAAAATGACTTGCTTGTCGTGTACAAGCTGGATCGCCTTGCGCGAAGTCTGCAGGATCTGCTGCAGATCATGTCGCACCTCGACTCCAGAGGGTGCGGGTTTAAATCTTTGACTGAGCCGATAGATACTGCTTCACCTGCCGGACGCTTGATGATGCATATGCTCGGCTCTGTTGCAGAATTCGAGCGATCATTAATTCGTGAGCGAAGCATGGCAGGTCAGCAGGCTGCTCGCGAAAGAGGTGTCAAATGCGGTCGTCCCCGATCCATTGATTCTGCCACTGAGGCGGCAATTGTCGATTTGTATTCGGGCGGTTGGTACACGATGCCGTTGTTGGCAGACGCTTTTGGCGTCGGAGTTTCTTCAGTAAAGCGCGCGATCTACAGGGTAAAGAAACCCGAGCATTCAAGCCTGCGTTAACCGAATATCAATGAAAACTCAACAATTAGTACTGAATTGGCCGCTAATTCGTTAGATTTTGTCATTGAATTTCAATTAAATTCCCTTACATTGAATTGCATAGGCATATTCGAATACTTATTCAAGTGTGGTTTTGTCCAGAGCATTCGAGTTTTAATTAAATCGATATCTAGGCAAAGGTAATAAGATGTGTTTTATAATCGCAGACCATATAAAGATAAGTAAAAGGGTTGCCAATGGCTGCGAATGCGGAACTTGTAGATACTGCGGGCATTCAGAATCATGTAGAGCAGCTTTGGGCCAAGGTATTCGCAAGTGTTACTGCGGTTATTAGGCAAACAAAGGTATTCACTTTTGCGGAGATGGGAGTAATTCCCACCCCGAACGTCCATCAGATGCTCGCGAGATTGCAGATATTTGATTCTGTAATTGATGTTCTTTTGAAAAATGCGGATACTTTTGAGCTGGAGTACGAGCACACGAGACCTTTGCTAAATTGCAAGGTTCAGGTGGCAAACATGGAGAAGCTGGCTGCTGCGTTGAATGCAAATGACCAAGAAGGTTATGACGCAGCCGTTAAGGCATTAGAACTTCAAGCGCCGTTCTAATTTGATAGAAGGGGAAATGTATGGAATATCTAAACTTCAATATTTACGGATTTACAAACCCTAAAACGATGGCTGAATACACTCGTTTGTTGCAGGAAGCCCTGATGATTGCCGATGATTTGCTCGCAGATATCGCGTGTATTGGAGAGGCTTTAGAGAAAAATGCAGCAGCGACTGCATAGGCTGAAATAAATTTAGAAAAACCCGCTTCGGCGGGTTTTTTATTGGGCGAATATTTTTAGACGTGGCCAGGATCTTTAATTGCTTTAATTGATTTGGCGCACCCTCTAACGCTTTGCAGTATTGTCGAAACCCACCGCTTCCGCCAGGACACGTCACTCGTGATCTCGCATTTTTGAAAGCTGCATGCGCTCGCGTGCTCTGCTTGTCGGGCTCACTTTTTGGTCGATGACAGCGATATTTCCCGCTCCCACAGATTGACCTGGTCATTGAAGTAGCTTGCGAGGAAATCGATCATCAGTCTTAGCAGCTTAGGCTGATGCTGGCGCGACAAATACACGGCGTTGATGCCGAGCACTTCGGGTTCGTAGTCTGACAACACGCGAATCAATTTTTTATCGATTAGGTCGGCGCTCACCAGGTACGCCGGTAGCAGCGCAATGCCCGCTCCCGACAAAGCGGCCTGCCGCGCGACTGTCGATTCATTGGTGTGCAGCGCGCCGTTGAACGGTGCGTGAACCTGCTTTTTACCCTTGTTCAGCAGTATCTCTTTGCTGCTCACGTAAGCGTGCGAGATGCAGCGATGCGACGCGAGACTCTCCGGCGAAGTCGGCATGCCCGATTTAGAAAGGTAGGCCGGCGAAGCACAGAGAACAGAGCGGCAATCACCGAGCCTTCGAGCGACCAAGGATTCATCGAGCTGATTGCCGATGCGAACCGCAAGATCGATTCGCTCCTCCACCATATTCACCGCCCGTTCATGCGCAAGCAGTTCGATCTCGACTTGTGGATGAAGCGTCAGAAAGTCGGCCACGGCGCTGGCCAGACAGGCCTGTGCAAGAGAGGTACTGGTGGCTATGCGAAGTCTGCCGCTGGCTTCGTTCACGCGATTGCCCGCCGCAGCCTGTACTTCGCCAGCTAGTTCCAGCATCCGACGGCAGCGTTCGAGCGCTTCGGCGCCGGCTTCGGTGAGGCTGACCCTGCGCGTGGTGCGATGAAAAAGTCGCACGCCAAGCCAGCGTTCAAGACTCTCGAGATGTCTGGAAACCATGGGGCGAGACATGTCCAGCGATTGGCTGGCGCTGGTGAGACTGCCCTTGTCGGCGACCTCGACGAAGACCTGCATGGCAGCTAAACGATCCATTATTTGCTCGATATATGAAACAGTTAAATGTCTATTTTCGTGTTTATTAGATCGTTTATTGAAATTAAAGTTGATTCGTCCCCAAACACGAACACGTATTTCCAAACAACCAGGAGTTTCCAAAATGATCCGCACCACATTTATCGCAGCTTCGCTCGCCATCGCTTTCACGGCTACCGCCGCCCAGCCATTGGCCGTAAAGGTCTACAACGCCGACGGAAACAGCTTCAACGTCAATTCCACAATCGTCTACGGCGAGAAAGAAGCCGTGGTGATCGACGCCGGTTTCACGCGCGCCGATGCGCTTCGAATTGCAGCGAGCGTGCTCGACACCGGCAAGCAGCTCACCACGATCTACGTAAGCCAAGCCGATCCGGATTACTACTTCGGCGTAGAAACTTTGAAAGAAATTTTTCCGCAAGCGGACGTGGTCACTACTCCGGCAGTGCTTGAGAAGCTTACGTCCAAGCTCGCAGGCAAAGTCGCTTTCTGGGCGCCGAAAATGGGAGCGAATACACCGCGCAAACCGATCGTGCCGCGCGCGCTGGAAGGCAATGTTCTTATGCTGGAAGGCCAGACCATCGAAATCCGCGGCACCCAGGGACTTCTCGCCCATCGTCCGTATGCATGGATTCCTTCGATCAAGGCTGTCGTCGGCAACATAGGCGTATTCGGCAACATGCATGTCTGGACAGCCGATAGCCAGACCGCAGCCGAGCGCGCTGCCTGGATCGCACAACTCGACGACATGCTTGCATTGAAACCGGCGTTGGTGATTCCTGGCCATATGAAAGCCGGCACGACGATGGACGCAAGTGCAATCACGTTCACCAAAGACTATCTGCTTACCTTCGAGAAGAATCTTGCCGCTACCAAGAACAGCTCGGAGTTGATTGCCGCAATGAAGAAAGCCTATCCGCAAGTGACCGACGGTGCGATGTCCCTGGACATGGGCGCAAAAGTCAATAAAGGCGAAATGAAGTGGTAACTCGAAGAGTTTGAATAGAAAGAAGCAGATGCGCACCAACCTGAAGATCGTCTCGGACCACTACGCTGCCTCGGCGCGTCAGGATCTTGTCGCCATGATGGCCGACGTGGCGCCTGACGCGCGGTGGACAGAGATGGCCGGATTTCCCTGTGCTGGAACATGGATCGGCCCCGAGCAGATCGTCGAAAACGTATTCGCGGTTCTCGGCTCCACATGGACCGGCTATCGGCTCGACTTGCAGGAGCTTATCGACTCAGGTGAGCGGGTTGTCGGTTTGGGCAGTTACCACGGCTCTTTCGACGCGACGGGCAAATCGATGCAAGCGCGTGTTGCACATGTGTGGCGGCTGCGCGATGGAAAGATCGTCGAATTCGAGCAGTTCACCGACACGCTATTAGTCGCTCAGGCGATGAATCGAGAATCATCATGACCACCAGCAGCATGCCCAGCGCTCCTGAACATCCAACGGTGATCTATCTGTTCGATCCGCTCTGCGGATGGTGCTACGGAGCGTCGCCAATGATTCAGCGCCTGGCTTCGGAAAGTTCGATCAACCTTGAGCTTCTACCCACTGGCCTTTTCGCGGGAACCGGCGCACGCGCACTGGATTCGGCGTTTGCAGATTACGCGTGGGCGAACGACAAGCGCATCGAGAAGTTGACCGGTCAGCTATTTACCCAGGAATACCTCGATAACGTCTTGAGGAAACCCGACGCCCGTTTCGACTCGAGCGCCGCGACGCTAGCGCTGACCGCAGTGTCCTTGATCGCGCCCGATAGCGAAGTCGCGATGCTAAAGGTGATTCAGGAAGCGCGTTATGTTCGCGCGTTGGATACGTGTGATACGGCAGTCGTCGCGCAGCTAATGCGCGATATGCAATTGGGAGATGCGGCTGATCGCCTTGCAAAGGGCGACGATGAGCTCTTGCATGCAAATGCAACGCGTCTTCGCAAAGCACAGTCTTCGATGCAAATGTTTCGCGCGCAGGGAGTGCCGAGCCTGGTTGTCACCAATTCGCGCGGATCCAGACTACTACGCGGAGACTCGCTGCATGGAAGCTTCGAAAGTCTGCTGGAGCAAATCGGCTCGCACTGAATCGATTCGTTTTGCAACCTCTCAAACTAGCCTGCCTAGTTCGAGAGGTTGCAGTTATCTAACCGTCGCACCCCCTCAATCGATCCGTATCCCCACCGTCGATACGATCTTCTGAAACTTTTCCTTATCGGTTCTGATCGCGTCCGAATATTCCTGCGGACTGTTGCCGATAATTTCCATTCCTAGCGCCGGCATTCGCTGCACTGTGTCCGGGTCCGCAAGAACCTTGAGAACTTCGGCATGGAGCCGTTCCACTCTGGCTTTAGGAGTGCCCGCCGGTGCGAGCAGGCCGATTCTCGAACTCATCTCGTAGCCGGGTACTCCGCTCTCAGCGACCGTCGGCACACTGGGCATGAAGCTCGAACGTTCGAGGGCGCCGACCGCCAGAATTTTCAACTTGCCCGACTGGATCAACGCGGCGACCGACGGCAGCGCGACGAACATCAAATCGATCTGACCACCGACGATGGCGGGTACCGATTCCGCGACGCCTTTGTACGGCACGTGCGTAATCTCGACGCCGGCCATGCTGTTGAACAGGGCCAAAGCAAGATGATGCGGCGAACCATTGCCCGATGAGCCGCAGGTCAGTTTGCCAGGGGATTTTTTGGCCAGCGCTAGAAGCTCGGTCACGTTGTTGGCCGGGACCGCAGCGTTCGCAACAAGAAAAAGCGGTGTCTTCGTCACCATGCTGATCGGCGCGAATGCAGTCAGCACGTCGTATTGAATTTTTGGATACAGCGCAGGATTGATCGCCAGATGCCCCGTGTCTGCAACCAGGAGCGTATAGCCATCGGCCGGCGATTTGACTGCCACCTGAACGCCGATCTGCCCGTTGGCTCCGGGCTTGTTGTCGATCACGAATGGCTGACCCATCGCGACCGATAACTTCTGCCCGAGCAATCGAGCGAGCACGTCCGGACTTCCGGCGGGCCCATAAGGTACCACCATCTTGATGGCTCGGTCAGGGTAGCCATCGGCCTGCGCAAAAGCTTTCGGAATATGAATTCCAAGGGTGGCCATTGCAGCACCGGCAATCAGTTGCCTTCTGTTCGGGTTCATGTTTGTCTCCTTTTTTTATCGATCTGAACGCGGCTTGTTATTCGTGCCGCTGTGTTCGGTGAAGTCAGGTCCGGGTAGTGAAGCTCGTCTCTTTCGCAAAAATTTCGTCTACCGACAATTGGCGTGCGGTGATTCCCTGCTCGTGCGAATAGCGCAGGAATGCTTCGAGGGTTTTTCGATTCGGCTCGACGCCATATGGCCAAAAATCGTCACCCGCGATTTCGATGGCGGTCTGCACTGCATGAAGCATCAGAGGAACCGGAAAATAGGCGCTGGACGTATCTTTGGCGCGCGCCAGACTCCTGTTTTTCGACGCATCGAACGAACGCAAAAGTTGTTGTGCAACCCAGGGATGCTCTTCGTAGATGTCTTTCCTGATTCCGATCAAATGCATGATCGGGAAAATTCCGGTGTCCTTCCAGTACGCCAGTTCGGCACTCTGCGTGTCGGCAAACAGCCTGCGCACGGGAGAGTCCGGCATATTGAAAGCCTCGGGCAGACGCGCGCTGAACAAGGCATCGATCTCACCACTCATCAAAAGCTCGTCGAGCGACCGATCCGACACGGTTTCGTACTTCATGCCCAGCTCTGGAGAGGGCGGTGCTCTGTCTACCCGCCCGGGTTGATTCAGCCCGCCCTGTTTCCAGTGAACCGAGCGCGGATCGAAGCCGTAGTTTTCGCTCAACATTCCTCTCGCCCATACCGCAGCAGCCATGCCCCACTCCGGCATTCCGATGGTTTTTCCGTTGAGATCCTCAGGGCGCTGGATGTTCGCGTCTGCACGTACGTAAATGGCGGAATGACGAAACATTCGCGAGGTGAAAACCGGGATGGCGACATAGGGCTGTTCGCCGCGAGCTAGTCGTGCGACATAGCCTCCCAACCCGAGTTCGGCTATGTGCCATTCCGAGAAATTGTGAGTGCGATACAGCAGGTCTTCGATCGGGCAATGCATGGGCGTGAGCTCGATGCCTTCGACCGGGACTTCACCCGACACCAAGTCCCGAACATGCTCGTACGGCCCAACGGCCAATGAAAGAGATAATTTTTTGCTCATGAAATGCGGAATTGAATAGACGCGCTAATCTGCCAAAAGAGGTTCTGCACAACAAAGAAAAAATGATTTTGTGCACATAGTGCACAGCAACCGTGGCAAGCTGCGTTATTCAGAAGCTCCGGACGCGGCACTTTTCATGACCACTTATCGACGTGTGCAGGGACTCTCCCGAGGGCTCGAGGTGCTATCGATGCTGAATCGTGCGCCCGATGGAAAGGCCGACATCGCTTGGCTGAGTGCGCAGACGCAGTTGCACCGCACGACGGTCCGGCGCTTGCTGGAAACGTTGATAGCCGACGGCTACGCACGCAGAAGCGAGTCGGACGACTCTTATGGCGTGAATCACCGGGTGCGTGATTTGAGTGAGGGTTTCACCGATCACGAACTCATTTCTGCGGTGGCGGCGCCCGTCATGGGCAAGCTGCTTAAAGAGGTGCAGTGGCCTTCGGATTTGACGACGCTGGCCGGAACGTCGATGTTGATTCGGGAGAGCACACACAGGTTCAGCCATTTCTCGTTCGCCCGAGGCATGGTCGGCAGGCGAATGCCACTGCTGTTCAGCGCATCGGGACGGGCTTACTTTGCGGCGTGCAGCAGCAGGGAGCGCGCCGCTTTGGTCGACCTGATGCGGGCAGAGGGTGGTCGCACAGGCGAATGTGCGTCCAGCCCTTCGATGCTCAAGAACATTCTCGATCGGGTGCGAACTCTGGAATGCGCCGTGAACGAAGGAGACTGGATGTCGGACTCACCAACCGGCGCGATTGCGCTTCCGGTTCGGTCAAGACGAAATGTGGTCGCCTGCCTCAACATCGTTTATCTCAGACGTGCAATGACTGCCGAGTCGGCAATCAGGAAGTACTTGCCGCTCCTAAGCGAAGCCGTGGAGGAGATAGAAAAGTCAATCCGCAGCTAAACGGCGCAAATGGCGGGCGAAACTCCGGTCATCCAGCCATCTTGTCGATGGTGCGCGGCGTCCAGGCGCGGCCGGCTTTCGATACGACGTCGGCGACGAATGTAGACAGCACCGCTTCCGGAACAAGACCGGCGAATTTGCCGCTGATGGCCCCGTCGGCCTGCACCTGCCGGTTGTCTGCAAACAGGAAATTCCCCTCTCCGTCGTGGGGCACTGCAATGGTGAGCTCCTCGAAATGCGATGCGAACCATCGCCACATGGCTGTTTTCTGTTCGACAGGAGAAGCATTTCTCAGCCAGTCCAAGTTCGGTTCGAAACGAATCGAGTCGATATTTCCCGCTTCTTTCGGGAGGTCTACAAGCTTGCCGTCGGTCAATTCATCGGTGGCGATCATGTCTATCCCTTCGTTTGAGCGCCATGATTGCATCCTGTTGAGCGTGAGTGAGATACACCGTGTTCCAGTTGAAACCAACCTGACGTACGACTTTTTCTCACAACACGACGCGAAGATGGGCTATTCACCAAACCTCTCGTTTCCAGCAACATCGCGAAACTTGTGTAGTCTCATCAGCCTACTTTCGGCTTGGCTTTCCTTTGGATCACTCCTTTCGGACCCCTCATGTACATCAAAATCGGTTTCGACATCGAGTTGGAAATAGCGTCGCCCATGGCGCTCGTTTATTTGTTGCACGTGCATCCTTCGCGAAGGGGCGACCTGGTGACACCCGATGCGGTGACTATTACCCCGTCTCTGCCAGTCGAGGAATATGTGGATGCGTTCGGCAATCAGTGCGGGCGGGTCAATGCCTTGTGGGGTACGCCATCGGTGCGGTTCTCTAGCAGCGCCATCGTTCGCGATTCGGGTTTGCCCGACGAGATTCCGTATGGTGCGTACCAGCACGACCCTACCGAGCTTCCGCTGGAGACGCTGCAATACCTGCTTCCAAGTCGTTACTGCGAGGTCGATAGCGAGTTGTTGTCCTTCGCATGGCAGCAGTTCGGTGGAACCTACAAGGGACAACCGCGTGTGCAGGCTATTTGCGACTACGTGCACAACCATATTCGTTTCGACTACAAGGCCGCACGATCCACGCGCACCGCGCGCGATGGCTGGCGCGAAGGAGTCGGTGTGTGCCGCGACTACACCCACCTGGCTGTCACGCTGTGTCGTTGCATGAACATTCCCGCGCGATATTGCACCGGCTACCTTGGCGACATCGGCATCCCGCCGGTTCCATACCCCATGGATTTCAGCGCGTGGTTCGAGGTATATCTGGGAGACCGCTGGTACACCTACGACGCGCGTCACAACACGCCGCGCATTGGTCGAGTGGTGATGGCCCGGGGCCGTGATGCCGGCGATGTGCCCATCACCATGGCGTTCGGGCAGAACACCTTGACCAGATTCGAAGTCACCACTTACGAGACGGACGCTTACGGCAACGCTGTATGAGCGACGTCCTGATAGTGACTTGCGAGCACGGAGGCAACGAAGTACCGCCCGATTACGCATCGCTGTTCGTGGATTATTCTGATCTGCTTCAAACGCACAGAGGCTGGGATCCGGGCGCTAAGCAACTCGCAGAACAAATGGCGAGCCAATTCAATGCACCCCTGTTTTGCGCCACCACGACACGTTTGTTAATCGATCTGAACAGATCGATCGGGCACAAGAACCTTCATTCCGAAGCGACACATACACTGCCTTTGCGCGTGCGTCGAAAGATTGCAGCGCAGCACTACACGCCTCATCGCGATGCTGTGTTCGCTGCCGTAGCAAGAGAAATCGATAAGGGCGCGCGGGTGGTGCACATCGCATCGCATAGCTTTACGCCGGAACTCAATGGCGTCGTCAGGCTTGCCGACGTTTCCTGTTTGTACGACTCCCGGCGCGCCAATGAGGGCCTCTTTGCAAAGTCATGGCTGAATGCCGTTCACGCTCGAATGCCCAAGCTGGTCCTGCGGCGAAACTATCCCTACGACGGTAAGGAGGATGGCCTCCAGTCGAGTCTGCGACGCCTTTACGGCGCCGATCAGTATGTGGGCATCGAGCTGGAGGTGAATCAGAAATTCGTCTTCGCCGGTGGCTCCGAATGGGACGATCTAAGACTTGCTGTCTGCGGCGGTCTTCAAGAAGCGCTAAGCTGATTGTTGGCCCGCGTAGTGACTCACTACACGCTACCAGCACTTCAACCGGAGCAAATGAAAAAATGAAAGAACGTCGACTAGGTAATAGCGGACTGAAGGTCTCGGCGATCGGGCTCGGGTGTATGGGGCTGACTCATGCTTACGGACCTGCAGCAGAAAAATCGGCGGCTATCGAATTGCTGCAAACGGCGGTCGAGCGAGGCGTGACATTCTTCGACACGGCCGAAATCTACGGACCGTTTAACAACGAGGAGCTACTCGGTGAAGCGCTTGCGCCTTTGCGCGATCGGGTAGTGATTGCCACCAAGTTTGGATTCGGTATAGACGCGAACGGCAAGCAGAGCGGCTTGAACAGCAGACCCGACAACATCAGGGCGGTTGCAGATGCGTCTCTCAAGCGCCTGAAGATCGAGCAGATCGATCTGTTCTATCAGCACCGTGTCGACCCGAGCGTGCCGATCGAAGATGTCGCCGGCACCGTCAAGGACTTGATTGCCGAAGGGAAAGTCAAACACTTCGGATTGTCGGAGGCGGGTGCCAAGACCATCCGGCGGGCGCATGCGGTACAGCCGGTCACTGCGCTGCAGAGCGAATATTCGCTGTGGTGGAGGGAGCCGGAGGAGTCTGTGTTTCCGACACTCGAAGAGTTGGGCATCGGCTTCGTGCCGTTCAGCCCTTTAGGCCGTGGATTCCTGACCGGCGCCATCGACGATAAGACTGAATTCCAGAGCGACGATTTTCGATTTGCGCACCCCCGATTTACCGAGGATGCGCGCAAGGCGAACAAGGCGCTTGTCGATCGCATCGCGGAAATAGGTGCGGCTAAAAATTTGACGTCGGCGCAGATTGCACTGGCCTGGATCCTGGCTCAGAAATCGTGGATCGTTCCGATCCCGGGCACCACCAAGATTCATCGCCTCGAAGAGAACATCGCTGCCGCAGAAGTTCAATTGTCGAAAGATGACTTGGCAGTCATCGAGAAAGCGCTGAACGAGATTGCAGTGCAGGGCGCCCGCTATTCCGAGTCGCAGATGAAAACCGTCGATCGTTAATCAGCTACTTTGAAGGCATTTTGAAAGGCTGACCTTTTAGCCTTCTTGAATTGCCTTCAATTCCGCCTTGCTTAACTTGCGGGATTTTGCAATTGCTGCAAGTTGAGCGGGGCGGGGGCGGCCCTTACCGGTTTCCCAGTTGTAGACGGTTTGCGCAGACACGCCGATGACCTTGGCCAACGCCGGTGCGGAGAGTCCTTGTCGCTCACGTTGAGCTCGCAGACGAGCGGCGCTGAATCGAAGCTTCACGTCGCCATCTGCAGATTCCTCGCCAGATGGCTTTTGCGCGCGAGTTGGAGCTGTACCCGTGCGACCAAACTTCTTGATCATATGTTCCAGCGCAGCAACGCGGCGTTTTAACGCTGCGATTTCCGAGCGATGTGCGGCAGATGCCTTTTTGATAGAAAGCGATGCGCCGCGTTGCTCTTTACGAGCAACTCGCGAAATTTCTTCCTTGATGACTTTGGCAAAGTTCGACATTTGTTATTCGGCTGTTGATACGGAGATCATGATAGTTTGACACGGTGGCAAGTCTTCAAGTTATTGCAGGTGTTTCGTAAAGAACAGGAGACTGCAAAAGTGCTCACGTTATATTTCCGCTTAATTCACGAATAAAAGAATCCGCTAAGAATAATTGGGCTTGTATCGATGGCAATAGACAGAAGCAACATTTCTTTAAAGCAACTGCGGGCCTTCGCAGCGGTGTCGCACGAAGGAAGCTTCACGCGTGGTGCGGAGCGTCTGTTTCTTACCCAATCGGCGCTATCCGCGCTCATCAGAAATCTCGAATCGGAATTGGGAGTTCGGCTTCTGGACCGAACCACTCGCAAGCTCGAACTTACCGATGCCGGTCACGAACTGCTCGGTTCTGTAGAACGTTTGCTCAACGACATCGAGCACATGACCACAAATCTGCAGGACGTTGCGGCCATGCGCCGTGGCAAGGTGCGGCTCGGCGCAACGCCTCTTCTCGCCGCCACCTTGCTGCCTCAGGTGCTCGCGTCGTTTGCGCAGGCTTATCCCGGAGTCGTGGTTCGGGTAGTCGATGCACCCGCGACTGTGCTTGTCGAAAAGCTTCGTGCGGGCGAGCTCGAATTCATCCTCGCGACGGTAGAGCGTATCGAGAACGAAATGGAGGCGGTCAACATCCTCAGCGATCAGCTTGTGGTGGTGTGCGCGCCCGATCATGCATTGGCTTCCCGCAAAAGCATTTCCTGGAGCGCGGTGCGTAAAGAGCCCTTGCTGATGCTGGCAAAGGGAAGTGGACTTCGCGCCCTGGCCGATCAGTCTTTCGAGAAATCGGGCGATCCTCCGCCGGCCGTGCAGGAGGTTACGCACGTGGTTACCGCAATGGCCATGGCCGCTGCAGGACTCGGTGTCGCCATAGTTCCGGCTTATGCGCAGAACGCGCTGGGGGGATCGAAAGTCGTGGCGGTGAAGTTGACTCAGCCTGCCGTTATCAGGCAGGTATCGCTTGTGCACATGAAACAGCGATCCTTGTCGCCTGCATCGAAAGCGCTGCATTCGCATCTGATCGGCAAGGCAAAAGAGAAGGCGCTCTAGGCAATTTCTGCCGCAGTTTTTTTGACGAGATCCCACACTCTCGAAGCCACAGGTGACAGCGCGCGATTCGATTTGCGGATGAGCACGATAGGGCGCTGAATTCGCGGCGTGAGCGGACGAAACGCGAGTCCGGGAATGCCGCCTCGTGGAATGGACAGCGCCGGCATCACGCTCAGCCCGATACCGGTTTCAACCATCCGAAAAACGCTGGCAGCATGACCGAGTTCCTGCCTGACTTCACACTTCGCTCCGTGCTGTTCCAGCGCGGTATCGATCAGTCGTCGGCTTCCGGATGCAGAGTCGAGCAGCACCAGATCGAATCCGTCGAGCGCACTCCATTTCGCGGTTTTCGCTTTCGCCAGCGGATGCTTCTCTGGCGCCACTAGCACGAAAGGATCTTGAAGAATCTCTTCCGTTACCAGATCCTCGGAGAGCGCAGGCTCGATCACCACGCCGAAGTCGACCTCACCACTTCGAACACTCTCCAAAACGATTTGCTGTATCCGGTCTTGAAGGATGAATTGAACCCGTGGCATGTCGCGCGCGCAGTGGGCAATGCACTCGGGCATGAGGTACGCAGAAAGGGTGGGGCTGCTGCCGACGCGGACCTTGCCTCCGTCTGCCTGCGCAAGTCCGGCCACTTCTTCTAGCATTGAATCGAGCTCATCCAGCGTTCGATCGACCCGTGCTGCCAGAGATCGACCTGCTTCGGTGAGTTCTACTTCACGAGTGGTTCTGTCGAGCAATCGAACGCCCAGTGCACGCTCGAGTTCGTCTATGGAGCGACTGACCGCAGGCTGCGTCAGCCCGATGGTGTCGCCGGTTCGGCTGAAATTACGCGTTTCGACCAGCGACTGAAATATGCGCAATTGGCGCAGCGTGACAGGGAACGGTGGATTCATGCGCTCGAATCATAAGTTGATTTTATAAATTAATTTCACTTTTAAATGGCAATGCCGTGAAATACAGGCATGAATCGTCCTCGCTTCCTTCCAGACAACTTCACGCTTGCGCTAGTCACCACCGTGTTGATTGCCAGCGTGCTCCCCGCACATGGCGTCGGCGCGCAAATTTTCGAGACGATCACGACGATCGGTATTGGCGTGCTGTTTTTTCTTCACGGCGCAAAGCTTTCTCGAGAAGCTGTGATTGCGGGCATAGCGCACTGGAGACTTCATCTGCTGGTTCTCAGCTGCACCTTCATTCTTTTTCCGGTGCTCGGACTCGCGCTTAAGCCGATCCTGGCTCCGCTGGTTACGCCAGAGCTTTACGTCGGCGTGCTCTTTTTATGCGTTCTGCCATCTACCGTGCAGTCGGCCATTGCGTTCACGTCGATGGCGCGCGGTAACGTGCCCGCCGCCGTATGCAGCGCGTCGGCGTCGACATTGCTGGGCGTGTTCATCACTCCGTTGCTGGTGAATCTGATGGTGGTTCATCAATCTGCCGGAGGCGCATCCTGGAATGCAATCGAAAAAATTCTTCTGCAATTGATGGCGCCATTTTTTCTGGGACATTTCCTTCGCCCATGGATCGGGAAATGGATCTCGAAGCGCTCGCAGATCGTGAACATGGTGGACCGGGGATCGATTCTGCTGGTGGTCTACACGGCGTTCAGCGCGGCAGTCATCCAGGGTTTGTGGCGTGACACGCCGGTTGAAAAACTGGCGGGACTTATCGTGGTTTGCGCTGTATTGCTCGCATGCGCTTTGCTCATCACAGCGAAGTTGGGCAAGTGGATCGGGTTCGACCGACCCGATCAAATCGTGGTGATGTTTTGCGGCTCCAAAAAGAGTCTGGCCAGCGGCATTCCAATGGCCAAGTTGCTGTTCGCATCGAACACTCTGGGAGCGGTAATTTTGCCGCTGATGCTGTTCCATCAGATCCAGTTGATGGTGTGCGCCTTTCTAGCTCAGCGTTATGCCAAACAAGCTGCGGCAGCCGATGAAATCCTGAGGCAACGCGTAGCCTGATGAGGTGTGGATCCTAAAGACGCGTCCTTTTGCGGACGGTCCTTTATCTCGTGCGGATTCGGTACTGAAAAGAAAAGGGCGCTTTCTTCGCTGCCTTTTTTTCGCCGTCGAGCAAGCGGTCTATCGATTGCCTCAATTGCTCGCCAATTGCGTGGTATTCGGCCACTGTCCGGATCTGCCTGGAGCCATTGAGATCCTTCGATTTTGAAAAATCGGTCTCGTGTTTTTGGCTGTCTTTATGGCTGTCGTTGGCAGCTCTTTTCTCATCCACGGGTGGTTCCTGCAAATGGCAGGAGTAAATAGCGTTGTACGAAAAATCTGCCAACGGCACGAGTTCGACGTCGATGCGATGACCTCGGTACATCGTCGAGTACGTGCCTTTGAACAGCTTTTCGGTGTTGGTTTCCCAGTTCATCCCAGCATTACGCACGGCCATCGCGCCGCGACCTGTCCGACGATGCGGTCTGTGTATGTAGGAGATGAACGTCCGCGGATATATGTCGATACAAACGCTACTTCGTCCCAAGCGGAGGTCCCCCATTGCGCCCAGGTTGTTGAGCGGTTCTACGCCGTTTTTATGAGCCCCTGCATCCGTTTATTTCTCGGGACGCCGGGAAACAGCTCCTTTGCAACGCGATCCGGATCGAGGCCGAATGTTTCGCTCACCGCTGCTGCAATCAACGAATCCAGCTCCAGCGTGGCGCGCAGATCGCGACCTTCGAACAGCGATGCTTGCGCCAGGCCCGGCCAGTCCGCGAGCACGCGTCCGCCCTTGACAGCACCGCCGAGCAACATGGCGCTCGATGCGGTGCCGTGATCTGTTCCCCCGGTCCCGTTGACCGCGACGGTTCGCCCGAATTCGGTTGCCACCAGCACCGTGGTTTGCGCCCATGCGTCGCCCATGCCAGTCTTGAGCGCCGTCATCATGCCGTCGAATCCTGTGAGCAAGCGCGAGAGTCGCGCTTCCTGCTGATTGTGGGTATCCCAGCCATTCGTCTCGATCATCGCAATGCGTGGACCGTCCGGGCGCGCCAGAAACGATGCCGCCAATTTGCCGATGCCGCGCGCGTCCTGCCCCGCGCTGGCGTCTTTGGCCATGTCCTGTGTGGCGAGTGCCGCAGTCCAGAGGCCGTGCAACTGATCGTCGTTCTGGTACATCGCGCTTATTCGTGCGAACAGATCGGCGTTGGGATTGTGGAGTGCGGAGGGCGCATAACTGGTGACATCGGCCTTGCCGCGCAGCGCCATAGGCAGCGTCGGCGCGAAGGCGATTGGCGCGCTTCTTGATTTGGGCAACATCGCGGCCAGACGGTTGAGCCAGCCGTCTTTCAGCTGATAAGGCGATGTGCCACCCGTCTCGATCACGTTCTGTCCATCGAAATGCGATCGATCTTTGTACGGCGATCCGATCGCATGCAGAACCAGCACTTCGCCAGCCCCGTACATCGCGGCCGTATCCACGAACGAAGGGTGCAACGCGAACATGCCGTCGAGCTTGAACGCCGTATTTCCGTTTTGATTCGGAACGGCGGGATCGATCGCAAGAGCGCCTCGCATGGATTTGTAGTTCGCGTCTCCGTACGGCGCGACCAGATGCAATCCATCGGCTGCGCCGCGCTGGATCACGAAGATGAATCGGCGATCGGTATCGGCGCTGGCGAACGAGAGTTTGGGCATGAGCGCGAAGGCTGCACCCGCTGAAGCGACCGAGAGAAATTGGCGACGACTGGTCATGAGTTCACCTCCGCTGAAATTCTGGAGAAACAAGAACGAGCGCGAAGCCTGCAATGCGGCTTTCCGCGCCGGAAATAACGCCGCGCGTCGTGGGACTGAGCGGGCCGATCTGTATTCGGGTCGCCAGATCGCGCGGGTCGTACTGGTCGCCCACGGATGCAGCGAGCCGGTTGGCCATTACCGCTCGACGCACCAGCGCATCGGGCGCGGCCCAGCTGGCTGCTACATCGTCCCAACCCGCAGGCGATCCAGGCTGCCACACGCGCTGACCGAGTTGCGTCATGACATCGACACCCGGCGTCTTGCCCAGGCTGCGTTGACCCGTGGCACGAAATGCCGAGATCGCCCAGTCCCAGGGCGTCTTGAATTTGATCGGCTCGTTGACCCACGCTTCCGGTGACTCGATGAGCGCGCGATACACAGCCGGCAGATTGCCGCGAGTCTTGTTGAATGCGGCAGACAGGCGGTCGACAAGCGCTTGAGGAGGCGAGTCGCCAGCGAAATGAGTTGCGAGCTTGCGTGCGATGTGCTGCCCTGCTGCTGTCGACGTGGACACGTTGCGCAACACCTCTGCAGCCTGCTCGACCCCTGCCTGCGAATACTCGCGATTCAGGATGATCCGTGTGCCTGGTTCATGAATCACCTCACGGAACACAAACGCGCCCGGCGCGGTGACGACCTCGTTTTTTGCAGGTGGATTTCCACCGATCGAGCCAATGCTCCAGCCGGTCAATGCGCGCGCGAATTCGGTCACGTCGTTTTGCGTGTAGCCGCTCCGCACGCCCAAGGTGTGCAGCTCCAGAATTTCGCGGGCGAGGTTTTCGTTGAGCCCCGGAATGCGCACCGCGTTGCGGGCTTTCGCCCTTTGCGCCTGCAAGCTATTGGGTCCGACCGATTGAGCCTGATCGAGGTACAGCAGCATCGCAGCATGACTTTCTGCTGCCATCACGAGATCGCCGAAATTCCGCATGATGTTCGGACGAATCGCCTCGGCTTCGAAGCTGCCGGCAAATGGAACCACGGTGCCCTTGTCTATGGATACCGCGAAGTGGTTGCTCCAGAAGTGGACGAGTCGCTCGGTGAAAGGAGTCGGTGTGGCCAGCGCATTGTCTATACGCGCGTTAACCGCGTCGCGATACTGGGTTCGACTATCTTTACGGATGACAGCCTGTGCTTCCTGGCGTGTCTGGGGGTCATCGGCGGCGCGGGCTGCTTTGCGCTGCTCCACATAGTCCTCGGCAAGCGATGCTGTGGAGGGCAGGGAAGCTACCGGCGGTGGCTTGGGGTCGTAATTACCGATCTGATCGAGAAGCCAGCGCTTGGGGTCGCCTGCGACAGGATCGTCGGGCCTCGCGCCCAGCCCGAATCGGTTGTAGGCGATGCTCGATGGAGAGATGGGGGTCTCGATAGCCATAAGGTGTGCGCTCCATGCGTTGCCGACGCCTGACATCGGCGTTGGCAATAAAAAGATTTAAACGGATCGAGTCCCGGTTTTGAACACGACAGGGCGTGAAGTTTTTGTAAATGTCTGGCTTTATTGCTGTGTAAAGTAGGAGTCATCGCGCTTCGCAAAACTACAAATCACAACATCACAAGAGGAGACAGTCAGATGAAGCTCTACGGACGATTGAATTCGGTCAATGTGCAAAAGGTGGTCTGGGCCCTCGCCGAGATGGGACTTCACCAGGGTGAAGACTACGAGCGGATAGACGCTGGCCTCGAATACGGCGTCAACAAAACTCCGGAATATCTGGCGATGAATCCGACCGGGCTGGTGCCCACATTCGTCGATGGCGAATTCGTGCTTTGGGAATCGAACGCGATCATGCGGTACTTCGGCGAGTCGCATGGAAAGGGAACTGTCGTTCCGAACGATGCGATGGCCCGTGCAACGAGCGACAAATGGATGGACTGGACGATCTCTCTTTGGCCCCTGTTCCGCCCCGCGTTTCTAGGTTTGACCCGCACCGCACCAGAAATGCGAGACATCGACGCAATTCGAACTTCGTTCGATGCCGGGTCGAAGTCGCTCGCTACTTTCGAGTCGACACTCGCGAAGACTCGGTACGCCGCAGGCTCGGAATTCTCGTTGGGCGACATTGCAGTGGGTGTACCGGTCGATCGCTGGATCTTGATGTGCAACAAATTTGCGGACCTGCTTGGCGATCGCCCGATTCTTCCGTCCTCCTACCCCTATATTTCGGACTGGTACGAACGAGTGAGCGCTCGTGCCGCATTCAAGGAAAGCAGGGTAGCTATTTGATCCATCTCTACACCTTCGGCACGCCCAACGGCCGAAAAATCAGCGTCGCTCTTGAAGAGATGGGGCTGCCTTACGAAATCCATGTG
Organism: Burkholderiaceae bacterium; assembly: GCA_965227035.1. Classification (GTDB taxonomy): domain Bacteria; phylum Pseudomonadota; class Gammaproteobacteria; order Burkholderiales; family Burkholderiaceae_C; genus CBDDFQ01. The sequence continues at coordinate 582,709 of OZ245724.1, forward strand.
GTCGATATCCAAAAGGACGAGCAGTTCGCGCCCGAGTTCCTGAAGATCAGCCCGAACAACAAGATCCCGGCAATAGTCGACGACGAAGGTCCTGACGGCAGACCGATCAGCGTCTTCGAGTCGGGCGCAATCCTCACTTATCTGGGTGAAAAGTCCGGAAAATTCTGGCCGACTTCGCTCGCCGCGCGCACCGATGTGATGCAATGGCTGATGTTCCAGGTGGGCGGCTTCGGTCCTATGCCGGGGCAGGTGCATCATTTCATCGGGCTGAAAGACGAGGCCGACAAAAAATACGGACTCGCGCGTTATTCGAAAGAAACGAAGCGACTCTACAGCGTCATGGACAAACACCTTCAGACGAATCGGTTCTTTGCAAGCAATGAACTGTCGATCGCCGACTTCGCGATTCTGGGCTGGGCATGGCGCCACGAGCGTCATCAGGTATCGCTGGATGACTACCCTGCAGTGAAGCGCTGGTACGACGAACTGATGGCACGGCCTGCAGTGAAGCGCGGTATGGAAGTGAAGATGAGCCACTGAATCGGCGTAATCGTTCGCTGGTTCAGGCGGGAGTCCTACATCGTTCGATCTTGGAGTTTTTAGGATTAGGTATGGCTACAAAACCGTCCTCGAAAACCACCGCTAAGTCGGCGCGAAAGACACCGGCGAAAAAGACCTCCGTTCCGGCAAAGGCTGCGCACAGAAAGGCACCTGGCGATTCATCCGATGGTCTCGCCAAAACGTCCACGCGGATTTTGTGGAAGGGCGCCATCAGCTTTGGCCTGGTTCATATTCCGGTCGCACTGTATTCGGCAACGTCATCGACCGGGGTCGATTTCGACTGGCTTGACAAACGCACCATGGAGCCTGTCGGCTACAAGCGCATCAACAAGAAAACCGGCAAAGAAATTGCGATGTCCGACATCGTCAAAGGCATCGAATACGAAGATGGTCGCTATGTCGTTCTCTCGCAGGAAGAAATCGCAGCCGCGTATCCAAAGACGACTCAGACCATCGAAATCGAAGCGTTTATCGAAGCTGGCGAAATTCCCTTCGTCTATCTGGAGCGGCCTTATTACATAGCGCCCATTAACCGTGGCGAGAAGGTTTATGCCTTGCTGCGTGAGGCCTTGGTTGCCACCAAAAAAGTCGGTGTGGCGAAGGTCGTGATTCAGACCAAGCAGCATTTAGCGGTGCTCATTCCCACCGGGCCTGCACTGGTCTTGAATCTGCTTCGGTGGGGCGGTGAGATTCGTTCATGGGAAGAGCTCAAACTCCCCGCAGAAGGTGCAAAAGCCGCAGGCCTGAAAGATGGCGAACTGGCGATGGCCAAGCAATTGATAGACGACATGAGCTCCTCGTGGCATGCCGACGAGTTTCGCGATTCGTTCAAAGACGAAATCATGAAGCTGGTCGAGACCAAAGCCAAGGCGGGTCATATCGAGAATGTCGAAAAGGTCGACAGCGATGGCGTTGCGAGGAAGGGTGCGGAGGTGATCGACCTTACTGCGCTATTGAAGCGCAGCCTCGAGTCGGGACGCGCGCCTGCCTCGAAACCAGCGGCGAAAGCACCGGCTAAGACCGCCGCAAAATCTGCCGACAAGAAGCCCGCGGCGCGCAAGCGCGCCTGACTTAGCGGAAGTGACGCAAGATGCCCCGCACGGCCAAATCCGATCCGCTGGCAATCTACAAGAAGAAGCGTAATTTCGCGATCACTCCCGAACCTGCCGATGGGGGAGAAGCAGCTGCGGACGGGGCGCCCTACCTTCAATTCGTCATTCAGAAACATTGGGCCACGCGCCTGCATTACGACTTGCGTCTGGAATTGAACGGCACCATGAAAAGCTGGGCAGTGCCCAAGGGTCCGAGCTACGACACGGCAGACAAGCGGATGGCGGTACAGGTCGAAGATCATCCGATTTCGTACAACACGTTCGAAGGGCAGATTCCGCCGAAGCAATACGGCTCGGGCAAGGTCATCGTCTGGGACAAGGGCTATTGGCAACCCATCGGAGATGCGGAAAAAGGTTACCGTGAAGGCAAACTCAAATTCCGCATGTTCGGCCACAAGATGCAAGGTGCCTGGACATTGGTGCGAATGCATTCAAAAGGGGCGAGCGACGAGAAAAAGCCGGCGTGGTTGCTGATCAAGGAACACGACGGACTCGAGCGAGCATCGACCGAATTCGATCTGGTCCAAGAGATGCCGGACAGCGTCAAGAAATTGCCGGCGGTGCAACTCCCGAAAGACGCGACTCCGGTTGCAAAGAGCGCCACCTTGGCCGCAAAAAAAGGCACGGAAAAAAAAGACGCGACTTCTTTGCCCGGAAAGCAAGCGCCATTGCCTGCGACTTTCGCACCCCAGCTCGCCACACTCGTCGATGAACCTCCATCCGATTCGGACGACTGGATATACGAGCTGAAGTTCGACGGCTACCGCCTGCTCACGCGTATTCAGGGCAGCAGCATCAAGCTGTTTACGCGAAACGGAAACGACTGGACCAGCAAGATGCCGGCCCTGGTCAAGGCGATTCAAACTCTCAAGCTCACATCGGCATGGCTGGATGGAGAGATTCTCGTGATGGACGAGCATGGCGTGCCGGATTTTCAGGCGCTGCAAAACGGTTTCGATACGAAGTCGACGCGGGACATCGTTTACTACCTGTTCGATGCGCCGTACTTGAGTGGACGCGACATTCGAGAACTGCCGGTGTTGCAAAGAAGAGAGGCGTTGCAACTTATCCTGTCCCAACCTCACGACGACAAGATTCGTTTCAGCGAAGCCTTCGATGCGTCGCCATCCGATCTCGTCTCGTCTGCCTGCCAGATCGGTTTCGAGGGCGTCATCGGCAAGCGCAAGACTGCTGCCTATTCGTCGAAGCGAACGCCCGACTGGATCAAGCTCAAGTGCAGCCATCGCCAAGAGTTCGTCATCGGCGGCTATACCGATCCGAAAGGGTCGCGAACCGGGATCGGCTCTTTGCTGCTTGGGGTGCACGACAAGGACGGTCAGCTTCTTTATGCAGGCAACGTGGGCACCGGGTTTAGCGAGCGAACCTTGAAGGAGATCAAGATCGAGCTGGACAAGATAGGCGCGGCTGAATCGCCATTCGCCGATTCGACGGGCATCGATCGCAAGTCCCATTGGGTGAAGCCGAAATTGCTCGCGGAGGTGTCGTTTGCGGAATGGACAGATTCGAATCACATCAGGCACTCGGTGTTTCATGGGCTGCGAGCCGACAAACCCGCTCGCGCCATCGTTCGGGAGGAGGCAAAACACATGGATGGAAAGCAGAAGACCAAGGCCGCTGGTAAGTTACCGGTCGCTAAGAAATCGGTCGCTAGCAAATCGGCCGTTAGCCTCGCTCAATCCCTTCCGAAGAATTTGCGAGTCACCCACCCCGAGCGCGTGATCGACGAATCGACAGGCGTCACCAAGTTCGATCTGGTTCGCTACTACGCACTGGTCGGTCCTTTGATGATGGAGCATCTCAAAGGAAGGCCGGTGTCGCTAGTGCGGGCGCCCGAGGGGGTGAAGGGCGAGTTGTTTTTTCAGAAGCATGAAGAGAAGGGGCAGATGCCTGGCGTCGACATGCTCGATCCCGCGCTCGATGTCGGGCATGCGTCCCTGCTCGAAGTAGCCAAGCCGGAGGGGCTTTTATCGGCTGCGCAAATGAACGTCATCGAGTTCCACACCTGGAACGCGACGAAGGACAAGATCGGGCGACCGGATCGAATCACCTTCGATCTGGATCCGGGCGAGGGCTTGGCCTGGCACAAGGTGCAGGAGGGCGCAGAACTGGTTCGGGTGATGCTGCAGGAGTTGGGGCTTCCCGCGTTCCTGAAAACCAGCGGCGGAAAGGGACTGCACGTCGTCGTGCCGATCAAGCGACTTCACGACTGGGACATGGTGAAGGCTTTCTCGGAAGCGGTGGTGCAGCATCTGGCGCGCACCATCCCTGACAGGTTCGTTGCCAAGAGCGGGCCGAAAAATCGTGTCGGAAAGATCTTTGTCGACTACTTGCGCAATGGGTGGGGCGCCACCACCGCAAGTGCCTGGTCGGCCCGCGCACGCCCGGGAATGGGGGTTTCCGTGCCGGTCGCGTGGAAAGAGCTTGGCGAGTTGACCAGTGGCGCGCATTGGACGATTCGTTCTGTCGAAGCCCGACTCCGTGAAGGTAACGCCCCGTGGAAGGGCTATGCGAAGGCTTCGGTTTCTATCGGTTCGGCTATGAAAGCGCTAGCTGCCACTGAGTAGTCGGCAAATGTCTCGAGCCAATTTGAGGTCCCACTACGAACTGATTGGCCGGCTGGCTCACAAAACATGCAGGAAAGCTGACCAGAGATAGCTCTTCGTCGGCACGCTCCTACGCTGAGCTTTAGCCCGTTCCGACAGACGAAATCGCAGCGACACGAAAAACTGGCTTATCGATTGGAGATGGCATGTCGTACTCACTCGCAGAAACCCAAGACGCTCCCGTATTTACCGACTACACCGAAGCCATCGCATTTTTGCGTCGGCGTGGAGCGACTGGCCGTAAGTTGTCCATCCGTCCTAGCGAAAACTGCGTTGGAGTACCCGCATTCACAAGTCAGCGCGCGGATGCTGCAGACCTGATGGCCGTGTTGTCGCTCGCCAGGGCAAGTTCTTCCGGCGAGACCTTTCCCGAATTTCGACTCATCGAAACTTTCGAATTTCTTCAATAAACGGCGTTCTTCTGCCGCCGAACCTTGGCATATTCCTGACGTTCCCGGTTTTCGGCGCACAAACGCGGCGCTTGGTGCCGACCGATTGCATGCCCGGTCTTTGGTCGCCCGGCACACACGAACGACGTAAACATCTTCCGTTTCAACCAAACGGAAGACGTTATGAAGACCTTGTTCACCCGGTCGAACACATTGGCAGTCCTGGGTATGTTCGCCGTAGAAGTCTGCTTCGGCGCATTGCTATTGGCAACATCGGCTACCGCGAGCGGCCTATGCGACGTAGGTACGGCGCAATCGCCTGTGAATCTTCAAAACGGTATGACGAAGGACCGTAAGGCCTCGGTTTCTACTCGCTATTCGACGGGCGAAGCGACGATCGTCAATACCGGCAAAACCATCCAGATCGATTTTCCAAAGGGAAATTCGATCACGGTGGAAGGTAAGCGGTTCGACCTTTTGCAGATGCACATGCACTCACCCGCCGAAAACAAAATAGACGGCGTTTTGTATCCCCTGGAGGCTCATTTCGTACATCAGGCGGCCGATGGCAAGCTGGCGGTGGTCGGCGTGGTGTTCAAGGAAGGCAAGACCAACAATGCGTATGCAAGCATCTTCAGCCAGATGCCTGCGGTGACCGGCGAATCGCGCGCGCTGACGAATGTGGATCCTTCCGCGTTGCTTCCAAAATCCAGGAAAGTGTTCTCGTATATCGGATCGCTGACGACTCCGCCGTGCGACGAGGGCGTGTCTTGGTTCGTTAGAAAACAGGTACTGGAACTTTCTTCTGAACAAGTCGAAGTCTTCACGAAACTTTACCGCTCCAACGCTCGCCCGATCCAACCCTTGAACGGTAGGATAGTTTTTTCCGAGTAATTTGTACGCGTTCGGACCATAGGCGGAAGGCTGTCAGTCTTTGGTTCTCTCTTTGAACTTTGCAAAAGTTTGTAGGTCGTATCTCACGAACTCCGGCGTGGAAGCCTGTCACGTCGGCCGAGAAAATTGGGGTGAAATACTTTTATCCAACTACCTCCGACAGGAGACCGCCATGAAACCGCATCACTTCGCTAAAGCAGCTCTCGCATTTTGTGCAGCAGTGGCTTTTGCCGTGTCCGCGACGGCGATCTCTGCTGACGCACCGGCCGAAGTCTCCGATCTTGGTATGAACCCGGATATGAGCCTTCTGGATGTCGATTTCGTCAGCCAGTAGCACTGGCTGCAATTTCTTCATCCAATAGCACTGGCTGAAGTCGGGACCTTTTCAGGTCTTCATGCCTTCGACGCGCGTTCCAGTTTCGGCTCCTGCTTCAGCATCCCCTTGGATTCGATGAACGACACCACGGTGTCCAGACCTGACAAGGTCTTCAAGTTCGTCATCACGTAGGGCCGCTTCTGGCGCATCCGCTGAGTATCCGATTCCATGATGCTCAGGTTCGCACCGACGTGAGGAGCGAGGTCGGTTTTGTTGATGATGAACAGATCGCTTTTCGTAATTCCTGGACCGCCTTTGCGCGGTATTTTTTCGCCTGCTGCTACGTCGATCACGTAGATAGTGAGATCGGAAAGTTCCGGGCTGAAGGTGGCGGCAAGGTTGTCGCCGCCCGACTCGATGAACACCACATCGGCGTCTGGGAAGTCGCCCAGCATGCGATCGATGGCTTCGAGATTGATCGATGCGTCTTCACGAATGGCGGTGTGCGGGCAACCACCGGTTTCGACGCCCATGATCCGTTCTGCGGGCAATGCGCCACTTACGGTGAGAAGCCGCTGGTCTTCCTTGGTGTAGATGTCGTTGGTGATCGCGATCAGGTCGTATTTCTCGCGCATCGCCTTGCACAACATTTCCAGCAGGGTCGTCTTGCCGGAACCGACCGGCCCGCCGATTCCCACGCGCAGGGGCGGCAATTTTTTTGTGCGATGCGGAATGTGGTGGAGTGCGGATGACATGGAAGTTAGTCTCAAAAATATAGGTTGATGGTCAGCTGCGAAAGAGTCGCGAATATTGATTTTCGTGTCGCGCCGAAAGTATGGAGAGCATGGGAGAAAACGCCTGTCGGGTCGAATCGTCGTGCGCCAGCGATGTCGCCACGGCAGAGGGAATTTCTTTCGCGAGTCGAGCAAGAATTCGTTGACCCGAGCTTTGCCCGAGAGGCACCGCGCGAATCGCTGCCGCCATCATGTTTTCCGACCAGCCGAAAGCGAACGCAGTGCAGATGCTCTTCACAGTAGCCCTTGTGCTGCTCGCTGCGAGGGCAAAAGCGATCGGGTAAGCGGGCCGCAGTTCGAGAACCCAGAGTGGCAATTGTTCTTCCGAAAGATTGTTCCACCAGTCGATGGACGATCTACCCATCTGCTCTGCCTGCAATCGAAGCTCGCTGCTTTCGCGCGTGTGCGAAATCCAGTCGTTCAATTCGCGAATCCGAGCTTCGTCGCTTGACCTCCAAGCCGTCACGGCCTGCGCAACGACCGCCATATCGCCGCGAGCCAGTGTGAGGTGGAGTTGATCCACAAGCCAGTCACCGGCGCTGGCCTCGTCCTTCACATTTGCCCATTCGACAGCCGCTTCGAAACCTTCCGAATAAGAGAAACCGCCAATCGGCAGCGCCGGCGAGGCGAGCCACATCAGTTGCACCAGGCTGTGGTCGCTGGTTTCGCTGTGGTCGCTGTGTTCGCGGGTTTCGCCGTGATGGGACGTGTCGCTCATGGAAAGAACAGAAGGAAGCGATGTCAGTGTTTGTGATGCGCGTGGTCATGATCGTGGTCGTGAGCATGCCCTTCGTGTCCATGTCCCTCATGCGCATGATCGTGATCGTCGTGACCATGAGGATCCGAATGCGAATGGCCGCCGTGCGAAGAATATGCACCGCCCTCGGGCTCGAACGCTTCTTTCGATTCGCGAACGATCAAATGCATGGCGTTGAGCAGGTCCTTGAGCACATGGTCAGGCTCGATCTTCAGGTGATCCGGCTTCAACTCAATCTGCACATGTCGGTTGCCGAGGTGATACGCCGCTCGCACCAGATCGAAGGGCGAGCCGTGTTCCTTGCAGGCGGTAATCACCAGCACGTTTTGCGGCGCCGCAATCACTTTGATGAGCGATCCGTCGTCGGCAACGAGGACGTCGCCGCCGCGAGTCGAGGTGCCGCGCGGAAGGAATACCGCGAGTTCTCGGCCCTGAGAATCGGTGGCGTCGAAACGGCTTTTTTGGCGAACGTCCCAATCGAGTTCGACTGTGGCGGCGCGCTTGAGCAAGACGGACGCGAGACCGTGTCCGCCCGCGAGGATCTTTGAAACTTGCAGCATGGAGTACTTCTTCCGGAAATTCTTAGAACAGGAAGTATCGCTGCGTCATGGGAAGGCTGGTCGCAGGTTCGCAGGTGAGCAGCAGTCCGTCGGCGCGAACTGCGTAAGTCTGCGCATCCACTTCCATGGTCGGGGTGTAGGCGTTGTGCACCATGTGCTGTTTGCGGATGTGGCGGATGCTGCTTACTGCGCTCAAGGTTTTCGCCAATCCGAATTTTTCCTTGATACCCGACTCGAGACCGGCTTTCGACACGAAGGTGAGCGATCCACGATGCAAGGCGCCGCCGAACGCGCCGAACATCGGGCGGTAATGGACGGGTTGAGGCGTGGGGATCGAAGCGTTCGGATCGCCCATGGCTGCGAGCGCGATGAAGCCACCTTTGATGACCAGCGCAGGCTTCACGCCGAAGAACGCAGGCTTCCATACAACCAGATCGGCCCATTTGCCTTCTTCGATGCTGCCGACGTCGTGGCTGATGCCATGCGCGATGGCCGGATTGATGGTGAACTTCGCAACGTAACGCTTCACGCGGAAGTTGTCGTTGCGATCGCTGTCGCCCGGCAGCTTGCCGCGCTGCAGCTTCATCTTGTGAGCCGTCTGGATGCAGCGAATGATCACCTCGCCAACGCGGCCCATGGCCTGCGAATCGGAGCTGAACATGCTGATCGCGCCGAGGTCGTGAAGGATGTCTTCGGCTGCGATCGTTTCCTTGCGGATACGGCTTTCCGCGAACGCTAGATCTTCCGCAATGCCAGCGTCGAGATGGTGGCAGACCATGAGCATGTCGACGTGTTCGTCGAGCGTGTTCACGGTGTAGGGCATGGTCGGATTGGTCGAGGACGGCAGGAAGTTGTCTTGCCCGACGACGCGAAGAATGTCGGGCGCGTGACCGCCGCCAGCACCTTCGGTATGGAACGCGCAGATGCCTCGGCCCTTGGTGGCGGCAATCGTGTTTTCAACGAAGCCGGATTCGTTCAGCGTGTCGCTGTGAATCGCGACCTGCGTATCGGTGAGGTCTGCGACAGACAGGCAGTTGTCGATGGCTGCAGGCGTCGTGCCCCAGTCTTCGTGAAGCTTCAATCCGATTGCGCCTGCATCTATCTGCTCATACAACGCTGCGGGCAAGCTTGCATTGCCTTTGCCCATGAAGCCGAGGTTCATCGGGAACGCGTCGGCCGCCTGCAGCATGCGTTCCATGTTCCAGGGGCCGGGCGTGCAGGTGGTCGCGAAGGTGCCGGTTGCAGGGCCGGTGCCGCCGCCCATCATGGTGGTGACGCCGCTGGCCAATGCTTCATCGATCTGCTGAGGCGCGATGAAGTGAATATGGCAGTCGATGCCACCAGCGGTGACGATATTGCCTTCGCAGGAAATGATCTCGGTGCCGGGGCCGATGATCACGTCGATGCCCGGCTGGGTGTCCGGATTGCCGGCCTTGCCGATCTTCGCAATGCGCCCGTCCCTGATGCCGATGTCGGCTTTCACGATGCCCCAGTGGTCGACGATGAGTGCGTTGGTCATCACGCAATCCATCGCGCCTTCGGCACGTGTGCGCTGGCTTTGCGACATGCCGTCGCGAATCGTCTTACCGCCGCCAAACTTGGCTTCTTCGCCATAGCTTCCGGCGAGCAGCGTGTAGTCTTTCTCGACTTCGATGATGAGGTCGGTGTCGGCCAGGCGAACCCTGTCGCCCACGGTGGGCCCGAACATCTCGGCGTATGCGCGTCGTCCAATCGTCGCCATTACAAAGCTCCCTGCACCAGGCCGCGAAAGCCGTAAATCACGCGGTCGCCCGAAAAATCGACCAGCTCGACCGTGCGTTGCTGGCCGGGTTCGAATCGAACTGCGGTGCCCGAGACGATGTTCAAGCGCATACCGCGTGCAGCGTCACGATCGAATACCAGACCTGCGTTGGTCTCTGCAAAGTGATAGTGCGAGCCGACCTGAATCGGACGCTCCGACGTGTTCTTCACCAGCGAGGTGATGGTGCGCCTGCCCACGTTCAGTTCGTGTGCCGCAGCGTCGGCATCGATGATGAGTTCTCCGGGAATCATGCGTGTCTCCCGGCTTAGATCATTTGTGTCATGAGCGGCGTGAGCAGCACCGCACCGAGGCCGACGACCGCGCCGCCGGCAGCACGCGAGATCCACGCGTTGCGATGACGAAGCGTCCAGCCGATGGCGATGCCTGCAACGTGAAGCACTGCGGTGGCAGCAATCATTCCGATCATGGTGACGAATGCATTGGATTCACCGGCCAGTTCATGTCCGTGGGCCACGCCATGAAACACGGCGAATGCGCCGATCAAAATCGAAGCTGCAATCCCGGGCACACGAAGTCGGGTGACGACGAGCAGTCCGGTCACCAGAAGCGACGCCGCAATCATCGGTTCTACGGCAGGCACATCGATGCCGCTCAATCCTATCCATGCACCGACAGCCAGTGCCGCCACGAATCCGAGAGGTGCCCAGAGCAGGTCGGGCATGGCGCGACGTGCGGCCAGTGCGCTCCAGAGTCCGACGGCCAGCATCGCAGCCAGATGATCGATGCCCATAAACGGATGCATGAAGCCCTGGAAGAAGCCGTGATGCGCGCCTGCATCGACACCTGTGTGGGCCGATGCAATGCCGGGAAGGATGTTCAATGCCGCGAAGAGTACGGCGACGATCGCAGTCTTGGTGCCAGCTTGTTTTTGCATGATTTATTTGTTTCAGACGATGGGTTGGTGAACGGTCACGAGCTTGGTGCCGTCGGGAAATGTGGCTTCGACCTGGATGTCGGGAATCATCTCGGCAATTCCATCCATGACATCGTCACGGGTGAGGACGCTGCGGCCTTCGCTCATGAGCTGGGCGACCGATTTCCCGTCGCGCGCTCCCTCCATGACGGCGGCAGAAATCATGGCGATGGCTTCGGGATAGTTGAGCTTGAGGCCGCGGCCTTTGCGTCTTTCGGCCAAGAGCGCTGCCGTGAATATCAGCAGCTTGTCTTTTTCGCGTGGTGTGAGTTCCATGGATCTGTTCTGAATAGCGGACCTGTATTCATTGCAATAGCCGTGCCGTGGCACGGAATCTGCACCCTCGGCACATTGTGAATCCAGCCACGCCAAATCCAAAAATTATTCCGTTGATTTCCGCGCCGCAAGTCGATGGCGCCGGTCATGCACACGATGCACCACAGCGGGTGGTCAAGGTGCGCCGGGATTACAACAGCTGGGTTGGCAGCGAAACCATGGAGGACTATGCCCTTCGGTTCACGCCGCAACGGTTTCGCAAATGGTCCGAATGGCGTGTTGCCAACACTGCGTTCGGCGCGGCGTCGTTTCTCATCCTGGAAGCGGTCGGCGCGACACTCCTGGTTCAATACGGGTTCGCCAACGCCTTTTGGGCAATTCTGGTCACCGGGCTCATCATCTTTTTGGCTGGCTGGCCCATTAGCGTCTACGCGGCGCGATATGGCGTCGACATGGACCTGCTCACCCGGGGTGCCGGCTTCGGCTACATCGGCTCCACGCTCACTTCGCTGATCTACGCGTCGTTCACGTTCATCTTCTTCGCGCTCGAAGCAGCGGTCATGGCCTATGCGCTGGACCTTGCGCTCGGAATCCCTCCGACATGGGGTTATCTGATTTGTGCGCTAGTGGTCATTCCGCTGGTCACCCATGGCGTTTCCGCCATCAGCCGGTTGCAGGTCTGGACCCAACCGCTATGGCTGCTAATGCTGGTGGTGCCGTTTGTTTATGTCCTGATGCTCGACCCAGGTGCTTTCGCAGGTATCACGCACTACAAAGGGGAGAAATCTGCCGTCTCCGGATTCGATCTGCACATGTTTGGTGCCGCATTGACGGTCGGGATAGCGCTTATCACCCAAATGGGCGAGCAGGCCGACTACCTCCGATTCATGCCCACCAAAACCGAAATGAACCGCAAGCGCTGGTGGTTCGGGGTGATGGTGGGTGGCCCGGGTTGGGTCATCCTGGGCGTCATCAAGATGCTGGGCGGCGCGTTCCTCGCGTATCTCGCGATCAGCCATATGGTGCCGCTGGACCGCGCGGTCGATCCGAACCAGATGTATCTCGCGGCTTACGAATACGTGTTCCCCAACTACGGATGGGCGGTCGCCGCCACAGCCCTGTTCGTCGTCATTTCGCAATTGAAGATCAACGTCACCAATGCGTATGCCGGATCGCTCGCCTGGTCGAATTTCTTCTCGCGTGTGACCCACAGCCACCCGGGACGCGTGGTGTGGGTGGTGTTCAACACGCTCATCGCCTTCATGCTCATGGAGATGAATGTGTTCGAGGCGTTGGGCGATGTGCTGGGGCTTTATTCGAACATCGCGATCGCCTGGATGATGGCGGTGGTGGCAGATCTGGTGATCAACAAACCGCTCGGACTCTCGCCCAAAGGCATCGAGTTCAAACGCGCGCATCTGTACGACATCAATCCGGTCGGCGTGGGAGCGATGGCACTCGCATCCGCGCTCTCGATACTCGCGTACCTGGGCGTGTTCGGGCGCATGGCGCAATCGTTCTCGGCCGTGATTGCCTTGGGCACCGCGCTGATCACCTCGCCGATCATCGCGTTCCTCACGAAGGGGCGCTATTACATTGCTCGCGCGCCGAAGGATGCACCTGCTACGGCAGGCGCCTACCAGCGCTATGCGCTTCAGAAGTGCGTGATCTGCGAGCGTGAGTACGAAGGCCCGGACATGGCGCATTGCCCTGCATACCAGGGGCCGATCTGTTCCTTGTGCTGCACGCTCGATGCGCGATGCGGCGACCTTTGCAAACCACATGCGAGCCTGTCGGCCCAGTGGTCTGGCGCACTCAGGTGGTTGACGCCCAAACGTATCTGGCAATACCTCGATACCGGCCTTGGTCACTTTCTTCTGCTCATGCTGATCATCGTGCCGCTGCTGGCAACCGTGTTCGGATTGCTCTATCACCAGGAGCTTCGCAGTCTGGTCGAGTCCGGCGACGTCACTGCGGCATCCCGCCTGTCCTTGCGCTCCGGTTTCCTCAAGGCATACATGGCGCTCATGGTGATCGCGGGCATCGTCGCGTGGTGGCTGGTACTTGCGCATCAGAGCCGCAAGGTGGCGCAGGAAGAATCGAATCGGCAGACGCATTTACTGATGCGCGAAATCGATTCGCACAGGCAAACCGACGAAGCGCTGCAGCAAGCAAAGCAGGTGGCCGACCAGGCGAATCAGGCCAAGAGCCGATACATCAGCGCAATCAGCCACGAGCTTCGAACGCCGCTGAACAGCATTCTTGGTTATGCGCAACTCATGGGCGAGGACACGTCGGTGCCTCCGCATCGCAAGCAGGCGGTCAACGTGATTCGAAGAAGCGGCGAGCATCTGCTGTCGCTCATCGAAGGCACGCTCGACATTGCGCGGGTAGAGGCCGGCAAGCTCACGCTCAATGTGAAAGCCATGCAGTTCGCCGATGGCGCGCATGAGATGGCAAGCATGTTCGAGCCGCAAGCCCTGGCCAAGGGACTCAGCTTCCATTTCGATGCCCAGGGCACCCTGCCTGAAGTAGTTCGGGCCGATGAAAAACGGGTGCGCCAGATTTTGATCAACCTGCTGGGCAACGCAATCAAATTCACCTCGTCTGGCAAGGTCACGCTGCGCGTTCGTTATGCGAGGGAGATGGCGTATCTCGAAGTGGAAGACACCGGTCCGGGACTCTCCGAAGCGGAGCTCGAAAAAATCTTCGAGCCGTTCGCGCGTGGAAATATTTCGGGTCCTTCGGCACCCGGTGCAGGTCTGGGTCTCACCATCGCGAAGATGCTCACCGACCTGATGGGGGGCGAAATGACCGTGATCAGCACGCCCGGCGTCGGATCTACCTTCAAGGTGAAGCTGTTTCTGCCTGAAGTGCGCCGCGAGGCATCGCCCGCAAAGCTTTCGCATGCAGCGGCCGCTTTCCGCGTACGTCGCAGCTACGAAGGTGCAAGAAGAAAAATTCTCGTGGTCGATAACGAAGAGGCCGATCGCCAGGTGCTGGTCGATCTTCTTGAACCGCTGGGCTTCGAGCTACGCGTCGCAGCAAGTGGACACGATTGCCTGGACTTGCTTGCAACCGGTCTATTACCGGACGTGATCCTCATGGACTTGGCAATGCCGGGCATCGACGGATGGGAAACGATTCGCCGTTTGCGCAGCGGCGGCAACAAGAGTTCGGCGGTTGCGATCGTGTCTGCCAACGCGTTCGACAAGGGTCTCGACAACGACGTCGGCATCCCTGCCGAAGATTTCATACTGAAGCCGGTACGCCATACCGAGCTGCTCGACTGGCTCGAAAAGAAGCTCGATTTGAAATGGGGTGAGGCTGCTCCCGAGCCTGTCGAAGTCCAGCCGCCCCCATCGACGACAATTTACCCATCCGCCAGTTATATCGGCGCCCTGCGTGAAGCCGTCACGCTGGGTTACTACCGGGGCATCATGAATCGTCTGGGTGACATCGAATCTGCAGAACCGCAAAGCACGGTCTTCGTGCAGGAATTGCGCGCTCTCGCAAGTCAGTTCCAGTTCGAGGCGATTGCGCGAAAGCTCGACGACTGGGAGGGCGCGGCGCGTGAATCACCAACTCTTTGACGAGACGCTCGATCGCGCTAACAGCGACATCGTCCTGATCGTCGATGACGTGCCGGACAACCTCTCGGTGCTACACGACGCGCTCGACGAATCGGGCTTCACCGTACTGGTCGCGACTCATGGCGAAGCTGCATTGCAGCGCGCAGCCCAGGCCATTCCAGATGTCATTCTTCTGGACGCGATGATGCCGGGCATGGACGGCTTCGAGGTCGCACGACGCTTGAAGGCAGATTCGCGCACCGCTCACATTCCTATTATTTTCATGACCGGTCTGACCGAGACCGAATATCTGGTTGCAGCACTCGAAGCCGGAGGCGTCGATTACGTCACCAAGCCGATCAAGCCGAAGGAAGTGCTTGCGCGAATCGGCGTGCATCTGCAGGGCGCGCGTCGTGTACGCCAGGAAGCGCGTCAGGCTGGTCAGGCCCGCAACGCGCTGGACGCATTCGGCTACGCGAGCATCACGGTACGTGCAGACGATGGCAGGTTGATGTGGCAAACGCCGCTTGCGCGTGACCTGATGCTTCGCTATTTCGGCACCAGTGCGCCAGCGACTCCCGCGCTGGTGAGCGACTGGCTCACGCGGCATCTGGAAGACGCGCGAAATCAGATCGAGCCGCCGCGTTTGACCGTGGAGCTGGGCGCGAGTCGTCTGGAATTCCGACTGCATCAACAGACCGGCGACAACGACTGGCTGATCGTCATGCGCGAGGTCTCCGATGCCGCAGTCATCGAAGCGATGAGTTTGTCCTTCAAGCTCACCGCGCGTGAAGCCGAGGTGCTTTACTGGGTCGTGAAGGGAAAGATCAATCGGGACATCGGCGACATTCTTGGCTCGAGCCCCGCTACGGTTAAGAAGCATCTGGAACGGGTGTTCGCCAAGCTCGGAGTCGAGACCCGAACATCGGCCGCTGCGATGGCCATGAACAAGATCAGGCAGTTGCATCCGCACTTTTCTGCGTGAACCTTGCCTGAACCCGGCCCGAACCGGTGTTCGTCTAACCCGTGTTGCGCAACCCTGCAGCGATCCCGTTGATCGAGATATGAATGCCGCGCTGAACACGCTCGTCCGTCTGCCCGCCACGGTATCGACGAACCAGTTCGACTTGCAGATGATGCAAAGGATCGATATACGGGAACCGATGGCGGATCGAGCGCTGAAGTGATGGATTGCCTGCGAGTCGACTTTTCTGTCCGGTGATCAGGGTGAGCGCTTCCACAGTGCGACGCCATTCCGCTTCGATTGCGGAAAAGATTTTCTTGCGAAGTTTCGGATCGGGCACCAGCTCGGAATAACGCGATGCCAGGGCCAGATCGCTCTTGGCAAGCACCATGTCCATGTTCGACAGCAGCGTGGTGAAGAAGGGCCACTGCTTGTACATCTTCTGCAATTGCGCCAGAGCCTCGCGCTTTTTCTTGGGTGTGTCTTCGTCCAGGAATTGGTGAATCGCCGTACCGAACCCGAACCATCCGGGAAGCGTCAGCCGGCATTGACCCCAGCTGAAACTCCACGGCACGGCGCGAAGATCTTCGATCTTTTTCGATGGATTGCGTGAAGCAGGGCGTGAGCCGATGTTGAGTTCTGCGATTTCGCGAATCGGCGTGGAGTCGAAGAAATAATCGGTGAAACCGGGGGTTTCGTAGACCAGTTTTCTGTACGCATCCATGCTCGCTTCGGACAGCCCGGCTGCGGTCAGCAAGAAGGCTTCGGTGGCTGGCTTGGTCGGTTGAAGCAGCGTTGCTTCGAGCGTTGCCGCAACCAGCGTTTCCAGATTGCGTCGGCCGATTTCCGGGTTCGCGTATTTCGATCCGATCACTTCGCCTTGTTCGGTCAAACGAATCTGGCCACGCACGGTTCCGGGTGGCTGCGCAAGAATCGCCTGATAGCTGGGACCGCCACCACGTCCGACCGTGCCGCCGCGACCGTGAAAAAGTCGAAGCTGGATGTTGTGTGCGTTGGCGAGTTCGTCGAACAGATCGACCAGCGCGATCTCGGTTCGATACAGCTCCCAGTTGCTGGTGAAGATTCCGCCGTCCTTGTTGCTGTCGCTGTAGCCCAGCATGATGTCCTGCTCGGCGCCGCTGCGTTTGATGAGTTGAGCTATCCCGGGAATCGAATAGAACTCGCGCATGATCGGCGCGGCATTTCGCAGGTCTTCGATGGTCTCGAACAAGGGCACGACGATCAGATCGGCAGTGGCGTTCTTGCCGCTTCGCATCAAGCCGACTTCTTTTTGCAGCAACAGAACTTCCAGCAGATCGCTCACCGCTTCGGTGTGGCTGATGATGTAGTGGCGAATCGCTTCTTTGCCGAAGCGCTCGCGCATGCGTGCCGCCATCTCGAAGATCTCGATTTCGCTGTGCGCGAGTGCGCTGTAAGGTGCGCCGACGACACGCAAGGGACGCGGATCTTCGATCAGCTTCAGCAAGATTGCGCGCTTGTTTTCTTCCGAAAGTTTTGAGTAGTCGGATTCCAGATCCGCGGTCTTCAAAAGCTCGGCAACGACAAGCTCATGTTTGTCCGAACTCTGGCGCAGATCGACTGTGGCCAAATGAAATCCGAACACTTCCACGGCACGGATCAGCGGACGCAAACGCTGCACCGACAAGGCCGCGCCGTGATGCGATTGCAGCGACGCTTCGATGGTTCGCAAATCGCGCAGAAAGTCCTGAGCGGTGGAGTAAGGATTTTGTGGAGCTACTGCATGCCTTGCCGCTTCGCCGCCGGTGAACAGCTTGAGGTTCGCGGCGAGTCGGGCGTAGATGCCGGTCAGCGCGCGCCGATACGGCTCGTCCTTGCGATGCTCGCTGGTGTCTGGAGAACTGTCTGCAAGCGCTGTCATCTCGGGGGTCAGGTCGATCAGCATGGCGGACAAGGACAGTTCTGCGCCGAGGTAATGGACCTCGGTCAGGTAGTGACGTAGCGCCATCTCCGATTGCCGGCGCATCGCGTATTCAAGCGTCTGCGCGTTCACGTTGGGATTGCCGTCGCGATCGCCGCCGATCCACTGGCCCATGCGAAGAAAGCTGTGCAAAGACCGGTTGCCGAGTTCGCGTTCCAGCCCTGCGTACAGCTTGGGAATCTCACGAAGAAATGTCGACTCGTAGTAACTCAGCGAGTTTTCGATTTCATCGATCACCGACAGCTTGGTGTAGCGAAGCAGACGGGTTTGCCAGAGCTGCACCACGCGAGCGCGCAACTGCGCTTCGTTCGACGACATGTCGCGACTCGCGAGCGCGTCTTTGGCGCCGATCGACAGGCGCGCTTTGATTTCGTCGTGCGTAACGAGCAGCTGCGCGATGTCGCGCTCGGCATCGAGAATGCTCTTGCGTTGTACTTCGGTGGGATGCGCGGTCAGCACCGGCGATACATAGCTCGACGCCAAAGTGTTCGTGATGGTCTTGGTAGAAATGCCGGCCCAGCGCAGACGCGCCAGTGCCACTTCGATGCTGCCTTCCTGCGTGTTGCCTGCTCGTTCCTGGATGGTTCGCAGGCGAATCTGGTGGCGGTCCTCCGCCAGATTGGCCAGATGGCTGAAATAGGTGAAGGCGCGAATCACGCTGACCGTCTGATCGCCTGTGAGCGACTTCAACAGCTTCTTGAGCGCCTTATCGGCTTCCTGATCGGCATCGCGCCTGAAGGACACGGACAGCTTGCGGATTTTCTCTACCAGATCGAATGCGGCCGCTCCCTCCTGTTCGCGAATCACATCGCCCAACAGCCTGCCGAGCAGACGGATGTCGTCTATCAAAGGCTGTTCGCTGCTTTTTCGGGGAGATGCCGTTGACGTTTGCGTTACCGCATCGCGCTTCGACGAGGGTGCTGTCGACGGGCCGGATGTCAGCGGCGGAACTGCGGGTTTTGGGGGGGGCTTTTGCATGGGGCGCATGCTAGCATTCCACTCGAAAAGCGCCCTCCATCGAACAAAGAAGGTAACGAGTTGAGCAATCCCCAGACAACCCAAAAAACAAAGCTGACGATTGCCACCAGAGAAAGCCGATTAGCGCTTTGGCAGGCCGAATTCGTGAAAGCTCGACTCGAAGAACTCGGCCACGAGGTCACGCTGCTCGGCATGACGACGCGGGGCGATGAAATCCTCGATCGCACCCTGAGCAAGGTCGGAGGCAAAGGCCTGTTCGTCAAAGAGCTGGAAAACGCGCTGGCCGAAGGTCGCGCCGATCTCGCGGTGCACTCCCTCAAAGACGTGCCCATGGATCTGCCGGACGGATTCGTTCTGGCCTGCGTCATGGAACGCGAAGATCCGCGCGACGCCTTCGTGTCCTCCAAATACAAGACCGTGTCCGACCTGCCGCAGGGTGCGACCGTCGGCACCTCGAGTCTCAGGCGAGTGATGCTGTTGAAGGCCATGCGGCCCGATCTGAAGATAGAACCCTTGCGTGGCAACCTGGACACCCGATTGCGCAAGCTGGACGAAGGTCAATATCACGCGATCGTGCTTGCAGCTGCCGGATTGATTCGCCTCGGCATGGGCAGTCGTATCGCAAGCGTGTTCGAGCCGACCGAGATGTTGCCGGCAGCAGGGCAGGGTGCATTGGGCATCGAAGTCCGGTCCGATCGGGCCGATCTGATCGAAACGCTGGCGTCGCTATCGCATCACCGAACCTCATTGGCGGTCGAGGCCGAGCGCGCGGTGAGTCGTGCAATGGGCGCGAGCTGCTCGATGCCGCTTGCCGCCTTCGCGAGTTTCGATGGCGAGTATCTGCGCCTGAATGCGGCTTGGGGCGAAGAAGACGAAGTCGGCACGGTCGTGGTTGCTTCAGGTGCCTCCGCCGTAGCGGAAGTCGGGGACGCCTTGACCTTGGGAGCCGAAGTCGCTGCCAGGCTCCAGGCAGCGCGGAAATAAGGTGGCGATGAAGGCCATCGTTACCCGACCCGCAAAAGACGCCCTCGTCTGGGTCGAAAAATTCAAATCGCGCGGACTCGAAGCCATTTCCATTCCGCTGATTGAAATTGCGCCGCCCGCCGCTCAGTTCGAAGCGGCCTTGTCGGATGCACGCAGCCGTGTCGCGACAGGCAAATTTGCGGCAGTCATGTTCGTGAGTGGGAACGCGGTGGAGGGTTTTTGCGCCGATGGGTTCAGCGGATCGCAATGGCCGACGACAACACGCGCCTGGGCTCCCGGTCCGGGGACCGCGACAGCACTGATCGACGCAGGCGTTCCCAATTCGCGAATCGACACGCCGCCGCCCGACGGGCAGTTCGATTCCGAATCGCTGTGGCGAATGGTCGAGAGCGCGGTGTGTGCCTGGGACCGGTCCGGCGCGCCGCCGAAAGCGCTCATCGTTCGTGGAGCAACCACGCGAAGCACGGACGACTCGGCAAATCTGGAAGGATCAGGACGGAACTGGCTGGCCGACAAGCTGACTGGAAAAGGCGTGGAAGTCGAATTCGCGGTGAGTTACGAACGCAAGATTCCCGAATGGTCCGAGCTTCAGCGCGCGACCATGCGCCAGTCGCTATCCGGCGATCCGGTATGGCTTTTCAGCAGCTCGGAGGCCATCGAAAACCTGGCCGGCATCAAGTCGGGAAATGACGATGCGGTCATCGACTGGTCGCGAGCCAATGCCATCGCAACCCACCCCCGAATTGCCGATGCCGCCCGACGCCTCGGATTCGGTGTTGTATGCCAGTCACGTCCCACCGTAGACGATGTTCTTGCCTCGATAGAATCGCTTCGATGAGCTCAGATTCCCGTCAGATCGACGCCGACGCCCACCCCTCGAACAGCCAGGTTGCTGGCCAACCGGCGGTCCTCGCCCCTTTTGCGCCCGTTCAGGTCACGCCTCGGTGGATGTTCTGGCTGGTAGCCGCAATTGCCGTTATCTCGCTCATGGTCGGCGTGATGCTTTGGCAGAAGCTGTCGACTGTGCAGCGAATACTCGCCAGGCAGACAGCCGACTCCGGCACTCAGGCCGTGGAAGCGCGATCGCTCGCCAAGGAAGCGCTTGATGTGGCCCGCGAGAACGGTGCGAAACAGGCGCTAGTCGAAGCTCGAGTGGCCGAAGTCGCGCTGCAGCGCAGTCAGCTCGAAGAACTCATGCAGAGCCTCTCGCGTTCGCGAGACGAGAACCTCGTGGTCGATATCGATTCGACTGTGCGCCTGGCCCAGCAGCAAGCCCAACTCACCGGCACGGTGGAGCCTTTGCTTGCAGCGCTCAGAACGGCCGATCAACGTATCTCCAGAGCCGCGCAGCCGCGTCTCGCGCCGGTTCAGCGGGCAATCGCACGTGATGTGGAACGCGTGAAAAACGCAAATGTGACCGACGCTGGCGGCGTGCTTTTCAAGATAGATGAACTCGTCAGAGCCATCGACGATTTGCCGGCACTGAATGGACTACCTGCCAGCACGGTCGCCGGCGCGTCCGTGCCCGCCCCGCCTGCGACAGACGGAATGTCGACACCCCTGGTCTGGTGGAACAAATTCTTCAATGCAGTTCGCAATGAAGCGCGACAACTCTTGCGCGTGAGCCGGATCGATCAGCCCGATGCCGCGCTGATTTCTCCCGAACAAACCTTCTTCCTGCGCGAAAACCTCAAGCTCAAGCTGTTGAACGCGCGCCTCGGAGTTCTGGCCCGCCAGAACGATTCCGCCCGCTCCGATCTTGCCCAGGTCTCGTCCACCATCAACCGGTATTTCGATCCCGCGTCGCGCAAGACTCAAGCCGCAGCGACCTTGCTGCAGCAGATTCAGTCCCAGATGAAAACCGCCGCTCTGCCGGGCGTGGACGACACCCTGTCTGCGCTGGCCACGGCAGCGGCGGGACGGTAGCCGATGCGAGCAGCTCTCTGGCTGATTGCCCTCTTCGGTATTGCAGTTGGCGCCGCAATTTTTGCGGGTGAAAACCACGGCACGGTGACCGTGTTCTGGTCGCCTTATCGAATCGATCTCTCGGTGAACCTGGTTGTCATTGCACTGGTGGCGGGCTTCGTCCTTCTGCATCTGGCGTTGCGGGCCCTGTCCGCCCTTTTCGACTTGCCGCGTCAGGCGCGTCGCTGGCGAAACCAGCAAAAAGAACGCGCGATGCATTCATCCATGCTGGATGTGCTCTCGCA
This sequence comes from Burkholderiaceae bacterium, assembly GCA_965227035.1. GTDB lineage: Bacteria > Pseudomonadota > Gammaproteobacteria > Burkholderiales > Burkholderiaceae_C > CBDDFQ01. Next base: position 604,395 of record OZ245724.1, read on the forward strand.
TTTGATCGCGGGTCGATTCATTCGAGCACGACGCTCGGCGGAGATCGTGTTGGCACAGGAAGAGTCCTTGCGCATGAGTGGCGAGAAGCTTCCCAACGCATCGCAACTGCGGGCGCTCGCGAATCTGCTGGCGTCCGAAAGCGCGCAGGCTTTGCAGGACAAGCCGGCGCGTGACGAGCATCTGCGTCTGGCGATGCATGAAACCGCACAGAACAATTCGGCCATCGATGTAGCAACACGCGAAGGTACCCAGCTGCGCGCCGCGAAATGGGCGCTGGAAGATCACGACGCGGGCGCCGCTCTCGCGCGACTCGACGAATTGCCTCAGGGTGCTGCACGGCGCACTGTGGCTTTGCGCTTGAGGTTGCAGGCATCGCGGCTTGCGCGTCGAACCAAAGAGGCCATGGACGATGCTCGATTGCTCGCGAAGCATCGCGCATTTTCCGCCGATGCCGCGAGCAGCCTGATTCGCGGCCTGGCCACCGAATTGATCAACAACGCGCATGACATGACCCAGCTCAACGCGGCGTGGGCATCGCTGGAGCCCGCCGAACGCTTGATGCCCGATCTCGCGGTTCATGCGGCGAATCGGCTTGCGATTCTGGGTGGCGACGCATCGCTTGCCCGGGCTTGGCTGTTACCCATGTGGGAAAAGATGATTTCGTCGCCCACATCGCTCAACGATTCGCAGAAGGTCAAGCTGATCGGTGCACTCGAACTCGGAATGGATTCGATCGATGCTGCATGGCTTTCACGCATCGAAGCCGCGCAACTCGGAAATTTCCGGGACGCGAATCTGCAATATCTCGCGGGCACCGCTTGCATGAGCAGGCATCTCTGGGGCAAGGCGCAACAGCTGTTGAACCAGTCGATGCTCGGGCTCAAGGATTCGACATTGCGACGCAAGGCTTGGCGCTCATTGGCTAAGCTCGCAGAGGAGCGCGGAGACATGGAAGCGGCCGCGACTTGCTGGAAGAACGCGGCTCTCGAATAAGCGCAGGAACGGCGCTTGGCCAGGAGTCTTTCGGAGCAAAAACAAAAAGGCCGGTCGCATTGATTTGCGACCGGCCTTTTCTATTCGGCTTGTCGACGCAGCGTGAGCCGCGTCGACGAGACCTCAGGACTTCTCGAAAGGCAGCGTCAGATCGCGAAGATCCTTGCGTGTCTCGACAAGCACCAGCGGGCCGTCATCCAGCACGACTGCAGGAGGACGTTCGCGCGGAACACGGATCGGCTTCGGTTCGGCAGCGATTGCAGCTTGAACCGCTGCAATCTTGTCGGCATCCGAGTTCACCCATTCGAGTCCAGCGCCGGTCGCGACTTGCGTCATTTCGGCCAGTGGCAAGGTGAAAGATTGAATGCGCGGCAGCTTGCCGGAAGCGTCAGCCGAGGGTGCAGACGCAACGGATGCAGCAACCGGCGCCGGTGCTGCAGGAGCCTGCACAGGCGCCGCAATCGGAGCCCTTGCGACGGGTGCATTGGCTTGCATCGCTTCGACTGAAGAATCGACTCGAGCTGCAACAGGAGCGGGAGCCGATTCGACCGGGGTTTGCGTCGGCGAAGGCACGTGCGACAACGAAGAAGGCGCATGGCTATCTTGTGTGTACTGACGTGCCTGCGGAGCGACCTGTTCCTGCGCGCCTTCTTCCCGTGGTGCCTGCGCGCCACCGAAATCGAGTGCGGGCTGTTGCTGCACGCCGCCGTTGTCTGCGGACGCTTCCTGGCCGTCGCGCGGAGCGCGTTCACGGCGATCGCGACCGTAACGGTCACGTGAGCGACGTTCGCGGCGTTCACCGTTCTCGCCGGTCTGACCCGGTTGTGCGTTCGGATCGAATGCAGCGTCCGACGCGACGTTGTCGCCTTGAGCTTGATCGACTCCAGCAGCGGGGCCGTCGAAGCGGTTGCCATTCCTGTCGCCACGGTCGCCGCGATCATTGCGTTCGCCGCGTTCACCTTCGCCGCGTTCCTGACGCGGTGCGCGCTCTTCGCGAGCTACCGGTGCTTGTGCGATAGGGTTGCCGTTTTCGTCGAGGGCACGTTCGCCGCGATCCTGATTGCGATCTCCCCGATCGCCACCGCGACCACGTCCGCCGCGTTCACGACGCGGTCCGCGATCGCCGCGCTCGCCAACCTGCGGGTTGCCTTGCGACTGACCATCTTCGCGAACATCCTGCGTAGCTTGCACCCCTTCGTTCATGGATTGTTCGTTGCGCTGTTCTCCATCGCGACGCGTATCGCGTTGCTCACGCGGCTCGCGACCTTCGCGTTGTTCACGAGGCTGACGGGGCTCGCGCGGCTCGCGTGCTTCACGCGGTTCGCGTTGCTCTGCCGTGCGCGGCTCGCCACGTTGCTCGCCATCGCGACGCGGTTCACGCGCCTCGCCTGCGCGTTGCTCGCCACCGCGCTCACCGCTACGCTCGCCACCTCGTCCGCGTCCGCCACGACGGCTGTCGCTACGACCGCCTTCGCGTTGTTCGCCGCGACCATCTGCCTGAGCTTCTGCAGTTACCGCTTCGCCAGTGCGTTCGTTATTGCGAGGCGCGTTGCGGTCTGCGTTGCGATCGCTATTACGTTCACCACCTCTTTCGCCGCCTCGTCCACCGCGGCTTCGATCGTTGCGTCCACCTTCGCGGCGCTCGCCGTTCCGACCATCACGGCCTTCGCCGCGCTGATTGCGTCCACCGTCGCGGCGTTCGTCTTTTTTCTCGGGCTTGGCCTCGACCACCACAGGTGCTTCGGGCTTGCTCGAGAACAGGCTCTTGATCCAGCCGAAGAATCCTGTTTCCGCAGGCGCTGCCACCGGTGCGGGCGCTGCTACGACTGCTTTGACCGGCTCCGGTTTCGGAATTGCAATCGGTGCCGGAGCATCGGGCAACACGCCCTTGATGACCGGATCCTGCTTGTTGCTGCGTTCCTGCGAACGGCGGGTGACGGTTGTCGGGTCTTCGATTTCGTCGGCCATCTTGTAGCTGGCTTCGACATTGTCCAGACGCGGATCGTCGTGCTTGAGGCGCTCGAGACGGTAGTTCGGGGTTTCGAGCGTCTTGTTGGGAACCATCAGCACGTTGATTCGCTGCTTCAATTCGATCTTCGCGATTTCGGCGCGCTTTTCGTTGAGAAGGAACGATGCGACATCGACCGGCACTTGGCACATGACCGATGCGGTGCTGTCCTTCATGGACTCTTCCTGGATGATCCGCAAAATTTGCAGAGCCGAGCTTTCGGTATCGCGAATGTGGCCCGAGCCGCCGCAACGGGGGCAGGGGATCGACGCGCCTTCGGACAGCGCGGGCTTCAGACGCTGGCGGCTCATTTCCATGAGGCCGAACTTGCTGATCGAGCCGAACTGAACGCGTGCACGGTCTTGACGCAGCGCATCGCGCAGGCGGTTTTCGACTTCGCGACGGTTCTTCGACTCTTCCATGTCGATAAAGTCGATGACGATCAGGCCACCCAGATCGCGCAAACGCATCTGGCGTGCCACTTCGTCGGCGGCTTCGAGGTTGGTTCGGGTTGCGGTTTCTTCGATGTCGCCGCCCTTGATGGCGCGAGCCGAGTTCACGTCGACCGAGACCAGAGCTTCTGTGTGATCGATCACGATCGCGCCGCCGCTGGGCAGTTGCACCGTGCGTGCGTAGGCCGATTCGATCTGATGCTCGATCTGGAAGCGCGAGAACAGCGGTGCATCGTCGCGGTATCGTTTGACGCGAGCTGCGTGCTCCGGCATGACATGCGACATGAACTGGTGAGCCTGTTCATAAATGTCGTCGGTGTCGATCAGGATGTCGCCGATGTCGTTGTGGAAGTAATCGCGGATGGCGCGGATCACGAGGCTCGATTCCTGATAAATCAGGAAAGCACCCTTTGCACCCTTGGCCGCGCCGTCGATGGCGGTCCAGAGCTTGAGCAGATAGTTCAAGTCCCATTGCAGCTCAGGAGCGCTGCGTCCGATGCCGGCGGTGCGAGCGATGATGCTCATGCCGTTGGGGTACTGAAGCTGGTCCATTGCTTCTTTGAGCTCGGCGCGATCATCGCCTTCGATGCGGCGCGAAACGCCACCACCGCGGGGATTGTTCGGCATGAGAACGACGTAGCGTCCTGCCAGCGAGATGAATGTGGTGAGGGCGGCACCCTTGTTGCCGCGTTCTTCTTTTTCGACCTGGACAACGAGTTCCTGGCCTTCGCGAATCACATCGTTGATGCGGGCCTGGCCGACCGGCACGCCCTGCGCGAAATATTGACGGGAAATTTCCTTGAACGGCAGGAAGCCGTGGCGTTCTTCGCCGTAGTCGACAAAACAGGCTTCGAGCGATGGCTCGACGCGGGTCACGACCGCTTTGTAGATGTTGCCCTTGCGCTGTTCGCGCCCTTCGATTTCGATTTCGTAGTCGAGGAGTTTTTGTCCGTCGACGATGGCCAGGCGGCGCTCTTCAGCTTGCGTGGCGTTGATCAGCATCCGTTTCATGATGCATTCCTTTTTTCAAAACAATCACATGCCCATTCCGGGCACACGACGCCTGAACTAACGCTGAGAAACGAATGGAATTGCCAGATAGCCCCGGATCGCCTGAATGGTCAGGTGATCAAACGGGGCAGGGGCACAAGGATGGGCGAGAGTGGGCGGCTGACGCCCGGGTTGAGCGGTGCAGCGACTGCAACAGGTTTCGGCAGCCTGATGAAGGCGGCCGGGCTCTGGACAACGCTGCGCAACGGGGGCAAAAGCCACCGCAGGCAGATTTGAATCAGGGCCATCAACACAATGAAAATCTCGCTTAGATCCGCCTGCAACCGCGCTACGCGCCGTGGCAGGACTGGGTATTCCGTATCAGTGTTTCTACAAACGTCGGCTCGACTTGCAGGGTTTGCTTGGCCACCAGACGCCAAGGTCGTCTGGTCTGCGGCATCGCCCTCAAGTGGCATCGACCGGTACCTGCGAAAATGCTCGTGCTCTAAACTTATTCAAATCAAGCACTTACAAGACATCGCTGGTGAAAAACATTATAGGGTCTAACAAGCCGTTACGGCCATCGGTAGCGACATCCGATGTACGCCGAATGACGGTGGACGAAAACTCGGCCGGGCAACGCCTGGACAACTTTTTGATCCGCGAATTGAAGGGCGTGCCCAAGAGCTACGTCTATCGGATCATCCGCAGCGGAGAAGTGCGCGTGAATAAAGGGCGAGCCAGCGCCGAAACGCGAATCGAAATTGGCGACGAGGTGCGAATTCCGCCGATGCGGACGTCTGAGCGCGCCGAAGAAAAAGCGGCGAATCCGGCTCCGGCCAAGGAATTTCCGGCTTTGCTCGAGGACGATTTCCTGATCGCGGTGAATAAACCGGCTGGGGTTGCGGTTCATGGCGGAAGCGGAGTCAGCTTCGGGGTGATCGAACAATTGCGTCAGGCGCGACCACAGGCCAAGTTCCTGGAATTGGTTCATCGGCTGGATCGGGATACTTCAGGAATTTTGCTGGTGGCCAAGAAACGAAGCTCGCTGAATATTCTTCAGGGTCAGTTCAGGGAGCGCGAGACCGGCAAGACTTACCTTGCCGTCGTTTCGGGGGAGTGGCCGGATAAGAAGAAGGTCATCGACCTGTCGCTTCATAAATACCTGCTGCCTGATGGCGAAAGGCGCGTCAAGGTCGTTCCGATGGACCATCCGGACGGCCAGCGTTCGATCACGCTGGTAAAAGTGCGCGAAATTTTCAAGAACCTCGATGGAAGAACGTATTCGCTGCTGGAAGTCACCATCAAGACCGGGCGCACTCATCAGATTCGAGTGCATCTGGCGTCACAGGGACACCCGATCGTCGGCGACGACAAATACGGCGATTTCGAACTCAATAAGGAGTTACAGAAAATCGACTCGACGCCCTCGCTCAAACGCATGTTTCTTCATGCGTGGAGGTTACAGTTCCAGCACCCCGACACCCGCAAACGTGTCGAGTTGACCGCCGAACTGCCCGACGAACTTCAGAAATTTTTGCCCGCTGCTTCATCACATGTCCCAAGTCCAACCAACGCAGCCGGAACGCCGGTTTGATCTCATTGCCTTCGACTGGGACGGCACACTTTTCGATTCGACCAAGATCATCGTTCGCTGCATTCAGGCGGCGGTGAAAGATGTCGGTGGCACCGTGCCGAGCGACAAGGCTGCCGGATATGTGATTGGCCTGGGTCTGATGCAGGCGCTGGCACATGCAGCACCCGACGTGCCGCCCGAAAAATACGCCGAGCTGGGTCAGCGATACAAATATCACTACGCGCTGCACCAGGAAGACATCAGTCTGTTCGACGGCATTCTCGAATTGCTGCATGAGTTGAAAGGGCGCGGATTCAAGCTCGCCGTTGCGACCGGCAAATCGCGACGTGGTCTGGACGAGGCGCTGCAGGCGGTCGAGCTGCGCAATCTGTTCGACAGCTCGCGTACCGCAGACGAGACCGCCGGCAAACCGCATCCGCGAATGGTTCTGGAGTTGATGCGCGAGTTGAAAACCACGTCAGCGAGGACGCTGGTCATCGGCGACACCACACACGATTTGCAAATGGCGATCAACGCCGGATGTTCCAGCGTGGCGGTGTCGTACGGTGCGCACGAGCCTGAAGCGTTTCACGCATTGCGCCCGATGACGATTGCGCATTCGGTGAGTCAGTTGGCAGACTGGCTGCGCGAGAACGGGTAGAGCGGCGCAGCATCCCTCAGTGATAGGTGGAGAAAGACGGTCATGGAAATCATCCCGCTTTGCAACTCTTCCGACCTTGAAGAAGGCGGATTGGCAGTGCCCTTCGACGTCGTTTTTTCAGGTCAAACCTGCCGCGCATTTGCCGTCAGATTCGACGGCCTTCCTCGCGCTTATTTAAATAGATGCACTCACGTTCCCATGGAGCTCGACTTCCAGCCGAATAAAGTGTTCGACGAGTCCGGCCAGTGGCTGATGTGCGCAACCCATGGCGCCGAATATTCGCCCGAGACTGGCGACTGCGCAGGCGGGCCATGTCGGGGAGGCTTGATTCGCATCGAAGTAAACGAACGTGACGGCGTGGTGCACTGGCATACTGCTTACAACCTACAACCTGTGGCCTTCTGAATATGAGCGATCCCACTTTCAACGAATTTCCCGAGCCGACCCCTCCCCGTGGCGAACCGCAAGAAAGGCGTGCCGCCTTCGAAAACTCGGCAACGGCTGCACCCGGCTGGGAGCGCGCGACGCTGGAGCGGCTGGCGTTCGCGTCGTTGAACGAGCAGAAAGCGAATCGCCGCTGGAAAATATTCTCTCGCCTGACCTGGCTGCTGGTCTTTATCGTGATCATCTGGGCCGCGTTCTATCGTGCAGCTCCGTCGGGTGACAAGTCCACCGCGCACACGGCGGTCGTCGAGATCAAAGGCGAAATTGCTGCCGGTGCCGACGCTAGCGCCGAGTTCGTCGTGGCCGCCATGAAAAGCGCCTTCGAAGACGAAGGTGCACAGGCAGTAGTTCTGCTGATCAACTCGCCCGGCGGTAGCCCGGTTCAGGCCGGCATCATCAACGACGAAATCTTCCGGATGAAGGCGAAATACAAGAAGCCGGTTTATGCGGTGGTCGAAGAATCTTGCGCATCGGCTGCGTACTACATTGCGTCGGCTGCTGACAAAATTTATGTGGACAAAGCCAGCATCGTCGGAAGCATTGGCGTGTTGATGGACGGCTTCGGATTCACCGGTTTGATGGACAAGCTCGGCGTCGAGCGTCGCCTGATCATCGCTGGCGAAAACAAGGGCTTCATGGATCCGTTCAGCCCTCAGAACGAGAAGCAGCGCGAGTTCGCCCAGAACATGATCGAGCAGATTCACCAGCAGTTCATCGCGACCGTCAAAAAGGGTCGTGGAGCGCGCCTGAAGGAAACGCCTGAAATGTTCAGCGGATTGTTCTGGAACGGCCAGCAGGCGGTCGAATTGGGGCTTGCGGATCAGCTCGGCAATCTGGATTACGTGGCGCGCGAAGTGGTGAAAGCCGAAGACATCGTCGATTACACCCGTCGCGACAACGTCGCAGAGCGCCTTGCCAAGAAGTTCGGCGCGGCTATCGGCGAAGGTACCGTGCGCGCGATGAAATCGCTGCCGGCCCTGCGCTAATTTTCGGGCAGAGCCTACCTGCCGATCGAAAAAACGGCGGGTAGCGCCAGGTCCAGTTCGCCTTTCATGTTTTTCGCAGCGTCGCGCCATGTTTTCACGATGGCGCTTCGGTTGACGCCATCTGCCAGCGTCAATCCGGTACTCACCGCCAGGCGCGTGTTGTGTTGAAGCGCTTGAATCGCTGCGTTCAATAGTGCCTCGTTGCGATACGGCGTTTCGATGAAAAGCTGCGTCTGACCCGACTTCAGGGCAATCGCTTCGAGTTCACGCAACTTCTTTCCGCGTTCGTTCGCCTCCTGAGGCAAGTAGCCATTGAACGCAAAGCTTTGCCCATTCAATCCGCTTGTAGCGAGTGCGAGCATCAGCGAGATCGGGCCGACCAGCGCAATCACGTCGATGCCGAGATCGTGAGCGGCTCGTACGACCGACGATCCAGGGTCGGCGATCGCGGGCATGCCCGCTTCGCTAATCAGCCCGATGTCATGTCCTTCCAGCGCAGCCGCCAGCAGCGGGCGAGCGTCGAACGTTCCCTGGTGATCGCCTTTTTTATGCACCTCACGCGGCAGCTCGACGATGGTTTGCTCCTGCAGCGACGCCTTCAACTGATTGATCTCCGCCACTCTTTTCAGGAATGCCCGAGTTGATTTGGCGTTCTCGCAAATCCAGTGATCGAGTTGGGATGCTGTCGCGATGGTTTCGTTGGGAAGCACGTTTTGAAGCGGAGCAATTTCCTTGCATCCGAAATCGAGCGGCGCAGGAACCAGATAGAGCCTGCCCTTTTTGTTGTTGGCAGCAGCGTCGCTCATTTGATATTTCCCACGAGGTCGATTCCCGCTTCGCGCAAACCGCCCGCCACGCGAATCATGGGCAGTCCGATCAACGCGGTGGGGTCGTCGGAGTGAACTGCAGAAAGAAGGGTGATGCCCAGGCCTTCGCTTTTCGCGCTGCCGGCGCAGTCGTAAGGCTGTTCTGCCAACAAATACGCCTCTATTTCTTCGTCACTCAAGTTGCGGAAATCGACGCGCACATCGGCGGTCGACTCGTACTGAAAACCGGTGCTTTTGCAGACGACGGCAACCGCGGTTCGAAAAACCACCGTGTGTCCGCGCATTTTTCTCAGCTGAGCCACCGCATTTGCATGTGTGCCCGGCTTGCCCAGCGCTTCGCCATTCAGGTCCGCGACCTGATCCGACCCGATAACGACTGCATCGGGGAACTCGTCGGATACCGCGCGTGCCTTTTGCAGTGCGAGGCGAGTGGCCAGACTGGCAGGCGATTCGCCCGAAAGCGGGGTCTCGTCAACGCCAGGTGCTTGAACGTCGAAGGGGTACCGAAGGCGGCTCAAAAGCTCGCGTCGATATGCTGAAGTGGAGCCAAGGATCAGTCGGCGCGGGGTCTCTGCAGAGAATGTCATCGCCCGATTCTCTTACACTGCGGCCATGAAAAAAGAGCTTGTACCGCACCACCTGAACCTGGATCACCTTGCGAAATCCACGGCGGAAATGGACGGGTCTGCGTTTGTGGCCGATTTCCCGCGAATCCAGGCGGAAATCTCCGGTGACGGGTCGGATCTGGCGCTCGACTGGCGCATTACCGCCGAACTGGAACAAGATGCTGCGTCGCCGAAGAATTCGAAAACCTGGCTGAATCTTGGAGTGGACACCACCTTGCGAATGGTCTGTCAGCGATGCCTCACCGATGTTCTGATTCCGATCCAGATCGACCGGGACTTCAGATTCGTAGAGTCCGAAGAACTTGCGTTGGCGCAAGACGACGAGTCGGAAGAGGACCTGCTGGTCAACTCCACCGATTTCGACCTTTCTGCCCTGATCGAGGATGAAGTGCTGATGGAAGCTCCGATTGTTCCGGTCCATGAGGTCTGCCCGGTAGAGGTGCAGCTTTCGGCTGGCGAGGAGTCGGTCGCGGATGATGGTAAAAAGCCCAATCCGTTTGCGGTTTTGGAAAAGCTCAAAACCAATAAAGCCAGTTAAATCAATCTCTTGCGCTATAATCAGTGGCTTCGCGCAATAAAGCCTGCGCATTCCACCAACCCATTTACCTAGGAGCGGATCATGGCCGTCCAGCAAAACAAAAAGTCCCCTTCCAAGCGCGGCATGCACCGTTCGCACAACGCTTTGGTCACCCCCGGCATCGCTGTCGAACCCACCACTGGTGAAGTTCATCTGCGCCACCACATCAGCCCCACCGGCTTTTATCGTGGTCGCCAGGTCATCAAGAACAAATCCGAAGCTTGATTTTTAAGCTCCAAAGGCCCGAAGCTACTTATTCCGTAGCCGCGGGCCTTTTGTTTTAATGTCCGCCTAATGTCAGACGACGCTGGCTTTCATTTCAAAGACTGCGCGGGTCTCTCATGATCACGATCGCTGTCGACTGCATGGGTGGCGATCACGGCCCCCGGGTCACGCTACCTGCCTGCAAGCAATTTCTCGAGTCGCATCCAGAGGCCAAGCTGCTTCTGGTCGGGCTGCCTGACTCACTTTCTTCTTTCTCCCATTCGCGCGCTGTGGTCGTTGCCGCTAGCGAAGTCGTCACCATGGATGATTCCGTGGAAGTTGCGCTTCGCAAGAAGAAAGATTCGTCAATGCGAATCGCGATCACGCAGGCAAGAGATGGCACTGCACAAGCAGTGGTGTCCGCTGGAAATACCGGCGCATTGATGGCGATTGCTCGATACGTTCTCAAGACTGTCGAAGGTATCGATCGCCCGGCAATCGCGACTCAGCTTCCGAATGCCAAGGGTGGCGCGACAACTGTTCTCGATTTGGGCGCGAACGTCGATTGCACCGCTCAACACCTTTTGCAGTTTGCTGTCATGGGATCGGCGCTGGTATCGGTCTTGAATGACGACTTGCACCCGACCGTCGGACTATTGAATATTGGCGAAGAAGTTATAAAAGGTAGCGAAATCATTAAATTGGCCGGCGAACTGCTGCGATCTGCGGCTAACTCCGGCGATTTGAACTTTCACGGTAACGTGGAAGGAAACGATATTTTTAAAGGGACGACCGACATAGTTGTCTGTGACGGCTTTGTCGGTAACGTCGCATTGAAAGCCAGTGAAGGCCTCGCGTCGATGATCAGCGGGTTTTTGAAGGCCGAGTTTTCTCGCAATCCTTTAACCAAATTGTCCGCTTTAGTTGCTTATCCGGTCTTATCTGCGTTCAAAAGACGCGTTGATCACCGTCGATACAACGGCGCCGCTTTGCTGGGTTTGCGCGGTCTCGTTTTTAAAAGCCATGGGTCGGCAGACGCGTTTGCTTTTGAGCAGGCGCTGAACCGCGCTTATGATGCAGCCCGGAACAACCTGCTTGAGCGCGTGAAGGCGCGAATTGCACGAGCCGCTCCATTGCTGGAACAGGTCGAGGCAGTCGCACCCCGCGAATCGGCAACCATAGCTTGATGAACAGATATTCACGAATTGCCGGTACTGGGAGTTTTCTTCCCGAGCGCCGTCTAACCAATCAGGATCTCGCAGCAGATCTTGCAGCGCGTGGCGTTGAGACTTCCGACGAATGGATCGTCGAAAGAACCGGCATTCGCGCCCGCCATTTCGCAGCTCCGGATGTCGGAAGTAGCGAGTTGGCCTTGCATGCGTCCAGGCGCGCTCTGGAAGCAGCCGGCGTCGAGGCGTCCGACATCGACCTCATCATCGTGGCCACGTCGACGCCGGATATGGTTTTCCCTTCGACTGCCTGCATTCTTCAGAGCAAGCTTGGTGTTGCCGGATGCCCCGCGTTCGACGTGCAGGCTGTTTGCAGCGGCTTCGTTTATGCGCTGACTATTGCCGACGCCATGATCCGCTCGGGCTCGGCCACCAAAGCGCTTGTCGTGGGGTCCGAAGTCTTTTCGCGAATTCTCGATTTCAACGATCGAACCACGTGTGTGCTGTTCGGCGACGGCGCGGGTGCGGTAGTCCTCGAAGCCAGCGATACCCCCGGTATTCTCTCGAGCGATCTTCACGCAGACGGCAAGCATGTCGGCATTCTTTGCGTCCCCGGCAACGTGTCGGGCGGCCATATTCTTGGCGATCCGCTTCTCAAGATGGATGGACCGGCCGTGTTCAAGCTTGCTGTCGGCGTTTTGGAAGATGCTGCTCGCGCTGCGCTCGAAAAAGCGGGCAAAACTGCCGCCGATGTCGACTGGCTGATTCCGCATCAGGCCAATTTGCGGATCATGCAAAGCACTGCACGCAAACTGAAGCTACCGCTCGACAAACTCGTTGTTACTGTCGATCAGCATGGCAACACGTCTGCTGCCTCGATTCCTCTGGCGCTCGACCACGCGGTTCGCAGCGGCAAAATTTCCCGAGGCGATACCCTCATGCTCGAAGGCGTCGGTGGCGGCTTCACCTGGGGTGCGGTCCTCCTCGATTACTGATTTGTCGACCATGAAATCTTTCGCGTTTGTTTTTCCCGGACAAGGCTCTCAATCGGTCGGCATGCTCGACGCATGGGGTGAGCATCCGGTGGTTCGCTCCACGCTCGACGAAGCATCTACTGCGCTCGGCGAAGACATGGGCAAACTGATCAAAGAAGGCCCGAAAGAGGCTTTGGCAATGACCACGAATACGCAGCCTGTGATGCTGGTTTCGGCGGTCGCTGCTTATCGTGTCTGGCTTGCCGAAGTGGGGGTCGCTCCCGACGCCGTCGCCGGGCACTCGCTGGGCGAGTATTCGGCACTGGTTGCTGCAGGAGTCCTGACGCTGGAGCAAGCCGCTCCGCTAGTCCGATTCCGCGCCCAGGCCATGCAGGATGCGGTGCCCGCCGGAACAGGCGGAATGGCAGCGATCCTCGGCATGGACGCCGTGAAGATTGCCGAAATCTGCGCCCAGATCACGCAATCCCTGGGCGGCGAAGAAACCGTGGAAGCCGTCAATTTCAACGATCCTGCGCAAACCGTGGTTGCAGGAAGCAAAAAGGCGGTCGAAGCCGCCTGTGAAGCGCTCAAGGCTGCTGGCGCCAAACGTGCGCTTCCTTTGCCGGTCTCGGCGCCATTTCATTCGCGCCTCATGAAGCCCGCTGCCGATAAGCTCAAAGAAAAACTGGCCAGCCTCGAATTCGGGACACCGAAGTTTCCGGTCATCGATAACGTGGATGTTTCGGTTCGCACGACGGCTGATGAAATCAAGGAAGCGCTCTATCGTCAGGCTTTCGGTCCAGTACGCTGGGTCGAGTGTGTCCATGCGATACAAGCGCGGGGGGTACAGGCCATCGTGGAGTGCGGCCCCGGTAAAGTGCTGGCTGGAATGACCAAGCGCATCGCGCCCGACCTTACCGGCGGATCGGTCTACGACATGGCATCTCTTAACGAAATCAAGGCTGCATTGGCATGAGCGAAATCAAGATCGAGGGCCAGATTGCACTGGTGACAGGCGCGAGCCGCGGAATCGGTGCGGCCATCGCCATAGAACTCGCGCAGGCTGGCTACAAGGTCGTCGGTACTGCGACGACCGACGACGGTGCCGCTCGAATCACACAAACCCTGCAGTCGCTAGGCGGAACCGGCAAAAAGCTGGAAGTGAACGACCGCGAAGCGGTCGACGGCCTGATCGACGAGATCGTGAAGACCATGGGCGGACTTCACGTGGTGGTGAACAACGCCGGTATTACTCGGGACATGCTCGCAATGCGTCTGAAAGACGACGATTGGGACGCGGTTCTCGACACGAATTTGAAGGCGGTTTTCCGCATCGCCCGCGCCGCCATGAAGCCGATGATGAAGCAGCGCTACGGCCGCATCATCAACATCACATCCGTAGTGGGCGCGTCGGGCAATCCTGGCCAGTCGAATTACGCGGCCGCCAAGGCTGGCGTCGCTGGCATGACCCGCGCTCTGGCGCGTGAGCTAGGCAGCCGCAATATCACGGTCAACTGCGTGGCACCCGGATTCATCGAAACCGACATGACTGCAGGTTTGGCCGAAGAGCAGCAAAAAGCGCTTCTGGGTCAAATCCCGCTCGGCCACCTCGGCAAGCCTCAAGACGTCGCCTACGCGGTTGCGTATCTGGCGTCACCTCGCGCCGGGTACGTGACAGGGCAAGAAGTGCATGTCAATGGCGGCATGTACATGTAAGACCCCCGACGCAATTGGGCGTCACCATTTCAAAGCCGGATTGTCCGTACGGCGACCTGAATGGGCGTGAAGTCCATCGCAGGTAAAATTGCGGATTATTTATAACCCTCTGAGGGAACCATGAGCGATATCGAAGCACGCGTTAAAAAAATCATTGCAGAACAGTTGGGCGTTCCGGAAGTTGAAGTCACCAACGAAAAAGCATTCGTCGGCGACCTCGGCGCCGACTCCCTCGACACCGTCGAGCTGGTCATGGCACTCGAAGACGAATTCGGAATCGAAATTCCCGACGAAGAAGCTGAAAAGATCACCACGGTGCAAAACGCGATCGATTACGCGAGCACCCACCAGAAAGCCTGAATCTCTTCGAAAGCATTTGCATGAGCCGTCGTCGCGTAGTAGTGACCGGCCTGGGATGTATCAGCCCGGTAGGTAATACCGTTGCTGATTCTTGGGCCAACCTTATCGCCGGGCAGTCCGGTATCGACATGATCACGCGTTTCGACGCGTCCAACTTCGCCTGCAAGTTTGCTGGCGAAGTGAAAGGATTCAACGTCGAGACCTACATGAGTTCCAAGGAAGCCCGGTCGATGGATACGTTCATTCACTATGGCTACGCTGCGGCAGTGCAGGCGGTTCAGGACTCGGGCCTTCCTACCGGTGACGCTCTCAGTGAGGATCTAGCGGTCCGCATCGGTTGCCTGATCGGATCGGGCATCGGCGGCTTGCCGCTCATCGAGGAAACGCACGCTGAACTGGAAAGTCGCGGCCCGCGCCGGATCACCCCCTTCTTCGTTCCCGCATCCATCGTGAACATGATCTCCGGTCATGTATCGATGAAATACGGCTTCAAAGGTCCCAATTTGGCTATCGCGACGGCTTGCACCACGGGGCTGCATTGCATAGGCGAAGCGGGTCGGATGATCGAATACGGCGATGCCGATGTGATGGTGGCGGGTGGCGCGGAATCGACGATCTCTCCTTTGGGAATCGGCGGATTCACGGCCATGCGTGCACTTTCCACTCGCAATGACGATCCCAAAACTGCGTCGCGTCCCTGGGATCGCGACCGCGACGGGTTCGTTCTGGGTGAAGGCGCCGGAGCCGTCATTCTCGAAGAGTACGAACATGCGAAAGCGCGCGGTGCGCGCATTTACGCAGAGCTTGGTGGATTCGGCATGAGTGCCGATGCAGGTCACATGACCGCACCGAACATGGACGGCCCCCGCCGTGCAATGCTGAGCGCATTGCGCAACGCGAGCGTCAATCCCGACCAGGTCGATTATCTGAATGCGCACGGCACCTCAACGCCGCTGGGCGACGCTAACGAATCCGACGCTATAAAGGCGACTCTGGGTGATCATGCGAAAAAGATGGTGGTGAGCTCCACCAAGTCGATGACCGGGCACTTGCTCGGAGGTGCTGGCGGCATCGAGTCGGTTTTCACGATTCTGGCCGTGCATCATCAGAAAATTCCGCCCACTATCAACATCTTCAATCAGGATCCCGCGTGCGATCTGGACTACTGCGCAAACACTGCGCGTGACGCCAGGATCGATATCGCGTTGAAGAACAACTTTGGATTCGGCGGCACCAACGGTGCCCTGGTCTTCAAGAGGATTTGATTTCCGATCCTGCGCATCACGTCGGCATCAAGAACGAAATTCGACACGCCCCGGAAGTACATTACTTCGCGGGGCGTTCTCGTCTCAATGCCGTCATCGTTTGTTTCGCTTATGCGGTCGGCGCTCTTCAACTGGTAGGTTGGGCCCTGAGTGGCGTGCTGCTGGGGATCGGTTATTTGATTGCCGTTCTGACGCTTCACTGCTGCTTCGCCTTCGCCATCATTCATGCGCGAAAGTCTTCCCGATGCGCCATCAGATGGTCTCCTGCGGATCTGGCCTGGCATGTCGAGGATTCGACATCGTCGGCCACCGGCTCCATCGAGATCCGCCGTCTATCGGTTTGTCTCGATACGTTCGACTGCATCCTGCTAAAAATCGAAGGGTGGTCGGGCGCAGGCAGATGGCTTTGGCTCGATCGCGCTAGCGACCCCAGCGAATGGAAAAGCATTCGGCGTGCGCTATATTCGCCCGCAAACACACGGCTATTCCAAGGTCGATAGAAATCTCCAACGCATGACGGTTCCGCCATCCGCTGATTCAAGCGCCCCCGCGCTTTCTCCTAACGACAGTGATTTGTTGTTGGTGCAGAACGCCGTCGCAGGCGATCAGCGGTCATACGAGCTTCTCGTCATCAAGTATCAACGCCGGATAGAACGCCTGATCGGGCGCATGGTACGAGACACCGATCTCGTCGAAGACATCGCTCAAGAGACCTTTATTCGCGCTTATCGGGCTCTCGCACAGTTTCGGGGTGAAGCACAGTTCTACACCTGGCTTTACCGAATTGCGGTAAATACTGCAAAGAAGGCGCTGGTCGATCTGAAAAGAAACCCGACCATATCGGAGAGTTCCCTTCGTTCTTCTGATGATGACGATGAAACTTACCGGCCAAACAACGAAC
Source organism: Burkholderiaceae bacterium (assembly GCA_965227035.1). Classification (GTDB taxonomy): domain Bacteria; phylum Pseudomonadota; class Gammaproteobacteria; order Burkholderiales; family Burkholderiaceae_C; genus CBDDFQ01. The sequence goes on from OZ245724.1 coordinate 621,125, forward strand.
TAACTTCGTCTGAAACGCCCGAGACGGTCCTGGCCGCGAAGGAAATTGCGCTGACGGTCAATGCAGCGATGGACGCGTTGCCAGAGGAATTGCGTCAGGCGGTCACTCTGAGAGAGATCGAAGGCTTGAGTTATGAAGAGATTGCAGAAGTGATGAATTGCCCGATCGGAACCGTTCGATCGCGGATTTTCAGGGCGCGAGAGGCAATTTCCGCGAAGGTAAAGCCGATGCTCGAGAACCAGTCGGGCAAGCGCTGGTGATCGAGAGTGAAGGCGAAAGTGAACGCGAAACTGCGAGCGAAAGCCAAGCAAGGGCGAAGCGATAAAAAGGTAAGACAAATGACAGATGTAAATACAACCGGTGAATCGACGAGCCGTGAGCTGATTTCTGCTTTGGCGGATGGTCAGTTGCGCGGGCATTCACTGGATGAGGCCAGCAAATTGGCTTCTGGCGACCCGGAAGGCCGATCCACCTGGATGACCTATCACCTGATTGGCGACGCGTTGCGTTCGCAGGAGTTGGCGCAGACGGTCTGCAGTTCGGCGTTCATGTCAAAGCTCAGCGCGCGTCTGGCTGAAACGGCTATCGAGCCAGCCATCTCTGTGAACATGACCGAGGTAGCTCCTGCGTACAGCGCAGACACAGCCGAAGCCGCGAACGACAAGGTATTTCGCTGGAAGATGGTGGCCGGAGTCGCCACTCTCGCGACCGTTGCGGTTCTCGCCTGGTCCGGAATTTCTTCACCTTCCCAGTCAACGCAACTCGCGCTGGCGCCCGAGAACAGCAAGATAGTGACGGCCGACGCGTCCGCCGACGTTCGGCCGGGTGCACAGCAAACCTCCAACGGCGTGATGATCCGCGATCCGCGTCTCGATGAATTGCTCGCTGCACATCGCCAGGCAGGCGGTGCATCGGCGCTCCAGATGCCATCGGGTTTTCTGAGAAATGCGACTTTCGATGGCCCAAATCGCTGATGCGGTGAACAATCGCATTTCCGTCTGATTCCATGAAGCCCAGGTTCAATCGTTTATTCGCCCAGGCAAGCCCGCGCAGCGCGAGGGTGATGTTGTCCGTCATCGCGGCGCTGAGCTTTGCTTTCGCCATGCCCGCTGCGGCGGAGACGGCTCTAGCAAATCAAGTCGCTACCAGTGGTAGTGCATCCGTGCCCGCTCCACCGGCTTCGCCTGCAGCAGCAGAGCGAGACATCTCCCAATGGCTGATGCGAGTGAACGAGGCTTCACGCATGCGCGCATATGTGGGCACGTTTGTCGTCATGTCGTCCACCGGCACCATGGCAAGCGCCAAGATCTGGCATGTGTGCACCGGCGATCAACAAATGGAGCGCGTGGAATCGCTGACCGGCACACCCCGATCGACTTACCGCCGGAACGATCAGGTCATTACCTTCATGCCGGAGGCGAAAGTCGCGCGGTCCGAAAAGCGGGACACGCTGGGCCTGTTCCCGAATTTGTTGAAGTCAGCCAACAATTCCATCGGCGACTTCTACTCGTCGAAGCAGACTGGAGTCGAACGTGTGGCCGGTTTCGACGCGGACGTCGTACAACTCAAACCGAAAGACAACCTGCGATTCGGTTATCGGATCTGGAGCGAAAAGCAGTCCGGTCTTGTGATCAAGCTTCAGACGATCGGCCTTGAAGGTCAGGTTCTCGAGCAATCGGCGTTTTCCGATTTGCAGCTCGATGCGCCGATCAAGCTCGAAAAGCTCGCGCAGATGATGGAGAAGACCGAGGGCTACAAAGTCGAAAAGCCGGTTCTCACCAAAATCGATCCGTTGCAGGAGGGCTGGAACATGAAGGCGCCAGTTCCCGGTTTCCAGTCGATGAACTGCTACAAACGTCCGGTTCAGACGCCCGGCCAGTCCGCCATGATGCAGTGGATTTTTTCGGACGGACTCGCGTCGGTGTCTCTTTTCGTCGAGCCGTACGACAAGCAGCGCCACGGTCAGGAAATGCTTTTGTCGATGGGTGCGACTCAGACTCTCACGCACCGCTACAACGACTGGTGGGTCACGGTGGTGGGCGAAGTTCCGCCGCAGACGCTCAAGTCATTCGCTCAAAATCTGGAACGAACCAAGCCTTGAGTCACTACCTTGTCGATTCTTTTCGCGTCCTTTCGCTTCCTTTCTTGTATTGCCGCAACGTCTTTGTATCCATTGAGAGATCGATCATGAACCTTCGAATCGTCACGACTAAATCTCGCTCGCTCGCCGCTATCGCAGCACTTGCGGTGACCGCGTCTGTCGCACTCTTCCCGACTTCGCCAGCGATGGCGCAATCGCAGAATGCACAAATTCGATTGCCCGATTTCACCGACCTTGTCGATCAGGTCGGCCCCTCGGTGGTCAACATCCGGACGCTCGAGCGGGCGAAGGCTTCGCAGAGCGATCCGAACACCGATGAGGAGATGCAGGAGTTCTTTCGGCGTTTCTTCGGCCAGCCTTTGCCTGGAATGCCGCGCACTCCGCGTCCTAGTCGTCCGCAGCAACCGCCGGACGAGGAGCAGCCCAAAGGCGTCGGATCCGGCTTCATCCTCACCGCGGACGGGTTGGTGATGACCAATGCGCACGTGGTGGAGGGCGCAGACGAGGTGATCGTCACGCTGACAGACAAGCGCGAATTCAAGGCAAAAATCATCGGCTCCGACAAGCGCTCCGACGTTGCCGTAGTGAAGATCGAGGCGACAGGCCTTCCGGCGGTGAAGATAGGCGACGTGGGCCGTCTTCGCGCGGGCGAGTGGGTCATGGCAATCGGATCGCCGTTCGGCCTCGACAACACGGTGACTGCCGGCATCGTGAGCGCGAAGCAGCGCGACACCGGCGACTACCTGCCCTTTATTCAGACCGATGTTGCGATCAACCCGGGTAACTCTGGCGGGCCGCTTATCAATCTTCGCGGCGAAGTCGTCGGTATCAACAGCCAGATCTATTCACGCTCTGGCGGCTTCATGGGAATTTCGTTCGCGATTCCGATCGACGAAGCGATTCGCGTCAGCGAGCAACTGCGTACGTCGGGTCGTGTTTCACGCGGTCGAATCGGCGTGCAGATCGATCAGGTGACCAAGGATGTCGCGGAATCGATCGGCCTGGGCAAGCCCTCCGGTGCGCTGGTGCGGGGCGTCGAAGCAGGTGCGCCTGCAGAGAAAGCGGGCGTGGAGGCCGGCGACATCATCACGAAGTTCGACGGCAAGGTCATCGAGAATTCTCGCGATCTGCCTCGCCTGGTCGGTAACACCAAGCCTGGAACCAAAAGCACGATCACCGTGTTCCGTCGCGGCGCGACGAAGGATCTGACCGTGACGATCGCCGAGATCGAGCCGGAAAAGGTTGCGGTCAAAAAATCGAGCGCGCCTGAGGAGAAGCCCAAGGCATCGCCGGCTGCTCAATCTCTGGGCCTGGTCGTGACCGAACTCACCGACGCACAAAAGAAGGAAGCGAAAGTGAAGGGCGGTGTGAGAGTCGACGCGGCAACCGACGGCGCAGCGCGCGCCGGAATTCGTGAAGGCGATGTGATCGTCGCGATCGCAAACACCGAAATCAACAATGTGAAAGATTTCGAGGCGGCAGTTGCCAAGGTCGACAAGACCAAGGCGGTGAACGTTCTGTTCCGTCGTGGAGATTGGGCCCAGTACGCGCTGATTCGTCCGACTCGCTGAACGCACCGGCCTCTGTCAATAGGTACGGTCGAGCAATTTGGCCCCAACCTGCAGTCGGGTTTGGGGCTATTTAATGGGCTGAAAAAATCTTTTTTCGGTGTGTCGGAAATAAATCTTCAGCGCGAAAACGCGCGCCGAAGTTTGCATCTGCTAACTTCAACGCAGGTTTAACTACAAAATTAGTTAGAATTCGCGCTCTGGTTAGTCGATTACCGACATATCGAAGTTTGAGATATCCACCATGCGGAATGCTTTGTAGCAGTCCACAGTCGGCCCACAGATCGCCCACAAGTTGTCCAGAAACTTACCCAACCATTTTGTTAATAAGCTGTGAATAAGTTTGATGTTGCTGCGTCGCAACGAGCCTCGGAAGGCGCCTCGCGGGGTGTACGTCCGGGCCTTTTTGCCTACAATGAAGTTCCAACTATCGCAGTTGCCAATAGATTGTTGGTTCAGGGCGCGTCAATATCCGACGCGCCCTTTTTTCTTGGTGCGATCCATTTAATTCAATCACTTAAGCGTTCTCGTTGATGAATCACATCAGAAATTTTTCGATCATTGCTCACATCGATCACGGCAAATCAACGCTCGCAGACAGATTGATTCAACGATGTGGAGGTCTTGAAGCGCGCGATATGTCTGCGCAAGTTCTCGACTCCATGGACATCGAAAAAGAGCGTGGGATAACCATCAAGGCGCAGACCGCTGCGCTCGAATACAAAGCGCTCGACGGAAAGATCTACAACCTCAATTTGATCGACACACCAGGTCACGTCGACTTCTCGTATGAAGTGTCGCGATCGTTGTCTGCATGCGAAGGCGCGTTGCTCGTCGTCGATGCGAGTCAAGGTGTCGAAGCGCAGACCGTCGCGAACTGCTACACCGCGCTCGACCTCGGCGTCGAAGTCGTTCCGGTGCTCAACAAGATGGATTTGCCGAACGCAGATCCAGACAACGCACGCGCAGAAATCGAGGACGTCATCGGCATCGATGCGACCGATGCGATTCCGTGTTCCGCAAAAACCGGAATGGGCATCGACGAAATTCTCGAGGCTGTGGTGGCGCGCATCCCGCCACCAAAAGGAAATCCGAACGCGGCCTTGCGCGCGATGATCATCGACAGCTGGTTCGACAGCTACGTCGGCGTCGTGATGCTTGTGCGCGTGGTCGACGGTCGACTCGTCAAGGGCGAGCGCATCAAGATGATGGCGACCGGCGCAACCTACAACGCCGACAACCTGGGAGTGTTCACGCCGACGAACGTGCCGCGCCAATCGCTGGAAGCCGGCGAAGTGGGCTACATCATTGCGGGCATTCGCGAGCTGCAGGCAGCAAAAGTCGGCGACACGGTCACGCTCATCAGGCCCGGCACCGGCGGCGCCGCGGCGACCGCGACCGAAGCGTTGCCGGGCTTCAAGGAAATCCAGCCGCAGGTTTTTGCGGGCCTGTATCCGACCGAAGCGAATCAGTACGAAGGTCTGCGCGACAGTCTTGAAAAACTCAAGCTCAACGATGCATCGCTGCACTACGAGCCGGAAGTCTCGACTGCGCTCGGTTTCGGATTCCGCTGCGGTTTTCTCGGACTGCTGCACATGGAGATCGTTCAGGAACGGCTAGAGCGCGAGTTCGATCAGGACCTGATCACCACCGCTCCCAGCGTGGTGTACCAGGTGGTCACTCCGGATGGCGAAGTGAGGATGGTCGAGAACCCGTCCAAGATGCCCGAGCCGGGCAAGCTCACCGAGATTCGCGAACCAATCGTGACGGTGCACCTGTATATGCCGCAGGATTACGTCGGCCCGGTGATGACGCTTGCGAACCTCAAGCGCGGCGTTCAGATGAACATGGCGTATCACGGTCGCCAGGTCATGCTGACCTACGAAATGCCGCTGGGCGAAATCGTGCTCGACTTTTTCGACAAGCTGAAATCGGTGAGTCGCGGCTACGCGTCCATGGATTACGAGTTCAAGGAATACCGAACTTCCGACGTCGTGAAGGTCGACATTCTGCTCAACGGCGAGAAGGTCGATGCGCTGTCGATCATCGTTCACAAGTCGCAGTCGGTTTATCGCGGACGCGCGGTGGTGTCGAAGATGCGCGAGATCATTTCTCGCCAGATGTTCGACGTCGCGATTCAGGCTGCGGTGGGAGCCAACGTGATTGCGCGTGAGACAATCAAAGCCCTTCGCAAGAACGTCCTGGCGAAGTGTTATGGCGGCGATATTTCCCGCAAACGCAAACTTCTCGAGAAGCAGAAAGCTGGCAAGAAACGTATGAAGCAAATCGGATCGGTCGAAGTACCGCAAGAGGCGTTTCTGGCAATTCTGCAGGTGGAAGACTGATGCAAATACTGACCTCCCTTATTCTTGCCGCCTTTGCCGGCTACTCGGTCGCCTGGTACACCGGGCGAATCGAAGGCAACTTCGCGTTGATGCTGTTCATCGCGACGGTAGTGACCGGCCTCTATTGGGTGGCAGAACGTCTTTATTTCCTGCCGAAGCGCCGCCGCGCGGCCGAGGCACTTGAATCTGCAGCAATTGCACGACGCGAAGAACTCACCAGAATGGGCATTGCGAAGGTCGATGTAGACACCACCGAAGGATCGTCGCGGCTTTTGATGCAGCCGTGGTGGCTCGACTGGACCGCCGGTTTGTTCCCGGTCATTCTGGTCGTGTTCCTGTTGCGCTCTTTCCTGTTCGAGCCTTTCAAGATCCCTTCGGGCTCGATGATCCCGACGCTCTGGGTCGGCGACCTGATCCTGGTCAACAAATTCCATTACGGCCTGCGCCTTCCCGTGATCAACAAGAAGATCACCGACGGCACGCCGCTTGCGCGCGGCGATGTGGTGGTGTTTCGTTATCCGCCCCAACCCAGCGTCGATTACATCAAGCGGGTGGTGGGACTTCCTGGCGACGAAATCTCCTACCTGAACAAACAACTGACGATCAACGGCAAGCCGGTCCCCAAGACCGCTCTGCCGGATTTCTACGATGACGATTCGGTGCGCTACTTCAAACAGTTCGAAGAAACGATGGACGGACGCAAGCATGCCTTGCTGAACGATTCCGAGCGACCTGCTTTTGTCGCAGGTGTCGAGCCTTATCCCGGACAGGAAAATTGCCGTTACAGTGTCGAGGGTGTCGTTTGCAAGGTTCCTGCAGGCAGCTATTTCATGATGGGCGACAACCGGGACAACTCGCTGGATTCTAGATATTGGGGATTCGTGCCAGACGCAAATATTGTGGGCAAGGCATTCTTTATATGGATGAATTTCGGTAATCTCGGACGCATCGGGTCGTTCCACTAAGAATTTCAATACGGTCGTAGAGAGAGGTAGGGGTATGCAACTTCAAGTTAGATCAAAGCAACGCGGTATTTCGTTCATCGGGCTCGTCCTTGTTTGCGCGTTCCTCGCCGGACTGGGCGTGCTGATCGCACAGGCGATTCCTACGTACACCGAATATCAGGCGGTGCTTCGTGCGGTGAAAAAGGCGAAAGACGGCTCCTCCGTGCAGGACGTCCGCACGATTTTCGACAAACAGGCTCAGATCGACGACATCAAATCCATCGCGGGTAAAGACCTCGATGTCTCCAAGCAAGGCGACCAGGTCGTTGTCGGCTTTGCGTACAACCGTGAAATCCCAATTTTTGGACCGGCTTACCTGTTGTTGAAGTACACCGGTACCTCCCAATAGCGTGAACGGTGGCCTCGCTGGGCTGCAGGCGAGCCTGCAGCATCAATTCAATGATCCGAAGCTGCTCAAGCGAGCGCTGACCCATCGTAGTTTTTCGTCCGAACACAACGAACGCCTGGAGTTTCTAGGCGATTCGGTGCTCAACATGTCCATTTCGCATCTGCTCTACGAGCGTTTGCGCGACGTGCCCGAAGGCGATCTGTCCCGTATCAGAGCCAATCTGGTCAAGCAGGACACGCTGCATCAGATTGCGCTGCGATTCAACCTTTCGAGCCTGATCAGCCTCGGCGAGGGCGAGCTCAAATCCGGCGGCTCCAAGCGGGCGTCGATTCTTGCGGATGCCCTCGAGGCGCTGATCGGTGCGGTGCTGTTAGATGGTGGATACGTGGCTGCGGACGCTCTGGTGCGGCGTCTTTACGAAGACGTCGAGATCAACCCGTCCATGCAGGCGGTTGCAAAAGATCCTAAAACGGAATTGCAAGAATGGCTGCAGGGGCGGAAGATGAAACTGCCGGTCTATCGGGTGGTGGGCACTATCGGTGCGGCGCATCGACAGACATTCGAAGTCGAATGCGAGATTCCCGAGTTGAGTCTGGCCGAGCGCGGTATTGCCGCGTCGCGACGGGCGGGTGAGCAGACGGCCGCAGCGGCCATGCTCGAAGTGTTGAAAGCAGGGAAACAATAGTTTTGGAAATGAATCTCGATGAATGACGTGAATCACGTGAGCGGTGAGCCTGGAGAAATCGAACAGCCCGATGAAGACGCGGCTGAGAACGAGGGCCACAGTATTTCGCTGCCTCCCGTAACGCCCCAGCCCGCTGGTCGCCGTTGCGGAACGATCGCCATCGTCGGCAAACCCAACGTGGGCAAGTCGACCATGCTGAATGCGCTCATCGGGCAGAAGATCAGCATCACCTCACGCAAGGCGCAAACCACTCGCCATCGGATCACAGGTATTCGCACGGTAGAAGCGAGTCAGTTCATTTTTGTAGACACCCCGGGTTTTCAGACTCACCATGCGACCGCGTTGAACAAATCGCTCAACAAGACGGTCATGGGCGCGATCAGCGATGTCGATCTGGTGCTGTTCGTGGTGGAAGCAGGCAGCTTCACGCTGGCCGATGCCAAGGTGTTGTCGCTGCTCAAGGCCGACATTCCGGTCCTGCTCATTGCCAACAAGCTCGACAAGATTCATCGCCGCGCTGAAGTCGCGCCGTGGCTCAAGGGCATGCAGGAGCGTCACCCATTCACCGAGTTCGTTCCTATGTCGGCGAAGAACGCGAACGATATCCAGCGTCTGTTCAAGATCTGCGAGAAGTACCTGCCTGAGCAGGACTGGTTCTACACCGAAGACGAGCTCACCGACCGCAGCGAAAAGTTTCTTGCGAGCGAAACGGTTCGCGAGAAGCTGTTTCGTTTCACAGGCGACGAGTTGCCTTACACCTCGACCGTCCTTATCGACAAGTTCGAAGAGGAACCCAGCAAAACCCACGGACGCATGGTGCGCATTGCCGCCACCATCGTCGTCGAGCGCGATGGCCACAAAGCCATGGTCATCGGCGAAAAGGGCGAGCGTCTCAAACGCATCGGTACCGAAGCACGTCAGGAACTCGAAAAAGCGATGGATGCCAAAGTGTTCCTCGAAGTCTGGGTGAAGGTTCGATCGGGCTGGGCCGACGACGAAGCGCGGGTTCGCTCATTCGGCTACGAATGATCGGTTAGGACGCTGCAGATTCAGGTCGATGGCGATTGATGGCAACTACCAAGCGAATCTCGGATGAACCCGCTTTTGTGCTCCACCGATACGACTGGAGCGAGTCCAGCCTGATCCTGGAAGTCTTCACGCGCCATCACGGCCGCGTTGCGCTGGTGGCCAAAGGCGCCAAGCGCCCCAGCTCGAATTTCCGCCCGATTCTTCTTCCGCTGCAACCGCTCTCCGTCGGCTATTCGTTGTCGCAAGGCGGCGAGAGCGAAATCCATACGCTCAAATCCGCCGAGTGGACCGGCGGCTACGTCATGCCGACCGGCGACGCCCTGCTCTCCGGGTATCACATCAACGAACTGCTGATCCGATTGCTGGCAAGGGACGATCCGCACGCCGGCTTGTTCGATGCGTATTCCACAGTGGTCGGCATCATCGCTTCGGAACATGGCGAGGTGCTCGAAGCGGCACTGCGATCGTTCGAGTTGATTCTGCTGCGCGAAATTGGCGTGCTGCCTTCGCTCGATTTGCAGACGCTCACGATGTCGCCGCTCGATCCGCAAGGGCGGTACGTGCTGGTCGCGGAAGGCGGACTGCGCACTGCAAATTCTTCCGATAGGGCCAGCCTCACCGGTGAGCAGTGGGCCAATATCCAGATCGCGCTGGACGACGAAGCGCCGTTGACTGCGACGCTCGCTGCGAGCGCGCCGGTCGCGAGCGAACTCAAGACGCAGCTGCGACATTTGCTGCACTACCATTGCGGCGTCACCACGCTTAAAACGCGTCAGATGATGATCGATCTCCAGTCGCTTTAGAACCCTTCATATGGCTCACAACGGTACCGCTCTTTCGGTCAATCTCAACAAGGTCGCGCTGGTGCGCAACACGCGTCATCTCGGCATTCCGAGCGTCACGCGGGCCGCCAAGATGTGTCTGGACGCAGGCGCCAATGGAATCACGGTGCATCCGCGTCCGGACGAGCGGCATATTCGGGCGGGCGACGTGGCAGATCTCGCATCGCTGCTGAAAGACTGGCCGGCAATCGAATTCAACATCGAAGGAAATCCGTTTCACAACCTGATGGATTTCATTCGCAAATTCAAACCGCATCAGGCAACGTTTGTGCCTGACGGCGAGGGCCAGTTCACCAGCGATCATGGATGGGATCTGCCTCGTGACGCCGCGCGACTCAAACCGCTGATCGACGAGTGCAAATCGCTGGGGGTGCGAGTGAGCCTGTTCATGGATCCGCTGCCTGGGGCGATGCAGGCCTGCAAAGAGGCGGGCGCCGATCGGGTCGAGCTCTACACCGAGACTTACGCAAGCGCGTTCGGAACACCCGCCGCCGACGAGGTCCTGCAGTCGTTCATCGACACCGCTGCGGCTGCCGGAACTGCTGGTCTGGGAGTCAACGCAGGCCACGATTTGAACCTCGATAACCTGCCGCCGTTTTCTTCGAAAGTGCCGGGGTTGCTCGAAGTGTCGATCGGTCACGCCTTGATTTCCGACGCGCTCGAACTCGGATATGCCGAGGCAATCCGGCAATATCTGAAGGCGCTCGGTCGCGCATGATCTACGGCATCGGCACCGATATTTGCGATGTACGGCGTATCCGCGAAACGCTCGAGCGTCGCGGCGAGCGATTTGCCAAGCGCATCCTGAGCGACGCAGAAATGAAAGTCTGGAAAGCTCGCACAGCGCGATGGCCCGAGCGCGGTATCCGATACCTCGCCACCCGGTTTTCCGCAAAAGAGGCGTTTAGCAAAGCAATCGGCCTTGGCATGTTCATGCCGATGACATGGCGCTCGTGTGAAATCACGAACAAGCGCAGCGGCCAACCCGAAATTGTTCTTCACGGAGAACTGGCAAGCTGGTTTGCCGAGAAAAAACTCAAGGCGCATGTGACCGTGACCGACGAAACAGACTACGCGGTCACATTCGTCGTCGTCGAGTACATCGACGAATCGAAAAAGACAACAAGCTCAACATGACCCATTCGCTTCATTCACCCCTGATCATCGATGTCGCCGGACTCAGCCTGAACGCCGACGATCGCAGACGTCTCGCACACCCGTTGGTGGGTGGTGTGATCCACTTCGCCCGCAATTGGGAAAGCCGCGCACAGCTCGAAGCTCTCAACGCCGAAATCAAAAGCATTCGCCCCGACATCCTGATTTGCGTCGATCACGAAGGTGGCCGGGTCCAGCGATTCAAGACCGACGGATTCACCCACTTGCCGCCGATGAAGGCGCTGGGCGAGTTGTGGATGCGCGATGCGATGGCTGCCACCAATGCGGCCACAGCCTGCGGATTCGTGCTCGGATCGGAGTTGCGCGCGACCGGCGTCGATTTCAGCTTCACGCCGGTGCTCGATCTGGATTACGGCGGTAGCAGCGTCATCGGCGATCGCGCGTTTCATCGCGATGCGCGAATCACGACCATGCTCGCCAAAAGCGTGATGCATGGCTTGCTGCAAAGCGGTGTCGCCAACTGCGGAAAACATTTTCCCGGCCACGGATTCGTTCGCGCCGATTCGCACACGGAAATCCCGGTCGACAACCGCGGACTCAAGACGATTCTTGCGGACGACGCGGCGCCGTACGGATGGCTCAGCACCACGCTCACCAGCGTGATGCCTGCACATGTGATCTACCCCAAGGTCGATTCACGGCCGGCGGGTTTTTCGTCGCGATGGCTCAACGAAATCCTGCGAGCCAAGCTGAAGTTTCAGGGAGCGATATTCAGCGACGACCTGAGCATGGAAGGCGCCCGAAAAATCGACGGCGAGACGGTGACCTACTCGCAAGCTGCGATGGTCGCGCTCAACGCGGGCTGCGATCTGCTGTTGCTTTGCAATCAGAGCGTCGACGGTGGCAAACCGATCGACGAGCTGATCGGAGAACTCGAAGTGGGTTTGAAGAAGAAGCAGTGGGCCGCCAGCGAAGCGAGCGAACTTCGTCGACAGGCTTTGCTGCCGCTCACGCCACCGCTCCCATGGGACGATTTGATGCATTCGCCGGAGTACCAACAGGCACTCTGGCTGCTCCCGTAAACGATAAAGGCGTCGCTTAACTTTCCGGGCTTAAAGCCAGGAAATTAAGACTCCCGGCGTAGCGCAGGGAACAGAATCACGTCGCGGATGCTGGGGCTGTCGGTCAGCAGCATCATCAATCGGTCGATACCGATGCCGCATCCGCCAGTCGGGGGCATGCCGTATTCGAGGGCACGAACGAAGTCGTGGTCGAAGAACATGGCTTCATCGTCGCCGCTGTCTTTGGCTGCCACCTGCGACAGGAATCGGGCGGCCTGGTCTTCCGCATCGTTCAACTCCGAGAAGCCGTTTCCGAATTCGCGACCGGTGATGTAGAGCTCGAAACGCTCTGTCACTTCCGGACGATCGTCGTTGGCTCGCGCCAAGGGCGAAATCTCGGTCGGATGCTCCATGATGAACGTGGGCTGCCAGAGTTTTTCTTCGACGGTTTCTTCGAAGTACAGAACCTGAAGGCTGGCCAGACTGCGCGTCGACAGGCGATCTTTCTGCTCGTTCAGGCCCAGCTTTTTGAGCGCATTGAGCAACCAGGTCGAGTCTTCGACGTTCGATCCGGCATCGGTGTATTTGACGATTGCTTCTTTGATGGTGAGGCGCTCGAACGGCTGCGAGAGATCGACGTCCTTGCCCTGATACCTCAGCGACAAAGTGCCGACCGCGCTCTGTGCGGCGGCGCGAATCACCTCCTCGGTGAATGCCATCAGGTCGATGTAGTTCCAGTACGCCGCGTAGAACTCCATCATCGTGAATTCGGGGTTGTGGCGAACCGAAATACCTTCGTTGCGATAACTGCGGTTGATCTCGAACACCCGATCGAAGCCGCCGACGATCAGGCGCTTCAAATACAGCTCGGGCGCGATGCGCAGAAACATCTGCTGGTCGAGCGCGTTGTGGTGCGTCGCAAAAGGCTTCGCATTCGCGCCACCCGGAATCGGATGCAGCATCGGCGTTTCGACTTCGAGGAAGCCGTTGCTCACCATGAACTCGCGAATCGACGACACGGCCTTGCTGCGCGCCACGAACCGCTTTCGTGAAGATTCGTCGGTGATCAGGTCGACATAGCGCTGGCGATATTTCTGCTCCTGATCGGCCATGCCGTGGAACTTGTCGGGCAACGGACGCAGGCTCTTGGTGAGCAAACGAAGTGATGCCACCTTGATCGAAAGCTCGCCGGTCTTGGTGCGGAAAAGAGTGCCTTCGGCGCCGATGATGTCGCCCAGATCCCAATGCTTGAACAGGGCGTACTGCTCTTCGCCCAGCGCATCGCGGGTCACGTAAATCTGGATTCGGCCGGTGCTGTCCTGAATGGTCGCGAAGCTGGCCTTGCCCATGACGCGCTTGAGCATCATGCGGCCACCAACGCTTACGGTAACCGGCGTGGCTTCGAAAATTTCAGCGGTGGTTTCGGCGTATTTGGTTTGCAGCGCATCGGCGTGATGCGTGGGTTTGAAGTCGTTCGGGAATGCGACGCCTTTGCCGTCGGCCTGTGCCTGCCTGATCGCTTTCAGTTTCTCGCGGCGCTCGGCGATCAACTGGTTTTCGTCTACGGGAGCGGCTGCGGGCGCAGCACTGTTTTGGTTGTCGGACATGAATCGCAATCAGGAATGAACGGAACAGAAAAGACTTCGATTCTAAGTTTTTCCGATGCGCGCTTTTGCAAGCAGATCGCTGACCAGTTCAAGCCTAATCACGGGGTTATCGAGTTCCATCAGCCGTTGGCGCAATTCGGGCGAAAGCGGCAGGAATTCGCACCATCGGTTCGAGACCCAGGCGCAATCGTCGATTTGCCACGGCTCGGCAACCGCCAACCCTTCCGGATTGCGCACTTTGAGCGTTTCGAGCAGTTTTTCGAGGGCGTCAGCGCAATCCTGAAGCTCGTCCGGGACGGTGACCTTCTGGTCGTCGTCGATCTGCGCAATATCGGCGGTCCACAGGCCGTATTTGACCTTGGCAGACGATGTGATCCGAAAGCGCTGCGTGCCGCGGCATCGCACTTCCAGCAGGCCCGCCTGGATCGTTTCCATCGATTCGATGGTGGCCAGCGTGCCAATCGCATTGAACATCTCGTCGACGCCGGCCTGGCGCACTTCGGAGCCCTTGAGCAGCGAGACCACGCCGAACGGCGCATTCGCTTCCTCGCAGCGTTTGATCATGTCCAGATAGCGGATCTCGAAAATCCGCAGCGGCAGGATCCCGCCGGGAAAAAGTACCGTGTCCAGCGGGAACAGCGGCAGACTAGACAGCGTCAGGGGAGAGGAGGGTTGCGACATGTCGGAACGTTTTCGTCATCGGGCCGCACTATCATCCCATGACTGCCGCATCCTGCGGTAACAGCCATTCGGATCACATGCTCATATCGATTTCAGCGTTTTTGCTTCAGGTCATCGCAGGTCTCATCGGCGGCGCTTGTCTACTTCGGATGTATATGCAATATCAACGAATCGGGTTCGCCAACCCGGTCGGCCAACTGATATTCGCGGTGTCCGACTGGATCGTTCTGCCGCTGCGGAAAATCGTCAAGCCGTACGGCCGAATCGATCTTTCTAGCCTGATCGCCGCCTATCTGATCGTGCTGATCCAGCAGATTTTGCTGATGCTGCTGGTTGGCGGCCCGCTGGCGCTGACTCCCTGGTTCGCACTCATCGGCCTGGTGAGACTCGTGATTTCCGGTCTCACGGGTCTGCTGTTCGTCTACGTGATCCTGTCGTGGGTCGGACAGGGTTCGCCGATTGCGAGCGTTATCGACCGGATCGTCTCGCCGCTGTTGATGCCGATTCGTAAGGTGTTGCCGACAGTGGGCGGAATCGATTTTTCGCCGTTCGTGGCACTGGTATTGCTGCAAGTGGCCAGCATCGCGCTCAACTACGTTCGCTAGGAACGTAGTCGAGGCGACTTGACTGCTGGGATTCAGTAGGCCGAGGTTCAGGAAACCGCGTCTGCAGGCTGACGCTGCAGCATCGCCAATGTGCTGGCGACGGTCTTGCGAAGTTCACGGCGATCGCAGATGAAGTCGATCGCGCCCTTTTGCTGCAGGAACTCGGCGCGCTGGAAGCCTGCGGGCAAGGTCACTCGCACCGTCGATTCGATCACGCGCGGCCCGGCAAATCCGATCAGCGCCTTGGGTTCTGCAATCACGACGTCGCCCACGAACGCGAAGCCTGCGCTGACGCCGCCCATGGTCGGGTCGGTCAGCACGCTGATGTAGGGCAGCCCCTTCTTGGCCAGCCGAGTGAGCGCAGCGTTGGTCTTGGCCATTTGCATCAATGACAAAAGACCTTCCTGCATGCGGGCACCGCCGGTGGCGGTAAAGCACACGAAAGGCACCTTCTGTTCGATGGCGGTTTCGACGCCGCGAACGAAACGCTCGCCGACGACGCTGCCCATGCTGCCGCCCATGAAGTCGAATTCGAAACACGCGACGATCAGGTTCACGCTATGAACCGCGCCGCCCATGACGATGAGCGCATCGGTCTCGCCGGTGTTTTCCAGCGCTTCCTTGAGACGTTCGGGATATTTGCGACTGTCCTTGAACTTCAGTGCATCGACCGGCAGGACTTCCTGACCGAGTTCGTATCGGCCTTCCGCATCGAGAAATGCATCGAGACGGGCGCGGGCGCCGATTCTGTGGTGATGCGAACAGCTGGGGCAGACGTTCTGGTTTTGCTCGAGATCGGTCTTGTACAGAACCGTCTCGCAGCTGGGACATTTGATCCAGAGGCCTTCGGGAACCGTCCGACGCTCGGTCGGATCGGTGGGCTGGATTTTTGGCGGAAGAAGCTTTTCTAGCCAACTCATTGATTAACTCCTGGGAGTGCTTACTGACCTGAATTATGCGTCCATCGCGGATCTGACTCCGGTCAGGAAAGAAGCAACCTCGGTAATCGCTTGTTCGGCGGTTTTACCCTCCATCAGCTGGATCAGGCGGCTACCGATGACCACGGCATCGGAAACTTTGGACACGGCGCGAGCAGTTTCGGCGTCCCGAATGCCGAATCCGACGCCGACAGGCACTTTCACGTGCTTTCTGATGCGCGGAAGCATGGACTCGACCGCCGAGGTATCCAGCGACGCCGATCCGGTGACGCCTTTGAGCGACACGTAGTACACGTATCCGCTGGCCACGCGCGCAACCTGCTGGATACGTTCATCGGTGGACGTGGGCGCCAGCAGGAAGATCAGATCCATGTCGTGCTCGCGCAGCGCCCGGGCAAAGTCTTCGCATTCTTCCGGCGGGTAATCGACGACGAGCACGCCGTCGACGCCGGAACGCGAGGCGTGTTTGATGAACGCCAGCTTTCCGTGGATCAGGTCGTAGCGTTCGACCGGGTTGGCATAGCCCATCAGCACCACCGGCGTCGTCGAATCGCGTTCGCGGAACTGCGCGACCATCTTCAACACCTGTGCAGTGCCGATGCCCGATGCAAGCGCTGCTTCGCCTGCTTTCTGGATGACCGGGCCGTCTGCCATGGGGTCGGAGAACGGAACGCCCAGTTCGATGATGTCGGCGCCGGCATCGACCATGGCGTGCATCAGGTCGGCGGTAATGTCGGGCTGCGGAAAACCGGCCATGACATACGGGATGAGCGCTTTACGGCCTTTGGACTGCAGCGCTTTCATGGTGACGTCGATGCGGCTCATGCGGACTCCTTGAGCCGTGGGCTTCCGCCCTTGACCGACAGCCCGCGCATTGAGGGGCGATCGTAGAAGTCGGCACCCGAAAGGTCGGCAACGGTTCCGATGTCCTTGTCACCGCGGCCCGACAGGTTCACCAGAATCGATTGATCGCTGCGCATCGTCTTTGCGAGCTTCATCGCGTACGCAATGGCGTGGCTCGACTCCAGCGCGGGGATGATGCCTTCGGTGCGACACAGATAGTGGAATGCCTGCAGCGCTTCATCGTCGGAGATGCCGACGTACTCCGCGCGTCCGATGTCGTGCAGGAAGGAATGCTCGGGTCCGACGCCCGGGTAGTCGAGTCCCGCGCTGATGCTGTGAGTCTCGGTGACCTGACCGTCTTCGTTCTGCAGCAGATAGGTGCGATTGCCGTGCAGCACTCCGGGGCTGCCCCGAAGAATCGACGCGGAATGCTTGCCGCTATCGAGGCCTTCTCCGGCCGCTTCGACGCCGATCAGTCGCGTGTTTTCGAACGGAATGTACGGATGAAAAATTCCCATCGCGTTGCTTCCGCCGCCGACGCACGCCACCACCACATCGGGCTGTTTGCCACCCGTAAAAAGCGGCATCTGTTCGATGCACTCCTTGCCGATCACGCTTTGAAAGTCGCGAACCATCATGGGGTAGGGGTGAGGTCCGGCTACGGTACCGATGATGTAGAAGGTGTTCTCGACGTTGGTCACCCAATCGCGCAGTGCTTCGTTGAGCGCGTCTTTCAGCGTTTTGCTGCCCGATTCCACCGGCACGACAGTGGCGCCCAGCAGATTCATTCGGTAGACGTTGGGGCTCTGTCGGCGAACATCTTCGCTGCCCATGTAGACCACGCATTCGAGCCCGTATTTCGCGCAAATCGTGGCGGTCGCCACGCCGTGCTGGCCGGCGCCGGTTTCCGCAATCACTCGCGGTTTGCCCATTCGACGCGCAAGCATCGCCTGGCCGATGGTGTTGTTCACCTTGTGTGCGCCAGTGTGATTCAGGTCTTCGCGCTTCAGATAAATCTGTGCACCGCCCTGCTCACGGCTCATTCGGGCAGCGTGATAGATCGGGGAAGGGCGTCCGACGAAGTGCGCGAGTTCGTCGTTGAATTCGCGCAGGAATTCGGGATCGTTCTGATATTTGGCATACGCCTCGCGGAGTTCCGCAATAGCGTGGGTGAGGGTTTCGCTGACGAAGCTTCCGCCGAAATTGCCGAAATGACCTGAAGCGTCAGGTTGCTGGTAACTGAACATGGTTGGACTTTGCAAGTAGGTCCGCCGCGCGCACTGCGGCAACGAACCGGTTGATCTTTTCGGCGTCCTTGATCCCCTTGGAGACCTCGACGCCGGAGCTCACATCGACCGCGAGCGATTTAACGAGCGGTCGTACTTGCAAAATGCCATCGATCACGTTTGCAGGCGAGAGTCCACCAGACAAGACGAGGTGAGAGTCGGCGCTTGGAGGAAGGAGTGACCAATCGAAGGGCTTTCCGCCGCCACCATAACCCTCGACGTCGGCGTCGACCAGGATGGCTTGAGCGTGGGAGTAATCGGAATCGAATTTTACCAAGTCGAAAGACGTGGCTCCCAAGGGAATACGAGCAGCCTTGAGAAACGGATATTTACCGTTGCCGCAAAGCACATCGCACTGCTCGGGCGTCTCGTCGCCGTGGAACTGAAGGGTGGCGTTGCCGACGAATCCCGTGGCGCGTTCGACCAGCTCGAGGCCAGGGTTCACGAACAGGAACACGGGCGTCACGAAGGCGGGCAGGCGTCTGGCCAGCGCCGAAGCCCGCTCGGGCGTGACGAATCTGGGACTCGGCGGGTAGATCACGAATCCGATCGCATCGACGCCTGCTTCTACAGCGGCATCGACATCCTGCTCGCGAGTCAGGCCGCAAATCTTGATCCGTGTTCTGAGGGCTGTCATGGCAGCCAATCATACGCAGCAGTACGCGTCGGAAGATTCCATCTGTCGGGGTAGACCGGCCCCAGAAAGTAAAGTCCGTCAGGCGAGAAAGTGGGCGCCGCCGCGTCGCGACTCTTCGCCTCGATCACCTCCAGCATCCAGCTGGCGGGGCGCGCGCCCGTCCCGATTGCCACCAGGCAGCCCATGATGTTTCTGATCATGTGATGCAGGAAGGCGCTCGCTTCGAAGTCGAATCGCCAGTAGGTGCGGTGGTCGGTGCCGCGACGCGAGACGGTCGCATTCATCATGTTTTTGACCGGCGACAGCGCCTGACAGCTCGACGCCCGAAACGAGCTGAAGTCGTGTTCGCCCACGAGCATTTGCGCGGCGAGTTGCATCGGCTCCAGCTCCAGCGGCTTGAACACCCAGCCCACGCGGCCGGCTTCCACGCTCGGTCGTACCGGCGATTCGAGCAGCACATACGAATAGCGGCGAGAGGTCGCGCAGGCTCGCGAGTGAAATTCCGCAGGCACTTCCTGAGCCCACTGCAGCGCGATGTTCATCGGCAGGAATCGATTGGTGCCGCGCACCCACGAGTACATGCTGCGGTCGATGTCGGTGTCGAAATGAATGACTTGCATGAGGCCGTGAACACCCGAATCGGTGCGGCCTGCGCAAAGTGTGGTGATAGGCGTGACCGCGAAATCGGACAACGCTTTTTCGAGCTTGTCCTGAACCGTGTTGCCTGAGGTTTGACTCTGCCATCCATCGTAGGAATCGCCCGCATAGCTGATGCCTGCTGCGATCCTCACGAGGTTTCCTTCGGACTAAGAGCCTGAGCGATCGAAAAGACGATGGCGCCAGTCAGCGCGCATCGCTTCAAGACAGTTTGGCGAGCAGTTCCTGCGCACGTTCGCGCAGATCGCCCTTGGCATCGGCAACGACTTCCTCTGCGAGGGCGCGAGCGCCTTCGTTGTCGCCGATGGTGCTGAATTCCTGAGCCAGAGCCAGCTTGGTTTCGAGCGGATCCTCTGCTTCGAGGGGCAGGCCGGACATGGTGCTAGGCGCTTCGTCGGGGCGATCCAGATCGAGAGACAGCGCACCCAGATCGAATTCGATCAGGCCGGTGTTGGCCTGCTCTGCCGGAGCAGGTCTGGCGGCTTCGACCGGTGCAGGCACGGTGTCCAGCGGAGCGGGTGCCGAGGGAATGTCGAGTTCCGGCAACAGCGGCACATCGACCGAAGGTTCCGGTTGCGCGGCTTCCGGCAGGGGGCGTTTCACACCCACGGTTGCGGTGCTGAAATCCATGTCCAGACCGGCGGGTTCCGTCGGACGGCTGGCGTTGTAGTCGACCTTGATCGGGGAAGTCGCTTCGGTATTGAGCGGCGCAGACATGGTCGCTACGCGCTCGTCGCCGATCGAGAAGTCGAGGTCCAGATCGATATCGGAGGCGGGCAGCGATGGCGAAAATTCGGGCTGAGGCGACGAATCGGCCATGGCGGTAGGCGCGAAATCCGTCTGTGGGCCCGCTGGCGAGATTCCGCCCGAAATGGTGGAAGGGGTCGCTCCGATAGCGGTTCCGTTGGACGCAAGCAGCGCAGCGCGACTGGAGACCGTGGTGCCCGAGGTGTAGAGCGGGTTGGCGGGATCGAGTTCACGACCCAGCTCGACGATGCGCTCCCATTCGGGGCCTTCGCCCTCGGCCAGTGCGTAGGCTTGCGTCGCGACCACTTCGAATGCCTTGGTGTCGCGGCGCTTGGCGTAGATTTCCAGCAGCTTGGCGTGAATCGCCACGCGGCCGGGATTGGAGCGCAAGGCTTCCTTGAGGATTTCCTCGGCTTGCAGATCGCGGCCGTACGCCAGGTACACGTCGGCTTCGGCAACCGGATCCACATCGCCTGCAGCATCGAGCTGGCTCGGCGAGTAGGCCATGGACGAACCGCTAACCGCGGGCTCGTTGGTGTCGACACGTTGGCCGCCGCTCGATCCAAAGAACGAATCGGGCTGCAGACGGCTTTCGAGGAAGGAGCTGTCGACTTGCGCGGCTTTCTTCTTCTGGCGAATCTTGTACGCAGCAAAACCGATGATCAGCAGCAGGATCGCGCCAGCCGCAATCGGGATGAGCGGGTTGTCGAGCAACTCGTCGACCATGCTTTGAGGCGGGGGTGGGGGAACCGGCGCCGGCGCAGGGCGGGGAGCCGAAGCGGGGCGAACCGGCGTTGCAACAGGTGCGCTGGAGGTCGAGCCGGCGGGAGCGGACGCGACATCGGATGCGGTGGAAACTGGCGAGGAAGCGGCGGCGGCTGCAGCAGCAGCGGTGGCAGCAGTCGAAGGCGCGGACGATACGACAGCGGGCGACGAAGCGGTCACAGCTGCTGGCGGCACGACACTCGTAGACGGTAGTGCTGACGATGCGGTGGTCGCAGGCACGCCAGGGCGTCCAGGCGCGCTAGCGGCACCGGCGGCGCCGGAAACTGCACTGGAAGCAGCGCCCAGGCGGTTCAGTTCGTTGATGTTGCGGGACAGCTCGGCGACGCGATCGTTCGTCGATTGCGCCTGGCGATTCTGTGCAATGGTCGCATCGCTGCTGTTGCCCGAGACCGCGCCCTTTGAGAGCGTGAGTTTGTCGGGCGTCGATGCAGAGGGGCGGCTTTCTTCGACTCGAGCTGTCACGCGACCGCCGGCCTGACGATCGGCCGGGGCGACTTGAGTGGTGGGGGCGTTCGTCGCCAGACGGCGGCGGAAGTCGTTGAAATCGCGGCTCTGCGCCACGATCGTCTGGCGTGCTTCGCCGGCAGGCGTTGCAGCAGCTTGTTCGGCGGTGGGCAGGTCGATGACCGCACCGGCACGAATACGATTGATGTTGCCGCCGATGAACGCATCGGGATTGGCGCGAAGGATCGCCACCAGCATCTGGTCGAGCGACACATTGCCGCCCGAAGCATTTGCAGCGATCTTGCCGGCGGTATCGCCAGCGCGAACCGTGACTTGATTGCCGCTACCTGTGCCGGAAGCGGCTGGGGTTGCGGGAGCAGGGCGCGCCGGACGGGCGGGCGCTGCGGCCACAGGAGTCGGCGGCGAGGCTGCAGGGCGAGTTGCCACAGGCGGCGGCGCCGGCGTGCGCGATGGAAGGGGAGTCAGTTGAGGCGCGGTCTGCTGCGCGATGGGTGCCGGCGCGCGATTGTTCGGGGGATCGAACAGCATCGTGTAGTCGCGAACGACGCGGCCGGTAGACCAGCTCGCCTGGAGCACCAGATCGATGAACGGATCGTTGATCGGGCGATCGCCGACCACGCGAATGAAAGAACTGCCGTCGTTACGACGTTGCAGGGTCAGGCGAAGTAATCCAAGAGCGGGGTTGTATTCGAAACCAGCGGCGCGGAAAGCATCGGGAGAGGCAACGCCGACGCTCAGACTGGAAGCTTCGTCGGGGGTGATTTGCGGAACATCGATTTCAGCGCGGAGCGGTTCGCCGAGCGCAGATTGCACATTGAGTCGTCCAAGAGACAGCGCATAGGAATTGGCGCTGAAAAGGCCAAGGGCGAGTGCAGTGGAAGCAGTCAGTACGCCGACACGAAAACCGAACGGTTTTTGCGTCGTTACTGGAGCGGGGGCTGCTCGCCCGGCAGGCAATTTTTTTGTCATCATTAGGACGAACGCCTCAGCGCTGTTTCGGGAAAAACTACATTAACATCAATGTTTTAGGCTGACAAGCTGAGAAAGCTTTTAAGTTTTGTTGCGATCGCTTGCAACTGCTCCAAGGCGTTTTCATGTTGCCATGCGACAACGACCTGGAGCCTCCGAAATGTCGAGTTCGAGTCTCTATTACGCGTCCAAAAGGATGCGCAACATGCGTCGAAGCGGCTCCGCAGCGCCCCAAAGCAGCTGGTCGCCGACCGTGAACGCGCCGAGATAATCCGGTCCCATCGCCAGTTTGCGCAGGCGTCCGACCGGAATTCCCAAGGTGCCTGTTACGGCCACGGGGGTCAGATCGACGATCGAAGCTTCCTTGGTGTTAGGAACCACTTTCACCCACTCGTTGTCGGCAGCGATCATGGCTTCGATGTCTGCAAGCGGCACATCCTTGCGCAGCTTGAAGGTGAGCGCCTGGCTGTGGCAGCGCATGGCGCCGATCCGAACGCAGAACCCGTCGACCGGCGTTTCCGCAGTGCCGAAAGCAGCGCCCTGACCCAGAATCTTGTTGGTTTCCGCGCCGGCTTTCCACTCTTCCTTGCTCACGCCGTTGCCCAGATCCTTGTCGATCCAGGGAATGAGCGATCCACCGAGCGGCACGCCGAAATGGGCGGTTTCATCGGAAGAGAGTGACTTTTGCTTGGACAGGATCTGACGGTCGATTTCCAGAATCGCGCTTTTGGGATCGTCGAGGAGAGCCTTCACTTCGCCGTTGAGGGTGCCGAACTGGGTCAGCAACTCGCGCATGTGCTGCGCGCCGCCACCGGAAGCCGCCTGGTAGGTCATAGAGGTCATCCATTCCACCAGACCTGCCTTATATAGAGCGCCTACACCCATCAGCATGCAGCTGACGGTGCAATTGCCGCCGATCCAGTTTTTTCCGCCTTTGGCGAGCGCATTTTTGATAACCGGGGAGTTGACCGGATCGAGAACGATGATCGCGTCGTCGTTCATGCGAAGGGTCGATGCCGCATCGATCCAGTGGCCGTTCCAGCCGGCGGCGCGCAGTTTCGGATAGACCTCGGACGTGTATTCGCCGCCTTGGGCGGTCAGGACGATGTCGCACTTGCGTAGTGCCTCGATGTCGAACGCGTCTTTCAGCTTTTTCTCGTTCTTTGCGAAAGCAGGCGCGTTGCCGCCCGCGTTCGAGGTCGAGAAAAACACCGGTTCGATCAGATCGAAATCGCCTTCGGCCTGCATGCGGTCGATGAGCACCGAGCCCACCATGCCGCGCCAGCCGACCAGTCCTACTACGTTACCTACTTTCATCGCATCGCCCTTTCAAATATTGACCTGTGCGCATCCGGTGGATGCTGCGTTATGTCTTTTTGCCCAGCTCGTCGAGCCGGGAGGCGCGCGACGAACCGGGCTGGATCAGCCTTTGGTTGTCTTGGTAATTGCTGCGACCACGGCATCGCCCATTTCGATGGTGCCGACCTTGGTGGTGCCTTCTGAGTAGATGTCCGCCGTGCGCAAGCCGGACGTGAGCACGTCTTTCACCGCCGACTCGATACGGTCGGCAGCTTGGGCTTGGTTGAGTGAGAAGCGGAGCATCATGGCAGCAGACAATATTGTAGCCAGAGGATTTGCGATTCCCTTGCCAGCAATGTCAGGTGCGCTGCCATGGCTGGGTTCGTACAGTCCTTGGTTGCTCGAGTTCAGGCTGGCCGATGGCAGCATGCCAATCGAGCCAGTGAGCATCGATGCCTCGTCGGACAGGATGTCGCCGAACATGTTGCCGGTGACCACCACGTCGAATTTCTTCGGTGCGCGCACCAGTTGCATGGCCGCGTTGTCCACGTACATGTGGTCGAGTTCGACGTCTGGGTATTCCTTGGCCACTTCGGTCACCACATCGCGCCAGAACTGGAAGGTTTCGAGCACGTTCGATTTGTCGACGCTGGTGACTCGCTTGCTACGCTTGCGTGCCGCCTGAAACGCGACATGTGCGATGCGTTCGATTTCCGGACGCGAATAACGCATCGTGTCGAACGCTTCGTCTGCGCCGGGGAAATGTCCGTCGGTCGCGACGCGGCGTCCGCGCGGCTGGCCGAAATAGATATCGCCCGTGAGTTCGCGAATGATCAGGATGTCCAGACCCGCAATGATTTCCGGCTTGAGGCTCGATGCCGCGACCAGTTGCTCGTAGCAGATGGCAGGGCGGAAGTTTGCGAACAGGCCGAGGCTCTTTCGCAGACCGAGGATGGCCTGCTCCGGACGAAGCGGGCGATCGAGCTTGTCGTATTTCCAGTCGCCTACAGAGCCGAACAGAATCGCATCGGCACTCTTGGCGAGATTCAGCGTCGAGTCCGGCAACGGATGACCGTGAGCCTCGTATGCAGCACCGCCGACCAGCGCCGATTCCATTTCGAAATCGAGGTCGAGCACGTTGAGCACCTTGATCGCCTCGGCGACGATTTCCACACCGATGCCATCACCAGGCAGTACTGCAATTTTCATTTTCTGGATTCCGTTTTTTATCGATTGAGAGATCAGGCGTTGGCCGGGGTCGCCGTGTGCGCGAGCCAAGGCTTCTTCGCAAGACGCTCGGTTTCGTAAGCCTTGATTTTGTCCGAGTGACGCAGCGTGAGTCCGATGTCGTCGAATCCGTTGATCAGGCAGTATTTTCGAAACGGCGCGATGTCGAACGGCGTTTCTTCGCCCTGTGCGCGCACGATCACCTGGCGCTCCAGATCGATGGTGAGCGAGTAGCCGGGGAAGGCGGCCACTTCGTCGAACAGTTTGGAGACTTCGTCTTCCGACAGCACGATGGGCAGCAAGCCGTTCTTGAAGCTGTTGTTGAAGAAGATGTCTGCGTAGCTGGGTGCAATGATTGCGCGAAAGCCGTACTGATCGAGTGCCCACGGCGCGTGTTCGCGCGACGAGCCGCAGCCGAAGTTCTTGCGAGCCAGAAGAATCGAGGCGCCTTGGTAACGCGGCTGGTTCAAGACGAAATCGGGATTCGGCCTGCGCGATGCCGGGTCTTTGCCCACGTAACCCTCATCGAGATATCGCCACGCGTCGAACAGATGCGGACCGAAGCCGGTCTTGCGAATCGATTTCAGGAACTGCTTGGGAATCAGCGCGTCGGTGTCGACGTTCTCGCGGTCCATCGGAGCGACGAGACCTTTGTGCACGGTAAATTTTTGCATTTGGTGTCCTCTGGATAAGTGATCAGGCGAACTTGCGGATGTCGACGAAATGACCGTGCACCGCAGCGGCCGCAGCCATGGCGGGGCTCACGAGGTGAGTGCGTCCGCCGGCGCCTTGACGGCCTTCGAAGTTGCGGTTGCTGGTCGATGCGCAGCGCTCGCCCGGCTCGAGTCGGTCGGCATTCATGGCCAGACACATCGAGCATCCCGGTTCACGCCATTCGAATCCGGCGGCGATGAAAATCTGATCGAGGCCTTCGCGCTCGGCTTGCTCTTTGACCAAGCCGGAGCCTGGCACCACGAGCGCAAGCTTCACATTCTTGGCAACTTTCTGTCCAAGCTTTTTCACGACGGCTGCCGCTTCGCGCATGTCTTCGATTCGGCTGTTGGTGCAGGAGCCGATGAACACCTTGTCTACGAAAATATCGTCGATGGATTTGCCGGGCTGCAGGCCCATGTAAGTGAGCGCACGTTCGATCGCGCCGCGTTTGTTCGAATCTTTTTCCGCATCGGGATCCGGCACGGTTGCATCGACGCCGAGCACCATTTCAGGCGACGTTCCCCAGGTGACCTGCGGCACGATTTTCGACGCGTCGATCTCGACGACACGGTCGAACTTCGCGTCTGCGTCCGACTGCAGAGTCTTCCAGTAAGCGACTGCATGATCCCACTCCACGCCGGTAGGCGAGAGTTCGCGACCCTTCACGTACGCGATCGTCTTGTCGTCCACTGCCACCAGGCCCGAACGCGCACCGGCTTCGATCGCCATGTTGCAGACGGTCATGCGGCCTTCCATGCTCAGCGCACGAATGGCCGATCCACCGAACTCGATCGCGTAACCGGTGCCGCCGGCAGTGCCGATCTTGCCGATGATGGCCAACACGATGTCTTTCGCGCTGCAGCCTTTGGACAAGGAGCCTTCCACCTTCACCAGCATGTTCTTCGCCTTCTTGGCGAGCAGGGTGTTGGTGGCCAGCACGTGTTCGACTTCACTGGTACCGATGCCGTGTGCGAGTGCGCCAAGTGCGCCGTGCGTGGAGGTGTGCGAATCGCCGCAGACGATGGTCATACCGGGCAGCGTTGCGCCGCTTTCGGGGCCCATGACGTGCACGATGCCCTGCTTCTTCGAGAGAAACGGAAAGTAGGCGGCAGATCCGAACTCGGCGATGTTTTCATCGAGCGTGACGATCTGCTCTTTGCTGATCGGATCGACGATGCCGTCGTAGCCCTGATCCCAGTCGGTGGTGGGCGTGTTGTGGTCGGCGGTCGCGACCACGGTGCTGATGCGCCACACCTTGCGGCCGGCATCGCGCAGACCTTCGTAGGCTTGCGGGCTGGTCACTTCGTGAACCAGATGGCGGTCGATGTAGAGGATGGCCGTGCCATCTTCTTCGGAATGGATGACGTGTTCGTCCCAGAGTTTGTCGTACAGGGTGCGGCTCATATTTGCCTTTTTCGTGGGGGTTGAATTTTAGATTGCGTTAATTGACGTTCGCTGGAACAGGCGTCGATCGCAGGTGTTCGACCAGCGATCGTGCCGTGACAGGCAGCGTAGAAAAATCGCGCGCGACCAGTTTGATTTCGCGCTTCGACCATTCGTCGGTGAGTTCCACGCATTCGAGATCGCCGACGCCGTGCATCAGGTTGAACGCGCGTTTCGGCATGACGCCGACGCCGAGTCCGTTGTCGATCATTCGGCACATGGCATCCAAGCCGGTCACATGAATACGCAGTTTGATCGTGCGGTCTAGCGCCGCTGCCGCGTTTCGGATCGCGATGTAGATGGAGCTGTTCAGGTGCAGCCCGACATGATCGAGATCGAGGGTTTCGACGAATCCGATAGGGCCTGCGCCAGCCAGCGCGTGTTTGCGTGGAACGACCAGCACCAATTGATCGGTTCGGTAAGGAAGCGACTGCAATTCGCCGATGCCCGACATCGTGTTGCAGATGCCCAGATCGGCGGTCCCCTCCTGAACCGCGCGAACGGTTTCGCTGCTCAAGTGTTCTTCCAGATCTACCTTCACTTCGGCGTGTTTCTGCACGAAGCTGCCCAGATCTTCCGGGAGGAACTGCACGATGGCCGAAATGCTGGCGTAAATTCGCACATGGCCGCGAACGCCATTGGCGTATTCGCTCAGCTCGCCCTGCATTTTTTCAAGACTGAACAGAACCGACCTCGCGTGATGCAAAAGGCTTTCGCCGGCAGGGGTCAGATCGACGCCACGTGTGTGGCGATAGAGCAGGGAGGTGTCGAGCGTGGCCTCCAGATCGGACAAGCGCTTGCTGATTGCCGATGCCGCGATGAACTCACGCTCTGCGGCTTTCCCGATGCTCCCGAGTTCGCACACCGCCACAAATAGCTGCAGCGATGTGAGGTCGACTCGGCGGGCGAAATTGCGTTCTGATGTCATGGTGGGGCATCGTGTTACACGATGAGAGGTGAATTATCTCACCTGAAAATACCCTTTGCCTTCGCAATCCGCGATGGCCGACATGATTTTCGTCGCTGCTCAGTTAAATCGGATCGGCCATGAAAAAAGCCGTCGCAAGCGACGGCCTTTTTTATCGAAGCTGAGCGAGTCAGCGTCGAATCAACGCTTGCCGATAGGCTGCACGTCGCGCTTGGTAGCGCCGGTGAACAGCTGACGGGGACGGCCGATTTTGTATTCCGGATCGTCGAGCATTTCGTTCAGTTGGGCGATCCAGCCGACGGTGCGAGCCGCAGCAAAGATAGCGGTGAACAGCGAAACCGGGATGCCGATCGCGCGCTGCACGATGCCGGAGTAGAAGTCGACGTTGGGGTAGAGCTTGCGCGAGACGAAGTAGTCGTCTTCCAGTGCAATCTTTTCCAATTCCATCGCCAGCTTGAACAGCGGATCGTTTTCCAGACCCAGAGCAGCCAGAACTTCCTTGCAGGTTTCCTGCATGAGCTTGGCGCGCGGATCGTAGTTCTTGTACACGCGGTGACCGAAGCCCATCAGGCGCACGCCCGAGTTCTTGTCTTTCACCTGGTTCATGAACTCGCCGACCTTGCTCACGCCACCCATGCGCTGGATGTCTTCGAGCATGTTCAGGCAGGCTTCGTTGGCGCCGCCGTGTGCGGGACCCCACAGGCAGGCGACACCTGCTGCGATGGCTGCGAACGGGTTGGTGCCCGACGAGCCGCACAGACGGACTGTCGAGGTGGAAGCGTTTTGTTCGTGGTCAGCGTGCAGGATGAAGATGCGGTCGAGAGCTTTCTCGATGACCGGATTCACTGTGTACTCTTCGCAGGGCGTCGCGAACATCATGTGCAGGAAGTTGCCCGAGTAGCTCAGGGAATTCTTCGGGTACATGTAGGGCTGGCCGATGCTGTACTTGTATGCCATGGCAACAAGGGTGGGCATCTTCGCGATCAGGCGAATCGCGGCGATTTCACGATGCTCGGGGTTCGTGATGTCGGTGCTGTCGTGATAGAAGGCCGACAGGCCGCCGACCAGACCGGTCAACACAGCCATCGGGTGGGCATCGCGACGGAAGCCACGCAGGAAGAACTGCATCTGCTCGTTGACCATCGTGTGCTGGGTCACGGTGTTGGTGAACGACTTTTTCTTTTCTTCGTTCGGCAGTTCGCCGTACAGCAGAAGGTGGCAGGTTTCGAGGAAGTCGCAGTTGGTCGCGAGTTGCTCGATCGGGTAGCCGCGATACAGCAGCTCGCCCTTGTCGCCGTCGATGTAGGTGATGGCGGATTGGCACGCAGCGGTGGACAGGAAGCCCGGGTCGTACGTGAACATGCCGGTCTGTGCATACAGCTTGCGAATGTCGATGACATCCGGGCCGATCGTGCCCTGATAGACGGGTAGGTCGACGCTGGGGCTGCCGTTGCTGAACGACAGAGTGGCTTTGTTATCTGCGAGTTTCATTTCCGCTTTCCTTGAAGGTTATGCCCGACTTCCGGTCATGCACGAGTTGCATTCGGATTGGCTGCGGTCAGGGCAGTCGATCCGGCTCTGAGCATGGCCAGAACTTCTTTCACTTCCGGTTCGGTGACACTTTCATCCAGTTCCGTGCGGCGAAGCAGCAGGTCCAGTAAATCGTTGTCGGCCAGGTCCATCAGTATGTTCATTCCGCGTTCGTGGCTGGCTGTGAGGCTCGCTTCGTAACGCGCGAAGAACTTCTCGATGAAGAGATCGTTTTCGAGCAGGCCACGCCGGCAGCGCCAGCGCATCTTGCTCAATGCACGCTCGTCGAGAAGATCGTCGATTTCCATTTTCAAATTCAAGTGTGACGCCGATGTTGTCCTGTGGACTACACCGTGCGGCGCACCATCATTTCCTTGATTTTGCCGATTGCCTTCGTGGGGTTGAGTCCCTTGGGGCAAACATCCACGCAGTTCATGATGGTATGGCAACGGAAGAGACGGTACGGGTCTTCCAGGTTGTCCAGACGCTCGCCGGTGGATTCGTCGCGGCTGTCCGCGATGAATCGATAAGCCTGCAGCAAACCGGCCGGGCCGACGAATTTGTCCGGATTCCACCAGAAGCTCGGGCAGCTGGTCGAGCAGCTCGCGCACAAGATGCATTCGTACAAACCGTTGAGCTCGTCGCGCTCTTCAGGGCTTTGCAGACGCTCTTTCTCGGGCGGAACGTTGTCGTTCACCAGATACGGCTTGATCGAGTTGTACTGCTTGAAGAACTGGGTCATGTCGACGATCAGGTCGCGAATGACCGGCAGACCAGGCAGCGGCTTGAGCACGATCGTGCCCTTCAACGTGTTCATGTTGGTCAGGCAGGCCAGACCGTTCTTGCCATTGATGTTCATCGCGTCGGATCCGCAGACGCCTTCGCGACATGAACGGCGAAACGAGATGGAC
Source organism: Burkholderiaceae bacterium (assembly GCA_965227035.1). Taxonomy (GTDB): domain Bacteria; phylum Pseudomonadota; class Gammaproteobacteria; order Burkholderiales; family Burkholderiaceae_C; genus CBDDFQ01. Next base: position 651,498 of record OZ245724.1, read on the forward strand.
GGGTCCACGGCCTTGAGCTTCATCAACGCGTCGAGCAGCATGCGTTCGTTGCCTTCGAGTTCGATCTCGATGGTCTGCATATAGGGCTTCGCGTCTTTATCCGGGTCGTAGCGATAAATCTGGAATGTGCGTTTTTGCATCGTGATTTCCGTTTGTGTTCTTTTGGCTTGACTGATCTGTCGCTTAGAAAGTGCGAACCTTCGGCGGCACGCTGTCGACCGTCAATGGCTTGAGGTTCACTGGCTTGTACGACAGGCGGTTGCCTTCGCTGTACCAGAGCGTGTGCTTGAGCCATTCGTCATCGTTACGACCGGCTGCGTGCTCGGGCGTATCGCCGTAATCGTCAACAGTGTGCGCGCCGCGGCTTTCGGTGCGAGCTGCTGCCGATTCGATGGTCGCTTGCGCGCATTCGATCAGGTTCTCGACTTCCAGCGCTTCGATACGTGCGGTGTTGAACACCTTCGACTTGTCCTTCAGCCCGATGCTCGCCATGCGCGAGCGGATCTCGGCAATCGACTTGGTGCCTTCGTCGAGCTTTGCCTGGGTGCGGAACACGGCTGCGTGCGATTGCATCGAGGCGCGGATTTCGTTCGCCAAGTCTTGCGCGTAGACGCCGCCAGTGCTGCTTTCGAGGCGGTTCAATCGCTCGAGAGTCAGATCGGCTGCGTTTTCCGGAATCGGCTTGTGCGTCTTCGTCTTGCTTGCGTACTGGATGATGTGATCGCCGGCGGCCTTGCCGAACACCAGCAAGTCGAGCAGCGAGTTGGTGCCCAGACGGTTCGCGCCGTGCACGCTGACGCAGGAGCATTCGCCCACTGCGTACAGGCCGTTCACGGGGTCGGAATTCTTGTCGCCCTTTTGAGTCACGACCTGGCCGTGGATGCTCGTGGGAATACCGCCCATCTGATAGTGAATCGTCGGCACGACCGGGATCGGTTCGCGGGTGATGTCGACGTTGGCGAAGTTGACGCCGATCTCGTACACCGAGGGAAGACGCTTGTGAATGGTTTCTGCGCCGAGGTGATCGAGCTTGAGCAGAACGTAGTCCTTGTTGGGACCGCAGCCGCGACCTTCCTTGATTTCCTGGTCCATCGAGCGCGACACGAAGTCACGCGGTGCCAGATCTTTCAGGGTAGGCGCATAACGCTCCATGAAGCGTTCGCCATTGCTGTTCAACAGAATGGCGCCTTCGCCGCGGCAACCTTCGGTCAGCAGCACGCCTGCGCCGGCAACGCCGGTCGGGTGGAACTGCCAGAACTCCATGTCCTGCAACGGGATGCCAGCGCGAGCAGCCATGCCCAATCCATCGCCGGTGTTGATGAACGCGTTGGTCGATGCCGCGAAGATTCGTCCTGCGCCGCCGGTTGCGAGCAGCACGGTCTTGGCTTCGAGGATGTACAGATCGCCGGTTTCCATTTCCAGCGCGGTCACGCCGACGACATCGCCTTCTTCATCGCGAATCAGGTCGAGCGCCATCCATTCCACGAAGAAGCTGGTCTTTTCCTTGACGTTCTGCTGGTACAGCGTGTGCAGCATCGCGTGACCGGTACGGTCGGCAGCTGCGCAGGCGCGTTGAACCGGCTTCTCGCCGTAGTTTGCGGTGTGGCCGCCGAACGGACGTTGATAGATAGTGCCGTCAGGGTTGCGGTCGAACGGCATGCCCATGTGTTCTAGGTCGTAAACCGCCTTGGGCGCTTCACGGCACATGAATTCGATGGCGTCCTGGTCGCCGAGCCAGTCGGATCCCTTGATGGTGTCGTAGAAGTGATAGTGCCAGTTGTCTTCGGACATATTGCCCAAAGAAGCACCGATACCGCCTTGCGCCGCAACCGTGTGCGAGCGGGTGGGGAAAACTTTAGAGAGAACGGCGACGTTCAGACCTGCACGCGCAAGTTGAAGCGAAGCGCGCATTCCGGATCCGCCGGCTCCGACGATCACGACGTCGAATTTGCGCCGGGTGATTCCAGCTTTCGTGTAACTCATGCTTTACAGCCTCCAGAGAACTTGAATTGCCCAGCCGGCACAACCGACCAGCCAGACGATGGTGAAAATCTGGAGCGCAAGACGAAGCCAGACAGGTTGTACGTAATCCATAAGAACGTCGCGAATACCGACCCAGACATGCCAGGCGAGCGCAACGATGACCGCGAAGGTCAGCGTCTTCATCCATTGCGAAGAGAAGATGCCGGCCCATTTGTCGTAGCCGATCGGGCCGCGCGAGAAGATAACCTGCGCGAGCACGACGATGGTGAAAAGCGCCATCAAAACTGCGGTCACGCGCTGGCTGAGCCAGTCGCGGAAACCGTAATGCGCACCGACGACGATGCGTTTCGATCCGTAGTTAACTGCCATTTTTTTTAATACTCCGTGGGGATCAGTACAGGCCGAACAGCTTGGCGCCGAGGACGACCGTGAGGGCGATGCTCAAGACCAGTGTGAAAACGGCCGACGATTTGCCGAAGCCTTTTTCGACAGCGCTGTGGCTCACGTCCATCCAGAGATGACGGACGCCGGCGATGAAGTGGTGGAAATAGGCCCACATCAGTGCGAGCGCGACGAGTTTGATGAGGAAACCGGGAATGATCCAGACGCCGACATTGAACGCTGCGGTGAATCGGGCAAACGAAAGTTCCGATGACACCGAGGTGTCGAACATCCAGATGACGAAGGGGAGGAGAACGAACATGATCACGCCGCTGATGCGGTGGAGAATCGACACCCAGCCGGCTGCAGGAAGCCTGTAGGAGGGGAGATCGGTGAATGCGTTGATGTTCCTGAATTCGCGCTTCTTCGGCGAGGTAGGTGTTGCAAGCTCTGACATGGATGCTTTCGTGGTGTGGCTACTTTGTAATTCGGCAAATGCAAGTGACTCAAAATTCTATTGCAATGCAACAAGCCGTGTCCGGATTGCCCGCATAGTATCGCCGCGTCGCTCGACTCATCAGTTCAACTCGTTGTGATAGTGGTGCGTATCGGTACGGTATAGACCGCGACGCAGTTCCATCGGGACGTCGTTATATGTGAAGGCGACCCGCTCGACGCTGAGCAGCGGCGTGCCTGCTGCGATGTCGAGCAGTTCGCATTGCTGAGAATCGGGCGCGACCGCGCGAATTTTTTCTTCGGCGCGCACCATGCGGACGCCGAAGTCGGTTTCGAACATGGCATAGGTGGCGCCGGGGTAGGCCGCCATCTGGTCGGCGGTGAGGCCTTTGAACGCGTGGCCGGGCAACCAGAGGTCTTCCAGAATGGTCGGCACAGCGCCGAACGACAGAATTCTTCGAACCTGGATGACCGGATCGCCGGTTCGCAGCGCCAGCAACCGGGCAATTTCGGCAGATGCGCGCACCCGTTTGCAATCGATGATTTTTCTGGCGGCGGGGCCTTCGCTCTTGGCGTTGCCGCTGTCGGGCATGAGTTTGAGGAACCGGTATTGAACCTGGTGCTCGGCGTGCGTGGCCACGAAGGTGCCTTTGCCCTGCCTGCGAACCACCAGGTTTTCTGCGGCAAGTTCGTCTATTGCCTTTCGAACCGTGCCCTGGCTGACTTTGAAGCGCGTCGCCAGGTCCATTTCGCTCGGGATGCTTTCACCGGGCTTCCATTCACCCGATTGCAGGCTTTGAAGTATCAGTGACTTGATCTGCTGGTACAACGGGCTGAATGCTGGAGCGCCATAGCCGATGCCATCCGAAATATCGGCCGATTCATTGGCAGCTGGCTGCTGGGAATGGGGCATCTGGCGGTATGGAAGAGTTGGCTTTGGGCTGACTTGAAACGCTGTCGATCATATCTTATATAAGACATAAGACAAATTGACCATCTTCACTTTTAACGAGTAAACTCGGCGGCTGTTTGCAGGGCTGGGCGAGCACGAGTCGTGTGCCGATCAGTACTCTCAAGACATCCTGAATCGAACATATCAAACACTCACTTCCACTGGAGTTCTCTATGAGCAAAAAGCCCGTTCGCGTTGCAGTCACCGGCGCCGCAGGTCAAATCGGATACGCACTCTTGTTCCGCATCGCCTCCGGCGAAATGCTCGGCAAGGACCAGCCGGTCATCCTCCAGTTGCTCGAGATTCCCGACGAAAAAGCTCAGAAAGCGCTCAAGGGCGTGATCATGGAACTCGAAGATTGCGCGTTCCCCCTGCTGCAGGAAATCATCCCCACCGGCGACGCGAATGTCGCGTTCAAGGACGCCGACTACGCACTGCTGGTCGGTGCACGTCCCCGTGGCCCCGGCATGGAACGCAAGGACCTGCTGTCCGCCAACGCCGCCATCTTCACCGCGCAGGGCAAGGCACTCAACGCAGTTGCCAGCCGCGACGTGAAGGTCCTGGTCGTCGGCAACCCCGCCAACACCAACGCCTACATCGCCATGAAGAGCGCGCCCGATCTGCCGCGTGAAAACTTCACCGCCATGCTGCGCCTCGATCACAACCGTGCATTGAGCCAGGTGGCCACCAAGACCAACACCAAGGTTGCCGACATCGAGAAGCTGACCGTCTGGGGCAACCACTCGCCCACGATGTACGCCGACTACCGCTTCGCAACCGTTGGCGGCAAGAACGTCAAGGACTTGATCAACGATCAGGAATGGAACGCGAACACCTTCCTGCCGACGGTGGGCAAGCGCGGCGCAGCGATCATCGACGCACGCGGTCTGTCTTCGGCTGCGTCCGCTGCCAACGCCGCTATCGACCACATGCACGACTGGGCGCTCGGCTCGAACGGCAAGTGGGTCACCATGGGCATTCCGTCCAACGGCGACTACGGTATTCCCAAGGACGTGATGTTCGGTTTCCCGGTCACCACCGAGAACGGCAAGTACAAGGTCGTTCAGGGTCTGGAAATCGACGCGTTCTCGCAAGAGCGCATCAACCTGACGCTGAAAGAACTGCAGGAAGAGCAAGCCGGCGTTGCCGATCTGCTGAAGTAATCGTTCACGGGTATCGAGCAGTCATCGAGTCATCACTGAACAGGCAAAACAGGTGAAACACCCACGCGACGTTCTTCTCGGCGCCCAGGCTGCCGGTGGATCGTCGGGTGTTGCCATTCCTGTTTGCGATCACTACAGCGGCGTCGAAGCCCGCATGCGAAAAAGCCTGCAACTGCAGGCCGAAATGACCGAGGAATTCGACGCGTGCGTGTTCGACGTCACCCTTGACTGCGAAGACGGCGCGCCGGTCGGCGGTGAAGCCGACCACGCCGCGCTCGTCACCGAACTCGCTCTGAATGCGGCGCCCGATGCCCGTGTCGCAGTGCGGGTTCACCCGGTCGATCATCCTGCGTTCCAGGCCGATATTTCGACCATCGCCGGCAAGGCCGGTCATCGGCTCGCGCACATCATGATTCCGAAAGTGGAGTCGGCGCACGATGTCTCGATTGCGGTCGAGGCAATCGACGCTGCAACTTCGGCCAGAACGCCTTTGCATGTGCTGATCGAATCGTCCGCAGCAGTGCATCGCGCTTTCGACATTGCAGCTCACCCACGGGTTCAGTCATTGAGCTTCGGCCTCATGGATTTCGTGTCCACCCACGGTGGCGCTATTCCCGAAGCCGGCATGGGCGCTTCGGGTCAGTTCACGAATCCTCTTGTGGTGCGCGCCAAGCTCGAGATTGCTGCGGCATGTCATGCGTTCGGCAAGGTGCCATCGCATTGCGTAGTCACCGAATTCTCCGACGTCACGGCCATGAAAGCTGCCGCCATGAAAGCGTCGCGCGAACTCGGCTACACCCGCATGTGGAGCATTCATCCGTCGCAGATTCGTCCCATCCTCGAAGCGTTCGCGCCTAGCGAGCAGGACATCGAGACGGCATCCGGAATTATCGAAGCTGCTGCGGCTGCCGATTGGGCGCCGATCAGTTTCGAGAGCAAGCTGCACGACCGTGCCAGCTATCGTTTTTATTGGCAGATTCTCGAGCGTGCACACAAGACAGGCGCGGCGAAATCTCTTCCTTCACAAATCAGGGAGTGGCTCGAAGATGCCGCTCTCACGGAGTCCCCATGAAACGTATTTTTCTTCTCGCGCTGATGGCGGGATTCGGCTTGGCGTCGCAGGCCCAAACGTCAGCGTCATCCACAACCACCACCAAAAAACTCGCACCGGGCGCACCGGTGGCAAAGCCATCGCCCGCCAAGGCAGCAGCCTCTAAATCGGCGGCAAAAAAAGCACCGGCCAAGAAGGCTCCCGAACCAGTCAAAGAAGCCTACGTCGAACCCGACATCGAATTGCCCTTGCTCGCTACCGCGGGCCTGGTGCAGACCGGCGACATCCCCTGCGAGTTGGGACAGAAAGTCAAAATTACTCCCGACAAGGACAAGCCGGGTTATTTCGACATGACCCTGGGCAAAGAGAAGTTCCGACTGTCTCCGGTTGCGTCCAAGACAGGCGCGATCCGCCTGGAAGACCCCCGCAGCGGTGCCACGTGGATGCAGCTCGCGAACAAGTCGATGCTGTTGAACACGAGAGAAGGCAAACGCCTGGCTGACGAATGCATGAGCCCAGCCCAAGCGTCCGTGGCCGAGGGCCTGAAACTCAACCCGCCGATCGGCCTCCTCGATCCGCTTCCCAAGGCCTCGGCACCTGCAGCACCTGCGGCCTCTGCAACACCGACCTCGGCAACGGCGGCGATCACCCCCGCACCCGCTGCAAGCGCGGCAATCGTGTCGCCCTGAACGCCGTCCCTTTTCGAATAGAAGTAGTCACCCCGCGATTTAAGAACCTGGAGAAAAACGATGTTGAAAAATTATGTTGAGCACGTAGCCGAACGCGCAGCCCTTGGGATTCCTCCGCTGCCCCTGTCTGCCAAGCAGACTGGCGAGTTGATCGAGCTGCTGAAGGCGTCTGCGAAAGACGACGAGTTCCTCCTCGATCTGATTACCAACCGCGTGCCTGCCGGTGTCGATGACGCCGCGAAGGTCAAGGCGAGCTACCTCGCAGCAGTCGCTCACGGTACCGAAAAGTGCCCGTCCATTTCGCGCGAAAAAGCCACGCAATTGCTCGGCACTATGCTCGGCGGCTACAACATCAGCCCGATGATTGCGCTGCTCGACGACGCAACCGAGTCCGTTGCGCAGGAAGCTGCAAACGGCTTGAAGAAAACCCTTCTGATGTTCGATCAGTTCCACGACGTCAAGGAAAAGGCCGACAAGGGCAACAAGTACGCCAAGGAAGTGCTGCAAAGCTGGGCCGACGCCGAATGGTTCACAAGCCGTCCTGAAGTGCCGCAAAGCCTGACCGTGACCGTGCTCAAGGTCACCGGCGAGACCAACACCGACGATCTGTCGCCCGCTCCCGATGCATGGAGCCGTCCCGACATTCCGCTGCATGCACTCGCGATGCTCAAGAACCCGCGTCCCGGCATCACGCCCGAAGAAGAAGGCAAGCGCGGCCCGATCAAATTCATCGAAGAACTGCGTGCCAAGGGCAATCTGGTCGCCTACGTCGGAGACGTGGTCGGTACCGGTTCTTCGCGCAAGTCGGCAACCAACTCGGTTCTCTGGTTCACCGGCGAAGACATTCCCTTCGTTCCGAACAAGCGTTTCGGTGGCGTCTGTCTGGGCACCAAGATCGCCCCCATCTTCTACAACACGATGGAAGATGCAGGCGCGCTGCCGATCGAAGTCGATGTGAGCAGCATGAACATGGGCGACACGATCGAGCTGCGCCCCTACGACGGCCAGGTTCTGAAAGACGGCAAGGTCATCGCCGAATTCAAGGTGAAGAGCGATGTGCTGTTCGACGAAGTGCGAGCAGGTGGCCGTATTCCCCTGATCGTCGGCCGTGGTCTTACCGCCAAGGCTCGCGAGTCGTTGGGCCTGGCGCCTTCCAAGCTGTTCCGCCTGCCGCAAGAACCTGCAGCCAGCGCGAAGGGATTCAGCCTGGCGCAGAAGATGGTCGGCCGCGCGTGCGGATTCCCCGAAGGCAAGGGCGTTCGTCCCGGCACCTATTGCGAGCCGCGCATGACCTCGGTTGGATCGCAAGACACCACCGGCCCGATGACCCGCGACGAACTGAAAGACCTGGCTTGCCTGGGCTTCAGCTCCGACCTCGTCATGCAAAGTTTCTGCCACACGGCGGCTTATCCGAAGCCGGTCGATGTGAAGATGCACCACGAACTGCCTGACTTCATCAGCACCCGAGGCGGTATCAGCCTGCGTCCTGGCGACGGCATCATCCACAGCTGGCTGAACCGCATGCTGCTGCCGGACACCGTCGGCACCGGCGGCGACAGCCACACCCGTTTCCCGATCGGTATCAGCTTCCCCGCAGGCTCCGGCCTCGTGGCGTTCGCGGCAGCTACCGGCGTGATGCCGCTGGACATGCCCGAGTCGGTGCTGGTTCGCTTTAAGGGCTCGATGCAGCCCGGCGTTACGCTGCGCGATCTGGTGAACGCGATTCCGCTGTACGCAATCAAGGCTGGTTTGCTGACGGTGGCCAAGCAAGGCAAGGTCAACGTTTTCTCTGGCCGCATTCTGGAAATCGAAGGCTTGCCGGACCTGAAGGTCGAACAGGCCTTCGAGCTCTCGGACGCATCGGCAGAACGCTCCGCTGCAGGTTGCACGGTGCATCTGGACAAGGCGCCGATCATCGAATACATCAACAGCAACATCACGATGCTGAAGTGGATGATCTCGACTGGTTACTCCGACGTTCGCACGATCAACCGTCGTATCAAGGCGATGGAAGCGTGGCTGGCAGATCCCCAGTTGCTCAAGGGCGATGCAGATGCGGAATACGCGGCCGTGATCGAAATCGATCTGGCCGAGATTCACGAACCCATCGTTGCCTGCCCGAACGATCCTGACGACGTGAAGACCCTGTCCGATGTGGCTGGCGCGAAGATCGACGAAGTGTTCATCGGTTCGTGCATGACCAACATCGGCCATTTCCGCGCAGCTTCCAAGCTGCTCGAAAACAAGCGCGACATTCCGGTGAAGCTGTGGGTTGCACCGCCGACCAAGATGGACGCGCACCAGCTGAGCGAAGAAGGCCACTACGGCGTTCTTGGCGTGGCCGGTGCTCGCATGGAAATGCCGGGCTGCAGCTTGTGCATGGGCAACCAGGCACAGGTGAAAGAGGGCGCAACCGTGTTCTCGACCAGCACCCGTAACTTCCCGAACCGTCTGGGCAAAAACAGCTTCGTGTACCTCGGCAGCGCCGAGTTGGCCGCTATCTGCTCGAAGCTCGGACGCATTCCGACCAAGGCGGAATATCTGGAAGACATGGGCGTGATCGCGACCAACGCAGACAAGATCTACCGCTACATGAACTTCGATCAAATGCCCGACTTCACCGACGCGGCATCGACGGTTCCCGCTTAAAGTCAGATTTAAGCTTTAGTCCGCACGTTGAGTTGGAACGGCCTGTGGGTGTCATGCCCACAGGCCGTTTTTCTTTTGGCTTTCGCCGACTTTGGTGAAGTGGCAAATCGGTAACGTCACGCGACAACACATTCGGGGTGCCACAATAGGTTTCGCTGATTCTTCATCGGAGCTCGCAATGACCAAGGTCGCCCCACACGCCTTCGACAAAGTCCTGAAATCATTCAAGACGAAATCTGGAAAAGCCGGCAAGTTCTACTCGCTGCCGGCCCTGTCCAAGCAATTCCCCAACATCTCCCGACTGCCAGTCTCGATCCGGATCGTTCTGGAATCGGTGCTTCGCAATTGCGACGGCAAGAAGGTCACGGCGGATCACGTCGCCGAGCTGGCCAACTGGAAGCCGAAGGCGGCACGAGTCGACGAAATTCCATTCGTGGTGTCGCGCGTGGTGCTGCAGGATTTCACCGGCGTTCCGTTGCTGGCCGACCTGGCCGCCATGCGCAGCGAAGCTGCCCGTTTGGGTAAAGACGTCACGCGCATCGAGCCGCTTGTGCCGGTCGATCTGGTGGTCGATCACTCGATCATGGTCGACTACTACGGCAAGAAAAATTCTCTCGACCTCAACATGAAGCTCGAATTCCAGCGCAACCGCGAGCGCTATGAATTCATGAAGTGGGGCATGCAGGCCTTCAGCACCTTCAAGGTGGTGCCTCCAGGTTTCGGCATCGTTCACCAGGTGAATCTCGAGTACCTCGCGCGCGGCGTTCACAAGCGCGCGGATGACGTGTACTACCCCGACACACTGGTCGGCACCGACAGCCATACCACCATGATCAACGGCATCGGCGTGGTTGCTTGGGGCGTTGGCGGCATCGAGGCGGAAGCGGCCATGCTGGGCCAGCCGGTCTACCTGCTCACGCCCGACGTGGTCGGATTCGAGCTCACCGGCAAACTGCGCGAAGGCGTGACTGCCACCGATCTGGTGCTGACCGTGACCGAGGTTCTTCGCCGCGAAAAAGTGGTCGGCAAGTTTGTCGAATTTTTCGGCGAAGGTACCCGCACTCTGGCATTGCCCGATCGCGCGACCATCGGCAACATGGCCCCTGAATACGGCGCCACCATGGGCTTCTTCCCAGTCGATGAAAAGACCATCGAATACTTCGAAGGAACCGGCCGCACCAAAGCCGAAATAGAAGCGTTCGAGGCTTATTTCAAGGCGCAGGGCTTGTTCGGCGTGCCGCTCAAAGGCGAGGTCGATTTCTCGCAGGTCGTGTCGCTCGATCTTGGTACGGTCACGCCGAGTCTGGCGGGACCGAAACGTCCGCAGGATCGGATCGAATTGGGCAATGTGAGCCGCCAGTTCTCGAGCCTGTTCAGCAAGCCGATGTCCGAGAACGGATTCAATCAGCCAGTCGAGAAAATCAACCAGACTTTCACCTCGGCCGATGGCGACGAAATCATGAATGGCGATGTGCTGATCGCTGCCATCACGAGTTGCACCAACACCTCGAATCCGAGCGTGCTGCTGGCGGCGGGGCTGCTTGCGAAGAAGGCGGTCGAGGCGGGGCTCAAGGTCAAGCCGCACATCAAGACATCGCTTGCTCCCGGATCGCGCATCGTGACCGAGTACCTCACGCAGACCGGGCTGATGCCCTACCTCGAGAAGCTTGGTTTCGCCCTTGCAGGCTACGGTTGCACCACCTGTATCGGCAACGCGGGCGATCTGACGCCGGCGTTGAACGAAGTCATCACCACTCACGATCTGGTCGCGTCGGCTGTGCTGTCGGGCAACCGGAATTTCGAGGCGCGGATTCATCCGAACATCAAGGCCAACTTCCTCGCGAGTCCTCCGCTGGTGGTCGCCTACGCAATCGCGGGCAACGTGCGGCGCGACCTGATGACCGAGCCAGTCGGGCGCGGCAAAGGCAAGGACGGCAAGATGCGCGACGTGTATCTGGGCGACATCTGGCCCACAAGCGACGAAATTTATAAGCTCATGAAGTTCGCAATGAACGGCAAGGCCTTCAAGGAAAACTACGCGAAGGTTGCTACCGATCCGGGGGAGTTGTGGAACAAGATCAAAGGCGTGTCCGGCGATGCCTACACCTGGCCCAAGAGCACCTACATTGCCGAGCCGCCGTTCTTCCACGGCTTCGAAATGGAAACGCCGGAACTAGTGCCCAGCAAGCCGGTGCAGGTCAAAGGCGCGCGAATCATGGCGCTGTTCGGCGACTCGATCACCACCGATCACATCTCGCCCGCCGGCTCCATCAAGGACTCGTCGCCGGCCGGTAAATGGCTGCAGGAGAACGGCGTTCTGAAGGCCGACTTCAACAGCTACGGTGCAAGACGCGGCAATCACGATGTGATGATGCGCGGCACGTTTGCCAACGTGCGGATCAAGAACCTGATGATTCCGCCGAAGGCCGATGGCGGCAGGGAAGAGGGCGGCGTCACGCTGTTCCAGCCGACGCAAGAGAAGATGTTCATCTACGACGCGGCGATGAAGTACATCGAGCAAGGCACGCCCACCGTGGTGTTTGCAGGCGAGGAGTACGGCACCGGATCGTCGCGCGACTGGGCTGCGAAGGGAACGCAACTGCTGGGCATCAAGGCAGTTGTGGCGCGAACGTTCGAGCGTATTCACCGCAGCAATCTGGTTGGCATGGGTGTGTTGCCCTTGCAGTTCAAGGACGGCGATTCCTGGGAAAAGCTCGACCTCAAGGGCGATGAAATCATCGACGTGGTGCCCGACCCGGCGCTCACACCGCAAAGCGATGCGAAGCTGTTCATCACGCGTGCCGACGGTTCGCATCAGACCGTTGTGGTGACGCTGCGAATCGATACCCCCATCGAAGTCGACTACTACGTGAACGGCGGCATTCTGCCTTTCGTTCTGCGTCAGTTGCTGGCATCGGCTTGAGTCGTCAGATCCTTATTGCCGGTGGCGGCATCGGTGGTCTGGCGACGGCGCTGGCCTGCTCGCGCAAGGGTTGGGAATCGCGTTTATACGAGCGTGCACCGGTGTTCAGCGAGGTGGGCGCAGGCGTGCAACTCGGCCCGAATTCCACGCGAATTCTGAAGGACTGGAATCTGGGCGATGCGCGTTCCGGCGCGCTCGCGGAATTCGCCTACTTCCCGGAAGGAATCGAATCCTTCGACGCAAAAACCGGCGGCAAACTCGCCACCCTGAAGCTGGGATCGCATTTCGAGAAAAAGTATGGCGCGCCCTACGCGACGCTTCATCGAAGCGACTTGCATTCGATGCTTCTCAACGCCGTGCGACGCGATCCGCAGGTGCGAATCAACGCGCATGCGACTGTCGAGGGAATCGAGGAGACATCGCTCGATGTGACGATTACGACCGAATCGGGACGGGTGCACGAGGCCGATGCCTTGATAGGTGCCGATGGTTTGTGGAGTCGGGTTCGTGGCGAATTGTTCAAGCAGGGCGGGCCGCTTCCGATAGGTCATCTGGCCTATCGAAGTCTTATCGAAGCCAGCGCGTTGCCGGAGCCTTTGCGAGTCGATAACGTATCGGTATGGATGGCGCCTGATCTGCACGTGATTGCCTATCCGGTCAGGCGCGGAGAGTTGATCAATGTGGTCGTCGTGACCGAGGACACGTCAGGGTCCAGCAGCGACGACAGCGAGGACAGCCTCGTCGCCGAGAAGCAGACCTGGACCGCCGACGCGGTGCTGGAGGACCTTCGCGGCGCGTTGGGCAACACGTGTTCGAAGCTGCGCGAAATGATCGAGGCGATGCCGTCCTGGAAGGTGTGGACTTTGTGTTCGCGTGAGTCAGTGTCTTCGCCGAACGAGCTCGCTGCGGGGCGCGTCGCGCTGGTGGGCGATGCAGGTCATCCGATGCTGCCGTATCTGGCGCAGGGTGCCGGCATGGCGATAGAAGACGCGCAGGAGCTTGCGTTGTGCCTGTCGCGGGTCGATGGCGATGTCATCGACGTGCCTTTGGCGCTTCGCCGCTACGCGCTCAATCGATACCAGCGCGTGGGCAGGGTGCAGCGGCACGCAGACAGAAACGGCAAGGTGTTCCACCTGGGCGGTGCCATGGAGTCGGCCCGCAACGCCGCGCTGCGACTGGTCGGCGCGCCGCTGATGGACTCGCCCTGGCTGTACCGCTACGGCGCTTGATCAAAGGTTTGTGCGCAGCTTCCAGATTTCCGGGAAAAGCACCACGTCGAGCATCTTGCGCAGATAGCTCACGCCGCCCGATCCACCGGTGCCGCGCTTGAAGCCGATGACGCGTTCCACCGTAGTCACATGGCGGAATCGCCAGAGCCGGAACTGGTCTTCTACGTCGGTGAGCTCTTCGGCGAGTTGGTACAGATCCCAATGCTTCTTCGGATCCCGATACACCTCTAGCCAGGCCTGCTCGACCGCGTCGCTGGCCTGATACGGCTGCGTCCAGTCGCGCTCGACGACCTCTTTCGGAATATCGAAGCCGCGCCTGGCCAACAGGCGAATCGATTCGTCGTAGAGCGACGGTTGTTCGAGCGAGTCTTTCACGAGCGCGAGCAAGTCGGGGCGGTGCTCATGGGGCTTGAGCATGATCGGATTCTTGTTTCCGAACGCGAACTCGATGCAACGATATTGATAACTCTGGAATCCGCTGGATGCCGCGAGGTACGGGCGGAACGCGGTGTATTCGGTGGGCGTCATGGTCGCGAGAACCGACCAGGCTTGCACCAGCTGCGCCAGGATTCTGTCTACTCGCGCAAGCATTTTGAATGCGGGCTCTAGGTTGTCGCTCGCGATGTTTTTGATTGCCGCACGAAGCTCGTGAAGCATCAGCTTCATCCACAACTCGCTGGTCTGGTGCTGGATGATGAAGAGCAGTTCGTCGTGCTCGGGTGATAGGGGATTCTGCGCACTGAGAACCTGATCGAGGGTCAGGTAGTCGCTGTAGCTCATCGACTTGCTGAAGTCGAGCTGAGCCTTTTCTTCCTGGACAATTTTTTCGCCGCTCATGGGGTGCTTTCGGGAATGCTGATGGGATGACGATGTACGTCTTGGCTGAACAAGACGTCAAAGTTAGCATCCGGAAAAACACCGTGGTGTCGGTTAATTCCAACATCCACTCAACATCGGACAACATCGATCCGAAAGCCTAAATCCCCGAGCGTCTAGAGTTTGCCCAGCAATAAATATTCCATCAGCGCCTTCTGTGCGTGCATCCGGTTTTCGGCCTCGTCCCACACGACCGACTGAGGGCCGTCGATCACGTCGGCTTCGACTTCCTCACCCCGGTGTGCAGGCAGGCAGTGCATGAACAGTGCATCCGGTTTGGCGGCACGCATCATGTCGGTGTCCACGCACCAATCTGCGAAGGCCTTCTTGCGCTCTTCGTTCTCGGCTTCGAATCCCATGCTGGTCCACACGTCTGTGGTCACCAGATCGGCCCCTGCACAGGCTTCCATCGGATCCTTGAAGACTTTGTAGCTATCGGAGGAGCGGATGCCGGCCACCGACTGGTCGACTTCGTAGCCGTTCGGCGTACTCACATGGACCTTGAAGCCGAGGATTTCGCTCGCCTGCAGCCAGGTGTTGGCCATGTTGTTGCCGTCGCCTACCCAGGCAACGGTCTTGCCCTTGATAGAGCCGCGATGCTCGATGTAGGTGAAGATGTCCGCGAGGATTTGGCACGGGTGAAACTCGTTGGTCAGACCGTTGATGACCGGCACTCTGGAATGCGCGGCGAAGCGATCGATCTTGTCCTGGCCGAAGGTGCGGATCATCACGATATCGACCATGCGGCTGATCACCTTGGCGCTGTCTTCGATGGGTTCGGCACGACCCAGCTGGCTGTCGCCGGTGGTCAGATGAACCACGCTGCCGCCCATCTGGTACATGCCCGCCTCGAAGCTCACGCGAGTGCGAGTCGATGCTTTCTCGAAGATCATCGCCAGCGTGCGATCGACCAGCGGATGATGTTTTTCGTACGCCTTGAACTTCTTTTTGATCAGCGCCGCGCGCGCGAACAGGTACTCGTACTCGTCGGCAGTCAGATCGGAAAACTGAAGGTAATGCCTGATCGTCATGCAGCTTCCTGAAGAAATGTTTTCAAGAGCGGCGCAAGGATTCCCACCAGCTCGTCGGCTTCGGCGGTGGTCATGATGAGCGGCGGCACCAGGCGAATCACGGTATCGGCGGTCACGCTGATGAATAGTCCGGCATCGGCAGCGCGCTGCACCAGTGCGCCGCAGGGAACCGTCAGGTCTATACCTAGCATGAGCCCGTGTCCGCGAATTTCTTTCACGCCCTTGGGCTTGCCCATGAGCGATGCGAATTCCCTCTCGAACGCGGCCTTCATGTGCTCACCGACCTTCGCCGCGTTTTCCAGCAGCTTGTCCTCTTCCATGATCTTGATGGTTTCCAGACCCGCGCGCGACGCCAGTGGATTGCCGCCGAAAGTCGTGCCGTGATTGCCCGGCTGGAAAATGTTCGCGGCCTTAGGTCCCGCGACCACAGCGCCGATCGGCATGCCCGATCCCAGGCCCTTGGCCAGCGGCATCACGTCAGGCTTGATTCCCGCCCATTGATGCGCGAACCACTTGCCGGTGCGCCCCATGCCGCACTGCACTTCGTCGATCATCATCAGCCAGTCCTGCTCGTCGCAGAGCTTGCGAACCTGCTGCAGGTAATCGATGCGCATCGGGTTCACGCCGCCTTCGCCCTGAATGGTTTCGAAGAACACCGCGACCACGTTCTTGTTGCCGACGGTGGCTTTCTTCAGTGCCTCGATGTCGTTCAGCGGAACGCGGATGAATCCTTCCACCAGCGGGCCGAATCCTTTTTGCACCTTCGCGTTACCGGTTGCGCTCAAGGTGGCAATCGATCGACCATGAAACGCTTTTTCGTAGACCACGATTTCTGGCTTTTCGATGCCCTTGTCGTGGCCGAACTTGCGAGCGAGCTTGAGCGCCGCTTCGTTGGCTTCAAGTCCGCTGCTGCAGAAAAACACGTTGGTCAGCCCCGACAGTTCGACCAGTTTGGCCGCGAGCGCTTCCTGGTCGGGGTAGTGGAAATAGTTGGAGCCGTGAATGATCTTGCCCAGCTGATCCTGCATGGCCGGCACGAACTTCGGATGGTTGTGCCCAAGGGTGTTGACCGCGATTCCGCCCAGGCCGTCAAGATAGGACTTGCCGTTCACATCCCAAACGCGGCATCCTTGACCATGCGACAGTGCAATCGGCAAACGGCCGTAGGTGTTCATGGTGTGCGGCGAAGATGCCTCGATGTTTGCGGTCATAAATGTCTTTCTCGCGTGCTAAAAAGTGTGGGTAACTGGTCAATGACTACTCTGAGTCCGATGAGGAATTCTAGGCGCAGGTGCCATGCCACTTTGGTGACAATTACGCATTACAGCGATGACAGGGCCGTGGCTTCCACCCGCTCCAGCCTCGAATCCAGTCTTATATAAGATAGACTACTTTTGATCTGAAAGCGCCCCAATCCGATGGTTTCGCCTCCCGCCAAAGAAGTCTTCATCCAGGGCGTCACCCAGGACGGAAAGACGTTTCGCCCCAGCGACTGGGCCGAGCGACTTGCGGGTGTCATGAGCCAGTTTCGTCCGGGCGGCCCGCAACGCGGAAGCCATCTCGGCTACTCGCCCTGGTGCGTCCCCAACATCATCAATAACGTGAAATGCGTGGTGGTTCACACCGACCTCCGCACCGCAGAACCTATGGCCTGGGACTTCGTCATGGCGTTCGCCAAGGACAACAACCTGCAGGTCGTCGACGCCTGTCTGGTGCCCGAACCGCCCAAGAGCGTCTGATCTGCCGACTGGTCTTTCCAGCAAAATCTTTCGGAAACAAAAAAGCCGTCTTGCGACGGCTCTCTGCTTTTCTTTGCTGACAGCGCACCGTTACAAACGGCGGGAGATATACATCATCGAATATCTCCCGGGCTGTACCTCTTACGAGGTATGAATCAAGCTGCGGCTGTTGCCAGCGCCTTGACTTTGGTCGACAGGCGGCTCTTGTCGCGAGCTGCCTTGTTTTTGTGGAAGATGCCTTTGTCGGCGACGATGTCGACGATGGATTGCATCTTGGTGAAGGCTTCCGAAGCCTTCGTTTTGTCGCCAGCCAGAACAGCCTTTTCGACGTTCTTGACCGCGGTACGGTATTTGGAGCGGAGCGAGGTGTTCGCTGCGTTGATTTTGACGTCTTGACGGACGCGTTTACGGCCCGACGCCAGGCGCGGGTTCTTTTTCTTGGGTTTAGCGGATGCCATATTTAAGTTCCTTGGAGTCTGAGGATGATGTCAGCAAAGCCCGCGATTATAGCAACCGACTAAACTCGCCCGCGTGAGTCTATTTAAAGCCGCCTCGACCGTATCTCTCCTGACCCTTGCTTCCCGTATTACGGGCCTGGTCAGAGAACTCCTGATTGCCGCCACGTTCGGGGCCAGTTCGGTCACCGACGCTTTCAACGTGGCGTTCCGCATTCCCAACCTTTTCCGCCGATTGTTCGCCGAGGGAGCATTCAGCCAGGCGTTCGTGCCGGTTCTGGCGCACACCAAGCAAAAACACGGCGACGATGCAACCCGAATCATGATCCACCGGGTCGCCACGATCCTGGTCTGGGTGCTGCTTCTGGTTTGTATTGCAGGCGTTCTGGCCGCTCCCTGGCTGGTCTGGGCCATGGCGAGCGGACTCAAGCAGACGCCCGACGGATTCGATGCTGCGGTCTATCTGACACGCTGGATGTTCCCCTATATCGGCTTCATGTCGCTGGTGGCGTTTTCTGCGGGAATTCTTAATACCTGGAAGAAATTCGCGATTCCGGCCTTCACGCCGGTTCTTCTGAACGTCGCCATGATTTTCGCCGCGTGGATTCTGGCTCCGATTTTCCGCAGGCATGGCATCGAGCCGGTTTACGCCCTGGGCGTGGGTGTGCTGGCTGGCGGCGTTCTCCAGCTGGCAATTCAGATTCCCGCGCTTGCCCGACTAGGTTTGCTGCCAAGAATCGGCGTCACGGTGCGGGCTCTTCGCGAATCCTGGTCCGACCCGTCAACCCGAAACATTGCCCGCCTCATGCTGCCAGCGCTGCTCGGCGTGAGCGTTGCGCAGATTTCCCTTCTCATCAATACGCAGATCGCCTCGCACTTGGCGCCCGGAAGCGTGAGCTGGCTGAGCTATGCCGACCGCCTGATGGAGTTTCCGACAGCGATGTTGGGGGTCGCTCTCGGCGTCGTGCTGATGCCGCAACTGGCGGCCGCGAAAGCGGCAGACGATCCTGCCCGTTATTCCTCGATGCTCGACTGGGGCCTGCGCCTGGTCGTTCTTCTGTCGATTCCCAGTGCCGTCGGCCTTCTGACCTTTGCCAAACCGCTCGTCGCCACGCTCTACAACTACGGCGCTTTCACGGGGCAGGACGTGCAGCAGACGACCTGGGCGCTCATGGGATACGGCGTCGGATTGGTCGGTCTGGTGGCGATCAAGGTGCTGGCGCCCGGCTTCTACGCGAGCCAGGACATCCGCACCCCGGTAAAAATCGCGATCGCGGTGCTCGTGATCACGCAGGCGCTCAACTACCTGTTCGTTCCGAGGTTTCAGCACGCCGGGCTGGCGCTGGCCATCGGCATAGGCGCGCTGATCAATTCGCTCTGGCTTCTGATCGGCCTGATGCGACGCGGAAGCTTCAAACCGCTGCCCGGCTGGGGCAAGTTTCTGCTGCAGATCGTCGCAGCGAGTGCTCTCCTGGCAATTTTCCTCATGTGGGCGGCAAGCTCATTCGATTGGATTGCCTTGCGCGCCAACACCCTCGGACGCGTCGGTTTGCTGGCTGCAGTCATGGGTGGAGGCGCAGCTATTTATTTCGCAGCTTTATGGGCAGCCGGCGTCAAAGTTTCACGATTGCTTCGTCATTGATCTGTAAACAGGGTTGACGCCTTGCCGGGGGTCGCTTAAAAACCATCATGCAGTTGCGTTTTGCGGTTCCTACCCCTCTGGACTATTTTTCAACGCTCGTGCAGAGCGATGAGAATTTTCCGCTTCTCGAGGCGGCAGTCAGCATCGCGCAGGACGAATATCCCGATCTCGATATCCAGCAGGTGCTCGGCGACGTCGATCAGCTTCTAGCCCGCGTCAAACGCCGCTTTCCCGACGATGCTTCGGCACTCCACAAGCTTCGCGTCCTCAATCAATTCTTCTTCTCGGATCTGAATTTCGGCGGCAACGTCAACGATTACTACGATCCGGACAACAGCTATCTGAATGCAGTGCTGCGTACCCGCCGGGGTATCCCGATTTCGCTGGCGGTGCTCTGGATCGAGTTGGCCAACGGGCTGGGGCTACAGGCTCGCGGCGTGGGTTTCCCGGGGCACTTCATGGTGAAGGTGAACCTCCCGAGAGGGCAGGTGATCATCGATCCATTCACCGGCAGATCGCTGAGCAGGGAAGAACTTTCGGAGAGTCTGCAGGCACTTCGGCCGGAGGTGGCGACGGATGATCTGGAGGTGCCGGTCGGCCTGTATCTGCAGGCCGCCTCGCCGCGAGAAATCATTGCGCGAATGTTGCGCAACCTGAAGGAAATCTATCGCAGCCAGCAGGACTGGACTCGCTCGCTCTGGGTGCTCGATCGGCTGATTGTTCTACTGCCCGACGAATGGTCCGAGTACCGGGATCGCGGCCTGGCTCATGAGCGCCAGGGCAACACCGACATGGCGGTGCGCGATCTGGAGCATTACTTGCTGCACGCCAGCGAAGGCGTCGACATTCGCGACATTGCAGGTCGACTCGCTGAATTAAGGCGAGCCGAGTAGCGTGACGATTTAGCTAACGGCCGCGTCAGCTCACTGCGGCATTAGCTCACGGTGACCGCAGCGCCTTCGCCCCGGTTGCCGATCACACCGATTTCAAAGACTTTTTCGCCAGCGGCTTCAAGCGTCTTCGCCGTGGCGGCAGCATTCGCTGCATCCACAACCACCACCATCCCGATGCCGTTGTTGAAAGTGCGATTCATCTCGTAATCGTCGATGCCGGCGACGTCCTGCAGCCATGCGAACAGCTCGGTGCGCGGCCAGCTGCCGGATTTGAGTTGCGCCGACATGCCTTCGGGCAAAACGCGAGGAATGTTCTCCAGCAGTCCGCCACCGGTAATGTGAGCCAATGCCTTGATCGGGTGAGCGGCGAGCGCTTGCAGGACCGGCTTCACGTAAAGGTGAGTCGGCTCCATCACGGCTTCTCGGAACGGTTTGCCGTCGAGCGTCTCAGGTAATTTGTGCCCAGCGCGTTCGATCACCTTGCGAACCAGGCTAAAACCATTCGAGTGCACCCCAGCGGAAGCCAGTCCGAGAACGATGTCTCCCGGTTTCACGTCTTTGCCGGTCAGAATTTTCGATTTTTCGACTGCGCCGACCGCAAAACCGGCCAGATCGTATTCGCCGTCGGGGTACATGCCCGGCATTTCTGCAGTTTCGCCACCGATAAGCGCGCAACCCGACAGCTCGCATCCGCGGGCAATGCCGCCGACGACCGCAGCAGCGGTGTCGACATCGAGCTTGCCGCAGGCGAAATAGTCGAGGAAGAAGAGGGGTTCGGCGCCTTGCACCAACACATCGTTCACGCTCATGGCCACCAGATCGATGCCGACCGTGTCGTGCATATTCCACTCGAAAGCCAGGCGGAGCTTGGTGCCTACGCCGTCTGTGCCGCTTACCAGCACCGGTTCCTTGTAGCGCTTGGGCACTTCGAACAGCGCACCGAATCCGCCGATTCCGGCCAGAACGCCTTCACGCATGGTCTTTTTGGCCAGCGGCTTGATTCGTTCGACTAGCGCATCACCAGCGTCGATATCGACTCCGGCGTCCTTGTAGCTGAGCGGGGTCTTGTTGGCGTTCTGCGTCATTGATCTGGCACTGGGTGAGGATTGAGAGATGTAAGCGGGCCGGTTGCGGCGTGGAAGTCGCGCGGCCCGATAGAATTTGATCGATTTTAAGGGCTGGTGAAGGCGCAGATTTATGCTCTCGTCTTTGTCGTCGATTTTTCACCCTCCGAATTCCCTTGCGGGACACACGCGCATGAAGCAGATTGCGCTGGATATCGGCCTGGCAACCGGGCCGACACTTGCCAGTTTTTTTCCGGGCCCCAACGAGCCCGCCCTCAAACACCTGGAGCTTTGGTGTTCGGGGAAAGGTGCGTCGAATCGCTCGCCGGTGCCCACCTATTTCTGGGGCAGCAGCGCAAGCGGAAAGACTCATTTGCTTGAAGCTGTGAGAGCCGCCCTCAAAGAGCAGGGCATGAGCCACGATTCCATCGGCTGGATGGGTGCGAGCCAGCCCGAACCTGCCGCTTTCGACGAGCGCTGGACTGCGGTGGTGATGGACGACGTTCATCTGTACAGCGCGGTACAGCAGCACGCGGCTTTCAACTGGTTCGTGAACGCTCAGACGCATCAGCGCGCGGTGTTCGCTGCTGGCTTGTATCCGCCCGCCGATTTGAAGCTTCGCGAAGATTTGCGCACTCGCCTGGGGTGGGGGCATGTTTTTGCGCTGCATGTATTGAGCGAGCCGGAACGCCGGGCGGTGCTTCGCCAGCAGGCCGACGCGCGAGGAATTTTTCTGGGCGACGAAGTGATGGACTTCATGCTCACTCGATTCAGCCGCGATCTGGGCAGCCTCATGCATTTGCTCAATCAGCTGGACGTGTACGCGCTGCAGACCAAACGTGCGATCACGATTCCGCTTCTCAAATCCATGCTTGAAAACGAGTAGCGATCGATGCAGCAAAAACAAGAAAAAAGCGGGCGCATGAAGTTGGCCTTGTTTGATCTGGATCACACGCTGCTTCCGATCGATTCCGACTATTCATGGGGTGTGTTCACCTCGAAGATCGGCTGGGTCGAGCCGGAGAGCTTCAACAAGCGCAACGACGAGTTCTACGAGCACTACAAGGCCGGCACGCTCGATATCAACGACTACGTTCGATTCGCGACCGACGCGGTGCGGATGCAGGGCGCGCAATCGGCGGCAATGGCGCATGCGCAGTTCATGAGCGAAGTGATCGAGCCGGCGCTGATGCCCAATGTTCATGAGCTGGTGGAAGCGCATCGCGAGCAGGGCGACCGGATCATCATCGTGACGGCCACCAACGAGTTCGTGACCGAGCCGATCGCGCGCATGTTCGATGCCGACGATCTGATCGCCGTACGACTCGAGCGCGATGCCGATGGCTGGATCACCGGCAATATCGACGGCGTGCCATCTGCCCGTGAAGGCAAGGTGACCCGAATGGAGCAGTGGCTGGCAGAGCACAATCTCGGCTGGGGCGATGTCGAAACCACTTTTTATACCGATTCCATCAACGATCTGGCACTGCTGGAGAAGGTGGATCACCCGGTCGCGACCAATCCGGACGACCGGCTTCGGGCCATAGCGACCTCCAGGGGCTGGCGCATACTGGACCTGTTCAAAAAAATTACATGATCAAAAAATTTATCGACAAGCTGCTGGGCAAGAGCGGAACGACCGGCTCCGGCGGCAAAAAAATGCGCTTCGGCAAGCGCGAGGAAGTGCCTTATTCGGTTCACGGCATCGACCGGGATCTGGTGGACGAACGTGCATTGAACGTGGTTCGCACGCTCACAGAGGCGGGCTACGAGGCCTACATCGTCGGCGGCGCTGTTCGCGATCTGCTGCTGGCGCTGCGCCCGAAAGATTTCGACGTGGCAACCAACGCCACGCCCGAACAGGTGAAAAGCCTGTTTCGCCGCGCTTTCATCATCGGCCGTCGGTTCCGGATCGTGCACGTGGTGTACGGACGCGGCCGGGAGCACGAGGTGATCGAGGTTTCCACTTTCCGCGCCTACATGGACAACGCCGCCGCCGAGCAGGTAGCCGGCAACGAACGCACCAGCAAAAACGAATTGGCCGGCATGAAGCACGCGGTCGATTCCAGCGGCCGTGTACTTCGCGACAACGTCTGGGGTCCTCAGGACGAAGATGCAGCCCGTCGCGATTTCACGATCAACGCCATGTATTACGACCCGGAGCGCCAGATCGTCGTCGACTATCACGGCGGCATGAAGGACGCGAAAAAGCAGACGCTCCGAATGATTGGCGACCCGGTCACGCGCTATCGCGAAGATCCGGTGCGCATCATCCGCGCGATTCGTTTCGCGGCGAAGCTGGCACCGGTCGGCTTCACGCTAGATGCGAAAACAGCGGCGCCGCTGGTGTCTTCGCAGGCCTTGCTCGCAGAGGTGCCGCAAAGCCGTCTGTTCGACGAAATGCTCAAGCTGCTGCAAACCGGTCACGCGCTGTCGACCATTGCGCAACTGAAGGCGCTGGGGCTGTCGCGAGGAATTTATCCGCTGCTAGATATCGTGGTTGAGCGTGCCGATCAGACCTTCGTGAACGCTGCTTTGCAGGACACCGACCGCCGGGTCGGCGAAGGCAAACCGGTCGCGCCGAGTTTTCTTCTGGCATGCGTTCTCTGGTCGGATGTCCGTGACGGCTGGGCTGCTCGAATCGCGCAGCGCCAACCCTCGTTTCCGGCATTGCAGGACGCGATCGATCAGGTGTTCGACTCGCGCATCGGCGACGTGTCCGGCCGCGGCAAGCTGGCCACCGACATGCGCGAAATCTGGATGATGCAACCCCGCTTCGAAAAGCGCGTCGGTGCGACCCCGTTCACGCTGATCGACCAGCCGCGATTTCGCGCCGGCTTCGATTTCATGCGGCTGCGTGCGGACGCCGGCGAGGTCAACGAGGCCATTGCCGAGTGGTGGCACGAGTTCTCGCTGGCCGACGATATTCGCCGTGAAGACCTGATCGATCAGGTGCGCGCCGAAACCAAGCAGCCGAAATCCCGCGTCATTCGAACGACCAGGCCCAAGCCGGCGGCAGACCCGCGAGGGATCGACCTCGATGGCGGCGGAAATTCTGCACCCGCCGATCCGGAATTCGACGATGCGCCTCCTTCCGACGTTGCATCCACCGGCGCCCCCAAACGCCGTCGTCGCCGCCGCAAGCCCTCCGGTGGCGGGGGTGGTGGTAATGGTGGCGGTGGCGGCGCACCTTCTGCCGATGCCTGATCGCGAGCCGGTCGACGCGTACGTCGGCCTTGGCGCGAATCTGGGCGATGCCCGGGACACTTTCGATCGAGCGGTTCTAGCAATTGAGGCCTTGCCTGGGACAAAACTGATGAAGCGGTCATCGCGTTACTCGTCGGCTCCAGTCGATGCGACGGGCCCGGATTATTCGAACGAGGTTGCCGCGTTTTCTACGACGCTCCCTGCGCCCTTGTTTTTGAATGAGCTGCTTCGAATCGAGGCCGATCTAGGACGCACCAGACCATTTTTTCACGCGCCCCGGACGATCGATCTCGATCTGCTTCTGTTCGGCAACTCGACCATTACCAGCCCCCGTTTGACCGTTCCGCATCCGCGCATGTGGGAGCGGGCATTCGTGCTGGTGCCTCTGGCCGAAGTCGCGCCAGAGCGCGTGACCAGCGCACAACTCGCCGTTGTCCGAGGCCAGGTAATCACCAAATCGGCCGGCTGATTCAGCGCACAGGCCGTCAAAAGCTGGCGTCTCCGGCACGCGGTTAAACTCCGCGCAGTCACAAATCTGTCACCGAATCGTCACAACTCCTGTCCGGAGCTCAAAAAATGCTGTTTGGCAAACTCCTGCCGCGCGAAGGCAACTTCTTCGAAATGTTCAACCAGCACGCAGAACGCATCGTCGATGCTGCGCGTGCCTTCTCGCATCTGGTCGCCAACTACAGCGATCCGCACCTGCGCGAACAATATGCCCGCGACGTGGATAACGCCGAACGCGCGGCGGATCGCGTGACGCACGACGTCAGCAAGATGCTGCACAAAACGTTCATCACGCCGATCGACCGCGAGCAGATCCACAAGCTGATCAACACGATGGACGATGTGGCCGACCTGATCCAGGATTCGGCAGAGACCATGGCGCTGTACGACGTGCGCCACATGACAGAAGAAATCACGCGCCTGACCGATTTGAGCGTGAAGTGCTGCGAACGCGTGAAAGACGCGGTCAAATTGCTCAGCAAAATTGCCGATCCTGCCGCTGCAGAAGCTGCGCTCAAAACCTGCGAAGAAATCGACAGGCTCGAATCGGACGCCGATCGCGTGATGCGCTCCGCCATGAGCAAGCTGTTCCGCGAGGAGCCCGATGTTCGCGAAGTCATCAAGCTCAAGGCCATCTACGAGTTGCTGGAAACGATCACCGACAAGTGCGAGGACGTCGCCAACCTGATCGAGGGCATCGTCCTCGAGAACTCCTGATCGGCTGCGCGCATGTCCAGCGTTCAGGTGGGTTTGTGGGTGGTGGTGCTGTTGGTTCTGATGGCACTCGTGTTCGACTTTTTGAACGGGTTTCACGACGCCGCCAATTCGATTGCAACGGTGGTGTCCACCGGCGTTCTGCGCCCGGGGCAAGCTGTGGTGTTTGCCGCATTCTTCAATTTGATGGCGATTTTCATCTTCCATCTGAGCGTTGCGGCGACGGTGGGCAAGGGCATCGCGCACCCCGAAGTGGTCGATGTGCACGTGGTTTTCGGCGCGCTCATAGGGGCGATTTTCTGGAACTTCATTACCTGGTACTACGGCATTCCGAGCAGCTCGTCGCATGCGCTTATCGGCGGGATCGTCGGTGCTGTCGTTGCGAAGGCCGGATCGAGCGCGCTGGTGGTCGGCGGCGTGCTGAAAACTGTCGCATTCATCTTCGTGTCGCCTCTGCTCGGTTTCGTTTTAGGCTCGCTGATGATGCTGATCGTGGCCTGGGTGTGCAGACGCGCGACGCCATCGAGAGTGGACCGTTGGTTCAGGCGTTTGCAGCTCGTTTCCGCAGGCGCGTACAGCTTGGGTCACGGCGGCAACGATGCGCAAAAAACAATCGGCATGATCTGGATGCTTTTGATCGCCACTGGCTACTCGGCCCCCGGCGATGCATTGCCGCCGACATGGACCATCGTCTCCTGCTACGTTGCGATCGCTTTAGGAACCATGTTCGGCGGATGGCGAATCGTCAAAACCATGGGGCAACGGATCACCAAGCTGAAACCGGTAGGTGGTTTTTGCGCTGAAACCGGCGGTGCGATGACGCTCTTCATCGCGACCTTCTTCGGCATTCCGGTGTCGACCACGCACACCATCACCGGTGCAATCGTCGGTGTGGGGTCCACCCGTCACCCCAGCGCAGTGCGTTGGGGTGTTGCCGGCAATATCGTATGGGCATGGATTCTCACGATTCCAGCCAGCGCTTTCGTTGCCGCCATCGCCTATTGGGTGAGCCTGCAGATTTTCTGATCCGGCGCACCTGACACGTGGGACGTGCCGCACGGGCGAAAAAAAGGGCGCAAGTAGCGCCCTTTTTCATTGAGAGATTTTTTTCGCTTCTTCTATCTGGTATTCGAAATATCGCTGGAAGCTGAACACGATGCTCGCCATCAGGACGCTGGTGCCGATGAGTAAAGACAGCACGATCGCGCCTATGGTGAACCAGTTGGTCTGTCCGGGAACAGCTGTTTCGTGCCCTTGAGGGTTGAATTTCGCGTTCCACTTTTCCGGCGTCATCAGTCCATAAATGATTGCCATGAGCGCACAACCCGCAACAGTGAATCCGACGAAGGGAATCAGGGCCCAGCTCCATTGATCGTCGAGTCCGAATTCGCGAGCCCGCACTATTCCGTAAATGCCTATCAAGGTCGGAATCGGCAACAGCCAGCCCAAAACGTCTTTTTTCCCGAACAGATAAAAGCGGTGCAATCCGAACGCGCCGAGCAGAAATGCGAGCCACGCCGCGAGAGTTTTGTTTTTCATTTGAGAGCCGGTTCGGGAGACGTCGAATCGCCATCCCCCAATGATTTGTCCATCAACACCACGTCCAGCCATTTGCCGAACTTCCATCCGCATGATGCCAGCGTCCCGACCGAATTGAAGCCGAGTGCGCGATGCACACCTATCGAGCCGGCGTTGGCCGAATCGCCGATAACGGCAATGAGTTTTCGCACACCGGCAGACTCCGCCTTCGAGATCAATTCGGTGAGCAGAAGCCGTCCCAGTCCGCGACCCGACGCCTCCGGTGCGAGATAAATCGAGTCTTCGGCGGAGAAGCGATAAGCCGGGCGCGGCTTGAACCAGTTGCAGTAGGCGAATCCCACGACCGCTCCGGAATCGTCTGCGCAAACCAGGTAAGGAAGATCGCGCGCGAGCACTTCCGCGCGTCGGTTCATCATGTCTTGCTCGGTGGGAGGATCGATCTCGAATGTTCCGGTGCCATTCAGAACGTGATGACGATAAATCGCCGTAATTTGCGCAATATCGGTGTCGCGGCTTGGACGAATGGTTGGCATAAAGGGCTGGCGCTATATAATCAAAGGCTTTTCAGCGTGTCGCTGGCCGGGTGGTCATGTCGCGTGTCTCAACGCTGGAAGATTCAATTCTCCCACCCGAAGGATAAATCATGGTCGTTATTCGACTCTCCCGTGGCGGCTCCAAAGGTCGTCCGTTTTTCAATATTGTCGTGTCCGACAAACGTGTTCGCCGCGATGGTCGATTCATCGAACGTCTTGGCTTTTACAACCCTACCGCTAAGGAAAACGAAGAGAGCATCCGTATTGCTCAAGACCGTATGACTTACTGGAAGAGCGTTGGTGCACAAGCTTCTCCCACCGTCGAGCGCCTCGTAAAGCAGCTCGCAGCAACTGCCCCCAAGGCAGCCTGAGCGTCTGGCGATGCAACCTCAATTGGAGGCCGCTGAACTTCCAGCGGACGCCATCGAAGTAGGGCGCATCGCCGATGCCTGGGGCATCAAGGGCTGGTTCAAGGTCCTTTCATACAGCGCCGATCCCGAGGCGCTTTTTTCTTCCAAACGCTGGTTTCTTCTCCCCGCCGAAAAAGGCGCGCGGATGTTCGAAGGCGTCAAGAAAATCTCGATCAAGGAAGCGAAAGAGCATTCCGACACCATCGTCGCCAACGCGCACGAGGTAGACGACCGCAACGGCGCCGAGTTTCTTCGCGGCGCTCGCGTTTTCATCCCCAGATCTAGCTTTCCCACGGCAGCGGAAGACGAGTATTACTGGGTCGACCTGATCGGCCTCGACGTCGTGAACCGCGAAGGCGTCCTGTTCGGCAAAGTCAAAGAGCTGCTCTCGACCGGTCCGCAAACCGTTCTGGTCATCGAGCAGGAAATCGAATCCAAAAAAGTCGAGCGAATGATTCCATTCGTTGCGGTCTTCGTCGACAAGGTCGATATTGCTGGCCGATTGATCACGGTCGACTGGCAATCAGACTATTGAAGCCATGCGCTTCGACGTCATCACGCTGTTTCCCGACATGTTCGCGCCGTTCCTGACGGCTGGCGTCACGCGTCGCGCGTTCGAAGGCGGGCTTGTCGACGTGCGGTTCTGGAATCCGCGTGATTATTCGACCGGGAATTACAAAAGAGTAGACGACCGCCCTTTCGGCGGTGGCCCCGGTATGGTGATGCTGGCCCAGCCGCTTGCCGATTGCCTCGCCGCCATCCGGGAATCGCGTCAGGACTTGGCTCCGCTCGTGCTTTTCACGCCCACCGGGGACCGGATCGATCATGCCCAGGTTCAAGCCTGGTCCAGTAGCGAGGGAGCCATTCTTCTCTGCGGCCGATACGAGGGTATCGATCAGCGCTTCGTCGACGCATTCGTCGACCTCGAAATCAGCCTTGGCGATTTTGTGCTGTCGGGTGGAGAAATTGCTGCCATGGCACTTCTCGATGCCGTCGCACGACTTCAGCCGGGCGTACTGAACGACCAGGGCAGCCACCAGGAAGACAGCTTCAACCCAGCGCTCGGCGGATTGCTCGATTGCCCGCATTACACCCGACCGGAATCGTGGGAATCGCCATCAGGCCCGGTGAGCGCGCCGGCCGAGCTTCTTTCGGGAAATCACGCGCTCATCGAAAAATGGCGCCGTGAGCAGAGCCTTTCCTTGACGTTGTATCGGCGGCCTGAACTGCTGGAAAAGGCGAGGGCGGATGGATTGCTGAATTCGGCAGACGAACGGTTTTTGAAGCAAAAACAATAAAGCTATAATCAGAGGCTTTTCGATCCTCTGTCCGGCCGCGGCAACTAGCCGCCCCAAGCGTAGCGCGGACACGATCGCCAGAGGAAAATCATGAATTTGATCGCTATTCTCGAGCAAGAAGAAATTGCTCGTCTCGGTAAGAAAATCCCCGAATTCGCGCCTGGTGACACCGTCATCGTCAGCGTGAACGTTGTCGAAGGCGCCCGCAAGCGCGTTCAGGCCTACGAAGGTGTGGTGATTGCAAAGCGCAATCGTGGCCTCAACAGTGGCTTCACCGTTCGCAAAATCTCCAGCGGAGAAGGTGTCGAGCGTACGTTCCAAACTTACAGCCCCCTGATCGCAGGTGTCGAAGTCAAGCGTCGTGGCGATGTCCGCCGCGCCAAGCTGTACTACCTCCGTGAACGTAGCGGCAAGTCGGCACGTATCAAGGAAAAGCTCCCGAACCGTATCAAGGCTGCTGCAACTCCTGCTGCATAAGCCAACGTCGATTCGATGTAGAAACCGCCGAAAGCGAAAGCTTCTGGCGGTTTTTTCTTTGGCGTCACTTTTTTATTCGATCCACCGACATTTTTTTCCGCCAGCCCGAGCAAGCATGTCCTCCGCAAGCACTCCCTCTCCCTCCTTGTCGCAGATGCCGCCGTTAGATCCTAAAACCGTGCCGGTGTTGCCGGCAGAGGAATCGCTTCCACGCATCGCCGACTCGATGCTGACGCCAGACGCCTTGATCGCAAGATTCGAATCGAACATTGCGTGGACTCCGGAAGTGCGCTCGGAGCCGAAATTCACCAACCGCGAACCCGCTGCTGCGGCTGTGCTGATTCCTCTCGTGCTTAGAGTCGATGCTTCCGGCACGATTCGACCCACCGTGCTCCTGACCCAGCGCACCACCCACCTGTCCACCCACTCCGGCCAGATTGCGTTTCCGGGCGGGCGTGTCGATGAAACCGACGATTCCGTAGAAGACGCCGCGCTGCGGGAGGCTCATGAAGAGGTTGGCCTCGACCGGCGCTTTGCCAAAGTCATCGGAAAGCTTCCCACGTATACGACCGGCACGTCCTTCGTCATTACGCCGGTCATTGCGTTGATCCAGCCAGACTTCACGCTGCAATTGAATCCTTATGAAGTCGACGCGGCCTTCGAGGTACCGCTTGCGTTTCTGATGGATCCTTCGAATCACCGACGCCATGCGTTCGAGCGTGACGGCATCGTGCGTCACTGGTATTCGATGCCCTACGACGATGCCGGTACCGAGCGGTTCGTCTGGGGTG
Organism: Burkholderiaceae bacterium; assembly: GCA_965227035.1. Lineage (GTDB taxonomy): Bacteria > Pseudomonadota > Gammaproteobacteria > Burkholderiales > Burkholderiaceae_C > CBDDFQ01. Next base: position 682,150 of record OZ245724.1, read on the forward strand.
CGACTGCCGGAATCATCCGGAATCTGTATCGATTTTTGAGTGCGTCCGATTAAACGCTGGCGCTTGCCTTCGGGCATGCGTTATTGGTCGCTATCATTGCAACGATGACCTTTTTCGCCATCCTCTTTGCGTTGTTGATCGAGCAGGTGCGACCCCTTTCGTACAACACGCCGATTCACACATCGATGCGATCGTGGGCCGCCTGGGTCGAGCGCAATTTCGACGCCGGCAAGCCGTTTCACGGATGGGTGGTCTGGAGCTTGAGCACCTGCCTACCGGCGCTTGCCGCCGTCGGCATTTATTGGCTGATTGCCTTCGCGACAGCCACACCGGTAGCCATCATCTGGAGCATTGCAGTCTTGTATGTGACGCTGGGCTTCCGTCAATTTAGCCATCACTTCACCGATATTCGCGATGCCCTCGACGATGGCAACGAAGAGGCCGCCCGCCAATTGCTCGCGCGTTGGCAGCATGTCGATGCAAGCGAATTGCCGCGCAGCGAAATCCTCAGACACGTCATCGAATATTCAGTGCTCGCCGCCCATCGTCATGTGTTCGGCGTGATTGCGTGCTTCTGCATTTTTTCGATTTTCGGAGCTGGTCCGGCGGGCGCGGTGCTCTATCGATTGGCGGAATTCGTCGCTCGATACTGGAAGCGCCGGATTGGACCCGATGGGCATCCTGCAAGCCCCGCGCTGCAAGCCGCTGCGGCTCGTGCCTGGTTGGTCATCGACTGGTTGCCAGCGCGCATCACGGCACTCAGCTTCGCAGTCGTGGGTAGCTTCGAAGAGGCAATCGACGGTTGGCGGCATCATGTGCAGCGATTCCGCAACGACAACGACGGCGTGATTCTCGCGGCCACATCCGGCGCGATCAACGTGCGTTTGGGCGGTGCCGAACTGAAGCCGGTCGTGCCGGCGAATGTCGACCTATCCGAAGAAGAAATTGACTTCGCTTCCGAGTCCACGCCCGGGCGCAATGCCGAAATGGGTCATCTGAAAAGCGTAGTGGGCCTGGTTTGGCGCTCGGTCGTCATGTGGATGACGCTGCTGGCACTTCTGAGCCTTGCTCGACTGGCCGGTTAGTTTCTCTTCAACTGGGTAGCTGAGTACTTCAGTACCGGCTCTGCGAGAGCTCGGCGAACAGATCCTGATAGATCTTGTAGCGCTGCGGCGAGATCGACCCCGGCCCATCTCCGATCGCTGCAATCACGCCGCATCCCGGCTCGTGCAAATGGGTGCAGTTATAGAACCGGCACTCAGTCACATGCGGCTTGATATCCGGCATATAGGCTGCAAGCTGCGCCGGATCGATGTGATGCATCCCGAATTCCTGGAATCCCGGCGAGTCGATCAGCGCTGTCGTTCGTTCCTGGCCTTCTCCTTCGTCGACCCAATACAGCGTCGTACTGGTCGTCGTGTGTTTGCCGGAATTGAGAGCCTGCGAAATCTCGCCGGTTAGAGCTCGCGCCTGCGGAATCAGCAGGTTGGTCAGGGTACTTTTGCCAGCACCGGACGGTCCGAGAATCAGCGAGGTTTTGCCCTTCAGCAACTCACGTAGCGTGAGCACATCGGCGCCGGTCTCGTGGGTCAGTCCCAGCGGCACGACCGCGTAGCCCATTCGTCGATACGGTTCCAGCTTTTTCGTTGCGCGCGCAAAAGGTTCGGTCAGATCTCGCTTGTTCAATCCGATGATCGGCGTGATTCCACTGGCTTCGGCCGATATCAGTGCGCGAGTGAGCTGGCTCTCGGAAAACTCAGGATCGGCCGCGACGAGAATCAGCACCTGATCGAGGTTGGCGGCGAACATCTTGGTGCGAATTTCGTCCTGTCTGTAGAACAGGTTTTTTCGTTCCTCGACTCGCTCGATCGTGCCTTCGTCCTGAGTGGCGAGCCACTTCACGTGATCGCCGACAACGCACTGGCTTTTCTTGCCGCGCGGATGACAAATGATCCGGCTGCCGTCAGGTCTTTCGACGAGGACGTGGCGTCCGTGTCCAGCGACGACCAAACCGTCCTGAAGTCCTTCCTGTCCCAAGTCGCGCTGATCCGCGCGCGGGGTGTGAGAGGTGCGTCGGGACGAAGAGGACTTCATTCGCAGGATTTAAGCGAGCAAGAGCGCATCGAATTTTTCAGCGCATTCGAAATCGGTTTCGGAAATGCCGCCCACGTCGTGCGTGTTGAATCGGACGACGCACTTGTTGTAGTGCACGCTCAAATCGGGGTGATGATCTTGCGCGTTCGAAATGAAAGCTGAAGCGTTCACGAACGAGATCGTCTCGTAGTAGTTCGCGAACGAATAAGTCTTGGTAATGGCAACGTTGGCGCCGTCGCCATCAAGTGTCCATCCGGAAAACTTCGCCAGGCGCGTGACGATTTCGGTAGGCGTCAATGCACGACGCGGAATTTTGGACCAGTCTTTTTTAGGTAGAGAGCTCATCGGTCGATTGTGCGTTCAGGCGCTTGCAGGTTTCATGCGTGCAAGGCGCTCGGACGCGGGCGGGTGCGAATAGTAGAAGCGCGCGTAGACCGGATCTGGTGTGAGCGTGGATGCATTGTCTTCGTAGAGTTTGAGCAGTGCGTCGGAGAGGGCGACGTTGCCGGTGGTGGCCACTGCGTAGGCATCGGCTTCGAACTCGTGTTTGCGCGAGAGTTGCGCGAACAAAGGCGACACGAAGAATCCGAATACCGGCATCGCCGTCATGAACAACAAAAGGGCGAGCGCGTTGTTCGGACCGTTCAGGTTGGGTTGAACTCCAAGGCCCGTATAGAACCAGAGCTGACCCGACAGCCATCCGAGCAGCGCGAAACCAGCAAGGCTCATCGCGAACATGGCGACGATGCGCTTGACGATATGTTTGTGCTTGAAGTGCCCCAACTCGTGCGCCAATACGGCGTCGATCTGATCGGGCGAGAGGCGCGACAGCAAGGTGTCGTAGAACACGACGCGCTTGGCCGCGCCGAAGCCGGTGAAATAGGCATTCGCATGCGCGCTGCGTTTGCTGCCGTCCATCACGTATAGCCCCTTGGCCGAGAAGCCGCATTGGTCCATGAGGCGGGTCACGCGCGTCTTCACTTCCTCGTCTTCAAGAGGTTTGAACTTGTTGAACATAGGAGCGATGAACGTGGGATACACCACCAGCAAGGTCAGGTTGAACACGGTCCAAACCGCCCATGCCCAAAACCACCACAACTCGCCGGCAGCGCCCATGAGCCACAAGATGAGTGCAGCAATCGGGAGCCCGATCAACGCGCCCACCAAGGTCGACTTGACCATGTCCATTGCCCACAGCTTGAAGGTCATTTTGTTGAAACCGAAGCGCTCTTCGAGAACGAAGGTTTGGCAGAGCGCAATCGGCAGGTCGATGACGCTTCCGATGACCACGAAGCTCACGAGCAACGCCAGTTGCTGCGCCATACCCGGCGCGAACACACCTAGCAGTGCCTGATTCAGCATGCTGAGTCCGCCGAGGAGGGTCCAGGCTATCAACACGACGGTCCCGAGCGCGAGCTCGATCAACCCAAGGCGAGTTTTCGCGATCGTGTAATCGGCAGCCTTCTGGTGAGAAGCAAGACTGATCGTCGATTCGAACAGCGGCGGCACCTTGTCGCGATTGCGCGCTACGTGTCGAACCTGCCGTGTCGCGAGGGTGTATCGAACGAGGACGCCCGCGAGGATCCCAACCGCGAACAGCAAGGTCAGAACCGCGGACGGATTTCGTAGCAAAGAGGAGAGGTCGGCCATCGAGGGAGTTTAGGTGATCGGCGACAATCCCCCTATGTCAGAACTCAACGCCCCTGCCGCCGTCGAGGCGCTCCTCGCCCCCGCCGAAAACTCCGCCGTTCCGGCCACCCTGGCTAAATCCGACCAGAACCTGGTCTGGCTCGATTGCGAAATGACAGGCCTCGATCCCGAAGTCGATCGTTTGCTGGAAATCGCGATCGTCGTGACCGGTCCCGCCCTCACGCCACGCATCGAGGGGCCGGTGTTCGTGATCCATCAATCAGACGAACGCCTCGACGCGATGGACGCCTGGAACAAGGGCACGCACGGGCGCAGCGGCCTGATCGACAAGGTCAAGGCGTCCACGGTTACCGAAGAGCAGGCCGAAGCGCAGATCATTCAATTCCTCGCGAAATACGTGCCTAAAAACGTCGCTCCGATGTGCGGCAACACCATCGGGCAAGACCGTCGCTTCCTGGTGAAATACATGCCTAAGCTGGAGGCGTTCTTCCACTATCGCAATCTCGACGTGAGCACGTTGAAAGAGCTTGCGAAACGCTGGCGCCCGGAGGTATACGCCGCCTTCAAAAAGCAGCAGGCCCACACAGCGCTGGCTGACGTCTACGAGTCAATCGATGAGTTGGCCCACTACCGCGAACACTTTCTTCGCGTGGGGAATTAGGGGCAAACCCGTATCCATGCAATAATCCGAGGCTTGCGTGATTGGCCTTACCGAATTTATTCAGTTTGACCCGGCCACCTCGCTTATTGCGCATCTCCTATCACTCCTGACTACGTCAGATATCTCTTCAGCGTCACGCAAGTGGCAAGAACATATCGGCGCTTTAGTCGCCAGATCGAACCTCTTTCGTTCTGAGCTCCGTTTGATGGTTGATGTTTTTTAACCATTGACGGAGTGCCTGCCTCCCCGGCAGCGCTCGCGTGTGAGACCAAAAAATGAACGACACATTTAATGTGACGGACGAACTGTCGTCTGTCGAAAATAACTTCAACGCGGATTCAAACGAATCTTTCTCCAGCAACGAGATGTCCGACATCGCCGTTGCACAACCTGCAGTAATGCAAACCGAAGCACATCAAGCGGAAGCTGAACAGGCACCTGCCGTTCAAGCCGCTGAAGCGGATCAGGCAGATGCTTCCAAGCCCGCCCCCACGCCTGCCGCATTGGCAATGGCCGCACTCGCTGCAGCCGCTGCCAAGAACGCTCCGGTTCCGGTCGAACTGCCCGAGGGCTTCGTGAAGCTGGGCCTTGCCACCGAACTGGTGCAAGCCGTTGCCGACATGGGTTTCACCCAGCCTTCCGCTGTTCAAGCGAAGGCAATTCCTTTGGCAATGTCCGGCGCGTCCAACGGCGAAGCCGGCAAGTTCGTCGATCTGCTCGTGTCCAGCCAGACCGGTAGCGGCAAGACTGCTGCTTTCCTGTTGCCCGTGCTGCACACCTTGCTTCTGCAACAAGAACAAGCCAAGAACGCCGAGCGCGAAGAATTCGAACGCGCCACTGCAGAAGCTGCAGCTCGCGGCGAAGCCCCCCCGAAGCGTCCCAAGCGCAAAGACCCCACCAGCAATCGCAACTTCAAGGCTGCCACACCCGGCGCGTTGATTCTGTGCCCCACGCGCGAACTCGCGCAGCAGGTTGCCAACGATGCGATCGACCTGGTTCGTCATTGCCGCGGTCTGCGTATCGCGTCGGTGGTCGGCGGTATTCCTTACCAAATCCAGATTGCCAAGCTGCAGAACGCCGACCTCGTCGTCGCAACGCCTGGCCGTTTGCTCGATCTGCAACGCTCGATGCAAATCAAGCTGGATCAGGTTCAGTTCCTCGTGGTCGACGAAGCCGACCGCATGCTCGATCTCGGCTTCTCCGATGATCTGGCCGAAGTCAATCAGCTCACCATCGAGCGCAAGCAAACGATGATGTTCAGCGCGACTTTCGCGCCGCGCATTCAGCAGTTGGCTGGCCGCGTGATGCGTCAGCCGCAGCGCGTCGAAATCGACTCGCAAACCGAAAAGCACGCGAACATCAAGCAGTCGCTGTACTGGGCCGACAACGCGCAGCACAAGCGCAAGATGCTCGACCACTGGTTGCGCGACACCACCATCGATCAGGCAATCGTTTTTGCCAGCACGCAAATCGAGTGCGATGGCTTGGCTGGCGACTTGCAACAAGCTGGTTTCAGTGCCGTGGCGTTGCACGGCGCGTTGAGCCAGGGTCTTCGTAACCGTCGTTTGATGGCTCTGCGTAACGGCCAGGTGCAAATTCTGGTTGCAACCGATGTTGCCGCTCGCGGTATCGACGTTCCCACCATCACGCACGTGTTCAACTTCGGTCTTCCCATGAAGGCTGAGGATTACACCCACCGTATCGGCCGTACCGGCCGTGCAGGTCGCGATGGTCTGGCCGTCACGTTTGCCGAATTCCGCGATCGTCGCAAGATTTTCGACATCGAGGCTTATAGCAAGCAGCCGTTCAAGTCGGAAGTCATCGTCGGTCTGGAGCCGCAACAGCGTTTCCCCGATTCGCGCCCCCGTGGTGATTCGAACCGTGAAAGCCGCGACAATCATTCCCGCGATCGCAAGTTCGGCGGCGGTGGACGCGGTGGCAACACCGGCAATGCAGGCTTCGGCGGCAACTCCGGTTATGCACGCAAGCCCGCATTCGGCGATCGTGGCAACTTCGGCGCTCCGCGCAATGAAGGCTTCGCTCCCCGCGGCAATGAAGGATTCGCTCCGCGTCGTGACGAGGGCTTTGCTCCCCGCAACAACGACGGCTACGCACCGCGTAACGACAACTTCGCTGCTCCGCGCAACGAAGGATTCGGCAAGCCGGCGTTCAACAAGCCTTCTTTCTCCAAGCCGGCTTTCGGCAAAGGTGGAGCAGGCAAGCCGGCACCCGCCGGCAAGTCGTTCGGCCCCCGCGATGGCGCCAAGCGCGCTCCGCGTCCTGCACGTTGATTGTTTGAGCGATCGAACGGGATCGGCCTTGAAGCCGGTCTCTGACTGATCAAGAAAAAAGCCTGAGGTGACTCAGGCTTTTTTTCGTTTGCGCGCTGGAACAAGCGCTGTTCGTTTGGCTTACCCGGGATAGTTCTTCAGTATCCGTTTGGCGCGTTCCACCATGGGTAAGTCCAGCATGGCACCGTCCATCTTTGTCGCGCTGCCGTCGCCCGACGCTGCGATGACTTTTCGCGCCCACGCAAGCGTCGCTTCGTCAGGCGCAAACCCTTGTTTGATCGCGTCGACCTGCTTCGGGTGGATCGCGAGCTTGCCGCTGAAACCCATTTCCAGGGCACGACGCGATTCGGCTGCAACTACCGACGGATCGTCGAAAGTGGTGGTGACGCCATCGATGGGTGCGGGCAATCCTGCCTGCCGGCACCGCAGCACCAGTTCCGAGCGCGCGTACAAGAGCGGCTCCCAAGTCGACGAACACCCGAGGTCCAGTGCGAAATCGATAGATCCGAACGCTGCGCACGCCACGCCGTCCGTCGACAGAATTTCGTACAGGTGCACGTAAGCCGCCGCCGATTCGATCAGGGCAACGATCGGCACATCGATTCCGAGCACCGCCTGAACGCCCGTAATGTCCTGACGCGACTGCGTTTTGGGAACCATGATCGCCGCGATGTTCAATCCGGCAAGCGCGACCAGATCGTCAGAGAACCATTCGCTCTCGCGCGAATTGATTCGAACGATCGCCGATACCTTGCCTAGATTGGCCGCCAGCCAGTCGCGAACATGGTGTCTGGCCGCTTGCTTGTTCGCGGGCGCGACGGCATCTTCCAGGTCCAGAATGATCGCGTCGGCACCGCTCGCCGCAGCTTTGTCGAACCGCTCGGGACGATCGCCCGGTACGAACAGCGAGGCGACCGGAGGTTTGAAAGAGGTGGCGCTTGCGATGCTCATGACGCGGTGCCTTGCATGTGAACCACACCGCCGGCCGACGAGGTCCAGCATTGCAGCGTGCCATCGGGCAACTTCGCCGCGTTGATCGTGAGTTCGCGTCCGGCAATGGCTGGAGCTAGGCCGCGATATTCGAATGCATCTGGCGCCTTTCCGAGGACGGTGGCTGCAAGGTTGATCAGCAGCGTCGCCTGCATAGGGCCGTGCACCACGAGCCCGGCGTAACCTTCGACGTCGGTCACGTAGGGCATGTCGTAGTGAATTCGATGGCCGTTGAAGGTGAGGGCGGAGTATCGGAACAGCATCAGCGAATCGGGCGTGAGCGTCCAGGTCGTATCGGGCGATGGCATGGTCGGTCCGGCGACCGGCGCGGCAGTTGCTGCTCCGGCGACCACCGCCGGTGCATCGCGATAGACGATGTCCTGACGCTCGCGAATCGCGACGCCGCCTGCGGAGTCGGTATACACGTGGTTCACGGTCACGAAGCAGAGCGATCCGCTCTTGCCGGTCTTGAGCTGGACATCGGCAATAGTCGATGTTCGCGTGACTTCATCGCCCACTTTCAGCGGCGCGATATGTTCGACCTTGCCACCCGCCCACATGCGTCGCGGCAGTTCCACAGGGGGCAAAAAATCGCCGCGCTGCGGATGTCCATCGGCGCCGATCTTGTCGCGCCTGACGATCGCCGGCGACAAAAGCCACTGCGCGCACAAAGGCGCAGAACCCTCGGCGAACTCGAACAGATTTGGCGACAGCATCGCGTCGAATTCCCGCACCATGCGGGAGGTAACCACATCTTTTTCCTGAATCGAATTGCCGATCCATTTGCGCAGATGTTCGATATCCATATTGCTCATTGTTCAACTCGTTGTTGTTTGTTGGAGACGGGTTCACACCCGAAATTCGGCCCTGATCGAGTCGGTGTGTTCGCCGGTTTGCGGCACCGGCCCCGGTGTGAATTCATCGCGTCCGGCAGGGCGAGGAACATTGAATTCCTCCCCATTCGCCAGCGTCGATTTCATGCTGCGAAGTGCGGGGTGTTGAGTCACATCGGCGACGGTTGAGAGCCGTCCCCACGCGATCTGATTCGCTTCGAGCCGGTCGATCATTTGCGCGCAGGAAATCTTCGAAGTGACCGCGGTGATTTCCGATCCGAGCACGGCGCGATTCTTCACGCGAATCGGGTTGTCGATGAAGCGTTGATCATCGGCAAGTTCGGCGCGAAGCAGCACGCCAGCACAAAAGCGCCTCCATTCGGCAGCCGTCTGAATGGCGATGATGATCTCGCCGTCGTTGCACTTGAAGCCCGAGTATGGATAGATCGACGCATGCTGCAGGCCGTGTCTGCCGGTGTCGCTGCCTGCGTATTCCTTGTGCAGCAGCGGCACGCTCATCAGGTCGGCCATGGAATCGAACATGGACATTTCGATCGATTTTCCCTTGCCGGTAATACCGCGCTGAATGAGCGCTTCGAGCACCACCGAATGCGCGTTCATGCCGGTCATGATGTCGGCAATCGACACGCCGACTTTCGACGGCGTGTCAGGCGTGCCGGTGACCGAGCAAACACCGCTCTCGGCTTGCACCAGCATGTCGTAGGCGCGCATGTCTTTGTACGGCGTGTCCTGTCCGTAGCCGACGATGTCGATGGCGACCAGACGCGGGAATCTGCCCGACAAAGATTTCGCGTCGAAGCCGTTTCCGATTCGCGCTGCAGCGCCAGGCGCGAGGTTCTGGATGAACACATCGGCCTTCGCGACCATGCGTTCCATGAGTGCGATGTCGTCGACCGATTTCAGGTCAAGGACGGTGCTTTCCTTGCCGCGATTGAGCCACGCGAAATACGCACTGGTGCCCAACACGGCGCGATCGTAATGCCGCGCCGTCTCGCCACCCTCGCGCTCGATCTTGATGACTCGAGCACCGGCATCGGCCAATCGGACGGTACAGGTCGGGGCAGCGACGGCCTGCTCGATCGCAACTACAAGAAGCCCGTCGAGCGCTCTACCAGTCATGCCGGGACTCTCGATCAATACGAGCGCGGCATGCCAAGCACGTGCTCGGCGATGTAGCTCAGGATCAGGTTGGTCGAGATAGGCGCGACTTGATAAAGACGGGTCTCGCGGAACTTGCGTTCCACGTCGTATTCCTCGGCAAATCCGAATCCGCCGTGCGTTTGGATGCACGCATTGCCGGCTTCCCAGGAAGCATCGGCCGCCAGCATCTTGGCCATGTTGGCTTCGGCGCCGCAATCGAGCTGCTGCTCGTACAAAGCGATTGCCTGCTTGACCATCAACTCGGCTGCGCGCATCGACGCATACGACTTCGCGATCGGGAACTGGATGCCCTGGTTCTGCCCAATGGCACGTCCGAACACGGTGCGATCCTTGGCGTATTGCGTAGATTTCGCGATGAACCATTTCGCATCGCCGACGCATTCGGCGGCAATCAGGATTCGCTCGGCGTTCATGCCCGAGAGGATGTATCGAAAGCCCTTGCCTTCTTCGCCGATCAGGTTTTCTGCGGGAATCTCGACGTTGTCGAAGAACACTTCGGTGGTGGCGTGATTCATCATCGTGCGGATCGGGCGAATCGTCATGCCAGCCTGTTTGGCCTTCTGCATGTCGACGATGAACACCGACAGGCCTTCTGTCTTCTTGGTGACTTCGGATTTTGGCGTCGTGCGTGCCAGCAGCAGCATCAGGTCGGAATGCTCGGCGCGCGAGGTCCAGATCTTCTGGCCGTTTACGATGTATTTGTCGCCCTTCTTCTCGGCGAAAGTACGGATCGACGTGGTGTCGGTGCCGCTTACCGGCTCGGTCACGCCGAAAGCTTGCAGGCGCATCTCGCCGGTGGCGATTTTCGGCAGGTACTGCTGCTTTTGGGCTTCGTTGCCGTGGCGCAGCAGGGTGCCCATGATGTACATCTGTGCGTGGCAGGCGCCGCCGTTGCCGCCGGAGCGCTGGATCTCTTCCAGAATGGCCGCGGCAGCAGACAGCTTGAGACCGGATCCGCCGTATTCCTCGGGAATCAGCGCCGACAGCCAGCCAGCGTCATTCAGCGCTTTCACGAATTCGGTCGGATACGCATCCTCCCGATCCAGCTTGCGCCAGTATTCGCCGTCGAAAGACGCACAAAGCTTGGCAACTTCTTCTCTGATTTCGGGGTGATCTTGCTGCGTGGAGGTCATTGTTTGGACTTTGATGTTTCGGTAGGTTCCCGCAGATTGTGGTGAGTCGCGGAAGATATTGAAACTACAGAATTGCTCTGGCAGATATAAGTTGAGGATATAGGCCCAGCCGATAAAATCGTCCGAAATTTATGGCCTTGTGTCATTGCATCGGTTTTATTGCCGTAGTTGGTCAACTGGACAATTCCATTCATGGATCTCAAACAGCTCCGCTATTTCGTCGCCATCGTCGATTACGCCTCCCTGTCGAAGGCGGCTAATCATTTATTCGTGGCGCAACCGGCACTGAGCCAGCATGTGCGCCACATGGAGGAAGAGCTGAAGGTCCAGTTGCTTCACCGCACGCCCAAGGGCGTGGAGCCCACGGACGAGGGCAAACGCCTCTACATCCACGCCAAAAAGATACTGACACTGGCAGCTGAAACCGCGGATGTGGTGCGCGATGCCGTTATCAACCCGCTCGGCGAAGTACGGGTGGGCATGTCTGGCACGGTCAGCGAGCTGGTGAGCGTGCCGCTGATTCAGGCAGCGCGCGATCGCTATCCCAATGTGAAGATTCGTCCGGTCGAGGCCATGAGTGGTTACGTGCTCGACTGGCTGCGACGCGGCGACGTCGATGTGGCGCTGGTCTACGCATCTTCCGATCCGAAAGGCGTGGCAGTTCACCACGTACTCACCGAAGAGCTGGTTTTGTTCGGCAAGCCCGGGATCGGACCGATCGGGGCGGAAGCGGAATCGACGGTCAAGCTGGCCGATGCGCTCAAGCTGGAACTCATTCTTCCGGCGCTAGGCAACGGCTTGCGGGGCTTGATCGAGGAGGCGGCCATGTCGATTCGAGCGCCTGTGACGCCGATTCTGGAAATCGATTCGTACATTCAGATCAAGAAGCTCAGCAAAATTGGCGCAGGCTTCGGAATTCTTCCGGAGACCGCCATCGCGGCGGAAGTGCTCGATGGAAGGCTGCAGCGATGGCACATCGGGACACCGCCGCTTCGCCGGCAAATCTATCTGATTTACTCGAAAGAGCGGCCGCTATCGACTGCGGCTCGCGCCATCACTCGTCTGGCGTGGGACGTCACGCGCCAGCTGGTGCGCGAGGGCACCTGGCTCGCCGATCTCGCACCGGGATCGGACGATCTGGAAATGTGATTCCAGACCGTTCGGTTACGACGAGCGGCTCAGATATTCCTCGATGCCCTGACGCATCGTTTCGATACTGGTACTCAACTGCGGCCACAGCCGAGCGGCTATTTCGAGACGGCTCGATTCCTCGTGGTTCTCGATGTCGTGGGCAATCTCCGCAATATCGTTGCCGCCGAATACAAGCGTGCTTCCGCGCAACTTGTGCACCGCGACGGTCAAGGCAGCCAGGTCTTTCGATTCGATCGCCCGACGGATGGACGCCGAATAGCGAGGCAGATCGGCGCCGAAAATTCGCAGCGACTCCTTGAGAAAAGGCATGTCGCTGCCCATGAGGCGGATGAAGTTTTGTAGGCTGAAGTTCGGGGAGTCTTGTGCTCCAGATGACGCTTCATTGCCTGAATCTGCAGCGACGCTGGTGCTCGACCGCGCGACTTCGGCCGTCGGCCTTGTCTGTCTGGCTGGACCAGCGACCCGCCGATCGACAGGCGCGTTGATCGGGGTTGCAGGCACAGACGAGCCGACTGCGCCCGACGTTGCCTGAAGCGACAGGTCGCGACGCGGCATGGCCGTTACCGCGCGGTCGATCTCGTTGAATAGCAGCGAGCGGTCTATCGGTTTCGGCACGTAGCCGTTCATGCCGGCTTCCAGGCATCGTTCGCGATCGCCGATCAGCGCGTGCGCTGTCATGGCGATGATCGGCGTAGGGGACGCGCCGCTCGATGCTTCGATCTCGCGAATTTTTTTCGTGGCCTCGAAGCCGCCCATCTCCGGCATCTGAACATCCATCAGGATGAGGTCGAAAGAGTGGCCAGACGCAAACTTCTCGACAGCTTCCAGTCCGTTGTCGGCAACCGTCACCTTGTGCCCGGCCATCTCCAGCACGCGCGTTGCCAGTTTCTGGTTGATCAGCGAATCCTCCGCGAGCAGCACGCGCAAAGAAGATGCTGACGGTTTCGCTGCTCCCTTCGACGACATATGTCTCGGTTTGCCAAGTGGCGCAGGAAGCGACTGTGCGTTGAGCGAATCGATATAAGCCTGGTGGCTTTTCCTAGACGGGGCAGCAGAGGTGCCGTCCAACGCGCCGAATCCGCTGGAGATGGAATTCGTCGAATTGGCAAACAGCGAATTCGGTGCCACGGAATCGATCTCGAGTGTCTGCACGAGCGCGTTCAGCAGCTCGCTCTGATCGACCGGTTTGGTGACGAATGCCTGCACCCGGAGCGTCTCGAGATAGTGGCGGTCGTGCTGATCGCTGAGGGTGCCCATCATGATGATCGGCAGCAGCGAAACCGGATAGTGTCTGCGCGCGCGTTGAATCAGCTCGACACCGCTGGGGCTGGGCATGCGCTGGTCGACGATAGCGACCGCGTAGGTGCCGAGGGCGAGCTTGCCGAGAGCCTGCTCGCTGGTCGAGCACAGATCGAAGCTCATGCCGAAGCTCTTGAGCATGTCGCCGATGACATGTCGGCTGGTGTCGTTGTCGTCGACCACCAGCGCGCGTTTGCCTGTCAGATAGGTCTGCGATGTTTGCGACGCCAGATGCGACGATTCGATCTCCGGCGTCGGCGCCGCTGCAGTCAGTGCGATCGTGAATGTGAACACGCTGCCTTTGTCCGGCTCGCTCACGACGATGAGTTGTCCGCCCATTGCCGAAACGAGGCTGCGGCAAATCGCCAGGCCCAGACCGGTTCCGCCGTAGCGACGCGATGTAGACGAATCGGCCTGAGTGAAGGCTTCGAACACTTTTTTCTGCTGATCTGCAGTCATGCCGATTCCGGTGTCTCGCACTCGGAATTCCAGGCGCGGCTGATCCTGCTCGTTCACGACTGCGATGCTCAGCACCACCTCGCCGCTCCTGGTGAACTTGATTGCGTTACCCAGCAGGTTCGTCAGGATTTGGCGTAGCCGGAGGGGATCTCCACTTAGCTCGTCCGGCACATCGGTGCCGATCTGATTCACCAGTTCCAGACCTTTGTCGTGAGCCTTCAGCGACAGGCTGCGGGTGGTCTCGCGCAGCATCTGGCGCAACGAAAAATCGGAAATGTCCAGCTGCAGTTTGCCGGCTTCGATCTTCGAGAAATCGAGCACATCGTTCACGACCGCGAGAAGGGAATGCGCCGACACTTCGACCATCTCCAGATACTCGCGCTGCTCATGCGTGAGATCGGTCAACAGGCAAAGATCGGTCATGCCGATGATGCCGTTCATGGGCGTGCGAATTTCGTGGCTCATGTTCGCCAGGAACTCGCTCTTGGTGCGGTTGGCCTGCTCCGCAGCGAGCTTCGCCTCTAGCAGCTGAGCGGCGGCTTTCTCGGCCTCTGCGCGAAGCCGTTCGTTGGTGAACTGGTTTTCGTCGCGAGTGTCGAAGAGCCGCACCAGATATGTCAGCGCAATCGCCATGAGAACGCTGCTGAGGAAAGCGATTGCGCCGATCCAGCGAGATATCTCGCGCCAGTTGGACAGGTACACGTCTTCTGACACGGTCGGCATCACGATGAAAGGCTGTCCGGGCACTTCGCGTGGCGATGCCATCCCGACAGGCACCCCTTCCAGCGCAGCATCGCCGTTCTCGATCACGAGCGCCTTATTGGAGATGTCGTTCGCGCCAAGGACCTGCGCTATGACAGAGGTGTCGTATTTCTTCCCCACTCGCGACTCTGCCAGCGGCCAGCGAGTCATGAGCGTGTGATCTTTGCGGTAGAGCGATATGGACGCATCGCGTCCCAGATCGAGACCGACCCGCTCGAAGAACCGCGAGAAAGTCTCCACTGATATCCCCACGCCCACGACGCCAAGCATTTCGCCGCTGTCGTCGTTAATGCGCCTGGTCAGAAAAAACACCCACTTTCCATCGGCGCGATTCGGCACCGGATTGCTCACGAAAGTGTTGATGTCGCTGCGAGTCGAGTGGGTGATGAAGTAGTCGCGGTCGGCCGCGTTGATCTTTTTAACCGGGTAGGCCGTGTTGTAGTTGATCAGATCGCCATGGTTGTCGAGAACGAACACGCCGTTGATGACCGGGTTGCTCTCCGCTTTTGTTTTGAGGGTTTCGTGAAAAAGTTCTGTCTCCAGGATCCGACGAAATTCATCAGGCTTGCGTGCATCAACCTCGTTGAGACTTTCTGCGAGGGTGTCGAGCACCGCCTGCGCCGATAGCAGCGTCTGGCTCGCGTGGTCTGCGGCAATCAGAGAAAAGCTGGTCAGCTTGCTACTGGCATCGGCAACCGCCTGCCTGCGCAGCACGAGCGAGGAAGCTATCGCGGTGACGCAGATGATGACGATCGCCAGCAGCCCGAAGGTCAGGACAAGGCGACTGCTTTTCTTTCGTTTCAGCATCGATGTGGGCTGGCGTCGTTTCGCGCCAGTGGAGGTGCTTGTGGATCGCCGGATTGTGCCTGTTTAAAAGGCATCCGGCGATCACTCTTTTGCTGGGCGACGTACCCGTCATCGGCCTGTGATTCAGGGTTTTCCATTGATCGAGGTGGGGCTGGAGTTGGCGTTGAAGGTGGAGCTGGACGTGAAACTCGAGCGGGTCGATTCCTTTCGGTCGAACACGGTTTCGTCGAATTTCCAGCGCAGTCGGAGGTAGATGCCTCGTTGTGTGTAGTCGGAATCGCCCATGTCCCTGTCCGAGAACCCGCTCCAGTTGAAGCCGACTGCCAGCATGAGGCCGGATTGCACGTTGTAGCCGGCCTCCAGACCGCGCGCCCATTGGGTTGCGTTGCCCTGGGGGCTGTAAAGAGCATTTGCCGCACCGCCCACGGTCCATTTGGGGTCGAGGTCGTAGCTCAGCCGAAACCCGAGCAGGTAGGCCTTGTAGTTGGACACCACGGCAGTCATGTCCTCGTTCACGACTTTCGCAGCGCCACGCGTGGTCAGCCACCACTT
Organism: Burkholderiaceae bacterium; assembly: GCA_965227035.1. Classification (GTDB taxonomy): domain Bacteria; phylum Pseudomonadota; class Gammaproteobacteria; order Burkholderiales; family Burkholderiaceae_C; genus CBDDFQ01. Next base: position 698,015 of record OZ245724.1, read on the forward strand.
CGGCGCCGGAACCGTATCTACATGAGCGGACACAACATGGGCTCTCCGCATGCTGCGCGGCAACCGTGTCTCGTCGTTTTCGACCTTGTATTCGTAGAGCGCCAGTGCGTTCACGCGGTTCGACTCGTTGTCGCGGAACGCCGCGCCCAACTGAGTGCGGTCCTGCATTGCCGAGCCGCCGCTGGTCGGTGAGTTGAGCAGCAGATAGTTGCGGCCCAGAAGCGTCCAGTCCCGAGTAAGTTGCCTGGCCACGGTGAGAGTGGAGAGCCACGCGTCCGATCCGACTGCAGTAAGCGAAGGCTCGACTCGCCGGAACTCCAGACGACCATTGATCTGCCACGATTTTTCGGGGGACCATTGCGCGGCACCGGTGAGCGCAGTCGCGGGCTGCGTGCGACCCTTCAGCACCTGGAGGCGCTCCGCCGTGGTCAGGATTTTCAGTCCTGGGGCGATATCGAAATTCTGGCGAACGCCTGAAGCGAGCTGGGCATCGGTGGTGGTGAGCGCGTCGCGCAGGCGCACTTCGCTGAACACGGTGCCGGTCTCGGAATACGCAGTTTCGACGCCGCCGAACACCTGATTGCTGCGGCTCGATGCATCGATCGTCTGCAGCGATGCGAGTCCACGTTGCATCTCTCCGCGCACATAGGCGCGTGTGCCGGCAGCGATGCGGTACTCGACACCCGCGCCGGCGCGCGCAAGCGAATCGCCGGCCACGCTCTTCTCGATATCCGCACGCAGATTCCAGTTCTCGTCCACCCTGTATAGCGCAGCGAGTCGCGCGCTCGTGGTTGCAAGCGACGTCGGCAACGGCTCGGCCGCTGCAGTGGTGGCATTGGGAATGGAGTTTGTGTTCGACATCAGCGTGCTGGCCGACTGTCCGGTGGCCGGATCGATGGCGTCGACGCCGTTACCGAAAAATCCACCGGTTTGCGAGTTGCTTGCGGAATTGGTTTGTGCAGCCGGAGCGCCGGATAACAGGGGGTTCACATCGCCCGCGCTGAAACCGTGAAATTGCTCCGTGGAATTGCGCAGGCTCGCATCTATCGACAGCTGGTCGCTCAACTTCCGTTGAACCCCAATTTTGTCGATGCCACGTTGGCCGCCAGTCAGAGCGTTCTTCGATCGCAGCAGGTCGGCGTACACATGCGTTGTTTCGTCGATGTCCGATTCCGCTCGAAGGTTCGCGTCGTTTCGACCGCCTGCAACGGAGGAGGCAGGGTTGTTGAAGGCCGCGTCAGTGTGAACGGCGGTTCCCTTGACTCGCCAATCGGCGCCGTTGTGCTTGAACTCGACTCGGCCCGCATTGCCGCCTTGGGATTCGGCCAGATTCGTCAATGCGGCGCTGCTCGCGATGCTCACGATCGAGGTCGTGCGTGCAGCTTCTATGACGAAGTCGGTGTCTGGCGAGAAGCGGAATCCGACGTTCGCGCTGTCGAGCTTGTAGGGCGAGAGCGGGTTGTGGTCACGTACCGCTGAAGCGCCGACTTGCAAATGCTCATCGAGCTTGCGCTGACCATCTGCCGCGAGCAGCCAGAAGGCGGGGCCGCCCTGATCGACTTCGTAGGTGATCCGGATCGACTGCGGATTCAGATCGGCATCGAAAGACGCGAGCGGTGTGGTGAGCAGGATGCGACCGGCGAAAGGCTCGAAGGTGTAGTCGACGAATCGAATCAGCGGCGTGACGCGAAGGATGCGCGCAGGCTGCTCGCGATCCCGAACGAGCACGTCGACGCGCTCGCTGTTGGGCGATGCATTGTTGTACGACACCGAATAGGGGCCTGAAATGCCGAGAGCTGCGAACTCGTCGATCACCTGTCGCAGGGTGTCGCGCGATGCCTGAACGTTGAACGAATGCACATCGCTTTCATCGTGATAGGTGAGGCCGGTGACGGTGCGGCTGAAACGACCGAGTTGCCGCGCCGAGAGCATCTTCGACGCCATGCCAGACGCCGTTGCCGCAGTGTTGAAGTCGCCGTAGAGCAGGTAGTCGCGGCCGTGGTCGACTCGCAGGTAGAGCTTGGAGACCGAGCGTGCATCGAATCCGATCAGAGACGAATCGCCATAGACCGGGTACATCTGGTTCGGGTCGATGTCGCGCATGAGCTTGGTCTGCGTGTCCTTGTCGGAATCGTAGGACATGGTGAGAAGGTAATCGCCCTTCACGGTGCCCTTCAGGAAGAAGGTGCTTCGCAACGCAGTGCTTGCCTTGCCGTCGTTGAACTGGTGAGAGAACTTCGCGATCTCCTGCTCGAACACGTCGCTGGATCTCGGCTGCGCAAGCGCCAGCGAGTTGATGTTGTTCAGGCGAATCACACCCTCGACCAGACCTGTCGCAATCATCGGGCGCAACTCGGTGGAAAGTGCTGAAGTAGCGGCACTACGGATCGATTGCAGATTCGATTTGCGGGCGGCGACATCGGCAAGTACCGAGTCGGAGCAGCTTCCTTCCACGAAATCGGCGCGATGCAACTCGCCCATGTGCAAGTCGAGTAGCAGGCTGTTGGGTTGTTCGATGTTCCTGTTGCCCGAGGACACCAGCTTGCTGCCCGGAGGCATGGTCAACTCATCCAGGCGCAGTGTTCCGGTGCGCGGCGCCAGGTTGCACATGCTGTAGTTGCCTTCTGCATCGGATACCAGGAAGGTGCCGTCGTTGAAGTACAGGCGCACACCAGGGATTCCTTGCTCGCGCGGATCGTCTTCATCCTTGAGTGCGTTGCCGTTGCAATCGACGAATACTTTGCCGGCGATGCACGCCTCGTTGGTGAACACGCCACCGGTGACCTTGACCTTCCACTCCGCAATATTGGAGTTGAAGGTTTTCCAGAAAGCCTGCGCATGGTTGATGCCGGTTCCCTGCATGGATCCGACCGCTGCGCGGGTTCGGTAGGTGAGGGTGACGCTGGCGTTGCCCGGCAACACGTCGATCGTGTAGTTGAGCCTCGGTCCGGGGCTACCCGCCGGATCTGCGATCTTCACGCCGTTCAACACGCTGCTGCCCGCCAGATAACGGAAACCTGCAGGCAGCGAATCGACGAGACGCACACCGGCAAGTGCAAGCGGAGTCTTGTTGATCACTCGCACCGTGTACTGAAGGCTGTCGCCCAGTTCGACAGTCGATGCCGAGCCGGCTTTCGTTACCGCGATCAGGTTCGCATCGAGCGGATCGATTGCGATGTGGTTGTTCAATACATCGGCAGAGGTAGCGACATCGAGGAAGAACGACCGGTAGTACTGCGTGGTTGCCTGCGCGGTCGCGGTAAGTGCCGACGTGTTCGACGCACACGATGCCGGCGCCTGATTCGACGCAGCCGCACTGGGCGGATTGCTGCTCGACTGAATCAAAGCTGGCGCGGGCGACGACGAAACGCTCAGCGTGGCGGTGCAAGGCGGAATCAAGGCCGATTCCGATGCCACATAGCCGCTTGGGTAAGAAGTCATCGCGAGGGTGTAGATGCCCGACGGTGCACCCGGATTGAGCAGGAATTGGTATTCGCCGCCTCTGCCGGTCACTGTGGTGGCCGAAGCGCCGACGGTGTCGGTCGCGGGATTGAATCCCGTCGGTCCGGCTAGCGTGACTTCCGCTCCCGCGACCGGCGCACGCGTGATCGAGTTGTAGACGATGCCCGATGGATCCAACGGCAAGCTGTGTTCGGTGAGCGTCTCTCCGGCAACGAGTGTGAGATCGATCAAGGTTCCAGCCTGTGCCGTGGATCCCGATGGATTCGACGCGCTGGTGGTGCCCGAGGTGAAAGCGGTGCCACGCTCGTTGGGCACCGCGCGGCCGAACACCTTGCCGCCATCGGGCTCGCGAAATCGCAATTGGTAGCCGGAACCCGGGACGATGTTGCTCATGGAAAACCGGCCGCTGGCATCGGTAATCGAATCGGCCACCATCTCGCCGTTTCGCAGAAGTTCTGCGTGCCAGCCCGGAACGCCCGGCTCGTTCGAATCGCGGATTCTGTCGTGCGACAGGTCGTGCCACACCGATCCTTGCAACCCTGCGCCTCCCTTGAGCGTCGCGACGTCCACTGCGGTGTTGTTGCCCGCAAAATCCGGCGATTCGCCGCCACCGGAAATCGTGGCGCTATTGATCAACAGCGGCTCGGTGCGGCCGATGGCGACCTTCAACGACAGCGCCGGCCCGTTCGAATGCGGCGCGAGAACGATATTGCCGGTGCACGTGACTACTTGAGCTACTGCAGAGCAACTCCAGCCGGTACCGCTGCCCGAGACGAATTTCACTCCTTGCGGCAACGGGTCGACGATCGTGATCGGCCCGACTGTTGCGATGTTGGCGTCGTTGCCAGGCGTGATCAGATAGACCGCATCCGTCATGCCTTCGGCCAACGCATCCGGAAGGTGAACCATCGAAATCTTCAGGTCCGGACTGCTGACAGGTATCTCCGCGAAGTTGTTGCCGGTCGAGTTGATGTTCACGCCGGACAGCGATATTCCGCTGATGAAGCTCGGCGTCGTGCCGATGGCGCTGGCGACGCCACCGGTCGAGCCTGCCGTCGTGACGCCGTTGTTGGTGCTGGCGGGCTGCGCGCCCTGTGTGACCCTGTAGGCGCTACCTTCCGGCACGTTGAAAAAGTTGTAGGTGCCGTCGGATGCCGTCGTGGTGGTGTCGCTATAGGCATTGCCCTGCAGGTCGGTGCCAGTAAGGATGAGCTGCTGTCCGCTGATCCCATGATTGGCGGAAAGAGGGCCACCGGTCGCGACGTAATCGAAGTACACCAGACCACTGATGGTTCGCGAATCGATGAGCTTGACGAACAGGTTTCCCGACGACACGACGTTTGGCCCGATCACGATGCCGTTGATCCGGCTCGGACTCTGATTGGGCGCAGTGCCAGTACCTGCCGCGCCGTTGGACACGGCGCCAGGCACCGTTCCCGCCGATACCGTACCCGGCGCCGAAACAGGAATACGGAGGCTGTAGGTGCCCGGCAGCAGACTTCCGAAAACGAAGTTGCCTTGCGCGTCGGTCTGAACTTCGAATAGAACCTTGTCGGTTGCATCGAGCAGCTGAACGCCGACCCGCGCAATGCCCGGGTCTGTCGCGTCGCGAATGTTGTTCACCGTCTTGTCGATGAACACCGATCCGCTGATGGAAGACCCCGCTACGCGGGCGAAGTTGTTCCCCGACGATCCACTCACATCGCCCGCAGCTCCGTTGCCGTTCAGCACGATGCCGGTAACCGTTGCCGGCAACACGAGTGGCTGGCTGGGTGTTCCCGCAATACCGGTGCTGCCGTTGTGAGGAAGGATCGCGCCGGCGGTCACCAGTGTCTTCACGGTATCGGTGGTGGGGTTGAACGGGCACACCGAATAGGTGCCCGCATTCAGATTCGAGAAGTCGTAGTTGCCCTGCGCGTCGGTGGTTGCGGGATTGACCAGACCGGTCATGACCGCCAGCGGCGACGCACATGATGCGCCGCTTCGCAGTTCCACCGTCGCGCTGGAAACGGGCGTGTCGGTCGTCGCATTGAACATGCCATCGGGCACGAGCTTCTGATCCAGAAAGATCTGCCCCGAGATGAATCCCTTGCGCGTGACCGTCAGCAGAGCGGTCGAGGCGGCGGTGTTGGAGCCGAGACTGGTCACGAGCGCGCCGACGGGCGCTGTCGTCGTGTACGCGCCGCTGGTCGTCGCGGTGACATCGACGTAGATGTTGCATCCGTTCTTCGGAATAGTTGCGCCGGGCTCCAGCCGGAACGACGAAGCACCAGCAGTTGCTGTCACTGTTCCTGCGCACATGTTCGCGCCGCTACGCGCTGCAGGCGCCACCAGTAGCGGCCCGGGCGAGTTCGGCAGATTAACGGTCAGAGGCGATGTGAGGGTCGCAGTCGCATCATTGACGTTGCCGATGAACACGGTCAGATGCGACACGCCGCCTGCCGGAATTTCCGGCGGCGCATAAGACAGTGCAAGCGTCAGCGCAGACGCGACTTTCACGCTTGCGCTTGTGGCCGCGTCGTTCACGATGCCTTCGAGCGTGGTGACCGCGTTTGCTGCGATGGAGCCCGTATAGGTGCCTGCGGAGGCGGCAGTCACCTTGACCTGGATCAGGCAGTTCGAGTTCGCGCCAATCGTTGCGTTGGTCAACCGAAAGTCGTGCGACGCGGCAGTGGCCACCACATTGCCACCGCAGCTCGATGAAGTGACCGACGGACTTGCCACGACCACGCCATCGGGCAGGGACTCTATGAATGTCGTCTGCGTGACCGGTGTCGTGTTCGGATTGCGAATGTTGATGCTCATCGTCACCGGTGCCAGAGGAGCGACGGTCGCGCTGCCGACGGTGAATCCTGAAATATTCGAGGCGTCGTTGGTGAACGACTCGATGGCGATGTTGACGACGAGCGCGGTTTTGACCCGCAATGTGTCGCTTGCCGGCTGATTGTTGTGCACCGCGTTGCCCAGCGATATGGCGCTGAGCAACTGCGCGGGAATCGTGTTGGTGAAATCGCCGGGCACGCTGGTGATGACGTTGAATTCGGCGACGCAGGTCGTGGCGACATTGCCGGTCGCTGCGGCGAGTCTTCCACCTTGAACGCTCAGGCGATCGAAGCTGGGCGAAGTCAGCACTGCAGGCTCGCAGGTGGTGGTGGGCGCAAGGCCATCGCCGCTCACGGCAGTGACGCCGGCCGGAAGCAGGTCGATGAGCGAGATTGCAGTGATCTCGTTTGGCGTGGAGTTCGAGAACTTCAGCTGCAGGCGGGAAATGTCGCCGGGCCTCACGACACGCGGCGTGAACTGCGTGGAAACGCCGATGTTGCTTTGGGTCGTGAGACTGGTGCTTGCCTGCCCCGCATTGGTCAGCCCTTCATCGGTCTTGATGCTTCCGACAGGAATGAAGTTGGTCACGCCACCAGCAACCTGCGAGGTGATGTTCACCGTGACTGTGCAGGAAGCACTCGCGTTAAGGCTACCGCCAGTCAGACTCACAGACGACGCGCCTGCGATGGCCGTGACGACGCCGCCTGCGCAAGTCGTCGATGCCGCAGGGTTGCTTGCGATCACCATTCCGTTCGATGCGCTGTTCGGCTGGCCATCGACAGTGAAGTAATCGATGAGCGACAGGCCGTTCACGTTATGCGTGCCGTCGCTGATGGTGAGCGTGAGGCGGCTGATCTGCCCGGGGGAATCCAGCGTCGAAGGGTTGGTGGCTTTTGCGACGCTCAGGTTGGTCGAACCACTGAGCGTCAGCGCGGAAGACACTGCGGTGAGATTTCGGATTCCTCCTGTGGCCGTGATGTTGCCGACAGGAATCGTGTTGGTAATGGTGGCCGTACCTGTCGCTGTCACATCGAATGTGAAAACGCAGTTGGTGGCTGCGGCGAGCGATGCGTTCGCCATCGAGGCTGCGGCAGATCCGGGAGTTGCAGCGAGTGTCGGCAGATTGCCGCAGGTGGTCGATGCATTCGACGGAGAAGCCACCCGCATCGTGCCGGACAAGGGATTCGAAATCGCGAGGCCGGTGAGCGCTTCGGTGCCGGAGTTGACCACGGTGATCGTCACCGTCGATCGACCGCCGGGCGCAATCGTCGGTGGCGTGAACGACATCGTGGCGCCCAGCGAAGACAGGAACGTCACCCGCGAGATCGCGGTGGTGAGTGTGGGAATCAAACGCTGGGTCGATGCGGAATCGGCGAGGGTTTGCGTGCCCGCGACCTGCGCCTGATTGGCATAGGCTCCGGCAGATCCGATGACATCGACGCTCAAGGTACAGGTGCCGTTCGCGCCTGTGCCGTTAGCTGCGCGCGCCGCGATCGTTCCGTTGTTGAGAGCCAGAGAAGTAGCCCCTGGCGCGGCCACGATGGTGCCGCCGCAAGTCGATGCAATGTTCGGGTTCGGCGCGATGCTCAACTGTCCTGCAGCGCCCGCCGTGGGGAGGGTGTTGGCAATCGACACGCCGCTCAGAGCGTTGTTCGATTTGTTGGTAAGCGTGTAGTTGAGTCGAACGACCGTGCCTTCGAGGAACGGGCCCGCAGACGCGAAGTTCGCCGTTGCCGCGAGGACGGCGGTATCGGTGGTCGTGCTGATCTGCGCCACCGCCTGAGTGGTGCAGACGCCCGCAACGCAAACACCGCCTTGCGCGATTGCATTGGTCATCGAGCCGGTTGCGGTCACCGGAACCAGCACCGAGAACTTCACGACGCAACTTGCAGGTGCGTTGGGATTGGTGCGCGCGGGAATCGTGTCGATCGCAATCACCGCGCGGCTGGCGCCGACGGCACTCGGTGTGGATACGCCTACGCAACCCGTGCCGGTAATGGTGGGCGTGTAGTCGACGCCGTTCACGATGCCGGTGAGAAACGTCATTCCGTTTTTCAGATCGTCCGTCACCGTGACGTTGCTTTGATCTGAGGCGGAGTAGTTCGTGAATGTGAGGGTGTATCCGCCTGGACTGCCAGGAACGAACGGCGTGAACGATTGCGCCTTCGCTACGCTGATGCTGTCGGCCACGAGAATCGCGGCCTGTTTCGACTCGCTCACGATGCCTGGCGTGGTGAGCCCGACAGCACCCGCCGGAATACTGTTGGTGAACGACTGTGGAATGCCCGCAGTGGCCGAAATACCGACGATTTTCGCGGTCACGGTGCAGTTCGATCCGGCTGCGATGACTCCTCCAGTGAGCGTCAATCCGGTGCTGTTCGGAGTCACCGACGCAGTCGATCCGCTGCAGGTGGTGGCGACGCTCGCTACCTTGAGTCCCGACGTCGACAGGTTCCCCGGCGCGCTGCCGTCGATCGCATCGTTGGTGAACGAGGTGATTGTCAGCGGCACGTTGCCGCTGTTGGTCAATCGCACGGTCATGTTGTCTGCTTCGCCGCTGGCGAGCGATGCATGCGCGAACGACAACGCAAGCTGCAAAGGAGAGCGAACCGTGAGCGTGACTTGCGCGTTCAACTGCGCCGGCAGCCCGATCGAGTTGATGAAGCCCGTAATGGCGTTGATCTGATTCACCGCAGACGCCGAGAACGCGGTGCCACTCGAATTGCCCTGCACATCGAACTTGACGGTGCAGCTGCTGTTGGCTGCGACAACGCCGTCGGCAGCGTTGACCGAGAACGCGCCGGGTTGGGGGCTGAAGCTTGCACGGGTGCCGGTGGAGGTGCAGGTCGATGTCGCATTGGGCGCATCGGCCACCCGGATCAACGGGGTGGCGATTCCCGGAACGCTTGGAAAAACATTCGAGATTCCGAAGCCGGGAAGCGGGAAAGGATTGGGGTTGTTGATCGTCACCGTGACAGTCGACGAAGCGCCGCCAATCACCAGCGTCGTGTTCGAGGCGGTCATCTGAATCGTCGGCAGGATCGCTCGCAGCACGTTGACCGATTGCGACACGTCGCCCGAGTTCGCTTGCGGCGTGCCGTCGAAGCCAGTGACCTGGTCGTGAGCGATCGAATACGAATAGACGGCTGCATTGGTGGTCGAAGCACCTGCGGTGACCGGAATCAGCAATGTGCACTGCCCTTGCTGCGTAGGCGAAGCTGCTGGAATGACGCCGCCGCTTAACGAGATCGCCTGGGTTCCGTTTTCCGCAGTCACCACGCCCAAGCCGGGAGTGACCGCCCTCGTGTTCGGATCGGTGCATTCGTATTCGACCGGGCCGGCTACTTTCAGCCCGTTAGGCAGGGTGCCCCCGAGCGTGCTCGCAAAGCCGACGGAAGAAAGTGCCGAGCCTGAATTGCTGTTGGACAGGGTCAGCTTCAGTTTGGTCGACTGCCCAGGGTAGATGGCCGTGGGCGCGTTCACATCGAGCGTGACTGCCGCGCCGATGGCCGCGAACGCAGGGCTGGGCGCCAAAGCGAGTGCGGCGAGTGCGGCAACTGCGGCAAGTGCAGCGAACGCTGGGAACGAGGCAAATACTCCCGTTCTGGACTTCTCAGGCGAAAAAAAGGCGAGCCTCTCGAAAAAGGACCGCCCTTGATTTTTTGTCGTCTCCGTCACCTCGAACACCATGAATTACATCCTTTGTATTACACGAGGATGGTAGGTGAAGGAGGGCTTTTATTAAATCTTTTGTATTACTTTCAGTGCTCTTTTGCTCGTTGAAGCAACACTGTGGAACAGGATGAGTGAGGTCAGCCCTTGATTGGTTCAGCGTCCAAAGCGGCATTGTTCGACGCGGGCGATTTGATTCGTGTGCCTATCCAGCTAAAGACCAGCGCGAGCATCGCGATACCGGCAGCCGTCAGCGTGATGTTCCTGAGCCCCAGCCCTGCATCGATGACGACGCTTCCAGCCCATGCTCCCAGCGCATTTCCGGCGTTGAAAGCGCCGATGTTGAGCGTGGAGATGAGATTGGGAGCATCCGAACCGACACGCATGGCGTTGAATTGCAAAGCGGAGCAGGCCGCGAAGCTCGCGGCGCCCCACAGGAACAGAGTGGCGCTGGCGGGAACCACCGACGCACTGAGCCAGTAGAAAGCAACCTGCAGCACAGCAATGACGATCGCGGATCCGACGAGAGTGGCGCCCAGCTTCCAGTCGGCAAGGCGTCCACCGACCAGATTGCCGATAGTGAGCCCAACGCCGATCAGCAGCAGCATGTAGGTCACACCACGCGACGAAATGCCGGTGATGTCGTTCAGGATTGGCGCGATATAGGTGAAGAGCGCGAACATCGAACCGCTGAACAGCACGGTGGTGGCCAGCGCGATCCACACGTTGCCTCGCCTCAAAGCGCGTATTTCGGTGCGGATACTCGATTCTTCTACCGCTTTGTCGGCAGGCAGAAATCGCACGAGGCAGATAAGTGCAAGCACCCCGATAGCAGAGACCACCCAGAACGTCATTCGCCATCCGGCCGCTTGACCCAGCGCGGTTCCAAGCGGTACGCCCAGCACGTTGGCGAGTGTCAGGCCGCTGAACATCAAAGCAACTGCAGACGCGCGTCGATGCGGCTCCACCACGCTTGCGGCAGTCACCGCGCCGATGCCGAAGAACGCTCCGTGGCACAACGCGGTCAGTACACGCGCGACCATCAGCACCGAATAGCTGCCGGATGACGCGCACATCGCGTTGCCGACAATGAAAATCAGCATGAGTCCGACGAGGGCGCGCTTGCGGGGGAATCGGGCGGTGAGGAGCGCCATGATCGGCGCGCCTATGGCAACGCCGAGCGCGTAGCCGGTGATGAGCAAACCCGCAGACGAAATCGTGACGCCCAGATCGCGAGCCACTTCGGGGAGCAGACCCATGATCACGAATTCGGTGGTGCCGATTCCGAAGGCCGACATGGCCAGGGCAAAAAGAGCGAAGTTCATAAAAGAGACCGGTTGTCGTGAGGTGCGTGCGATCGGGCGGGGCGCACTTGAACCCTTGTCTCGTCGGGAAATTGCGGCTCTTGTCGGCGCGCGAGTGAGGATTTAACCGCGTTGCGTTGCGATTCGACGGCCCGTGCACACAAGCCCTTGCCGTCGTCAGGTTGGCTCGTCGTAAACTGAACGAGGACGCAAATTTACGGTTATTGGCGGTTACAGCAGGCTAGGAAATCATGCGCGAAGGCATCTACAGAATCGTATTCATCTCGATGGGCGGCGAATCCGGAGACGGAATGGTGGTCGTGCGCAACGGGCAAATCAATGGTGGCGATAGCTGCCACACCTATCAAGGCACTTATCACGCCGACGAAAACACCGGGGCCGTCGAATCCAGTCTCGTGATTGCACGGCACTCGAAGCCTCTGTCGCAAGTCTTCGGCGATGCCGTGGAGATATCGCTCGATCTGATCGGCCAGTTTTCGTCCGACGAGTTCGAGATGAGCGGGCACATCGTGAGCAGCGGTGGTGTGACGGTGAACGCCTACGGACGGCTCTTGCGAGACTTCGTCGACAACACCGCCAAGTCCGACGACGGCGAAGACGACTGACTGAGTCAAACTGCGGCAATGAGATCGAGTTCGACGGTGGCGTTCTTGGGCAGTTGCAAAACGCCAACCGATGTGCGGGTGTGCGCCCCTGCGTTGCCGAGCACATAAAACAGCACTTCCGATGCGCCGTCCGCGACTTCGCTGTGCAGCGTGAAGCTGTCGGTGCACTGCGTGTACACAGTCACCCGCAGGATCTGCTTGATTGCGTCCAGCGATCCAACCGATTGTTGGAGCAGCGCCAGCGCACGCATCGCGCAAACCTTCGCCGCGAGTTGGGCGTCCTGCAACGACACCTCGCTGCCTGCGCGCCCGGTAAACACGACCCTCTCGCCGACGCGCGGAACTTGCCCGCTGATGAATATCTGATCGCCATGCCGAACCAAGGGCACGTAGTTGCCACCAATCTTGATCTCGCCGTCGAAGTTGTAGCCCAGCGTTTTCGCGGTTTGCTGGAAGCGCTCATCTGCCGTCATGTCGTGAGCCAGGGGTCGTTAGGATGCTGCAAAGCATAAAAGAATTCGATTGCACTCAAATGATCCGTCTCTACCACCACAACGTTTCGTCGGCGGCGCAAAAAATCCGCATTGCGCTTTATGAGAAGCAACTCGAATGGACCGGTATCGAGGTCGATCTCATGAACCGCGAGCATTTGTCCGAGGCGTATTTGCGGATCAACCCGCGCGGGGTGGTGCCGGCGCTCGATCACGATGGAAACATAGTGATCGAGTCGAGCGTGATCCTGGAATATCTCGAAGACGAATTTCCGGAGTTCTCGCTACGACCCGCCTCGGCATTCGAGAGGGCGCGAATGCGATTATGGATGCGTCGTCCCGACGATGGTTTGCAGGCGGCCTGCGGTTGTCTGTCCTTCGTGTCGGCGTTCGCGCCGCAGGTGAGGGCGAATCACACCAGAGAACAGTGGGAGCAGCGCCTTTCTACCTATCCCGACCGAAGTCGCGCGGCGCAGCAGATGGAGATTTTCGAGAGGGGATTCGACGCGCAGTGCGTGGAAGAGGCGGTATGGCACTACGAGAAACTTTTGGCAGGTATGAACGCCGCGCTCGAATCAAGCCAGTGGCTGGCGGGCGATAGTTATTCGCTTGCCGATGTCGCGATCACGCCGTACGTCACTCGCCTGGATCGACTCGGTCTGGATCAGATGTGGGCCGGGCTGCCAGAGGTGTCGCGCTGGTTTAACGACATACGCGCGAGACCAAGCTTCGCGCAGGCGATCACCGCGTTTCCGTCGAATACATATGACGATGAACTCAAGAAGCGCGGAATTGATGTGTGGCCGGAAGTCGCAAAACTTTTGAAAGGCGCACGGTAGCCATGAATGAATCGAGCGCGTCGCAGCGCATCGCCTTTGGGCTGAGTCTGTGCGGCGTGCTGCTGCATTCGTACACGGCATTTGTACAAGTCGGGCCGGAGATCAACACCTTCGTCATCGGCCTGTGGCTGTGGTCGATGCTGCCCTACGCCATCTGGTTTTTTGTCGCACGAAAATCCGCGCTGGCACCTCTCGCGATCGGTGCGCAGGTGTTGTGCCTGACAGCCGACGCGATGATGTTCTATCAGGTGTTCGTGAGGCCCACGAGCTCCACGGCGGCGTTGGGCCTGCTGTTCATTCCGCTGTGGAATCTTCTCTTGATCGGCCCGGCAGGAGCGCTGATCGTAGGAGTTGCGAGATGGGGTCATCGAAAGCTCAAGGGCTGAGATCCGATGACCTGTTGGCCGAACTACTTGGCTTCGTCCTTTTCGAACAAACCTAGAAATTCGGCGCGTTTTTCCATCATCGCAATAACCTGATTCGCAAGGAACTGAAGTTCTTTCAGCTTTTCAGGGTCTAGCTCGCGCGGCTTGGAATCGATCACGCAGAGCGAGCCGATCGCTTCACCGGAGGGCGTGATCAGCGGAGCCCCTGCGTAGAAGCGAATGTTGGGGGCGCCGGTGACCAGCGGGTTGTCTTTGAACCTCTCGTCAAGCTGAGCGTCTTTCACGACCAGCACATGCTCGGGATCTTCGATCGCGTGCGAGCAGAAGGACCAGTTGCGCGGCGTTTCCTTGACATCCAGGCCCACCTTGGATTTGAACCACTGGCGCTCTTCATCTACCAGCGAAATCAGGGAGATGGGAGTGCCTGTCATTTCCGCAGCCAGGCGAGTGATGTCGTCGTATGCGGTCTCTTCCGAGGAGTCGAGAATCATGAGCCTTCGAAGCTCCGCGAGGCGCCGCGATTCGTTTGGCCGTGCTGTCATGTTGCTTTCCACTTCAAGTATCTAAAAAGTCCGAGGACGTTGAGGATGCGGTCCTGAACCGAAGTTATGTCGATGCCTTTGCATTGAGTTCAATTTACCTGAACGGCTCGACCTTTATTGCGGAAAATTGTGACGTTTGCCCGCCAAGCCGGTTTTAAAGGGAAAGCCGAAGCGCGGACTTCAAGGTATTTGCTTCGACATTTCAAACCCCAAAAACAAAAACCCGCTTTCAGCGATGAAAGCGGGTTTTTTCTTTGATTTAAGTGGGTGGTGGGCCCTGAGTGACTCGAACACTCGACCTACGGATTAAGAGTCCGCTGCTCTACCAACTGAGCTAAGAGCCCACATTTAAAACCTGATGCCGCGTGGGCAAGCCTCGAATTATGCCGTAAAAATCGCGCGTTTCTGGATGACCCGGCCCGATTGATGCTTCAATGCGTCTTTCGCAAATATCTTCAGGAGAAGTCCGTGCAAAACCTCGACGGTCAATGGCTCGATAGCCAATACCAGAATAGCAAGCTCGTGCCCAACATGGCCGAGTACGTCGCCAAGTGGATTTCCGACTCGGAAGCCGCGCGGGAAGTGCCCGATTGCAAGCTCGACATATCGTACGGAGACTCGCCGCGCCAGAAGCTCGATATCTTCCCCGCGTCGGAGCCGGATGCTCCCGTCCTGATCTTCATTCACGGTGGATTCTGGCGTGCCATGAGCAAATCGGAATCGTCCTTCGTTGGTCCCGCGTTCACCTCGCACGGTGTTTGCGTCGTAGTGCCCGATTACGACCTTTGCCCCGGCACCAAAGACAAGCCGATCACGATCTCGGACATCACCATGCAGATGGTGAAAGCCGTCGCCTGGGTGCACAAGAACATCCGCAAATACGGCGGTAATCCGAAGCGCATCACTGTCGCGGGTCATTCGGCCGGTGGTCATCTGACATCGATGCTGGCTACGTGCAACTGGTCTGCCTACGACCGTTCATTGCCGGATAACGTCATGCGCAACGGACTGGCCATCTCGCCCTTGAACGATCTGATTCCGATCAAGTACACCCCCTTTATTGCAGACCTGAACATCAGCGAAGAAGAGTCCTTGCGTGCGAGTCCGGCGTTTCTTCCGAAGCCCAAAAACATGGTGCTGTTCTCGGTGGTCGGCGCGAAGGAAAGCGACGAATTCATTCGCCAGAACACGCTCACGCAAAAGGCATGGGGAACCGATGTAGTGCCGGTATGCGAGGCGCTTCCCGGACACAATCACTTCTCGATTTTGACGGCGCTCACCACCCACGGCGACCCGCTTCATCACTACGCGCTGGATCTGCTGAAAAGCTGATCCAGGGCTGTTCCGAATACCGCGCTGGATCTGCTGAAAAGCTGATCCAGGGCTGTTCCGAATACCGCGCTGGATCTGCTGAAAAGCTAAATCCAAGCGCGCATGGCGCCCACCTTCGAAGACTTACATCAGCAGATGTTCGCCTTCGTTGGTCCCGCCGATGATCACGTAGTTCACCTTGCGGATGTCCATCAGCTTCTTGCCGCCGGCGTAGCTGATGGAGCTTTGCACGTCTTCTTCCATCTCACGCAATGTGTCGCTCAACATGCCTTTGACCGGCTCGAGGATTCGCTTGCCTTCGACGTGCTTGTACTCGCCCTTGTTGAAGTCGCTGGCCGAGCCGTAATACTCTTTGAACAGCTTGCCCTCGACTTCGACAGTCTGGCCCGGTGATTCTTCGTGACCCGCCAGCATCGAGCCGATCATGACCATGGTTGCGCCGAATCGGATGCTCTTGGCGATGTCGCCGTGTTCGCGAATTCCACCGTCTGCAATGATCGGTTTGGTGGCGACGCGAGCGCACCATTTGAGCGCGGACAACTGCCACTCGCCAGTGCCGAATCCGGTCTTGAGTTTCGTGATGCAGACCTTGCCCGGACCGATGCCCACCTTGGTTGCATCGGCACCCCAATTTTCCAGATCGATGATGGCTTCGGGCGTGCCCACGTTGCCCGCAATCACGAACGACGCCGGCAGTTTTTCTTTCAAATATCCGATCATGTTTTTAACGCTGTCGGCATGGCCGTGCGCGATATCGATCGTGATGTATTCGGGGATCAGATTTACCGCCAGCAATTGATCGACTGTGTCGTAGTCTGCCTTTTTCACGCCCAGCGAAATCGAAGCGAAAAGGTCTTTGTCGTGCATGTCGCGGACGAACTTGACGTTGTCGAGATCGAAGCGGTGCATCACGTAGAAATAGCCGTTCTTCGCGAGCCATGTGCAGATGGACTCGTCGACGACGGTTTTCATGTTGGCGGGGACCACCGGGATCTTGAATGAACGACCGCCGAGCTCCACGCTGGCATCGCATTCGGACCTGCTTTCGACGCGGCATTTGCGCGGCAATAAAAGGACGTTGTCGTAATCGAAAATTTCCATGATTCCAAGCTCCTGTTGAGGTTCTCGCCGGGATAGTTCCGGGGGCGAGGAGCGCTTGGCTTGGATCCGGTCGAAAAAACCGGACCTCAAGAATCTTGGGCCCGGTGATTGATTCTACCGACCCGTTTCAGGCCTTTCATAAGCGAAGGCTTATAGGGTGTTTTTGCTTTCTACAATGGCTCATGTTTTCAAATGAACCGTCCGGCATTTCTGCCCGACCAGAAGCCCGTCCAGACCCTCGCCAGGATCTGCCGATCCTCGCCAGCCTCAACCCCGAACAGCGCGCGGCGGTCACCCTTCCAGCCGAACACGCGCTCATTCTTGCCGGTGCAGGATCGGGCAAGACCCGGGTGCTGACCACGCGTATCGCCTGGCTGCTGCAGACCGGTCAGGTATCGCCCGGTGGCGTCCTGGCCGTGACCTTCACCAACAAGGCCGCCAAGGAAATGATGGTGCGTCTGTCGGCCATGTTGCCGGTGAATGTACGCGGCATGTGGATAGGCACCTTCCACGGTTTGTGCAACCGCCTTTTGCGCGCGCATTACAAGCTCGCGAACCTTCCCTCGACTTTTCAGATTCTCGATACGCAAGACCAGTTGTCGGCCATCAAGCGATTGATGAAGCAATACAAGGTGGACGACGAGGCATTTCCTGCTAAACAGACGCAGTGGTTCATTGCGGGTTGCAAGGAAGATGGATTGCGCCCGAAAGACGTCGAAGTGACCGATGCGCAGTCGCGCAAGAAGGCGGAAATCTACGCGCTGTACGAAGATCAGTGCCAGCGTGAAGGCGTTGTCGATTTCGGTGAACTCATGCTTCGAAGCTTCGAGCTGCTACGAGACAACGCGCCGATTCGCGAGCACTACAACCGGCGGTTCCGCCACATTCTGATCGACGAGTTTCAGGACACCAACAAGCTTCAATACGCGTGGATCAAACAGCTTGCCGGCTTCACGTCGTTCGGCCCGCCGCTGGCTGGTGGCAGCGTGATTGCGGTGGGCGACGACGACCAGAGCATCTATGCGTTCCGAGGCGCACGCGTGGGCAACATGGCCGACTTCGTGCGTGAGTTCGAGGTGAAGCATCAGATCAAGCTGGAGCAGAACTACCGCAGCTACAGCAACATCCTCGACTCGGCCAACGAGTTGATCAGCCACAACAGCAATCGGCTCGGCAAGAACCTGCGCACCGATCAGGGCCCGGGCGAGCCGGTGCGTGTTTACGAATCCACCAGCGACTTCGCGGAAGCGCAATGGATGGTCGAGGAGATGCGGCAGCTCATTCGCGGCGATGGCACCAAAGACGGCTATCGACGCAGCGAAATCGCGGTGCTGTACCGTAGCAATGCGCAGAGTCGGGTGATCGAAACGGCGCTCTTCAATGCGGCGCTGCCGTATCGGGTGTATGGCGGATTGCGATTCTTCGAGCGGGCGGAAATCAAACACGCGCTGGCGTATTTGAGGATTCTCGAGAACCCGCACGATGACACCAGTTTTCTGCGTGTCGTGAATTTTCCGCCGCGAGGAATCGGCGCCAGAAGCCTGGAGCAGTTGCAGGATGCAGCGCGTTCTGCCGGCTGTTCGTTGCACGACGCGGTGAGCACTGTCACTGGCAAAGCCGGCGCGAACATCGGCGCATTTGTCGCGAAGATCGACGTGATGCGCGAGCAGACGAGCAATCTGTCTCTCCGCGAAATCATCGACATCGTGCTGGACCAAAGTGGGTTGATCGAGCATTACAAGGCCGACAGGGAAGGCGCGGATCGCGTCGAAAACCTGGAAGAACTCGTGAACGCGGCCGAGAGTTTCGTGACGCAGGAGGGCTTCGGTCGGGATGCGGTCGCACTGCCCATCGACGAGTTGGGCCAGTCGCCGGTGAGTCAGGGGCTGGATCCATCTTTGCCTGTCGAAAACACGCCGCTTCCGAACCTATTCGCCGAAGCGATCGAACTTGCGCCCGACGCAGAAACCGGTGAGACGCTGTCGCCGCTCGCGGCTTTCCTCACGCACGCTGCACTCGAGTCCGGAGACAACCAGGCGCAAGCCGGGCAGGAAGCGATTCAGCTGATGACTGTTCACTCGGCAAAGGGCCTGGAGTTCGACTGCGTGTTCATTACCGGCATGGAGGAGGGCTTGTTCCCGCATGAGAACTCGATGAGCGACATGGACGGTCTGCAGGAAGAGCGGCGTCTGATGTACGTGGCCATTACTCGAGCTCGCGAGCGCTTGTACCTGAGTCATTCGCAGACTCGATTGCTGCACGGACAGACTCGCTACAACGTCAAGAGTCGGTTCTTCGACGAGCTTCCCGAGTCGGCACTGAAGTGGATCACGCCCAAAGGGCAGGGGTTCGGCGCCGGTATGGGCAGTCAGGCCTATGGCCAATACGGCGGGCGTCGTAACTACGCATCACCCGCTTTCGGGTCGAGCGGCCTCGATTCGTCGTCGTTCGCATCGCCGCCTACTCCTCCGCAAAAAGCGGTGCCCTCGCACGGCTTGAAATCGGGGATGAAGGTGTTTCACACCAAGTTCGGCGAGGGCGTCGTGCTGTCGCTGGAAGGCGTGGGAGCGGATGCACGAGCGCAAGTCAACTTCCCGCGTCACGGCGTGAAGTGGCTGGCGCTGTCGGTGGCAAAACTCACTCCTGTGGAGTAAGCCTGCAGCCTCGCTCAGGAGCGAGGCGCTTGAGGCGTTCCGAGCAGCTCTGCCGGGTTCACGCGTCCCGGCACATCGTCGATGTAGCCAGTGCTGTCTTTCTTGCCCTTGCGACCGGCGATCTGCCATGCGGTTCGCTGGTCGATCAGCGCAGCAAGATTTTCGAGTTCTTCGTCGGTGTGATTGATCAGCGGGCCTTTGCGGAGAAGGCGTCCGTTGACGGCGACCGCTTCGCCCCAGAAAGCTTGGTGATACTGGGCCACGCTCACCACCTTGTCGTAGCCTGCGTCCATATCGACCGTGCCGTAGCAGTTGCAGAAATAGCTGCGGTAGTCGTCCTTGGCGAACACCTCGGTGTACACACCTGTACCGCGAATGCCGGCGGTGAGCGTAGGCGTGATGATCTCGCGCGACGTTCCTCTGCCCCAGACACTCACAACTGCGCCTGTGAGGATTCGCAGAATGCTGACCGTGCTCAAGGTACGACCTCGTTCCACTTTCATCATCGAGTTCTCGCGAACCTGGAAAGCTGCGTTACCCAGCGTGAACACCAGATCGGAGCCTGGGCCGGTCTGGATCTCGTCGCCGGTTTGCACCACGGTCTGATTGGTCAGCCGCTGGCCGTTGATCAGGCCGTCTCCGCGCAGGGTTACTACGTTGCTTCGCGATTGCGCGTGTGCCGCCGCCGATCCGCCTGCAGCCACGAAGGCCGCCGCGCCTTGCAGGAAGTCGCGCCGCTGGAACCACAGAACTTCGTCTTCTCTACGGCCTTGCAATGTGTGTTGTGTCATCCTGCTCTCCTGGGGTGTCCTGGGTGTAAACGAAGCTGTCGCGGAATGTGAAATAGATCGAGGTGAAGAACATCGCCGCCATCAGCAGTGCCAGCGGGAACATTGCGTAGGCCGCGAATGTTTCGCTGTTCATGAGCGCCGCAAAAAGCGAAATGACGATGATCGAGCCGGCGAACACTCCCGCCCAGCCAATGCCGTAAAGGGTGTAAGCGCCGAAGTTTTTCCAGCAGGCAATGAAGCTGAAGAAAAGGCTCTTCACCGGCGGCACGCCATGCCAGTGGACCAGCGCAGGTGCGTGCCAGAACATGAGGGACAGCGGCAGGTACAAAGCCAGCGCAACGAGCATCGCGGTGCGGAAATCTGGCGTTTGCGCGAGCTCGCGCGTCATCTCGCCGCCCATCAAATAGAGCATTGCGAACTGGCCGCCGTCGAACAGCGACGAAATAGCCAGCACGATCAGGAATCCGGCGGCGTAGAGCACGCCGAGCGTCAACATGGCGCGCATTTCCTGTTTACCGGCGCGAAAGGCCGACACCAGAATCGACGGCATCGGAAACTTGCCGCGATCGGCTTCCTGCGACGCAGCCATGAGTCCCAGCGTCGCGGCGGGCAATAGCCCGAGCGCGATCAACGTGCCGATGACCGGAATAAGTGTCGCAACGGAAATCATCGCCATGTACAAGAAAAACAGTCCCGCCATTGCAAGAGGTTGTCTGAAGAAAGTGCGCATACCTAGTCGCACCCACTGCAAACCAATACGCGCTTTGACTATTTTCAGTTTCATTGTTCGGCGATTCGTGCGCTTCAAAGCGCGAAAGCGTGACTAATTCGAGCTTTAAGCACCCGCTCGAAATGAGTCGGGTCGTGCGGCTGCAGCATGGCGGCTTCGCGAGGCAGATAAAAATCCCAAAGACGTGAGATCCAGAATCGCAAGGCACCTGCTCGAAGCATGGCAGAAAGAAGGCGTCGTTCCGGACCTTCGAGCGGGCGAACCGATTGATAGGCAGCAATCAAGGCGCGAGCCCGATCGTCGTCGGAAATGCCGGTGGACAGGTCTATGCACCAGTCGTTCAGGCAAACCGCCACGTCGAACAGGAACGAGTCGACGCCGGCGAAATAGAAATCGAAGAAGCCGGAGAGCTTGGGCGATCCGTCTTCGGCGGTGTCGAACATGACGTTGTCGCGGAACAGATCGGCGTGGATCGGGCCGCGAGGCAGGCCTGCATAGTTGGACGATGCCGCAATGTGATTTTGGTAAGCGAGTTCGCTCTGAAGCAATGCCGATTGCTCGGGTGTTAGAAACTCCAGAATCTTCGGAACCGTTTCGTTCCACCAAGGCAGCCCACGCAAATTAGGCTGCGAACGATTGAAGCTCTTGCCCGCCAAGTGCATCTCCGCGAGTGTCTTGCCCAGCGCCGCGCAATGGTCGGCAGTCGGCGACAGTTCGCTTTTGCCAGCCAGCCGGTTCACAACTGCTGCAGGCTTGTTCTTGACCGTGTGAAGAATGTCGCCCGCCTTGTCTGCGCTCGGATCGGGAACCGGAACACCGTTCTGCGCCAGATGCTTCATGAGATGCAGATAGAAGGGCAGTTGCTCGAAGCTCAGGCGCTCGAACACGGTAAGCACGTAATCGTGGCTGGCTCCGTCTTTCTCGGTGGTCGCGAAGTAGTTGGTGTTTTCGATGCCGCCTTCGATGCCTCGAAGCTGGGTCAACTGGCCTAGCTGAAGGCGATCCAGCAGGCTCTGTGCTTCCTCTTCGGAAACCTCGGTGAATACCGCCATCCTGAAAACCCCGTTTAGAACTTCATGATGTTCCAGACACGCGGCTGCTGCGTGCCTTCGGAACCGTCGCGACCCACAGCGCCGGCACGGTTGCGTGCGGGCGGAAGTATTTCGTATTCGGGCATGCTGCTGTTCTTGGGCTGAACAGTGACCGATTTGGTCTCGCCGCCGACTTTGAGTTCATCGATTTTGTTCGATGCATCTTCGTTGTGAATGCGCTCTGCCTTTTGATCGAATTTCGTCGCCGGCTCAGTCGATTTCTCGATGAGGGGGGTTTGAGCGATCGCGCTGGTGGCGAAGGCTGCCAGGACGAGGATGAAAGGTAGTGCGCGCATGTGCGGATTGTAGGCTGGCAGGGATATCCACCCGTGCACAATGTCCGAATGAGTGACGTAAATCTTACAAACAAGAAGACCCTGCTTCTGGTCGACGGGTCCAGCTACCTTTATCGGGCATTCCACGCCATGCCCGACCTTCGGGCCTCCCCCGACGACCCGAGCAGCCCGGCCACTGGCGCCATCCGGGGAATGATCAACATGATGCAGGCGCTGCGGCGGGAAGTGCGCGCCGATTACGCCGCCTGCGTGTTCGACGCCAAAGGCCCGACTTTCCGGGACGAGTGGTACCCCGAATACAAGGCCAACCGCTCGCCGATGCCGGACGATCTGCGCAGCCAGATCGAGCCCATCCACGAGGTGGTGAAGTTGCTGGGCTGGGCAGTACTCGACGTGCCTGGCGTAGAGGCCGACGACGTGATCGGTACCCTGGCTCATGTTGCGGCGCAGCAGCAAATCGAGGTGATCGTGTCGAGCGGCGACAAGGATATGAGCCAGCTGGTGAACGAGCACATCACCATCATCGACACCATGAACGGCAAGCGCCGGGATGTTGCTGGCGTGACCGCAGAATTTGGGGTTCCGCCTTCGTTGATGGTCGACTACCAGACGCTGGTAGGAGACACGGTCGACAACGTTCCGGGCGTCGAAAAAGTCGGCCCGAAAACGGCGGCGAAATGGCTCAACGAATACGGGTCGCTGGACAACCTCGTGGCCCGGGCGTCCGAGATCAAAGGCGTGGCAGGCGAAAACCTTCGCAAGGCGGTCGACTGGCTACCCCAGGGGCGCCGTCTGGTGACGATTCGCCGGGATTGCGACCTGACCGAACACGTGGCCGGCCTGCCGTCGCTGGACGCATTGCAGATTGCCGGACAAAACGTCGATTCGCTGCGTGCCTTCTACGAAAAATATGGTTTCAAGAGCCTCGTTCGTACGATCGATTCCGAAAGCGTGCAGCCGGAAATGATCGGCGTGGGCGAAGAGAAGGGGGCGGGCAAGAAGAAATCTCAGGGCAAGGGCAAAGCTCCCGACGGCTCGTTCGGATTGTTCGACGAACCGGCGCTCGAAGCCGCTTCGAAGGCGACCAATCTTTCCTACGACACGGTAATGACCTGGGAATTGTTCGACGCCTGGCTCGACAAGATCAAGGCGGCGGAGCTGGTTGCGGTCGATACCGAAACCGATTCTCTCGACGAAATGCGCGCCCGTATCGTCGGCCTGAGTTTCAGCGTGAAACCGGGCGAAGCGGCGTACATCCCGTTGGCCCACAACTATGCCGATGCGCCGGCCCAACTGCCGATCGACGAGGTGCTCGCAAAGCTCAAGCCGTGGCTCGAAGACGGATCGAAAAAGAAGCTGGGGCAGCACGTCAAATACGACCGCCACGTGTTCGCCAATCATGGAATCGAAGTGCAGGGGTACCGGCACGACACCATGCTGCAAAGCTACGTGCTCGAAGTGCATCGTCCCCACGGACTCGCGAGTCTGGCAGAGCGTCATCTGGGACGCAGCGGCATCAACTACGAAGATTTGTGCGGCAAGGGCGCAAGCCAGATTTCGTTCGCGCAGGTAGAGATTGCGAAGGCCGCCGAGTACTCGTGCGAGGACTCGGATCAAACGCTCGATGTGCATCTGGCTTTGTGGCCGAAGCTCGAGGCAGACGACAGGCTACGTGGCATTTACGAGCTGGAAATCGAAAGCAGCGAAGCGCTGTATCGGATCGAGCGCAACGGCGTTCTGATCGATGCGAAAACTCTGGCGAACCAGAGCCACGAGCTGGGGCAGCGGATCATGCAGCTGGAGCGCGAAGCGCATGAGCTGGCGGGTCAGATTTTCAATTTGGGAAGTCCCAAGCAGATCGGCGAAATTTTCTTCACCAAACTCGGTTTGCCTATCGTCAAGAAAACAGCGACCGGCGCACCCAGTACCGACGAAGAGGTGCTGGAGAAGCTTGCCGAAGACTACCCGCTACCGGCGAAGATTCTCGAGCATCGAGGGCTCTCGAAGTTGAAGGGCACCTACACCGACAAGCTCGCGCAAATGGCTTTGCCATCGAGCGGCCGTGTGCACACCCATTACGCGCAGGCGGTGGCTGTGACCGGGCGCTTGTCGAGCAACGATCCCAACCTGCAGAACATTCCGATTCGCACGCCTGAAGGGCGTCGTGTGCGCGAAGCATTCGTCGCGCCGGAAGGGCGCGTGATCGTCAGCGCCGACTATTCGCAGATCGAGCTGCGAATCATGGCGCACATCAGTGGCGATGAATCATTGCTGAGAGCGTTCGCCGAGAAGGAAGACGTGCACATCGCGACGGCTGCCGAAGTGTTCGGTGTGCCGAAGGCCGAGGTGTCGAGCGAGCAGCGTCGCTATGCGAAGGTCATCAACTTCGGTTTGATCTACGGTATGAGCAGCTTCGGCCTTGCGCGGAATCTGGGCATCGACAACACGGCGGCTCGCAACTACATCGAGCGTTATTTCCAGCGGTATCCCGGCGTGAAGCAGTACATGGACGAGACGCGAGCCAGCGCGAAATCGAAGGGCTACGTCGAGACCGTGTTCGGCAGACGGCTGTACCTGCCTGAGATCAATTCACCCAATGGCCCGCGGCGGGCTGGGGCCGAGCGCGCCGCTATCAACGCGCCGATGCAGGGCACAGCGGCGGATTTGATCAAGAAGAGCATGGTGAAGATTCAGCAGGTCATCGACGACCAGAAGCTGGGCAGTCTCATGATCATGCAGGTGCACGATGAACTGGTGTTCGAAGTGCCCGAATCGGAAGTGAACTGGGCACGCGAAGAGGTGCCGCGCCTGATGGCCAGCGTGGCCGACCTGAAGGTGCCGCTACTTGCCGAAGTGGGCGTCGGGCCGAACTGGGACAAGGCGCATTGAAGCTGGTACGCAGAAATCCGAGTGCATAAAAAAGGGCCGGCGATGAAAACATCGCCGGCCCTTTTTGTTTTTGCTATCGACTGCTGGTTATTTGTTAGTGACGCAGAGCCGGCGCTTTGGAGCCGCCCTTGCCCAACACCAGTTGCACCACGACCGCGACGACGACGTTGAACGCAAGCGCGATCAGGCCGGTGTACATCGTGTACGGCGTGCCATCGATCAAGAAGGTGTGAACAGGTTTCACGCCGTCCATGTACACCAGCAAGCTTCCGCCGACGATGCCTGCCGCCCAGCCGGTGAGCAGCGCGTTGGCGCCGAACCAGCCGAAGAACAGACCGAACACCAGTGCCGGGAAGGTTTGCAGAATCCACAGACCGCCGAGCAGTTGCAAGTCGAGCGCAAAGCTCGTGGGCAGGAACACGATGAAGATCAGCGCGCCGAACTTCACGACCAGCGACACCATCTTCGCGACCTTCGCTTCACCTTGCGGCGACACGTTCGGGTTCACGTAGGGCTTCCAGAAGTTACGCGTGAACAGATTGGCTGCACCGATGGACATGACTGCTGCGGGAACCAGCGCGCCAATGGCGATTGCGGAGAAGGCGAAGCCTGCGAACCAGCTCGGGAACATTGCGTTGAACAGCGCAGGAACCACATCGTTGTTCGACGTGACCTTGATGCCGGCTGCGTAGCCCATGTAGCCCAGCAAGGCGATGAGGCCGAGGAGCACGGTATACGCGGGCAGGAACACCGCATTCTTGCGAATCGTGTCGGCGCTCTTTGCGGCAAAGATGCCGGTGAGCGTGTGCGGGTACATGAACGCTGCCATTGCAGAGCCTAACGCCAGTGTGGCGAACGGAAGGATCTGCTGGGTCTTCAGCGTCAGGCCGGTCGCGCCGCCCTTCAGCGCGAACGCGTCACGTGCCGACGAGAACACTGCGCCGTAGCCGCCGAGCTTCATCGGAACGATCACCACTGCAACCAGCACCACGATGTAGATCATCAGATCTTTCACGAAGGCGATGAGTGCGGGAGCACGCAAGCCAGCCGAGTAGGTGTACAGCGCCAGGATGATGAACGCGGCGGTGAGCGGCAACTCGCCCGTGACGCCGAGGGCCTTGATGACCACTTCCATGCCGATCAGCTGGAGCGCGATGTAAGGCATGGTCGCGACGACGCCGGTAATAGCTATCGCGAGTTCCAGCTTGCGCGAACCGTAGCGTCCGTAAACGACGTCTGCAGCCGTCACATGGCCCGCCTTGTGTGCGGCGTGCCAGAGCTTGGGCATGATCATGAACACGATCGGGTACACGAGGATGGTGTAGGGCAGTGCGAAGAAGCCATAGGCTCCCACTGCATAGACCAATGCCGGGACCGCGATGACGGTGTAGGCGGTGTAGAAATCGCCGCCGACCAGGAACCAGGTGATCCAGGTGCCGAAATTACGGCCGCCCAGACCCCATTCGTCCAGATGCTCGCCCTTGTGTTCCTTGCCGCCGCTTTGCCAGCGCGAAGCCAGAAAGCCCATGACAGTCACGAGCGCGAAGAAGAAGATGAAGACGCTTAGAGCCGTCCAGTTGATGTTGCCGCTGGTACCCATCATTCATCTCCCTTTTTCAGGCCGTCTTTGTAGACGAACCAGATGATCAGGGCGGTGAGCGGAACCCACGCGAATTGATACCAGTAGAAGAAAGGAAAGCCGAAGAGGACGGGCGCTTCGGAGTTATAGAAAGGGACCCAAAGGAGTCCGATAAATGGCAAAAGCAGTAGGTACCGCATAAATTTTCCAGTGTTATTTTTGGATATGGTGCGGACTCCGGTCGAGTCCTGATCGGGCTTGGTGAGCCCTCTGTCGCAGAAGAAACTTACTTCTTCTCGCTGTGCTGCACGCCGGCCGTCGCGTAGTGCTCTTTTTTCATTTCGGTGATCTGGACGATCACGCTTTCCGGCTTGGCATCGAGCGATTCGACAACCGCGTTGGTCAATGCAGTGATGAGTTTTTTCTTTTGTTCGGGCGTGCGGCCTTCGAACATGTCGACGCGAATCGTTGGCATGAAATCTCCTGAAAATTGGGTTGGATAACCTCGCGCCTGGAACGTAAGTAGTACGTTATTTGGTGCGGGCTGAGACGTGGAGTCTAAACTGCGCTTCGCCTTACGAGTGTGTAAGGTTTGGTCGCCTATTGGTTCGTCGGAGATTCGCAGGCCCGGGTTGACACGGTTGCTAAGATACAAAATGGCATGGAGTCGTCTGTCACCGGACGCGCCTGCGTGAAGCTGCCGCTTAGGGCGGCTTTTTTATTGAAGGTTTCGTTTCATGCTTTTGCTTTTCATCATCGTCGGCACCATCGTTTGCGGCGTCGGAAGCGTCTGGGTCGCGGCCGTTCTGAGCTTCGCCATGCTGGCGCGTTTCTCGCAGCATCTTTTGAGTCTGGCTGCGGGTGCGTTGCTCGCGACCGCTTTCATGCATCTGCTTCCAGAAGCATTCGAAAGCAGCATCGAGCCGCACAATTTATTCGCGACGCTTCTGATTGCGGTTGTTTTCTTTTTTCTTCTGGACAAGGCCGAGCTCTGGCATCACGGCCACGAACACAACGACGACCACGGGCACGGGCAGGACCATGCGCACGACCACGATCATGGTCATGCGCACGGCCATGTTCATGACCATGCACACGACGCCAAACCGGGGCGCGCCGGTTCATGGGCGGTGCTTGCGGGCGACAGTGTTCACTGCTTCGGGGACGGAATCCTGATCGCGTCTGCCTTCCTCGCAGACATTCGCCTGGGTATCGTCGCGACCCTCGCGGTGCTTGCACATGAAGTGCCGCATCACATGGGCGATCTGGTGGTGCTGCGACGTTTGAATTCGAACAAACGCGCCGCGCTGGTCAAGGTGTCTATGGCGGGTTCGGTGACCGCATTAGGGGGCATCGTCGGCTACTTTCTGGTCGATGGACTGCACGACTACCTGCCGTACTTTCTCGTCATCGCCGCGAGCAGCTTCGTCTACGTCGCACTCGCCGATCTGATTCCGCAATTGCAGAAAAAGCTGTCTGCGCGCCAGACCGCCGCGCAGGTCGTCTGGCTGCTGATCGGCATCGGGTTAGTGACGGCGGTGGCGAACTTCGCGCACCACTCGCACTAGGTCACTCGACGCGCGAAGTCCAAAACTTCAGTCGAAGCATTAGCCCTTTTCTACAGGGCGAGTGGGAACGCTGCACCATTCGCTCCAGCTGCCTGCAAACAACGCAGGTTGCCCCAGTCCGGCAAGCTCGATGGCCAGCACATTCGGAGTGGCGCTCACTCCGCTTCCGCACTGGTTGACGATGGTCGCCGGATCGCGTCCCTGCAGCAAATCCTCGAACTCCTTGCGCAGGACTTCCGGCGATTTGAATTTGCCATCGGCGTCGAAGTTCATGTTGAACGGACGATTGATTGCTCCCGGGATATGTCCCGCGACTGGGTCCAGCGGTTCAACTTCACCTCGATAGCGCGGCGCCCCACGTGCATCGATGATGGTTTGCGTGCCGCTCCCCAGTTGCCCTTCGACTTCGGTTGCCGTAACCAGTTTGCGCAGGGGCTCGCCGAGCACAAAATTGCTTTGAAAGTGCGCCGGTTCTTCGCCGGATGCCACGGGCTCGCCCGCTGCCTGCCACGCCTGCAATCCTCCGTCCAGAACGGCCACTGCATCGTGGCCGGCCCACTTGAGCATCCACCATAGGCGACCACAGTAGTTCACGCCATTGCGGTCGTAGACGACAGCCTGCATGTCGTTGGACAGACCCACCTGGCTGAGCCAGTAGGCGAATCGTTCGCGAGAGGGAAGCGGATGTCGACCGCCGGATGCCGGCTCGTCGGCACCCGTTGTGGTGAGCACTTCACCGTGCGGCCCGGGCGCCCCGTGTTTGGCGCTCAGGTCGGTATCGAGGTTCGCGTAAACCGCGTGAGGAATATGCGATTCCAGGTACGCCTGATGTCCCGACGCCGGGTTCATCAGATCGAACGAGCAGTCGAAGATCATCAATGGTTTTTTTTGATTCAGAAGCTCTTTGAGCTGATCGATCTGGATGAGGTGCGTGTACATAATTTTCCTTGTCGCGGACGCGTTCGCTGTCTGTGTGTTCGCTGTCTCTGTTTTCGATGTTTCTACTTCAGTGCTCTTCGCCCGGCGAATCGGGCACTGCGCGGCCGCGCAGAATCGTTGCCGCAACACCGCTTACCAAAATGATGGCCATGCCGATCCAGGCAATCGCGGGAAGCACATCGTTGAAAAGCACGATTCCGAATATTCCACCGAAAACGATGCCAGAGTAGTTCAGATTCGCAACCACAAGGGTCTGCCGGGGTGTCTTTGCACTGGAATAGGCGCGCGTCATGCAGAGCTGTCCCCCTGACGCGAACAGTCCGAGGGGAACTAGCCACAGCGCGCCCTGCCAGTTCCAGGGCGAAACGCCGGTTACCGCAACGGCCACCATTCCGGCAATCGTCGAGCCGACCGCAAACAGAAAGACGGTTCTGGTTTCCGGCTCGCCGACCCGCGACAGCGAGATGACCTGCATGTACGCGAAGGCCGACACGATGCCCGATAGCAATCCGATGGCTCCTGCGAATGCCTGGTTCTGATCGAGAGTCGGTCGCAGCATGAGGATCACGCCGGCGAATCCTGCAAGAACTGTCAACACGAGCGGGCCTTGCTGTGAGGATCCTGGCGAGTTCTGGCCCGGACGCCAGTTGAGCAGCGCCCCTCCCACCAGAAAGGCGGCAATCCAGACGCTGCTCATGTAGTTGAGCGTAATGGCGGTAGGAAGGGGCAGGTGGGCCAGCGCATAAAACCAGCAGCCCAGGGACGACACGCCCACCAGGCTGCGCCACGCGTGCATGAGCGGGTATTGCGTTTTAAGCGAGACGCCCTGATATCTGGCGACCACTGCCACGAAGAGCATGCCCAGAATGCCGCGATACATGACCAGCTCGGCGCTGTTGAAGTAGGCCGAGGCCAGCTTCACGCAGACGCCCATGAGCGAGAAAAAGAAGGCGGCCAGCACCATCCAGAGGGCTTGCATCGCTCAATAACTGCCGTTCAAGCCTGGATCGGCGTGTTGTCCAGATTCGCGCCTATTTTCGCGCCCATTTTCGCGCCTATCGCACCGCGGTACCACTCGTGGAACTGCTGCATGCCGTCTTCCATCGGGCTTTGATACGGGCCGACCTCGTTGTCGCCGCGTTTCAACAGGGCAAGGCGCCCGGCATCCATTCGCTCGGCGATTTCATCGTCTTCGCGGCAGGTTTCCATGTAGGCCTCCCGCTGCGCCTCGATGAACTCGCGTTCGAAGGCCACGATTTCTTCCGGGTAGTAGAACTCGACCATGTTCATGGTCTTGGTCGGGCTGATCGGATGCAGGGTAGAGACGGTCAAAACGTGCGGGTACCACTCGACCATGATGTGCGGGTAGTAAGTGAGCCAGATAGCGCCGTATTTAGGCTGCACACCGTTGCGGTACTTCAAAAGTGCGTCGTGCCAGCGTCTGTACGCAGGCGTGCCCGAGCGTGCCAGTTCGTTGGCAATGCCAACCGTTTGCACCGAATACTGCGGCTTGAATTCCCAGCGAAGATCGTCGCATTCGACAAACTGGCCAAGACCCGGATGGAACGGGCCGACGTGGTAGTCCTCGAGGTACACCTCGATGAATGTTTTCCAGTTGTAGTCGCACTCGTGCATCTCGACCCGATCGAGCGCATAGCCCGTGAAATCGAGATCTGCACGTGGTCCCATGTTGGAAAGATCGGCGGCGATGTCGCGGCCGTTGTCCTCGAACAGAAGTCCGTTCCACTCACGCAATTTGTAATTGTTGAGATTGAGACAAGGATCTTTCTTGAAATGGGGTGCCCCCAGCAGTTCGCCAGCAGGCTTGTCGCCGCTCGCGTTATAGGTCCAGCGGTGGAGAGGGCAGACGATATTGCCGCCCGAATTGCCACCGTTGGCACCGGCCAGGCTGCCGCGATCTTTCAGGATCATGGCCTGGCGATGACGGCAAACGTTCGAGATGAGCTCGATGCCTTTATCGGTGTGGACGAGCGCGCGCCCACCGCCTTCCTGCGGCAGGGTGTAGTAGTCGCCCTTTTCGGGGACCGCCATCCTGTGCCCCACATACCGGGGCCCACGCTGGAAGATGACATCCAGCTCGCGCTGGAACAGCGCCTGGTTGAAATAGCTCGAAACTGGTAGTTGGCTTGAGGCCTGCTGCAGTTGAAGACTTAAATCAGACATGGGTGACCTGACCTAAAGACTCCCCACAGGGAGAAGTTGCGCAGTGCGCGTAAAAAGAAAAACCGGCATCGCCGGCAATGAACGCCGATTGTACCCGGGGGGTGCCCTAAAATCGGCGGTTCACGACCGACAACCCTATGGCTTCCTCCCCTAAAACAACATCCTTGCCTGTCACATATGAAGCGGCACTCGAAGAGCTCGAGCAACTGGTGTCACGCCTCGAATCGGGCCAAATGCCGCTGGAGCAGCTGCTGGGTGGGTATCAGCGCGGTGCCGAGCTTTTGAAGTTTTGCCGGGAAAAGCTCGACGCGGTCGAAAATCAAATCAAGGTTCTGGACGAAAACGGCTTGAAACCGTGGATACAAGAGTGAAAAGAGTGACTTCGGGAGAGTCCTTCGATTTAAGCGGCTGGATGACGGCGCATCTCGCGTCTGTCGAATCGGCTTTGTCGAGCTGGGTGGCGCCGGACGCGCCTGCCGGTTTGGGCGACGCAATGCGCTACGCGGTGCTCGATGGTGGGAAACGCCTTCGACCGTTACTTGTGATGGCGGCCTGCGAGGCGGTCGACGGCTCTTACGATGCTGCCCTTCGCAGCGCCTGCGCGGTAGAACTTATCCACGCGTACTCGCTGGTTCACGACGACATGCCCTGCATGGACAACGATGTCCTGCGTCGCGGCAAACCTACGGTGCATGTCAAATTCGGCGAAGCGAAAGCGCTTCTTGCGGGCGACGCGCTTCAGGCGCTCGCATTCGAGTTTTTGACGCCCGCGCAATCCGATACGCATCCGATCGAAGCCCGGGTTCAGGCCACTCTTTGTGCGCTGCTCGCAAGAGCCGCAGGATCCGGTGGCATGGCTGGCGGTCAGGCGATCGATCTGGCGAGCGTTGGCAGCAAGCTCACCGAGGCGCAGTTGCGGCATATGCATCGGCTCAAGACGGGTGCACTGCTGCTCTCGAGCGTCATGATGGGCGCGGCGTGCCGGTATAGCGATACGCCGCTCGACCTGGTCATCGTGCATTCCATGCGCGAATACGGTGAAGCGCTCGGCCTTGCGTTTCAGGTAGTCGACGACATCCTCGATGTGACCGCAGATTCGGCCACGCTGGGAAAGACGGCAGGCAAGGATGCCGCCGACAACAAGCCGACCTACGTGTCGCTCATGGGCCTCGATGAGGCACGTGCATTCGCGAAATCGCTACACACCGACGCCATCGATGCGCTCACCAGAAGCGGACTTGGCGAAACGCGTACACAGGCGCTTGCCGCGCTCGCCGACATGGTGGTGAATCGGGACAAATAAAAATGACTTCTCTGTTGCAGACCATCAACGATCCTTCGGCGCTTCGCAGCCTCGATCGCACCCAGCTCAAACAACTCGCAGCCGAACTGCGCGCTTACGTCATCGAGAGTGTCTCGAAAACCGGCGGACACCTGAGCTCCAACCTCGGCACTGTGGAGCTCACGGTGGCCCTGCATTACGTGTTCAACACACCGGAAGATCGCCTGGTCTGGGATGTGGGCCATCAAACGTACCCGCACAAAATTCTCACCGGCCGACGCGATCGCATGTCGTCGCTGCGTCAGCACGGTGGCATTTCCGGGTTCCCGATGCGCGCAGAAAGCCCGTTCGACACCTTCGGCACCGCACATTCGTCCACCTCTATATCGGCTGCGCTCGGCATGGCCATGGCTGCTCGCCAGAAGGGTGAAGACCGTCATGCCGTCGCGATCATCGGCGACGGTGCGATGAGCGCTGGCATGGCCTTCGAGGCTTTGAACAACGCAGGCGTGTCCGACTGCAATTTGTTGGTCGTGCTGAACGACAACGACATGAGCATCAGCCCACCGGTGGGTGCGCTCAATCGATATCTGGCGCAGTTGATGAGCGGGCAGTTCTACGCGGCAGCGAAGAACGTCGGCAAGTCGGTGCTGAAGGCGGCACCACCGCTGTTCGAGTTCGCGAAGAAGCTCGAGCAGCACGCTAAAGGTCTGGTCGTGCCCGCAACCTTGTTCGAGCAGTTCGGCTTCAACTACATCGGCCCGATCGACGGACACGATCTCGATTCGCTCATTCCCACGCTGGAAAACATCAGGAGCCTCAAAGGCCCGCAGTTCCTTCACGTGGTCACCAGGAAAGGTCAGGGCTACAAGCTGGCCGAGGCCGATCCGGTCGCCTATCACGGACCCGGCAAGTTCGATCCGGCAGTCGGATTGACCAAGCCTGCATCGCCATCGCGCATGACCTTCACGCAGGTGTTCGGCCAATGGCTGTGCGACATGGCAGAGCAGGATTCGCGACTCGTCGGCATCACGCCCGCCATGCGCGAAGGCTCGGGACTCGTCGAATTCGAGCAGCGCTTTCCGAAGCGTTATTACGACGTCGGCATTGCGGAACAACATGCTGTGACTTTCGCAGCAGGCATGGCCACCGAAGGCGTCAAGCCGGTGGTGGCTATCTATTCCACATTCCTGCAACGCGGATACGACCAGCTGATTCACGACGTCGCGCTTCAGAATTTGCCGGTAGTGTTCGCACTCGATCGCGCGGGGCTGGTGGGTGCCGATGGCGCCACTCACGCCGGCGCATACGACATTCCATACCTGCGCTGCGTCCCGAACATGAGCGTCGCCTGTCCTGCCGACGAAGCCGAATGCAGGCAGCTGCTGTCCTCGGCGTTCGCGCAGAGTCATCCGGTTGCGGTTCGCTATCCGCGCGGAGCCGGAGTCGGACGCGCGCCTTTGCCGGGGCTGGAAGCATTGCCCTTCGGCAAGGCCGAAGTCCGGCGCGAGATCCGGTCTTCCGGATTCGCAGGTAGCGACGGAAAAACCAAACGCATTGCGATTCTTGCGTTCGGCACACTTTTGTATCCTGCTATCGAAGTTGCAGACAAGCTCGATCTGACCGTGGTGAACATGCGCTGGGCGAAACCTCTCGATGTCGATCTGCTCAAGGCGATTGCAAGTTCCCACGATGCGCTGGTCACGCTGGAAGAGGGCGCAATCATGGGTGGTGCGGGCAGCGCGGTACTTGAAGCGCTGGAACGCGAACGCATCGTTATGCCGGTATTGCAATTAGGCCTGCCCGATATATTTATAGAACACGGCGATCCGGTGAAGCTGATGTCATTGCAGGGCCTCGACGCGGCAGGCATCGAAAAATCGATTCGCGAACGCTTCGCCAATTGAGTGTTTAGCAGGCGGCCGCTCGGTTGCCTTGCAGCAGTCTTGCGCGAAACTTGCGCGAAACTTGCATCAACTTAGTTTTATGACCCATCGGCTTCATCGAGCCGATGTTCTCTCGCGTTTTCGCGGGAAAACCCCATCGTGTTTGCGCTTGAGCGATTCCTAAAATCGACCCACTCAAAAGCCCTCGCATGTTCTGACTACCAGAGCGCGAGGAAATCAAAAACCACAGGAGACCTTCATGGATCGTCGTTCCCTTATCAAGAATGCAGGCATCGCAGGCGTGCTGGCTGCGGGCGTCGCACCCGCAGTGCATGCGCAAGCGACCGTTCGCTGGCGTCTGGCATCGAGCTTTCCCAAGTCGCTGGACACCATCTACGGCGCGGCCGAAGTGTTCTCCAAAGCAGTCCGCGGCATGACCGGCGGCAAGTTCGAAATCTCGGTTCACGCAGCTGGCGAATTGATGCCGGCATTCGGCGTGGTCGATGGTGTTCAGAACCAGACGGTCGAGATGTGCCACACGGTGCCCTACTACTTCTTCGGCAAGAACGAAGCGTTCGCCATCGGCGCTGCAATTCCGTTCGGGCTGAATTCACGCCAGATGTCGGCATGGATGTACGAAGGCAACGGCCGCAAGTTGATGAACGAGTTCTACGCCAAGTACAACATCGTGAGCTTCGCAGGCGGCAACACCGGCGCCCAAATGGGCGGCTGGTTCCGCAAGAAAATCGAATCGCCTAACGACATCAAGGGCCTGAAGTTCCGCATCGGTGGATTCGCCGGCCGCGTGATCGAACGCATGGGCGGCGTGCCGCAGAACATTCCCGGCGGCGAAATTTATCAGGCGCTTGAAAAAGGCACGATCGACGCGGCAGAGTGGGTCGGTCCGTACGATGACTTGAAGCTCGGCTTCAACAAGGTCGCGCCGTATTACTACTACCCCGGCTGGTGGGAAGGCGGCCCCGGCGTCGACTTCTACGTCAACAACAAGGCGCTCGACGCACTGCCCGCTGAATACAAGGCCATCATCGAAGCGGCGTCGGCATCGGCTCACGTCGACATGCAAGCCAAATACGATGCACGCAATCCTGGCGCGCTGAAGCAACTGGTCGCTGCGAAGACGCAAGTCCTTCCCTTCCCGAAAACAGTGCTCGATGCCTCGTACAAGACCTCGATGGAGGTCTACGACGAGCTAGGCGCGAAG
The DNA here is from genome assembly GCA_965227035.1 of Burkholderiaceae bacterium. Taxonomy (GTDB): domain Bacteria; phylum Pseudomonadota; class Gammaproteobacteria; order Burkholderiales; family Burkholderiaceae_C; genus CBDDFQ01. Next base: position 733,704 of record OZ245724.1, read on the forward strand.
AACCCCGACTGGAAGAAGATTTACGACGACTACCGCGCGTTCCAGAAAGATCAGGTCATGTGGTTCCGGTTCACCGAAGCGCGTTTCGACAGCTTCATGCAAGCACAAAAGTTGTGATCGGTCGGCGCTTCTGGCGCCAGCCGATTTCCTTCATAAGCCTCTTCAGGGAACTGACGGGGCTTTTTTTATGCGCGCTCGATACCAGCACCCCTCCCGGATTCGATTTGCGGTCGCTTCGACTTCGCCCGCGTTCCGATTCGTCCGCAATTTCACGGGCTTCGTGATCCTCAAACAAGCATTCGTCGTTTTTCCCCGCAATTGTTAATGGGGTTACAGATCATCTCGTCCACGCGCCAGTTCGTGCGCGATCAGAAGGCTGGAGATCGAGATGAAACTTGTAGCGTGGGTTATGGGGTACGTCGTTTTTATTGCGCTGGCAATGACCGCATGCGGCGGCGGAGGCGGGGGAATTCAGCACGAGGTTGTGACTCTCGATGGGCTGACGGTTCCCATCACCGATGCGCCGCAGGGGCCGTACTCGCTGGTAGGTAGCGTGCTCAATCTTGGAAATTCCGGCCTGCGACTCAATGACGGTTTCGATGTGATCGATGTGGCGGCCGGTGCCACGAGTTTTGTGTTCCGAACGAAGCTTCCAGCAGGATCCGATTACGACGTGACGATCGTGCAGCAACCCGAGGGGCAGGTATGCGCCGTCAGCTACGGACAAGGCAGGATTCAGGGAACCGAACGCAAAGTCATCGTCAACTGCGCATCGCCCCCGCAGTTCGCTTTCTTGTTGATGGTCAACGATATCGTGCAATACGCATACGACCAGGATTCAGGCGAATTGACGGAAGGGTATACGACGCGCTGGACCGACGGCGCATCTTCTACCGCCTACTACACGCTGACCAAACACCCGATTCAATCCTACGTGTTCGCGTTCCACGCTTATGAACACAAACTGGTAGCCCTCTACGTCGACAAAGGCACCGGTCAGGTTGAGAAGACGGGGGAAGCGTTCGTGCCGTACGAGGATGGCAACGCATTTCGGGTTCGCATCACGCCTGACGGTAAGTACATCTACGTCGGGGGTCTGCAAAACGGTGTCTACGGTTTCGAGTTTCACGAGGATTCTGGAACGATGACTCCCATCGACAACGGCAACGTAGTCGTACATCCCAATGGCGCTGGCGACTATGTCCCGCTCGACGACTTCGAGATGGATCCGCAGGGTAAGTACGTGTACGGCTCCAACAAGGACACAGGGGTGAACACGCTTCGAATCGAGGCCGACGGCACCTTGAACTGGATCGCACGCTACAAGGGAACTCAGGGCGTCGGCATGATGAGCATCCATCCGGACGGCAAGCGGATTTTCGCGTCATCGGCAGATAGCTCTGGACTTCAGGTCATCGATGTCAACGACGGGGTTCTCGGAAAGCATGTCGATCTGAATCTGAATATCCATAAAGATTTCTGGACGGGAATACAGGTCGATCCGACCGGGACAAATGTTTTTCTCAACTCGGACATCTCGGGCCGAATGGGTGCCTACCCCGTTTCAAGCTTGATGAACGGCAGTCTCATGGGGAGCATCGAGTCGATTGCCGGGGGTAATGGCCGAAGCCTTTTCTCGATCAGTCAGAACGGCAAGTTCGTCTACGACCAACGGCACGATCCCGAGGGGCTGGATGGGTTCCGGGTCGACCTCATGGGTGCTCCGCCTTCGGTAACGCAAATCGAGTTACCGGACAAGACCAAGCAAAGTCGCGCGTTCCTCGTCTATTGAATACCCGACACCGTCAGGCAAGCATGAAAAAAGTACTCTTCGGTTCCAAGTTTGGCGCGGCGGTTATCAGCCTCTTCGCAGTTTTCGCAGTTGCTGCGGCGGGTTGCGGCGGGCCACCCGGCAGCGGCACATGGTCGAACGCGGTTCATCCGCAAGGCGGAAATCTCGCAATCGTCGATCCGGTCGGGGGCCCATACACCCTTGCCGGAAGCATCGTCGGACTGACGGTAAGCGGTCTTTTTATTTCCGACGGATCCGAATCGGTAGAGGTGCCCTACAACGCAAAAACATTTCAGTTTTTGCGCCCATTGCCCAGCGGCAGTTCGTATGAAGTCACCATCACACAGCAGCCTCCGCGACAGCATTGCGAGGCGACACGTGCAAGTCGCGGCGTCATCGATGAAACCATCAAAACGGTGATCATCAATTGCAAAGACGACACGCGCTACGCCTACGTTCTGAACGGCAACACCAACTCGATGCTGCTCGGACTCTTCAACTTCGACAGTGCCAGCGGACAGCTGACCTACTCGAACAACTCGTACGCGGTTCCGTTTGCGGAAGGGCCGAACGATTATCCGAATGTCATGGTGGCGCATCCCTTCGGCCCTTACCTTTATCTTTTCGGGCAAAGCGCTGGTTATGCCGACGTGTTTCATGTGCGTGGCGATGCACAGCTCGACAAAGTCTTGACCGGAAACAGGCAAGGCAGGAACTTGCAGTTCCTGATCGAGCCGGGCGGGAACTATGGCTACTTCGCAGCCAACGCTATCGAAAGTCAACAGTTGAACCTCGACACCGGAGAACTCGGCGAAATCCAGGACGTGCTGACTTTGGCGCAAGTTGGTAACTTGAAGAGCTCATCGCTTGCAATGGATCCGGTAGGCAAGTACCTGTATTTTTCGAACGACACGAATATCCTGGCGTATCCGCTCGATCCGCTTGGCGCTTTGACGACTGCGAATTCAGTCTCATCGCAATATGTCGCAGACTATCTCGCGATTTATGCAAAAGGAACCCGCGCAATCGGCCTCCGACTTCAGGGGACGAGCGCCTATCTGGCGAGCTACGTGGTTACCGGAGGAGCGTTCAGCAGAGAGGGCAACGAAACGCTGCTACCGACGCCCAACGCCACCTATAACTCGCTTACCGTCGATCCGTCGGGAAGATTTGTCGCACTCAACTATTTCGTCAGTGGGAACGGAGGCGTTTTCACCTACAACACGTCCGAAATCGTCAACGGCACCTTTGGCTCCTCACGCCAACTTGCGACTACTGAGCAACCGGTTGCCCTCGACTTCTCGTCGGCGGGCGATGTTGCCTACCTCGTCACGAAAGGCGCTGTCGCTAATAACGATTTCAGGCCCTTGACTGGTCTGCGCGTCGACGCAAGCGGCACGCCTTCGGCTCTGGCTGCGCCGTCGACCAACGTGAACAAAGCGCGAGCTGTGTTGATGCATTGATTTTCGACGCGGCATAACCAATGGCCTGTCGCTCATTACAACAGGCCATTTTTTTCGAAGGGAAGTTGAATGGGCCGTTTATATGCAATTCACGCAACTCGTCGGCTAATCGCGCTTTTCATACCCAAGGAAGCGGTGTTCGTCTGTTTCCTACCCGGCTGGTAACAAGTCTCTACATCATTAGTTTCGTTGTGCCTCGAGTGCGCAATCGCAAATGTTTAAACCTTGAACCGTTGGGACAATCATGAAAAAAACAGTCGGCGTCGTGAGTTTGGGATTGATTGCGGCAGCGCTCGCAATAGGCGGGTGCGGAGGTGGAGGCGGCCAGGCCTGGGACAACGATGTGCAACTGGAGGGATTGGCTCTGACCATCGTCGATCCGGTCGACGGGCCGTACACGTTAGCCGGCAGCATCGTTGGATTGACGGTAGACGGGCTGGTGCTGAGCAACGGCCACGAGCAGAAAACCTACAACGCGAATGCCAAGTCGTTCATCTTCACTCCCAGGCCGCAAAACGAAGACTACAAAGTCACCGTGGTGACGCAGCCCGGAAGACAGCAATGCGACGTTGCCTATAGAGACGGAAAGCTGACGAAGACGGTTCAGGACGTGGAAGTGATCTGTCATCTGGAAACCCGCTCCGCATACGCGTTGAATGTGGTCAGTCAAACTTCGATGAATCTGGGCAGGTTCAATTTCGATGGCGCGACTGGAGCGCTGACATACGACCGGGGCGTGCCCATTCCTTTTTACAGCGTGTCTTCGAACCTGATGCAGATTGTTCCTCATCCCTTCAGGCCATTCCTTTATGTCTATGGCGACTTTTCCGGTGAAAACACGCTGTTCCACGTCGACAAGGACGGCCATCTCGATCAAATGAACGCTGGCGATGTGAACGGTTTCAGCACGCGATTTCTTATCGCTCCGAGTGGATCGGTTGTGTACAACCTGACTTACGGCGCTGCCATCAACACGGCGACCATCGATCAAACCGGAGCGATGAACTCACTTACCGTGGCTACGACGACGTCGCAGACGGTCTCCGCCGGTTCTCTAGCCTTGGATCCGAATGGCAGATATCTTTACTACGGAGAGGATCAAGCAATCAGGGTGCTCCCATTGAATTCGGATGGGACTCTGGTAACTCCGGTGGTTGCAAAGACTTCGACGATTGTCGGCAATGCAAGACTGATTGCGTTGAGCAGAACAGGTGAGTACGCCGTGGCCGTGAAAAGGTCGGGCGCCAATAACTTTCTCGAAACGTACAGTGTGGCGAATGGAGTTTTCACGTCGCAGCACATTTACCCGTTGCCTGCCGATCACAACTACGACTTTGTGAATTCGCTACACATCGATCCGACTGACACGTACATTGCTTTCAACGCATCTACCGACCTCCTCACCTTTAAATACACGTCTATGCAAGATGGAACAGTCGTCGCGGGCGGTGTCGGCGCCACTTCGGCGTGGGGACTCGACACGGCGTTTCCTTCTTCAGGAAAATTCGTGTTTTCGCCGGAGTTGCGCGAGATTGGCCACGACACGGAAGAGCCGCTACGGGGATTTAGCCTTGATGCCCTTGGCGCGCCGAGCGCGATCAGCGTGACCGATCCCAACTTGAGCAAGGTACGTGCAATTCGCTTTTATTGATCTGGTCAATAGCAGGTTCAACGCGTTCTAGCAAAAAGCCAACCGGGGACGGTTGGCTTTTGTTTTTGATGGGATCTTTCGGAAAGTGGATCTAAACCATTCAGCGGGGCAGTAGATCAAGGCGCTGCAGTGGTGGTAAAGAAGATGCTGTAGTCCGAGAAGTCGCTCGAAGTCCTGAAGCCATCACTGGCGCATCGCCCCAAACTTCTTTCAGTTTTTCATCAGCATCAGTTCGCAATAATCGCGGCCCGCGTTCTGCTCGCCGCAAGCGACAAAGACGCGTAAGCGGTCGGCGTCGAGTGCGCCGACTTCAAATTTTCCAATGAAGTAGTTACTTCAAAAATTGATTGATCGATGAAAAAGTTATTGTTTGTTCTAGCGACAAGTTTGTATCTGGCGGGCTGTGGTGGCGGAGGAGCGGGTGGCGCTGGAGCGGCTGCCGCGCCCGATGCGTCGAGTTTGTCGGCTCAGGGAGATGGGCTGACGACCGCTCAGATTGGCCGCGTGACGATACGCGATAACGAAAAGGGTCCATTCACACTGATGGGCACGATCAGCGGGTTGCTGGGTGACGGACTCGCGCTCGATGACGGCTGGGGTATCGCTGCAATGATGCAGAAGAGCACGATCTTCGCCTTTATCGGTCACGTGCCCGCGAACTCCGAATACAGCGTTCGTGTGGCGAGGCAGCCAGTCAATCCGACCCAGTCGTGCACTATCGAGAACAACCATGGCCGCGCGACCACGACAGTGTCGAACATGGCTGTGAATTGCGTGCTCGCAGCGAAGTTCGCGATCGTCGCGAAGAAAACGCCAGCCGGTGGGGTTCTCGAAACGTTTGCGTATGACCAGACGACAGGAATGATTGGCGAAAAGCCGTTGAAGTCTGAGCCTCTGCTGGGAGCAGAGACGGATAGCTCGAAATCGCTGCGATTGCTCAGAAATCCGAAGAAGAGCACGGTGTACCTGGTGTCCGAAGAGCGCAAGATGATCGAGCCGTTTGCCGTCGACGAAAGAACGGGGGCGCTCAAGAGACTCGATTGGGTTAGCTACGAAACGCCGCGCGATGGTATCGCCATCAATTCATCCGGAACCCGAATTTATTCGTTGAATGCCGGCGGTTCGAAGCTGATCGTCAGCTCACTTGGAGAGAGCGGTGAGTTTGTCAAAGGGCAGTACCGCGTGTGGAACCTGACCGGCGGCGATTCGCTGACCAGCCTTCTTGGAAGCGCTGACGACAAGCATCTTTATGCGACGTCGAAGTCCGGCGTTGTTATCACCTTCGACATTGAAGAAGACGGCACGCCTTCGCAGAGTGCGACGATTACGGGATATCTCGGTCTGAACGGACTTGCAATTTCGCCAAAGTTTGACTTCGCCTTCGCTTCGCGAGACAACTGGAACTCGATCGCTTTTCTAAAGCTCGACCAGACAGGCGAGATCACTTCGATCACGAACTACTCGTACGACGGAATTTTTTCTAATTTGAAGGGCCTGACCTTCGATCCGACCGGAGCTTTCTTGTTTGGGATCGACGGCACTAGAAACAGTCTGTTCATGTTCAAAATCGATAAGGCTTCTGGCGAACCAACTTTGACGTCTGTACGGGCCGTCGATGCGAACTCCAGCGCAGCTGTATCGGTGGATCCACAAGGTCGCTTCGTTTACGTTTCCGCCTCCAGTGGCTCGGGTTTTGTTCGAGCGTTCAGCATCGATGCAAAAACAGACTCCTTGACGGAAGTGCAGATAAATCAGGGTGCGGGCGCCTCGGCATTCGGCGTCCAGCTTTATTGAAGCTCCTCGAAGCTGCCTGAAGGCCTGAATAGATCGGAGCGGGTAAGGCGACGTTCTTAAGCGCCGCCTCGGGATGCGAACGCGAAAACCGTTCGCATGCCCGCGTAAGTCATCAGCAGCGATCCCACGACATGGAGCGCCGCCGTCCCGAAGGCCAGCCCGAAGCGCTGTTGGCTCAGCATCAATACGACTTCTGCTGAGAAGCTTGAAAAGGTAGTGAGGCCGCCCAGAAATCCGGTAATGAGCGCCAGTCGCCATACCGGATCGAGGTTCGGCCATATCTGAAAGGTCGCCACTGCGATCCCAATCAGATAACCGCCCGCAAGGTTTGCGGCCAGCGTGCCCCACGGGAGCACGCCACCAGGCGTGAGCCAGAGTCCTAGACCCCAGCGTGCGAGAGCGCCGACCGAGGCGCCGATGCATATGGCAATGACGTTGAGCATGCCGCCATTATTTATCAGACCCGAGGCGACTCGAGTAAGTGACTCTTGTCGCTTCAGCGTCTCGCCCCGCGTGCATCGCCAACCCCCAGAATCAAAGCTTCATGTTCACCGGAAGATAAGTGACGATAGCCGGCACGAAGTAGATCAGCAGAATTGCGATCACCATCAGCGCGAACATCGGCATGGTGACTCGCGCGATGTAGGTCAGCTGTTTGCCGGTCATGCCCTGCAGCACGAACAGGTTGAACCCAACCGGCGGTGTGATCTGAGCCATCTCGACAACCAGCACGATGAAAATGCCGAACCACAGCGGATCGATTCCTGCTGCAACGACGGTGGGCATGATGACGCCCATCGTTAGCACCACCATCGAAATGCCGTCAAGGAAACATCCGAGTACGACATAGAAAACGGTCAGCGCGCAGATGAGCTGGAATTGCGTAAGCCCTTGCGTCGCGATCCATTCGGCAAGATGTCGCGGCAGGCCGATGTAGCCCATTGCCAGCGTCAGGAATGCGGCCCCTGCCAGGATCAGCGCGATCATGCAGTACAGGCGCGTTGCGCCCATCAACGATTCTTTGAAGCTGTTCCAGTTGAGCGATCCCTGGACGGCAGAAAGAACGAGCGATCCTATGACGCCAACGGCGGCGGCTTCCGTTGCGGTCGCGATGCCTGCATAGATCGATCCGAGCACTGCCGCAATCAGCAGCACCACCGGGATGAGACTTCGAGACTCGTTGAGCTTTTGCATGAAGGTCATCGAGGTATCGGCGGGAGGAACCTTCTCCGGGTTCCTGATTGCCCAGAACGCGATGTAGCCCGAGAACAGCATCGCGAGCATCAGGCCGGGAAGCACGCCCGCAATGAATAGCTTCGCGATCGACACATCGGCGGTCACGCCGTAGACGATCATGATGATCGATGGGGGAATGAGCAGCCCGAGCGTGCCCGCGCCCGCGAGAGTTCCGATGACGATGTCGTCGGGGTAGCCGCGTTTCTTCAACTCAGGCAAGGTCATCTTGCCGATGGTCGCGCAGGTCGCGGCGCTGGATCCCGATACCGCAGCGAAGATCGTGCAGCCTGCCACGTTCGTATGCAGCAATCGGCCCGGCAGAGATTGCATCCAGGGCGCGAGTCCCTTGAACATGTCCTGCGACAGTCTGGTGCGGAAAAGAATTTCTCCCATCCAGACGAAAAGCGGCAGCGCAGTCAGAGTCCAGCTCGAAGCCGAACCCCAGGTCGTGACCGCCATCGCGTCGCCAGCCGGACGCGATGAGAACAGCTGCATGCCGATCCACGCAACGCCGGAAAGCGTCAGCCCGATCCAGACCCCACTCCCGAGAATAAGAAACAGCGCTGCGATGAGCAGGCCCGTAATGGCGAGGTCGTTCATTTTTTTGTGTCGCTTGATGCGTCGTTTTATATGCGCCGTTACTCGTTATGAAGCGCGTCTTGGGGTTCGAACTGCACGCGACGTCCAAGAATTTCCATCACGAAGTCGTCGAGCAAGGCGATGGCCAACACGATGCTGCCAATTGCCATCGGGATCTGCGGAATCCAGAGCGGAGTGGCGTCGTTGGCGGTCGAGATGTCGTGGAACGAGTACGACTGGAACACGAGGCGTGTGCTGTAGTAAGCAGCCAGCAACGCGAGAAGAAATCCGGCGCCCAGCGACCAGATTTCCAGCGCGCGTTTGGCACCGCCCTGCAGTCGCGAAAGAAGCAGCGTGACGCGAATGTGCTCGCCACGCTTGAGCGTATGCGCAAGCGCGAGAAATCCCGCGCCTGCCATGAAATAGCCTGCGTAGGCATCGCTGCCTCGCAGGTTGAAGTGCAGCTGCCGTCCAGCGATCGACATGGTCACCATGATCAGCAGTCCGATCATGCAGAGCGCTGCGAGAACCGCCGCGCCGTCGTATAAGGCCTCTAGTGTCTTTCGCATGAGCGGGTCAGCCTCGCAGATTATTTGTTGTACGCGTCGACAATGGCTTTGCCTTCGTCGCCAGTCTTGTCAAGCCATTCCTTGATCATGGTGTCGCCGACTTTTTTCATGTCTGCCTTGAGTTGGGGCGAGGGCGGAAGAATCTGCATGCCGTTGGCGCGCAGCTTGTCCAGCGTCTCGGCATTGGCCTTCTGGCTCATCGCCCATCCACGGGTTTCCGCTTCTGCTCCGGCTTTAATCACTGCGGCTTTGGTGGGCGCGTCCAGCGCATCGAAGGCAGACTTGTTCACCAGCACTGCGTTCTTGGGCAGCCAGGCTTGCGTGTCGTACCAGTACTTGATGTATTCATAGGTCTTGGTGTCGTAGCCGGTGGAGCCCGAAGACATGTACGACTCGATCACGCCGGTCGCCATGGCCTGCGAGAGTTCAGCTGCCTGCACGGTCACGGGCTGTGCGCCCACGAGTTCCGCAATGCGCGCGGTTTGCGGGTTGTAAGCACGCCATTTCACGCCCTTCAGGTCGGCTGCCGAGGAGATGGGCTTCTTGACGTAGATGCCTTGCGGGGGCCATGCCACTGCGTACAGCAACATCATTCCCTGCTCGCCGAATTTCTTCTCGAGCGCGGGCTTTTGCGCTTTGTAGAGCTTCATGCCGGCGTCGTAGCTGTCGGCCAGGAACGGAATCGCGTCCATGCCATAAATTTGAGATTCGTTGCTGTAGGCCGAGAGCAGGATTTCACCGATCTGAGCTTGGTTGCCTTGGACAGCCCGCTTGATTTCCGGCGCCTTGAACAGCGCACCATTGGCATGCACCGTGATCTTGAGCTTGCCCGCAGTTGCCTTGTCGACATCGGCCGCGAACTGCATCAGGTTCTCGGTGTGGAAGTTGGTAGCGGGATAGCCGGCGGGCAAATCCCACTTGGTTTGTGCCGAGACGCCGAACGAGGCCAGCGAGAAAGCGACTGCTGCAGTCGCAGGGATCAAAGCAAGTTTCAGTTTCATGTGATCTTCTCCGTCAAGGTTGTGTGGTGTGCCAATGTAATTGCAGGAGTCGGACAACCGGGTTGGTAATTTCCCGTAATGTTGATAAATTGTCAACAAACTGTTTTTGAACTCCCTACAATTCGGATCCATGCAATATCGATGCCACCTTTCGCAAGCACCTTCAAAGCAGGATTGCCGACCAACGTGACCAACATGACCAAGAAAACAAACATCGTGTCCTCGCCTCATCTCGTCTCGCCGCAGAGTGCGGAGATGAGCGAATTCGAGTTCGGACTCATCGTGTCCGGCAATGCGTTCAACCGTTGGGTCGTGCACTGCATGAGTGCAGCGGGGCTGAAAGACCTGACGCCGCTGGACGTTCTGGTGCTTCACCACATCACGCATCGTGCACGCGATAAACGACTCGCCGACATCTGCTTCATCATGAATGTGGAAGACACCCATCTCATCAATTACTCGCTGAAGAAGCTGCAGAACCTTGGCGTTGTTCAAGCGAGCAAGAACGGCAAGGAAGTGACCTATTCCGCGACGGTGGAAGGTCAGGAATACGTTCGACGCTATCGCGAAATCCGCGAGCGTTGTTTGATCGAAACCCTCGGCGCAGGCGAAGGCCTGAACCGCGACATAGGAGAAGTAGCCAGACTTCTTCGCGTTCTGTCCGGCGTCTATGACCAGGCGGCACGCGCTGCCGCCTCACTCGAGTTCTCATGAGCACCCAAGCGAAAAACAACCAGAGCAATCAACCGAACCACAGCCCGCGCTGGCAGTTCTGGATCGATCGTGGCGGCACGTTCACCGATGTGGTGGGACGCAAACCCGATGGATCGTTGGTCACGCACAAACTCCTCTCCGAAAACCCCGAGCGGTATCGGGACGCCGCTGTAGCAGGCATTCGATTTCTCCTTGGCGTCGAACCCGGCGCACCGGTGCCCGCAGATCAGGTCGAGGCGGTGAAGATGGGAACGACAGTGGCCACGAATGCGCTGCTCGAACGCAAGGGAGAGCAGACGCTGCTGGTCACGACGAAAGGGTTTCGGGATGCATTGCGAATCGCGTATCAAAACCGCCCGCGCCTGTTCGATCGGCGAATCGTTTTGCCGGAGTTGTTGTATTCGAGGGTGATCGAAGCCGACGAGCGAATGGATGCGCAGGGCGAGGTCATCGCCCCGCTCGACGAAGCCTCCTTGCGCAAAGAACTCCAGAGCGCGTTCGATGACGGCCTGCGATGCGCGGCGGTGGTGTTCATGCACGGCTATAGATACACGCTGCATGAACGACGCGCCGGCGAGATCGCCAGGGAAATCGGATTCACGCAGGTGAGCGTGAGTCACGAAACCAGCCCGCTCATGAAGTTCGTGAGCCGTGGCGACACGACCGTGGTCGATGCCTATCTGTCGCCGATTCTCCGGCGATACGTCGATCAGGTCGCCAGTGAAATGCCGGGCGTGCCGCTGTACTTCATGCAGTCGTCTGGCGGCTTGACCAGTGCAAGTTCGTTCCAGGGCAAAGACGCGATCCTGAGCGGTCCCGCTGGCGGAATCGTCGGCATGGCGCGCACGGCGGAAATCGGGCTCGAGACCGACGACATCAAAGTCATCGGCTTCGACATGGGTGGAACGTCGACCGACGTGAGCCATTACGCCGGCGAGTTCGAGCGCGAATTCGAGACTCAAGTAGCAGGCGTACGAATGCGCGCACCGATGATGAGCATTCACACGGTGGCCGCAGGTGGCGGATCGATTCTTCGATTCGACGGATCGCGATTCCGCGTCGGCCCCGAGAGCGCGGGCGCCAATCCGGGCCCTGCGAGTTATAGACGCGGTGGTCCGCTTGCGGTGACCGACGCGAACGTGATGCTCGGCAAGATACAGCCGGAGTATTTCCCCGCAGTCTTCGGGCCGAAAGGTGACGAGCGTTTGAGTCGCGAGGCGGTTCAGGCGAAGTTCGCCGAGCTCGCAACCAGCACTGGCCGCAGAGCGGAGGAAGTGGCTGAAGGATTCATCGATATCGCTGTTCAACAAATGGCGAACGCGATCAAGAAAATCTCGGTGGCTCGCGGGTACGACGTCACCCGCTATACGCTGCAGTGCTTCGGCGGTGCCGGCGGGCAGCATGCGTGCCTCGTAGCCGATGCGCTGGGTATGAAGCGTGTGTTCGTGCATCCGTTGGCGGGCGTGCTGTCCGCGTACGGCATGGGCCTGGCCGATCAGAATTTGATTCGCGAAGCCGCAGTCGAGTCGCGTCTGTCGGACGAGTCGCTTGCGCACTCTGCGTCGCTGCTCTCGCAACTCGAAACCGACGCAGTTCGCGAACTGGAAGGTCAAACCTCCGATGGCGAAGTAGTCGTGCACAAACGGGTGCGTGTGAAGTACGAAGGCACCGATTCCGCGCTCGTCGTGCCGTTCGGCAGCGTCGACGAGATTCGTGCGGCGTTCGAGCAGGCGTATCGCAAACGTTTCGCCTTCCTCATGCAAGGCAAAGCGTTGGTCATCGAAGCGGTGTCGCTGGAAGGTGTGGTTCGTGGAACCGTTCCCGGCGAGAAATCGCAGGCGATGAACCCGCCGCGCGACACACCGGTTCGGGCCGAGGTTGCACAGGGCTTGCCGATGTATTGCGAGGGCAAGTGGCATCAGGCGAAGCTCGTGGTCAGAGAAGATTTGCGTCCCGGCGACGAGATTGCGGGACCCGCCATCATTGCCGAGAAGAGTGCGACCACAGTGGTCGAACCGGGGTGGACCGCGCGAGTGACGGCGCTCGATCATCTGGTGCTCGATCGCGTTGTGCCACGCACCCAGCGATTCGCAGCGGGCACCACGGTCGATCCGGTTCTCCTAGAAGTGTTCAACAACCTGTTCATGAACATCGCCGAGCAGATGGGACTGCAGCTTCAGAACACCGCGTACTCGGTGAACATCAAGGAGCGCCTCGATTTCTCGTGTGCGCTCTTCGATGCAGAAGGAAATCTGATTGCTAATGCGCCGCACATGCCGGTGCATCTGGGATCGATGGGTGAGAGCATCAAGACAGTGATTCGTGAACGCAAGGGCACCATGAAGCGCGGCGATGTGTACGCGCTGAACGATCCGTATCACGGCGGTACTCACTTGCCCGACGTGACGGTGATCACGCCTGTGTACGCGAAGGAATCGTCGAGTGATGAAGAGCCTTTGTTTTTCGTCGGCTCACGTGGACACCATGCCGACATCGGCGGTACGACTCCCGGATCGATGCCGCCTTTCTCGACCCGCATCGAGGAAGAAGGCGTTCAGATCAACAACGTGACCCTGGTGTCCGAAGGCAAGCTGCTCGAAGACGACATGATCGCGCTTCTCAAGAGCGGTCAGTATCCCTCGCGTAATCCGGCGCAGAACATGGCCGATCTGAAGGCGCAGATTGCTGCGAACGAAAAGGGCGTGCAGGAACTGCAACGCATGGTCGGCGACTTCACGCTCGATGTGGTGAAGGCGTACATGCGTCATGTGCAGGACAACGCCGAAGAATCGGTCCGACGAGTCATCACGCGGCTGAAAAATTCGAGCTTCACGCTGCCGCTGGACAACGGCGCGCAGATTTCCGTAGCGGTACGCGTGAATGCAAACGAGCGCAGCGCGGAGATCGATTTCACCGGAACGTCTGCGCAGCAGATCAACAATTTCAACGCACCCACCGCGGTCTGCATGGCAGCGGTGCTGTACGTTTTCCGCTCGTTGGTCGACGACGACATTCCGCTGAATGCTGGATGCCTGAAGCCGCTCAAGGTGATCATTCCCGAAGGCTCGATGCTGAATCCGAATCCGCCGGCATCGGTGGTTGCCGGTAACGTGGAAACCTCGACCTGCATCACTAACGCCATCTACGGTGCGCTCGGTTTTATGGCGGCGAGCCAGTGCACCATGAACAACTTCACTTTCGGCAACGATCGCAGCCAGTACTACGAAACCATTGCCGGTGGATCCGGTGCCGGCGACTGGTTCGACGGCGCTTCGGTGGTGCAAACCCACATGACCAATTCGCGACTCACCGACCCTGAGGTGCTGGAGTTCCGTTTCCCGGTACGACTCGACAGCTTCGAGATTCGCAAGGAATCGGGCGGCGATGGCCAATGGCGTGGCGGTAATGGCGGCGTGCGCAAGATTCGTTTTCTGGAAAACATGGATGCGGCGATTTTGTCGAACGGCAGAGTTCGCGGCGCGTTCGGCATGAACGGCGGAGAAGCAGGACTGCCCGGGCTGAATCTGGTCGTGCGAGCCAACGGTGCCACCGAGACTCTCGCTCACATCGGGCAAGTCAAGATGCAGCCCGGCGATGTATTCGAAATTCACACACCCGGAGGCGGCGGATTCGGCAAGAAGAAGGCTTGACCGGCGATCTAAAGGAACCGGTTCTAGAATCGCTGCACCGATGGAGACCGCGATGGCAGAAGAAACCAAAGACCAGTTTAAAAATCAGTTCCGATTGTTCGCGAAATACAACCGCTGGTTCAATGGCCGTCTTTACGAAGCATGCCGAAAAATGTCAGACGAAGAACGCAAGGCCGATCGCGGTGCTTTCTTCAAGTCGGTTCATCTCACGCTCAATCATCTGCTTTGGGGCGACAGGCGCTGGATCAATCGCTTTCTGAATCAGGGAACGAGCTTCAAGTCGGTCACGCCCGAGTTTCTCGCTGTGCCTGCGGGATCGACCTTCGGATCGAACATTCAGGACGATTTCGAAATGCTCTGGAAAGAGCGGGAAGAACTCGATATCGCGATAGAAGCATTAATTGCAGAGATGCCGTCGGAATTTTTCCTGCAGACTATTTCGTACCCGATGTCGAGCGGCGTTCGCACCCATCCCGCCTGGGAAGCGATGTCGCAAGTGTTCAATCACCAGACTCATCACCGGGGGCAGATTACGACGCTGTTGTCGCAGGCTGGAATCGATGTCGGCCCGACCGACATGCTTGCGGTGATGTCGCCGCCTGTGTCGCCGCCAGTAAAAGGCCCGACCGCCTGAATCTGACTATTTGTCGGGGTGAGTCAAGTTCGGAGGAACATTTTTGTTTCCCGCCAGGCGCTCGCGAAACAATGCAGCTCGCATCAGAAAAATCGTCGTGATCGGCGATGTGACTGCAATGAAAATGCCGATCAGAAATGCATGCGCCCAGAACTGTCCGTCGCGCAAAGAAAAGTAGATGCTGGTGGCGAGCACCATGGACCACACGCCGAAGGTCGAGCCCAGCACGGGTGCGTGAACCCGCTGGAAAAATACCTTCATGCGAACCAGTCCGATGGCACCCAGAAGCGTCACCAGCGATCCTGCAATCACCAGAATCGATACGGCCCACTGGCCCCAGGCGGGAAGCGTGTCTGCGGTCATTCGATCACCTCGCCACGCAAAAGAAATTTCGCCATCGATACCGAGCCGACGCATCCGAATAGCGCAATGAGCAATGCCGCCTCGAAGTACATGCTGCTCGCGTAAGTGATACCGAGCACCAGCATCATCAACATGCCGGTGATGTAGAGGCTGTCGAGGGCGAGCACCCGGTCTTGCGCCGAGGGCCCGAGAAGAATCCGGATCAGCGCGCAGAGCATGGCGATTGCCAGTATGCAGAGTGCTGCGAACAGCGACCACGCGACCAGCGAAGCAGGTGGGTTCATTGAAAAATCTCCATCAACGGACGCTCGTAGCGCGATTTGATAAGCGCGATGGTCGCGTCCTTGTCCTGCATATCGAACACATGAATCAGAAGTGCACTCCGATCGAGCGAGATTTCCGCCCAGGCAGTGCCGGGGGTCAGGCAGGTAATCATGGTGAGAACTGCCAGCGCGCTGGGATCGCGCAGATCGAGCGGCACCAGAACGAAGTCCGAGTGAATGCGCGATGCTCGCCGGGTGAGCAGCAGCCAGGCCACATGCGCGATTGCGAGATAGGTATCGATGAATACGTGCCAAGCCAGAACTGCCGCGACCCAGGGCTTGCGAATTCGCACCTCGTTCGGTCGCAGGCTGTTGGTGAGCATGGGCACCGCCAACGCCACGACGACTCCCATGACCAGCGTGCCTGCAGACATCGACTGATTGAGCAGCAGCCACAGCAAAAACAGGCTGATCGACAGCAGCGGCGACTGAAAGATGAACTTCACGACTCGCTTCACGGTTTCACCTTCGGCGGGTTGGGCACGGTCCTGGTGTTCATGACTGCGTCGATGTAGGCCTTCGGCGCATACAGCGACTGCGTGGTGCCGAGCAGATACTTCATCATCGGGCCAGCCTGCACCGTGAGTACGACGCAGCAAAGGATCAGCGCGGCCACAGGCACGCCCTCCATCACTCGAAGCTGAGGAAACCCGCGACCGTCGGCCGACCAGAAGTTGCGGATGCCGGTGCGGCTCATCGCGATGAGTCCGAATAATCCGGAGGTGATGAGTGCGCCGAAGAAGATCCATTCGCCCGTAGAAATCCGGGGCACTTTCAGCAGCGAGGTCAGCATGCCGAACTTGCCGATGAACCCAGACAGCGGCGGCATGCCGGTGACCAGCAGGGTGCAGCAGATGAACGCCAGTCCGAGGAAAGCGGTGCCGGCGGGAATCGCCTTGCCGACCAGCAGGGTCTCGTCTTCGTCGAGATTCAGTCCTTTCATTGGCTTCAGGTCGTCACCCAGGTACGGCGCGTGATCGGAGTCTTCATGCGGTGCGAAAGTCGAGTTGTCGTTACGCCAGCGTTCGATGAGGTCCGACAACAGAAAGAAAAGACACGCGGCTAGAGCCGAGCTGATCATGTAGAACAGCGCGCCTGCCGACACCGCAGCATTTCCGAATCCGGTCGATGCAATCAATGTTCCGGACGATGTGAGCACCGCGTATCCCGCCAGATAACCCAGGCGTTGCGAGCCCAGCATCCCGATGCTGCCCGCGATCAAGGTCGCGATTCCGCCGTAAATCAAAACCGTCGATCCGAACTGTGCCGACACTCCTGCACCGTCCGAGAACAGCAGGGTCCACAGGCGAATGATCACGTAGAGGCCGACCTTGGTCATGATCGCGAACAGGGCGCCTACCGGTGCGGTGGCGGAGCTGTAGGCAGAAACCAGCCAGAAGTTGAGCGGCCACATGGCGGCTTTTACTAAAAACGCGGTGCCGATGATTGCCGTGGCGGCGTGCAGCACGCCGCGGTCCAGCGGAGCGACTTGCGAGATGCGCTGCGCCATGTCGGCCATGTTCAGGGTGCCGGTGATGCCGTAAAGCATCGAGACGCCGACCAGGAACAGCGACGATGCAGCGAGGTTGATCACGATGTACTTGAGACCCGCTTGCACCCGCACCTTGCCCGAGCCGTGCAGCAGCAGGCCGTAAGAGGCGGCCAGCATGATCTCGAAGAAGACGAACAGATTGAACAGGTCGCCCGTGAGGAACGAGCCCGCCAGGCCCATCAGCTGAAACTGAAACAGCGGATGGAAATGCACGCCAGCCTTGTGCCAGCGTGCGGTCGAGAACAGGGCGGCGCTCACGGCGATCGTGCCCGCGAGCACCAGCATCAGCGACGAGAACCTGTCGACCACCAGCACGATGCCGAAGGGCGCTCTCCAGTTCGCGGCGGTGTAGACGCCGATGCCATCGTGCCGGACTGTCCACATCAGCAGCGAAATTGCGATTGAGAGCCACAGCACGGTGGACAGCAGGTTGATGCCGATCTTCAGTCGGGTGCGCGATTCGCTGATGAGCAGCATCAGCGCGCCGGTGAGCATGGGCAGCAGGATGGGTGCCACGATCAGATGCGGCATCAGCGCGTCGATCCAGGTCGAATGCACCGGGTTCATTCAGGATCCTTCGTGCCGTCGACGTGATCGGTGCCGGTGAGTCCGCGCGAGGCGAGCAGCACCACGAGGAATAGTGCGGTCATCGCGAATCCGATCACGATGGCTGTGAGCACAAGCGCCTGCGGAATCGGATCGTCGTAATGCAGGAGGTCGGGCGTGACGCCGGGTGTGAGGATGGGCGCGTTGTCGATCGACAGACGTCCCATCGCGAACATGAACAGATTTACTGCGTATGAGATGAGCGACAGACCCATGATGACCTGGAAGGTTCGCGGGCGAAGCAAGAGCCAGACGCCGGAACCTGCGAGTACGCCGATGGCCAAAGACAAAATAGTTTCCATCAGACGGCTCCCAACTTTGCTGCAGCGCGTTCCTGGGATCGATCGACCTCGTCGTCTTTTTCATCGCGCCATCTATGGCTGCGCACCGATTGGTGAGCGAGGGCGGTAAGGATCAGCAGCGTTGCGCCGACCACCAGCGTGAACACGCCGATGTCGAAGAACAGCGCGCTCGCCACGTGAATCTCGCCCACGACCGGCAGCGCGAAATGAAACGTGTGCGACGTGAGAAACGGATATCCGAAGACGAACGCTCCCGCGCCGGTGGCAATCGCGAACAGCAGGCCAGTGCCCATCCATCGGCGCGGACGCAGGCGCATGTGAGCTTCGACCCATTGCGTGCCGGAGATGATGTACTGGATAAGCAGCGCAATCGACATCACCAGGCCGGCGACGAATCCGCCGCCGGGTTCGTTGTGACCGCGCATGAACAGATACACCGACACGGTGGCTGCGAAGGGCAGCAGCAGCCGAACCAGAACCGCGGGCACCATGAGGTATCCGACGGCGGTATCTGCGGCATAGCGCGGGTTCACCAGATCTGTTTCCAGATCTTGCACAAGCACTCGTTGTTGCGGTGGCAATTGCATGGTTTCGGGCGCAGGACGGAATCGGCGAAGTAGCGCATACACGGTGAGCGCCACGATGCACAGCACCACGATTTCGCCGAAGGTGTCGAAGCCGCGGAAGTCCACCAGCATGACGTTGACAACATTGGTGCCACCGCCTTCGGTCAATGATTTTTCAAGGAAGAAGCCGGAGATGCTTTGCGGGAACGGGCGCGTCATCATGGCAAAGGAGAACATCGCCAGCCCGCCACCGATTGCAGTTGCGATTGCGAGATCGCGGAATCGGCGCACTCGCGCGCGGAACGCTTTCGACGCGGGCATCGCGTCTTCGCGGCGGCGTGGAAGCCAGCGCATGCCTAAAAGCAGGAGCACCGTGGTCACGACTTCGACGACGAGTTGGGTGAGGGCGAGATCGGGCGCCGAGAACCAGATGAATGTGATCGCGGTGCAGAGTCCTGCTCCGCCCATGAGAGCGAGTGCAGCGAGGCGGTGATATTTGGCCTGCCATGCGGCTCCGATGGCGCAGGTCGCGCCGATGATCCACATCACCACGAACACCGGCGACATCGCGAGGGTGGAACGTGTGCCGCTGTGCGTGCCCACGCCGCGCACGCCGAG
Organism: Burkholderiaceae bacterium; assembly: GCA_965227035.1. Classification (GTDB taxonomy): domain Bacteria; phylum Pseudomonadota; class Gammaproteobacteria; order Burkholderiales; family Burkholderiaceae_C; genus CBDDFQ01. The sequence continues at coordinate 753,117 of OZ245724.1, forward strand.
ATACGCGAATGCGATCGTGAGAGCGAGCAGAAGCAGAAGTTGCCGCTGTAGCCGACTCGTGGTGAGCCAGCGTTTGCCGAATCGACCGGCCAGCGATAGCTGTGCGATGGTCCATTCGAATATGCGTTTGCCATCGAAGTGGCGCATCACGGGCGTGCGAACCAGTCCGCCAGCCGCGCGAATCTTTCGGAGCACGAGATAGAGAACCAGGCCGGCGCCCATGGCGACAAGGCTCATCACGAACGGCAGATTGAAGCCGTGCCAGACGGCCAGGCTGTACTCCGGAAGTACCTCGCCCACGACAGGACGTGCAGCTGCAGCCAGATAAGGCCCAACGGAAATAGCGGGTATCACACCGACGATCAGACATGCGGCCACCAGCAGCTCCACCGGTACGCGCATCCAGTGCGGGGGCTCATGCGGTTTGTGCGGCATGTCGTCGGTCTGCGGCCCGAAGAACACATCCACAGTGAATCGAAGCGAGTACGCGACGCTGAAGATGCCCGCGAGCGTAGCGATGATTGGCAACGCCCATTCGATGGCAGGAGTCGCCGAGATGTAGACGGTCTCGGCGAAGAACATTTCTTTGGAGAGAAATCCGTTCAAGAGCGGCACTCCAGCCATTGCCGCGCTGGCCACCATTGCAAGGGTGGCAGTGATCGGCATGAGCTTGAACAAGCCGCTCAATCGCCGTATATCTCGCGTACCGCTTTCATGATCGATGATGCCGGCCGCCATGAAGAGCGACGCCTTGAACGTCGCGTGATTCATGATGTGGAACACTGCAGCCACTGCGGCCATGGGACTGTTCAGCCCGAACAGCAGCGTGATGAGCCCCAGATGCGAAATCGTGGAATACGCGAGCAGTCCCTTGAGATCGTTCTGGAACATGGCTGCAAAGGCGCCGATGAGCAGAGTGCTTGCTCCGGCCAGGCTCACGATCCAGAACCATTCAGGTGTGCCGGACAGAGCGGGCCAAAGGCGAGCCAGCAGAAACACGCCGGCTTTCACCATGGTCGCCGAATGCAGATAGGCCGACACCGGAGTCGGCGCTGCCATCGCATGTGGCAACCAGAAGTGGAATGGGAACTGAGCACTCTTGGTCAGCGCGCCAAGCAGGATGAGAACCAGCGCCGGCACATAAAGCGAATGTGCCTGAATCTTCGATGCCGATGCGAGCACCACGTCGAGGTCGTAACTGCCGACGATGCGACCCAGGATGAGCACGCCAGCCAGCAGGCACAGGCCGCCGGTGCCCGTGACAGTGAGCGCCATGCGAGCGCCGCGTCTTGCATCGCGGCGGTGGTGCCAGTAGCCGATCAGCAGGAACGAGAACAGGCTCGTGAGTTCCCAGAAAAAAACCATCTGGATCAGGTTGCCCGAGAGCACGACGCCGAGCATCGAGCCCATGAATGCGAGGAAGAAAGAAAAGAATCGCGGAACCGGATCCGAGGCCGACATGTAGTACCGCGCGTACAGCACAACGAGAGATCCGATGCCAAGCACGAGCATGCTGAACATCCATGAGAAGCCATCGAGCCGGATCGATAGCGTCAGCCCCATCGTGGGGATCCACTCGATCTGCTGGCGAATCACGCCGCCACCGGTTACGTCGGGAAATAGCAGTGCTACCTGAACCAGGCAGAAGAGGGCCACTGCACCTGCAAGAGTCGATTCGGAATTTCGGGCGTTGGACGGGAACAGCGCCGCGAGAACGCTACCAATGAATGGAAGAAGAATCAGGGTGATCAGGGGCATGCCCGATCGATTTTAAACAGCGACCCTCGCGTGCCGCTCTAAAAACCCTGAGTTCGGTCCGTATCTGCACACTGCAAATACGAATCTTCAATCGAACTAATTTCTCAAGTTATTTCGAACTTATTTTTTGGAATCTGCACCTGCCGCTGATTTTTCGGCCTTCGATGCTTTTGCAGGCTTCGCGGAAGCAGCTGTGCCCCCTGCGACGCCCTTGAACGATTCGCCGTTGACCGTGAGGCCTTCGTTCGAATAACGCACTGCGCTTGCCGGGCCGACGCCGCGAACACGTTCGATCAGATCGGGCCAGTCCTTGAAGTTGCCTGTTTTGCGTGCGTCGAGAATCTTGCCCGACAGGCTGGGGCCGATGCCCTTGACGCCGTCGAGTTCGGCAGCGCCCGCCTTGTTGACGTCTACGGCCGCGAATGCTGCGCCCGCATAAAACATGGCCGCGGTCATGGACGCGAGAAGGACGATTTTCTTGAACATGTAGTTCCCTTTTTTCGTTGATGAATGAATGGATCGCAAGCCTTGTGCACTTGCGATGCGATCAACGAAAGGGAGTGAGGCGAGTTGACGGCTCGTGGAGGGCGTTGCCTGCGATTGCCGCTCGCTGCGCGGCTCACACAAGCAATGCCCTGATTTCAGAGTTCTTCGACCCGTCGCGCTGAATAGCTGTCCCACGCCTGACAGCCGGGGCACTGCCAGAAATGCTGCTTGGCCTCGAAGCCGCACGCTGCGCACCGATAGCGCATCAGCGGGCGTGCCGCATGATCGAGCGCCTTCTGCACTGCTGCATGCGCCTGCTCCTCGGGCAGCGTCTCGCCAGCGAGCCAGCGCGATGCGGCAACCAGCGAGGGCTCATGATTCAAATGAGCCAGATACCAGTCACGCGGCGACCCGCCATCGGAGGGCACACTGCCAAGGCCGATCAAGGCTTCGAGAACATCGAGCGATGGCGCCTGCGCATAGTTCCTGGACAGGATCTGGCGCGCCTCGTCGACGCGGCCGCTCGCAGAGCCGACTTCGCGAATCGCAGTTGCGACCAGCGGCACGTAGGAGGGCGTACTGTTGGCAAGTTCGGCGAGCGTATCGAGAGCTCCGTTGGCATCGCCGCGACGTGCCTTGAGGGCTGCAAGCTCCACTCTCGGGCGCGGCGCGTTGGGAGCCAGGGCTGCGGCCTGTTCGAGCAATGCCTGCGCTCCGTCGACTGCGGCAGTCGCAGACATCGCTACCGCTTCCTCGCAGAGATAGTGCGCACGTCGCGATCCGAAGCTGGCCTGTCCTACGCCTTCGAGTCGCTGTGCAATTTCGGCCGCTTTGACCCAGTCGCGCGACCTTTCGTAAATGGCGAGAAGCGCCAGGTTCGCCTGCTCTTCGAACGCGGTGCCGAACAGTTTGCGAAGCGAATCTTCCGCGCGATCGAGAAGGCCGGCGCGCAGGAAGTCGAGTGCCAGGGCGTGCTGAGCGCGGTCGCGATCTTCGGTGCGCAGATCGCCGCGCGACAGCAAGTGCTCGTGCACCCGAACCGCGCGTTCGTATTCGCCGCGTCGACGGAAAAGGTTGCCTAGCGCGAAGTGCAACTCCGAGGTGTCCGGATCGTTCTGCACCGCCTCGATGAAGGCGTCGATTGCCTGATCCTGCTGTTCGTTCAGCAGGAAGTTCAGGCCACGGAAATACGCCTTCGGTGTCTGGCGGTTTTCTATTCGCAGTTGGCGGTAGTCGAGCCGCGATGCGATCCAGCCGAGTGCAAAGGCGACTGGCAGACCCAAAAGGATCCAGCTGAGATCAAGTTCCATGTGTTGTCGTTATCGTCCCCGACCCGGCTGAAGGCGTGGTCAGTGCAGTGTTCTTATTGGAGGCGATGGCGGCCGATTGCGCGAGCGCGTGCCTTTTCGCAACCTTGCGGTGCATCAACCAGCGCGGAACCATGCCGAGCACGCCCACCACCAGTCCAGCAGCGAACGCCACCAGCACCACCAGCACCATCGGCGATTGCACGCGGGTACCGAAGAAAAAGTGCACGGTCGCGATTTGCTGGTTGTTCAGCGCAAAAGCGAAAAGGGTAAAAAAAATGGCTGCTTTAAGCAGCCACATGAGGTATTTCATTCATCTCCTCTGTGACGAGAAGATTCTAGCGAGTACGTCGGCTCAATCTGCCGATCGAGGTGCAAAGACAAATTAAGTTGTCTTGCCGCTTTCCATCTCGGCGGTTCGCTTGTCCACCGCTTCGCGCAGGGCTTTGCCCGGCTTGAAGTGAGGAACACGCTTTTCCGGAATCGCCACGCTTTCACCGGAACGGGGATTGCGCCCCATACGAGGTGGTCGACGATTGATGGAGAAGCTGCCGAATCCACGGATTTCGATGCGGTGGCCGCGAACGAGCGCGTCACCCATCGCGTCAAGAATGGTCTTGACCGCGAATTCGGCATCTCGATGCGTCAGCTGACTGAAGCGCGAGGCCAGTTCTTCGACGAGATCTGAACGGGTCATGTCTAACGAGCGGGGGCAGTTGCCTGCACCCGCTGGCTAATTACTCGTTGCCGCCGTCCAGCTTGGCACGCAGAAGCGCGCCCAGGCTCGTCGTACCTGCGTTTTCGCGGGACGATTGCTGGCTCAGGCTTGCCATTGCTTCTTGCTGATCTGCAGCATCCTTGGCCTTGATGGACAACTGGATGTTGCGGGTCTTGCGATCCACGTTGACCACCACAGCAGTGATTTCGTCGCCTTCCTTGAGCACGTTGCGAGCATCTTCGACGCGGTCACGGCTGATTTCGCTTGCGCGGAGGTAGCCGATGATGTCTTCGCCGAGATCGATCTCAGCACCACGTGCGTCGACAGTCTTGACCTTGCCGCTGACGATCTGGCCCTTGTCGTTGACAGTGACGAAAGTCGTGAACGGATCGGAGTCGAGCTGTTTGATGCCGAGGCTGATACGTTCGCGGTCGACATCGACTGCCAGAACGATTGCTTCGACTTCTTGGCCCTTCTTGTAGTTGCGAACTGCGGCTTCGCCGGGTTCGTTCCACGAGAGGTCTGACAAGTGAACCAGGCCGTCGATGCCGGCAGCCAGACCAACGAACACGCCGAAGTCGGTGATCGACTTGATCGGGCCCTTGACGCGGTCGCCACGCTTGGTGTTTTGAGCGAATTCTTGCCAGGGGTTAGCCTTGCATTGCTTCATGCCCAGGCTGATACGGCGCTTGTCTTCGTCGATTTCGAGGACCATGACTTCGACTTCATCGCCGAGAGCAACGATCTTGGAAGGAGCGACGTTCTTGTTGGTCCAGTCCATTTCGGAAACGTGCACCAGGCCTTCGATGCCGGGTTCGAGTTCCACGAACGCGCCGTAATCGGCGATGTTGGTGATCTTGCCGAACATGCGGGTGCCTTGCGGATAACGGCGGTTGACGCCCATCCACGGGTCGTCGCCCATTTGCTTGAGACCCAGCGAGACACGGTTCTTCTCGGTGTCGAACTTGAGGATCTTCGCGGTGATTTCCTGGCCAGCCTGAACGACTTCGCTCGGGTGACGGACACGGCGCCATGCCATGTCGGTGATGTGCAGGAGACCGTCGATGCCGCCGAGGTCGACGAACGCACCGTATTCGGTGATGTTCTTGACGACGCCGTGAACAATGGAGCCTTCTTTCAGGGTTTCCATCAGCTTCGCGCGTTCTTCGCCCATGCTGGCTTCCACGACTGCGCGGCGGCTCAGCACGACGTTGTTGCGCTTGCGATCAAGCTTGATGACCTTGAATTCCATGGTCTTGTTCTCGTAGGGAGACAAGTCCTTGATGGGGCGGGTGTCGATGAGCGAGCCGGGCAGGAATGCGCGGATGCCGTTGACCAGAACGGTCAGGCCGCCCTTGACCTTGCCGCTGGTGGTGCCGGTCACGAATTCGCCGGATTCCAGTGCTTTTTCGAGTGCCATCCACGATGCGAGGCGCTTGGCCTTGTCGCGAGAGAGGATGGTGTCGCCGTAGCCGTTTTCGATGGCATCGATGGCCACCGACACGAAGTCTCCAACTTGGACTTCGAGTTCGCCCTTGTCGTTTTTGAATTCTTCGATTGGCACGTACGCTTCGGACTTGAGGCCTGCGTTGACGACGACGAAGCTGTGTTCGATACGAACGACTTCAGCGGTAACGACCTCGCCCATGCGCATTTCTGCACGTTGCAAAGATTCTTCGAAAAGGGCTGCAAAAGATTCTGACATTGAGTTTCCTAGTCCGCGAAACAGGTTTCCAGTCGCACTTCGGTCGCACGATTGCGACCGTTTTGAACGGCTGTTTTTAAGATTGAACGCGGCGGTTAATTTGGGCTTGATTGCCCGGGTAGAGTTGAACAACCGCAAGACCGGTGCGCCTACCGGGACGGGTGCAGCGCGATGGGAGTCTTGCGGACTAATTGCCGCTGGAAACCAGAAGATTTCCAAACGGCTGCTTTGCCTGCCACCAGTCAAGAACCAGATCGACCGACTCTTTCACGGTAAGACTGGAGTTGTCCAGAAGCTTGGCATCTTCGGCTGGTTTCAAAGGGGCGACGGCGCGATTCGAATCGCGGGCATCACGGGCCTCCAGGTCGGCGCGAAGAGCATCGATTGTAGGAGAAAAACCTTTGGAAATCAATTGCTTATGACGTCTTTCGGCTCTGTGGGACGCTGATGCGGTGAGGTAGATTTTCAAGGGCGCGGCGGGAAAAATCACGGTTCCCATGTCGCGACCATCGGCGACCAGGCCGGGCAGGGTGCGAAAGCTGTGCTGGAGGGCGACGAGAGCTTTACGCACTTCGGGCAAAACCGACACTTTCGATGCATTCATGCCGCCTTCCTCGGTGCGGATTGCGTCCGAAACGTCTTCTCCGGCCAAAAACACATGCGATCCGACGAATTTCACCGGCAGGGTGCGTGCCAGCTCGGCAATAGCGGCTTCGTCGCGCGATTCCAGAACGAGTCCGGCGCGCAATGCAGCCAGCGCGACAATACGGTAGAGCGCACCGGAATCGAGGTAATGGAAACCCAGTTGATGTGCCAAGGTCGATGCCAGCGTGCCCTTACCCGAAGCGGTCGGGCCGTCGACACAGATCAAGGGCACTTTGTGCGGATCGACTGCGACCAAGTCGAAGAACGCCTCGAAGTAGTCGGGGAAAGTCTTGGCTACGCATTTCGGATCTTCGATGCGGACCGGGATTTGCGAAGCGCCCGGTCTTACCGTCGGATTGAACGCCGCGAGAGAGAAACACATCGCCACGCGATGGTCGTCGTAGGTGTGAATACTGGCCGGCTTCCAATCTAACGGCGATGCGGGCGGGGTAATTCGAATGAAATCCGACCCTTCATCAACGATGGCGCCCAGTTTGCGCAGTTCGGTGGCCATTGCCGCGATTCGATCCGTTTCCTTCACTCGCCAGCTCGCGATGTTTCGCAAGGTCGTCGTGCCGTCGGCGTAAAGCGCCATCACGGCGAGCGTCATGGCGGCATCGGGAATGTGATTGCAGTCGAGGTCGATCGCTCGAAGCGGGAAAACATCTCGCGAAATCTTCAGCCAGTTCGGCCCGCTTTCGACCTTCGCGCCCATCGATTCGGCTGCTTCTACAAACTTGATGTCGCCTTGAATCGATGCCGCGCCTACGCCTTCGATCGTGATGCCGGAAGCGGTCTGGGTCGCCTCCGCTATTGCTCCCATCGCAATGAAATAACTCGCCGACGAAGCATCGGCTTCGACGTGAATTTCGCCGGGCGAACGATATTTGCTTCCTGCGGGAATCGTGAATCGCTTCCAGCCGTCGCGCTTGACGTTCACTCCGAATCTTTCAAGTAGGTTCAGCGTGATGTCGATATACGGTTTCGAGATGAGCTCGCCCACCACGTCGATGTGTATGTCGCTTTCGGCAACCAGCGGAAGCGCGAGCAGAAGCGCGGTGAGGAACTGGCTCGATACATCGCCGCGAACTTTGATCGGCTCGGCGAAATTGAACGCCGCTTTCGGCGCACCGATGCGCAACGGCGGATACCCGTCGTTGCCCAAGTAGTCGATGTTGCAGCCGAGCTGGCGCAATGCGTCGACCAGATCGCCGATAGGGCGTTCATGCATTCGCGCGACACCGCTCAATTCGAAATTGCCACCCATGAGCGCAAGTGCTGCGGTCAAAGGCCGCATGGCGGTGCCGGCGTTGCCCATGAAGAGTTTGGCCGATTCGTTTTTCGCGGCACCACCGAGTCCATCGATCACGACGGTCGTACCGTCTTCGGCCACATCGCAACCCAGAGCGCGAAGAGCGCCGAGCATCACGCGGGTATCGTCGGAATCGAGCAGGTCATACACGGTTGTGCGCCCGCTCGAAAGCGCCGCCAGAAGCAGCACCCTGTTGGAAATACTTTTGGAGCCGGGCAGCCTGACGGTGCCTGCAGCGGCCGCGAACGGGGGCAGATCCAGGAAGGGAATATCGAACATCAGGGGTTGGAGCGGGAGGTCATGCGCCAGTTGGCGCGCGTTTCACTGGCTTGCTCGATGGCATCTTCGAGCGCTTCCGCATTGCCGCTGCTGATCATCAGCTCTAGCGACTGCAATGCGCGCTGGAAGATTCGCGATTGATTCAGCAACTCTTCCTTGTTCGCGATCATCACGTCGCGCCACAAATGAGGATCGCCAGCGGCAATGCGTGTGAAATCGCGAAAACCGGGACCGGCGAGCGACAGAAAATCCTGGCCCATCGGCTGCGAGGTGATCGCATTCATCAGCGCGAACGCAATCAAATGCGGCAGGTGGCTCACTGCGGCGAAAGCGGCGTCGTGTGCTTCGGGTGACATGCGAACCACGTTGCAGCCCAGAGCGGTCCACAAGGCATCGGCCTTTTCGAGATGCGAGGTCAGCGTGCGTTCGATAGGCGTGAGGATGACCTGTTTGCCGGTGTAGAGGTCGGCATCGGCGTGTTCGACACCGGACACTTCGCGTCCGGTGATCGGGTGGGCCGGAACGAATCCGCCGACCTGATCGCGCAGAACTCGACGCGATGCGTCGACCACGTCGCGCTTGGTGGAGCCGACGTCCATGATCAACATCTGCGGGGTGATCAAATGGCGAATCGCCTTGAGCGTGGCTTCGGTTGCCGAAACCGGCACCGCGAGCAGCACGATGTCTGCGCCCGACACGGCGAGCAACGCAGATGGCGCTTCGACGTCGATCACGCCCATGTGACGCGCACGTTCGGTGGTGGAGGGGCTCTTGCTGTAGCCGACCACGCGTTTGACCAATCCGGCGCGCTTCATGGCGAGCGCGAACGAGCCGCCCATGAGGCCGCAGCCGATCAGTCCGAGTTGTTCAAACTTCATCGACGTTCCTTATGCGATCGTGCAATCACGCGCTCACCGGGTAGGTCCCGAGCATTTTGTAGAAGGCGCAAAGCTCGCGCAATTCGCCCAGAGCCTTGGCGACGTTGGGCTGCGAAGGATGTCCATCGAGATCGATGTAGAAGTAGTAGTCCCACTGACCGGTGCGCGCCGGGCGCGACTCGAATCGGGTCATGGACACGCCGTTTTCTTTCAGCGGCACCAGCAGGTCGTGAACCGCGCCAGGACGATTCGTCACCGACACGATCAGGCTGATGCAATCCTTGCCGCTGGGAGGAGGCGTGGTTAGCGTTTGCGGCAGGCAGATCACGGCAAAACGGGTGCGGTTGTACGCGTCGTCCTGAATCGCGTGCGCGACGATATGCAAACCGAACTGCGATGCCGCGCGCTCGCTGGATATGCCGGCCCAGGTCGGGTTTGCAGCCGCGAGGCGAGCACCTTCGGCATTGCTCGACACGGCGCGACGCTCGGCATTCGGCAGATGCTGCGTAAGCCAGTTCTGGCACTGCGCAAGCGCTTGCGGATGGGCAAGCACCACCTCGATATTCGCCAGCGAATTCTCCTGACGCAGCAGGTTGTGCCGAATCTGAAGACTCACCTCGCCGATGACGTTGACCGGCGAATGCAGGAACAGATCGAGCGATCGGGTGACCACGCCTTCCGTGGAATTTTCCATGCCGACGACGCCGAATTGCGCGGTGCCGGCAGCGGTTGCATGGAAGACCTCGTCGAAGCTTGAGCAGTAAACCAGCTCGGCAGCACTTCCGAAAAATTCGATCGCCGCCTGCTCGGTGAAAGTGCCTTCCGGGCCCAAAACAGCCACCCGCTGCGGCGCCTCGAGCGCCAGACAAGCCGACGTGATTTCGCGCCAGACGGCGGCCACATGCTGATCTTTCAGCGGCCCTTTGTTGGCCATCTGCATTTTCTCAATCACTTGCGCGACGCGGTCTGGGCGAAAGAAAGGCGTGCCTTCCTTGCGCTTGATCTCACCGACTTTTTCGGCCACGTGCGCCCGATCGTTGAGCAACTGAAGAATCTGACGATCCAGCGAGTCGATCTGATTGCGCAGATCGCCTAGGCTACCGGTCGGATCGATGGAGTTGGGAGAAGCTGACATTGTTCTTATCTGACTATGCGATTAAGCGTGCAGGCGTTCGAACTCGCGCATGTAGGCAACCAGTGCCTGCACGCCCTCGATCGGCATTGCGTTGTAAATGCTGGCGCGCATTCCGCCGACAGACTTGTGGCCTTTGAGTTGCAGCAGATGTGCCGCCTTCGCGCCGAGCAGGAACGCGTCGTTGCGAGATTCGTCGCGAAGGAAGAAGGGCACGTTCATGCGCGAGCGCGCGTCACGCTGCACCTTGTTCTCGTACAACTGCGATCCATCGATGAAGTCGTACAGCAGTTTGGCTTTCGCGTCGTTGCGGGCACTCATTGCGGCAATGCCGGTGAGCGAGCCTTCGGTTTGCTGCTTGAGCCACTGGAAGGTGAGGCCCGCAATGTAGATCGCGTAGGTGGGCGGCGTGTTGTACATCGACTGGTTTGCTGCCACCAGCTTGTAGTCGAACGCGCTCGGACAAACTGCCAGCGCGTGTCCGATGAGGTCTTCACGAATGAACACCATCGTGAGACCTGCGGGGCCGATGTTCTTTTGCGCACCCGCGTAGGCCACGCTCACACGCGACCAGTCTATCGAACGGGATGCGATGTGCGAGGAGCAGTCGACAACCAGAGGTACATCGCTGCCCAGCGCCTGCAGATCGGGCCACTCAGGAAACTCGACGCCGTTGATCGTCTCGTTGGTGCAGACGTGAACATACGATGTGCCCGCAGTCAGCTTCCATGTCGACGGCGCTGCCAGTTGAGTGTGGCCGTTGTCCGCGTTGCTCGACACAATCTGCACGTCGCAATACTTGCGCGCTTCCTTCTGCGACTTGTCGCTCCAGCTTCCGGTCACGACATAGTCGGCCTTCGCGCCTTTGGACAGATTCATCGGAACGATCGCGTTTTCGGCAAGACCGCCGCCCTGCATGAACAGGATCTTGAAGTTCGAAGGCACAGCCAGCAACTCGCGAATATCGGCTTCTGCGTTCTCGTAGATCGAGATGAATTCGCGCCCGCGATGGCTCATCTCCATCACGCTCATTCCGCTTCCGTGCCAGTCGAGCATCTCGCCGGCCGCAACCTTCAGCACGTCTTCTGGAATGGCTGCGGGCCCCGCAGAGAAGTTGTAGGGTCGATTCATCTAGGCGCTTATTCAGGTTTGACCAGGTTTGACCAGGTTTGATCAGGTTTGATCAGGTTTGATCAGGTGGGTTCGTTGCCGGTGTCGGTGTCGGTATCGGTATCGGTATCGGTATCGGTGTCAGGCGTCGCGTCGGGAGCAGCTTCGCCGCCTTCGTCGGACGTTTCGCCCGACACCACGATTGCGTCGTTTTCGACGATCCGTTGCAAGCCGCTCAGCTTCGATCCGTCGTCAAGCCCGATCAGCGTCACGCCTTGCGTGGCGCGTCCGAGTTCGCGGATTTCGCTTACGCGAGTCCGCACCAGAACGCCCTTGTCGGTGATCAACATGATCTCGTCGTCCGGATGTACGAGCGTCGCTGCAACGACCTTGCCATTTCGCTCGGACTGCTGGATCGCGATCATTCCCTTCGTGCCACGTCCATGACGTGTGTACTCGGTAATGTTGGTGCGCTTGCCGTAGCCGTTTTGTGTGGCGGTCAGAACGCTTTGCTGCTCGTCCTCGGCGACCAGCATCGCAATCACGTGCTGGCCTTCTTCTAGGTTCATGCCGCGAACGCCGCGCGCCGTGCGACCCATGGGGCGAACATCGTTTTCGTCGAAGCGAACCGCTTTGCCGTTGTCCGAGAACATCATGACGTCGTGCTTGCCGTCGGTGAGAGCGGCGCCGACGAGGTAGTCGCCTTCGTCCAGATCGACCGCAATGATGCCGGCCTTGCGCGGGTTGCTGAACTCGTCGAGCGACGTCTTCTTGACCGTGCCCATTGAGGTGGCCATGAACACATAGTGATCGGCGGGAAAGCTGCGGAACTCACCGGTCAACGCCAGTGCCACGTTGATCTTCTCGCCTTCGGCAAGTGGAAACATGTTGACGATAGGGCGACCGCGCGAACCACGCGATCCGGATGGCACTTCCCAGACCTTGATCCAGTACAGACGTCCGCGATTCGAGAAGCACAGGATGTAGTCGTGGGTGTTGGCAATGAACAGCTGATCGATCCAGTCGTCTTCCTTCGTGGCGGTGGCCTGTTTGCCACGACCGCCGCGCTTTTGCGCGCGATATTCGGAAAGCGGCTGGCTCTTGATGTACCCGCTATGCGAGAGCGTCACCACCATGTCGGTAGGCGTAATCAAATCTTCGGTAGCCAGGTCCTGCGCGTTGCGCTCGATCTCGCTTCGACGAGCGCCGAGTTTGGTTTGACCGAATTCCTGCTTGATGTGGGTCAGTTCATCGCTGATCAGCGTCGAGACACGTTCCGGCTTGGCCAGAATGTCCAACAGATCCTCGATTTCCGCCATCACGTCTTTGTACTCGGCAACGATCTTGTCCTGCTCGAGCCCGGTCAGGCGCTGCAGACGCATCTGCAGAATTTCCTGGGCCTGGGTTTCGCTGAGACGGTACAGGCCGTCTTGCGACAGGCCGAACTCGCGCTCGAGTCCTTCCGGGCGGTAGTCGTCGGCATTCACGATGCCGCCATCGGTGCGAACGCGCGTGAGCATTTCGCGAACCAGCTTGCTGTCCCAAGAACGGGTCATCAATTCGGCTTTGGCCACCGGCGGAGTGGGTGCCGCACGAATGATTGCGATGAATTCGTCGATGTTCGCGAGAGCCACCGCAAGGCCTTCGAGCACATGACCGCGATCGCGAGCCTTCTTCAAGGTGAACACGGTACGACGCGTCACCACTTCGCGGCGATGCTGCAGGAAGACCTGGATCAGGTCCTTCAGGTTGCACAGCCGTGGCTGACCGTCGATCAACGCCACCATGTTGATGCCGAAGGTGTCCTGCAGCTGGGTCTGCTTATATAAGTTGTTCAGCACGACTTCCGGAACTTCGCCGCGCTTGAGCTCGATCACCAGACGCATGCCGGACTTGTCGCTCTCGTCCTGAATGTGGCTGATGCCCTCGATCTTCTTCTCGTGAACCAGCTCGGCCATGCGTTCCTGCAGGGTCTTCTTGTTCACCTGATAAGGCAGTTCGTCCACGATGATCGCCTGGCGCTGGCCACGATCGATATCTTCGAAATGGCATTTCGCCCGCATCACGACCTTGCCGCGACCCGTTCTGTAGCCATCCTTCACACCGTTAATGCCGTAGATGATTCCGGCGGTGGGGAAGTCAGGAGCGGGAATGATTTCCATCAGTTCATCGATGGATGCAGCTGGGTTGCGCAGCAGATGCAAACACGCATCGACCACTTCGTTCAGGTTGTGGGGGGGAATGTTGGTAGCCATGCCCACGGCAATACCCGACGATCCGTTGACCAGCAGGTTGGGGAGCTTGCTGGGAAGAACCAGCGGCTCCTGCTCGCTGCCGTCGTAGTTAGGTCCGAAATCGACCGTTTCCTTGTCGATGTCGCCCAACATTTCGTGGGCAATCTTCGCAAGGCGGATTTCGGTGTATCGCATCGCCGCCGCGTTATCGCCGTCGACAGAGCCGAAGTTGCCCTGGCCGTCTACCAGCATGTGGCGCAGAGAGAAGTCCTGCGCCATGCGGACGATGGTGTCGTAGACCGCGCTATCGCCGTGAGGATGGTATTTACCGATCACGTCGCCGACGATACGAGCCGACTTCTTATAAGCACGGTTCCAGTCGTTGTTCAATTCGTGCATCGCAAAGAGCACTCGCCGGTGAACCGGCTTGAGCCCATCGCGCGCATCGGGGAGGGCTCGACCCACGATCACGCTCATTGCGTAATCGAGGTAGCTGCGGCGCATTTCCTCTTCGAGGCTGATGGGCAAGGTTTCTTTTGCGAACTGGGTCATGAGGTGGAACGTTTAGGTGACCGGTGTAAAACGTCGATTTTAGGGCTTTGGCGATGTAGTGCGACAGCAACAAATAAGCGCCATGCGCTTTTGTCCTACGCTTCCAGCAGATGTTTGCCATTGATGCCCTTACACCCTATGGCACAATCCACTCAACGATTTTGGTGATGGTCACTGAAAGCGTCTCGAACTCACGCAGCGTGGCTGCGGCTTTTTCCCAAGAGGAGAACCATGAAGAAATTGAATAAAGTAGCGATGTTGTTTGCTGCTGCTGCGCTTACAACCGCTGCAGGTGCACAAACTGTTGACAACTGGCGTAATGCCGGCAACGAGTTGGTCTGGAAGAACTCCACCGGCCTGTGCTGGCGCGATGCCAACTGGACGCCTGCTACCGCAGCGGTCGGTTGCGATGGCGCGTTGGTCCCGGCAGTTGCAGCTCCTGCTGCTCCCATGGCACCTCCTCCCGCAGTAATGCCCGCACCCCCAGCTCCTCCGGCAGCCGTGGTTGCGCCTGTCGCAGCGTCCAAGGTGACCTACGCAGCTGACGCATTCTTCGACTTCGACAAGTCTGTGCTCAAGCCCGAAGGCAAGGCAAAGCTTGACGACCTCGCAATGAAGGTCAAGGACATCAATCTGGAAGTCATCATCGCCGTGGGTCACACCGACTCCATCGGTACCGATGCGTACAACCAGAAGCTGTCGGTTCGCCGTTCGGAAGCTGTCAAGGCTTACCTGGTGACCAAGGGCATCGAAAAGAATCGCATCTACACCGAAGGCAAGGGCGAGAAGCAACCTGTTGCTGACAACAAGACCGCCGAAGGCCGCGCGAAGAACCGTCGCGTGGAAATCGAAGTGGTCGGTACCCGCGCTACCAAGTAATTGGTCGTGTAGCTCTCCGGAGCTACTCGCTAGTTATTAAAAAGCCTCGAGGCGTAAGCCTCGGGGCTTTTCTATTTCCGAATCGATCATTTCAGCGAGAATAGTTCGATGAATGAAAACGCAACTACGGTGAACGCCGACCCGGCTGAATTGGCGAAGTTTTCCGAGCTGGCGAGTCGCTGGTGGGACAAGGACAGCGAGTTCAAGCCGCTCCATGAAATCAACCCCCTCCGACTGGAGTGGATCGAAGGTTTCGTTCCGCTTTCAGGCAAACGTGTAGTGGATGTGGGCTGCGGTGGCGGCATTCTGGCCGACGCCATGGCGCGCAAGGGTGCGGATGTTTTGGGCATCGACTTGGCGTCTCGCCCGCTGAAAGTAGCGGAACTCCATGCGCTGGAGGCTAACACCCCCAATATCAATTACCGCGAGGTCGCTGTCGAGGCGCTGGCCGAGGAGCAGCCAGCTTCGTTCGATGTCGTTACCTGTATGGAAATGCTGGAGCATGTTCCTTCGCCACTCTCGGTGGTCAAAGCCTGCGCAAAGCTGGTCAAACCCGGCGGTCATGTCTTCTTCTCGACGATCAATCGCAACGCCAAGGCGTTTGTGTTCGCTATCGTCGGCGCGGAGTACGTGCTGAATTTGCTACCCAAAGGCACGCACGAGTTCGCCAAATTCATCAAACCCAGCGAGCTGGCCGGTTTCTGTCGCGAAGCCGAACTGACAGTCGGTAAGTCGCGTGGCCTCGAATACAACCCGATCACCCAACGCTATTGGCTCAGCGCCGATACCAGCGTCAATTACATGATTTCGACTCGCCGTGGCGACTGATCGACACCTCTCGAAAGTTCTCGAATTGTTCTCAAACCTTCAAGCCGTGCTGTTCGATCTGGACGGCACGCTGATAGACAGCGCACCCGACCTGGGCGCTGCGGCCGACAAAATGCGTACCGATCGCGGGTTACCGGCGTTCCCGCTGGATGACTATCGCGCAATGGCTGGCGCGGGCGCTCGCGGAATGTTGCGTGTGGCTTTCGGCATGTCTACCGACGACCCGAAATTCGGCGAGATGCGGGAAGAGTTCTTCAAAAACTACGAGGCGCGTCTCACCGAGTTGACCGTCGTTTTCCCCGGGGTGACTGAAATGTTGGCTGGGATCGAGGCGATGGGTATTCCATGGGGCGTGGTGACGAACAAATCGGAAAGGTTCGCTCTTCCGCTGTCCAAACAGATGCCGCTATTCGAAAGATGCGCAGTTTTGATCGGCGGCGATACCACGCCGCATTCGAAGCCGCACCCCGCGCCCCTGCTGGAGGCAGCACGAAGACTCGGTGTGCCAGCCGAGAGCTGCATCTATGTAGGCGATGACGAGCGTGACATCCTGGCGGGTGCCGCTGCGAACATGCGGACTGTCGCCGCCGACTACGGCTACCTCGGTGACCGCAGCGACACAAGCCAGTGGAACGCGGACGCCCAAATTAAATCCCCGCTCGAACTCTTGCAACTGCTCTCGGCAGCCTAAAATACAGATCACTGGGGCTGCACTGGTTTCGACGTGGGTGCGGATTCGTAGTGGTGCATGTCGAGCTTGAATTGCGCTCGTAAATCTGAATTCAACAAACTAACTGCAAACCAAGATAGTTTTGCACTCGCTGCTTAATTGCTAGCGGGCCTTGCAACAGTCGGCCTATAGGCTGGGCAAAGGGAATTTCGGGTTAAACCGATATTTCTTAGCTGCAAGGTAACTTCATAGGCTGGCTTCGTACCGGGTACCTTGGTGCGGGGCAAGATTCAAGGGTGCTGGCTGTCTGGATAGCGTGCGGCTGCGCGATCCAGATGGTGAGACTTAAATTAGACCGCTAAACATGTAGATCTGTGCGATGAAGTCTTGCGGACGCGGGTTCGAATCCCGCCAGCTCCACCATCATTCAAGCCCCAACTGTTTTCAGTTGGGGCTTTTTTCGGTCTGATCGCTGAGCTCGTAGCTTGTGCTGCGGCCACCCGCATCGGATTTCCTAAGGACGCCACGAACCAGCAGATCCGTGATGTCGCGCAGCGCGGTGTCCGGCGAACATTTGGCGATCGCGGCCCACTTGCTGTTGGTGAGCTTGCCCTCGAAGCCATCGAGCAGCCTGTTAACCAGTTTCGCTTGACGCTCGTTCAGCGGTGCGCCATTGGCTGAAGCGCCGGGAGCGGCCCACTGCTGCCAGAAGCGCGTCTTCGCCAACACGACGTCCAGCGTGTGTTGTGCCTGACCGACAGCGCGATGCAGGGTGGCGAGGAACCAGGCGAGCCACTCCGTGACATCCATCGACTGCTTTTGCGTGCGTTCCAGGATGTCGTAGTACGCCTTGCGTTCGCGCTGGATCTGCGCCGACAGACTGTAGAAGCGCTGCGGGCTGCCATCGGCACGGGCGAGGAACAGGTCGCCGACGGCGCGTGCGATCCGGCCGTTTCCGTCGTCGAATGGATGCAAAGTGACGAACCACAGGTGCGCGAGTCCGGCCTTGATCAAAGGCGACTCATTCGACTCGCTGTTGGCCCATGCCAGAAAAGTGGAAGTGTCGGATTCAAGCTGAGCCGCTGGTGGCGCTTCGAAATGCACGCGTTGGCGGCCCAGTGGGCCCGACACTACCTGCATTGGAACGGTGGCGTCACTGCGCCAGCCGCCCACGTTGATCCTTACCAGGCCTGAGTAGCCGGTGGGAAACAGCGCGGCATGCCACCCGAACATGCGTTCCCGGGTGAGCAGGGCGTTGCAGTTGGTGGTCGCGTCGAGCACCATCTCGACCACGCCTTCTACGTTGCGATCCACCGGGGCCAGGTTGCCGACGTCAACACCGAGTCGACGCGCGATCGACAAACGCACGGACTGAACATTGAGTTGCTCGCCTTCGATCTCGCTCGTTTTGACGACGTCCTCGGTCAGCACAGACAGGCTGGCCTGGTCGCGCAGAGCCATGCCGACATCGGCCAGTCGCCCGAGCAACAGACCCTGAGCTCGACTGACGTCGGCCAGTGGTTGGGCCAGCGCGGCAAGATCGAAACGCCAAGCCGGCCAGTCGCGTGCCTGCCAGATATAGGTGTAATCGCCGCTTTTCATGCGGTGATTATGAAGTGCATTCTCCGCATCAACAAGTTATTCGCCGCAAAAAGTGCGTCGATTGAAGAACCTTGTTCGACTTACTTATTCGATTTGCCCTGCACTTCTCGTGGTGCAAACTGAGCCAGCAGCTTCGTCGCCTGCTTTAGAAACTCGAATTCGTTGTCGGTGATGGTCTGCGGAGCGGAGTCCAGATGACAGAAGCTTCCCCAGACTCCACCCTGACTCGAGGTGAGCGGCAGTCCGATGTAGCTTTGCACAGTCTCCTGGAAGACGTTGCCGTTCAAGCGATTGTCATGAGTCGAGTCTGTGACTCTGAACTGACCGACACCGACCGAATACTGGCAATAGCTGCGCTCGAACGGAATTCGTTCGAGGATGGGCGGGATTTGCTCGCCTTGTTTGTCGACCATCGAGATGGCGTGGAAAGAGTCGCCGCTCAAACGGTAGATGAACGAGTGCCGGTGAGGGACTCTCGCGTTCAAAATTTCCAAAGCCGCGTGGAGTCCCTGAGTCTCCAGCGCGTGCTTAAGCTGTGCCAAGGATGTCGTGGAGTTCATTTCTATAAATGTTGAATTGAGTTTCCATACTACCCGTCGCCAACTGCCGAGTTTGCCAGCCGAAATCAGCTCTTTGTGAAAGTTGCAGGCCGTTAGACTGCACTACCGAACAAGTTCATTCAGGTGCACCGTGCAAACCTATAAAGCAGCTTTATACGTCGTCGTACTCGGCGTTGCCACCTTGGGGTCACAGGCGAACGCAAAAATCATTGAAGAATTCGTCAAAGTGCCGATGACGGTTAAAAATGAATACGGCAAAGAGGTGTCGCAGGATGTGGTGATCACCACCTTTTATGACGATTCGACCCCATCGCCCCGTCCGGTCGCGATCATCGGGCACGGACGTCCGCCGAGCGGCGAGCAACGGTTGGCAATGACGCGCCAGCGGTATTCCGGCAATTCGGCCTGGTTTGCGAAGCTCGGATTTCTGGTCGCCGTTCCCACCCGGATCGGCTACGGCCCCGAAGCCACGGAAGACGTCGAAGATTCCGGCGGTTGCCGAAACAAGGTCTATCCGCCCGGGTACGACGCGGCAGCCGTGCAGGAATTGAGAACGCTGGAATTGATGCGAGCTCGCGCGGACACGCTGAAAGATCGCGCAATCGTCGTGGGCCAGTCTTATGGGGGCGCGACTGCAATCGCAGTGGCAGGCAAGAATCCCGACGGTGTTCAGATGGCGATCAACTTCGCTGGGGGTGGCGGAGGAAACCCTGAAACTCAACCTGGAAATCCGTGCGCGCCGCAGCGCCTGGAGGCCATGTTCGGCAGTTACGGCAAGACCGCAAAAATGCCGACCCTCTGGCTCTACACCGAGAACGACCTTTTCATGGGACCGAAATTTCCCAAGGAGTGGTTTGCGGCGTTCAAAGACGCGGGCGGGAAGGGCGAGTTTCTGTTTTTTCCGCCGGTCGGCAAGGACGGGCACTCGATGTTTACGTCGTCGCCGTCAATGTGGCGCGGCAAGGTGCTCGACTTCATGAAAGCCAACGGCTATCCGAATCTGCCGAGCATCGACTGACAGCAATCACGCTGTCGCCGACTCGCGTTCGATCAGCTTATCTAACGCTGCACTGCATTCGCTCAAGGTTTTCGCGAGCTTGAGTTCCTCGTAGACGATTCCCGCCTGCGGATACGCACGACGCAGCATGTTGAGCCACTGCTTCAATCTGCCTGGAGCGTGCCGCGGTTCTATGCCTCGATCTTTGACGTGCTGCAGGATGAGCTGCCAATACTCGTCGATGAGGGGAACAACCCGGTGCCAGTAATCCTCGCCCGTCGTGGAGTTTCGAATTCGCTCGACAAGAAATGGATCGGCCACGGCGCCCCGGCCCAGCATGACATCGGACATGCCGCTTTCGGCGCGGCACTGGCGGTAGTCGTCTGCTGTCCAGATTTCACCGTTTGCAACCACCGGCACTTTCACCGATTCCGCGATTCGTGCGATCCACGGCCAGTGGGCGGGCGGGCGATACCCGTCGGCCTTCGTTCGAGCGTGCACGACGAGCATTTCTGCGCCGCCATCGGCAAGCGCCTGCGCAGCTTCGATGGCGCGATCGGTGTCGTGCACACCCAGACGCATCTTCGCCGTGAACGGAACACGGCCGGCAATTGCACGATTGACGCTCGACGCGATTTCGTGAAGCAACTCCGTCTCGTCCAGCAGAACTGCGCCGCCTCGATGACGATTCACCGTGGGGGCAGGGCATCCGAAGTTGAGATCGATGCCTGCCGGCGCCAGCTTCGCGAGCTGATCGGCGTTCTCCGCCAAACAATTGGGATCTGACCCCAATAACTGGACGCGGGCGGGGGTGCCGCTGGGGGTTTTGGAGTGGTTGAGAAGCTCGGGGCAGACGCGCTGAAAGCTTCGGGGAGGAAGGACCGTGTTGGTGACGCGGACGAATTCGGTCACGCACCAGTCGTAGCTTGCGGCGCGCGTAACCACCGCGCGAAGGCGCGCGTCGAGCAGGCCCTCCATGGGCGCGAGAAGGAAAAGTCCGGAAGAAATGATCGGATGCCTCGATGAGCCGTGAAGACTCGATCCGTCGATTATCGGAGTTCGGCCTTGCGGCTATCCAGAGGCGTCACGAAAGAGTCTGCTCCCCAGTTCGACGCGTCTTCGTCGTCGCTCGGGTGTCCGCTGAACGTCGACATTGCGCCGAATTCGCTTCCACCGTGTGCACGGACCTCGCGCTGCCTGGACAACGCAGCCTGCAGGCTCTGCTTGGCAGACGACATTGCGGCTTCGTCGCGCTTGCTGTCGGACGTCGCATAGGCCGACTCCCCGAGAAATTCGATTCGCGCCTGGGTGAGGGTTGGCAGGCGTGAGGAGCGAACCACCATGTAGCCCACGTTGCATTGATTGAGCAACGAGTACTTCAATATCCGATTGCTTTTGGAGAGTCCCGCAGGTCCGGGAACGTCGATGCATCCGACGACTCGCCCCTCCGAATCGCAAACTGTGAACGTGCAATAAACGTTGCTGAGCAAATCGAACCACCGACGGCTGTCGGCCGAGTCGGTGGGCAGGGTGAACCGGGTGACAGGAGTCTTGATCATGACGTGATGATCGAAGAACGCGCGGCTCAGCCACTTCCACACGAGGCGTTCTTCGCGATTCGCCAGCGCACGTGACCGAAGCGGCCATTGACGCGGAATCTTGCGGCGTTCCAGTAACGTGTGCTGCAGTCGAAGTTCTCTGAAGGCGTACCCCAAAGCACCGCCAATCAGCAAAACCGCAAATACGACTACCCAGTCGATCAGTTGACCCATCTCACCCTTTTTATGACTTTCGTCCAGCTTTCAGACAGTGTATCGAGCACTTTTCGGTTATCGCTACCGGGAGTAACGGCAAGAACGCCACTCTCCCATTCACAATATCGGCATGGCAAGCATGCAACTTCAGGACATTCTTTACAGTCAGGGCTTCGGAACTCGCAGAGTTTGCAGCGGATTGATCCAGCAGGGACTGGTTTCCATTGGGAAAACCATCGAAACGGACTCTACAGCGAGGCTCGACCCGCAGGGACTTAAATTTACGGTCCAGGGGGTCGAATGGCCGTATCAGGAGCGCGCCTACGTGCTTTTGAACAAGCCGGCCGGGACCGAGTGCTCCCAAAAGCCGTCCACCTGGCCAAGTATTTACACCTTGCTTCCTTCTCCGTTGCGCCTTCGGCCGCAAAAAGGTGCGGTTCAGGGGGTGCAGGCGGTCGGCAGGCTCGATCAGGACACTACCGGCATGTTGTTGCTGACCGACGATGGAAAATTCATTCACAGGATGAGTTCGCCCAAGCACCATGTGCCGAAAGTCTACGAAGTGACCGTCAAGCATCCGCTGGACGACAAACAGGTTGCCAAGCTGCTGGATGGCGTCGTGCTGGATGACGATCCGAGACCGGTCCGGGCGGCCGCCGCAGTCGCGGTGAGCGAGTTGCATCTCCAGATGACGCTGACCGAAGGCAAATACCACCAGGTCAAGCGGATGCTGGCTGCGGTAGGCAATCGGGTCGAAGGACTTCATCGGTCGCAAATCGGCGGAATGAAACTTCCCGACGATCTGAAGCCCGGCCAATGGCGCTGGCTGAGCGAAGCCGATTTGAAGGCGGTTTCGACGGCTACATGAATTCAGGCAGTGCAAACGAATGCGGACCGGCGCGTCGGCGCATCGGCGAATCGGCGCCAGCATCGTAAAACCTTGATACCGCGCTGGGGAGTGGCCAATTTGCGACGGCCCGCCCGGTACACTCGTGGATTCAACGTTTACGGGTCAGTGCCTTGAAGTTTCTAGCCAGTGCCGCCGCTGTATTTCTGGCGGTGATCGCCACATTTCTGCCTGTTGGGGCTCAAGCCCAGACCACCCCGATATTCGTGCTCAACTCGCTCGAAGCGAACGTGAGCGTCATCGATCCAAAAACCTGGACCGAGACCAAGCGAATCGCGACCGGCAAAGAGCCGCATCACCTCTACCTGACGCCCGACGAAAAATCCTTGATCGTCGCCAATGCGCTGGCCGATTCGCTCACTTTCATCGATCCCCGCACTGCTGAAATCCAGCGCACCGTGCGCGGCGTTCTCGACCCTTACCAATTGCGTTTTTCGAACGACATGAAATGGTTCGTGGTGGCGGCGAACCGGCTGAATCACGTCGACATCTATCGTTGGGACGGCAGCAACATGACGCTTGCCAAGCGCATTTCCACCGGCAAAACGCCCAGCCACATCTGGATCGACAGCAAAAGCACGACCACGTATGTATCCATGCAGGACAGCGATGAGCTGGTGGCCATCGATTTGCCCACTCAAACGCTCAAGTGGCGAATAGTCACAGGCAAAATGCCGGCCGATGTGTTCGGCAGCTACGACGACAAATTCCTGTTTCTGGCGCTCACCGGATCGGACGGCGTGGAGGTGTACGACGTATCCAGCGGCAACGCCAAGTTCGTGAAAAAAATCAAGACCGCGGCGGGCGCACATGCGTTTCGTGCAGTTGGCGATGGCAAGCACGTATTCGTGAGCAATCGGGTTGCCAACACGATCAGCCAGATCGATATCGCCTCGCAGGAAGTAGTCGCGAATTACCCGGCGCCGGGTGGCCCGGACTGCATGGACGTGTCTGCCGACGGCAAGCTGCTTCTCGTCACTTCCCGCTGGATCAAGAAGCTGACGGTGATCGATATCGCGAGCCGGACGGTCGCGCGCCAAGTCAACGTGGGAAGATCGCCCCATGGTGTCTGGACTCTGGAACACGCCCCCCGCTGATATGACCGCCCGGTCGCGAATCGGTCGTGCTTTGCCGGCAGCGCTCTGTGCCGCGTTTTTTACCGCAACCGTTTCCGCGCCATTGACAGCCCTGGCGTGCGAGCCGGTTTACCTCACCTTCGATACAGGCCACATGGAGATCGCACCTTTGGTGGCCGAAATCCTGAATCGCGAATCGGTGAAAGTCACTTTCTTCGCTGCCAACGAAGCCACCAAAACCGGTGACGGCAGCCTTGGAAATTACTGGGCTTCCTGGTGGAAGGCGAGGGCGGGCGAGGGGCATGAATTCGCATCGCACACTTTCGACCATGCGTACTGGCGCGGAGACATTCCGGGCAATTCGGTGAAGTTCAAGATCCGCCCATCGGCCGGCCCGGACGACGGCCGAGATATGGTTTGGACCGCAGCGCAGTACTGCGACAACATCAAAAAATCGGAAGATCGCCTTCAGGAAATCACCGGCAAAAAACCGTTGCCCTTGTTCAGGGCACCCGGCGGCAAAACGTCGGCGAAATCGTTGGCGGCCGCCAAGAACTGCGGTTACTCGCACGCGGGCTGGTCGCCGGCGGGCTTCCTGGGCGACGAACTCCCCAGCGATAAATTTCCGAACAAGCAACTGCTCGATCAGGCCTTGAAGACCATCAAATCGGGCGACATTCTTCTGGCGCATCTGGGCATCTGGTCGCGCAAGGATCCCTGGGCACCTGCCGATCTCGAGCCGCTGATCAAAGGTCTGAAAGCAGAAGGATTTTGCTTTCGAACACTGCGCGAACATCCGCAATTCCAGAAATGGATTGCGACGCACGGAGGCTAGAAATGCAGTGGCTGTGGAACATCCTCGGTGACGCTTTCAACAACGCGCAAGCCTGGTTGTTCGAGACTGTGGTTCAGCCGCTGGTCTACGCAGTCGGACTGGGCGGCTTTCTCGAAGATGCATTCACCGCGACCGAGTGGCTTCTGGTGGGGCTGATCGAAGTAGCCGTGCTGCTGCTGATCATTGGACCGCTGCAACGCTGGAAGCCGGTGGAGCCCGTGACCGACAAGTCTGCGATTCGAACCGACATCATCTACACGCTGGTTCATCGGCTCGGCTTGTTCCGCGTTGCACTGTTCTTCCTGATCGAGCCGTTCTTCGACGATGGATTCGGCCTGCTTCGCGTGGCCGGCATGGAAACGTTTCATCTCGATCAGATCTGGTCGGGCGTGACCGATGTGCCCTGGGTGAGCTTCCTCATCTACCTCGCGTTCTTCGACTTTCTCGATTACTGGATTCATCGCGGACAGCATCATTTCAACTGGTGGTGGAATCTGCATTCGCTGCATCACTCGCAGCGTCAGATGACCATGTGGTCGGACAACAGAAATCATCTGCTCGACGATCTGATTCACGATTCGATCATCGTCATCGTTGCGCAAATCGTCGGCATTGGGCCCGGCCAGTTCGTCGCCATCGTGGCGGTGGCTCAGCTGAGCGAAAACTTCCAGCATGCGAATTTGCGAGTCTGGTTCGGTGCCATCGGCGAGCGGCTGTTGATCAGCCCGCGATTTCATCGTCGCCATCACACCATCGGAATCGGGCACGAGGACAATTCGGCCGAGGTAGATGCGGGTAAAAAGCCGCGACTCGGCGGTAATAACTTCGGCGTGCTGTTCCCATGGTGGGATGTCATCTTCCGCACCTCGGATTTTCAGGTGCGCTACGACCCCACCGGCATTCGCGATCAGGTCGAGGAGAGTCGGGATTACGGTCGCGGCTTCTGGCAGCAGCAGTGGTTCGGTTTGAAGCGCCTGTTCGGCAACCGGTAAGCTCTGCGACCCATGCCTTTATTACTAGATTCATTCTGGCGAGCCGTCACTTACTGTCTTCGGCCTCGCGTCATCGCTCTTTCGTTTCTGCCGCTCATCCTGATGGTGGTGCTGGCATGGCTGCTGGGCTACTTTTTCTGGGAGTGGGCGGTCGATGCCGTTCGCGTAGCGCTCGAAGCCTCGTCGATGATCGATCGCATCTACTCATGGCTGACGGATATCGGTTTCGGCAATCTCAAGGTTGCGCTGCCTCCGTTGATCATCGTGTTTGCGATCACGCCGCTGCTGGTCATCGTCGCGCTCATCGCGGTTGCTTTATGTATGACGCCGGGTCTGGTTTCGATGGTCGCAGAGCGCCGCTTCCCCACTCTCGAGAAAAAGCACGGCGGATCTTTTCTCGCGAGCGTTGCGGTGTCGACCGGCGCGACGCTGATTGCGCTCATCGCACTGATCGTGTCTCTGCCTCTCTGGCTGGTGCCGCCCCTGATCCTCGTGATTCCGCCTCTCATCTGGGGTTGGCTCACCTACCGCGTCATGTCCTTCGACGCGCTCTCGAATCACGCGAGCACGGAAGAGCGCCGCACGCTGATGCAGCGCCATCGCGGCCCGCTGCTTCTGATCGGCGTGATCTGCGGTTATATGGGCGCGGCGCCCGGGGTGGTTTGGGCGTCGGGCGCACTCTTTGCGGCGATGTTCGTCATACTCGTGCCGGTCGCCATCTGGATCTACACGCTGGTGTTCGCGTTTTCTTCCCTGTGGTTTTCTCATTACTGTCTTGCCGCGCTGGAGCGACTTCGCCGCGAGCAGACATCGGTCAATCGGTATCCGGCTCATTCAAATGAATCAATCGAACCTCAAAACACAAGCCTCCCCCAACGAAGCCCCCCAGACGAACGATGAGTTCGTCGGCGAGCCCAAGCTGGCTCACGCCGCCAAGCCCTCGTTCGGCATGATCATCATTGGCGACGAAATCATGTCGGGCAAACGTTCCGACAAGCACATGCCGAAAGTCATCGAGCTGCTCACCGCGCGTGGACTGCACCTCGATTACGCAGACTACGTCGGGGACTCGCCGGATCGAATTACCGCAACGCTGAAGCGCGCATTCGAATCGGGCGATGTGGTGTTTTCCTGCGGCGGTATCGGCGCGACGCCCGACGATCACACCAGACAGTGCGCAGCCAGGGCGCTCGATGTGGAGCTGGAACTTCATCCGCGCGCCAAAGAGCTGATCACCCAACGCATGATGGACACTGCCAAAGAAACGAACACGGTGTTCGATCCGGCCGATCCAAACAACATGCACCGGCTCAACATGGGCGTGTTTCCCAAAGGCGCTCATATCGTTCCAAATCCGTACAACAAGATTCCAGGATTCAGCGTCGGCCATGTCCACTTCGTGCCTGGATTCCCGGTCATGGCCTGGCCGATGATCGAGTGGGTGCTCGACACCCACTACGCGCAGTGGTTTGCCGCATCGAGCTGGGTAGAAAAATCGATCGTGATTTTCGGATCGATGGAGGCAACGCTGACTCCGCTGATGGTCGAACTCGAATCGAAGTTCCAGGGAGTCAAGGTGTTCAGTCTGCCCAGCGTCGATCATCCCGAATTCGGGCGTCATATCGAGTTGGGGGTGAAGGGAACCGCCGAAATGGTGGAACTGGCCTATCCGGCAATGTTGGAAGGCTTGAAGCAATTTTCATTAAAGTTTGGCCCCGAACTGGTGCGATCCCACTAAGGCATCAGCTTGGTGCGATGCAACAATCACTGAAGTGGTGCGAAAACTTCCATTTTCGAATGCTTGGTATCCTCGCCATGCACATTTTCATGCGCCAAAAGCCGTATCGCCTGTGTCATCCGAACCGTCGATGATCGAGCCTCACAACCCGCGTTTGGCATAGAAACTGCATTCCCCAAACTGTTCTATTTTTATAACCATCGAACCAGGAGAACCTGATGGCAAAGACCGTCGCTGACGTAATCAAGATGGTGAAGGAAAACGAAGTCAAATTCGTCGATTTCCGCTTCACCGATACCAAGGGCAAAGAACAGCACGTGACCGTGCCTGTTTCCCACTTTGACGAAGACAAATTCACGTCAGGCCACGCGTTCGACGGTTCGTCCATTGCAGGCTGGAAGGGAATCGAAGCATCCGACATGCTGTTGATGCCCGATCCCAACACCGCCAACATCGACCCCTTCTTCGAAGAAACCACCCTGTTCCTGAGCTGCGACGTTCTGGAACCCGGCGACGGCAAGGCTTACGACCGCGATCCGCGCTCCATCGCCCGCCGCGCAGAGGCTTACCTCAAGGCATCCGGCCTTGGCGATCAGGCTTTCTTCGGACCGGAACCCGAATTCTTCATCTTCGACGACGTCCGTTGGGGCGCCGACATGTCGGGCTCCTTCGTCAAGATCGACGAACAGGAAGCCCCCTGGAACAGCGGCACCGTCATGGAAGGCGGCAACAAGGGCCACCGTCCCACCGTCAAGGGCGGCTATTTCCCGGTTCCCCCGGTCGACAGCACGCAAGACATGCGCGCCGAAATGTCCCTGATCCTCGAATCGCTGGGCATTCCGGTCGAAGTGTTCCACCACGAAGTTGCTGGCGCTGGACAAAACGAAATCGGCACCAAGTTCTCTACGCTGGTCGAGCGCGCTGACTGGACGATTCTCCTGAAGTACGTCGTTCATAACGTGGCACACGCCTACGGCAAGACGGCAACCTTCATGCCCAAGCCCATCGTCGGCGACAACGGTTCCGGCATGCACGTTCACCAGTCGGTCTGGAAAGACGGCAAGAACCTGTTCGCAGGCGACGGCTACGCAGGTCTGTCCGACTACGCTCTGTACTACATCGGCGGCATCATCAAGCACGCACGTGCCTTGAACGCCATCACGAACCCCGGCACCAACAGCTACAAGCGCCTGGTTCCGGGCTTCGAAGCTCCGGTCAAGCTCGCATACAGCGCGCGTAACCGCTCCGCCTCGATCCGTATTCCTTACGTTGCGAACCCCAAGGGCCGCCGTATCGAAGCGCGTTTCCCGGATCCGCTGGCAAACCCCTACCTCGCGTTCTCGGCCCTGCTCATGGCAGGTCTGGACGGCGTGGAAAACAAGATCCATCCCGGCGAAGCCGCAACGAAGGATCTGTACCATCTGCCTCCCGAGGAAGATGCGAAGGTGCCAACCGTCTGCCATAGCCTGGAACAAGCGCTCGAGTATCTCGACAAGGGTCGCAGCTTCCTGACCAAGGGTGGCGTCTTCACCGACTCCATGCTCGACGCATACATCGAACTCAAGATGCAGGAAGTCACGCGCATGCGCATGACCACGCATCCGATTGAATTCGACATGTACTACTCGCTGTAATAGCGAGGCAGGAACTCCCGAAAAGCCCGAAGGCGGCGCGCCTTCGGACAATTTACGGAGATCTTGTAAAAAAGGGACGGCCTTGGTCGTCCCTTTTTTATGGTCGATCGTTTTGTGTAAAAGTCGGCGTGTTGCCGTAGGGCCATATTTGAAATCGATACTTTCTTGCACGATACTGGCCGACCCTGAACTTGGGTTTGGCCTGCCAGCCAACCAACTGCTCACATGAAATCGACCTATCTGCTTGCGTTGCTCGGTATTCTGATTGCTGGTCCCGCCATGGCGCAGGACCAGATTTTCCGTTGCGGAAGCGAATACACGAACAATGCGAAAGATGCGCAGGTGCGTGGATGCAAGTTGGTCGAGGGCGGCAATGTCACGGTCATTCAGAGCGTCAGGCCAGCAGCGAATCCGGCGCCGCGCGCTTCGGGCAATTCAAGCGGAGCGGTAGGCACACCTGGTCAACGCGTCGATTCCAACGATCAGCGCGCCCGTGACTCCGATGCGCGCGCCATTCTCGAGTCGGAACTGAAACGCGCCGAAGCCCGCAAAGCCGATCTGGCCCGTGAGTACAACAACGGCGAGCCCGAAAAAATGGGTCCCGAAACCCGAAACTATCAAAAGTATCTGGAACGCGTGGCCGACATGAAGTCGGCGATGGCTCGCAACGACGCAGACATCGAAGGCATCAAACGCGAAATCGCACGCCTTCCTCCGAGGCCCTAGTTTTGGACGCGCCGCTACTTTCGTCTGGCGCCAGATTTAGCGCTCTCTCCAACGCCACCTCCAGTGCCCGATTCCAGCCCTTCGATTGGCTGGCCACGCTGGTCGCAGTGGTTCGACTCGACGGATCGGTACTTTTTGCGAACTCCGCGCTCGAAGACGCGTTGGGCACTTCGCGCAGAACTATCGAAGGTTCGCAGTTCGCCGATTTCTTCACCGAGCCGCACCTGCTGGAAAGCGCGCTGGATGGAGCGGCGGTCAACGAGTTCGCCGCGCTCAGATACGACAGTTCCATCAAGCGGCTCAACCACGATCCGTTCCCGGTGCATGTGGTGGTGGCGCAAACCGAAATGCCCGGCGAAGTCATCATCGAATTGATGCCGATGGAGCAACAGGCCCGGCAGGATCGGGAAGAGCGGCTGATCGACCAGACGCAGGCGAACAAAGAGTTGATCCGAAACCTGGCGCATGAAATCAAGAACCCGCTCGGCGGCATCCGTGGCGCGGCGCAGCTGCTCCAGATGGAAATCGAATCGCGCGAACTCACCGAATACACCCAGGTCATCATTCACGAGGCCGACCGGTTGCAATCGCTTGTCGACAGGCTGCTCGCTCCTCACAGGCGTCCGCATGTCGTGGGCGACGTGAATATTCACGAAGTCTGCGAGCGGGTGAGGTCGCTGATCCTGGCCGAATTCCCGCGTGGGCTGAAAGTCATACGCGACTACGACGCTTCGCTGCCCGAATTCCGCGGCGACCGCGAGCAACTCATCCAGGCAGTGCTGAACATTACCCACAACGCCGCGCAGGCACTGGCCGAGCGCATTGCTGGCGGCGACGGGCAGATCGTGTTTCGAACTCGAATCGCCAGGCAGGTAACTTTTGGCAAACAGCGCTATCGACTGGCATTGGAATTGCATGTTGTCGACAATGGACCGGGCGTGCCGGACTCGATTAAAGATCGCATCTTCTACCCGCTTGTGTCGGGACGAGACGGTGGTTCAGGGCTTGGACTGACTTTGGCGCAGACGTTTGTGCAGCAGCATCATGGCTTGATCGAGTGCGATAGCGTACCGGGCAGAACGGATTTCAAACTCGTGATTCCGTTGCCCTGAAAAACGTTTGACCTGAGGTGACAACAAAAATGAAGCCGATCTGGATAGTGGATGACGATCAGTCGATCCGCTTTGTGCTGGAGAAGGCCTTGCTGCGCGAAGATCTGCCGACCCGCAGCTTTACGAATCCGCGCGAGGTGCTCGCCGCACTCGATGCCGCCAACGACGAAGAACTCGAGAACCAGGGCCCGCAGGTTCTGGTTAGCGATATACGCATGCCGGGTGGATCGGGACTCGATCTGCTCGACAAGATCAAGGAACGCCACCCCGGTTTGCCGGTCATCATCATGACCGCGTTCTCGGATCTCGATAGCGCGGTTTCCGCGTTTCAGGGCGGTGCCTTCGAATACCTTCCCAAGCCGTTCGATCTGCCCAAGGCGGTCGAGCTCATTCGCCGTGCGGTCGAAGAAAGCCAGCGCGAAGAGGTGGCCGAAGAGCGCATGGCGGCAACGCCCGAAATGCTCGGACAGGCACCTGCGATGCAGGACGTTTTCCGCGCAATCGGCCGTCTGTCGCAAAGCAACGTGACGGTCATGATCACCGGTGAATCCGGCTCCGGCAAGGAACTCGTTGCACGCGCGTTGCACAAGCACTCGCCGCGCGCGACCGGTCCTTTCGTCGCGATCAACACCGCTGCAATTCCTAAAGATCTTCTCGAGTCCGAACTGTTCGGTCATGAGCGCGGTGCATTTACCGGCGCGCAAACCATGCGTCGCGGACGCTTCGAGCAGGCTGAAGGCGGCACGCTTTTTCTCGATGAAATCGGCGACATGCCTTTCGATTTGCAGACGCGTTTGCTGCGTGTGCTGAGCGACGGTCATTTCTATCGCGTCGGTGGACACAGTTCGGTCAAAGCCAACGTGCGCGTGATTGCAGCGACCCATCAAGATCTGGAACAGCGCGTGAAAGACGGCGCGTTCCGCGAAGACTTGTTCCATCGCTTGAACGTGATTCGCCTGCGGCTGCCGGCATTGCGCGAACGTCTGCAGGACATTCCGATTCTCACTCGCTATTTTCTGCAGCAAAGCGCCAAGCAGCTCGGTGTCGAGCCGAAGCGAATTTCCGATGCAGCGCTTGCGCAGATCGGGCATTTCGCTTTTCCCGGCAACGTGCGTCAGCTCGAAAACATCTGCCACTGGCTCACCGTGATGGCGCCTGCGCAAGTGATCGAGCCGAAAGATCTTCCACCCGAAGTGGCCGTGGCATCTGCTGCGTCCAGCGACATCGGTATTCCTCGCGTCGCCCCCATCGTCAGCAACGTCGATGTGCCGCGCGCGGACACCGACAGCAACGCCGCGCTCATCGCGTCCGAGCCGTCGATCGCGTCGGAGGGCGGCATCGTTCGCAAGATCGACGTGTGGGAGCAGGGGCTCGAAGCGGAAGCGCTGGAGTTGCTGCTCGCGGGTCGTACCGATGTATGGGACGAGTTGTCACGCAGGTTCGAATCGCGATTGATATTGACCGCTCTCGCGAACACGCGCGGCCGTCGAATCGAAGCGGCTCAGAAGCTGGGCATCGGTCGCAACACGATCACCCGCAAGATCCAGGAACTCGGTCTCGAGTAACTGAATCGGCTTTTAAAAGCTGCTCAAACGTTAAGGTCGACGATCACCGGTGTGTGATCGCTCGGCCTTTCGTTTTTTCGGGGAGCTTTGTCGATCACGCACGACCTCACTTCTGCCTTCAGCGCGTTGCCGACGAGGATGTGATCGATGCGTAAGCCGCGATTGCGTCGGAAACCCATCTCGCGGTAGTCCCACCAGGAAAAGCTTTTCTCGGGCTGATCGAACATGCGGAACGCGTCGGTCATTCCCAGTGAAAGCAGCGCCTGGAAATGCGTTCTTTCTTCGGTGGTGTGGTGAATGGTTTCGCGCAAACCTTCCGGGTCGTAGGTGTCGCGATCATCGGCCGTGATGTTGAAGTCGCCCACCAGAACGAGCCGTGGATTTTTATCGAGCTCGTCGCGCAGTGCGTCGCGCAATCCACGCAACCAGCTCATTTTGTATTCGAACTTTTCGCTGCCCGGCGCCTGGCCGTTCACGAAGTAGCCGTTGACCAAACGAAGATCGCCCGATGCCGTCGGCAGCGTGGCCGCAATCACGCGCGATTGTTCGTCTGCGAAGCCGGTGATGTTGCGAACCACATCGCGCGCAGGTTCCTTGCTGATGATGGCCACGCCGTTGTATGTTTTCTGGCCGAACACCGCGCTGTGATAACCCGCTTCCTTCAACGCATCGAGCGGGAATTTGTCATCGGTGAGTTTCAGCTCCTGCAGGCACAGCGCCTCGATCGGATTGGCGGCGAGCCAGTCGAGCACTTGCTGCAGGCGAATAGTGAGGGAGTTGACGTTCCAGGTGGCGATACGCATAAGCACGCTTGTTTTGTTGGCGGGAACCGAGATTCTCGCCGACTTGTGCGCGCCAGGAATTGGGCCGGAAATCAGGCCCGAACCAGCCTAACCCGCGTGATCTCCGAAGGCGCGCCGAACCTTTTAGGCGGACCCCAGTAGCCTGTGCCTCTGCTTGTGTACACCCACAAATTGCCCAGGCGCTGCAAGCCTGCAGTGAAGGGCTGTTGAAGTCGCACGAAATGATTCCACGGCCAGAACTGACCGCCGTGCGTGTGTCCCGACAACTGTAGATCGAACCCTGCGGCCAATGCGCCGCTTTCACCGCCAGCACTGCGCGGTTGATGTGCGAGCAACACGCGCGCACCTGCATCGAGCGGCGCACCCGACATTGCCGCTTTCGCATCGCTGCGATCTGCCGGATCGAAGTGATGCGCGGTGCTATCGGTCACCCCTCCAAGCACCACCGATTCGCCGTTCTGTTGCAGCACGACATGCTGGTTGCTCAACACGGTCACGCCGATTCGACGCAACTCGTGAATCCACGCACTCGCGCCCGAGTAGTACTCGTGATTGCCGGTCACGAAAAAGCTGCCATGACGCGATTTCAGATTTCCTATCGGCGCGACGTGATCGCGCAATTGCGGCACGCTGCCATCTACCAGGTCGCCGGTGATGGCAACTGCGTCCGCGTTCATGGCATTCACCCGATCGACGATGGCTTGCACGTAGCGCGACTTGATGGTGGGGCCGACATGGACATCGCTGATCTGCGCGATGGTGAAGCCTTCGAGAGCGGATGGCAGATCGGCAATCGGCACATCGACGGTGACGACTGCAGCAGTGCGGCGGGCGTTCAGGAATCCCCATGCCGTTGCAAGAAGTGCGAGTAGCGGAACTGCGGCGGCGGAGTCGATTCGTAGCGCGTCTAAGGCCAGTGTGCCGGGCCAGAAATACTCGACGATCGCGAAGGCGAACAACATCAGATCGCGCAAAAACGTCAACACGAAAAGCGATGAGAACAAGCCCATGAACAGCAAGCCGATCCACGACAGCGCGTCAGAATCCTTGCGTCGACTTGCCATCAGTCCTATCGGCATCGAAACAGCGGAAGCCAGGAGCAGCACCGCAAAAAGAATCGCGGCGACCGGCCATGCAGACAGATCGGGAATGACGCGCCAGCCGACATATCCGTGAAGGATGATCGAAAGGGCGAAGAGGGGGAGGCGATTCATAAGGGGCGGTTGATGTCTGGCCGCGGAGTGTTGTCTGCAGTTGAATCCGAAGCGCGCGATTTCAATAGCGTTTGAATAGTGCTTTACTTGCGAAGACCTTATTGGGCTGGCATGTCCTTGATGAAATCGATGAACGCCCGCAGCGGCGCAGGCACCAATTTCCGGCTCGGGTAGTAGAGCATCGGCCCCGAAAACTCTTGCCACCACGGCTGGAGTACCGGCACCAGAGTTCCTTCATCGAAATGCGGCTGCAACCACGATTCGAAAAGCGCCATTACCCCTGCACCTGCAATTGCCGATTGCACCGCCAGATCGCTTGCGGCGCTGTTGTAGATGAGAGCCTGGCTCGAGGGATCGACCGTGATGACTTCGCCTTTGCGCTCGTAAGTCCAGGGTGCGACGCCGCTTGCGGTCTTGATGCGCAGGCAGATGTGATCGAGCAGATCTTTCGGATGCTTGGGCACACCACGCGCTTTCAAATATTCGGGCGAAGCCGCTGTCGCGAATCGTTGCCTGCGCGGCCCGATCGGCACCGCGATCATGTCTTGCTGCAGGCGCTCTTCATAGCGAATGCCCGCGTCGAACCCTGCTTCGATCACGTCGACGAACGGACCTTCCCCGACTATCTCCAGCCGAATCTCGGGGTACCTGGCCAGAAATGCCGGAAAGATTTTGGGAAGCACCAGACGCGCGGCGCTGATGGGTACGTTGAGCCGCAACAGGCCCGCAGGCGTGTCCCGGAAAGTGTTCACCACGTCGAGCGCCGCTTCCATTTCGGCAAGGGCAGGACCCAGGCGATTGAGCAGACCTTGACCCGCTTCGGTTGGCACCACGCTGCGTGTCGTGCGATTGAGCAATCGAACGCCCAGCCGGGTTTCCAGTCGGCGAATGGCTTCGCTCAAACCGGACGCGCTGATGCCGGTGACGCGCGACGCTTCACGAAAGCCTTTGGCTTCGGCTACCGCGACGAAGGAGTTCAGATCGGAGAGGTCGGCTTTCATGGGTGTGCAGTGTCGTTAGATGGGAATGATTGTGCGAATAGGCGCACAACCCGTACCGATTGTGCCTACTTATCAATGCAATCTACAACACCTACATTGAATGCACTTTCAAGGAGATTCATATGTCCGATCTAGACAAAGCAGGCACATTCAAACTCGGCGACCGCACGGTCAAGCGCATGGGCTATGGCGCAATGCAGCTCGCAGGTCCCGGCGTGTTCGGTCCTCCGAAAAATCGCGAAGCGGCGCTGGCGGTTCTGCGCGAGGCCATTGCGCAAGGTATCGATCACATCGACACCAGCGACTTCTATGGCCCGCACGTGACCAACCAGATCATCAAGGAAGCCCTGCATCCGTATCCGAAAGATTTGACGCTGGTCACGAAGATCAGCGCGCGTCGCGGTTCCGATGCATCCTGGATTCCTGCAATGTCGCCGGCTGAACTCACGCAAGCGGTGCACGACAACCTGCGCAACCTCGGCCTCGACTACATCGAGGTGGTGAACCTTCGCAGCATGCACGGCATTCACGGCCCGGCGGAAGGTCCGCTGGAAGAGCAGTTGAACGCGGTCGCAGAGCTTCAGCAGAAGGGCCTTGTGAAGCACATCGGCCTCAGCAACGTGACGCGCAAACAGATTGCCGACGGACGCAAGATCGCCAACATCGTTTGCGTGCAGAACATGTACAACCTGGCAAATCGCAAAGACGACGCACTGGTCGACGAGCTTGCGAAAGACGCCATTGCCTACGTGCCGTTTTTTCCGCTCGGTGGCTTCACGCCTCTGCAATCGACCACGTTGTCGGACGTCGCGAAGCGCATGGACGCCACGCCGATGCAGGTCGCGCTCGCGTGGTTGCTGCAACGCTCACCCAACATCCTGCTGATCCCTGGCACGTCGTCGGTGGCTCACCTGAAAGAGAACATCGCGGCAGTCAATTTGAAGTTGTCTGCCGACGTGGTCGGAGAACTCGATGGAATCGCGGCAGCGAATTCTGCCCCCGCACATTGAGCATCGATTCGATATCTTGACCGGCTTAGGCAATCACCGGCGTGCCGGTCCCTGACGGTGCCGACGGAATGGTGATCGTCTTGCCGACGCTTGCGGTGTAGGTGGGCGACTTCACGCTGGTGACGAACACGTATTCCGCCTTGATCGACGCTGCGGTTGCGGTCATCAGCATGTAGCCGCGCTGATTCGTGTCGCAGTAGTTCACATCGTCGATCAACCCGAATCCGCCGCCGATGGCTGCGCTGCCCAGCGTGCCTACCAGTGCGCTGCCGTCGATGGAGCTTGCGGTGGTTCCCAGTCCTGCGCTTTCGAATCCGGTGGAAGTGACCGATGTGCCAGCGAACTCGTATCCCACTTTTTCGTTCGCGAAAGTGGTGAGGTTGGTGAACCAGCCGTCGTGCGAATCGCCGGACAGCGTGATCAATCGTTTGCCTTGCGTCTTCACGGTCTGAAGAATCGATTCGCGTTGTGCGGGGTAGCCGTCCCAGGAATCGAGGTTGTACGGAAGGCGCGGATTCGTCGTGGTGCTGAGCAGGTTGGTTTGAGTGGGCGTGAGCGAACCGGGTGCGGCCGCTTGAGTCGCCTTCGCGGTCAGGAACGCGCTGATGGCAGCGGGCGCACTGGCGGGATTCGACGCGAAAGTGTTGAGCACCGAAGCGGGAAACCACATGCGCGCCATGATGGTCTGGTTGCCCACCATCTGCCATGTCGCGGTAGATGCGCTCATGCCGCTCGTGAACCAGTTCAGTTGTTCGGAACTCATCATCTGGCGCGAAGAATCGGGGCGGATGCTCGAGCTGTTCGGCGTCACGCCGGCAAGGTAGCGGGAAATGCCGCCATCGGAGTCGCCGTAGTTGTCGTACTGACGATCGCGTCCTTCGATGCGCGTGTCCAGCATGTGCAGACGGAAGATGCTGCCGAAGTCGAACCGGCGATAGATCTTCAGCAGGTTGCTCGCATCGGGGGTGCGAATAGGCATCCACTCGTGATAGACCTGCGCCGCAATGTTCTTGCGAGTGACCCAGTCGCCCTGGGTTGCAGGGTTGTGATTTTCTGCGCCGTTGACGTAGCTGTTGTTCGCGAATTCGTGATCGTCCCAGATGGTGATCCACGGCATCTTCGCGTGCGCGGCCTGCAGGCTCAAATCGGATTTGTACAGCGCATGACGAACGCGGTAGTCGTTCATCGTGACGATGTCGTTGGCGGGGCTGGTCACGCGATTGCCGGGGATGCTGCTGTTGCCGTATTTGGCCGGATCGGATCCGTATTCGTAGATGTAGTCGCCGAGGTGCAGCGCGTATTGCGCATCGGATTTCGACGCTGCGTCGTACGCATGGAAATAACCCTCCGAATACAGCGCACACGAGAACACTGCGAATTTCACCGAGGCCACATTTGCGGCGGGAAGCGTGCGAGTCGTGCCGACCGTCGAAGATGCGCCTGTGGCATCGCGGAAACGATAGAAGTAGGTGTTGCCGGCGGCAAGCCCCGTCGCGTCGACCTTGGCGGTGAAGGAGCTCGATGCAGTCGTCGTCACGCTACCGCTACTCACGACGTTCGCGAACGCGGAGTCGCTTGCAACTTGCCAGGTGAGTGCGACATCGCCGGTGCTGTCGGCCACTTTTGCGTGTGTCCAGAGAATCACGCGATCGGCAAGAGGATCACCGCTTGCAACGCCGAATGCGAATGTGGCGGGTACTCCAGCGGGAGCATCGCCACCGCCGCATGCGGCGAGCGATCCGACCGTGGTCAGCGCAACTGCACTCGCCGATGACTTCACCAGAAAATCGAGGAAATCGCGGCGGCCCTTGTTGGCCTTTTCTCGTGGGTCGAGGTCGTAGCTCAGACGCGTCGTGGACAGGATCTTGTCGCGATTCTTCTTGAACATGGGGAAACTCCGTGCTGGCCGATCGGCCGTGTTGTTTCCCCGATTGAATGCGGCGCGTGTGACCGCCGCATGAAGCTAATTTGTCAATCGCGCGTCAATCGCGACGGTTAATGGCGCATCAATCGCGACAGTTAAACGCGCGTAGATCGCCACAGTTAGTCGAGCTTCAGATTTGCCGCGGAAACGATCTTGCCGTAGGTCTCGTACTCCTTCTTCACCATGACCGCGTATTGCGCTGGCGTGACGCGTTCCTTGACCGACTCGACGCCGGAAGATGCCAGTCGTTCACGCACCGATGGCGCCATGACCGCCTTGGTGAGTTCCGCATTGAGTCTGGAGATGACAGCGGGCGGCGTATCTGCGGGCGTATAGAAGCCTAGCGTGACCGCGACGTCGTATCCGGGAACCACTTCGCCGATGGCGGGTACATCCGGTGCGAGAGCGCTGCGTTTCGCGGCTGCGACGCCGATGATCTTCACCTTGCCGCTCTTGGCCTGCGCCTGCGCGACGCCCAGACCCAGGAACGCGGCGTTCACGTCGTTCGCGACCAGGCCGACGGCCACCTGCGCCGCGCCGCGATACGGGACATGCGTGAGCTGGATGCCGCTCATCGACTTCAACAACTCCATCGACAGATGGTGCGCGGATCCGTTGCCCGACGAACCGTAGGGCATGCCTGGCTTCGATTTCGCAAGCGCGATGAATTCCTGAATGTTCGATACGCCCAGATTCGAATTGACCGTGAGAAACACAGGCGCAGTGGCCACGAGCGCGACAGGCACCATGCTCGATTCGAACGGGTTGAGCTTCGTGAGATGCGGCGCAATGGCATAGCTGCCGGTTTCCGCAAGCACCAGCGACGTGCCATCGTGCGGTGCTCCCATGACAGAGTTCACCGCGACCAGGCCACCCGCACCCGTCTTGTTGTCTACCAGCATGCTGTGGCCCGTGTTCTTCTGCATTTCATCGGCAATTAGGCGGCAGATGATGTCAGGCACGCCGCCTGCAGGAACACCGGTCACCAGTCGAATCGGCTTGTCGGGTAGCCCGGTCGATTGCGCATTCGCGAGGGTTGTGATGCCCGGAACGCCCGAGAGACTCGCGATCGTCAACGCGCTGGCAGAGGCCAGAACTGATCGACGTTTGAGAGGAGTGGCGATCAGATTTTCGAGTGAATTCATGATTTGCTTTCGGTGTTGGCTGAGGGTTACTGAAACAAAAAAGATCCGATACGCCGTTCTTCGATGTTGTTGGAGGCGCGCGCCGATGTCTCCGGGTGCTCTGTAGTCAAGGGGTTAGCAATATCCGTCCCGGGCCGGCCTTTCCGCTTTCGATAAGCCGATGTGCATCGGCGCATTTTTCGAGCGGAAAAATCGTTCCGAGCCGCGGTTTGAAAGTGCCCGCCGCAGCGAGCTTGAATACTTCCTGCATCACGTCGCGTCCGTATTCGACCTTCACCTGTTTGCGCGTAATGTCGGTACGAGTCGGCAGCCTGGTGATGGGTTCTGCCAGCAGATAGATCAAGGTGCCGCCGCTCTTGAGCAGCGACGCGCTTCGTGCGTGACTGTCGCCGCCAGCAAGGTCGTACA
Source organism: Burkholderiaceae bacterium (assembly GCA_965227035.1). GTDB lineage: Bacteria > Pseudomonadota > Gammaproteobacteria > Burkholderiales > Burkholderiaceae_C > CBDDFQ01. Next base: position 792,613 of record OZ245724.1, read on the forward strand.
CGATGTCGTACTTCTCGTATTTGCGCGCTGCCTCGGTGAATGGATCGCCCTGGTCGTACGCGATGATTTCATCGGCGCCGAGCTTGCGCAGGTAGTCGAGATTGCGCGACGAGGCGCTGGCAGCGACCGTTGCTCCAAGGTGTTTTGCAAGCTGGATCGCCATCGATCCGACCGATCCCGAGCCGCCCTGAATGAAAACGCGCATACCGCGCTTGAGATGCGCTTCGCGCACCAGTCCGAGCCACGCACACGCAGCCGGATGGGCGAAGGCTGCCCACTCGTTGTCGGTCATTGCATCGCCTATTTCGATCAGCGATTCCCAGGGTTGCACGATGGTCTCGGCGCAGCATCCGGTTTCGTGATGCGCGGTCGAGAAATACACGCGGGTTCCCATGTCGAGTGGCACATCGCTCGTGCCCTTCCCCACGATTCGTCCGACGCCGCTGCGACCTGGAATCTTCGGGAATGTGAGTGGGTGGTGCTCGTGAAGCAAGCCCGCGCGAGTCTTGCAATCGCCCGGGCCGACACTGATTGCTGCCACGGCAATCGTCACCTCGCCGTTCCCCGGCGTCGGGTCCGGGAGATCGACCAGTTGCAAGACGTCTGGCGGTCCGTAGTGGTGGTACTGGATGGCTTTCATGTTCGACGCTTGGCTCTTTTCTGGACCTGAACTTTCCTAGTGCGGATCGGCAGCCGCGATCGTGTTTCTCAACGTGCCGATTGAGGAGATTTCAACTTCCACCACGTCGCCTTCCTGCATCCAGACCGGGGGCGTGCGCGAGTTGCCGACGCCGGCCGGCGTCCCGGTGGCAATCACATCGCCTGGCGAAAGCGCGGTAAGGCGAGACAGATACGAGATGATTTTTGGAACGCTGAACACCATGTGATCGAGCGTGTCGTTTTGCATTTCGGCGCCGTTGAGTCGAGTGATAAGACGCAAGGTCGCAGGATTGCGAATCTCGTCGGTGGTCACGATGAACGGGCCGAAACCCGCTGTGCAGGGAAAGTTTTTCCCCGCGGACACCGAATGAGAAATCAGCATGTCGCGCGCCGAACAATCGTTGAAGCAGGAATATCCGAACACATGAGACAACGCGTTCGATTCGGAAATGTGTCTGCCCGCCTTGCCGATCACGACAGCCATCTCTCCCTCGAAATCGAACGAGGTCGACATCGATTTCGGCGGCGGCATCAAGGTGCTGCCGGACGCGACGAGCGTGTCGTGAAACCGGACGAAAGTGGAAGGAAATCGAGGCAGGTCGAACCCCGCGTCGTGGACATGCTGGCGGAAATTCAGTCCCACGCAAATGACTTTTCCGGGTCGCAGAATCGGCGGTAGTAATTGAACATCATCCAGTGCGTGAGTAGGTAGTGAACCGGTTGTTCTGCCGAGCTCCAGCAGGCGAGCAGTACCCAATGATTCGAGTGCTTTAGCGAGGCTTCCGAGTTGCGGTGTCAGGTTCGCGAAATCCAGCACCCGTCCATCGCTTTTCACGATGCCGAACGAGGCTCTTCCCGCGTGAACGAAGCTCAAAAACTTCATGCCTGACCAGCTTTGTTTGATGAGAGCTTTTGAATGTAGGGCCGGTGGGTCGATCTGTAAAATCTAATATTTCGATAGATTGATCCAGGTTTTGGATAAGTCGTTTTAAACGTCGAGCTAGAAAAAAATTTATGCCCAGTCCCGATTTGTCGTCGCGTCAGTTGCGTGCCTTCGTCGCGCTCGCAGACTCGAAAAGTTTCACGAACGCTGCGCGGCAGTGCAATCTCTCGCAGCCTGCGTTCAGCGCGGCAATCAAGGCGCTGGAAACATCGCTCTCCACGCGACTGTTCGAGCGCGACACCCGCTCGGTTCGACTCACGCCGGAAGGGCAACTCTTCGAGCTCGCAGCGCGCCGACTGCTCGACGACATGGGTGGATTACTTGGCGACCTGGCCGATCACGTGGAGCGCCGCAAGGGTCGCGTGCGAATCGCGGTCATGCCTTCCCTGGCGGCGGCGTGGATGCCGCCCATCCTTGCCGAGTTCGCCGAACGCTGGCCAGGCATCTCGGTCAGCCTTCGCGATGCGTTGTCCGAGGAGTCGGTCGATCTGGTGAGAGCAGGGCAGGTCGATTTCGCGATTGCGTCGTTTGGGTCCGCTCTATCTCCGGAACTCGAGCAGAAGCTGCTTTGCACCGACCGCTTTCACCTCGTGTGTCGAGCAGATCATCCGCTCGCCGCTGAAAAACGGATCACGCCGGAAAAAATTGCGCGTTATCCGTTCATCCAGATGGCACGCAACGACAGCGTGCGCCAGTTGCTGGAATCGGCGCTCAGGCCGAACCGGTTGAACGTGGTCTACGAGGTCGAACACCAGGCCACTATTCTTGGATTGGTCGAAGCGGGACTGGGTGTCAGCGTGCTGCCCACGCTCACCATCTTCAATTTCAAGCGCGATGCAGTGGTCATCAAGCCGATGCATATGAAAACGCTCTCGCGCGAAATCTACGTCGTGCAGCGACGCGAAGACACGATCTCGGTGGCTGCCCAAACCATGTACGACCTTGTTATGGAGCGAATCGGCGGGCTCACTTTTAAGTGAGAACCCAACCTGCTTTTTAAATGACCTTTACCGCGCGACCGATGAACTGAATCGGCCCGGTAGGCCTGTCGATCGGCGATCCGTTTGCGGGTTCGAGCGTCAACTCGAAAAGCTGATTCGGCTCGAGGGGTGGCAGTTTGTCGATAGGAATCTGGATGGTCTGACCGGGTTTGACCAATCCAAGCGACACCGGCCCGCGCCATGCTTCGCCCTTGGTCCAGAATTGGAGGCTCTTCGCTTCGGGAACCGGCGCGTTTCCAAGGGGAATCAAGGTCAAATCGCGATGCGTGCCGGTTTGCACCACATACCCTGGCGCTTTGTCCTGAGGCGTGACGAGCACCACCATGTACTGCGGAGCAGGCGGCGCGCCGATGCGCGTGACCAGCACTGCAGCAAGAATCGCGGCCATTGCAAAGCCGCTACCAGCGAGACCTCGCCAGAGCTTCACGCTGTTCCACCAGCTACCCGTGTTCACCACTTCGCGTTTGCGTGGCGAGTTGGATTCGATGTTTGCGTCGACGCTTTTCTCGATGCGCGACCAAAGCTGCGATGAAGGCTCGACGGCTTCGGCAAGTCGCGTCAGCGGAAGCAGCCGTTCTTCCCAGTTCTGGATTGCCGTGCGCAACGCGTGATCGTCATTTGCAACGCGCGACTCCACCGCTTTCCGCGCGTTTGCGGAAAGCGTGCCCAGCACGTATTCGCTGGCGAGAGAGTCGATCGAATCAACGTCGCGCGTGTCCATTTATGTTTTCATCCCATGCATTCGCGAAGCGACTTCATGCTCCGCGAGATCCATGCTTTGACTGTGCCAAGCGGCTTTTCCACGCGCTGGGCAATTTCACTATGCGAGCATCCGTCCAGATAGGCCAGAACGATGCAATCGCGGCGGGGCGCGTCGAGCTGCGACAGGCATCCATTCAATTTTCCTAGATCGACCCGCGATTCGTAGGGGTCGGGCGATGTGGTGTACGCCTCCATGGACGATTCGTCTTCGAGTGCGCGTGTCGATTCTTCATCGACCGACACTTCCCGTGAATGACTACGAACCCAGTTGAGTGCGGCGTGTCGAACGACCGTGTAGATCCACCCCTTAGCTGCACCACGATTGGAGTCGAAGCTCGATGCGCGCTGCCAAATGCTCATGAACGCGTCATGGAGCACATCTTCTGCATGCTGCCGCTGGCGAACGATGCGCAATGCAACTCCCAGAAGGTATCGACTCTCGCGTTGATAGATCTGCTGCAAGGCCATGCGATCTCCCTTCGCGCATGCATTCAGCGCGGCGTCGTAGTCGAACGAATCAATGGGGTCGGATGGTTGCAAGTGACGACGGAAGGTAGATGAAAGGTCGAAAGCTCGGCCGATCATAGACGAGGCTCTCGACATTCCACTACCTGCGTTTGCCGCCACTTACAAAGCCATAGTCCAGCGGCCCTGCAGGCCGCCCGGGCTCGCCGTGACTTAGGCTGCCTTCCAGAAGATGTAGTCGGCCTGGTAAGGAACGGTCATCTTCTGGCCCTTGTTGCCGGCAGCACAAGGCGCTGCAGGAGCTATGCCGCCGGTCAATGCGACGCGCTGGATGTAGGTCACACCTGTCATTGCGCCGGATCCCATGGCGGGGTTGGCCTTCACAAGCTGGTAGGGCAGGCTGGTGGGGCCGGAAGGCGCAACTGCGAGTTGGGTCGCGGTTACTTTGGAGCCGTCCATGCTTTCCCAGGTAGCGGGCGGGCCGTAGTACTTGCCGACCTGTTTGCCGCTGCGATCGTTCAGGGCGGCGTTCGGGCCGACGAAGAACCATTCCATGCCGGGTGCGCCGACCTTGTCGCGGCATTCATAGGTGATGTCGCCCTTGCCGACGGTTTCCATCGCTACCTTGTTGCCCATAGGCACTTGAATCGTGGGCGGCAGATTGGTTTGCGAATATGTGGACATCGGTGACATGGAGCCGCAAGCAGCCATGAGCGCTGCCGAACCGATGATGCCGACGACGGCTGCGGAACGCTTGAAAGAGGATGAACGCATTGAAATCTCCTGGGTTAGTTAGAGGAAGCAGCAAATGCCGCTGCTGGTACTACCCGCGAGATGCGCGATTGGATGCAGTCGATTCGAAAATAAATCGAATTTTTTTTCGAGGTGTTTACTTCAGTGGCTCGTAGGTCACGAAGTTGATTCGCAACCCTTGAGCCGAATCGACCGGTTCTGCTTTTGTCTCTATCCAGCCGTGGCCCAGATCCGGCGCGTAGGCATCGCCTTCGAAATCCGCTTCGATTTCGGTCACCACGACGCTATCGGCCAGTGGAAGCGCGAGGGAATAGATTTGCGCGCCGCCTATAACCCACGCATCCGACTCGTTGCGGCACAGCGCAATGGCGTCTTCGACCGAACCGGCTACTTCGGCACCGGCTTCCGACCAGTCGGCCTGACGCGTGACAACGATATTCCGACGACCCGGCAAAGGACGAAACTTCGCCGGGAGCGAGTCCCAGGTCTTGCGACCCATGATGACCGGCGCTCCCATCGTGGTGCGCTTGAAATGCGCCATGTCTTCCGGCATATGCCAGGGCAGGGCGCCCTTGCTGCCGATCACGCCATTGCGTGAGCGTGCGTAGATGAGATGAATTTTTGCCACGGATGTCGACGCGATCAGACAGCCACCGGGGCTTTGATCGCCTCGTGGCACTGGTAGTCGAGCACTTCGAAATCTTCGTATTCGTAATCGAAGATGGAAGCGGGCTTGCGCTTGATGTTCAGCGTCGGGTATGGGAAAGGCTTGCGAGACAACTGCAACTCGACCTGATCGTGGTGATTGCTGTAGATGTGGCAATCGCCGCCGGTCCAGATGAAGTCGCCGACATCGAGATCGCACTGCTGCGCAATCATGTGCGTAAGCAATGCGTAGCTTGCGATGTTGAACGGCACGCCGAGAAAAATGTCGGCGCTGCGTTGATACAGCTGGCAGCTCAGGCGTCCGCGTTCGCCATCGATTTGTGGGGGTGCGACGTAGAACTGGAAGAACGCGTGGCAGGGCATCAGCGCCATCTTCGACAGCTCGGCCACGTTCCATGCGCTCACGATAATCCGGCGCGAATCGGGGTTGGTCTTGAGCGTTTTCATGACGTCCGATATCTGATCGATATGACCGCCGTTGGGCGTCGGCCAGCTGCGCCATTGCACGCCGTAGACCGGGCCCAGATCGCCGTCTTCACCTGCCCATTCGTCCCAGATGCTGACCTTGCGTTCCTTCAGCCAGTTGTTGTTGCTCGATCCGGTGAGGAACCAGAGCAACTCCTGAATGATGGAGCGCAGATGCACTTTTTTCGTGGTGACCAGCGGAAAGCCTTCGTTCAAATCGAAGCGCATTTGATACCCGAAAACACTTCGCGTGCCGGTACCCGTGCGATCCATTTTTTCGACGCCGGTGGTGTACACGTGGCGCATGAAATCTTCGTACTGCGAGCGTACCGGGCGAGAGGCTGTCGAGGCGTTTGGCGTGGTCATGATCAGATTCTAGGGGGCGAAGATTTACTTGGAATCGAGCCTGATGACTCTTCCCGGATTCATGATCCCTTTGGGATCCAGCGCGGTTTTGATGCTGCGCATCATCGACAAGGCTACCGGCGATTTATGCTTTTCCAGCTTCGCCACTTTGAGCGATCCGACGCCGTGTTCTGCAGAAATGGATCCGCCGAATTTTTCGACCGAGTCGTACACGAGCGTATTCACCAGGTCTTCCTTATCGCGCAGGAAAGCCTTGGCATCACCTTCGGCGGGCGCCTGCACGTTGTAATGCAGATTGCCGTCACCCAGATGCCCGAAGTTCACCAGACGCACGCCGGGAATTTCCCTCACCAGAATCGCGTCGGTGTCTTTGACGAATTCGCCCATGCGCGAAATCGGAACCGACACATCGTGTTTGATGTTGAGACCTTCTTCGGCCTGCGCCAGAGGAATGCTCTCGCGCACATGCCAGAGCTGATTCGCCTGAGTGATGTTCTCGGCGACCACGGCATCCACGATCAGACCCTCTTCGAATGCGGTTTCCATGAGGGCTTCGAATTGCGCACGCGCATGTTCTTCCGATTCGTTATCGGACAGCTCCAGTAGCACGCTCCATTGCTCCTGTTCACCGCTCTTCGACGCCAGGATTTCTGCAAACGGAATTCGAATAGTCGGGAAATGTTTGGCCACCAGGCTGATTGCGAACTGGCCCATGACTTCGAAGCCGGTGAGTCCGGACGACAAATGTTTTTGTGCGAGTCCGAGCAACGCAATTGCTTGATCCATCCCCGCCACCAGCGCCCATGCGGTCAGACGTGCGGCCGGTAACGGATAGAGCTTGAGCGTCGCGCCGGTGATGATTCCCAGCGTGCCTTCGCTGCCTATCATCAGGTCGCGAAGGTCGTAGCCGGTGTTGTCCTTGCGAAGACCCGACAGACCGTCCCACACATCACCGTGCGAGGTCACGAGCTCGAGGCCCAGGCACAGTTCGCGCGCGTTGCCGTAGCGAAGCACCTGCGTGCCTCCGGCATTGGTCGCCAGATTGCCTCCAATGGTGCAACTGCCTTCGGCTGCGAGGCTCAGCGGGAACAGAAAGCCCGCTTTTTCCGCGGTCTCCTGAAGCGACTGGAGAATGCATCCGGCATCGACGGTGATGGTGAGGTTGGCTGCGTCAATCGTGCGAACCGCGTTCATGCGTTGCAGCGTCAGTACGACCTGGGTTCTGGATTCGTCCGGGATCGAGCCGACCGAAAGACCGGTGTTGCCGCCCTGAGGCACCAGGCTGATGCCGGCATCGGAGCATGCTTTCACGACACCGGCTACTTCGCGGGTGTTGGCAGGCCGAACCACTGCGAGTGCATGACCGCGAGCGCGTTTGCGCCAGTCCTGTTCGTAGGCGCTGAGATCGCCCTCGGTGAGTACGTTGGCTTCGCCGACGATTGCGCGAAGCTGGGCTAGTAGTTCAGTGGTCATTTCGATTCTTGGAGGGCGAAGTCGCGAGATGCCGCCTCATTCAATTCAGCATCACGCTTTTGCGCTTGCTTCGCATTGCGCAAGCGCAACCGCACATGCAAAGCGCAGGCGACGAATAGCAGTACACAAAGAAGTATTTCGATCATCGCCATGTAGGAGCTCGGCCGCCTGTCGGAATAAGCGCGAACCACGCCTTCGGTGAAATAAAGCCACACCATCAAACTGACCCAGCGGTAGGTGTACATGCGGTTCTTGAGCAGGCCTGCCAGCGGCACGCAAAGCGGAAGCGCCTTGATGGCCAGCCACGAGCCGTTGGGCTTGACGGGTGCAATCACCGTTTCCCACAAAACGCAAAGCAATATCAGGCCGAGCAGGCTGCCGACGGCCAACCATCGGGTGAAGTGGACCGAATCGGTCGGTCGAGTGGTGTTCGGGGGGGTGGAAGTCATAAAAAGCTCAGGGCCGATGGCATGATACCGGCATGAATTTGAGAAGAGTATTTCGAGACTTTTACACCCTGCCATGGAGAAACACGATCGGTGTCCTGCGCGAGCGGTTCAGCGAAGACAACCTCGGCCTCACGGCCAGTAGCCTGACATTCACCACGACAATCGCGCTGGTGCCGTTTTTCACGGTCGTTCTGGCCATCTTCACAGCCTTTCCGATGTTCGCGAAAGTGCAGGGACTCTTGCAGCAATGGCTGCTCGACAGCCTGATACCGCCCAGCATCGGCAAGCAGGTCATCGGCTATCTGACGCTGTTCGCGAGCAAGGCCAGCAGGCTGGGAGTGGTGGGGCTTGTTGCGCTGTTCGTGACCTCGCTCGCGCTGATCCTCACGATCGACAAAACCCTCAACAGTATCTGGCGGGTCCGCAGACCTCGCCCGCTCGGGCAACGTGTGCTCATTTACTGGGCGGCCATCACCATTGGCCCGTTGCTGCTGGGCGCAAGTCTGAGCCTGACCTCTTTCGTTGCCACCCTTGCGGGGCCCAACACCAACACCGGGATGACGTCGGCCGGCGTTCGACTTTTCCTCGATTCGCTGGAATTCGCTTTGTTGGCCGGCGGAGTGGCGAGTCTGTACAAGTACGTCCCGAACACAACTGTCAAATGGGCGCATGCACTCACCGGTGGTATTTTCGTGGCGGTCGGATTCGAAGTGGCCAAGCGGCTGCTTGCGTACTACATCAGCTTCGTTCCTACCTATTCCATGCTGTACGGCGCATTCGCCACGGTGCCGATCCTGCTCATCTGGATTTACGTGGCGTGGCTAATCGTTTTGCTGGGAGCGGTAGTTGCCGCCTATCTGCCGAGTCTGATCGCCGGCATTCCGCGTCGGGCACGTGCCAACGGCTGGCAGTTCCAGATGGCGGTGGAGTTGCTCCAGCACCTGTTCAAGGCCGCAGGCACCGCCCGTCGGGGCATGAACACCAGCGAACTTTGCGACGCGATGCGGGTGGACGGATTGCAGATCGAAGGGCCCATGGAAACTCTGGTGGCGCTGGGCTGGGTAGGACGTCTGAACGAGGTCGAAGACAACGAAGAGGCTCGATTCGTCATGCTGGCCGACCCTCGCGACACGCCGCTTGCACCGCTTTTGCGAGATTTGCTTCTGCCCGACGACCAGCCGCTTGCTTCGTTTTGGCAGCGATCCGGTATGCGTCAGCTCACAATTGCGGATTTACTTCGGGTCTGATCGGTATATATTTCCTGAACAGCGTCGGCTTCACAGCCAAACCTAGCTAAAAAATACAGCAAAAGGAGACCACCATGAAAGTCAGCGACATTCTTCGAGTGAAGGGCAGCACCCTCTACACCGCCGCCCCCGATGAGCCGCTATCCGTAGCGGTCAACATCATGAGCGAGAAAGATATCGGCTCGCTGGTGGTCATCGAATACGGCGACCTGGTGGGCATGCTCACTTTCCGCGAAGTCATCCAGGCCATCGTCAAAAACGGCGGCTCGGTCGGAACCACCCTGGTTCGCAGTGCCATGGACGATCACCCGCTCACCTGCACATCGGCAACCGATCTGGACGAAGTGCGCCGCATGATGCTGGAGCGCCATGCGCGCTACATGCCCGTGATCGACAATCGCGTGATGATGGGCGTGATCAGCTTCTACGACGTCGCACGCGCCGTGGTGGACAGCCAGAATTTCGAGAACACGATGCTCAAGGCCTACATCCGCGACTGGCCCAGCGATTCGGCTTCTGCGAACTCATAAAAAATTGCCCCGAACTTCGGGGCAATTTTCATTGGCGGGAAGGTTCCGAGATATCGCTTATTCCCTGATCCCCGCGCGCTTGACGATCTTTTCGTTGCGGGCGTACTCACCCTTCACGAACGCGCCGAATTGCTCGGCCGATCCCGAGCCCGGCAACGCGCCTTGCTCGGCGAGCTTCGCCTTCACATCGTCGGTCTTGAGGATTTCGTTGATCTCGGCGTTCATGCGCGCAACGATGGCCGGTGGCGTTTTCGCCGGCGCGAACAGGCCGACCCAGCTCTGCATCGAATAGCCTTTGGTGCCGGGCAACTCGTCGAAAGTGGGCACATTGGGAATCGAGGCAAGACGCTTGGTGTCGGTCATTCCCAGGCCTTTCATGCGGCCCGCGTTGATGTTGCTGATCGCGGTGGTGCCCGACACCATCGCCAGATCGACGTTGTTGCCGATGACATCGGTCGCGATCTGCGCGCCGCCGCGATACGGAATGTGCGTCACGTAGATGCCGCTTTGTTCTTTCAGCAATTCCATTGCCAGTTGCAGGACAGTTCCGATGCCGGAGGTCGCGTAGTTGTATTTGCCAGGCGATGCCTTCGCGAGCTTGACGAAATCGGCGTAGCTGTTGACCGGAAGGCCAGGGCGGGCCACCAGAATCATCGGCGCCGTGTTGATCAGCGCGACCGGCACGAGATCGTTCAGCGGGTCGTATTTGAAGGCGCTCGGATTCACGAGCTTGCCGATGACGATGGGGCTATCGGGCCCCACAACGAAGGTGTAGCCATCCGGCGCCGCCGCAACCACCTTGCCGACGCCGATCGCACCGCCTGCGCCTGTGGTGTTCTCGACCGCGACCGACTGCTTGAGTTTTTCGGACAGCTTGTTGGCAACGAGTCGCGCTGCATAGTCGACGTTTCCGCCAGCAGAAAAGGGCACGACAAACGTGATTGGCTTCGTCGCGGGCCAAGCGGTTTGTGCGTTGGCGACCGGTGCGACAGATACAGCGGCAACCGCTGTAAGGGTGAACGTGAGTGTGAGTAGTTTGCGCATGAGATCTCTCCTGAAAATTAGTTCGTCGCGTGTGTGCCTTGCGCAGCCAGCAAATCGAATTGCTCGCTCCATTCGGCAAGCCATAACTTGCGTTTGTGTTCGTCTATCCACGCGCCGTTCAAGCCATTGAGCATGAACTGCTTGAGCTGCGCGATATCGAATCCGAAGCTCTCGTGCATCATCATCCAGGCCTTGGTTGGCGTCACATGATGCAGCGTCGGATCGTCGGTGTTGGGGTGGATCGCAAGCCCGAGCGCGGCCATCTTGCGTATCGGATGATCGAGCGCCCAGCGGTCGGGTGCGAGTGTTCGAAGGTAGTACGAATTGGTCGGCACTACGGTGAAGAAGACGCCGCGTTCCGCGTATTCGCGAGCGAGTTCGGGGTTGTCGACGATGGTGTAGCCATGATCGACACGATCGACCTTCAGTTCGTCGACAGCGGTGCGAACGTTGTTCCACGGCATGCCGAATTCGCCGGCATGAGCAGTTGTTTTCAAACCCGATTTTTTAGCGAGTGCATAAGCCTCTGCAAACATCTCCGGCGGCCTGTCGTTCTCGCGGTAATCGATGCCTATGCCGATGGCTTCATCTAGCGGATGCGCACGCATCCATTCGACCATTTCTACTGCAGCGGAAGGATCGGCCTCGCGATCGATGCTGGGAATGACGCGTCCTTCGATACCGAACTGCGATTGCGCATCTCGCGTCGCGCGAACGATGGCGTCGGCCGCATTCGCATAGGAAATTCCGGACACATGCATCGTGCCGGTAGGGTTCCAGAAGAACTCCGCGTAGCGCACGTTATGCGATGCCGCATCCTGCAAATACTCGATGGTGAGGCGGTAAAGATCGTCTGGCGATTTGATGAGCTGAGCATCGAGCGCGCGAAGAACCCGCAGCACACCTACCGGTTTTTCTCCGCGTGTGTAGAAGGCTTCGACCTCTTCCATGGACACCGGAAATTTCTCGCGTTCGACGAGATATTCGAAAGTCTTTTTCCGTACCGTACCGAAGAGGTGACAGTGCAGTTCGACCTTGGGGATGGCGCGAAGAAATTTTTCCACGAATGAAGTCTAGCGATGCATGAGTCGCCTCAATCAAAAAATTGTGACTGGTTTTGCGAACGAAACGTTCAAGGTCGTGGAGTTCAGGGTCAACGCAATCAGCTGTGGACTCAGCCGTTCGCGCCGAAAATCATGTCTCGTACCCGCGGATATATCTGCTGATTCCATTTCCGCCCGCTGAACACGCCGTAGTGTCCGACGCCGGTCTGAATGTGATGCGTCTTCATGTATGGCCGGATGCCGGTGCACAAGTCTTGCGCCGCAACCGTCTGCCCGACGGCGCAGATGTCGTCGCGCTCGCCTTCGACCGTCATCAAATGCGTGCGACGAATCGCAGCGGGATTCACGATGCGATCGCGATAGGTGAGCACTCCGCGCGGCAGGTCGTAAGTCTGGAACACCTTGGAGACTGTCTCGAGATAGAACTCCGCGTGAAGATCGTTCACGGCCAGGTATTCCTCGTAGAAATCCTGAATGGTTTGCGCCTGTTCCATCTCGCCATCGACGATGTGCTGGTACATGTCCTTGAACGACTTCTTGTGGCGCTCCAGATTCATGCTCATGAACGCGCTCAGCTGGATGAACCCCGGGTACACGCGTCGCATGAAACCGGCATGCGGCAGTGGCACATGCGTGATGAGGTTTTTCTCGAACCAGTCCATGGGCTTGCTGGTAGCCAGCTCATTCACGCCCGTGGGGTTCACCCGGCAATCGACCGGACCAGCCATGAGCGTGAGGCTCTTCGGTTGAGCGGGGTTGTCGTCTTCGGCCATGATGGCCGTCGCAGCAAGCGCTGCCACGCAAGGCTGGCATACGCCGATCACATGCGTGTTCGGGCCTATCGCTTCGATGAACTCGATCATGTGCTCGACGTAGTCGTCGAAAGCGAACGCTCCTTCCGATAGCGGCACATCGCGCGCGTTGTGCCAGTCGGTGATGTAGACGTCGTGATCGCGGAGCAGGGTGCGTGCAGTTTCACGAAGGAGGGTCGCGAAGTGCCCGGACAAAGGCGCCACCAGTAGCACTTTCGGATGATCCCTAAATCCTTTTTTCTTGAAATGAAGCAGCGTGCCGAAGGGCGTCGAATAGGTGACTTCTTCTTCGACGGGAACTTGCTTGCCGTCGATCTCGATCAGGTCCAGCTTGTAGGCAGGACGGGAATGGGTCAGGCGCATCAACGAGAACACCTCGGATGCAGCGATGAACTTGCGCATAAACGAGCCGTCGCCGTTGTTCGGCCAGAACATGGAACTCGTTTGCTGCGCCAGAAGGCGCATGGGTGACATCAGGTCGGACTGAGCCTGGTAAGCCTGATAAAGCATGAGGTTCCTGTTTATTTGATTGACGGACCCAAGTCCCTTGCCAGAGGCAAGTTACGGGCCAATGACTCTAGGGTTTGATCCCTACTGGATGAACTTCCCAACGTCTGGCATAACCCTTGCACTGCGCTTGCTACATAGATGGAGGTGACAGCATGGCTAAAGCGGTTTTGACGATCAGCAGCAAGAACTACGGCGCGTGGGCGTTGCGGGGGTGGCTGATGGCGAGGCTGGCCGGGCTGGAGTTCACCGATAAGGTCATCTCGCCCGATGATCCGGCCATGAAGGCCGAGATGCTGTTGCTCTCGTCCTCGATGCTGGTTCCCTCGCTGAACCACAACGGCATCACCGTTTGGGACACGCTGGCCATTGGCGAATACCTCAACGAAATCAAGCCGAAAGCGGGATTGCTGCCCGCCGACATGAAGGCGCGTGCGCATTGCCGCGCGGTCTGCGGCGAAATGCATTCCGGTTTTTCTGCGATGCGCGGATCGCTTCCGATGAACATCAAGGGGCACTTCCCGTCGTTCAAGATCTGGTCGCGCGCGCAGGCCGATATCGACCGTGTCATCGCCATCTGGAAGGATTGCCTCGCCGTGTATGGCGGCCCGTATCTCTTCGGCAAACAGCCCACCATGGCCGACGCGATGTACGCCCCGGTGGTGACCCGTTTCCTCACCTACGATGTGTCCATAGACAAGGTTTGCTCGGCGTACGCCAAGCGCATCATGGAGCTGCCCGCAATGCAGGAATGGGTGAACGCTGCGAAGACCGAGCCCGATGAAATCGACGAGCTCGACGCAGAGTTCTGAGTCGAAGGTTGAACGAAAAGACTTCAAGGCTTCCCGTTTATTTTTCCGGCCAGGGGGTCGGATCGGGGATCGGGCATACCGGATCGACATCGATCGATCCGAAATCTGCGGGTGACACGATCTCGAGATATTCCATGTCGGGTGAGTAATCGAACAGGAAGTGCTTGATGCCAGGGCGCTGGTGGACCACATCGCCAGCTTCGACCAGCGTCTCCTTGTCTTCGTACATGAACTTCGCCCAGCCCTTGAGCATGTAGACGATCTGGAAATCCGCTTCATGGCGGTGCCAGCCAGTGCCCTTTTCTGGTGCCAGATTGGCCTTCACCAGATGCGCGATGACTTTTCCGTTCGTCGCGTCGGCAACGCCGAGATCCCGGTAAAGAAAAAAATCACGCAGACCTCCGGAAACAAACTTCGTGTCCGCCGGTTTGACGTGGGAGAACTTGGTCGTGGTTCGATCGAGCATGGGGCCTCTCCTCTGTTCAACATGAATGCTGCACTGCAACACAGGCTAGCACAAAGTTTTCCAAAACACACCTCCGCAGGTCGGCTGAATCGGGGCTTGGCAGCGTGCAATTTGCGGTTCGGTGTGTCGGGGATAATCAGGCCATGAGCGGCAACACCTTCGGACATCTCTTCGCAGTCACCAACTTCGGCGAATCGCACGGCCCAGCGGTCGGATGCGTCATCGACGGCTGCCCTCCCGGCATGGAATTGAGCGAGGCCGATATCCAGCCCGATCTGGATAGGCGTCGCCCCGGAACCAGCCGCTTCGTGACCCAGCGCAACGAGCCCGATGCCGTGGAAATTTTGAGCGGCGTGTACGAAGGAAAAACCACCGGCACGCCCATCTGCCTGCTCATCAAGAACACCGACCAGCGCAGCAAGGACTACGGAAACATCCTTCAGACCTTCCGCCCCGGTCACGCCGACTACACCTACTTCAAGAAATACGGCATCCGCGATCCTCGCGGTGGCGGTCGTTCATCGGCGCGACTGACAGCGCCCATGGTGGCTGCGGGCGCAGTCGCCAAGAAGTGGCTCAAGGCGAAATTCGACATGCAGTTTCGCGGGCACATGACACAGGTCGGAGACATCGCGATTCCCTTCGAGTCGTGGGATCACGTGCCGAACAACGCGTTCTTCGCGCCCATTGCGGACACCTCGCATCTCGAGGCTTACCTCGACACGTTGCGCAAGGCAGGAGACTCCTGCGGTGCGCGTCTCCGAGTCACTGCCACGAACATGCCGGTGGGTCTCGGCCAACCGCTGTTCGACAAACTCGATGCAGACATCGCGTACGCCATGATGGGCATCAACGCAGTGAAGGGCGTCGAAATCGGCGCCGGCTTCGCTAGCGTCACCGCGCATGGCATCACGCACGGCGACTCGCTCACGCCGCAAGGATTCACCACCAACAACGCGGGCGGTGTGCTTGGTGGAATCAGCACCGGGCAAGACCTGGAAGTGTCTATCGCAGTAAAGCCCACCAGCTCGATCATCACGCCGCGTCAATCGATCGATGTAGATGGCAATCCGGTGGAGGTGGTCACCAAGGGTCGACACGATCCCTGCGTGGGGCTCAGAGCCACGCCGATTGCAGAGGCGATGCTGGCGCTGGTGGTGATGGAGCATGCTCTGGCGCATCGGGCGCAGTGCGGGGAATTCGGCGCCTGATTTTTTAGTTAAATCAAACGTCGTTCATATCGAATCAGATTTCGCTAAGACGAAACTCTGATTTCGTCGGGAAATGCCGAAGAGAAGTCCCATAATGATCGAGGGACCGCAGACAGATTTTTTGTCGTGCTTCGCGACATGTGACAACAACGTTAGCGGGATTGCCTCTACGTTATCTTCGCAATTGACCTTGCCGTAGCTTATAGCTTTGCGTAGGAGTGTCTGAGGTCCCACCTTATTCACAGGTGGCAAATGACGGCTTTAGAAAGACTTAAAGAGTGCAATTCTCTGGGCGATGTAGCTAAGTTGTTGTCATACACGCCTAGAGCATTCGCGTATTTGGTACGAATAAAGCCGACTCAGAATAAATATAAACAATTTACTATTCCAAAGAAGTCCGGGGGTACGCGAACAATCAACGCTCCATCTCCGGACTTAAAGCTCCTGCAATCTCGGCTCTCGGAAATGTTGCAAGATTGTTGGGAGGAGATTAGTGGTTCTCAGAAGTTGACTCGATCAATTGCTCATGGGTTTGTGCGTGGCCATTCAATTCTCTCGAATGCACAACAGCACAAGAACCGGCAGTTCGTTTTCAACATAGATCTCGAAGATTTTTTTGGTTCAGTGAATTTTGGCCGAGTACGCGGCTTCTTTATTTCCAATAGAGAATTTGCATTGTCTGAACCAGTCGCGACCATATTGGCGCAGATTGCATGCCATCAAAACTCATTGCCGCAAGGAAGTCCCTGCTCGCCTGTAATCTCTAATTTGATTGGTCATATTCTTGACATCCGACTTGTTTCGCTAGCTAGAGAAAATGGATGTACCTATACAAGGTATGCCGATGACTTAACTTTTTCGACTAACAAGCGCGCGTTCCCGTCGCAGATCGCAAAGCTAAATGAGGGAAGAGAGCACGAGTGGATTCCTTCTGAAAAGCTTACGCAACTGATTGTGCGATCTGGCTTTCGAATTAACCCTCAAAAAACGCGAATGCAATATCGCGATTCGCGTCAAGAAGTGACGGGCCTTGTGGTCAACAAAAAAGTAAATGTCCCTGTTGATTATCGACGCGTCGTTCGCGCAATGTCGGACACATATTTCAAGACGGGGAGTTTTTTCACACTTCAACCGGGTATCGGCGGCGCAATGACAAAAGTAGCAGGTACCCCCAATGAGTTAAATGGCAGATTAAACTTTATCAATTCAGTAGATCTGTACAACGCCGAACGAAATAAGGAATTCGCACTAGCGCTGAGTTCAAAAGAACGCACCTATAAAAGATTTCTGTATTTTGAAAATTTTTTTTGCGCGGAAAAACCGGTAATTGTCTGCGAAGGAAAAACCGACTACATCTATCTGCGATCTGCATTGCGCCGACTTGCTGACCAGTATCCGCGATTGGCCACAGCCGATCCAGACGGCGTGATTGAGTTAGGTGTGCGACTTTATAAATACGACAAAACGAATTCAGGTCGAATATTAGGAATACGAGGCGGCACGGCCGACCTATGCACGTTCATGCGAAATTATTTTCGCGAATGCGTAACATTCAACACGGTCTTGCGCAGAAGTCCGGTTCTGATTTTGGTTGATAACGACGATGGGAGTAATACGGTGTTCAACACAATTAAAGGACCTGCGAAAAGGAGAGAGGCCAGATAAGAACGCTGATTTCCATTACGTAGGACACAACCTGTACGTTATCTCGACACCACTTACGGAAGCGGGTGGAAAAAGTTGCATCGAGGATTTTTTTACGCCAGAGACGAGAGAAAGACTCTTGCTAAATCGGGTCTTCCATCCCTCCTCGGAAGGATTCGATTCGCGAATTCATTACTCTAAAAACGAGTTTGCTGAAGATGTTGTGAGAGCTGGTGAAGCGCAAATTAACTTTACGGGGTTCCGCCCTATTCTCGACAGAATTCAGGCAGTAATTGACTGCGAGAGTCATGTCGTTCGCCTTGCGCCTGCTTGAGGGAGAGGTTTGCGAGCCTCATGAGAAATATCTCTGAAGCCTGCACTGGGAAGGTTCGACGTACACCGCTTTCCAAATTGCGCGGGTAAATGCACTGAGGAAATTTTGTCTTGGTCAATTTGTTGCACTAACGATTGTTTTCAATCGGACGCGACCGCAGTTAGTTTTCGCAGCGGATTAAACCCCGTCACCAACCCCATAGCCACCAACACCAACCCCGCTCCAAACACCATCCCCAGTCCCAACGGCTCATTCAAAAACAGCCATCCCCAGGTCACCCCGAACATTGGGATGATGAACAGCGAACTCATCATCGCGACCGGCGATACCTTCGACAGAATTCGCAGGTTCACCCAATAGGCCAGACCCGACGTCACGATCCCCATGACCATTACCGCTGCCATCGCGGCAGGCGTGAATTGTGTTCTGGGCCAGGTGATAGCTGCGCCGGGCAGCAGAAATGGCAACGAGAAAAGATGGATGCCGAATGCGATCGATAGCGGGCTGATTCGGGTGGTGGCGCGCTTCATGAATGGCGACGACAAGCCGACCGATGCGCCCGCGCCGACCGCCAGAAAGGCGGCCGCGATGACTTGCGGTGTCGGCGTCACAGGCCCCAGATGCACGATGAGTGCGACGCCGACGAATCCCAGAATGCAGCCGGCGACGATGCGCGGCGACAGCTTGTCTTCCTTGAGCCAGACTGATGCCAGCACCGAGAACGGCACCGCGAGCGTGTTGAGCAATGCGATGTATCCGGCTGGCAGGTTCATCGCCGACCAGGAGTACAGGACGAAGGGCAGGGTGACCGCGAAGATGCCGAGTACCGCGAGTTCTTTCATGTCCTTCATGGGCCAGCGTTCGCGAGCGAATGCGAGGATCACGCACAGCGTGACCGTGGCGAAGGCGACTCGCAGCAAGGCGACCATGTTCGGGCCCATGATCGGCGCGGTGATGCGGATTAGTACGAAAGACGTGCCCCAGAGGGCCGACAGCATCAGGAGCTGGAGGAAGTAACGGGTTTTCACCGGAGCGATTGTGCTGGAAGCTGATCGACAGCGCAGGGGTGGGAGCAGGAGCAGCCAGCCCGTGGCTCGAACCTTCACAAACCGGGAGCATGATAAAAACGCCCTTCCACCGGTTGGAGATATTTTTTGAGCATTTTCGAAAGTTTCCTCTCGACAAGCGAAATGATCGACGCGTTCGGTCCGCGCAGCTTTGTCGACGCCATGCTTCGATTCGAAGCGGCGCTTGCTCGCGCCGAAGCGGCGGTCGGGTTGATCCCGGACAACGCCGCGAAAATCATCGTTGGCCAATGTGCCGTAGACACCTACGACATCGAATCTATCGTCAAAGCCAGCGGTAACGCCGGCAGCGTCGCAATCCCGTTGATCGCGGCCTTGCGCGAGAAAGTTCGCGCGGTCGACGAAGGCGCGGCTAAGTACGTGCATGTCGGAAGCACCAGCCAGGACGTGATCGATACTGCGTCGGCCATGATCACCCGCCGGGCGCTCGGCATGATCCACGCCGACGTCATCACATGCGTTCACGCCTTGGTCGATCTCGGTCAAGCTCACATCGAAACGCCCATGTTGGCCCGCACGCTGATGCAGCCTGCGTCCATTACCAGTTTCGGATTGAAGTGCGCCGGTTGGGCGGCGCCGCTTGCACGCAGTCTTGCCCGCCAGGACGAACTCGAGCATCACGCCTTGCGGGTTCAGCTTGGCGGCGCGGCCGGCACTCAAGGCCAGCTCAAAGGCAAGGGCGCCGAAGTGGCGCGCCTCATGGCTGAAGAACTCGACTTGCTCGCGCCTACCTACACATGGCACACGCAACGCGACGACTGGGTCGCGCTCGGCTGCGAAATCGGGGTGATGGTGGGTAGTCTGGGCAAGATCGCGCGAGACATTTCCTTGCTTGGGCAATACGAACTGGGAGAAGTGTCCGAGCCCTCTGAAGCAGGTCGCGGCGGATCGTCCGCGATGCCTCACAAGAAAAATCCGGTTGCGTCGATGGTGGCGATTGCAGCAGCGGTTCGTGCGCCCCAGCGCGTGGCTGCGCTTCTTGCCGCCATGCCTCAGGAAAACGAACGTTCGCTGGGTCTGTGGCAGGCGGAGCTTGCCGAGTGGCCCGAGTTGTTGATGTCGGCGCACGGCAGCGCTCATGCGCTCGCATCGGCGCTTCAGGGCTTGCAAGTTAACGTGATCAGAATGTCCGACAACATTCAAAAACTGCGTGCGGATTTGCCGCAGCAGGCCGCCAACGAATGGTTCGATCCGGCGATGGCTGCACATGCAGGAAATTTGGCGCGTGAACAGTTAAAAGGTCTGGTCGAGCTGCGGCTCGTTCAGTGACCCACAAATATTCGGAGAAAAGACAATGAGCGATTTCGAGTCAGGCAGTAAAAACCGCCGCCGCGTTTTAGGCGACGCATGGGTCGACAAATCCAAGTCGAACACCAACGCGTTCAACGAAGATTTCCTCGACCTGATCACGCGCCATGCGTGGAACGATATCTGGGGACGTCCAGCACTTGGCGACAAGACGCGTCGCTTCATGGTGCTTTCGATGTTGATCGGCACCAGGAGCTTCGAAGAGTTCGCATTGCATGCACGCGCCGCGCTCGATGGGCCTCCGGAATCGCGATTGACTATCGACGAACTCAAGGAAGTGATCCTGATGTCGGCGATCTATTGCGGCGTGCCTGCTGCGAATCATGCGAACGGAATCGCGACCAACATCGTTCGAGAACTTGGCCTGATGCCCGACTCATCAACCGACAAGAAACCGACATGACTCCAGTACTTCCGCACGCTCTGCATCTCCACCAACTCAGCGAGGGCAACGGGCCCGCCGTGGTTCTGAGTCACGCCCTCGGTGCCGACATGTCCATGTGGGACGGCGTGGTGCCGCTGCTCATGGACGAATACACCGTGTTCCGCTACGACGCCCGCGGTCACGGCCAATCGGATGCGCCGCCCGGCCCCTACACCATGGAAATGCTTGCAGACGATGCGGCAGCCTTGATCCAGCGCGAGCTTGTCGGGCCTGTGCATTTCGTGGGGTTGTCGATGGGCGGCATGACCGGTCAAGCGCTGGCTGCGAAGTACCCTGAACTCGTCAAGACATTGACCATCGCCAACTCGAGCAGCTACTACGACGCCGACGCTCGCCGCATGTGGCAAGCCCGAGTCGACACCGTGTTGGACAAAGGCGTTCCGGCAATTGGCGAAGGCGCCATGGTTCGTTGGTTCACGCCGGAGTTTCGGGCTGATTTTCCTGCTCCGGTCGCGCGATTGCGTGCGGGTCTGGAAGGTACCGATGCCAAGGCCTACGCGGCCGCTTGCGGCGCAGTGGGCAACATCGATTTCCGGGAATCGAACAAAACAATCACATGCCCTACGCAGGTTATCGGCGGTACTCGCGATGAAGCGACTCCGATGGACATGTCTGAGCAGATCAGGCGCGAAATTCCTGGGGCGCAGCTGTACACGATCGATGCGGCCCATTTGAGCGCGGTCGAGCAGCCTGCAGAGTTTGCTCGGTTGGTGGTTGAATTCTTGCGAAAGAATGCATGAAGACTGCACTCGTCCTCAATGGCCCGAACCTCAACTTGCTAGGTACTCGCGAACCTGAAATTTATGGATCGAAAACCCTGGCCGATGTAGAAAAGATTTGCGCCGAGGCTTGCGAACAGCAGGGCTTCAAGCTTGATTTCCGTCAGTCGAATCAGGAGGGAACGCTGGTCGATTGGTTGCATGAAGCACGCACCCTGCAAGCGAGCGGGAATCTCGCGGGCGTGGTGTTGAACGCTGGCGCATACACCCACACCTCGATCGCGATTGCAGACGCGATCAAGGGCACCGGTGTGACCCTTATCGAGCTGCATATTTCGAACGTGTTTGCGCGTGAGGAGTTTCGCCATCACTCCTATATTTCGCCGGTAGCAAAAGCAGTGATGTGCGGATTCGGCGTTCAGGGCTACGCGCTCGCTATTGCAGCGCTCAAGAACTTCGCCTGAAGTTCGTCGGGAAATTTACTTCCCGCGACCCAGCGTAGCGGAAGGGGTCTGACCGAAGCGCTCGCGATACGACTGCGAGAAGCGACCCAAGTGTGCAAAGCCGCAATCGAGTGCGACTTGGGCGACCGTGGTGGCCACGGCGGGTGAACCTAGTTTTTCATGTGCCATGTCGAGTCGAACATCGCGCAAATACTGCATCGGGCTCGCGTCGCGGAAGCGCTTGAACGCGTCGAGCAATGTTCGCACCGGAACGTCGGCTGCGTTCGCAATATCGGCAAGTCGCAGCGGCTCGTCGGAATGCGCTTCGATAAAACCTTCAGCGCGTTTCACGCAGGCCGAAGCCGTGGCAGAGCTCTTGGCCGGCTTGCAAATATCGATGTCCTGGCAGGCTTGGCCTTCCACCAACAGATGAATCAGAAGCCGTTCGATTTCACAAGCGATCAGCGGATTGCGGCGTGCGGTGTCCATGAATGACGGCGAGGTCACCAGCACCTGCAACTGCGCGAGCCAAGCCTGTAGGCCAGGGCGCGAAAGATCGAGGC
Organism: Burkholderiaceae bacterium; assembly: GCA_965227035.1. Taxonomy (GTDB): domain Bacteria; phylum Pseudomonadota; class Gammaproteobacteria; order Burkholderiales; family Burkholderiaceae_C; genus CBDDFQ01. The sequence goes on from OZ245724.1 coordinate 814,850, forward strand.
GTTCGTCGAATCGAACCGAGCGGCCCAGATGCGATTCGACCATGGTTCGATCCAGCCGCAGCACGAACTGCTCGCAGTCTGGCGACAGGTCGGCGGTGAACGCGCTACCGGGCGCGCAGATCATTCCGCTGCCTTGGGAAACGTGCAATTCCTGACCGCCTGCGTTCACTTCGGCGTGACCGCGCAGGCAGAACATGAGCAGGTGGTAGTCGTCCACATGGCCGACATCGACTCGCATCGATGCGCCGAAATCGATAGTGCCCAGGCCGAGTCCGCCGATGCGCACGAAATCCATGTGCGAGCGACGGCCGGTTGCCAGCGCCAAGGGAGTGAGTTCGTGCGGCTGCATGACTCGGGAAATGCGCTCGCGGGTGTCGTCCAGATCGTACGATTCGAACAGCCGGTTCTGCCTGAGGCTGATCGGCTCGAAAAATGCAGTGGCGTTGTTCATGGCGGGCTGCTCGTGGTCTTGATGATTGCTGGGGCGTTTCGGGGTCATCTATGGGTCGATCAGCGCAAGAAACGCGCCAAATCTGGCTGTTTCAGGGGTCGAACGGCCGAGTTGGCCGAGTGGCTGCAAACTTTCCTGCGCGATCTGGATAGAGCATGGCGCAAACCGCGAAATACGGATAGCTGGTTTGCCCTGAAGCCTGCAAGATTCAAGCACACAAAAGCCGCTTCGCTCATCGGGCGGCCAAGGAGTAGCCCACATGAACTCGACGATCGATATCAGCGCACTGAAAGCGCACGGCCAGCCTGCCGGCGACGACACTTTGGTGCATTTCCCGCACCCCGACGGTTCCCGTGTGCCGTACAAGGTTTTCAGCTCGCAGGAGGTGTACGACCGCGAGCAGGAGCGCATCTACCGCGGCCCGATCTGGAGTTTCGTCGCGCTCGAAGCGGAAATCCCGAATCCGGGCGATTTCAAAAGCACTTTCGTCGGCGACACCCCGGTCGTGGTCACCCGCGCCACCGACGGCACTCTCGCCTGCTGGGTCAACCGCTGCGCGCATCGCGGCGCGATGGTCTGCCGTGAAGCCAAAGGCAATGCGAAATTCCATACCTGCGTCTACCACCAGTGGGCCTACGACGCCAAAGGCAACCTGACCGGCGTCCCATTCCGTCGCGGCCAGAACGGCGCGCCAGGCATGCCCGCCGATTTCAAACTGGAGAACAACAACCTCAAGCAGCTTCGATGTGAGAGCTACAAGGGTCTCGTGTTCGCGACTTTCAGCCAGGAAACCCTACCGCTTCCCGAGTTCCTCGGCCCGGAAATGACACCGTGGATCGACCGGATCCTGCATAAGCCGATCGTGTACTTGGGATGCACCCGCCAGTACGCGAAGTCGAACTGGAAGCTCTACTACGAGAACGTCAAAGACCCGTATCACGCGAGCCTTTTGCACATGTTCCACACCACGTTCAACATCTTCCGCGTGGGCATGAAAGCGCGCTCGATTCCCGATGCAAGAAGCGGGCTGCACAGCATCATCACGGCCACGCGCCTTGACGATTCCGACACCGCATCGGCCTACAAGACGCAGGCTATTCGCTCCATGGACGATGGCTTTCAGCTGGAAGATCCGTCCGTGCTCGACTTCATCGAGGAATACGACGAACCATGCACCAACCATATCCAGGCGATCTTTCCGCAGCTCACCTTGCAGCAGATCCACAACACTTTGGTGGCGCGTCAAATTCTTCCGAAGGGTCCGAGCAATTTCGAGCTGGTGTTCCATTTCTTCGGCTACGAAGACGACACCCCCGAGCTGCGCGCTCTTCGGATCAAACAGGCGAATCTGGTCGGGCCGGCGGGCTACATCTCGATGGAAGACACCGAGGCGACCGAGCTGGTTCAGCGCGGCACGATTCGAGACGGCGATGCGTCGTCGGTTCTCGATCTGGCGCGCCAATCGAGCGGGGAGGATCGGACGGACACGATGGTTTCGGAAAACATGCTGCGCCGGTTTTGGTCGGGTTACCAGCAATTGATGGGGTATTGAGATGAGTGTTGAATCCATGCTTCGCTGGTTCGAAATCCAGCAGCTGCAGGACAGCTACAGCGCCGCGCTGGACAACGACCGCCTGGAGGACTGGGCGGCCCTGTTCACCGAGGATTGCCTTTACGAAATCGTGCCGAAGGAAAACGCCGACATGGGATTGCCGATGGGCCTGATTTATTGCGACAACCAGAAAATGCTGCGCGACCGCGTGCTGTCGCTGCGTCACGCCAGCATCTACGAGGCCCACTCATGCCGTCACCTTACGTCAGGCTTGCAAATCACGAATGTCGACGACAAGACGGTCGATGCGGAATCAAGCTATGTGGTCGTGCAGACTCGCATGAACGGCGAGTCGTTTATTTATCAGGCCGGCAAATACCTGGACCGAATCGTGCATACATCCGCCGGATGGCGTTATCAGAAGCGCCGTGTCATCTACGATACGTCGCGAGTCCAAACGCTTCTGGCCACGCCGATTTAAGTTTAGATTTCGTCTAATTTCTTTTTCCCCGTACCTAGTACCTGTAACGCAACCTGGAGAATCCATGAAGAACGTACGAGTCCACAAGGCCGTCATGAGCCTGGCCATCAACGCACTCGCTGTGACACTGGCAGCCACCATCGGCACATCCGCCATGGCCGCAGATCCGATCAAGGTCGGCGTCGCGCTGGATATTTCCGGTCCGTTCGCAGCACCCGGCGCGGAAGTCAAAGACGCGATCGATCTGGCTAAAAAGCTGCTCGACAACAAACTCGGCGGCTATCCCGCAGAGTTCATCACCTCCGACATGGCCGGCAATCCGGAAACCGCTCGCGCCCTGGTCGATCGCATGATCCAGCGCGACAAGATCGACATCTTCACCGGCCCGGTCGCATCGAACGTGGCGCTGGCTGTCGGCCCCACGCTGTTCGCAGCGAAGGTTCCGTACATCACGCCCAATGCCGGCCCGAGCCAGTTCTCCGGCGCAGGCTGCAACATGTTCATGTTCTCGTCGGCGTATCAGAACGACACGATGCATGAAGCGGCTGGCGCGTATGCAGCCACGAAGAACTACAAGAAAATGGTCATCATGGCGCCCAATTACCCCGCAGGTAAGGATGCTTTGACCGGCTTCAAACGCCTCTACAAAACCCCGGTGTCCGACGAGATCTACACCAAGGTCGGCCAGGTCGACTTCGCTGCCGAACTTGCGCAACTGCGTTCGGACAAGCCCGAAGCGGTCTACATCTTCCAGCCCGGCGCAATGGGCATCGCGTTCATCAAGCAGTTCATGGCTTCCGGCCTGTCGAAAGACATCGTGCTGATCTCCTCGCCGTTCACGGCCGACGAAGACATCATTCCCGCAGTGGGCGACTCCATGGTCGGTCTGTACAACGCATCCGCCTGGGCGCACGACATGGACAACGCTGCGAACAAGAAGTTCGTCTCGGAATTCCGCAAGGCCTACAACGGTCGTTATCCCTCGCTGTACGCAGCATTCGCGTACGACGCGATCATGATGATGGACGCTGCGGTCAGGGACGTGAAGGGCAATGTGACCGACAAGGACGCGCTCGCCAAGGCTCTAGCCAACGCCAAGTTCGACTCGGTTCGCGGCTCCTTCAAGCTCGGCAACAACCACTTCCCGATTCAGGATTACTACCTGCGCCAGGTGTCGAAAGACGCCTCCGGCAAGGTCACCAACAAACTTCAACCCGGCAAGATCCTGACCGCGCACGTCGACTCGTACGCCAAAGATTGCGCAATGAAGTAATGGTTTGATCGGGACTCGAGAGGTGAGCCGTTTCGAGTCCTCTTTCAGACTTCAATCACCCACATAAGGCAAGTTACCAGCGTCATGGATTTCATCTTCCTGCTCGAGCAGTTGTTCAACGGGCTGGGCTACGGCTTCATGCTGTTCATGCTCGCAGCGGGGCTGACGCTGGTGTTCGGAATCATGGACACGCTGAACCTGGCACACGGTTCACTGTTCATGGTCGGCGGCTACGTCGCTGCCAACGTGCATTCGCATAGCGGCTCGTTCGTCGGCGCCGTGCTGGCGGCAATCGCGGTCACGATGCTTTTCGCGCTCTTCCTCGAAGCGCTGCTGATTCGCAAACTCTATTCGCGCGATCACCTCTCTCAGGTGCTCGCCACGTTCGGCATCATCCTCATCACCGATGATCTCGTGAAATACATCTGGGGTCCATCGCCTGTTCGCGCGCCCACTCCCGAAGCTCTCGCCGGTCCGATTCAACTGTTGCCCTCGCTGCCGTACCCGTCGTATCGACTGGTCATCCTCGCCGCAGGTTTGCTCATCGCGATCGGACTTTATTTCCTCGTGAATCACAGTCGCATGGGCATGCTGGTTCGCGCTGGCGCATCGAATCGCAAGATGGCCGAACTCATGGGCGTGCGGGTCACGCGGGTGTTCACGCTGGTGTTCGTGCTCGGCGCGGCGCTTGCAGCGCTGGCTGGCGCCTTGATGGGCCCGATCAGCTCAGTCGAAATCGGCATGGGCGAAGCCATCATGATTCCCGCGCTCGTGGTGATCGTCATCGGCGGCATCGGATCGATTCGCGGTGCTTTCGTTGCGGCAATCCTGGTGGGGCTTGTCGAAACCGGCGGTCGCGCATTTCTGCCGCCTATGCTTCGCTCCTTTCTTCCGCCATCCATCGCTGCCGACATCGGACCGGCAGTGGCCAGCGTTTCGATGTACCTGCTGATGGCTGTGATTCTCGTGGTCAAACCGGCGGGGCTTTTCCCGGCACGCGCATGAGCAGCACGACCATGGCTTCTTCGCCTTCGAGCGTCCCTGCGGTTTCCAAACCTGCAGGCAATCTTTTCTTCTCCGTCGCACCCTGGATCGTTCTGTTGATTCTTGCGGCGTTCCCGCTGGTCGCGCCCATGTTCGGCATCGAGTACTACGTGGGCTTCGTGCGCCGCGTGATGATCGTGATGTTCGCGGCGATGAGCCTGAACTTCCTCATCGGCTACGGCGGTCTCGTCGCCATGGGTCACGCCAGCTTCGTGGGTGTCGGAGCTTATTTCGTGGTTGCCATGTCCGACGCTGGCGCAGGGTCCACATGGATGAACTCGGCGTGGGTGATGTGGCTCGTGGCCTTGCTCGGCACCGGCCTCGTCGCGGCGGCCATCGGTTCTGTCGCGCTGCGTACCAAGGGCGTGTACTTCATCATGATCACGCTGGCCTTCGCGCAGATGCTGTACTACGTCGCGGTGGGCGTGCGTCGTTACGGCGGTGACGACGGCTACACCATGATGACCAAACCGGTCATCGGCTTCACGCTCAAGACTCCCGATTTCACTTTGTACTGGATGGTGCTGCTGCTCGGCGCGATCATCTTTGCGCTCTACACCCGCATCGGCAAATCTCGATTCGGCCGCGCCATGGAAGGCATTCGCGACAACGAGACCCGTATGCAGGCACTCGGCTACCCGGTCTACCTGCTGAAGCTTTGCGCTTTCGCGGGTGCGGGTGCCATTGCAGGTTTGTCGGGCGCGCTTATCGCTACGCAAAACGGTTTCGTCAGCCCGTCGATGATGCACTGGACCCAATCGGCCACGCTGATTGTGATGGTCGTGGTCGGCGGCATCGGCAAGCGCTGGGGGGCGATCATCGGCGTGGCCATCTGGATGGTTCTGGAAGAGGTCATCAAGCAATTCACCGACTACTGGCATTGGCCGCTCGGTTTGATGCTGATCATCGTGGTGTTCTATGCGCCGCATGGCGTGGCGTCTTTGCACGCCTTGAGGAGGGCGGTCAAATGAGCCTCTTCGTCGCAACCGATCTGGTGAAAAAATTCGGCGCGCTTGTCGCGACCGATCATGTGAGCTTCGCGGTCGAGCCGGGGCAGCTTCATGCGCTGATCGGCCCGAACGGCGCGGGCAAATCGACGCTGGTGAACCTGATCTCCGGCCTGCTTCCTATCGACAGCGGCAAGCTGGTGCTCGATGGCGTGGACATCACTTCGTATGCGCCGCATCAACGCGTGGCTGCCGGCTTGTCGCGCTGTTTTCAGGTGACGAGTATTTTCAAGGAGCAGTCGGTTCTCGATAACCTGCTGCTGGCAGTGCAGGCGCATGAAGGCTCCAGCTTTCATTTCCTCAAGACCCGCGAGAAGGAAACCTTGTTGCTGGACAAGGCGCATGCGCTGGCCGCACGAGTGGGGCTAGGGACGAATCTGGAAGGGCGTGCCGGCGAGATGCCGCACGGCGCGCAACGCAAGCTCGACGTAGCTCTTGCCATCGCGGCCAATCCGAAACTTCTGTTGCTGGACGAACCGATGGCCGGCATGGGTCCGGCGGAATCGGCGGAGATGGTCGAACTCATTCGCTCGCTTCGCCAGTCGACCGCGATTCTTCTGATCGAACACGACATGGATGCTGTCTTCGCCCTGGCCGATCGTATTTCGGTGCTGGTCTATGGACGTGTGCTCGTGTCCGGTACCGCCAATGAAATTCGTGGCAATCCCGAAGTGCAGGCGGTTTATTTGGGCACCGAAGCCGAATCGGTAGCCGAGGGGGTAGAGGCATGAGCGCACCATCCGCACTGCTCGAATGTCGCGGCCTTCAGGCAGGTTACGGCGCAAGCCAGGTGCTCTTCGGCATCGACTTCGATATCAAGCCGCAGGAAGTGGTGACGCTTCTGGGGCGTAACGGCATGGGCAAGAGCACGACCATCAAAACAATCGTCGGCGCACTGGCACTTCAAAAAGGCGATATCAAATTCGACGGGCGCGAGACGCATCGCATGAAGGCCGATGCGATTGCGCGCCTGGGCGTGGCGATCGTTCCCGAAGGCCGTTTGTGTTTCCCGAACTTGACTGTGAAAGAGCATTTGCTCGCCTTCGCAGACAACCGGAATGGCCTGAAAGATTCCTGGAATATCGACAGGCTCTACGCGCTGTTCCCGCGCCTGAAGGAGCGGGCATCGAACATGGGCAACCAGCTGTCGGGCGGCGAACAGCAGATGCTGGCTATCGCTCGTGCGTTATCTACGAATCCGCGGTTGCTGATCCTCGACGAGGCGACTGAAGGACTGGCGCCCGTGATTCGCGAAGAAATCTGGCGCTGTCTGCGTCAGTTGAAAGAATCTGGGCAGACGATTCTCGTGGTCGATAAATACATCGATCGCCTGGTTGGGCTTGCCGACCGCCACGTCATTCTCGAACGTGGCCGAATCGTCTGGACGGGCGACTCTTCCTCGCTCAAGGCAGACAGGTCGCTCTGGACCCGCTACCTCGGCGTGTGATCCGAATTCGATCGATCCGGTTGTATCGGTTCCCTAAATCAGCCGGCTGATTGCGCTCTACGTTTTGCTAGTTCCTGGGCAATCAGGAATGGAGAGTGGGGCGACGCAGCGGTTGGAACGCGTCGAATTGACTTGGACGAATAGCGCCTGTCTAGCGGCGCGCTTGTGATGCGCGACGACTCGAGTCCCCCACGTTCGCGCAGAACCGAAACGACATCGTGTTGGGCGTACTGAATGGCGAGCGCCAGCGGCGTGATCGTGCTGCCTTCGAGTGTCTGGTTCACGTTGACGCCGGAATCGAGGAGCACACGGACGATCTCGGCGTGTCCCTTGATTGCAGCCAGGTGTATTGGCGCATGACGAGAAGCGCCGAACCCCGGAAGATAAACATCGCTGTCGGCGCCTGCCTTGAGCAGCATGCGCGCTATATCGGCGGAACCTGCGCCCTTGGCCGCGTTACAGCAGATCGCGAGTGGTGTGTAGCCGGCAAAGGCCGGTGTATTGATCGATTTCCCCGCATCGTTGCCAAGCAGAAGGCGCACGGTATGTGCGTTGCCTGCCGCCGTCGCCAGATGCAGAGGCGTGAAGCCCAGACGGTCTACCTGGTTGACTCGGCTGCCTCCCCGGGCGATCAGGCGCTGTACTTCCTGAAAGTCCCCTGCGCTCGCCGCCTCGTGCAGAGGGGTACGCCTCGAATCGATGATCGGGTCTGACGCCGGATCGATCGCTGCACCGTCGGCGCGGTAGGCGTCGCGCACAGCCACCGCACCGGTGACGCGGGAAGAAATTTTCGATGACTGCGTGAAAGAACGCGCGGGGTAGCGTGAAGAAGAGGCGAAGGGATTGCAGGCGTTATAAGACATGTGATTCCGCGAAATAGGGTCACGATTCTATGTGCGGAAATCCCCGTTTTCACTCGAGGCAAGTGGTCAGAAAACGTTCAGGAATTGGCTGCGAACTTCTGGTATTCGGCGTCGTTCATCAGCTGATCGAATTGCGCCATATCGGCAATCAGCACCCGGAAAAACCAGCCATCTCCCATGGGGTCCGAATTGGCCAGCGAAGGATCGTTCTGAAGGGTTTGATTCACTTCGGTCACTTCGCCGTCGCATGGCATGAACACATCGGCCGCCGCTTTCACCGACTCAACTACTGCGGCCGCTTCACCCTGCGCGAATCGTTTGCCGACTTCCGGCATCTGAACGAACACGACATCGCCCAGAGCATCCTGCGCGTGAATCGTGATGCCGACGATGGCAGTCTCGTCGTTCTCGAGCTGGATCCATTGATGGTCTTTGGTGTACTTCACTGACATATCCATGTTGCCTTTTTAGGAATGAGTTTCTGCGGAGAGGGGTTCGAGTTGCGATCGTACGTAGTCCAGGTGCTGGCGCAACGTGTAGACGCGGTCGCTGAAATCTACGGGGAATTTTGCATCCATCAGGTCGTGCTCGATCGCATCGAGATGCGCCTTTGCCTCGACGACTTTTTCCGGGGTGAGTTCGCCACGCGCGAGATCGTTCTCGAGAAACTTGAGCTCGCCGTAACGACGGTACAGACGACTCTTTACGCGCCAGCTAAGCAGCGGCGGAACGATCCTGAATATCGGCACCAGAATTGCAATCAGCGGCACCAGCAGAATGATCAGCCGCTGTACGAAATTGGCCGCCCAGAACGGAAGATATCTTTGAAGGAAAGGCCGATCGCCTTTGAAGAATCGCTCGGCTTCGTCGGACAGCGGAAAGTCCACGCCGGTGCCCTTCGGAAATGAGTTCGGCCTGTTCAGCAATCCGGGTGCGGCGTGAACATGATTGGCCGCTTCGAGCAGGAGATAGGCCAAAGCCGGATGCAGGTTGTCGTGAATCACCAGATTCGCTGTGGTGGCGAGCAATTGCACGTCGGCAGGCGGAAGATTTTTGGCGGGATCGACCGAGCCGTGCATGAGTGTGATGGGCTGGAAATACGGGTAACGGCGCGCGAGTCCATCCACATGATCCAGCGATGCGACCTTGACCCCATCGGCATGAAGCAGCGTTTGCACGGCCGGCGCAAGCGGCGACGCGATCATGATGACCGCGTCGGTATCGCCTTTCATGAGTGCTTCTGCAGCGGCGATTCCTCCCAGCGCTTGAAGATCGGTTTTCGGATCTGTTGGCTTGTTGGCCTTGTCAAGCACGCCGTAGGTTGCAAGCAGTTCGAGCGCCACTTTCCGGTTGCCACTGCCTTCGATGCCGACTGCCACTCGTTTTCCCGAAAGCGGCGTGAGGCCCGGGTTCAGATCGAGTTGCTTCGAAAAAATCCAGACCGGCTCGTAGGCAACGGCGGCGAGAGACCGCAACGGTGTTGCGTCGGGTGTGTTGCTCGAATCGAGCGAAAGAAAGCCCAGGCCACCTTGCACGAGCGCTACATCTGCAAGTCCTGCGTCGAGGCGCTGTAGATTCTCGACCGAACCACCCGATGGTTTCAATTCCAGCGTGACGCCGTTGGCGGCGAGCTGTTCCTTGTACTTCAGCGCGAACTGGTGATACGCCCCATCGGCTGCGCCGGTGCTCATGACCAGCGACCGGGGAGGCGCGGGACTCACGAATCCGAATACCGCGAAGCTCGCGGCCACGATCAGCAGGATCACGCCGACCCAAAAGACGACGAGTTGCTTTCGGGTGAACGCGGGAATGATCATGGCGCCAGTCTATTTGAGCTGCGCCTGCCGGAAATCGGCAAGCATGTGATCGCTAGTGCAATCACATTCCCGAATAGTTCGGCCCGCCACCACCTTCGGGCGTCACCCAAACGATGTTCTGCGTCGGATCCTTGATGTCGCAGGTTTTGCAGTGAACGCAGTTCTGCGCGTTGATCTGCAGGCGATCGGCGCCCGTGTCGGTTTTGACGAATTCGTACACGCCGGCAGGGCAGTAACGGGCTTCGGGACCGTCGTACTTCGGAAGATTCAGATTCACCGGCACGGACGGGTCTTTGAGCGTCAGATGCGGCGGCTGATTTTCTTCATGGTTCGTGTTGCTGATGAACACAGAAGACAGTCGATCGAAAGTGAGCTTGCCGTCCGGCTTGGGGTAGACGATCTTCTTGCAGGACGCTGCCGGCTTGAGGCGCGCGTTGTCAGGCTCCTTGCGGTGAATCGTCCAAGGCATACGACCGCCGAACAGCTTCTGTTCGATGCCGGTCATGATGGTCGCGATGGTGAATCCCTTCTTGAACCACTGCTTGAAATTACGAGCCTTGTTCAGCTCGGTATAAAGCCAGCTTTTCCTGAACGCTTCCGGGTAGGCGGTGAGTTCGTCATGCTGACGGCCAGCAACAATGGCTTCGAACGCTGCTTCTGCAGCGAGCATGCCGGTCTTGATGGCCGCGTGGCTTCCCTTGATGCGGCTTGCATTCATATAGCCCGCTTCGCAGCCGACCAGCGCACCGCCGGGGAATACTGTCTTCGGCAACGAAAGCAATCCGCCTGCCGTAATGGCGCGTGCGCCGTAGCTGATGCGCTTGGCAGGTTTGAGGCCCTTGTCCTGTCCCTCGAAATACCAGCGAATGTTCGGATGCGTTTTGAAGCGCTGGAATTCCTCGAACGGGCTCATGTGCGGGTTCGTGTAATCGAGGCCGACCACGAAACCGATGACGATCTTGTTGTCTTCCGCGTGATACAGGAACGAGCCGCCGTAGGTGTTCGGATCCAGCGGCCAGCCGGCAGTGTGAACCGCGAGTCCAGCCTGATGACGTGCGGGATCGATCTCCCACAACTCCTTGATGCCGATACCGTAGCTCTGTGGATCCTTGCCTTCGGCCAGCTTATATTTTTCGATCAGTTGACGGCCCAGATGTCCGCGCGAGCCTTCGGCAAAGATCGTGTACTTGGCATGAAGCTCCATGCCGAGCTGGAAGTTTTCCGTCGGCTCGCCATCCTTGCCGATGCCCATGTTTCCGGTGGCGACGCCCTTGATCGATCCATCGTCGTTGTAGAGAACTTCTGCAGCGGGAAAGCCCGGAAAAATTTCTACGCCCAGGGCCTCGGCCTGCTCGGCCAGCCAGCGGGTGACGTTGCCAAGGCTGACGATGTAGTTGCCGTCGTTGTGAAAGCATTTGGGCAGCGCGAAGTTGGGCGTACGAATCGCGCTTTTTTCCCCGAGGAAAAGGAAAGCGTCTTCCGTCACGCGCTGATTCAGCGGTGCGCCGCGCTTTTTCCAGTCGGGAAAGAGTTCGCTAATGGCAATCGGATCCATGATCGCGCCGGACAGAATGTGGGCGCCCGGCTCCGAGCCTTTTTCCAGGACGACGACCGAAATCTCTTTTTCGTTTTCCGCCGCCAGTTGCTTTAGACGAATTGCAGTGGACAGACCTGCCGGGCCGCCGCCGACCACCACCACGTCATATTCCATTGCTTCGCGGGGGCCGAACTGGGCCAGGATTTCATCGTGAGTCATCGGATGGAGATCTCTCAGAATTGATTTTTGTGGGGGCTGCACCGACATTGCGGGCTATTCGCGCCGATCTTTCGGTTCGAAAGGCATTTTAAGCGTCGCGCTGTAACAGAATTGGCCGCGGTGTCGCCTCCGGTTAGGCGGAATCGGTCTGGTGGGTATATCGGGGCCAAATAGCACGGTCGATTCTTTCGAAGACCGTTTGGGATTTTTTAAATACCAAGAAGTCACCTATCGAGGCTGCGCGTTCATAGCAACTATTTCACGCTCCTTTGATTTCCATGCGAGTTACCGTCCTACAGCGCCACGCGGATCGCGCGCACGGACTTATTTGGCTTGTCCAAGAACACTGTCTCCATAAAAATCACGTCCAGGAGAAACAAATGTCCAAGAAATTTCGATCGCTCGTTGCAGCGGTTATCGCAGTAAGCGCTTTCGCCGGTGTCGCCAGTGTCCATGCGGAAGGACGCACGTCGCGTTCGTCGTTGGGCGTCTCGTTCAACGTCGCATTGAATGGCACTCCCGACGCGCAGGCCAAGTACACCGCCGACGTCGAAAAATGCAACACCGGTCAAACCGGGCAAGACAAACAGACCTGCCTTAAAGAGGCGGGGGCGGCGCTCCAGCAGGCGAATGCCGGTGTGCTTACCCAAGGTCAGACCAGCAGCATCAATGCATTGAAGGCAAACGAAGTGGCTCGTTGCCAGCAGTTGCCCGAAACCGATCGTCGCGCCTGTATCGCGCGCGCCAATGGCGCAGGAACACAGCAGGGGTCGGTGAGTGGCGGTGGAATTATTCGCGAGACGGTGGAAACGATCCCACCTGGGGCAACTCAGGGAACGATCAAATAAAAGCTACGAAAAAGTAGCACTTCAGGAATCGCCGGGGAATTTCCCGGAGCAAAGATGGGCGCAGCGTAGTATCGTTGCGCCCATCTTTGCTAGGAGACCTGATTGAACAAGTTATTTCCTTCCGCAGCTGAAGCCCTCGCTGGCGTCTTGCATGACGGACAACTGATCGCAGCAGGCGGATTCGGCCTGTGCGGAATTCCTGAAGCGTTGATCGACGCGATTCGCGACAGCGGCGTGCAGAACCTCACCGTGATTGCGAACAACGCAGGAGTCGACGGGTTCGGTCTGGGCAAGTTGCTCGACACCCGCCAGATCAAGAAGATGATTGCCAGCTACGTTGGCGAAAACAAGGAGTTCGAACGCCAGTTTCTGGCCGGCGAACTCGAACTCGAATTCACACCGCAAGGAACGCTTGCCGAAAAACTGCGCGCAGGCGGCTCCGGCATTCCCGCGTTCTTCACTAAGACCGGCGTGGGCACGCTGATTGCCGAAGGCAAGGAAGTGCGCGAATTCGACGGCGAGATGTACGTGATGGAACGTGCGCTACTGCCCGATGTGTCTATCGTGAAAGCGGACGTGGCCGACAAGGCTGGCAATCTGCGATTCCGCTACACCGCGCGCAACTTCAACCCCGCGGTTGCCATGGCCGGCAAGCTCTGCATCGTGGAAGCAGAAAAGATTGTCGAAGTGGGCGAGATCGAGCCCGACGACGTGCATCTGCCTGGCATCTATGTGCATCGCATCGTGCACAACCCGAACCCTGAGAAGCGCATCGAAAAACGCACGCTTTCCGTTCCAACAACTACAACCAAACAAGGAGCCTGAGATGCCGTGGACGCAAGATGAAATGGCTGCACGCGCAGCGAAAGAACTCGAAGACGGCTTCTACGTGAACCTCGGTATCGGCATTCCTACACTGGTAGCGAACCATGTTCCGAGCAACATCGAAGTGTGGCTTCAGTCGGAGAACGGCATGCTCGGCATCGGACCGTTCCCCACCGAAGAAACCGTTGACGCCGATTTGATCAACGCCGGCAAACAGACCGTAACCACGCTTCCGGGTACCTCGATCTTCAGCAGCGATCAGAGCTTCGGCATGATCCGCGCAGGCAAGATCAACCTGAGCATTCTGGGTGCCATGCAGGTGAGCGAACGCGGCGATCTGGCCAACTGGATGATCCCCGGAAAGATGGTCAAGGGCATGGGCGGCGCGATGGATCTGGTGGCGGGCGTCAAGCGCGTGATCATCCTGATGGAGCATGTCGCGAAGAAAAAAGACGGCACCGAAGACCTCAAGATTCTTCCTGCATGCACCTTGCCGCTCACCGGCCTCGGCGTGGTCAACCGGATCATCACCGACCTGGCCGTGATCGATGTGATGCCCGAAGGTTTGCAGGTTGCCGAGATGGCGCCGGGCGTGACCTTCGAGTTTCTTCAGTCGAAAACAGGCGCGAAGCTGATCAACTGATCATTCGAGCGTTCAGGCTTCAGATGGACACGGTGACATCCCTCACCGCGTTCCTCAACCACTTGTACGCCGCATCCGCATGCAGGCGTTCGTGCCAATACTGTTTGATCTGAAAATCGGCCAACGGCAGCGGCGGGTCGAATATTTTGATGTTGATGAATTCGCTGAACGACACCAGCAAGTCTTCCGGCATCGTGACGATCAAGTCGGAATCCGCGATCAGGAACGGGAGCGCAGAAAAACGCGGCGCAACCAGCGAAACCTCTCGCGTCAGATTCAATTGCGCAAGTGCCTGTTCGACAGCGCTGTGAAGCGAGCCCGTGGTGTCGTACTTCGCGTGCTTGGCCTTGATGAACTGATCGAGCGACAGCGAATCCTTGATGGTCGGGTGATTTTTGCGAACTGCACAGATGTATTTGGTGTTGCGCAAATTCTGCTGATGCACCCAGTTAGGCATGCCTAAAAAATAGCCGATCGCCAGATCGATCTCGCCGCGATCGAGCGCATTGACCACTTCGTCCGGCCGCAGGTCGAGGATGGTGAGCTTGGTCTTGGGCGCCTCCCGCTGCATGTACTCGATCACCTTCGGCATCACCACGATGGCGCCGATGTCGTTGATGTAGATCCGGAAATGCACTTCGCTGGTAGCGGGATCGAACACCGAGGGCTGGTCGACCTCGCGAATGATGGCGAGAGCCCGCGCAATTTTGGGCGCCATGTCGTCTGCATATGGGGTCGGACGCATGCCGCGCGAGGTTCTGACGAATAGGGGATTCCCGAATAGATCCCTCATACGCTTGAGCGCAGCGCTCACCGCGGGCTGCGTCAAAGACAGCTCGTTTGCGGCCGCAGAAAGGCTGTTGTGCCTGTAGATCGCGTCGAAAGTGAGCAAAAGATTGAGGTCGAAATCTTGAAGATTCATGGCGAGTGATATTAGCCAGATCGATATTAAAGATAAACCGAAATGTTAGGAATTTATATCGGGCGCTCCTACACTCCGCCAAAAGGACGACGCGTCGCGATCGTTCAACGGAGACAAACAATGAGCCTGAGCACCCCCGTGGAAAGCGAAGCCGCTTCGCCCTACGCGCATCTGATCGAGACCCTCAAAGGCGTTTCCTCTCAGCCGTTATGGGATCGTTATCACCGCGTCACTTCGCGCCAGCCGCACACCAGCGAGATGCCTTTGCACTGGACCTGGGATGCGATGGAGCCGCTGGTAGATCGCGCGGTCGCCGAGGTCAGCATGGAAGACGCCGAGCGCCGCGTGCTGCTGCTGACCCACCCGAAATTTCCCGGAACCATCTGGACGATGCGCAACATCTCCGGCGGTCTGCAAACCATTCTTCCCGGCGAAGTGGCACGCGCGCACCGGCATGCGCTTGCTGCGTTGCGGTTCGTCATGAGCGGCAGCGGCGGCATTACCACGGTCAACGACGAAGCTTGCCCGATGGAAGAGGGCGATCTGATCCTCACGCCCTCGTGGACTTGGCATGAGCACACCCATCCGGGCGAGGGGCGCATGGTCTGGTTCGACGGACTCGATCTGCCACTGTGCAATCACCTCGACACCATGTTCTTCGAGATGTCGGCACCGCATCTCACCAAGGTCGATCCGACGCCCTCGCGCGCGCCTGCAGCGCCCAACGATTGCGCCACGCTGCTGCCTGATGGACTCGACGCGAATGCAAATGCATCTAGCAGGTTTCGCTATAGCGCAAAGCGCGCTGTGGATGCGCTCAACGCCAGCCTTCCTCGGGCAGACGGCAGCAAACTGCTTCGCTACGTTCATCCCGCCGCACAGGGCTCGGTGTTGCCGACGCTCGATTGCTACCTCATGGGACTGCAACAGAATCGTCCAAGCCGGCTGCGCCGCACCACTGCGAGCGCCATTTGTGTCGTTGCCGAAGGCGAGGGCACTTCGTCCATCGGAGACGAATCGATTCACTGGAAACGCAATGACGTGTTCACGGTGCCGCACTGGCAGTGGGCGAGTCATACGGCCGCGAGTCCGAATGCAAAACTATTCTTCATGACCGATCGCGAAATGCTCGCAGGCATGGGTTATCTACGCGAAGAGGAGGCATCGTCATGAAGCTGTGCAGATTCAACGGCGGCAAGCTCGGTGTGCTCAAGCACGGCCGCATCGTCGACGTGACCTCGGTCTACAGCTTGATTCCCGAGCAGACCTATCCGCTGCCGCAGAAAGACCTGTTCATCGAAGCGCTCCCGGTGCTCATGGAAGAGATCGAATTGCGTTCGATGAAGGGTGAGGCCTTCGACATTGCTGAGGTTCATTTCGACTCGCCGGTGGCCAACCCAGGGAAGATCATCGGCGCGCCTATCAACTATCACGCGCACGCTGCGGAAAGCAAGGCCGACACCGGAATTGCGCACGGACGCGCGGTCACTACCATCGGCGACTGGGGCATGTTCCTCAAGGCCAACTCGTCTCTCATCGGCGTGAGCGACGACATCGTTCTGCGATTCGCAGAGCGTCGCAACGATCACGAGATCGAGCTGGGTGTGGTGATCGGCAAACAGGGAAATCAGATCAAGGCGGCCGACGCGATGTCGTATGTAGCCGGGTATTCGGTTGCGCTCGACATGACTTTGCGCGGACCGGAATTTCAGTGCTTTCGCAAGTCGATCGACTCGTATTCGGTGCTCGGTCCTTGGCTGGTTACGCCAGATGAAGTTAAAGACCCGAACGCGCTCGACTTGTGGCTCAGCATCAACGGCGAATCGCGTCAGAAGTCGAATACCGCTTCGCTGGTGTACGACATTGCAAAGCTGATCGAATTCGCCTCGTCGTTCTACACACTCATGCCCGGCGACATCATCATGACCGGCACGCCGGAAGGCGTCGGACCCGTGAAACCAGGCGATGTTCTCGAAGCGGGAATCGATGGCATAGGGCAACTCTCTATGCGCATTGCACCCGAGTACGCATAACCTGACCCTTCCAGATTCGACAAAAATTTCAACAACATTTTCAGATCATGAGCACCTTCAAAATCATCGGCATCTCCGGCAGTTTTCGCGCCAAGTCTTTCAACCATCTGGCGCTGGTAGCCGCGCAAAAGTCGATGCCCGAAGGCATGACGATGGAAATCGTCGATTACTCGGACATTCCGCTCTACAACCAGGACATCCAGGAAAAAGGATTTCCGGCATCGGTCGAGGCGCTGCGCGCGAAGATCGCTGCTGCCGACGGAATCCTCATCGCAAGTCCCGAATACAACTACTCGATCACCGGCGTGTTGAAGAACATGATCGACTGGCTGTCGCGCACATCGCCGCAACCGTTCAAGGAAAAGCCTGCCGCGCTGATTTCCGCGACGCAAGGACCGGTGGGCGGCGCGCGCAATCAGTACGAAGTGCGAAAAATTCTGAACGGACTCGAGAGCTTCGTGCTGAACAAGCCGGAAGTGTTCATCGGTCAGTGTCACACCAAGTTTGACGCGGCCGGCGAGTTGACCGACGCGATGACGAAGAAGTTTCTGGGCGATCAGATGGTCGCGTTCAAGACTTGGATCGACCGCGTGAAGAACTGATCCTTCGGTTCTCGCGCAGCCTAGTGTTTGCGTAATGTTTGCGTAGTGTTTGAAATTTTTATAAGGAGAGAGACAAGATGAAAAGCAATCTATTCAAGTTCGCCAAGGTGGCGCTTGCGGCAGCTGCAACCACCGCCATGATGGCAACCGCTCCAGCCTTCGCGCAGAGCGGCCCGATCAAGATCGGCATGATCACCGACAAGGTCGGCCCGGCCAAGCCTTACGCCGAACCCGTTGCCGCTGGCGTCGTGTTCGCAGTGAAAGAGCTGAACGCGAAGGGCGGCATCCTGGGTCGTCAGGTCGAATTGATCACCGAAGACGACCAGGGCAAGCCCGACGTGTCTGCAACGGCAGCTCGCAAGCTGGTCGATGCGGGTGTCGTGTTCATCCTGTCGGTGTCGTTGACGCCTGCTACTCAACAGGCTCAGACCGTGACGCTCGAAACCAAGACGCCGCAAATGACGCCGTCGAACAGCGGCGACACGCTCACCACGCAAATCAACAACCCGTACTTCTGGCAAACCGGCCCCCTGGGCACGACGCAGATTCAAACCTTGCTGGCTTACGCATCGAACAAGAACTACAAGCGCGTTGCACTCATTGGCGAAAACTCCAACCTCGGTCAACTGACGAATTCCTCGTTCAAGAAGGCTCTCGAAGCGGCTGGCGTTCAGATCGTTGCAGAAGAAGTCGTGCCTGTCGGATCGAACACCGCAGAGCCGCAAATGCAGAAGGTTCGCGCAGCGAATCCCGACGCGCTGTTTCTCACCGGCATTACGACCGCTGAAAACGGCGTGATTCTGCGTGCGTATCGCCAACTCGGTTTGAAGACTCCGATGCTCGGCAACTACAACTTCTCGGTACCCCAGACCGCAGCCAATGCGAAGGGGCTGATCGATGGATTGACCTACGTCGATGCCTACGATCCGGACAAAGCCGAAGTGAAAACCTTCGCTGCGGCGTGGAAGAAAGAAACCGGCAACGAGCCCTACAACCTGAACGGCTACGGCTATGACGGTTTGATGATCGTCGCAGACGCCATCAAACGCGCGGGCGGCACCGACAAAGAGAAGATTCGTGCGGCCATGCAAGCCACCAGCAACTATGCAGGTGTGATGGCAGGCGTCGGCAAGAACTACTCTTTCCCTGAAGGCAAACGCACCGGCTTTCCCGCCGATGGCATGGTCGTGCGCGTGTACGAAGGCGACAAGGCCGGCAAGGTCGTTCACGTCGGCAACAAGTAATCGACAAGATTTTTTTGTCGAAATAAAGAAAGACGCGAAAAGCAGTAATTCATGAACGATTTTCTGGAACTCATCGTCAGCTCCCTGGCCAGTGGGTCCATCTATGGACTCATTGCGCTCGGGTACCTGCTGATCACCAGGCCGACCGGCATCATCAACTTTGCAGTGGGGGAGTGGGCCACGCTGGGTGCCTTCGGCGCGTTTCTCACCCTGAGCAAATTCGAATTGCCGTATCCGGTCGCGATTGCGCTGGTAGTGGTCGGCATGTTCATCATCGGATGGGCAACGGAGCGCCTCACGGTGCGTCCGCTGCTCGAGAAGGGCGCGCCTCCGCTTGCCCCTATCCTGGTGTTGCTGGGCATGCTGGTGGTGTTCCGGGAAATCGTTTCTTTGACTTTCGGCCCGGACAACCAGCCGGTGCCTGCGGCATTCGGCTTCGGTCGTCTGGAACTCGGGCCTATCGCGGGTTCGTATCAAAGCTTCTTCACGCTCGCGGTGACCGCAGTCGTATTCACCGCATGCTGGTTCTTCTTCGAGAAGACGCTTACGGGTAAATCGTTCGAAGCAGTTGCCATCGATCGACGGGCAGCTTCTTTGATGGGCATCAATTTAAGCCGTGTCACCTCGCTCTCGTTTGCAGGTGGCGCCGCGGTTTCCGGCATTGCAGGACTTCTGGTCGTGCCCAATGTGTCCGCGAGCTATCTCATGGGGTTGCCGCTGGCCATTCAGGGATTCACAGCACTGGTCATTGGCGGTGTGGGTCGGGTTGAAGGTGCGCTGCTTGGCGGACTCATCCTGGCCTTCGCCGAACAGTTCACAGTGCGCTATGCGCCGGTCCCTCCGGGTATGGCACAAGGTGTGCCACTCGTTCTATTGATTATTTTTCTTCTGGTCCGACCGACCGGTTTGCTCAAAGCACGGGAGGCACGCGCATGAAATCGCTTGCCCGTTATGTGCTCGCCGCGATCGTGCTGTCTGCCGTCGCCTTCATGCTCACGTCGTATCAGACCGACGTATATCGCAAGCTGCTGCTGTGGATCACCATGGCGCTCGGCTACAACTTCCTGTTCGGCATTGCCGGGCAAATCGCGTTCTCGCATTTCACGTTCTACGGTATCGGTGCTTACGCTATCGTGATTCTGGTCACGCAGGCCGGATTGCCACTCGCTGTTGCGGTGGTTGTCGCGGTAGCTATCTGTGTGCTGCTTGCGCTACTGGTCGCGATTCCTAGTACACGCCTTGAAGGCTTCTATCTTGCGTTGGCCACACTCGCGTTCGCGCAGTTGTTCATCGTGGTGCTCAACGAAGGTGGCTCGGTCACCGGTGGTACGGGTGGACTCGCCAACTATCGACTGCCCGACATCTTCGGCGTCCGCGTGACCGGCCCCTGGTACACGATCGTCATCGTGGTGTTGATGCTTGGAACTCTGGCTACCTTGTACCGACTCGACCGCTCCTATTTCGGACGCGCGTGTCGTGCAGTGCGCGACAACGCCGAGGCCGCAGTCGCGATGGGTATCAACGTGCGTCGCACCAAAATCATTGCCTACACCGTGACCAGCGCATTGGCGGGTGTCGCCGGCATGGTTTACGCGTTCGTCGACAACAACGTGAACCCCTACGTATTCGGCATGGAGAACTCCTTCCTGCTGTTGTTCATGGTCATCGTCGGCGGCTCCGGCACATTCGCCGGCGCGATCATCGGCGCGATTCTCTTGTACGTTTTGCCGTTCGTACTGTCGCCCTTGATCGGTCATCACCATGCGCTGGTGTTCGGCATTTTCATGGTGGTTGCGGTGATGTTCCAGCCCAAGGGTTTGATCGGTCTGTGGACCAACTTCAGGGACAAACGCAAACGCCAATCCAGGCTAGCACCGAGCCCGGTATCGCCCATCGATATGAAGCCCAGTGAGGCCAAGCGGATAGACCGTCAGGTCGTCGATGGAGGTGCGGCATGAACGCAGTCCTCAAATCGTCGCAAGAGGCGGCGCAACCGTTACTGTCGGCCCGCGCAATCGGCAAACGCTTCGGCGGATTGCAAGCTGTGGCGGATCTCGACATCACGGTGCATGCCGGAGAAATCCTCGGTGTGATCGGGCCGAACGGCGCCGGCAAGAGCACCACCTTCAACATGATCGCCGGAGCCTTCCCGTGTTCGGACGGTGATGTGTTTTTC
Organism: Burkholderiaceae bacterium; assembly: GCA_965227035.1. GTDB lineage: Bacteria > Pseudomonadota > Gammaproteobacteria > Burkholderiales > Burkholderiaceae_C > CBDDFQ01. Next base: position 835,834 of record OZ245724.1, read on the forward strand.
GAAGGGCAATGCCTGAGCGGCGCGCCAACGCACGAGTTCGCAGCACGCGGAATCATGCGCACCTTCCAGCACAACAAGCCATTCGCGAGCATGTCTGTTTGCGAGAACGTAATGGTGGGCATGCACACGCGAATCAAGTCTTCGCTTTGGCAGATTCTGGCGGGATCGCCCGCGTCCGCGAAAGCCGAGGCGGAGGCTGCGGACAAGGCGGCAGAGCTGGTGAAGTTCGTGGGACTGGAAGAGTGGATGGATGCGGAAGTCACGACACTTTCTTTCGGTCAGGGTCGATTGCTCGAAATCGCGCGCGGACTTGCTGGCGAACCGCGCCTGATGCTGTTCGACGAGCCTGCTGCTGGCCTCACGCCTGCCGAATGCGATCGCCTGAGCGAGATCATCAAAAAGATCGCGGCGCGCGGAATTGCGGTGCTGCTGATCGAACACGACATGCGCTTTCTCATGTCCTTGGCCGACCGCGTGATCGTGCTGAACTTCGGTCGAAAGATTGCCGAGGGAACGCCTGCGGAAATTCAGGCGAATCAAGCGGTGGTGTCTGCGTATCTCGGCGATGTCGGAGGAATCAAGAATGCTTGATCTCATCGATGTCACTGGCGGTTATGGAAACGGTCCTGTCATTCATGGCGTGAGCATGCATGTGGCCAGGGGCGAGACGGTTGCCTTGCTCGGCCCGAACGGCGCTGGCAAGTCGACGCTGCTCGGCGCCTTGTCGGGCACGCTCGCACACCGCGGCGGGAAAATCATGATGGACGGGGACGACATAGCGGCCATGCCTACGCACCGCATCGTCGATCGAGGTCTGGTGCAAGTGCCTGAAGGTCGTCGAATGTTCGCGTCGATGACGGTAGAGGACAACCTTCGACTCGGCACCGTGCGACTGAAGCCGCGCAACGCAGCGACGGTTTCCGAGCGCTACGACTATGTCTACACGATGTTCCCGCGCCTGAAAGAGCGTCGCCTGCAGTTGTCCGGCACGTTGTCGGGCGGTGAGCAGCAGATGGTGGCCATCGGTCGTGCGCTCATGTCTTCACCCAGAGTTCTGCTTCTCGACGAACCGTTCCTCGGACTTGCGCCGAAGGTGGTCGACGAGATCCGCGCTGCACTCAATGTGCTGCGCGACAACGGCCTGACGATGATTCTTGTCGAGCAGAAACTCGACATCGCGCTGCCTTTCACCAGCCGCGCTTACGTGATCATCAAGGGCAGGATTGCGATGGCCGAGGCCAGCTCGACGCTTGCAGCGCGAGACGATCTCGGTCAGTTGTATTTCAACCTGGCCAGCCAGGTGCAGTGATCCGCAGGCAAGCCACGCAAGGGATCAAAAGCAATCGGAGAGTCCTATGACCGACGTAGCAACAGCAAGCAAACAGGACGCGAAGGGCGCAGCGGCCGAAGCGCCGTTACGCGCCAGGCATGCGTCTCCAGTAGCGAGTAGAGGTGTTCATCACCTTGCGCTCAACACCGACGACATGAAAGCCACGGTCGATTTCTACACGCGCGTGCTGGGCATGCCGCTGGTGCATGCGCTGCGTGTTCCGCCAGGCGTCGGCGTCGGTAAAGGCAATCGAGGCAATCCGCCGTTCGAAAACTTGCGTCATTACTTTTTCGATGCAGGTGGCGACACCATGGTGGCGTTCTTCGAAATGCCGAAAGGCGCCAAGGAAAAGGGCGACCGCGATGCGATCGCTGCCATGCAGCACTGCTCGTTCACCACGACGAAAGAACAATTCGACGTACTGCACAAGCGACTTCTCGACGAGGGAATTCAGGTCATCGGGCCGGTGTTCGTCGGTGCGCAGACCTGGTCGATCTATTTCATGGATCCCAACGGCATCCGCCTTGAATATTCATGGCAGGAGCACGATGGCGACACAGTGCGCGTTGTCGAGCGTTGGACACAAACGCAAGACGAAGCGCTGGAGGAATTGAAGACACTTTCCAGCGATTCGAGCTGGCTGTCAGGCGTGACCAATCATCTACCGAAGCAACGCTGAACCAGCGCTTCACATCGATTTCAAGGATTAAAAAATGACATACGACCACAAGATTGCCGAAGTGAAATTCAATCCCGATGTTCCTCACAAAATGGTTCCGGTGCACGGACTCCATCACTTCGCGTACCGCTGTAAAGATGCCGAAGAAACCCGACATTTCTACGAAGACCTGCTGGGACTTCCTCTGACCCACGTGGTGCGCGCCGAGACGATTCCCAGCACCAACGAATACTGCCCCTACGTTCATCTTTTCTTCCAGATGACAGACGGCAGCAGCATTGCCTTCTTCGATCTCGGAGACAACATTGCAGCGGATCCTTCGCCGAACACACCGCGCTGGACGAATCACATCGCGCTGCGCTGCGGATCGGTGGAAGAGGTCGATGCCGCTCTCGCCCGACTGAAGGCAGCTGGAGTCGACGTGATCGGACCGATCTCGCACGACGGTTATTTCCATTCGATTTATTTCTTCGATCCCAACGGGCTTCGTCTCGAGTTGACCTTGTCCTTGTCGAGCGACGACGAGATTCAGGAGTTCCGCGACGACGCGCATCGCGCTCTGGACGATTGGTCCAAGGAAAAAGCAGCTCGCAATGCCGAGAAGGCTCACGCCTGATCTTTCTCGAGATTTCCCGAGGTTTCCCGACCTTTCCCGACGTGGCCATCAACAATACGAAGTAGAGAGTTAACTGGAATGTCGCAAGCAGAGAAGTACGAAGTTCAACCCGAGTGGGTGTATGTAAAGTTCGCCGAAAAGTCGGCGTTCAAAGAAGTTTATGGATTCGCCGGTGGCCACGGCACGGTGAATCTCGAGGGCGTGCGATACGTGCCCAAGGGCAAGCCCTCCAAAACGCTGCTGGTGTACATGCATCCTGCTTCCACGCTACAACTCCTGCCAATGCCTCGCGCGATGGCCGAACGAGGCATGCATGTGCTTTGCGCGGGTAGTCGTTACGCACGCAACGACAGCGCGCTGATCATGGAGAACGTGGTCGTCGATCTCGGTGCGTACATCCGGCATGCGAAAGAGGTGTGGAAGTACGAGAAAGTCATCCTGATGGGATGGTCGGGCGGCGGGTCGCTTTCGCTGTTCTATCAATCGCAGGCCGAGAAGCCCGATGTGTCGCACACGCCGGCCGGCGATCCATGCAACATCATGTCGGCCAATCTGATTCCTGCAGATGCGTTCGTATTCCAGGCTGCTCATATTTCACGCGCGGTCGTGCTGCAGGACTGGATCGATCCATCGGTGATCGACGAGAACGATCCGGACAAGCGCGACGAGTCTCTTGACTTGTACAACCCCGACATCAAGCCGCCGTACTCGAAAGAATTTCTGGAGCGTTTCCGCGCCGCGCAACGCGCCCGCGTGCAGCGTCGCACCGATTGGGTGAAAGAAACGCTTGAGACTTTCCGCAAGCGCGGCGGCCTGGAAATGGAACGAGGTTTCGTGACCCATAGAACGATGGCCGAGCCGCGATTCCTGGACGGCACCATCGAGCCCAACGATCGACCGATCGGCACCTGCTTCATGGGCGTTCCCGAAACGGTCAACAACGGGCCGGTGGGCTCTGCGCGTTTCTCGATGCTACGTTCGTGGATGTCGCAGTGGTCGCAAGAAACGAATGCGCACGGCGAAAAAAGCGCCGCGAAAATTACGGTGCCGTTCCTCGCGCTGGAACACAGCGCCGACGATGCCGTGCCGCAGCCTCACACCAAGGCGATCTTCGACAAGGTGACCAGCAAGGACAAGTCGATGCAGGTGCTCAAGGGCGCGACGCACTATTTCGTCGGACAGCCGGAGCTGCTGCAGAACGCGGTGAACGTTTGCGTGGACTGGATGGACGAGCGGAATCTTCTGAGCTGATTTCGCCTGCAGGGACGGCATCTTTGCCCATGTCGTCTCGCGCAAGTCCTTCGATCATGCGAAGCAAAACTCGCCGGGTGGTCGCCAGATCCTTTTCGTCGATGCCTTCCACGCTGATGTGATTCACGTCCTCGGCCAGAGGCACGAGATTCGCCTTGAGTGCGCGACCCTTTGCAGTCAGATAAACGTAGATGTTTTTCTTGTTGGTCGGCAGCTGTCTGCGCTCGATGTAGCCCAGCGACTCCATCGTTTTCATCGCGGCGAATGTGGTCGGCTCCATGACGCCAGCCCGCTCGCTTAACTCTTTTTGCGTCAGCCCATCCGATTCCCACAAAATTCGCAGAAACGACCAGTGACCGAACGGGACATCGTGCTCCGCTAAACGTATCTGCAACGATCGGGTGAGCGCGCGTGCTGCATCCCGAATCAAATGCGCGAGACGGTCATGCGGAACCGCGTCACGCCAGTGGCGAAGGATGTTGCTGGTTTCGTTTTTCATGAGACATCGATCTGCGGCGCGACCTGAAGTGTCGGCACAACCGGCATTTTGGTTTCTGCGGACGTCAGCAGGGCCAAGGTGACTTCGGTGGTCGCTTGCGCCCACCGACCGCTGTGCAGCGGCGCTTTGTTCCCGCGCAAGGTCGCGACGAGTTCGTCGATCACCTCCGCACGAGGAATGGCTGGAACGGGTGATTCGATGAAGTCGACGTTTTGATCTGCGTAAACATGAATGCCCAAAGCGGTGATTCGAAGGTCCGCTTTGTCGCAACTCACGATGACCGGCCCGAAATGTTGATTCGCCCTGTTGGGATCGAACGATGCCTGGGTGTACTTGTCGCCGCCGTAGTTGCGCGCGGCTTTCAACGCAGCTTCCTCATCCGCTGATTTCGCATCGCTCAATCGTCGACGCGCGGCACCGTAGTCGGCACTGTTTTTCGTCTGGCCCATTTCGCCGATGCGATCCATGTATTCGTCGCTGTCGAAGTGGCCGTAGCCGCTGTAGGTAGATGACGCGAACGCGCCGTTGGCAAACGAAATGATCGCGCTGTAGGCGACTTCTGTGGGGCGCGCTCTGTCCCATGCGCCAGTTTGCGCGAACACCGAGGTCACCATGCCGCCACCGAGTAATCGCACGATGTCGATCTGATGCGCTGCCTGGCTATGTATCACGCCTCCACCAGCCTTCGTGTCGAGCTCCTCGGGGCGGCGAGGGCGATAGAGGAAGTCGGTGAAGTTCATGGCGTGGATCATGCGCACGTCGCCATAAGTGCCTTGCGCAATCAACTTCGCCGCCTGAAGTACGGGTGCATTGAAGCTGTGACTGTGGCCGACGATCATCTGCACACCGGCACGCTCCACCGCATCGATCATCGAAGCGCATTCGGCCAGCGTGATTGCCATCGGTTTTTCCACGAGCACATGCTTGCCATGCGATGCTGCAATGCGCACATGCTCGGCATGGAACTGATGTGGTGTGGCAATGTAGATCGCTTCCACATCGTCCTGTTTGCACAGCGCTTCGATCGAATCGAACGTGGGTGCTGCGAAGTCTTTCTCGAACTGCGATCGAGCGATTGCGATCGGATCGCTTGCGCCCACGAGTTTTACTCTTTCGTCTGCCATGAAAGTGGGCAGCATCAGTGTGAACGCGCGACCCAGACCGGCAACGCCGATCCGAATCGAATCCGGTCGGGAAGTGTCGGCGGACATTACAGATCGAGCACCAGTTCAGGCGATTTCGCGCGCGACACGCACACCATGATGTTGTGCTCCCTGTCGTCGTCGGTCATCACCATGTCGCGATGGTCGGCTTCGCCTTCGAGTAGTCGCGTCTTGCACGATCCACAGGTGCCGCTTTCGCAGGAACTCATCACGCGAATACCGTCGGCTCGAAGCACTTCGAGAATGGTTTTGTCGGTGGGAATATGAATCGTCTTGCCGCTCTTCGCGAGCTTCACGTCGAAGGGGGTGTTGGTGGCTGCAATGCTGGCGTCGACCCCGAAGCTCTCGAAGTGAACGGAGCCGAACGCCCAGTGGCCAGACATGTCTTTCACTGCATCCATCAAGCCGCGTGGGCCGCAGCAGTAAATATGCGCGTTGGTAGGCTTCTCGAATACCGGCCAGAAATCGAATGCGTCGTTCGGGTCGCCGTTGTCGTGATGGATTTTTACGACGCCGGGAAACTCGTCTTTCAACTCCTCGACGAATGCAGTGCTGTCTGCATCGCGAGTGCAGTAGTAGAGCTTGAACTTGCCTTTCCCCGAACTCTTCAGATATCTCATCATCGACAACACGGGAGTGATCCCGATGCCGCCTGCAACGAAAATGAAATTGCTTGCGCGTGGTGCCAGTTCGAAGTTGTTGCGCGGCTCGCTCACCGAGATGAGATCGCCCTGACTGACGTCGTCTGCCATGCTCATGGATCCACCCCGACCGTTTGCATCGCGCTTAACCGCGATCTGGTAATAGTCGATTTCGGCTGGGTCGCTGCACAGCGAATAGTTGCGTCTCGATCCGTTCGGCAACTCGACCGTGAGATGCGATCCGGCGGTGAATTCAGGCAGTGTTTGTCCTTCCGGGTCGCGAAACTCGAACAGGTAAATGTCTTTCGCGATTTCGCTTTTCGAGGCTACGAGCAGCTTCTTGAATTCCGGCTCTACCGTTGCATCGACGTTAGCTGTTTGTGTGTTCATCGTTGGTGTCTCCTTGGCCTGTCGCGAGTGGTTGACGCACCTGATGAGCAAGAGTGATCGGTCGCAGCGTCCCTACGCATTAGTCAAACCCCTCTTGACAACTTCTGGTGTGGCAAATAATCTTAGGGCTCTAAGAATATCATCCCCAACGAAGCGAGGCAAACAAGATGTTGACTAAAGAAGAGAACGAACTTCTGGCGCGTGTCGAAGGCGACGCGCCCATGGGCCAACTCATGCGTCGTCACTGGATTCCCGCGCTTCTGACCGAAGAAATTCCCGACTCCGATGGCGCGCCGGTGCCGGTCAAATTGTTCGGCGAAGAACTGGTTGCGTGGCGCGATTCCGATGGACGCGTGGGCCTGATGGATCGATATTGCCCGCATCGCCGCGCGTCGCTCGTGTTCGGTCGAAACGAAGACTGCGGACTGCGCTGCCTCTATCACGGCTGGAAGGTCGATGTCGAAGGCAAGGTCGTCGAGATGCCGTCGGAGCCGGTCGAGGCTTGCAAGAACAACAACGTGAATCACAAGGCTTATGCAACGCACGAGCACTGCGGAATTGTCTGGGCCTGGATGGGCGCCAAAGAAGACATGCCCGAGTTCGAGCCGCCTCCGTTCGCGCCCACCAAGGACGCGAAAGTCAGCATCGTCAAGATACAGATCGACTGCAACTGGGCGCAGATTCTCGAAGGTGCCATCGACTCGGCGCATAGCTCCACGTTGCATTCGACCGACATGACGCCGGCTCATGGCGAAGCCCGTGCCACCTCGTCGGGATGGCTGCGGCCCACGACCGACAAGGCGCCGCGTCTGCAGGTGCAACCTACGACCTACGGTTTCAAATACGCGGCAATCCGTCGTCCTATCGCGAACGCGAACACGCACGAATACATTCGCATGTCGTTGTTCGTCGCGCCGTTCACCGTGATGATTCCGCCGAACAGCGCGTACAACGTCGCGAATATCAACGTGCCGATCGACGACACCCACACGATGTTCCACTTCATCGCGTGGACTGAGTCGGCGGCTGGTGGCATCGATCAGGAAGAATGGCGCAAGTTCTGCGGCGCGCAGATCGGCATCGACGTCGACTCGAGCTACAGGAAGTTCCGCGTGCTCGAGAACAACTACAAGCAGGATCGCATCCTCATGAAGACCGGTGCGAGCTTCACCGGCATTCGCGGCATTCCGAATCAGGACATTGCGATGTGGGAAACCATGGGTCCTATCGCCGACCGAACCAACGACCGTCTCGGCGCGAGCGATCAGGCCATCGTCGAGTTTCGGCGTGTGATGGTGGAAGCGGTGAAGAATTTCCGAGACGGCTCGCCTGCCATCGGCACCCGTACCGCAGTGGCCAACACAGAATCGCCATTCATCGAGCAAGCGACTTTGCGATCGTTCGAAGGGGTTGTCCCTAAGGGCACCGAGTGGCGCGATCTCGATAATTCGGAAGCGCAGAAAGCGCGTGCGAACGAAGCGAAGGCAGCTTCTGCTTCGTCGTCGAGTCAGGCCAAGCCTAAGGAGACGACAGCGGCCTGAAGTTAGATAGATGTGTGAATGAGAGTGAGACAAGAAATCCGGCATAGCGACCGGATTTTCAATAACTAACCGAAGAACGGAGACAACGATGAATACCAAAAGGTCGAACTTGAGGGTGAGCGCGCGAGCACTGGCTGTGGCAACTTTTTCGATAGTGTTCGCATCTACTGCGATGGCCCAGGCGGCCTATCCGAGCCGGCCCATCAAATTCGTGGTTCCCTATTCTCCCGGCGGATTGCCAGATACGGTCGCACGCATCTACGCCCAACGCCTTGGCGATCGTCTGGGACAACCCGTTGTCGTCGACAACAAGCCCGGATCGAACGGCGTTGTCGCTGCTCAGGCACTCACCTCGTCGCCTACCGACGGCTATACCTTTCTAGTGACCGACGGATCGATGTTCTCCATCAATCCGATGATCTACAAGAACTTGAGCTACGACTACAAGCGCGACTACTTGCCGGTATCCCTCGCGGCCCGTGCGCCGCTTTATCTGGCAGCAAATCCGAAGGTGCCTGCGAACACGCTGGCCGAATTCATTGCATTGGTGAAGTCGAAACCCGGCACGCTCAATTACGGATCTTCGGGCGTGGGTAGTACTCATCATTTGACGATGGAAGCAATGAAGGCATCGCTCGGGCTCAACCTCGAACACATTCCGTTCAAGGGATCGGGCCAATCCGTTCCGGCGCTCGTCGGCGGTCAGGTCGATGTGCTCTTCTCCGCGTTGCCATCGCTATCCGGCTTCGTGAAATCAGGCCAGGTGAAATTGCTTGCGACCAACGCTGCCAAGCGCTCGCCGACAGAGCCGAACACTCCCGCCATTGCTGAAATCATTCCCGGCTTCGACTTCGCGCCAATCGTGGGAGTGCTCGCTCTGAGGGGCACACCGCAAGCCGCGATTGATCGCATCAGCCAGGAGATGGCAGCCATTTCGAAAATGCCGGAGGTCATCACGACGCTGACGACGGCAGGCATCGACGCCATCGGCGGCACGCCTGCCGAATACGACAAGGCGATTCTTGGCGAGAACGAACGCCTGGGCGGCGCGATCAAGGCTGCTGGAATCAAGCCGGTCGAGTGAAGACCTTCCGCAATGACGATATTGAAACTTTAGGAATCGGATAAGCATGTCAAAACTGAAGCTCACCTTCGGGTGCTGGGATTACGACCGCGTGCGCGGCGTTCAGGATGGAAGCATTCAGCCCGATGGGATCGACCTTAATTTTCTGAACATGCCGGTGGAAGAAACTTTTTTCCGGATGCTTCGGCACAAGGAGTTCGATGTCGCGGAGATGTCGCTGTCCTCGTACACCGTGTCGACCTTTCGCGATCCCAAGCCCTTCATCGCGATTCCTATTTTTCCGTCGCGTTTCTTTCGCCATTCGAGCATTTACATCAACGCGAATTCGGGCATCAAGAGTGCTAAAGATTTAATTGGCAAGAAGATCGGCACGCCCGAATATCAAATGACGGCGCCGGTATGGATCCGCGGCATTCTTCAGGACCACTACGGTGTGCCTATCGACGGTGCGCATTACTTCACCGGTGGAGAGGAAGAACCGGGGCGCGACGAGAAGATCAAACTCGATCTGCCGCCGAATATCAAAGTCACACCCATCGGACCCGACAAGACTCTCACGCAAATGCTGTACGACGGTGAGATCGATGCTCTCTACACGGCGCGCATGCCTTCCACCTTCCTGAAGGGCGACGGTCGAGTCGTTCGTCTGTTCGAAGACTACGAAGCGCGCGAGCGCGCTTACTTCAAAGAGACCGGCATCTTCCCGATCATGCATACGGTCGCGATCAAGCGCGAGGTATACGAAGCCAACCGTTGGGTGGCTCAATCGATGATGAAAGCGCTCATCGAATCCCAGAAGAAAACTTATGAAGACCTGTACGAAACCGCTGCCTTGAAGGCAATGCTTCCATGGCTTACATCCCATGTCGAGCAGGTCAAGAAAGAGATGGGACAAGACTATTGGCCTTACGGATTCGATAAGAACCAGAAGACCTTAAGTACCTTTCTTCGTTATCACCACGAACAGGGCTTGTCTAAAACGTTGCGTCAACCTAACGAACTTTTTGCGCCCGAGACCCTCGAGTCTTTCAAAATCTAGAACTAGAGTTCCTAGAACGGTCGTCCGGTTCACACGCCGCAAGGCGTTCCGTGAATAGATACCGCCCGCCTCAGCAGTCCCACCGTTGCGTTTAGTTGCAAGCACGCTAATATGGTTTTGCGTCAGTAGTTTTAAACGCAATAAGGGTGGGGAATGAGAAAGCTTGTCTTTCCGCGAGCCAGATTGCGGGGGCAGTCCAGCCTGGCGTTTGCCATGTTGCTGGTAGGGCTCTTCGCCTTCATTGGCCTGGCTTACGTGAGCCAGAAAAGCCTAAGCGAAGTGATCTCCTTTGGCGAGGCAGATCGCCGTTCGCTCGAAAACCTCGACCTCATCGAGCAGACATTGTCGTTGCTCAAAGATATCGAAACCGGGCAGCGCGGCTTTGTGATCACAGGCAACGACGAATTCCTCGAGCCTTATCGTTCTGCCCACGGCGCTTTCGAATCGACTTACTTATTGATGCGCGACAGGTTGATCGCAGACCAGGTCGGATACGGCAAGCGACTGGATCGACTCATCTATGAGCGCCTCACGCAGGCCGAGCGAAACATCACCGACCGAAAGCGGGTCGGTGCGGAAATCATCAAGGACACCTCTCGCTTCGTTGCCGGGAAGTCGGTCATGGACGAGATCAGATCCGAGTTCGACCGTTTGAGAAACGCTCAGTCCGACATTCTCAGCAGGCGGCATGCCGAGGTCTCGCACATGGAGCGTCAAACTCGCGCGCTGGAAACTGCGCTCGGCGTGGTGGGCTGCGTGCTGCTCGTCATCTCGATCGCCTTTCTTGCCCTCGAACGCGTCAAGCGGGATCGGGCCGAGAGCGAGCTGAGAACGTTGAATGCGATGCTGGAAACTTCGGTCGCCAGCCGTACCAGCGAACTCACTTCTGCGCTGGTTCGAATCAAGAGTTTCGCGCAGGAACTCAACCAGAGCATCGAAGACGAGCGGCGCCGATTGGCTCGCGAAGTGCACGACCAGCTCGGACAAATCTTCACTGCGCTCAAGATGCTGGTCACGGGGCTTCGCTTGCGTCCTTCGGAAGGGCTACGCGATGACACGATGCACGAGCTGACCGAATTGCTCGACGAAGGCGTCAACGTGTCGCGTCAGATCGCCTCCCAGCTCAGGCCGCCGCTGCTCGACGATCTGGGACTGGCGGCCGCTATCGGTCATCACGCTCAAACCTTGACTCGCCATTCAGATCTTCGGATTAATGTCGAAATACAAGAAGACAGGGCGCTCGATCCCGATCAGGCATCCCAGCTTTTCAGGATCGTTCAGGAAGCGCTGACCAACGTGATGCGGCATTCGAGGGCGAACGAGGTGCACGTGATTGGCGCCAGGACCGATACCGGCTATCGCCTGCAGGTCGACGATAACGGCATCGGGCCTGGAGATGTACGTGCGGACGCCAGTGGGCTGCGCAACATGAGCGAACGCGCATCCATGATGGGCGGATCTTTTTCTTTCGGGCCGGGCGATGACTCCGGCACTGTCGTGACCGTGACCATTCCAAGCACATGAAAAACGCACTAATCGTCGACGACCACCCACTCATCCGTATGGGTGTCAAACAACTGGTCCAAAGCGAGTGGCCGGAAGCGACCGTTCGCGAGGCCGACACGATCGCCTCTGCGTTGCAATCGATTGCCGATGTCAAACCGGACGTCATCACGCTGGATCTCGGATTGCCCGACACGTCCGGCGCCGAGGGCGTGAAGAAGGTTCTTCGGGCGGCCGGTGAAACTCCGGTTCTGATCCTGAGCTTCAACGACGAAGCGGCCATAGCGACCCGCCTGTTTCAGATGGGCATTGCGGGCTACGTGCAGAAGGACAGGGCGTCGGACGAGCTCCTGATGGCCATCAGGCGGGTGCTGGACGGCAAGCGCTACGTGACCGATGCCCTGGCCGATCGCCTGCTCGATCTGCTCGACGGCAAACCGGCCAACGTTCCGCCCCACGAGTTGCTGTCCGCCCAGGAATACAGGGTGATGCTTCTTCTGGCAGAGGGCAAAGGCGCCTCGGACATTGCAGAGACCATGCATCTGTCTGCGAAGACGGTTACGACCTATCGCGCCCGGATCATGGAAAAAACAGGCTGGAAGAGCAACGTGGAGCTGAGCAGGTATTGCGTGCAACACAAGCTCACTTCCTGATTGCCGTGGTGCTTTTCCACCCCTGTAGGGTTTGCCCTACGACAGCTACCAGCCAACTCGTCGCCATCGCGACTGGCGATGGCGACTACTCGGATGCGGCGGCAAAAAATACAGTTGATCCATCGACAAATCAATAAATAGGTGGAAAAAGTGAACATCGTCCTGGTTGAAGATTCGGAAAGAATTCGCGTACAACTGCGCAAGCTCCTCGACACCCTGCCAGGTGTGCGCGTGGTGGGCGAAGCCTCCACCGAGCAAGACGGCATCGAGTTGATCGAACAACTCAAGCCCGATCTGGTCCTGCTCGATCTGCACCTTAAATACGGCAACGGAATGAACGTGCTCGAAGCCGTTCGTACTGCAGGCGTGAATAGCAAAGTATTCGTTCTGACAACCCAACCGGCACCTGCGTACCGAGAGCTGTGTATTGCACTCGGCGCCGCAGACTATTTCGACAAGACAGCAGACATGAGCCGCCTCATGGATGTGCTGCGCCTCATTTCCCAGGCACAGGTGAAATTGCCGATGGCATCGAGCGAGCATGCCGACTACGCCGACGAAGCCATCGACGGCCATTCCAGGCGCGGAGTGTTCGCGCGCATCGCCTCATGGATCGTTCGCGGCTCGACCGGTCACGCCGTGTCGCGTTCCGCGCTCGCCTCGGTTGCCATCGTTTGCGCCTTGGCCATCACTTCAACATCTGCACGAGCTGTCGTTGCAACCAACAGCTTTCAGGTCACTGCCAACGTGTCCAGCAGTTGCACCGTGTCCGGCTCCACATTGAATTTCGGTACCGGCATCGACCCGATCGCTGCTGCGGTTCCGTTGAACGCTGCTTCTGCGTTGAGCGTTCGCTGCACAAATACCACCCCTTATGCAATCGCTCTCGACGCGGGCGTCAACGCTGGCGGATCGACAAGCTTTTCTACCCGCAAGATCGCCAACGGGGTCAACACCCTCGGTTATCAGCTCTACACCGACTCGTCACGCACAACGGTTTGGGGCAATGGAACCGGTAGCTCCACTAGTTCGGGCACCGGGACCGGCTCTACCCAATCGGTGTCGATCTACGGTCAGTTGCCCAGCCTGGTCGGTGCTGTCCCGGGCACGTACACCGATACGGTCACGGTCACGATCAGTTATTGATTCATCGTTCATCGATTCGGCGATTCACAGAATCGAACGCCGTCTGCGTGAAAGCGCTTGCGGCCCGAGCGAAGGCGGCGCAACAAAGCCGCGGGATTCTCGACTAAGTGGATAGCGGTGCCGCTAGTGGATAGTCGGAAAGCAAAAAGTTCGAGAGAGCAGATCAAGGCATCGCTGGATCTGCCGAAAAAACAAAGAGGGGTTTGGACATGGCAAAGATTTTGACGAAGGCAGGGGGGATACTCCGCGCCAAAACGGTTCCCGCTAAAAGCGCTCTGCGCTTTTTCGCTTTGGGAGCCTCCTTCCTGTTGCTCGCGCTCGCGGCCTTGCATGCCCGCGCGGCCGAACTCAGCGTGTCGCCGGTGGCCATCGAGCTGACCCGAGCCATCGAGCGCTCGACGATCACGGTCGTGAACCAGGGGCGCGACCCGGTAGTGATGCAGGCCGATTCGGTCGGCTGGGTGCGCGAGAACGGAGTCGACAAGGACGTCGCGAGTACCGATCTTCTGGTGAACCCGCCGGTGTTCACGATCCAGCCAGGTCAGTCCCAGATCGTCCGGCTCGGCATGCGCGCCAAACCCACTGGCGAGAAGCAGCAAACCTATCGCGTGGTAATGCGCGAAGTGCCCTCGGCCTACACGCCAGAAGGCGCTGGCGCCCAAGGCAACATTCGTGTGCTGGTGGCCCTTCGGATTCCGGTTTACGTGCTGCCCGACAACGTGATTCGCGCCGAGAAATGGACCGGCAAGATTGCCAAGGACGGCACGGTCACGACCAGCGTCAAGAATTCCGGCAACGTCTACATGAAGGTCGGCAGCATTCAGTTGCGCCCCGCCGATTCGAAAGATCCGGTCGATCCGGCAGCCGCCAAATCGTTCGGCATCGTCGTGTTCCCGGGCGAGGACAAGAGCTTCTCTATCAAACCGGCCTACGCGGTGGCACCGGGTGCTGCGACATTGCAACTGGTCACCGACCGGGGACCGGAGCAGGTCGCGGTCGACCTGTCCAAAGAGTAAGACGGCTAATCGATTCGGCAGGCAGAGAGTTAACCAGACATGAAGGAGGGCTGGCACTATGCAATCGCTCCCGTGGCAACGCTCGCATGCGCAAGCCTGGCCAGCGTCGGTGTGTCTGCGCAGCCTGCAGCGGGTCAACCTGTGCCGCGTGGCGAAGTTGCCGCCGAGATGCTGCTCGCGGTTCGTCTCAACGGCGTCGGCCAGATCGACGATGTGGCTGTCAGCCAGCTCAAGGACGGCTCCATCGCAGTGCCGAATTCGGCATTGCTGTCGTGGGGCATTGCCACGCCACCTGGCCGCAGTGACGAAGACCTCACCGGTCTCTTCGAATTGCCAGGTGTGAAGTGGAACATCGAAACATCCAGCCAGACACTCGTGGTCGAGGTGCCCCCATCGGCGTTCTCGCGCAGCAATGTGAGCCTTGCAAAGCAGGAAGACTCGGTGCCGGTTCTCACCTCGACCGGGGGCTTCGTCAACTACGACGTAGAGCATGACGAGAGCGGGCCTGCGAGAACGACGTCCGGATTCGTCGAGGTTGGCGGCTTCAGCACATGGGGACATGGTTCTCAGACCAACCTGATCCGCAACTCCAGCAACTTCTCGACGTTGCCGACCTACACGCGCCTGGAAACGAACTGGATCGTCGATCTTCCCGATCGACTCGAAAGCGTGAAGATGGGCGACACGATTTCGAGCTCGGGCGCATGGGGCAACGCGGTGCGTTTGGGCGGCCTGCAATGGCAATCGAATTTCGCCACGCAACCCGGGTTCATCTCGTTCGCGATGCCTTCGATTCAGGGTGAAGCCTCCCTGCCGTCCACGCTCGATTTGTACGTGAACGATGCACGACGCGCACAGGCCCGAGTCGGCGCCGGACCTTTCGAAGTGAACCAGCTGCCGGTGGTCACGGGTCGCGGCGAAGTGAGGATGGTGGTGAAGGATCTGCTGGGACGCGAACAGCTGGTCACGCGCAGTTATTACGTGAGTCCGCAATTGCTTAAACCCGATCTGACTGCGTTCTCGTACGAAGCGGGTTTCGTTCGTCGCAACTACGGACTCAAGAGCGCCGACTACGGGCAGGCGGCGTTCAGTACCACGCAGCGAACCGGAGTAACGCCGACCTTCACGCGCGAATGGCGGGCCGAACTGCAGAAAGATCAGCAGACCGTGGGTGGTGGTGCAACGGTCGCTGTGGGCGATCAGGGTACGGCAGACGGATTCACTTCGGTCAGCCACTCCGATGCAGGAATGGGTTGGTCGGTCGGCGGAGGGGTGCAACGGCAGGATCGTTATTTCAGCAGCAGCGCACAGGTTCGGTATTCGTCCGATACGTATACCCAATTGGGGCAACTGCCCACGGCAACACCCAAGCTGCTGTTTTCGGTCGGTGCGGGAGCACCCTTGTTCGGCGGTAATTTTGGCGTCAATGCAGTGCGTCAGTCGTACTGGAATGTGCTTGCCGGAAGCCCCACGGCAACGACGATTCTTTCCGCTTCTTTCGGCTTCAACGTGGGCACGCTCGGCTACTTCGGAATTTTCGTCACTCGTAGCAAATCCGACGGCTTGCCGGCAAGTGCTGGCGGCCGACCGAACAACACCATCGGCATCAATTTCGTTCGCAGTCTCGACATGTTCTCGAACATGTCTGCCAACCAGGTTCGATCCTCGGGCGGAACGGTTCAAACACAGGTTCAGGTCCAGCGTAACGCGCCTATCGGCGAAGGTTTCGGATACCAGATCAACACAGGACTCGACCAACCCGGTGGCGGCCAGAACACCAAGTCAGCCGCTGCACAAGGCGTCTGGAACACCGAAATTGCTACCCTCACCGGCGGAGTGGGCCGCACTTCGGCAACCGGTGGCGTGACGACGAACTCGGTGCGAGTAGGCGCGTCGGGTGGCCTTGCGCTGACCGATCGCGGGGTGTTTGCGACCCGACTGATCGAAGGCAGTTTTGCGGTGGTCAAAGTGGCCGATTACGAAGGCGTGAAAATTCTTCGCGACAACCAGCCAGTCGCTAAAACAAACGATCGTGGCGTGGCGCTGGTGAGCGGTCTTCGCGGCTTCGAGAACAACCGCATCAGCATCGACGACAACGACCTTCCGCTCGATGCGCAGGTGCGAAGACTCGATGTGTCTTTCGTTCCCGCACTGCGCAGCGGCACCTCGATCACGTTCCCGGTTCAGCGGGTCACCTCTTTGACGCTGCAGATGAAAGACGCCAAGGGCAAGGACCTGCCAGCCGGCACTCTCATCAAGATCAATGCGGCCGAAACCTCTTATCCGATCGCTTTCGACGGCCTCGTTTTCATCGAAACCAGTTTGTCCGAATCGGATGGTCCGATCGCACTTCGCGCCTATCAGCCCTACAACAATCAATTCGTCTGCGAAGCGAAAGTCACGCTTCCGGTCTCGGCAAAACAAGCCGTCGTCTGCAAGGAAAACTAGTCATGAACCCGCTCTTCAAAATCATCGTCAAACTGGCCATCGTCGTCTCTGCCACGTTCGCGTCGTGGAATGCGAATGCGCTTTGCCTGTCGCTCCTCGGATGCAGTTGCTCGATGGCCGTCACCGGCGTCAGCTTCCCGACTTACAACCCTTTGTCGGCCACGACAGTCACTTCGGCGGGCAACGTCAAGATCACCTGTGGCGGTGTTGCCGGACTGCTCGTACCGTTCGACATTGCGCTTAGCTCCGGCGTATCGAATTCATTCACCGGCCGCACCATGAAGTCTGGCGCGAATGCCCTCAGCTACAACCTCTACACCGACGCCACCTACAGCACAGTCTGGGGCGATGGCACCGGGAGCTCTTCCAAACTTTCGTCGGGCATTCTTCTGGATGTGCTCGGTCTCGCGCCGGCATCCAATTACCCGGTCTACGGTCAGATACCGGGCAATCAGAATACGGTCGTGCCCAGTCCTAACTACACTGACACGATCTCTGTCACTCTCACTTATTACTGATGTCCAAAACTACTTTTCCCTCGCTTGAAAATCGCATCGTCATCGTCACCGGAGGGATAAGGGGCTTGGGGCGCGAGATGGCGCTGGAGCTCGTTGCTGCGGGCGCCCGAGTGGTTGCCACTGGGACCAGCGAGTCGCAGGCATCTAAAGACATCGTCGAACAAGCCGAAGCGCTGGGTCGCAAGGATCGTCTGATTGCAGTTGCCGCAGACGTCACCGACTACGCTGCATGCGAAATGGTGCTTGCGAAAACGAAAGAGAAATTCGGCACACCGCAGGTCCTGATCAACAACGCGGGCATCGGAATGACGCTGATCAATCCGAATTTCAACAAAGAGCCATCGCATTTCTGGAAGACCAACCCCGCAGATTGGAAGCGCGTTCTCGACATCAACATCAACGGTGTTTTCAACATGTCGCGCGTCGTGGTTCCTTCGATGATCGAGCAGGGTTTCGGCAAGGTCATCAACATCTCCACCAGCGACATCACGATGATTCGCACCGGCTACTCGCCGTATGGTCCGTCGAAGGCCGCGCTCGAATCGATGTCCAAAATCTGGTCGGACGATCTGAAGGGCAAGGGCGTCGATGTCATGGTGTATCTGCCCGGCGGTGCTGCCAATACCGATTTCATTCCTGCAGGTCCGGATCGCAAAGGCGCCGACGGCAATCTTTTGCCCGCGGATATCATGCGTCGCGGTATTACATGGCTAGCCTCCGATGATTCGAACGGCAAGAGTGGCCGCTACATTGCGCGCTCGTGGAACGAAGAGCTTCCGGTTGCAGAAGCAGCAGCGGGTGCATCGACGCCGGGACGATTCTTCAGCTGATATTTATTCCAGCGACATAAAAAAAGGGCTCTCGATTCGAGAGCCCTTTTTCGTTGGTGAAGCTTTAGTCGCCAGATCAGTACTTGCAGACCACGTTCAACACCGCCTGGCGTTTTTCGACCTGCACCGCATGCAGTGCGCGTTGAATCGCAGCGGGCAACTCTTTCGGATCGGTCACGCGCTCGCCGTAACCGCCGCTGGCTTCGACGACTTTCTCGAAGTGAGGCGAGGGAGTCAGGTCGGCGAGAAGTTCGCAGTTCTTCTTGCCCGCTTCGCCCTTCGCGTACATGGCAGAAGTCGAGTTGCGAACCGCACCGTACATCTCGTTGTTGTAGATGATTGCCAGCACCGGCAAGTCATGCGCAGCAGAGACGAAGTGACATGCAGTCGGGTTGTCGAACATGTAGGCACCGTCACCGAGCGTAACGACAACGGTCTTGTCTTTCGCTGCCAGCTTCGCCCCGATTGCTGCGCCGAGTCCCCAGCCCAATCCACCTGCGGGGCTTTGGCCATAGAAGCTGGTGCTGGTCTCGCGCGGGCAGTGCGGAAGGCGTAGCGGGTATTCGTTCACGACGATCGTGTCATCGTCGATTGCCTGCGCGATGCAATGGCTGATCCACTCGGGTTTGATGTCAGCCGATTGCGCTGCGGCTTCGCGCGCTGCGGCCCATGCGGAGCGAATCGCGCTCCGACGCGCAGCCAGATTCTCGCGACGCTTGGGCACGAACTTGGTGCCGGACTCGCCGAGCTTGGTCAACGCTGCTTCGAGTGCACGCATTGCCTTGCCGGCATCGGCCACGATGGAAAGATCGCTGCGGAAACTGCGGGTGGGGTAGTTCACATACGAAGGATCGCGACCGATGTGGACCACCTTGGTGTCCTTCGGCGGGTTCTCGAGCGAAGGCAGCCAAGGCACATCGACTTCAAGAACGATAACGAGGTCGGACTCTTCGAGCAACGCCTTGGGCTCGTAGCCGAGTTGCATTGGATGGCTGTAAGGGATGCAGACGAAACGGCCTTGCGTGGTGATCACCGGCAATGCAAATTTCTCTGCGACGCTGGCCAGCGCTTCCATGCCACCGGGATACTTTCCGGTGGTCGCGGTAATGATCATCGGGCGCTCGGCCTCGGAAATCCATTTCGCCAATGTTTCGATGGAAGGTGCGTCGGGGCTGGGCGATACCGGAACTGCACGACGCGCTTTCTTGCTCTTGCCGCCGGGCACTTTCATGCTGAGCGTTTCGCGAGGAAGCGCGAGATACGCAGGACCTTCCGGCGAAGTCATCATGATTTCCATCGCGCGCGCGACCGCGTTTTCCGTCTCGAGCGGGTGCTTGAGTTCCATGTCCCACTTCACGAACTCGCGGAGCATGCCGGCCTGGTCGTACATCTCCTGCGCCCAGTGAATCACGCGGCTGCGCGAGCCCGGCAATCCTGCTTCGGTCACAGGCGTGCGGCCCGCCATCAACAGCACCGGCGTCTGATCGCGCGATGCATTCGCAGCACCGTTGATCATGTTCGCGGTGCCGACGTTCACGTGCACCATCACCGCCTGGGGTTTGCCGGTGACCATGTACACACCGTGCGCCATGGCGACGGCGGCGTTCTCGTGCGGGACGACTATGGGAGTAGGCACCTTGGTGCCTATTTCATTGCGAGATTCCGCCAACGCATACGCTTCGACGATCGCCGGGAAGTCGGTTCCCGGGTTGCAGAAGAAATAGTCCACGTCATGCGCCGCAAGCGTCTCCAGCATCACCTCGGCCGAGATGGGATCTGCTTTCTTGCTGTCTACGGATGCGTCGGCTTGCGTTGATTCGTTGGCGATGCTCATTACTGTTTTCCTGCTTGTCCCGATGCGCGGATGACTTCGCCGAGGCGGGTCGTTTCACGCTTGAGTTTTGCGCCGAATTCGGCGGTGGTTCCACCAACGGGTTCAGCGCCGGCGGTCTGGAAGATCGCGCGGACTTGCGGGTCCTTCAGCGCGATGTCGATTTCGCGTTGCATGCGCGCGATGATGGGTGCGGGCGTGCCTGCAGGCGCGACGATGCCGAACCATCCTGTCAGGTCGTAGTCGATACCGAGTGCTTCGGCAACGGTCGGGACATCCGGCAGCGAGGGGTCACGTTTCGGCGAGGTCACCGCAAGAATTTTCAGCTTGCCGTTCTTGACGAAAGGCATGGCAACCGGCAGGTTGACGAAGCCTAGTTGCAGGGTGCCGCCGATGTGATCGGTGGTGGCCTGCGCATTGCCCTGATAGGCCACATGCGTGAACTTGGTTCCGGTCTTCATCGCGAACAACTCGCCCGCCAGATTGCCCGAGCTACCGACGCCAGGCGTTCCATAGTTGAAGGTGTTGGGGTTCTTCTTCATGTACTCCACGAGTTCCTTGAGATTGTTCACAGGAACGCTCGGATTTACCGTAACGGCGTTATTGATGGCGCCGACTTCGATGACCGGAACCAGATCCTTGGCGGTGTCGAAGTTCAGGTTGCTGTACAGGATCGGGTTGACCGACAGCGTGATGCCGTTGATCAGGAATGTGTAGCCATCGGGTGCCGCTTTCGCGACGAACTCGGTACCGATGTTGGTGCCTGCGCCCGGTTTGTAATCGACGATGATCGACGTGTTGAGTGCAGTTTGGAGCTTCGTGGAAAGCGCGCGAGCAAAAATGTCGGACGTGCCGCCCGGAGTGGCGGGAACGACGATGTGGATCGGCTTGCTCGGCCATTGTGCTTGCGCGAATGCGCTGGGTGCGATCGAGCCGAGCGCGGTACAGGCGACGCTGGAGGCGAGGGCGAGCAAAACTTGACGACGCATTGAATAACTCCTGATGAAGGTTTGACAGAAAAACGGATACCGGCACAAAAGCACTTACCGTGCCCGATCTTGTTCTTCAGGCCGTTGACGGCACGCAAAGATTTGTCTCTCCACCTGCCGGATTCTGCTTTGTATCGGTATGCTCAGGAAATAATATTATGTTCTCCTCCCATATATAACCGGGTATACCTCGATGGACTGGACTCAACGCCTGAAAGTCAGGCAGCTTCATTTGCTGGTCGATCTGTTCGAAACCGGCAATCTCAGTAAAACTGCTGCCCGCCTCGGCGCTACGCAGCCCGGCATGTCGAAGTTTCTGGGCGATCTGGAAGACGATCTCCAGGTCAAGTTATTCGAGCGCAATTCCCGAGGTCTGACGCCTACCCCTTTCTGCGTGGCACTAGTCGCGCATGCCAAGGTAATTCTTGGAGAGCTGGCGCGAACCCAGTCGACCATTCGCCTGATGAGCGACGGCGCGACAGGCACACTAGTCATCGGCATGACGCCCACTGCAGCGACCGGGGTGGTTCCCACGGCGGCCGCTTACTTCCGCCGCAAATTTCCCGATGCGTACGTTGAAATCATCGAAGGCCGACTGGACGATCTTCTGCCCCAGTTACGCGAGGGGAAACTCGACGGCATCGTTGCACTGACCGATCAGACACGCTTCGACGGCAGCCTCCGATGCGACATTCTTTTTCAGGAGCAGATGCGACTCGTCGTGTGCAAGACGCACCCGCTTGCGCGAAAAAGAAAAGTCACCTGGGCCGATGTTCAGGAGTACCCGTGGATATCGCCCGCACACGGAAGTCCGCTGCGCAAGGAACTCGATCACGAACTCGCCATGGCCAATCAGGCAGCGCCCAAATTTCGGGTGCAGACCGGATCGACAGTGACCATCGTGACTTTGCTTCAGGAGAGCGATCTGGTCTCGCCCATGTCGGTGCGAGTGGCGCGTTATTTCCAGGGACTGGGCCTGGTCGTTCCGCTGCCGATACCCACCACGCGCGACTGGAGCGTCGGCCTCATACGGCGAAGGAACGTGCCGCTGACGCCACTGATGCGCGCATTCATGGAGGGCCTCAAGCTCACCAATTGAGCTGAAGCGACGATGGGAGCGCGCGTAGGAATTGCGTTGCGTCAGCGCAGATTGCTCACCGCCATGTGATTGGTTCGGCGCAAGCGAAATGCGAGATCGAGCGCGAGGTTGTTCATCACGCGGCGTGCAGCCTGCGGATCCTGATTCGCGAAAGATTCGAAACGTTCGCGCGAGAGCACGCCGAGCAGCAGATCTTCCGTTGCCACTGCGCTTGCGGCGCGTGCGGACATGTCCAGAAAACTCAGCTCACCAAGAATGGCTCCGCGCCGAATTCGGGCGAGCCGCACGTTACGGTCGCCGCTGTGCGGCACCAGAATGTCGACGCTACCCTGAAGAATCACCATGAGTTCGCTGTCGCGTTCGCCGGCCGAGAAAACCATTTCTCCGGCACGGAAGAATCGTTGCTCGAACAAGGATTCGAGCGCCTGCCGGTTCTCGCCGGTCACGCCGTGCAGCAAGGACAGCGCTTCCTGCATCGTGGTGCCTTCCATCGACTGCGATCGGGTTGCGCCCTTGATGACTTCGTTCTCCGCCCATTCGAGCGCACGGTCGGCGTCGGGCAGCAGCGTTGCATCGGCACTGGCTGCGCGCAAGGTATCTCGAACCTGAGCGCCAGCCGCTTCGATGCCCGACACGGCCACTCGCGAACCCGATGCGGTGATCTCGCGAACCGCGCGGGAAAACGCTTGCGCAACCGTGCTGTCCACGCTCACCACATGCGACCAGTCCACCACGATGTAGTGTCCCGCGCCGCTTTGCTGACGCAGCAGGTTCTGAAGCGCGGCAGACGCGCCGAAGAACAGCGCGCCTTCAAGTGCGATGAATCGAACTCGATGCGAGTTCTCGGTGAGCACGGCCATGTCTGCAGCGGAGCGCGCGCAGTTAGAGCGAACGATCGCACCCGTCTCGACGATTCGTGTGAGGCGTCGGCCATTGCGCCACGCATAAAGAATCAGACCGGCGAACACACCCATGAAAACGCCGGTGACCATGTTGAAAAGCAGAGCGGTCACGGTGACCAGTGTCACGGTCGCGAGATCTTCTTTTTGGGTCATGGCAAGGGGTTGCTTGCGCAACCAGGCACCGCCGATCCGCAGCGAGGGACGATCGACCGAGGTCCATGCGTCGTAGAGAAGCAGACCACTGATGGCCGCGAGCGGAACGAATGTCAGTACACCGCTGCCCAGCACGGCGAGCGTGAGCAGCGAGATAAGAATCATCGCGTGCCAGCCGAGCTTGCCGGCGTTCACTGCAGCGCGGGTCGGCCCGGCTACCGGAGTCAGCATGAACGATCCGAACAACATCGAAACCACCCGTGCTGCCGAGATCGGGATGTAGTCTTTTTCGCGAGGCTCCGCGTCGTCGATCTGCGAAATCGCCTCTTCGTTCACGGCTGTGTTCAGGAACACCACGATGGCCAGCGTTGCGCTCGCCAGAAACACGTCCTGAAGTATTCCGATGGTGTCGACGCCAGTGGCCCAGACGTCGCGCCAGTCCACGAGAAAAATCGGAAGTTCGAGTGAAATGGTTCCCTGCACCACACGGGCTAGCGTATGAATGCCGCCGAAAGAAAGCGCAAGTGCCACGCCCGATCCGATGACGAGGGCAATGACTCCGGGAGGAAGCCCCTTGAGCAATCGTTGCGCGGCAATTGCGATCACCAGAACACCGATGGCGATCGCGATGAACCATATTCCGTCCACAGGCGTGGTGCGCCACATCAGCGCAGTCTGCGACACCACCAGCGTCAGCGCCACGGCGGTGTTGAAGCCAGCGAACACCGGCATCGGAATCATGCGGGCGAATCGACGCAGTTTGAGGATGTGTGCGAGCGGGAACAGCAGCGCAGCGCCGATGGCGACCGCCATCACGAACATGAGGCGATGCACGGGCGTATCGACCAGTCCGAACCCAGGCATCTTCTGGATGAAGTGATCCAGAAAACCTAGCATCATGGTTGTTTCCATGACACGCACTGCGTACACCATGGGTCGACCACTACGTGCGCCGACGGCGTGCATGATGATCATGCCCATGAGGGCGGCCAGCAAGCCGGGCCCCATCAACCCGATACCGATCTTGGCGTAGAGAAGCGCGATCGACCCCACTGTGAGCGGCACTCCGAAACCGGCGCCTTCGAGCCCGACTGGTAGGGCTTTTTTCCAGTCGGACCACGCTGAACTACTTGTCATGGCATGGATTGTGGCCGACGAAGGCGTAAGTTGGGTGAAACCCGAGGTGTGGCAAGCCGACATATTCGCAACCGGTATCTTCAGCTAGCATCGCGCCAATCAACAACAACGAGCGGCCCAATGCTTTCATCCCTGAACGCGATCTATCCGGTCAGATACAGCGTATTCGCCCTGTGCGCTCTCGCTTTTCTGCTTTCACTGTTCAGCGTGATCGTTTTCGGAGTGGGATGGTTGCCGCTGATCGTGTTCGGCGCCTTGGTGGCGCTGGGGATCTACGACGTTCGCCAGAAGCGACATTCCCTGCTCCGGAATTACCCGATCATTGGCCATATCCGGTTCCTGCTGGAGATGATCCGTCCGGAGCTTCGCCAATATTTTCTGGAGAGCGATACCGAAGCCGCGCCGTTCTCGCGCGCTCAGCGCTCGCTGGTCTATCAGCGTGCCAAGGGCGAGCCCGACAACCGTCCGTTCGGCACCCAGCTGAACGTGTCCATCGAGGGCTATGAATGGATCAACCATTCGATGCAACCCACCAAGCTCGCCAACCACGACTTCCGAATCGTGATCGGCCCCGACCGCGCACAGCCTTACAACGCGAGCGTGTTCAACATCTCGGCGATGAGCTTCGGATCGTTATCGTCGAACGCAATCATGGCGCTGAACTCCGGTGCCAAGAAGGGCGGCTTTGCGCACGACACCGGCGAAGGATCGATCTCGTCTTACCACCGTGTGCACGGCGGCGATCTGATATGGGAAATCGGATCGGGCTATTTCGGTTGCCGCAACGAAGACGGCACTTTCAACGAAGACCGGTTCAAGGCCAACGCGCTGGATCCGCAAGTGAAGATGATCGAGCTCAAGATGAGCCAGGGCGCGAAGCCGGGGCACGGCGGCGTGCTGCCCGGCCCCAAGGTAACGGTCGAAATCGCCATGGCTCGCGGCGTGCCGGTGGGTGTCGATTGCATTTCCCCTTCGTCGCACGGCGCGTTCACGACGCCGGTCGAGATGATGCATTTCATCGAAAAGCTTCGCACGCTATCCGGCGGCAAGCCGACTGGATTCAAGTTCTGCATCGGCCATCCCTGGGAATGGTTCGCCATCGTCAAGGCCATGCTGGAAACCGGAATCACGCCCGATTTCATCGTGATCGACGGCGCAGAAGGCGGCACCGGTGCGGCTCCGGTCGAGTTCAGCGATCACGTGGGTGCGCCGTTGCAGGAAGGCTTGGTACTCGTGCACAACACGCTCATCGGCGTGAATCTGCGCCACAAGATCAAGCTGGGATGCGCGGGCAAAGTGGTGACCGCGTTCGACTTCGTCCGAATGATGGCGCTGGGTGCCGACTGGTGTAACTCGGCGCGGGGTTTCATGATGTCGCTGGGCTGCATTCAGGCGCAGACCTGTCATACCGGGCATTGCCCCACGGGTGTGACGACGCAAGATGCCGTGCGGCAAGCAGCGCTGGTGGTGCCGGACAAAGCCGAGCGGGTGCTCAATTTCCATCGAAGCACCATGCATGCCGTGCAGGAGCTGGTTCAGGCTGCCGGCCTCAATCATCCGCAGGAAATTACCGCGCACCACATCGTGCGGCGTATCGACGACACCGAGGTGCGCTTGTTGTCGAATCTGGTGATGAACGTGCCAGCGGGCGCGCTGCTGGGGTCGCTGGACGGTCGTGAGAAGGTATTCACTACCTACTGGCCAATCGCAGACGCCCACAGCTTCCGGCCGATGAAACAGGAAACCGCTAACGGGCTTCCTGTTCACGCATAGCTTTTACTTCTGCACGTCGCCGATGCAGAGGTACTTCAGCTCGACGTATTCCTCCATGCCGTGGCTGGAGCCTTCGCGCCCCAGACCCGATTGCTTCACGCCCCCGAACGGTACGTGCTCAGTCGCAATCACGCCGGCGTTGATGCCGACCATGCCGTACTCCAGCGCCTCGGCCACACGGTAGATGCGCCCGATGTCGCGAGCGTAGAAGTAGCTGGCCAGTCCGAACTCGGTGTTGTTAGCCGCGTCGATGCCGTCCTGCTCGGTCTTGAACCGGAACACCGGAGCGAAAGGCCCGAAGGTCTCTTCCTTGGCGCAAAGCATGTCGGCTGTCGCCTCCGAAACCACGGTCGGCTCGAAGAACTGGCCCTTCATCTTGTGACCGCCCGCCAGCACCTTGCCGCCCTTGGCAATGGCGTCGTCCAGATGGCGCTGCACTTTCTCGACTGCGGAGTCCTCGATCAGCGGGCCTTGCACCACGCCTTCTTCGAATCCATTGCCCACCTTCATCGTCTTGACCTTGGCCGCGAACTTCTCGACGAACTGGTCGTACACGCCGTCCTGAACGTAGATGCGGTTGGCGCACACGCAGGTCTGGCCGGCGTTGCGGTACTTGCTGGCAATCGCGCCTTCGACAGCGCTGTCGATATCGGCGTCGTCGAACACCAGAAAAGGCGCGTTACCGCCGAGTTCCAGCGCGAGCTTCTTGACCGTCGGCGCGCATTGCGCCATCAGGATGCGGCCCACTTCGGTAGATCCGGTAAAGCTCAGGTGGCGAACCACGTCGCTCTCACAGAGTTCCTTGCCGACTTCCGAAGAGGCATCGGAGGTAATGACGTTGATGACGCCTGCGGGGATGCCAGCGCGAATTGCCAGTTCCACGGCAGCCAGTGCGGTAAGCGGCGTCAACTCGGCGGGTTTGATGATGACGGGGCATCCGGCGGAAAGTGCGGGCGCAATCTTGCGGGTAATCATGGCCAGCGGGAAATTCCAGGGCGTGATGGCGGCGCAAACCCCGATAGGCTGGCGAATCACCATCAGACGGCGGTTGTTGTCGAACTGGGGAAGGGTCTCGCCGTTCATGCGCTTGGCTTCTTCGGCATACCACTCGACAAAGCTGGCCGCGTAGGTGACTTCACCTTTGGCCTCTGCGAACGGTTTGCCCTGCTCGGCAGTCATCAGGCGACCCAGATCTTCAGTGTTGGCGATCAGCAGGTCGAACCACTTGCGCATGATGATGCTGCGCTCCTTGGCGGTCTTGTTGCGCCACGCGGGCCAGGCCTTATTGGCTGCTGCGATTGCCTGCGCGGTTTCTTTGCGTCCCAGATTGGCGACATCGGCCAGCTTGGTACCGGTCGCGGGATCGTTGACATCGAAGCGGGAGCTCCCCTTGACCCATTCGCCGTCGATCAGTGCGTCGGTCTTGAGCAGGGTGGGGTCGAGCAGCTGTGCAAGGGGGGAGGTTTTCATGTCCACGGAGAGTCTCCTGATGTTTGTCGGTAGATATCGAAACGTTAAGCCGGTGCCAATTGAGCTTTGGGATCGCCACTGGCCATCCCAAAACTATAATCAAGGGTTCACATCGCCACAGTGGCGGGGCTTTATCTCCCCTGATTCGACACCAGATACGTTAATCGAGTCATTCTCGAGGTTTACGAAATCCGCCTGCCAGATTGTTCCGAGACGTTAAAAGTCAGCCAAAGTCAAAACACCAGATGAGCCAACCCACTTTCTCCGTCGCCGACATCCGCAAAACCTTTCTGGATTTCTTTGCGTCCAAAGGGCACACGATCGTGGCGTCCAGCTCGCTCGTTCCGCTGAACGACCCGACGCTCATGTTCACCAACTCCGGCATGGTCCAGTTCAAGGACGTGTTCCTGGGTGAAGACAAGCGTCCCTACAAACGCGCCACGTCGGTTCAGGCCTGCCTTCGCGCTGGCGGCAAGCACAACGATCTGGAAAACGTCGGTTACACCGCTCGGCATCACACCTTCTTCGAAATGCTCGGCAACTGGAGCTTCGGCGATTACTTCAAGCGCGAATCGCTGAAGTGGGCGTGGGAGTTGTTGACCGAGGTCTACAAGCTGCCGGCAGACAAGCTCTGGGCGACTGTGTACATCGAAGACGACGAGGCGTACGAAATCTGGACCAAGGAAATCGGTGTGCCGCCGGAGCGCGTGGTCCGAATCGGCGACAACAAGGGTGCGCGTTACGCCTCCGACAACTTCTGGATGATGGCCGACACCGGACCGTGCGGTCCGTGCAGCGAAATTTTTTACGACCACGGACCAGAAATCGCCGGAGGCCCTCCGGGATCCCCGGATCAGGACGGCGACCGATACATCGAAATCTGGAACAACGTGTTCATGCAGTTCGACATGCAGCCGGACGGCAGCGTGAAGAAACTGCCCGCGCCCTGCGTCGATACCGGGATGGGGCTGGAGCGCCTCGCCGCCATCCTGCAACATGTTCACAGCAACTATCAGATCGACCTGTTCGACGCGCTCATCAAGGCGGCCTCGCGTGAAACCGGCTGCGGCGACCTCGACAACAAATCTTTGCGCGTGATTGCCGATCACATCCGCGCTACATCGTTCCTGGTGAGCGACGGCGTGATTCCTTCCAACGAAGGTCGCGGCTATGTGCAGCGACGGATCATTCGTCGCGCAATTCGCCACGGCTACAAGCTCGGTCAGAAAAAGCCGTTCTTCCACAAGCTGGTGCCCGATCTGGTCGCACTCATGGGTGATGCGTATCCCAAGCTCCGCGCCGACGAAAAACGAATCGTCGAAGTGCTCAAGACCGAAGAAGAACGCTTCTTCGAGACGCTCGCGAACGGAATGGAAATTCTCGATGCCGCGCTGTCGGGCGGTGTGACCGTCCTGCCTGGCGAAGTGGCATTCAAGTTGCACGACACCTACGGCTTCCCGCTCGATTTGTCGGCCGACGTCTGCCGCGAGCGCGGCATGTCGGTCGATGAAAAAGGCTTCGACGAAGCGATGAATCGCCAGCGCGCGCAAGGCCGCGCCGCAGGCAAGTTCAAGATGGACCGCGCAGTCGAATACACCGGCGCAGGCAACACCTTCACCGGCTACGAAAAAATCGAAGAGACCGCAAAGATCGCGGCCTTGTATGTCGATGGCGCAGCGGTGCAGGAAGTCGCGGCCGGACAGAACGCGATAGTCGTTCTGGATACGACGCCTTTCTACGCAGAAAGCGGCGGCCAGGTGGGTGATGCGGGTGTGATCGAAACATCGAGTGGCGCATCGTTCAAGGTCGAGGACACGCAAAAGATCAAAGCCGATGTGTTCGGTCATCACGGCGCAATGACTGCTGGATCGATGAAGGTCGGCGATGCGGTCACAGCGAAGGTCGATTCCGCAGTTCGCGCCGCGACCATGCGCAATCACAGCGTGACCCACCTGATGCATAAGGCTTTGCGCGAAGTGTTGGGAGATCACGTCCAACAAAAGGGATCGCTGGTCAACGCCGACCGCACCCGCTTCGACTTCACGAACAACTCGCCAGTCACCGACGCGCAGATTCGCGAAATCGAAGCCAAGGTGAACGCAGAAATTCTGGCGAACATCGCGACTCAGGCTCGCACGATGGATATCGAATCGGCGCAGAAAACAGGCGCGGTCATGCTGTTCGGCGAGAAGTACGGCGAGTCGGTTCGTGTGCTCGATATCGGATCGAGCCGTGAGCTTTGCGGCGGTACGCACGTGACACGCACCGGCGATATCGGGCTGTTCAAGATTGTTGCCGAGAGCGGCGTTGCAGCGGGAGTGCGTCGTATCGAAGCAGTCACCGGTGCCAATGCGCTGGCTTATCTGCAGCAACTGGAATCGACCGTGAATCGCTCGGCGTCTGCCTTGCGTGCCGCGCCTTCGGAACTCGAAGGCCGCGTGTCTCAAGTGCTCGATCAGGTGCGTCAGCTCGAGAAAGAAATTTCTTCGCTCAAGGGCAAGCTCGCATCGTCGCAAGGCGACGAACTAATGCTCAAGGCTGTCGATGTGAAGGGCATGAAAGTTCTGGCGGCGCGCCTCGAAGGCGCAGACGCCAAAACCCTGCGCGACACAATGGACAAGCTGAAAGACAAGCTCAAGACTGCGGCCATCGTGCTGGCGGCTGTCGACGGCAACAAGGTTCAGATCGCTGCTGGCGTGACTGCCGATAGCGTCGGTCGGGTCAAGGCTGGCGAGCTGGTGAACTTCGTCGCGAGCCAGGTGGGCGGCAAGGGCGGCGGCAAGGCAGACATGGCCATGGCTGGCGGCACCGATGCGACGCATCTGAATGCGGCGCTGGCATCGGTCGAATCCTGGGTGAGTGAGCGGGCCTAAGGCTTAGACCGCGAAGTGTTCAAGCCTTGCGCTTGAACACCACGTCCCAAACACCGTGGCCAAGTTTCAGGCCGCGGTTCTCGAACTTGGTCAAAGGCCGATAGTCGGGTTTGGGTGCGTACGCTTCTGCGGTGTTTTCCAGCATCGGCTCGGCGCTTGCGACTTCAAGAATCTGCTCGGCGTAAGGCTGCCAGTCGGTTGCGCAATGCAGATATCCGCCTGGCTTCAATCGGCTCGCCAGTTTGGCTACGAACGGTGTCTGCAGCAGACGGCGTTTGTTGTGGCGCTTCTTGTGCCAGGGATCGGGAAAGAACACATGAATGCCGTCCAGCGAGTCCGGGGCCAACATGTTCTCGATGACTTCTACGGCGTCGTGAGAAACGATTCGGATGTTGGTCAGGTTCTGCTCGCCGATTCGTTTGAGCAACGCACCGACGCCGGGCTCGTGCACCTCGCAGCAAAGAAAATTCTTCTCCGGCATCAGCGCCGCGATATGCGCCGTCGCTTCGCCCATGCCGAATCCAATTTCTAGAATGGTCGGAGCGCTGCGACCCCATACCGATTCGAAATCGAGCAAGTTGGCTTTGTACGGAAGAATGAATTGAGGCCCCAGCGTTTCGAGCGCCTTGTTCTGCCCCGTGGTAGTGCGGCCGGTACGTCTGACAAAGCTTTTGATCAACTTTGGAAAAGAAACGCCATTCGACGGTCGGCCGCTTGATTTCGATTCTTTCGGCGCGTCTGACAATGCGTCGTCTTGGTGTTCTGAATTGCTCATGTATGGCTGCAATTGTATAAAGCGCGCCACTGCGCAACCCACCGAGTCAGGGCGTCGTGCAGGGGAATGTCATTTACCTGACTCGACTCGACGGCAGACAGCCCGAGCACACCTGCTGCATCGCGCATACACGTCATGACCTCGGCCGGCGTCGACAGCGAAAGGGCTCCTGCGCCGTTCTGCTTGGACAATTTTTCGCCGTTATCGCCAACCACCAACGGGGTGTGCAAATACCTCGGCGTTTCGTATCCCAACAGCTTTTGCAATTCGATTTGACGCGCGGTATTGTCTGTCAAATCTGCCCCGCGAACCACATGAGTAATTCGCTGGAATTCATCGTCGACGACGACCGCGAGCTGATACGCCCAAAGCCCATCCGCCCGCTTGATCACGAAATCGCCGACGCGCTCGACGACATCTTGCGACTGTTCGCCGAGTCGTCTGTCGTTCCAACGAATCGATGCGCTTGCGTCATGCGGCAAGCGAATTCGCCATGCCCGCGCCGGCTTGCCGTGGAGGCCATCGCGACAGGTATCGGGGTAGACGGCTTCCGTGTTGCGCGGTGTCACGATGTGGCGCTCGGCCAGCACCGTCTCGATGTCTTTGCGCGAGCAACCGCAGGGATACGCAAGGTCCTTGGCAATCAATCGGTCGAGTGCTTTTTGATAGTCGTTGCCCCGAGTCGATTGATACAGCACCGGCTCGTCCGATACCAGGCCACACACGGCAAGCTGCTTCAGGATGATTTCGTCGGCGCCGGGTATGCAACGCGGGGTGTCGACGTCTTCCATGCGAACGATCCAGGTTCCGTTCGAAGCACGTGCATCGAGCCAGCTCGCCAACGCGGCGACGAGAGAGCCCGCGTGGAGCGGGCCGGTGGGTGAGGGCGCGAACCGGCCGCGGTAGTGCCCGGTGCGAATCGATTGTTCGTCAGGCGACGGCAAGAGCGAGCTCGAGACCTGAGACGAACGCATCTTCCACACGATGGCCGATGGTCCAGTCGCCGCACAGACCGATCGATTGCTTTGCGTCCCACAAATACGATTTGCCGAGGGGCTTGATCGTTTGCGCATGTCGCCAGCGATGCATCACCGCGTGAGTGGGGGCGGCACGAATGCCCGTGACCTCGGAGAAAGCCTTGATCATCTTGGCCTGTACACGCAGCGGGTCGTCTTCCAGATGTTCTGTCGACCAGGTCGGGCTGGCTTGCACCGTCCAGCGTTCAACGCGTCCTCTGCCGGGCTTGGACGATTCGCGTGCGACCCATGCGATGCGGTGATGCGTGCTTCGCGCGGCGTTCCATTGCGGTCCGAGGTACGACATGCCAGGCTGATTCGCCTGCGGATAAGCGAGCATCAAGGTCCAGCACGGAGCGACTTCCACCTTCTGCAATTCCTTGACGAAGTTCGCCGCCAGTGCAGACGAGAGAAGAAGAACATCCGCCTGCGCAGCTGGAATCGCGATCAGCACCGAGTCGAAACCCGAGAAGACATGCTGCGAATCGTCGTCGCTTTCGCAGCGCAGTTGCCATTTCTTGGGCGCGATCGAATCACGTTCGATTCGGGTGACACGCGTGTTCAGATGAAGGTTGTTTTCGAGAGGGCGCGCCCATGTTTCGACCAGCGAGTTCATGCCCGGAGAACACACCCAGTGCGACTCCAGCGATGGCAGTGCGGCGGCAACCACGTGACCGAACTCGTCGAGAACGCGAACGGCATTGGCGCTCCAGCGCTTGCACACCGATTCCGATGCAACTTTGAGCGCCAACTCGAAGCGCGCATCGCGCACCGTGAAATATTGAGCGCCGTGATCGAAGGTGCCGAAGGGCGTGTCGCGGGTGGACATGCGTCCGGAGGTGCCATCGCTCTTTTCGAAGACGCTTACCTTGTGGCCCGCCTGCATCAGCGTTCTTGCAGCTGTGATGCCTGCCATGCCGGCGCCGATGATCGCGATGTGTTTCATGATGTCCCTTTGCGGTGTTCTCTGGAATTTATGAATTCAATGCCGCCACTCTACACGCCGAACACATCTATTCGGCTGACTCGGAGCACAGACTGCATGGGCTAAACCCGCAGATGATGATTGAGCAGGGCCTCGCGAGTCGCGGGAGTTTCGAGTCTTTCCAGCCACCAGGACAGAGCGCGCCCCCGCGTGGGTTCTCCGCGCTTCGCTGCGGGCGCCACGAAAATGTTGTCGCCGGTTCTGGCGCTGTGTACACGCCATGCGTAGCTCATGGGAGCGAGGCGCGTGGTCCTGTCTACTTTTTTCACGACGAGCCTTCCGGCCTCGATGTAGGGACGCGCCATCGGCTCGGGCAAATAACCCACGCCCAGGCCGCGCAGCTGTGCTTCGAGTTTCGTCTGCATCGACGACACCGTGAACACGTCCTGTCCGCTCAGCAGACCCACCGTCATGCCAGCGCCGCTGCGAATCGAATCTGCGACGGCGATGAACCGGTACGCGAGCAGCATTCGGTCGTCGAGCGGTTCTTTCGCGTCCGCTAACGGATGGTGAGGCGCTACCGCGAACACGAATTCGACGCTGCCCAATTGCCGGCTCTGGACCCCTGCAGTAGTGGCTGGATCGAGCACGACGCCAATTGCCAAATCTGCTTTCCCGGAGGTGAGCGCTTCGAGAGTTCCAGCCAGCGCCTCGTCGCATATTCGAACCCTCGTGGGCGGATTCAACGCGTAGAACTGCTCTGCAAGTTCCATCAGGACCAGCCGAGAAATGACGGTGTCGGCGGCGATCGTGAATTCGGGCTCCCAGCCGGTGGCGACCCGGCGAACCCGATTGGCGATGGCGTCGATCTCGCCGAGAAGACGAGACCCCTCACGCAGCAGTTCCGCGCCTGCGGGTGTGACCCGGGCCTGACGCGCGCTTCTGTCGAAAAGCAGAACGTCCAGCGCGTCTTCGATCGATCGCACCCGATAGGTGAGGGCGCTGGGCACAAGGCCGAGCTGCCGAGCCGCGCCCGCAAAGCTGCCGGTCGAAGCGATGGCTTCGATCATCGAGAGGGCGTCTGGGGTGAGTACTTCGCGGGGAGTCGGCATAAAAATCGTCCAGTCAAGCTATTTTCGTTCAGTTTTTTTGAATGATGCCATCAATCCGGAAGCGGTGATCAGGGGGCAGGTCGGACCTACATTCGTTTCATGCATTCACGAGATGCATCAACCAACGGAAATACAGAGAAGGAGTTTCAAATGCTCAAGATCAGAAAATCGGAAGACCGTGGCGAAGCCGATCATGGCTGGCTCAAGTCGATGCACAGCTTTTCGTTTGCCGGTTATCACGACCCGGAGCACATGGGCTTCGGCAACCTTCGCGTGATCAACGAAGACCGCATCGCGCCCGGAACCGGATTCGGCAAG
Source organism: Burkholderiaceae bacterium (assembly GCA_965227035.1). Taxonomy (GTDB): domain Bacteria; phylum Pseudomonadota; class Gammaproteobacteria; order Burkholderiales; family Burkholderiaceae_C; genus CBDDFQ01. Next base: position 870,554 of record OZ245724.1, read on the forward strand.
CACAGCCACCGCGACATGGAAATCCTGAGCTACGTGATGGAAGGCGAACTCGCGCATCAGGACAGCATGGGCAACGGCCGTTCGATCCCGCCCGGCGACGTTCAGCGCATGAGTGCCGGCAATGGCGTAATGCACAGCGAATTCAATCACAAGAAAGACGCGCAGACTCATTTCCTGCAAATCTGGATTCTTCCGAACAAGGCCGGCATTCCGGCAAGCTACGAGCAGAAGACTTTCGCGCCGGAAGAAAAGCGCGGCAAGCTGCGTCTGGTCGCATCGCCCGATGGATCGGAAGGGTCTGTGACGCTGAACGCCGACGCGAAGCTGTACGCCGGCCTGTTCGATGGAAACGAGTCGAGCAAAATCGAACTCGATCCGAAGCGCCTGGGCTATGTGCAGGTGATTCGCGGAAGCGTCAGCGTGAACGGCACGCCGCTCACGACAGGTGACGCTGCCATGATCGCGAAAGAGAGCGAAGTCACCATCGACAAGGCGCACGACGCCGAAGTGCTGGTGTTCGATCTGGCGCCATAACTTTCCATCGGCCCGCAGTAAATTTTTGCTGCGGGCCTTTTGTTTTCATAATCTCGCGTTTTAATTTCACTTAACAAAACCAACCTAAACCAACCATGAACAACCAACAAAATCTCGCATCGCTAGTCGGCCGCATCTTTATCGCTTCGCTTTTCATTCCGGCAGGCTTGTCCAAGCTGATGAATTTTTCCGGTACCGCTGCATACATCGCTTCAGCCGGTTTGCCCGTACCGTCCTTGGGTGTCGTCGTCGCGATCATCTGCGAGCTGGTCCTCGGGATTGCACTGCTCGTCGGATTCAAGACCCGCATCTCGGCGCTGGTCGTTGCGCTCTTCACCATCGCAACTGCACTGGCATTCCATCCGTTCTGGTCGGCACCGGCTGCTCAAGTCATGATGCAGCAGACCAATTTCTTCAAGAACATCGCCATCGCGGGCGGCCTGCTGGCATTTGCAGCATTCGGCGCCGGTGCCTGGAGCGTTGACGCGAAGCTCGGCAAGAAATAAAAAGCATTGAAAAACCCATTCAAAATCGAATTTTGATTTATCGAAACAAAGAGGCACCCCACATGACGACGAATCACCTTCTGGACGGTCACTCCAAAGATCTGGGAGGGGGCTTCCTCGTCAGCCGCGTTCTGCCCGCGGCGCAGCAGCGCAGCGTCGGACCTTTTGTTTTCTTCGATCACTTTGGGCCGGTGACAGTGCCGCCCGAATCCAATTTCGACGTGAGGCCGCATCCGCATATCGGCCTTGCAACCATCAGCTACATGTTCGAAGGCGCGATCATGCATCGCGACAGCCTCGGATCGGAGCAGCTCATCGAAGCCGGTGCCATCAACTGGATGACTGCAGGAAACGGCATAGTGCATTCCGAGCGTCGTCCGGAGCATCTCAAAGATTCTTCTTATGTGAATCACGGCTTGCAGCTGTGGATCGCGCTGCCTGCAGACAAAGAGGAAATTCCCGCATTCTTCGAGCACACGCCGGCAGACGACATCCCGGAAATCGACATGGATGGCGCGAAGGTTCGCGTGCTGGTTGGGCGCATGTTCGGCGCTGCATCGCCGGTGTCGGCAGTGTCGCCGACGACTTATCTGGATATCGAGCTGCAGCCTGGTGCGAGCATCGATATACCCGCAGGCTCTGCCGAACTGGCTGTCTATCCTGTCACCGAAGGCGCCGTCATCGATGGACAGGCGATTGCGCCGAAGCAGATGGCTGTCATGGAAACCGACGCGGCTTTCACACTGTCTTGTGCCAGCAATGCAACTGCGCCGCTTCGTGCAGTCATTGTTGGTGGAGCGCCTCTCGATGGCCCGCGATTCATGTGGTGGAACTTCGTGTCGAGCCGCAAGGAACGAATCAAGGAAGCTGCCTTGCTTTGGGGCGAGGGCGGGTTCGAGCGCGTGCCCGGTGAGCACGACTTCATTCCGCTGCCGGCAACTCCCTTTCCGACCTGAAAAGCGAAGTCAGATTTTTTCGTCCGGGTCGATCAAGGGGCTGACCGCGAGTCCTGAGTCGAGCACACGGCGTTCATCGAACACGAAGCATCCGCCGGTGTAATGCGCGCCCCCGGTTTCCTCGAAGTATTTGAGGATGCCGCCCTCGAGTTGGTAGACATTCTCGACCCCCACTTCGCGCATGAAGATGGCCGCTTTTTCGCAGCGAATTCCGCCTGTGCAAAAGCTCACGACGGTCTTTCCTTCGAGCTCTTTTTTGTGAGCATCGAGCGCCGCCGGGAAATCGCTGAACTTGTCGATTCGCCAATCGATTGCGTTGTCGAACGTTCCTTGGTCCACCTCGAATGCGTTTCGCGTGTCCAGCGTCACGACGGGTCGACCCTGGTCGTCGACGCCTTGGTCTAGCCATCGTTTGACGGTCTCGGCATTCACTGCCGGTGCGCGACCATCTTGCGGCTTGATCGTCGGATGGTTCATGCGAATGATCTCGCGCTTGACCTTGACGAGAAGTTTGCGAAACGGCTGGGTGTCGGACCAGCTTTCCTTGGGAGCGATGTCGGCGAACCGGGAATCGAGGTTCAGATCGGAAACAAATTTTTTAATTAAATTTTCGTTGCCGGCCAGGAAGAGATTGATTCCTTCCTCGGCAATCAGGATCGTGCCTTTCAAACCGAGCGCAAAGGCCCGTGCCTGCAAGGTTTCCCGCAATTCTGCGGGGTCCGAAATGGCCACGAATTTGTACGCGGAAATGTTAAGAATGGGGTTCGGGATCTGATTCACAACGCTATTTTATGGACTCGTCAAGAGCTATTCGCGGCCCGACCTTTTCTACAATGCATTCATGTTCGTTCACCTGCGCATTCACACCGAATTTTCCGTTGTCGACGGAACCAACCGAATCGACGAGCTGGCCAAGGCCGCAGTAGCCGACAAGCAACCCGCGCTGGCTATTACCGATCTGAGCAATTTGTTCGGCGCGATCAAGTTCTACAAGGAAATGCGGGGCAAGGGCGTCAAGCCGATCATCGGCGCCGAGATTTACCTGGAAGGCATGGGGCAGGACCTGGGCGTGACGTCGCGGCTGGTGCTGCTGGTTCAGAACCGTCAGGGGTATTTGAATCTTTCCGAGCTGTTGGCGCGTGCCTGGACCAAAAACGTGGTCAAGAACCTGGCCGTTTGCAAACTCGAATGGTTGCGGGAGTTGGGCGAGGGCTTGATCGTGCTGTCCGGCGCGCATTCGGGGCCGGTCGGTCAGGCGCTGATCAACGGCGACGAGTCGAAAGCTGCGGATCATGCGCTGCAACTCGCGCAGATTTTTACGCATCGCTTCTATCTGGAAATCCAGCGCGCCGGACGTCCCGACGATGAGGCCAATGTGGCTTCGACGGTGAAGCTGGCCGCACGCCTGAGCTTGCCGGTGGTCGCGACGCATCCGGTTCAATTCACTGCCGAAGACGATTACGAAGCGCACGAGGCGCGAGTGTGTATTTCCGAAGGCGAGATCCTCGGCAATCAGCGTCGAATTCGCAAGTTCACGCGCGAACAGTATTTCAAGACGACTGCGCAAATGGAGGCGCTGTTCGCCGACATTCCGAGCGCGATAGCGAACACTGCAGAGATTGCCAAGCGATGCAATCTGGTGCTCGAACTGGGTAAGCCGCAACTGCCGAACTACCCCACGCCCAACGGCATGTCTCCTGACGAGTATTTCCGGTTTACGTCATTCGAGGGGCTGGAGCAACGACTCGAACATCTGTATCCCGACGTAGCGAAGCGCGATGCCGAGCGTCCACGTTATGTGGAACGGCTCGAGTTCGAGATCAACACGATTCTGAAGATGGGCTTTCCCGGCTACTTCCTGATCGTGGGCGACTTCATCAACTGGGCTAAAAAGAATGGCTGCCCCGTGGGACCCGGTCGTGGATCGGGTGCCGGATCGCTGGTTGCTTACGCGATGAAGATCACCGATCTCGACCCGCTTCAATACAACCTGCTGTTCGAGCGATTCCTGAACCCGGAGCGGGTGTCGATGCCCGACTTCGACATCGACTTCTGCCAGAGCAACCGCGATCGCGTGATCGATTACGTGAAGCTCAAGTACGGCAAAGACGCAGTGAGCCAGATCGCGACTTTCGGAACCATGGCCGCGCGCGCGGCTATCCGCGATGTGGGTCGCGTGCTCGACATGAGCTACATGTTCTGCGACGGCATCTCCAAGCTGATTCCGAACAAACCGGGCCAGCACATCACCATCGATGGCGCAATCAAGGCGGAGCCTGTTCTGGCCGAACGCCTCGAAAAAGAAGACGAAGTCAAAACGCTGCTGGCTCTCGCGCAGAAGCTCGAAGGCATGACTCGCAACGTCGGCATGCATGCGGGTGGCGTGCTGATTGCACCGGGCAAGCTCACCGATTTTTGTCCGCTGTACCAACAGCCCGGCAGCGATTCCGCAGTGAGCCAGTACGACAAGGACGACGTCGAAGCGATCGGCCTGGTGAAGTTCGACTTCTTGGGTCTCGCCACGCTCACGATTCTGGAAATCGCGAAAGACTTCATCGTTGCGCGTCACGCGGGGCAGGAGAACTTCGCGTTCGAGAATATTCCGCTGGACGACAAGGCCACCTACAGGCTGTTTTCCGAAGGCAAGACCGAAGCCGTGTTCCAGTTCGAAAGTCGCGGCATGCAAGGCATGCTGCGCGACGCGAAGCCGACCCGCCTGGAAGATCTGATCGCGCTCAACGCCTTGTACCGCCCCGGTCCAATGGATCTGATTCCCAGCTTCGTGGCGCGTAAACACGGTCGAGAGGAAGTGGAGTATCCGCATCCGCTGGTCGAGAAAGTGCTCTCGGAAACCTACGGGATCATGGTCTATCAGGAGCAGGTGATGCAGACCGCGCAGGTGCTGGGCGGCTACTCGCTCGGCGGCGCGGATTTGCTGCGTCGTGCCATGGGCAAGAAGAAGGCCGAGGAGATGGCCGAGCATCGCGGCATTTTCCGTACCGGCGCTGCCAAGAACGGTCTTGGCGAAAAACAGGCCGACGAAGTTTTCGACTTGATGGAAAAGTTCGCGGGCTACGGCTTCAACAAGTCGCACGCCGCTGCTTATTCACTGCTCGCGTATCACACCGGCTGGCTCAAGGTTCATTACACGGCGGAGTTTTTCTGCGCCAACATGACCGTCGAAATGGACGACACCGACAAGCTCAAGGTGTTGTTCGAAGATGCGCAAAAACTCGGTCTCTCGTTCGAGCCGCCGGACGTGAATCGCGGACGTCATCGTTTCGAGCCGATCTCGGACAAGGTCATTCGATACGGACTCGGCGCGGTAAAGGGTACCGGCCAGCAGGCGATCGAAGCGATGGTCGCGGCGCGAGAAGCGGGCGGCCCGTTCAAGAGCCTGTTCGATTTCTGCGTCCGGGTCGATCGCACCAAGATCAACAAGCGGGCGGTCGATGCGCTCATCAAGGCCGGCGCTTTCGATTCGATCAACATGAATCGCGCATCTATGTCGGCATCGATCGACCGTGCATTCGAATTTTCAAGCGTCACTCAGGCCAACGTGAATCAGGGCGGCCTGTTCGACATGGCCGATGACGGCATGGACGACCACGGCTCGAGCTCGCAAGAGCCCGATCTGGTCGACGTGATTCCGTGGGGCGTCAAAGAGCGCCTCACGTACGAGAAGACGGCGGTCGGCTTCTACCTGTCGGGCCATCTGTTCGACGAGGTGACGCTCGAGGTGCGCCGATTCGCGCGACGCTCGATAGAAGAACTCACCGAATCGCGCGAGCCGCAACTGGTTGCGGGCATCGTGAGCGATTTCCGCGTGATCAACGGGCAACGCGGCAAGCTCGCGCTGTTCAAGATCGACGACAAGTCCGGCGTGATCGAGGCGACCGCCGACGAGAACACGATCAACACCTACCGGAATCAGCTGAAAGACGACGAGCTGATCATCGTCATGGGCAAGGTTCAGCCCGATCGCTTCTCCGGCGGCCTTCGTCTGCAGGTGAATCGAGTTTGGGATCTAGCCGGTGCCAGGTGCCATTTCGGCAAGTTTCTGCGCGTTGCGGTGAACGGCAAAGCGCCCGACATCAAACGTCTGCTGCAGGAATTTCCGGCGAAGCGCGAGCAATCGGAGCAAGGCGAATTGGTGCGCGGACTTCCTGTTCGTTTGTCGCTCAAGCGAGATAAAGCGCTGGCGGAATTGCAGCTTGGCGAAGACGCGAAGTTTTTCCCGAGCGATGCTGCGCTGGCAAGCTGGATGGCGCAGGCCGATCAGGGGCAGGCGGCGATTGTCTACGAGTAAGGCCTGAAGAAAATCAGTCCTTGGGCCTGAACGCAATCACCAGTGACGATGGCACCCGACCATCGGTGTCGCGCGGCAAGGTCTCGGTTTTGATGATCGCCTTCACCACCGCGTCGTCCCACGATTTCGATCCGCTGCTCTTGATGAGTCGTTGCCCGACGATGGTTCCGTCGGGAGCCGTCCGGACTTCGACCTCTGCGGTCGGATTGCCATCGACGTCATCGGTAAAGACGATGTTCGGCTTCACTCGGGCACGTATGCGGCCTGCGTAACCAGCCGATGGGCCCGACGACTGCAGAGCGTTTCCTCTCGCGTTCTCACCGCCGGTCGCGCCCGCCATTCCCGCAATGCGCGCCAGATTCCGCTGACGCTCGGCCTCCTGCGCGGCGGCTGCCCTTTTCTCGTCGGCGGCCTTCTTCGCGAGATCTTTCTTTTTGTCGTCCGCGTCCTGTTTCGCTTGCTCGGCCTTGGCGAGCTGATCAGCTTTCAGTTTGTCCTGCTTCGCCTTTTCGGCCTTGTCCGCTTTCGCCTGATCTTCGCGAGCCTTGTCCTGCTTTGCTTTTTCGATCTTGGCCTGCTGTACCCGGGCTTCTTCCTGTTTTTGAAGTTCGCGCTTTTTCTTTTCCTGCTCCATCGCTATTTCGGCGTCGCGATTGGGCGTGGGATCTACCTTCGGCTCAGGTGGAACCGGCTTGGGATCGACCCTGGGTTCCGGCGTGGGGATGGGTTTGGGAGGAGTGGGGGGAATGGGGGTGGGATCCGGCGTCACAAGTCTGGGCGCAGCTTCCTGAGGCACCGCCGACCACAGTTCGGCGGTCACGCCGGAGTTGTCTTCGGCATGCCAGTTCACCCCCCAAGTGAGCGCCGCGATCAACAGCAAATGTGCGAAAGCGGCGAGCGCAAACGACTTGCCCGAGCCTTTGGGCTGCGGCGGTGCGAAGTCGACGCGATCGTAGGTAGTGGGCATGCGGTATGGAGCGCCTGAAATCGATTTAGTTCGCCAGTTGTACCGAGAGGCCGACCCGTTGCACGCCGTTGCGTTGCAAGGTGTCCATGACCTTCACGACCGTCTCGTACTTCACGGTCTTGTCGGCGCTGATCACCACGGCGGTATTCGCGCCGGGCGTCGACGCCTGCTTCACCGATGCGGCAATGTCTTTCATGGTGAGCGGCGTGGTCTTGTCCTTCACCTTCAGCTGGAGCGCTTCGTCTTTGCTGATCACGATCTGGATGATTTCGTCGGGCTGCTTGGCGGCTTTGCCGATGCTGGGCAGATCGATCATGCTTGGCGTGATCAGCGGGGCGGTCACCATGAAGATGATGAGCAGCACCAGCATGACGTCGATGAACGGGACCATGTTGATCTCGTTGATGGTGCGACGGCCGCGGCCGCGAGAAATGGTGCCTGGCATGCCGGCTCCTTAGTGTCCCGAGGGCGAGTGAGCCGCGACGTTGCGCTGCAGGATGTTCGAGAACTCTTCGATGAAGGTTTCCTGCTGGATAGCGACCCGATCGATGTCGCGCGCAAAACGGTTGTAGGCAACGACGGCGGGAATCGCCGAGAACAGGCCGATGGCGGTCGCGACCAGTGCTTCCGCAATGCCCGGAGCAACCGTGGCGAGCGTGACCTGTGTCATGGCAGACAGCCCGGTGAACGCATGCATGATCCCCCATACGGTTCCGAACAGACCCACATAAGGAGACACGGAGCCCACCGAGGCCAGAAAGGACAGGTTCGATTCGATCACGTCCATTTCGCGCTGGAAGCTGGCCCGCATTGCGCGGCGTGCGCCATCGAGCAATGCGCCCTGATCGGTGATGCGGCGTTCGCGGAGCTTTTGATATTCGCGCATACCGCTCGCGAAAATGCGCTCCATCGGGCCTGACAGCTTCGCGTTTTGCGCGGCGGATGCGAACAGGTCGTTCAGGCTGGTGCCGGACCAGAACTCGCGCTCGAACTCTTCGTTCAGCGACTTGACGCGCTTGATGGCAAAGAGCTTCTTGAAGATGGCGGCCCAGCTCGCGATAGACACGCAGATGAGCAGCAACATGACCAGCTGCACCACGAAGCTGGCATGCAGCACCAGGGTGAGGATCGACATATCTTGATTCATTTAAGGGCTTCCAGAATGTTTGGCGGAATTCTCGCAGGCCGAAGACTCATTGCTTCGACCCATCCGATGCGAATGGTTCCCTCGCAGATAGCGGTAGGTGTTCCATCGGAGTGATCGCCGTCGTTTCGCTTGAATGCGCGCTGGGCAATTGTCATGGACGCGCGACCCCTCTCGACCACCTGTGCTGTAACAAGTAGTTCATCATCGAGGCGAGCGGGGCTGAGGTATTTCACCTGTGTTTCGGTCACGACGAACATGCCGCCGACTTCATCGCGAAGTCGCTGTTGTTCGATGCCAAGCGATCGCAACCATTCGGTGCGCGCCCGCTCGAAAAACTTCAGGTAGTTCGCGTAAAAAACGATACCGCCGGCGTCGGTGTCTTCCCAATAGATTCGAATGGGAAACTCGAACATCGGATCAGGCAGCTAGTGAGGCTGCAGGCGATTCAACCGGCGCTCGAAGACCCGGCACAGCGGCAAGACGTGCAATCGCCTCTTTCAGATGCTCCATCGAACTCGCTGTGGAAAAGCGAACGTACTTCGCGCTGTCGGCGGTGCCGAAGTCGCGACCCGGCGTGAGCGCCACGTGCGCTTTCTCGATCATCTCGAAAGCAAACTCCCAGCTACTCTTCAGGCCGAGGCGTTTGCAGGCTTCGGTGCAATCGGCCCAGGCGTAGAAAGCGCCGTCGGGCATTACCGGTACCGTCAAACCGAGCTTGTTCAGCTCCGGGATGAACCAGTCGCGGCGCGCCTTGAACTGCGCGCGGCGGCGTTCGTACTCTGCGATGCTTTCGCCTTCGAAGCAGGCGAGGGCGGCATGTTGCGCAATGGTGCTGGGGCAGATGAACAGGTTCTGCGCAATGCGTTCGATAACCGGTACCAGCTGCTCGGGAACAACCATCCAGCCCAGACGCCAGCCGGTCATGTTGAAGTACTTGCTGAAGCTGTTGATGCTGATGACGCTTTCGTCGATTTCGAGCGCCGTCTTCCCGAAGGTTTCGTCGTAGCTCAGGCCAAGATAGATTTCATCGACGATGGTGATGCCGTCGTTCGAGCGGACTATCTCGTGAATCTTTCGCAGTTCGTCGGGATGAATCGATGTGCCGGTCGGATTCGATGGCGAAGCGAGGAGCACTCCGCGCGTGTTCTTCGCCCACGCGGTGCGCACTTGCTCCGCATTGAGTTGATAGCGATCTTCAGCAATCGTCGGAATCAGGACCGCGCGTCCTTCAGCCGCGTTCACGAACTGGCGGTTGCAGGGGTAGCACGGGTCGGGCATGAGAATTTCATCGCCCGCGTCGATCAGCGCAAGGCACACGATCTGCAATGCCGCCGATGCACCCGCAGTCACGACGATTCGGTTCGGTGCGATCTCGACACCGAATCGCGTGGCGTACCAGCCGCTGATTTTCTGGCGCAGTGCGAGCAGACCGGTTGCAGAGGTGTACTGGGTGCGACCTTCTTCGATAGCTTTCGCGGCGGCCGCCTGAACCAGCGGCGGCGCCGTGAAATCAGGCTCACCGATGTTCAGGAAGATCATCGGCTTGTCGGTGTTCGCGACCTTTGCAGCTGTCGCCTGCGCAACCTTCGCAACTTCCATCACGTAGAACGGATCGATGCGCTCGGCGCGGCCGGAAATTCTCATCGTGCGTTGCCCTTGGCACGATCGGCGCCGACTTCGGTAGGACGCAGTTGCGGCGCAAGCTGATTCAACACAGCGTTGACGTATTTATGTCCATCGGTGCCGCCGAACTCTTTGGCGAGCTCGACGCATTCGTTGATGGCAACGCGCCACGGCACATCTACGCAATGAATCATTTCGTAGGCGCCAATCCACATGATCGCGCGTTCGACAGGCGAGATTTCTGCGAGCTTGCGATCAAGCATAGGCACGATCAGTGCGTCCAGATCTGCCGCTTCTTCGATGCAGCCGTGCAGCAACGCGTCGTAATGGGCGGTGTCGGCTTTGTGGAAACCGGACAGGTCGCGCGTGAATTCGTCAATGGAGACGGCATCGTTTCCGCCAACCAGAAATTGATAGAGACCCTGCAGCGCAAACTCGCGTGCGCGGCTACGGTTCGATTTGATCGGAGCTTTGCGCGCGGGGGCTTTCTCGGTCGATTTCGCCGATGGTTTGGATTCGGGGGGAAGCGACGAGGTGGTCATGACAGCGAATCCAGCAGGTTGGCCATTTCGACAGCAACGCGTGCTGCGTCGGTGCCTTTTTCGGTCTGACGCGCAATCGCCTGATCCATGTTTTCAACGGTGAGGATTGCGTTGGCGATCGGCATTTGATAGTCGAGCCCGATACGGGTGACGGCGGATCCGGATTCGTTCGCGACCAATTCGAAGTGATAGGTCTCTCCGCGAATGATGCAGCCAAGTGCAATCAGCGCGTCGTATTTGTCCTGTTCGGCAAGCGCCTGCAAAGCAAGCGGCACTTCCAGCGCCCCCGGCACCATCACATGCGTGATGTGCTTTTCGGGAACGCCCAATGCGAGCAACTCGGCGCGGCATGCAGCAGCCAATGCGTCGGTCACGCTTTCGTTGAAGCGTGCCTGCACGATGGCAACCACCAAATCTTTTCCGTTCAGCTTGTCAGCCGAACCTTTCTCTGCGCCAAACATTCTTTTCTATTCCCTGTTCAAGTAACTGTCGATTTCTAGACCATAGCCCGCCATGCTCGGCATGCGGCGCGGTTGTCCCATGAGATGCATTTTTTGCACGCCGCAGTCGCGCAGAATTTGTGCGCCGACGCCGTAAGTGCGTAGATCCATGCGGCCACGTTCGGGTGCTTGCGCAGAACGCGCGGTGCCTTCGAACTGGGCGACCAGTTCCTCGGCGCTTTCACCGCAATTGAGCAACACCGCCACGCCGCGTCCTTCGCTCGAGATGCGCGCAAGGCTTGCATCGAGACTCCAGGAGTGCATGGATCGGTTGACCTCTAGTGCGTCGAGGATGGACAAAGGTTCATGCACGCGAACTGGCACCGCATCGGTCGGAGTCCACTGGCCCTTGCACATCGCCAGATGAACGCTGCGAGTGGATTTGTCGCGATAAGCGCTTACCGTGAATTCGCCGAACGCGGTTTGAATCGGGCGTGTGCCGATTTTTTCGATGAGCGTCTCGTTGCGGCTGCGGTACTCGATCAGATCGGCGATCGTGCCGATCTTCAGGCCGTGTTCCGCCGCAAAAATCTGGAGGTCCGGAAGACGCGCCATGGTGCCGTCTTCATTCAGAATTTCGCAGATGACCGATGCGGGACTGCACCCGGCCATCGTGGAAATATCGCAGCCGGCTTCGGTATGCCCGGCGCGCATCAGCACACCGCCGTCCACTGCCTGCAAAGGAAAGATGTGACCCGGCTGAACCAGATCGCTGGCCTTGGCGTTTGGCGCAACTGCCGCTTGTACGGTTCGCGCACGATCTGCGGCGGATATGCCGGTCGTCACGCCTTCGGCCGCTTCTATCGAAACGGTGAATGCGGTGGAATGCTTCGCGCCATTGCGCGCCACCATAGGCGGCAGGTTGAGCCGCTCGCACATTTCGCGCGACAAGGTCAGGCACACGAGGCCTCGCGCGAATCGCACCATGAAGTTGATGGTTTCGGTTGTGATGTGATCGGCCGCAATGACGAGATCGCCTTCGTTCTCGCGGTCTTCTTCGTCGACCAGGATGACCATCTTGCCGGCCTTGATGTCGGCGACGATTTCTTCGACAGACGATATGCCGACAGGCGCTCGGCTTGCAGCTGGCTTGGCGATTGATGTGATGGAAGCTGAAGTGCTCATGATTTTCCTTGGCTGCCTAGTTGCTTTTGACAACCGGCAATTGAATTGCGCCCGACTGAAGCATGCGTTCGAGGTATCGAGCCATAAGGTCGATTTCAAGATTCACCAGCGAGTTTTCGGAGAGGGTGCCCAGCGCGGTGTTTTCGACCGTGTGCGGGATCAGGTTGATGCTGATTTCGGTGCCGGAATCTTCGCCGCTTTTGTCGACGACGCTGTTCACGGTAAGGCTCACGCCATTGACCGTGACAGAGCCTTTGTAGGCAAGGAATCGCCCGATTTCCTGTGGCGCAAGAATTCGCAGTTCCCAGCTTTCGCCGATCTTCGCGAAGTAGGTGACTTTGCCGATGCCGTCGACATGTCCCGAGACGATGTGACCGCCGAGCCTGTCGCTCGCGCGCATGGCTTTTTCCAGATTGACGGCGTTTTGCTGGTCGAGGCCGGAAGTCTTGGCTAGCGATTCGGCGGAAATATCGATCGTGAATTCGCCGGCAGATGGGTTGAACGTGGTGACCGTCATGCACGCGCCATTGAGCGCAATGCTGTCCCCCAGAGCCACGTCGTCGAGATACCCGGCGGGCGTCGAGATGGTCAGACGCTTGCCGAACTGTAAAGAGCTACCCAGGTCGTGGACGGCGACGATACGCCCCACGCCGGTGATGATTCCGGTGAACATGGGCGTATTTTCGCAGGGATTGACTCGGCAATTGGCCAGGCGCCGATAAAAACCTCTCGGATGCCGAAATCTCGTGGAATCTCCCGAAATCGCCTGAATTGCTAGGTTTTTATCGTCCTGGCAAGGATCCGAAGATCTGCACCGACCATCTCGCTCGATACGAACCGAAGCTGCACCGAGTCGGACAACTCTTTCAGCGGCCCGAAAGAAGCCATTGGCCAGCCTTCCCCGATCAATTTGGGCGCCATGTAGATCAGAAACTCGTCCACCAGACCTTCGCGCACGAAGGAGCCGTTCAATTTGCTGCCGGCCTCCAGGTGAAGCTCGTTCACTTCGCGCATGGCAAGGTCGTTCAACATGGCCTGCAGATCGACCTTGCCCGACGCGTTCGCAAGAGAAACGACGGTCGCGAGACCCTTCAGTTCGATTTTTTCGGAGGAGCTTGCGGTGTAGATCAGCACCGCCCGATCCGGAACCGAGAACGCCTTTGCACTCGCGGGCGTTTCCAGCTTGCTGTCGACGATCACCATCGTGGGCTGGCGCGATGTTGGAACGAGGCGCACATCGAGCAGGGGATCGTCGGCAAGCAGGGTGCCGATGCCAGTGAGAACTGCACTCGCGCGTGAGCGGTAAGCGTGACCGTCTTTGCGCGCTTCGTCCGATGTGATCCACTGACTTTTGCCATTGGGCAATGCGGTGAGACCATCGAGCGACGCCGCCACTTTCATCCGCACCCACGGCCGACCGCGGGTCATGCGGCTCATGAAGCCGATGTTCAATTCATAAGCTGCAACGGCAACTTCATCCGAAGGGTCGAGAACATCGACCTCGATGCCGGCTGCTTTCAGAAGACGAATGCCGTTGCCCACCACTTTCGGGTTCGGGTCTTGAAGAGCGATGTTCACCCGTGCAATGCCAGCTTCGATCAGCGCGTTGGCACACGGCGGCGTGCGCCCGTAGTGAGAGCACGGCTCGAGCGTGACCCAGGCTGTCGCGCCTTTTACGGAAATGTTTTTCGCTTGCGCGTCCCGGAGTGCCATCACTTCGGCATGCGGGCCGCCCGCTTGCTGGGTGTGGCCGGTGGAGATGATTTCGCCGGAGGGAGATGCGATGACGCAGCCGACTCGGGGGTTGGGGTCGGACAGGTTGATGGCTTTTTTTGCGAGGGCGAGGGCGGTTTGCCAGAGGGGGTGCATGGGGGGATTGTGACTCGGCGCGTCGGTCCAACTTCTTTCAGCGCGCACCCGAAACGGCTGCACCCCTGTTCACCGGTGTGTAAAGCACCTCGATGGTGATCTGGCTTTTGACAGGAACACCTTTGATCATGCCGGGGGAGAACTTCGCCTGTCCAAAAGCGGCTATCGCGGAATCTTCGAAAAAGCCTTGAGGGAAGGAGCGCACGACTGCGACGTTGTCGACGGAGCCGTCGGCCGCGATCAGGATGCGGATGACGACGCGGCCATCGCGCGTTCCGGCGGCTTGGGGGTAGGCTGGCTCGATATCGGCGAGGGGGCTGGGTGGCGGATCGAGTTCGCCGGCTGCGTGATAGCTGGGGGCGGGGGGAAGGCCGCTCGGGGCAGGAGCCGGAGCCGCCTTCTGCGCGTCGGTGCCACTTCCTTCCGCAGTTGGCATGAGCTTGCGGCCTCCGTCTTCTATTTTCGAAACTGCACCCAGATCTCTTTTGCCCGATTGCCCGGACTGCGGACTGTCGTTCTGAACAGTCACCGGCGTCCCTACGGAAGTCTTCGAGGTGACGCTTTGGTTCTCCACCGGGCTTAGGGACAGTCTGGTCGACACGGCATCCTGTGGCTTCGCAGAGTCTTCGGACAACACCCTGACCTGCATGGTTTGCGAGTTCGTGGATTTGGACGATCCGGACAAGGACGGTGGCAGCCCCACGACAAAAATGGCGTGTAGAAGAAAAGAGGCGGTCGCAGCCGCCATCAATGGGGCTACGTCCGCCTGGTTCAAGGTTCGAGAAAAGCGCATTCAACTGGCGCGAGCGTGCGACTTACTTGTCTTTGTCGTCCGTAATTTCTCTCCAGCTGATGCGCTTGCCCAGCGGATGGTTCACAAGGCCTGCACCCGTGCCGCCGCCGATGTTGCCGCCCGCAGTTGCGGCTGCCGCGCCCGACCCGGTTTGATAACCGCTGCCATCGGAGCTTTGGCTGCGAGTTTGCGCGTTCGTCGATCCGAAGCGGATGATGCCGTTCACATAGTAGATCGCGAGGCCGGTACTCAGTGTGTCACCCAACTTGCGCGAGACCACACCGCCGACTGCCGATTCACCGGTGAGCAGATTCACGTAGTTGATCCAGCTGGAGCCGCCTGCCGAGCAAGCCGAGCTTTCCGGCACGTTGCTCACGAAGGTCAGCACGCCTTGTGCAACTTGCGGATCGACGTTCACCCGTTCACCGGAGTCTGTCAAATCGATATACCAGTTTCCGATAACGCTACAGGCCGCAATCGAGCCAGCTGTACACGTGACCGCGCGGGTAGCCGCAGCGCCGGTGCCCGTGGTCGACAGAACGAGAGGCTTGAGTGCGCCGCGCAGGTTGGATATCTGCGAGGACGCGGTCAGCGTGTCGAAGAAACCGTAGACCGACTGGACCTGGCTGTCGGCCACGTCGCCGACTCCCAAGAGACGGCCAGTTGCCAGGAGCAGAACCGTCTTGTTGTCGTACTCGGCAAGCTGGATACGAGTGGTGATCGGCTGGGGCGCCAGATTTGCATCGAGTGCACGCGCCACCAGCGAAGCTTCGCGGCCAGCCGGATCGTAAATGCCGTTGACGTCGAAGCGCCAGACATTGCCAAGCAAGTCGCCGCCATACACACGTTGTGTCGTGTTGTCGGACACGAGATCAGGCACATACGTGTTGATTTCACGCAGGCCGCTAGGTGTAGTGGAGTCGCCGGCGCCTGTGTCGAGGCGATACAGGATCTGGCCCGTGGCTGCATTCAGCACATATAGGAATCCATGCCCATCCAGCGCTTTGCCGGCAATGTTGTTGTAGCCCGAGGTGACCAGAACCACCCAGGTGCCATCCTGAAGCTTGGTGATGATCGGACGTCCGAACGACAAGCCCACATAGCAATCCGCGTAAGCAGGAGTGGCGCTGGTCGGGTCGAAGCAGGTGTCGCTGTACGTGAACTCCCACATTGCCTTGGGCGATGTCGGGTTGGTCACGTCCATCGCGAAGTAGCCCTTGCCGCCGGCGCCCAGTCCGGTAACGACCATCGTCTTCCAGGCCGGTGCGGCTGATGTACCGGTGTTGACGTCGCCATAGGCTGGTGAGCCGTCCACGAGGAATTCGTGCTTGCTGCCGTATTCGGTATCTGCCAGGACGGGCATCTTGGACATGATTGCGGAAGGGATGTAGGCCCACAGTTCGGTGCCCGACGTCGAGTCTGTCGTCGTGGAGACGCCATCGGCATCAGTCGCGATCTTCGGCGCCTTGAAAGCATGCAACATGCCGTCGTTGCCGCCGACATACACCACCGGGGTGCGCGATGCGTTGTCCGACTTGAAAGTGGCGTAGCCAGCATCCTGGTAAGAGTACGAAGGCTCTTTCACATAAAGCGCTTGCGAGCCAATGATGTCACCCAGGAGGTGCTCGCGGCTGCGGTACAGCTTGCCTGCGTTGTTCGACACAAAGCCTTCCATGCCGCGTTGTCCACGCAGGAAGTTCACCAGGTTGGCACCGGCGACTGCGCCCCGCTGATCCTGCGTGCCGCCAGTGCCATCCGACATGTCGTTGTACTGCGTGAACTGGGCTGCTGCGGTGATTCCGAAGTAGTCCTGCTGGGCGGCCGTCATGTCCGTCAACGGGCTGCCGATGGGTGCGAACGCAGCATCGCAACGACGTGTGTTCCAGGTGAACTCTGCCAGGTTGCCGGCGTTGCCCGAACGGAACGTGTAGATTTTGCGGTTGTCGCAAGCATTCCCGGACAGGCCGTCTAGCTTGGTCTGTGCAGACCATTCCGACGTACCCGAGATGTTTCCATTGGTCAGGTTGATCAGGTAAGCCTTCAAGTCCCCAGTCCATTTTTCGCTGGTGAACGAGCTTACGAAGGTCGTGTTGTCACCGGCGGTGGGAACCGATGAGGTGAGTGTTGCGGTTGCACCCGAACCGGACAGCGACTTGATACCGGCTAGCGCATCGGTCAGGCCGTTCACCACCGCGTCCGGATCGTTCGCGCTGAAGTAACGTCCGCGACCGTCGACCGCTGCATGCCAGAAGTCATCGATCGAGCGGGCGTCGTTGTACAGCAGCCCGTTGTTGGTGTAATCCAGCGTCGGATCGGGCCAAGCGGGCCAGTTCTTCACACCTGAGCGAATGTCCGCAAAGTCTCCGGTCGTTGCGCTCTTGTAATTCGGGTCGTAGTTCAAAGTACCCGACACACCCAGGCCGACGGCAAAGGTGGTCATGTGTTGCCAGGTTGCCCGGTCGTCTTCGGGTCCGGTTCCGCTTCCTGCTACGTCGTTGGTCATGGAAGGACGCAGATCGGTCGTGTAGTAATACTGCGCCACGTCTGCCAGCGAGTTCGAGCTGCCGGTATTGGTCGTGCCAGTGACGTTAGTCGCACAGGGCCAGGTCGTGCAGGTGGAAACGAACGCAGTGGAAAGCGGCGGAAGCGTGCCCGACGGACGGCCGTTGACCGGGAGCGTCGGTAGCGCTGGAGCAACGCCCGGCGTATAGCACGCACCGGGTTCCAGATCGGTCGCTGCCTTGACATCGACGTTCGTGTTGGTTGGATCACCGATGGTGTACGAACCGCTGGTTAGGTAGGTCGTGGTCGTGGTCGTGTTGGTGTACTGGATCTTCTGGCCAGTCACCGGTGCACAGGCCGTCGACACGTAGCCGTTGGCAGAAGTCGCGCCTGCGACTGTGCAGCTCTGCGTCAAGGTGGGCGTAGAGGTAGAGGTCGAGCATGTCGTGGTGGTGAATCCGTTGCCCGAATTCGCCGTCGCGTTCGTGCATGAGTTCGTAGCGGTCGGGCCGTTGTTGTTGGTCGAGCAAGTCGTCGTCACGTAGCCGTTGGTGGAAGTGGGCGACGAGTCCGTGCAACTTGCCACGCCAGTCGGACCGGTATCGACGTTCGCGCATGTGGTCGCGGTGTAGGAATTGGTCGAGCTGGCCGGAGACGCCGTGCATGACGCAACGCCGGTCGGACCACTGCTGACCGTGTTGCAAGTGGTCGCCAGGTAACTGTTACTGGCAGAAGCTGCGATCGGCGAGCACGACGCCGTGGGAGTCGGGCCAGTGGCAGCGGTGGTGCAGGTAGTTGAGGTGTAAAGGTTGCCAGCGCTCTTCGCTGCGTTCGCGCAGGAGGCTGCGAACACCGATGTGTTAACGGTGTTGCAGGTGGTGACCGTGTAGGCGTTGCCTGGACCAGCGGCTTCGTTCGTGCACGATGCGGCGCCAGTGGCGGGCGTGGTGACGGTGTTGCAGGTGGTCGCGGTGTAGCTGTTCGTGGAGCTTGCACCTGACGCTGTGCAACTTGCAACACCAGTCGGTCCCGAAGTCACCGTATTGCAGGTGGTGGCCAAGTAGTTGTTTCCGGACGCTGCAGGGGTGTCGGTACAGGAGGCAACCGGAGTAGGACCGGTGTTGGTCGTGTTGCAGGTCGTGGTCACGAAAGAGTTTGCAGACGTCGGCCCGCTCGCAGTGCAGCTTGCGACAAAGGTCGGACCGCTGGTTGCCACCGCGCAGGTTGTTGCGACGTAGCTGTTGCCGGGACCTGCCGCGACTGGTGTGCACGAAGCGATGGCTGTGGGGCCTCCGATCGCTGTATCGCAAGTGGTGTTCGTGTAGTTGTTGAGACCGCTCGCCGAGGACGGCGTGCAGCTGGCAACGCCGGTGGGACCCGAAGTGACGGTGTTGCAGGTGGTGGAGACGTAGTTATTGCTCGAACTCGCCGGAACTGGCGTGCACGATGCCGTCGCTGTCGGGCCCGTGGTGGCGGTGCTGCAAGTACGGGTTACGTATGAATTGCCGGAGCCAGCCGTTTGCGGGGTGCACGATGTCACAAGAGTCGGACCGCTGGTAACCGTATTGCAGGTGGTGGTGACGTAACCGTTGCTCGACGTGCCAGGCGACGCCGTGCAGGTTGCTACCCCGGTCGGGCCGGTGTTGTTGTTGCCGCAGGTGATCGTCGTGTAGTTGTTGCTCGCATTGGGCGACTGTGGAACGCAAGTACCAACGTTGGTCGTGCCTCCGGTCGAGCCGCAAGTTGTGGTCGTCCAGTTGTTTGTGCCGCTCGCAGCCGACGGGGTGCAGGAGGACACGATCGTGGGGCCAGAGGTCACTGTGTTGCAGGTGGTCGTGGTGTATGAGTTACCTGATCCTGCCGCCGCTGCAGTGCAAGACGCGGAAGGCGTTGGGCCAGAGGTCGCCGTGGTGCAGCTCGTTGCCACGTAGCTGTTTCCGGAACCTGCCGCTGCGTTGGTGCATGCTGCCGAAGGAGTGGGGCCGGTGGTCGCGGTGTTGCAGGTGGTCGCGGTGTAGTTGTTGCCGCCTCCTGCGCTGATCGGAGTGCACGAAGCCACGCCGGTCGGGCCGGTCGTCGCGGTGTTGCAACTCGTGGTCATCCAGTTGTTTCCGGAAGTCGCGGTGATAGGTGTGCAAGACGACGTACCGGTTGGGCCAGTGGTCGCGGTGTTGCACGAAGTGGTCACGTAGCTATTGGTCGAACTGGCTGTTGCGGCAGTACACGTTTGAACAAACGTCGGGCCGGTGTTGGCCGACGAACAAGTTGTCGTGGTCCAGCTGTTGGTCGAGCTGGCTGTCGCTGCGGTACAGCTAGCCGACGGGGTCGGACCGTTGGTTAGCGTATTGCAAGTTGTCGCCGTATAGCTGTTCGTCGATGTTGCGCTGGACGGCGTGCAGGACGAGACGCCTGTCGGGCCGGTCGTCGCGGTGTTGCAACTGGTGGTGGTGTAGCCGTTGGTCGAGGTGGGACCGGAGGCGGCGCACGATGCCACGCCCGTTGGACCGGAGGTCGTCGGCGTGCAGGTCGTCGCGGTGTAACTGTTAGTCGAAGACGCGCCTGCCGGAATACATGACGCAACGAACGTCGGGCCGGTGGTAACTGTATTGCAGGTTGTCGTGACGTAACTGTTGGTCGAGCTGGCGGCTGCGTTCGCGCAGCTCGCCGACGGGGTTGGGCCCGAGGTGAGTGTCGCGCAGGTTTTCGTGGTGTAGCTGTTTGTGGAGTCAGCAGTTGCCGCGGTGCACGATGCGACCCCGGTCGGGCCGGTGGTCAGTGTTGAACAGGTCGTTTGCAGGTAGCTGTTGGTCGAGGTCGCAGCTGACGGCGTGCAACTTGCAACGCCGGTTGGGCCGGTGTTCGTGGTCGCACATGTCGTCGACGTGAAGTTGTTGCCGGAGTTGGCCGATGCCGAGGTGCAAGAACCCACCGCCGTAGGACCGGAAGTGAGCGTATTGCAAGTCGTTGCCAGGTAATTGTTGGATGACGATGCGGCGGCCGCCGAGCAAAGCGCCACGCCAGTCGGGCCGGTGGTTGCGGTGTTGCAGGAGGTCGATGTGTAGCTGTTCGTGGAAGTCGCTGCAGCTGAAGTACACGATGCGACGCCGGTCGGGCCCGTAGTGACCGATGCGCAGGTGGTAGTGGTGTAGCCGT
Source organism: Burkholderiaceae bacterium (assembly GCA_965227035.1). Classification (GTDB taxonomy): domain Bacteria; phylum Pseudomonadota; class Gammaproteobacteria; order Burkholderiales; family Burkholderiaceae_C; genus CBDDFQ01. Next base: position 891,080 of record OZ245724.1, read on the forward strand.
TGTTCACCGTGGGGGAATCTGCGGTGCAGGACGCGACCGGAGTCGGGCCCGTCGTCATTGTCGAGCAGGATATGTTGCCCCCAGGAGTGCAGGATGAAACTGGCGTCGATTGCTCGGTGGCTGCGTCATACGAGAAAGTCTGGCTGGTGCTTTGACGAAGCTGTTGAGTGCTCTTTTGCAACTGCGATGTGCTTTGAGTCAGTTGTGATGTGCTTTGCTTGATCTGCGTCGTGCTTTGCGTCAGCTGTGAAGTATTCTGGGTAAGCTGCGACGTGCTTTTGTTGAGCTGCGAAGTCGACTGCGCCGTTTGGGACGTGCTCTGGGTCAATTGCGAGGTGCTCAGCGTCAACTGCGATGTGCTCGTCTTGATCTGGGCGGTGCTCTGGCTTGTCTGCGAAGTCGAGACGCGCAGTTGCGAGGTGCTTTGTTGGAGCTGCGATGTGCTCTTGTTGATCTGCGATGTGCTCTTGTTGATCTGCGCCGTCGATTGCGTGACTTGCGAGGTCGTCGCGGTGTTCTGGAAAGTGCTGCGAGTCAGTTGCGATGTCGACGCAGAGACCTGTGCAGTGCTTTGATCGATGCGCGAAGTGCTTTGGCGCAGTTGAGACGTCGAATAGTTGTTCTGGCTGGTGCTCTGCGTCGTCTGGCTGGTGCGCTGATTGATCTGCGCAGTACTTTGAGTCAGCTGGCTGGTGGCCTTCGTGATTTGGCTTGTGGCCTTCGTGATCTGAGCGGTGCTAATCGTGCGTTGAGACGTGCTCTGCGTAATTTGATTCGTACGTTGCAGGTTCTGCGCTGTCGTGATCGTAATCTGTGACGTCGTCATGTTGAACCAGCCGCCACTGCAATTTGCATACGCGTACGTGTTGCTCTGGTCGGTAATGATGCGCGAGCCGCCGATACCGCCATCCCAGATCGGGCGGGGCGTAAGGCCGGAGTTGTCAGTCAAAGTGCCGTCCTGCTGACCCACTGGCGTGACGCCGTCGAGGCCAACCGGGCCGTTGCCTTCCTGCGCCGCGTTCCAGTACCCGTCGGTCGTCATGATGGTGAAGTTCTGCTGACAACTGTATTGAACCGGGTCAGATCCCATGCTCTTGTTGATCTTGTCGGTTGCGCCGGCGTAATAACGGCCGACACGAGCCAGACCTTCACGTGCCGGAGACGATCCAGACGCAGTTTGCGAGAACAGCTTCGCAAACCAGTTGGTACGTTGCGTCGTATCGAAATCGCCGAGCGCCAGGTATTTGCTTGCGTTGACCGGGCTGTCGGCGGTGCCGGGAGCATTAGTCGGGTTCATCGAGATGAAGCCGACCCGGTAGTTGGAGGAGAGCGGTGCGAATGCAAGTGCAATACCGCTCTTCATCAAACCGAGACGAGTACGGTAGTAGGTGTACCAGATCGCGAAGTTCTGGCGTTCGTCCGATGCGCCAGGGCCGGAGGTCGCAGTCACCAGCTTGCGTGTCCACGTGCCGCCGTCTGTGGCTGGGAAAGTGGTCGCGGTGTTAATTGCGCCTGTGTCGGCATCGGTACAGGGCGAAGTCTTGTAGCTTGCGGTAGCGGCTGCGGTTCCGGAGTAGAGATAGTAGTAAGCGGCTTGGGGCGTGTCGTTTACGCCGGGTGCGCTACCTTGAATACGGCGGGTGTTGGCATCGAATGCCTGAAACGCGCTGCGCAGATCGACCACGCTCGTATCGGAAGAGTAGTAGTTATAGCGCGCAGCATTGAAGTCGGGAACGTCGAGCAGGCCGGTGGGACCCTTGGGACGCTTGTACACCTTGTTCGGGTTGTAGTACATCGCATTGCACTGATAGTTGCGATAGCCAACCGGGAACACAGTGGTCGTCTCGATGTCGTCGGGCATGTGCGTCCAGCCCATCGAGGTCGACGTGTCCATCAACAACATGATGTTCGACTTCACGACGGCGGTTCGGCTACTGCTGACCGGCGACTGAGAAATGTCCGTGATGGCTGCCTGCGACTGGCTGGCTACAACCGATGCAAATATCGCGAGCGCGATCGACCCCGCGAGGGATACTTTTTTGACGAAGGATTTATTCATTTTTATCTCGCTTCCGTGTCAGAACATGACAACTTGCACATACGTCGTAGTGTTTCTCGGACCGGTCACCTGGGCGGTGATTCGGTAATAAGGTCGCTTGGTTTTCGGGTCGATGCCGTTGCAAAGCCCGATACATGGAGTTCCTGCAAGCGTCACGTTTGAAAGCGGTGTCACGCACTTCTGAGCAGCCGAATTGGTGAAGGGACCCGTGGCGCTACAAAGGCGGTGAATGATGTACTGCACCGTGTTGCCCGTATTGAGGTCGGTGGGCATGATCACGACGTTCGCCGTTGTGTCAGACATCCTGGTACCTACACCGCTAGCGGGAATCACATGCCAGGGGTAGGTCAACGGGTCGAAGTTGGGCTCCCAGGTCGCTTTGTAACCGGTCTGGTTGTTGTCGTTCTCGAAGTCGGAAGCGATATGCAATGGGTCCGAAAGCCAGGCGCGTGCGTCTTCGATTGCGTAGTCGGAAGACGCGATAGATGTCTGTTTGAAGCCGAGATTTCCTGCAACCGCGACTCCAGCACCGACGCTTCTCAGCATGAGTGCGCCCGCAAGAGTCATTGCCAGAAGAATGACGAGCGCGACTAGCAGCACCATGCCGCGCTGCTGTCCGGTCGAACGCACAACAACAGGACGATTTCTGAGGTTTTTTTGCTTGCTCATAGAGTCGCCCAAACCATGTTGCGGAGGGTTAGCGTGCCTTCGTAGACCTTGTATCGGTAGTGCGTCCAGTCATTGATATCGCCGCCGGCACCCGTGGTAGTGCCATCGATGTTTCGCATAACGAAGGCGCCGCCCGCCCACGATGGATTGGGAAGAAGTCCAGCGCCGTTTCCGTACAAGCTATAAGGCAGGTACTCGGGCTGGCGAACGATCATCGCGTAGCGAATCCCTTTCAGGCGTCGCCAGTCCGTACCGGTAACCGGTGGAGTAAGCGGCACTTCAGGCAGGCCGCCTGCGACAGGAGTCATCAGGTATTCGGCCTGAAAATTGACGACGTTCTGTGCCACGACGTTTACATCGGTCGAGGACAGAACGTTGGTCCATTGGAGGTTGGTGCCGTTAAGCGTCCAGCGATTCAGATGTGGAGCGGGTCCGAGGTTGTAGATCGGCCCTTTCGAATATCCGGCAGGTGTCGTGGCTGTGTTGTAGAACGACGCGGCGGCCGTGACAGTGGTTGCAGGCGGAACAGGCTTGGCGGACGGGTTCACGAACGGCGTGAGGTCGTGGGTCAGGGTCACAAGATCGTTCGGCAAACCAGTCACCTGGATCAAGCCGCATGTGTAGCCCGGAGCAGAGGGAATTACACCCGCGTAGACGGCAAGATCGCCAAGGTTGAAACCTGCCTGTGCACCGATTGTTTTAGCGGCGTTCTGCGAAGCGGCGACATTCTCGTTGGAAACAAAATAGGAAGAGTTGCCGTAGAGGATATCGACCGTCACAGGGTCACCAGCTGTCGCGCCGGGCGTAATAACGACCGGGGCGAGGGTGAACGTTTGAGCGGTCAGCCCGAGATTTGTGTTCTGCCAGTTCACGGAGCAGCCCGCCGTCAATTCGTCCGCCGTTCCAAATCCCATGCCGGCCAGTTTCAGGTCGCGCTCGAACTGAAACGACGCTACCGAACCGACAATCTGCGCTTCGCTTCCCGAGGTGCTGGTGCGACGATTCGACTCCCACATCTGCATGACCTGGAACATGACGACAACGCACACAAGTCCAATTGCGATGCCGACCATCATCTCGACCAGCGAAATGCCGGCTTGTCTGATATTTTTGGAATCGTTCATGGCGCTTGTCAGTTGATGTACGCGGTGTAGTTATGCTGGCGCACACCGAGATCGCCTGCCCCTTGCCAGCACAACAGGATATTTACCGCATTGAAATTGGTGGGCGAGATCGACACTTGGATCATCGAGGCGCTTGTGTTGGGCAAAGTCGCCTGCACCTTGGTTATCCAGTCGGTCACGATAGTGCTACTCGATGCTGTGCCCGTAAAGTTGCAAGTACCGCCGGTCGTCGTCTGATGCGCAAACTGCGGCAAAGAGGCTGCAACCGTGGAGGAGCTGGTCAAGTCGACGCCCATATAAATACTTTGTGCAAGTTGCTCGGCCAGCTGGGATGCAGTACTCCGGAACTGTGCGTCAGATTGCGCGTTGACCGAAACCGCCCCGGTTCCTACCATCGCCAGTACGCCGAGCGAGAAGATCAAGATGGCAACGAGCGCCTCGATCATGAAAATGCCCTGCTGACTGTGAGCGGATCGAGCGGTTTTCATCATGTGCACTTCCGGGTGTCTTTGACATCGGTTACTAGCGGATCGCAGACCTTTGCTTGTCCGCCGAGAGTGACGACGACGCGCAGGCATCGCATCGTGTGGGTTGTATCGGTGTTGCTGGTCTGGCAGGCGCCACCCAATACGTTTGCGAAATCGATCGTCGCGGTAGTTGCAGCGCTTCCGCCGTCTTCTGCATTGAAAGTGGCGCGCGAAAGAGGACTGAACTCAATGTGGGTCAGGGCGCCTGCGCCAGCCGATGCATTGAACGTCACCACTGGAAGTCCGCCACTTGTCCTGCCCACGTTCGTGCCGTCATATCCGTCGATGAATCCATATGACGTGGTCACCGCAGTCGGGTCGATGTTTGGGACGGTATCGATAGAGCGGATGATCCAGTTGGGACCCGTGCGGACTTTGGCCGCTGAGGTCGCGTTTGCCGCGATCGGCGCCGCACTGGTAAAAACGATTTGGACTTTCTTGTTCTGCTTCAACGCCTCGAGGCGAGCCGATTGAATCGCGGCAGCCAGATTTCCAGCAGCGGCTTTGGTCTTTTGATTCTGGGTGTAGGAGTTCAACTGCGGAACGCCAATCGCCGCGACCATGCCGGCAATTGCAATCACGACCAGAGCTTCTACTAGTGTGAAGCCAGAGGAGCGCGAGCGTGTGGTGTTCATGGGTAGCAATCCAATCAAGACGAGCAGGTGCCGTCTTTTTTGATGATCCAGCAAGATGCTGCGCGGGTCGAATCCCAACCGACCGAGGGCAGCGTCGTGGCACGGGTGCCTGCCTGGTTCACCGAGTAAACAAAGTTGGAGACTGCTCCCTGTCCTGTGGCGCTCAAAGAGTAGGTGGCACCGGACGCATTGCATCCATAGGTGAAGTATTTCGTGGGATTAAGTGTGGGAACCACGGCGCTTCCGCAGGCGTTGTCGTAATTGCGGTGATCCTGGAAATACTGCTCCATCCGGATCCGCTGCGCCGACAGATTCGCCAGCCCTTCGGTCACGGCGCCAGTGCGGATGTAGTCGGTGTACATAGGCAGCGCGATGCTCGTCAAAATCGCGACGATCGCAACAACGATCATCACCTCGATCAACGTAAAACCAGCCTGTAAACGCGCACGCATAGAAAGTCCCTTCGGTTGCTGCCGAGGATACGTTGCGTAACTTTGCGTTAATTTGCGAAAGCGATGAGCGGAAAGTGCGCGCCGACAGATGGTGTCGGGTGTGCAAAAGTTCCGCAAAAAGGCCGGGCGGCGTTGATTTGCCTGCCCGCCGCTAGCCAAAGGGTTAGTACCTGGCTACTTCCTAACCTCGTCGACCAGAGTCTTGAACTCGTCGATATCTTCGAAGCTTCGGTAGACGCTTGCGAATCTTATATATGCCACCTTGTCGAGCTTCTTCAGCTCGCGCATCACCAACTCACCCAAGCGGTTCGATGCGATTTCGCGTACGCCCTGATTGAGGAGCTTTTCTTCGATGCGTTCGATCGCGTTGTCGACCTGCTCGGTGCTTACCGGCCTTTTGCGAAGCGCCAGCTTCATCGAACCCGCCAGCTTGGTTCGGTCGTACTCGATCCGGCGGCCGTCTTTCTTGACGATTGCCGGAAAGGTGACTTCCGGGCGTTCGTAGGTCGTGAAGCGTTTTTCGCAGGCGCCGCATTGGCGCCTGCGACGTATGAAATCCGCGTCTTCGGAAATTCGGGTCTCGACGACCTGAGTCTCCAAGTTCGAGCAAAACGGGCATTTCATACGTTATCTGCTTCTATCGCGCGCGATTAACGGTAAACCGGGAAGCGCGAGGTCAACGCGTGTACCTTGGCGCGGACCGCGTCGATGTTCGCTGCGTCACGCGGGTTGTCCAGAACGTCGGCAATCAGGTTGGCAGTTGCGCGAGCTTCTTCGTCCTTGAAACCGCGAGTCGTCATAGCCGGCGTGCCGATACGGACACCGCTGGTGACCATGGGTTTTTCCGGATCGTTGGGAATCGCGTTCTTGTTGATGGTCATGTGAGCGCTGCCCAGAACCGCCTCGGCTTCCTTGCCGGTGATTCCCTTGGCGCGCAAATCGACCAGCATGACGTGGCTTTCGGTACGACCGCTGACGATGCGCAGGCCGCGGCTGGTGAGCGTGTCGGCAACGATCTTGGCGTTGGTCAAAACTTGTTGCTGATAAATCTTGAAGTCGGGCGCGAGCGCTTCCTTGAAAGCGACGGCCTTCGCCGCGATGACGTGCATTAGCGGGCCACCTTGCAATCCAGGGAAGATCGCGCTGTTGATGGCCTTTTCGTGTTCGGCCTTCATCAGGATGATCCCGCCGCGAGGTCCGCGCAGGCTCTTGTGGGTCGTGGAGGTCACGACGTCTGCGTGGGGAACCGGGTTGGGGTAGATGCCTGCGGCGATGAGTCCGGCGTAGTGGGCCATGTCGACCATGAAGATTGCGCCGACGTCTTTCGCGACTTTGGCGAAGCGGGCGAAATCGATGGCAAGCGAGTAGGCAGACGCGCCGGCAATGATCAATTTCGGCTTGGATTCGTGCGCCTTGCGTTCCATGGCGTCGTAGTCGATTTCTTCCTTGTCGTTCAGGCCGTAGCTCACCACGTTGAACCACTTGCCGCTCATGTTGAGCGCCATGCCGTGGGTCAGGTGACCGCCTTCGGCCAGGCTCATGCCCATGATGGTGTCGCCGGGTTTGAGGAAGGCAAGGAAAACCGCTTCATTGGCCGACGCGCCGCAATGAGGCTGGACGTTGGCGGCATCGGCGCCGAAGATTTTTTTGACGCGGTCGATCGCGAGTTGCTCGGCTACATCGACGTGTTCGCATCCGCCGTAGTAGCGGCGGCCTGGGTAGCCCTCGGCGTATTTGTTGGTGAGCTGCGAGCCTTGCGCGGCCATGACGGCGGGCGAAGCGTAGTTCTCGCTGGCAATCAGCTCGATGTGGTGTTCCTGACGCGCGTTCTCAGCCTGGATGGCTGCAAACAGTTCGGGGTCGGTTTGTTCGACAAGAATAGATCGGTTGTACATGGCAGTCCTAGACGTGAATCCCTGTTAAGAAACAAGGGCTGCCCAGGCGAACGGCTGAAACACCGTGATCCGAAACCGGATCAGGCGGTGCGCTTCCCAGTGGTTGTCCGGTGTTGAATCCTGGAGCTATGTCCTGGATTTGCCGGGAGTCCACGTCAGCACGGAAGGCCTTGATCGAGTGTTATCGATCCGAATGGCCTCCGCGCCTATCGCCAGTTGCGCACCCCGCTAGTGTAGCGGAGCCGCGATGCAGGCAATTCAGGAAAAGGAAGCAACCTTGTCGACAGCCACTTCAGGTGCGGGTTTGGCTGGGGCCACGACAGGAATCGGGAGCGCCGGAGCCAGTTGAGGAGCTTGCGGAGCGGTGTGAACTGCCTTGCCACCTGCCACTTGCGCGAGGCGGGCATGTTCTGCCAGAACCTTGCTCACGTAGCCGCCATCGTCTTCGATGTTGGCTGCACCCACGTAGAAGCGCAGTCCGCCTTCGACGGATCCGGCGCGAGAGATGCATTCCTGCAGCACTTTCACGCCTACGCGCAGATTCGTCACCGGATCGAACGCAGCCAGTGTGCCGCCCATCGACTCGTATTTGTCTACGTGCACCTTGGTCATGACCTGCATCAAGCCCTGTGCGCCGACAGCGCTTTGCGCGAACGGATTGAAGCCGGACTCGACCGCCATGACCGCAAGGATCAGGGTGGGATCGAGCTTCGAGCGACGGCCGATGTCATAGGCTTCGGCGACCAGGACGCTCAGGGGCTCTGCAGCCACCCGATATTTTTTGCTGAGCCAGAAGGCTACAGCCGCTTGCTGTTTTGGAAGATCGCTCGGATTCGAGGCAACCGTTCTTTCCAAATTGGCCGATTCGATTTCGGCCGGTGCGCCGGTGAGGGCGGTTTGGCGGGCTTTAAGCCAACCAGCGAGTTCTTGTTCGCCAGCCTGACGCAGGTCAGGGCGGGCAGTCAGGGCGATTACTGCAAAAACTACTGCCAGGCCCAATAGGGCGAAGCCGTTGTGCGTAATCTCAAAAAAGCCTTCGGCAATATCCGACACGAATGTCCTGATGCCGAGGGCTGTTTGTCCTAACGCTGTCATAGCACTTCCTTTCTACGCGAAGACGTCGATTGCGATGCGGGGAAGCGATCCCACCTCACAACAACTTCCATCCCTCGTTTGGATTGGTACGCCACCAGAGTCGGCGTGTTTCTGTGAACTACTGCACGAATCTGACTTAGCCGGGTTCGGCAGCGAGTCGATTTTTAGTCCCCTTGTTTGGGACTGCGCGATTCTAGGAGGGGTGCAAATATCGGGTCAAGCATATGGATTCGTTTCTTTATTCTAAAAAGTGTTAAGTTTTCGGGCGGATTTTCACTGTTCGAATGTCCAGTTTTCGTCCGAACTTTTTCGAGAACGCCCGGAAAGCCTCGAAAACACAGGCCTCGCAAGGTGACAGCGAGATGACGACCCGAAAAATTCGGTGCTCGGCAGTTGTTGGTTTTCGCAAACGAGAATGTTTGCAGCCGTTTCAATCATTGACAGTTTCTGCTTGCGGGTTGAAAACTCGGCAGATGGATTCCCTGCAAAACTCCCCAAAACTCAAAAAATGGCTCAAGGGAGCGGCTTGGACTGTGGGCGGCGTGCTCGCTCTATGGGCGGTTGCATGGCTGGCAGTGCCGCCCATCGTCAAATCGCAGCTTCAGAAGATCGCGAGCGAGAAGCTTGGCAGACAGATCACCGTCGGGGAAATTCAGTTCAAACCCTGGACGCTCGAGCTCACGCTGAAGGATCTCGCTGTTGCCAAATCCTCTGGAGGCGAGCCGCAACTGCGCGTCGCCTCCATATATATAGACGCCGAGCTTCAGTCTCTAGTAAGACTGGCCCCGGTGATCGATGCAATCACCGTCGAGGCGCCCCAGATCTATCTGACGAGGACCGGCGATGGGCACTACGACATCGACGATCTGATCGCCAAGTTCACGAGTGACACAGAGCCATCCGATCCCAACAAAGCGCCAGCCCGATTCGCGCTATACAACCTCAAGCTCGATGGCGGCGAGATCACCTTCGACGACAAACCTGCGGGCCGGGTTCACGAGCTGAAGAATCTCGTCGTCTCGTTGCCGTTTCTGAGTAGCTTCGAATCCTCGCGCGAAGTCGCGGTGGAACCGCGTCTGGCGTTTGTCCTCAACGGATCGGAATTCGATTCGGCTGCGCAGACCATGCCCTTCGCTCAGACCCGCAAAACCGACGCCTCGCTGTCGGTTCATGGCCTCGACCTCGCCCCGTATCTTCAATACCTGCCCAAAGACTTGCCGGTGCAATTGAAGGCGGGGCTTCTTTCGACGGATATCAAGTTCGCGTTCCAGAAGAGCACCTCGAACACGGCATCCACTCTGTCGCTGACCGGCACGCTATCGGCTAGCAAAGTGCGAATCGACCAGGCGTCCACCGGCGAGATCGTTTCGTTCGATACGCTCGATCTGGCTCTTGCCGACGTCAGGCCACTGGAAAAGAAGGTGCATTTGTCGAAGGCGGAGCTGGTGGCGCCGAAGATATCGCTGCTTCGCCGGGCCGACGGATCGCTTGCCTTGCCCGGTCAGAAAACGGCCGGATCGACTCCTGCAGTCGCCGCCAAACCCGCAACGATCGCCTCCGCCGCCGCGACCGCAGCATCCGCCGCAGCCTCCGCGGCCACAGCTGCATCCGCCAAACCTGCAGCCGACGCCTGGAACATCGCGGTCGATGCGATAGCCTTGCGGGACGGCACCGTTAGCTGGGTCGACGAGTCGACGAAGCCGGTTGCCAAGTCCTCCATCGACTCGCTCGTGGTGGATGTGGCCGATCTGACCTTCCCATTTACCAAACCGATCAAGCTGTCCGGAAACGCCAACGTGGGCGCCGCTGCAAAAGGCACGAAACCGTCGACCTTCAAGTTCGAAGGCCAGTTCGACGGCTCGAAAGGGCAATCGCAAGCCAGCATCAAAGCCTGGGCTGACAAGCTGCCGCTCGATATTGCAGCGCCGTACCTCGCCGCTTTCCTGGGGCCTCGTTTGAAGGGCACCCTGTCTTCGGACATGTCGATCGACTGGTCCTCTGCCGGCAAGCTGCTGGTCAAGGCCGATAAATGGACCCTTGATGGAGCCAGTCTGGAAGATGGAAAGAATGCGCTTGCGAGTGCCAAGACGCTCGAGGTGACGGGCGTGACCCTAGATGTGCCGGCGCGCTCGATGTCGGCTGACGCGATCCGGATTTCGCAACCCAAAGCCAGCGTCGAGCGCGGCAAGGACAAGCGCTGGATGTTCGAACGCTGGATGGTCGTGCCGGCAGCGGAGCAAGCGAGGGCCAAGTCGCCCGAAGCTGCATCGCAGCCAGCGTCTATCGCTGCCTCCAGCCCGGCCAAGGCAGCACCGGATCCCTGGAAAATGCGGGTTGCCGACATATCTATAGACGGCGGCTCGGTCTCTTATAAAGACGAGGCGTCTGCGAAGGTCGTGGCCCTGAACGTCAGCGCCATCAACATGAAGCTCAAAAACGTCGATCCATTCAGCTCGACGCCTTCGCCAGCCAAGATTTCAGCGCGTGTGGCTTCCGGCAATACCGAACCCGGCTCCCTGAATTTCGACGGGCGCGTGGCCATGTCGCCGCTGGTCGTTCAGGGGCAGATCAAGGCCGACCACTTGCCGCTGCACGCGTTGGAGCCGTATTACGCGGGGTCGCTGAACATCGAAGTGATTCGCGCCGACGCCAGCTTCACCGGACAGTTGCGATTCGCGCAAGCCGCCAAGGGCATCGAACTCAAAGTCACCGGCGATTCGCGACTTGAAGACTTCCGCGCGAACACGCTCTACGCCGCCGATGGCGTACCGGTCCAGCGCGAGGAACTCCTGCGCTGGAAGGCATTGAATCTGCGAGGCATTGCAGTTGCAGTCGCGCCCGGCACGACCACAACGGTCGACGTCGCCGAGACGGCGTTGTCGGACTTTTTCGCGCGTCTCATCATCAATCCCACCGGCCGGATCAATTTGCAGGATCTGGTGCGCAAAGGCGATTCTTCGCCATCGGCAACTCCAGTGGCATCGGCGGCTTCGGCAAGCGCGCCTCAAACCGCCGCGTCACAGCCTTCGGCTCAATCCGCCGACGGACCGTCGCCGGTTGTCAAATTCGGCCCTATCCAGATCAGCAACGGACGGGTCGCTTTCTCGGACCGTTTCGTCAAACCCAACTACTCGGCCAACCTGACCGAGCTGCAAGGCAAGCTGAGTGCTTTCTCGTCGGTGTCGACCGATATGGCAGACCTCGAAGTGCGGGGCAGGGCGGAAGGAAGCGCCTCGCTGGAAATTCTCGGCAAGCTCAATCCGCTGGCCAAACCGATTGCGCTGGATATTCAGGGGAAGGTCCGCGATCTGGAATTGCCGGCCCTGTCGCCTTACTCGGTGAAATACGCGGGTTATGGAATCGAGCGCGGCAAGCTGAGCCTCGACGTGAACTATCTGGTCAAGCCCGATGGTCAGCTCACCGCGAGCAACCGGCTCGTGTTGAACCAGCTGACCTTCGGCGAGAAGGTCGAGGGATCGGCAACGAATCTGCCGGTGAAGCTGGCGGTCGCGCTGCTGTCGGATCGGAACGGCGTGATCGACGTCGAGCTGCCGATCAGCGGATCGCTGAACGACCCGAATTTCAGCATGGGCGGCGTCATCGTCAGGGTCATCGTGAATCTGATCGTGAAAGCCGTGACTGCGCCGTTCTCGTTGCTTGCCAACGCGTTCGGCGGGGGCACCGGCGACCAGACCGGCGGCGCGATTGCATTCGCACCCGGCAGCGACAGGCTCGATGCCAAGGCAACCGACACCCTCGACAAAATTGCCAAGGCGATGACCGATCGGCCGCAATTGCAAATGACCATCACCGGCAGCAGCAGCCTTGAGGCCGAGCGCGAGGGCTACAAGCGCGAACGTCTGAATCGTCGGGTGGAAATCGAAAAACGGCGGCAGCTGGCAGCGGCCAACCGCGGGGGCGACGCGGCTGCTCCGGTGCCGCGATCCGCTGCGTCCGCTCCGCAAACCGTGGTCACGCCAGACGAATACCCGGCTTTGGTGACAGAGGTTTATAAACGGACCGACATGCAGAAACCGCGAAACCTGATCGGCATGGCTAAAGAGGTGTCCCAGGCGGAGATGGAATCGATGTTGATGGCGCAGATCGTGGTGAACGACGAAACCATGCGGGATCTGGCGACCCGGCGTGCGGTAGAGGTGCGGGAATATCTGAACTCGAAGCAACTGCCCAACTCCAGGATTTTCCTGGGGGCCATCAAGACTTTGCCTGCCGGTTCGGACAAAGCGCCCGGGGCAGAATTGAGTCTATCGACTCGATGAGGCAATCGTAAAAGGATGCCGCCTGCAGGCGCAAAACTCGCCTGTCGAGTCCGATAGTTACCTCATCAATTCGCTTGCCTGACAATACAGGCGAAAATACGTAGTTGCGTGACCTGTTCGTTTACTTGTTCGTCCACTTCTTCGTCCAGTCACGCCGTACGACTCCCCAAATAACCGACGTCATTCGATTGCCCCGTTTTAATGCTGCGTTTTCCTCTATCCAAATCCAAGCCAGAAGCTCCTGCCGTGTCACAGACTCCCGCTAAAACTCAAGAATCACATCCGCTGGATGGTCTGACCGGTGGAGCGTTCTCCGCGCCCACTTCCGGCGAACGCACCTCGCGCATCAAGGAATGGCTTGCCACCGAACCATCGCCCGAGCAACTCAACGAGGTGTTCAAGGAACTGAGTGCACGTGACAAGGGCGCTGCGCGTCCTGTCCGCGAAAAGCTCGACGAAATCAAGCGTGCCAAGGGTCAGGAAACCATCGGCGCCGAATGGGCCGAAAAAGCCCAGGCCTTGCTGTCCGCATCGCGGTTGAATCTGGCAGATGCCATGGCCTGGCAACGCGACGCTGCGAAAGCGGGCGCACCCCTCAGCAAGGAGCCATTGGCTTCGATCAAGACGCAACTGGCCGATCGGGTCAAGTTGATCGAAGACCTGCAGCATCGCGTTCAAGTTCAACGCGAAGCGGCAGTGCTTTTGGCTCAGCGAATCGAAGTCCTGTCGACCAAGCCGTGGCGCGATGCCGAAGCTGCGCTCGACGCGCTGAAGTCCGACGTCGGTCATTGGGAAGAGCAGGCAGCATCGTTCGCAGCCGATTCGAACTGGGCCAGTGTCGACGCGAAATTCCCACCCTTGCTCGAGGCCTCCAAGGCGCAGTTGCAACTGGTGTGGCAGGCGTTTCAGGAAGCGGTCACCACGGCGGTTGCAGCAGCTGCAGACGCGGCAGCGCCGTTGCCGCCTGTGCCTGTCTGGGCCGACGAGTTGCGTGCGCAACGCGGCGTTCCGGTCGAGGCTGCGCCTGTCGCGCCTCGTCCCAAGGTCGATCCCGAGTTGAAGGCGAAAGCGAACGATTCGGTCAAGCAGGCCCTCGAAAAGCTCGAAAAAGAAGTCGCTGAAGGTCATGGCAAAGCGAGCACCGGCGCGGCATCGGCGCTGCGCAATGCGTTGAAAGAAAACGCCAAGCTGATCGATCACGCGCTTGAAAACCAGGCGCATGCCGCACTCGCTGCAGCAGGCGAACTCGAAGGATGGCAGCGCTGGCGTGCCGACCAGCTGCGCGAAGAGTTGGTCGCGAAAGCGGAAGGCTTGCTCAAGCGTCCCGAAGGCCAGGCCATCGGTGGACGCAAGATGCAGGAAACTTTGCGCGGTCTTCGCGAGCAGTGGAAAGAAACCGATCAGGGCGGTGTCGCGAATCACGCATTGTGGAAACGTTTCGACGACGCCTGCAACGAAGCGCACAAGGTGGTCGAAGCTTGGCTCGAAAAATTGAAAGCGCAGACGGCGGAGCATCGTGCTCAACGCCTCGCGCTCATCGAGGAAGTCAAACAATTCGCCGCAGACCGCGCGAAAGAAACTTCCTTCGACTGGAAAGCTTTCAACCGTGCGCTTTATCAATTCGGCGATCGCTGGCGTGACGCGGGCCACTTGAACGAGAAAACTTTCGCTGAATTGCAGCCGCAATGGAAGGCTGCAATCGATCTGGCTGCCGCGCCTTTGGTCGCTGCGCAAAACGAGAGCCTCGACAGGCGCAAGGCGATGATCGCCGAGGCGACCGAGCTGGGTGCGTCTCCGATGCTTCGCGTCGACGCGATCAAGCAACTGCAGCAGCGCTGGCAAGCCGAAGCGCAGACAGTGCCGCTGGATCGCAAGCACGAGCAAAAGTTGTGGGACGCGTTCCGCAAGCCTATCGACGAGGCGTTCAATCGTAAGACGCAGGAGCGCGAACAACAGGCGTCTGCCCTGAGCGAGCGCGATCGTGCGGTCATCGAGGCATCGAAGGCGCTCGAGGAAGCCAACGCTTCAGGCGACGTGCAAAAGATTCGCGCTGCGATGACTGCGCTGGATGCAGCGATGCATCAGACTGCCGCTCCTGCTCTTGCTCCAGTTGCCCCTGCTGCTACGGCTGCTACGCCTGCGGCCGCGGCTGATTCTTCACCGGTTGCGGAACCCGCAGCGGAGTCGACCGAAGCAACTGCTGAAGCAGCGCCTTTGGACGCGTCCGAACCATCGGTCGCCAGCGGCGAGGAATCGCCCACAGCAGACGCTTCGGAAGCTGCACCCGAGGAACCGAAGCCGGCACCCAAAGCTCCGCCGAAGAAAGTTATTGCCGTGCGGGGCGACGATCGTCCGGGCATGAAGAAGGCCGAGCCCGCTGCGCCTATGCGCGGTGGTCGTCCTGGTGAACGTCGTGGGAACGATCGCGGTAATGAACGCGGTAATGAACGCACCGGTGACCGTGGCGCTCCGCGTGGTAACGACCGCGGCATGGGCGATCGTGGCATGGGCGATCGTGGCGGACGCTTCGACTCACGTGACTCACGGGGGCAGATGGAAGATCGCGGACCGCGCCTGGGCGATACCGCTTTCCGTGCGCAACGCGATGCAGTCGAACGTGCTCAGATGGCATTGAAGAAGCTCGCTGCGCAAGCTCATGGCGAGGCGCTCACGCAGCTGATGACCGCCTGGGAAAAGCGCGATGCGTCTGCATTGCCATCGGCTCAGGAGTTGGGATCGAAGGTCACGCCTTCCACGCGTACCGCGTGGACTGGCGCGGTGACTGCTCAGCCGAACGGCGAAGCGGCCGAATCCATCTTGCGTCTGGAAATGGCGGCCGAGGTTCCGACGCCAGCCGATCAGCTCGATGCACGTCGTGCCTTGCAATTGAAGTTGCTCACCAAGCGCAACGATCCCGCGCCTGCGCAAACCTGGGGCGCGGACGCAGGCAAGGTGCTCGCGACGTCTTACGACGAAGCGACTGCGCGTCGTCTGCAGAACGCGTTGAAGGCGCTCTTGCGTCGCAAGGTTGAATGACTCTGGAAGAACTCGTCGTACATAGCGGCGAGTTCTTCGAAGTCTTTGCGAAACTGCTCGCGATTCACGAAGTAGGCTTCGCAACTCACTGCGAAAAATTCGTCGACCGACTCTGCTCCGTAGGCATCCAGCCAGGGCGGCTCGCCGCTGAATCGCTCGGCAATGATCACTTTTTCTTTGAAGCTATCGAACGATTTCTGCATCGTCGATAGCCAGAGTGTTCGCGCCTTTGCCGACGATCCTGCGTTCATGAAATCGGCTGGCAAAGGCACGCATCCGTCCACCTGTCCGTTTTTCATATCGAGCTTGTGCGCGAACTCGTGGATCACTACGTTGTAGCCATCGCTCGCAGATTCTCCCGCCAGTTCCACATCGGCCCAGCTCAGCGTGATCGGGCCGCGCTCCATGGCTTCGCCCGACAACACTTCGTCGTAATGGTGAACCACGCCGTTCTCGTCTTCCACTTCGCGCCTTGCCACGACTTCGCCCGAGTGCACCACGATGCCGACGAAATCGTCGTACCAATGCAAGCCCAGATGAAGCACCGGGAGGCATGCCTGTGCAGCGATGCAAACAGCAATCTCATCGGTCACTTCGAAGCCCTGCGCGCCGAAAAATTCTTTCGTCGAAAGAAACTCACTGCACATCGATCTGAGCTTGTCTTTGTCGGTGGTGTTGATTGATTCGAGAAACGGGTAGCGCGTCATCACGACCTTCCAAATCTCGTCAGGGATTTCCTTTGGCGCCACCAGCTGGGGAGCGCTTTTAGCGAGCACGTTCCGCAACCACCTGAACACGGCGCGATACCTCAATTGCGGTCTAGCGGAATTCGCTCAAACGACAAACTGCGATTCGCATCCAGACTCGCGCGCATCACCTCGAGTCGCGGCGGGTTCGCGTTGGCGTCCCAATCGCTCAGTACGATTCGCTTCATCGGATCGCCGAGCGAATCGCCCAGCAAATGAGTGGCTGGTTTGTGGGTGTGGCCATGAAGAAAAATCGAGGCGTCGCTGGCCGCAAGAATCGCACGGGCCGCGTCCGAATCGACGTCTGCGTATTCGGTGATTTCGCTTTTGCGGCTCTCGCTCTGCCTGCGCAAATCGGCCGCAAAAGCAGCGCGATCTTCGAGTGGTTTGGCAAGAAAGTCGGCGATCCATTTTTCCGAGCGCACGACTTGACGAAATTTCAAATAGTCCACGTCGTCGAGGCAAAGAACATCGCCATGAGACAGCACGACTGTGTCGCGCGCAAAGGAGAGGGCGGTCGGGTCGTTCAGCAGCGTGAGGTTCGTTGCACTCATCAAGCCATCGCCGATCAGAAAGTCGCGATTGCCGTGCATAAAAAATACGGGTCGCCTGGCAGCTGTGTCGCGAAGAATCTTCGTGCACTCGGATTCGAAGCTGAACGCTGGATCGGCAATCGCGTCGTCGCCAATCCACACTTCGAACAGATCGCCGAGGATAAAAACCGCATCGGCCGATGTGGTTTGCATGAAGCGCCGCCACGCGTGGAAGGTGGCGGGCTCGGAGGGCTGCAGATGCAGGTCCGAAATGAAATCGACCGAGTTCCACGACGCCGGTGCAGCCAGACGGGATATCGCTGGCAGATCGAACGCCATGGAACGCTGTATCGAATTAAAGGGCGACTGCCTTTTGAATGATCACGTCTTCCTTCGGCACGTCGTCGTGAAAACCCTTGCGGCTGGTCTTGACGGCCTTGATTTTGTCGACCACGTCTCTGCCTTCGACAACCTTGCCGAACACTGCATAACCCCAGCCTTGCAGCGAGGGAGCGGTGTGGTTCAGAAAGCCGTTGTCGGCCACGTTGATGAAGAACTGGGCGGTAGCCGAATGGGGCGCTTGCGTGCGTGCCATGGCAACCGTGTAGTTGTCGTTCTTCAATCCGTTGGCGGCTTCGTTTTCGATTTCCTTGTCCGAGGGCTTTTGGTTCATGCCGGGCTCGAAGCCGCCGCCCTGAATCATGAAGTTCGGAATTACGCGGTGGAACACCGTGTTGTCGTAGTGGCCCTTCTTGACATAGTTCAGGAAGTTTTCGACCGACTTGGGCGCTTTTTCCTGATCGAGTTCAAGCGTGATGACGCCGTAATCGGCAATGTGCAGTTCAACCTTCGGATTGCTCATGGATGTCTTTCTTTGCTTCTAGAAATAAGGTTTCAGGGTTTCACGACCGTAGCCGATTTGATCAGCACGGGCGTAACGGGAACGTTCTGATGCATCCCCTTGTTGCCGGTCTGGACCGCGCGAATCTTGTCGACCACGTCCATTCCGGATATCACTTTGCCGAACACTGCATAACCGTTGCCGTCGGGCTGGGGTGCGTTCAGCATATTGTTGTCGACCACGTTGATGAAGAACTGCGACGTGGCCGAGTTGGGGTTGTTGGTGCGTGCCATTGCAATCGTGCCGCGATCGTTTTTCAGGCCGTTGCGTGCTTCGAGTTCGATAGGCGCGCGTGTGGCCTTCTCGGACATATTGGCGGTCATTCCGCCGCCCTGGATCATGAAGCCGTCCATCACGCGATGAAAGATCGTGCCGTCGTAGTGCTTGTCCTGTACGTACTGCAGGAAGTTCGCTGTGCTCTTGGGAGCTTTTTCGCCGTTCAGTTCAACAACGATATCGCCCATGGACGTTTCTAGCTTCACGCGTGGCTCGGCCGACTTTGGCGCCTGGGCGAAAGCTGCGCCTGCAAACGAACTTGCGACCAATGCGAAAGCAATCAGGCTTCGACGATTCATGAAATTACTGCTCATTTTTTATCAGCCTTTCCGTGCGGGAGTCTTGGGTTTGACCGGTTGCGCAAACACGCTTCGAATGATGGTGAGTTTGGGCGCAATGGTCGGAATGTTCGCGTCGAGCTTCTGTGCTCGCTGGTACGACTCGGCGGCCAGGCGAGCGTAGATGTCGCCCAGATTTTCATGCGCGACCGCGTAATTGGGGTTGGTTCGAATTGCCATCTCGAGCGCAACTCGCGCCTTGTCGTACTGTCCCTGGTTCGAGTACAGAACCGCGAGATTGTTGTAGGGCTCGGGAATCTCGGGGTAGTCCTGGGTCAGTTGAGTGAAGGTTGCAACGGCATCCTGAGTGCGACCTGAATCGGTCTGAACCACGCCTTTCAGGAATCGCATCTGCGGGTCTTTGGGCTTGCCCACCAGATACTGCTCGATCTTGATGTTGGCTTCGCTCAGATTGCCCTGCGTGATCAGCTTGTTGACGTCGGTGTATTCGTCGGCGTGCGCGGCAATCGGGGCCACGATCAGCGCCGAGGCGGCAATTGCCGACAGCACGCGAAGAGCCTTTGACAGGTTGACTCGAATCTGCTTCATAAAGCCTCTCTGAACTGATGTATTACAAAAGCCGGCAGCCTGCAAAATACGTGCGCTGGCAAGCCCTTCCGGTGGGCTATATACTGGCCGGATTGTAGCTGAGGGGGTAGCGTCCAGCCCTCGGCATCCGTACACGGCAGTACCTGGATCGAAGTCGGATCGAAGTCCGTCGCCAAGTCAAAAGTGCAGCAAGGGCTGCTCTTTTTTTCGCCGGTGCTTTTTGTCCCTTTTCGTCAGTCCCTCTCGCCTGATACAGCTATTTCGAATTTCATGAGCCTTCGCATCTACAACACGCTCACGCGTGCGCTAGAGAATTTTTCTTCGCTGGAACCCGGACACGTGCGCATGTATGTGTGCGGCATGACGGTATACGACCTTTGCCACCTCGGCCACGCGCGTTCCATGGTGGCCTTCGATATCGTGCAGCGCTGGCTTCGCCAGAGCGGCTATCGCGTCACCTATGTGCGCAACATCACCGACATCGATGACAAGATCATCAAGCGCGCTCTCGAGAACAAGGAAACGATCCGCTCGCTCACCGATCGCATGATCGACGCGCTGCATCAGGATGCCGATTCATTGCGCATCGAGCGCCCGACGCATGAGCCGCGCGCTACCGATTACGTGCCGCAAATGCTCGGCATGATTCAAACGCTGAAAGACAAAGGTCTGGCTTACGAGTCGAACGGCGACGTGAATTATTCGGTTCGCAAGTTTTCCGGTTACGGAAAACTCTCCGGTAAATCGCTCGATGAATTGCGTGCTGGCGAACGGGTCGCCGTGCTCGACGGCAAGGAAGATCCGCTCGACTTCGTGCTCTGGAAATCGGCCAAGCCGACAGAGCCCGAAGAAGCGAAATGGGACAGCGCTTTCGGCAGTGGCCGCCCAGGATGGCATATCGAATGCTCGGCAATGAGCTGCGAAATGCTCGGTGAAAGTTTCGATATTCACGGTGGCGGTGCGGACCTGCAATTCCCTCATCACGAAAATGAAATTGCGCAAAGCGAGGGCGCGACCGGCAAACAGCTCGCGACCACATGGATGCACAACGGCTTCGTGCGCGTGGACAACGAGAAGATGTCCAAGAGTCTGGGCAACTTCTTCACCATCCGTGAAGTGCTCGAAAAGTACGATGCCGAGACAGTCCGCTTTTTCATCATTCGCGCCCACTATCGCAGCGCGTTGAATTACAGCGACGTTCATCTGGACGATGCACGCCATGCACTCAAACGCATGTACACCGCGCTCGATTTTGTCGCTCCCGCCGATGTGACCGTCGACTGGTCGGCATCCGGCATTCATCCGTCCGCCGCGAAATTCAAAGCTGCGATGGATGAGGACTTCAACACTCCTGAAGCCATAGCTGCGCTTTTCGAAATCGCGGCCGAAGTGAACCGGACGAAATCTGGCGAACTGGCGGGTTTACTCAAAACCCTGGGCGGCATGATCGGCCTGTTGCAGGACGATCCGAAAACCTTTTTGCAGACTGGCGCATCGCTCGACGACGCTGCCATCCAGGCCAAAATCGTGCAGCGCGCAGAAGCGAAAAAAGCAAAAGACTTTGCACTGGCCGATTCAATTCGTCGTGAACTTCTGGAGCAGGGAGTCGTACTCAAAGACTCCGCGACTGGAACCACATGGGAGGCAGCTCAATGATTCGTGCCAAGACGCCGGTCGTGACGCTCGCAACGCCTTCCTATTGGGAGGAGGCCTGCAAGCATCTCTCCAAAAAAGACCGTGTCCTGAAGCGACTTATCCCTCAGTTCGGCGACGCCTGCCTGCAATCGCGCGGGGATGCATTCACCACGTTGGCGCGCAGCATCGTCGGGCAACAAATTTCGATCAAGGCTGCCCAGGCGGTGTGGGATCGATTTGTCGAGTTGCCCCGCAAAATGACGCCCGCGAATGTATTGAAACTAAAGGTTGACGACATGCGCGCCGCAGGGCTTTCCGCTCGCAAGGTGGAGTATCTTGTGGACTTGGCCCTGCATTTCGATTCCGGTGTGGTGCACGTGAAATCCTGGGAGGCCATGGACGACGAGGAGATCATTGCCGAGCTGGTCGCCATTCGCGGCATAGGTCGGTGGACGGCAGAGATGTTCCTCATCTTCTATCTCATGCGCCCCAACGTGCTTCCGCTGGACGATGTCGGGCTGATTACCGGCATCAGCAAGAATTATTTTTCTGGCGAGACGGTGAGCCGCAGCGATGCACGCGAAGTCGCGACTCCCTGGGCTCCGTATTGCAGCGTTGCGACTTGGTATATTTGGCGGTCCCTAGACCCGGTGCCAGTCGAATACTAGGAAAGCTAGGAGTTAAGCCAGTGGCAAAAAGAACATTCCTCGATTTCGAACATCCCATCTCGGAACTCGAAACAAAGATAGAAGAACTGCGGTACGTGCAGACCGAGTCTGCGGTCGATATTTCCGAAGAAATCGACCAGCTCAGCAAGAAGAGCCTGCAGCTCACCAAAGACATTTATAGCGAACTCACCCCGTGGCAGATCACGAAGATCGCCCGTCACGCGGAACGTCCTTACACGCTCGATTACATCAAGGAAATCTTTACCGATTTCGTCGAGTTGCACGGCGATCGTCACTTCTCGGACGACCTGTCCATCGTGGGCGGCCTGGCTCGTTTCAACGGCACCGCCTGCATGGTGCTCGGGCATCAGAAGGGCCGCGACACACGTGAGCGTGGATTGCGCAACTTCGGCATGAGCAAGCCCGAGGGCTATCGCAAGGCGTTGCGCCTGATGAAGACCGCCGAGAAATTCAAGCTGCCGGTTTTCACGTTCGTGGATACGCCCGGCGCATACCCCGGTATCGATGCCGAAGAGCGCGGTCAGTCGGAAGCGATCGGCCGCAATATTTTCGAGATGGCGCAACTCGAAGTGCCTATCCTGGCGACCATCATCGGCGAGGGCGGCTCCGGCGGTGCGCTCGCTATTTCGGTGGCCGATCAGGTCATCATGCTTCAGTACTCGGTGTATTCGGTCATCAGCCCGGAAGGTTGCGCTTCCATTCTCTGGAAGACTTCCGACAAGGCGCAGGACGCTGCCGATGCTCTGGGCATTACCGCTCATCGTCTGAAGGCGCTTGGGCTCATCGACAAGATCGTCAATGAGCCGGTCGGTGGCGCACATCGCGATCACAAGCAAATGGCCGCGTTTCTCAAGCGTGCGCTCGCCGAGTCGTATCGCCAGATCGCCGATCTGAAGGTCAAGGAATTGCTCGATCGCCGATACGAGCGACTGCAAAGCTATGGCCGATTCACCGACACCAAGGCCGACGCGAAATAATCCCTGCGAACTTGCGCTGCGATCTTTTCTAGATCGCAATGCGGCTCAGGCAATTGGCGCTACGCAAATTGCGGTTGCCTTCAGTGGCGGCGCAGATTCAACTGCTTTGCTGCTTGCCGCCACCGAGCATTGGCCCGGCAACGTTATCGCGCTACACGTTCATCACGGCCTGCAAAAGGCCGGCGACGATTTCGAGGTGCACTGCAAATCGTTTTGCGAAACGCGCGGCATTTCGCTCGTCGTGGCGCATGTCGATGCGGGCCATGCGTCCGGCGAAAGTCCGGAAGATGCAGCGCGTAAAGCGCGATACATCAGCCTCGCCGATCTCGCCAAATCGAACGGGGTCGATAGCGTTCTGCTCGGCCAGCACGCCGACGATCAGGTCGAGACGATTCTGCTAGCGCTGAGCCGGGGAGCCGGACTTCCCGGGCTCGCCGGAATGGCATCGACCTTCGAAAGGCATGGCGTCACCTTTCACCGCCCGATTCTTTCGGTTGCCGCGCGAGACATCCGCGAATGGCTGGACGATCAAGCCATCGCTTACGTCACCGATCCCACGAACGCCGATACGTCGTTCACCCGTAACCGGATCCGGCTGGAGCTGTTGCCTGCCATCGAAGCCGCGTTCCCGCAATTTCGCGAGACCTTTGCGCGATCGGCAAGGCATGCGGCCGCGGCGCAGAAGATGCTCGACGAAGCCGCTGAAGCGGACGTCGCACCAATGCAGTCCGGGGATAGCGGAACAATCGCGATCAAGTCGCTGCAGTCTCTCGACGGGGAGCGCTTGCCAAACGCGATCCGCCACTGGCTCAAGCGCGAACACGGAGTCATGCCGAGCGCCGCCCAGCTCGCAGAACTGGTCAGCCAGATCCGGGCCTGCACGACTCGCGGCCACGGCATTCGGATCAAGGTGGGGCAGGGATTCGTCGAGCGAAAAGGCGCGTTTCTCGGTTGGTACAATTAGCGGCTTTGCTCCAACCTGATTGGGGTTCGAGCCGCGACTCGGTTATTGCCACAACCTTGATCGACTCGCGTTTTATTGCACCCTTCCAGCAGCATTCCAATGGCACTGATCGTTCATAAATACGGCGGCACTTCGATGGGCTCGACCGAGCGCATTCGCAATGTCGCCAAACGCGTGGCCAAGTGGTCGCGAGCCGGCCATCAACTCATCGTGGTGCCCTCCGCGATGAGCGGCGAAACCAACCGCCTGCTCGGCCTGGCCAAAGAGCTGGCACCCGCCAAACATTCCGACGCGTACAGCCGCGAACTCGACATGCTCGCCTCCACGGGCGAGCAGGTATCGGTGGGACTGCTAGCCATTGCGCTGCAGGCCGAAGGCATCCAGTCGGTCAGCTATGCAGGCTGGCAGGTGGCGATTCGCACCGACAACTCATACACCAAAGCTCGCATCGAATCGATCGACGATGCGAAAGTTCGCGCCGATCTGGCAGCCGGCAAAGTCGTGGTCATCACCGGCTTCCAGGGCGCCGATTCCGACAACAACATCACGACCCTAGGACGCGGCGGCAGCGACACATCTGCGGTGGCAATCGCCGCTGCCATGAAGGCGTCCGAATGCCTCATCTACACCGATGTCGACGGCGTCTACACGACCGACCCGCGAGTCGAGCCCGATGCTCGACGCCTGTCGCGAGTGAGCTTCGAAGAGATGCTGGAAATGGCATCGCTCGGATCGAAAGTTTTGCAAATCCGCTCGGTGGAATTTGCCGGCAAATACCGCGTGCCGCTCCGCGTGCTCTCGAGCTTCACGCCCTGGGATATCGATATCGACGAGGAAGCCAAGTCCGGCACCCTGATCACTTTTGAGGAAGAAGAAAACATGGAACAAGCTGTCGTTTCCGGCATTGCGTTCAACCGCGACGAAGCAAAAATTTCGGTGCTCGGCGTGCCGGATAAACCCGGTATCGCGTATCACATCCTCGGTGCTGTCGCCGATGCGAACATCGAAGTCGATGTGATCATCCAGAACATCAGCAAAGACGGTCACACCGACTTCAGCTTCACGGTCAATCGCGGCGACTACGCGCGCACCATCGACCTATTGGAAACGAAAGTCATGCCCACCCTGGGCGCGGTCAGCATCGAGGGCGACACGAAGATTTGCAAGGTCAGCATCGTCGGTATCGGCATGCGCAGCCATGTGGGCGTGGCCAGCAAAATGTTCCGCGTGCTGAGCGAAGAGGGCATCAACATCCAGATGATTTCGACCAGCGAAATCAAAACCTCGGTGGTGATCGACGAAAAATACATGGAGCTGGCAGTCCGCGCGCTGCACAAGGCGTTCGATCTGGATCAGGTTCAGGCCTAAAACGAGTTTGAATGCCCCTCGAACTGCCGGAATCCGGTGGTTCTTGAGGCATAATCGCCGCATTGGAAACGTGACCGAGTGGCCGAAGGTGCTCCCCTGCTAAGGGAGTATGCGGTGTAGAGCCGCATCGAGGGTTCGAATCCCTCCGTTTCCGCCAGATGGCCTGCTTACAGCACCATCTAAACGCTAAAGCCCCGCTTGTCGGGGCTTTGTCGTTTCTGGCTCCAGTGCCCCCCGACCGTTCTTGGGTTTCGTGCCCTCGACGAGCTTCGCAAAGCCTCTGTGCTCGAGCCATTAATCCGATTCGGACGGCCTACATTTCTTGTGAATGATCGATAACCCATGCGGAATTTGCATATCTAAAAACTCGCAAACGGAGTTGATCGAATCGTTGGCGACTCGTACGCTCAACAGCTGGAGCTTGTGTGATGGGAGACATTCGGAGGCCCAGCATGCAAGAGCATGGAACGCAATTCATTGCGCGTTACCCAAGGCCGCGCCTTCGGCGGCAAATAACTAACAAGCTTGGAGACAAAATGAGAATGTCAATATTGACGATGTGCGTGTTTGCCGCCGCGCTCGGCTCAACCACGTCGCACGCGGAGACGCTCAAAGTGGCAATCGTCTCGCGCACCGTTTTCTTTGCCCCACTGTGGATTGCAAAAGAGCGAGGTTTCTTCAAGGATCGTGGAATCGATGTGGAAATCACCGTATACGACAACGCTGAAAAAATAAATGCCGATCTCAAGGCTAATCTGGTTCAAATCGCGATGGGCGTGCCTGAACCGGTCATCCTCGAATCCTTCAAAGCAGGAACGATGCGAATCATCGCGGGGAATGCCGAACAACTTCCTCATTTCATCATTGCCAAACCAGAAATCAAGTCGATCGCCGACTTGAAAGGCAAAACGATCGGAGTGTTGTCGCTGTATGAAGGCACCACTAATGTGCTGCCCAAAATCGTGGCCACTGCAGGCCTTACGCGCAACGACTACAAGGTCGAATCTGTAGGGGGTGCGCCGACCCGTTGGCGTCTTCTCAAAGAAGGGAAAATTGATGCAGGACTTCAGCCTTTTCCTTTGAGTTATGAAGCAGATGCCGCCGGGTTCACGAACCTCGGTCCTATTTCGAAGATCGTGCCCAATTACCAGTTCTCGACGATCAATATCGATGACCGCTGGGGACGGCTAAATAGGCCGTTGGTTGTCGGCTTTCTCGCCGCCCTTCAAAAGGGACAAAACGATATGAGCGCTGATCCCGCATTTGCCTCGCAGGTCGCGGCGCGTGAATTGCGAACTTCGGTCGAGCTCGCCAATCGGGCGCTTCAAGACACTAGCCAACTAAAAATCTTGTCCCAAGATCTGTCGGTCTCGCAGCCAGGTATGCAGAATGTCTTCGCTGCATTGATTGCAAGCGGCGCGGTGTCTGCGGATATGCACATGGATATGAAAAGCATCGTCGATGAAAGCTACCTAATCGAGAGCCGAAAATAAGTTTATTTCCGAGCGCCGAAAAGCCGACTCTCCGGCTCAAGTCGTTTGTATTGCTTCTTTGGAAATCAATTTTGCAATCATGCGACGGGCGTGTATGGGCCCTACGTCGGTAACGAGGGCCATGGGAAATACGGACCCTTCAGAGCCGACCGAGAGTTGTTGGAGCTCAAGGATTTCGGCATCCTGGTCGAAGGTTTCCGAAATCTGCTGCCTGATGTATTCCGTGAGGTTTTCGTCATCTCTCGAATACTGCCTGGACACCCCCCAGAAGTAATGCGAAGTGGTTGCTGTGGCTGGCGTGATTATGTGCATCACCCGCCTTTCGAGCGCTTGGCTTCGATTTCCATTCGACGGATACGAACCGTTTTCGATGACATGATTTCCGGGCGGCGTAAATATTGTGGTGTGCCAGCGGTTGATGTTTTCGGTGAAGCCAGTTGCTTTGACGTAAAACGCCGGCGGTTCGGAATTCAGAATGTCTCGATGCACCCTTACCTCGCTGTCCGAGCGAGTCATCGATACTGGAGATTCCGCAACGGCATCGTTGCCGATGGTCGTGTCGTGTACATAGGATTCGTGCGAAAGATCAAGCAAGTTGTCGTTCAGAAATTGATAGTTCGCCTTGACGTGGTGGTAGCCGGTGCATGTGACCCAAGAGGCGTCGTCCATGTAGTGAAAGTCCGGTATTTTTTGCGGGTCGGCCAATTCAGGTTTGCCCATCCACACCCAAACCATCTTGTCCCTGACTTCCAGGGGATAGGTTCGAACTCGAGCTTCTGACGGTATGTTTGTTTGACAAGGAATCTTCACACACACACCCTCACGATTAATGCGCATGCCGTGATAGCCGCATCGAATTTCCTCTCCAACGACCTTGCCGTAGGAAAGCGGCACTCCGCGATGTGGACACCGATCCGCGAGTGCAGTGAGGTGCCCGCCAGAGCCTCTGAATAGCACCAATTTCCTGTCCAGTATGGTCACTGGTACTGGCTTATCTTTGACTGTCTCTGCGAAAGCAGCGGCGTACCACGAGTTCTCAATCCACATACCTGATCCTATTAGTCGCCCTTGATGTTGCTTGCCTTGACGATCGTTCTCACTCGCTGATCGTCTTCCATGATGAACTTGCCCAGTTTTTCAGGTGAACCGCCGATAGGTTCAAGCTGCGATGTGGCGAGGTTCGCCAGAACGTCTTTGTCACTCAAGGCTTTTTCAATCGCGGCGTTGATCTTTTCAATGACGGGTCTAGGTGTTTTGGCTGGCGCAAGGAGCGCATACCAGCCAGTCAGCGAATAGTTTCTCAAGCCGGCCGCCTCGTTCACAGTGGGCACATCCGGCAATAATTTCGATCGCTCGCTACTGGTTACAGCCAACGGCCTAAGTCGGTTAGAACTAATAAACGTACCCACCGCAGTCAGGCTTATGACGCCAATATCGACTTGCCCACTGACGACATCGGTTACCGCGGCACTGCAGCCCTTGTAGGGAATATGGACGATTGAAATCTCAGCGATCGACTTAAACAGCTCTCCGGCGAAATGATGAATGTTTCCGTTCCCGCAAGAGGCATACGAGAGCTTTCCAGGATTTGCCTTCGCAAATGCAACGACGTCCTTCAAGTCGCGCAAGGGTGAGCCCGCCTTCGTGACGAACAGCACCGGAGACTCTGCGATCAAGCTAATGGGGGAGAAACTTTTATCGGCACTGAATTTGACGTTGTCGTAGAGCACTGGATTAATCGTCAGATTATTGGTGCCCATTACCAACGTTAGTCCGTCGGGAAGCGCCGAGGCAACGTAGTCCATCGCGATACTTCCTCCGGCGCCAGGTTTGTTCTCGACGATTACCGTGCCACCCAGCGACGTTTGCAGGCTTCGGCTCAGCGCTCTCGCAAGGCTATCGACGCCCCCTCCGGCCGTGTAAGGAACAATGATTCGCGTGACCTTTTCAGTCTGCGCATGACTGTATGTAGTTACGGACGCCGCAACCATCAGTGCGCATGTCCAGTTTGGCAGCTTCATCGCTTGTCTCCTTTTTATATGGGAATGGCTCTTCCCTTGGATCAGCGAGGTTAGGCGTGAACCGGCGCGCAATCAATGCGAATCGCTGTGTTTTAGCTATGCAATTTGTGAGTGGCTCAAACCTGTGGCGTTGCAGAACGTCGACTCGAAAGACTGCTCGGCAATTTCAAGTGCCGCCTGCTGCAAGGCGGTGATGTTCTGCTTCAAGGGACTAACCATGAAGAGGCGAGTAGTCAACACCGGTTCGACAATTTTCTGGACCGACAACCCTTGGTCCGCCCAACCAGAAAGCATCGCAACCTTCGTCGAAACAGTGTGGGCGAAGCCCTGGTTTACCAGTTGAAAAAGCGAGTCGATCGCATCGATCTCGATCGTGATGTCCAGCCTCGCTTGAAGTCGCGCTGCAGCGGCTTCCAGTGGCTGGCGCGTCACGTGCGGCGAGGATGGCATCACCAATGGAAGACCATCGAGCAACCTGGCCTCTACCGTTTTGGCATCGGGACCGATAGGTGTTGTACCCATCAAGTAAAGAGCTTGCTGTGTCAACTCTTTCACGTTCAGGTTGGGACTGGGCGGGGGGTTATGCAGTACAGCGAAATCTAGCCGCGAGGCTCGGAGTTGATCGTGAAGCTGGGCCGATAACTGGTTGACGATCGACAACTCTGCAAATGGAAGCTTGTCCCGAAATCTTCGGACGAAGTCGGGAATCATCATTCTGCCAACGCTGGGCGTGAGTCCGCAAAATACGCGACCGCGAAGACTGACTTCGCCCTCATGGATCTCATTGAGCGCGACGTCCGCGGCATGCAAGAGTCCTTTCGCTCTCAACAGAAACCTTGCACCGACCGCTGTAAGAGAGACGCCTCGTCCGTGTCGGTAAAGCAGAGAGGCCCGAAGCTCCAACTCAAGCGCACGAATCTGGCGACTGAGTGTCGATTGAGGCACGTCGAGCAGCTCGGATGCCTTGGCAAAACCGCCCAGCTCCGCGACCTGCACGAAAAACTTTAACTGCGTGATGTCCAAGCGATTTCCAATAGTTCGAGTCACCGCATACTAGGTTCAAGGCGGCAATTTAACTATGGTGGAAAGCGAGTAGAAGCCATGGAATCACCTCAGAATGCCCGAAGCCACTGTCGTAAACGACAGAAATCAGAATGTCCAACTTTTCAAAGTCGAAGCACTCATTGATCGGGCTTTTTACCCAGCGCGATCGGGATGGTCTCGATGAGTTTTCTGGACGTGATGATCGATTTGGTCGCGTCGACGTATTTTTTGAAATGCGGTGACGCGATATGTAGCCTGTACGCCGCGTCGTCAGCGTAGATTTCGAAAAAGCGAAGATGCGTTGGCTTGTCTCTTAAGGCAACCGCATAAATCGTCAGAACACCCGGTTCCTTTTGAATCGATGCATCGATCTCTTCCGTCACAGCGGCCCGGT
The DNA here is from genome assembly GCA_965227035.1 of Burkholderiaceae bacterium. GTDB lineage: Bacteria > Pseudomonadota > Gammaproteobacteria > Burkholderiales > Burkholderiaceae_C > CBDDFQ01. The sequence continues at coordinate 920,780 of OZ245724.1, forward strand.
AAGCATCGATGTGCGAGGAGTCGACTTCGATCTCGGCCGTGCGAACAACAGGATTCCGTGTTAACACGCTTTTTGCCCCAAGCCGTATCGGTGATGCTTCTTGCAGCGTGCGGGCAGAAATCAGGCCGTCCGTCGCTGCACGAAACTCCTTGAAATGAGCCGACTCGATATGCGCTTCATAGGCGGCTCTGTTTCGATAGATCTCGAATACGCGAACGCGGTTCGGCGCCTCCTTCTCCGAGACGGCGTGAATCGCGAGTACGCCTGGCTCGGTCCCGATCGCTTGGGCGATATGTTTGATCGACGCCGCATTAAATTTGTCTAGCTGAGCGGGGTCGACAGTCAGTTCGGCCATTCTTATGACCGGGTCCTGACTGGTCTGGGCAAACAAGCTCTGGCACCAACTCAGAAACCATATCGAGGCGCCGAGCGCAATGATTTTTTTAAAGGACCGGATGTATTTCGAAAAGAGTGGGGGAGCGCTCCTCGCGTCGACCTTCTTGTTTTTCATATGAACTGGCGCTCGTTAAAAGCGAGCGGTGTGTGAAAAGGATGTCCATATTCTTGTACGTAGCTGCGGTTCGAGCCTTTAACGATCGACCCGATTTCTTGCCTGATCCGCCCGCATCTGGAATTTTCTTACAACGATCGTGAAGCCGGGTATTAACATTTGCGCATGACCTCGACAAGCAACCCTAATCGGCAAAACTTGCAATCGCAATCAGCGCAGTTCGAGGAAGTTCGCACCCGTTTGGCTAACAGAATTGCCAGGTGGACTGAAGGTGTGGAACAGTTCGACACCGCAAATCCGGCTGTGACTTTGTATCGACACGACTGCCCTACCGAGCCCATGAGTTGCATGGTGCAGCCGGCTATCGCTTTCACGGTGCAGGGCGTAAAGCGAGCGATTTTGGGCGACGAATCGTTCACGTACAGCCGAGAGCGTTTTCTCATCACTTCGCTGGATCTGCCGGTTGCACTCCAGGTGGTGGAAGCCAGCCCTGAAATTCCATATCTCAGTCTTGTCCTGAGGTTGGACGAGCAAGTCATTGGCGAGTTGATGTTGCAAAGCAAACGACCCCCTCCAGTTGCCGACCGGGTAGGCGGTCGAGGGCTCGTACTCGGGGATACGACCATTGCACTTTTCAACGCGTTCGATCGCCTGGTGCAACTGCTCGACGAGCCAGACGGCATCCCGGTGCTGGCTCCATTGATACACCGGGAAATCTTTTATCGAATCTTGACGAGCGGGCAGGGCGCTCACCTTTGGCAGCTTGCATCGGTGGGAAGCCAGAGCCATCGAATCGCGCGCGCCATCGAATGGCTAAAGGCCAACTTTGCCGATCACCTGCGAATTGAAGATCTGGCGGAGAAGGTGCAGATGAGCGAATCGCGGCTTCACCATCATTTCAGGCAACTCACGTCGATGAGTCCGTTGCAGTACCAGAAGTGGCTGCGCCTGAACGAAGCGCGGCGTCTGATGCTGACAGACCACTTCGATGCGTCCAGCGCCGCGTTTCATGTGGGCTACGAGAGCGCGTCGCAGTTCAGCCGTGAATACAGACGACAGTTCGGATCGCCGCCGAAGCGCGATATCGAGAGCTTGTTGCATACGACGGGGCATTCGACTCCGGTATTCGCGGGTTCTCACGCGTGAAATTTTTTGCTCGAACCGGGCTAAGGAAAACACAGGCTCTCACATGAAATTCAATCATCCAGCAGCAACCAATCCGATCGACCAGATGAAGGTGGTGGGAAAGCCCTTGGACCGCATCGAGGGGCCATTGAAAACTACAGGTAAGGCCACTTACGCGTACGAGCAGAACGATGCTGCGCCCGACGCCGCATATGGCGTCATTCTCGGTGCGGGCATAGCGACAGGGCGAATTGCATCGATCGACATCGCTAATGCGCAATCCGCGCCTGGCGTTCTGGCAGTCGTGACGGGCGAGAACTCGGGCAAGCTCGACAAGGGTGAGTTCTATGCGGCGCGAGCCCTGGCTGCACCGAACGTCGATCATTACCATCAGGCCGTCGCCATTGTCGTCGCCAATACATTTGAGCAGGCGCGTTCTGCCTGCGCATTGATAGACGTGACCTACGTTAGAGCAGAAGGCACGTTCGATCTTTCAAAGGCCAAAGATAGTGCACCGTTGTCCAAGCGGATGGCCTTTGGCCCGCCGCCTCAAACTCGTGTCGGCGATTTCGAAGGTGCATTCGCCTCGGCGCCTGTCAAAGTAGATGAAACATATAAGACGCCGGATCAAAGTCACGCAATGCTGGAGCCGCACGCGACCATCGCTTCATGGCAAGGCGACCAGCTCACGTTGTGGACATCGATTCAGCAAATCAATTGGGGCGTACGCGATCTTGCGAAGACTCTAGAAATCTCGAAGGAAAACGTGCGCATTGTCTCGCCCTACATCGGTGGCGGCTTCGGTGGCAAAGGCACCATTCTTTCCGACGCGGTAATGGCGTCTATTGCAGCAAAGGCAGCTGGCAAGCCGGTCAAAGTTGCGATGGCGCGGACGATGGCCATGAACAACACGACTCATCGTCCTGCAACGATCCAACGGATCAGGTTGGGAGCAAACCTGGACGGCAATATCTCGGCCGTCGGCCATGAAAGCTGGTCGGGCAACATGCGCGGCGGGCGTCCGGAATCTGCCACAGCTTCCACGCGCCTGCTTTACGCGGGGGCCAATCGAATGACCGAATTGCGACTGGCGGTTCTCGATTTACCCGAAGGCAATGCAATGCGCGCGCCAGGGGAGGCGCCGGGAATGATGGCGCTGGAAATCGCGATGGATGAACTCGCCGAGAAGCTGAAGCTGGATCCGGTGGAACTTCGTGTCATCAACGACACCCAAGTCGATCCGGAAAATCCGAAGCGCGGGTTTTCTCAGCGGAAACTCGTGGAGTGCATTCGCACCGGCGCAGAAAAATTCGGCTGGGACAAGCGTAGCGACACTCCCGCAACCAATCGCGACGGCAGATGGCTGATCGGCATGGGAATGGCTTCGGCAATACGGGGCGCACCGATCACAAAATCGGCCGCGCGCGTTCGGCTCGACAGTCGCGGCATCGTGACTGTCGAGACCGACATGACCGATATTGGAACTGGTAGCTACACGATCATTGCGCAAACCGCAGCAGAAATGATGGGCTTGGACATCAACCAAGTGGTTGTAAAACTGGGAGATTCCACGTTCCCGGAGTCGTCCGGATCGGGCGGTCAGTGGGGCGCTGCGTCATCGACTTCGGGTGTGTATGCGGCCTGCGTGAAGTTGCGCGAAGCAGTGGCCCACAAACTAGGTTTGTCTACGGAAAAAATCGAATTTTTTGATGGATTGGTCAGGTTCGGTGAGCAGACACACATGCTGGTCGATGCTGCGCAAGACGGTGACCTTGTTGCCGAAGACGCAATCGAATTCGGCGAGCTCGCCAAAGACTATGCGCAGGACACCTTCGGCGCGCATTTCGTAGAAGTCGGAGTGGATTCGGACACCGGCGAGATTCGAATTAGGCGCATGCTTGCTGTGTGCTCGGCGGGTCGGATTCTGAATCCGAAAACTGCGCGAAGTCAGGTCATCGGCAGTATGACCATGGGCGCTGGCGCGGCTTTGATGGAGGCGCTGGTTGTGGATACGCGATACGGTCTTTTCATCAACCACGATCTTGCGGGTTACGAGGTGCCTGTACATGCAGACGTCCCGCACCAGGATGTCATTTTTCTCGACGAGCCCGACGCAACGCATTCGCCGATGAAGGCGAAAGGCATCGGCGAACTCGGGATCAGTGGTGTCGCTGCGGCAATTGCGAACGCCGTATACAACGCGACAGGTGTGCGGGTGAGGGACTATCCGATTACTCTGGACAAACTGTTGCCGCAACTGCCTGCCGTCGCATGAACTCAGCCCCGTGCCAACTGCGCAATGCTCTTCCACTTCGCAGCCTCTTTGCTCATTTCCGGCAGCAATGTCTTTGAGTCGACGATGTCGACGGCGAGAACCTGGCGAGCGCAGAACTCGCGGAATGCTTGACTTTGCGCTGCTCGGGTGAACTCATCGGACAAGAGTTTCAGAATTGCTTCGGGCGTGTTTGCAGGCGCCATGAAGTCCAGTTGCGATGAAGCCTCGAAGCCTGGAACGCCGGATTCGGTCGCGGTCGGAACCTCTGGCAACTCTTCCCACCGCTTGTTGCTCGTGACCGCCAAGGCTCGCAATCTGCCGGATTGAATCAGTGGCAAAACGCCCACCGAGGTCTGGCAAGTGAAGGACACACGCCCGCCAACCACATCGGTGACCGCGACAGTGGTGTCCTTGTAGCTGATGTGCTGCGCTTTCGCCTTGCTCATGTCGGTAAGCACCGCAGCGCAAAGATGCGCGCTGCTGCCCACGCCTTGTGATGAATAGGTCAAGTCGCCCGGCTTTGCTCGCATTGCCTGCAGCAAATCTGCCATCGTGCGGTAAGGGGAATCTGCGGCGACGACGATGGCGTAGGGCACGCGTGCGACGCGGGCGACTGGAGCGAAATCCCTGACTGGGTCGAACGTGCCTACTGCGGCCTCGTTGAATATGGGCAATAGGTACAGCGGTATGCCCGTGAGGATGAGCGTGTAGCCGTCAGGCGCGGCTTTTGCGGCAGTCTGATAACCGATGAGACCACCCGCTCCAGACCGGTTCTCGACGACGATGGGAGTGTTGAGTCGTTTCGAAAGCGCGTCCGAGAAAAAGCGCGTCACTGCATCGATGGATGTACCTGGAGATGCAGGCACGATGATTCGGATCGGCTTCGATGGAAACGCCTGCGAATAAACAGCGCCAGATCCCAACAGGGAAAACGCGCCCATCGTTTGAAGCATTTGTCTTCTTGTAGATTTCACGATTTGTCTCCTTGCTGCTTTTGTTTGTGTGGCAGCTGTCCGGATTTTAGGAACGCACGCACCGTTGCGCATCCCGTCGGCGCGGCAAGGTGCTTTGCGTCAAACGAGAAAATCAATCGGAGGGAGGAGCGATTTCCTGCTCGGGCGCCATTCGAAACTGATCGACCAGAAAGTCGACGAACACGCGCACTTTTTTGGAGAGTCCACGACTGCTCGAATAGACGGCGAACAGTTCGGCGTCGCCTTGCCGGGGGTGAACGACATGATCGTCAAGAACGCGCATGAGCCGTCCTTCGGAAATATGGGTGCGTACCATCCAGTCGTGAACCACGATGAGGCCGGTCCCGCTGAGGGCCGCTGCAAGCAACACAAGCGCGTTGTCGGTGCGCAAATTTCCCTGCACCTCTATCTCTTCCTGGTCTGCGCCATTGCTGAAGGTCCAGCGGTTGCTGTACGAGCGAACCGCGTAGAGCAGGCAGTTGTGATTGCGCAAGTCCGACGGTGTTTTGGGGATGCCGTTTTTCTCGAAGTAGGAGGGGGCACCGCAGACGATGCGCTGGCTGGGGCTGAGCCGCCTTGCGACGATCTCGGAATCGGGCAGGTGACCCATCCACACCGCGACGTCTATATTGTTTGAGACGAGATCGCGCCTCTCGTCGGTCAATGAAATGTCGAGGGTAATTTCAGGATACTTGGCCAGGAAGGCGGGTAGGGCGGGCACGACCACCGTAGTTCCGGTCGAGACTCGCAAAGACACCCGCAGCAAGCCCTTGGCGTTATCTTGAAAAGACTGCGCTTCCGACCGCGCGTTGCTCAAATCGTCTGCTATGCCGCAGGCCCTTTCGTAGAAGAGCCGGCCCGGTTCTGTCAACGACAGGCTCCGAGTACTCCGATTCAGCAAGCGAACACCCAGATCGTCTTCCAGCGCCTTGACCTGTCGTGCGACCGAGCTGATCGATGCCACATCGCGGGCAGCCGCAGAAAAGCTGCCTGCCTTCACTACTCTGATAAAGGTCTGGATTCTGGTGAATTCGTCCATGTTTTTCAGTCGCTCCTGTATCCGGATTCTGCTGGATTCCAGCCCGCATAACGCTAAAACGCCAACGATCTTTGCGCTGGCTGCAATGATCCTTGCCGTGCACGCGGCTAGCCGATGACCCGACGCGTTCCTAGAATTCTTTTATGTCCAGCGCAACGGCTTATTGGCGCTGGAATGAGTTGCCCTACACAGGAGGATCGGGATGTCAAACCTGACCAAGAGACAAACACAGCAGGGCGCCGATGGCGCCAGCATCGACGAAATCGCCGACCCGACCGAACAGGTGTCCCGATGGCTTGCCAGATTCGAGAACGCACTTCAAAGCGGAGATCGACCCGGGCTGCAAGACTTGTTCGAAGAAGACAGTCACTGGCGCGATCTGATTGCTTTCACCTGGAACATCACGCCTCACAGCGGCCGAGTCACCATAGCCGACGGGTTGCTCGATGGCCAGCGAAGTGCAGGAGCGCGCAAGTTCCAGGTCGGAGCCGGGCGAACGGCGCCCCGAATCGTGAAACGCATCGGCAGGGAAGTCGTCGAAGCGATTATCGAATTCGAAACGCAGGTGGGAAGGGGGCACGGACTACTTCGCTTGCCCGTCGCGAACCCCGAACAGGCATGGGTCTTGATGACATCTTTGGAAGAACTCAAGGGGCATGAGGAGCCGATCAACGAACGACGACCTAGTGGCGACGATTACTCCCGCATCTTCGGCGGAAAGAATTGGGCCGAGCGCCGTGCAGAGGAACAGTCCTTTGCAGATCGCGAGCCAGTCGTCCTGATCGTCGGCGGCGGGCAAGCCGGACTCACGATCGCTGCTCGGCTTAAACGTCTGGGCGTCGACGCGTTGGTGGTCGACAAGTTGCCGCGTGTTGGCGACGTCTGGCGAACACGGTATCAGGCCTTGGCTCTTCATAACAAGGTGCCGCTCAACCAAATGGCCTACATGCCATTCCCACCGAGCTGGCCGGATTTCCTTCCGAAGGACATGCTCGGCAACTGGCTGGAGTCCTATTCATGGGCCATGGAATGCAATGTCTGGAGCGGCACGACACTTCTTTCAGGAACCTACGATGAGCAATCGGGCCGGTGGAACGCGACCGTTCGAAGGTCCGATGGATCCGAACGCATCCTGCACCCACGACATCTGGTGTTCGCCAATGGCGTTGCCGGTAAACCGCGCGCGACAACTGCCCCCGGGCTGGAAGATTTCAAAGGCGAGATTGTCCACACGCATGGATACACCGAGGGATCTCGCTGGCGTGGACGCAATGCGCTCGTGCTGGGCGCGGGGACGAGCGGCCACGACATCGCGCAGGACCTGCACGGCTACGGAGCGAACGTCAAGCTCATACAACGAGGCTCGATCACTGTGGTCAGCGTAAAGGCTGCCGCCATCAACCATGCACTCTATTACGACGAAGGACTCCCCACCGCAGATTGCGATCTGATCTCTACTTCGAGCACCTATCCGTTGCTCGTGCGCGGCTATCAACTTGCCGTCAAACGGATGATCGACATCGACAAGGATCTTCTTGCCGGACTCGAGGCGCGTGGATTCAAGATGGACATGGGCCCCGACGAAACGGGGCATCAGATGAAGTTCCGGCGCCGTTTCGGTGGCTACTACCTCAGTTGCGGATGCTCCGAATTGATCGTCAGCGGTGAAGTGGGATTGCTGCAATACGACGACATCGAACGGTTCGTGCCCGAGGGCGTTTTGATGAAAGACGGAACGGTGCACCCTGCTGAACTTCTCGTCACGGCTACCGGTTATCAGAGTCAGCAGGAAGTGGTGCGCGAAATCCTGGGTGACGAGATTGCAGACAAGGTCGGGCAAATCTGGGGCTTGGCGCCGGACGGCGAGCTCTCGAACATGTTCCGCCCCACGACTCAAGCCGGACTTTGGTTTGCGGGAGGAGGGCTGGCCCAGGCACGCATCTATTCGCAGTACATCGCGCTGCTAATCAAGGCTCAGGAAGTGGGCCTGGTGAACCTGGACAGCGTCGCCAAGGAGCATCTGAACGCGATGGATTCGAATCGGCTGGAAGTGAGTGCGCATGCTTGATCTGACTGGGAAAGTTGCATTCGTTGCAGGCGCAGGGTCTGTCGCCGAAGGCTGGGGAAACGGGCGTGCCACCGCGGTTCTTCTTGCGCGCCAGGGTGCGAAGGTATTCGGTGTAGACATCAGCGACGCGGCGCTCGATGGAACTCGAATCGAGATGGAAAAAGAAGGACATCAGGACTGGGCATCGCGTACCTGCAACATGACCGTTGCCGAAGAAGTCATGCAGGCAGTCGGCGAGTGCGTGGCCCGTTTCGGACGCATCGATATTTTGATAAACAACATTGGCGGAAGCGCGCCCGGCGATCCGGTTTCGATGACCGAAGAAGTATGGGATTCGCAGATCGACCTGAATTTGAAGACCGCGTTTCTCAGCTGCAAATATGTGCTTCCGGTCATGGAAAAACAGTTCGAAGCCGAGGGCAAAGGCGGGGCTATCGTGAACATCTCGAGCATTGCACACATGACCCATCAAGTAGGTGGGCGGGTCAATGTGGCGTATGCCGCGGCCAAGGCGGCAATCGGATCGTTCAGCAGATCGACTGCTATAGCCTATGTGAAGAAGGGCATCCGAGTGAACACGGTGGTGGTAGGCGTGATGGACACCCCCCTCGTGACAGCGCGCCTGGTCAAACAACTTGGTGCTGCGGACGCAGCGGAGTTGATTGCAAAACGACATGCGGCTATTCCCATGGGCCACATGGGCGATGCATGGGACGTCGCGCACGCAGCACTGTATCTGGCAAGCGATGAGGCTCGTTACGTGACAGCCACCCAACTCGTAGTCGATGGCGGAGTGACCGCCGCGCGTTAGACGTTGAAGTCACACCGAGCAAGCACACCCAGTGCGCGCTTTCGAAGAAAAAAGCAAGGAGACTAAAAAATGAAAAAACGTTTGAAATTCGACGAGGCGCGTGCCGTCGCCGTCGATTTTTTGCTACGGCAATCGATGAATGAAGAGCACGCAGGAATGGTCGCAGACCACTTGATCTACGCCACGCTCGCCGGTCATAACTTCGCAGGATTCTCCCGACTATTGCCGTTAGCGGAAAGACTTCGGCAGCACGGTACCGGAGGCACTATCAAGGTGGTCCGCGAGACAGAAAAATCCGCCATGATCGACGGCGCTGGAGTCAATGGATATGTGACTTCGGTCATCGCGATGGACAAGGCAATTTCGATCGCTAAAAAGCAGGGCATAGGTATTGTCGGCCTGCACAACAGCTGGTTCTCCGGGATGCTTCGCTACTACGTCGAGCGCGCAGCCGACGCGGGTCTGGTCGGCATTCACGCGGCAAACTCCACCGCGCGGGTCGCGCCGCATGGCGGCATCGATCGTCTGCTGGGCACCAATCCAATGTCGTTCGCGTTTCCCGCCAACGACCTTCCGGTCGTCATCGATTTCGCGACTGCCTCGATGATGTGGGGCGACGTGATCTATCACGACCAGTTGGGCAAGTCACTTCCTGAAGGACGAGCGGTCGGGGTCGACGGTCATCCCACCACGAACCCGATGGAGGCGCTAGCCGGCGCAATTTTGCCGTGGGGCGGACCACGTGGCTCGGCGGTGTCGGTATTGGTTCAGGCGCTGGGAATTCTTGGCGGCAGCGACCCTATCGTCGGCGAGTCCGGGAAATGGGGTTACCTATTCCTGGCGATCGATCCGGAGCTGCTCATGCCTCTGGATGTGTTCAAGCAACGCATGTCGACAATGCGCGACAGCATCGAAGGATCGCGACCCACACCTAACGGCGATCCTGTGCGTATTCCAGGCAGCTCGAGCCAACGAAACCTCATCGAGGGGCGAGCCAGAGGCTGGATCGAAGTCGATGACGAAATTTACGACGCCTTGGTTCGTCGAGACTGATGCCGCGTATACGTTTGCCCTCGCAAGAGGAAATGACTCCTGAACAGGCACTGGTTTGCGGCGAAGTAATCTCCGGCGTTCGCGGCAAGGTGCCCGCACCGATGATTGCCTGGTTGAAAAATCCAGAGCTTGCCAGACGCGGGCAGCTCCTAGGCGAGCTGCTTCGATTCAACACTTCTATCGATCCGCACCTGTCGGAAATGGCCATACTGATCTGCGGCCGCCATTGGACTTCCCATCACGAATGGACTGCTCACAAGAAGTTGGCGATCAAAGCGGGCCTGGACAGCGAGATCATCGAAGCAATTGCAGCACGCCGCACACCGATTTTTCCCGACGAGAAGCATCGATGCGTTTACGAGCTGTCTATCCAGCTGTTGACGACCTCCCGTGTGGCTGCCGGCTTGTATAAATCGTGTGTTGAAACGCTTGGAGAAATCGGAGTTGTGGAATTGGTTGGCATTCTTGGGTACTACTGCATGGTGTCTCTGACCCTCAACGCATTCGAGCTTGGCCTTCCCGAGAATTACGCGCGTGAACTGCACGATCCAGCGTCTGGTTGAACGCGTCGAGATTCAACATGCAAGAGCTTGAAGAGGCCATCGAGCCCGAGCTACCAGTCATCGACGCGCATCATCATCTGTACGACCGACCGAACAATCGTTACCTGCTACCCGACCTGTTGAACGACGTGGTTCGAAGTGGGCACGACATACGCGCGACTGTGTTCGTTCAGGCGCGATCCATGTTTCGCGAAGACGGTCCTGTGTCGCTCAGATCGTTAGGAGAGACCGAGTTCGCTCGGGACATGGCCGTTCGTTGCCGTGACGATCGAGCCGGCAAATGCAGCACTCTTGCGTGCGCCGCCATCGTCGGAGAAGTCGATTTGAGCTTGGGCGAGGCGGCATCCGCCGTGTTGCAGGAGCACATCACAAGTGGCGGCGGCTACTTCCGCGGCGTCAGGCAAATTGCCGCGTGGGACGAGGACCGCTCGCTGCTGAACACGGCTTACCCGACGACCGAAGACATGCTGGGTTCATCGGACTTTCGCGAGGGCTTCGCTCAACTCGCGCCGCTCGACTTGAGCTTCGACGCCTGGATCTACTACCCGCAGATTCCGAAACTGATCTCGCTAGCGCGAGATTTCCCCGAGACTCGAATCGTCGTAAATCACTGTGGAGGAATTGTCCGAGCCGGACGCTTTGCAGCGCTCGGTTCCGATGTCTACATTCATTGGGCTGCGGCGCTAGTGGAGCTAGCCTCGTGCCCCAACGTGATGATCAAGTTGAGCGGGTTAGGAATGCCTCTATCCAGTTTCGGATTCGACGAGTCGACCAATCCTGCGACCTCGGAGCAGTTGTCGATTGCGTGGCGACCGTGGATCGAACATTGCATAGCGACTTTCGGCACGGGGCGATGCATGTTCGCAAGCAATTTCCCCGCTGACAGAGTGAGCTACGCCTACGGCACCGGATGGAATGCCATGAAGCGAATCGTCGCGGATGCGAGTCCTTCAGAAAAGCAGGATTTGTTCTGGACGACTGCATCTAACTTTTACAAGCTCGATGCAGTCGCGCGCGATGCTCAATGGAATTCTTGCCCTTAACCATATTGCTCAACGTGGCGAAGCTTCGACTTCTGGCAGGCTTCGAATTAATGAGACGATCTGCGTCGTACGTCCTCCGGCAGTGACAAGTTATTTGCAACGAAATCACGAAACCATTTGCTGGCTGGATCACGATGGAACCGCTCGTGCCAATACAACGCTATTTCAAATTTTGGGAGCTCGATTGGGACTGGTCTCAGAACAAGGTCATAGTGTTTTGATAGCTCAGCGGCAATTCCCGACGGCGCTGTCCAGAGCAGATTTGAGTCCTTGACAAAATGCGGCGCCGAAAGATATTGAGGGACTCTAAGACTAATTTTTTCACGTGCTCCGAGCGCAATTAGTTCCCTTTCAATTATGTGGTGACCGCTCCCTGAATAATCAATCAGAAGATGAGATTCAGAAGCGTAACGTTCTCTAGTAAGCTCGCTTTGGGCAGCTGGATGATCTTTACGCATGACGCAAACGTAATGCTGACTAAACAATATCCTCCTGTGTATTCCAGCAACTAGCGATGGCAAAAATCCCATCGCCAAATCAAGTCTGCCACTTGCGAGTCCGGGGACTGTTTCTTCCACCGGCCCATAGACTGTTCTTATGCGCACGTGAGGGGCCTCATGCCGCAGAGCGGCCATCACGCTTGGAAGGCACACCACTTCGCCGATGTCCCTCGTTCTGATCGTGAATAACCTTCTTGTGGAAGCCGGGTCGAAAGAAGCCTTCGATACGCGCACCCGCTTCAGAAGTCCCATCGCGTCGAGTAGTTGATCCGCCAAAGAAATTGCGAGGGGCGTGGGCTCCATCCGGCGTCCTACTAACGTAAACATCTGATCGTCAAATTCCAGCCGCAACTTCTTTAGCGAACCACTCACTGCCGCTTGAGTCACGCCAAGGCGCTCCGCCGATAACGTCACAGAGCGGGTGTGCCACAAAGCATCAAACGTGTACAGCAGATTTAAGTCTTTCATTATTTAAGTATAGGCAAATCTAATACATAACTTTAAGCCACCTTATCTGGATTAAACAGGTCAAAAACCCGAGACTTCGGCTCATGAAATAGGTCGTCGCTACGTAGAAAAAAGCGCTGTGTTGTCGTGCTCCAGAGAATACGCATGGCTTGCAAAGGACCATTTCGAATAAAACTAGGAGACAAAATCTTGAAACTCAAAATGTACGTACGAGTGGTGCTGACGAGCCTTAGTGTTTCGACCTTGTTGCTGGGGTCGGTTTCGGCGCAGTCGATAGACTCTTATCCCTCTAGGCCGATCACGCTCATCGTGCCGTTTGGATCGGGTGGAGGTCCTGATATCTTCGCTCGCTTCGTTGCCGATAAAGCAAGTGCTCGGCTTGGGCAGGCAATAGTGGTCGAGAACAAAGTCGGAGCAGGTGGCACGGTCGCGACTGGCGCGGCTTCAAAAGCTAAGCCGGATGGCTACACCTTGCTGATCGGAACTAACGGCACCATGGGGATGGCCCCTGTGATGTACGACAACGTCGCTTACGACCCCAGGCGAGATTTCGTGGGCATCACAACGCTCACAAAAAACCAGTTTGTGCTTTCCGTTACTCCGCAATCGGCCATAAGTAACCTACAGGACTTCATAGCCGATCTGAAAGCCAATCCGGGCAAGCGCGCATTCGGTGTCACCGGCGTTGGAACTCTGGTGCATAGCTCAGCGACGGAGTTTCTTGCTGCAACAGGCACGAAAGCGCTTGCAGTTCCGTACCGGAACATGCCGGCCGTGTTGACAGATTTGCTAGGGGGGCGTCTGGACTTTTACGTGGACGTTCTCTCGAGCACCGTTACTCTCGCGAACAGTGGCAGGATTCGACCGATCGCATTGCTCAATTCTTCACCCAACCCTTTGGCCCCCGGAATCCCTGCGCTATCCACAGTTGGTATCCAAAACTTCAACATGATGGCTTGGGATGCAGTGCTCGTCCCCGCAAATACTCCGGCTGCGGTAACGCAGAAGCTGAATCAAGCATTTGTTGGCGCGATCAACGACCCCGAAACGAAAAGATTTTTTGCTGAAAGAAATACTGAGGCTTTTGCGTTGCCGCTCAACGAGACTGCGGATTTTCTTAAGAAGGAAATCCCCCGATGGGCCGAGATTGCGAAGAAGAGCGGAGCAAAAGGCGAATAAAGTAATTCTCTAGTTGGAGCGTTGCAATCATTGACTTACGCAAGGGCAGTCTTGACGCGTCTCGTAAAAGGCCGGAGCGCTCGCGGTGCAACCTCGCTTCAATCAGACCAACGGCTTCATTGTCGATCTTTGAATCCGGCAATCGTGTTTGCACTCTTTGAACGTTACTCGTGATGTATGCAGCAAATGATTCTCGACAGCGACGTCCGCCATACCGGAAGAGCCAATAGCAATTGATGTGCTTCAGGCTTTTTACTTCCTGTATTCCGCGATGTCTCTTTTAAAGCCTTACGAGAATATTTGGATGAGATAAAACAGACTTTAATAATGCAAACAAACTTTAATGAAACTTCTTCGACTAATCAGTTGAACCCTGGGATCGATGGCGTGAAACCTGAAGAAATGCTTCGAGAATTCGTCCAGTCCGTTCAACGTCGAGCTGATTTACAGGTCTATCCCCTTGCTGGAATCATTCCTGGGGACGTCGCGGAAGTATTGGCGACAGTTAAAAACCTAGATAGAGACGAGCGCGCTGTAGCTTTCTCGAGAAAAGGCGACGAATACGCGCGTCGCGCCTCAGAGCAAATTGACGAGACCAGCGATATGGCCTCTCGCTACTGGCTTCAAGCGTGGATGCATTACATGTTCGCCGGGTGGCCTGCGCAGCACACTGAAATCCAGCGACACGCTTACCGAGAATCTTTAAAAGCATTTGCAAAGTATTCGCGAAGCCTGGTTCCTTTGCTAAAACGTGTCGAGATTCCATTTGAAGGCAAATCGATCGTCGGCTACCTCCAGCTTCCTGAGTGCGACGGTCCCTGCCCGCTGCTCATTTCGCTTGGAGGGTTGGATGAGTACAAAGAATATGTCGTGTATCACACTAACAAGGCGTACGTAGACGCTGGTATTGGTGTTTTGGCTCTGGACATGCCAGGAACCGGAGAATGCCCTGTAAAAAGCGGACTTGAATCGCATCGTATTTTCTCGAAAGTTCTTGATGCGATCGCAGAATGGCCAGAGGTCGATGCGCAACGAGTAGGCATCCAAGGAGTTAGCGGGGGTGGGTACTGGTCGGCGTTGGTTGGGCACGTTGAAGCGAGCCGTCTACGCGCTGCGGTGGTGTGGGGAGGACCGATCCACGGTTATTTTCAGGAAAGTTGGCAGCGGAAATCTTTTGCCTCCAATGAGTATTTGTTTGGACTCAAAGAGGCAAGAAAATTAATTTGGGGATTTAGCAGCGACGAGGAATTCTTCCGTGATTTTTCGAAGTATTCGCTAGAAGGCCGCGGCGTGCTGCAGGAAAAATCTGCACCGATGCTCGTTGCGAACGGAGAGCTGGATACGCAAGTACCAATCGATGACACGTATCTTCTGCTTCGTAGAGGGATTCCGAAGACGGCATGGGTCAATCCGGAGGGGGGGCACATCGGCCGCTCTAAGAATTTTCCCGAGAATGAAATTCCTTCGCGAATAATAATTCCGTGGCTGCTTCAAGCCTTCGACAGCAAGATGTAGTTCGGAAGGTCATGAGATCATTTTGAGAACCGGCCGTCTGCAAACGGTTGCGCACACCTCTCTACGTATGGTCAATCTACGTTCAGCACTATCTCGACCTTTCCGAATATTCATCTAGCAGCTGCCTATCGCACATCACGTACAGGCGCGAGGCTGGCCAAACTATAAGCAAAAATAATAGATAAAGATAATCGGATCGGGATAGCTCAATTGTTCCCAAATCTCGAAACTATCGCTTCCGCAAAAGTATTGAGAAGAAGGAGACAAAAATTGGATTCGCTCACGTGCACCGTAGGCATCATTGGGATTGGACAGCTGGGACTTCCCGTGGCCAAAAATCTATTGGCGGCTGGATTCAAAGTCATAGGTTACAAGCGGCATAACTTCGATGAATTCGTTAAGTGGGGCGGTCAGCCAAAAAGCACGCCCGCAGATATCGCGCGTGAAAGCGACTTAGTGATTCTGTGTCTGCCAAGTGAATCGGCCGAATTGGACGCTCTGCATGGTCAGGATGGCTTACTTGGCGAAGTGCGGAAGGGGCAAATTTATCTCCAGCTCGGAACCTACTCGAAGGAGTTCAAAAAATCTTGCGCCGCTGAAATCGAACAGCGGGGTGGGCGAGTGTTAGAGGTGGAGGTCAGCGGGTCGCCGCCCATGGTTTACGAGCAAACGGCAGCGCTCTACATTGGGGGCGACGAAAGTTTGATGGAGGAGTGCATGCCAGTGTTGAGCGGCATAACAAAATTCAAGTTTCATCTAGGCGAATTTGGTTCTGCAGTCGCAATGAAGTTGATCGCGAATCAGCTTCTCACGATTCACACGTTGGCTGCTGCAGAGGCGATCAATCTTGGGACGATGGCTGGTTTTGATCCGCATCGCGTGGCCGAAGTCATCAAGGTTGGTGCGGGAAGTTCCACGATGTTTTCTATTCGTGGCCCCATGATGGCCTCGCGGGCCTTTCTGCCGGCACCTGGTCCTTTTGTCACCCTAGAAAAGTATCTGGACTTGGCCGAGCGAATGGGCGAGGAATTGGGCAGCGCGACTCCGTTGTTTGATGCAGCTGTGCCCTACTTTCGGAGAGCGCTCAATACAGGGATGGGGCCGGAGGACATCTCCGCGGTCATAAAGCTGATCGAATCCGACTCAAGCGATAACTTGAAAGTGAAAACCATTTCATGATTGTCGAACAACGAATATACCGGCTTAAACCGGGGACGCTAACCCAGTTCTTGAATGGATATGAGCGAGAGGGATATGCGCTCCAACGCGAGATATTGGGGAGATTGATTGGCTATTACTTCACCGAAATTGGTGAACTCAATACGGTTGTACAACTTTGGGGATTCGACTCTTACGAGGATCGTCTTGCTAGAAAAGCGAAATTATCTGCAATGCCCGAGTGGCGAGAATTCGTCGCCAAATCGGGGCCGTTAATTGAACATCAAGAGAATATTTTGCTTAATCCAGCCCTTTTCTATTCATCTCAATGCCATGATTAAATCTTTATTGCATGTCGGGATATTCGTACCGGACTTGAACGTCGGGAAAAAGTTCTACGAACTTTTTGGGCTCGAGTCTCGTGAAGTTGGAAACCACATAGTCTTTCGTTGTCCTGGACGCCCTCAGGATCAAATTCGATTAATCCAGGGATCAAAAAAACGTCTCGCTTATCTGTCACTAGGCACAGATGCCGCAGGGATGGAAAAAATGCTTGGCAAGCTCTCTGAATCGAAAGTTGCAGTGCATCGCAAGGCACCTTTCGACCTGGATTTGGAAGGAGTTTGGTTCCAAGATCCGTTAGGTGATTGGCTCAACGTGCAAATAGCGGAGCCCGCGCTATCCGAGGTTGCTTCCCCACCCGAAATTAATGCGCATGGTCGTTACCGGCGAGCCGGCCGAGCGTGTACGCCCGACTCAATTGGTAAACGAGCCCAACCCCTCAGGCTGGGTCACGTCATAAAGTTTAGCCCCGACGTCGAAAAATCTACCGCGTTTTACACCGCGGTGCTTGGCCTCAAAGTGAGTGATCGAGCTTTGGATGTTTTAGCGTTTCTGCGCGGCAGCGCTGGAGGCGATCACCACATCATTGCTTTCGCTAAAAGTTCGCACACCGGCCTTCATCACATGAGTTTTGAAGTCCGCGACATTGACGAAATTGAGATTGGCGCTCAAACCCTCATCAATGCGGGATACAAAGACGGCTTCGGTCTGGGACGGCATGTTGGCGGGTCGAATTACTTTCATTACATCCGTGATCCGTGGGGGAGCTTGGTGGAATATTTTTGGGATATCGACGTCATACCTGAGGACGATTCGTCCTGGGTGCCTCTAGACGTTAGCCCCGAAAACTTGACGGCTGTCTGGGCTAATACGCCGCCGCCGCTAGAGTTCACTGTCAACTATGAAGAAGCGTGACTCATGGCTGATCTAACCATGAGTGATAAGTTGGCGCAGATGCTCAACAAGACACTTTATGTCGCTATCCGTTCTCCTTTGAACGTAGAGCGCTTGGACGAATTGCTTAGTGCCCATCTAACTTGGGCGATAGCTACCGAGAAGGCAGGTCAGCTTTTTGCCTCGGGGCCTTTTGTCGATTTGACTGCCGCGCCTGGGATGGCAGGAGGGATGTCGATTGTGCGAGCTGGTTCGAAAGACGAGGCAATTTCGATCTTGAATACAGACCCCTTCGTGGCCGAGGGTGTGTTTTCGATTGAGGTGCGGAAGTGGATGCTCATGGAAGGACTGCTCACGGTGTCGGTCTCTTTTTCTGATCAGCACTGCAAGGTACTTTGAGTGACAGCCCGGATCAAATGCGCCTCGAGGAGTTTCGATTGTCGTGATCGGGGACGACGAAATTTTGGTGTGGACAAAGGCTGAATCGATAAACCCGACTGGAGAGAATAAACAATGAGGCTAGTGACCATCAGCACTTCCAACGAAGGAGCCGCAGGCGCAATACTGAATTCCGGCGAAATTTTGAATATTTCGCTTGCAGCGAGGCCAAATTCTCTTGAGGCCTGGGTACCTGCCGGCGTGCGAGGAATGCTTCAAGCTGGCCGAGAAGGCATGGAAATCGTCAGGAGTTTGATTGCGAGAATCGAGTCCGAGGGCGAAAATGAACGAGCGCGGCTGCGCGCTAGAGGGGCTCTGCTTCCAGCGACGACAGCGTTGATGTCGCCGATTCCGCACCCTCGACTTCTTATTGCCGCCGGTCTTGCATTTCATCAACATTTGAAGGAAATGTCCGGGACGCCGGTGCCGCAACAGCCGACCGCATTCATCAAGAGCGCAGGTTCCATCACAGGTCACGAGTGTGCAGTTTCTATTCAGCCTAACGCAGCTGATTGCGTCGACTATGAAGGCGAGCTCGCTATCGTGTTCGGCTCACCGTGTCACCGAGTGACGCCCGACGAAGCATACGCATGCATTGCCGGATATACCTGCGCCAACGATATCTCTGCGCGTGACTGGATTCCGGCGGTCATAGGTGCGAAAGGTGTTTGGGAAGCTCGCCAATCCTGGGAGCTAAATATCATGGGGAAGCAGATGCCTGGCTTTACTCCCTTGGGGCCTTGCATTGTCACGACAGACGAGGTGACCGATATCACGAAGGTCCGACTGCAGACCAGACTAAACGGCATGACAGTGCAATCAGTCGAAATGAGCGATCTCATTTTTTCGATTGGAGAAACCATTTCCTATTTGTCCCAGTGGTATGCCTTTGAACCCGGAGATGTGTTGTTGACCGGCACCCCAGCAGGCGTTGGTGTAGGACGAAAGCCTCCGGTGTTCATGCATCCCGGCGATGTCATCGAAGTGGAAATTGACGGTATCGGCGTTCTACGAAATCACATCATCAGCGCGGTATGACCGAGACCGAAGTGTTGATCGCGGGCGGCGGACCCTGTGGCCTGATGCTGGCGATCGAGTTGGCTCGTCGGGGAGTGACGTGTTTGTTGGTCGATCCAAAGCCGAGTACGGCTTTCAATCCACAAGCAAACGCCACGCAGGCGCGCACCATGGAGCATTTCCGACGCATCGGAATTGCAGACCAGATCCGTGCGTTAGGTATGCCAGCGGATCACCCGACCGACATCGCCTATTTCACGCGCTTTGCCGGCTACGAATTGGCTCGTCTGAAACTTCCGACCGCTGCAGAGGCTTCCAAAAAAATCCGGGGAATGTCGGGGTCGTGGGGCGCTGCCGAACTGCCACACCGTGTTTCCCAAAAGTTCGTCGAAGCCACTTTGCGAAGCCATGCTGATGGCTTCGAATGCAACGACCTCAGGTACGGGTGGACATTGAAAAATTTTAGTGAAGAGGGCGGGCGAGTCTATGCGGAGATAGCTTCAACAGAAGGTGATGTGGAGGCGGTGCGAGCTCAATTTCTGGTTGGCGCCGATGGCGCACGTAGCCTGGTCCGACGACAGCTGGGTATCTCGTGGGGCGGCGTAACGGGAATTCAACGGCAATTCATGGGCGGAAAGATGTTCTCGATCTACTTTCGATCGGCTTCGTTTCTGGAAAAACTGCCGCATGCCAAGGCTTGGATGTATGTGAGCGTGAATGCTCAGCGCCGCGCATTCATGGCCTCGGTAGATGGCGTTGCCGAGTATGCGATTCATTCGGCGCTACACCCCGGCGAGGATGCCGATGCTTGGAATGAAGACGACGCAAGGCGTGTTTTCAAAGAGAACATGGGAATGGAAATTCCTATGGAAATTCTTTCGATGGGAACTTGGCTTGCAGGTCATGCGCTCGTTGCCGAACGTTTTCAGTCGGAGCGTGTGTTTATCGCCGGCGATGCAGCACATCTGTTCACGCCGACTGGCGGTCTGGGATACAACACAGCCATCGAAGACGCCGTCAATCTCGGGTGGAAACTGGCCAGCGTGATCAACGGGGTTGCACCACTTTCGTTGCTGGACAGCTATGAGGCAGAAAGAAAACCTCTGGCCCAACGGAACACTGCCTTTGCACGTCAGTTTGCCGATTCGGTGGGCCTGTTCCAAGCCTCGCCCATACTGGATGACGACTCGCTCGAAGGTCAGCTGGAGCGAGACCGGGCGTCAGCGTATTTCGACGCGCACGTAAAAATGGAATTCAACATTCCAGGTGTCACTTTTGGCGGCAGATATGACGCCTCGCCGATTATTGTGAAGGACGGAACCGAGCCACCGGACGATACCGCGAACCACTATGAGCATTCGGCATGCCCAGGGGGGCGGCCGCCTCACATGTGGCTGGCTGACGGACGATCCCTCTACGACATGTTCCATTCCGAGTGGACTC
Organism: Burkholderiaceae bacterium; assembly: GCA_965227035.1. GTDB lineage: Bacteria > Pseudomonadota > Gammaproteobacteria > Burkholderiales > Burkholderiaceae_C > CBDDFQ01. Next base: position 941,196 of record OZ245724.1, read on the forward strand.
TCCTCGTGATGTCCGATGACCACTGTCAAATTGATAGTGTGGAGTACGCGGCGCACAGGCTCAATGTAGATATTAAGGTGGTCAATCTTCCCCTTCCCGAATTACGAAGGCTATACGCTGCAAACATGGCTTTGATTCGTCCGGACCAAATAGTGGCTTGGCGCGGAGATGTCGCTGATGACTGGTTCGCGATACTGTCGCGGGTGTTGTCGAGAGTCGTGTCGCGTGATTAGGTTGGGCAGCATCCGCGCCCGATAGCCACGATGGGCCGGGGCTGTGTAGGTTCTGGAGCCTTCTTTGGCGCTCTTCGTATTAGTTTCAATCCGGCGAAATCTCAGCAGCCCCATGACCGCTGAAAGCACACCCCTCCCGCGTGAGATTTTCGCCTTGCGTTTGAACGTCGCTGCGATTTGACGGGAGTCGACCGGCTCGCAGCGCGCGAACATATGGTCGCGTTGGCTGCCAGTCATAGAGCAGGCAAAATAAACGCATGCCTGCTGAAAGCGTGCTAACTAAACGTGTGCCAAACACCGAACCCAATTTGCCCGATCAATCGGCGCCGGCCTCACTAATCCGCGCGCCCCTCGCCTCACCGAAAACCTACTCGGTGGCAGTTCGCGCATTGTGTGAATTCACCGCCAAAACCGGCGATCTCGATCTGCGGTTCACGCCGTCTCCAACTGCCTCGGACGGTATCGAGGGTCATCAACTGGTTGCCAAGCGAAGGGCTGAAAACTACCAGACCGAAATCACCTTGAGCGGCGCATGGAAGTCGTTGATCGTCCGAGGCAGGGCCGACGGTTATGACCCGGACGCGAATCGGCTGGAAGAAATCAAAACGTACCGCGGAGATCTCGCCTCGATGAAGTCGAATCGGCGCGCGTTGCATTGGGCGCAGGCCAAGATTTACGCCTGGCTGCTTTGCCAGAGGCTGGACATTTCCTCCATCGAGGTCGCGCTGGTTTACTTCAACATCGATTCGAAAGAAGAAACGGTTCTGGCGGAAACCTGCGACGCCGGCGTGCTGAGAGAATTTTTCGAGTTGCATTGCGAGCGATTCGAAACCTGGGCGTTGCAGGAGATCGCGCATCGCGAGTCACGCAATTCGGGCCTCGCCGCGATGACGTTTCCGCATGGCGAGTTTCGAGTGGGGCAGCGGGAGCTTGCCGAGGCCGTTTATAAAACTGCCGCCAATGCAAGAACGCTGCTTGCCCAAGCGCCTACAGGAATCGGCAAGACCATGGGTACGCTTTTCCCGACCCTCAAGGCGATGCCGAAGCGAGGCTTGGACAAAATATTTTTTCTTGCGGCCAAGACGTCGGGACGACGCATTGCCATCGATGCCTTGGCGCGGCTAAAAACCGACGCGCATTCGGAGCGGATCCGCGTCATCGAGCTCGTCGCACGAGACAAATCCTGCGAGTATCCAGACCGTGCGTGTCACGGCGATTCTTGTCCCTTGGCCAAAGGTTTCTACGATCGACTAGCCGCTGCTCGCGAAATAACCATCGCGAAAGGTGCGTGGGCTACGGAAGACTTGCGCAAGGTTGCCCTGGCCCACGAGATCTGTCCGTACTACCTGACTCAGGACATGGCGCTCTGGTCCGACGTCGTCGTTGCCGACTACAACTACTACTTCGATTCCACCGCCATGCTGCACGGCATGGCCGCCGCGCGCGAATGGAAGGCAGCGTTGTTGATCGACGAAGCTCACAACCTGGTCGATCGCGCTCGCAAGATGTATTCGGTGGAATTGAGTCCACGCAAACTCGAAGAGGCAATGGGTGTGGCTCCGGAGTCGTTGCGCGAACCCATGAAGAAGCTGGCGCGTGCATGGTCGTCAATCGATCGCGAACAGGCCGATGAATATCGCGTGCTAGACGAAATTCCGAAGAGCCTGCAAGGCTCGATGCAACAGGTATGCGAGCGACTGATGGAGCATGAGGCGATGGATGACGCGATGGACCAGGCGGCGCCGCTCGATCCGAAGCTGATGGATTTTTTCTTCGAAATGCTTCAGTTCACACGCCTCGCGGAGCAGTTCGATTCGCACTCTGTGTTCGATATCACGCTCGTAGGCAGAAGCTCCGCGTCGAGAAAAAAACCACTATCGATTCTCGGTATCAAAAATCTGGTGCCTGCCCCGTTTTTGCGGGAACGATTCAGGGATGCCAACAGCGCGGTTTTGTTCTCCGCAACTTTGAGTCCGGCAAACTACTACTCCTCGTTGCTGGGATTGCCGGAAAATACCGCGACAGTCGACGTCGCGTCTCCGTTCACCACCGAGCAGCTCAAGGTCAGCATCGCGCTGAATATTTCTACTCGCTACAGCGACCGCAAACGATCGTTGACGCCTATGGCCAGACTCATGGCGCAGCAGTATCGCGAAAAGCCTGGCAACTATCTCGCGTTCCTGAGCAGCTACGAATACCTCGACCAGGTTGCGGACGCGCTATGTCTAGAAGAAGGCGGTATCGAAGTCTGGCGGCAATCGCGAAGCATGAGCGAAAAAGATCGCGACGCTTTCCTGTCACGTTTTATCGAAGGCGGTAAGGGCATCGGCTTCGCAGTGTTGGGCGGGCCATTCGCGGAAGGTGTGGATCTGCCGGGCAGCCGACTGATCGGTGCGTTCATTGCCACTCTGGGCCTGCCGCAGATGAACGAGACGAATGAGAAACTCAAGTCGCGCATGCATGAAATGTTCGGCGAAGGCTACAACTACGCTTATCTTTATCCCGGTCTGCAGAAGGTTGTGCAGGCTGCGGGCCGCGTGATTCGATCACCCGAGGACGATGGCGTGATTCACTTGATGGACGACCGATACGGCCATCGCGAAGTGCGGGCACTTCTACCCAAATGGTGGTCGCTCAGCCGTTAGCCTTGCGTCACCGAGGCTCTTCGGGACTTGTCTCCAAACGATTCAGTATTGGAGAAATCTTGTAGGACAAGTGCCCGACGTACGAAAATTGTTTCAATTCCTGAATCCAAAGAGGGGAGTGCTCCGTATAACCGGCGTCGAAGCCCGTGACACCCCAACCCTCCTAGGAGACATCGATGACCGTGAAATTCAAGCGTCTGGCCCAGGCCTGCGCACTCGTTTTCGTTGCTGGGGCCGCGCTGGCTTCCAGTCACCGCGAAGCCCCATTCATCACTACCGCGCCCAAAGTGGATGGCACCGACTTCTACATGTTCAACAGTTACGAAACCGGCCGTGCCAGCTTCGTGACCTTGATCGCCAATTACCTGCCCCTGCAAGATGCCTACGGCGGCCCCAATTACTTCTCCCTCGATCCCAATGCGCTCTACGAAATTCACGTAGATAACAACGGCGACGGCAAGGAAGACCTCACCTTCCAGTTCAAGTTCAGCAACACGCTGGCCAATGGAGGCGCCGGCATCACATTGCCTATTGGCGGCAAGAACGTCGCGATCCCGCTTCGCCAGGCTGGTCCGGTGACCAATTCACCCTCGGCACCTTTGAGTTACACGGAAAGTTTCACCATCGATGTGGTGCGTGGCGATCGCCGGGCAGGTGCTCGCGCGCCAGTGACGAATTCGGGCGGTGGCACCGTGTTCGGCAAGCCGATCGACAACATTGGCTCCAAGACATTCCCCGGTGGCAGTTACGAGGGTTACGCCAACTCATACATCCAGTCGATCACGATTCCTGGTTGCGGCACGGCAGGCAAAGTGTTCGTCGGTCAGCGCAAGGAAGCTTTCTCGGTAAATCTGGGCGTGATTTTCGATCTGGTAAACGCGCCTGCAGCGTTCATCACGAACGAATCGAACGCGGCTGCCGCAGGCAAGTTCGGCGAACTCGAGAACAAGAACGTGACTTCGATCGCCCTTGAAATCCCGACCACTTGTCTGACTCAAGGTAGCGAGCCGGTCATCGGCGGATGGACGACTGCCAGCCTTCGCCAAGGTCGTCTGCTGAATGGCGCGACGCCTTCGGGTCTGCAAGCCAGCGAAAAAGCCGGTGGCGCGTGGACTCAGGTTTCTCGTCTCGGAATGCCGCTTGTCAATGAAGTCGTGATCGGCCTGAAGGACAAGGACAAATTCAACGGCTCCAAGCCTGCCGCCGACGCTGCGAACTTCGCCGACTACGTGACCAACCCCACGCTGCCGGCCCTGCTTCAGAGTCTGTTCGGTGTGCGTCCTCCCACGAACTTCCCCCGCACCGACCTGATGACCGCGTTCCTGACGGGTCTGCCCACTGTGAATCGTCCTTCGAATATCACCGGTCTCGGTGTAGGCGGTCCTTTGGCTGAAATGCTTCGCCTGAATACATCGATTGCAGCCAAACCTGCCGCCATGCAGAACGCCCTCGGCGTCGCGGCTGGTGACAACGCAGGCTTCCCCAATGGCCGTCGCCTCGGTGACGACGTGGTCGATGTATCTTTGCGGGTAGCTATGGGTGCGCTGTGCACGCTGACCGGAAACACCGATGCACTGGGTGTGGGTTGCCATCCATCCGACGCGCTCGATGGCGGCATCACTTTTGTGGACGGTGTGCGTGCTTCCGGTACCGACTTCAAAGTGGTCTTCCCATATCTGAACACGCCGCTTCCGGGCGCAAACTAAATCTATCGCCTGAAAGGAAACATCATGCGAAAGACTCAGAGAAAGACCCAAATATTTTTGGCGGTGACTTTGCTCGCATCGCTGACCATCCTGACTGCCTGCGGGGGTAGCGGTGGAGGCGTCGGAGCAGGTACCGGTGGAGGCGGTAGCGGCGGGGGTGCTCCGCAAATGATCTCCAACGTTTTCGACTTCGTGAACAATCTGATTGCCAACAACAGCGAAAACTCGGATCCGATCGATATCAACTCGTTGACTTTGGCAACGGATGAAACGAGCGAGCCGACTCCTTTCTAGAGACTGGTTCGGCGCGTCGATGACGACATCAGTCATCGACGCGCTCGAGGCTCCCGGCCTGGGCATCCACTTGCGATGGTCAGGCCTTTTTTTTGGGTCCTACGGCATGCGATATCGGATTTGTTTTCTCCTCGCGTTAAGCGCGGTTCATGTTCACGTACTGGCTGTCGACCGATTGACACCGCAGAACGATAACGACATCGTCGAAGTGCTTTCCGCGATCACGCGCGAGCGTTTGCCCTTGGCGACGTCTTCATCCGGCAAGTCCACATCGCCAGCCGTATCTGCGAGTGCGAACCTGGATGCGAACACGGCCATCCGGCTCGCCAGACAGGACATATCGGTTGCGCGTCAAACTGGAGATACCCGCTACTGGGGTCGTGCTCAGTCGACGCTGGCGGCGTGGTGGGACAAAGCGGATGCGCCGCCCGACTTTGCGGTATTGCAGGCCACGGTCATGCAAGGCCGCCATGAGTTCGAAGCGTCTCGAGCGGTACTCGTTTCGGCACTGAAGCGTGACCCTCGACATGCGCAGGGCTGGCTCAACCTCGCCGCCCTCGAACGATTGTCCGGTCGATATCTGCAAGCGTTACAGGCTTGCAGTGCGGTCGGTCGCGCAGGCCAGGCGTTGTACGCAGAAGCATGCAGTCTCGAAACCGAATCCCTACAGGGGCAGCAAGCAGTGGCTACCGGTCGCTTGAGCGCGCTGGTAGGCCAGACTCGCGATGCATCGCGGCGCAGCTGGCTCCTCTCGCTGCTTGCGGAAAATCTGGAGCGATCAGGAGACGACGCAGGCGCTGCTCGGGCCTATGCGCAAAGTCTCGCTTCCGAGTCCGATCTCTACACCGCGATTGCCTTTAGCGATTTACTCCTGCGCACGAACAGGCCCGCACAGGCCCTCAAGATCCTCGTTCCGCTGCCTGCGACCGATGCAGTTGTCCTCCGGATTGCGACAGCTCACAAACGCTTGGGTAAATCGGAATGGAAAGCCGAGCGGGAAGTCCTTAGTACGCGCGTCGAAGAATTGCGCCGCCGTGGCGACGATGTCACTCTTCACGGGCGGGAACTTGCGCTCGCCTTGTTGTGGCTCGACGGCGATGCAGCCAAAGCACTCGTTGCCGCACGAGCTAATCTGAATTTGCAGAAGGAGCCTATCGACTGGTGGGTGGCGCTGCAAAGCGCGAATCAGGCGGGCGACCAAGCGGCTTTGACCGAACTGAAGGCGGCCTTGGCAGCGACCGGATTGCAAGACGTCAGGCTTGGGGCCATCGGTTCCGCACGGAAAGCCGGCGCATGAGTTACCTCGAGCAGCACGCACGGCCTGCGATCTTCTTGCGAAGTCTTATCGCGTTAGCTTTCTTTCTAGCTCTGCAGTTTTGCGCCGAACCCGCGTTCGCTCACAAAGGCAGCGACGCCTATCTGGATGTGCAACAGACGTCCCAACCTACCAGCGAGCCACCCACTGTTCGCGACCTTCAATTCGTTTTGTCGGTGGCCATTCGCGATCTGGACCTCGTGTTACCGGTCGACGCCGACGCAAACGGCAAAGTCACCTTGGGTGAAATCAAGGCAGTCATGCCGCAGGTGCTGGCGCTATTCGACACCGTAGTGCAACTCGATTCGACTGCAGAGAATTCTGCGGGCGCTTGCCGCCTGAAGTGGCAGGGCGATGGTCTGGAGAGTCGTGGCGATGGCAACTACATCCGCGCCATTGCCAGCGCACGATGCTCTGCGAACGAACCTTTGATTCTTCACTACGAGTTGTTGAAAGCGCAGGACGCAACGCATCGACTTCTTATAGCTGGACGCATCGGTAATGTCGATTTGCTCAGCACCATGTCGCCTGTTCAAGGCACGCTTGTGCTCAAACCTGCCGATGACTCCCATACTCAAAACGAATCCGCCGTGAACAATCCGTCTGGGCGCCTCGCAACCCTCGGGGCTTACTTCAACCTCGGCATGCATCACCTGCTCGAGGGCTACGACCACCTTGCGTTTCTGCTCGCGCTCGTGCTGCCGCTGCAACTAAGTCTGTGGCGACGCAGGAAGAGGCCAGTTGCCTACGACTCCGAGCACTCCGAAAGTGCTGAGAATCAGACTTGGCTGAAATTGCTGCGCACCATTACCGCCTTCACAATCGGCCATTCGATCACGCTGATTTTGGCCACTCTGCGTCTCACCAGCGCCTCGCCGACCTGGGTCGAACCGGCGATCGCTGCGTCTATCGCCTTTACTGCCTGGCTGAACCTCAGGCCAGTTCGTTGGATTCGCGTCGATGTACTCGCTTTGCTTTTCGGGATGGTGCACGGCTTCGGCTTTGCGGGCCTGCTCCTCGAAGCTGCGGCGCCCAGTGGGTTGCTCCCCTGGGCATTGGCAGGCTTCAATCTTGGAGTTGAAGCCGGGCAACTCACCGCAGTTGCGGGCTGGGTGTTGTTCTCGCAGTTTGCAGTACGACAACCCTGGTATCGACCGGTGTTCGTTCGTGGCGGCTCGGTCGTGTTGATTGCGCTGGCTACCTACTGGTTCTGGTCGAGGGTAAGGTGAAAAATTTCTATCGGCGAGCGGCTTTCTCGGCTGCATGTACATGTCTCGCGACGTACGCACAGGGGCAAGCGCTCGATCATCTTCCTGCTGTGCAGATATACGGCCCTCGCGACGCCACGATCGGTTCAGCGGACAGCGCGAGCGAAGGTGCTGCAGACCGTGAGTCGTATCAATCGCGCCCGAAGTTGCGACCGGGAGACATCGTCGAGGCCGTGCCCGGTGTGGTTGCGACGCAGCATTCCGGCGATGGCAAAGCGAATCAATATTTCCTGCGTGGATTCAACCTCGATCACGGCACCGATTTCGCGGTGACGGTCGACGGCATGCCGGTGAACATGCCCACGCACGGTCACGGGCAGGGGTATGCCGACCTGAATTTTCTGATTCCGGAACTTGTGTCCGGGGTGCGATATCGCAAAGGCCCTTACTTTGCCGATGGAGGTGATTTCTCCCTCGCGGGCAGCGCGTCTCTCGATTATTTCGGCGCGCTCGAAAAGTCTTTTGCTGAAGTGACCCTTGGCTCGAACAATTTCAGACGCGCACTTGTTGGCGGCTCGCACACCACGAACGATCACACCTGGCTCGCCGCCCTCGAAGCTGAAGGCAACGACGGACCTTGGAACAGGCCCGAGAACCTGCGCAAGATAAACGCGGTTGTGAGGTTTTCTCAGGGCACGCCGACGCGTGGCTTTAGCGTGACCGGCATGGCGTATCACAGCAAATGGAATTCAACCGATCAAATCCCCGAACGCGAAGTTACGTCCGGTGCGATTTCACGATTCGGGACGTTGAATCCGACCGATGGCGGTAACACGCAACGACTCAGTCTGTCCGGCAAATGGTTCGACAACTCGCCTGGCGTCAACACGCAAATCAGTGCGTACGCCATCGACTACAAGTTCGACCTGTTTTCGGATTTCACCTATTTTCTTGAGAACCCGGTCAACGGCGATCAGTTCGAACAGGTCGATCGGCGGCAGGTCTACGGATTGCAGGGCTCTCAAAGCAGTGCGAACCAGATCGCAGGACTCGATGGACTCTTGAGTTTCGGAGCCAGCTGGCGCGGCGATCGCGTCGGGCAAGTGGGTCTTTATAAAACCGAGGCAAGGCAGCGACTGTCCACGGTTCGCAACGATGAAGTTTCCCAGGATCTCTTTTCGATTTACGGACAGCAGCTGGTGAACCTCACGGACAGATGGCGCGTCTACGCGGGGCTTCGCGGCGATGCGCTTCGCTACGACGTGGACGGTAAAGAGCCGGTCTACGGACCTACGAATAGCGGCAAAGGTCGTGATTCTCTCGTGAGTCCGAAAGGCGGCATGGCCTTTACCGTGAATCCCGCGAACGAGCTTTATCTGAATGCTGGCGTGGGCTTCCATAGCAACGATGTGCGCGGCGCGACCATCACGACAGATCCGCAGAGCGGGTTGCCGGCCGACCGTGTGCCTGCGCTTGTGAAAGGCAAGGGTGCCGAGATCGGGTGGCGTTATCAGCCCGATGAGAACTTCACTTTTACGACAGCGGTGTGGAATCTTCGACTCGACTCGGAGCTGGTCTATGTAGGAGATGCTGGATCGACAGAGGCAGGGCGCGCAAGTGAGCGAAGGGGCATCGAAGCAACGATGCGCTGGCGGTTGAATCCAAGCTGGCGATTCGAGATAGATGGCGCTGTTTCTCGCGCAAGATTCAGCGACGCAGCGCCTGCAGGCGAGGGCAACTATGTGGACAACGCTGTAGAGAAAGTGCTCGCTGCTGGCGTGACCTACAAAACGGGCGCCTGGACATCATCGTTGCGGGCGCGGTACTTGGGGCCTCGGGCACTCGACACATTGAATTCGGTCAGGTCGCGCCAGACGACGCTGCTGAATTTCGGTACCCGCTACGCGGTAAACCGATCGCTGACGCTAGGACTCGACATCTTCAATCTGATTGGAAAGAAGGGCAACGACATCGAGTATTTCTACGCGTCTTGCACCGCGGGCGAGGTGGCGTCAGGCGGCTGCGGGTCGGGAGTCAACGACAGGCATGTTCACCCGATGGAGCCGCGTAGTCTGAGAGTGACTGCGAAGTACGAATTCGATTGAGTGATTACATTGCGTTTAAGCCTGTTGCAACAGCGAGGGCTACCGACATAGGCGCGTATTGTTCAGTCTATTCAGGGCTTCGCTTTGAGCTCGTTCAAATCGTCGCTGGTCTGCTCTCTAGGTGTAGGCACGCCGGTCAGGATGCCTCGATATCCGCGAAGAATCGGACCAACGCTTATTCCCTCGGAAGACATTTTGAAGGAACGGATCGTGCGTTCATGCGTGCTGCCGCGCTTCTTGAATACCGAAATCGCCTGTTTGATTTCGCCGTCGTCTTCGAAATAGCGCAGCATCAATACGTTGTCCGCCACATAACTCGCGTCCATCGCACTCGACATGGATCCGCCCAGCATGCCTTGCTGAACACCGACCAGAATCGTGACGATCTGGTGCTGCCCCAGAAAGGTGAGGATTTCGTGAAGATGAGTGGATAGAAATCGCTCGTCCGGCACTGCCTGCAAATAGCCATTCAAGCTGTCGATGACGACGACTTTCACGCCGCGATCGACTTCTTTGCTGATCGCCGCAGACAGCTGTCCCGGCGTCAATTCAGCTGGATCGATTTGTTGAATGTGAAGGGAGCCATCGTCGAGCGCGCGACGCAGGCCCATGTTCAGGCCATCTGCGCGGTGCAGGTAGTTGCTGGTCGATTCCTCGAAGAGGTACACAGCCGCCTTCTCTCCGCGAGCGATCGCAGCCGACACGATTTGCGATGCCAGAGACGACTTGCCCGTGCCCGGTGGGCCGACCACGAGCGTGCTCGTGCCTTCCTCGATACCGCCGCCCAAAAGCATATCGAGTTCACCGAGGCCGCTCTTGAGCTGCACTCGCTCGCCAATGTTGCGTGACGATGAAGCAACCAGCCTTGGATGAACTTCAAGCCCGCCCTTGTTCAAGGTGTAGTCGTGCAGACCGCCGCTGAAAGCGTGTCCGCGATACTTCACGACGCGAAGCCGCCTGCGTTCTGCGCCGTAGTCTTTCACCGAGTGGTCGAGCTGAATCACGCCGTGCGCGATGCTTCGGACCTGCAGGTCGCCGGAGGAAGTGGTGCGGTCGTCCAGAAGAATGACCGTGCAAAGGCGATTCGCGAAGAATTGCTTCAACGCGAGAACCTGCCGGCGATAGCGAAGAGGGGATTCCGCCAGCAGCTGGAGTTCGGAAAGCGAATCGAGAACGACACGAGTCGGCTTCAGTTCTTCGACCCTGCCGAGAATTTCTTTGAGCAACTCAGCCATCTCCACTTCGGAAGGATGGAACATCGTGTACTGGTTTTCGGTGGCCAGCATTTCCTCGGCAGGAAGCACCTCGTGCACGTGAATTTTGGAAATATCCCAATCGTGAGAGGCCGCGACAGACTCGATTTCGGCTCTGTTCTCGGCAAGGGTGATGTAGAGCACGGTTTCGCCCCGTTTGGCGCCTTCGATCAGGAATTGAATTCCTGTCGTTGTCTTTCCGGTACCGGGTTCGCCCTCGACCAGATAAATCCGGTTCGCAGAAAGGCCACCCTTCAATATGACGTCGAGTCCGGGTATTCCTGTGGAAAGCGCCGGTGTGCTGACCGAGTTGCTCATAGCTATCACTCCAAGTTCGTTGACCCTAGTATGCCCAAAGGCTTTCCACACCAAAGCTCGTCTCTTGCAACTGGACGGTATCGGTCAGTTTCTGTCGGGTGGTAATAGAGCAGTCCGTTAACCGGGGCGAGTCTACGCTTGAGCACACACGTTTCGGTAGGCCGTTTCCCACGTCGAATCGAGCCTCGGTGGGCTGCAAAAATCCCCTTCGCTCGGTATCTTTTAATCAGCCGAATCGCACCATTCGGCGTAAGAAAAGACGCTTTCTCTGCGTCGAGAACCAACCCCCGAGGAGACGCAGTTGATTGGAATTATTGTTCCCGCTCATAACGAAGAGGCCTGCGTAAAACAGTGCGTCGAGTCGTTGCTTATAGCAGCGGCCCATTCGAGCCTGCAGGGTGAAGAAGTTCGGATTCTGTTCGTGCTCGACGATTGCACCGACGGCACTTTGTCGGTTCTCGAAAATTACGACGTTCTCACGCTGGTTGTCTCAGGAAAAAATGTGGGGCGAGCCCGACAGATCGGTGCCGATCTCCTTGTCGAAGAGGGCGCCCGTTGGCTTTGCTTCACGGACGCCGATACCGTGGTCGCTCCGGACTGGATTGCTTGTCAGCTCGCGCTGAATGTGGATGTGGTTTGTGGAACTGTCGCGGTCGACGACTGGGTGCATTACGGCGATCGAATGGAGCAGCATTTTCAGCTCACCTACACCGACGCCGACGGTCATGCGCACGTCCATGGCGCCAATCTGGGCGTGAGTGCTACTGCATACATTAAGGCGGGCGGATTCTCTGCCGTGTGCACCGGTGAGGACGTCGCACTGGTGCAGGCGCTCAAAGACAGCGGCGCGGTCATCGCGTGGTCTGCCGCACCACGCGTCGTGACCAGTGCGCGCGAGACCTATAGGGCGCCGGAAGGATTTGGTGCGACTCTCGAGCGTATCCATCGGTTGGGCGAATGGGTTGCGCCTGGGCCGTTGGGCGCCTTCGTGTGAGCGATTTATCGCGGCAGATTGCCGAACTCCTCAATTGCGAGCCACCCAACGATGGTGATTGGTTGGCACGACTGATCGAAACGCGACTGGACGCGCTACCTATGCCGGGAGCAGGGCGAACGCTGGAGCGTTGGATGGCCCTCGCAGCAGTCGGGCAGTTCGATCTCTCCTTGACGAAACTGTATGAGGGCCACACCGACGCGCTCGCAATTCTTGAGGAGTTGGACGTAGCGCCTCAGTCTTCCGGATCGTGGTGCGTCTGGGCAGCGGAGGCGCCTGCTGGCCGAACTATCGTTCGAATGAAAGATGATCGAGCTGCTTTGAACGGATCTCCGCGCGAAGGTGGCATGGCAGTGTTGTCGGGCCGCAAATGTTGGTGCTCGGGTGCGGCCACCGCGGACCTGGCGCTGCTGACCTGCTGGACCGAGGAAGGCCAGGGGCCTTATCTCGTTCAGGTCGAGTTGAATCAGGCCGGCGTAAGTGTTGGTCACGAATCGTGGCATGCCGTCGGAATGGCAAATAGCGCGAGTCTTAATGTGACCTTCGATGACGCAATAGGACGCGTCGTCGGAGGCAAGGGCGCGTATTTGCAGAGACCCGGTTTCTGGCATGGGGGCGCAGGTATTGCAGCGTGCTGGTATGGCGGAGCATGCGGCATTGCAGAAGCGCTGCGAAAAACTTTCGCATCTTCGAATTCAAAGACGAACTTTGGAGATGCAGCGGCGCAATTCAAGTTGGCATCGCTAGGCCGAACTTCGCTGGCGCTTCGTGAAACGCGCGCCGTGTTGCGCGAGGCCGCGCTTTGGATCGATGCGAACCCTAAGGCAGACGCGAGCGCGGTCGCGCTTCGTGCACGCTTGTCGGCGGAGAGGTGCGCAAAGCTGGTGCTCGACGAGGTCGGTAAGGCAATGGGCGCGACGCCGTTTTGCCTCGACGAGAAGTTCGCCAAAGCTGCGGCCGATTTACCTGTGTTCATCAGGCAGAGTCACGCCGATCGTGATTTCGCTGCTCTGGGCGAGCGCGCTATCGAAGAACAGTGGACGCTGGACTGATGAGTCAATTTGCCGACCGACCGAAGCCATCTTCTAAAGAGTACTTCGACGAGATGTTCTCGAAGAACGACGACCCATGGGGTTTCGCCACGCGCCGATACGAAAGTCGAAAACGGGATTTGACGCTTGCGGCGCTCCCACATGAAAAGTACGAGTACGGTTTCGAGCCCGCATGCGCAACCGGAGAATTGTCTTTCGCGCTTGCAGCACGATGCGATCGTTTGCTGGTGTCGGATGGCGTGGACAAGGCGATCGAACTGAGCAGGCGTAGGTTGGCGGGTATACCGAACGTCGAAGTGCAAAAGCTGTGGGTGCCCGATCAATGGCCCGCGCAGCAATTCGATTTGATCGTGCTTGGCGAGTTTCTGTTCTACCTCACGCCAGAGGCTGTGCGTGAGGTAGCAGCCTGCGTGTCGCGAACATTGAAGACAAATGGAACTGTCCTCGCATGCCACTGGAGACTACCCATCGAAGATTGCGTGGTTACCGGCGACTCCGCGCATGAAATGCTCGATCAGGAACTTGCGCTTCCCTGCGTGAGCAGCGTGATCGAACGCGAGTTCCGGATAGATGTGTGGACGGCGGCGCCTACGCTCGCGACGATCGAAGGCCTCAAGTGACTACTTCGCAGTTTTGATCTGCTCTTTGAGCCGGTCCGACATCGGAATGTTCAGAGGTTTTCCGCGCGGAGTTGGAGCGAGGAAATACTTGGTGTACATCGACTGCATCGTGCCACTCTTCATGGCGTCGGAAATGACCGAATCAGCCAACGCCTTCATTGCCGGATCTGAGTGATGCAGCCCGATAGCGATGGTTTCGGTCGATAGCGGTGTGCCAAGAATCTGAAATTCGTCGGGGTTCGACATCGATCGTTTCTGATTGGCGAGAAGCACTCCGTCGCGTGCGTAGCCTTTGGCCCAGCCAAGTTGAAGCTGTGCGAACGCGGCATCTGCCCCCACCGCGCGATTGAGCTTCATATCGAGCTTGTTGGTGCGCGAATAGTTGTCGATGGTTTGTCCTGCCGTGGTCGTGTTGATCACCACGATGGTCGCGCCTTTCAGCTGATCGAGGCTTGTGATGCCATCTTTGGTGCGCACCATCAGTTGTACGCTGTCGTAGTAGATCGGTGTCGAGAAGCCCACTTGAGTGGTTCGCTCTTCGGTCACGGTCAGGCTATCGCAAAGCATGTCGATGCTGCCTTCGCGCAGCAGTCGCAAGCGCCGGTCTACTTCGACTGGGATGTACTTGATGTCTCGAACTCCGCCCGTGACTGCGGGAAGTCTCGCAGCTATGGCATTGCAAAACTCGACTGCGTATCCGGATGGTGTGCCCGCAGCATCCTCCATGGAAAACGGTTGCGCGACGGGCCGGTAGCCAATGTTGATCTGACCGCGCGATTTGATGCGCTCGAAGGTTGCCTGAGCAATCGCTTGTTGAGTGAGCGCGCATGCGAAAGTGATCGCCATTGCATTCACCGCGAATCGTGTAATTTGCATAAATTCCCCTGCGCCCCTCAGCACTTGATTCATCGCTAAACGGGTCTCGATTGCCCGCGATCTAATTTGTAATCCGTGACTTGAGACCACGAATTCGACGACTTATTGTTCGTTTGTACACAGCAGTAAGTCAATAAGAAGAAAGTACGTGGAATCGCTTCATAACGAGCAGCCATCCTGTGGGGCTTTGTGGCATTCCCTAAAAATTAGCCGAGGCACTGATGGTTTAATGCCCGCGAGACATGCTGCGACACAAGCAGCGTCACCACCTGTTTTACCCATGACGATTTCGACGATTCTTGTAGAAGACAAAGCCGCCATACGCGATGCGCTGATACCGGCATTGGCCGAGATGGCAGCTATCGAGGTCATCGCGATTGCCGAGACGGCAGCCGATGCGATTGCAGTTTTAAAAAAACCTCCTGTTCCCTGGCAGCTTGCGGTGATCGACCTGTCTCTACGCGAAGGAAGCGGAATATCCGTGGTCGAAGCTTTGCGTCAGCGAAACGAAGATCAAAAAGTCGTTGTTCTGACGAACTTCACCAACGTCGATGTGCATATGCATTGCATTCGATCCGGAGCGAATGCAGTGTTCGACAAGTCCACAGATCTGGAAAAGTTTTTCGAGTATTGCGCGGTCACGTTTTAAGCAACCGCGGTGCGGCGTGGCGGCCAACGGTCGACTAGGAACAAACCCTAGTTACGACGGTCAATTGCAACCACAAGTCAGTAGTCGAGCTTCGATGGACTCAGCGGTTCTAGAATTTCTTATCTGAACTGGAGCGCGGGATACGACCATGAAGTCAATCCGATTCAACTTGAGCACTGCCGCTACGCTCTTCATTGCGGCTGCATTTCCTTTCGCTGCGCTCACCTCGCATGCACAAGCTCCGCAAAGCCGTCCTAACCTGAATACGCAACCTCCTGCGGCCGCATTGCCTCAGGCAGATTCGGTGGCAGGCAAAGAGCAACTCATCGCGACAAGCCTGATCATGACCGGGGCGTTCGGGGGTCACATCGCGTTGGGTATTCGAATCGGCGAAGACGCATTGCACCGCTTGAATCTTCCTCGCAGGCAAGTGGTGGTGACTGTGACCGAAGGCGCCAACGCGCCGTGCGCCTGCATCGTCGATGGCGTTTCAGTGGCGACCGCCTCATCGCTGGGACAAAAGTCGCTGTCGCTGACGCAGAAATCCAGTGATCCGAGTTTTCTGGCAGTAGTCGAGGTGAAGGCGAAGAACGATCAGCGCAAGATCACTTATGTGGTTCCCGCATCGGCAATCGCGCGTCTTTCGAAACTCAATCAGACGAAATCGCCACCCGAGATACTCGATGAGGTGTTGGCCATACCCGAGGCGGAAATGTTTACCGCGCGTCGGTCGTGAGTCGCCGGGCTCAATAGAACTTCTTCGGTTTAGCAGTGCCCACCGTCCAGCACAGCACACCCAGCAAAATGTCGAATGCAGCGGTGACTCGATTCACTGCAAGCGCTTGAACGACGGCATCGCGTGTCATCGGCAAGAACCATCCGACACCTAATACGAACAGTGCAAAACCGACCGTTGCAAGCGTGAGTGATGGCGTTTTCCGGAGGCCGAAGTAGAGAACTACAACTCCAACGCACAAGTGGATGATCGTCTGCAGAGTATTCGTCGACAGAAAGCCGAACACCTCTCGACTCGATAGTCCCCAGACTCCCTGAACCAGAAAAAACACACCTACCAAGCACGCGAAAAATGAAGGAAGTCCTGGGCGCTCTGTTGCGAACATGTTGTTGTTTCTACCTCTGATTGTCCAAATCAAAACGCGACGTAAGGCCCGGTACCGCCGGGGGTTGTCGCGCCTTCTACAGCCGTGTAGACCTTCTTGCCGTAATAGAACGGCAGGCCCCATAAAAATGAACTGCCTAATCCAAGGGTCGCGCCGACGTCGGGAATTGCGGTTGTTGTTGCGCTGGCGCCGAACTGATCGAACGCACTCACGATATTGAAATTCACCGTGCCCGTGACGGCGTTGGTACCGCGAATCGTTGCGCTCAGCGCAAGCGGCGAGGCAGGGCAGTAGTAGCCCGCGAGCGATCCGGTGCAGCCGGTGATGCTGTTGTCGGTAAAGAAGTAGAAGTTCGACCCGCTATCGAATGCACTGGCCGTGTAGTTCACACCTTTGTAGGTTGTCGTGAGCAAGCCTGTCGACGAATTGACGCCATAGATCGCCGCACTTCCAAGATCGTTGTTGGTGCGAGTGCCGACGCCGAAGGCGAGCGCGCCCACGAGATCGGTCGTTCCTGTGCCGGTCACTGCCGGCATCTGGATCATTACGCCGTTGTTGTCCGTGGGCAAAAGCGGCACTGGATTCGAGACCTGCTTGGCACGCGGAATAGTCGATGAGACGCAGCTGGTTGGAGTCGCGCACGCGTAGTAGCCAGCGGCCGGCGCGCTGCTCACGCAAGTGTTGCCGCAGTCCTGTCTGAAGTATCCGACGCCGAGGATGCCATTCGCATGCAGATCGTTGGAGTTGCTGCGAATGGTGCCGCTGCTGCTGCACGCAGATGGGACCGAAGAGTAGCCTGCCTCGGCAACGACTTGAATCGGCACCGATGGCGCGGTAAGGCTACCTAGCCGAATGTCTGCGGTTCGAATGGGGCCCCAAGTGTTGCCATAAACGAACTGCGCGCATTCGGCGTACGGCTGCGAAGATCCGTTGACCTGCGTCGGAAACACGCTTGGATTCGACAACGCCGATGCGAGTATCCGCAACCCGGTCGATCCTGTGTCTACGATCACGTGATCGATCGTCTGGCAGCCGGAAGTTGAACCGGGCGGGCATATCGTCACGTTGACGTACGGCGAATTACCGTTGCGCGACGTGCTGCCAGCAGGCCCGCTGTCGACGACGATTTGTATGACGTTGGAGCCGGTCACCAGTGCAGGTACGGCTACCGCGTCTGGAGTCGAACTGCCGCCGCCGCACGCCGCGAGCGCCAGGGAGCCGACGAACGCCAAGACCGTTCGAGTTATTCCCCATGTTTGCGCGCGTCTCAACTGTCGAATCATTGCTTCATTGAAGGTCATCAGGCTTGACTCCGCTGGGCATTTGGTCGACGAGATAAGCGGAGCCGGTGAAGGCCCTCATGCGTCCGGAAGATCGAACGACTAGCGAGCCTTGCTTCACAACTTGCGGGCCGCGTTCGGATTGTTCTCGAACGGCAGTAGTGAACGACTTGAAGTTGCTCTCTCCGAGAAGTTGCTGCAGGTCCGGAATGAAAGGGCCGCTCCACGACACTGCGAAGACGACACCTGTGTTCGACACGAACTCCCTGACCAAGGTGCCGGAAGGCAGTGCGAACTCGTACTGGGTGTAGCTCGATAGCGATGTCTGCTTTGCGGTGACGGTTGCAGGTGTTGATCCAGTTGCTGGTGAAGCCGAGTTCTGCATTGCAATTCTGTCGGCTTCCACGGACGTGACGCCGGAGCCGAGCCCTGCAACTGCAGAAGTACAGGCAGCCGCGAGCGAAATTGAAGTAGCGACAAACGAAAAAAGCTTTCTCATGTGTTGAACGCAATCCATCTGCTTGCCGTTCAAGCCAGGTTGGCTTTGAAGAATTCGATGGTCCTGCTCCAGGCCAGATTTGCGGCCGCAGCGTCGTAACGCGGGGTCGTGTCGTTATTGAAGCCGTGCTGCGTTCCCGGATATTGATACGACACATGCTTCACGCCGGCCGCCTTGAGCGCTGCATCGTACGCAGGCCACGCCGCGTTGATCCGTTCGTCGATCCCCGCCAAATTCACCAGCATCGGCGACTTCACCTTCGCGGCTTCGGAGGGTGCCGGCGTGTTGCCGTAGAAAGGCACCGCTGCGTTGAGATCGGGCAACTGCGTGGCGAGCATGTGAACGACGCCTCCGCCATAACAAAAACCGACGGCGCCCATCTTGCCGTTGCCGTCCGGGCGTGCCTTCAGCCAGGCCGCGCACGCCAGAAAATCTTCTTTTGTCTTGTTCTGATCGAGCTGCGCGAACGCATCGCGGGCTTTGTCCTCGTCGCCCGGATATCCGCCTAGCGGAGTAAGTGCGTCGGGCGCGAATGCCATGAAGCCATCCAGCGCTAGTCTGCGTGCGATGTCTTCGATGTGCGGATTCAATCCGCGGTTTTCATGGATCACCAGTACTGCGGGCAGACGGCTCGATCCTGAAGATGCGGGGCGAGCCAGATAGCCGGCAATCGTGCCGTAGCCTTTAGGGGAGGGAACCGAAAGTTTTTCAGTCTTGACTCTGCCGTCGTCGGGCTTGATTTGCTGCCCGGCCGCGAAGTTGGGGCTTAGCGCTGCAAGCAGACCCGCAGCAGTAACGCCCGCCTTGGCGAATTTTTGAGCCTGATTCAGAAAGCCGCGCCGATCGATTCCGCCGTGGACGTAGGCGTCGAAGAGGATCAACAACTCCTGATCGAAATCTGCGGCGGTAAGTCGAGGTGGACGGGGCGAGCTGGACTGCATACTGACTCCTGACAAAAAACTTATGGCAAAGCTAAACCAAAGGTTAGCGAGTTCCTTGCGATCTGTCTTGCTCCTCGACGTCATATTGGGAAAAATGAATCGCTCGAATACCCGTATTCCAATCCCTTCGTTTTTCTTCTTCATTCAATCAAGAACCGCATAAGAAACGCACTTCATACATGAACGATCCCTTCTGTCATTCAAGCAGCATTGCCGTCAATCGCCCCGCGCTCGAGGCCTTCGAAATCATGTCCGATGGAATCAAGCAGGGTCGCTGGGCCTGGGGCAGTTTCGACAGATCCGAAATAGAACCGGGGCTTTTTGCTGGAACCTCCGTTTTCACGGGCAAGCAGACGCTGGTGCGCCTGAACGCCGATCGTGAGCGACTCATGGTCGATTACGAAGTGGGAGCGAGCAAGGAGTCGATGCAGTTTCGCAACATGTCGCGAGTGATCCCCGGGTCTTTGCTCAAAATGGCCGAGAACACGTGTGTTGTGACGCTGTTGTCCTGGCGTCTGACCACTCAGAGCGATGCCGACTGGACACAGTTCGGATGCGTTCACGAAGCCGAGATGTTTCTCATCAAAGGTCTGCTCGAACGCACCTGAACCAGCGAACTCCTGAACCTGAGCGTGAACGCGGTGTTTGGGTCCCGCCCTATATTCACGCGTGGGCGTTCAAGGCTCGACATTCCCCAATTCAATTTCTTCTTCTCCCCCCAAGTAAACGAGACAACTTCAAATGAAAATTCGCGCTGCCGTTCTCGAGGCTATCGGCCTTCCCGCTCCTTACGCTCAAAGCAAACCCCTTCGCGTTTCCCAGGTCGAACTCGATCCGCCCAAGCATGGCGAAGTCCTGTTGCGCATGCGCGCTGCGGGCCTGTGCCATTCGGATCTTTCGGTCATCAGCGGCGATCGTCCCCGTCCTGTGCCCATGGCGCTCGGGCATGAAGCCACCGGTGAGGTCGTGGAATGCGGGGCCGGCGTGACCGATCTCAAACCCGGCGATCGGGTGGTGCTGGTGTTCATGCCTAGCTGCGGTGGATGCATCCCCTGTGCAGAAGGACGCCCTGCGTTGTGCGAGCCGGGTGCCGTTGCGAACGGAGCAGGAACCTTGCTGTCCGGCGAGAGGCGCCTGCACGCAGCCGATGGGTCGGAGATCAATCATCATTTGGGTGTGTCCTGCTTTGCCGACTACGCAGTGGTTTCGCGCCGCTCGTGCGTAAAGATCGACGCGGACATTTCCCACCAGGAGGCAGCATTGTTCGGATGCGCTGTACTGACCGGCGTAGGTGCAGTGGTCAACACCGCGAAAGTTCAGGCCGGCACCACAGTGGCGGTCCTCGGACTAGGCGGTGTCGGATTCAGTGCGTTGATCGGCGCGGTGGCGAGCGGCGCGCGTGAAGTGATCGCGATCGATCTGAACGAAGAGAAACTGAAGCTGGCGATGGAGCTCGGCGCAACCGCGGCATTCAACGCTGCGAACCCGGACAGCGCGGATCAGATTCGCGAACTTACCAAAGGCGGAGTCGATTTCGCATTCGAAATGGCCGGTGCGATTCCTGCCATGGAGCTCGCATGGAAAATTACTCGCCGCGGAGGCAGCACCATTTCCGCCGGTCTTCCCAACCCCGCACTCCGATTCCAGTTGCCACCGGTCGCACTGGTTGCAGAAGAGCGCACGCTGCGCGGAAGCTACATCGGATCGGCCGTTCCCGCGCGCGATATTCCCCGATACGTCGATCTCTACCAGCGCGGCAAATTGCCGATCAATCGACTGATGGGACACCAATTGACGCTCGAGACGATTAACGAGGGCTTCGACCGCCTGGCAACCGGGCACTCACTGCGCGATGTGGTCCTTTTCGATTGATGGCGACCACGGTCGAGTAGCCAAATAAGTCACGAAAACGCTTGAATCGAGAGTACGCACGGGCGAGGCGTAACGCCGTGTTCCCAACGCTTACCTTATGTTGACTTCAGCTTTACGAACAGACCCGAAGATGGGATCACCTCATCAAAAGGAGCTGAACATGAAAAAGCTAAACAACATCATTCTTTCGGTGGCAGCGGCAGGCATGCTCGGAATGGGCGGGTTGGTGATTCCGCAAACCGCGAGTGCGCAGGTCTCGGTCGGCGTGCAGGTGGGAACGCCTCCGCCGCCGCTCCGTTATGAACGCGTTCCCGCGCCGCGTCGTGGATATGTCTGGGCACCCGGCCATTGGGAATGGCGAGGCAATCGGCATGTGTGGACAAACGGCGTGTGGCTAAGAGAGCGCCGTGGATATGCCTACCGCGCCCCGCAATGGGAGCAGCGTGACGGCCGTTGGGCATACAACGCAGGGCGTTGGGATAGAGACGGAGATGGCGTGCCGAATCGCGCAGACCGCCGCCCCAACGACCCGTATCGCCGTTGATCGAATCTGATTTTTAGTTGAGAAAGCCCTGGAAACAGGGCTTTCTTGTTTGTGCGATGTTTCTCTTCGCCGCTCACTGTCACTGCGCGAAAAGACTGCCCCACGCTGCCGCAGGTTTTGCGTCGACGTCCATCATCTTCAGTCCCTTCCAGACCCCTATGGATGTGGAGTCGTAAATCGGAATGCCCAACTCGGCCTCCATGCGAGCTACCACCGGTGCTGCAGGCAAATTGGTGCAGATGGCAAGGATCGCTTCCGGTTTTTTCGCAGCGACTTTGCGCAGCATTTCGGAAATGGTTTCGCCGCGTACTGCAGCGAAAGATATGTTGTCTTTCAGCGATGAAAAACAGGTGTCTATCGTGTCGTAGCCTTCGGCTTCCAGACCCGCGACCAAACCGTCGACGTAGTGTTCGTCGTAGGGCGAGATCAGCGCCACGCGTTTGATGTTTCTGGCTTTCAGCACTTCATCCATCGCGATGATCGATGTACTGCAATCGATGCCGGTTTCCCGCCTCACCAGTCTGCAGAAATCGTGATCGCGCGACACGCCGATTTTTACGCCCTTGCTGCCGTTCCAGACCAGCACTTCCGGATTCGCGTGCGCCAGAAGTTGCGCCGCTGCCAGCATGCCGTCGAGGTCGTAACTTTTGGGGAACAGGTCGGTCTCGCCGAAAACCGGGGTTCGAGAGAACAGCGGCGTGATGTCCGGAAAATTCTCGAGGATGGCCATGGTCACGCGTTCGACGACGGTGTTTCCGGATGGCGTGATCACCCCCATGAATCGGGGGTTCGGGACGAATACTTCTTCGATAGGGCGAGTCATGACTGATTTATACAGCCTGTCGCGCGCCTTTCGAAAAACTGGAACCTCGATCGGGTTCGATCCGACTCGTTATTGCGGGCGAACCAACATGGTTCGCTCGGGCGACCACGCCGCCTGCCAGCGTTCGCCTGGCTGCGGCGTCACGGTACCGGTCGCCTCGACCGGTACGTTGCAGATGAAATGCACATCTCCGGGAAGATCCAGTCGTACCGAGAGGCTCTGACCCAGAAACACCGATTGCGTGACGATGCCGGTCGCCCAGTTGCCCATCGGGTGCGGCGCATCGACAGGGATGAGCCGAATGCTCTCGGGGCGGATCGCGACCAGCGTCTGCGCGCCAGCATCGAGGTCGGTCGGGATGGACGAGGTCCACTCCATGCCTTCGGTGGTGCGGACGATGGCAACGCCGTTTTCTTTACCGATGATTTGCGCCGGCACGAAGTTGGAGGTGCCGATGAAGTCGGCCACGAACACGTTGCTTGGCCGTTCGTAGACGGCTCGACCCGATCCGATCTGCTCGATCTTTCCGCCGCGCATTACCGCGATCTGATCGGCCAGCACCAAGGCTTCTTCCTGATCGTGGGTCACCAGCACAGTGGTAAGTCCGAGTTTGTTGCACAGCTGACGAAGTTCGATCTGCATCGTCTCGCGCAGCTTTTTGTCGAGCGCACCGAAAGGCTCGTCGAGCAACAGCAGGCGAGGGCGATAGACGATGGCGCGGGCTAGGGCGACACGCTGCTGCTGACCGCCCGATAGCGCTGCCGGCATGCGATCGCCGTAGCCATCGAGTTGCACCAGGCCGAGCGCTTCGTTGCTGCGCGCTAGCGCATCGTCTTTGGCAACGCCTCGCATGGTGAGTCCAAAGGCTACGTTGTCACGCACGTTGAGGTGCGGGAACAGCGCGTAGTTCTGGAACAGCATGCCCAGATTGCGTTTGTGAGTCGGCAATGCCACCACCGATTCGCCATCTATGCGAATGTCTCCGCCACTCGGCGTGACAAGCCCTGCAATCATGCGAAGCGTGGTCGTCTTGCCGCAGCCGGATGGCCCGAGCAACGCGAGGATTTCTCCGCCGCGCGCGTGCAGGCTGATCGAGTCGACTGCCGGTGGGCCGTTGCCATAAGTGCGGCTCACCTGGTCGATGTGAAGTTCCGCGCCCTTCGAAGGGGTGTCGGTGAGGGTCGCAGTCATTCGGAACTCCGCATAAACAAAAAAGCAGTTGAACGAGTCGAACGAATTAACGTGTTAGACAGCGAAGATCTTGTTCATCTCTTCGGTCCACTTGCCGCGGTTCGCATTGATGTAGTTCCAGTCGGGAACGAACAGGCCGCGCTTGTCCATTTCTTCGACCGGGTAAGCCAGATACTTTTTCGTTTCTGCCGAGAATTCGATGCCCGATACCGGGGGCGATGTGAAGGCGAATTCGGACAGACCCTTTTGCACATCGGCTTCCAGCATGCGGTTCATGAATGCCACTGCCACATCCTGGTTCGGACCGTTCTTGACCAGCACCTGGCAGTTCACGCCTGCGAAGCTGCCTTCCTTGGGGAAGCTCATGGTCACCGGCACGCCCTTGGCGGTAGCGGGGTAGATGTACTTCGACAAGTCCATGAATCCGATATCGGCCTGGCCTTGTGCAATTTCGTTAGCGGCTTGCGGGCCGTTGTCAAAAATGTTCTGCACGTTCGGCTTGATGGCCGCAACCTTGTCCCACGATTTGTCGATTTCGTATTGAGCCTGCTGGAACGGCTTGCCGGTCTTGATGGCTGCAGCAACGATCAGGAAGAAAACCGAAGGCGTGTTTTTGGGCGTCACCAGCTTGATTTTTTCCTTGTACTTCGGATCCCAGAGTTCGGCGTAGCTTGCCGGGGGTTTAACACTGGTGTTGTGGAACAGGCTGGCAATCGAAATGCCGAGGGCGCTGCCGTAGCCGTCGTAGGTAAAGCGCGGGTACACCTTGGCGTATGCGGGCATCTTGTCTTTCGGCAAGGCTGAAATCAGGTCTTCGGTGCGGCACATCGGAATGGCAACGTCGTCGATGAACATGACCGAGAACTTCGGGTTGGCCTTGGTAGCGCGCATTTTCTGCACGTTGGCCAGCGTGAAGCCTTCTTCGGCAACCACTTTGCATTTGAAGTCCGATTCGAACTTCGGAATGATGTTGCGACGCACGAACTCGCCCTGAGCGCCGCCCCAGATGCCGATGTTGATCGTCTTGTCCTGTGCCCATGCGTTGCGCATGAACACGATGGGCGATGCGACGGTTGCCGCTGCGCCGACAGCGAGCTGGCCGAATTTGCGACGTGAAGTGGGTAGTGACATGACAGACCTTTCAGAGCGGGGTGAGTGGTTGACTAAAAATGACTAGGTGGTGACGACGAAAACTAGGTGGCCAGACGCGCAATGCTGATGCCGAATACTTTTTCGATCAGCAGTACGAGCAGCAGCGCAAACAAAATCATGAGAGACGAAATCGCGGCAATCGACGGATCGAAAGACAACTCGATCTGGCTATGCAAATACAACGGAATAGGAAAGTGGTTCCCATCGGCAAGCCACATCGAGATCGGGTAATCGTCGAAGGACACGATGAACGCGAACACCGATCCGGCCAGAACGCCCGGGCGCACCTGCGGCCAGATCACCTTGCGCGCGACCGTCATGGGCGTGGCGCCGAGTACCGACGCTGCATCTTCCAGGCTGCGATTCACCAGCAGCAGACTGGCAGTGACAGCGCGAATGACGTAAGGCAGGCAGATCACCATGTGCCCGACGATGAGCTGCAGAAACGTGGCATGCGATCCGAGCATCGAGAACACTTGAAGCAGCGCGACGCCGGTCACGATAAGCGGCACGACCAGCGGAGACAGCACGAGTCCGAGCACGAGACCGCGTCCCGGTACCTGATAGCGAACTAGTGCGGCAGCAGCGGGAATGCCGATGACGAGAGAAAGAGCGGTGACCCAGGCTGCGAGCTGAATCGAAAACGAGAAACTCGCCTGCGCATCCGGATTCGTCAGCACCTTGGTGAACCACTTCAGAGTGAATCCACGCGGTGGAAACACGATGTTGGGCGTGTCCGAAATCGCCATCATCATGGGAACCAGCAGCGGCATGATCACGATCAGCAGGATGACGCCGATGAGTGACTTGAACCAGATGCTTGTCGTGTCGTTCATCGCACACCCGCCGTCCAGCGCGAGAAGCGCCGCTGCAGAACCTGCAGGAATATCAGGTTGATCGCGAGCACCATCACGATGAGCATTCCAGAAATCGCGGCGCCGAATGGCCAGTCGCTAAGCGAGACAACCTGCTGCTCGATGAGCGTGCCCAACAAAGGCGAGAAATTGCCACCGAGGATTTGCGGCATCACGTATGCGGCAGCGGTAAGCGAGAACACCAGCGATACGCCGACGGAGAGTCCGGGCAGGCTCAGCGGAAATAGGACCTTGAAAAAGGTCGCCATTCGCGAGGCGCCCGCTATGCGCGCGGCTTCTTCGAGCGAGCGGTCGACTCGGCCAATGGATGTCGCAAGCGGCATCACCATGAACGGCAGATACACGTGCACGCAGGCGATGAGCACCGCCCACTCGGTATAGAGAAGCTGGGACGGGTTGTCTGCAATGCCTGTGGCCTTGATGACGTAGTTGAGTGCGCCGTTGCGACTCAGGATGGCGGACCAGCCGTAAGAACGTACGACCACGTTCACGAGCAGCGGGGCAACGACCGTGATCGTGACCAGGCGCGCCATGGATGGGCCGCCGCGTGCAATCGCCATCGCGAGCGGGTAGGAGACGAGCACCGAGATGACGCTTGCCATCGTGGCGAGCCGAACGGTGCGCCAGAGAATCTTCAGATAGAGGTCGCCGGTGAACAGGCGGGTGTAGTTTTGTAGCGTCCATCGGGAACGCCAGCGCCATCGACGTTGTGCATCGTGACACTCAGAAGCAGCATCTTGCAGACCGGCCAGACGAACCAGACGAGCAGAAAAACAATGGCTGGCGCGAGCAGGAGCAAGCCTTGCATACGCTGTCTGTTGTCCTGACCGAAAGATGCCATGGACTGTGCGCATGCAGATTCCATGCCAGCGCCGAACTTCGCTACATGCAATGCATTTAAAGATTGTATGCAATCCTGTTCGCGCATTTTTTGCGACCGAATCGTGCGTGATGCGGTGGCCGCGACGCAGGAAGGTGCATATCGTCCAAATGAGTGCGCACCCAAATTCGCAAAAGCGCTCTATCGATCGTATGCAATTTTTCGGGGCCGTCCGATGGCGTCGACGCCAATGAAAAAAGGCTGCCGAAGCAGCCTTTTGTCAGCGATTGGATCGCGCAGGTCAACCTTGCGTCGCGGTCGCATTCGGAAGCCAGGAGACGATGGCCGGGAAGAACCATATGAGCGCAACCAGCAGCAGCATCGCAAAAAGGAATGGCATCACGCCGTAGATGACGTCGATGATG
Organism: Burkholderiaceae bacterium; assembly: GCA_965227035.1. Lineage (GTDB taxonomy): Bacteria > Pseudomonadota > Gammaproteobacteria > Burkholderiales > Burkholderiaceae_C > CBDDFQ01. The sequence continues at coordinate 968,007 of OZ245724.1, forward strand.
TTGCCCTCGCCGCGCACGCCTTGAACAACATAGAGGTTCATACCGACCGGCGGCGTGATCAGTGCCAGCTCGGCCATGATCACGAGGAAGATGCCGAACCAGACAGGATCGATCCCCAGCGCGGTGGTAATCGGGAAAATGATCGGGATCGTGCCGACGATCATGGCGAGTGCATCCAGAAAGCATCCGAGGATGAGATACAGGATGGTCAGCACGATGATGATCTGACCCGGCGATGCGTTCAGTCCGGTGACGAAACGGGTTAGCAAGTCGGGCACGCCCATGATGCCGAGCACGAAGTTCAGATAGAAGGCAGCGGCTGCAATCAGGATGATCATCGCGGTAATGCTCATGGTCGTGATGAACGACTCGTGCAGCATCTTGACGTTGACCCGCCCATAAAACAGACACAGCAGGAACGACAGCACGACACCCAGCGCTGCCGATTCGGTAGGCGTCGCCCAGCCCGCGTAGATGCTTCCCATGACCAGCAGGATGACCGAGACCGGCGGGACCAGATCGAGCAGGCGACGCAGCTTGTCCTTCAATGGCGTTGACGGCTCGGGCGATCCTGCAAGGCTCGGCTTCCACAGGCACGCGACGGCCACGATGGCCATAAACAGCACGGTGAGCAACAGGCCAGGCACCACGCCTGCCGCGTACAGCTTGCCGACCGAGGTGTTGGTCATGGCGCCGTAGATGATCATGTTGATCGATGGCGGAATCAGGATGCCCAGCGTCGCGCCTGCGGCAATGGTGCCGAGCACCAGTCTTGCGTTGTAGCCGCGCGATTTGAAAGCGGGCAGCGCAACCGTGCCGATGGTGGCGGCCGTAGCGACGGACGATCCCGACACCGCAGCGAACAACGCAGACGCGCCGATGTTCGAGTGAAGCAATCCGCCAGGCAGCGGCGACAGCCAGTCGGAAAGCGACTTGTACATGCGATCGGTGAAGCCGCCTCGAACCAGAAATTCACCCAGCAGGATGAATAGCGGAATCGACACCAGGACCGAGTTGTTGCTCGCGCCCCAGAACTGGGTGCCGTATTCGAAGGTTGCGGGTAGACCCAGATAAATCAGCGCGCCTGCAATGCTCAGAAAGAACATGACGAAGGCGACGTGCAGGCCGAGGCTCATCAACACGATGAGCAGGATGAAGCCGATGAGAATGGCCGAGAGTGATGTGCCGCCCATGATCAGATGCCTCCAGTCGTGACTGCAGGTGGGGCGTCGACCGCAGCCGTGCCGCGCTTCTTGAGCTCGGCGAGTTCCGCTTCGAGTTCTTCCTGCGCGCTAACCGGGCCATACCAGGCGTTCAGCTCGGGTCTGCCCTTGATCAGCAGATAGATCGCGTGGACTGCGTAAACGAGAGACAGCGCCGCGAGCAGGAACATGCCCGAAAGCCATGCGAGTTGGGGGATCCACAAGGGCTGTTCAAGATTGGTCGCCATCGACTGGAATTCGACGGTTTCCTTCAACACGTACACGCCACGCCACGCCGCGTAAACAGCGAATATGGAAAAGCAAACCATGGCCAGCGTATTGAGAAAGCGTTGCACCTTGCGCGGGAACATCACCAGGAACACGTCGACACGGGTATGGCTTCGTTGAGTTAGCGCGTAGCAGGCCCCGATCGCAGCGCTCACAGCCAGAATGAATCCGCCGAGTTCGTCGATCCCTTTGAACGAGACATTGAAGAATTTGCGACCGAGAATCTCGACGGTCAGCGCGATGGAATAGGCAAAGATCGCCCAACCGCTCACGATCGTGATGAACCGTACGACGGGGCTGATCGCGCGGTTGACGGGGTTCGAATTGGTCATGCTTCGGTGGTCTCCGGGGTTGTTCCAGAGGCGTCCACGCAAATACCGTGCCAAAAGCGATAACTTTGTATACGATTTTTGTCCGCGTGGACAAGGTGACTGCGTCCGGATCTATGCGTTGCCAGGTTCACGGATTCGGGGATTCCCTATGAAAGCCGCTAAGATTTCAGCCATTGCTGGCCTGAGCTCTGCAGTCATTGGCGGCATCGCAACACACGCCACCGCAGTCACCCCTTCTGAACGAAAACTGTCCTCTCCGTGACCCATCCCGAAAAATCATCCGTACCCATCGTTCCCGCCGACGCGAAGCCGACCATGTCGATCTACGTCGGCTTCAAGCATTGCGATCCCGCCGGCATCGTGTTCTATCCGAAGTACGTCGAGATGCTCAACGACGTGGTCGAGCACTGGTTCAAGCATGGCATCGGGGTCGACTTCGCCCAACTTCACATCGAGCGTCGCACCGGCATGCCGATCGTGAGCCTGGAATGCCAGTTCAAGAAAACCAGCACCTTGAGCGAGACCATCGATGCCTACCTAGTGGTGAACGCGCTGGGCCGCAGCTCGGTCAAACTCACCATCACGGTGACCAAGGGCGACGACAAAAGCGAAGTGCGTTTTTATTCGCACATCACCCTCGTTTGCATGGATATCGCGGCCAAGAAAGCAATGTCGCTGCCCGACGATATTCGCCTTGGCATGGAGAGATTTCTGTAGTTTGTGACGCGCTAGACACCTGCGCGCGTTTGGATGCAATACGAAAGCTTCAAAGTTTGCGCATTCTCTTAAACCTGAATTTCGATTGAAATCCGCGCGTCGTTCTTCTGTAGGGGAATCGCACCTGCGCGCGACCGGTTACCAGACAGCCTTAATAGGTTAACTCCTACAAGATTCAAGTGGCGCAAGTGGTCGCAACGGGCTTTAATGAAATCCTGAAAGGTGGATTTATGCCTGGACTTGAAAGTACGCGACGGTTGTTTTCGTTTCGTGATTCGATGGGGTCGCAAGGCGAAATGCGTGACCCAAACAGGTACTTTTCAACTAACTCGGACGTACAGGAATACTTTGCACTACTTGCTGCAAACCCTGATCCCGACGACGAGATCTCCGATCGACTCGATTCGCTGTTCCGCAAAATCCTGCGAGCAGTCCGCTCACGAAAACTCCAGCTCGACTATGCACCGCCCATCGATGGGCGCGTGACCCTGCCCGAAGGCGAGGGGCTCGATTACCTCCAGGCGGTTCTTTTCTGGTGCGCCCATCTCGAGGCGACGATTCCTAGACTGGTCGAGGCGCATGCCCGGGCGGGCGACGGTGCGACCGCAGCAGCAGTCAGGGAGATGCTGGACAAAATTGCCGAGGAAGATGAAGTCTCCAGAACCGATACCCACATATTCGGAGGGCGGCCACCTGAAGGACGTTGATCGTGATCTTTTGCTTCTGGTATTCGCGGTGGGTGGCCGGCGTCTGGCGGTTCATCTCGCGCGGACCAGACACGTCCTTCTCGCGGTAGAAATCACCGCGCTTCCCGGTGCTCCCGAACATGTTCGGGGAGTCGTGGATGTTCACGGCGAAATCATGGCGGTCATCGACATGCATGGGTTGTTGGGTGAGAGTTCGAAGACCCTAAGCCTGTCCGATCACTTTGTGATTGTCGAAACAGGAACTCGTACCGTTGCGTTGCTGGTGGACGAAATAGTCGGTGTTCGCGTCGGTGCCGATTCACGAGTTGAATCGGTAGGCGGTATCGGCTCCGATGGCGACCGTTTCGAAGCGATCGCGCGTCTGGACGATTCGCTGACACTCATACACGACGTCGAGAAATTTCTTTCCGGGGCCGAGGCATTGCAGCTCGACCGTGCATTGGCGGATGCCGACGCCGCAGCCCGGTCCGTGCATTCCGACGCTCCTGCATGAACGCCCAGAAGAGCCACGACATGACCATCGATGTCGAAGCCACCGACCGATCCAGCCGACCCGGTGGCGATGCGTCTCTGGCTTGGGCGGCTCTTGCCAAGTTCGTACTCGGTAGTCTGGGACTTTTTTATCCCCCATCCCGGATGAACGATCTGCGACGGAATTTTGCGAAGGCGAGCATCGAGCTGGGCTACGCCGACGAATTTGCGTGCATGCGGTGGATAGTCGCCCCCGCGCGAACCCAGGTCGAGTTGCGCTCGATCACGCAGGTGCTGGCCCGGCATTTGACGATCGGCGAGACCTACTTCCTGCGCGATCGTGCAGCTCTCGACGCCTTCGAATCTTCGATTCTTCCGAAACTGATCCACGAGCGTCGAGTGTCGGGAAACTTGCGTTTGAGGCTATGGTGCGCGGCCTGTTGTACGGGTGAGGAGGCGTACACCCTGGCGGTGATGATCCATCGGCTGCTTCCCGACATTGCAAAGTGGCAGATCACTATTACCGCGACCGATTTGAACTTGAATTTCCTCCAGAAAGCTCGCGAGGCGGTGTACGGCGAGTGGTCGTTCCGAGACGCGCCTGTCTGGCTGAAAAGCAACTATTTCAAACGACTCGACGATGGTCGTTATCGCGTCGTCGAAGAGATACGTCGCATGGTCGATTTCGTCCAGCTCAACCTGGTCGATGCCCAGTCCATTTCTATGCCCGGCGCCATAAGAGGCGAAATCCTGTCGATGGACATCGTCTTCTGCCGAAACGTGCTGATGTACTTCGACGCTGCAAACGTGAACAAAGCGGTAGGCCTTATCGAGAAAAGTTTGGTCTCCAACGGATGGTTGGCGGTCGGTCCGGGGGAGACAGCTTCGATAGCTCACCCCAGTTTCGATCCGGTTTCGTTTCCCGGCGCGGTGCTCCTCAGGAAGAAGTCCTTGGCCCACGCACACGCCCACGCCCATGCACACACCAACGCTCGCGCCCGCAACGCGCTCGAGCCCGCACAGCCGGTCGGCGCCGTAGCCCTGGATGTTTCGGCACTCGATGCAGCGGTTGCTGCTCCGGGCGCCTCGGTGCCGGACGCAGAGTCCGTGCGTCTCGAAGCGGCGGTCGAGTTCGACAAGCGAATTCGCCGATTCGTAGCGCAAGGACAGGCCAACGACGCGCTGGCCGAATGCGATCGCTGGCTGGCGGCCGACAAGCTGAACGCGGCTGCGCACTATCTGCGCGGCGCACTTCTCATGGAGCGGTCCGATCATGGGCCGGCGCACGAGTCGTTGCAGCGCGCAGCGTATCTGGACCCCGACTACATCCTTGCGCACATCGGTATGGGCCACGAGGCCTTGCGCCGACGCGAGACCGAGCGTGCGGTCAAGCATTTCACCAATGCGCATCGCCTGCTTGCGGACTGCGCAAGAGACGAGCCGATTCCCGGAGGAGACGGCCTGACTGCAGAACAGGTCGCTGCCAGTCTGCGACTCATCCTCAGGAAGGAGAACGTGCGATGAACCCCCGCAACGAATCTTCTCTACCGCTCCAACCGGATCGCGAGACCCTCGAGACGTTGCGCAAGCGTGCTATTGCCCTGGCATCGAAAGATGGCGCGGCCGGCGCCGTGGGGGCCAGCGGGTCCGCCGCCGAAACTCAAGCTGTGGAAATGTTGGAGTTTCGTCTTGCGAACGAGCGATATGCGGTGGAAACCCGCCTTGTGCGTGCCGTGTACCCGTTGAAGAATCTAACGGCAATACCCTGTACACCCGATTTCGTGCGGGGGGTCGTCAACTTGCGAGGCCAGATCACGACGGTCATCAGCCTCGAGCATTTCTTCAATTTGCCCGAGCAGGGTCTGACCGATCTGCATCGAATCGTGCTGGTTGGAAACGACGAGATGGAATTAGGGCTGCTGGCCGACGTGAGCGTAGGCGTGGTGCAAGTGGACATGGCGAGTATTCAGAGAGATTTGCAGAACCTCGCCGCGTGGGGCGGTAAGTACGTGCAGGGCGTCACGCAGGACGGCTTGATCGTTCTCGACATGGACGGAATCCTTTCGGATCCGGGCTTGCTGGTGAATGAAGAGGTAGGTTCCCGATGAGGTGGGTCGAAATGAGCGCATCGGGCGATCCAGGAATTCGTGCAGTTTCGGAATTCGAGGAGAAGTAATGGCTATCAAATGGACGGTGGGGACCAAAATCGCGACGGGCTTTGCAGTCGCGGTGGTTGTGTTTTTGGCCGTGGGTTTCGTGTCGTACCGCTCGACCGCGCAGTTGATCGAGACAGCGCAACTGAGGCGCCATACGGACGAGTCGCTCGACGCGATTTCCGATGTTCGACTCGGCATTCGCGGCACGGGAATCGCACTTCGGACTTACATCATTTCCGGTGAGGATGCTCATTACGACGCCTTTAAAACATCGCAAGGCAACATCGCGGATCCAATCCCGAAGCTGCGTGAAACCGTGTCCGATTCACCGTCTCAAGCGCAGCGAGCAGACAAGATCGCTGCCATGCTGGCTCAATATTTGGCAGCGGTGAATGGTGTGGCGGACGTCCGCCGCGCGAAAGGATTTCAGGCGGGCGCGCAGGCTTTGCTTGCCGACGATACGCGCGCATTCCTGTCCGAGTTCGGTAATTTGCTCACCGCTTACGAGAAAGAGCAGAACGAGGTTCTCGCCCGCCGCACCGAACTCAGTGACCGTGAAACGAGAATCGCCCAGTTATCCATCATCGTGGGCAACGTGGTTGCACTGGTGCTGGCACTGATTGCCGGGTACTGGCTGACGCGCAACATTTCTGCGCCCTTGCGTGAACTGACCAAAGCAACCGAGAAGGTGACCGAGGGCGACTTGTCCGGGTACGTCGTCATCGACTCGCGTCAGGATGAAATCGGCGTGCTGTCGAGGGCACTCGAGCGTATGACCGAAGCCTTGAGGTCGATGGCGCGCAATGCCGAATCGATCGCTATCGGTGACCTCAGAGCCGAAGTGATTCCGCAATCGGATCGCGATGTTCTCGGCAATGCCTTTGCCAGGATGTCCAAAGATCTTCGCAAACAGATAGGGGAGCTGATCGACGGTGCGAGCGCCCTGAGCGCCGCTGCCGGCGAGATCGTCGCCTCCAGCAGCCAGCTTGCAGCAAGCGCCACGCAGTCCGCTGCAGCCGTCAGCGAAACCACGACGACCGTGGAAGAGGTCAGGCAAACCGCGCAACTGGCGAGCCAGAAAGCCAGACTGGTTTCCGAGAGCGCGCAGAACGCCGTGGCCGTTTCCGAAACCGGTCGCAAATCGACTCGCGATGCCGAAGCCGGCATGGCGCGCATCCGCCAGCAGATGGAAGCGATCGCGTCGAGCATGGGCCAGTTGTCCGAGCAGAGTCAGGCAGTCGGGCAGATCATTGCCACTGTCGAAGACATAGCGACGCAGTCGAATCTATTGGCAGTGAACGCGGCCATCGAAGCGGCCAAGGCGGGCGAGCACGGCAAGGGTTTCGGCGTCGTGGCGCAAGAGGTGAAAAGCCTTGCCGAACAATCGCGTCAAGCGACGACGCAGGTGCGCAACATTCTTCGCGACATCCAGCGAGCCACTGGAATTGCAGTCATGGCAACGGAAGAGGGCGGCAAGGTCGTCGACGCGGGTACCCGGCAAACCGAGGCTGCCGGCGGTGCGATAGCGGCCTTGGGTGGAAGCGTGAACGAAGCCGCGCAGGCGGCATTGCAGATCGCCGCTTCCAGCCAGCAGCAACTGGTCGGCGTCGATCAGGTGGCGGGTGCGATGGTCAGCATCAACGAAGCAAGCGTGCAGAACGTGGCAAGCGCAAATCAGCTCGAGGTGACTGCACGCGGGATTAATGAAATAGGCCATCGGCTCAAATCGATGGTCGAACGCTACAAGGTCTGAGCCAATATAAAAAAGGTTTTTCGATGTCCCGTAACGACGATTTTCTGCGTGAACTGCGAGCGACCTTCAAGGTCGAGGCGCAAGATCATGTGCAGACTTTGTCGCGGGGCCTCGAGCAGCTCGAACGTATTCCGGTGTCGGAATCGCCAGGCGTCTGGCAGACTATTTTTCGCGCGGTGCATAGTCTGAAAGGTGCGGCGCGCGCAGTCGACGTGCTCGACATCGAGTCCTTGTGTCAGGCGCTGGAAGATGTGTTCGCCTCGCGGCGCGGCCAAGCAAGTGCGGCTTCGCCGGAGCTCATGAAGATGCTGCTGCGCGCCTCCGATTCGTTGGACACATTGGTTTCGGCGCTGGACCAGGAATCGGGTACACCCAAATCGATCGATCTGCAGGGCATTCGCCTTGGCCTGCGGCAACTGATGCGCGATAGACCATCGTCGCCGGAAGGTCCGGCTTCGTCGCCATCGGCGCGAGTCAGCGCAGCCAAGCCGCCTTCCTGGGCCGATCCGACTTCACAAACGCTGCCGACTCGCGTGGGTGCTGCGGTGGCGGTGGCGGTCCCCGCCGGGGCTGCGGATCCGACCTTCATATCACCAGAGTCGGCAGCACCGGTCTCGGCATCGACGATCACGCAAACGACGGCATCGGGCGCCGATGACCACGCCCAATTGGTGGATGAAACGGTTCGCGTACAGGTGCCGAGACTTGAAGCGCAACTAGGGGAGAGCGAGGAGCTGTTGTTGTCCAAGTTCGCGTCTGCGCGGCGGGTCGAACGTTTGGAAGACCTCTCGACCTGGTTCGCCGAGTGGCACAAGGCTCGGCAAATGGTAGACACCGACTTGCGTCGACTGAAGCAGAGCGCGAAACCCGAGGTCTTGAGCCTGCTCGATTACTTCCAGTGGAGCGACGGTGCCGCTCGCGCCCTGGAAACAACGGTCACGCAGATCAGCGATACCGCGCGCAGCGACTACAAGACCGTGGTCAAAACTGTCGACAGCGTGGTCGAAGGTGCCAGGCGACTTCTCTTGCTTCCGTTTTCCACCATATCCGCGTCCTTTCCCAAACTGGTTCGCGACGTCTGCCGCGCACAGGGCAAGGATGCCGAATTCATCGTCACCGGCGAGCAGGTCGAGATGGACAAGCTGATCCTCGAGAAGATGAAAGATCCGCTGGTTCACATGCTGCGCAATGCGGTCGATCATGGCGTGGAAACTCCGCAGGAACGATTGGCTGCCGGCAAACCGGTTCGCGCGACGATTCGTCTGGATATTTCGCAGGTCGCGGGCAACAGGGTTCGAATCGTGCTGGCCGACGACGGCGCTGGTATTCAAAGCGATTTGTTGAAATCGGCAGGCGTCGAACTCGGGATCATCAGCGCCGACGATGCTGCCGGCCTCGACGAAAAGTCTGCACACGACCTTGCCTTCAGGGCAAACGTTTCGAGCCGATCGACGGTGACCAACCTTTCCGGACGCGGACTCGGTCTGGCCATCGTTCGCGAGAACGTGGACAGTCTCGGGGGCGATCTGAATGTGCAGAGTGCAAGAGGCACCGGCACGACCTTCACCATGGAATTCGCCGCAGTGCGGGCCACCTATCGCGGCGTGATGTGCATGGTCGGCAGTCGCAGGATCCTGGTTCCGACTGCGAACGTGGAACGCGTGATTCGAATCGAGCCTTCAGCCGTGCGACTCGTCAACGGCAGTCACACCATCGTTCACGGCGCCCGCACCTTACCGCTGTTGTCTCTGGGTGCGGTGCTCGATATTCCCGCACTTAATCCGGCTTTGCAGGTCGACTACCTGCAGGTCATCGTGATTTGCGAAGCTGCCCATTCGGTGGCGTTCGTGGTCGATCAGATCGTGCAGGAGCAGGAGGTGCTGGTGAAGCCGTTGCGCAAGCCGCTTGCCCGAGTCAGGAACATCGCTGCTGCCGCCGTACTCGGATCCGGTGAAGTGGTGCCCATCCTTCATGTCGCCGACGTATTGAAGTCGTCGCGCCTTGCAAGCGGCGTGAGGCTGCGTGGCGTGCTGCCCGAGGCAGGTGCGGCCTCCCTGGGGCATGCCTCTAGCGCATCCGGACGCGCGCCTAAAAAAGTACTTCTGGCCGAAGACTCGATCACCTCGCGCATGTTGCTCAAGGCAGTGCTCGAGTCGGCCGGATATCAGGTGTCTACTGCGGTAGATGGTCTCGATGCGTTCTCGCAATTACGCGGCGGTCGTTTCGATCTGCTCGTGTCCGACATCGAAATGCCCCGCTTGAGCGGTATCGATCTGACTGCGCGCGTGCGGGCGGAAGAATCGCTTTCCGATTTGCCGGTAGTGCTGGTGTCTGCGCTTGCGTCTCGAGAGGACAAGGAGCGCGGTGTCGATGTCGGCGCGAACGCCTATATCGTCAAAGGCGGCTTCGATCAGGACGATCTGTTGCGTGCGGTGGAGCGGCTCATCTGATGCACAAGAACAATAACTCCGGCGTGGACATTTCTGCTTTCGGCGTCACCCAGACGCCGGAGATTCGGGTGGTCGTGCTCGAGCCTTCCAGCGAGGTGTCGGGGCGGCTGACCAGCTGGCTTCAATCGGACGAACGCATGAAGGTGGTGAAGGTTGTCACCTCTGCTAAGAACGTGCTCGAGGCAATTGCGAAAACTTTTCCCGACGTCGTCCTTGTCGGGCACAGCCTGCCGTCGTTCGACGGTTTCGCCGCCACGCGCCTCATCATGGAGACGAGCCCTTTGCCGGTCGTCGTCTACACCAACTTCGCGCAGGAGGCCAACGCGATTGCCAAATCGACCGAGGCAGGCGCGGTTGCATGTATCGAGAATCCGGTCGAGAGCACGTTGACCTCACAGGGCTTCACCAACGGCGTGAACCTGCTAGATACGGTTCGACTGATGTCCGAGGTGCGAGTGATACGTCGCCGGCCGAAGAATCCCTCGGCGAAACCGGCGGCGCCCGGAGGACTCGCTGGAGCGAACACCGGTGCCGAACTCGACAGGAAGGTCCGAGCGCCCATCGTGGCTATCGGCGCATCGACCGGAGGTCCCCTGGTTCTTCAGTTGGTGCTGGCTGCGTTGCCGGAAGACTTCCCGATGCCCATCCTGATAGTCCAGCACATTGCCAAGGGTTTCCTTCAGTCGATGACCGATTGGTTGCGTCGAACGTCGAAACTCCCGGTTCAGATTGCAGCACACGGCGTGCTGCCGCAGCCGGGTCATGTCTATCTGGCACCCGACGACTTTCATATGGGTTTGAGCATCGGCGGGCGGATCATCCTGTCCCGCGCCGCGCCGGAGAACGGCGTGCGGCCCTCGGTGGAGTTTCTGTTCCGCAGCATTGCGGAACTCGACGAGGGTGCCTCTATCGGCGTACTGCTGACGGGAATGGGCAAGGACGGCGCTTGCGAACTAAAGCATATGCACGACAAAGGCTGTGCGACTGTTGTACAAGACGCGGAGACATCGGTCGTGCACGGCATGCCCGGAGAAGCCATTTCGCTGGGTGCAGCCGATCAGGTCTTACCCGCCGACCGCATTGCCGCTGCGCTCGTTCGGCTCGTGCGCGCCACAAACAACGTAGCTCAATAGGAAGGGAGTGAACATGCAAACGCCTGTCAATTCACAACTTTCCAATCCGGTTCGAATCCTCATTGCAGAAGACAGCCCGACTCAGGCGCGTCGCCTGCAACACATCCTCGAGAGGCAGGGCTGGACAGTTCAGGTCGCGTCGAACGGCAGTGAAGCCTTCGAGATGGCGCAGAGCTTCAAACCATCGCTCATCGTGAGCGACATCGTGATGCCGGTGATGAACGGCTACGAACTGACTCGCGCCATCAAGTCGGACGAGCAACTGCAGTCAACTCCGGTGATTCTCGTGACCACCATGTCCGATCCGCAGGACGTGATTCGCGGACTCGAATGCGGTGCCGACTGCTTCATTCTCAAACCCTATGAAGAGCAGCATCTGGTCGGACGAGTCCAGTTCATCATGCTCAACCGCCAATTGCGCGGTGCGAACGATGCGGGCATGGGTGTAGAGATTCATTTCAACGGGCAGCGTCACTACATCCGCGCCGATCGACTTCAGATCCTGAACCTGCTGCTGTCCACCTATGACGCGGCCATCCAGCGCAATTACCAGTTGAGCGAGAGCCAGGAGGCGCTAGAGCAGAAGACGATCGAACTCGAATCGACCAATCGATTCCTGCACTCGGTGATCGAGAACATTCCGAGTGCGCTGTTCGTGAAAGAGGCGACGACACTCAGAACCATACGCATGAACCGCGCTGGCGAGGAAATGCTGCAGCGTCCGCGCGACGCGATCATCGACAAAACAACCGAAGAAATCCTCCAGGAAGATCCGGGCGGCTATCAGGCCATGTATCGCGATGCGCTACAGCATGCCGAGCCGCGCGACGTGATCATGCGCGACGTGCACGTACCCGGACGCGGCTCGCGTATTTTCAGCGCGCGGATGGTGCCGGTCATGGACTCTTACGGCGACCCCAGCCATTTGCTCCTGTTGTGCGACGACGTGACCGACCGGCTGGAGGCCGAGGCGGAACTGAAGCGAATCAACGATGAGTTGAAGCTCAAGACCCTGGAGCTGGAGCGGGCACGCCGCGAAGCCGAAGAGTTGACCCGAATGAAGTCGGAGTTTCTCGCGAACATGAGTCATGAGATCCGCACCCCGATGAATGCGATCCTTGGCATGGCGCAGCTCGCGATGAAAACCGATCTGGATGCACGCCAGCAAAACTACGTCGAGAAAATCATGCGGGCCGGCAAACATCTGCTGGGCCTGATCAACGACATCCTCGACTTCTCGAAAATCGAAGCCGGCAAGCTGCTGGTCGAGCACATCGATTTCGAGTTGGCGCAGGTGCTGCCGAACATCGGCGAGCTCATTCAGCAGAAGGCGCAGGAGAAGAATCTCAAGCTGAATTTCACGATAGACGAGCGTGTGCCGGAAGTGCTGGTGGGCGACCCGTTGCGCCTCGGGCAGATTCTTGTGAACTATGCGAACAACGCGGTGAAGTTCACCGAACGCGGCGAGATATCGATCATCGTGCAGGTGGCCGAGGAGTCCGATGACGAGGTGCTTCTGTACTGCGCGGTACGCGACACAGGAATTGGACTCAGCGAAACGCAACGCGCAACTTTGTTCGAATCGTTTAGGCAGGCCGATACCTCCACCACGCGTCGCTATGGTGGCACCGGACTCGGACTCGCGATTTGCCGCGACCTGGCCGAACTCATGGGTGGCGACGTCGGTGTCGAAAGCCAGTTGGGCAAGGGCTCGACGTTCTGGTTCACAGCTCGCCTCGGTAAATCGACGCTCAGGCCGCGAGTGTTCAGACCGGGCCGCAACGTGAAGGGCAAACGCGTGCTGGTGATCGACGACAACGACACGATCCGCATGTCGCTCGTGGACATGCTGCAAAGCATGAGCTTCCGGGTAGAGCAGGGCGCGTCGGGACGCGAGGCAATCGACCTGGTAGGACAGGCGAGCAAGCTGGGCGATCCGTTCGATGTCGTGTCTATCGACTGGCAAATGCCGGAGCTCGATGGTTTCGAGACGATCGAGCGTATCCAGTCGCTCGACCTGCCTTCTCCGCCTGCCTATCTGTTGCTGACCGCGCATAACCGCGAAGAGGTGATGCAGGAAGCGCTTTCGCTCGGAGTCGTCGATGTGCTGACGAAACCGGTCGATCAATCCATGCTGTTCGACGCGGTGGTGAGCGTGATCAGCCGCCGATTCGCGGCCGAAGGCGACAAGCGTGGCGATGGCGACTCGGCTGCGAAACGCAAGGCGCCGTTGCGCGACACGCGACTGCTGCTGGTCGAAGACAACGACCTGAACCAGGACGTGGCGGTCGGATTACTGGAGGCGTCCGGCGCGCAGGTCGATGTGGCGGAAAACGGCCAGATCGCCGTCGATCTTTTGCGCGCAGCTCCGGACGGCACCTACGCCGCTGTATTCATGGACATGCAGATGCCGGTGATGGACGGCATCACCGCGACCGAGCTCATACGCCAGTCGCCGCGCTTTGCCAGCCTGCCGATCATCGCCATGACAGCCAACGCGATGGATCAGGATCGCGAGCGCTGTTTGCAGGCCGGCATGAACGAGCACATCGCCAAACCGATCGAGGAAGACGCGCTCTGGAAGACGCTGGCGCGGGTGTTGAACAAGGCCGAAGTAGGTCTGCTGATGTCGCTGCCGCACCTGCCAGTGGAGTCGTCTGCGGTACCGACTATTCACGGCGTGGATAGCACCGCCGGACTCCGGCGCACCCGTGGCGATGTGAATATCTACAAAACCCTGCTGCGTCGATTCGCCGATGGTCAGCGCGACGTTCCCGTCACGGTGGCGCAGTCGCTGCGCGTGGGCGACCGTGACACCGCACGACGAGAAGCCCACACGCTCAAGGGGCTGTCCGCCACCGTCGGCGCCGGCGAGGTCGCGAGGGTCGCTGCCAAGCTCGAACGCGCGATCACCGATGGTCTGCCTAAAGATCAGATCGATGGCCTGCTGGAGCAAGTGTCGGGTGCGCTCGATCCCGTGGTCGCGTCGATCGATGCGGCATCGCTCGATTTGATGGTTCAGGGCAGCAAGTCGATCAAGAAACGCAAGGGGTCCGCTGCGGATCCGGTTGCAATGAAACATGTGCTCGACTCACTGACCGAACTGCTGGGCAATGGCGATACGAAAGCCTTGCAGGTATTGGAGAACGCCCAGGGAATGCTGAGCGAGGCCGACGCAGGCCGTTTCGACGAAGTGGCCGAAGCCATACGCGCATTCGATTTCGATGCGGCGCTACACCTGATTGAAAACATGAATGCGGAACTGCAATGACAACAACTGATGGAATCAAAGGATCGGCGTCACAAGCGACGGTTCTCGTGATCGACGACATGGCGGAAAACCTGTCGCTGCTGCATGCGGTATTGGGTGACACCTACAGCGTGAAAGTCGCGAACAGCGGCGCACGCGGCCTTGCCATTGCGCAAAGCGCAACGCCACCCGATCTCATTCTTCTTGATATATCGATGCCGGTCATGGATGGATTCGAGGTCTGCCTTCAGCTGAAAGCCAATCCTGCGACAAGCGACATACCGGTCATCTTTCTGACTGGCCATACCGATATGGATCATGAGGATCGCGGCCTGGAACTCGGCGCTGCCGACTACATCTCCAAGCCGATCAACCCGTCGGTGGTGCTCAAGCGCGCCGAAACGCAGATCAGACTCGGGCAGCTCGCCAGATCTTTGGCCGATGCGAACCAGAATCTGCGCAATGCCGAGCGCGACGAGATGGCGCGCAACGATGCGATGAACGAATTCGAATCGATCGTGGCGCACGACATGCGCTCGTCGCTGAGCGTCATCAGCGGCTATGCAGGCCTTCTGGTCAAGCGTGTGGCCGACGACGAGCAGGCCATCGGCTATTTGACGCCCGTACGCGAGGGCGTGAAGCGCATGAACGTGCTTGCAGGGCACTGGCGCGAAATCTCAAAGCTCATTCGCACGCAACTCTTTTTCGAACAACTCGACATGGTGGCCATCGTTCACGAGGCGCTGTTCGAGGCCATGCAGCCTTACCCCCCGGAAAGCAGGCCTGCGGTGTATGTCGACGAGCTTCCGTCCATGCGGGGCGATCCGGTGGCGGTGCGCCAGTTGTGGCGCGAGCTCATTTCCAACTCGCTCCTGTCGATCTCGCGCAGCCCGCGTGCCGTGTCGGCCGAGTCTCCCACCGGAGGCGAGCCTCTGGTTCGCATTTCCGCCACCTATTCCGACGACGAAATCGTCTATCGCATCGAAGACGACGGGGAAGGGTTCGCGATGGATGACCGCGAACGGATTTTTGCGCCCTTCCAGCGCGCTCACGAGGATCGGATCGAAGGCGCAGGGCTGGGGCTTTTCATTGCTCAACAGGTGGCGAATCGACATGGCGGGCGGCTTTGGGCCGAGAGCACGCCAGGTCAGGGCGCTACTTTCTATCTAGCCGTTTCTGCATGATCAAAGTGTTGATCGTCGATGACGACGAGAAGGTCAGGAATACGGCGCTTCGGTGTCTTGCGAGGGCCGATGTGCAACTGGCCTCTGCGGCCAACGGAAAGCACGGTCTCGAGCAGGCGCGACGGATCAGACCCGATGTGGTGATCTGCGATATCGAAATGCCGGGACTGGACGGATTCGAGTTGCTGGAATCGCTTCGGACCGATGCCGATCTGGGCAAGACGCTGGTGATGATGCTCACCTCGCAGACCTCGCGCGACGCGCAGCGGCTGGGCATGACGCTGGGCGCGGACGACTACCTCACCAAGCCGTTCACCGATCGGGAACTGGTGTCGGCCTTCGATGGTTTGCTGAAAAAACTGGGCCGGATGCAGGCAGTCGTTGGCGCAGCAGTGAAAGATCAGGAGGAGTATTTGCGGCGAATTTTTGCGGCGCGACTCGATGGCGGGCCGTCCGGCGACCGATACGGCTCCGATTCGCGATTCGAGAGCCTTGAAACGCCGTCTCAGATACTTCTGCAGGCCACGGTGCTGTTCTCCGATATTCGCGGCTTCACATCGATTGCAGAAAAGCTCACCGCGAGCGAAGTGGCGAATCTGCTCACCGAATATTTCGAGCGTGCCTGCGAGCCGGTGATTGCCAACGGCGGGCAGCATCTGAAGATGATGGGCGACGGTCTGATGGCGGTGTTCACCGACCAGGCCGAGAGCAACAAGGGCGAGTCCTACGAATGGCCCGCGCCCCGGCGCGCGCTGGCTGCCGCGCTGTCGATGAACGAGCTGGCCAAGGAGTTTGCGCATTGGGTGGCAAAGAGTTTTCCGGGACGAGGCTTGCCGCCATTCCAGACCGGCTTCGGCATTCATTGCGGTGAGGTGGCCATATCGCAGATGGGATCGTCCGAAGACAAGGTCGCCACCGCCATTGGCGATACGGTGAACATTGCGGCGAGGCTGGAGAGCTCGACGAAGGATCTCGGATGGGAAATCGTCGCTAGCCGTACCGTAGTGGAGCTGGCAGGCGAGGGCGTGTTGACCGCCGCCGAAACATCGCTCGCAGTTCGCGGCAAGACGACGTCCATCGACGTCATGGAAGTCAAGGCCATCAGCGATATGCCCGATGCAATGGCACGTACTCATCGCGATGTGCTGAAAGACATGCGCGACGATTTCGAAGCCAATGCGTTGATCGCGGCGCGCGCCGTAAAGGGCGCACTCGGCAAAAAGCTGGCCGCTTTCCGAAACGAAAGAGAGCAGACCGGCAGTCAACTGCTGCTGGCCGGCTACAAGATCGTTCGGCGGATCGGCTCGGGCGGCATGTCTTCGATCTACCTGGCAACGCGCGAACCCGCTGGCGATCTGGTGGTGCTCAAGGTGCTCGATGCCCGCGGTGAAGCGGCCGATCAGATGGCGCGATTCATGCGCGAATACTCGCTGCTCTCGACCATTCGTCACCCCAACATAATTCGCATCTACAACCAGGGCTTCGGCGAGGAGCACGCGTACATCGCGATGGAGTATTTCGAGAACGGCGACCTGCGTTCCCGAATGAAGCATCCGCTGGAGCCGGCAGTGGTGGTCGACATCACGATTCAGGCGGCACGCGCCCTGTCTGTGATTCATGCGCTGGACATCGTGCACCGGGATCTGAAGCCGGAGAATCTGATGCTCAGGGCAGACGGTTCGATCGTGCTGGCCGACTTCGGCATCGCAAAAATGGTGGGCACCGGGGAGTACCCGGAATCGACATTGACGCAAGCGGGAGAGCTGGTTGGATCGCCCTCGTATATGAGTCCGGAGCAGGTCGAGGCGAAGATGATCACCCACTTGTCCGACCTTTACAGCCTGGGTGTGATGTTCTACGAAATGCTGACCGGCGAACGGCCTTACAAGGGCACGAGCCTCATGTCTCTGCTCGCGCAGCAGGCAAACGCGCCGCCACCCAAACTGCCGCGCGGACTCGAAAAATTTCAGCCTATCGTCGATCGATTGATGGCCAAGCAGCCATTGCGCCGTTACGCATCGGCAGAGGCACTGCTGGCCGATCTGGCGGGATACCCGTCCAGCCACACGCTGCTTTAACTGGGTAGCGTAGCCACTCGCGCTGACTATTCAAATCCGTTATTCGAGCGAGGCGCTCCAGCGATCGTTCCAGCCGCGTGCGTCGTCGATATTGCGACGATCGCGCTTGGTGGGTCGGCCTTGTTCGATAGACAGTGCCGGCTCGGGCGACAGACGTCGCGCCTCGGCGGCATCGGTGCGCGTTTGAATCGAGTCGGGAGTTTCTTCGTACATGGTCGCGGCTTGAGGAGCAGGGCCACGAACATTGAGGAGCGCCCTGACCAGAACCGTTCTGGTGACGACGCCTATTCGCACACTGAGCCTATCTCCCACGCGAATCTCTTTTGCGGGTTTGATATTCGCGCCGTTCAGAAGGACGCGGCCCTTGTCGATTTCCTCTGTTGCCAGACTGCGCGTTTTGTAAAACCGCGCTGCCCACAACCATTTGTCAATTCTCATGCGTGGAATTTGGGGTGGTGACGATGACTAAATTTATAGCAGACTCCCCACCGAAACGGCACCGCAGTTGCTGTAAGTGTGGGTTTTTGAAACGGTTGTCCGACGTATGGTCGACCGAATCATTCTTCCCATGAACGCTGCGGTGCAGCAATCCACAAGCCGACACTGAGCAATACACCCAAAAGACCTAAGCGGAACAGCCATCGAGGCCAGGCGTCTGCGCCTCTGAGCACCGAAATATCGCGCACGAATATCGTTTCGCAGGCACCGTTTCCGGTGTCGTCACGACTTATCGAGCTACCGCGCATGAAGGCGAACCCAGCGTCGTGGGAATACTCGGCCAGTTGCCCGCGAATCCGGATCTGATCGCCGACTCTGACGTTGCGGAGTTGCCGCGCGATGTGCGGCTCGTCGGTAAGCAGGTGGTTGTTCGACAGTGCGCGGAAGTATTTCGGCTGGGCCGCTTCTGCCGAACTGGTCTGGAAATAGCAGACGAACTGCCCGCTCGAGAACGACATTTTTCGGTATGCACCGTCTGCCGCGTTGACACCCCATATCACGCAAAGATCGACTGCATTGAGTTCGTCGTTCCACGCCTTGTGAATCCAGTCCCACCAGGTGTCGGCGTCGTGCTTGCTCACGACCAGACCGGAAATGTCGTAGTCGAACAATGGCTTGATTCTGTAATCGACCTTGTTGACGCTCACACTGAACGGAGGGGTTGCAGTTCCGGTCTGCAGCGGTTCGGTGCTGATCTCGGGAAGAAGACGGCGTGTGCCCGGAAGACTTCCATCGAACCACCAGCCGATGACGATGGACAGCAAGCTCGCGACGAGAAGCGCGATGCTTTTGTTTGCGGTCCAAGAACTTGAGTCGGGCATAAAAAAACGGCGTACCGCAGAACTGTGCGGTACGCCGAACATAGCCTGTGAAGGCGCTTCAGGGCAAGTCGCCCCGCCTCTCGGGTTCTAGAGATTCACTTTTTTGTGATGTAGACGATGAAGCTTCGGTTGGTGATGTTCTTCTCGTAAGGTGCCGCATCAAGTGCCGACATGACAGATACCGTCACCGGAGCGATGTATGTGCCTGAGGGGAGCGAGGTGTTGTCCGACGGTTCGTACCAGAACATGAAGTCGGTCGTGGCCGAACGCCCGGTGTGGGCGTAGTTGATCGGGCAGATCGTTCCGTTCTCCCACCGGCGTGCGCGCAACACGATGGTCTGACCGTTCGCCTTCACAGTCATCGTGCTGTACGTGGCATTACAGGCGTTGGTGGCCGTGGTCGGACCGGTCGCATTCGTGCTGCCGTACTTTGTCAATACGGGAAGGAGAACGTACTGCCAGCGCCATTGCAGCGCCGAGTATTTGTAGGCGCTGGTCTCGGTCAGCAAGTTCGCAGTCGCCTCCTGTTGCGCCGTGGAGATCGGGTTCACTCCCTCGTAGTACATCTGCTGCGCGGTCGAGCTTGCAGAGCCCGAAGCATGGGTCGATGTGCTGCCGTAAATCGCTTTCATCACAAGCACCTTGCCCGCGAAAGTATCCGGTGTCGGTGCAAGCTTCAGCAGCGCAACACCAGCAGCGTCGGTGGTGGCGGTTCGATAGCCGGCTGCATTGCTGCTTATGTCTTCGGCATCGAATCCGACAGCGGTGCCGGCTGTGGCAAGCGAAGTCGGATCGAACGCGAGCATGGTCTCGGCGTTTTCGGTTGCCTTGAGCCAGAACGCGGCCTGCACTCTTGCGTTCGGGATCGGGTTGCCCTTGCTGTCCCGCAGCACGACACGCCAGTCCGGAGTCGACACGGTAGTGAGCAGCGGCACGATCACGGTAGACACGGTGGTTCCGCTCACGATGACTTCTGTCGTGCTGGTCGACGCGCCTGCGCTCGCAGTTACCGCGATCGCGCGATTGCTCAAATCGCTGCCGGCGCTCACGTCCACATAGGCGGTTCCATCGGCCGTAGTCGTTGCGGTGAATTGTTTTTGCACCCCACCGTCTTCCACGACGAACGAGACTGGCGCCGAGCGCAAAGGACGTCCATCGAGAGTTTTGACGGTCAGGTTTACCTTCACCGAATTTGCGCCAGCGGTGTCGGTCAGGATGCTCAGCCCCGATGGCGTCGATGGCGTCGATGGCGTATTCCCCGATAGCGTCAGTTGAAGGTCTTCCGGGCTCGGAGCGGAAGTTGTGGCGTCGATGGTTTCGGTCATCGAATCCGATTTGAGCGTGATCACGTCCGGACCGCCGGTGCTGTCGTACAGGTTGATGTAGACGCTGCCTGACTCATCCGTCTTCGGGGACGACAGCGTGATCCTGCTTCCGTTGCTGGAGACTGCGCTCACGTCGAACCCGGGAACTCCAACGCCATCGCCGTCGACGATCTGCGCCTTGATGACTGTGTCGACGAACTCATGAAGATTCGTCGGCTTGGCTACCGAGAAATGAGTTCCACCGACCTCGAGCGCCGCGTCCGCGTGAATCGAGGGATCGGCGGTTGCCGCTACATGTGCCTGCGCGCTGCGGTTGTGTTTGTTTCCGGAAGACGATACCGACGCGATTGCGCGCCCGGTCGAATCGGTCTGAGTCGAAATCGGCGCACCCAGCTCTACGCCCTCAGCGGTGAAAGTGATCCTGGTGTTGGGAACCGGCGCTCCCTTGTTGTCGGTAGCAACGGCAGTCAGGATCGTCGAGCTTCCTTTCGAGCCGGTACTCAGACTGTTCGTGCCAGCTGACATCGATAGATATTTGACGACGGGAGCAGGAGCAGGAGCAGGAGCAGGAGCAGGAGCAGGAGCAGGAGCAGGAGCAGGAGCAGGAGCAGGAGGAGCAGGAGCAGGAGCAGGAGCAGGAGCAGGAGCAGGGGCAGGGGCAGGGGCAGGGGCAGGTGCTGGTGCTGGTGCTGGTGCTGGTGGTTCAGGCGGCGACGGCGCTAGATCGCTGGTCGATGGCGATGGCGGTGAGAGGTCCTTGGGTGGAACGGAAAGTACGGGGTTGTCTTCCTTTGCAGCGATCGGATCGACCGCAGTCCTGTTTTCTGGCTCGTTCGGTGCGCCACTGCCGCTTCCGCCACAGGCTGCCAGGGTGAGCGCAGCAAGCGCGCTCGCGGCGGTGAGTCGATGCCAACGCAATATCTCTGATGTCGATTTCATTTTTTTCGCTTATGTTGAGTTGCGTCAGACATAAGCCTGTCGCGCCACTGACAACTTGCGCGATCAGTCGGCGGCAGATTTTTGATGCGGGTAACGATCGACGGGATTTGCGCACCGAACCGTGCGATCGCAGTAACGAAGCGAAGGCATCGAGCAACGAAGCGATGCTTGCAAAACGCTGACGCCAGCTCGAAAGACCGTGAAGAAGTCTGCTCGAGCCGGCGTCGGCACCGCGTTATTTGCGCGAAGGTGGTTGTGCTTCGCGCGGGTTGCTATTGCGGTTTCAACCCCTTTTACTTCTTGGTCACGTAGACGACTACTTCCTTGTAACCCCAGAAGATGTCGTTGCCCGAATCAGGGTCGGACTCGATGATGCTGAGGCGCATCGGCGCAATGTAGATGCCCGCAGGAAGATCCTTGTTGTCGTTGGCGTCGTACCAGACATGGAAATCGCTGGCGGCAAAACCTCTGCGGCCGACGTTCCATTTGCCGAAGAAGTCACCGCCCCAATTCATCGGGCATGTCTTCGAGTTGCTCAACTTGCTGCTCCGCAGATTGATGTTCTGGCCATTCGCACGCACGTTGATTTGCGAGAACGTCGAGTCGCACTTGTCGTTTCGACTGGTCGGGCCCTTGGCGTTGGGGGCTTCGTACAGATTCGCGAGGTCGAGCGTGAGAAAAAGACGGTGCCATTCCTTCGCCATGTACCGGTATTCGTACTTGTCCGTGACCAGATTCGACGTGAGCGTGACCTCGGCGTCGTTGTTCGGGAGCGTCCCCGCATAGATGTGCTGTTTTGCCGAGAACGCCTGCTTCCCGGCCCCGTAAGTTCCGGTGGCTTTCATGACCTTGCCGAGGACCGCCGCAGTGGGCGTACCGAACTCGATCGTGCCGACGCCCGAAGCGTTGGTACGAATCGTCCTGACGGCTGACCCTGTAGTCCCCAGCTTCGGATTAGGGCTGGTCGAAGTCGCGCCAACAGTGGTGAAGGTCGTCGGATCGATCGGCGTGAACTCGTTC
Source organism: Burkholderiaceae bacterium (assembly GCA_965227035.1). Classification (GTDB taxonomy): domain Bacteria; phylum Pseudomonadota; class Gammaproteobacteria; order Burkholderiales; family Burkholderiaceae_C; genus CBDDFQ01. Next base: position 990,331 of record OZ245724.1, read on the forward strand.
GAGTTTTCCGCTGGCAGAAGCGCGAAATTCATCTGAATGTCTGCGTCGACTATCGGATTTCCAGCGCCATCTTTCGCAAGCACTTTCCAGACCGGTTTACCCAGCAAGGTCATCAGAGGCGCCACTTCCGTTGTGAGGGTAGTGCCGCGTACGTACACCGTCGTTTGCGCAGTGGATCCGCTCACTTCGGCGGTCAGAGTGATCGCGCGATTGCTGAGATCGCTACCGGTGCTCACGCTGATGTTCGCCGTTCCATTGGAATCGGTGGTGACGGTTTGCGCCGACAGAAAGCCACCATTGGAGGCGCTGAAAGCGACCGTCGCGCCCACGACTGGTTTGCCCTGCGTCGTGACGTGAACCATCGTGGTCATGCCGTTGTCGTTTTTGCCTGTCGTAATGCCGTCGTTCGTTTCGTGAAACCTCGTGGCAATTTCTGCAAGAGCGAGGGGCTGCAGTTTCAAATCGAGCGACGCCGATATCGTTCCAGAGTGGAACTTGAGCGAATGGTCGGTTCCGGTTTCATCGGTAAAGTTCAACCAAACGACACCGTCCGAATTCGTGTGTTCAGGCAGAACGACGAGGATTCCACCTTCGTATTCCACAACCACTTCGACGTCCGGCATGCCAATGCCATCCGCGCCCACGACTTTGATCGGAAGCGAAGTTGATCCGTAAGTGCGCAACACGGGTGATTCGGGCGGGACGATTTTCGAGCCCTTGGTGTCGAGCTGAATCTTCGCCCGAGGCACTTCGAACTGGAAGTCGGCATCCGTCGGCCGGATTTCGACGAATTGAATGCCGTCGTACTTCACGCCGGCAGAGCTGACCTTGGCGGTTGCGACGCCCTTGGCATCGGTCTCGACGTCTTGCGAACCCGTCAGGGAAAGCGTGTAGGGGTCGAAATGAAGCAACACACCGGGAATCGGCTGTCCCATTGCATCGAACGCGGTCGCCGTCAACGTTGCCTGCGAGCCGGTGACGCCCGTGTCCAGAACTGCAGTGTCCGAAGTCAAGGTGATCGATTTGATCTCCTTGAGTCGTGCCGCCTGCGATGTCATATTCGGCGCGGCTACCGCCTGCGATGCAGCCGGTTTGCTGTCTCCGCCGCCACATGCCGCGAGGGCGATTGCTGCCATGGTGGTCACGACGAAAGTGCGTGGCCAACCCGATCTCCTGATATTCAAAAACATTTTTCTTTTCCATGAGTTGCAGCGCGCACATGCGAGCCGCACCGCGACACAGGTCTCTTGTGTCGCGGCGGGCGCGATTTTTTGTGATCTGCGTCACGCAACGAACGGGCCGCGACGGAACATGGAAAAGGGAAGATGAAGCGCGCTTAAAGCTGCACGAATCAATGCTTTCGAGATGCTGAATTTGTGCAGATCGACGGCAATTGACGATCGGAGTCGTAACGCCGACGGGCTATTTGTGCGAATTCAGGAAGGCAGATGCGCTTGCGCAATATCTGCGAGCGCCTCGATCCAGATTGGATCGTCGTTGAGGCAATCGATGTAGTGAAACTCCTTGCCGCCTGCGTGCAGGAACGCCTCGCGCGCTTCCTGAGATATTTCTTCGAGAGTTTCCAGGCAGTCGCTGGTGAAGCCCGGGCACATGACGTCGACTCGTCCGACGCCGCTCTTGCCGAGTTCGATCAGCGTCGGCTCGGTGTAGGGCTCGAGCCACTTGGCTTTTCCGAATCTCGACTGGAACGTGACCAGGCAGTCGGTGGACGGGATCGATAGCGCGTCGGTGAGCAGCTTGCCGGTCTGCATGCATTGCTCGTAATACGGATCGCCCAGAGCGCGAGTGCGCTCCGGTACACCATGAAAGCTCATGACCAGCTTGTCTGGCGTGCCGTGTTTGGCCCAGTACGCGTGGGTCTTTGCAGCGAGCGATGCGATGTACCCGGGGTCCGACGGGAAGCTGTTCACGAATCGGAATTCGGGGATCACGCGAATCTTCTTGGCCCATTCGTAGATCGCGTCGAAACTGCTGGCGGTTGTGGTGCCCGAGTACTGCGGGTAGAGCGGAAGGATGACGATTCGCTGGATGCCCTGCGCCTTGAGCGCATCCAGCTGCGCCGAGGTGGACGGATTGCCGTAGCGCATGGCGTATCGAACGATGACGTTCTGGCCCCGCCGTTTCAGTGCGGCTTCCAGTTGCGTCGTCTGACGCTCTGTTTGCACTTTCAGCGGAGATCCCTCTGGCGTCCAGACGGTTTTGTATTTGGCTGCAGACGCGCGCGGACGGATTCGAAGAATGATGCCGTGAAGGATGGTTTTCCAGATGAACGGCGGGATCTCGACAACCCGTGGATCGCCCAGGAATTCCGCCAGGAAGCGCCTCACAGAAGAAGCGTCCGGCGCATCTGGCGTGCCCAGATTGCACAGAAGGACGGCGGTATGGGGCGAGTCGGCAGTGCCGTTGTCGGCAGGGATGACCACAGGTTCGGGGCGAAAGCTCATGCGGTATTCTCACCTAATCATGCTAGATATTTCGCGGGTGAAGGCCATCACCATAGACCTCGACGACACGCTATGGCCCGTCTGGCCGGTCATAGAGCGCGCCGAGCGCATTTTGACGGAGTGGCTGGCACAGAAAGCCCCGGCCACTGCAGCGATGTTTTCGACGACTGCTTCGCTGCGCGGCGCGCGAATGTTCATCGAAGAAACCCGTCCCGAATTGCGACACGATCTGAGCGCAATGCGTCGAGAGTCGATCAGGCACTGCCTGACCGAAGCGGGGGACGATCCCTCCCTCGCCGAAGCGGCATTCGACGTGTTCTTCGAGCAGCGTCATGTCGTGGAGCTGTTCGACGACGCTGCCGACGGACTCGCTCGCATGGCTGCCCGCTATCCGCTGGTGGCGTTGTCGAACGGGAATGCGAACATCACGACGATAGGAATCGGGCATCACTTCGCCGGGGCTGTGAGTGCCTACAAGTTCGGGATAGGCAAGCCGGATCGCCGGATATTTCAGGCGGCGGCCACCGCAGCAGGCGTGGAGATGCATGACGTGCTGCACGTGGGCGACGACATGGAACTCGATGTGATCGGAGCGCTAGATGCGGGAATGCAGGCGGCGTGGATCGATCGGGATGAGCGCGAGTGGAGCCACGAGAAGGTGCCATCGGTAACCGTATCGAGCCTCGCGGATCTCTGCGACATCCTCAATTTGCCGGCGATTCCGATGAAGTGAATTGGGCTCGGGCGAGCGCGCGTGCGGCTTGCACGCCGCTTCGAAGCGCTCCCTCCAGCGTTGCGGGATAGGGACCCTCGACGTAATCGCCGCAGGCTAAAACACGCGGCGCGATCAGCTGGGATGGACGAATCATTCCTGCCGTGCACGCGAATGTCGCGCGTTTTTCGGTCACGGTTTTCACCACTTCGAAATCGCGCATCTCCAGTTGCTCTGCAGCCTGCGCATTCACCTGCGATTCGATTTCGGCATTCGTGCCTTTGCTGGCGCTGACCACGAACGAAATCATGCGCTCGGTGCCGATCAGGATTTGCCGGTCGAACACGTATTGAGCCGGACGCGATTCGGTCGACCGCAAGGCCAGCATCGGGAACCTCAGACGCTTCTTGCTGGTGCCGTACACCGTGGTGATCGCCTCGTATTCGAGCGCCTTCGCCGCAGCCAGCCATTCCGGTGAGTCGATCCCCGATCTTTCGACGATGCGCGCCGATTCGGTGGCTGGAGTCGCGAGAAAAACGGCGTCGAAAATTTCACCCGACACGTTCCAGGACTCGCCGTCAGGCTCGATACGTTCCACGCGATCGCCGAATCGAATGGTGGCACCGCGGTTCGCAAGCCAGGTGATCGCCGCCGAGGGAAACAGCTCACCAAGATCTACGCGCGGCAGCAGGAGATCGCTGCTCGATTCGCCGGAGGAACTGTTCGCGAACAACGCGTCTTTCAGTACTCGCAGGAATACCTGAGCGCTTGCCGTCGCTATCGGCGTGTTCAGCGCGGCCACGCAAAGCGGCTCGATCAATTCATTGCACATTCTTTTCGTGAGAGGCGCACAGAGTTGCGCAACGGTCATCCGCTCGTCGCAGACGAAGTTCTGTTTTTTCCAGCGGGAGCCGGCCCGGATCAACGACCACTTGTCTTTTAGCGACCATCCGCGCGCAAACAGCAGTCCGCCTGCAATGTCGAAAGGGCGGGGCAGGTTGAGTGCCCGCATGCCCGACCCATCGGCAAATTCGAGAGTCAGGGGCATTCGAAGAAATGCGGCATCGGTCACGCCCACGTGGCGCATCAGACGCAAGGTTTCGCCATATGCACCCGAAAGAATGTGCTGGCCGTTGTCGAGCTTGAGCGAACCGTCTTCGTTGTCGCTTGCAAGGCGGCGCGCTCGTCCCCCCGCTATACGCGTTGCTTCGAACAAGGTGACTTTGTGCCCAAGATCGATGCACTCGATGGCAGCAGCCAGACCCGCCCATCCCGCACCGACGATCGCGATCCTGCGAGACGGCGTCGCGCTACCCATCAGACCCGGCCGAGTGCCTGAACTTTCCAGGCGAGCCACAGCTTGCGAATCGGCGTGAGGCTGACCCGTTGATGAAGCACCTGAAAGTTGTCGCGCTCGATTTCACGAAGCAGCGTGCGGTAGATGCTCGCCATCATCAAACCCGGCTTTTGTGCGCGCCTGTCCTGTGGCGGCAAGAGTGCGAGGGCTTCGTCGTACAGGGCATGGGCCCGGGCCGCCTGGAATTTCATGAGGGCCGTGAATCGATCCGAATACTTGCCGTTCAGCAGTTCATGCGCTTTCACATCGAACTGCTGGAGTTCGTCGACCGGCAGATAGATCCGGTCGCGGCGCGCGTCTTCGCCGACGTCGCGAATGATGTTCGTCAACTGAAACGCGAGGCCCAGCTTGTGGGCGTATTCGGTGGTCTGCGCCGTGGTTTGCCCGAAAATTTTTGCGGCCACCTCACCCACGACACCGGCCACAAGATGGCAGTACTCGCGAAGCGAAATGAAATCGAGATATCGGGTTTGTGTGAGGTCCATCTCGCAGCCGCGAATGACCGAGTGAAGGTGATGTTCTTCGATTCCGAAAGCGGCAGTACAGGGCATCAACGCCTGCATCACGGGGTGACTCGGATTGCCGGCAAACGATTTCGATACTTCGGTCTGCCACCACGCGAGCTTGGTTCGAGCCACGTTGGGATCACTCACCTCATCGACGACATCGTCGACTTCGCGGCAGAAAGCGTAGAACGCCGTGATCGCGGCGCGGCGAGGAGGGGGAAGAAATAGGAAAGCGTAATAGAAACTGCTGCCCGATGCGGCAGCTTTCTGCTGGACGTACTGCTCTGGAGTCATGGCCCGATTGTTACATCACAGCGCTACATCCTGACCGCATTCAGGAAGATCGGGATCGCATCCGAAACCCCAATGGCGGGGCGTCGGTTCAGCGTGTCGAAGTTCATCAGTTCGATCCGACGAAGGATTCGCAATCCGCCCTGGACCACGAATCGAAGCTCCCAGCCGGCTCGACCAGGGACGCGTCGGGCGAGTGACGCCCCCGAATGCATGAGCGATTTTGCCCAGACGACTTCATCGGCAATCAGAGCCCTGACCGCGCTCGTGTCGCTGGCGCGCAAGGATCGACCATCCGCAATCCCGTGTTTGCGGCAATCCTCGTCGGGCAGGTAAAAGCGTTTGCGCGGCAGATCCACGCTCACGTCCTGCCAGAAGTTGATCAGCTGGAGGGCGCTGCAAATGTCGTCGCTTTGTGCAAGCGAATGGTCGTCGGTCACGCCATAAAGATGCAGCAGTAGTCGGCCTACCGGATTGGCAGATTTGGAGCAGTAATCCAGCAGTTCTTCGCGAGTCGCGTATCCCTCGCCGTCGCGGGTTTTTCGGACATCCTGCTCGAAGGCGTTGAGCAGCGCGTGAAGCAACTCGCCCGGAAGCTTGAATTGGGCGACAGCTTTGGAGAGACCGTCGAACACGCCATGCCACCTCACCGAAAACGCTTCGCCGTTCAACACCGCGATCAGATCGGCGCGGTAGTCGGCCAGATCCATCAGCCTGAGATCTGCCGGCGCGGTGCCCTCGTCGGCAATGTCGTCCGCCGTTCGGGCGAACCAGTAGATGGCGGCGATGGGCGGTCGTAGCGCGGGCGGGCAGAGCACCGAGGCCACGGGAAAGTTCTCGTAATGGTTGACGCTGGCGATTTGATTCACTCGGCAATTGTCGCTTGACACATTTTTGGCCTTCCCCTAGATTACTAACCGATTAGTCAGTAAATGCGCGTTTGCCATGTTTTCTGCGCAGGTTGGCTATCTGTTCCGTCAGTTTTCTCGTCCTATCCAGCCGATTGCCTCCGATGCCCAATCCACGCCTTACCCTCAGATCGCTGGCCACTTCCGCCTCCGTGTTTGCGCCCTTGATTGCTGCTGCATTGCTGATGGGTTGTTCGAAAACGGCACCGCCCGAAGAGCCGGTTCGTGCAGTCAAGACGATCACCATCGGCGCAGATTCGGTGTCTTACGAGCACGAATACGCCGCCGAAATCAAACCTCGAATCGAGAGTCGACTCGGTTTTCGGGTCGCTGGCAAATTGAATCGTCGCGCGGTGGAAGTCGGTCAGCACGTGAACGCGGGACAGCTCATCGGCGAACTCGATCCCACCGATTTCGTGCTGGGTGCGCAAGCTTCCAAAGCGCAAGTGGCTGCGGCCTTGACCAATCGCGATCTGGCCGCCGCAGACCTGAAGCGCTATCAGGGGCTGCGCGATCAGAACTTCGTGAGCAGTGCGGAAATCGAGCGTCGCGACGCGACGTTGCAGGCCGCTCAAGCGAGCCTCGACCAGGCGCAGTCGCAATCGAATGCGCAGGGAAACCAGACCGCGTACACCCGGTTGGTGGCGGCCGCTCCCGGCGTGATCACGTCGGTGGAAGCCGAACCCGGTCAGGTACTTGCCGCCGGTACGCCGCTGGTTCGAATCGCACTCGACGGCCCGCGCGACGCTGTGTTCTCGGTGCCTGAAGACAAGGTGGCGCAGATCAAGCTCGGATCGCCGGTGAAGATTCGCGTATGGGCCGAGGACCGCGATACCACCGGCACGGTTCGCGAAATCGCAGCGAGCGCCGATCCGCTGACCCGCACCTTTGCCGTAAAGGTCGCGCTGCCCGACAAGGAAGCGTTGGCGCTCGGATCCACCGTGTACGCCAAGCCCGAATCGCTGGAAACAGCTGGCGCGAAGATCATCAAGTTGCCGACGAGCGCACTTCGCCAGGAAAACAATGCCTCGGCAGTTTGGGTGGTCGACAAGAAGACGATGACGATTCGTTCGCAGCCGGTGGTCGTGCCGACCGCCGATGGCAACGATGCTGTCATCGCGAGCGGTCTCGAGCCGGGAATGACGGTAGTCGTGGCCGGCGTTCATGTGCTGCAGGCCGGCCAGAAGGTGACGCTGTATCAGCCGCCGGCATCGTCAACGGCAACGGCCGCGTCGTCCGCAGCGGCATCATCCAGCGCACGTTGAGGCGAACATGACTTCGCCAACAACTGACAAGCCGACTCGCGCCGAGCCCGGCTCCGGCTTCAATCTTTCCCGCTGGGCGCTTGATCATCCCGCGCTTACCCGATACCTGCTGATCGTCCTGATCCTTCTGGGATTCGCCGCGTACTTTCAACTCGGACAAGACGAGGATCCGCCATTCACTTTCCGTGTGATGGTGGTGCGCACCTTCTGGCCGGGCGCGACCGCGCAGCAAGTGGCCGAACAGGTGACCGACAAAATAGAACGCACGCTTCAGGATGTGCCATTCGCAGACCGGATTCGCAGTTATTCGAAACCCGGCGAATCGCTCGTGTTTCTGGAACTGAAAGACTCGTCAAAACCGTCAGAAGTGCCGAACAGCTGGTACACGGTGCGCAAGAAGGTGGGCGACATGCGCAACACCTTGCCCAGCGGCATTCAGGGCCCGTTCTTCAACGACGATTTCGGCGATGTTTACGGCGTGATCTACGCGCTGGAGGCAGACGGATTCAGCAATGCAGAGCTCAAGACATTCGCGGACAGCGTGCGCCAGCAGTTGCTGCGCGCGCCCAACGTCGGCAAGGTCGATCTGTTCGGCGTGCAAGACGAGAAATTCTTCGTCGAGATTTCGCAGCGTCGCCTCGCGCAACTCGGACTCGATCTGAACGCGGTCCTCGCACAACTCGGTCAGCAGAACGCCATCGAAAGCGCAGGCGCAGTACAGACGCCAGTCGATGCGGTGCAGGTTCGGGTGCAAGGTCAGTTCAATGCAATCGAAGACCTGAAAGCAATGCCGATTCGCGCCTCATCCGGATCGCAGATTCGTCTGGGTGACATCGCGGAAATCACACGCGGCTACATCGATCCGCCCTCGGTGAAGGTGCGATACCAGGGCAAGGATGTGATCGCGATCGGCGTGTCGATGGTGAAGGGCGGCGACATCATTGCGCTCGGCAAATCGATCGACGCGACATCGAAAAATATTCAGGCTGCGTTGCCGGCCGGCATCACGCTGGTGCAGTTGCAGGATCAACCGAAATCGGTGGCCTTGTCGGTGAATGAATTCATCGGCGTATTGATCGAAGCCGTCGTCATCGTGCTTGCTGTGAGTTTCATCGCGCTCGGTTTTCACACTCGACCCGGACAACAGAAATGGTGGCGTCGGTACTACCTCGACGTCCGCCCAGGGCTAGTCGTCGGCATCACGATTCCGCTGGTGCTGGCCGTCACGTTCCTCGGCATGTGGTACTGGAATATCGGACTGCACAAAATCTCGCTCGGCTCTTTGATCATTGCGCTCGGATTGCTGGTCGACGACGCGATCATTGCCGTCGAGATGATGGTGCGCAAACTGGAAGAGGGCTACGACAAGGTTCGCGCCGCCACGTTCGCGTACGAAATCACGGCCATGCCGATGCTCACCGGAACGCTGATCACGGCAGCCGGATTCTTGCCGATCGGCATCGCGAAATCGGTCACCGGCGAATACACCTTCGCGATTTTCGCGGTGACGGTGATTGCGCTGGTTTTGAGCTGGCTGGTGTCTGTTTATTTCGTGCCATACCTTGGCACGCTGATCCTCAAGGCACCTGAGCATGTTCACGCCCGCGACCATGCCGAATCGGATCAGCCGCACGAGCTTTTCGACAGCGGCTTCTACAACCGTTTCCGGGCGACAGTCGACTGGTGTATCGAACATCGCTGGATCACGATTGCCGCGACGCTGATGATTTTTGCGCTCGGCATCGTCGGCATGGGCAAGGTGCAGCAGCAGTTCTTCCCCGACTCTGTTCGTCCCGAAGTGCTGGTCGATGTGTGGTTGCCGGAGGGCACCTCGTTCGCGTCGACCGAGGAAGTGACCAAGCGCATCGAGAAAAATCTGATGGCGCAAAACGGTGTCGAGAGCGTGAGCGAATGGATAGGCTCCGGCGTGCCGCGTTTTTATCTGCCGATGGATCAGATTTTTCCGCAGACCAACGTGTCGCAGTTCATCGTCATCGCGAAAGATTTGAAATTGCGCGAGACCCTTCGCAAGGAATTGCCGGACGCGCTCGCCAAAGAATTTCCCGAAGTTCGAACGCGAGTGAAGCTGCTTCCCAACGGACCGCCGGTCGCGTATCCGGTGCAGTTCCGAGTCATCGGACCGGATCCCGCGCTGCTGCGAACGCATGCCGACGAAGTGAAGCGAGCCATGCAGGGCAACACGAACATGCGCGGTGTGAACGACAACTGGAACGAATCGATCAAGATCATTCGCCTCGAAGTCGATCAGGCGAAAGCGCGCGCGCTCGGCGTGACCAGCCAGTCGATCGCGCAGGCGTCGCGAACCATGCTCGCTGGAACGACCATCGGCCAATTCCGCGAAGGCGATAAATCGATCGACATCGTGATGCGTCAGCCCTTCGAGGAGCGCGCACTCATCAGCGATATCGGCAATGCCTATTTGCCCACCGCTTCAGGCAAAGCGATTCCGCTCACGCAGATCGCCAAGCCGGTTTTCTCGTGGGAGCCGGGCGTGATGTGGCGCCAGAACCGCGACTACGCAATCACCGTTCAAGGCGACATCGTCGAAGGCCTTCAGGGTGCGACGGTGACCGACCAGTTGCTGCCGGCGCTGCGCGAGATGGAGGCGAAGTGGCATCAGGCGGGGCACACCGATTACCGGATCGAAGTGGCCGGCGCTGTCGAAGAAAGCAGCAAGGGCTCATCGTCCATCGCGGCCGGCTTGCCGATCATGCTGTTCATCACTTTCACGCTGTTGATGCTTCAGCTGCAAAGCTTCAGCCGCGCCGTGCTCGTTTTCCTCACCGGCCCACTCGGAATCGCGGGAGTGGCTGGCGCGCTGTTGTTATTGGGGCGGCCGTTCGGCTTCGTCGCGCTGCTGGGCGTCATCGCGCTCATGGGCATGATCCAACGCAATTCGGTGATCCTGATCGACCAGATCGAGCAGGACAGGGCGCGCGGCGTGCCCACCTGGGACGCGATTCGTGAATCGGCAGTCCGACGCCTGCGCCCGATCGTGCTGACGGCCGCCGCCGCGGTGCTCGCGATGATTCCTCTGTCGCGCAGCACTTTCTGGGGTCCGATGGCGGTGGCCATCATGGGAGGACTGGTCGTCGCGACCGTCTTGACGCTGCTCGCGCTGCCTGCGATGTACGCGGCGTGGTTTCGTGTCCGGAAACCTGAGGTTCGGACAGCGGTTGCCAACCGTTAGAATCTAGGGCTTACCAATTTCTGGCGTCAAAAGTGTGGTTTGGGCGTTTTAGTTGCAAACCCCATTTCTGACGTCTTTCGTTTTCTCGGTTTTTTCCGGATTTGAGTCGCGCGGGTGGCGAAATTGGTAGACGCACCAGGTTTAGGTCCTGACGCCAGCAATGGTGTGGGGGTTCGAGTCCCCCCCCGCGCACCAACTTTTTAATGTTTCTTTTTTAGGGGTGATCAATGTCCGTCAACGTTGAAACTTTGGATAAGCTCGAACGCAAGATCACGCTGTCCCTTCCAGTCGAAGTGATCCAGTCCGAAGTCGAAAAACGACTGAAGAAGCTGGCTCGCACCGTCAAGATGGACGGCTTCCGTCCTGGCAAGGTTCCGATGAACGTCGTGGCTCAGCGCTATGGCTATTCGGTGAACTACGAAGTCATGAACGACAAGGTCGGCGAAGCGTTCGCCAACGCCGCCAACGAGGCCAAGCTTCGTGTCGCCGGCCAGCCGCGCATCACCGAAAAAGAAGAATCGCCCGAAGGCCAGATGGCATTCGACGCGGTGTTCGAGGTGTACCCCGAAGTCAAGATTGCCGATCTGGCAACTGCAGAAGTCGAAAAAGTTACGGCTGATGTGAGCGACGAAGCGATCGACAAGACGATCGACATCCTGCGCAAGCAGCGCCGCACTTTCGCCCAGCGCGCTCAAGACGCCGCTGCTGCCGACGGTGACCGCGTGACTATCGACTTCGAAGGCAAGATCGACGGCGAACCTTTCGCTGGCGGCAAGGCGGAAGACTTCCAGTTCCTGGTTGGCGAAGGCCAGATGCTCAAGGAATTCGAAGACGCGACTCGCGGCATGAAGTCCGGTGAAAGCAAGACTTTCCCGCTGAGCTTCCCGGCCGACTATCACGGCAAGGAAGTGGCCGGCAAACAAGCCGACTTCATGGTCACGGTCAAAAAAATCGAATCGGCGAACCTGCCTGAAGTGAACGAAGCTTTGGCTAAGTCGCTGGGCGTTCCCGAAGGCACGATTGAAGCGCTGCGCGCCGACATCCGCAAGAACCTGGAACGCGAAGTCAAGTTGCGCCTTCTGGCTCGCAACAAGACGGCCGTCATGGACGCCCTGGTTGCCAATGCAGAACTCGAATTGCCCAAGTCCAGCGTGCAAGCCGAAGTCGATCGCATGATCGAAGGCGCCCGCGCCGATCTGAAGCAACGCGGCATCAAGGACGCAGACAAGGCGCCGATTCCCGATGACGTGTTCCGTCCCCAAGCTGAGCGCCGCGTGCGTCTGGGTCTGGTGGTGGCAGAGATCGTTCGCAACAACGAACTGCAAGCCAAGCCCGACCAGATCAAATCGCACATCGAAGATCTGGCTGCTTCCTACGAGAAGCCGCAAGACGTGGTTCGCTGGTATTTCGGCGACAACCGCCGTCTGGCCGAAGTCGAAGCCATCGTGATCGAAAACAACGTGACCGATTTCGTTTTGGGCAAGGCCAAAATCAAGGAAACCAAGATTTCCTTCGACGACCTGATGGCGCAGAACTGATTTAAGAACAGTTGAGTCCATGGGGCTTGTGCTGTGCGGCACAGGCCCCATTTATTTTTCTACCGTCCTTTTTGGGTACAGTACAAATATCTCTGGAGAAAACATGAGCGCTTTGGATACACAGGGCCTGGGCATGGTGCCCATGGTCATCGAACAGTCGGGTCGCGGTGAGCGGTCCTACGACATTTATTCCAGATTGCTCAAGGAGCGAGTGGTTTTTCTTGTCGGCCCGGTCAACGACCAAACCGCCAACCTCGTGGTGGCTCAGCTTTTGTTCCTCGAAAGCGAAAACCCCGACAAGGACATTTCGTTCTACATCAACTCTCCCGGCGGCTCTGTAAGCGCGGGTCTGGCGATCTACGACACGATGCAGTTCATCAAACCCGACGTTTCCACGCTTTGCACCGGTATGGCTGCCAGCATGGGCGCGTTTTTGCTGACCGCTGGCGCAAAGGGTAAGCGTTTCGCACTACCCAACTCGAAGGTCATGATCCATCAACCGCTCGGCGGTATGCAGGGTCAGGCAACCGATATCGAGATTCACGCTCGCGACATCCTGAAGACCCGCTCGCAGCTGAACACCATTCTTGCTGAGCGCACCGGCCAGCCTCTCGAAAAAATCGAACGTGACACCGAACGCGACTATTTCCTGTTTGCCGAAGAGGCCAAGGAATACGGTCTGGTGGATCAGGTCATCTCCAAACGCTCCTGAAATCGTAACTTCGGCGTGAGATTCTTCTCACGCCGACGCCCGTTTTCGCTGCGGATGCAACGGTGCTTTCCATTCGTGGAAACACCGTTTTTTATTTCGTTATCATTTCAGTTCCAAGCGTAACAAGGCATCCACACATGGCCGAGAAAAAAGGCTCTTCCAGCGAAAAAACTCTTTACTGCTCCTTCTGCGGCAAAAGCCAGCACGAAGTGAAGAAGTTGATCGCCGGACCTTCGGTTTTCATCTGCGACGAATGTATCGATCTCTGCAACGAGATCATTCGCGATGAGTTGCCTGCAGGCGAAGAATCCAAGACCGATCGTACCGACCTGCCATCACCGGCAGAGATCAAGGCGAACCTCGACAACTACGTCATCGGGCAGGACGTTGCCAAGCGCATGCTGGCTGTTGCGGTCTACAACCACTACAAGCGCCTTCGCCACAAAGAGAAGAATCGCAAGGACGAGGTCGAACTCGCGAAAAGCAATATCTTGCTGATCGGACCTACGGGTTCCGGCAAAACGCTGCTGGCTCAAACCCTGGCTCGCATGCTCGACGTTCCGTTCGTCATGGCCGATGCAACCACGCTGACCGAAGCCGGATACGTGGGTGAAGACGTCGAAAACATCGTTCAGAAACTGCTGCAAAGCTGCAACTACGAAGTCGAACGCGCCCAGCGCGGCATCGTGTACATCGACGAAATCGACAAGATTTCCCGCAAGTCCGACAACCCGTCCATTACGCGCGACGTATCGGGCGAGGGCGTTCAGCAAGCTTTGCTCAAGCTGATCGAAGGCACGATGGCCAGCGTTCCGCCACAAGGCGGCCGCAAGCATCCGAATCAGGATTTCCTGCAGGTCGACACCACGAACATCCTGTTCATCTGCGGCGGCGCTTTTTCCGGAATGGAAAAAATCATCGAGAACCGCACTGAAGCGTCTGGAATCGGTTTTGGTGCTGCCGTACGCAGCAAGCAGCAACGCAGCCTCACAGAGGTGTTCAAGGACGTCGAACCGGAAGATTTGATCAAGTTCGGTCTTATTCCCGAACTTGTCGGCCGCATGCCGGTGGTTGCGACCCTCGCCGAATTGAGCGAAGACGCATTGGTCCAAATCCTGACCGAACCCAAGAACGCTCTCATCAAGCAGTTCGCGATGTTGCTGTCCATGGAAGGCGTCGATCTGGAGGTACGCCCTGCCGCGCTGAAGGCGATAGCCCGACGCGCGCTGGCGCGCAAGACCGGCGCCCGCGGACTTCGCTCGATCCTCGAACAATCTCTTATCGACACCATGTTCGAGCTTCCCAACACTTCCAACGTGGACAAGGTCGTGATCGACGAATCGACGATCGAGGAAAATAAGCCTCCGCTGCTTGTTTACCGCGAAGCCGCGAAAAAAGCCTGATACGTCCCGTTTAGCGACCTACTAGCCGGCCAAAGCAACTGAATAATCACCTTGATTACCCTTGCTTGGCCCCATTCAGGAACAGTGTGTTGCGACTGTTCCTTGAATTCCCGCTTAAGCTGACCATATTGTTTGGATAAAGAAAAGGATTTCTATGTCCGGCCACGTACCCCTGCCTTCCACGGCAATCGACCTCCCGCTGCTCCCGCTTCGCGACGTCGTCGTTTTCCCCCACATGGTGATTCCGCTATTCGTGGGACGCCCCAAGAGCATCAAGGCGCTCGAACTCGCCATGGAAGCGGAACGCCGCATCATGTTGGTGGCCCAGAAGGCTGCCGCGAAAGACGAGCCGTCCGTCGCCGATATGTTCGACGTCGGTTGTGTCTCGACCATTCTGCAAATGCTCAAGCTGCCTGACGGCACGGTGAAGGTTCTGGTCGAAGGCCAGCAGCGCGCACGAGTCAACCGCATCGACGACGCAGAAACCCACTTCACCGCTGAAGTCACGCCGGTCGATCCCGCAGACGCATCGGAAAAATCGAGCGAAATCGAAGCGCTTCGCCGCGCAGTGATGCAGCAGTTCGATCAGTACGTGAAGCTGAACAAGAAGATCCCGCCGGAAATTCTGACGTCCATTTCCAGCATCGACGATCCGGGTCGCCTTGCCGACACCATCGCTGCGCATTTGCCGCTCAAGCTCGACAACAAGCAAATCGTTCTCGATCTGGCGGATATCAAGCTGCGCCTTGAAAATCTGTACGAGCAGCTGGAACGCGAAGTCGACATTTTGAACGTCGACAAGAAAATCCGTGGTCGCGTCAAGCGCCAGATGGAAAAGAATCAGCGCGACTTCTATCTGAACGAGCAGGTCAAGGCGATCCAGAAGGAATTGGGCGAAGGCGAAGAAGGTCTCGACATCGAAGAAGTCGAGAAGAAAATCAAAGCCGCGCGCATGCCGAAGGAAGCGCTCAAGAAGGCAGAGGGCGAGCTGAAGAAGTTGAAGCTGATGTCGCCCATGTCGGCAGAAGCCACCGTCGTTCGCAACTACATCGATGTGCTCACCGGTTTGCCATGGAGCAAGAAGACAAAGATCAAACACGATCTGGCTAACGCCGAGAACGTGCTCAACGAAGATCACTACGGCCTCGAGAAGGTCAAGGATCGCATCGTCGAATATCTCGCGGTGCAGCAACGTGTCGACAAGGTGAAGGCGCCTATCCTTTGCCTGGTCGGCCCTCCCGGTGTCGGTAAAACTTCGCTCGGCCAATCGATCGCGAAGGCAACCGGTCGCAAGTACGTTCGCATGGCGCTCGGCGGCATGCGCGACGAAGCGGAAATTCGCGGACATCGTCGTACATATATCGGTGCGCTGCCCGGCAAGGTGCTGCAAAGCCTGAGCAAGGTGGGAACACGCAATCCGCTGTTCCTGCTCGATGAAATCGACAAACTCGGCACCGACTTCCGTGGCGATCCTTCCAGCGCGTTGCTCGAAGTGCTCGATCCGGAGCAGAACCACACCTTCGGCGACCATTACGTCGAAGTCGATTTCGATTTGAGCGACGTCATGTTCGTCGCGACTTCGAACTCGATGAACATCCCGCCGGCTTTGCTGGACCGGATGGAAGTCATTCGCCTGTCGGGTTACACCGAAGATGAAAAGACCAGCATCGCCATGAAGTATTTGCTGCCCAAGCAAATGAAGAACAACGGCGTGAAAGACGAAGAGTTGAACGTGACCGAGCCGGCAGTGCGCGACATCGTTCGCTACTACACCCGCGAGGCTGGCGTTCGTTCGCTCGAGCGCGAACTGTCCAAGATCTGCCGCAAGGTGGTGAAGGGTCTGCAGCTCAAGAAGGTCGAGCCGCAAGTCGTGGTCACTCCGGACAATCTGAACGACTACCTTGGCGTGCAGAAGTACACCTACGGTCGCGCAGAGCAGCAAAATCAAATCGGCCAGGTCGTCGGTTTGGCATGGACCGAAGTCGGTGGCGATCTGCTCACCATCGAAGCCGCGACCATGCCCGGCAAGGGCGTCATCACCCGTACCGGATCATTGGGCGATGTGATGAAGGAATCGGTCGAGGCTGCACGTACGGTCGTGCGTAGCCGCTCGCGATTGCTCGGCATCAAGGACGAAGTCTTCGAGAAGCGCGATGTGCACATTCACGTGCCCGATGGCGCAACCCCGAAGGATGGTCCGAGTGCGGGTGCTGCGATGACCACTGCTTTCGTATCGGCGCTTACAGGCATTCCGGTTCGTGGCGACGTTGCGATGACGGGTGAAATCACCTTGCGCGGTGAAGTCACGGCCATCGGCGGTCTGAAGGAAAAGCTGCTTGCGGCTTTGCGCGGTGGCATCAAGACCGTGCTCATTCCAGAAGAGAACGCGAAGGACTTGCAGGACATTCCCGAGAACGTGAAAAACGGGCTCGAGATAGTTCCGGTGAAGTGGATCGACCAAGTGCTCGCAGTAGCCCTGGAACGTGCGCCCACGCCTTTGACCGACGAGGAAGTTGCAGCCGCTGCACCGGTGCCGGAAAAAGCTGCAGCAGATACAACTGCGACCTCTATCAAGCACTAAAATAGCGATCGTCCGACCTGCTTCGAAATCAAAAAAGTAGGTCGGATGAAAAAATCTCCGTCATTGGAGAAATGGCCAAAAAAGTACGCTATACTTCGAGGCTTGAAACGCGGGAATAGCTCAGTTGGTAGAGCGCAACCTTGCCAAGGTTGAGGTCGAGAGTTCGAGACTCTTTTCCCGCTCCAAATTTAAAAAGGGAAGCAAAATTGCTTCCCTTTTTTGTCGAAGGCATTAGTAGTTTTTCGGCGCGGTAGCAAAGCGGTTATGCACCGGATTGCAAATCCGTGTAGGTCGGTTCGACTCCGGCCCGCGCCTCCATCTAAAACGCCACTGTGTCATCACAGTGGCGTTCGTTTTTGTGGATCGGTTTCTGTTCGGAAATCGATCCGGTCGCGCATGGCACACTAGTCGTCCCATCGCTGCCCGAGTGGTGAAATAGGTAGACACATCGGACTTAAAATCCGCCGCTTCGTGAATAACGGGCGTACCGGTTCGATTCCGGTCTCGGGCACCAAAATCTTCGATTTTTTCCTCCGATCGGATACGCTCTGACTCAGGAGAATTCATGGCGAAACGATCGACCACCGACACCACATCAAAACGCAGGGCGCGCACCGCGTATCTCTTGTCCAAGGCGCATTTCGCAATGCGTCTCGAAGTCGACAGCGCGTTGAAGCAGTTCGATATCACTGGCGTGCAATACACCGTGCTTTCCTTGGTCGACAGGCATCCGGGACTTTCATCTGCCGCGCTTTCGCGACGGTTCTATCGCACACAGCAGGCCATGGGGCAGCTCTTGATGGGGCTGGAAGAGAAGGGCTGGTTGATCCGCTCCGAGGATCCGCAGAACCGGCGCATGCTCATGGTGACGCTCACCGATGAGGGACACAAGCTGGTGAAGGCCGGCGAGGTGGAGCTCGATCGGGTCGAGCAGGATGCCTTCTCAAGCTTCAATGACGACGAAATGGAAGTGTTTCGTCGCGTCCTCGAGTCGATGGATCGGATCATGACCCAACGCGAAGAGAGTCTGCTGTGAGCGACGCTACATCCAGTCTGCCTCCAATCGAGTTCTACTTCGACCTGATGTCGCCCTACGGTTATTTGGGCGCTACGCAGATCGAACGCGTAGCGGCTGCAAATGGCCGCAGCATCGACTGGAAGCCGGTTCTCATCGGTGTGACCATTCTCAAGATCATGGGCTTGCCCCCGGTGCCCAAGACTCCTCTCAAGGGTGCGTATTCGCATACCGACGCCATACGCGTTGCCAAACTGCTGGGCGTGCCTTTCAAACACCATGGACTTCAAGGCGTGAACTCTCTCGCGGCGATGCGCGCATTCGTGTGGCTCAAGCAGAAAGACTCTGCGCTGGCCGTTGCATTCGCGAAGCGGATTTACGAGCGATTGTGGATGCGAAGCGAAGACATCACACCACCCGAGGCGGTGGCGGATGAGGCCGTGGCGCTCGGCGTCAACCGTTCTGAAATTCTGGCGGCTATTGCATCGCAGGACGTTAAAGACACCCTGGCCAAATCCGTCGAGGACGCCATCGCAAAAGGCGTGTTCGGCGTGCCGTTTGTCATTGCCGATGGCGAATCGTTCTGGGGCGGAGATCGAGCGTCGATGCTCGATCACTGGCTCAAGCATCACTCATGGGAACCTTCGTCCCACAAGTGACGCCTGTCCGGTTCACTCCACGGCTTACTCCACGGCTCACTCTAGCGTGGCGCCGCTTTGCTTCACCAATTTGCCCCATCGATCGATCTCTGTCTTGATGAAGGCGGAGGTTTGCTCGGGCGTTGTCGAAACCGGATCCAGACCCAGCGCAATCAACCTTTCCTGCGTCTCTGGCGCTGCGAGCACTGCAGCGATTTCCTTGTTCAACTTCGCGATGATTTCCGGGGGCGTCCTGGCGGGAGCACTCACGCCGAACCAGCCGGTGACGTTGAACGCGGGATAGCCTTGTTCTGCGATCGGCACAGCGTCTGGCACTGCGCGCGAACGCTTGATACCGGTCACGCCGATCGCCCTTAATTTGCCGCTCTTGATATGCGCGATCACGTCCGGAATGCTTGCGAACATGAGTTGCACACGTCCGCCGATCAAGTCGGGCACAGCCTGCGCTGCGCCTTTGTAGGGCACATGGGTCATCTTGATGTTCGCAAGAATGTTCATCAATTCGCCTGCCAGATGCTGCGACGTCCCAGCACCTGCCGATCCGAAAGAAAGCTCGTTCGGATGAGCTTTCGCGTAAGCGACGAGCTCGGGGATGTTGTTGATGGGGAGCGACGCGTTCACTACCACCACGTTGTTCAACTCGGCTGCAATGATGATCGGCGAAAAGTCTTTCACCGCGTCGAATCGCATGGCGTTGCCGTACAGCGTCGGGTTGATGCCGTGTGTAGAGCTCGTGATCATTCCGATCGTGTAGCCATCGGGCGCTGCTCGCGACATGAACTCCGCGCCGATGTTTCCGCCGGCGCCCACCTTGGGCTCGACGATCACCGATTGGCCGAGCGATTTCTGCAGCCCGATTCCGATCGAGCGCGCGAGGATGTCCAGCGATCCGCCGGGCGTCGTCAGCGTGATGATCGTGATTGGCTTGTTGGGATAAGTAGTAGCCGGGGTTTGCGCCAACGCATTGCCGCCGAGCACGGCAATCGCCGACAGAAGTAGCGTGGAAAATTGTCTTTTGTTCATTTGTCTCTCCTTGATATCTGATTTATTTCAGGCGTTCTCTTTTTCTCTACGTGAGTCGATGTCACGCGTCTGAAGCCATTCGCGAAGTTTCACTTTCGCGATCTTTCCGAAATTGATTCGCGGCAGATCGTCGAGGACGATCACTTCTCGCGGCACTTTGAACTTCGAGAGCGATGCCGCGCAATGGGCGGTGATCGACTCGGAAATCGATGCGTGAGATGCGTTTTTGTTGTCATCACGAAGCACGATGAATGCGATGGGGACTTCGCCGTAGGACTCGTGTTTATGCGCGACCACCGCAACGTCCTTTACCCCCGAAACTTCAAGCACCACTCGCTCGATTTCCGCTGGCGAAACACCTTCGCCGCCAACCTTGATCACGTCTTTCACCCGCTCGCTGAACTGAATGAATCCGTCTTCGTGCACGACGACGCGATCACCGGTTTTGAAGAGGCCGCTCTCGTCGAAAGCTTCGCGCGTCGCCTGCGGATCCTTGTAGTACTCCTTGAAGATCGACAGGCCCGGTCTTCCTCGCACCAGCAGATTTCCTGGCTGGCCAGCGGGCGAGGGCGCTCCGTTGTCGTCGAGCACATGAATGCCGTAAGCGAGCGACGGCCGGCCTATCGATCCCGGTCGTTGCCGGGCGTAAGGATCGCCGACGATTCCCTGACCGACCATTTCGGTCATTCCCCAAGCACCGAGTATTCGCACCTTGAAATAGTCCTCGAAGCCGAGCGGGCAGAGCGCATCGGTCCATTGGCGAATTCGGTGCGCAGGCACCGGATGCTGCGCCAGCACCTTCGCCGTGAAAATGACTTGCGACGCCACAGTCACCCGATGTTCGAGGGCCGCTGGCCAGTACCGACTTGCCGAGAATCGCGGCTGCAGCACGATGGTGCCGCCGGCCCACAGCGTCGGCAGGAAAGTCCAGGAAAGCGCGACCACGTGATTCAGCGGCAAGAAAAGTTGCACCACGTCTTCTGCGCGAAACCCTTGCTGGATCGCACCCAGTTTTGCGCCCCACAACACGTTCGCATGAGTCCAGACGACACCTTTGGGGCGCGAGGTCGTGCCGGAGGTAAACATGATCAGCGCGTTGGCAGCTGGATCTGGCTCGCGTCTAGCCGATGGTTCTCCGAACAGTGATTCGAAGTCGATGCTGCCGTGCGGGCGCTGCGCTGCGGCGGGCGCACCGGCATCGGTCGACGTGACCGCAAGCCACGCCAGATCGGGGCAAGCTTCTGCGATTCCCGTCGCATGGCTCGGTTGCGTGACCATGCCTGCCGCTTCGGTGAATTCCAGAAACCATTTCACTTCGGGAGGTCGTGCGGTCGCGGCGACCGGCACATGCACCGCGCCAATCCTGGCGCAGGCGAACAGCATCAGCATCGCTTCGGGGCAGTTTTCCAGCTGAACGAGCACCCGATCGCCCGCCTCGACGCCGCGTGCCGTGAGTCCGCTGGCGAGGCGCGCTACGTCGTCGGCGAACTTGGCATAACTCCAGGTTCGGGAAGGCTGATCGAACGGTGCCCAGACGATGAATGGGTGATCGCCGCGACTCGCCGCGCGTTGCTCGATCAGGCTGGCGATGTCGAAATTTTCGAAAGGGGAAACGGAATCCTGCATGCCGGGGGGTCTCTTGTTTTGGCTCGGGCGCTCACATTTCTAATTAAAGGAGCTTTATATAGACTGCCTGATTTTGACCAATACGAGAGCGAAACTCTTTAGGACAAACCACTACCGGGCAGCATTGAGACTCGACGTAGGTCGAGTGGGTGACAATCGGAAAAATCCAGAAACCTCTTCAACACGGAGCCGAAAAATGATTGTCGACATGCGCACCTACACACTCAAGATGGGCAAGGTCAAAGCCTATTTCACGATGTACGAGCAGGAGGGTTACGCCATTCAGCGCAAGTATCTTGGCGACCCGATCGGCTACTTTTCCACCGAAATCGGCAACGTGAACCAGGTCGTGCACATGTGGAAATACGAAAGTCTGGCCGATCGAGATCAGCGCAGGGCCGCACTGAGCGCCGATTCGGGCTGGATGGCTTACATCCAGAAGGCGTCCGAGTTTCTGATCACGCAAGAAAACGTGATCCTGAAATCGGCTCCGTTCTCGCCGATTTGATGGAACAACTAATCGAATTTAATTGGAATCTGACCCCAATTAAGGGGGATTCGACTTGGCGGGGATGCATGCGAAAATAGTGCATTCCCGGAATCGAGCCTCAATGCCTAGTTACAACGCACCTTTCGAAATTCACGTTCACGGCGAAGTGCCGCTTTTGCCGGACGTCAAGTTCGAGCAGATTCAGGAGGCGCTCAAGCCTTTGTGGAAATACGCTGGCGCCAAGTCGCTGGCAGATGGTGCGGCTAGTGCATACGAGGAAGAGCCCGGCATCAAGTTCGATGCGAAAGACAAGATTCTTCGCCTTTGCTGGACCGTTCGCGGCGACGAAGACTTTCGTCAGGTGCTCGATGAAATGTGCATGAGCCTGAACGAGCTGGCCGAGCAGGGCGCTCCTATCGAAGTCACCTTCTACGACTCCGATTTCGACGACGACGATGGCCGCGCCGACGACGAATCGCGCGACGATTTCATCATGTTGTTCGTGGGGCCGACGCCCGCCGCGATCATGCAGGCACAGCGCGATCTGCTGGTCGAAGACGTGGTCAACATGATGGAGCGCCATTTCGAGGGTGCTCAACTCGGTGGCGTGGTTGCCGAAATCGACAAGCTCTTCAACGAGCGCTTCGATGCGCTGGTCAATTCGCTCGAACTGGGCAATCCGCGACGCGGTGGCTCGGGCAGCGGCGGCATCGGGCACGGCGGTGGTCGAAAACCCCGTCACCTTCACTAAATACTCTCGACACATTTGCTGCGGACACTATCGGGCATGGCGCTTTTTTCTCAGGACGCGCTCAACGACGGTGTTCGCAAACGCGAAGTCTTCGGATGGGCGATGTACGACTTCGCGAACTCCGGATACACCACGGTCGTGCTCACGGCTGTGTTCGCCGCGTACTTCGTAGGCGGTATCGCAAATAAAGCGGAGTGGGCGACCTTCGCATGGACTGCCGCGCTAAGCGTGTCCTATGCCATCGTCATGATCACCATGCCGACCATCGGCGCCTATGCCGATCTGCGCGCCGCCAAAAAACGCCTTCTGATGATCGTGACCGCCGGTTGCGTGATCAGCACTCTCGGACTTGCCGTCACTCCGTTTCTTCACGGCACCGACGCGGTCGTCGCGGCGCTTGCGCTGATCGTCGTGTCCAACGCTTTCTATTCCTATGGTGAGTCGCTCACGGCGGCGTTTCTTCCCGAGCTTGCCAAGCGCGAATCGATGGGCACGGTAAGCGGCTGGGGCTGGAGTCTCGGGTACTTCGGCGGCATGCTCACGCTGGGTCTTAGCCTGGCGTACGTGTTCTGGGCTCAGTCGAAAAACATTCCTGCGAGCGAATTTGTACCGGTGACGGTGGCGATCGCCGCAGTGGTCTACGCACTCGCCGCGATCATCACGTTTACTTTGCTGAAGGAACGAGCTGTTCCGTCGACCAAATCCGTCGAAAGCAGCGGATTCCGCGCATCGATGGCGCAGTTGAATCGCACATTCCATAACGCCAGGAACTATCGCGATTTCATGTGGCTTCTGGCTGCGACCGTTGCGTATCAGGCGGGCGTCGCGGTGGCCATTACGCTGGCTGCGATTTACGCAGAGCAAGTGATTGGATTTGTCCAGTCGGAAACGATGGTGCTGATTTTTGTGCTGAACATCGCTGCGGCCGTCGGCGCGTTCGGATGCGGTTATCTGCAGGACAAACTGGGCCACAAGCTCACCCTGAACATCACGTTGGTCGGCTGGGTTGCGACTTGCGTGATTGCAGCGTTGGCCACCAGCAAAGGGCAGTTCTGGGTGGCGGCAACTCTGGCTGGGCTGTGCATGGGATCGAGCCAATCGGCGGGACGCGCGATGGTGGGGCTTTTCGCGCCGCAGCATCAGCTCGCAGAGTTCTTCGGCTTGTGGAGCTTTTCGACTCGTCTGGCCAGCATCATCGGACCGATCACATACGGCGCCATCACATGGATGATGAGCGGCAATCAACGGACCGCGATCATGTCGACTGGCGTGATGTTCCTGATCGGGATCGGCCTGTTGTGGCCGATAAACATGAAGCGCGGCAGGGAAGCTGCCAACTTGTCGGTATCGACCGAGAAGATCTAAAGCCAGCGAGTAGCTGCGGCTCGTAGCGCGTCCGGCGATCCGCTTCCTGACAACTCGATTCCACCGGCACGACCACCTTCCACATCGTCTGAGTTCAGCAGGTTCGCAGCGGTCAGCAAACGCCGCGTCTGCAAGGAAACCGGCACGCCAGTTTCGATAAGTCGCACCCCCTGGCCAGCAATCGATTGAATCAGCGGTGCAATGAACGGGTAGTGGGTGCAGCCCAGCACCAGGGTGTCGATTTCACCGTCGGCAGAGCCGAACTTTCCCATGGCGCCCACGTGAAAAGCGGCAAGTCTTTCCACCTCGGGCTCGTCGCCTTTTTCCATCGCTTCGACCAGACCATCGCAAGGCCTGAGCACGAACTCTTTGGACGAATCGAACGACGACGACAGCGCGCGAAACTTCTCGCTGGCCAGCGTCATGCGAGTAGCCATCACACCGATTTTTCCGGTCATCGAGTGAGCGACGGCGGGCTTGAGTGCGGGCTCTACGCCTACTAGCGGAAGCGTCGGATACGCAGCGCGAAGAAGATGAATCGCAGCGGCAGTGGCCGTGTTGCATGCCACTACCAGTGCCTTGATGTCGCGCTCTTCGACCAACGATTTCGCAATCGTCAATGTGCGGTCGATTACATAAGAATCGGCGCGCTCGCCATAAGGCGCGTGCGCGGTATCGGCGTAGTAGATGAAATCCTCGTGCGGCAGTTCGGCCCTGAGCGCCCTCAAGACGCTCAGTCCGCCGATACCGCTGTCGAATACGCCGATCGGTCGTGAATCCATCGATCTGAAAATCGGATCAGCCCGCAGCCACGGCGATGTTCTTGAACTCGCCGGTTGCGATGCGCTTTTGCCATTCCGCTGGGCCGGTAATGTGCGCACTGGTGCCGCCGGAATCGACTGCCACCGTCACGGGCATATCGACCACATCGAATTCGTAAATCGCTTCCATGCCGAGGTCTTCGAAGCCGACGACCTTCGCGGTCTTGATGGCCTTGGACACCAGGTACGCCGCGCCACCGACTGCCATCAGATACGCGCTCTTGTGGTTCTTGATCGACTCGATCGCGACCGGCCCCCGCTCGGCCTTGCCGATCATGGCGATCAGGCCGGTTTTCTCCAGCATCACGTCGGTGAATTTGTCCATTCGGGTCGCGGTGGTCGGGCCTGCCGGGCCGACAGCTTCGCCCCTTACGGGATCGACCGGGCCGACGTAGTAAATGACGCGACCGGTGAAATCGACCGGCAGCTTCTCGCCCTTGGCGATCATGTCTGCGATGCGTTTGTGGGCGGCGTCGCGGCCGGTCAGCATCTTGCCGTTCAGGAGCAACGTGTCGCCTGGCTTCCACGATTCGACTTCAGCCTTGGTGAGCGTGTCGAGGTTGACCTTGCGGCTCTTCTTGTAATCGGGCGTCCAGTTGACGTCGGGCCACAAATCGAGCGACGGCGCGTCCAGATAAACCGGGCCAGAGCCGTCCATCACGAAATGCGCATGGCGGGTCGCGGCGCAGTTCGGAATCATCGCCACGGGCTTGCTAGCGGCGTGCGTGGGGTACATCTTGATCTTGATGTCGAGCACGGTGGTCAGACCCCCCAGACCCTGCGCGCCGATACCGAGCGCGTTGACCTTCTCGAACAACTCGAGACGCAGTGCTTCGGTCTTGGTAAGCGCCGCACCCGATGACGACTTGGCTTGCAATTCGTACATGTCCAGATCGTCCATGAGCGATTCCTTGGCCATCAGCATCGCCTTCTCGGCCGTGCCGCCGATGCCGATTCCCAGCATGCCGGGAGGACACCAGCCCGCACCCATCAAAGGCACGGTTTTCAGGACCCAGTCGACGATCGAATCGCTGGGGTTGAGCATCACGAACTTGGACTTGTTTTCGCTGCCGCCGCCCTTGGCCGCCACGGTGATATCGAGTTTGTCGCCCGGAACCATCTCGGTGAAGATGACCGCGGGTGTGTTGTCTTTGGTGTTCTTGCGGTCGAACTGCGGATCGGCCACGACCGATGCGCGCAGCGTGTTGTCCGGATGGTTGTAGCCCTGACGAACGCCTTCGTTGATCGCGTCGTCCAGCGAGCCGGTAAAGCCTTCCCAGCGAACATCCATGCCGATCTTGATGAACACGTTCACGATTCCGGTGTCCTGGCAGATCGGGCGATGACCGGTCGCACTCATCTTGCTGTTGGTGAGGATCTGCGCAATGGCATCTTTCGAGGCGGGACTCTGCTCACGCTCGTACGCACGGGCCAGGTGGGCAATGTAATCTGCGGGATGGTAGTAGCTGATGTACTGCAGCGCCGCGGCAATGGACTCGATCAGGTCAGATTGTTTGATGCTCGTTGTCATGGTGTTTTCGTGGGGGCAAGGCCGTTCGTGGGGCGAAACTTTTCGTGAGAACCCCGTATTTTGACAGGTCGGACCGCCCGGTCCGGGAACATATGACACAGACAAACTCATCCGCTCAAGCATCCGGAAATAAATCCACCCGCATCGAAAAAGACACTTTCGGGCCCATCGAAGTCCCGTCGGACAAGTTGTGGGGGGCGCAGACTCAACGCTCGCTTCAGAATTTCGACATTTCCGGCGAGCATCAACCGGTCGAAATCATCAAGGCGCTCGCGCAGGTGAAGCGATCTTCGGCCATCGTGAACCATGCGCTCAAGTTGCAGGATGAAAAGAAAACGAAAGCCATTGTCGAAGCAGCCGACGAGGTGATCGCCGGCAAGCACCCCGACGAATTTCCGCTGGTGGTCTGGCAGACCGGATCCGGCACCCAGACCAACATGAACGTCAACGAAGTGCTGGCCAATCGGGCGAGCGAAATTCTGGGTGGAGAGCGCGGCGAGTCGCGGATCGTTCATCCGAACGACGACGTGAACCGCAGTCAATCGTCGAACGATGTGTTCCCGACGGCCATGCATGTGGCGGCAGTCGAATCGATCACGCACCGGCTTCTGCCTGCCATCGACAAACTCAAAAACACACTCGCCAAAAAGTCGAAAGACTTCGACGGTATCGTGAAGATCGGGCGCACCCATTTGCAGGACGCGACGCCGCTGACCTTGGGTCAGGAGTTCTCGGGTTACGTCGCACAACTTGAGCATGGCGCCACACACATTCGTGCTGCACTGCCGCATTTGTGCGAACTGGCGCTTGGCGGCACTGCAGTGGGAACCGGCTTGAACGCGCCGAAAGGCTACGCGGAACAGGTAGCCGCCGAGCTAGCAAAGCTCACCGGCCTGCCATTCGTCACGGCGCCAAACAAGTTCGAATCGATGGCATCTGTCGACGCCATGGTGCACGCGCACGGCGCTCTCAAGACGCTGGCCGCTTCGATGATGAAAATCGCCAACGATGTGCGTTGGCTCGCAAGCGGCCCACGCAGCGGCATCGGCGAGCTGTCGATTCCCGAGAACGAACCCGGCTCGTCGATCATGCCAGGCAAGGTCAACCCCACCCAGAGCGAAGCGGTCACGATGCTGGCTGCGCAGGTGTTCGGCAACGATGTCGCGATCAACTTCGGCGGCGCTTCCGGCAACTTCGAGCTGAACGTGTTCCGCCCGATGGTGGCGCACAACTTCCTTCAGAGCGTTCGGCTTCTGGCGGACGGCATTCGCAGCTTCAACGACAACTGCGCGGTGGGCATCGAGCCGAATCTGGAGCGCATTGGCGAGCTGGTCGACCGCTCGCTGATGCTGGTGACCGCGCTCAATACTCACATCGGCTACGACAAGGCCGCGCAGATTGCCAAGAAGGCGCACAAAGAGGGAACCAGCTTGCGGGAATCGGCGCTGGCCACCGGTTTCGTGACTGCAGCGCAGTTCGACGAGTGGGTTGTGCCGGGCAATATGGTGGGCCGATAGGCGTGCGAAGGGCCTCAAGTCGGTGGCTTCAAGTCAGTGGGCTGTAAGTGCCGCCCGCCACATTACGCCCAAGCCTCCGGAGCCCTGCAGCCGGCGGCGTTAAGCTAATAAATCCAGGAGACAAAAAATGAGCACCCCGACCACATCCAGCAATGCCATGGAATCGTTGTTGATCGAGAACCGCGTGTTCTCGCCACCGGAAGACTTCGTCAAGGCAGCCAACGTATCCGGAATGAAAGGCTATGACGCCCTTTGCGCCGAAGCCGACAAGGATTTCGAAGGTTTCTGGGCGCGTCTGGCACGCGAGAACGTGGTCTGGACCAAGCCCTTCACCCGCACTCTGGACGAGTCGAACGCACCGTTCTACAAATGGTTCGACGACGGCCAGCTCAACGCATCGGCCAACTGCCTGGACAAGCACATCGGAACGCCGACCGAAAACAAGGTCGCGATCATCTTCGAGGCCGACGACGGAACGTCTACAAAAATCACCTACAAGGAATTGCTCGCACGCGTGAGCCAGTTCGCCAATGCGCTCAAGTCGCAAGGCATCGCGAAGGGCGACCGAGTCATCATCTACATGCCGATGACTGTCGAAGGCGTCATTGCCATGCAGGCCTGTGCACGCATCGGCGCGACGCACAGCGTGGTGTTCGGCGGCTTCTCGGCCAAGGCGCTGCAGGAGCGGATCATCGACGCGGGCGCAGTGGCCGTTATTACCGCGAACTACCAGATGCGCGGTGGCAAGGAACTACCGCTCAAAGCCATCGTCGACGACGGCATCGCGCTGGGCGGCTGCGAGTCGATCAAGAGCGTTCTTGTTTACGAACGCACCAAAACCAGCTGCAACATGGTGGCCGGTCGTGACCATACATTCGACGAAGCCCTCAAGGGCCAGAGCACCGAATGCGCGCCGGTGCCGGTGGATGCAGAGCACCCGCTGTTTATTTTGTACACGTCGGGATCGACCGGCAAACCCAAGGGCGTGCAGCACGCCACGGGTGGCTATCTGTTGTGGGCCAAGCTCACGATGGACTGGACTTTCGATCTGAAGCCCACCGATATTTTCTGGTGCACCGCAGACATCGGATGGATCACAGGCCACACCTACGTGACCTACGGACCTCTCGCCGCAGGTGCCACGCAAGTGGTGTTCGAAGGCGTGCCGACCTTCCCGAATGCAGGCCGTTTCTGGCAGATCATCGAGCGTCACAAGGTCACGATTTTCTACACCGCGCCCACGGCTATCCGCTCGCTCATCAAGGCATCGGAAGCCGACGACAAGGTGCACCCGAAGTCATCCGATCTGACCAGCCTGCGTATCCTCGGATCGGTGGGCGAGCCTATCAATCCGGAAGCATGGATGTGGTACTACCGAAATGTCGGCGGCGAAAAATGCCCGATCGTCGACACCTTCTGGCAAACGGAAACCGGTGGCCATGTGATCACGCCGTTGCCTGGTGCCACACCTCTGGTTCCCGGCTCCTGCACCTTGCCGCTGCCCGGCATCATGGCTGCGATCGTCGATGAAGTCGGTGCCGATATCCCGAACGGATCGGGTGGCATGCTGGTTATCAAGCGCCCGTGGCCTTCCATGATCCGCACCATCTGGAACGATCCCGAACGATTCAAGAAAAGCTATTTCCCTCCCGAGATGGGCGGCAAGATTTATCTGGCCGGCGACGGCGCGGTGCGCAGCGCAGATCGCGGCTATTTCCGGATCACAGGTCGTATCGACGACGTGCTGAACGTCTCGGGTCATCGTCTGGGCACCATGGAAATCGAATCGGCGCTGGTATCCAAAACCGATCTGGTTGCCGAGGCTGCAGTGGTGGGCCGTCCCGATGATGTAACGGGCGAAGCAGTCTGCGCATTCGTGGTACTGAAGCGCTCACGCCCCACCGGCGAAGAGGCGAAGAAGATCGCGGCCGAGCTTCGCGCATGGGTTGCCAAGGAAATCGGGCCTATCGCGAAACCGAAAGATATTAGATTTGGTGACAATTTGCCCAAGACCCGAAGCGGCAAAATCATGCGACGTCTTCTGCGATCCATCGCAAAAGGCGAGGCGATCACGCAGGACACGAGTACGCTCGAAAACCCTGCGATCCTTGATCAGCTTTCCGAAACCAATTAAGGCCGCGAGGCCGGAGGCCTCTTTATGCATTACCGAACCATTGCCGTACTCATCGTGCTGCTGCTCATCGCGGCGCTTGCTGCCTTGAATTTGTCCACGCTCATGACGCCCACGGTGATATCGCTCGGGTTCATGACATGGGAGGCACCGCTCGCGCTGGTTCTGCTGGGGCTTTGTGGCGTTCTGGTTGCGATTTTGATCGCGTACATCTTCTACATGCAGGGTGGTCTGCTTCTGGAAACCCGCCGTCACACCAAGGAAATGCAGACCCAGCGCGAACTGGCCGACAAGGCTGAAGCATCGCGCTTCACCGAGTTGCGCCAGTACCTCGAAGCCGAACATCAGCGCACCCTCGCGCAAATTGCCGATGTGAAGACGACTGTGTTGTCGCGTATGGAGCAATCGGACAACGCTACCGCTGCGTATGTGGGTGAGCTCGACGACCGCATGCAGCGACGCGTTCCCTGATCTGCATTCAGCGTGACGGTTTCGGTACTGATCGATTTTTCTGCAGCGACGACTAACAGCACTCGCCAGCACTGGTCCGCTTCCAATCCGTCCGAGGTGCTCGTTGCGAAATTTGTCGACGAGGTAAAGGCACTGATCGACGCCGCATGGCAGGCGTCGATCAACGGCAAGCATTGCGTGATGTTTCTTCGGTACGAAGCGGCATCGGCATTCGATCAGGCTTTCACGACGAAGACAGGTGACGGCCCGCTCGCCTGGGCTGCCATATTCGATCGAGTCGATAACAACTGGCCGGCGCTGGATAGGGCGTCAAGCTATGCGCCAATGCGTTGGACCAGCGATCAGACTCGCGAGAGTTTCGATTCGCGCATCGCGAAAATTCATTCGGCAATCGAGGCGGGTGACACCTACCAGATCAACTACACCGATGCTGTGAGCAGCGCGTTCGAGGGCGATCCTCGCGCCTTGTTCGAGGCATTGCATCGTGCGCAGCCGCAAAGCTATTCCGCGTTCATCGACACCGGCGAAGAGCAGATTTTGTCGGTATCTCCGGAATTGTTTTTCGACTGGCGAGTCGTCGACGGCGAACATCGAATC
The DNA here is from genome assembly GCA_965227035.1 of Burkholderiaceae bacterium. Taxonomy (GTDB): domain Bacteria; phylum Pseudomonadota; class Gammaproteobacteria; order Burkholderiales; family Burkholderiaceae_C; genus CBDDFQ01. Next base: position 1,021,277 of record OZ245724.1, read on the forward strand.
GTGAGTCGCCCGATGAAGGGCACGGCAACACGTGGAAGTGATGCTGCGGAAGACGAAGCACAGTCGAACTACCTGCGAGAGTCGGTGAAAGAACGTGCCGAGAATCTGATGATCGTCGATCTGATTCGGAACGATGTTTCGCGAATCGCCAAACCGTTTTCGGTGAAAGTACCAGCGCTGTTTCAGACGCAGGCCTGGCCCACGGTTTGGCAAATGACATCGGACGTTTCTGCCGTGACGCGCGAGGGGACGACCCTCGCCGACGTGATCTCGGCGCTTTTTCCCTGCGGCTCCATTACCGGTGTGCCGAAGGTCCGCGCGATGCAACTCATCGACGACCTCGAGCCCGCCCCGCGTGGTATCTATTGCGGCGCGATCGGCGTACTCGCACCCGGAGGCTCGGCCACATTCAACGTCGCGATTCGCACCGTGAACGTTCGCGGCAAAGAAGCGAAATGCGGCATCGGCAGCGGAATCACGATCGATGCGACCGCGCCTGGCGAATGGCAGGAGTGGATCAACAAGCGTGCGTTCCTCGACCGCGCCGCAATGCCATTCGATTTGCTGCAAACCCTGAGACTTGAAAATGGCGTGTTCGCCGATGCCGCCCTGCACATGGAACGCATGGCTCGCGCTGCGGCTCATTTCGGCTACCCATGGAGCAACGACAAGGTGCAAGAGGCTTTGCTGCAGACGGCAACCAGTCATGCAATCGGTGAATGGCGGGTTCGATTGCTAGGCCATTCGAATGGCGAGGTGACTACCCAGGCGTTCGCGTTTTCATCGGCGCCCATGGAGTCCGCAGTGGTGCGTCTGGCTGCTCGATTCATGCCCGAGACCCACAGCGATTTCACTCTGCATAAAACGACTCGTCGCACCCACTACGACCTGTTCGCGCCGACCGAAGCGGGAGTGTTCGATACCTTGCTCTACAACGCTCGCGACGAACTTACCGAGTTCACCCGAGGGACTGTTGCCATGTTGCTTGATGGCGAGTGGGTGACGCCGCCCTTGAGCTGCGGATTGCTCGATGGAGTCGGGCGGGCGAGGGCGCTCGAAACGGGGCGCGTCAAAGAAAAAGTCGTCCGGGTGGACGACTTGTCTCGAGTCGAAGAACTCGTTTTTCTGAATGGCTTGCGGGGTTGGATTCCTGTCGAGCTAAAGGCCGCCGCGGAACCGGTCACCTCAGGGTCGCTTACTTGAGCGTCAGAACCCAGGCTGCGAGCTTTTTGGCATCGGCCTCGTTCACCTGCGTATTGGCGGGCATCGGCACCGGACCCCAGACGCCGGCGCCACCCTTCATGATTTTCGCGGCCAGCGTGTCGACCGCGCCTTTTTGCCCAGCGTACTTGGCGGCGACGTCTTTGTAAGACGGACCGACCAGCTTCTTGTCCACTGCGTGGCAGGACATGCAATTCTTCGATGTCGCCAGCGCCAGATCTGCAAACGCTGGTGCGCTGAACGACGCCATGGCCGTGATGGAAGTGGCGGTTACCAGAGTGAACAAGGCGCGATTCATCGTTAATCCTTTTGGGTTGCGGTAAAGTCGATTCATTGTTGTCGGTTCATTGTAGTGAACGCGTCCTGCGTCATTCGGTGCACACGTAAGACACCTGCATACACTTTCAGAACATTGGGGGATTCGACATGTGGTTTCTTGGAATCGGGCTGGTTTTGCTCGTGCTGAAGTACATGGAAATGACGTTCGTCGCAACCTGGTCCTGGTGGTGGATTGCACTGCCGTTCGTTTTGGCAGCTTGCTGGTGGGCATACGCCGACTGGTCCGGCCTCACGAAGTCTCGCGCCTCCGAAAAAATGGAAGTCGGCAAACTCAAGCGTTTGAACAAACACCGCAAGGCTCTCGGGCTCGCACCCAAGAAACCTCGCATCAAGTAGCTAAACCGGGTACTCCGGCTACTACCGGAAATCAGTAGTTGTCGAGCACCGCGCCCTTGCTGGCGCTGGCTGCATTGAAAGCGAACTTGGCCTGAACTCCTCGCGTGTAGCGAGGAGCTGGAGCTGTCCAGGCGCCACGGCGCTTTGCGATTTCCTCGTCCGACACATGCAGCTCGAGCTTCAGCGCATGCGCGTCGATCGTGATCGTGTCGCCTTCATGCACGAATGCGATCGTGCCGCCTGCTGCGGCTTCAGGCGCAACGTGTCCAACCACCATTCCCCATGTGCCGCCCGAGAAGCGCCCATCGGTGATCAAACCGACGCTTTCACCTAGACCTGCGCCGATGAGAGCTCCGGTCGGTGCGAGCATTTCCGGCATGCCGGGGCCGCCCTTGGGACCCAGATAGCGCAGAACCATCACGTCGCCCGCAACGATCTTGCCGGCCAGAATTGCCGCCAGCGCCGATTGTTCGTCGTCGAACACGCGAGCCGGCCCGGTCATGACCGGGTTCTTCAAACCGGTGATTTTTGCGACGCAGCCTTCGGGCGACAGATTGCCCTTCAGGATGGCCAGATGGCCTTCGTCGTACATGGGCGCGCTGATCGGGCGAATCACCTTCTGATTCGGGTTCGGTTCGTCCGGCACGTCCTTCAACACCTCGGCGATCGTTTGGCCGCTGATGGTGATGCAATCGCCGTGCAACAGGCCCGCCTTGAGCAAAATCTTCATGACCTGCGGAATGCCGCCGGCTTTGTGAAGATCGACTGCGAGGTATTCGCCCGAGGGCTTCAAGTCGCAGATGACCGGCACTTTCTTGCGGATCGCCTCGAAGTCGTCGATCGTGAAATCGACTTCTGCCGCGTGTGCAATTGCGAGGAAGTGAAGCACCGCGTTGGTGGAGCCGCCGGTTGCCATGATCACTGCCACTGCGTTCTCGATCGCCTTGCGGGTCACGATGTCGCGCGGCTTGATGTCTTTCTTGATCGCTTCGATCAACACCTTGGCCGATTCCTTGGCCGAGTTCTGCTTCTCGTCGTGCGGGTTCGCCATGGTCGACGAGTAGGGCAGCGAAATGCCCAAAGCTTCGAACGACGAAGACATGGTGTTCGCGGTGTACATGCCGCCGCAGGAACCGGATCCGGGAACCGCGCGCATTTCGATTTCACGCAGATCGAAGTCGCTCAGATTGCCCGCGGCGTTCTGGCCGACTGCTTCGAACACGCTGACGATGTTCAGGTCTTTGCCCTGATAGCGGCCGGGAAGAATCGTGCCGCCGTAAACGTAGATGGCAGGCACGTTGGCCCGCAGCATGCCCATCAGGCCGCCGGGCATGTTCTTGTCGCATCCGCCGACCACCAGCACGCCGTCCATCCATTGACCTTGCACGCAGGTCTCGATGCAATCGGAAATAACTTCGCGGCTCACCAGGCTGTACTTCATGCCTTCGGTGCCCATGGCCATGCCGTCGGAAATGGTGGGGGTGCCGAACACCTGCGCATTGCCGCCGGCTTCCTCGATGCCTTCGATAGCGGCATCCGCCAGTTTTTGCAGGCCGGAGTTGCAGGGGGTGATGGTGCTGTGGCCATTCGCCACGCCGACCATCGGCTTCTTGAAGTCGCTTTCCTGGTATCCCATCGCGTAGAACATCGAGCGGTTCGGAGCGCGCGATTTGCCTTCGACGATGTTCTTGCTGCGGCTGTTGATCTGGATCGGTTTGGTTTCCATGGGGCGTCTCGTTTTGAGTCTCGTTTTGAAGATTGGGGCAAGTATGCAACGCCCGTCTGATTCTTTCCAATCCATTTTTGGTGTCGATTAATATGCTGGGCATATGAGTGAGCGCCCAAATTCATCGAATCCGGTCATCGAACTTCGACTGTGGCGTCAGTTCGCTGCCGTAGCCGAGGAGTTGCATTTCGGACGCGCTGCAATCCGTCTGCATATGACACAGCCTCCGCTGACGCAGGCCATCGCGCAATTGGAGAGTCTGCTCGGCGTTCGGCTTTTCGATAGAACCAAACGCAGCGTGCAACTGACCGAAGCGGGGCAAGCGCTGTTGCCCGAGGTTCACGACCTGCTGGCTCGCTCACAGGCAATCGTTTCTCGCGCTAGAAGTGCAGCGGCGGGCGAGTCCGGGTCTCTCCGGCTGGCTTTCGTATCGACGGTCGGATTCGACTTGTTGCCGCGCTGGATTCAGGAGTTCAGGACGCGCTTCCCCAACGTGTCGCTGGATCTGCTGGAAGCCACTGGCGACCTGCAGCTGCAGGCGCTGGAACGCGGTGAGATCGACGCCGGTTTCATTCTCCATGCGCCTGGGTTTACGCCCGCGGGCTTCGAGCATCACATCGTCACCACCGAGCCATTGGTGGTGGCCATGCCGTCGCGTCATCCTTTGGCACTAGCCACGAAAATCGCTTTGAACAAGGTGCTGAGCGAGCCTCTGGTGATGTTTCCGAGGCGGATCGTGCCGTCGCTTCACGATGCGATCTTAGGGCTGTATCACGCGAACGGACGATCCCCGCAGGTTGTGCAGGAGGCCATTCAGATGCAGACCATCGTAAATCTGGTGTCGGCAGGTCTGGGCCTCGCGTGGGTTCCGGAGAGCGTCACACGATTCCAGCGCGAGGGGGTGGTGTACCGCCATGTGGCACCAGGAAACAAACCGGCCCTGATGAGCGAAACCAGCCTGGTCTGGACAGAAGGCAACCGGAACATGAGCGTCGAACGATTCGTCGAATGCGAGCCGCCCGCCAGAGAATCCTCTGAAACAGCTACGTAATTCAACCGAAGCACAATACGCCCCATGCTTCTTTACCCGCAATTCAATCCCATCGCGATCCAGATCGGCCCGCTCGCTGTGCACTGGTACGGCATCACCTATCTGGTTGCTTTCGGTCTTTTCCTTTTTCTGGCCAACCTGCGTCTCAAACATCAGCCATATGCGTCGATCACGCAACCCACTCGGTGGACCCGAAAAGATGTCGAAGACATTCTTTTTCTGGGTGTTGTGGGCGTCGTGTTGGGCGGACGAATCGGGTATTGCCTGTTCTACAAACCGGAGTACTACGCGAGTCATCCGCTGGAAATCTTCTACGTCTGGCAGGGCGGCATGAGTTTTCATGGCGGCATGCTCGGTGTCATTCTGGCGATGGTCTGGTTCGCACACTCTCGCAAACGCCCGTGGCTGGAAGTGACCGATTTGATCGCGCCTTGCGTGCCTACCGGGCTTGCCGCAGGGCGCGTCGGCAACTTCATCAACGGAGAACTGTGGGGACGATTCTCGGATCCGTCTTTGCCCTGGGGCATGGTGTTCCCGCAGAGCGGATCGATGCTGCCGCGTCACCCCTCGCAGATTTATCAATTCCTGCTCGAAGGCATTCTGCTTTTCGTTCTTCTCTGGTTGTACGCACGCAAGCCGCGCAAGTTGGGGCAGGTGTCGGGTGCGTTTCTCATCGGCTACGGCATTTTCCGTTTCACCGCGGAATTCTTCCGCCAGCCCGATGACTATCTGGGACTGCTCGCGCTCAACATGAGCATGGGCCAGTGGCTTTGCGTCCCCATGATTCTTGCGGGCATTGCGATGTGGATCTGGGCGACCAAACGCGTCGATTCGAGAGTGCCCAGCACCCAGAAATTGTGAGCTTGGCGGAGGAGGGAAAATAGCGGCATGACAAAAGCCTCCAACCTGTCCGACGCGTCCAACCCGTCCAACTCTTCCAACAAGAATCTCTTTTCCGCGCTGCGCGCGTCGTTCCCCAAGAACCTCGAAGCCATCGCAGTCGAAACGGACGACGGTTTGTTCTACTCGTGGAGCGACCTCGACCGCGCGAGCGCCCGCATCGCCAATCTCCTCGATTCGCTCGAACTGCCGCCCGCATCGCGCATCGCGGTGCAGGTAGAAAAATCGGTCGAGGCGATGATGCTGTACCTCGCGACGCTTCGCACCGGTCATGTGTTCCTGCCGCTCAACACCGCGTATCAAAGCGCCGAGATCGAATACTTCCTTGGTAACGCAGAGCCTGCAGTCGTGGTGTGCGATCGCGCTACTTTCGGATGGGTGAGCAAGATCGCTTTCAAGGCCGGCGCGCAGCACGTGTTCACGCTGAATGCAGATCGGACAGGAAGCCTGCTCGATCGCGCGACGCACCATAGCGATCATCATGAAGTCGCAATTTGCGCCGACGACGACCTGGCTGCGATTTTGTACACCAGCGGCACGACCGGTCGTAGCAAAGGCGCGATGCTCACGCATAAAAATCTGCGCAGCAACGCCGAAGTTCTTCGCACCTATTGGGGCTGGAAAGATGGCGACGTACTGATTCATTCGCTGCCGATCTTTCATATTCACGGGCTGTTCGTGGCTATTCACGGCGCGCTGATCAACGGCAGCAAGATGATCTGGATGTCGAAGTTCGAGCCGCGAAAAGTGATCGAACGCATGAAGGACGCGACCGTGTTCATGGGTGTGCCGACGCTGTACGTTCGCATGCTGGCAGACCCGACGCTGACCAAGGAATCGGCGAAGAACATGCGCCTCTTCGTTGCGGGCTCTGCGCCTTTGCTGCTGGAAACTTTCAACGAATGGATCGCTCGCACCGGCCACACGATTGTCGAGCGCTACGGCATGAGCGAGACCGCCATGCAGGTATCCAACCCGTATTTCGCGAAGGACGGAGAGCGTCTCGGTGGCACGGTCGGTTTTCCGTTGCCCGGCATCACGATTCGAATCACGAACGAGAAGGGCGATGAGTGTGCCGTCGATGAAATCGGAGGCATCGAAGTGAAGGGCCCGAACGTGTTCAAGGGCTACTGGCGCATGCCCGAGAAAACGAAAGAAGAATTCACCGACGACGGATTCTTCAAAACCGGCGACGTCGGCAAGATCGATGCACGCAACTACATCACCATCGTCGGCCGCAGCAAGGATCTCGTGATCAGCGGCGGCTACAACGTGTACCCGGCAGAAATCGAAGGCGCCATCAACGAGCTGCCCGGGATTGCCGAGAGTGCGGTCGTCGGCGTGCCGCATCACGACTTCGGCGAGGTCGGCGTTGCGATCGTCGTGGCAAAGCCCAACGCGAAACTCGACGGCGACGCGATCGTTGCGACGCTCAAGAAACAGCTCGCCAACTTCAAGGTGCCCAAGCGATGCTTTGTCGTGAGCGACCTTCCGCGAAACACAATGGGCAAGGTTCAGAAGAATCTTCTGCGCGACGAATACCGCGCACTCTTTATCAAATGATCGAGGCCCGATGATCGAAATCAAAGAAGACGAAATCGAGTTCACCGCAATTCGCGCGCAGGGCGCGGGTGGGCAGAACGTGAACAAGGTGTCGAGCGCGATTCATCTGCGATTCTCGATACCCGATTCGTCATTGCCGCAAGACATCAAAGATCGGCTCCTCGCGATGAGCGACCAGCGCATCACCTCGGACGGAGTGGTGGTGATCAAGGCGCAGACTTCGCGAAGCCAGGAGCAGAACAAAGCCGAAGCGATCGAGCGATTGCAGGCGCTGGTCGATGGCGTCGCGGTGCCCCCGAAGCCTCGCAAAAAAACCAGACCCTCGGCCAGCGCGAAACGAAAACGCGTCGACGCGAAGACCACGCGAGGTGAAGTGAAGAAGCTGCGAGGCAAGGTCACCGGAAACGGATTGGCTTGATAGTTGCATTCACTTCACTGTGCTTAATCAACGTTGACGAATTGAAGACATCATGAAAATCTGTGTGTTTGGATTGGGCGCCATCGGCGGTCATCTTGCGAATCGATTTGCCTTGAACGGACACGACGTGTCGGTCATCGCTCGCGGCGCGACGCTCGATGCGGTTCGCACGAACGGTCTCACCTTGAAGGACGGCACCGACGAATGGAACGTTCGTCCGAAAGCGTTCGACAAGTCGGCAGACGCGGGCGTGCAGGACTACGTCATCGTTTCGGTCAAGACACCGGCGCTGGCAGAGATTGCTCCGCAACTGGCGCCTCTCATCGGCCCTGACACGACGGTTGCGTTCGTGGTCAATGGCGTGCCGTGGTGGTTGCTGTCCGAAATCAGCAATGACATGAGCCAGTGGTCGGCACCCATTGCCCAAATGATCTCTTCGCTCAGCGCAGTCGTCCCGCGCGATCGGATCATTGGCGCGCTCACCTATTCGGCGAATCACGTGGCTGAGCCCGGAGTGGTCTGGAACTCCAGCCCCACGGTCAACCGGTTCATGTTCGGCGAAACCGACGGCGCGGCGACCGACCGGGTCCGGGCTATTGCGGCTGCTGCCACCAACAGCACCACGAATGGCGTCACCTCGGACAGCATTCGCGATGCCATGTGGATCAAGCTTTTCATCAACGTGGTGACTGGTCCCTTGAGCGGCCTGACCGGTGGCATCAGCATGAAGCTGTTCAACGATCCGGAACTTGCGCCACTCATCACGAGCATGAACGAAGAGATGATCGCCGTGGCGGCTGCGTGCGGATCGAAGAGTCCACGTAGTGCGTATCAGCCGGTCAAAGCGGTCGGCAATCACAGACCTTCGATGCTGCAGGACTTCGATTTGTCCAGGAAACCGGAGATCGACACGATCCTGGGCGCGGTGGTCGATATCGGCAAGATCAAGGGCGTGCCAACCCCGTCGCTTGGCATGGTGTTGCCGCTGCTTCGGGCGAAGGCCCGCTATCAGGGCATCTACCCTTAAAAGCTAACGGTACGTGCGTTGCGGTCGGTCGCGTCAGATCCGAAAGTCTCCACGGCGGCTTTCGAGTGGCCCGTACCCGAAATTTGGCGGAATTGCGCACTTGCCATATGCTTTTGCCCATCTCCGGCGCCAACCAGGCGCCTACGCCCGCCAAAACCGCAACAAGCATGAATCACAGGACGCTTTTACATGCGCTGCTGAATCTCACCGAGCCTCTGAAGACGCTCGGCACGCGTTTGCGCAAGGCGGAAGTGGACGAATACGAAGATCCGGTGGTTCTGAACGAAGAGCAGATTGCGCATGTGCTTGCCGTCTATAGGTCGGGAAAAATGTCTGCACGCGATGTCGAGGTGTGGGCGAACCTGGTCGAGGATAGAGAAGACATCGTCTGTTCGTCGACCTCGTCGCGCGACGTGATGCATGAACTTGCCAACCCTTTTCTCACCGAAGACCTGACCTACGCGCGGGCTCAGCAGCTTTGCGAGTGTTTGAAGATCAAGGTTGCGGGCTGATCATCACGCCGACTCGCTCGCGAGTTGCGTTTGCTGAAAATCAGCGCCAAAAAGATTGAACAAATCCGCAACTGCCGAGTCGCATTGCGGTGTTCAACCTAACCTTCTCATACACATGAACTTCGTACCCAGCCAACTGACCACCTCGCGCGTTCTCGGAATTCTGCGAATCACCAGCGCTTTCATGCTGATCCAGCACGGCACCGCCAAGCTGTTTCATTTCCCGCGCGTCGCGTACTTCGACAATCTTCAGGTGTTCTCGCTGATCGGCGCTGCTGGCATCATCGAACTGGTCGCTGGATTTTTAGTGTTGATCGGACTGTTCACCCGTCCTGCAGCATTTCTGCTCTCCGGGCTTCTGGCGTTCGCCTACTTTCTGGGTCATGCGAGCAAGGGCTTCGTATGGTCTCCCATGATGAACAACGGCGAGTCCGCCGCACTGTTCTGCTTCGTGTTCCTCTACATTGCAGCAGCGGGATACGGTGCCTGGGGTGTCGACGGTCTTCGCAAAGCCACTCGCTGAGATCTAAGCTGGAACAGCTTTGCGCTTAGGCGTCCATTGACTCAGCAGCAATGCACCTAGGACGACGATCGTGCCGAACACCTGCATGCCCGTTGGAATGATTCCACGAATGAGGGCGTCCAGTACGAACGCAGTCACTGGTACGAGCAGAAAAAAGGGCGATGCGGCCACCGCGCCGATCGCCCCGATCGCCTTGAACCAAAGCGCGAACGGAATGGCCGTGATGAACACTGCAAGCAACGCCAGCCCCACGATGTTGGTCGTCGTGAGATGCGCAGGAATCGATCCCATCGCAATGCCAACGACCGACAGCTCGACGCCTGCAATCAACAACTGCCAACCTGTGAAAGCGATCAAGCCGATCGGAGGCTTGCCCCAGCGGTTCATCAGAACACCGCCCAATGCCACCGACAAAGTGCTGCCGAACGCAGCTGCAATGCCGATGCCATCCACAGCGAACGCTCCTTTCAGCACCACCAGCGACACGCCGATCACGCCGAGAAAAATGCTCGCAATTTTTATCCAGGTGGGTCGAATGCTCAAGATCGCCCATCCGAGCAACACTGCGCACAGTGGCGCAAGAGCCTGAAGCACGGCTGCGACTCCGCCCGGCAGGCGCATCACGCCGACGAAAAGCAAACCGAAGAACAATCCGCCATTCAAAGTGCCCAACACGATGACTCGGCCCAGCCATTCGCGCGGCGGAAACTGCCGCGCAAAAAGCATCAGTGCAATGGCGCCCCCGAGTGCTCGAGTCGAGGCGATCAGAAGCGGGTTGTGCGGTAGCAGGGTGGCAGAAACGATATAGGTAAAGCCCCACAGCATGGTGGCTGTAGCAGCGCAAGTTCTCGGACCCATGGAAATCACTTTGTGGAAGCGTTTAGGCGTTTAGGCGTTTAGGCGTTTAAGGCGATCGGAGCGAAGGTGCTCGATAGCAGCGAGCAGGATACGCGTTTGCAGCGTGGAGGGCGGGCCGGCGGAGGTATGACTTAGCTCGGCTGTAAGTTTCTTGGACCATGCATGCCAAATATCGTTGAGACGATTCATCAAGCCACTTTCTAAGTATTTGAGATTTTTGCGTTTGCCTTGCGATCGTCACGACGATGTAATGACCGCGACCTCAGTTTTTGTTCTGCACGTCCTCGATGGCCGAGCCGTTCTATATCTTCCGGAGTTTCCTCATGGCAATCATTTTCAAGTCCTGTGCGCGTATGTCTGCAATAGCAACGATCGCGGCCCTGTCGCTCGTCGCGAACGTATCTCACGCAGCCGATCCTTGGCCCGCAAAACCTATTCGCATCGTCGTGCCGTTCGCTTCGGGGGGCTCTGGCGATGTCGCGATTCGGACGATTCAAACGATGGTCGAGAAGTCGATCAACGGTTCTCTCTACATCGACAACAAGAGCGGCGCGTCGGGCAACATCGGGGCATCCGAGGTCGCACGCGCAGCGCCCGATGGCTACACGTTTCTCCTCGGTGCCACTAACAATTACGTGATGAACCAGTTTCTCTTCAAAATGGATTTCGATCCTTTGAAGAATCTGGTGCCGGTCACCATGGTGGTGAACTCGCCGTTAGTGGTGATGGTCAATCCGTCTCTGCCCGTGAAGACTCTTGCCGAGTTCACCGCTTACGCAAAACAGAACGCCGGCAAGATCAACTACGGGTCGCCCGGAATCGGAACTGCGCCGCATCTGGGTGGTGTTCGTTATGCGGAACTCAGCGGCGCACCTTTGACCCATGTGCCCTATCGCGGCGCAGCCCCCGCAGTGCAAGGATTGCTCGGCGGCGAAATACAGGCCATGTTCGTGACTGCGGATTCGACTTCCGGCTACGTGCTCAACGGCCGTCTCCGCGCGCTCGCGATCACCGGACCCAAGCGACTGGCAGCGTTGCCCGATGTGCCTGCAGCGCCCGAAGTGGGTCTGCCGGACTTGGTCGCAGGTAATTGGTGGGGTCTGTCGGCTCCGGCAGGAACAGATCCTGCGATCATTGCGAAGATGAACGCCGCCATCAAGGAAGCATTGGCGCGTCCTGAAGTTATCGAGCAGTTCGCGAAGCTAGGTACGACGACGGTGGGAAACACACCCGCTGAATTCGGCGCGCAGATGGCGCGTGAGGCAGCGGGGTGGAAGGCAATCATCGAGAAGTCGAACATCAAGGTCGAGTAACCTTTTCAACCGTGAAGTAGCGGGAACCAACGGAGTTAGCCACGTACATGTCCAGCAGTTCAGTCATCGATCTTGGCGGCGTGACAATCACGCGGCTCGTCGAAGCAGAGGAGCCACTTCTCAAGCCCGCAGAAATCTTTCCGGACTCGACACCGGAAATCATCGAAAAAAATCTGGATTGGCTGGTCCCGCAGTTCTACGACCCGCAGAGCGACCGACTGATCATCAGCATCCAGTCTTTCATCGTCGAGACCAAAGACAAAATCATCGTCGTCGATACCTGCGTGGGCGATTGCAAACCGCGTATCCGACACGACTTCGATCGGAAGCAGTGGAACTGGCTCGACAAACTTATCGCACTGGGTATCGATCCCGAAAGCGTCGACGTCGCTCTCTCTACGCACATGCATGTCGATCATGTCGGCTGGCACACGCGTCTCGTCGACGGCGAGTGGAAGCCGACGTTTCCGAATGCTCGCTATCTGTTCACGAAGCCAGAGTGGGATTACTGGAAAGACAACGAAGGCCATCCGTCGCTCGCGCGCTCCGGCGACTACATCGGCGATTCGATCTGGCCGCTGTTCCATGCGGGGCTGGCCGATGTCGTCGACATGAACTACCGGATCACCGACGAGATCAAGCTCGTTCCGTTTCCCGGACACACACCGGGGCATGTGGGAGTTGCAGTCACTGGCGCGGCCAAAGAGGCGCTGCTTAGCGCGGACCTGTTTCATCATCCGCTGCAGTGCGCGTATCCGGACTGGAACACGCGCTTTTGCTTGAACCAGGACCAGTCACGCGCCACCCGTATGGCCGCGATGGAAGAGCTGGCCGATAAAGGCACGCTGCTGATGCCGGCGCATTTTCCTGCACCGAATGCCGGGCGCCTGGAGCGGATCGCAAAAGGGGAATGCCCCGATCATCCGGAGCATGTGTATCGGTTCAGGTTCGTGCCGTTCGAGTGAAGGCCTTTTGTCGAGCCGCTACGTACCCCGTCACAACCCGGACTTTCGAATTCTGTAAACATCGGGGTTCGCCGGCGTTCGCCGACTCCTTCGAGCCGATCCGTTTTGACACAGAAATACCTCAGCACGCCAGTGCTGTTCCTCATGGCCCTGGCCTCCGGACTTTGCGCCGGTGGCAACTACTTCAACCAGCCGCTTCTTCATTCCATTGCCACGCACCTGAACGTGGCGGAATCGACGGCATCGTGGACAGTGACGCTGGCTCAGGTGTCGTACGCGTTGGGGCTGGTGTTTCTGGTTCCGCTGGGCGACAAATTCGAGCGGCGCAATCTGGCAGTCGTGCTGATTCTTCTTGCGGCCGTTGGCCAGTTCATCAGTGGGTATTCGAGCAGCATTCAATCGCTGTTCGTCGGTACGGTGATAGCCGGGTTGTTCTCGGTTGCTGCGCAGGTGCTGGTGCCGGCAGCAGCATCGTTGTCCGATCCCGCCAGATCCGGTCGCGCGGTCGGGCTGGTCATGAGCGGCCTGCTGATCGGCATTCTCGGATCGCGAAGCGTGGCGGGCGTGCTGTCCGATCTCGGCGGATGGAACACGGTCTACAAAGTGTCGGGATTCGCGTTGGTGGCTGTTGCCATCGCGTTGTGGAAGGTCTTGCCGCAATCCACATCGGCAGCTCATGTGACCTACGCGGAAGTACTTCGCTCCATGGGCACGCTCATTCGTTTACACCCACGTTTGCGCAGTCGGTCGCTGCTCGGAGGCGTGGCGTTTTCGTCGATGAGCGCCTTGTTCTCGACCATGGCCTTGCTTCTGTCAGGCGAAGGCAACGGCTACAGCGATTCGACCATCGGTCTCATTGGGCTTGCCGGCATTGCAGGCGCGTTGATGGCGAATTACGCCGGCCGGATGGCGGACAAAGGATTCGAGCAGCGCACGACCATGTTTTGCGTGACGCTGCTGGCAATCAGCTGGGGAATTCTTTGGATGGGGAAGTCGTCGCTGATCTGGTTCGTGCTGGGCATGGTCGCGATCGACTTTGCGCTTCAGGGCATTCACATCAGCAATCAGAACGTGGTGTACGGGCTCGATTCGAACGCGCGATCGCGTCTGAACTCGGTCTACATGACGAGCTACTTCATAGGCGCGGCTAGCGGATCTGCGATTGGCGCTTTCGCGTGGCAGCACGGCGGGTGGTTCGGCACCTGTCTGACCGGTTTCGGTCTGGCGCTGGCTGCAGGGTGTGCATTCGTTTACGACCGCCGCCTCGCGCGAACTGCCGCAGATCCGAGTATCAGTTCGTGAATTCGGACATCTAATACAAAAGTAATCGATTTCCGCGGTTAGCATCGCCCCCTTGCCAAGACAGGACGGGGAACGGCGTGGAAATTCGAGGTCGATGTTTAGCGCCCGCTCTTGGCGGACTCGTGGCTGGCTGCGCGCTTCAATTGCAGCAGTCGCATTTGTGTCCGACCTGGTTTTACGCGCTCCTGTTGTTCAGCACCATGCTCGGGGCGTTCGCCGTATTTCGGTGGACATCCGATGGCGGATTCAAGTTCGCTCCGGTCGCAGCGGCCGTTCTCGCCATCTGCGCAGGATTCGGATGGGCGGGCTCTTACGCAAGGCACGAAGCCGCGCAGGCCATTGCGCCGCAGCTCGAAGGAGCGGACGTCAGCGTGACCGGTGTTGTTGCTGCCATGCCGCAGCGCAACGAGCAGGGGGTTCGATTCCGCTTCGACATCGACCATCCGCCTTTCGGCATGCCGCATCATGTCCAGTTGAACTGGTATACCCACCGCCGATGGCAAATCGTTCCGATGCCGCAGGCGCATATTCAGATGGCCAACGAGTTGAGTGCAGGCCAGCGGTGGGCGTTTTCCATTCGCCTCAAAGCGCCGCATGGCAACTTCAATCCGAACGGCTTCGATCAGGAGCTTTCGATGTGGGAGCAGGGACTTGGCGCGAGCGGCTATGTGCGCGACAGCCTGATCGATCCTCCCCGAAGAGTGGCCGACACCTGGCGGTATCCGGTGGAGCAATGGCGAGGCGCGCTTCGAGAAAGAATTTTCGAATCGATAGAGGACAGACGCGTTGCGGGCATCGTCGCGGCACTCACACTGGGCGATCAGAACGCAATCGAACGCGCCGATTGGGATGTCTTTCGGCAGACCGGTGTTGCTCATGTGATGAGCATCTCGGGCTTGCATATAACGATGTTCGCCTGGCTCGCATCGCTTTTGGTGGCGGCGTTCTGGAAGCGATCCGCCCGTTGGGGCTGGCGTCTGTGCCTGCTGATACCTGCGCCGGTGGCATCGCTCATCCTGGGAGTGAGCCTCGCGGCGCTTTATGCGATTTTCAGCGGCTGGGGAGTTCCGGCGCGACGAACCATCTGCATGCTGGCGGTGGTCACGCTACTCAAGCTGAGTGCGCGATCCTGGTCATGGCCGCTCGTTTGCCTCGCTGCGATGTGCGCAGTGGTCGTGTCCGACCCGTGGGCGTTGATGCAGGCGGGCTTCTGGCTGAGCTTCGTCGCGGTGACAATCCTTTTTTCTTCCGGCCGTGGCGAGCCAGCCGTCTCGCAGAATCTGTGGGGCAAAGCGAAACTTCATTTGCGTGAGCAGTGGATAGTCACCGTCGCTCTCACACCGCTTGGAGTTTTGCTGTTCCAGCAGCTGTCTGTCGTCGGACTGCCGGCCAATCTCATTGCGGTGCCCTGGGTGACCATTTTGGTGACTCCACTGGCAATGGCGGGTGCGTTCTTCTCACCCATATGGAATCTGGCTGGCTATTCAATTTCCGCCCTCACCTGGTTCCTTGACGCGATCGCCGCATTCCCGCTTGCGAACCTTCCGCTTCCGGCGACGCCTTTGTGGGCAGGCGTGCCGGCCATCTTCGGCGGGGCCTTGCTCGTCATGAAGCTTCCGCGCCCAATCCGCGCGATGGGCATCCCGTTGCTGCTCCCGCTCGTGCTCTGGAAAGCGCCATCACCTGCATTCGCGCAGTTCGAGTTGCTCGCCGCCGACATAGGGCAAGGGAACGGAGTGGTCGTGCGAACTGCGAATCACGCTTTGGTCTACGACACCGGCCCGAAATTCGGTCTCGACGCCGATGCGGGAAATCGGGTGCTGGTTCCGTTGCTGGCCTCGGTGGGCGTGGTGCCGGACATGCTGGTTCTCAGTCATCGGGATAGCGACCATGTCGGAGGAGCGGCGTCGGTGATGTGGGCCTTTCCGCAGGCCACAGTGCTTTCTTCTATCGAGGATCAACACGAACTGCAACGACAGCATCCGGCGGTGCGCTGTGCTGCCGGCCAGCACTGGACCTGGGATGGTGTGACCTTCGAGATGCTTCACCCACAGGCAGCCGTGTACCCGAAAGGGCAGCTCGATGTTTCGCTGCTTCCAAAACCCAATGGCCTCAGTTGCGTACTTCGAATCAGCAATGGAGATCGCACCGCGCTGCTGGTGGGCGACATCGAGAAACCCCAGGAGGAGGCGCTGGGCGAATCGTCCAATGCAAAGCTGTTGAAGGCCGACGTTTTGCTCGTGCCGCACCACGGCAGCAAGACCTCGTCGAGCCAGCCTTTCATTGCCGCAGTGAAACCGCAATTCGCGCTGGTACAGGCAGGTTATCGGAACACCTTCGGGCATCCGGCCATCCCGGTGGTCGAGCGCTACGTGGAAGCCAATTCCACGGTGGTCAACACGGCGAAGTGCGGAGCGGCCCACTGGTCGTCTGCCAACCCCGCATCGATGACCTGCGAACGCAAGCTCCGGGCGAGGTATTGGCACCACGGAAATCACTATTAAAAAGCTGACAGGGGCCTGGAACTTGCTAAGCTAGGGGCAGGAGAATAGCTCTTTATGCTGAAATTCGATGAGATGTATACCGGCATTCCGTATGCGGATGGCGGGGTCAGGGATCACTACTCAAGCTACGACAAGTGGCTGACACGGCAGCCAGCCGACGTCATGCAGGCCAGACGGGCCGAAGCAGAAATGATCTTCCGACGAGTCGGCATCACTTTCGCGGTTTACGGCGCCAAGGACGAGGACGGCGCCGGCACCGAGCGCCTCATTCCTTTCGATCTGATTCCGCGAATCATTCCTGCCCATGAGTGGGCGAGCATGGAAAAGGGTCTGGTCCAGCGTGTGACCGCCTTGAACCGATTCATCCACGACGTTTATCACGATCAGGAAATCGTCAAAGCCGGCGTCATCCCCGCCGAGCAGATTCTTCAGAACGCGCAGTTCCGCCCGGAGATGATGGGTGTCGACGTTCCCAATCAGGTTTACTCGCACATTGCCGGAATCGACATCGTCAGGGCGCCGAATGCGAAGGGCGAGGGCGAGTATTACGTCCTCGAAGACAACCTTCGTGTACCCAGCGGCGTGAGCTACATGCTCGAAAACCGCAAGATGATGATGCGGCTCTTTGCCGATCTGTTCGGTAATCAGCGCATTGCACCGGTGGCCCATTACCCCGACTTGCTGCTGGAAACCCTGCGCGCTTCCTGCCCGCCCGCAACCGCCGAACCTACCGTGGTGGTACTGACCCCCGGCATGTACAACAGCGCCTATTTCGAGCACGCATTCCTTGCGCAGCAGATGGGCGTGGAACTGGTCGAAGGCCAGGACCTGATGGTCAAGGACAACTTCGTCTACATGCGCACCACGCGCGGACCTAAGCGTGTCGACGTGATCTATCGCCGGGTCGACGACGATTTTCTCGATCCTTTGGTGTTCCGCGAAAGCTCCACCATCGGATGTGCTGGACTCGTTGGCGCCTATCGTGCCGGCAACGTCAGCATCTGCAATGCCATCGGTACCGGCGTAGCCGACGACAAGTCGATCTACCCGTATGTCCCGAAGATGATCGAGTTCTATCTTGGCGAGAAGCCGATCCTGAACAACGTGCCGACCTACATGTGCCGCAACAAGGACGAACTGCAGTACACGCTGGACAACCTGAAGGATCTGGTCGTGAAGGAAGTGCATGGCGCTGGCGGCTACGGCATGCTGGTCGGACCCGCTTCGACCAAAGCCGAAATAGAAGAATTCCGGGCTGCGGTGCTCGCGAATCCGAGTGGATACATCGCGCAGCCCACGCTGAGCTTGTCGAGCTGCCCCACCTTCGTGGAGAGCGGTATCGCTCCTCGCCATATCGATCTCCGCCCGTTCGTGTTGAGCGGAAAAGAAGTGCAGATGGTGCCGGGCGGACTGACGCGCGTGGCCTTGAAAGACGGATCGCTCGTGGTGAACTCGTCGCAAGGCGGCGGCACCAAAGACACCTGGATCCTCGAGTCCTGAACATCCATCAAGAGATCGAAAGAAATACATGCTGAGCCGCACCGCCGATCACCTTTTCTGGATGTCCCGCTACACAGAGCGCGCCGAAAATACTGCGCGCATGCTCGACGTCAATTACCAGACCGCGTTGATGCCACAGTCCGAAGAAGTCGCGACACACGGGTGGCAGAGCGTACTGAGCATCAGCGAGCTATTGCCGCTGTACAAATCCCGCCACGAGAACGTCACTCCTCGCGAGGTCATGGACTTCATGGCCAAAGACGAAACCAATCCGTCTTCCATCGTCTCGTGTCTCCGGGCCGCCCGCGAGAACGCACGCGCAGTTCGTGGAAGCCTTACCACCGAGGCTTGGGAAATCGCCAACCAGACCTGGCTCGAATGCATTCGCATGCTCAAGCAGGGCGAGTTCGAACGTGCGCCTGCCGAGTTTTTCGAATGGGTGAAGTTTCGCTCGCATCTGTCGCGCGGCGTTGCTGCCGGAACCATGTTGCAGGACGAGTCGTACCACTTCGCGCGCCTGGGAACTTTCCTCGAGCGCGCCGACAATACGGCGCGATTGATCGACGTGAAATTCCAGGCGATGCAGAGCGATTTCTACGGCACCGCCACCGAGCGCGATCAGGAATACGACTTCTATCACTGGAGCGCGATTCTTCGCAGCGTGTCCGGCTTCGAGATTTACCGCAAGGTGTACCGCGACGTGATCAAGCCCGAGCGCGTGGCCGAGTTGTTGATTCTTCGTGCAGACATGCCGCGATCGCTCGCGGGATGCCTCAACGAAGTGGTGAGCAATCTGACGATGGCTGGCGCCGATCCTCAAGGTGAGACTGCGCGTCGTGCGGGCAAGCTGCGCGCCGATCTGCAGTACGGACGAATCGACGAGATTCTGGCTACCGGATTGCACGCGTTCCTCACGCAATTCCTCGATCGGGTGAACGAGCTCGGCGCGCACATTAGCCGCGAGTTTCTGGTTCCGAATCAGGCCTGATCGATTGGCTGTTTTCTCGGAGGCGTGAGCGATTTACTTCGCTCGCGCCTTTTCTATTTCGTCGCCCAACTCGATGACCGACATCGCGTAGTAACTGCTCCAGTTGTAGCGCGTGATGACGTAGAAGTTTTCGGTACCGGCCACGTACTGCGGCGGGTCCGTTCCGTTCTGCAGTTCGATGAGCGCGAGTTGGCCCTTGTGCGCCACGCCGTCTGCGTTCAACACAGCGCCTTTGTCGGTGAAGCTTTTCGGGCTGAATGTCGGAAGAATGTCCGGTGCCATCAACGCGTCCATGTCCAGCTTGCTGGTATCGAACGAAACCGGGTAATGGGTAGGCATGCCGGTCTGCCAGTTGAATGCCTTGAAGTAGCTGGCGACCGATCCGATTGCGTCGACCGGATTGGTCAGATCGACCTTGCCATTGCCGTCGAAATCGACCGCGTATTTATTGAAGCTGGAAGGCATGAACTGCGGCATCCCCTGCGCGCCGGCGTAGCTTCCGCGAGGCGCGTACACATCGCCCTCTATTCGGCTCTGATGCTGCAGAAACTGCTCCAGCTCCTGCCTGAAGTAGGCGCTGCGTTCGGCGGCTCGCGGATGTTCTACAGGAAAGTCGAAGGACAGCGTCGCCAGCGTATCGATCACGCGAAACGTGCCCATCTGCTGCCCGTAAATCGTCTCGACGCCGATGATGCCGACGATGATTTTTGCGGGTACGCCGTATTCGGATTCGGCGCGCTGCAGGGCGGCTTCGTTGTCGCTCCAGAACTTCACGCCAGCCCCGATTCGAATCGGATCGATAAAACGGCTGCGGTAAACGCGCCAGTTCTTCGGTGTGCCTTGCGGTGCCGGGCGCATCAAGCGAGAAGCGACTGGCAAATAGTTCGCGCCGCCGATGGCTTTGCGAACCCACTGCGGATCGAGATCGCGTCTGGCGGCGAGGTCGTCTGCGAAGCGCATTGCGTCGTCGCGGGTTGAGTAGGGAACAAGATTGGCCGAACTTTTCGCTGCGGTCTTCACAGCCGGTTTGGCGGACTTGACTGCGGCCTTCGGTTTCATCGGACGATCCGGCGGACCCGCCAACGCAGACGTGGCGATCACCGATGCAGCAATTGAAACGAGGACGAAATTGTGGCGATGCGATTGAAGAGTCATTACCGGCTATTTTCACCCGGCCACTGGATGGATCGCCACTCACGTTGCAATTGAGCCAGCGACTGTTGCATCTGCGCGCGACCACCGGAATTCGCCGACGGACGCGCATAACGCAGCGCCTCCAGCCGCAACAGCCAGTCATAGACATTCGCCATCGCGGATTCGCCGAATTTGGCGCGGGCACGTATCGCCATCTGGCGCGGCGGCGTCGATTCGTCTACTGCCACCCCGTGCTTCAACATCTGCTTGCGAACTTTCGTCAGCAGGCGCAGCCACGGATCGTGCTTGCGCTTTTCCCAGGCGGCCCAGACGGCTCCCAAAGCGCTCACGCCAATGACGATTCCCAGCAAAAGGGTAGCCAGGTCTTCCCAGCTGGGCGAGGTGAAGCCGAGGTTCTTGAGCAGATCGACCTGCTTGCTTTGGGTGTAGTTGAGCACCCACTGATTCCAGCCGTTGTTGACTGCTTCCCAAGTGGCGCGCATGTTCACAAGCAAGGTCGGGCTGAACGATTCCATGGCACCGGCGAATACGCCTCGCGGAGGCGTCAGCCTTTGAAACGCGCCGATTCGCTCCGGTGAGATGGCACCGGTCGGATCGACCCTCACCCAGCCCTTGCCCGATTCCCACACCTCTGCCCAGGCATGTGCATCGGCCTGGCGCACCACCCAGAAATTATCGACCGCGTTCAACTCGCCGCCTTGGTATCCGGTGACGATGCGCGCAGGAATGTTCATTGCGCGCATCAGGATGACGAACGACGAGGCGATGTGTTCGCAGAAGCCCGCCTTTTTGTCGAACCAGAATTCGTCCGATGTTTCACGTCCGTATACGCCGGGCTCGAGCGTGTACGAATAGCCGCCGGTGCGCAGTCGGGTCAGGATTGCGGTGACCAGGCCTGCGGTGTCGGCGCCGGGGTTTTCCTGCTTGATCGTTTGCGCCAGTTCTCTGGTGCGCGGATTCGATCCCTCGGGCAGCAGCATGAATTCGCCCAGTCCGTTCAACGAGCGTTTGGGGCCGTGGGTGAACTGCGTGTAGCTGGTTGCACGATAGCGAATGAGATCGTTCACCGGCCTGTCCAGCATCCATTGAAGGTCTGGCAGCATGGCGACCTCCATTCCCGAAACGCTGGGCGGCGTCTTCACGGCTTCGAGCAGAAACAGCCAGGGCTTGTTGTTCTGCTCCAGCGTGACCTCGTACTTGTATTCCTGCCCGGACACCTCGAGGTCAGCCGGAAGCGGAAACTGCCGCGACAGTCTGGACTGCTGCGGTCGCCATTGGCGTCCGTCGAAATCCGAGAGTACCGGACCGCGGAAATACAACTCGCTTTGCCGAGGGGGAGGCCCCTCGAATTTCACTCGCAATGCAATACCGTCATCGAGCGCCAGACTGGTGATGTTGCCCACCTCCATGGTCGACGAGAGCCCGCTTCTACCAGTGGGCACATCGGCTGGCGCTCCCCACAGCGGAGCGACTCGCGGGAACAGCATGAACAGCACTACCATCACCGGCGTGCCGAACAGCGCCATCTTTGCCGCAATTCCTGCGGACTCGCGCAATGGCGGCTTGCCCACCGGCATATGCGCGTTCACCAATGCCGTGAGAAGACCGAGCAGACCGAGCACCATCGCGAGCGCCGTGAGCAGCGATTGCGAAAAGAAGAAGTTGCTCAGCATCGTGAAGAAGCCGAGAAAAAACACCACGAACGCATCGCGGCGACCCCGAAGCTCCAGCGTCTTCAGCGCGAGAAGCACAACGACCAAAGTCACGCCGGCTTCGCGGCCGAGGATGGTGCGGTAGGTGAAAAAGGTCGCGCCGAGCGCAATCGCCAGAAGGCTTGCTCGCCACCAGATTCCCGGCAGAGGTCGCGAGCGCCAGCTGAGCGCGCCCCGCCAGATCAGCACGCCAGCGGTTAGAACCGAGCACCACACCGGCAGCCGATTGACCTGCGGGAGCACGACCCAGCCGATCACGAACAACAGGAACATCGTGTCCCGACTGTCGCGCGGCAGAGTCTTGAATTTGTCGATGAAGCTCATGATTCGCGAGCCTCAGGCGACAGCCAGAGCTTCGAGGCAATTGCGGCGGTGCGCTTCGCCATGAGCGGGCGCGATCTGAATATTCGGCAGTCGAAGTCCGTAATCCAGGCCAAGGCGGTCGGCTTGAAGCACCCATGCACACAGACGCTGCAATCGATGCTCGACGCCCGTTGCGCCGCACTGGTGGAAGTCGAGCCAGAGATCCTGCCTCTGAGCCTGCTGTGTGTCGCGACTCACGAGTTCATCGGCTTTCGCTGCTTTTTTCCACACCACCAGCTTCAAAGGATCGCCCCGGCGATAGGCGCGTACGCCGTCGAATTCACCTGCTTCGCGGCTGTTGGTCGCGCCGCCGGTTCCGGGACGCGGTTCACCCGGCGGAAGTGGTGGGCCGAAGACTTCGGGCGTCGGATACACGAGCAATTGCGCGGCCGGACGCCAGACGGTCCACACGCGAAACGTGCCGAGAGGAAAGCGGGTTTCAGCCGTGATCGGAGGCACCTGATTCATGCCTCGCTTCGCTGGCTGAAACGCAACATGAATATTTGCAGTGGTGACGGCTGGAACATCGACCCAGGACCACTGCCCGACATCGACCACCGAAAAGCCAATGCCGCGCCTGACTGACTTGCTCTCGTTGACCACTCGAATATCGAGCGTTGCGCTGGTGCCGAGGAATTGCGGTGTCGGTGGGTCGAGATGCATGGTCAGCCCACGCAAGGTTCCGTGGCAGATATGCATGCCTGCAAGCGCACTGCCCGCCAGAAGAAACGTGAGGAGATAGCCGAGGTTCAGCTGGAAGTTGATCGAAGCAATCAGCAGTGTGACCAGCGTGGCACCGAGCATCAATCCGGCGCGAGTCGGCAGGATGTAGACATTGCGTTGACCGAGCGTGAGAGTGTCGTTCAGCGGCAGACGAGACTGCCACCATTTTCTGAATCGGCGTCGAACGAAGCCGTATTGCTTTGCCGGTTTCGAGGGCTCCGATTCCGGGGCTGAAAGACTGATCGTCTCGGACATGGATGCGGTGTTTATACGTCGGTGCGAATCAGGGAAGCGGCACCGATTCGACCATCGCACGCACCTGCTCGAAAGATCCGCGTCCGGCATCGCTAACCGGGATCAAACGGTGCGCAATGCATTGGGCGACGACGGCCTGCACATCGTCGGGTGCTACGTAATCGCGTCCGCTCAAAAGTGCATTCGCCTTGGCCGCGCGAACCAGTGCAATGCCGGCGCGTGGGCTCAACCCTTGCAGGAACCATCGTCCCGAACGAGTCGCGGCGATGACGTCCTGCACGTAATCGAGAAGAGCATCCGACGCGTGCACTGCGAGCACTTGCGCTTGCAACGCTTCGAGCTGTTCGGTAGATAGCAACGGAGCGAGCGAGTCGATCAGATCGCGCCGGTCGGCACCGCCGAGCAGCTGACGCTCGGCCAGGCGATCCGGGTATCCGAGAGAAATGCGCATGAGAAACCGGTCGAGCTGCGATTCGGGCAGGGCGAATGTTCCCAGCTGGTCGTGCGGGTTCTGCGTGGCAATGACGAAGAAGGGCGACGGCAAGGCGCGAGTTTCGCCTTCCACCGTGACCTGTTTTTCTTCCATGGCTTCGAGCAGGGCGCTCTGGGTCTTGGGACTGGCGCGATTGATTTCATCGGCAAGCAGCACCTGAGCGAACACAGGGCCGGGGTGAAACACGAAGGCTTCCTTGCCGCGCTCATATATAGACACGCCCGACAGATCGCTGGGCATCAGGTCGGAGGTGAATTGAACGCGCGAAAACTGAAGTCCGAAGGTGCGCGACAGCGCGTGGGCAAGGGTGGTTTTGCCGACTCCGGGAACGTCTTCGATCAGCAAATGGCCTCCAGCCAAAAGACACGCTACGCAGTCGCGAACCTGTGCCTCTTTGCCCACGATCACCGTGTTAAGCTGATTTAAAAGACTATTCAGTTTGAGTTGCGCATCCATGGCGTGACGTTATCCGAAAACTAACAACTGGTGACTAACTCAGTGAATAAGACCGGGTATTACACACATCGTGACTGCCACAAACACGAGATGGGCCGCGGGCACCCCGAGTGCCCCGAACGACTCGACGTCATCGACGATCGATTGCTGCTGACGCAGGTGTTGGATGGCCTGGAGCGATTCGACGCACCGGCCGCATCCATCGCCGATCTGGAACTCGCGCACACCACACGTCACATCGAATCGATCAGGGCTTTATCGGAAAAAGTTGCGCAGAACAAGCTGGCGGGCGGACCGGATCACGAGTTCATCGATGGCGACACGCTGGTCAACGAATTCACATGGAGCGCTGCGCTGCATGCAGCCGGCGCTGCAGTCGCGGCAACCGATGCCGTCATTTCGGGCGAACTCGAAAACGCCTTCTGCGCTGTGCGCCCGCCGGGTCACCATGCGTGCCGGGACAAGGCGATGGGCTTCTGCTTTTTCAACAACGTGGCGGTTGCAGCGCTGCATGCGGTGGAACGTCACGGCCTGAAGCGAGTGGCCGTCGTCGACTTCGATGTGCACCATGGCAACGGCACCGAGGACATCCTGCAGGGCGACGATCGCTTCCTCATGGTGGGCTTCTTCCAGCACCCGCTTTACCCGAACAGCGGGGCAGACTCGACCGCATCGAACATGTTGAATCTGCCAATGCCTGCTTACACAAAAGGACTCGAGATTCGGGAAGCTATCGACATGATGTGGATCCCGCGGCTCGAGGAATTCAAACCCGAGATGATTTTTGTGAGCGCGGGGTTCGACGCGCATCGAGAAGACGATCTCGGTCAGCTCGGACTCGTCGAGCAGGACTTCGTGTGGATCACGACGCAGATCAAGAACATCGCTCGCCGATTTTCCGGTGGCAAGATCGTGTCGTGCCTCGAAGGTGGCTATCACCTCGACGCGCTGGCCACCAGCGTCGAGGCGCATGTTCGCGTTCTCGCAGACCTTTAATTTGACTTTTACATGACAGAACTTTCCCGATTACTGCGCGACTTTCACAACTCGAACACCTGGATCGAGCTGGCGGTCCTGATTGCGTGCATCGCGATTGCCTGGGGCCTGGTGAGGCTTGCCGGCCGTGGCCAGCCGGAGGACTCGATCTGGTTCGGCAAAAAGACAGTCGACGGCGTTTTGTTCCCGTTCCTTGCGCTGCTGCTGGTTTATCTGGCCAGCCATCAGGTCGCTCGATTCCAGCCTATCGTCGTGCTGAAAGTGGCGGTGCCGATTCTGGTGTCGCTCGCATTCATTCGATTGTTCGCTCGGGTCATCGAATCGGTATTCCCGCGATCGCCGCTGATGCACCTGGTGATTCGCGCGGTGTCGCTAGTCGCATGGCTTGCGGCTGTGGCATGGATCGTTGGCGTGTTGCCGACCATCCGCGATGAACTCGACGCGATCACCCTGTCATTCGGCAAGACCCGGGTCAGCATCGCCACGATGATCAGCGGAGTCCTGTCGGCTGGTCTGGTGCTGGTGGTGACGCTCTGGATTTCAGCGACCATCGAGCGGCGGGTGCTCGATCAGGCGGTGACCGACCTGTCGATGCGCAAGGTTGTCTCGAATGTCGTTCGCTCGGTGCTGATTCTGGTGGGGCTGCTGTTCGCGCTTTCCGCAGTAGGCGTCGACTTGACCGCTCTGTCGGTGCTCGGTGGCGCGGTCGGCGTGGGGCTCGGTTTCGGTTTGCAAAAGCTCGCATCGAACTACGTGAGCGGCTTCGTCATATTGCTGGAGCGTTCGATTCGTATTGGCGACAACGTGCGGGTGGACAGCTTCGAAGGCCGGATCACCGACATCAAGACCCGATACACCCTGATTCGCGCTGGCAACGGTCGCGAATCCATCGTTCCGAACGAACTGCTCATCACGCAGCGGGTCGAAAACCTGTCGATTGCCGACCTGAAATTCAACATCACCACCAATATCGTGGTGGGCTACGAAAGCAATCCGGAGCAGGTGCAGGAGATTCTGACCAACGCTGCGAAGGTCCAGGAACGCGTCCTGAAAGACCCGGTCCCGATTGCGTATCTAGTCAATTTCGCGCCCGACGGCATCGAGTTCAGCCTGAATTTCTGGGTGGCAGACCCCTCGAAAGGGCAGGCGAACATCAAGTCGGATATCAATATCGCGATCCTCAAGGCCTTGCGCGAAGCGAACATCGACATTCCGTATCCGCAACGATCGATCCGGCTCGATGAATCCCTAGGAAAAGTCGTCGATTCCGCATTGCATAAAATAGCTGGCTCGCCCTAAAAGGCGCGAATTGCAGAGTTCGACCCGATTTGGTTCTGCTCGATCTCCGATTTGCGCTGGTGTCAGCTCAGAACAATTTTTAATTTCTCTTCTGGAGTCCAAATGAAGGTGCTTGTCCCGGTCAAACGCGTGGTCGATTACAACGTCAAGGTCAGAGTCAAATCCGACGGTAGCGGAGTCGACATCGCCAACGTGAAGATGAGCATGAACCCCTTCGACGAGATCGCTGTCGAAGAAGCGGTTCGCTTGAAGGAAAAAGGCGTGGTCACCGAAGTGATCGCCGTGTCCTGCGGTGTCACGCAGTGCCAGGAAACCCTGCGCACGGCCATGGCCATCGGCGCCGATCGAGCGATCCTCGTGGAAACCTCGGAAGAACTGCAACCTCTTGCAGTCGCCAAGCTGCTCAAGGCGCTGGTCGACAAAGAGCAGCCCCAGCTGGTCATCCTCGGCAAACAGGCCATCGACGACGATTCCAACCAGACCGGCCAGATGCTTGCCGCACTGCTAGATCTGCCGCAAGCGACTTTCGCGAGCAAGGTCGAAGTGGCCGACGGCAAGGCGACTGTCACCCGCGAAGTCGATGGCGGTCTGGAAACCATCTCGATCAGCTTGCCCGCGATCATCACCACCGACCTTCGACTGAACGAGCCGCGCTACGTGACGCTGCCGAACATCATGAAGGCCAAGAAAAAGCAGATGGATATCGTCAAGCCCGAAGACCTCGGCGTAGACGTGACGCCTCGTCTGAAGACGCTCAAGGTGTCCGAGCCGCCCAAGCGCGGCGCCGGTATCAAGGTGCCCGATGTGGCTACCCTGGTCGCCAAGCTGAAGAACGAAGCCAAAGTCATCTAAAGCTAACAAGAACAAAGGACACATCGATATGTCATCACTCGTCATTGCAGAACACGACAACGCATCCATCAAGCCGGCAACCCTCAACACCGTGACCGCAGCGGTGGCTATGGGTGGCGACGTTCACGTGCTGGTCGCAGGATCGAACGCAGGCGGCGCGGCTGCTGCAGCCGCGAAGATCGCAGGCGTCACCAAGGTGATTCACGCCGACGGCGCGCCGCTCGCCGAAGGCCTTGCAGAAAACATCGCAGCGCAGGTGCTGTCGCTTGCCGATGCCTACTCGCACATCCTTTTCCCATCGACCGCAATGGGCAAGAACATCGCTCCCCGCGTTGCGGCCAAGCTCGATGTGGCACAGGTCAGCGACATCACCAAAGTCATTTCGCCCGACACCTTCGAGCGCCCGATTTACGCGGGTAACGCGATTGCCACCGTTCAGTGCGCCGATCCGAAGATCGTGTTCACGGTTCGCACCACCGGCTTCGATGCAGCCGCTGCAGAAGGCGGCTCCGCTGCTATAGAAACGCCCGCAGCCGTGGCCGATTCCGGCAAGAGCACTTTTGTTGGACGCGAAGTCACCAAGAGCGATCGCCCCGAACTCACGGCGGCCAAGATCATCGTGTCCGGCGGACGTGCATTGGGCAGCGCAGAAAAATTCAATGAAGTCATGACGCCTCTAGCCGACAAGCTCGGTGCAGCACTCGGCGCTAGCCGCGCTGCGGTCGATGCCGGCTATGCGCCCAATGACTGGCAAGTCGGGCAGACCGGCAAGATCGTTGCGCCGCAGTTGTACATTGCGGCGGGCATCTCGGGTGCCATTCAGCATCTGGCCGGCATGAAAGATTCCAAGGTGATCGTCGCGATCAACAAGGACGGCGAAGCGCCTATCTTCAGCGTGGCCGACTACGGCCTAGAAGCCGATCTGTTCACGGCGGTGCCTGAACTGGTTGCAGCGCTCTAAGCAGCACTAACGCCACGGCAGACACCGTGGCGTTTTGTTTTTTCGGTTCGTGATCATTCGATTTTCATAAACGCAGCGAGCGTCACGAGCGCAAGCTGAAATAACAAAGAGACAGGAGCAGCGCCATGAGTTTTGTCGCTCCAGTGAAAGACATGCTCTTCGATATCAAGCATCTTGCAGATATCGAAGCCATCGCAAAAATCCCCGGATTCGAAGACGCAGGGTTCGACACCGCTCAAGCGGTTCTCGAAGAATGTGCGCGCTTCAATCAGGACGTGATTGCACCCCTCAACGTCGAGGGCGATCGCAATCCATCTTTCTGGAAAGACGGCAAAGTCACGACCACGCCCGGCTTCAAGGATGCGTACAAGCAGTACGCAGAAGGCGGATGGCAGGGGCTTCAACATCCGGCGGAGTTCGGGGGTCAGGGCTTGCCTAAAACCATAGGCGCGGCCTGCGGAGAAATTCTGAATTCGGCCAACCTCGCATTCGCGTTGTGCCCTTTGCTCACCGACGGCAACATCGAGGCCATCACGATTGCCGGCTCGGACGAGATGAAGCAGAAGTATCTCGGCAAGCTGGTAAGCGGCGAGTGGACCGGCACCATGAACCTCACCGAGCCGCAGGCCGGTAGCGATCTGTCGCTGGTTCGCACGCGAGCAGATTCGCAGCCCGACGGAACCTACCGCTTGTTCGGCACCAAGATCTACATCACCTACGGCGATCACGACATGGCCGACAACATCGTGCACATGGTGTTGGCGCGCGTGGCCGGTGCGCCCGAGGGCGTGAAGGGCATCAGCCTTTTCCTGGTGCCCAAGTTCATGGTGAACGACGATGGCTCGCTTGGCGAGCGCAACGACGTGGCTTGCGTGAGCATCGAACACAAGATGGGCATCAAGGCCTCGCCAACTGCGGTTTTGCAATACGGGGACGCAGGCAAAGGCGCGATCGGCTATCTGGTGGGTGAAGAGAATCGCGGACTCGAATACATGTTCATCATGATGAACGCGGCGCGCTATGCGGTCGGCGTTCAAGGCGTCGCGATTGCCGAACGGGCGTATCAAAAAGCGGTCGAGTACGCGAAGGAACGCGTTCAGTCGCGTCCTGTCGATGGATCTATTGCGGCAAGCGCGGCCATCATTCATCACCCCGACGTGAAGCGCATGTTGATGACGATGCGCGCCTACACCGAAGGCTGCCGCGCGATGGCCACGGTTGCCGCCGCCGCGTACGACGCTTCGCATCATCATCCCGATGCGGATGCACGCAAACAGAACCAGCAGTTCTACGAGTTCCTGGTGCCGCTGGTCAAAGGTTTCAGCACCGAGATGAGCCTCGAAGTCACCTCGCTGGGGATTCAGGTGCACGGCGGCATGGGCTTCATCGAAGAGACCGGCGCCGCGCAGTACTACCGCGATGCCAAGATCCTCACCATTTACGAAGGCACCACCGCGATCCAGGCGAACGACTTGGTCGGGCGCAAAACCGCTCGCGATGGCGGGCAGGTCGCCAAGGCGATTGCAGTGCAGATAGAGCAAACAGAATCGGCGCTTGCAGCCAGCAAGAGCCCCGCAGCCAAGCATGTACTCAAGCGATTGAAGGCGGCGCGCGAAGCATTCATCGAAGTGGTCGAGTTCGTCGCTGGCAACACCAAGGCATCGCCGAACGCGGTGTTTGCGGGCAGCGTGCCTTACCTCATGCTCGCCGGCAATCTGGTGTCGGGATGGCAGTTGGCAAGATCGCTGTTGATCGCCGAAGAGGAAATCGACAAAGGCAACGACCTGGCGTTCATGAACGCAAAAATCGCGACCGCGCATTTCTACGCCGATCACATTCTTGCGAAGGCGCCCGGCATCCGCGACAGCATCGTCACCGGCGCCGACAGCGTGAACGCGATGGCGCTGGAGTCGTTCTGATGCCTAACTTGCCAGCCGTGTTCAACGGGCTTCGACTGCCGATCATCGCCTCGCCGATGTTCATCGTGAGCACGCCTGCCCTGGTGATTGCGCAGTGCAAGGCCGGCATTGTCGGATCGATGCCGGCGCTGAACGCGCGCCCCGCAGAAAAGCTCGACGAGTGGCTGACAGAAATTACCGAGACACTCGCTTCGTACAACGCAGCGAATCCCGACAAGCCTGCAGCTCCGTTCGCGATCAATCAGATCGTTCACAAGTCGAACGACAGGCTCGAACACGACATGGCGATGGTGGTGAAGCACAGGGTGCCAATCGTCATTACCTCGCTCGGTGCGCGCACCGATGTGAACGAGGCGATCCACAGCTACGGCGGCGTGGTGATGCACGACATCATCAACAACGCGTTCGCGCACAAGGCCATCGAGAAGGGTGCCGATGGTCTGATCGCGGTGGCTGCGGGAGCCGGCGGTCATGCCGGCGTGAAGAGCCCGTTCGCCTTGATTCAGGAGATTCGCGAATGGTTCGACGGCCCGATTGCCCTGAGCGGTGCAATCGCCAACGGCGGCGCGGTGCTGGCGGCGCAGGCGATGGGCGCGGACTTCGCGTACATCGGCTCGGCGTTCATCGCGACCACCGAAGCGAACGCGACCGAGGCATACAAACAAGCCATCGTCGACGGCACTTCCGACGACATCGTCTACAGCAACCTGTTCACGGGTGTGCACGGCAACTACATCAAGGCGTCGATTCGCAACGTGGGTCTCGACCCGGACAACTTGCCCGAGAGCGATCCCACCAAGATGAACTTCGGCGGCGATGCGGCCAAGAAGGCCTGGAAAGATATTTGGGGATCGGGGCAGGGCATTGGCGCGATCAAGGAGATCGTGCCTGCTGCGGAACTGGTCGCGCGTCTTGGGCGTGAATACGAAGCCGCGAAAAGAAGGCTCGCGCTTTAAGTGCTTCGAGTGTCTAAAGGGATGTCTTGTCCAGAGCGGCCTGCGCAGCCTTGAGGATTTTCGCTTTGCGGCGTTTGTCGATGTACCAGGCCAGAAACGGCAGCATCACCATCGATCCCGGCAGTGCCCAGATGAACAGATAAGGGCTGACGGAGGAAGCTGACTTCACCATGCCCTTGAGCTGCACCTTTTCTTCGGGTGTCCACTTTGCGCCGCCCTGACGCTGCTTAAGAAGCAGCGGCAACGCACCTTTCATCTTGCCCAGCTCGTCACCCAAACGGCGTTTTTCACGGCTGTTGCCGGCCAGGAAAGAGCAGAACCACACTGGCGCCTTTTTCATTTTCGACTGATACATCATGGTCGAGTCGGGATCGAATGAAGGGGTTGCCACGACTTTGGCCGAATCGGCACCGGCCTTACTGCCCACCTCGCCACCCAGTTCGACGTCGACTGGCGGTGAAGAAATTTTGGTTGGCGCGTTGGTAGGCATGCGCGAATTATGTCGATTCGTTCACGGAAACGCGATAGGTAAAGACGCCGTTCGCCAAGATATTTCAGCTCGACCGGTGTAACGCCTCCCCGCCGCCGACAGACGGCTGTCGGTATGAAATATGTGCGCCATATACTGTACGAATGAACAGTGTTTCAGAAGAATTCCAGCCCGATTTTCCAGAGGAAGTCCGAATCCCGCTGTCTGCCGTGAAGGGCCGAGGTAGTGCGACCCGCATCGCGCATCGGTTCGCCAAAGACGAGCGCGATCCTTTCCACGATGGCTGGGACACTGAGCTCGATCCCGACGATGCGCCACTGCCTGCGCAGACCACAGTCACCATGCAGGACGTGAAGTCGGTCATCACCCGGAACGAGTCGCCCGATATTCCTTTCGATCGCTCGATCAACCCGTATCGCGGATGCGAACACGGATGCATCTACTGCTTCGCCCGGCCGACTCACAGCTATCTGAACCTCTCCCCTGGTCTGGATTTCGAGACCCAGATTTTTGCCAAACGGAACATTGCCGAAGTGCTTCGCCGCGAGATTTCGGCGAGGAGCTACACGCCGGGTCACATTGCCATCGGCACCGCGACCGATTGCTATCAACCGGCAGAACGCGAACTGCGGCTCACTCGGTCGGTAATCGAATTGCTGGGCGAAGCGAACCATCCTTTCGGGCTGGTGAGCAAATCCAGCGCCATGGAGCGCGACATGGATTTGCTGGTGCCACTCGCCGCGCAGAAGTTGGCGGCGGTCTACATCACCATCACCACGCTCGATCCAAAGCTCGCGCGAATCCTGGAACCCAGAGCCGCTGCACCGCATCGGCGATTGCGAACCATCAAGACGCTGAGCGAGCAGGGCATTCCGGTGGGCGTGAGCGTCGCGCCGCAAATACCTTTCATCAACGACGACATGGAAAAAGTGCTCGAAGCCGCATGGGAGGCCGGGGCCCGCAGCGCGTTCTACACCGTGGTACGACTGCCTTGGGAGGTAGCCCCGCTGTTTCGCGAATGGCTGCAGGTGCATTACCCGCAACGTGCCGATCGTGTGATGGCCCGTATTCAGGAAATGCGCGGCGGCAAGGACTACGACGCAGATTTCGCGACGCGCATGAAGGGTGACGGGTTGTGGGCGCAGCTATTGGCGCAGCGATTCGAGAAGGCCTGCAATCGCCTCGGCTTCAATAGGGAACGGGTAATGCTCGATGCTTCGCGATTCAGACCGCCATCCCCTCAAGGGCAGGGCGCACTGTTCTAGCGAACCGGTCGGATCGCGATTGGCGCGATGGCGCTGACGTTGATCGCGCCCGCTGCAGACGGTGCGATGGCCGTGGCGACGTTCTCTGCGCGGCATCCGCTGAACAGATCCATGTCTCGCTCGTAGACGCTCGAACTCACATCGGCCAAGCCAAGAATGGTGTGAAAGTAGTTGTCGTGCGAGGCGGTTGCATCGCGGTGCGATTCAAGGCAGCCCATCTTGACCTTATTTCTGGACTGGAACGAGGCCGACAGCCAGACCACCCAGGGCACATGCTTTTGCTCGTCGGGCGCGATCGAATAAGGCAGTCCGTGCAGATAGATGTTGTTCTCGCCAAGCGATTCGCCGTGATCGGCAACATACATCATGGCGGTGGAGTAATCGGGTTGGCGTGCCTTGAGCCAGCGAATGGTCGATGCGACGAAATGATCGGTGTACACAACCGTGTTGTCGTAGGAATTGATCAGGTCTGCGCGGGCGCATTTGCTCAGTTCGTTGCTCAGACATTCGGGCTTGAATTTCTTGAAAGCTGCCGGTGCACGCTTGGAATAAGCCGGACCATGCCCACCCATCTGATGAAGGACGACGACAACGCCTTTCGCGCGCTTGTCGGCCGGCAATGCCGCGATTCGCTGATCCAGATCTTTCAGCATCACTTCGTCGTGACATTCGGATTCGCCACAGGCGGCGGGATCTTTGTCGTTGGTGGTCGATGCACTGGCGACCCGATCGCAGACCGTCTTGCAACCGGACTGGTTGTCGACCCAAAGGATCGCAAGACCCGCGTGCTGCATGACATCGAGCGCATTTTCTCGTTCGGTCTTGCGTGAGCCGAACTGCTTGCGGGTGAAGTTCGAGAACATGCACGGCACCGAGATTGCGGTGTTCGTGCCGCAGGACCAGGCGTTCGTCAGGCTGACTACACCTTCTTTGGCGAGTTCCGGATTGGTATCCCGGTCGTAGCCATTCAAGGAAAAATTGCCGGCGCGCGCTGTCTCGCCCAACACCAATACAACCAACGGCGGTTTGGTCTGGTTCTCGTACGAGGCCCCTAGCTTCGCGTCGCGCCCGATCGGATCGATGATCGACGTGTCGTGCCGGAATGGCCGGTACGCAATGTTGCCCGCTGCGTAGACCGAATTCAGCGGATTGATCATGTAGCGCAGGCTGGTGTTGTTGCGCATCGTGGACGAGAAGTCCGGAAAAATCGCAAGAGTCGCCCCGACCGTTAGCACAAGGCTTGCGACCAGCAGAATCGCGGTTTGCAGCGTTTGTTTACCGAATGACATCGGTCGGATCGGAACGCGCCACAACAGCACTGCAGGCACGACTGCGAGCAGCAGCACGGTGACGAGCATTTCCACGCTCAGCAAATCTGCGGTCTCGCGCATGTCGGTCTGCATTGCGTTGACCATCATGGTCGAGTCGATCACGACGCCGTAGCTCGTCATGAAATAAGTGCCTATTGCGGCGGCAACCAGGAAAAAAGTGACTGCGGGTTTGACCGTCTTGCGCCAGGAAAACAGGCCCATGACCAGTGCTGTCGCAGCGAAGATGATGACCGCCATGCCCAAGCCCAGCTTCAAGGTCTGGGCAGTCGAGCGATCCGGCAGTGCGATCACGGCGCGCCACAACGCGTAATTGCCGACCGTCGCGAGCCACAGACTTGTCAGCACGACAAGAAGAAAGGGTGAACGTGGGGCGGGACGCGACTTGACGCGCGACAGAAAGCGCGGGGAGGTGGCGGGTGACTGCATGCCCGCGATTCTGTTCAGGCTAGCTTAAGTCCCCATTAAGTCAGCAGTTTGGCCCACGGCCTCTGTGGTCAGAGGGCGTTTCGGCGTCTGTCGGACGCTCCCGAGCCTGGATCACAACTGGGCAGAGTGATGCCTCAGATGGTCGTCCATAAACGTAGAAATGAAGTAGTAACCGTGGTCGTAGCCTTCGTGCATCCGCAGGGTCAGTGACTGGCCGACCTTTTTGCAGGCAGCCTCGAACAGGTGCGGATGCAGCTGCTTTTCAAGGAAGCTATCCGCAGTCCCTTGATCGATCAAAATACCGCCCAGGAACGGCGCGGTAGGCTGCGCTTGCATAAGCTCGGTCGCGTCATGCGACTTCCAGGTTTCGCGATCCGGTCCTAAATAGCCGCCGAAGGCTTTCTCGCCCCACGGGCATTGTGTGGGTGCAGCAATCGGCGCGAACGCGGACACCGACTTGAACAGCTCGCGATGACGCAAAGCCAGCGTCAATGCGCCGTGCCCGCCCATCGAATGTCCGAAAATTCCTGCGCGATTCAAATCGACGGGCAGTGTTTGGGCAACAAGAGGCAGAAGTTCGTCGACGATGTACGACTCCATCTTGTAGTGCTTGGCCCAGGGCAACTGCGTGGCATCCAGATAGAAACCCGCACCGACGCCGAAATCCCAGCTCGCCGAGTCGCCCTCGATATTTGCACCACGCGGACTCGTGTCAGGCGCGAGCAACGCGATTCCAAGTTCAGATGCGAGGCGCTGCGCACCGCCCTTGATCATGAAAGTTTCTTCGGTGCAGGTGAGGCCCGCCAGATAGGTGAGCAGCGGCACCTTCCCGCCGGCCGCATCGATCTTTGATTGCGGCGGCAGGTACACCGAGAACTTCATCGGAAGGCCGATGACCTCGGACGCATGTTTATAAAAACGCTGAATGCCGCCGAACGAACGGTGTTCGCTGACGACTTCTGGTGAGGACGCTGTCATTGCGGAATCGGTGAATCAATACAGCACGACGCCGCGAATCGACTCGCCGCGCTTCATCAAGTCGAAGCCCTTGTTGATGTCTTCCAGCGGCATGGTGTGGGTGATCAGGTCGTCGATGTTGATCTTGTTTTCCATGTACCAGTCGACGATTTTCGGAACGTCTGTGCGACCGCGAGCGCCCCCGAAAGCGGAGCCTTCCCAATGGCGGCCGGTCACCAGCTGGAACGGGCGTGTGCTGATTTCCGCACCCGCTTCGGCCACGCCGATGATGATGCTGCGGCCCCAACCTTTGTGGGTGCACTCGAGCGCCTGACGCATGATTTTCGTGTTGCCGATGCACTCGAAGGAGTAGTCGGCACCGCCATCGGTGAGCTGCACGATCGCATCGACGATGTTGCCGCCCGCGGCCTCGATGTCTTTCGGATTCAGGAAATGGGTCATGCCGAACTTGCGCGCCATGGCTTCACGAGCCGGGTTGATATCGACGCCGATGATCTTGTCTGCGCCCACCATCTTCGCGCCCTGAATGACGTTCAGGCCGATGCCACCGAGTCCGAACACCACCACGTTCGCACCCGCTTCCACCTTCGCCGTGAAGATGACCGCACCGATGCCGGTGGTCACGCCGCAGCCGATGTAGCAGACCTTGTCGAAGGGAGCGTCTTCGCGAATTTTCGCGAGAGAAATTTCAGGCGCTACCGTGTAGTTGCTGAAGGTCGACGTGCCCATGTAATGAAAGATCGGCTTGCCGTCGAGGCTGAAGCGGCTGGTGGCGTCGGGCATGAGGCCCTTGCCTTGAGTGCCGCGAATCAGCTGGCACAGATTGGTTTTGCGCGAGAGGCAGAACTTGCACTGGCGGCATTCCGGTGTGTAGAGCGGAATGACGTGATCGCCTTTTTTGAGGGTGGTGACACCGGGGCCGACATCGACCACGATGCCCGCGCCTTCGTGCCCAAGGATCGCCGGGAAAATGCCTTCCGGGTCGGCGCCCGACAGCGTGTAGTAGTCGGTATGGCAAATGCCGGTTGCCTTGATTTCGACGAGAACTTCGCCGAATTTCGGTCCTTCCAGATCGACGGTTTCGATGGTGAGGGGAGCTCCGGACTTCCAGGCAACTGCGGCTTTGGTTTTCATTTTTACGACTCTAAAAAGAAGGGCTTCGAGAACATTCGAAAAGACAGCCGTCACTATAAAGGACACGCGTGAAACAGCCGGTGCGCAAAAGAAAAGCCCGCCGCGAATGAACGCAGCGGGCTTCCGCTTTATCGAACCCGTCGATCAGCCGAAGAAGTTCTTCGCCTTATCGAACCAGCCCTTTTCACCCGGGCTGTGCTTGGCGCCACCCTTGCGAAGGGAGTCGTCGAGTTCCTTGATCAACTTGCGCTGATGTTCGGTGAGCTTGACCGGCGTTTCCACCGAAATGTGGCAATAGATATCGCCGGCATTCGATGAGCGCACGCCCTTGATGCCCTTGCCGCGCAAACGGAACTGCTTGCCGTTCTGGGTGCCTTCGGGAATATCGATGGCCGCTGCGCCCGCCAGAGTGGGCACTTCGATTTCGCCACCCAGCGCAGCAGTGGTGATGCTGATCGGCACCACGCAGTGCAAGTCGTCGCCGTCGCGCTCGAAGGTGGTGTGCTTCTTCAGGCGAATCTCGATGTACAGATCGCCAGGAGGGCCGCCGTTGGTGCCCGGCTCGCCGTTGCCGGCGCTGCGAATGCGCATGCCGTCGTCGATGCCGGCTGGAATCTTCACTTCGAGGGTTTTGTTCTCTTTGATCTTTCCCTGGCCGTGGCAGGTGGTGCAGGGTTCGGGAATGATCTTGCCGGTGCCGTGACACTGCGGGCAGGTCTGCTGCACGCTGAAAAAGCCTTGGCGCATTTGAACCACGCCCGCGCCATTACAGGTGGTGCACGAGATCGGCTTGGTGCCCGGTTTCGCGCCGCTACCGTGGCAGGTGTTGCATTCGTCCCATGAAGGAATACGGATCTGCGCATCCTTGCCGTTCGCAGCTTCTTCGAGGCTGATCTCCATCGAGTAGCTGAGATCGTTGCCGCGATAGACCTGGCGTCCACCGCCGCCACGACGTCCACCGGCTGCACCGCCGAACACGTCACCGAAGATGTCGCCGAACGCTTCTGCGAATCCGCCGAATCCTTCGCCACCACCACCGCCACCGCCACGCATGTTGGGGTCGACGCCGGCATGGCCGTACTGGTCGTAAGCGGCCCGCTTCTGCGGATCGCTGAGCATTTCGTAAGCCTCTTTGGCTTCCTTGAATTTTTCTTCTGCGGCTGCGCTCGCGTCACCCTGATTGCGGTCGGGGTGATGCTTCATCGCCAGCTTGCGATAAGACTTCTTGATGTCCTCGTCCGAGGCGTTCTTCGCGACGCCCAGTACTTCGTAATAGTCTTTTTTAGTAGCCATCGTTTTCTTCAGCTTGAGGCAAAAAGCCGCGGTGCGGATTCGACACTCGAATCGCGCAACGCGGCATTGGGGAAGGGGAGGGCAACTTTGCTCATTGCCTCTCTAAAAAAGGGGATCAGCCCTTCTTGACTTCCTTGACTTCGGCGTCGACCACGTTGTCGTCGGCCGGACGATTCGAAGCAGATTCCGCACCAGCTGCACCCGACGCGCCTGCTGCGTTGCCCGCTGCAGCTTCAGCTGCCTGAGCTTCGGCGTACATCTTCTCGCCGAGCTTCTGGCTGACTTCCATCAGCGTGGCGCTCTTCGCGTCGATATCGGCCTTGTCTTCGGTTGCCAGAGCGGCTTCGGTGTCTTTCACCGCAGCTTCGATCTTTTCCTTTTCGCCGGCGTCGAGCTTGTCACCATGTTCGCCCAGCGACTTCTTCACGCTGTGCACCAAAGCTTCAGCCTGATTGCGCGACTGCACCAATTCGAGCTTCTTCTTGTCTTCCGCAGCGTTCAGCTCGGCGTCCTTCACCATCTTCTGAATTTCTTCTTCCGACAAACCGGAGTTCGCCTTGATGGTGATCTTGTTTTCCTTGCCGGTGCCCTTGTCCTTCGCGCCGACATGCAGGATGCCGTTGGCGTCGATGTCGAACGACACTTCGATCTGCGGCGTGCCGCGCGCTGCGGGCGGAATGCCTTCGAGGTTGAACTCGCCCAGCATCTTGTTGCCGGTCGCGATTTCGCGTTCGCCCTGGAACACCTTGATGGTCACGGCAGGCTGGTTGTCGTCGGCGGTCGAGAAGGTCTGTGCGAACTTGGTCGGGATCGTCGTGTTCTTGGTGATCATCTTGGTCATCACGCCACCGAGGGTTTCGATGCCGAGGGACAGCGGAGTCACGTCGAGCAGCAAGACGTCCTTGCGATCGCCGGAGAGAACCTGACCTTGAATCGCGGCACCGACGGCCACGGCTTCATCGGGGTTCACGTCCTTGCGCGGTTCCTTGCCGAAGAATTCCTTCACCTTGTCCTGCACCTTGGGCATGCGGGTCATGCCGCCCACCAGGATCACGTCGTGAATGTCGCCGACCGACACGCCAGCATCCTTGATCGCCACGCGGCAAGGAGCGATCGTGCGTTCGATCAACTCGTCCACCAGAGCTTCCAGCTTCGAGCGGGTGAGCTTGACGTTCAAGTGCTTCGGGCCGGTCGCATCTGCCGTGATGTAGGGCAGGTTGATGTCGGTCTGAGCGCTGTTCGAGAGTTCGATCTTTGCTTTTTCGGCAGCTTCCTTCAGGCGTTGCAGTGCCAGCACGTCCTTCGACAGGTCGATGCCTTGTTCCTTCTTGAATTCGCCGATGATGAAATCGATGATGCGCTGGTCGAAATCTTCGCCGCCCAGGAAAGTGTCGCCGTTGGTGGACAACACTTCGAACTGCTTTTCGCCATCGACGTCTGCAATTTCGATGATGGACACGTCGAAAGTACCGCCGCCCAAGTCATACACCGCAATCTTGCGATCGCCCTTTTCCTGCTTGTCCAGGCCGAAGGCGAGGGCAGCTGCAGTGGGTTCGTTGATGATGCGCTTGACGTCGAGGCCAGCAATGCGGCCAGCGTCTTTGGTAGCTTGACGTTGTGCGTCGTTGAAGTAAGCGGGAACGGTAATGACCGCTTCGGTCACTGCTTCGCCGAGGTAGTCTTCCGCGGTTTTTTTCATCTTGCGAAGAATCTCGGCGCTGACCTGTTGGGGCGATACCTTCTTGCCGCGCACTTCCACCCATGCATCGCCGTTGTCGGCTTTGGTGATGGTGTAAGGCATGAGGTTGATGTCCTTTTGGACTTCTTTCTCGTCGAACTTACGGCCGATCAAACGCTTGACTGCGTAAAGGGTGTTCTTCGGGTTAGTGACCGACTGGCGTTTCGCAGACGCGCCGGACAGCACTTCGCCGTCTTCCTGATACGCAATGATCGACGGCGTGGTGCGAGCACCTTCCGAGTTCTCGATCACTCGCGTGGTGTTGCCTTCCATGATGGCGACGCACGAGTTGGTGGTGCCAAGGTCAATACCGATGATTCTTCCCATTTCTATTTCTCCTAAATACTAAAAAACTGTTCTGAAACCAATGAGTCCGAGTTGTGGATAACTCAGGCTCTTTTCAAGTGTCGATCCGGTGTGGACAACGAATATTTCTGTAATTAATTGGGCGCGCTGACGGTCACCAGTGCCGGACGCAGCACACGGTCGGAAATCAGGAAGCCCTTTTGAAGAACCATGACGACCGTGTTGGGGTCTTGTCCGGGTGCAGGCACTGCGCTGATCGCCTGATGCGAATGCGGGTCGAACTTGGCGCCGGCGGCGGGGTTGATCTCGATGACCTTGTTGCGCTCGAGCGCGGCCTTCAACTGGCGAAGCGTGGCTTCGGCACCTTCGCGAATCTGCTCGATCGTCGCTTCCTTGATCGCGAGTCCGGCTTCCAGGCTATCCATCACCGGCAGCAGGCTTTCCGCAAACGATTCGATCGCGAATCTGCGAGCCTTCGACATGTCTTCCTCGGCGCGGCGACGCGTGTTTTGCGTGTCGGCGTGAGCGCGAAGGTACTGCTCGGCAAGCTCGGCGTTCTTGGCTTGCAGGGCGGCAAGCTCGGCCTTCGCAACCGCCAGCTCGTCTTCGGGCTGCGCGTTGGCTTGCTGCTGAGCGCTCTCGCTGAAATCGGCGGAGGTCAAACCGGGTTCTTCGCTGGAATTGGTATCGGGTTTTTGATTTTCAGACATGCTGGAAATTGATGAAAAGTGATTGGCTTCCAAACACCATGAGGCCGCATCTCCCCGTTTCAAGCAGGGAATTTGGTTTTTTGGAGTTTTTTGCGAGAT
Source organism: Burkholderiaceae bacterium (assembly GCA_965227035.1). Classification (GTDB taxonomy): domain Bacteria; phylum Pseudomonadota; class Gammaproteobacteria; order Burkholderiales; family Burkholderiaceae_C; genus CBDDFQ01. The sequence goes on from OZ245724.1 coordinate 1,062,233, forward strand.
TTCGCAGAATCCGGCGTTCTTTCGGCCGGATTCTCGCGAAAAAAAGCCGTTTCGAAGGGAAACGGCTGGGATTGGACTCTCGTCGAGAGTTCGAATCCTGTGCGGCAAATAAACCGCTTAGTCGTCCAGGCCGAGCAGCTCGACGTCGAACTTCAGGGTCGCGTTAGGCGGAATCACGCCACCGGCGCCGCGAGCGCCGTAGCCCATTTCAGCGGGAATGATCAGGGTGCGCTTGCCACCGATCTTCATGCCGGCCACGCCTTCGTCCCATCCGCGAATGACCATGCCCGCACCCAGCGAGAACACGAACGGATCGCGGCGATCCACGCTGGAATCGAACTTGGTGCCCTGCACGCCATCGTTGTAGAGCCAGCCGGTGTAGTGAACCGTGACGTCTTGCCCGGCCTTGGCTTCAGGGCCTTCGCCGACAACGGTGTCTTCGTACTGGAGGCCGGATGGGTTGGTGTTCATGAAAGGCTTTCTATTGATGTGCGATTGCAGTCGCGGTGAGTCTTGAGAATGTCGAACCAACCAACTGGGGTCGGTTTTGCAAAATTATAGTTTTGATGCCGATAGGCTTTGCCTGACGAGTACCGCCTCGGGGTTTGAACGAACGCAAGGCATCCGCTACGATTTCGAGACACGGAGAGATTCGAATGACCAAATCACTATTCATCAGCCTTCCTGTTGCCGATCTTTCGAAATCGGTCGCCTTCTACAAAGCCATCGGCTTCACGCAGGACGCGAAGATGACCGAAGACAATTCCGCGCGAATGATCTGGAGCGATGCGATCAGCGTGATGCTGCTGACCCACGCGAAATGGCGCATGTTCACGCAGCGTCCGTTTCCCGCAGCCGGAACAGCCAGCGTCATGCTGTCGCTATCGCTGGATAGTCGCGATGCAGTGGATGCGATGAACGAATCTGCGCATGCTCATGGTGGGCAGAAAGATGTGAATCCGGTGGAAGACCATGGGTTCATGTATGGGCGCGATCTGGCAGATCCGGATGGGCATCTTTGGGGGGCGTTCTGGATGGAGGAGGGGAAGATGGGGTGAGGGGGGGTGCGGGTTGCGTAATTGCGACCTCTTATTTTTTCGCCAGCAACATACGCATTTAGGCATCACGCATGAACATTCCAGTTTCCTTGCCTGAACTTTCAGAGCTTTTCAAACGCCTCGGCGCTAACGGTCCGGAAGAGTGGGCGAAGTCCCAAATCAACGAGGGTATTCCTCAGCTTCATCGTTATCTCTTTCTGCGCGAATGCTGGCGATTGATTCGATCAGACGATGAATCAGGTTGGATCGACAAGGAAATTTCCGCCGCAAAAGTCGATCCAGATGCGCCGTATGCGGGAATAGGTGCATCGCTCGAACGTTTGATCGCCGCCGGTGCGAACCGCGAAGACATCAACCAAATTGTGAGAGGCATGCAAGCGGAGTTGTTGGCGAACATCTGCTACATGCTCGATGACAACGGACTGGTAGAGCCTGAGATTCGTGGCGTCGGGTGGGGGCTGTTTCAAACGACTGAAGAGGGCGATCCGGTTGAATCAATCTCGGGTCTTCATGAATCGGTGCTTGTGACCGATCCGACCGGGCGGGAGATGCGTCCGAAGAAGAGCTAATGGAGGGGTGGGATGAACACTTGATCGAGCTGCTTTTATCGGCCATGGTTCGACTGTGTAAGTCAGTCGAGGGGCGAATATGGGGCGAGGCGCCAAAGTCGTTCAGGGACGGGTTGAAACGCTGGCAAAGTCAGGTCGCCCCATGGGCTTGAAAGGAACGAGGACTCAGCCCATTCAGGTATCCAAATGGCAACTCGAAAATCAGAGAGGCTAGGTGGTGCTTTTTGACCCTCATACACAGCCTGTTCGCCATCGAGGCTGAGGAACGCGGGCTCCCAATAACCTAGATCGGTGACGGGATTGACGATGTAAGACGGATCCAGGTCTACGGTGTTGCCTTCGACAAAAAGCTCAAAAAGAGCGGCTGCTTGAAGATCCGCGTGAAGGTCATCCTGCATCTCTTCGCAACGCAGTTCGACGTCCTCGGGCGTCATGTGGCGAAGAAAACCTTTTGCTTGAAATTTCGACACCGCGCGGCGCCAGTCCTCGATCTCTTATTCAATGAATTTCGCTATCCGCGAACTGTCTAGTCGCGGGAGATAGGCGCCAGTGACAGTTATCTGCATGTACGAAAATTTGCTTGTGCTCTATGGAAGTGTGCGATGCGTGGACTGACGTGGTGCGAAGCAGACATTCCAGGACTGTCGCTAAGTGATTTTCCATGCACCGACCAGATGTGTTTCGTTCAGTTGAGCATAAGAGGTCGCGGCAGCCATTGCCACCAAAACATCGTCAGCGATAACTGTCGACTTGGGATAGACAGCAAGCCAGTCATGGCTACGCACCTCGTCGCCCGCATCCCTCCAAGCCACCCAAACAGAAAACCGAAATCCGAAAGCGTTATCACGCCGCCGGATCAATTCTGCGACCACCGTGGCGTCATCGTTTGTCCGAGTGGCGACTACATCTGCCGAGGCTAGATAAGTACCTGCCGGAGCAACTGGAAATAAGAAGCTATCGATGAGAGGCACGTTCTATTGTCAGATTCTGGCCATTAGCGCGATCGCATTCGAGGCTGCTTCTGGCTCAAGGTGTATTTGCATCACAAACGATTCAAGGTATTTGCGTCAGGTGCCGACCATGGGTCGTGACCGTCTACTGAATAGAATTCCATTTGCGACAACGCTTCATTTTGCTCAAGCAATACGGCAGCAGTTAATCCATTAGCAGAATCACGCCCCTGCATCGCAATGACCTCGGACTCGCCATCACCTTTTTTGTGCTTTTTGAAGAAAACGGTCGGACACGCGCCGCATCCGCAGCGGCCCACCACTTTCAAGTCCGCAATTTGATTTTGAAAAAAGACGGGAATTTCCGTAACTAGGCGATCCACAATCGCGCGCTCCCCTGCTGTTAAGTTCCGCTCTGGAACTTCAATGAAATAAGGGAATTCTGGAGGAGCGTGTGGCACAAGCAGGTGGTTTTCGTGTGACTTATCCCATTCCATGTCAATCCTCTTTGCGGCCACTTTTGGCGGATAGCAGCAATCGTATCGAAGTCAGCACGAAATTCGGCTGATGCCGCAATACTCCACACCTCAGGTTTTGGGAACAAGTCCCGGCACGCTTCGATGACGGTGTTGACATCGAGCGGGTCAAGATTTTTCTTTTTTGCTACGAACAGGAATTGAGTCTGAGATAGAAGAAAACGCCTCACAGGCATCTCCGTCAATTGCTCCGCAACAGCGCCCTCCATTTTGGCGCCTGGAGCCACCACAACGCAAAGCATTTGCTTTCGATCGCAATCGACAAGCGAACCAAGTTTCGCTGCCAATTCCGATACGCCTTCAGAAGAATTCGCGACCGCGAAGCTTCTGTCTGAGGGCACGTCTTCGGCACCAACAGAGACTGTGTTGTTCGGCGTAAAAAGGAATGCAATCACTTGGAGGCTAGCAAATATTGAAGCCATGTCATCCTCAGTGTTCTTTATTTCAGTGCCGGTCATGGATCGATAAAGTGACCGCATTGGACTGCAGTAGGCTGAAGCCAGCCGTTTGAGTCTTGCGGATATGGCGTTAACGTTTCAGGAACTTCGAGATTTCGTCAAGAGTAGTAGACCACTCACTGATTGAATTTCCATCCTCATCAATCGTCTCGCGACGTCGCAACTCTTTAAAACACCCATTTGGGAAAAAGTGCTGCTGGATCAAACACTGCTCATCCTCGCGATAAAGCACCCAAGCGAATCGGGGGTCATGCACAAGGGCTACTGAGCTTGCTCCATCGACTAATCGTTGAAGCTCAACTTTCCAGTCTGGTGCCGGAGGAATTGACTCGTAGCACGAGAATCGTTCTACAAAATCTCCAACAATGATTTCACCGAATGTTTGAGCTTGCGGTGCACCCTCCGTTGGCGGCAATTTTTTTATTGAAAACATCGAATCCTCGTTCGAGTGAGTTGCATCGACCGGTTGAGGTCGCGGCCGATAGCTGTCATCGTAACGGAGGCTCCTTGACGCCCAAGGCAGTTGCTAGCTATCTGCAGCCATATCGTATGGCTGAACACCGACGACCTTGGCCTTGCGTGCACGAAATCCGGCGCAAAACTCGTAGCAATGCTCCAGTTCGACACACAACAAATCCGTATCAATTGAGAGTTTTAGGGACGTCAGTACGTTCTGCTGATTGAACCCTTCCAACTGGACCTCGGAGACACCTTCAAACAAGAGATGAACGACCGAGTCATTCTCAAGCAGGTACTGACCTTCAGACATTTTCATGATCCAGGCCCGAATCCAAATTTCGAGTGTCGGCATCTCTGCTTCACTGGTGCCATGTGGGCTTCGATCCAGAACGATGCGGTGCACTTCCCCATCGTGAAAAGAAGGCCAGATGCCGAATTGAGAGAGCACCATTTGGTGTCCATCAATGAATTCGTATGCAGCAGCCAATTGATTGGTCATGTCGTTTTATTTAAGCGCAAAGAATCCGCGGCGGCCAGATGATTTCAACGTCCGCCTATGGCCGATGAGAGACATGCTATCCGAGTCCGCTCTGGGTCAAAAGCAAGCGCCTAAAACGGCACTGCGAATGCTTCAATGCAGTCACCGCGTCGTTTGACTTGAATCGAATTTAGTGCCCCGGCGGCGCCATCGTTACCCGACCAATTAACGAATTGGTTGTTTTGCTTTGCCATGCGCTCGAACGTTGCCACTGACAACTTGCAATCGTTAAGGCCAATGGAAGAAACCCTGGCCAAGAAATGCATTTCTTGCTTTCGGGTCGCTATCCCAACGTACAAATCATCAATGTGCATCGAGTTTTCTAGCAACTTGAAAAAGAGAACCGCAGTCGTGCTGAAAAACAATATCGCAAACAGCGACACCATCAATAGGTTCCGCTTCAACTTCTTCAACGACTGGCTGTCGACTCTTTTTTCCGTCATGTTCCGCTAAACGTCCGTTCCTGGCCGATAGCCGCCATCCTAACGAGAGATCGATAAAAGGCAATCATCGGTCTACCAGTAGAGAGGCAGTGTGTCAGGGGTGGCAGCATCAGCCGTTTTGGCCGAAGTGGGGCAGCTGCACGCGGATATGCGAACTGTTTGGCTGTTTGATTCGACTCAGTTCAACTTTTTGCCGGTCTCCATTTCTTCGAGCCAAACTTCTTGTTTTTCTGCAGAGAGAATGCCTTTGACGATGTAATGCTTGTCGGCGGCGAGTTGAACATTGAGTTCACGCTCGACTGAGTAGACGGTGGAGGAGTTGATGATCTCCTGGATCGGCGCGCCATATCCGATGCGCGCTTTCAATTTCAGCTTGACGATCTGATCTGCGGGAACATTTCGGCGAAAGTACAGCGGAGTAATTCCGAATCCTCGCCCGCGGTTGGCGCCCACCGAGTCGGTGTAGATGTTGTCTGTGAAGTTACCTGCATATTCCGCGAGGTAAAAAAAATGCGCTCTATTAGGCGTCTCTGAAAATCCGGAATCTTCTATGCGTGCTTTGGATCCTGCATAGTCTGGTGGAATTGGAGGGGCAGTCGCACATCCAAATAAAAGGCAGACAAGCGATAATGCAAAAATTCTTCGAAGCATAGAACCTCTAAATATTTATCGAAGTCAGGGGTGGCGGCATCTCTTGTCTTTCGAGGCATTCTGACATTCAAGGCTTCAAAAATGAAAGAAAGATTTTGAATTTCCGAGAAGAATAAACCGCAGCCACTCCTATAAAAGCGCTCGCGTCATCTTTCAAACCCGCGGTGAACGTCTGCTTCTGGCCGTTAGCGGAAATGCTGTCCGAGGTTGCTGCGCGCCCAATCAGCCAGACATTATTCAAACTTGCATTCCGGATGCAGACATTCGTGAGGAATGCCGCCAAAGACCGAAGGTCAAGCCGCCGTCTGCTGACCTGCCAGAGAAGCCAAGCGGTCAGCTTGCCACGCACGCTCGGGCTCAAACGATTCCTGGTCTGCGACTGCGCCGTAACCGCCTTGCCCATAGACAGTCGCATATGCGGAGTACTCTGCCGCCTGCAAGGCTCTACCTGCCAACGCATTGGCGACTGCGTACGTTGCAGAAACCGCAGCATGGCCACACCCGTCGATCGACTTGGAGCCTGGGTGGTGAGTCGCAAGGCGAGCTGCCTCGGTGACAGAGAGCGTAAATGTTTCGTGGTCGATGGCTCCGGCGAGGTATTGGCCAAGAACTTCAAGGCAGCCGACGACGGCAGGCTCTTCTAGCATGTGCGCGACTCTCTGAGCGCACGCGAAACCAAGTTCGAGTCGAAGGCGCTCGTTTGACTCGGAGGCCAAATCAATTTGTCGAGCGATTTGTTCAAGCGCGTTGTTCATTTATGACTCCACGCGGGATCACTACGATGAAAAGCGGACAACTCCGAACGTCCGCATCCTCTGCCGCCCGCCGCTTAATCTTCCTTCATTCCCGATGCCTTGACGATCGTGCTCAGCCGGCCTTTTTCTGCATCGATGAATTTGACGAACTCGGCACGTGTGCCGCCCTGAGGATCGATTCCTTGCGGAATCAGGCGTGCGCGAAGTTCAGGCGACTTGAGCGCTGCGTTGACGGCGATGTTCATCTTGTCGAGGATGTCGTCAGGCGTGCCGCGCGGCGCAAAAAGAGCCGCCCAGTGGCCGATGAAGACGTTGGAGAATCCCTGCTCTTGCGCGGTTGGCAAATCCGGAAGCGCAGCAATACGGCGATTCCATGTCGAGGCAAGCGCGCGAAGTTTGCCGCCTTTGATCTGCGGTATCACCACCACGCTTGCTTCGGACGTCGCGTCTACCTGTTTGCTGATGACGGCGAACACGCCCTCAGAGCCGCTCTTGTAGGGCACGGCCTGGATTTTTGCGCCGGACTTGAGTTTGAGCATTTCTTCGACGAAGTGTGGCGTGCTGCCGGTTCCGGCCGTTGAAAAGTCGATGCCCTTTGCAGTTTTTGATGCTGCGATCAGACCCTTCAAATCTTTGATCGGCGAATCGACGGGCACCACGATCACCGAGGGACTCACCGCCATCAAAACCACCGGCACCAGTTCGTCTTCACGGTACGGCATCTTGGTCTTGATCATCGCGTTGGTCAGCACGCCGGCGGCGGGCGCCAAAAACGTATAACCGTCGGGAGCAGCCCGGGCGACCAATTCCGCACCCAGCACAGAGCCCGCACCTGGCTTGTTCTCGACAATGATCGTCTGGCCAAGCTGACGCGACGTGGCTTCAGCCACCGCACGCGCTACCAAATCGTTCGCACCGCCCGGCCCGAAAGGCACGACAAAACGAATCGGTTTCGTAGGCCACGCATCGGCGGCTAAAGAAGACAGCGCGGCGCTTCCCAACAGCAGGGCAGCAGCAATGGCAGGTAGTCTCGAAGTTTTTGTTGTCATGCGTGGCTCTCTAAGTTTTTTAAGTACGGACGATGTTAGCCATGTGCCCGGCCCTCGCAAAGAGAGCGGTTTCCCGGAGAAGAGCTCCGCAAAACGCACCGACAAAACGTCCAACTACAAGGAGACGAAATCCTTGCCAAGGCTTGGCGGGTTTCTCAAAACCGTTCGTTCGCCGACAGATAACGCCATTGCCCTGGCGCGAGTCCAGCCAGCGACACGCGCCCCATTCGGATGCGCTTCATGGCGAGGATGCGCAACCCCACGCGATCGCAGATGTCGGCGATCTGCCCGGGCCGCGCGCCTTTGAGTGCAAATCGCAGGCCGGTCTGGTTCTCTGACTGTCGGCCGATGCTCACTCGCGCCGGCGAATGCTCCAGCCGCGCCAGCACTTCGGGGCCGACCACGCCCTCCACATCGACCATCACCTCGTGCTCGATGATGCTGGCGTCTGCCTGCAGCTTGCGTTCGATGCGGAATTCCTGCGTGTACACGATGAGCCCACTCGCGGCCGGCTCCAAGGGCGTCATCAAGCGCTGCGCTTTCATGTGCGCGGGCACAAAGCGCTGTCCGGCAGATTCGGGTTCGTGGTGATTGGCCGCGACGAGGAGCTTATGCGCGACATCGGCTGCCATGCCGGCTGGCTTGTGCAGCAGCAGCGTGACTGCGAGGACGGGTTTCGGTTCGGCGCCTTCAGCGACCGCAACCTGCTGATGATCGTGCACGCGCGATTGCGGTAGCGTCGCTATCACGCCATCGACGCTTACCGAGCCGTTCTCGATCAGCAGTTCGGCTTCGCGCCGCGATACGCCAGCCAGCGCAGCAACGCGCTTGGCCAGCCGTATGCCTTCGGAAAAGTCGTTCATGGGGATGGCGAAATCGCACGTTTAGAAGGCATGAAGTGTAGCCATGGTCTAAACGGCGCTGGCTGTCACCTCGATGGCGTCTGCAACCCCGAATTCGCCGGCCCGGCATCCATCCCGTCATACGAGTCGATGCCCAGCCGCTCGGCCATGGCATAAAAATACTGGTTGCGCGCGTAGAGCGAGGCGGGAGTGTGGATCTCGACCCGTTCGACGCGGAGACGGAACACCTTCTCGCTCATCTGCTCCACCCCGACCACTCGGTAATTCTGGGCTGCAAGTTCTCTTGCGGCCCTATCCAGCTTCGTTCTGTCCTGATCGAAAAAGTAATAGCCCCAAAGCAGCGGGCCATCTACGTTGAAGGGCGCCTTGGCGCGCATCTCGGCAAACATGCTGTCGATCTGGCTTCGCTGGATTTGCTGCTGCCACTGGGTCTGCTCCTGCGGCAAACGTGGCTGTGACGGAGCAGGGCGAACCTGGGACTCGGGTTGACCTGGAGTCTGCGCTTGCGCGGCAACCGCGGTGCAAATCAGCACCATTGAAATAAGAACGCGATGTTTCATCGGTATGTGCGACGGCGTCGCACCCTCAAAGCTGAATTCAAAGATAGATTTTTTGCAGCAACTTGAGGAGTGTCTTGCGCTCGGCTGGAGTCAGGGCACCTGTTGCCTCTTCTTCCAACTCTGCCGCCGTCTGCTCTGCACGAGCCACCAGTGCGCGACCGTTGTCGGTCAGATGCAATCCGGTAGCGCGTCCGTCGGTCGGGTGCGGTTGACGCTCGATCAGGTTGCGTTTCTCGAAACGATTGATCATGCCGACTAAATTAGGCGGAAGGATGTTCAAGGTGCTGCAAAGTTGTCTCGATGTAATTCCGGCGTTGTGCGAGATCAGCGACAAAACCGAAAAATCGACCGGGCCAAGTTCGTAGGCGCTCATCCGTTGCATGAACAGACCGATGACCGAGAGTGCCGCGCGGCGCGCGTTGTAGCCGATGAGCTGTTCCAGATACGCCGTGTCCACGCGATCGACGCTGGGCGCGGCGGTTTTTTGGCGCGCTGGTGCAGTCATCGCTTTCACGTTCAAGCGCTCACCGCGTGGGGATTGAAAGCGGCGACCGCCTTGTTGACGATGCCCCGGCGCATTTCGTATTCGGGCAGCACCCAGGTATCGAACGCGTTTTTGGCGGCGTCGTATTCAGGGTTGCCGGTGGCCGAAATTTTTGCCCAGGCCCATGCCATCAAAGCCAATCCGACCATGCGCAGGTAGTCGTCCGCTACTTCGTACGGGAGCTGAGGACGCGCCTTCGCAGCTTCGCAGAGCAGGGTGGTGGCGTATCGCACTTCGGCGAATCGACGCAGCACCGATGCATCGTAGTCACGCGAAGCATCCATCTCGCCGCGAATCGCGAGCAGGGTGTTGGCGAGTGCCGCACCTTTGTCGGGCAGCACTTTGCGAATCAACAGGTCGATGGCCTGAATCTCGTTGGTGCCTTCGTAGATCATCGAGACCCGAATGTCGCGAACGATCTGCTCGATCCCCCATTCGCGGATATAGCCGTGACCGCCGAACACCTGCAGGCATTCGCTGGCGCCGGTGAATCCTTGCTGGGTTCCAAGCGTTTTCAGGATCGGGGTGATGAGGCTGCACCACTGAGCCGATTTGTCTCGCTGCTTCGCGTCGGTGTGGTGTTTGGCCACGTCGAGCTCGATACCGGTTTTATAGGCGAGCACACGTAGCGAATCGATCCAGGCGCGTTGCGAATCGAGGATGCGGCGAATCGCTGGATGCTCGGAGATGAGATCTGCCGCATCCTTGGTGTCGCCGCGAACCGGGGCACGCATCTGGCGGCGCTCTATCGAATACGCATTCGCCTTTTGCCAGGCCGATGCCAATGCGCCGACGCCTTGAAGCGCCACATGCAAACGCGCGGCGTTCATCATGACGAACATGGCGTTGAGACCGCGGCCCTCTTGGCCGATCAACCATCCGGTTGCGTTGTCGAATCGCATGACGCAGGTGGCGCTTCCGTGCAGTCCCATCTTCTCTTCGATGCGATCGCAGAACGCGGAATTGCGCGATCCGTCTTCAAGAACTTTCGGCACGAGGAAGAGCGACAGTCCCTTGGGGCCGGGTGGCGCATCGGGCAATCGCGCGAGTACCAGATGCACGATATTCGGGGTGAGGTCGTGCTCGCCGCTCGAGATAAAAATCTTTTCGCCGGTGATTCGATAGCTGCTGTCTGCTTGCGGAACTGCGCGCGTGCGCACCATACCGAGATCGCTACCGGCATGCGCTTCGGTGAGCGCCATCGTAGCTAGCCATTCACCGCTTGCAAGTTGGGGCAGGTACTTCGTTTTGAGCTCATCGCTGCCGTGATGCTTGAGGCATTCGTACGCACCATGCAGCAAGGCAGGCGCCATGGTCCAGCCCTGATTCGCGCCGCTGAGCATTTCGTAGAGCACGCCTTCGAGCACCCAGGGCAATGCCTGTCCGCCGTCTTCGCTGGCGCAGGCCAACGCGGGCCATCCGCCTTGCCAGAATTTTTGGTAAGCAGCTACGTAGCCGGGTGGCATCGTCACCTTGCCGGCCTCGAATTTCGCGCCGATCTCATCGCCCGAACGCTGTAGCGGAGCGACTTCGCTTTCGACGAACTTGCCTGCTTCTTCAAGCACCTGAGTCATGAGCGATTCGTCGACCTCGGCGTAGGGCGCGAGTTCTTTCAGTCGCTCGGCACCGGCCACCCTGAACAGCAGAAACGAGATGTCCTGCAGTGGAGCTTTGAAGTCCAAGATCAGGCTCCAGCGGGCGCAGGCGTTTTAGCTGCGCCAAGATAGGTGTCGATCACGCGTGGATCCAACGCGAGTTCTTTCGCGGGGCCACTCACACCGATTTCGCCCATCTCGAGCACATGACCATGGTCGGCCACTTCGAGCGCAGCACGCGCGTTCTGCTCGACCAGCAAAATCGTGACGCCGGTCTTGCGGAGATCGTCGATGGTCTTGAAGATTTCGCGAACGATGAGCGGTGCAAGGCCCAGGCTAGGTTCGTCGAGCATCAACAGGTTGGGACGGGCCATGAGCGCGCGACCGACTGCGAGCATCTGGCGTTCGCCGCCCGACAAAGTGCCGGAGAGTTGAAGTCTGCGTTCCTTAAGTCTCGGGAAAATTGCGTAGACATCGTCCATGCGAGTTTTCCATTGACGGTTCTTCAGGCGAACCTGGCGGAAGCCGCCGAGCAGCAGGTTGTCTTCGACTGTCATGGTGCCGAACAGCTCGCGCTTTTCGGGTACGAGCGCAATGCCTAGCATTACCCGATCTTCCAGCGAAAGCTTGCTGATTTCCTGGCCGTCGTATTGAATGGTGCCGTGGTTCGGCAGCACGCCCATGAGCGTGTTGAGCAGCGTTGATTTGCCAGCGCCGTTCGGGCCGATTACCGTGATGACGCTACCTTTCGCAGCGTCGATGTCGAGTCCATGCAGGACTTCCGCGCGGCCGTAACCGGCGCGAAGTCCGCGGACATGAAGCAGGGGAGTAGTCATGCCGGTGCGTCCTCGAATCAATGTTCCGTGCCCAGATACGCAGCGCGCACCTTCGGGCTTTGTTGTACTTCGGCGGGCGTGCCTTCCATGAGGTGGGTGCCGAATTCCATGACCACCAGTCGATCGCAAACGTCCATCACCAGACCCATGTCGTGTTCCACCAGAAGAATGCTCATGCCCTGCGCTCGCAGTTGGCGCAGTACATCGGCGAGAGCTTCTTTTTCTTTATGACGCAAGCCCGCCGCCGGCTCGTCGAGCAGCAGCAAGGCCGGATCGCCGCACAGTGCACATGCGATCTCGAGCAGACGTTGCTGACCCATCGCGAGGTTGCCTGCAATCTCGTTCAGCAGCGATCCCATGCCGACTCGCTCGAGCTGCATCTGCGCGTCCTTGAACAGCCGGCGCTCTTCTTCTCTATCGATGTGCAGCATGGCCGATACCGCGCCCTTGTGTCCGCGAAGATGCGCACCGAGGGCGACGTTCTCGAGCACAGTCATGTCGGCAATCATCTTCACGTGTTGGAAAGTTCGCGATATGCCTTGCTGCGCAATCTTGCGCGACGACATGCCGCTGATTGTTTGTCCACGGAACGTGACTGCGCCGGACGTTAACGGCAGCAGACCGGTGATCAGGTTGAAGGTGGTCGACTTGCCGGCACCGTTGGGGCCGATCAAGCCGACGATTTCACCGGCGTGCGTTTTGAAGCTGATGTCGTTCACTGCGACCAAGCCGCCGAACTGTTTGCGAACGGCATTGACTTCGAGCACCAACGATCCTGCCGCGGGCTTCTCTCGCAAGGGAAGCGATGCTGCATTGCCCCAGTCGGTCGGGCGGGCACGACGCGGAATCACGCGATCGATCATGGCCCACAGACCGTTCGGGAAGTACTTGAGCACAAGCACCAGCACGATGCCGAACACGATGGTTTCGTAGCTGCCACTGGTGCCGATCAGTTTGGGCAGGAGCACCTGAAGCTGGTCTTCCAGCAGTTTGGTGATGGCCGAACCCGCGAGTGCACCCCAGATGTGTCCGACGCCGCCGAGCACGGCCATGAACAGATACTCGATGCCCATCTTCAAACCGAAAGGCGAGGGGTTCACGGTGCGCTGGAAGTGCGCGTAGAGCCAGCCGGAAATCGAAGCCAGAATTGCCGCGATCACGAAGATGCCGACCTTGTAGCGCAGCGTGTCCACCCCCATGGCTTCCGCCATTTGCGAGCCGCTGGAGAGAGATCGGATCGCGCGTCCGGTGCGGGAGTCGAGCAGTCGGATCAGGGCGAGCGCCGAGAAGAAAACGATGACCCAAACCAGCACGAAGAACGCGCGACGCTGGCCGACTTCCCATCCGAAGATCGAGAGGCCCGGAACGCCCAGAATGCCGTCGTACTTGCCGAGGTAGTCGAGGTTGCCCATGAGGAAGTAGAGCGACAGTCCCCACGCGATGGTCGCGAGCGGCAGGTAGTGGCCCGACATGCGCAGCGTGATCAAACCGATGATGTACGCGCTTGCGGCGGTAATACCGACGCCGATGAACAGCGTGAGCCATGGCGACATGCCCATGTTGGTCGCGAGATACGCCGTGGTGTACGCGCCGATGCCGACGAACGCAGCCTGACCGAAGGAAGTGAGCCCACCGACGCCGGTGAGCAGAATCAGGCCGAGCACCGGAAGTGCATACAGGCCGATGTAGTTGAGCTGGATGATCCAGAAATCCGGCAGCGGCAGAACCGGAACCAGCGCGATGCCGAGGGCCAGCAGCAGGAGCCCTGCAGTACGAATTCGATAGCTGTTCACTTCAATGCTCCTCGTCCGAATGGCCGGACTTCAGCGAGCGCCAAAGCAGAACGGGAATGATGATGGTGAACACGATCACTTCCTTGAATGCACTCGCCCAGAAAGCGCCGAATGCTTCGACGATTCCGACGAAGAGCGCGCCGATGGCAGCACCCGGATAGCTCGACAGACCCGCGATAACGGCGGCCACGAATCCTTTGAGACCGATCAGAAATCCCGAGTCGTAGAAGATCGTGGTGGTCGGCCCTATCAGCAGACCCGACAACGCACCGATGAGGCCGGCCATCGCGAAAGTGAGTTGACCCGCCGTTTGCGAAGAGATGCCCATCAGCCGAGCGCCGAGTCGATTCACGGCGGTCGCACGCAATGCCTTGCCGTACAAAGTGCGTTCGAAAAACATCCAGAGCATCACGATGAGTGCGACTGACGCGCCGATGATGATGATGGCCTGGCCCGAAATGTTCAGAGCGCCGACGCTGTATCGCGCGTCCCAGAACGATGGGTTGCGGAACCCTTCGGCACCGAAGAAGAGAAGTCCGAGTCCGGTCATGGCGAAATGCACGCCGACCGAAACGATAAGAAGAACCAGTGTGGTCGAACCCGCGAGCGACTGATAAGCCACGCGATAGATGAGCGGCCCGTAAGCGGTGACGATAGCGACTGTCAACAGCGCTTGCACCACGAGCGGCGAGTTACGCGGCGCCGCCCAATAAGCGGCAAAACAAATAACGACCGGCACGATAAGCGTGCGAACTGCCTTCTTGATGGCGAGTCCGGCAGAGCGATAGGTGCGCCATGTCGTGAAGAGATCCATCAGAGCGGCAACGCACGCGAGGATCAGCAGCAACCAGACGGTGCCGGGCACTTTGCCCGTTTGAAAAATGGCCAGGGTGAGCGCGCCGTAAGCGACGAACTCACCCTGGGGAATAAAGATGACGCGTGTCACCGCGAAAACGAGAACGAGAGCCAGACCCAGCAGGGCGTAGATTGCTCCGTTAGTAATTCCATCCAGCACCAGGATGCTGGCTATCGACATATCCATGAAGGTTCCCGTTCAAGACTTCGCGGCTTTTGTCCGACCCGGATGGATCGGACAGAAGCGTTTTATTGTTCTACTTTCCAGTCGCCGTTCACCACTTTCAGCATGACGCCGGTTTCGTTGGTGAAGCCCCAATGGTCGGCTGCGGTCCAGTTCAGAACACCGTGCGAAACGACGGTACGACCCATCGTTTCGAATGCGTCGCGCAGTGCTGCACGGAATTCAGGCGTACCGGGCTTGGCTTTCTTGAGGGCGATCGGAACTGCCTTTTCGATAACCAGCATCGAGTCGTAAGCGTGAGCTGCGAACTGGTTGCGCGAACCTGCGCCGTTCGCCTTTTCGTACATCTGAACGAACTCGACTGCGGTCTTCTTGGAAGGGTGGCTGTCCGGCAGCTGTTCTGCAATGACCGCAGGGCCCGACACGACGTACGCGCCTTCGACATCCTTGCCGCCGATGCGCATCAGGTCGCGAGTTGCAGCTGCATGGGTTTGATAGATCTTGCCCTTGTAGCCACGTTCCACGATGGCCTTGTGGGGCATCGCAGCGCCGCTGCCCGAGGCAACGATCAACACGGCGTCGGGGTTCGCTCCCACGACTTTCAATGCTTGTCCGGTCACGCTGGTGTCGGGGCGGTTGAAACGTTCCGTGGCGATGACCTTGATGCCGGCCTTTTCGCCTTCGGCGGTGATCGCGTTCAGCCAGCCTTCGCCGTATGCATCGCTGTAGCCGATGAAGCCGATGGTCTTCACGCCCATCTTCTTCATGTGATTGACCATGGCCACAGCCATGACCGCGTTCGACTGCGGCAGGCGGAAGGTCCATTTGTCTTTTCCGGCTGCCAGGTCGGCAGGCGCTGCGGCCAGTTGCACGGTGCCCGATTCGGTAGCCGTTGCTGCCATCGGGATTGCAACTGGAACAGCCGCCGATCCGATGATCAGGTCGACCTTGTCTTCAGTGACGAAACGCTGTGCGTTCTTCACGCCGATGGTGGGATCGGTCGCGTCGTCGAGGATGATCAGTTTGACTTTCTCGCCTGCGATGGTCGTGGGCCAGAGAGCGAATTCGTTCTTCATGGGAATGCCGAGGCCGGATGCAGGTCCGGTCAGGGGCAGGGAGACACCGATGGTGAGGTCGGCGAAAGCGGATGTCCAGGCGGACATTCCGATGGTTGCAGCCAGCAGGGTGGCCAGGGTGGTACGGGTCAATTTCATTGGGTTGTCTCCAGGTTGAGATTGGTTGGCGAAAAAACTCTAAGAAGCTTAGAAAAATTTATGGATTTACCGAACAGGTGATTCTCACCGAGGCGCCATGCGCAATGCGCCGTCGAGCCTGATGACCTCACCGTTCAGATGCGAGTTGGTGACGATATGGCATGCGAGCTCCGCGAACTCCTCGGGTTTACCCAGACGCGAAGGAAAAGGAATCGACGCAGCGAGCGAGGCTTGCACCGTTTCCGGGAGTTCCTTCATGAGCGGTGTGGCGAACAGGCCCGGCGCGACGGTGCAGACGCGAATCCCGAACTGCGCAAGATCGCGTGCCATCGGAAGCGTCATGCCGACGATCCCGCCCTTGGACGCGCTGTAAGCCTGCTGGCCGACCTGTCCGTCGAAAGCGGCAACCGAGGCGGTGAACATCATGACGCCGCGCTCGCCGTCTTCCAGAGGGGAAGTCTTCGCGCATTCGGCGGCGAAGAGGCGGCTCATGTTGTAGGTACCGATCAGATTGACCTGAATCACCTTCGTGAAATCTTCGAGCGGTGTCGCGTTGCCGTCGCGACCGACCACTCGCTTCGCGCCACCGATGCCTGCCACGTTCATCATGATTCGAGCGGGGCCGTGGGCGGCAGATGCCTTGGCGAGCGCTTCGGAGACGCTTTCTGAATTCGTGATGTCGCACTTGCAGGCGACACCGCCAATGTCGGCCGCGACTTTTTCTGCGGCATCCATATTCACGTCGAGCACTGCGACTTTTGCACCCAGGCGCGCTAGCTCACGCGCGGTAGCCTCGCCCAATCCCGAGGCGCCGCCGGTGACGATGGCTGCGGTTCCTGCGATCTTCATGCGCGTGCCTTCGACGGCTTCAGCGTGAACGGCAACTGGCCGTCGTGCATGGCGTTCACCAGGTCGTCGCGATGCTTGAGGACCGAGCGTTGATTGACCGATCCCTTGTCGGTGACTTCGCCCTTGTCGATGGACGGTGCTTCGTACATCACATGCAGCAGCGCGACATGGCTGGCGCTGCCGGTTGAAGTGAGCGCGAGATCGTCGATCAGCTGTTGCATGCGCTGTTGAACCGGCCCGCTTTCGACGACTTCACGAAGGGTCGCATCGGCAGCCAGGCCGCTCAACTTGCGGCATGCGCTCGTCGGGAAAATGAGTGCGCCGACTTCCTTGCGGTTCAGTCCGGTGATGACCACATCCTGCACATAAGGCGCACCGGCCGCGATGATCTTCGCGCGCATCGGGCCGACGCTAACGAAAGTGCCGGTAGCCAGCTTGAAATCTTCTGCAATCCGGCCGTCGAATTTCAATCCCTTGTGGATGTCGTTCTCGTCTATCCAATTCACGGCGTCACCGGTCGAGAAAAATCCTTCCTCGTCGAAGGCTTCCGCGTTCGCTTCGGGCGAGCGCCAGTAACCCGGTGTGATGTTCGGTCCGCGATAACGCACTTCGGTTTTGCCGTCCGAGGGCACCAGTTTCAATTCGAGCCCGGGGGTCGGAACGCCTAGATCACCCGCACGTACCGCCGGGTTGGTAATAAAGATCGCGAACGGGCTCGACTCGGTCATGCCCAGACCTGTGCCCATGACGATGCGCTCGCCAATTTCGGCCTCTTGCGTTTCATGCAAGGAGTCCCAGACCGGTTGCGCAAGCGCTGCTCCGGCGTAGAAAAACATGCGCACGCGAGACAGCAATTTCTTGCGCAGCACCTCGTCCACCTTCATCTGATTCGCGATGGCTTCGAAGCCGGTCGGAACGTTGAAGTAAACGGTCGGTGCAATCTCGCGCAGATTCCGGAAGGTCTCGCCCATCAAGGCTGGAGTCGGCTTGCCATCGTCGATGTACAGAGTGCCGCCGTTGTAAATGGTGGTGCCCACGTTGTGATTGCCGCCGAAGGTGTGGTTCCAGGGCAGCCAGTCGACCAGGACCGGCGGTTCTTCTGCAAGCACCGGCATAGACAGACGCATCTGCTCCTGATTCGCGCACCACATACGGTGCGTGTTCACTACCGCCTTGGGCAATTTGGTGGAGCCCGACGTGAACAAAAACTTCGTGATCGTGTCGGGCGTAACTGCATCGGCCGCGGCATCGACAGCAGGCGTGGCCGGCGTTGCGCGCAATTCGTCGAACGATGTGATCTTGCGATTGGCGACGAGGTTCGCGTTTTTGTGGATCACGACTTCGACATCTGCCGGAACCGTTGCAGCAATCGCCGCGCCGTAACGCGAGGCATCGGATGCGAACACCAGGCCAGGCGTGAGCGTGGCGACGATGTGACGAAGCTTTTCGTAGTCCTTGCTGACCGTCGAATATGCCGGGGAAACCGGGCAGTAGGGGATGCCTGCGTACATGCAACCCAGACCCATCAGCGCATGCTCGATGTCGTTGTCGCTCAGAATAATGACGGGCCTGTCGACGCTCAACTTGCGATCTAGCAATGCTTGCCCGATGCTGCGCGCCGAATCCAATGCTTGTGCGTAAGACACGTGGCGCCAGTCGCCGGTAGTGCCGTCGGCGTTCTTCACGCGTTGCGCGATGAAAGTGCGATCGGGAGTTTCGTGCGCCCAATGAATCAGGCGGTCGGTCATGCGAGCTGCATAGTCGCCGAGCGGCATGGTGGCCATCATGTACTGGGTGCCGTTGTCGCCGTCGCGAAGCTGCACTTCGTTCACGGGAAACTCCAGCTTCCGATAGCGAGGCGACTTCATGTTGTTGTCGCTCTTGCTTATATCCAGAGCGGTTTTTTCTGCCATGTTCATGGTTGTCTCCAGCATTTTTGTTCTTCTACTGTGCTTGCTTTGTTTATTGCTTTTGAACTTTGCCGGCGCGGCCTTCGAGGAAAGCCCTCACGCGCTCTTTCGCTTCCGGAGCGCTCTGCGCAATCGAGGCCATCAGTGCTTCTGTGAAAAAGCCTTGATCCGCCGGTTGCTCTGCTATGCGGGGCAGGGCGTGGATAAGTGCGTAGTTGGTGAGCGGCGCGTTGGTCGCGATCTGCTTGGCGAGCTCGACCGCCTTCGTGAACGCGGTGCCTTCGGGAACGAGGTACTGCGCAAATCCGATCTTGTCGCCGTCCACCGCGTTGTACACGCGACCGGTGAGCATCATGTCGGTCATGCGTGCAGCGCCAATGAGCTTGGGAATGCGCACCGCGCCGCCGCCGCCCACGAAAATGCCGCGCGATCCTTCCGGCAAGGCGTAGAAAGTGGTTTCATCGGCCACTCGAATGTGGCAGGCGCTTGCGAGTTCGAGTCCGCCGCCCACGACCGCACCGTGCAATGCTGCAATGACAGGCACCGGGCCGTACTGAAGTTTTTCGAGCGCCAGATGCCACATGCGTGAGTGGTACACCCCTTGCCCGGCGTCACGCTCCTTCAATTCGCTCAGATCCAGACCGGCACAAAAATGGGGGCCGTCGCCATCCAGAACCGCAGCGCCCACCGTAGGCGGCAGCGATTCGAAAATGCGTTGTAGCGAAAGAATGAGGGCGTCGTTGAGTGCGTTACGCTTCGTCGGGCGCGTGAGACGAATGACAGCGACTTCGTTGTTGTCTCCGGTGAAGTCGAGTTGAATATCCTGGGTCATGAGTGCTTTCGGTTTGATCGAAATTATGGTTATTCCATATAATCAATTCAAGCATCTGGCAGACCTCATTGCTCGGTGTTTTCCCTACAACTCGGCCATAAGAATCGACGAACACGGCGCTCATTGCGCAACGGAGACAAAACGTGGACTACAAGAACCTGATCGCGATCGACATGCACACCCATGCAGAGGTGAGCTGCTGGAATCCCTTCGATAACTACGGCGAAGAATTCGATCGCGCTGCCGACAAATACTTCAAGTCGGGCAAACGTCCCACTATCGAAGAGTCGATCGCCTATTACCGCGAACGCAAAATCGGCCTGGTCATGTTCACGGTCGATACCGAGTCGAATCTGGGCCGCAAGCGTGTGCCCAACGAAGAGATCGCAGAGGCCGCGCTCAAGAACAGCGACATGATGATTGCCTTCGGCAGCATCGATCCGCACAAGGGAAAAATGGGCGCCCGCGAAGCGCGTCGCCTCATCGAGGAAATGGGCGTCAAGGGATTCAAGTTCCACCCCACGGTGCAGGGCTACCACCCCTACGACCGCATGGCCTGGCCCATCTACGAAGTCATCAACGAATACAAGCTGCCGGCGGTGTTTCACACCGGACACAGCGGAATCGGAAGCGGCATGCGATGCGGCGGCGGCCTTCGTCTGGAATATTCGAATCCGATGCATCTGGACGATGTCGCAATCGACTTTCCCGACATGCAAATCATCATGGCGCACCCCAGTTTTCCGTGGCAGGACGAAGCAATTTCGGTCGCGCTGCACAAGCCGAACGTCTGGATCGATCTGTCGGGCTGGAGTCCCAAGTACTTCCCGAAGCAGCTGGTTCAGTACGCCAACACGTTACTCAAGGATCGCATCATTTTCGGAAGCGACTACCCGTTGATCACGCCCGACCGCTGGCTGAAAGATTTCGAGGAAGCCGGCTTCAAACCCGAGGTCATGCCGGGCATTCTGAAAGACAACGCGGTTCGTTTGTTGAGGCTTGATCAGGCGGCTGTTTAATCTGTCTTTCGAGTGCGCTATGTGCTCATAGCGCACCGGGCGACGGGCGCCCGTAAGACTCGGTAATCGCCTCTGAAAACGCGTTTTTGAAACCTAGACTGCCGACTCTTAAAAAAAGGAGTCTCCATGTCTTTCAAGAAAGCAATGATCGCGTCCGCGCTGGTCATCGGCGCATTCGGCGCAACCGCTGCTCAAGCCCAAAGTTCGGGCTACTACGTCGGCGGATCCCTCGGTAAAAGCTATTACGACCTCAACAAGGAAGTCGATCAGGATCTTGAGGATTCCGGATCGCATTATTCGCGTGAGCTCCACAAAATGGACGTGAAGCTGTTCGGCGGCTACGACTTCAACCAGAACCTCGCAATCGAAGGTGGTTATGTCCATCGCACCAAAGGTACGTTCGGAAACTCGGGCCAGGCTATGAAAATTGCCTACACGGCTGGCAGCTCATCGTACTTTGCTGCAGCCAAGCTCTCGACGGCCGCAGTTCACGGCTTGTCCTTCTTCGGCAAGCTTGGCGTTACGGTGAATCACACCAATCTGACTGGAAACCTAAGCGTTCCCAACAGCCAAGCGTCCTTCGCAGCAAGCAAGACCAACTTCGCTCCCGTGTTTGGCATTGGTTTGCAATACGACGTGACCAAGTCGATCGCAGTTCGCGGTGAAATCGAAAACTTTGGCAAGGCGGGCGACAAGTCCTTCGCAAGCCTCTCGTCGGTTTCCATGGGCGTTGTCTACAAGTTCTAATCGAACCAGGTCATCGAAAAAAAAGCGGCTCGGAAAATATCCGAGCCGCTTTTTTTATGGAGTCGCGTCGGTAGTGGCGTTCGATGCTTACGCGTCGCCCCAAACTTCCTGAGCGGTTTCGATCACCAGTCGGAGTTTCGTGCGTTGCGCTTCGACTGCGATGTCGTTGCCATGCACCGTGCTGCTGAAGCCGCATTGCGGTGACAACGCGAGCTGATCGATCGGAACGTACTTAGCCGCCTCGTCGATTCGACGCTTGAGCACGTCTTTGCTCTCGAGCTCGCCGAACTTCGTGGTCACCAGTCCGAGCACCACGATCTTGCCCTTCGGCACGAAGCGCAGAGGACGGAAATCGCCGCTGCGATCGTCGTCGTACTCGAGGAAGTACGCGTCCAGATTCATCTCCGAGAGCAGCGCTTCCGCTACCGGCTCGTAATTGCCCGATGCAGCGTGCGTGCTCTTGAAGTTGCCTCGACACAAGTGCATCGCCAGCGTCATGCCTGCAGGTTTCTGAGCGACCACCTTGTTGATGAACTTCGCATAGCGATGCGGCAGCTCGTTCGGGTCATCGCCGCGAGCACGCGCCGCTTCACGCATGTGTTCATCGCACAGATAGGCCAGGTTGGTGTCGTCCATCTGAACGTAGGTGCAACCGGCGGCGGCCAGGCTGCGCAGTTCGTCGCCGTATGCCTTCGCGACGTCGTCGTAAAAATCGGGTTCGAGTTCCGGGTAATGCTCTTTGCTGATGCCGGCGCGTCCACCGCGGAAGTGCAGCATGGTAGGCGAGGGGATGGTCACCTTCGGGGTCTTGCCCGCGCTTACCTGGCTCTTCAAATACTGGAAGTCGGCCAACTGGATGTCTTTGATGTGACGAACCTTGTCGACCACTTTCATGACCGGCGGCGACAGCTCTTCGGTGCCGTCCGGTTTCTTCACGATGAACGGGATGTCGGTTTTGACGCCGCCGATTTGCGCGAGGAAGTCGACGTGGAAATAGGTGCGACGGAATTCGCCGTCGGTGATGCTCTGCAGGCCGACGTCTTCCTGGAATTTCACGATGTCGGTAATCGCGCGGTCTTCGACCTTGCGCAATTCTTCGGCGCTGATCTCACCCTTGGCTTTTTTCTCGCGGGCTTCCAGCAAGAATTTGGGACGCAGAAAACTGCCGACATGGTCGGCACGGAATGGCGGCGTTGTGCGCACGGTCATGAATTTCTCCAAAAAACGAATCGGGGCGGGAATCGGGCCGGAATTGCTGCGAGGAGCTGGCGCTCGATCGGCAGCAGGGACAGCACCGATCCTAAATCAAGTCGGCGCACCGTTTTGGGATACCGAAACCTCAGTGTTTACCCTTAAAAATGAAGATATTGCTGGAAATTTAGGCAGGTCTGTATACATTCCGTATCCATGAACACGTCAAAAAATCATTTCCCCATGAACGCGTGGTACGCCGCTGCATACGACGTAGAACTGAAACACGCACTCCTTCCGCGCACTATCTGCAATCAGAAAATGGTGCTTTTTCGCAAGACCGATGGCGCGGTCGCCGCGCTCGAAGACGCGTGCTGGCATCGCCTGCTGCCGCTGTCGATGGGTCATCTGGAAGGCGATGAAGTGGTGTGCGGATACCACGGCCTGGCATACAACAGCCAGGGTCGTTGCACCCACATGCCCAGCCAGGAAACGCTCAACCCGTCCGCTTGCGTTCGAACATTCCCGGTGGTCGAGAAGCACCGCTTCGCGTGGGTCTGGCCCGGCGATCCGGCCAAGGCCGATCCCGCGTTGATACCCGACATGCACTGGAACGACGACCCGCTCTGGGCTGGCGACGGCAAGATGATTCGCGTGAAGTGCGACTACCGCCTGGTGGTCGACAACCTCATGGACCTGACCCACGAAACCTTCGTGCACGGCTCAAGCCTCGGACACCGCGAAGTGGCAGAAGCTCCGTTCGTGGCGACCCACGGCGATCGCTCGGCCACCGTCACTCGCTGGATCGAAGACGTTTCCCCGCCACCGTTCTGGGCGGGCCAGATCAAGCATTCGCGCGGCTACGTCGGCAAGGTCGACCGCTGGCAGATCATCAAGTTCGAAGCGCCTTGCACCGTGAACATCGATGTGGGCGTGGCCGAAGCCGGTAGCGGCGCGGTGCCGACAAAGGACGATCCCGTCGGCGATCGCAGCAAAGGCGTGAACGGTTACGTACTCAACACGATCACGCCCGAGACCGATGGAAGCTGCCTGTATTTCTGGGCTTTCACGCGCAACTATTGCCTGGGCGAACAGATGATGACCCACAACCTGCGCGAAGGCGTGGCGGGCATTTTCAAGGAAGACGAAATCGTGCTGGAAGCGCAGCAGATAGCCATCAACGAGCATCCGGATCACGAGTTCTACAACCTCAGCATCGACGCCGGCGCCATGTGGGCGCGTCGTCTGATCGACCGAATGGTCGCGCTCGAAAAACCACCGGGCAAATCGTCGCCGGTGATTCCGATTCACTCGGCCGACCGGCGCGCAGCCTGAAGGCGTCGACTCGATGATTCATCAAGTCAAAAACGCTGTAGCAGATGCGGCGGACACAGGCGCGTCGCAAGCCGTGAAAGCGCAACTCCGATTGCGCGAACTCGTGTTGTCGGGCGAGTTGCCCGGCGGTACTCGCATTGCCGAGCTGTCCATCGTCGAGATGCTGGGCGTATCGCGAACGCCGATTCGCGCCGCCCTGATGCGACTGGAGCAGGAAGGGCTGCTCGAAGCGTTGCCCAATGGCGGTTATCGGGTGAAGACTTTTTCGGAACGCGATGTGTCGGAAGCGATTGAATTGCGCGGCACGATCGAAGGACTTTCCGCGAGGCTTGCCGCCGAACGCGGCGCACCGCCGGTTGTGCTGAACGAGGCGAGGGCCTGCCTTCGCGAAATCGATGCGGTTCTCAAAAGCGCATCTTTGAGCGATGAAGATTTTGCGAAGTACGTGAAGCTGAATGCGTCGTTCCACGCGCTGCTCTCGGAAATGTCCGGCAGCGATGTGATTGCGCGTCAACTCGAACGCGTGATGAGCCTGCCGTTCGCTTCGCCGTCCGGATTCGTGATCGTGCAGGCGAATTCGCCTGCCGCTCGCGACATGCTGATCGTCGCGCAGGACCAGCACTGGCAGGTCATCGAGGCGATCGAATCGCGTGAAGGATCGCGTGCCGAAGCCATCATGCGAGAGCATTCGCGCATTGCACAGCGAAACCTCAAAGAGGCCGTGTCCACGCAATCGCACATGCCGGGTGTTCAACTGATTCGACGCCGAAGCTAGAGCAGCCGCTCGCCAAAAAAGCCCACCCACGAAACACCAAGCAAAAGACAAGAGACACCCATGCGCACGACCCACAACTGGACCGATGCAGTCATCGCCGATATTCGCGACATCACGCCGACGGTTCGCGAGTTTTCCATTCGACCCGCAGACGGCAGCGCACTGCTGCCCTTCGATGCCGGCAGCCATTTGCAGATTCAGGTGCTGGTGAACGGCCAGCCGCAAGCCCGTTCGTATTCGTTGGTGGGCCACGCAGGCGAGGGCGTTTATCGCATCGCGGTGAAGCGCCTCGACGAAGGACGCGGCGGCTCGCTGGCCATGTGGCGGCTCGAAAAGGGCGACCGTGTGACCATCGGCGATCCGCAGAATCATTTCCCGCTCGCCTTCGATGCGCCTTCTTATCTGCTGGTGGCCGGTGGCATCGGCGTGACTCCCATCGTTCGCATGGCGCAGGTACTCGCGTCGCGCGGCGCCAAGGTGCGCATGCTTTACGGCGCTCGCGGAGATCAGGAGCTGGCGTACGGAGATTCGCTGAAGGAAGCGCTGGGTGACAAGTTCGTCGCCAACACGTCGGCACCCTTCGACTTTGCAGCAGAAATCGCATCGCTCGAGCCGGGTGCGCAACTCTATATTTGCGGCCCGGTGCCCATGCTCGACGCAGTCAAAAAAGCCTGGGCTGATTCCGGTCGCGAGATGGCGCATCTGCGCTACGAGACCTTTGGCAATAGCGGTCGTTTCGCTCCGCAACCGTTCCGAGTCGAGATCCCGCGTCACAAGCTGGCCATCACGGTCAATGCCGATTGCAGCCTGATCGACGCACTCGAAATGGCCGGCGTCGAGACGCTTTCCGATTGCAGGCGTGGCGAATGCGGTCTTTGCGTCATGGACGTGCTGTCGGTGGACGGCGAGATCGATCATCGCGATGTGTTCCTGAGCGAACACGAAAAACAGGAAAACAAAAGAATTTGTGCCTGCGTGTCTCGCGTGGTGGGATCGATCACTATCGACTCTGCCTACCGTGAAGAAGCTGCGGCATGATGTTCGCGCAAGCGAACTTCCTTTAATGAAACTTACGGGCAAGCTTTACTTTGGTGCGCGTATTACGGGTGTTTCTGCCAATGACGAACTCGTGCACTTTCAAGGACAATGCGCCACGATCTGCGTAACCATCTTCCCGGTTGCCTGATCACAACTCTTTTTCCAGGAGACCTCTCAATATGCAAAAACGTCATTTGATTCGCGCCGCAGGAGCTCTTGCTCTGACAGCCGCAACCGGTTTGTCGGGCGTCGCTTTCGCCCAGGACAACACCTTCAAGATCGGTCTGATCCTTCCCATGACCGGCCAGCAAGCGTCTACCGGCAAGCAGATCGAAGCCGCCGCGAAGCTTTACATGGCGCAGAACGGCGACATGGTCGGCGGCAAGAAAGTCGTGCTGGTCCTGAAGGACGACACCGGCATTCCCGACGTCACCAAGCGCATCGCGCAGGAACTCGTGGTGAACGACAAGGTCAGCGTGCTCGCAGGCTTCGGTCTGACGCCCCTGGCATTGGCTACCGCTCCTATCGCCACCCAGTCCAAGACGCCTGAAGTCGTGATGGCTGCGGCCACCTCGAGCATCACGCAAGCTTCTCCCTACATCGTTCGTTCCAGCTTCACCGTGCCCCAGGCATCGGTTGCGCTCGGCGACTGGGCTCCGAAGAATGGAATCAAGACGGTAGTCACGCTGGTGTCCGATTACGGCCCGGGCCTCGACGGTGAAAAGTTCTTCTCGGAACGCATGGAATTCAACGGCGGCAAAGTGCTCGACAAGCTGCGCGTTCCTTTGCGTAGCCCCGATTTCGCTCCCTTCCTGCAAAAAGTTCGCGATCTGAAGCCCGACGCGCTGTTCGTGTTCGTGCCCTCGGGCGCTGGCGCTGCAGTCATGAAGCAGTTCCTGGAACGCGGCATGGACAAGGCCGGCATCAGGCTGATCGGCACCGGCGATCTGACCGATGACGATCAGTTGAACGACATGGGCGACGGCGCTTTGGGTGTTGTGACGGCTCACCATTACTCGGCCGCTCATTCTTCCGACATGAACAAGAAGTTCGTTGCTGCATTCCAGAAAGCCAACCCCGGCATGCGCCCCAACTTCATGGCTGTGGGTGGCTATGACGGCATGCACATCATTTACGAAGCGCTGAAGAAGACCAAGGGTGTCGGCGGCGGCGATGCATTGCTCGCAGCGATGAAGGGCCAGTTGTTCGAAAGCCCGCGCGGCAAGATGTACATCGACGCGCAAACGCGTGACGTCGTGCAGGACATCTATCTGCGCAAGGTCGAGAAGGTCAACGGCGGTCTTTACAACGTCGAGTTCGACTCGGTGAAGGACGTCAAGGATCCGGGCAAGAGCAAATAATCTCCCGGTAATTTCTGGAGTAAACAATCGGCTTCGGCCGATTGTTCAATTTGAAGCACAGACAAAGGTTTGATCCGCAGTGTTGACTATTCTTTTTGACGGCATCGCCTTCGGCATGCTTTTGTTCGTGCTGGCGGTAGGCTTGGCGGTGACCATGGGGCTGATGAACTTCATCAACCTGGCGCACGGTTCGTTCGCCATGGCCGGTGGGTATATCACCGTGCTGCTGATGCAGAAGTGGGGCGTGCCGTTCGCGCTATGCCTGCCGATCTCTTTCATTTCGGTTGCACTGGCTGGGGCGGTTCTGGAACGTACGCTGTACAGACCGATGTACTCACGGCCCCATCTTGACCAGGTGCTGTTCTCGATCGGCCTGGCGTTCATGTCGGTCGCTGCGGTCGACTACTTCATCGGCTCGTCGCAGCAGAACGTGCAACTGCCCCAGTGGCTCAAGGGCCGTACCGAAATCGGATCCGACCCGTTCACGCTGGGCATGGGGCACTACCGCATCTTCATTATTCTGGTCTGCGCGGCGCTCACGGTGGTGTTGCAGCTGATTCTTTCCAAAACCCGATTCGGCAGCCGGCTGCGCGCTGCAGTCGATGACCCGCGTGTCGCATCCGGCATGGGCATCAACGTGAATCGCGTGTTTCTTTTGACTTTTGCGGTGGGCTCCGGCCTTGCAGGTTTGGGCGGTGCACTCGGCGCTGAAATCCTGAGCCTCGATCCGATCTTTCCGCTCAAGTACATGTTCTATTTCCTGATCGTCGTTGCCGTCGGCGGCACCTCGTCGATTACCGGACCGCTCGTCGCTGCACTGCTGCTCGGCATTGCCGATGTTGCAGGCAAATACTTCATTCCCAAGCTCGGCGCATTCATTGTGTATTCCCTGATGATCGTGATTCTGATGTGGCGTCCCCAGGGACTGTTCACGCGCAAGGGAGGCAAGTAATGAGCACTCCCGACAAAACCCCCTTGACCCCCGTTTCCCATGCAACGCCCGTGATCGCGCCGAAATTCGAAGCCGAACTCACGAGGTCTTCCCGCATGAAAGTGTGGGAGCCGATCGTCTGGCTGCTCGCCTTCGCAATGGTCTTCGTCATGCCCAGCCACGCGCTCATGATCAACGAAATCGCGATCGTCGCGCTGTTCGCGGTCTCGCTCGATCTGATCCTTGGCTACACCGGCATCGTGTCC
This sequence comes from Burkholderiaceae bacterium, assembly GCA_965227035.1. Taxonomy (GTDB): domain Bacteria; phylum Pseudomonadota; class Gammaproteobacteria; order Burkholderiales; family Burkholderiaceae_C; genus CBDDFQ01. Next base: position 1,090,397 of record OZ245724.1, read on the forward strand.
TTGGGCCATGCCGCATTTTTCGGATTCGGCGCGTATGCAGCGGCACTGTTCGCCAAGCTGGTCATGCCCGATCCCACCGTCGGATTGCTGTTCGCGATCGTGCTGTCGGCAGCGCTTGGCGCGGTGTGCAGCATCACGATTCTTCGCGGTTCCGATCTCACGCGTTTGATGGTCACCCTCGGCGTCGCGCTGATTCTTCTGGAACTCGCCAACAAGCTCGACTGGCTCACCGGCGGTGCCGACGGCCTGCAAGGCGTTGTGCTCGGACCGGTGCTCGGCACCTGGGATTTCGAGCTCACCGGTCGTGTGGCGGCGCTTTATTCGTTAAGCGTGTTGCTGATTCTTTTCCTCGTCATGCGCCGCATTGTTCACTCACCTTTCGGCGCAACGCTTAAGGCGATTCGCGACAACCGACTGCGCTCAGGCGCTATCGGTATTCCGGTGGTCAAGCGCATTGCCGTCATCTACACGATTGCTGCCGGCGTGGCAGGTGCAGCAGGCGCCTTGCTCGCGCAAACGACCGGCTTCGCATCGCTCGATGTGCTTGCGTTCGACCGCTCGGCCGACGTGCTGTTGATGCTTGTCATCGGCGGGGTGGGCTGGCTGTATGGCGGGATTGCCGGTGCGATCGTGTTCAAGGTTCTGCAGGACAACCTGTCGACCATCACGCCTCAATACTGGATGTTCTGGATCGGGCTGATTCTGGTGGTGCTGGTGATGGTCGGACGCGATCGCGTGCTCAAACCATGGCTCTGGTTCAAGGGAGGTCGATCATGAGTTCCAGCCCCTTCGCAACCAACAACACCGCAGAGCATTTCCGAGCAGCGGCGGAAGCGCCGGTGGTGCTCAGCACCAAAAACCTGGTGAAGAAATTCGGCGGAATCACCGCCACTAACGATGTCTCGCTCGATCTGCGCCTCGGTGCTCGCCACGCACTGATCGGCCCGAACGGTGCGAGTAAAACGACGCTGGTGAATCTGCTCACGGGAGTGCTCGAATCGACATCGGGATCGATCGCTCTCGAAGGCACCGACATCACGCGAATGAGCCCGCACGCGCGTGTGGAACGCGGCATGGTGCGCACATTCCAGATCAACCAGCTGTTCGATTCGATGACGCCGCTGGAGACGCTCGCTATGGTGGTGTCGCAGCATCGCGGTCTCGGCGGTGGCTGGTGGAAACCGCTCGGAAAGAACGCCGCAGTCGCGGAGCGATGCGCGCAATTGCTCGAGCAATTTCACCTGACCGATGTGATGCACCAGACGACACGCGTGATCGCTTACGGCAAACGACGTCTTCTGGAAATTGCAATTGCACTGGCATGCGAACCACGCGTTCTGCTGCTCGATGAACCGGTGGCCGGCGTGCCTGCCGGCGAGCGCGAAGAATTGCTTCAGACAGTCGCCGCACTGCCGGCCGATGTGTCGATACTTTTGATCGAACACGATATGGATCTGGTTTTCAGTTTCGCCACGCGCATGACCGTGCTGGTGAACGGCACGGTGCTTACAGAAGGAACGCCCGACGAAATCGCGAACGATCCGCAGGTCAAAGCCGTGTATCTCGGACATGGAGAAGAAGCACATGGCTGAACTCCTTCGAATCGAAAACCTCAGCGCCGGTTACGGCGAAGCGATCGTTCTTCAGAACATCAACATCGCGCTGGACGAGGGCCACACGCTGGCTTTGCTGGGACGCAACGGCACCGGCAAGACCACGCTGATCAACACGCTCGCAGGCGCAACGCGTCAGCACGGCGGAACGATCTCGCTGGGCGGTCGGATGATCCACAAGCTGCAGTCGCACAACCGTGCGGAAGCGGGCATCGGATGGGTGCCGCAGGAGCGGAACATTTTCAAGTCGCTCACGGTTCACGAGAATCTGACCGCAGTGGCACGACCGGGTCGCTGGACGCCCGACATGGCGTACGCGATGTTCCCGCGACTGGCAGAACGCAAGACGAATCTGGGCACGCAACTCTCGGGCGGCGAGCAGCAGATGCTGGCTGTCGCGCGTGCTCTGGTGTTGAACCCGAAGATCCTTCTGCTCGACGAACCGCTCGAAGGACTCGCGCCGATCATCGTGGAAGAACTGCTTCGCGCGATTCGCCGAATCACCAGCGACGAAGGTATGTCGGCCATCATCGTCGAGCAACATCCCCAAGCGATTCTGGCTATCTCGGACGCCGCAGTGGTGCTCGACCGCGGCACCGTCATGCATTCGGGAACCGCGCTGGAACTTCGCGAAAACCCTGCGCTTGTCGACAAGCTGCTGGGCGTCTCCCGATAGGCGTTCGTAGCCAGCTCTGCAGATATGCCGATTTGCGATAACAACCTGTCGCAAATGCGGGTTGTAGAGACTCGCGGCTTGTTGCAGAGTATGGGCACGCGGTAGTTATCGCCATCGATGACTCCCGCTGCTTTCCAATAACTTCAAGGTGCGAGGATACAAATGAAACTCCTGTCCAGGCGTGGCGCAGTGCTATGCGCAATCACTACTCTTTTCGGTCTGAGCGTCGGCATGTCTTCGGCTCTGGCTCAACCTCTTTCCAATCGTCCGATCCGTATCGTCGTGCCCTTCGGCCCGGGCGGCGTGGCCGATCTGACGGTTCGTGTGGTCGCCCAAAAAATGTCCGACAACATGGGCCAGCCGATCATCATCGACAACAAGCCGGGTGCCGGTGGTGTAGTTGCCGGCGACACGGTTGCGAAGGCGACACCCGATGGCCATACGCTGCTGCTGATGTCCAACGGAAGCGCGGTTTCCGTAGGTCTGTTCAAGTCGCTGCCGTTCGATACGGTCAACGATCTGGCTCCGATTTCCACGCTTGGCTTCTTCGACATCGCAGTCGTCGCGCCCGCCGATTCGAAGTTCAAGTCGATCACCGATTTGATGGCATTCGCCAAGGCGAACCCCGGCAAATTGAACGTAGGCAGCATCGCAGTCGGGAGCACCCAGAATCTGGCGGCCGAACTGTTCAAGACTTCCGCTGGCATCAATGTTCAAGTGATTCCGTTCAACGGCACACCTGCTGTGATTACGGCGCTGCGTGGCGGACAGATCGACGCTGCAGTGGAAATCCTTGCGCCTGTGTTGCCGCAGATCGAAGCGAAGGCACTGACAGCGCTGGCCGTGATGGGCGACAAGCGTGCCGATGTGCTGCCCAACGTGCCCACCGTGAAGGAGTCGGGCGTGCCCAACTTCAACGCGACCTCGTGGAACGCACTGGCCGCTCCCGCCAAGACGCCAGCCGACGTCATCGCGCGCCTGAACAAGGAAGTGAATACCGCTGTCAATTCGCCTGACGTCAAGAAGCGTTTGGCCGAATTGAACGTGGAAGCGCGTGCGGGCACGCCCAAGCAAATGGCCGATCTGCTTTCTGCCGACATCAAGCGCTGGGGCGCCGTGATCGACAAAGCGGGTATCCCTAAACAGTAAGCCTGACCTAAGCCGATCGTCCTGAGTTTTTGTGTTCTTTGAACGAGTGTTTGCATGAAATCGACTCCTCCTCCGCATCCCAACCCGAGCAAGCCGACGTTTCGTTTGCCACCTGGCGCGTGCGATGCGCACTGCCATGTGTTCGGACCCGGCAATGTGTTTCCGTATTCGGACAACCGCAGCTACACACCGCCCGATGCGCCTGCGGCGCAACTGGCTGAGTTGCACAAGCTGTTGGGCATAGAGCGAGTCGTTCTCGTGCAGGCCAGCGTTCACGGACACGACAACAGCGCCATGATGGATGCGATTTCGAAATCGCCGGATACCTATCGTGGCGTGGCGATGGTTGGCGACAGCATCACCGATGCCGAACTGATCGAGCTACATAAAGGGGGCGTGCGTTCGGTGCGCTTCAACTTCGTGAAGCATCTTGGCGGCGCGCCCGATCTGCCCACCGTCACCCGCATGGCGAACCGGATCGCGAAGTTGGGCTGGCATCTGGTTCTGCATCTCGATGCGCAGGACATCGTCACCTACAAGGCTTTCCTCGACACACTGCCGGTTCCTTTCGTGATCGATCACATGGGTCGCACCATGGTGCAGAACGGCCTCGATCAGGAGCCCTTTGCGTTGCTGCTCGATCTCATGAAAGACCAGCGTGCATGGGTGAAGGTGAGCGGTGCGGAACGTATTTCCGCCGCGCTCTCGAACGTGAATCCGCCTTACGCCGACTCAGCTCCGTTCGCGCAAAAGCTGATCCAGGCTGCGCCCGATCGCGTGTTGTGGGGCACCGACTGGCCGCATCCCAACGTCCGCGAAATGCCCGACGACGGCAAGCTCGTCGATCTGCTGCCGCTCTTCACGGCGGACAACGGGCTTCTGCACAAACTGCTGGTCGATAACCCGACCAAGCTCTACTGGTACGACTGAGTCGGACAACCAACACACGAGAGTGAGATAGCGACATGGCTACGAAAATCGGACTCATCGGCTACGGTGAAGTGGGCCGCACATTCAGCGCGGGCCTCAAGCCGAAAGATGGTGTGCAAGCGATCGGCGCGTGGGACGCAAAGCTCGCGGATCCATCACAGTCGGCCTGGCGAAGCGCCGCCGAAGAGCAGGCTGCCGCTGCTGGCGTCACCCTGCATTCGAGTGCCGAATCGCTTTGCAAAGCATCCGATCTGATCATCTCGGCGGTCACGGCATCGAACACGTTGGCAGTGGCGCAAGAGGCCGCGAAACACATCAAGCCCGGAACGCTGTTCCTCGATCTGAACTCCGCATCGCCGGGTACCAAGCAGCAGTGCGCTGCCCTGATCGATGCGACTGGCGCGTTCTACGTGGAAGCCGGCGTGATGACCTCGGTGCCGCCTTACGGCATCAAGGTGCCCATGCTTCTGGGCGGCAAAAAATCTGCATCGCTTGCCGAAACGCTCGCCGCCTGGGGCATGGATGCGAAGTCGGTGTCCGACGATCTGGGCGTGGCATCGGCCATCAAGATGTCGCGCAGCATCATGATCAAGGGACTCGAAGCGCTGGTGATCGAGTGCTACACGAACGCCCGCAAATACGGCGTCGAAGACAGCGTGCTTCCGACGCTTGCAGAAACATTCCCGCAGATCGATTGGCCCAAGCAGGGCGCGTATTTTTTCAGCCGCGTAGTGCAGCACGGCAAACGCCGCGCAGAAGAAATGCGCGAGGCTGCAAACACGGTGAAAGAGGGCGGGTTCGATCCGCTCATGGCAAGCGCCATTGCGGACAAACAGGACTGGGTGGCGAAGCTTGCCGCGCAAGGTCTTTTCGACGGACTCGACAAGGATTCGAAGTGGCAGGATTACGCCGATCGATTGATCGCGAAAGGTCTGTGACGTATCGACTGACCAAAACATGACGCGTGCAATGCGCGTCATGACATACCCTTAGCCAGCGAACCGTACGCGAGAGGGGGGGCACTCATTTGTTCTTCAACAAAGGAGTGTTATGCGTCCCCCGAATGACTGGTCGTTGGAACTCGGCACAGAGAAAAAGCGGTCCTCGCTGCCGGATATCCGCGAGTTGGCAATGCTGGCATGGCGTGCCGATGTGCAGCAGCGACTGCTCGATCAAGCTCTTTTACTGCCTGCTGCAGCTAGCGACAGCGACAGCAAAAGCGACAAACCCAACGCAATGTCTCTTGCGGCGACGTGCGGCGTGTTCGTCCCGCCGGCTCTATTTGCCTTATTCAAAACTTTGTCGCAGTTGGTGGCCGACGATTTCGACAAGGCGGGTGCTTCCCGCAGGCCGGGGTCTGCACGCAACTTCATCGACAAGGTGAAAAGCTTCGAGACGCGCTTCCTGGACGAGGCCGTGAAAGTCGCGAGCGACAAGCGATCGACACTCGATCCTTCGTCCAACCCCGCAATGTCGCAGCGAGAACTTTCGCTGATTGCGCACGACCTTCTGCGCGATCTTGCGGACGACGCGGCACGATTGAAAAACTGGAGCGAGTGCGATGCGCAGCTTGCCGAGAAGTACGAACACTTCTTCGAGCGGCTGGGAAAATTCCATTTTGCGTACGCATCGAAAAATCATTTCGCGGCCTATGCGAGCGAGAGCGTCAAGGGGGCCGAGTTTTCGAATCCGGACATCACGAAGCCCAGGGCCGGCGTGAGAAACACTTCGGAGAAATCGCTCGGTGGCAAAGTGGGCATGGGATACGACATGGGCCATTCGGCAGGCGCCAGTGGTGCTGTGTGGGCGAGCATTCAGGCCAACAAGTTGAATAACGTCGATCTAGTGCGCGACGACGATGACGACACCCTTCTCCTGAAACTCGATTCGTTCGATATCGGTCTTCTCGGGCAAGTGAAAGGATCGATTCCAGGTATCGCGTCGGGAAGCGCGGGGCTTGCAGTAGACATGAAAAAGGGCCACGGCGATTTTGTCGATGGCGCGACGGTGCAGAAAGTGTATGAGGCGGAAGGACCGCAACGAGCCAATCGCTACACCTTCTGGGGGCATCGCTCGTCTCGTGCCTCGGTCCGCAATTTCGTCAAAACAGTGCGGCGGGTAAGACAGGTGACTGGCAACATCGCCCAGAGAAATGCCTTGCGTCCCGACGCCGACCATCCCTGCAGCCTCGACGACAAGAAGATATTCGACTACGGCGGTTGCCAGAGATCGCTTCACGCGATGGCCGATGGTCTGATTGGCGAATCCGGGTCGTCTTCGGCCCAGGCGTTCGTCGAGAAATTCAAGACCGCGTATCCGCTGGACGATCACAGCGTGGGTAACGAAATCGGAGTGTCGACGGTCGCGGGTCTCACCGAGAGAAACAGTTCGCGGGAAAAACTGGGAGCACTGACGGCCACTTCATATTCGGTCGCAGCAGATGCAAATGCCTCGCTGGGTCCAGGGCAGATGCTGAGTGGCAGTGTCGGCGCGGGCTACACGGCGAAATCGAAAGCGCTCGATATCGAGAAATTGCTCGATTCGCACGAGGCGCTGAACCCGGTCAACGCCGGCAGTCTCAAGAAATCGACCGAGATGATCAGGTCTGCACGCCAAACGCTGATCAGTGCGCGCAGCCAGCATTTCTTTTGCCTGGTCGACCGCGTGGTTCAGGATTTTCTTCTCTACGGCGATCCGGTCAGCGACTTTCGCGAGCTAGGGAAGTCGATCAAGAGGCTCGAAGCCGAACATGAAAAGTTTCTGAAGCTTCAAAACGCGTTCCTCGAAAATCCCGGCAAGCCAGACAAGTTGATCGAGATGAACCGCTTGTTCTTCGACAATCATTTCGATGTTCATAGCGATTTCGGAAAGCCCGAATTCGCGATGGACTTTCTGGCGAAAACGCACGACGCGTTCAGCGCGACCTTGGGCGTCATCTGCAATCGATATGCGAATGCGCGGCAAAAAGCACTCGACGAATTGCAGAAAATCCGCCCGGGTTCGGAGCCGGATTCCGCCGCAGCCAAAAGAAGAATCCGCCTGGATGAGGAGGCAGCATCGGTCGATGCCGCCTACGAAAAGCTGCACAAAAAACTGAAGGCGCCCAACACTTCCATTCCGGTAACCAGGCGGCTTCGCAATACGTTTTTCCAGCTTCCCGCGAGGCTGACCCAGAAAACCAAAACGCTGAACGCAACGATCAATTTCGTGTTCCCGGCTCCGGGCCTCAAGCTCGCTGGTGCTCCGGTTTCCGATTACATCTCGTACACACCGCCGACGATGAAGGCTTCGCTGTCCATTGAGCGGGGCGAGGTCGCAAACCACGGCAACGTCTACCGGATAGGGGAGTTCCTGAGCCTGGGCTGCGAGTTCGAGACCGGATTTCCGCTCGCGTCCCTGGCGGGAAAGGCGGGCGATTATTTCGTCGAGAAGCTGGTCCGCGCGGTGGGCGATCAGTACGGAATGGGTATGGTCGAACGCGAGAGCATCAGGTCCGAAGTGCGCAGGCAGTTGACTGCGCAGAATCTGGCCGAGTTACCGGTGCGTGCAATTGCAGAAACGACGACACGAAAGCTGGTGTTCAAGTTCAGAAAACCCATGCCGGCCACCGCAGTCAAATCGGCCGACGCCTTCAGCGGTAAATGGTGCAACCAGTACATGCGCATCGAAGCTGGCAGCAAAACATCGACCCGTTACTCCACAGGCAACGTGGTCCAGAGCACAGGTGCTCCGGCTGTGCTGTCGCTAGCCGTGTCGTCGACCCAAGCGGTCAGCGTGCCGATTAAGGAAAGCATGGGGCAGGACGTTGCGTACAACGCGCTGCAATTCACCGATGGCAATGCGTGGGACGAGAAGAACCAGACGATCGATTTCGATCGGCTCGCCGACTTCTACAAGCTCGGCAAGGTTCACGACAACAAGGAGTTGTACAAGGATGGCAAGTACGTCGCCATCCAGATGTTTTCGTCGCCCGAGCATGTGCTGGACGTGGTGAAGGGTTACGACGACTACAAAAAGGGCCGGAATCCGCACTCGGATTACGCGTTGTTCGACACGTCGGACATCGACCGAGCGCGAGCTACTTATCGCACGGGACTGCTCGCAGCGCCAGGGCAGGGCGGCGGCAAAACGCTGAGCGAATTGGCGGGCTTGCCAATCGATCCGTACGATCGAATCGTGATGCCCGACTCGGCAGCGATGGACGCATTGCGAAAGAAGCTCAAAGACAAGGGCGAGCACCAAAGCGTCGATGTTTATCTGACTAGCGCCGAGGGACAGAAAGTGTTGACCGCGTACTTCCAGCTTATGAAGGCGTTGAACACCGACAAGGTGGCTTACAAGCAGAGCATCGGCTACAACGCGCGGGTGCGGCCGAACGCGATAGTGAAGCCAGAAAAAGTGGGCGGATTCAGAGGGCTGTTCAGATCGATTATTTCGACCCCATGATTGCCACCAGCAACTCGCCGATGACTTCGATCATGGCCTGCTGGGTCAGCGTGGCAGGTCGCTGCGAACTCACGGCCAGCGCGATCCTGCTCTTGATGCCGTGCTCCACGATCGGCCGGGTGGTGAGCACCTCGGTCTTCCCGGAAGATTCCACTGCATTGCGCGACAACACCGCGAAGCCTGCGCCGTCGGCAACCAGATCGAGGATGGCAGAGACGCCATCGATTTCCAGCTCGATGGTCGGACGCAGACCGCGCTCGGCGAGCGTCGATTCGACCAGCATCCGAATTGCGTTTGGGCGGGTGGGAATGACCAGCGGCTCGTTCGCCAGATCTGCAAGCGTGATCGCTTGGCCCGCGAGAGGATGGTCGTGGCGCACCACCAGATAGAGGTCTTCCTCGATCAACGGCGTGGTGTCGACGTCGGAGTTGGGTGAGGGGTTGTAGAGAACTGCAATGTCGAGCCGGCCGCTAATGAGCGATTCCTGCATCGCGGTCGAGAGGCTCTCGGTGATGGATAGCGTGGCATCGGGCAGACGTTTGCGAAACTCGCGCGTCAGCGGCACCGTGAGTGCCTTCGCGACGCTCGGCGGAAGACCGACCGCAACGCGTCCGGCAACCGAGCCGCGCACACGTCCCAGATCTTCCTTGGCGCGCTCGACCTGATGAAGAATGCCGCGCCCGTGTTCGAGCAGCAGCTTGCCTGCCTCGGTGGGCACGACCCCGCGTCCGGTTCGGGTGAGAAGTGTCTGACGCAACTCCACCTCGAGCTGCCGTATCTGGCGGCTCAGGGCGGGTTGTGCAATGTCGAGGGCGATGGATGCGCGGGTGAAGCTTCCCAGCTCCGCCACGCGCACGAAATACTCGAGCTGCTTCAAGTCCATGTCGGACTCAAGACGCTGCGGTACTTAAAAGCTGCGAATCGACGATCAAGCCCGAAGGCTTAGATCGTGTCGATGAAGCTGCGTAGCTTGTCCGAGCGGCTCGGATGCTTCAGCTTGCGCAGTGCCTTGGCTTCTATTTGACGAATCCGCTCGCGCGTCACGTCGAACTGCTTGCCCACTTCTTCCAGCGTGTGATCGGTCGACATTTCGATACCGAAGCGCATGCGCAGAACCTTGGCTTCGCGCGGCGTGAGGCTGTCGAGGATGTCCTTGACCAGATCGCGAAGGCCCGCTTGCATGGCCGCTTCGATAGGAGCCGTGTTCGCGCTGTCTTCGATGAAGTCGCCCAGATGCGAATCGTCGTCGTCGCCGATGGGGGTTTCCATCGAAATCGGCTCTTTCGCGATCTTCATGATCTTGCGGATCTTGTCTTCCGGGATTTCCATCTTCGCAGCCAGGATGCCTGCGTCCGGCTCGAAACCGAACTCCTGCAAATGCTGGCGGCTGATACGGTTCATCTTGTTGATCGTCTCGATCATGTGCACCGGAATACGGATGGTGCGCGCCTGATCGGCAATCGAACGCGTGATGGCCTGACGGATCCACCATGTGGCGTAGGTCGAGAACTTGTAGCCGCGACGGTATTCGAACTTGTCGACCGCCTTCATCAAACCGATGTTGCCTTCCTGGATCAAATCGAGGAACTGCAGACCGCGGTTGGTGTACTTCTTGGCGATGGAAATCACGAGACGCAAGTTGGCCTCGATCATTTCTTTCTTGGCATCGCGCGACGCGGTTTCACCGTCGTTCATGCGCTTGTTGATGCCCTTGAGCTCGTTCAGGGGAACGACCACGCGCGATTGAATGTCGGTGAGTTGCTGTTGCAGTTCCTGAATCGGAGGAATGTTCCGAGTCATGATCACGCTCCAGGGCTTGCCTGCAGCAGCCTGTTTCTCGACCCATTTCAGGTTGAGCAGGTTGGCCGGGAAATCCTTGATAAAGAGATCCTGAGGCATGCCGCACTTGTCGACGACGATACGGCGAAGTTCGCGTTCCTTCTTGCGCACTTCGTTCACTTGTGTGCGAACCATGTCGCACAGGCGTTCGATGGTGCGGGCGGTGAAACGGATGGTCATCAGCTCATCGGACAGAGCGCGCTGAGCCTTCACGTACGCAGGAGTGCCGTAGCCTTCCTTGTCGTAAATCTTGTGCACTTTCTCGAACAGATCGGCCATGCGGGCGAAACGATCGAGCGCATCGCGCTTCAATTCTTCGAGCTTCTTGGTCAGGGCCTTGGAGCCGCCGTTGCCGTCGTCGTCATCGTCCGCATCGAATTCGTCGAAGTCTTCTTCGGCCACGTAATCGTCTGCTTCGTTGGGGTTCGAAAAGCCATCGACCACAGTCGAAATAACGATCTTGCCTTCGCGAATGTCGTCTGCCAGGCGCAGGATTTCGGCAATGGTGGCGGGCGATGCGGAGATCGCCTCCATCATGGCCATCAAGCCGCCTTCGATGCGCTTGGCGATTTCGATTTCGCCTTCCCGTGTGAGCAACTCGACCGTACCCATTTCGCGCATGTACATGCGGACCGGATCGGTGGTGCGGCCGAATTCGCTGTCCACCGTCGAGAGAGCTGCTTCGGCTTCTTCTTCGGCTTCTTCTTCGGTAGCGGCGGTGGGGCCGGTGTTGGTCAGCAGAAGGGTTTCTGCATCGGGCGTCTGTTCGTAGACCGACACGCCCATGTCGTTGAGCATGTTGACCACGACTTCCAGCGTTTCGGCATCGACCAGCTTGTCGGGCAAGTGATCGGAGATTTCGCCATGAGTGAGGTAGCCGCGGGTCTTGCCCAGCTTGATAAGGGTCTTGAGGCGCTGACGGCGCTTGGCCATGTCTTCTTCGGACAGGACGGTCTCGTCCAGGCCGAATTCCTTCATCAAGGCGCGTTCTTTCGCCTTGCTGATCTTCATGCGAAGCGGCTTGACCTTTTCGGTGGTCGCTGCTGGTTCTTCGGCAAATTCCGCTTCGATGTCGGACATGTCTTCATCGCCCTCGGCGCGAGGCACAGCGCCTGCAGCGGCTTTGGGTTTACGACCGCGCTTCGCACCGGTCTTGGCGACCGCCTCGCCACCGGGTGCGGCTTCCGCAACCGCTTTCGGGGGGCGACCCGGTTTCTTCTTGGGCGTCTCTTCGGCGGCGACCGCCTTGACTGGCTTCTTCAGGTCTTCGGACGACAACGCTTTTTCGGTCTTGGCAGTGGGCTTCGATGCTGGCACGGGAGAGGTCACTTTCGTTGGGGGCTTGCCTGCAGCTTTCGCAATCGGTTTCGGCGTCTGTTTTTCGGCAGTCTTGACCGGCAACTTGGCGGGCGCTTTTGCTTTCACTTCCTGTTTGGCAACAGGAGTGGCCTTGAGCGCCTTCGTTACCTTCGCTTCCTTGGAAGCGACTGGTTTGGCAGATTTAACCGGCTTGGCCGATGCGGCTGATTTAGCCTGGGGTTTCGATACGCTTTTTGCGACCGGTTTAGCCGTGGACTTGGAAGGCTTCGAAGACTTTTGAACGGGCATGAAAAAACCTCGGAACTTCAAAAACAAACAAAGATGCAAGCGCCACAACTACCGGCGCGCGGGTTGCAAGTCGAACCTGAAAAACTTTCGCGAAATTCGCCAAACCTTTCCAGAACTCGACTCATTGGCAAGATGTGTGGGCGAACATTTGGTGTGCAGTCCTGGCGGTTATTTGGGCCGGTTGCGCGCTGTGGCGTCGGTTGGCCTGGTCCGGAGGTGCTGCTGTCGCTCTTGCCGTGCTGAGTCATACATTATAACTTTGCACGCCCTTTTCAAGAGCGAAAAAGGGCAAATTTCAATTATTCGCCGCTATTTTTTCCAGACAGCTCCAGCTCGCGTCGTCTTGACTGCAATTCGCGGTAACGAACCAACGCAGCGGGGTCCTCGGACGCCTCCCGAATGGCTTCGGTTTCCTGCTGTTTGAGCAGCTCGATCAGCATACGGTCGAGCACGGAACGGAGCTCTCGAAGCTGTTCCCTGGATTCCTCAGGGCTCTCGGCTGCATTCGGATTGACCGGCAGCGCATTGACCAGCCGGGTCGCGGCGGATTCGAGTTCGTGTCCTTTGAGCATTTCGGCCAATGCGCTCCAGGTGACCGGCCCGTGCTCATGCAGCTGACTCTCCAGCCACACGAAAAGCGGGCCGTGAGGGGCGGGAAGCGCGCAAAGCATCGCATGATCTTCGCCCGAGAGGCGATCCCAAGAGTGACTGCCGATGAGCAGCAGGCGGGCAGCGTGGTCGATACGACTCGTCGGCATGGTGCGACCCGCCGCGCGATAGCTGGACCTCTCGAACTCGGGCGAACCATCTTTTTTCTTGAACTTGTTCCACTGGCGATTGCCTGCGCCACCTGACGCGCCCGAACCGCCCGATCCGTAGTTCGATCCGTATCCGCCGGACTCGCCATCGCGGGAAGAAAACGATTGATAAGCGCCGTCGCGCTGCTCGCCTCGACGCTGATAAGAATTCTTCGGCGCTGGATTCCACAGCGCCTCCACCTCGGCCACGGGCAATTCGATTTGGCTCGCGATTTCCGAGAGCAGTTGCCTCTTCAAGGCACCCTCGGGCAGGAGTCCCCACATGGGACGTGCATTGCTGGCCATGTGCGCCCGGCCCTCGGCAGTTTTCAGATCGCAACCCTCTTTAGCCGCCTCTATCAAGAATCTGGAAAGCGGGGTGGCGTCGGCAATTGCCTTCGAAAAACCTTCTTCCCCAAATTCGCGGACATAGCTGTCGGGGTCGTGTTCGGCGGGCAGGAACAGGAATTTCACGCTGCGAACGTCGGTCGCGTACGAGAGCGCGCCATCGAGCGCTTTGCGTGCAGCACGGCGCCCGGCTGAATCGCCGTCGAAGCTGAAGACGACAGAATCGGTGAAGCGGAAAAGCTTCTGAACATGGTCGGGTGTGCAGGCGGTGCCCAGAGTGGCCACCGCGTTGGGAAAGCCCAGTTGAGCAAGCGCGACCACGTCCATGTAGCCCTCGGTGACCAGCACGTAGCCACGGTCGTGGATCGACTGCCTTGCCTCGAACAGGCCGTAGAGCTCGCGACCTTTGCTGAACACCGGTGTTTCGGGCGAGTTCAGATATTTCGGCTTTTCATCGCCCAGAACGCGTCCGCCGAATCCAATGCATTCGCCCTTGATGTTGCGAATTGGGAAAACCACGCGATCACGTAGCCGGTCGTAGCGTTTGTCTTCGTCACCGGCAATGACGAGCCCACTTTCTTCGAGCAGGGGGTCATCGTATTTCGGGAAAACGCTGGCCAGGGAGCGCCATCCTTCGGGCGCGTAACCCAGGCCGAATACCTTGGCGATTTCGCCGGAAACGCCGCGACCCTTCAGGTATGCGATAGCTCTGGGCGATGCCTTGAGATTCTTTTTGTAGGCGGTAGCGGCCTGTTCGAGTACGTCTGTCAATGTGTGCTGTTTTTGTTTTTGTTCTGCGGCGCGGGCGCGCTCTTCGGGACTCGCATCGTCTTCGGGAACCTGCAGCCCGTTCTGCTGGGCCAGGTCTTCCACCGCCTCGACGAAAGTGACGCCTGTGTGTTCCATGAGGAAGGCTATTGCGTCTCCGCTCTTGCCGCAGCCGAAACAGTGGAAGAATTGCTTGGTCGGGCTAACGCTGAAAGAGGGTGATTTCTCGCCGTGGAACGGGCAAAGGCCCATGAAATTGGCGCCACCCTTCTTCAGCTGGACGTACCTTCCCACGACGTCGACGATGTCGACGCGGGTCAGGAGTTCCTGAATGAATGACTGGGGAATGGACACGTTTACTATTGTCCCGGAAATAGAGATAGCCTTAGAGATAGCGTTCGAACAAGAAGCCCGTAGACATCAAAAAGTCAGGGTCCACAAGGAGACATATTCGTGCCGAGCATTTTCGATCAGGATCTTTCGCGCAACCAGGCGAACTTCACGCCTATATCGCCGCTTTCGTTCATCGAGCGAACTGCGGAGGTTTACCCCAACAAATTGGCGGTCGTTCATGGCGACTTGCGTCGAACATGGAGCGAGCTCTACGCGCGAACCCGCCAGTTGGCCCATGCGCTCACCAAGCGCGGCATCGGCAAGAACGACACCGTGGCGGTCATGCTGCCGAACACACCGCCTATGGTCGAAGCTCATTTCGGCGTGCCCATGGCCGGCGCGGTGCTCAATGCGCTCAACACCCGACTCGATCCGCAAGCCATCGCGTACATGCTCGACCACGGCGAAGCCAAGGCAGTGATCGTCGATCCTGAATTTGCGCCCACCATGAAAGCCGCGATTGCTCTGCGTGCGAACCAGACGCCGCTGTTCGTGATCGACGTGCACGACACCTTGTTCACTGGCGATTCCAAGCCGATAGGAGATATCGGCTACGAAGAATTCCTTGCCACCGGCGATACCGATTTCGCGTGGAGCCTGCCTGCCGACGAGTGGGATGCGATCGCGCTGAACTACACCAGCGGCACCACGGGCAATCCGAAGGGCGTGGTGTACCACCACCGCGGTGCAGCGAGCGCGGCGATTTCGAACATCCTCGAATGGGACATGCCGAAGCACGCGGTTTACCTGTGGACGCTGCCCATGTTTCACTGCAACGGCTGGACTTTCCCCTGGGCCATTGCAGCGCGAGCCGGCGTGAACGTATGCCTTCGCCGCGTGGAAGCCAAGGCGGTGTTCGACGCGATGCGAAATCACGGCGTCACGCATTACTGCGGCGCGCCCATCGTGCATGCCTTGCTGGTGAATTCGCCGAACGAAATGAAGGTCGGTCTGCCCACGGGCGTGAAGGGCATGGTCGCAGGCGCTGCGCCACCGGCCGCGATGATCGAAGGCTCCGAGCGCATGGGCTTCGACTTGACTCACGTGTACGGATTGACCGAGGTCTACGGTCCTGCAGCGGTCTGCGCAAAGCATGCCGAATGGGACGACCTCGATATTGGCGAACGCGCGACCCTCAATGCGCGTCAGGGCGTTCGCTATCACCTCGAGCAGGATGTGCGCGTGCTCGACCCAAACACGATGCAGCCGGTGCCGCTCGATGGCGAAACCATGGGCGAGATCATGTTCAAGGGCAACATTGCCATGAAGGGCTATCTGAAGAACGCGAAGGCCACAGCCGACGCGTTCTCGGGCGGCTGGTTCCGCACAGGCGACTTGGCGGTGCAGTACCCGGACGGCTACATCAAGATCAAGGATCGCAGCAAGGACATCATCATTTCGGGCGGCGAAAACATATCGTCCATCGAAGTGGAAGACGTGCTGTATCGCCATCCGGCAGTGCTCGCGGCGGCGGTCGTTGCCAAACCTGACGACAAGTGGGGCGAGACCCCGTGCGCATTCATCGAGCTGAAGGCGGGCGCTGACGTCACGGCTGAGGACATCGTGGCGCATTGCAAAAAGCACATGGCCGGCTTCAAGATTCCGCGTGCAGTGGTGTTCGGCGAACTGCCGAAAACATCTACCGGAAAAATACAGAAGTTCGAGCTGCGCAAGAAGGCAGCGGCTGCCGAAGTAGTGAAGGGCTAGTCCCCCATCACGATGCCCTCGCGGCGCGGATCGGCGCCGCCGAGGAGCACTTGCTTGCCGTCTACCGCCGATCGCGTGATGGCCTGCAGTCCGCTGTTCATGTCCTGTTCTCGCACATCGTGACCGCGATCTTTCAACGCTTTGACGGTAGATGCCGGAAAGCGTTTTTCTTCGAGAATCGTCGGTCCGTTCATCGATGCGAAGTTCGGCAGGTCTATTGCCTTCTGCGGTGTCAAACCCCAGTTCAAAACGCCGTAGATCGTCTTTGCCGTGAAGTGAATGATGAGCGCGCCGCCGGGGCTGCCTGCGCTCATCAGCAACTCGCCGGTTTTCTTGTCGAAGATGAGCGTCGGCGACATCGAAGAACGCGGGCGCTTGCCCGGCTCGACACGATTCGCAATCGGCGCGCCTTGTGAATCGGAAGGCGCGAAACTGAAATCGGTGAGTTCGTTGTTCAGCAGAAATCCATCGACCATCTGACGCGATCCGAACTGGCTTTCGATGGTGGTCGTCATCGCGATCGCATCGCCGAATCCGTCGACGATGCTGATGTGCGAGGTGCCGTGTTCGACCGCATCGGGCATGGAGGCGAGTGAAGTCTTGACGCCGCCAGGCGCGCCCGGCTGGGCAATCTTCATGCTGTCGTTGCCGATGAGTTTTGCACGCGAGGCCAGATACGAAGGCTCGACCATCGTCTGCCACGATCCTGCGGGCGGCTTCACGAAATCGGGGTCGGCGATGTACAGGTTGCGATCGGCGAAAGCGAGGCGCGATGCCTCGGTGTACAGGTGCAGCCAGTCGGCTCCGGGGACGCCATCGGAAGGCAGCGCGCTCGACGATGCAGGAGTGTTTTGAAGTATTCCGAGGATTTGCGCAATCGTGATCGAGCCCGAGCTTGGCGGCGGCATTCCGCAGATTCGATATTCGCGTGGCGCGACGGTGTAGTCGCTGCAGAAAGGCGCGCGCTTGAGCGCCTTGTAATTCTTCAGGTCATCGACCGACAGCGATCCCGGATTCGTCGGGTGCCCATTGACCTTGCGCACGATGTCGCGCGCCACGTCGCCTTCGAGCAAACCGGCAGATCCCTGCGATGCAATTTTGCGAAGCACCGCGGCGTATTGCGGATTGCGAAGAATCGTGCCGACGTCCTTCGGCGATCCATCGGCTTTGTAGAAATAGGCACGAGCTTCCGCATCGTTCTTGAGGTACGGCTCTGACGCAAGCAGCGTGTTCAAACGCGGACTGATTGCAAAGCCGGATTCCGAAAGCGCGATCGCAGGATCGAACAGGGAAGCCCAGGGGAGCTTGCCGTATTGCTTGTGCGCGAGTTCCAGCATTCGAACCGCGCCGGGCACACCGGTCGATCGTCCGCCCACGACCGCGTCGAAGAATGACATCGGCTTGCCGTCGTTACCCAGGAAGAGGTTCCCGTTTGCAGCAGCAGGAGCGGTCTCGCGTCCGTCGAACGCATCCACATCGCGCCCGTTGAAATAAACAAGAAACGCGCCGCCGCCGACCCCGCTCGATTGAGGCTCCACCAGCCCAAGCACCATCTGAACCGCGACTGCGGCGTCGATGGCACTTCCACCGCGTTTGAGGATTCGATAGCCGGCTTCAGTGGCCAGCGGATTTGCTGCGGCCACTGCGAACTTCGAGGTCACCCAACCGGGTTTGGGCGTGTAGCCCGAGTTGGCTTCTGGCTGGACAACGGCCGGCGCGGTGATTGCGACCGGCTTCGGCGGCGCGGCGCAGCCCGCTAGCGACAGTGCCAGTGAAATCGCAACACCGACGTAGGCGGCACGAAAGGAGAGGGTGTTCTCTGTCATCGCGCCATTCCGAACTTATTTCGGAGCCAGCCTGATCGCGCCGTCGAGCCTGATGACTTCGCCGTTGAGCATGTCGTTTTCGATGATGTGCTTCACGAGTTTCGCGTAGTCCTCGGGTGTGCCGAGCCGCGAGGGGAAGGGCACGCTCGCCGCCAGCGAGTCCTGCACGTCTTGCGGCAACCCGAACATCATCGGCGTGCTGAAAATTCCAGGGGCGATCGTCATGTTGCGGATGCCGTTTCGCGCCAGATCGCGAGCGATCGGAAGCGTCATGCCGACGATGCCGCCCTTGGACGCGCTGTATGCCGCCTGGCCCATCTGTCCGTCGTACGCCGCCACGGATGCAGTCGAGATGAGAACGCCGCGTTCGCCGGTGGATTCCGCCTCATTCTTGTTCATGGCTTCGGCCGCGAGGCGAATCATGTTGAAGGATCCGACTAGGTTGACTGTGACGGCTTTCGAAAAAGTCGCCAGCGTGTGAGCGCCGTTCTTCCCCACAGTTTTTTCGGCTGGCGCAATACCGGCGCAGTTCACGAGACCCATCAATTTACCGAGCGAAACCGCCTTGGCTACGACCGCTTGTCCGTCGGCCTCCTGGCTCACGTCGCATCTCACGAATTCGCCGCCAATATCTTTCGCAACCGCCGCGCCTTTCTCGGCCTGCATGTCGGCAATCACGACCTTCGCGCCATTGGCTGCGAGCATTCGGGCAGTGCCTTCGCCGAGGCCGGAGGCCCCTCCGGTGACTATGAAAACGTGGTTCTTGATGTCCATGGGGCCTCTGGCAGTTTGTCTAAGGTTGAAGAAATTCCTTAGTGAAATTTCCTAGTTGAAGCCTACCCGATCCAGCATCTGTTGAATGACCTGCTGATTGGCTCCGACCTTACCCACCGGAATCGTCTCGCTTTTGAATGTCGATCCACGGGTCATCGCTTTCAGCGCGCGATTCTCGGGGTACACGCCCTTGGCGGCCGGCCATTCGTTGTTGCCGTTGGCGAAATAGTTCTGCGCCTCGGGGCTGGCCAGGTATTCCAGAAACTTGATCGCGTTGTCGCGGTTCTTGGCGTACTTCGCAACCGCCGCGCCGGCGATGTTCACATGGGTGCCGTAAGTAGCCTGATTCGGAAACATGATGCCCAGACGATTGGTCGCGTCGCGATCGGCGGGTGCGTCGGACTTCAACACACGCGCCAGGTAGTAGCTGTTGGTCACCGCAATCGAACATTCGCCCGCAGCGACCGCCATGATCTGCTCGGTGTCGCCCGCAGTCGGGTTACGAGCCAGATTGGCTTTCAGGCCCTTGAGGAATTCTTCGGTTTTGGCCGCGCCGAGATGCTCGTACAGCGCGCTGAAGAGGCTCAGGTTGTACGGGTGAGATCCCGAGCGGATGCAGATTCGGCCCTTGTTGCGCGGGTCCGCCAGCTTCTCGTAGGTATCGACGTCGTCGGCCTTCACCTTCATCTTGTCATACACCACGATGCGCGCGCGGGTCGAGAATCCGAACCACTCGATGCCACCGCTCGGGTCGCGTTCGGCGCGCAGGCTTTCGGGAATTGCAGCTTCCAGAATCGGGGACTTGATCGGCTGGAACAGGCCGTTTTTCTCGCCGCTGTACAGTCTCGCGGCGTCGACCATCAAAATGACGTCTGCAGGCGAGGCGGTACCTTCCGATTTCACCCGGGCCAGAATGCTGGCGTCGTCGGAATCGACCCGGTTGATCGTGATGCCGGTTGCCTTGGTGAAATTCTTGTAGAGCGCCTCATCGGTCGCGTAATGGCGGGCCGAGTACAGGTTGACGACCTGGCCTTGCGCGAAAGCGCCGGCGGAAACGGCAAGCAATGCAGCAGCCAGACAGACACGTTTGAACATCGAAACTTCCTTCGGATTCTAGAAATGACTTATTGGAGAGAGTGTTGAAAGCACTGCCTAAATCGGCATGCGTGGCAGCAGCGATCGAATGTTCGATCTTAAGCCAAACGCGAATTATTCTTATCAAAGCCCACTCCGCGTGGGCGACTTTGCGGTCCGGCAGACCCCCGCGTGGTGCTGGCGTGATCGCGATTGCGGTAACGGCCGCAGTTTTGGCGGGTTGCGCCAGCGCTCCGACGACCGTCGTAGATATCCCCCCGGTTCCTGTTCCGATAGTCGTCACTCCGAAAACGCTGCCGCGCGTGGGCCTCGCTCTCGGTGGTGGAGCTGCTCGTGGATTTGCTCACGTGGGCGTGATCGAGGTGCTGGAGGAGGCCGGTTTGCGGCCTCAGTTGGTGGTCGGCACGTCGGCCGGGAGCTTCGTCGGCGCACTTTACGCAAGCGGGAAGTCGATGAACGATCTTCGCCAGATCTCGCAAACCATGGAAGAAGCGGCTTTCGCCGACTGGACGCTTCCACTCTTCAGCCGGGGAATGCTTCGCGGCGAGGCGCTGGCCAGATACGTGAACACGCAGGTCGGCGGTAAACCGATCGAGTCGTTTCCGATCAGATTCGGCGTGGTCGCGACCGATCTGAACAGCGGTCAGGGCGTGCTTTTCGAGCGCGGCGATACAGGCGTGGCAGTTCGAGCTTCGAGCGCAGTTCCGTCTCTATTCCAGCCGGTCAAGATCAACGGACATGAATACGTCGATGGCGGGCTGGTGTCGCCGGTGCCGGTGCGATACGCGAGGGCGATGGGCGCGGAAGTGGTGATCGCGGTGGATATCTCGAGCGATCCGGCTGGTAACCCGGCGAGCGACTCATTGCAGATCCTGCTGCAGACGTTCTCGATCATGAGCAAAAGCATCAATGCCTACGAACTCAAGGACGCCGACGTGATCGTGACCCCGGCTCTGCGAGGCGTGGGCAGCGCCGATTTCACGTCGAGGAAGCGTGCGGTGGAGGCGGGCAGGGCAGCGATGCTTGCTGCCTTGCCGCAGCTTCGCAAAGCGATCGAGATGAAATCTAAATAGCCGGGGGGTCTGGAAGGTAATCCGGACAGGTGATCCGTAGAGGTAGTCCAGACGTAAGAAAGCCTCGTCGAAACGAGGCTTTCCTGTTTTGGCGAACGGCTCGAAAGAGCCGTCGATCAAAGCGAATTAACGCTTCTTGGTAGCGGTCTTCGTCGCGGCAACTGCGGTAGCGGTTGCAGTGTTGAAGTTGGCTTCAGCCATTTCGGTGGCTTGCTTGACAGCCTTTTGAATCGATTCGAATGCGTTGTTTGCTGCAGCGACCGAGCTCTTCATCACTGCGACTGCAGTTTCCGAACCAGCGGGTGCGTTCTTGGCGGCACCGTCGATGACAGCCATGAACTTCTTTTGTGCGTCGGTGGTTTGAGCTTCGAAAGCCTTGCCCAGATCGGCGCCTGCGCCGGAGCTGATTTCGGTCAGGTGGCGGATGTATGCAACGGTCTTTTCGCCAGCGGATTGCAGTGCGGCCATGTGGGTAGCGGCAGCTTGCGAAGGATCCTTGGCGCCCATGACGGTTTGAGCATGTTCGCTGGCTTCAGCCAAAGCGGCCTTGGATGCGACGACGTTCAATTCGACGAGTTTTTCGATGCCTTCGAAAGCCTTGGTGGTCAGGCCGAAAAGGGTTTCCATTTGAGCTTTTTGCGCGGCGATGAGTTGTTCTGCGGTCAGCATATATATCTCCAGAAAGGTTAGTGACGAAACAGCTGTGGCATCGCAGGACTAAAAGTTCATTTCCCTTTGTTGCGGTGCAGCATGAGTGAAGTATATGGACGTACGGTTCAAAAGCAACGACAAAATGTTGCAACGCAGCATATTAGGGATGACCACCTAGAGGGCCTCGGCCCACAGTCCGCACCGGCACAATCGGGTCGATGCAAGCGTTCTATTCGGATCATTTCGTGCTGCCACTCCCGGCCGGCCACCGTTTCCCGATGAGCAAATACGCGCTGCTCCGGGCGCATGTGGGCAAGGAAATGCCCGAGGTGACGATGCGCGAAGCCCCTGCCGCGACCAACGGACAGCTCGCTCTGGTTCACACCCCCGAATGGATCGCATCCATTTCTTCCGGGCGGGTAGATCCCAAGGTCATGCGGGCCATCGGGTTTCCGTGGAGCGAGGCGATGGTCGAGCGCTCACGTCGTTCCGCAGGCGCTACGATCGCGGCGGCGCGGGCGGCCGCAAAAGAGGGCATCGCGGGCAATATGGCCGGCGGCACCCATCACGCTTACGCCGATACTGCGGGCGGTTTCTGCGTGTTCAACGATGCTGCCGTCACCGCCCGGTTGATGCAGACAGAGCTCCGACCGCGAGGGCGCGAGCTGCGGGTGGCCATCGTCGATCTGGACGTTCATCAGGGCAACGGAACCGCGCGGATCTTCCAGAAAGATCCCTCGGTTTTCACGCTTTCGATTCACGGGCAGAAAAACTTCCCCTTCGACAAAGAAACCAGCGACCTCGACGTGAACCTGCCCGATGGATGCGCCGACGACGAATACCTCCACGCCCTCGATCTGGCGCTAGGCGAACTGGATAACCGGTTCGACGCCGACTTTGCGATCTACCTGGCGGGCGCCGATCCGCACGAAGGCGACCGGCTGGGGCGCCTCAAGCTGACCTATGACGGACTCGTTGCTCGTGACCGGCGCGTTTTCGACTGGGCATTCAACAAACGGATCCCGCTAGCCTTCACCATGGCGGGCGGCTACGGCAAGCAGATCGAGACCTCGGTTCAGGTGCAGATCAACACATATGGCGTAGCGCTCGAATACTGGCGCCGCTGGCAGAATCGACTCGCAACTGAATCAGTCAAGGTGGCTGCCCTTTCCCGATCATGAATATGACCTCCTCGAACCCCCAACTCTCGACCGTCATCGCCGATCCGGCTTCCGTGGAAGACGCGATCGCGAGCCGATTCTCGGTACGGCAGTTTTTGCCGAAAGAAGTCGACCGCGAAGCGATCGAAAAGATTCTCGATGTTGCAGCGCGGGCGCCCTCGGGCGTGAACACGCAGCCGTGGGAGGTGTACGTGTTGCAGGGTGACAGCCGCAACGATCTGGTTGCCAAGGTCGCTGCCGCTCACGACGCCGGCTTCACAGACCCAGAAGCCCTGACGCAATACAAAGAGGAGTACCCGTACTACCCGCTGAAATGGTTCAGCCCGTACATCGATCGCCGACGCGAAAACGGTTGGGGCTTGTACGGCTTGCTCGGCATCCAGAAGGGCGAGCGCGAGAAGATGCACAAGCAGCACAACCGCAACTTCGAGTTCTTCGGAGCGCCGGTCGGCCTGATGTTCACCATGAACAGAAACCTGGAGCGCGGATCCATCCTCGACTACGGCATGTTCCTGCAGAACATCATGATCGCGGCGCGAGCCTACGGATTGCACACCTGCCCGCAAGCCGCATGGAACCAGTTCGCGAGCATCATCCTTCCGCACATTGGCGCGTCTAGTGAAGAAATGCTGATCTGCGGCATGGCGCTCGGATACGCCGATACGAACGCCATCGTGAATTCGTTTCACACACCCAGGGTTCCGGCGAAAGACTTCACACGCTGGTTGCGCTAGCGCGGAATCGCTGAACACGCCACCTACAATTTGCTTCCACCTTCGGCCTATTCAATGATCATCAACAGTCTCCTCGATACCGATCTGTACAAGTTCACGATGATGCAGGTCGTGCTGCACCAGTTTCCCGGTGCCACCGCAGAGTACAAGTTCAAGTGCCGCAATCCGGGTGTCAACCTCGCGCCATACGTCAACGAAATCCGCGAGGAGATTCGTGGTCTGTGCAGCCTGCATTTTCACGACGCGGAATTGGCCTATCTGCGGTCGATGCGATTCATCAAAAGCGACTTCGTCGATTTTCTCGGGCTGTTCAAGCTCAACGAAAGAAACATCGCAGTGACTGCGCTGCCTAACGGCGAAATCGATATCAGCGTCAAAGGTCCGTGGCTGCACACCATCCTGTTCGAGATCCCGGTACTGGCGATCGTCAACGAGGTCTATTTCCGAAACACCAACAAGTCGCCCAATCTGAAAGCGGGACGCGACCGGATCGACGTGAAGGTGTCGCAACTGCAGGCAGAGGGTCTGGGCGAGCTCAAGATTGCCGACTACGGAACCCGGCGCCGGTTCAGCCGCGAATGGCACGAAGAAGTGCTGCAGTTGCTGTCGTCGAAACTCGGAACCGGCCCGACCGGGCAGTTCGCGGGAACCAGCAATGTGCTGTACGCAATGCGACTCGGTTTGACGCCTTTGGGCACCATGGCGCATGAGTATCTGCAGGCGTGCCAGGGTCTGGGCACCCGACTGCGCGACAGCCAGGTGTTCGGTTTCGAATGCTGGGCCAAGGAATATCGCGGCGATCTGGGCATTGCATTGAGCGATGTGTACGGCATGAACGCATTCCTTCGCGATTTCGACATGTACTTCTGCAAGCTGTTCGATGGCGCCCGCCACGACAGCGGAGATCCGTTCTCGTGGGGCGAACGCTTGATCGAGCATTACCGGAAAAATCGTGTCGATCCACGCACCAAGGTGCTGATCTTCAGCGACGGCCTGACGGTTCCCAAGACCATCGAGCTCTATCGCCGATTCGCGGGTCGATGCCAGCTCGCCTTCGGTATCGGCACCAATCTCACGAACGATCTGGGCGATCCGCCCGATCATGTGCCGCTGCAGATCGTCATGAAGATGGTGCGATGCAACGGGCAGCCGGTCGCGAAGCTGTCCGACACACCTTCCAAGAACATGTGCGACGACGAGAAATACCTCGCGTATCTGCGCCAGGTATTCGACATTCCTGCGCCGCAATAAAAATATGACTACTGCTACTACTTCCTTGAGTGCCGTTTGGGGCATTCCATTTGCCGGACTGCTTTTGTCCATCGCCCTCGGCCCATTGCTTGCGCCGAAACTCTGGCATCACCATTACGGAAAAATTACGGCGGCTTGGACCTTGGCGTTTTTCGTTCCGTACCTGATCGTCTTCGGACTATCGGTTGCTGCGGGCAGTTTCGTTCACGCGTTCGTCGAGGAATACATCCCCTTCATCCTGCTGCTGGCTGCGCTCTATGTGGTTGCCGGCGGAATCCACATTCGCGGCAACCTGCACGGCGCGCCGGGTCTGAACGCATCGATTCTCGCGATTGGCGCAGTGTTGGCCAGCGTCATGGGAACGACCGGCGCATCGATGCTGCTGATACGTCCGCTGGTTCGTGCCAACGACAACCGCATCCATAAAGTGCATGTCGTCGTGTTCTTCATCTTCATCGTCTCCAACGCCGGTGGCTCGCTCACTCCGCTGGGCGATCCGCCGCTGTTCCTCGGCTTCCTGAAGGGCGTCGATTTTTTCTGGACCGTCAAGAATATTTTTCCTGAGACCCTGTTCCTGGTCGGTCTGCTGCTGGTCGTTTTCTATCTGCTGGATTCCTGGTTCTACAAGCGCGAAGGTGTTCTGCCGGTCGATCCGACGCCAGACACGAAAGGAATTTCGTTCGACGGGAAAATCAACTTCGTCTTGCTCGCGGTCATCGTCGGATTCGTGCTGATGAGTGGCATCTGGAAGTCGCCGGTGAGTTTCGATCTGCTCGGCGTAGAAATCGGCCTGCCTGCGCTGGTGCGCGATGTCGGACTGATTGCGGTGGCGGTTCTGTCGCTGGTGCTGACCTCGGCAAAAGTACACGCCGACAATGCCTTCACATGGGGTCCGATGCAGGAAGTCGCCAAGCTGTTCGTCGGCATTTTCCTGACGATCATTCCGGTCATCGCGAT
The DNA here is from genome assembly GCA_965227035.1 of Burkholderiaceae bacterium. GTDB lineage: Bacteria > Pseudomonadota > Gammaproteobacteria > Burkholderiales > Burkholderiaceae_C > CBDDFQ01. Next base: position 1,116,213 of record OZ245724.1, read on the forward strand.
GCTCAAGGCTGGGGTCAGCGGCCCGTTCGGCCCGATCGTGTCTGCAGTCACGTCGCCCGATGGATCGCCGAATCCGCTCATGTATTTTTGGGCGACCGGCATTCTGAGTTCGTTCCTCGACAACGCTCCCACTTACCTCGTCTTTTTCAACACCGCGGGTGGCGATCCTTCTGCGTTGATGACCACCTATGCCAGCACGCTCGCGGCCATTTCGGGCGGCGCGGTATTCATGGGCGCGAACACTTATATCGGCAACGCGCCTAACTTGATGGTGAAAGCCATTGCCGAAGAGCGAGGCGTCAAAATGCCAAGCTTCTTCGGATACATCGCCTGGTCTGTCTGCATCCTGATTCCGATTTTCCTCATCATGTCCTTCATCTGGTTCCGTCATCCATGAGCAAGCCGCGTCTAATCATTGCCCGCCGCAATTTCCCTGAAATCATCGAGCGCCTCAAGCAGCACTTCGACGTCGAGGTCAACGCCAGCGACGAGCCGTGGCCGCGCGAAGTCCTCCTCGGCAAAATGCACGACGCCGACGCCTTGTTCGCGACCGGTAGCGAGCGTGTCGACAAGGAACTCCTCGACGCCGCACCGATGCTCAAGATCGTCTCGAACCTCGCGGTGGGCTACAACAACTTCGATCTCGATGAAATGTCGTCGCGCGGAGTCCTCGGCACCAACACGCCCGATGTGCTCAACGAAACCACCGCCGATTTTGGGTTTGCGTTGCTCATGGCAACGGCGCGCCGTATTTCGGAGAGCGAGCATTTTCTGCGTCGCGGCGACTGGAAAGTGTGGAGCTACGACCTGTTCGCGGGCGCTGAAATTCACGGCAGCACGCTCGGCATCATCGGCATGGGTCGAATCGGCCAGGCGATTGCGCGTCGCGCTGCGCACGGCTTCGGAATGAAGGTGGTCTATCACAATCGTTCGCGCTTGCCGGAAGCCACCGAGAAGGAATGCAAGGCGAGCTATGTGTCCAAGCACGAGCTGCTGAAGACCGCAGATCACGTGATGCTGGTCGTGCCGTACTCGGCCGCGTCCCATCACACCATCGGCGCCGCAGAAATCGAATTGATGAAGCCGACCGCGACGCTGGTGAACATCGCGCGAGGCGGCATCGTAGACGACAAGGCGCTGGCCGCTGCGCTCAAGGCGAATCGAATCGCGGCTGCGGGACTCGACGTGTTCGAAGGCGAACCCAAGGTGATTCCGGAGCTGCTCGAATTGAAGAACGTCGTGCTGACGCCCCATATTGCGAGCGCCACGATTGCGACGCGGCTCGCGATGGCGAATGTCGTCGTCGAGAATCTGCTTTCGTATTTTGAGCATGGCAAGGCAGTGACGCCACTGAACGAAGACGCCGTGAACGCGGTCGTTGCAGCCCGCGAAGGTGCCTGATTACATGACGGATGTTTTACCCACCGTTCTGCTTCTCGTCCTTACGGTGGTTGCGGCGCTGAGCCTTGTCGCGCTGGTCGTTCTGATCATGCGGAAACCGCCTGAAAGCGGGCGCACGGAAATGCTGCTTGCAGTCGACAAACTGGAACGCGAACTGCGACACGAGGTGAACGAATCGTCGCGCGTGGCACGTCAGGAATTGAGCGCGAGCCTGGCCGCGTTTCAGGCTTCGATGGTCCAGCAAAGCGGCGAAGCCATTCGCACGCAGAACACGCAGATCGATGCGTTCTCGACTCAGTTGACCCTGCTGCAGAAAACGCTGGGCGACACGCTGAACACGCAGCTTCAGGGACTAAGCGAGTCGAACGCGCGCCGTCTTGCAGAAGTGCGTGCGACGCTCGAAGTTCAACTCAATCAAATGCAGTTGACCAACTCCGCGAAGCTCGACGAGATGCGAAAGACAGTAGACGAGAAACTGCAGACGACGCTCGAAACCCGTCTGGGAGAGAGCTTCAAGCAGGTCGCCGATCGTCTGGAGCAGGTGCATCAGGGGCTGGGTGCCATGCAGTCGCTCGCGCAGGGCGTGGGCGATCTTCAACGGGTGCTCACCAACGTCAAAACGCGGGGCATGTTCGGTGAGGTGCAACTCGAAGCTTTGCTGGAACAGGTACTCACGCCGGAGCAATACGCGCGTCAGGTAGAAACGCGACCACGCAGCGGCCAGCGAGTCGACTTCGCGATCAAGTTTCCCGGACGTGGCGACGATGGATCGCCGGTGTGGCTGCCTATCGACGCGAAGTTTCCGCGCGACGATTACGAGCGGCTTCTCGATGCACATGAACGTGCCGATGCTGTCGCCGCCGAACTCGCTGCCAAGGCGCTCGAGACCCGCATCAAGGCCGAAGCGAAGTCGATTTCCGAGTCGTATCTCGCGCCGCCGCACACTACCGACTTCGCGATTCTGTTCTTGCCGATCGAGAGCTTGTATGCCGAGGTGCTTCGTCGCCCCGGCTTGATGGATTCGATCCAGCGCAACTATCGGGTGACGCTTGCCGGACCGACCACCTTGCTCGCGATGCTGAACAGCCTGCACATGGGCTTCCGAACCCTGGCGCTGGAGCGTCAGGCGTCCGAAGTGTGGAAGGTGTTGGGGGCTGTCAAAACCGAATTCGAGCGTTACGGCGAATGGGTCGCGCGCATCAAGGAACAGGTGCACAAAGCCGCAGACACGCTGGATAAAGCTGATACACGCACGCGCCAGATGCGGCGTGCATTGAAAGTCGTGGAAGCCCTGCCTCAAGAGCAGGCGCAAGAGATATTGCCGCTGCCTCTGGCATCGAGCGATGGCTCCGACGACGAGGGCGACGATCAGGAGCCGCTGCTTTGAAGCGTGAAGTCGGTCGGCTGATCGCCAGCCAGATCTGCATTCACGCGGTCATGGCGGGTATGCGAATGGCCGCCCCGTTGCTGGCGCTCGATCAGGGCTACAGCGCCTTGTCGGTGGGCTTTTTGCTCGCGTTGTTCGCACTCGCACAGGTTTTCCTGGCAATTCCGGCCGGAAGATTCGCAGATACGCATGGCATGAAAAAGCCGGTTCGATTCGCCGTGTTGGCGGCGGTAGTCGGGGGCGCCATCGCAACCATCTGGCCCGTTTATCCAATCCTCTGCGTGACCGCAACCCTGGCTGGCGCTGCATCGTGCACTGCGGCCATTTCGCTTCAACGGCATGTCGGAAAAATATCGCGCGACCCGACCGAGTTGCGTCAGTCGTTCAGCTATCTGTCTATCGGCCCCGCCATATCTAACTTCATAGGCCCGTTTTTCGCGGGCTTGATGATCGATCTCGCGGGGTATCGAGCGGCGTTCGCCATGCTCGGCCTGCTACCTCTGCTGACGCTCATTTGGGTCGCCAAAGTGCAAGACCTGCCGCCGACCGAAGTGGCGGCAGACGCCCGGCCAGTCCACGCGTGGGACATGTTCCGCAGCAAATCGTTTCGCAGGATGCTGCTGGTCAACTGGATGATGTCCTCGTGTTGGGACATTCACACCTTCATCGTGCCCATCGTCGGACACGAACGAATGCTGAGTGCGTCGATCATCGGAACGATCCTCGGGAGTTTCGCCGTCGCTGCGGCTGCGATCCGATTCCTGATTCCGCTGGTCGCCGCCAACATCAAGGAACATGTCGTGCTCACCGGTGCGATGGCGCTGACTGCGCTGGTCTTCGCCATCTATCCGTTCATGACCGGCGCCTGGGGCATGGGCATCTGTTCCACGATCCTGGGACTTGCACTCGGCTTGGTGCAACCGATGATCATGAGCACGCTTTATCAAATCACGCCCCACGATCGACACGGCGAGGCATTGGGCATTCGCCTGATGACGATCAACGCATCCAGCGTAGCCATCCCGATGATGTTCGGGCTGGCCGGAGCAGTTGTCGGCGTTTCAGCGGTTTTTTGGGTGGTGGGCGCCACGGTGTTCGCCGGGACCCGCGCTGCGTGGTCGCTCGGGGCTATGTCTGCGAAAGCCTGAGCCTTCGAAATTTTGGAAGCAGGCTGGCTGCTTCCAACAGGCTTTAGTTCTGCATTAAAGCGAATAGAACTTGCGAATGATTTCCCACGCTTCGGCGGGATCGTCGCAGTACTGGAACAGGTTCAAGTCGGCGGGCGAGATGGCTCCCTCGTCGACCAGCGTTTCAAGATTCAGCAAACGCTTCCAGTAGTCGGTGCCGAACAGGATGATCGGCACGGGTTGCGCTTTGCGGGTCTGCACCAGCGTGATCACTTCGAAGAGTTCGTCCAGCGTTCCGAAGCCGCCGGGGAAGGCGACCAGGGCTTTGGCGCGCATCATGAAATGCATCTTGCGCAAAGCGAAGTAGTGGAACTTGAATGACAGCTCGGCTGGCACGTAGGGGTTCGGCTCCTCTTCCATCGGCAAAGCAATGGCGAGGCCGACGCTTTTCCCACCCGCCTCGAATGCGCCACGATTGGCCGCCTGCATGATGCCCGGGCCGCCGCCGGTGCAAATGAATAGCTTCTCGGCGTCGTCCTTCTTTTCGCTGTACTTGGCGACGATGGATCCGAAGGCGCGAGCCTTTTCGTAATAGTGTGCGTTGCGCGCGAGGCGCTTGGCTCGGTCGATCAGTGCAGCGTCTTTGGTGGCTTCCGCTTCGGCCACCATGGTGACCGAGTCTTCTTCGCTGCGAAAACGCGCACTTCCGAAAACCACGATCGTGTTTTCGATGCCTTGCTCTTTTTGCTCGATATCGGGCTTGAGCAATTCAAGCTGGAATCGAATGCCGCGGGTTTCGCGGCGAAGCAAAAACTCCGGATCGACGAAGGCCAGACGGTGAGCCGATTTCTCGAGAGGGACGCCGCTATCTGCATGCGACTTCAGGGTCGCCCAAGCGTCGGCAAGACTGTCCTGCTTGATATCCGGATTAGCTTCCATCTGGTGCGTTCGTCCTCGGGTTCTTTAGACGCGGCGGCGATATTCGCCGGTGCGGGTGTCGATTTCGACCTTGTCGCCTTGAGCAACGAAGATTGGCACACCGATTTCGAAGCCGGTCGCGATCTTCGCGGGCTTCAGAACCTTGCCGGAGGTGTCGCCCTTGACTGCGGGCTCGGTCCAGGTGATTTCGCGTTCGACGCTGGTGGGGACTTCGACAGAAATGGCCTTGCCGTCATAGAACACCACTTCGAGAGACATGCCGTCTTCGAGGTAGTTGAGCGCGTCGCCCATGTTTTCAGCTTCGACTTCGTACTGGTTGAACTCTTCGTCCATGCAGACGTACATCGGGTCGGCGAAGTAGGAGTAGGTGCATTCCTTCTTGTCGAGCACGATCTGGTCGAGCTTGTCATCGGCCTTGAAGACGACTTCGGTGTTGAAGTTCTTCAGCAGGCTCTTCATTTTCATGTGGACCGTCGCGGAGTTGCGGCCACCGCGGGAGTATTCGGTTTTGATCACGATCATGGGGTCGTTGCCCTGCATGATGACGTTTCCGGCGCGGATATCTTGAGCGATTTTCATAGCATTTTTGATGAATTAGGCCACCGTCAGGTAGCGATTGAGCGCGTCGCCAGTCGAAATGCCGGATCGCGCAAAGCCACTAATTTTAGCGTTTTTTCCGCACGAAATCGGCAAGTTGGGTTGTCAAGTCCGCGTTCGACACAAGGCTGGATCGGAGGCGGTCTGCTGCAGTGCGCCATTCGGCGAGCGTCTCGGGCGATATACCCAGCGGTCCTGCGCCGCCGACGGAATTCCAGGCGTAGTGCGCCTGTCGCCATGAGTCCGGTGCCTTCGCCATCGATAGAAAAGCGTCGAGTTTGACGACATGGGCGTCGTCTTCCTGCTGATAGATTTGCCAAACGAACGGCTTGCCGGCCCAGATGGCGCGAACCACCGAGTCCTCGCCTCGAACGAAATTGAAGTCGGACATCTGAAGAAGCTCGTCGTAGTCGGTCTGTGGCATGGGCGACAGAAAACTCAACTCGACCGTATGGGGCTTTGCCGACCATGCACTTGCGTCTACCGTCGCGCGTACAGCGACGGTCGCCCGACCGTGGGTAACCAGCAAACGGGTCTTGCCGGGCAGGGTGGCAATCTCATCAAGCATGCGCTCGAGGGACGCGGGCTCGTAGCAAAACAGCGAGATCCAGCGTTCGCCGAACTGCACTTCCGATAACCCGCTTGCGTGTCTTGTAAGCCACTCTGAACGATCGTTTGCTGAGAGGCCTTTCGGCTGATCGACACGACCGGCTTCGCGAATCAAACCGCCGGTCTTTGCAGTGAAACCGGGATAAAAGAAGAATTTCGGCACGCCAGCAGCGGGGCCGTGTGTGACCGGCGACGACAGTCCATGTTGCCGCTCCGCAAAACCTTCCGCAGTCAAATATTCCAAATTGATCCAAACCGGCCGCCGTCGCCCGATCGACGCCAGCGCAAGCTGCGGCAGTTCGCATCCGAACGCCTCGATGACGACGTCTGCGCTTTCGTATCCGGCAGGAGGATCGAAGTCGAATACCTGCACGTTGGGAGCGCCGCGCGGGGCCATCCACACGAGCGCGGACGCGTCGTCGACGAACAGGCGCACCGCGTGGCCGCGAGATCCGAGGTCGGCGCACAGGCGCCAGCAGACACCGATGTCACCGTAGTTGTCGATGACCTTGCAATAGATATCCCAGGTGAATGAATGGGGCGGCGAAGAAGACATGCCCGGGATTGTCCACAATACGGGTCTATGTCAGAGGTCCATTCCGCAGAATTGCTCAGCCAGGTTGCCGCGTTGCCCGCGTTGCCAGGCGTCTATCGTTACTTCGATGCCGAGGGCGGCGTGCTCTATGTGGGCAAGGCGCGCGATCTGAAAAAACGGGTGTCGAGCTACTTTCAGAAAAATCATGGCGGCACCCGAATCGGCCACATGATCGGCAAGATCGCGCGGATGGAAACGACGGTTGTGCGTTCCGAGGCGGAAGCGCTGCTAGTCGAAAACAACCTCATCAAGACGCTCAAACCGAAATTCAACATCCTGTTTCGGGACGACAAGAGCTACCCGTACCTCAAGATTGCATCGCACGAATTTCCGCGCATGGCTTATTACCGTGGCGCCGTCGAAAAGAAGCACCGCTATTTCGGACCGTTTCCAAGCGCGTGGGCGGTGAAGGAATCGATTCAGCTTTTGCAGAAGGTGTTCAAGCTGCGAACCTGCGAAGACACGGTGTTCAACAATCGCACACGTCCGTGTCTGCTGTATCAGATCAAGCGTTGCACCGCGCCCTGCGTGGGTCACATTTCCGCCGAAGACTATGCGCAGGATGTTGCGAACGCGGGGCGTTTTCTCGATGGTGAAACCGAAGAAGTTCGTACCGAACTCGAAGCCCGCATGATGGGTTTTGCAGAACGGCTCGAGTTCGAACAGGCGGCCGAGATTCGCAATCAGGTGAGTGCGCTGTCGAAGATTCTTCATCAGCAGTCGGTAGAAAACATCTCCGACAAAGACGTCGACATTCTTGCCGTGAAAGTGCAGGGCGGCCGAGCCTGCGTGAATCTGGCCATGGTTCGCGGTGGCCGTCATCTGGGCGATCGGCCCTATTTCCCGACGCATGTTGAAGAAGCCACCGATCTGGAAGAGATCGAGGACGAAGGTGCTGCACCGGTGCAAAAGCAGTCGGTCGAAACGCTTGTGCTCGAAGCCTTCATTGCGCAGCACTACATCGAGGTGGCGGCGCCGCCTGTGCTGATTACCGGCGCACCTGTCAGCAAGAGCTTGATCGAGCTGCTGACCGAGCAGCGCGGCACCAAGGTCTCGGCAATTCACCAGCCGCGCGAACAAAGAAAAATCTGGCAGGAGATGGCGCAGAAGAACGCCGATATCTCGCTTGCAAGATTGCTCGCTGAAGAGGGGTCGCAGCAGACCCGAACCCGTGCTCTGGCCGATGCGCTGGACATGCAGCTCGAAGGCGAAGATCTGGACAAGCTGCGTGTGGAATGCTTCGACATCTCGCACACAGCCGGCGAGGCAACCCAGGCGTCGTGCGTGGTGTTTCATCATCACAAAATGCAGAGCTCCGAATACCGCCGTTACAACATCGAAGGCATCACCGGCGGCGACGATTACGCCGCCATGCGCCAAGTGCTCCAGCGCCGCTACGGAAAAATATCGCAGGCGATTCGCGATGCCGCAGCGTCCGATACGCCGGAAGCGGTGGAAGTGTCGATGCCGGATCTGGTGCTGATCGATGGTGGCAAAGGACAGGTGTCGATGGCTCGCGAAGTCTTCAGCGAACTGGGACTCGATCTGTCGCTGATCGTCGGTGTGGAAAAAGGCGAGGGCAGGAAGGTGGGGCTGGAGGAGCTGGTTTTTGCGGACGGTCGCGAGAAGGTTTATCTGGGCAAGGACTCGGCCGCGCTCATGCTGGTTGCGCAGATTCGCGACGAGGCGCATCGATTCGCCATCACCGGCATGCGGGCACGCCGAGCGAAGGTGCGCGTCGGCGCTAGCAAGCTCGAAGATATTCCGGGAATAGGTGCGAAGCGTCGCTCGAAACTGTTGCAGCGTTTCGGCGGTATTCGCGGCGTGGCAGCGGCCAGCGCAGAGGACATCGCAACTGTCGACGGCATCTCGAAAGATCTGGCGGAAGAAATCTATCGCGCCTTGCATTGATCACTCCCTACGAGAACGTCGTAACCCGAGGAATTCTTTTCGTACTGGAGGACATCTTTATTGGTAAGAGTGAAATTGCGCAAAGATCTGTCATTTCAGGCATGCCACAATCGCCCACATGTTTTTCACGATTCCCACGTTAATGACCTGGACGCGCATCGTCGCGATCCCACTCATCGTCGGCGTGTTCTATCTGGATGTCGCGCAAGGCACGCGAAACCTGGCCGCCACGGTCATGTTCGTCCTGTTCGCGCTTACCGATTGGCTCGACGGCTATCTGGCGCGAAAACTGAATCAAACATCTTCCTTCGGCGCGTTCCTCGATCCGGTCGCCGATAAATTTCTGGTGTGCGCTTCGTTGCTCGTGCTGGTGCACCTGCAGCGCGCCGATGTGTTCGTCGCGCTCATCATCATCGGACGCGAGATTGCGATCTCGGCGTTGCGCGAATGGATGGCACAGATCGGCGCGTCCAAGAGCGTGGCGGTTCACATGCTAGGCAAGGTCAAGACGACAGTTCAGATGATCGCGATTCCCTTTCTTCTATTCGATGGCCGCCTGTTCGGCATCATCGATACCGGCGTCTGGGGCACCTGGCTCATCTGGATTTCTGCGGTACTGACCGTCTGGTCGATGGTGTATTACCTGCAGAAAGCCTTGCCGGAAATCAGGGCTCGCGCTTGACCGTGCAGGGCGCCGATCGCACGGCGTGGCTGCGCGCCATGCCTTTCGTTTTCGTGCTGATCTGGAGCACTGGCTTCATCGTTGCCCGACTCGGCATGCCGCACGCGCCGCCCTTCAAATTCCTCGCCGTGCGATTCGGGCTGTCGGCCCTGTGCTTTCTGCCGCTTGCGCTTTTCGCTCGCGCGGATTGGCCTAAAACCAAGAAGCAGTTTGTTCATCTGGGTGTGACCGGAATGCTCATGCACACCATGTACCTCGGTGGTTGCTGGACTGCGGTGAAGGTGGGCATGGGTGCGGGGCTGGTCTCGCTCATCATGGGTCTGCAGCCGGTTCTCACCGCCATATGGATGTCTGGCATGGGAGGGCGCGTGAGCCGAGTGCAGTGGATTGGGCTCGCGCTCGGATTTTTCGGACTGGTGCTTGTGGTGTCGGGCAAGCTCGGTCATGGTGGCGAAGCGACTGCAGCATCGCTGCTTTTCGCAGGCATTGCATTGGCAAGCATTACTGCAGGAACGCTGTATCAAAAACGGTTCGTCGTGACCTGTGACGTGCGTACCGCGAGCATCGCGCAGCTCGTGCCGGCATTCATCGTCTCGCTGCCTTTCGCGTTGATGGAGCGCGAGCCCATCGACTTCACGCCTTCGTTCTACGCAGCCATGGCCTGGTCGGTCATCGTGCTCACTCTTGCCGGTGGATCGCTTCTTTATCTCCTGATCCAGCGCGGCGCAGCTACAGCTGTGACAAGTCTTTTCTATCTCGTGCCACCGGTGACGGCTGTGATCGCGTGGTTTTTATTTCGCGAACCTATCACTATTTTTACGGTTGCTGGCATCGCAATTACGGCATTCGGCGTGAGCCTTGTGGTTAGAAATGCACGATGACGTGTAATAAATCCGGAGTCGCCGGATGGCTACGGAAAACGGCGGCGTTTGCGTCTAGAATTCGCCCTCCGCAACGTTGTTCGGCCAATGGTCGTATTGACTTCGAGTCGACCACTAGCTTTAATCTGACACAGCACAACGGCGCGAGTACGGCTTGTTGTTTCCCAGAAATTTGCTGCATGCCCCTGTTCATCGACAGCAGAGTTTTGGGAGTCTTTCAAAGACAAAAATCTGATCAACTCTTTATCTCTCGGAGGGGTTATTTGTGAATAAATCTGAACTGATCGAGCACATTGCAAAAAACGCTGATATTTCCAAGGCAGCGGCAACCCGAGCTCTCGAATCAACCATTGGCGCGGTCAAGACAACGCTGAAAAAAGGTGGCTCCGTTTCCCTCGTCGGGTTCGGTACTTTCGCAGTCGGAAAACGCGCTGCACGCACCGGTCGTAACCCCCGTACCGGCGCTGCGATTAAAATCAAGGCAGCCAAGGTTCCCAAGTTTCGTCCGGGCAAGGCATTGAAAGATGCTTTGAACTAAATTTAAGTTTCAGGTGGGGTGCTTAGCTCAGTCGGTAGAGCGGCGCCCTTACAAGGCGTAGGTCGGCGGTTCGACCCCGTCAGCACCCACCACCACCAAACGGAAAAAAGGCGAACAGCGAGTTCGCTTTTTTTTTGCCAGTCATAAAGGTTTGAGCATGTTTGAATTTATCCGCAAGCACACCAGGATCGTGATGTTCGTGCTGTTCTTGCTGATCATTCCGTCCTTCGTTCTGTTCGGCATCGACGGCTACAACCGCAACCGCCAGGACAACGTCGTCGTGGCCAAAGTCGATGGCAAGGACATCACGCAGGCCCAATGGGATGCGGCACATCAAAGTGAAGTCGCCAGGATTCAGCAGTCGCGCCCGAACATCGACGCACGATTTTTCGATTCGCCGGCTATCAAATACACGGTACTCGAAGGCCTGATCCGCGAACGCGTGCTTGCTGCTGCCGCCGAGAAATCGCATTTGACGACTTCCGACGCGCGCCTCATCCGCACGCTGCAACAGGATCCCGCGATTGCATCGCTGGTCGGCGCCGATGGGAAGCTCGATGTCGAGCGTTATCGCCAGCTCGCTGCGGCACAGAACATGACACCTGAAATGTTGGAAGCGCGCCTGCGCAGCGACATTTCGGTTCGCCAGGTCCTGGGTGGCATCGGTGCGAGTGGAATAGCTTCCGCGTCGCAAGCGGGTGTCACTCTCAACGCTTACTTCGAACGACGCGAAATTCAGATGGCGCAATTCAAGCCGGCCGATTTCGCATCGAAAGTCGTCATCAGCCAGGCTGACATCGACAAGTACTACGCGGAACACGCAGCGCAATATCAGGCGCCTGAAGAAGCGAACATCGAGTACGTGTTGCTGGACGTGGAAGCGATTCAGAAAAGCATCGTGCTGAACGAAGCAGACATGAAGACGTACTACGAGCAAAACGTCGCATCGCTTTCCGGATCGAACGAAGAGCGTCGTGCCAGCCACATTCTCATCACGTCGCCGAGTACCGATTCGGCCGCCGATCGTGCGAAGGCGAAGGCCAAAGCGGAAGAGCTGCTTGCGCAGGTTCGCAAGGCACCGGACAGCTTTGCAGATGTCGCGAAGAAGAACTCTCAGGATCCCGGCTCTGCCGCTCGCGGCGGCGACCTCGATTACTTCGCTCGCGGCGCCATGGTGCCTGCTTTCGAGAAAACCGTGTTTGCCATGAAGAAAGGCGAAATCAGCAACGTCGTCGAAACCGACTTCGGCTATCACATCATCAAGCTGGTCGATGTTCGTGGCGCGAAGACGCTGTCGTATGAAGAAGTGAAGCCCAAGATCGAAGCGGCGCTTCGCAAGCAGGAAGCGCAGAAGAAGTTTGCGGAAATTGCCGAGTCGTTCACCAACGGTGTCTACGAGCAGCCCGATAGCCTCAAACCGATCGCCGACAAGCTCAAGCTCGACATTCGTACGGCCTCCAAACTAACGCGTACGCCTGCGCCGGGCGCACAGGGGCCGCTTGCCAACTCCAAATTCCTCGACGCTATCTTTGCCCCGGATTCGATTTCGCAGAAGCGAAACACGGTCGCCATCGAAACGGCGCCAAGCCAGTTGATTTCCGGCCGCGTTGTTTCTTATGCGCCTGCCCGCACCCTTCCTCTCGACGAAGTGAAGGATCAGGTTCGCAAGAGCTTGACCGATGTGCGTGCCGCCGAGCTCGCGCGCAAAGAAGGCGAGGCCAAACTGGCAGCATGGAAGGCCAACCCGCAATCGGCATCCTTGCCCGCTGCCATGACGGTTTCTCGCGATCAGGAGGCCAACAAGCTGCCCGACAACATTCTCGGTGCCGTGCTTCGAGTCGATCCGTCGTCGCTCCCGGGCTTCACCGGTGTCGATCTCGGATCCGAAGGCTACGCAGTGGTCAAGGTCAACAAGATCGTCCCGACCAAGGAAGATGCCACTTTGCTGGCGCACTCGCGCGATCAGTACACACAGGGCTTTACCGGCGCAGAGGCGCAGGCCTATTACGAGATGCTCAAGCAGCGTTTCAAGGTTCAAATCAAGGTGCCCAAGCCCGACGTAAGCCTGCCAGCGGTCTCCTGACACGATTACCGCAACAAATTGCGTCGTAATTCCCCAGCCGGTGGATTGGCCTCGGATACGGCGCGATTACGACGTTATAATTTGCCCTCGCGGTGGCTGTAGCTCAGTTGGTAGAGTCCCAGATTGTGATTCTGGTTGTCGTGGGTTCGAGCCCCATCAGTCACCCCAGCGATTCGTAAATGCCTCCGGAAGAAATTCCGGAGGCATTTTTTATTTGCGGTCGACTTTCTCCTGACGACGTCTGACCTGCAAAAAATCACTCGAGCTTCTTCTGGGCTTCCGGTGGCGCCGCCTGCCGCAGATAGTCGATCAGCGTCTTCCCGGATTCGTCTTTGAATCGTCCCGACGCGCCGTCGATTCGCTCTACCTCGCTCATCCGGTCCAGCCTGAAGCTGCGAAATCCATCGCGGGTTTCGCACCAGGCGGCAAGCGTCCAGACTTTTCCCCAGTAGAAACATCCAAGAGGCCGCAAGGTGCGTTGACTCGACCTGTCGGTCGCGTCCTTGTATTGAAGTCGAATACGCGTTTTCGTTTCGACCGCCTCGCGAAGGGTTTGCAGCGTGATCTGCACTTCGGGGTCGAGGCCAATTGGCGGTGCGTAGATGGCCATGCTTTGCGCGGCGGCGCGCGATGCGGAGGGCAGCACCGACAGAATTTTTCCGAGCGCTACCTGCGACGCTTGCGCCATCGCGGGGTCTTGCCAGACGTGAGCCATTCGCACCGATGCGACCAGTGCGCGCGCTTCCTCGACAGTGAACATGAGCGGTGGCAAGTCAAAGCCCTTGCCGAATCGGTATCCGACGCCGGCTTCGCCTTCTATTGGCACACCTTGCGCCTGAAGATCGGCCACATCCCGGTAGACCGTTCGTTCGGACACCTCGAGCTTTTCCGCCAAAAGCGCAGCCGTGGTGAGGCGTCGGCCTCGAATCAGCTGGACGATCTGGAAAAGGCGGTCGGCGCGGCGCATAGGGTTTTGAGTGTTGCCCGAAATGTCGGGCGCAACGGCTCATGATAAGGGCCGCAAAGGCCGCAAAGGCTGCTCAAAAGCCAAGCGCGCTGGCGTCGGCGTGCATCGCGTCAGCAATCAGCTTCATGTCGAAATCGTCGATCTCGAACAGGCCGAAACGAAATTTGTATCCCCATCTATTCCTGTCCTCGACGAAGTTGAACCGATCGAGCAGTGGAGCTATCGCCGCTTCGCTTGCATTCACGTATTTGATGTCGCGTCGATACGGAACGAACCCATTGCCCATGTCCTTCGAGTAAGCCTCGCCGGGCTGGACGATGCCTATCGAAACGAAGCTTTGTAGCTTGTCCTTGCCGCGCATCGTGGTTGCCGGGGAGTAGTAGGCCACGCGGTCGCCGGGCGTCACGCGTCTCAGCGGCGCGGCTTTTCCGTGGCAGACCTGCATGAAACCTTGGTCCGGATCGGCGCATCCATGCCGCGCATGCTCAGCGCTCGCAACCGCAATCCAGTTGCGTCGCAGTGCGGCCTCCTGCATGGTTTCAAGCCGAGGCATAAAGGCCCACCCGATTGCCGTCGAGATCTTTGATCTGCGCAAAAAATCCCATTCCCTCGGGGAGCTCCTGGCGAGGCAGCATGACTTCGCCACCGGCCTTGACCGCGCGATCAAGCGCGGAATCGAGCGAGTCGCCTGCATCCAGATAGATCATCGGCCCGCCGTCGGAAACGGCAGGTGCGGTCGGCCCCATCATCAGCGCGCCGCCTATGGCGCCCGCCGCGCGGTCGTACGGAAAGATCGCGCCTTCGGAAGGACCCATGGGCGTTCGCATCATCTTGGCGCCCAGCACCGATTCGTAGAACGCCTGCCCCTTGTCAAGTTGCGTCGTGGGGATTTCGAACCAGCTGACTGCGTGTTTCATCTCGTGCTCCGGAAAGTTGTTGGAACACGAATGGTGCGGGGGGGCTACTGACAACGTGGTGTCGGTAGGCTTGACCCGCTCACGCGAATTTTCAGTTCGGTGGTCCGAATACGGCAGCGACGCGCTTGCGCCAGGTGGGTGCGCGGTAAATATCTCTCACCATGTTCACCCATTCATGCAGAGCGATGGTCACGGGGTTGTAGCTCGTGATCGGGCGAGTCAGACCGTACTTGATCTTTACTTCGCGACGCTCGTCGGCATAGGTGCCGAACATCCGATCGAACACGATCAGCACGCCACCGAAGTTCTTGTCCAGATACTCAGGGTTGGATGCGTGATGAACCTTGTGATGCGTCGGCGTGTTCAAGACCCATTCGAGCGGACCGAGTTTCGGCATCCACGGCGCGTGAATCCAGAATTGGTAGAGGAGGTTGAGCACGAGGCTGAGGCTCACCGCGAGCGGCGGAAAACCCAGCCAGACCAGAGGCGCGAAGAAGAGCGCGGTGCCGGTGAGCTTGCCTGTCCACCCAAGTCGAAGCGCGGCCGCGAGGTTGAGCTCGTTCGGCGAATGATGTACCGCGTGCGACGCCCAGAACCACCGCACACGGTGTGCAGCGCGGTGGTACCAGTAGTAGCAGAACTCCTGTCCGACGAACAGAAGAACGAACGCAGCAGTCGTCGAGAGCGGGAGCGTGGCAATTCGATGATCGAACGCCCAGAGAAACACCGGCGCGGCAATCGAAAAGCCAATCGAATCGATCGCGCGCCGCCCGACCGTATCGCCGAGCGTGGTAGCAAAGGCTTTCCAGTCGTACGACTGCCGCAACCAGAACGACTTCACCAGACCTTCCAGGGTCGCTAAAAACAGGATTGCGAGCGGAAGAAGGATCAGCCAGTGAAGCGTATCCGGATCGAACGCCTGACGTATTTGAGCGTTACCCATAATCGTCTTAACGAAGAAGTCGCGGGATTATTTGCCACGTTGGCGTGTTCCGCGCTGGGACATCGCATAGCTTTCGATGTCGGCCATCGACACTTTTCCGGCGTGCGATTTGTCTATCGCATCGAAGTTCTTGTACACCCAGGGCATTTTGCTTTTGGCTTCGTCTTTGGTGAGAAAGCCATCCACGTTGGCATCTGCAGTGCCGAAGCGTTTGTGAAGCTCGTCCTTCGCCTTCTCGAGCTTTTCCATTTTTTCGGGATTTCCGCCCATCGGCGCGCTCTGCGCTTGAGCGGCAATCCCGAACGACAAGGTGGCTGTTGCCAATGCAACGGTAATCAAAGCGTTTTTCATGTTCTTCCTTTGTTGACGATGGAATTAACGGCAGGCGATGACTGCGCCGCTGGCGTTGTAGCAGGTGGCGCTGTGAGTGACGCCTGTGGTCGAGTTATACGAGGTCGAGCTCTGGACGCTGTTTCCGTTGGCTGCGTTGGTGGCAGACGTAGTGCGACTTTGATCGACGTTGCCGGACGCATCGCGTGTGGCGCTGCCGCTGCTTTGCACAGTGCTTCCGTTTGCGCTGGTGCCCGACACGCTGCTTTGATGCGAAGCCGATCCGTCGGCGTTTTTCGTGGTCGATCCCGACCTGAACGCGGTGCCGCCATTCGCACCGCGAACAGCTGCACCGCTCGAGACAGTTCCGTTTCCTTCTCCGTCGGTCTGGATTGCGCGACCTCGCACGATGCCGCCGCCATTCGGCCCCTGGCGCGCCACGCCTGCGCCAGCGGTCACGCCGCCCGATTCGTTGGCAACTGCGCCGCGAATGCCGATTGCGTTTGCGTCGACCGAATAACCTGCAGCGAAGAGCGCTGCGCCGAGTACTGCGGTAGAGATGATCCTGTTCATGGCTGACTCCTTGAAGTGATTGAATGGTCGACAACGCAGATTGCCTTGCCGTGATCGAACTTTGACGCCCGGATGTGAGCAAGCCGTGTCTGCCAACGCGGCGTTCGTGACGATCGATGACAGCGCCGACCGGTTTGTCATGCTTTGTCATAACTTCGACCACGATCGATAGGAGGCGGCCCGATTAGGATGACGGCATGACAGACCCGCTGGCCCGAATCCTGATAGCCGACGACGAGGCGGACTTGCGCGCCTTGCTGCAGCGCTATCTGGGCGATCAGGGGTATGCGGTGCGCACGGTCGAAAGCGCGCAACCGCTGGACAAACTACTTGCGCGCGAACGCTTCGATGTGCTGGTGCTCGATGTCATGATGCCCGGCGAAGATGGCCTCTCGGTATGCCGACGGCTTCGCGCGCAGGGCGAAAAAATCCCGATCCTCATGCTCACGGCGCGCGGCGATCCGGTCGATCGAATCGTTGGACTCGAGATGGGTGCCGACGATTACCTCGCCAAGCCATTCAATCCCCGTGAACTTCTGGCACGCATCCAGGCCATGGTCAGACGCCAGAGAATGCTGGGCGCACATACCGGCCCCCTCGATGAAGATGCAACGCTCACCTTCGGCGATTTCACCTTGAACATCGGCAAACGAAGTCTGGAGAAAGCCGGCAACAACGTTTCACTCACGACTGCGGAGTTCGGATTGCTCCAGGCCATGGCGCAGCACCCGAATCGGCCGTTGGGGCGCGACCGTCTGATCGAGCTGTCTCACGGGCGTGACCATGAAGCGACCGACCGGAGCGTCGATGTCCAGATCATGCGATTGCGCAAGTTGATCGAGGACGATCCTTCTCAGCCTCGACACATTCAGACGGTGTGGGGCGTGGGTTACGTGTTCGTTCCCGACGGCCGCGTGCCCGGCAAGTCATGGCTTTGATTCCGAAAAGTCTTCTCGGTCGCAACACGATGCTGATCGTGCTCCTGGTCGTGATCGGTCAGATAGGCAGCGCGCTGGTGGCCCGGGAGCTGGTCATCAAACCGCGGCTCGACCAGATCGCTATCAGCGTGGCCCGTAGCGTGAGCGCGATTCGCGACGGGATTGCGGCCTTGCCACCGCAGGAGCGAAGCACCTTCGTCGACAAATTCAACGAGCGAACAACGCGGGAGTCGCACCTGGCTCATGACGCCGAGCGGACACGCGTGCTGATGACGCCTCTTGAAAGACGTTTCGTGCGCATCGTTTCCGCGCGAGTCGACCAACAGGGCGCAGAGACGATCTGGCGTCGCGAGGAGGGTGGGGGCCTCGCAGTGCGACTGACGATAGACGGTGCGGTTTACTGGATCGCGATGTCTGGCGCCTTGCCTGCGCGCGAGTTCACCGGCGCGTGGGTAGCGGTGTCTATCGCAAGCGCGTTGCTGGCGCTTTTCGGCGCGCTGTGGTTTCAGCGAAAGATGAATCATCCGCTCTCCCGAATGGTGGACGCCGCCGAAGCGGTAGCGAAAGGCCAGAGCCCGCCTCCATTGCCGGAAGACGGCCCGAGCGAGATCGCCACGGTGAGTCGTTCGTTCAACCGGATGGTGAGCAGCCTGGAGCGTGCCGACAGCGAGCGTGCGCTGATGCTTGCTGGCGTATCGCACGATTTGCGAACGCCCCTGACCAAACTTCGGCTCGGCGTCGAGATATTGAGCCGCGACGCCGAGGCTGCCATTTCGAAAAGCATGGCGCGAAGCATCGACGAAATGGATGCCATCGTCGGGCAGTTTCTGGATTTCGCTCGCAGCGACAGTGCCGAGCCGATGGTGGCAGTGAGGCTCGACGAAATGGCGAAACAGGTCGCCATGAGTTATGCAGATCATCAGAAGCCGGTGGATCTGCAGATAGGCGGCATTCCGCCCATCCCTCGAGTGCCGATGCGCGCGCAGGCGATTCGCCGCGCAATGACGAATTTGATCGAGAACGCCTGGCGGCATGGCGCTGCACCTGTGGTGCTGTCTTGTGGATCGACCGGCAGCGAAGTGTGGTTCGAAGTGCGGGATCACGGCGCCGGGATCGATCCGTCGAAAGCCGAGTCGCTCAAGCAGCCGTTCCACCGCGCGGACGATGCGCGCGCCGGCGTGCCAGGCGCGGGTCTCGGGCTCGCGATCGTGCAACGAGTCGCCGCCGCCCACCGGGGACGATTCGATCTGGAGAACGTGGCTGGTGGCCACGGATTGAGGGCGAGGGTGACTATTCCGCTTGAATCGTCCGGGAGTGTTCCGTACTCACGACGAACCGTTTAGGGCCAAAACCACCGACCGGTTTCACAGAAGGCGGCAGTCCGGTCGCCCTCTACAATCGTGGGTAATCAACGCTTATTCATCCACGCATATTCATGAAGATTCTTCTTTGCAACGATGACGGCTACCAGGCGACCGGCCTGAGCGCGCTGTACGAGGCGATCCGCGAGATTGCCGATGTCGAGGTCGTGGCACCCGAACACAACAACAGCGCCAAGTCGAACGCGCTCACACTTCACTCGCCGCTGTACGTGCATCACGCTGCCAACGGTTTCCGTTACATCAACGGCACGCCCGCAGACTGCGTTCATATCGCCCTGACCGGATTGCTCGGTTACAAGCCCGATCTGGTGCTTTCGGGAATAAACAACGGCGCGAACATGGGCGACGACACGATCTATTCGGGCACGGTCGGCGCGGCAATGGAAGGCTACCTTTTCGGCATTCCCGCAATTGCCTTCTCGCAAGTGGACAAAGGTTGGACCCACATCGAAGCGGCAGCTGCAAAGGCCCGCGACCTGGTCCAGCAAATCGAGCAGCAGAAGCTGGTCGGCGGCAAGCCCTGGCTGCTCAACGTGAACTTCCCGAACGTGCCTTACGAGCAGATGCTGCCGTTTCGCGTGTGCCGGCTGGGTCGGCGACATGCGGCCGAGCGCGTCATCACGCAAACCAATCCGCATGGCGAAACCATGTACTGGATCGGGAATGCAGGTGCATCGATGGACAACGCCGAAGGCACCGATTTTTATGCGACCACGAACGGCCATCCATCGATCACGCCGCTCAAGGTCGACCTGACCGATCACGACCAGCTTGCGCACTGGAAAGACGCTGCGGCGCGGCTTGCGGCGAAGGAATCGGCGTGACACAGCAGCGGCCTCGCTTTCCGGCGCAGATCGATCTGAATTCCGGACGACCGACCACGAAGACCGCGGGCGTTCCTGCCAAAGCCATAGCGAAAGCGCCCGTCAAGACGCCTGTAACTGCGCCGGTCAAATCCACGCTCGTGAAAACTTCTCCGTTAGCGGACGCACGAAAGCCGGCACCGAGCCACGGTATGGATTCCGGGGCCGTGCGTGCACGAATGGTCGAAAAGCTGGCTGCGCAAGGCATCACATCGTCGATAGTTCTTGCTGCGATGAATTCGGTCGAACGACACCGCTTCGTCGATTCGGCGCTCGTGAATCAGGCTTACGAAGACACCAGTTTGCCGATCGGCTTGGGCCAAACGATTTCTAAGCCCAGCGTCGTCGCGCGAATGATCGAACTGCTACTGGGCGCGCCCGGACTCGCGAGTGGCGACGGCAAGGAAAAGAAACTGGGGCGGGTTCTGGAGATCGGGACCGGCTGCGGATATCAGGCCGCGTTATTGAGCAAAGTCGCCGCCGACGTGTATTCGATCGAGCGACTTCGTGGGCTGCACGACAAAGCGCGTGAAAACCTCAGGCAGTTCCGGCTCGCGAATCTGCATCTGTTGCTGGGCGATGGCAAGGTCGGGTATGAAAAAGGCGGTCCGTACGCGGCGATCATCGCTGCGGCGGGCGGAGAAGACATTCCGCAAGCCTGGGTCGATCAGCTGGCCATGGGCGGGCGCATCGTCGCACCGACCGTTGCACCGTATTCGGACGGGAAAAAGCAGGTGCTTGTCGTGATCGACAAATTGCCTCAGGGATTGAAACAAACGGTACTCGAGGCGGTGAATTTTGTGCCTCTAAAATCGGGTCTTGGTTAAAGGAGAATTTATGCTGGGTTCACTTGGACGGGTCCGAGGTTGGGGAGTTGTCATCATCGCGGCGTGTCTGGTCCTGGCGGGTTGTTCTTCTGGGAAAACCACCGGTCGCGCGCCACCGGTGGAAGATCGCGGAACGGCGGTCTCGCGGATTCCGGCGGGCTCCGCCCCCATGCCGGGCGCAAGTGCGGGTGCGGGCTCGGTCACTACCGATGCCAATGGCAAACCGCTTCGTGGAATCGAAAACGCCGGGCGCCCCGGTTACTACACGGTCAAACCAGGCGACACGCTGATGCGCATCGCGCTCGACAACGGTCAGTCGTGGCGAGATATCGTCCGCTGGAACCAGATCGAAAACCCGAATCAAATTGAAGTGGGCGAAGTCTTTCGCGTGATTCCGCCCGTGTCCGAAGCAGTCGTGGCGCGCCCGATCGCTCCTCAGAGCGCCGTGACCGCGTCGTCTGCGCCAGTAGCGCCTTCCAGCGCTGCATCGTCGGCTCGCCCTGTGCCGGCACCAGCGCCTGCACCCGCCGCGACCGGTGGAGACGAAGACGTGGGCTGGATCTGGCCTGCAGCAGGGACCTTGCTCGCCGGGTTCGACGAAAACAAGAACAAGGGCTACGACATCGGCGGTCGTGCTGGCGATCCGATCCTTGCCGCCGGTGACGGTCGGGTCGTGTACGCGGGCGCTGGTCTGCGTGGCTACGGCAACCTGGTCATCCTGAAGCACAACAACACCTACCTGACTGCCTACGCGCACAACCAGACCCTGCTTGTGAAAGAAGACCAGAACGTCCGCAAGGGACAGAAGATTGCAGAAATGGGCAGCAGCGACACCGATCGCGTGAAGCTGCATTTCGAGATCCGACGCATGGGCAAGCCGGTCGATCCTTCGCGCTATTTGCCTAGCCGTTGAACTGGCTGACCGAATGAGCTGGCCTGTTCTCGTATTCGATATCGAGTCGATCCCCGATGTGTCGGGGCTTCGTGCGCTTCGAGGCGCGCCTGCGGACCATACCGATGCCCAGGTGTACGACGCGTGGGTGAAAGAGCGTGCCGACAAGGGGCAAAGCGATTTCGCGCCCTTGTATCTGCAACGCATTCTGGTGATCAGCTGCGTGTTTCGAAACGCGGAAGGTTTGCGGATTCATTCGTTTGTCGATCGCGACGACAAGAGCGAAGCCAAAGTCATCCAGACCTTTTTCAACGCCATCGAAAAACACACGCCTCAGCTCGTCAGCTGGAACGGCGGCGGTTTCGACCTGCCGGTGCTTCACTATCGCGGCATGCAGCATGGCGTCGTGGCCGATCGCTACTGGTCGATGGGCGAGGGCGGCGGATCGGACGATCGCGAATTCAAGTGGAACAACTACATCAGCCGCTATCACATGCGTCATCTGGACTTGATGGATTTGCTCGCGATGTATCAGCCCAAAAACAATGCGCCGCTTGACGCAATGGCCAAGCTGTGCGGCTTTCCCGGCAAGCTTGGCATGGACGGATCGCAGGTGTATTCCACGTATCGCAACGGCGGTCTCGAAGACATTCGCCGTTATTGCGAAACCGACGTGATGAATACCTATCTGGTGTACTGCCGCTTCCAGAAAATGCGCGGTGGCTTCACTGAAAAAGAGTACGACGCCGAAGTCGAGTTCGTTAAAGAACAGCTGGGAAATCTGGCGCCGACCGAATCGCACTGGCAGGAATATCTTGCCGCGTGGCATTGACCTAAAACACGAATCGCGCCGAGTGAAAATCTTTAAACCGGTAGCGATTGAAAATCCCCCCGATATGAGTGAGTTGACTGAAAACGCAGCGTTCGATGAAACGCTAATTGCGGCCGATGCGCCGCCAGCCCCGAGTGATTTGCCGGAGGGATGGTTGCGGGTCGAATCGCTCGATCTGGAAGCTCAGGGCATCGCGCACAAGCCAGATGGCAAGGTAGTGTTCATCGAAGGTGCGCTTCCGTTCGAAGTGGTGAGCGTGAATACCTTCCGCAAGAAAAGCACATTCGAGAATGGCGTGGTTACGGCGATTCACCGCGAATCGTCGCAACGTGTGAAGCCGCAGTGTCCTCACTTCGGCTTGCACGTGGGTGCATGCGGTGGATGCAAGGTTCAGCATCTGCACGTGGCCGCGCAAGTGGCGGTGAAGCAGCGGGTGCTCGAAGACAACTTGTGGCATCTGGGCAAGGTCAAGACAGAAAGCGTCTTGCGTCCGATAGAAGGGCCGGCGTGGGGCTATCGATTCCGCGGCCGGCTGTCGGTGCGCTACGTCCGGAAAAAAGATGAAGTGCTGATCGGATTCCACGAGCGCAAGAGCCGCTACGTGGCCGACATGCGCGAATGCCATGTGCTGCCCAAAAGCGTCAGCGATCTGCTGCTTCCGCTGCGCGCAATGATCAAATCGATGGACGCTCGCGAGACCTGTCCTCAGATCGAGCTCGCGTGCGGCGATAGCGTTGTTGCGCTGGTGTTGCGCCATCTCGATCCCTTGAGCGATGGCGATGTCGAGAAGCTCCGTGCTTTCGTCGTCGAGCATCCCGAAGTGCAGTGGTGGCTGCAAGCCAAAGGGCCGGAAACGGTCAAGTTGATGGACGAAGCGGTGTCGCAGCTCTCTTACGCGCTGCCGGAATATGGTGTGAACATGCCGTTCAAGCCGACCGATTTCACGCAGGTGAATCCGGCCATCAATCGTGTGCTCGTGGGGCGCGCTCTTCGGCTGCTCGATGTGAAGCGCGACGAACGCGTGATCGACTGGTTCTGCGGCCTCGGCAATTTCACATTGCCCTTGGCCTCGCTCGCGCGCGAAGTGCTGGGCATCGAAGGTAGCGATGCATTGGTCACGCGGTCGCACGAAAACCTTGCGCTCAACGAAGCCGATCGCACGGCGCGGGGCCTGGAAAAATTTGCGCCGACGAAGTTTGTCGCGAGAAATTTGTTCGAGATGACGCCGGCCCTGCTGGTGAGCGATGGCATCGCGCAGAAGTGGTTGGTCGATCCACCGCGCGAAGGCGCGTTCGCGTTGATGACTGCCGTGGCAGAGCTATGCGAAAACCCGGATTTGCGAGGCGACTGGACGCCACCCAAAAGAATCGTCTACGTCAGCTGCAACCCCGCGACGCTTGCGCGTGACGCGGGGCTGTTAGTGAATAGAGCAGGGTATCGGTGCGTGGATGCCGGCGTGGTGAACATGTTCCCCCACACGGCGCACGTCGAATCGATTGCGGTGTTCGAGCTGGCCGAATAGACCAGCCGAAACCGCTGCAAAAGATCAGTCGCGTTCGCCGCCGAAGATTCCGAGCAGCGACAAAAGGCTCTGGAACACGTTGAAGGCGTCGAGGTACAGGGCGAGGGTGGCGGTGATGTAGTTGGTCTCGCCGCCGTCCATGATGCGTTTCAGGTCGTACAACATGAACGCGCTGAAGATGCCGATGGCTGCCATCGAGATGGCCATCATGCCGGCGGTAGAACCCACGAACACGTTGATGATGCCGCCGATGACCAGGACCATCGCGCCCACGAACAGCCATTTGCCCATGCCCGAAATATCGCGCTTGATGACCGTCGCGACACTCGCCATGGCGAAGAACACGCCTGCCGTGCCGGCGAACGCGGTCATGATGAGCTGAGGCCCGTTGCTGAAGCCGAGGATCATGGCGATCAGGCGTGACAGCATCAGACCCATGAAGAAGGTGAAACCGAGCAGAACAGGAACGCCCGCTGCGGAGTTCTTGGTTTTCTCGATCGCGTACATGAAGGCGAAAGCGCCACCCAGAAATACGATCAATCCCAAGCCGCCGGACAGTGCGCGTGTGACGCCGGTCGCGACCCCGAGCCAGGCTCCGAGGACCGTGGGGATCATGCTCAGTGCGAGCAACCAATAGGTGTTGCGAAGGACGCGCTGGCGTTCGGTCTGCGAGATACCGTAGCCGTAGCTGCCGGATGCATCGATGGTTTGTACTGGATCGTTCATGTGGATCTCCGTTTTGGCCCGACGAATCGAAGGGCGTTGCCAAATTCTATCGACTCGCTTTCGTCTAAACCGTTCCCGCTCCTACTATTTGTAAGGACACTTTTGATCTGGAAGTGGGTTGAGGACAGCAAGAGTGCCGCTATGCTTTCAGTTGGTCACTTTTTTCAATTTCTCAACTCACCTTCATCGTAAAAATGAAAAACACCTATTTGCTGGAAAACGCCGACGTCAAGAAGATCGCAGAAGCTGCTGAAGCCGAAGCCATCAAGAACAACTGGGCGGTGACGATTGCCATCGTCGATGGCGGCGGTCATCTGCTGTCGCTGAATCGCCTGGATGGCGCATCCCCGTTTACCGCTCACATGGCACCCGGCAAGGCTCACACCGCTGCTCTTGCACGTCGTGAAACCAAAGGGTTCGAAGATGTGATCAATGGTGGCCGTACCGCTTTCGTGACGGCACCGGACGTAAAAGCGATGCTCGAAGGCGGCGTGCCCATCATGAAAGACGGCACCTGTATCGGTGCCGTCGGTGTGAGCGGAGTGAAATCGGCTGAAGATGCGCAGATTGCCAAGGCTGGCATCGCTGCGATCGGTCTGTAATCCGAGTTGCTTCGCAGAATCCAGTCGTTTCGTAGAAAAAAAGCTTGGCTAGTCGGCGAACCGTTGGCTAGCAAAAACGACCCTTGAAAGACTCTGGGAGTCTTTGGAGTCGCCCCACGATGAAACTGGAATTCGGTGCGTGAATGGAGCCGGGTTATTTGGTGAGAATCAACTTGCCGAGCTTGGTGGATTGAAGGCGGTAGACAGCACCGTTGTGGTGGATCTCCACCGTCTTTTGTCCTTTGAGCAGTTCGGCGCTTTCTACGGAGAGCAGGCCTTCGGCGGGAGCAGTTGCAACGCTCGTCGATGCCACATTCAGCGCCGACAGCTGGTTCGCGGAAGCCATGCGGCTGCGTTGAATGCGGGGTGCGGAAGTTGTGGAATTCAAAGTTAACTGCATTTCTGCTCCTGTATTCGATTCGATGACCAAATGATAATTGTTCTCAATTGGAAGTCAAGGCGATCGACTGCGATTTGACGATTTAATTGCGATTAATTCGCATCGAGATGCTTCACGACTTCGGCTCGGTAATAAAACCGATCTTCCGAACGCCTGCGCGCTGAGCTGCAGCCATTGCCGCCGCTACCTTTTCATAGCGAACCGCTTTGTCTCCACGAATATGTAGCTCCGGCTGCGGATCTTTCTTGCCGGTCTCGGCGAGCAACGATTCCATCTGCGGCTCGTCGACCTTGCTCTCGTTCCAGAAATAATCGCCCACTGCGTTGACGCTCAGATTGACTGTTTCCGGCTTGGTCAATTCAGGTTGATTTGAGGCGCGCGGCAGATCGACGCTGACCGCGTGTTTCATGACGGGCACGGTGATGATGAAGATGATGAGCAGAACCAGCATGACGTCGACCAGCGGCGTCATGTTGATCTCGTTCATGACTTCGTCGGGTTCGTCTTGTGTACCGAAAGCCATGGCGATCAGCCTTTCTTGAGCGGCAGAACCGAGCCGGTGGACGGTTCGGATGAAACACGAGCGCCGGTCACGAAGTACGCGTGAAGATCGTGAGCGAAGCTATTGAGCTTCATCAGGATGCTCTTGTTGCCGCGAACCAGCGCGTTGTAGCCGAGCACGGCAGGAATCGCGACTGCCAGACCGAGGGCGGTCATGATCAGCGATTCGCCGATCGGGCCAGCCACTTTGTCGATGGTCGATTGACCCGACATGCCGATGGCGATGAGTGCGTGATAGATACCCCAGACGGTTCCGAACAGACCGACGAACGGAGCGGTCGATCCAACCGATGCGAGGATCGCAAGACCCGATTGCATGCGTGCCGTGAACTCGTCGATTCCGTTGCGCAGCGAGCGCGTGATCCAGTCGCTCACGTCGAGCGAATCGTGCAGATGCGCCTTGGTGTTGCGGTGGTGGGCGGTGGCTTCACGGCCTTCCAGTGCGAGTTGGCGGAACGGGTTGTCCACATCGGCGCCCAGCTTGGTGAGGCCGGCGGCGAAATCTTCGCTGTGCCAGAAGTCTTCGGAATGACGCGCGAATTTCTTCTGACGCACGATGTCGAGCGCCTTGATGATGATGACGATCCAGGAGGCCAGAGACATCACCAGAAGAAGCACCGCGACGAACTTGGTGACGAAATCTCCCTGAGTCCAGATGCTGGCGAGACCGAATTGCGAATCCATTTAAATTACTCCAGTACAAAATTGATCGGTACGACCACCCACATCTCTTCCGGCACGCCTGCGCGTTTGCCGGGGACGTATTTCCACCGCATGACGGTGGACTGGGCGGCCTGATCCAGACGGTCGTATCCGCTGGACTTGAAAACGGTGGATTGCTTGGGCGTCCCGTCCGCGCTGACCAGAACTCGCATCGTGACCAGCCCCTGTTCTCCGAGCCGTTTGCTCATGGGCGGGTAGGGTGGTTTGGGGTTCTGGAGATAGTCTGCCGTCGATGAAGGCAGATCGATCCGGGGCGGTGCGGGAGGTGCCGGCGGCGCGGCGGGCGCTTGTGCCGCCAAGGGGGCCGCCGGAGGAGCAGGGGGTTGAGGCGTCAACGTTCCGGTCGGAGCGTCTGGCGAAGGGGTGTTGTCCTGAATCGCCAGGGGCTGCGGCGGCGGAGGGGTCTTGGCAACGACCGTTTTCTGGACAGGCTTCGGTGCCTGCTTCGGCTGCGGCGGCGGTGGCTCCACCTTGGGAGTCGGCGGGTCGATCAAATCGGCGATGACTTCGACCGGGACCACGATTTCCACAACTTTCCGGAGCAGGCCACTCTGAATGGCCCACAGCGCAGCTGCGTGAAAAAGAACGACGCCGATCGCGATGCTCGCGTTTCGACTCAACCCGGCTTTAGGAGGGTGACGAAGGGCTGAGGACATGACTACACACTGCTCACGAAATGCGCATCGGACGTACCGGTGCGGCGAAATACGAAATGCGAAGAACGAGCCGATTACGAGAAATCGACAACGTGGGCTAAGTTATTTTTTGAAAATCCACAGCGCGGAGACGAACACGAGGATCAGGCTGCCGCCGAGACTAGAGATGAATTCCATGACTTGCTTTCCAAAATGGAGGTGGCAAGCTGGATCGCGGCAACTGGGTGCGATGCGGAACATTGGGCGACGACATCGCGGGCGCAGCTTTCGCAACGTCCGCATTGAGTGGCGACACCAAGTTCCATCTGGATGTCGTCAAAGCTCATGCCCGAGTGCGCATGACGCGCAATTTCACGATCGGAGATTCGATGACATACACAGACGATCATTGCTTTACCTGTAACGAGCTTAGCTGGCTATGAATAATGAAATTCATTATAAATACGAATCTCTCGTATTTGCAACCAATACACGCAGGCAAATCAGGTGATCAGTTTGTCGCTCGTGATGTCAGCAATCGTGGCGCAGCCACAAAGGGCCATGGCCATCTCAAATTCGTCTCTTAATAGGCGCAGAACGTGAGCGACACCCACAGCGCCAGCAGAACTCAGGCCCCAGACGATCGGGCGACCGATACACACGGCGGTAGCTCCCAACGCGAGCGCCTTGAACACATCGGTTCCACGCCGAATTCCACCGTCGACCAATACCGGGATCGCGCCGTCGACCGCTTTGACGACGCCCGGCAGCAGGTTTGACGTAGCGGGCATCGAATCGAGGGTGCGACCGCCGTGATTCGACACGATGATCGCGTCGGCGCCATGCTCGATGGAGCGCCTCGCGTCATCTGGCCGGACGACGCCTTTCAGAACGAGCGGAATTTTCAGCTTCGATTTCAGCCAGTCGACGTCGTCCCAGGTGGGCGCGCCTTTCATGATCGCGCCGAACAGCGCGCTATCGCCGCGGTCGAGCAGGGTGGTTTGCTGCGGGCGATGCTTCAGATTCACCGGACCGATGCCCGGTGGAAGCTGGAAGTTCGCGCGACGTTCGCGGTCACGAGCACCTATCGTCGGTGCATCGACCGTGAGAACGATCGCCTCGAATCCGGCGGCTTCTGCTCGCAATGCCAGATCGAGCGTGAACTCACGATCGCTCTGCGTGTACAGCTGAAACCACTTCGGTCCGCGATTCGGCTCCGACGCGATCGCGTTCGACACGTCTTCCAGCGCGACCGTCGATTGCGTGCTCAGGATCATGCCGGCGCCGAGGGCGGCGGCGGCATAGGCAGCAGCGAGTTCCCCATCGTTGTGCGCAAGACGCTGAAACGCGACTGGCGCCAGAAAAATCGGATGTGCCAGTTCGCGCCCAAATAACCTGGTTCTGGTATGCCCGCCGATCAAATTCTTCAGGATCGTGGGAAACAGCTGAATGCTCGACCAGCTTTCCAGATTCGCGCGCAAGGTGTTCTCATCGGCCGCGCCGCCGCTGAAATACGACCAGGCGTTTTGATCGAGTTTTTCTTTCGCGATGGCTTCGTGATCTGCGAGGTTGACGATGCCGTCCGGCAATTTGTCCACTGTCGGAATCGGAAGGGACTTTGCGCTCATGTGTCGGCCCACATGCGAAGAAGGTTGTGATACGTGCTCGTCAATCCGATGGCAGCCGAATCGGTTTCGCCGTGTGTCGATCGCAATTGCCGCAGATGTTTGTCCATATCGAATAGCAATCGTCGTTGCTCGTCGCTGCGAATCATGCTCTGCACCCAGAAGAAACTTGCGATTCGCTCGCCGCGCGTGACCGGCTCGACGCGATGAACGGTCGTGCCCGGATACACGATGAGATCGCCGGCGTCCAGCTTTACGCGCTGCGATCCGAGGGTGTCCTCTATGACGAGTTCGCCGCCGTCGTAATCGGCGGGATCGCTCAGGAACAGGGTGCAGGAAATGTCTGTGCGAACCCGTCCGGCACCGCGATTGAAATATCGCACTGCGCTGTCGACGTGATCACCGAAATAGGAAGTCTCGCCGCTGTACCGATTGAACATCGGGGGGGAGATCTGCTTGGGGAGAGCCCCCGAGAAAAAAAGAGGACTCTGCTCGAGTCCTCTCAAGACCAGCTGTTGCAGAAGCTGAGTTTCCTCGGCGGCTTCCGGCAACTGCTGATTGTTTTTAACCTTGGCGGACTGTTCGCCCGACGTTACGCGGCCATCTGTCCATGAAGCCTTCGAAAGAATCTTTCGGGCTTCATGGAGTTCGGCTGTTTTGAGAACTTGTCTGACGTGCAGGAGCATGCGTCAGATGTTAATCAAAACTTGTAGGTCGCTGTCAGCAAGGCAGTGCGCGGAGCGCCGGAGATCACGAATGCCGGATACAACTGGTCGCCGTAGAGCTTGTTGGCCAGGTTCTTGATGTTGAACTGGAGCAGCAGGTCTTCCGACATCTTGTACTCGACCAAGGCATCGATGGCTGCGTAGCCAGGCGCGTGATTGGTCATTTGCGCAGCTCCGCTGGTTCCGGCCAACGCGTAGTTGGTCGATGCGCCGCGAACGCCCGCCGCGATTCGCAGCTTCGGATCGACCTGGTAACCCAGCCAGGTCGCGAACGAATGCTTGGGAGTCAAGCCAACGCGTTGACCGACCGTTGCCTGCGCCGTGCTGCCAGCCTTGTCGATCTCTGCAGTGGGGGTCCATGCATACGACAAATAAACTTCGAGTTGCGAAGTGAGCTTGCCAACGACATCGAGCTCTACGCCTTGCGTATGACGAGCGCCCGAAAGCAGATACGAGTTCGACGCGAAGTCTGCATCGGTCGTGCGTTCGTTGTACTTCTCGGTGCGGAAGATCGCGCCGCGTGTCGAAAGCCTGCCGTCCATCCAGTCGAGCTTGGCGCCGACTTCGATGTTGCGGCTCTTCTCCGGCGGTGTGTTCGCGTTCGTCGCGTTGGTGTACTGGTAGGTGTCGGCCGAGGTGTTGAACGACGTGCCGTAAGACACGTGGTAAGACTGGGTCGCGGACGGTTGATAGATCAGGCCGGTGCGATAGCTGAACGGCGAATCCGACAGCGACGCATTCGGGACGGTCGCAACCGCGCCGGCGGCGTTGTAAGTGCGTTGCTGGAAGCGGCCGCTGAAATAGTCGTAGCGGACTCCGGCAAGCACCTTCCAGCTTGGAGCGATCTGAATCACGTCTTGCAGGAATGCGCCGACTGCTTTGGCGGAATAGGCGCTGGTTTCGCGGTAGACCGGCGAGATCGCGGTGTACGCGACAGCTCCGTCGTTACCCACCGTCGTGGTGCCCTTGTTGTAGTTGGCGCCGATGCCGTTGCCAGCACCGTAACGATTTGCCTGCTCCTTCGCACCGTCGATACCGGCGATCACGTCGTTTTTGACGCCGAACCAGTCGAACTTGTTCGTGTAATCGCTCTGGAAGTAAGTGCCCTTGTATTGGTCCTTGCGCGGCGTCAGGCCCTGACGTGTGATGACCGTGTTCGGATTCAAATTCGAGATGGTCGTGCCCGTTGCGAATGCGCCTGCCGTGCTCCACTGCGAGCGATCGAAAACGCCCGTGCGAATTTGAGTCTTGAGCTGTCCGCCGTCGTCGAATCGATGCAGGTTAGAACCGCTTACGTAAGTTGCTTCGCCGGTCACGTAATCGCTGCTGGAACCGTAGTAGTTGCCGGGCTTGATGTCGGGAACGGTACCGATCGTTCCTGCTCCGTTGCCGAGCCAGCGAAGTGCCGACATCGGTTTGTTGTCGTTGTTCAAATAGAACAGGCCGACGTTGAATTCATCGCGTGTTCCGATGCCCCAGCTGTACGTGGGCGCGAATCCATATTTGTCGATCTTCGCGCCGCCGTTGTTCGCGGTGTTGTACATCGCGTTCATGCGCAGTGCGGCACTTTCGCCTGTGACGATGTTGAAGTCGCCTGTTGTACGGAAGTAGCCGCCGGTGCCGATGGTGCTGGAGATTTCGTTCTGATCCACCAGAAACGGCTTCTTGGAAACCTGATTCACCACGCCGCCAGTCGATCCGCGACCGAACAGCATCGAAGCCGATCCGCGCATGATTTCCACGCGGTCGTAGTTGAAAGTGTCGCGGTCGTATTGCGACGGATCGCGCATGCCGTCGATCATCAAGTCGCCGGTAGTGGCAATCGGAAACCCACGAAGGCGGATGTCCTGGTCGGTTCCGTTTTCAGTGGCCGCGAAGGTGATGCCAGCGGTGTAGTGCAGGGCGTCGCGCAGCGTGTCTAGCTTGACGTCGTCGAGCAGCTTTTCGGTCACGACGGTGATCGATTGCGGAATGTCGCGAATGTCCTGATTGCCCTTGCCGATGGTCGTTTGCTTGGTTTGCAGCGCGTCCTTGCCCTGTTGTGCTTCAGCCTTTTCGGTCACGGTCACGGTACCCAGAGTGGTCGTGACGGGTGCGTTTTGCGCCCAGCCGCTCACTGACGCAGCCAGCAACATGGCGCCCACAGGCAGCATGGCGCTTTCGCGGGTGATCTGCGCGCGCGGTTGTGCAGCGACAACTTGAATTCGACGTGCCGCAGCGCGACGATGCTGGCGATTTTGGGAAAGGGAAGAGTGTTTTGCCAAGATGGCCTCCAAACAAAAGCCCGTCGCTTCATGACGGGCTGGTCTTATTGAGGCTGGCTGTTCAACTCGTTTGCGACGTTGGAGTCGCACAAACTCGGAGAAATCTGGCTTGCCGGTAATGTTCGGATACGAGTTTAGCGTAAACAAGAATCTCTCTTATTTAGATTGAGTTCGCTGTTGTGTCACAACATCACATCGGACGAAAAAAAACGGACCGCAGTCCGTTTTTAAGAATCGACTAATACGTTCGACGTCGTTATTCCAGTTCGCCCATCTGGCTTTGCAGGTAATTCTGGATGCCAACCTTACCGATCAGATCGAGCTGGGTTTCCAGAAAATCGATGTGCTCTTCGGTGTCGTCCAGAATTCCCTGGAGCAATTCGCGCGACACGTAGTCGCGGGCGGTTTCGCAGTAGGCAATTCCGTCTTTGATGGTCGCTTGAGCGCCTTTTTCGGATCCGAGATCGCAGGTGAGCAGCTCAGGAACGTCTTCGCCGATGTTCAGTTTGCCCAAGTCCTGCAGGTTCGGCAGGCCGTCGAGCATGAAGATGCGATCCATGAGCTTGTCGGCGTGTTTCATTTCGCCGATGGACTCTTCGTATTCCTTCTTTGCCAGCTTATCCAGACCCCAATGCTTGAGCATTCGGTAGTGCAGGAAATATTGATTGATGGCGGTCAACTCGTTCTTGAGCTGATTTTGTAGATGTTGAATGACTTGCGGGTCGCCTTGCATTGATTTTTCTCCTGCTGCGCTGGGCTGGGTCCAGTACCAGTGTCGGTACCGGATAAGCCGGTATTGTCAGGGCCAAGTTGAGTTCAGCCAACAGAAAAAACTCAAGCCCACACGCAGCCGGTCTAGTTGCGTGTGAGCTTGATACGCTTTCGCGTTTAGGCGCTCCGGTAGCTCTTGCTTTTGCTAAGCGACAGCCTCTTCCGCGGGGGCGGTGGTCCGAATCAAATGATCGAACGCGCTCAGCGCAGCCTTCGCGCCATCACCGGTCGCAATGATGATTTGCTTGAACGGCGTCGTGGTGACGTCGCCCGCAGCGAACACGCCGGGCACCGAGGTCTGGCCGCGAGCATCGACCACGATCTCGCCGTGGCGCGACAACTCGACCGTGCCCTTGAGCCAGTCGGTATTCGGCACAAGACCGATCTGGATGAACACGCCTTCGAGCGCCACAGTCTTCATTTCTTCCGACGAGCGATCCTTGTAGACGAGGCCGTTCACCTTGTTGCCGTCGCCGGTGATTTCCGACGTTTGCGCATGCGTGATAACGGTCACGTTGGCCAGGCTGTGAAGCTTGCGTTGAAGCACTGCGTCGGCGCGAAGTTGCTTGTCGAATTCGATCAGCGTGACTTTCCCGACCACACCGGCCAAATCGATAGCTGCTTCGACGCCGGAATTACCGCCGCCGATCACAGCCACGTGTTTTCCCTTGAAGAGCGGGCCATCGCAATGCGGGCAGTAGGCCACGCCTTTGTTGCGATATTCGTTCTCGCCGGGAACGTTGATTTGCCTCCAGCGTGCGCCGGTCGCAAGAATCACCGTCTTGCCGAATAGCGATGCGCCGTTCTCGAGTTTCACTTCGATCAGATCGCCGGGAATCAATGACGCTGCGCGCTGCAGATTCATGATGTCCACGTCGTAATGCTTCACGTGCTCTTCGAGCGCGACTGCAAAACGCGGACCTTCGGTTTCCTTGATCGAAATGTAGTTTTCGATGCCCATGGTATCGAGCACCTGACCGCCGAAACGCTCGGCAGCGATACCGGTCTTGATGCCTTTGCGTGCTGCGTAAATCGCAGCTGCAGCACCGGCAGGGCCGCCGCCGACGATCAGAACGTCGAAGGGTTCTTTTTCATTGAGTTTGGCAGCCTGGCGCTTGGTGGCGCCCTTGTCGATCTTCGCCAGAATTTCTTCCAGCTCCATGCGACCCTGGCCGAACGATTCGCCGTTCAGGAACACGGTAGGCACAGCCATGATCTGGCGCTTTTCCACTTCGTCCTGGAACAGCGCGCCGTCGATCATCGTTGCCTTCACGCCGGGGTTCAGCACGGCCATCAGGTTGATTGCCTGAACCACGTCGGGGCAGTTCTGGCAGGTGAGCGAAATATAGGTTTCGAAGTTGTAGTCGCCTTCGAGATTTCGGATTTGCTCGATCACGTCCTGCGCGGCTTTCGACGGATGTCCGCCGACTTGAAGCAGCGCCAGAACAAGAGATGTGAATTCGTGTCCCATGGGGATGCCGGCGAAGCGCAGGCTGACCGATCCATCGGGACGATTGACCGTGAACGAAGGTGCACGCGCGCCTTCTTCTCTGCCCTCGGTCAAAGTAATTTTGGAAGAGAGTTCTGCGATTTCCTCGAGCAGCTCTTTCAACTCGTTCGAAGCCTTGCTTCCATCGAGATACGCCGCGAGCGCGATGGGCTGCGTGACGCGTTCGAGGTAAGTCTTCAGTTGTGTTTTAAGTCCTGTGTCGAGCATTGCAATTCTCCGCTGATGACATTTTTGGGAAAAAAAAGCCCGGGGGTTCAACGCCCGGGCTCGGCGTCTTTAAAAGAGCGCTTAGATCTTGCCGACCAGGTCGAGGGAAGGCTTGAGGGTTTCAGCGCCTTCGGTCCACTTGGCGGGGCAAACTTCACCGGGGTGAGCTGCAACGTATTGAGCAGCCTTCACGCGGCGCAGGAGCTCCTGTGCATCGCGGCCGATGCCGTTGTCATGCACTTCCATCGTCTTGATCTTGCCTTCCGGGTCGATCACGAAGGTGCCGCGCAATGCCAGGCCTGCGTCTTCACCGTCTTCGATCATCACTTGGAAAGCGCGAGCCAGTTGGCCGCTCGGATCGCCGATCAGGGGGTACTGAACCTTGGCGATGGTGTCCGAAGTGTCGTGCCATGCCTTGTGCGTGAAATGGGTGTCTGTAGACACGCCGTAGATTTCCACGCCGAGCTTCTTGAAGTGCTCGTAGTTGTCGGCCAGATCGCCGAGTTCGGTGGGGCAGACGAAGGTGAAGTCAGCGGGGTAGAAAACCACGACAGACCATTTGCTCTTGAAGTTCTCGTTGCTGACCGGAACGAACTTGCCGTTATGAAAAGCGGTTGCCTTGAAGGGGATGACTTCTGTGTTGATCAATGACATTTTCTGGTCCTTGTTGCTGTTGAAAAATTGCGCTTTTGCGAAAGCGATGAGTGAATCTTAGGGAAAATCACTAAATCATTCTAATCAATTGAATTTAACGATCCGATTGTCTTTGGCTATTCAGGAGGGTGGTTTTCGGTAGAAAAAACCTATCGCGCAGGGTTGGAAAAGTCACCCACAGTTGAGGTTTTTGGTAACAGATGAGAATTATTCTCATATACTGGCGCCTTCTCGATGCTAGCCACGCCGGAGTTCTACTCCCATTGCAGCCAGCGGTTGTTACAACTGTCTAAGGCTCAAAGTGGCTCACACATCAAAAACTCCTTCTCGCGCAGACTCGTCTGCATCCCCGTCCCGTTTCTCTTTCTTTCAACCTGAAACCGGCCATCGGTTGAAGCTGATTCCGCTCGTGGTTGCGGCGGTGTGCGCTGCGCCGACGCTTTACGCGCAGTCGACTTTGCCGAGAGATTCGAGCGCCGTTCAAGTCGCTGCGCTCAAGGAAATGGTCGTCAGCGGATCGCGGACCGAGCAGGACAAGGACGATCTTCCGCTCAGCATCGACGTGATCACTTCGGACGACATCGAGCGGAAGCAGGCGAACGACATTCGCGAGGCCGTCAAAGATATTCCCAACGTATCGGTCAAGCGTGCGCCGGCGAGGTTTTCGCTAGCAGGAACGCCCACGGGACGAGATCAGAACTCCGGCTTCAACGTTCGCGGACTTGAGGGCAACCGCGTGCTGCTGCTCACCGATGGCATTCGTCAGCCGCGAAGCTACGTGTTCAGCGCCAATAGCTTCGGACGCGATTACTTCGATATCGGATTGGTCGAGCGAATCGAAATCATCAAGGGCCCGGCGTCGGCGCTGTACGGCTCGGACGGCATGGGCGGTCTGGTCAACTTCATTACTTACGAGCCGCAGGCACTGATCAAGCCGGGCAACACCTTCGGCGGCAAAGCCAGCATCGGCTACAGCGGCGATGACAACGGAAAGCACGTCGGCGCAACCATCGCAGGCAAGGCGAACGACACGGTGCAGTGGTTGTTCTCGGCGAACGCGGGCCGCTCGCAAGGCCTCGAAAACATGGGCACCAACGAGTCGGCCAACGTGGATCGCACGGCGCCCAACCCCGAGAAAGACAAGACGCTGGGTGTGATGGGCAAGGTCGTGGTCACGCCGAACGCCGATCAGAAACACACGTTTACCTTCGAGCACGTAGAAAAGAAAGCCGATTACAACTTGCTCAGCGGTGTCGCGAAACCGCCGTATACAGCTGCATCGGTGGTGGGTTTGAACGGCTTCAACAACATGGACAAGGACCGTCTGACCTGGGACGGAAAGTTCAAGGTGAACTCCGCCCTCGCGGACGACCTGCAAGGCGTGGTGAGCTACCAGAAAGCCGGGTCGCGCGAATACATTTCCGAAGACCGTTTTACTTCCGCAGACCGCGTTCGCGACACGACTTACGACGAGAACACGCTGCAGCTCGGCATCAAGGCCGACAAGATGCTCCGCCTGAATTCCAGCTGGGCGCAGAAGCTCACCTACGGCATCGACTACACCCGCGCCGACATCAAGAATTTGCAGACCGGCGTGGTGCCGCCGGCTGGCGAAACCTTCCCGCTCAAGCGCTTCCCCGACACAGTGGAATCCAGCTACGCGCTTTATGTGCAGGACGAATTCCTGAGCGATTTCTGGAGCATTACCCCGGGCGTTCGATTCGATAAATACAAGCTCGACGCCGATCAGGCCGGCTTCAATGCGACCGCTGCATCGCTGTCCGATTCCGCAGTGTCGCCCAAGCTCGGCGTTCTGTTCCGCGCAACACCGCAGTGGAGCGTTTACGGCAACTACGCAGCCGGCTTCAAGGCTCCTAACGCGTTCCAGGTGAACAACTTTTTCGAGAACGTGACCGCAGGCTACAAGACCGTTCCGAACCCGAACCTGAAACCTGAAACCAGCCAGAACTTCGAAGTCGGTGCGCGTGGTCGCTTGGGCGCAGTCAAGCTCGACGCGGCTGCATTCACCGGCAAATACAAGGACTTTATCGAAGACAACAAACAGGTTGGCGGGGCAGGCATTCCCATCGTCAACCCGATCATCTTCCAGACGGTAAACGTGACTCGCGCACGCATCAGCGGCTTCGAGTTGAAGGGCGATGTCGACTGGGGGCGTATCGCCAACGGCAACGTGTCGACAGTGCTTGCTTACGGCCAAACCAAGGGCACCGACACGACCGCCAACAAGCCGCTCAACTCGATCGATCCCGCGAGATTCAACGCTGGCCTTCGTTACTCGACGGGTCTTTTCGACATCACGCTGGATGCGACTCACCACTCCGCGAAAAAGTCGTCGGACATCGACAGCGCAAGCCTTGTGACAACGGGAACTCAGTTCGCGACACCTGCTGCGACCACCTTCGATTTGAGCGCGCAGTGGCGCATTCGCAAAGACCTGCGCATGAACTTCGCGATCGTCAATTTGACCGACAAAAAGTACTGGCGCTGGACCGATGTGCGGGGCGTGGCATCGAGCTCCCCGATCCTCGATGCGTACTCGCAGTCGGGCCGTCACGTGAATGTGTCGCTCGTCGCAGATTTCTAAATTACAGAAAGAGATATCCCCATGAATCAAGCCGAAGCACGTCAGAAATTTGCGGCACTTCGCGCGGCTGGAAAACGCCATCGCGATGCCGCCATCGCAATGGGAATGAGCGAGGGCGAAGCGATCTCGGTCCACGCCGGAGCGACTGATACGAAATTGCGCGCGAAATCTTTGAGGGGGCCGTGGATCGAGGTGCTCAAGGCGGTGGGTTCATGCGGGCCGGTTCTTGCGCTGACCCGAAACGAATCGACGGTGCATGAGAAGACCGGCGTGTACGAGAAGCTTTCGTCGAATGGACACGTTGGACTGGCGCTCGGCAAAGAGATCGACTTGCGATTGTTTCTGGACAAGTGGTACGTCGGCTACGCAGCCGAAGAGGACGCTGCGAACGCCGGCAATCCGCCGTCGCGCAGCCTGCAGTTCTTCGACAAGAGCGGATTGGCCGCGCACAAGATTTTCGAACGCGAGAGCACGGACTCGGCTGCTTTCACCGCGCTGATAGAGCAGTTCGCGCAGGAGCCGCAGCCTGTGTCGTTCGAGCCCGCGCCGGCGAAGCCTGCGGTCAAGCCTGACGATGAGATCGATGTAACTCTGCTCGGCAACATGTGGGCCGAGATGAAGGACACGCACGAGTTTTTCCCCTTGCTGCGCAAAGCCGAAACCGAGCGGCAACAGGCGCTGCGTTTGATGGAAGGGCGCTTCACCAAGCGCGCAGGTCTGCTCGCAGTCCGCGAGTTGCTGAACGAAGCATCGTTCGACGGAACTCCGATCATGGTTTTCGTCGGTAGCCCGGGCTGCATCCAGATCCATACCGGGCCGGTCAAACGAATCGAGCCGATGGAGATCCACGGCAACGCATGGCTCAATGTCCTCGATGCCGGATTCAATTTGCACATGCGCGAAGATCTGATCGCGAGTGTCTGGGTGGTGGTGAAGCCAACGTCGGATGGCGATGTCACTTCGGTAGAAGCCTTCGACAAAGACGGCGAGCTGATGGCGATGTTCTTCGGCGCGAGAAAGCCGGGACAGTCCGAGCTGGTCGAGTGGCGCAACCTGGTCGCAAAACTTCCGTTGATGGAGGTGGCCGATGCTCGATAGATTCAATGCCGAACGCCGTCATCTGATCGCAGCACTTTCTGCTTCGACCGTTTTACCATCGCTGACGTTCGATGCGAACGCGCAGCAGGCGAAGCTTCCGAAGCTTGTGACGGTCAGCGGCGCGATCACCGAGGTGGTTTACGCCTTGAATGCGCAGAGTCAACTGGTGGGCACCGACACGACCAGTCTGTACCCGCCAGCCGCGCTCAAGACGCCGAAAGTGGGCTACATGCGCGCCTTGTCGGCGGAGGGAGTTCTGTCCCTGCGTCCCGATGCCGTGATCGCAACGACTGAAGCGGGCCCGCCGGTGGTGTTCGATCAGCTGCGTAGCGCCGGCATCAAGATCGAGCTGGTGTTGTCGGACTACACGTGGGAAGACATCGCACGCAAGGTGTCGGCTGTCGGACGCGCCGCGAATCGCGAGAAGGAAGCAGCGCAGCTGCAGGGCAAGCTCGATGCGCAGTGGAAGTCGGTTCGTGCAAAGGTCGACGCTTCCAGAATTCATCCGCGTGTGCTGTTCATTTTGTCGAACGGCGGATCGCCGCAGGTGTCCGGCAAGAAAACAGCCGCGGATGCGTTGATCGGGTTTGCCGGCGGACTTAACTGCGTCGATGGCTACAACGGCTACAAGCCGATGACCGCCGAAGCGATGGCGAGTGCCGCGCCCGACATCATCTTGACCAGCGATCAGAGCATCGAAGCGCACGGCGGACTCGACGCGTTCTGGAAGCGTCCCGAACTCACCCTGACGCCGGCCTACAAACGACGCGCGCTGGTCACAATGGACGCGCTGGAACTGCTCGGATTCGGGCCGCGCTTTCCGGCAACGGTCGAGACGATCAGCAAGCGGATCGGCGTAATTTGATGGCGCTCGGTCGGTCATGAAAACAGCCACCCTCGATTCGGTGCGCCCCGATTTCCATCGTGTCCCGCCTCGTCTACTGCTGATCGCGGGCTTTGCGCTACTGCTGGCGGTCATGCTGTTCGCGAGCGCGCGAGGCGCCTACGCCATAGCGCCTTCCGATCTGCTCCGAATCGCAATCGGCTGGATCTGGGGCGATTCAAGCGGCGGCACCGACCAGTTGGTGTTCCTCAATATCAGATTGCCTCGTCTGGTGCTCGGCGTGGTCGCGGGCGCTGCGCTCGGCATGTCGGGTGCGCTGATGCAGGGCATGTTCCGCAACCCACTCGCAGACCCCGGACTCATAGGGGTGAGCGGCGGAGCAGCGCTCGCTGCCGGTATCACGATCACGATGGGGCATGTCTGGTTTCCGGACCTGCCGCGTGCCATGGGCAGCTGGACCATCGTGGTCACCGCATTCCTCGGCAGTCTTTTGGTGACCGCCATGGTGTACGCGCTGTCGCAATCCCGAACCGGCACGCGAATCGGCTTGATGCTTCTGGGCGGTGTCGCGATCAACGCGCTGGCAACTGCCGGCCTCGGATACCTCACTTTCAACGCCACCGACGAGCAGCTTCGCTACATCCAGTTCTGGCTGTTGGGCACGCTCGGCGGTGCGAGATGGAGTGCTGTTGCGCTGGTAGGCGTGGTGGTCGCCGCGGCCGGCGTGATTGCCGCGAAGCTCGCGCGTCCGCTCAATGCAATTGCGCTCGGTGAGGCCCAGGCATCGCTGCTCGGAGTGAATGTCGAGAAGGTCAAGCGCATCGCGATAGTCGTCACGGCGCTTGCGGTCGGATCGGTCACCGCGACCACCGGAATCATCGGATTCATCGGCTTGGTCGCGCCGCATTGCGTGCGGATTCTGTCCGGCCCGGACAACCGGATCGTATTGCCCGGTTCCGCTTTATTGGGCGCTGCCCTGGTCGTCGGCGCGGACAGCATTGCACGAACGATTGCAGCGCCTGCCGAATTGCCATTGGGTGTGCTGACCGCATTCGTCGGCGTGCCGTTTTTTCTGGTTCTTCTTCGAATGCTCAAAGGAAAAGTCTGATGAACGCGTCCAGTCTTGTCGTCTCGAATATCGGTTTTTCGGCAGGTCGCGCGAGCTTGCTGCGGCAGGTCAGCGCGAGTTTCGAAGCGGGTCGGGTAACCGCGATTCTCGGGCCCAACGGAGCCGGTAAATCGACCTTCATGTCGCTCATCAGCGGTCAGTCGAAACCGTCTGCCGGTCAGGTTCGCATGAACTGCATGAACATCGCCAGTGTGCCAATGACAGAGCTCGCGAAAGTGCGATCGTTCGTTCCTCAGGACAGTCAGGTGGCGTTCGATTTTTCGGTGCGCGAGATCGTGGAGTTGGGTCGATATCCGCATCGCGCCAAGCCGGGCAAACAGGAAGCGCAGATCGTGCCCAAGGCGTTGAGCGTGGTGAACGTGCTGCATCTGGCCGATCGGGTCTACAACACCTTGAGTGGCGGCGAGCGGGCACGGGTGCAGGTCGCTCGTGCGTTGGCTCAAATATGGGAACCCTCGGCTACCGGCCATGCGCGTTGGTTGATGCTCGACGAGCCCACTGCCGCACTCGATCTGGCGCATCAGCATCAGGTCATGTCGGAGCTGCGCGGGTGGGCGGTGACGGAGGGCGTAGGCATCGTCACGGTGTTGCACGACGTCAACCTGGCGCTGCGCTACGCCGACGACGTATTGCTGCTGCGAGGCGGCGAAAGCCACGGCTTCGGCAGCGCTCGCAGCGTGCTCACTGCAGAGACGGTGAGCGATTTGTGGCAGGTCGATTGCCAGTCGGTTCCTTCGAGCGACGGCGTGCCGCAGTACATCTTCAGCGCGCAATCGACCGCGCTAGTCTCGGCTTGACGGCTTAACGGCGTGATGGCCTGACGGCGTCTGAGAGAACTTAGTTGAGCCGCTCAGGCATGATTTCCTGAAGAATCGTCGTCG
The DNA here is from genome assembly GCA_965227035.1 of Burkholderiaceae bacterium. Lineage (GTDB taxonomy): Bacteria > Pseudomonadota > Gammaproteobacteria > Burkholderiales > Burkholderiaceae_C > CBDDFQ01. Next base: position 1,157,909 of record OZ245724.1, read on the forward strand.
CGATTTCCTCGATCGATTTCGTCGTCGTCGACAGCCAGCGAATTCCGGCGCGTCGCATCATGGCTTCCGCCTCGCCGATTTCGTGCCGGCAGTTCTCCAGCGACGCGTATTTGGAATTCGGCCGGCGCTCGTTGCGAATTTCGCTCAGGCGCTCGGGTGCAATGGTCAGTCCGAAGATTTTCTTGCGATGCGGCACCAGCGCAGGCGGCAACTGGCGACGATCGAAGTCTTCCGGGATCAGCGGATAGTTCGACGCTTTGAGGCCGTACTGCATCGCCAGATAGAGCGAAGTCGGCGTCTTTCCGCTTCGGCTCACGCCCACCAGAATCACGTCGGATCCGGCCAGGTCGCGATTCGACTGGCCGTCGTCATGCGCCAGGCTGAAGTTGATCGCCTCGATCCGGTCGTTGTATTCCTTGCTCTTGGTGACGTCGCTGAACCGCCCCACCCGGTGGTTGGATTTGATGCCCAGCTCGGTTTCGAGCGGGTGAACGAAGGTGCCGAACATGTCCAGCATCATTCCCTTGCAGCCGGCCTGAATGATCCGGAGGATGTCCATGTTCACCAGCGTTGTGAACACGATGGGGCGTTTTCCTTCGATCTCGGCCGTATGGTTGATCCGCCGGACCACCTGGTGCGCCTTGTCTTCGGTGTCGGTGTAGGGCAGCCGAACCTGACGGGTTTTCATCTCGAACTGAGCCAGGATCGCGTTGCCGAAAGTCTCGGCGGTAATGCCGGTTCCGTCTGAAATGAAGAAAACTGTGCGGGTGAACATGTTGGTTTACTTTCTGCTACTTCGGGCTATCCGGCCAAATGATCGGCCAGCCTACAATCCGGGCAATTATCCGAATTCTTCAATGCGCCCCATCGACCCATTAGAAAAACGACAAAGTCGTGCCTGCAGCGTGCAACGCGCCCGTGCAGGAAATGGGGCAGCATGCGTCACATCGCTGGCAAATCGCATCGCCAGTCCGGACGCCGCAACCGATTTAACTTCTGGAGCTTCCCCATGTCTGCACTTTTCAGCTCGACCGCACTGGTCGTTCCGTTTGAAAACCTGAGAATGACCGACGTCGAGTCGGTCGGCGGTAAAAACGCCAGCCTCGGCGAGATGATTTCCCAGCTGCCGACCGGCGTGAAAGTACCGACCGGCTTTGCCACCACCGCGCATGCATTCCGGCAGTTCCTCGAACACGACGGTCTGGCAGATCGCATCAACAAAACGCTGTCTTCGCTCGATACCGACGATGTTCGCGCGCTTGCCAAAGTCGGCGCGGAAATTCGCGGCATGGTCGAATCGCAGCCGTTTCCGGCCGATCTCGACGCTGCCATCCGCGCGGAGTTCATCAAGCTGTCCGCAGGCAACGAGAAGGCGTCGTTCGCAGTCCGTTCGTCGGCCACTGCAGAAGATCTGCCCGACGCATCGTTCGCCGGTCAGCAGGAAACTTTCCTGAACGTGGTCGGCATCGACGACGTGCTTCACAAGATGAAGGAAGTTTTCGCGTCGCTCTACAACGACCGCGCCATTTCCTATCGCGTTCACAAAGGTTTCGCCCACGCCGATGTCGCGTTGAGCGCAGGCGTTCAGCGCATGGTGCGTTCCGATCTGGGCGCCGCCGGCGTCATGTTCACGATCGATACCGAGTCCGGCTTCGATCAGGTCGTGTTCATCACTTCCAGCTACGGCCTGGGCGAAACGGTGGTGCAGGGCGCCGTGAACCCCGACGAGTTCTATGTTCACAAGCCGATGCTCGAAGCCGGCAAGCGCGCGGTTATTCGCCGCAACCTCGGATCGAAGCTGATTCAGATGGAATTCGCGACGCCGGAAGAAAAAGCTGCCAGCGGCAAGCTGGTAAAAACCACCGACGTTCCGACCGAGCAGCGCAATCGCTATTCGTTGACCGACGACGATGTAGAAAAACTGGCGCGTTACGCACTGGTCATCGAAAAACACTACGGCCGCCCGATGGATATCGAGTGGGGCAAGGACGGCACCGATGGCGAGCTGTACATCCTGCAAGCGCGTCCCGAAACCGTGAAGAGCCAGCAGCAGGGCAAGCCCGAGCAGCGCTACAAACTGGTTGGCCAGGGCGCGGTGCTGGTGGAAGGTCGCGCGATCGGTCAGAAGATCGGCACCGGCCCGGTTCGCATCGTTCACAGCCTGGCTGAAATGGACACGGTTCAGGCGGGTGACATTCTGGTCACCGACATGACCGATCCCAACTGGGAGCCGGTCATGAAGCGTGCTTCCGCTATCGTGACCAACCGCGGCGGACGTACCTGCCACGCAGCCATCATTGCGCGTGAACTCGGTATTCCGGCGGTGGTCGGATGCGGCGACGCGACCGATCTTCTGAAAGACGGCACGCTGGTCACGGTGAGCTGCGCCGAAGGCGACACCGGCTTCATCTACGACGGCCTGCTCGAAACAGAAGTGACCGAAGTCGTGCGCGGCGAAATGCCCCCGATCAAGGTCAAGATCATGATGAACGTGGGTAACCCGCAGCTTGCATTCGACTTCTGTCAGTTGCCCAACGAAGGCGTTGGGCTGGCGCGACTCGAGTTCATCATCAACAACAACATCGGCGTTCATCCGAAGGCGATCCTCGACTATCCGAATGTCGATGCCGATCTGAAGAAAGCGGTCGAATCGGTTGCTCGCGGCCACGCATCGCCCCGTGCTTTCTATGTCGACAAGGTTGCCGAAGGCATCGCGACGATTGCAGCCGCTTTCTGGCCCAAACCAGTCATCGTTCGCCTGTCCGACTTCAAGTCGAACGAATACCGCAAGCTGATCGGTGGATCGCGCTACGAGCCGGATGAAGAGAACCCGATGCTCGGCTTCCGGGGCGCGGCTCGCTACATCAGCGAAGAGTTCCGCGAAGCATTCGCGATGGAGTGCGAAGCCTTGCAACGCGTTCGCAACGACATGGGCCTGACTAACGTTCAGGTGATGGTGCCTTTCGTGCGTACCCTCGGCCAAGCCGAACGCGTGACCGGTCTGCTGGCCAAGCAGGGCCTGGCTCGCGGCGAGAACGACCTGAAGGTCATCATGATGTGCGAAGTGCCCAGCAACGCCATCCTGGCCGAGCGCTTTCTGGAATACTTCGACGGCTTCTCGATCGGATCGAACGATCTGACCCAGCTCACGCTCGGCCTCGATCGCGATTCGGGACTCGAATTGCTCGCTGCCGATTTCGACGAGCGCGATCCTGCCGTGCAAGCCATGCTCAGCAAAGCCATCGGCGCATGCCTGAAGGCCGGCAAGTACGTGGGCATCTGCGGTCAGGGCCCCAGCGACCATCCCGACTTCGCTCAATGGCTGGCAGACGAAGGCATCGCCTCGATTTCCTTGAATCCGGACAGCGTGATCGACACCTGGAAGCAGCTCTCGCAATCGGGTTCCTGATCTGCGCCCAGTAGCCAGTGCAGGGGGCCGAGTAGGTCCCTATTCAGCAGGGGCTCGTCAGATGCGATGATTCGCAAATGGCAGCCCCATCACCCATCGCCTCTCCCGCCCACCTGCGCATCAAGCTCGCGCTTTTGGCGGTATGGGCGATTTCTTCTTTTGGCGTCTGTTTTTTCGCGAGAGATCTCGATGCGGTGGTTTCCGGCTGGCCGTTCAACTACTGGTTCGCAGCCCAGGGCGCGATGGTGGTGTTCATCGCCATCGTGGTCTGCTACGCATGGGCAGTGAACGCGATCGAAAGAAACGCCGAACGATCGGGAACCCAGAGCCAGGACGACACTCATGGCGACTGAGGGCGATGGCGCAGACTTTCGCGCGTATCAGTGGCGCCTGCACAAACTTCTGGCTATCTACGTCCTCTGCTTCTGCGCCTTCCTGGCGCTGATGAGCCTTGCAGAAGATCATGGCCTATCCAGGCGTTGGATCGGACCGATCTTCCTCTTCCTCACGGTGATGATTTACGCAGGCATCGGCATCTACGGTCGAACCACGAATGCCGAGGAGTATTACGTCGCAGGGCGGCGGATTCCCGCCATGTACAACGGCATGGCAACGGCGGCCGACTGGATGAGCGCAGCATCGTTCATCAGCCTGGCGGGCGGGCTTTATCTTCAGGGCTTCTCCGGCACGGCGACGCAGGCCGGAGGTCTGGCCTACGTGCTCGGCTGGACCGGCGGTTTCTGTCTGGTCGGCCTGTTGATCGCTCCGCATCTTCGAAGCTTGAATCTTTACACCGTGCCCGACTACTTCGGCGTCCGATACGGCGGCTACATGCCCCGTTTGATCGCGGCGCTCGCAGCCGTGCTCTGCTCTTTCGTTTACGTGGTCGCGCAAATCTACGGCGTCGGCCTGATCGCATCGCGTCTGACCGGCGTGCAGTTCGAGATCGGGATCCTGCTTGGCTTGGGCGGTGTGCTTCTGTGCTCGTTTCTGGGTGGCATGAAAGCGATCACCTGGACTCAGGTCGCGCAGTACGTCATTCTTCTCCTGGCGTTCCTGATCCCGGTTTCATGGCTTGCCTACAAACAACTCGGCAACCCGTTGGCACCGCTCGTTTACGGGGAACAGATCGAGAAGATCAGCTCGCTTGAGAAGAAGCTCACGAACGATGCGGGCGAGTTGCAGGTTCGTGCCGAGTTCGCTCGCCGTGCTGCCGAATACGAATCGAGACTCTCGAATATCGACGCGGCTCTAAAGGACGAACGCGAGAGAGTGCAGACACGCCTGACCGCATTGAAGGCGGCGCAGGCAGACATGTCGCAGATCCTCGCGGTCAGCCGGGAACTGGCGACGCTTCCGACCGATGTGGCTGCCGCACGAGAAAAATGGACTCGTGCCATGCTGGAAAACCGCGAGCGAGCCAAGCCACTTGGCGGAATGCCGCCCCATGTGCAGGCCTTCTCGGGCGATCCGAACGGCACTCCCGCGGAGCGCGAAGAGTTCAGGCTTTCGCGCCTCAACTTTCTTGCGCTGATGTTCTGCCTCATGGTGGGAACCGCCGGTCTGCCGCATCTGCTCACGCGGTTCTACACGACCCCCACAGTTGCACAGGCCCGCACGTCGGTGGCCTGGTCGCTGTTCTTCATTGCGCTGCTTTATTTGAGCGCGCCCGCACTCGCGACGCTCGTGAAATACGAGGTCATGCAGAACCTGGTCGGCAGCAGTTTCGATTCGCTGCCCACCTGGATCGCGCAGTGGGCAAAGGTAGACAGCTCGCTTATTTCGGTGAGCGACATCAACGGCGATCGCATCCTGCAGTTCGGTGAAATCCGTATGGGCGCCGACATGATCATGCTGGCAACTCCCGAATTGGGCGGCTTGCCCTACGTAATTTCGGGTTTGGTAGCCGCAGGCGGACTCGCTGCCGCGCTTTCCACCGCAGACGGGCTGCTTCTCACCATCAGCAATTCGCTGGTGCGCGACGTTTACTTCCGGCACGACGTTCCGAAGGTCACCACCGAACACAGGGTGATCCTGTCCAAGTTCACCCTGTTGGCGGTCGCTCTGATTGCGGCATTCGTCGCCTCGCTCAAGCCGGCGGAAATTCTGCCTCTGGTGTCGGCGTCGTTTTCGCTGGCTGCGTCATCGTTGGTGCCGGTCATGGTGCTGGGCATTTTCTGGAAGGGCGCGACTCGTGCGGGCGCAGTGGCGGGAATGCTCGGAGGTCTCGGCGTGACCGTGTACTACATGCTGGCCAATGCATCGCAGGTGAGAAATTTCCTGGGGCTGGCGAATGTCGACACCCTCTGGTTCGGGATCCAGCCGATATCGGCCGGCGTGTTCGGAGTTCCGGCCGGCTTCGCAATCGCAATCCTGGTCAGTCTGGTGACCCGGGCCGCACCGAGGATTTCCTGACCGCAATCGGCCCGATGCCAATATCATGGACAAACCCTATAGGGACTTACACCCGCCTCTGGCACGATCTGCCGACTTGAAGCGGAGCCCGGCAAGTCATAACAGGGCAATACAGGAGTAGAGGGAATGATCTTGGTTAAAACCGAGGCGGGCCAGCTCGTCATGAAAGACCGGTCGGTTTCGTTGACGCCTCGACAGCGGTCGATGTTCATCCTGTTCGATGGCAAAAAGACAGTTCAGGAAGTTCTGACCGCGACATCCGCCATGGGCGTGACCCGGGACGATGTCGACCACATGGTGTCGTTGGGATTGTTGGCGCCGCCGGCAGCGGTCGTGCCGGAAAAGTCCGGCAGATCTTCCCAGCAGCGTTATCAGGACGCATACCCGATAGCCACCGAACTCACCGCAGCCCTCGGATTGCGCGGATTTCGCCTCAATCTGGCAGTCGAGGGTGCCAGCGGTTTCGAGGAACTTGCCCAGCTGTCGCTAAAGATCAAGGACGCCGTCGGTCCGGAAAAGTACAAGCGCCTGGAAAGGGCGCTGCACGGCTAGGTTATAATCGCAGGCTTTGCCCCTTGTCATACCGCTACATGACGCAGCGGATGGCTATATCCATAAGGAGTGTCTATGCGTCACTATGAAATCATCTTGTTGATCCACCCGGATCAAAGCGAACAGGTTCCGGCCATGCTGGAACGCTACAAGGGCATGATCACCGCCGGCGGTGGTCAGGTGCACCGAGTAGAAGATTGGGGCCGTCGTCAACTGGCGTACCAAATCAACAAACTGAACAAGGCCCACTACCTGTGCGTCAACATCGAAGCCGATCAGGCTGTGATGGCTGAACTGGAACACGCCTTCAAGTTCAACGATGCAGTTCTGCGTCACCTTACCGTTCTCCGCAAAAAGGCCGACACCGGCCCGTCTTCGATGATGAAGACTGTCGAGCGCGAAGAGGCTCGCAAGACCCAACAGGCGGAATACGCAGCCAACTAAGGCAAGCCGATCCAACGCAGGATCGGTCGGCAACGGTGAACTCCCCAAGTGAACCAGGTCGTCCTTGAAGCAGTGATAGCCGAGCAAAGCTCGATGCGATTCACCCCCGCCGGAATACCGGCAATCGATCTCAAGCTCGAACACGAGTCCACGGTCGAAGAGGGTGGTCAATCACGGCAAATCAAGTTGGCGATGAGGTCGGTGGCACTTGGAGCGATGGCAGAGCGACTAGCTCGTCAAGCTCCAGGCAGCATCTGGAAGTTCACAGGTTTCCTGGTCAGTCCACGCAGCGGAAAAGGCGTCGTGTTCCACGTTCAAGAGTTTCAGCAAATTTAAATTCAGGAGTCCAACATGCCCGGACCAAAACGTTTCAATAAAGACAAGCGCCCCAAGCGCAATACCCAGTCACTGCTGTTCAAACGCAAGCGCTTTTGCCGCTTCACCGTGACCGGCGTCGAAGAGATCGACTACAAAGATGTCGATACCCTTCGCGACTTCATCGCAGAAAACGGCAAGATCATTCCCGCACGCCTGACCGGCACCCGCGCGATCTTCCAACGCCAACTGAACTCCGCTATCAAGCGCGCTCGTTTCCTGGCTTTGGTTCCCTATAGCGACCAACACCGCATCTAAGGAGCACGAACATGCAAATTATTCTGCTCGACAAAGTCGTTAACCTCGGCACCCTCGGCGAAATCGTCAAGGTCAAAGATGGCTACGCTCGCAACTTCCTGATCCCTTCGGGCCGCGCACGTCGCGCTACCGAATCGGCCAAGAAGGAATTCGAAGCGAAGCGCGCTGAACTGGAAAAAGCAGCAGCTGCAAAGCTCGCCGAAAGCCAGGCTCAAGGCGAAAAGCTGGCTGGCAGCGTAGTCAAGTTGACCCAGAAAGCTGGCGTCGATGGCCGTTTGTTCGGTTCGGTCACCAACTTCGACATCGCTGAAGAACTCAACAAGCAAGGCTACAAAGTGGCCAAGGCTCAAGTTCGTATGCCCAATGGCCCGATCAAGGTCGTTGGCGACAGCACCGTGAGCGTTGCGCTTCACACCGACGTCGTGGTCGATATCACTGTGACGGTTTACGGCGAAACCGCCTAAGCTGCGTAAGCTGCCTTATGGCAAGAACGGTCGAGTCGAAAGATTCGATGTTCTTTGAAAGCCGCCTTAGGGCGGCTTTTTCATTGGCGCTCTGAAAACAACGCATGCCAACAATCCTGCGTGATGCGCACAGGATTTACACCGCTATCCAATGTAAATCCCACGGTTATCCACAGCCTTATCCCATGACTGGACCAACGGCCCAAGTTAGCATCCTGTAGTCCCAAGGAAGTTCATGTCAGCTATTTTTTCCCACCCAGACGACTCTGCGTTTTCATCCGGCGCGTTCTCATCCGACAGCGCGGTGGCGCAGCTTCGGGTTCCGCCGCATTCGATCGAAGCGGAGTCGAGCGTGCTTGGTGGTCTGCTGCTCGATAACGGCGCCTGGGATCGCGTGGGCGATTTCCTCAAGGACAACGACTTCTACCGTTACGAACACAAGCTGATTTTTCAGTCGATCGGCGCGCTGATCAACGCGTCCAAACCTGCCGACGTCATCACCGTTTTCGAGCAATTGCAGAATTTGGGCAAGGCCGATGAAGTCGGCGGTCTGAACTACCTGAACTCGCTTGCGCAATACGTTCCCAGCGCCAGCAACATCCGCCGCTACGGCGAGATCGTTCGGGATCGCTCGATCCTTCGCAAGCTCGTGAGCGCTAGCGACGAAATCGCGACGAATGCCTTCAATCCGAAAGGCAAACCGGTCGACAAAATTCTCGATGAAGCCGAGCAGAAGATCTTCAACATCGGCGAAGAAGGCTCGCGGATGAAGCAGGGCTTTCAGGCGATGGATTCACTGGTGGTCGCGCTGCTCGATCGTGTCGAGGAGATGTCGCAGAACCCGAACGACATCACAGGCGTGCCCACTGGTTTCTACGATCTGGATCGGATGACGTCCGGCTTTCAGGCGGGCGACATGATCGTGCTGGCGGCCCGTCCTTCGATGGGAAAGACTGCTTTTGCGGTGAACATTGCCGAACATGTCGCGCTCAACGAAGGATTGCCGGTCGCAATTTTTTCGATGGAAATGGGTGCGTCCCAGTTGGCGGTTCGTATCGTGGGCTCCATAGGCCGGATCGACCAGGGACATCTGCGTACCGGCAAGCTGACCGACGACGAATGGCCACGCCTGACCGAAGCGATCGAGAAGCTGCGCACGGTGTCGCTTCACATCGATGAGACGCCGGGCCTGACTCCCAGCGAATTGCGCGCCAACGCCAGACGCCTTGCGCGTCAATGCGGAAAGCTTGGCCTGATCGTGGTCGACTACTTGCAGCTCATGAGCGGCTCGTCGTCCGATGGCGAAAACCGCGCTACAGAACTCGGCGAAATCTCGCGGGGCTTGAAGATGCTCGCCAAAGAATTGCAGTGCCCCGTCATTGCCCTCTCGCAGTTGAACCGAAGCGTCGAAACCCGGACCGACAAGCGTCCCATGATGAGCGACTTGCGCGAATCCGGCGCGATCGAGCAGGATGCCGACGTGATCATGTTCATCTACCGCGACGACTACTACAACAAGGATTCGAAAGAGCCTGGCGTTGCGGAAGTCATCATCGGCAAGCAGCGTAACGGCCCCACCGGCACGGTGAAGCTCGCGTTCCTGAAACCGCTCACCCGCTTCGAGAGTCTTGCGGGCGGCGGGGGCGGCGGTGACTTCTAGGCCGTAATTCGAATCGAACGACACATAAAAAAAGCGCCGACGAATCGGCGCTTTTTTATTTTGAGCGGAATGCTTAAAGCACTTCGCTCGCAAAGTCCGCCAGACGCGAACGTTCGCCGCGAGCCAGCGTGATGTGCCCACCGTGCGGCCATCCCTGGAACTTGTCGACCGCGAAGGTGAGGCCTGACGAGCCTTCGGTGAGATAGGGCGTGTCGATCTGCGCGAGGTTACCCATGCAGATGATCTTCGTGCCCGGACCGGCACGTGTGATCAGCGTTTTCATTTGCTTGGGCGTCAGGTTCTGCGCTTCGTCGATGATCACGTACTTGTTCAGGAAAGTACGTCCGCGCATGAAGTTCATGCTCTTGATCTTGATGCGCGAGCGGATCAATTCGTTCGTTGCCGCACGACCCCATTCGCCCGCGCCGCCGGTGTCGCCCTTGGCCAGGAATTCGAGGTTGTCGTCCAGAGCGCCCATCCACGGACCCATCTTTTCTTCTTCGGTGCCCGGCAGGAAACCGATGTCTTCACCTACGCTCACGGTCGCGCGGGTCATGATGATTTCGGTGTAACGGCGGTCATCCAACACCTGCGTCAGACCCGATGCAAGCGCCATCAAGGTCTTGCCTGTGCCGGCAGTGCCGGTGAGAGTGACGAAGTCGATTTCCGGGTCCATCAACAGGTTCATCGCGAAGTTCTGTTCGCGATTGCGCGTCGTCACGCCCCAGACCGCGTTCTTGGCGTGGGCGTAATCTTTAAGCGTCTTGAGTACTGCAGTCTTGGCGCGGATTTCCGTGACCTTTGCGTAAAGGCTCGGCTCGCCAGGCGCTTCGAAATACACGAACTGATTGATGTGCAGGCTAGGAACGATCGGGCCTTCGACGCGATAGAAGGTGTGGCTGCCGCTTTGCCAGCTTTCCACAGTCTTGCCGTGCTTGGTCCAGAAATCGGGGGGCAGGGCGAGCGCACCCGAATACAGCAAGTCGCCGTCTTCGAGCGTCTTGTCGTTCTGGTAGTCGTCGGTCGCCAGACCCAACGCGCGAGCCTTGACCCGCATGTTGATGTCCTTGGACACCAGCACCACTTCACGAGGCGTGTGCAGTTGTCGCAACCCTTCGACGACTCCCAGGATCTGGTTGTCTGCTTTGCCTTGGGGCAGGGCTGCCGGCAAGGTCGTGTTCAGCGGCTTCGTCTGAAAGAACAGCCGGCCCCGAGATTCACGGTGACCCGTCGTGTCCAGCTTCAAACCCTTCGTAATGTCGGCGCCTGCAGCACCAGCCAGTGCGTCAAGCGTGCGACTGGTCTGACGCGCGTTGCGTGCGACTTCCGTCATGCCCTTCTTGTGACCGTCGAGTTCTTCCAGAACGATCATCGGCAGGAAGATGTCGTGTTCCTCGAACTGGAACAGGCACATCGGATCGTGAAGCAGTACGTTGGTGTCGAGCACGAACAGCTTGGTCGGGCCGGTCGATTTTTTCTTGCTGCTGGATTGACGCTGTAATTCTTTGACCTGCACAGCTCGCGCCACGGTGGCAGCAGTCGCGTCGCTGTTGTCTGCCGAATACCCGGCGCGCGCCTTGGAGGTCCCAGTCGAAGGCTTGAACGATTCGGCGACGTCGGTCGCTGGAAGTTCGCCTCCAGTGCGCTCGACAAAGTCGTCGTCGAGCGTTGGTCCGGCTGTCTCCGGAATTTCCACGTGCCTCGTGCTCGGTTTTCGCGCGGCCCGACCGGAAGAGCGTTCCGGTGCCACAAAAGCTTCCGATGAAAGCAAAGCTGCGCGTTTGGCGGGGGCGGGTGGCAATGGCATAGGTCGGTGTGCTCGCTGTTAAGGGGAAACTGTGGAAAAACGAGAAAGTCGTCGAGGGTGAGCTCGCAAAGCGAATCGAGAAAAGCCTCGACAGGCGGAAAAACGAAAAGCGGAAATGAAAAAGCCGCCTAGCGAGCCGGGCGGCTTTTCGTTTTGTTCGGTATCAGCGGCGATGACAGGTGTCGTCGAAATCAACTGCATATGAATTCATTATGCACAACTCCGATGACGTCTCAATCTAACTTTTCGCCTTGTTGCCAAGGAGCGTCGTCAGACGAATTTGACCTGCCTCGCCGTTACAGATTCCCTGAGCGGCTCGTGGACAGCTTCAGTTAGGCGGCCTTTTTAAGAGCCTTGACTGCCTTAAGCACGTCGTCCACATGACCGGGAACCTTGAGACCGCGCCATTCTTCCTTCAGCAGGCCGTCGGCGCCAACGAGGAACGTGCTGCGCTCGATCCCTTTGACCTTCTTGCCGTACATGATCTTGTTCTTCACGACGCCGAACATGTGGCACATTTTTTCTTCTGTGTCAGCAATGAGTTCGAAGGGAAGTTCAAGTTTTGCCTTGAACTCGTCGTGGGACTTCATGTTGTCTCGAGAGACTCCGAAAACCGCTGCGCCCGCTTTGACAAAGTCTTTGTACTTGTCGCGGAACTGCATGGCTTCAGTGGTGCACCCGGGAGTGTTGTCCTTGGGGTAAAAGTAAAGCACCAGAACTTGGCCGAGGTGCGAGGTATTGGATACCTTGATGCCGCCGGTAGCGTTAGCTTCAAATTCTGGGAGGGGTTTGTTGACAACGATCGCCATGGAATTTGTATCTCGTGTGACAGGTTTAGCTCGTTGCGATAGAGGGTTGGTGAATCCCTCAGCAACCCAAGATTTTACCCTGAAAACACCCGTGTTCAGCGATCGTCTATCAGCAAGGCCGCAATCACCTTGCGGCCTTCACCGGCGAGAATGTTGTAAGTGCGGCAGGCAGCCGCCGTGTCCATTGTTTCAATTCCTATACGCCGGGCCATGAGGGATTTGAGCCACTCGCCCTTGGGAAAGCGAGTTTTCGAGCCACTTCCGAACAGAACCAGTTCGGCGTCGAGTTCGGCAAGCTGGGCGAAGTGCTCAGCAGTAAGGTCTTCCACGCTATTGCACTTCCAGTCGAAAAGCTGCCCGTCCCATCCGACGACCGCGCTGTGTTCGATGCGTTGCCCGTTGACGCTGAACCAGCCTTTGCCGTGTCCCGTGATGATTTGAGTCTCGGCCTTGTCGGGTTGCAGCTTCATGAGTGAGTCGAGCCTTTTGTGCCCGGGAAGAAGTGGATGGGGAATGTGTTCAAATTATAGGTTTTCACCCCTGAGCGCACCCTCTGGAGGGCCTTTGAAAACCATACAAAAATCGACCAAGCTCGCAAACGTCTGCTACGACATCCGTGGACCCGTCCTGGACAGGGCGCGTCAGATGGAAGAGGAAGGTCAGAAGATCATCAAGCTGAACATCGGCAATCTGGCTGTGTTCGGCTTCGACTCACCCGAAGAAATTCGTCAGGACATGATCCGCAATCTGCCGAACGCGGCGGCGTATTCGGACAGCAAGGGCATTTTTGCCGCGCGCAAAGCGGTCATGCACTACACCCAGGAGCAAAAAATCGCGGGTGTCACGCTCGACGATATCTATCTTGGCAATGGCGCCAGCGAGTTGATCGTCATGGCAACCAACGCCTTGCTCAACGACGGCGACGAGATGCTTCTGCCAGCGCCCGACTACCCGTTATGGACGGCCGCAGTGAGCCTTTCGGGCGGCACCCCGGTGCACTACCTCTGCGATGAAAACAATGGCTGGATGCCCGACCTGGCAGACATTCGCGCCAAGATCACGCCCAATACCAAGGGCATCGTCGTCATCAATCCGAACAACCCCACCGGCGCTCTTTATTCGGATGAGTTGCTCATCGGAATCGTGGCAATTGCGCGCGAACACGGTCTGGTGATTTTTGCGGACGAGGTCTACGACAAGGTTCTGTTCGACGGCACCAAACACACGGCGATGGGCAGCCTGTCCACCGACGTTCTCACGCTCACCTTCAACTCGCTGAGCAAAAGCTATCGCTCGTGCGGCTACCGTGCCGGATGGATGATCGTGTCGGGCGACAAGAAGCCCGCGAAGGATTACATCGAAGGCTTGAACATGCTGTCGTCTATGCGGCTGTGTGCGAACGTGCCCGGGCAGTCCGGCATTCAAACTGCGCTTGGTGGCTATCAGAGCATTCAAGACCTCGTAGGCGAGGGCGGCCGCCTGAAGAAGCAGCGCGATCTCGCTTACGAACTCATCACCGCGATTCCAGGCGTGAGCTGCGTGAAGCCGTCGGCCGCGCTATACATGTTCCCCAAGCTCGATCCGAAGATGTACCCCATCGAGGACGATCAGGAATTCATCAACGAGCTGCTTCAGGAAACTCGAGTGCTGCTGGTGCAAGGCACCGGCTTCAACTGGCCGACGACGGATCATTTCCGGATCGTATTTTTGCCCCACGAAGACGACCTGCGCGAAGCCGTGGGACGCATCGCCAAATTTCTAGAGACATACCGCCGCCGACATGCAAATTGATTTCTTCGATGTACCTGCACCCACAACAAAAAACACGAAACCGGATAGAGCGAAGCAGGTAGCCGCAAGACCCAGGCAAATCGAGCAGATGGCGACAGCGCAAATGGCGATCACGCAGATAGCGACAACGCAGACAGACGCAATAAAGACTGAAGTAAAACGAAAAATGAAATCGCAACAAAGCAATCCGATCCAGGTGGGCCTCATGGGCGCGGGCACCGTGGGCAGCGGCGTATTCAACGTGCTCCGCCGCAATCAGAGCGAAATCGTTCGCCGGGCGGGACGCGGCATCGAAGTCACCATGGTGGCCGATCTGGATCAGGCCAAGGCACGTGCCATCGTGGGCAGCGAAGCCAAGGTTGTGGCCGATGCGCGCGCGATCATCGCGAATCCGGAAATCGATATCGTCGTGGAATTGATCGGCGGCTATGGCATTGCCAAGCAACTGGTGCTCGAAGCGATCGAGGCAGGCAAGCATGTGGTCACGGCCAACAAGGCACTGCTCGCAGTGCACGGAACCGAGATTTTCGAGGCAGCACATCGCAAGGGCGTGATGGTCGCGTTCGAAGCTGCGGTCGCTGGCGGAATTCCGATCATCAAGGCGCTTCGTGAAGGCCTCACCGCCAATCAGATCCAGTGGATCGCCGGCATCATCAACGGCACGACCAACTTCATCCTGTCGGAAATGCGTGACAAGGGATCCGACTTCGCGGTCGTGCTCAAGGAAGCGCAACGGCTCGGCTACGCAGAAGCCGATCCGACCTTCGACATCGAAGGCGTCGACGCAGCGCACAAGGTCACGCTCATGAGCGCAATCGCGTTCGGCATTCCGGTGCAGTTCGACAAGGCATATGTAGAGGGCATCACGAAGCTGGCGTCGCAGGACATCAAGTACGCGGAGCAGTTGGGTTATCGGATCAAGTTGCTCGGTATCACCAAGCGCACGCCGAAAGGCATCGAACTTCGAGTGCATCCGAGCCTGGTGCCGGCCAAGCGTTTGATTGCAAACGTAGAGGGCGCAATGAACGCCGTGGTGGTGCAGGGCGACGCGGTCGGATCGACCCTTTATTACGGCAAGGGTGCCGGCAGCGAGCCGACCGCGAGCGCGGTGATTGCCGATCTTGTGGACATTGCGCGCTTGCACACCGCTGACGCCGCTCAGCGCGTTCCGCATCTTGCGTTCCAGCCCGATGCGATGAGCGATCTCCCGGTGCTTCCCATGGGCGATGTGGTGACAAGCTACTACCTGCGTCTGCGCGTGGCCGATCAGGCCGGCGTGCTCGCGAAAGTCACTGGAATTTTGGCTGATGCAGACATCAGCATCGACGCGGTTCTTCAGCGCGAAGCCGACGAAGTGGGCGGTGAAGGATCGAACCAGACCGACCTGATCATCCTGACGCACGATTGCCGCGAAGCCGTGATGAACGACGCAATCGCCAAGATGCAGGCATTGCCGACCGTGCTCGATTCGATCACGCGTATCCGCAAGGAAGAGTTGAACTGATGGCCTCAAACGAAGCAGCAGCGATGCGCTACATCTCGACCCGAGGCCACGCCGACCGCAAGACTTTCTGCGAGATCCTGCTCGAGGGGCTGGCGCCCGATGGCGGGCTTTATCTGCCGGAAAAATATCCGCAAATCGACGCTGCGACTCTCGCCGAATGGCGCAATCTGAGCTATGCCGACCTCGCGTTCGAGGTTCTATCGCTGTACGTAGACGACATTCCAGCCGACGATCTGAAATCGATTTGTAAGCGGACCTACACCGAAGAGGTGTTCGGCACGAAGGCGATCGTTCCGCTCAAAAAGCTCGAAGGCAATTTGTACCTCGAAGGCCTGTCGAATGGCCCGACGCTCGCGTTCAAGGACATGGCCATGCAATTGCTCGGCAACCTGTTCGAGTACGAATTGGCGCGCCGTCGCGAAGAGCTGAACATCCTGGGCGCGACCAGTGGCGATACCGGAAGCGCTGCCGAATATGCAATGCGTGGCAAGAAGGGCGTTCGCGTTTTCATGACATCGCCTGCCGGTCGCATGAGCGCATTCCAGCAGGCGCAGATGTTCAGTTTGCAGGACGAAAACATCCACAACATTGCGGTCGAAGGCGTGTTCGACGATTGCCAGGACATAGTCAAGGCGGTGTCCAACGATCTCGCGTTCAAGAAAAAGTACCGCATCGGGACGGTCAACTCGATCAATTGGGCGCGTCTGATGGCGCAGGTGGTTTACTACTTTGCCGGTTATTTCCAGGCCACGAAGAGCGATACCGAGCTTGTCGATTTCACGGTGCCTTCGGGCAATTTCGGCAACGTCTGCGCCGGCCACGTAGCCCGCATGATGGGCTTGCCGATTCGCAAGCTGGTGGTTGCCACCAACGAGAACGATGTGCTCGACGAATTCTTCCGAACCGGTGTGTACCGGGTTCGGTCTAGCGGCGACACGTACGAGACTTCCAGCCCGTCGATGGACATTTCCAAAGCGTCCAATTTCGAGCGTTTCGTGTTCGATTTGCTGGGCCGCGATACTGACCGCCTTGCCGAACTTTTCGGCTTACAGCTCGCCAAGGAAGCGAAGTTCGATCTATCTGCTGACGCAGCATTCCCGAGTGCCAAGTCGCGTTATGGCTTCGAAAGCGGGAGCAGCACGCATGCCGATCGCATCGCCACGATTCAGGACACGTTCAAGCGTTTGAACGTGATGATCGATACGCACACGGCAGACGCCCTGAAGGTGTCGCGCGAGTTCTTGACCGACGACACGCCGATGATCGTTCTGGAAACGGCTTTGCCGATCAAGTTCGCTGCAACCATCGTCGAAGCATTGGGGCAGGAACCTGAGCGTCCCGCGAAATTCGTCGGCATCGAAAAGCTGCCCAAGAAGGTCGTCGATTTGCCGGCCGATGCCGAGAAAATCAAGGCGTACATCGTCGAACATTGCGAGACCGAATGATGAAGGTCGTCGGTTTCGCGGGCTACTCCAATTCGGGCAAGACCACCCTTGTCGAGGGCGTGATTCCCGCGCTCAAGGCCCTGCGCCAGCGCGTGTCGGTCGTCAAGCACGCACACCACTCCTTCGACATCGATCATCCGGGCAAAGACACTTATCGTCATCGCGAAGCCGGTGCTTTCGAAGTGGTGGTGGCGTCGGACAAACGGCTCGCACTCATGCGTGAGTTCGAGCGGCCGGCGCAGTTGAACGTGCATCAACTGATTGCCGAGCTGTACACCGGCGTCGATTGGGTGCTGGTCGAGGGATTCAAGGACAGCGACATCCAGAAGATCGAGGTCTGGCGCTCGGACAGCGACTCGGAAGCGCGCTATGTCGACGACGATTTCATCGTCGCCATTGCAACCGATTTCCCGCCGAAACTGCCCGAGCCGACGATTCGCCCTGTGCTCGACATCAACGATCCCGCCGCGCTCGCGAAGTGGCTGTACGACAACCACAAGCGTTTCGAATACAACTCCGAGGCTTATCAGTGAGCAGCGCCGCGGCTTCTGACCAAGCTCCGCGCAAGCCGCTAATGTCGCTCGACGAGGCGTTGGCGCAGCTGATCGCTGCAGGTGAAGTGCTGGCCGGCACTGAAACCGTATCGACCTTCGATGCCGACGGTCG
Organism: Burkholderiaceae bacterium; assembly: GCA_965227035.1. GTDB lineage: Bacteria > Pseudomonadota > Gammaproteobacteria > Burkholderiales > Burkholderiaceae_C > CBDDFQ01. The sequence continues at coordinate 1,175,508 of OZ245724.1, forward strand.
CGTGCTCGCCGAAGACATCGTCGCCGAACTTCAGGTGCCGCCGAACGACAACAGTGCCATGGACGGATACGCGGTTCGAGTCGAAGACCTGGCATCTGCCGCTGCGGAAAATCCTGTGGCGCTGCCGGTTTCGCAGCGAATCGCTGCGGGCAGCGTCGGCGCGGAATTGGCGACAGGCACATGCGCTCGCATTTTCACGGGCGCTCCCGTACCGGCTGGCGCCAACGCGGTCGTCATGCAGGAAGACACGGACGCTTCAGAGGTTGATGGCAAAACGCTGGTTGCGTTCAAGACCGTTCCGCGCAAGGGAATGTCGGTGCGACTCGCAGGCGAAGACATCGCGCTGGGCAGCGTCGTGCTGGCGGCAGGAACGATTCTTTCGCCGGCACAACTCGGTCTGGCCGCGAGCGTTGGGCGTGCCACCCTGACAGTGCGCGCCAAACCGCGTGTGGCCATGTTCTCGACCGGTGACGAGCTGGTAATGCCCGGCGACATTGCGCCGGCAAAAATGACTGCAGGCGCCATCTACAACTCGAACAGATTTTTTCTTCGCGCCATGCTGCAACGCCTGGGATGCGAAGTCACCGATTTCGGAATCGTGCCGGACACCCACGCCGCAACCGTAGACGCCCTTCGCAAGGCCAGCGCCCAGCACGATCTGATTCTGACCAGCGGCGGTGTGTCGGTAGGTGAAGAAGATCACGTGAAATCTGCAGTGCAGGAACTGGGCGAATTGCGGCTTTGGCAGATGTCGATGAAGCCCGGCAAGCCGTTCGCTTACGGCCGGGTCGGCAATGCCCATTTCGTGGGACTACCTGGGAACCCGGTGTCCAGCTATGTCACCTTCGTATTGATGGTTCGGCCTTTCGTCGACCGGCTCCTTGGCGTGGCGGCTCCCGCGAGTCTCGAATCGCAAGCGCTTCAAGTACCCGCGCATTTCAACTGGCCGAAGCCTGATCGACGGCGGGAATTCTTGCGTGTGCGCCGCAACGCAGCCGGGGGACTCGACCTGTTCGAAAAGCAAGGCTCGGGCGTGCTGACCTCGGTATCGTGGGCCGATGGACTGGTCGATGTCGCGAGCGGTCAAACCATAGCTCACGGCGATCTGGTGCGGTTTCTGCCGTTCACGGAGTTGATGCGGTGACCACGGTCGTGAAGGTCACGGTGCGATATTTCGCGTCGATTCGGGAAGCAGTGGGCTTTGCGTCCGAGGCTATGGAAACACCCGCGCAAACCGTCGACCAGCTTCGGGACGAACTGCTCGCTCGTGGTGACTCGTACCAATTGCTGTCGCGCGATCGCAGTGTGCGCAGCGCACTCGATGAAGTCATGTGCGACGGCAGCGCCAAGCTCTCCGATGGCTGCACGATCGCTTTCTTCCCGCCGGTTACCGGAGGTTGATCTTGAGCGATCCTCGCGTCGTCATCCAGACTGCCGACTTAGACATTTCGCACGAAATAGACCTGCTCAAGTCGCAAGTCGATCCTGCTCAATGCGGAAACATCGGTGCCATCTGCACCTTCACCGGCACGGTTCGCGATCGGGTGGGCGCCACGTCGGTCAGCTCGCTCGAACTGGAGCACTACCCGGGAATGACCGAAAAATCGATCGAAGCCATGATCGACGATGCGATGAAGAGATTCGACATCGTCGGGGCTCGCGTGCTGCATCGCGTCGGGCCGCTGGCGGCGCGAGATCGAATCGTGCTGGTGGTCGTGGCGTCGGCGCACCGAGGCGAGAGCTTCAGGGCGTGCGAGTTTTTGATGGACTACCTGAAAACACACGCACCGTTCTGGAAAAAAGAAACCACCCCTGAAGGCGCTCGTTGGGTCGATGCGAGGGTGGCAGACGACGCCGCCATTGCCAGATGGGGAATCCCCTCGGCCCAAGCCTAGTCAATCTACCGGTCAAGTCGCTAGTTGATGTATTTCGGCGGCGTACCGGAATTGTTCGAAGCATCAGGATCCAGATCCTGACCCCCGTCGCCGTTCCCGTCGTTTCCACCTGGAGCGGGATTCAGCTTCGCAATATCTGCAGCGTCGAGCCACTGCGCATTCACCATGGCGCGCTGCAGCAAAGCCACCATTCCGTGAGTCATCTGCTGCTCTAGCGCCATCTGAAATCCGCGAGGCGTCGGCTGCCCCGGAACAGCTTCATGAAAAACCAGTTGCAACTGGCCACTTTCCATCGGTTTCACGCTCACTTCGGTGACGAGCAGCGGATCGGTGCCGAGCGGAAACGACGATGCCTGATTGTCGTATGGCGTCGCAAAATCGGCCGATTGCAGTTCTTCCTGCGCCTTGAACTCGGCCAGCAGTTTTTTGGTATTCGCGTCGGGAGCCACGATGGAGGCCTTGATGCCGCCTTCGCCGGCTGTGTGGCGGGTACTCAGCAGAACCAGTGCCTCGTTGACCACCGGCCACATGGCCAGCGCCAGGCGGCGGGTCACCCAGAACTTGAACTCGTCGTGATCCAGCGTGTTGACGCGGAAAAGTATCCGGTCTTGTTCCGGAACATAAATGACAGAAAGCTGGTGGATGTTCATGGCTTGAAAACCGGTCTATCAACCTCAGTTGATGAGCAGTTCGGAGAATTTTAAATGCGACTAGACAAACTCACTACCAAATTCCAGGAAGCCCTCGCTGACGCGCAGACACTCGCGCTCGGCGCGGACAACGCGTACATCGAGCCAGCTCATCTGTTGGTGGCGATGTTGAATCAGGACGAAGGTCCGAAGGCGCTTTTGCAGCGAGCTGGGGTCAATGTGCCCGGTTTGCTTGCGGCTGCGCAGGCCCAGATCAAGGCACTGCCGGAAGTGCAGGGCCAGGAACAGGTGCAGGTCGGGCGCGACATGGTGTCGCTGCTTCAGGCTGCAGAAAAAGAGTCGATCAAGCGTGGCGATCAATTCGTCGCCGGCGAACTCTTCCTGCTTGCTCTGGCCGACCACAAAGGCGATGCCGGACGTATCGCTCGTGAAAACGGCCTCACACGCAAGTCGCTCGAAACGGCAATCGAAGCCGTCCGGGGCGGACAGAACGTGAACAGCGCAGACGCCGAAGGGCAGCGCGAAGCTCTCAAAAAATACTGCATGGATCTGACCGAGCGCGCTCGCATGGGCAAGCTCGATCCGGTCATCGGTCGCGACGACGAAATCCGCCGCGCGATTCAGGTTCTCCAGCGCAGAACCAAAAACAATCCGGTGCTGATCGGTGAACCCGGCGTGGGCAAGACTGCCATCGTCGAAGGCTTGGCGCAGCGAATCGTCGCTGGCGAAGTGCCCGATTCGCTCAAGGGCAAACGCGTCTTGTCGCTCGACATGGCCGCGTTGCTGGCCGGTGCGAAATTCCGCGGCGAATTCGAGGAACGCCTGAAGACGGTGCTCAACGAGCTGGCGAAAGACGAAGGTCAAACCATCGTTTTCATCGACGAGCTTCACACCATGGTTGGCGCGGGCAAAGCCGAAGGCGCGATGGACGCGGGCAACATGCTCAAGCCCGCGCTTGCTCGCGGCGAACTGCACTGCGTTGGAGCCACCACGCTCGACGAATACCGCAAGTACATCGAGAAAGACGCAGCACTCGAACGCCGTTTCCAGAAAATTCTGGTGGGCGAACCGTCGGTCGAAGCGACCATCGCGATCCTTCGCGGCCTGCAGGAAAAGTATGAAGTGCACCACGGCGTAGAAATCACCGACCCGGCCATCGTTGCCGCGGCGGAGCTCAGCCATCGCTACATCACCGATAGGTTCCTGCCCGACAAAGCCATCGATTTGATCGACGAGGCTGCAGCAAAAATCAAGATCGAAATCGACTCGAAGCCCGAGGTCATGGACAGACTCGATCGTCGGCTGATCCAGCTGAAAATCGAGCGCGAAGCGGTGAGGCGCGAGACCGACGAGGCATCGCAAAAGCGTCTGCAACTGCTCGGCGAGGAAGTGTCGCGGCTGCAGAAGGAATATGCCGATCTCGAAGAAATCTGGCAGGCCGAAAAAGCGCAAGCCCAAGGCAGCGCGCAGGTAAAAGAAGAAATCGACAAGCTTCGATTCCAGATCGAGGAGTTCACTCGCAAGGGCGATTTCAACAAGGTTGCCGAACTCCAGTACGGCCGTTTGCCGGAGCTCGAACGCCAGCTGAAAGACGCGCAGGAAAACGAGAACAATCGCAAGGCCTCAGGCGCAAGCATCAATACGCCGCGTCTCTTGCGCACCCAGGTCGGTGCCGAAGAAATCGCAGAAGTCGTTGCTCGGGCCACCGGCATTCCGGTGTCGAAACTCATGCAGGGCGAGCGCGACAAATTGCTGGTCATGGAAGACAAATTGCATGATCGCGTCGTCGGGCAAGACGAAGCAATCGGCGCAGTCGCTAACGCGATTCGTCGATCGCGTTCCGGTCTGTCCGACCCGAACCGACCCACCGGATCGTTCCTGTTTCTCGGCCCCACCGGCGTGGGTAAAACCGAGCTCTGCAAGGCGCTCGCGGGCTTCCTGTTCGACAGCGAAGATCACCTCATTCGCATCGACATGAGCGAGTTCATGGAGAAGCATTCGGTGAGTCGCCTCATCGGCGCGCCTCCGGGCTATGTGGGCTACGACGAGGGCGGTTATCTGACCGAAGCGGTGCGGCGCAAGCCCTATAGCGTGGTGCTGCTCGATGAGGTCGAGAAAGCTCATCCCGATGTGTTCAACGTGCTGCTGCAGGTACTGGACGATGGACGTCTGACCGACGGTCAGGGTCGCACAGTGGACTTCAAGAACACGGTCATCGTGATGACCAGCAACATCGGATCGCCGTTGATTCAATCGATGACCGGACGCGATGCGCAGGAAATCAAGGATGCGGTGTGGGACGAGCTGAAAAACTACTTCCGCCCCGAGTTTTTGAATCGGATCGACGAGACGGTCGTGTTCCACGCACTCGATGCGAAGAACATCGAATCGATCGCCGGTATCCAGTTGAAGATCCTTCAGGATCGACTGGCCAAGATGGATTACTCGCTGGCGGTTTCTCCCTCGGCTTTGTCGGAATTGGCCAAGGTCGGCTTCGATCCGGTTTATGGTGCTAGACCGCTCAAAAGAGCTATCCAGCAGCGCATCGAGAATCCGTTGTCCAAGCTGCTGCTGGAAGGCAAGTTCCTGCCGAAGGATGTCATCTCGGTCGATGTCGACCCGATCCAGCAACCCGGCGTGTTTCATTTCGAGAAATCGTCGGCATGATTGTTCGATTCACTGAAACAGGAGCTTGAATGACTGCCTCGTACGCCATGAAGGAGTTTGATCTGGGACGTTTTATATCTCGAGTGTTTCTCTTCGCGATCGGCGCTGTCGTGGCGCTTGCACTGCTCGCGGCCATGGCAGTTCTGCTGGCGATGTGGGGCCTGCGCTATGCGTGGGCACGCATCACCGGCCGCCCTGTGCAACCCTGGATCATGCGATTCGATCCGCGTGCGGGCTTCGGTCGATTCGGAGAGCGGGCCGGTGGCCTCGGTGGTTTTGGCGGATTCGGATCCGCGCCTAAGCCAGCCGATGAAAAAGAAGAGTCACCTCTCTATCGCGCACCGGAAATCACCGACGCGGAAATCAAGGAGCCTCGCCGCCAGGACTAGCCTGTCCTGCGGTTCTGGCTCGCGCGATTCTGGGATTCTGGAATTGCGACGGCGACTGCCCCATGGCAGCCTTGAACATCGCCGAGAACGCGCTGTCGGTCGCGTAACCCGTCGCCATCGCGACCTGGCTAACCGGCATCGAGCGGGCGAGCATCGGTAGCGCTTTTGCGAGCACTGCCTGCTGTCGCCATTGCTGATACGACAAGTCCAACTCCTCACGGAACAGTCGAGCGATCGTTCTCTCGCTTGCGCCGACTTCGGCGGCCCATTCGGCAAGGGTCGTGCGCTTCGCCGGATCTTTCAGCATCGCGTCGCACAGGGTGCGCAAGCGCTTGTCTTGCGGCAGCGCTACACCCATCAACTGCGTATCTGCCGTGCGAATCTCATCGAGGATGAGTTGCGTGATCGCATGGCGTCGCTCTTCGCGTACTTGTGTGGTCGGCTGACCCATGTCCTGCACCAGTTCGCGCAGGAGCGGCGACACCACGAACATGCGACTGTTCTTTGCCTCGTCGCCCACGGTCGACTGATGCACGTACAGCGTTCGCATCTGCGCGTCTTCGAGCAGAAGGATGTTGTGCAGCACGTTCGGCGGAATCCAGACCGCGCGCGACGGAGGAATGATGTAGTTCACTTCCTTCGGCTCCAGAACCATTACCTGCGCTACACCGCTGGAGCAATACGCCACCTGCGCCCAAGCGTGTCTGTGTGGATCGAAGTGCGTATCGGCGGGAAGTTGACGCGATCGTATCTTCACCGGCTGATCCGCTGTGGGTGTGAACGGCTCGGTATCGCCCAGGGGCGTCGAGAGCGCCGAGCCTGCGCGGGGCTGCGAAATTTTGGTGATGCGAGTCATCGTGGCCGATTATGGATAGAAAACACCCATGACACTGCCCCTGAAACCGCCCATGAAAAAGGCCGCGGCACTTTCGTGCAACGGCCTCTGAATCGAAATGCACGCGAGTCTTTCGACCCGCATGGCATCAAGCTGATTCTTACTTGACGTGCTTGCCGATCAGGCCGGCCATTTCGAACATGCTGACTTGTGCCTTGCCGAAGATTTCCTTCAGCTTTGCGTCTGCATTGATCATGCGCTTGTTCGCCTTGTCTTGAAGATTGTTCTTCTTGATGTACGTCCAGAGCTTGCTGACCACTTCAGTGCGGGGCAGGGGAGCCGAACCAACCACTGCTGCCAATGCTGCGCTGGGGGTCAGTGCCTTCATGAAAGCTGCGTTAGGAGTGCGCTTCTTTGCAGGAGCAGCCTTCTTCGCGGGAGCCTTCTTAGCGGGAGCAGCTGCTTTCTTTGCAGGAGCAGCCTTCTTCGCGGGAGCTGCCTTCTTAGCAGGAGCCTTTGCGGCTACCTTCTTAGCGGGAGCAGCCTTCTTTGCCGGAGCTGCTGCTTTCTTTGCAGGTGCAGCCTTTTTTGCCGGAGCTTTTTTCGCAGTTGCCATGATTTATTTTCCTTATTGGAAGTTGAGTAATCACCAGCGAAAAACTGCTTCTCCACTGGCATTGGGGATGCTACTGGAGAAGAAACCCGTTTCCAAGCGAAAAACACGTTTTTTCACTCTGTTGTGTCGTTTTTTTTGGATTACTTTTTCAGAGGGAGCTCTCTCTGAGCGCTCTCGAGGCGCTATTGAAGCGCTATCGAAGCGCTGTCGTAGCGTTCATTGGGCTCGCTAGTGGCGTCCTCGAGTGGCAAGAACGACGCCGAATAGAGCCACTCCGAGAGCAATCCACTGCACGCCAGACAGCGTTTCTCCGAGCGCCAGAACGCCGACTGCAGCAGCGGAAATAGGCAGGAGCACAGTGAAAACGCCAGCCTGTGCAGCGGCTACACCTCGTAGGCCGGTCATCCACAGCCACACGGTCCACACACTCGCTGCGAGCGAATAGAACAGCAGCAGTAGCCACATAGACATCGAAGGTGAAGTGAAATCGAACTTGAGCGCCTGGTAAATGCCGAACGGCGTCATGAGCACCAGACCCCAGAGGTTGATCAGCGAGCTGATCCGTCGCGCGCTCAATGCGCCAGTGAGTTTCTTGCCGATGACCGCATAGGACGCCTCGCAGATCACCGCACCGAAAACGAGCGCGTTGCCCAACCAATGGGTGTCGGTCGAGTTTGCCGCTCCGTAGGCACCCGTGGGCTTGGTCAAAGCCAGCAAAGCGATTCCGACCCCTGCGCAGGCCACAGACGCCCATATGCGCCAGCCGATGGCCTCGCGAAGGAATATCCAGCTCATCAGTGCGACGACTGCAGGAATGCTCGCCATGATCACGCCCGCAGACACCGCGCTGGTCATGCTCACGCCGAACAGCATGCAGATGGTGAACATGAAGTTGCCGAGAAAAGATTCGAGGAAGAGCAGGCCGCGTGTGTGGCGAGACATGGGTGCCTCGAATGCTGGTTTCTTGAGCCATGACGCCATCGCCACGGCGCCGATTCCGAATCGAAGCCAGGCGAGCAAAAAGACGGGGAGCACTGCGACCAGTGGTTTGGACAGTGCGACGTAGCTGCCCACCAGCGCCATCGAGGTTGCAAGGCATCCGAACGCGACGGCACGCGAGGGCTGCAAAAAATGGGTACGTAGACTACTCACGTGTGTATCTCAATCCAAGTCCTTCGATGACCGATCATTCCAATGCCGAGTCGATTCGCCACGTGTTCGTGTACGGCACGCTCCGGCGCGGGCAGCGCAACGATATCGCACGAATCGCAGTCGACGACCCGGCTCCGATTCTTCTCGGGTTCGCGAGCATCGACGGCGCGATGTTCGATCTCGGCGAGTATCCCGGCGCGATTCTCGGCACAGAAGTGAAAGGATCTGCGCAGATTCTGGGCGAGGTGTATCGAGTCACGCCCGACGTGGAGTTGCGACTCGATGTGCTCGAAGAGTTGTTGCCCGAGCCTACTGGGGAATATTTCAAGCGTGAGATCGAGGTGGGACTTTCGGCATCTCCTGACGGCGCGCACGTCGAAGGCCCGCTGGTCAGATGCTTCGTCTACGAGATCAATGGCAATCGGGTGACAGAAGCAAGGGTGATTGCACATGGGGATTGGGCTGCATACGAGAGAGATCGCAAGTGAAGCGAGGCACAAATTTCACGGCCACATTTTTCTTTTTGCAATATGAAATCTGAAATGTTGCGCCGCAAGAAAATTTCTCAATATGAGAATCAGCGTATCGCATTGAGAAATTGAATAAATAGTTCGTTGATTTAAAAGAGAAATATTTAATTCTTATATAAGACTAAAGACGAAAATAAATCTTCTACAAGACTCATGATTGATTCCAACGACAGGCGCATTCAGGCGCTTGTCGGGAAAGTTTTTTAACTTGAATGGAGCAAACCATGAGCACCCCGAAGACGCAAAACGGCCACCAAAATCCCACTCGCCAGCAACAGATCGACGAGCTCGAAAAAGACTGGGCAACGAATCCGCGCTGGAACGGAATCAAGCGCGGTTACAGCGCGGCCGAAGTTGTCAGGCTTCGCGGATCATTCCCGATCGAGCACACGCTGGCCCGACGCGGCGCCGAAAAGCTGTGGGATTTGCTGCACGACGAGCCTTACGTGAATTGCCTCGGCGCGCTCACCGGCGGTCAGGCTATGCAACAGGTCAAGGCCGGCATCAAGGCGATTTACCTGTCGGGCTGGCAAGTTGCGGCCGACAACAACGGCTACGCGGCCATGTACCCCGACCAGTCGCTGTACCCCGTGGATTCGGTGCCGAAAGTGGTCGAGCGCATCAACAACACCTTCCGCCGCGCAGATGAAATCCAGCATTCCAAGGGAATCGACGCCGGCGACAAGGGCTACACCGACTACTTCGCGCCCATCGTGGCCGATGCGGAAGCCGGCTTCGGCGGCGTCCTCAACGCATTCGAATTGATGAAAGCGATGATCCGCTCCGGCGCGGCCGGCGTTCATTGGGAGGATCAACTGGCGTCGGTGAAGAAGTGCGGTCACATGGGCGGCAAGGTGTTGGTTCCCACAAGCGAAGCGGTGCAAAAGTTGATCGCAGCCCGCATGGCGGCCGACGTTTGCGGCGTGCCCACGCTGGTTATTGCGCGAACCGATGCCGAAGCGGCCGATCTGCTCACCAGCGATCACGACGACAACGACAAGCCGTTCATCACCGGCGACCGAACCTCGGAAGGCTTCTACAAAACCTACAAGGGCATCAACCAGGCAATTTCTCGTGCGGTGGCGTACGCGCACTATGCCGATCTGGTTTGGTGCGAAACCGGCACGCCCGATCTGGCCTTCGCCCGCAAGTTCGCGGAGGCGGTGCACAAGGTTCACCCCGGAAAAATGCTGGCGTACAACTGCTCGCCGTCTTTCAACTGGAAGAAAAATCTGGACGACGCGACCATCGCCAAGTTCCAGCGCGAGCTGGGTGCAATGGGCTACAAGTACCAGTTCATCACGCTGGCCGGCATCCATTCGATGTGGTTCAACATGTTCGATCTGTCGCAGGACTACGCGCGTCGCGGCATGACCGCCTATGTCGAGAAAGTGCAGGAACCCGAGTTCGCGGCGCGGGATCGCGGCTACTCGTTCGTGTCGCATCAGCAGGAGGTGGGCACCGGTTACTTCGATGAAATCACCACGGCAATTCAGGGTGGCGTGTCGAGCGTGACTGCGTTGACCGGATCGACCGAAGAGGAGCAGTTCCACTAAAGCCCGAAGGGAGAGGGTGTTGGGTTAAAATTCGGCCCAACCCCTCAAGCAACTTCAAGAGCGAGAAAGGCAACCTGGTTATGACACCGCGAACTACAACTGCATTCACACGGCCGATCACGGTCAGCAGTCGCGCGCACTGACCAGATTCTTTTTCCTGAAAAAAGCGCGGCATGTCCCGCGCTTTTTTCATTTCGGAAGTCTCCAGCAAGCTCCCATCGTTTCTCGCTCAATACAAATGATCCAAATCACGCTTCCCGACGGTTCACAACGCGAATATGCCGGCCCGGTCTCTGTTGCCGATGTCGCATCATCAATCGGCTCCGGACTAGCCAAGGCAGCGCTGGCCGGCAAGGTCGATGGCAAAGTGGTCGACACCAGCTTCGTCATCGATCACAACAGCGCGCTGTCCATCGTTACCGCCAAGGATCCGGAAGGTCTGGACGTGATTCGTCACTCGACGGCTCACTTGCTGGCGTACGCAGTGAAAGAGTTGTTCCCCGATGCGCAGGTCACGATCGGCCCGGTCATCGAAAACGGCTTTTTCTACGACTTCTCGTACAAGCGCCCGTTCACGCCCGACGATCTGGCTGCCATAGAAAAGCGCATGACGCAGCTCGCCGCGAAAGACGAGCCGGTCACCCGCCGCGTCCTTCCCCGCGACGAGGCTGTCGCGCATTTCAAGAGCATCGGCGAGGCGTACAAGGCCGAGATCATCGCGAGCATTCCGGCCAACGAAGACGTGTCGCTGTATCGCGAAGGCGGTTTCGAAGATTTGTGTCGTGGCCCTCACGTGCCCAGCACCGGCAAGCTCAAGTTCTTCAAGCTCATGAAGCTGGCGGGCGCTTATTGGCGCGGCGATCATCGCAATGAAATGCTCCAGCGCATTTACGGCACCGCATGGGCCACCAAGGACGAGCTGCAGCAATACCTCACCATGCTGGAAGAGGCCGAAAAGCGCGATCACCGCAAGCTGGGTCGCGAGCTCGATCTGTTCCATATCGACGATCACGCGCCGGGGCTGGTGTTCTGGCATCCCAAGGGCTGGACCGTCTGGCAGGGCGTCGAGCAGTACATGCGCCAGGTCTATCGGAACAACGGCTACCAGGAAGTGAAAGGCCCGCAGATCATCGATAAGACGCTGTGGGAGAAGACTGGTCACTGGGACAAGTACCGCGAAAACATGTTCACGACCGAGAGCGAAAAGCGTGAGTACGCGCTCAAGCCGATGAACTGCCCAGGACACATCCTGATCTTCAAGCAGGGCATCAAGAGCTACCGCGACCTGCCGCTGCGCTACGGCGAGTTCGGTCAATGCCACCGTAACGAGCCCTCGGGCGGATTGCACGGAATCATGCGTGTGCGCGGTTTCACGCAGGACGATGGCCATATCTTCTGTACCGAAGACCAGATCCTGGACGAATGCGTGAACTACACGACGCTCCTGCAGGCGGTTTACAAGGATTTCGGCTTCAAGAACATCATCTACAAGGTCGCTACCCGCCCTGAAAAACGAATCGGCTCCGACGAAAGCTGGGATCGCGCGGAAGCTGCGCTCATCGAGAGCCTGCGCGCATCCGGCTGCGAATTCGAAATCGCACCTGGCGACGGCGCGTTCTATGGCCCGAAAATCGAATACACGCTGAAAGACGCGATTGGACGCCAGTGGCAGTGCGGCACCATGCAAGTTGACTTCTCGATGCCGGAACGCCTGGATGCGGAATATGTGGGCGAAGACGGGGCCCGCCATCGCCCGGTGATGCTCCACCGAGCCATCGTCGGCAGTCTGGAGCGCTTCATCGGGATCCTGATTGAGGAGCACGCCGGGGCGCTGCCGGTATGGCTGGCTCCGGTGCAGGTTTCCATCCTCAACATCACCGATTCCCAGTCGGAATACGCTCGTGACGTTGCCAAAACTCTGCAAAATCAAGGGGTTAGAGTGGACTTGGACCTGCGTAACGAAAAAATTACGTATAAAATACGAGAGCATTCGTTGCAGAAGGTGCCATTCATCGTCGTCATCGGCGACAAGGAAATGGCATCAGGTGCAGTTGCTGTCCGCGCTCGAGGAAACGTCGATCTCGGTGTCATGCCGCTAGATGTCTTCGCCAAGAAGATAGCCAGCGACATCGAGCAAAAAGTGTAGGACTTCGAATGCATACCGCTACGTTTTTGTAGCTACTTTTTAAGGATTTGAACCATCGCTACTGAATTTCGCGATCGCCGCCAGCGCGAAGAACGCAAACACCGCCTCAACCGAGAAATCATGGCGCCTGAAGTGCGTCTCTCGGGACCTGAAAACGAACCGATCGGTATCGTCAGCATCACAGAAGCACTGCGAATGGCAGGCGAGCTCGACGTAGATCTGGTTGAAATTGCAGCAACCGCCAACCCGCCCGTGTGCCGGTTGATGGATTACGGCAAGTTCAAGTATCAGGAGCAGAAGAAGGCTGCGGAAGCGAAATCCAAGCAGAAGGTCATCGAGGTCAAGGAAATCAAGTTCCGGCCCGGTACCGACGATGGTGACTACAACATCAAGTTGCGCAATATCAAGCGCTTTCTTGAAGAGGGTGACAAGTGCAAGATCACGCTCCGCTTCCGCGGCCGTGAAATCACTCACCAGGAAATTGGAATGGCGCTGTTGCAGCGCATCCGTGAAGACCTCGCGGATTTGATCGTAGTGGAGCAGTTTCCCAAGCTCGAAGGGCGCCAGATGATCATGATGATCGCGCCCGGCAAACGGAAAGTGGCTCCCAAGGCCGAAGCAGGCGCTGCACCCGCAACGCAGGCAGGCTGATAGAACGTATTTGGATAGACGGTAGATAGTCGGGTTTAGCGGGTAGAACCGCAAAAGTTATCGGGGAGTCATCCCCGGTAAATGTGGATAGCGAATCGGGTAACCGACTAGCGGTCTGCATCAAAAGTGGCTCGGGGCCAACAAGTCTGTGCAAGTTGCATAGCGCCTCACGAGCACATAAAAGAAGGAGCATTTACATGCCCAAAATGAAGAGCAAGAAAAGCGCGGTGAAACGTTTCCGCGTTCGTCCAGGTGGCACCGTCAAGCGCGGTCAAGCCTTCAAACGTCACATCCTGACCAAGAAGACCACCAAGAACAAGCGTCATCTGCGTGGTGCAGTGTCGGTTCATGAGACCAATATGGGTCACATGGCACAGATGCTTCCCTTCGCTGGCCTTTGATAACTGACGAACAAGGAGATTTCACATGCCTCGCGTTAAACGTGGTGTAACGGCCCGAGCCCGTCACAAAAAAGTCCTGAAGCTTGCTAAAGGTTTTCGCGGTCGCCGCGGTAATGTCTACAGAATCGCCAAAGAAGCGGTAATGAAGGCTGGGCAATATGCCTACCGTGACCGTCGTACCAAAAAGCGCGTGTTCCGCCAACTTTGGATTGCCCGTATCAATGCCGCTTCGCGTGAATTGGGTCTGACATACAGCCAATTTGCCAACGGTCTGAAAAAGGCAGCTATCGAGATCGACCGCAAGATGCTTGCCGATCTGGCTGTTCACGACAAGGCTGCTTTCGGCAGCATCGTGGATCAAGTTAAAGCCAAGCTGGCTGCTTGATTTTCACGACGGAGAGTCTGGCTTTGCCAGATTCTTTGGCCAAAAGAAACAAGGGCTGAAGCTTCCAAAGAGCTTTGGCCCTTTTTCATTTCACGAGAGATTTCCCGAGAGCTTTATGACCGCGTTGGATTCCACTGATTCCCTTTCATCTTTAGCTGACTCCGCGCGCGAAGCGTTCGCTGCAGCTAGCACCCCCGCCGATCTGGAAAACGCGAAAGCGCAATTCCTCGGCAAATCGGGTCGCATCACCGAGTTGATGAAAGGCATGGCCGCCCTGAGCGTCGAAGAAAAGAAGACGCGCGGCGCGGAAATCAACCAGGCCAAGCAGGCGATCGAAGCTGCGCTCACTGCACGTCGCCAGGCACTGGCCGACGACGAGTTGCAAGCGCAACTCAAAGCCGAATCGCTCGACGTGACCTTGCCCGGACGCAATCGCGGCGCCGGCGGATTGCATCCGGTCTCGCGCACGCTCGAACGTATCGAGCAAATTTTTGGATCGATGGGATTCGATGTGGCGCAAGGCCCGGAAATCGAAACCGACTGGTTCAACTTCACCGCACTCAACACGCCGGAAGATCACCCCGCGCGCTCGATGCACGACACCTTCTACGTCGAAGGCGGCACTGCTACTGCGCCAAACCTGCTTCGCACCCACACCAGCCCGATGCAGATTCGCTATGCGGTCCAGCATGTGAAGGCACATCGCGCGACCATCGACGCCGGTGGCGCAATGCCCGAAATTCGCGTCATCGCGCCCGGACGCACCTACCGCGTCGACAGCGATGCCACTCACTCGCCCATGTTTCACCAGTGCGAAGGCCTGTGGATCGGCGAGAACGTGAGTTTCAAGGATCTTAAAGTCGTGTTCACCGATTTCTGCCGCACTTTCTTTGAATCGGACGATCTTGCGCTGCGATTCCGCCCCAGCTTTTTCCCGTTCACCGAACCCAGCGCTGAAATCGATATTCAGTTCAGCAGCGGCCCGCTCGCCGGTCGTTGGCTCGAAGTGGCAGGTTCCGGCCAGGTGCACCCGAACGTGGTTCGCAACATGGGGCTCGACCCCGAACGCTATATCGGCTTCGCGTTCGGCATGGGCCCGGATCGTCTCACCATGCTCCGATACGGCGTGAACGACCTGCGTCTTTTCTTCGACGGCGACATCCGATTCCTGTCGCAGTTTCAGTAAGCCATTCATAAAACAAGAACAAACATAGAACGAACGAGAGCATCAAATGCAATTTCCGGAATCGTGGCTGCGCGAGTTTTGCAATCCGCCACTGAGCACCCAACAACTGGCCGATCGTTTGACGATGGCTGGGCTGGAAGTCGAAGAACTGACATCGGTAGCACCGCCGTTCACCAAGATAGTGATCGGCGAAATCAAGGAAGCGGTTCAGCATCCGAACGCAGACCGTCTGCGCGTTTGCCAGGTCGATGCCGGGCAGGGCGCTTTGCTCAACATTGTTTGTGGCGCACCGAATGCACGCGTTGGCATCAAGGTGCCTTGCGCGCTGGTCGGCGCCGAATTGCCGCCCGGTGAAGACGGCAAGCCGTTTGTGATCAAGACGGGCAAGCTGCGTGGCGTCGAGAGCCAGGGCATGTTGTGCTCCGCCAAGGAACTCAAGATTGCCGACGACCATGGCGGCTTGCTAGAGCTGCCTGCAGATGCGCCCATCGGCGAGGACATCCGCGAATACCTGAACCTCGACGACACGCTTTTCACGCTCAAGCTCACGCCGAATCTGGCGCATTGCCTGAGCGTTTACGGTGTTGCGCGTGAAGTGTCGGCGCTCACCGGAGCGCCGCTGGTAGAGCCGAAGTTTCCGGTGGCCAAAACGACGATCGCCGATCGCCTTGCAGTGAAGATCAGCGCGCCCGATTTGTGCGGACGCTTTTCCGGCCGGGTGATTCGCAATGTCGATACCAAAGCAAAAACCCCGCAGTGGATGGTCGATCGCCTCGCGCGTTGCGGTCAACGCAGCGTGACCGCACTGGTCGACATCTCGAACTACGTCATGTTCGAACTCGGCCGTCCATCGCACATCTTCGATTTCGACAAGATTCACGGCGGGCTCGATGTTCGCTGGGGCAAGGCGGGCGAACAGCTCAAGCTGTTGAACGGCACAACGGTCACCGTCGATGAAACCGTGGGCGTCATCGCCGACGACACACAGGTCGAATCGCTCGCCGGCATCATGGGCGGCGACTCCACCTCGGTGACCGACGACACCAAAAACGTCTACGTCGAAGCCGCGTTCTGGTTCCCCAAAGCTGTTGCGGGCCGTTCGCGTAGGTTCAATTTCTCGACCGACGCCGGACACCGTTTCGAGCGCGGCGTCGATCCGTCGCTCACGGTCGAACATATCGAGCGCATCACGCAGCTCATCGTCGATATTTGCGGTGGCGAAGTTGCGCCCATCGACGACCTCCAGGTCGCGATGCCACAGTCCAAACCGGTTGCCTTGCGGGTGGCGCGTGCCAATCGGGTCATCGGCATGCCGCTGACGCAAAAGCAGTGCGCCGATGCTTTGCGCAGCCTCGGCTTGCCGGTCGCCGAGACCGATGGAATCATCACGGTCACGCCGCCGTCGTTCCGATTCGATCTGCAAATCGAGGAAGACCTGATCGAGGAAGTGGCGCGTGTCGTGGGTTACGACAACCTGCCGACCACACCTCCGCTCGCGCCGATCACCGCGCGCATTCGCGCCGAAAACGAACGCAGCCCGTTTGCGGTACGCCGTGCGTTAGCCGCGCTGGGTTATCAGGAGACGATCAACTTCAGCTTCGTCGAAGAGAAGTGGGAGCATGAGCTCGCAGGCAACCCCGACCCAATCAAGTTGCTCAACCCGATCGCCAGCCAGATGAGCGTGATGCGCTCGTCGCTGATCGGTTCGTTGCTGCAGGTGGCCAACTTCAACATCGACCGACGCGCCTCGCGGGTTCGTGTGTTCGAAATCGGCCGCGTATTCAAGCGCGATTCGTCAGTGCAAAACACCGACACCACGGTTCAGGGATTCGATCAGCCGATGTACGTATCGGGCCTTGCCTGGGGCTCGGGCGACGATCTGCAATGGGGTCGCAAAGACTCGCCGGTCGATTTCTTCGATGTGAAGGGCGATGTCGAAGCGCTGTTTGCGCCGCGTGTTCCTACCTTCGAAGCGGCGAATCACCCGGCGCTGCATCCAGGCCGCTCGGCTCGTGTGTTGCTCGAGGGCAAGGCCGTCGGCGTCGTCGGCGAGTTGCACCCCAAATGGCGTCAGAGCTATGGCCTGACGAGCGCACCGGTCGTGTTCGAGCTTGACCTCGACGCGGTCATCGCCCAGCCAGTGCCCGTTTTCAAGGCGGTGTCGCGTCACCAGCCGGTCGAGCGCGATCTGGCTGTCGTGGTCACTGAGTCGACCTCTCATGCATCGCTCATGAAAGCGATCCGTGCGGCGGACGAGGGTGGTTTGCTGCGTGATGCGGTGCTGTTCGACGTCTACCGTCCGAAACCGCTCAAGGCCGGCGAGTTTTCCGCTGCTGGGCAGTTGGCGCAAAACGAGAAAAGTCTCGCGGTGCGCTTGACGCTCGGAAGTGACGACGCGACACTGACCGAAGAACAAATCGACGCGACGGTCAAGAATGTGCTGGCCCGATTGGCCAGCGATCTTGGCGCGCGTTTGCGAGCGTGAGGGCGCGATGCTGATCCCACAACAAAAAGAGGAACGTATGGGTATGGAACTGGCTGTTGAAAGTCTGGAGACCCCGGCGTTGACCAAGGCTCAGCTTGCCGAACTTCTGTTCGAGCAGATCGGCCTGAACAAGCGCGAGTCGAAAGACATGATCGATGCATTCTTCGATCTCATTTCCGACAGTCTGGTCGACGGCAAGGACGTGAAGATTTCCGGCTTCGGAAATTTTCAGATCCGCACCAAGGCACCGCGTCCAGGACGCAATCCGCGTACCGGCGAAGCCATTCCAATCCAGGCTCGTCGCGTCGTGACCTTTCACGCGAGCCACAAACTCAAAGAGCAGATCCAGGGCGACTCGCCTGTGGTCTGACGCTTTTTGTGGACACCGCCCGTCCTTTCGCACGGGCCGTCCGTCAATTTCTTCGTCTCCCCGATTTCTCTCTTTGCGCTGCGAACAAAGTTAGAGTAACCTCAAAACTTTCTCTCGTACCGCATTGATTTCAATGGAGAAAGCACTCCCATCCATTCCCGCGAAACGCTACTTCACCATCGGTGAAGTCGGCGATCTATGTGGCGTCAAGCCGCATGTGCTTCGCTATTGGGAGCAGGAATTCACGCAGCTGCGGCCGATGAAGCGCCGCGGCAATCGCCGGTACTACCAGCACCACGAAGTGCTCATGATCCGCCGGATTCGCGATCTTCTCTACGATCAAGGGTTCACCATCAGCGGTGCGCGCAACAAGCTTCAGGAACTCGTCCAGGTCGAGCGCGACAAGCGCCGAAACGGCGAGGTCATGCTCGAAGGCGTCGATGTGGTCGAGGACAGCGACGAGCTGATCGAGGACTTCGAAGACTCCGGAATCGAAGACGAAAACTTCACCCCGCAAAAGATTTCATTGCTCCGCCGCGAACTCTCGGAAATTCGTGAGCTGCTGACCGAAGAGGCCTGATTGCAGCAGTTATAATCTGAGGCTTGTCGGCGTGTGGCGCAGCCTGGTAGCGCACTTGCATGGGGTGCAAGGGGTCGAAGGTTCGAATCCTTTCACGCCGACCATTCATCTCAAGTAGAACGGGTCACAGTTTCATCGCTGTGACCCGTTTTTGTTTTTGTGTGGCTGCCCATGCTGGCATCAGGTGGTCCCGGCTAATATCTCGGCTCCGTCAACACGTCTTTCAGTCTCATGGCCTCTAAGCGCTCGAACAAATCGGCAGCCACCGCTGAATTCCATAGAGCCAGTTTTCCGTTCTACTGGATTGCGCGGGTGAATGCCACCTATGCGAAGGAAATGGAGCAGGTTCTCAAAGCCATCGACTGCGACATCCCCACCTGGCGGGTTCTGGCAATTCTTCACGAACAGGGCAGCAGCAGCGTGTCCGAGATTTCCGTCCACGCGATTTCCAAACTGTCGACAATCACGCGGATCATTCTTCGCATGAAAGCTGAAGACCTGGTGGCGACGTCGGTGTCCGAAGACGATGGACGGGTGACCGTAGTGAGCATGTCGCCGCGTGGCGAACAAACCCTTCTCAAAATTCACGAAGCGACTCACGGCCTGTTCGAGCGCAGCTTCGCGCATTTGTCGAAACCGCAGCTTCGCGCACTGAACGAGTCGCTGGAAATCATTCTGAATAACCTGAACGAAACCACTGTCGAGGCTAAAGGCAGGCGCAAATAGAGCGCGGCGCCTAACCGCGCAATTCGATTCCGCGGAACCGAACTAGGGCAAACCCTGAGTGGGGTAGGGGATGGAATGACCCACAATTTACGTGAAAAGTAACGTAAATAGGCGGCTACGACTCCATGCGATCTATCCACAGAAACGACGATTCGTCCGCCATCGAAGAGCTGGTGCAGCCGGAACGCGTTCATCGCGATATCTACATCGATCAGGAAATCTTCGATCTCGAGCAGCGGCATTTCTTTCGCAACACCTGGAATTACGTTGGGCACGCGAGTCAACTGCCGTTGAAGGGCGACTACATCACCAATGAGCTGGCTGGTAATCCGCTGATCGTCATCCGGCAGCCTGATGGCTCCATTCAGGTCTTGATGAATCGCTGCTCCCACAAAGGATCGAAGCTGCTCACACAGCCGTCGGGCAACACTGGTAGGGCAATTCGCTGTCCGTATCACGCGTGGGCTTTCAAGACCGACGGCGCGCTGCTGGCCATCCCGCTTCAGAACGCGTATGACGGAACCACGCTCTACAAGTGCGAGAGTGGCAAGGGCCTCAGCGTGGTGGCCAACGTGAAGCTGTATCGAGGCTTCATCTTCGTGCGCCTCAGCGAAACCGGCCCTGGCTTCGAGGAATATTTTGGCGAGTCGCTCAGCTCGATCGACAACCTGGCGGATCGATCACCGGAAGGTGAACTTGAGATTGCCGGTGGTTGCCTGAAGTTTGTGCACGAGTGCAACTGGAAGATGTTTGTCGAGAACCTCAATGACACGATGCATCCGATGGTGGCGCACGAATCGTCAGCCGGTACTGCGAAGAACCTCTGGAAAGACAAGCCCGCAGACGCTCCGAAGCCGATGGCGGTCGAGCAGTTCGTTCCGTTCATGTCGGACTACAAATTCTTCGAGGATATGGGAGTACGCGTTTTCGATAACGGCCATAGTTTCTCGGGCGCCAACTTCAGCATTCACAGCAAATACTCGGTCATTCCGGAGTACGAGCAGGCGATGTTTGCGGCATATGGCGAGGAGAAAACGAAGTCGATCCTCGGTCTGTCGCGTCACAACACCGTGTTCTATCCAAACCTGACCATCAAAGGTGCAATTCAATCGATTCGCCTGGTGAAACCGATTTCGGCCAATCGAACGGTGATCGAGAGCTGGACCTTTCGATTGAAAGGCGCGCCCGATCAGCTTCTTCAGCGCACCTGCATGTACAACCGGCTGATCAACTCGCCGTTCTCGGTCGTCGGCCACGATGATCTTCATGCCTACCGCAGCGTGCAGAACGGTCTGCACGCGAGTGGAAACGAGTGGGTCAGCCTGCACAGAAACTTCGAGGCAGACGAGATTGGCGATGCGGATCGCACCGTCGTGGGCACCAGCGAGATTTCGATGCGCAATCAATACCGTGCGTGGATGAAATACATGACGTCTTCGATGAAGAGGGTCGCCACATGAGTGTCCCGAATCGACAGGAGCTGATCGATTTCGTGGTGTTCGAGGCGCGCCTTCTCGATGAAAAGCGATACGACGAATGGAATGCTCTTTTCACAGACGACGCCTTCTACTGGATTCCTCTCGAGCCGGATCAGCTCGATCCCTTGAATGCAACTTCGCACATGTACGAAGACAAATTGCTTCGAGACATTCGTGTGGAGCGATTCAAGAGTCCGAAGGCTTACGCACAGATGCCGGCGAGTCGCTCCCATCATCTGTTGCAGACGCCGACGATCGAGGAATTCGATCCCGCAAGCAATCGCTACGTAACGCGCACACAGTTTCATTACACCGAGTCGCAGGGCGAGACGATCCACATGCTGGTCGGCACTGCCTTTCATCATTTGGCGAACACGCCGACGGGGTGGCGGATGACGCATAAGAAGATCATTCTTCTCAATAGCGATCAGCCGCTGCCCGGTATTCAGTTGTTTGTCTGAACAGGTCACCAAGGACACGAATGTCGTCTACAAAAAAACCGGTTGCGCTGGTTACGGGCGGAAGCGCGGGAATCGGAAGATCGATCTGTGTGGACCTTCTCGGCAAGGGCTACGAGGTAATTTCGCTCTCGAAAGGTCAAAGCGATCTCGACGACCAGCGCTTCACCCAAATTGAAATCGACCTCTTCGATCGCGACGCAATTGCGACGCAGATGCGCGAGATCGTCGCGAAGTTCGACGTCACCACATTCGTTCATAACGCTGGCGTGATCCATCCTGCGCTGCTTGAGGATGTCGATCTCGATGATGTGGATCGTCTGACACAGCTTCATCTTGCGGCGCCGATTCAGATCATGAAAGCGATTCTTCCCGCGATGAAAGCGAGCAGCTTCGGTCGCGTCGTTCTCATCTCTTCCCGCGCGTCCCTCGGTCTCGCGACCCGCACTGTTTATTCGGCAACCAAATCTGGCATGCAGGGTATGGCGCGGACCTGGGCGCTGGAGTTGGGGGCGCATGGCATCACGGTGAATGTGATTGCACCAGGTCCCATCCGCACGCCTATGTTTTTCGACGTCGTGCCGGCAGGAAGCGAAGCCGAGTCACGCATTGCCGCGTCGATTCCGGTGAAACGCCTCGGCGAGCCCGAGGACATCTCGCGTGTGGTTTCGTTCCTGGTCGAGCAGTCGAACGGGTTTCTGACTGGACAGGTTCTGTATGTATGCGGCGGCACGAGTGTCGGCTCGCTTCACCTGTGAAGCAGACTACCCGGTGGCGCGCGAATTGCTTGATCGAATTAACTTAGTGGTGAATATCGTATGAATGACTCTTCGTCGCTCGGAACCCTCAAGGGTTTTATCGAGCACTACCGCCAGCGCGGTCAAGTAACCGATGTGTACGCGGAAATCGATCCTAAATTTGAAGCTGCCGCAATCACAGCTGAAATACAGGACACCAGCAACAACATCGTGGTGTTTCACAAGATCAAGGGATCGTCCACGCCGGTGGCGATGAATCTGTACGGTAGTCGCGACCGTCTGGCTGACCTGATGAAAGTTCAGGAAGGCACCGAACTCGACTCGTTGTGCAAGTCGCTCAACTTTCATATCAACAAGTGTGTCGGTGCAACCTCGCCGCATCAGACGCAGACTCGCGCTGACGACGACTCGGTGCCTGCTCGGCTTTCGGAATTGCCGATTCTCACGCACCATGAGGACGATGCCGGCGCGTACATCACGACAGGCATTCTGCTGGTGCGCGACCCGGACACGGGTGTGCACAACCTGTCGTTTCATCGCGCTATGTATGTCTCCGATTCCGAGCTTCGCATCAGCATCGGTGCGCGACACGATCTTGGCGACATTCAACGACGCGCAGAAGCCAAAAACGAAGCGGTCGAGTGTGCTTTTCTTGTGGGCGTCAGCCCGAGTCTGTTCATTGCGGCCTGCACCTCGATTCCGACCGGCGCCGATGAGCTCACGCTTGCCGAGTCGATCGGAGGGCAGCCTGTTTCCTTCCGTCCCGCGAAGACGATCGATCTCATGATTCCTATCGCGGCGGACATCGTCATCGAAGGAAAAATTCTTCCGCATGTTCGTGCGAGCGAAGCGCCATTCGGCGAGTGGATGGGCAACTATGTTCCGGTCAAACAGGGCCACGTATTCGAGATCACGAACGTCTCCAAGCGACCCGGCGCCATTTATCACGGCCTGATCTGCGGATCGAACGAAGACTTACGTCCGTTGGAAATGTCGACCGCTGCCCGGATTTACAAAGCCCTCGCGGGACAGTTCCCCGGGATCATCGATGTGGTCTGTTACCCGAACATGCTCATGACCGCCGTGAAGGTCAAGCAATCGTACGAAGGGCACGGCAAGCAGGTATTGCTCGCGGCTGTAACGGCACATTTTCTGTACAGCAAGGTGTGCATCGTCGTTGACGAGGACGTCGATATCTACAACCTCGACGACGTGATGTGGGCTTACACCACGCGCGCGCGCCCTGACTTGCGCACCACGGTTCTTTCCAATGTGCCAGGATTTTTCCGTGATCCGCACAAGGATCATTGGGGCCGCCTCGCGCTCGACGCCACCATTCCTTGGGGCCGCGAAGACGAGTTCAAACGAAAAAAAATCCCCGGACGCAAGGAAATGCGCGCTCGAATGGCATCCATTCTTTCAACTAAACCGTCGGTCTGATTTTTAAGGAGTTCGCGCATGATTTCCAAACGTTCGTTTTCTCGCAAGCTGTTCGTCTCGTCGCTGTTCGTCGGCCTCGCGATGATCGGCGTTCAAAGCCATGCTCAATCGTTTCCGAGCAAACCGATTCGTCTCATCGTTCCGTTCGCGCCTGGCAGCGGAAGCGACAACATCGCCCGCAAGCTGGTGGACATGGTCGGCACTCAGTCGGGCTGGACATTCATCATCGACAACAAGGTGGGCGCAAGCGGTTTGATAGGCGCGCAGGAATTCAAGAGAAGCGCGGCAGATGGCTACACGCTTTTCTACGGCGGCAATTCCACGCACGGTGCGAACTCCGCGCTGTTCAAGAGCCTGCCTTACGACCCGATCAACGATTTCGCGCCCCTTACGCGCGTGGGAACCTGGCCACTCGTGCTGATGCCGCGTCCCAACCTTGGCGTCGATTCGCTGAACGATCTCGTGAAGATGGCTAAGGCCAAACCGGACAGTCTCACCTTCCCTGCGGCGAGCGCCGGTCCGCGCGTTGCTTCGGAAACCTTCATCTACGAGAGCAAGATCAGTGCGCGATACATCCCGTACAAAAGCAGCCCTCAGGCCGTGACCGATCTCATCGGTGGCCATGTCGATTTTCTTTTCATCGACAGCGTCTCCGCAATTCCGTTCATCAAGGCGGGAACGCTCAAAGGTCTGGCAGTGACCTCGTCCAAGCGCATCGACAGCCTGCCCCAGGTCGCGACGATGGCAGAACTGGGATACCCGAAGTTCGAAGTGCCGAACTGGAGCGCGGTGTTTGCACCCAAGGCCGTGCCCGCCGATATTCAGCAGTCGCTCTACAAGGCATTCGCCACCACGATTGCATCGGCCGAATGGAAGAAATTCGTGTCGGACCTCGGCGGCTATGCCGATTCATACACGCCGGAACAAACGGCGGCCTTCATCGATTCGGAGATTCGCAGCTACAAGACCGTGCTCGGTCGTGCAGGCGTGATTCCCGAGTAACTCCGGGGAGTGCTCGAGCAGCGATCGGCCCTTGCGGTTCGTTCGCTGCTCATCGGTCTCTGACAGCGTTTCCAGACAATGGCAATATGGACGCCAGTTCATGACTTCGGAAACTGCAATGTCGTTACGCCAAATTCTCGCAATCGCGCTTTTACTTGCTCCGGCAATCGGCTTCTCGGAGCCGCTCAACGATGCACGGACCATGTCCGCTTCCAACCCGGAAGTCGAAGCCGCGTTGCAGGAATCGCATCCTAGATATTTCTACGCGTACTCGGCTCGTACTTTCGGCGAAGGAAAGAAAGACGAGGCGGTGATGTGGTACTACGTGGGCGAGTTGCGCTACCGGTTTTTACTGGGTACCGGAGGCAAAGAAGCGGTCAACGAAGACCAGGGCATGTTCGCGCTTTTTCGGAGCACGGTGGGTAAACAAGTGCTCGAGTGGGCCGGTGGATCACCCACCGATTGGGCGAAGGCAATCGATGCCGCGCTGAAATGGGACGACACCTACCCCGATCCGCTGGTTTCGAAGCTCAAGTATTTCAAGGAATACGCGGCCAATCATCGGGAAGCCATGAAGCAGCGCGACCAGATTCTTGCCGATGCAGACAAGATCAGAGAGCAGCGCACCGCGCGTGGGTTAGCTAATCGCTAACCGCTAACCGCTAATCCCTATTCTCAACGCGCCGCGATCAGGATTTCTTGGCGCGTCTCTGCTCGATGACTGCAGTCAGCGCCGGCACATACGCGTGAGTTTCTGCAAACGCTCGGTGGCTGCGTTCAGCGGATGACTTGTCGCCATTGCTCAGCGCGCGAAGAATGGCCTTGTAGGCAACGAGTGCGCCCCGATCCGACTGCTTGATGCCCCTGACGATTCGGTCGAGCTCCGCGTCGAACGATTCGACAGGCGCCACGACTTCGACGATGCCGCGTCGCAACGCCTCCACCGCATCGAAATTGAGACCGCCCAGGAACGTCAGCGCAGTCATGCCGCCGCCGATCAGGCTCACCACATCCGAGATGCCATCCAACGGATACGCCAGGCCGACCCGGACTGCTGGTACGCCAAACTTGCTGTCGGAAGACGCAATTCGAATGTCAGCTGTCAACGCCAACTGCAAGGCGCCCCCGAAGCAGGCACCTCGAATCGCGGCAATGACCGGAACCTCGATTGCTTTTAGCGCTTGCGTCGCAGCGATCAGGGCTGCATCCATGCGATTGGCACTCTCCACAAGGGGAGGCTCCGCGATTGCGTCGAAGTCCGCCCCGGCGCTGAATGCTTCCGTGCCCGCGCCGCGAATCACCACGGCTTTCAGCGAATGGTTCGATGCCAGTTCCGACGCCGTGTCACGCAGCTGCTCGAGCATCGGCAAATCCATGCTGTTGCGTTTGGCTTCGTTGCTCAACGTGATCGTTGCGACCTGATCGACGATGCTTGTTTCGATTTTGCCGCTCATGCTTTTTGCTCCGCTTCGCCGCTCACGGCGCGTGTTGCAAGCAGCTCGTCGATTTGCTGCTTGCCGATTCCGATTTCTTCAAGAATCGAGACGGTGTGTTCGCCGTACCGGGGTGCGGGCAGCAAGTCTAAGTCCAGTGCTGCCGTCCCCGCAGCCGGAGGTGGCAGGCGAACCGTGTCGCCGGCAACTTTGGTTTTGATCAAACGCCCGGAGATGGCTGGAAGCTCCATGGCGGATCGCACTGTGTTGATGGTGCTGTGCGGCAGCCCCAGTTTTTTCAGCTTGTCCGCAATTTCCTGCATCGTGAATTTCAGCAGAAGCTCACCTATATCGGCGTAGAGCGCGTCTTTGTTTTTTGTGCGAAGTGCGAGGGTCGAGAACTCGTCGCGAGCCAAAGATTCCAGTCCCTCGATGGACGTGAACTTCGTCCATTGGCTCTCGTTGCCGAGGGCGAGGTAGATGTGTCCGTCGCTGGTCTTGTAGACATTGGTCGGGATGAACTGGCGATGCGCGTTTCCGTTGCGTGTGGTGGCTTCGGGGGGCGCTTTCAGGTCGACCAGGGGAAGGACGGCAAGCAGCCAGGACATGGCTGCCTGCAGCATCGAGATATCGATTCGCTTGCCTTGCCCCGTGGTTTCGCGCTCGAGAAGCGCAAGCAGAACCGACGAGTAAATCTCGTCTCCCGCCTTGAGATCCGACAGTGGAAGCCCGATCAGGGTAGGAGGGCCATCGATGCTGCCGTTGATGTCCATGAGGCCCGACATGGCCTGAATGACCGGGTCGTAGCCTGCAACGTCCGGGTATTCGGTGCCGAGCGCCGAGATGCTGGCCCAGATCAGGTCGGGCTTGACCCGGCTCAATGTTGCGTAGTCGATGGACAAGGCCTCATGGCTTTTAGGGAGCACGTTGCAGCAGAACACATCGGCGTCGAGTTCTCGAATCATTGCGTGCAGAACGTCCTGTCCCGCCTTGCTTTTCAGATCGAGTGCGACCGCTTCTTTTCCCACATTGGGCCCGATGAAGGCTGCATGCATGCCCACGCCGTCGACCTCACGCCCGACGTACCTGTTCGGATCTCCGGGAAATTTGCCTTCCGACAGGGACTCGACACGGATGACCCGCCAGCCGAGTTGGGCGAATCGCAGCGTGGCGTGCGGCAAGGCGGTGGCCTGCTCCAGCGAAATGATGGTTCGTCGTTTGGGCTGCACGCCAGTCTGCATCGAAGTCTCCAGATTCTCTAAACACGCCAGTTGCTTTAGAGATCAATCATATGACGACCTACCGACCTGAAGTAACACCGGGTACAGCCACCAAAAACAAAAAGGGGTTGCCGCCGAAGCAGCAACCCCTTTTACCGATATCGGTTGGGTCGCGAGTCGATCTAGGGTGCGAGACCTGCTGCTTTCACCACGCTCGTGTATTTCTCGGATTCCGATTTCACATACGAACCGAACGCTGCTGCGTTACGCGGATCGGGTTCGGCGCCGAGTTCGCGTAGCTTCGTCACCATCTCCGGCGTGTGCAGAACTTCCGCCAGATCGTCGGAGAGTTTCTTGAGGATAGGCGCGGGTACTTTCGACGGCGCGAACAGCGCAAACCATGCGCTCACCTCGAAGCTCGGATAGCCCGATTCGGCAACCGTCGGCACGTTGGGCAACAAGGGGCTGCGTTGCATGCCCGTGGTTGCTAGCGCTCTGAGTTTGTTGATCTTGATGTTGGGAATCGAAGTGGTTTGCAGATCGAACATCAGAGGCACATGCCCTGCAAGAACATCGGCGAGGGCCGGTGCACTTCCTCGATAAGGCACATGCAGCAGTTGCACTTGCGCAGTAGTGGCCAGCATTTCGCCCGCAAGGTGATTCGAGGTTCCCGGGCCGGCCGATGCGTAGCTCACGACACCTGGCTGCTTCTTCGCCGCAGCAATAACGTCGCTCAGCGTCTGATACGGCGAAGAGGGCGAAGCAACGAGCACGAACGGGATCGATCCAAGCGGCGCGATCACCGCGAAGTCTTTCACCGGGTCGTAGCCGACCTTGGTCATTGCCGGATTGATCGCATGCGAACTCACCGTGCCGATGAGCAGTGTGTAGCCATCTGCCGGGGCTTCGGCCACAAAGCGTGTGCCGATAGCAGTACCCGCGCCGCCCTTGTTTTCGATGACCACGGCCTGGCCGATTTTTTCGCCCAGCTTCTGCCCGACGGTGCGCGCCAGGATGTCTGCGGAACCACCGGGCGGGAAGGGCACGACAAGTGTGATTGGCTTCGTCGGAAATGCTTGCGCAAAAGCAATCGAAGGCAAGGCGGCCATCGCGCCGAGCGCAATGAGGTTAGCGACAACATAAGCGAAGGGTTTCGGCAGTCGGATCATTGAGTTTTCTCCAGGTTCAAATCAATATCCGCGACGACGCCGCAAGTTGTCAATTACGTACAAACCGTACACGTGATACGTCGTTCGAATCACGTCATTCAAACGGCGGCGATCGACTTCTTGATGGCACCCGTTTTCGCTGTGCGCACCGCGATAGACAGGAACGCCTGTATCACCGGGTTATCGTTGTTTATGGA
Organism: Burkholderiaceae bacterium; assembly: GCA_965227035.1. Taxonomy (GTDB): domain Bacteria; phylum Pseudomonadota; class Gammaproteobacteria; order Burkholderiales; family Burkholderiaceae_C; genus CBDDFQ01. The sequence continues at coordinate 1,203,883 of OZ245724.1, forward strand.
ATAAGCAAACACCAATTCATATGAAGGCGGAGTGCGTGAATCAGACACATCGAGGAATGTGACGTCGTTCATCTGCAATCGGCGCATCGATGCCGGAACCAGCGCGATACCCAGCCCGCCTGCGACCAGCGTGAGGATCGCCTGCATTTGCGAAGCCTCCTGCACAACCTTCGGCAGAAAGCCCGCAGCCTTGCACGCGCCAAGAAGTGCTGCGACGAAACCTGCTCCTTCCGATCCGGGAAATGAGACGAACGACTCTGCTGCGAGCTCTTTGATCTTCACGCTCTTGCGAGCGGCAAGTGGATGCGTAGATGGCACTGCAATCACGAAATGCTGTGACTGCAGATCGACGAGCTCCAGACCGCGAGCATCGAAAATCGGACCGACGACGAGTGCGAGATCGCTGTGGCCGTTTCGCAAGTCGTCGAGCTGACGCGAGGTCGTTTCAGCCGTGAGATTGAGCTGCACCGTTGGGTAGTCGTGCTGGAATTTTTTGAAGATCGCGGGCAGCACATCGAGAGCTGCGCTCGGTACGAAAGAGAGTCGCAGCGATCCTTCCTGCCCTTCGCCGGTTCGCCGGGCGCGATCCATGGCCTGCTGCGAGAGCTGAAGCAGGCGAACCGAATCCTTGTAGAAAATCTGGCCTGCCGAGGTGAGCCGAACATGGTGTTTGCTTCGATCCAGAAGCGGCGTTCCGACGATCGCCTCCAGGTTTTGCATGGCCACCGAAAGAGGCGGTTGCGACATATGCAGTCGCTCGGCCGCACGCCTGAAGTTGAGTTCTTCTGCGACGACTACGAACTGTCTGACCAATCGAAGCTCGAGCATTTGTTGGGTATCCGGACGTTTTGGAAATTGTGGGAAATTTGAGATACGTTAAATGAATAACCAGCGCATATAAAGAGTATTGGAGATATCAGGTCGGATTCCGTAGCATCGATACCAACATGAAGAAGTAGCGCGTCGTGCCTTGCATTTATCGCTACGTCTGCCCACTCCAAAGACACCCAGGACTCCCCGATGCAACCCTCACTCCTCGAAGAAATCCCCCAGGTTCCCAACCCTTATCCGGTCGTCTCGAACATCGAGTATCCGGAAGTCTGGCGTCTTTGCACTCAGGCGCGCGAACTGGCCTGGAACCCCGTTACAGACATCGATTACTCCGATCTGAAAGACGCGGACTTGCCCAAGGAAGTTCGTCAGGCCGGTGCGGAATGGTGGAGTCTGCGTGCCTGGATGGAGCATGGTGCGACGCCCTACGGAGCAGAGCGTCTGCGCGATGCCATCTTTCTGCATCAGCCATTCGAGATCAAACAGCACATCACCAACTTCATTTCGGAAGAGCTCAGGCATCACGAGGTGAGCTTCCGGATTGCAGATGGTTTGTATGCGTACGAGCCGACTCCGCGCGCCGACTATTTCAAGGACATCATTCCGCGATTCCACGACGAGAAGGACGAAAAGGCGATGAGCTTTTTTGCGGGTCTGTCGGTGAACACGCTGTTCGAACAACTCTCGGGCGAGCTGCTCCAGGCGCGTTACGAAAACGCAAAATTCAAGTCGATCAAGGAAGCATGCCGTCTCGTGTTGCGTGACGAAGCTCGCCACATCCAGTTCGGCCGAATCATCATGCGTTACTTCTTCGACGGCCTTAGCTCCGACGAGAAAATGACGATCGGCAACAAGGTTGCGAAGAAGCTGCGCGGCAGTCTGCTCAACGGCGTCTATGCGGTCGTCAACCTGCCGTCGGACGAGCGTGCTCGTTCCAGCCGCAATCGAGCGCTGGCCGCGGAATATGGCTTGGGCGCGACTCACCCCGACGACGAAATCGCGATCATTCGCGATGGCTTGAACAAGATTCGGGAAGACGTCGGTGTGTACGGCGTGGAAGTGCCGCGCATCGAAGAAATCGATGGCGTCACGACGCATTGATGGCGACGGACCTATGAACAAGATCATTGCGCCGGCCGAAGTTGCTAAACCAGCTGGACCGTATAGCCACGGCATTGCAAGCAGTGGCCCGGGTACTTGGCTTCACGTGGCGGGTCAGATAGGCGTCGACAAGGACGGCAAGACTGCAGAAGGATTTGAAGCACAGGCTCAACAGGCGTGGACTAACCTGGTCGCAGTCCTGCAAGAGTCGGGCATGGATGTCTCGGATCTGGTGAAGGTCACCACCTATCTGGTCGATCCCGCGCACATGCCTTTGCTCGGTCCGATCCGTGGTGGATTTCTCGGCGTTGCCCGGCCCGCATCGACCCTGATCGTCGCGAAAGCGCTTGCAAGCCCTGCCTGGCTTTTCGAGGTCGAGGCGATTGCATTTCGCCCCGACTGATACCTGGAGCCGGGCGTTGGCCCTTTAGCTCAAGTCCATGATCACGCTCTTGTGCTGCAGGTAAGCATCGAGAGCCTCGACTCCCAATTCGCGTCCGTAGCCGCTGGCCTTGTAGCCGCCGAACGGCGTCTCGATGCCGATGACTGCGGGGGTGTTCACAGACACGCTGCCTGCCTGAACCGCAGCCGATAGTTTGTGAGCTCGCGACAGCGATCCGGTCCACACGGTTGAGGCCAGTCCATAGGGAGAATCGTTGGCCACACGAACCGCATCTTCGAGTGTCTTCACACGAATGATGGTGAGCACCGGGCCGAAGATTTCTTCTCGCGCGATGGCCATATCGTTGCTCGCATGATCGAACACCGTGGCTTCGACGAACGGCCCGGACAGACTGGATGGCGCATTGCCGCCGCACACCAGTTTGGCTCCTTCGCGAACACCCGATTCGCAAAATTCCAGAATCGATTTCTGCGCCGACTTGTTGATCACCGGACCCAGCGATGTGCTGCGCTTCATAGGATCGCCAACCTGAAGCAGACGCGCACGGGCTGCAATTCTTTCGACCAGCGCATCCGCCACCGACTCCATCACGATACAACGTGTGCGCGCCGCACACTTCTGACCTGCATGGCTGAAAACGCCTGCAGCAGTTCCGATGGCAGCCTTGTCGATATCTGCATCGTCGCAAACGATCGCGGGGGATTTGCCTCCGAGTTCAAGGGTCACTCTCTTGACGCTGATCGCTGCGGCTTGCGCCACCTGCACGCCGACTTCGGTGGATCCGGTAAACGAAATTTTGTCGATTCCAGAGTGCTTGGCGATCGCCATTCCAAGCTGTCGACCGGGCCCGGGCAGCACGTTGAATACGCCAGGCGGAAGACCCGCCGCAGATGCGATCGTTGCGAACGCGAGCGTAGACAAAGGCGTCTCGCTCGCCGGCTTCACGACGACGGTATTGCCAGCAGCCAGTGCGGGTGCGAGCTTCCATAACATGAGCAGCAGCGGGAAATTCCACGGAAGAATCAGGCCGCAAACGCCCAGCGGTTCGCGGCGCACGTAGCGATGCACGTTGTCTGCGCTCGCGACCAGTCGGCCGTCGAGCCTCTCCGCGCAACCCGCGAACCAGCGCAGTGTGGCAACGCCCGACCGTATGTCGATCTCGGCGTCTCCCACAGTCTTGCCCGCATGATGCGATTCGAGCGCAGCAAACGCAGTGAACTGTTTGTCGAGCTCATCGGCCATTGCGTTGAGGATCTTTGCTCGCGCCGCAGGAGCGGTACCGGCCCATTTCGGAAGAGCTGCACGAGCGGCATTCACGGCAGCGTCCAGATCCGATTCGCTGGCGTAACCCGCTTCGGAAATAAGCGCGCCGTCGGCCTTGCCGAAAACCTGGTGGCGCTGTTGAGTCGCGCGGAAATCACCGTCGATGAATACGTGGCCTGCAGGCACTGCATTCATCAATGATGAGTAGTCGGCAGTAGAAAAACCTTCGTTGCTCATGATCGTATGTCTCTAGAAAAACTTGGATGCCCGCTCGCCGATCATCATCGACGCGGCAGCAGTGTTGCCACTCACGATGTTCGGCATGATCGATGCGTCTGCCACGCGAAGGCCGCGCAGTCCGTGAACACGCAAGCGGTCATCGACGACTGCAAATGCATCGCTGGATGGCCCCATCTTGCAGGTGCCGACGGGGTGGTAAGTGGTGGTCGCGGTCGCGCGCACGAATTTCTCGAGTTCTGCATCGTCGATCGCATCGCGTCCGGGCGCGAGTTCGTCGCCTGCAAGCTCCCCGAGCGGTCCGGTCGCGAAAATTCGGCGCGCTTCCCTGATGCCGTGCATCAGCAATTCGACGTCGCGGCGATTCTCGAGGAACCGCGGACGCAGGATCGGCTTGGCGGTGGGATCGGATGAAGCGAGAGTCAATTTGCCGCGCGTCGATGGACGCTGCACAGCGGCGTGGCAAACAAAGCCATGTTTGCGCGGCAAGGTGCGCGCGTTCTCTTTCATGCCCACGACGAAGGTCAGCTGGATGTCGGGTCTGTCGACGTTGGGCGAACTGCGAATGAATCCGCCCGACTCGACCGCGTTCGATGCCAACATGCCGCGCTGTGCGAACAAATACTTGAAAGGTGCAAACGCCGCTCGCGACGCGCTTTGCCAGTTCAAGGCGTAGGACAGCGCAGCCGGATCGCTTCGCACAAGAGAGACCGAAGGATGATCCTGCAGGTTCTCGCCGACGCCGCGCAGATCATGTTTCACATCGATTCCATGCGACTGGAGATCCGATGCAGCGCCTATGCCGGAGAGCATGAGCAATTGAGGTGAGTTGATCGAGCCAGCCGACACGATCACTTCCGCACCTGCGGACAGCGTGTGGCGGTTGGTGCCTTGTGTCACCTCGATGCCGACTGCTCGATCGCCTTCGAGGCGAATCTTCTCGACCAGAACATTGGTGAACACGTGCAGATTCGATCTATGCAGAACCGGATGCAAAAACGCGCGCGAACTCGACATGCGCGTGCCGTAGTGCTGGTTGACGTGGAACAATCCGAAGCCATCTTGCTGAGCACCGTTGAAGTCGTCGTTCGCGCTGTATCCAGCCGCGACAGCGGATTCGACGAACGACAAGGCTACAGGATTCGGCTCCTTCAATCGCTGTACCGAGAGTTCGCCGGTAACGCCGTGAAACGGGTTCGATCCGCCGATGAAGTTTTCCTGGGCCTTGTATGCCGTGAGGACTTCTTCGTAAGTCCAGCCGGTGTTGCCCAGTTTGGTCCAGTCGTCGTAATCGAGCTTGTGCCCACGAACGTACAAGGTGCCGTTGACCGAGGTGCTGCCGCCCAGCAAGCGACCGCGAGGACATGGGATGGTTCGGCCATTCACGCCATCGCCGCCGGTGAAGTTGTACTGCCAGTTGTATCGCTGATCGGGGAGAAGAAAAATGTTGCCGACGGGAAGAACCGTCTTGAGGTTGACCGGAAATGATCTGTCGGATGCACCTGCCTCGACAAGCGCCACGCGAACCGATGGATCGGCGGACAGGCGATTCGCCAGCACACACCCGGCTGCCCCAGCGCCGACGACGATGTAGTCGAAGCCTGTAAGGCCACTGTCGGATATCGATGAATGAACCGGCATGTTTTTCCTGTTATGGCGTTGCGCGGCTAAAGCCGATCAGCTACCTAAAAATGCGCTTGCCAAATCTTCCGATTTAAGTAACTCCGCCGCGTCGGCGCAGCGAATCATCTTGCCGAGCTTGATGACGTAGGCTCGATCCGAAACGGCCAATGCCTTGTGCACGTTCTGCTCTGCCAGCAACACGGAAGTGCCTGTCTTCGCGATGTCTTTCACGCGATCCAGCACTTCGGTCATGAGCAGCGGTGAAAGGCCCAGAGACGGCTCGTCGAGCAGTAGCAGGCGAGGGCGAAGCATGAGCGCGCGTCCGATGGAGAGCATTTGCTGTTGACCACCCGACAACGACCAACCGATGGCTTCCGACTTCTCTGCGAGTCCCGGAAAGATTCGATAGATTTCCTTGACTCGCTCTTTACCGCCGTCTTTGTCACGGCTCGCGACCAGTAAATTTTCTTCGACCGACAAGCCTGCGAACACGCGCCTGCCTTCCGGCGAGTAGCCGATGCCACGTTGAGGCCGAACCAGCACCGGCTTGCCCGAAATGATTTCTCCATCGAACTTGATGCGTCCCGTCGCACAGGGAAGCATTCCCATGATGCATTTCATGAGCGTCGATTTGCCCGCGCCATTCGCTCCCACCAGCGCAACCGCCTCGCCCTGATTCACCGTCAGGCTGAAGCCGTGCAGCGCTTCGATATGCCCGTAGCGCGCGGTGACCTCTTCGACTTCGAGAAGCGGGGAAGATGTTTGCGAGCTCATGCGGCCACCAATCCGGATGCCGGCTCCGATGGAGCGCCGAGGTACGCCGATATCACGCGCGGATTCGATCGAACTTCATCCGCAGTACCAGATGCGATCACGACACCTCTGTCGAGACACGCCAGATGATCGACCAATGGCAGAAGGAATGGCATGTTGTGTTCGATGACGAGAACCGAGAGTCCACGATTTGCGAATGTGCGCAGGCGTTGCGCCAGATCGAGCTGCTCGGATTCATTCAGACCGGCAGCAGGTTCGTCCAGCAATAACAAAGAAGGCTCGAGTGCCAGCGCACGCGCAATTTCTACCTTGCGTTTGATTCCGTATGCCAGCCCACCCGCCGGTTGCAAGGCAACGCCATCGATGCCAAGAGCGACGAGCAGATCCATGGCATGACTGCGAGCGCGTTCCCATGCAGCATCCATTCGATTGGTAAAAAAGGCTTTGGTGAGACTTGCGCGCTCGGCGCCGAATCTTGCGACCGCGACGTTGTCCACCACACTCATTTCATCGACCAGGTTGATGTTCTGGAACGTACGTGCCACGCCGCTTCGAGCGATGCCATAGCTGGGAGACTGCGTGACGTCTTTGCCTTCGAGCACGACGTGCCCCGTGTTCGGACGGTAGATACCTGAGACGGTGTTCAGCAGGGTCGTCTTGCCGGAGCCGTTGGGGCCGATCAGGCCGAAGATTTGTCCTGCATTGACTGTCAGCGACACACCATCGAGAGCCACTAGTCCGCCGAAGCGTTTGCCGATCCCCTTGATTTCGAGAAGCGGTGCGCCAGGTGCAACACTTGTGCGCGATAACGTGGCAGCCTCTGCCGATGCCGAAGGAACAGGCGGTAACGCCTTGTCTTCAGGTTTCTCGGGGAACATTTTGGCCCGAAGGCTTTGCACCATGCCGATCAATCCATCGGGCGCGGCAATGATCATCAACAGCAACGTTGCACCATAGGCAATCAGGTAGTACTTCTCGAGTCCGCGAAACCACTCGGGCAAGTTGATGATGAGAATCGCGCCGAGGATCGCGCCCGCAATGTGGGTGCGACCACCGACGACCGCAATCGTGAGGCAGGCGACCATCACCGGAAACTCGAGCGTCTCGATGCTCACCACCCGGATCGAATGCGCGTAGAGCGCGCCAGCGACGCCTGCGAACAGCGCCGACAACAGGAATGTTGCGAAGCGCAGCGACGCGGTGTCCACGCCGATGGCTTGCGCGGCAATCTGATTTTCGCGAGCGATGTTCAAGGCTGCGCCGTACAGCCCTCTGGTGATTCGTCGAGACGACCATGCACCCAGTGCCACGAACACCCAGACCGCGATGAGCAATCCATAACCCTTGGGCACGACCGCGCCGAAGAAAGTGAGCCCGGGAATTCCCGACAGACCGTTGGAGCCTCCGGTCACGTCTTGCCACGCAACGGCAATCAAGAGCATGACCTGTCCGATGCCCAGAGTTGCCAGTGCGAAGTAATGCGATTCGAGCCGCAATACGGGCGCAGCGATGATCGCCGCCAGAACTACGGGAACGACTGCAGAAAGAATCAACGTGTATTCGGCGCCGAGTCCGTATCGCGTACTCAGAATGCCGGTGACATACGCGCCGACACCGAAGAAGCAACCTTGCGTCAGCGCCAACGCACCCGCGTGTCCGAAAATGAACTGGTAGCCCAAAGCGAGGATGGCGTAGATGCCGACGATGGTGAAAACGCGAAGCTCGTAAGCAGAGCCCATCGTCATCGGCCAGACGATGAGCCCCACGGTGCCCAGCAGCAAAAGCAGGTTGATGTCGGAGCGCGTCCAGCGCAGGAAGCGGGTGATGGGTGTCATGCGCGCTTCTGCACTTTCTCGCCGAACAGACCCTGAGGGCGGAAAAACATGATGGCCAGCAGACCGATGTAGAGCACGATGGACGACATGGTCTGCGTGAACAGCCAGGGCGCGATCGACTTGAGTTGGGGAATGAGCACCGGCAGCGACGGGAACAGCACCTCGAACAGGGCAATCAGCATTGCGCCGCAGAGTGCGCCGTAAAGGTTGCCCCATCCACCGATGGTGACCGCGATATAGGCCTTCAGGATGTAGTTCGATCCGTCGGTAGGTGATACGAAGAAGGTATTGGCGAGCATGAGGCCCGCCGCACCGGCCAGAGCGCAGGCAATCGCAAACGTGAGCGCGATCATGCTGTTGACGCGGATGCCGATCGCTTCGGCCATGGCGCGGTCTTGCGCCGTCGCGCGAAGACGTCGGCCAATACCGGTGTGATTGAGCAGAAGATGCTGCGCGCCGATCAACACCGCGGCCACGACGATGATTCCGAGCGCCTGCTGGCTGATCACCATGCCTGCAAAACCGAGTTGCCCCTCGCCGAGCAGGGGAGGTCCCTTCATCGGCTCCGCACCGATAAGTGCGTTGGCAGTGTTCTGGAACACGATGCCAAGTGCGATGGTCGAGATGAACACCGAGACCGGCGGCCGGTTCTTGAGCGGGAAATAAGCCAGCAAGGAGAACAGCAGGCCACCGACAGCCATCACCAGCACGATGATGGGCAGTAGCGCAGCTGCAGGCCAGCCCAGATAGGAGTGCAGCCCGATGGCCACGTACCCGCCCGCCATCACGATATCGCCGTGAGTGAAGTTCACGGCGCCGGTCGCGTTCAGGATCAGGACGAAGCCGAGCGCGAGCAGTGCATAGGACGCGCCAAGGGCTACCGCATTAAGCAGCAGTTGCAAGAGCATTCGAGAGATACCCGCGCTCTATAAGTCGTAACGCTTCACGACCTTCGGGGTGCGGCTGGTGCCGTCGTAGCAGATGATCGACGACGAGTGAGCCATGTTGCCCTTGCCGTCCGACTTGTAGCTCATCGCCAGACCTTTGTAGGTGCTGGTAGAAAGCGCCTTGGTGATTGCATCCGGCGTGCTCGCACCCTTGGATGCCGCGTCGATGATCATGTTGACCGCGTCGTACTGGGCCACTGCGAAACCGTCCGGATCGCCCTTGAACTCGGCGCGGTACTGGGTCAGGAATTTCTCCATCTCAGGTGTGTTGCCTGCAGCGATTGGCGCTGCGTTGGTTTCGGCGCAAACGTCTTTGAGTTCGGCGGGTTCGAGCAGGGCGGCAGTGGACGGCTGGCTCAAGCCGGAGCCGGCAATGATCGGCACCGAAATCTTGGCGGCGTACGCCTGCTTCAGGAACAGCGCAGATGGGCCACCATGCAAGTGAATCATGATCACGTCGGGGTTGGATGCCTGAACTTTGCCAAGCACGGCGGACATGTCCTTGACCGTCACTTCGAGCGCTTCTTCCATCACGGGCGCCAGACCGGCTTTCTTGAGCTGCTCGACGATTTGAACGCGGCCACCCTGACCGTAAGCGGTGGTCTGATAGACCAGCGCGATACGTTTTTTCTTCATCTCGTTCACGACGTAATTCACATGTGCCGCTTTTGCGATCGCATCGCCCGGGAAGAATCGGAATACGTAGGGGTTGCCCTTTTCGGTCAGGTCGGCGGTGCCTGAAACCGTGGCGAGGGGAACCTTGTTCTCGAGGGCAATCGGCATCATGGCGAGCATCTGCGGGCCGAGCATCGATGCAGCGACTGCGCTTACCTTCGAGCGCGCAAGAGAGCGTTCCAACGCGGTGGACGCGCCCTCGGGCGAGGCGCCGGTGTCGGTCACGCCGGAGTTGATCTTCACGGAGGAGGGCGCGTTCTTGATTGCAAGCAACGCGCCGTTGCGCTGGCTGGTGCCTTCGAGCGACAGGAACCCGGTAATCGGAACCAGAACCGGAATCGTGATTTCGGTTTGGGCCATGACGCTCATCGGAAGTGCAGATGCGAGAACTGCAAAAGAGGCTAGCGAGGCCAGGCTGGTGCGTGAAATTTTAGGTTTCATGTGATTCTCCGTGGGAAAGTTTTCGGGCTTTGATAAAGGCCCACTCGTAGACCGTAGACGCATGCTATGTGACAGCATGGAGATACTTCCAATACTATTCGCCGAAACTGGTTATATCTGTGGCGAATTACCAGTGGCAATGTGGCGTACCGATTCTCGCCGCCTCACCCATTGAGCGTTCTAGCCGTATTCCCAATGGTTTCCTGTGGTTGTCCACATGTCGGCAATCGGCGATCCAAGACAAAATCGACGCCATGCCCCATGACGTCGGACTGATCGCCACCATTGCCGCAGGATTCGCCCTGGCGCTTGTCCTTGGCTTCGTCGCCACGCATTTGCGTATGCCGCCACTGGTGGGTTATCTGCTCGCCGGCATCGTGATAGGTCCTGCAACACCTGGCTTCGTTGCCGATGTCGGTCTCGCCGGTCAACTAGCGGAGATCGGCGTGATGCTGTTGATGTTCGGAGTCGGACTTCATTTCTCGGTTCAAGATTTGATGGCAGTCCGCAAGATCGCTATTCCAGGCGCTCTGTTTCAGATCGTAGTCGCGGTGTTGCTTGGCATGGGCGCCGCCATGGCATGGGACTGGGACTTCGGTCCGGCGCTCGTGTTCGGCCTGTGTCTTTCGGTGGCAAGCACGGTGGTGCTTCTCAAGGCGCTCGAAGCGCGCGGAATTCTCGGCTCCATCAATGGGCGCATCGCAGTGGGCTGGCTCATCGTGGAGGATCTTGCGATGGTGCTGGTGTTGGTGATGCTTCCCGCAATTGCCGAAGTGCTCGGCACCATGAACTCTTCCGGCGGGCAGCAAGGCGCAGTCTCCGGTGCGCAGATCGGTGGCACTGTGTTGACCACGCTTGGCAAAGTTGTCGCTTTCATCGTCTGCATGATGGTGTTCGGCCGACGCGTATTGCCGAAGTTTCTTTGGCTGGTGGCACGCACCGGATCGCGCGAACTGTTCACCCTTTGCGTGGTCGCCGTGGCGATCGGCGTGGCGTTCGGCGCTGCGAAACTCTTCGATGTGTCTTTCGCACTCGGCGCATTCTTCGCCGGAATGATGATGCGTGAATCCGAATACAGCCACCGCGCTGCCGACGAGTCTCTGCCTTTGCGCGATGCGTTCGCGGTTCTCTTCTTCGTGTCGGTCGGCATGCTCTTCGATCCGGCCATTCTTTGGCACGAGCCGATGAAAGTGATCGCGGTCGTGGCGATCATCATGGTCGGCAAGACACTGGCGGCTGTGGGCCTGGTGCTGCTGTTTCGTTATCCGTTGAGCACTGCATTGACCGTGGGTGCGAGCCTTGCGCAAATCGGAGAGTTCTCTTTCATTCTGGCCGCGCTTGGCGTGTCGCTGAACCTCATGTCGGCTGAAGGTCAAAGCCTTGTCGTTGCGGGCGCGCTTATTTCCATTTCCGCCAACTCCTTCACCTTCGCAACCATCGCTCCGGTTCGCAAATGGATTCTGGAACGCTCCGATCTCGCACGGAAACTAGAGGCTCGCGACGATCCGCTCGCGCAATTGCCGATGACATCGCATCCGTCTCTGCTCAGCGGCCAGATCGTCCTGGTCGGCTACGGCAGGGTGGGCAGGCGAATCGCGGAGTCGCTCGATGAGCAAAAAATTCCCTACGTCGTGGCGGAGGAAAATCGCGAGCTCGTCGATTCGATCCGCAAGCGTGGCGGTGCAGCCGTGTGCGGCGATGCATCGACTCCGGATGTGCTGATTCAGGCGCATATCGCGCGGGCATCTATGCTGGTCATAGCCGTCGCAGACACGATGCATGTGCGTCAGATGTCGGAAATCGCAAAGACGCTGAATCCGGAAATCGAAGTGCTGGTTCGCAGTCACAACCAGGACGAAGCAGAGCTTCTGCGCAGCGAGAACATCGGCAAGGTCTTCGTCGGAGAGCAGGAGCTGGCGAATGCCATGACCGCGCATGTGCTGACTCGGTTAGAGCGAGCCCGCGTCGTCGCTTAACATTTCGGCATGCATATCCAAAGTGAGAGCGCCAACGCCGACTCCGGCAGTTCGGACAACCCGTGGGCGGCGCACGCCGACGACGGCAGCCACCTGACTGTCGACAATTTCCCGACGACGCTCATCGTGACTCTGGGGAATTCGCTTCGGCGTCTGGTGACTGCGCCTTACGCAGAGCAGTTCGGCCTGACCGTCTCGGAGTGGCGACTGCTCTCGTTGCTCGCGCACTATTCGCCCACGCCGTTCGGTGAGCTCGTGAAGTTGTCCGGTGCGGACAAAGCACAAGTCAGTCGCACCATGCGACAACTTGAAGAACGAGGATTAGTTGAAATGCGACCCGACGAAAACGGGAGCAAAAAAAAGCTCGATTGCCTGATCACGCGGTCGGGTCGCGCACTTCACAAGAAAGTGATCCCGGTCGCAAGGGAGCGGCAGGCGAAAGTGCTGTCGGTCTTGTCCGCCGAGGAGCGGGTTGCGCTTTACAACGCGCTGAAGAAGCTGCATCGCCTCTGCGACGACGGCTCGGTGCCAGAAGAGCTGTAGAGCGCGCCGACGCGAGTCACCAGACCCGATAAACCTCGCCGGTCAATTTGCCTTCGATGCTGCGTTGATATGCGAGCGCGACCCGGGCGGCAGGCACCTTCTCGAATCCTGCGAACAATTCGAAAACCGGCGGTGGGGATTCGGCGAGCACACCAGGACTCACCACGTTGATTCGAATCCCGCGTGGCATCTCGATGGCAGCGGCCTTGGCGAAACCTTCGATTGCGGCGTTCGCCATAGTGAAACTCGATGCACCGGGGATCGGTTGTTGCGTGGCGATGCCGGTCACTAGCGTGATCGATCCGCCGTCGACCAGATTCGATCTTGCGGCCAACGCGAGATTCACCTGGCCCATCAGTTTGTTGGTGAGCCCAAGCCCGTAGACCGATTTTTCGAGCGGTGCCGCTTCTATTTTTGCCAAGGGCGAAAACGATCCGAGTCCAGCCGCGCAGGCAACTGCAGTCCACGGCCGACCTTTGCAATCGACTGCGTTCACGACGCTATCGAAGTCGTCGAAATCGAGGAACAAGTCACTATCGACCGGGCCAGCAGTAACGATGTCGAATCGTGTTTTAAGAAGCGCAAAAACTTCGTGTCCCACAAGCCCGGTGGCGCCTACCAGCAAGAGTCGGCCTTTCGAGTTCGCTGTCATCTGGCGTTTGCTTCGAAAATTGCAGCAAGTACTTTTACCGGCGTGATCGGAAGGCTGGTGATTCGAATGCCGCAGGCGTCGTGAATCGCATTCGCCACCGCACTGGCTACAGGAAGGATCGTTCCTTCACCCGCACCCTTGGAGCCGAATGGGCCGGGGCCGTGTCCCTGCTCTTGGGTAATGGTGATGAATTCCTTCGGCAGATCTTCGGCCATCGGAATTCGATAAGTCAGCGGATCGGAGTTGATCAACCGACCCTGATCGTCGTAGATCATCCCCTCGAACAGGGCCTGGCCCAAGCCCATGAGCGATGCGCCATCTTCCTGGCCTTTCACGATGAGCGGGTTGATCGATCGGCCGGTGTCGCTGCTGGTGATGAGCTTGGTCACTTCGACCCGCCCGGTTTCCGTATCGACCGCAACCTCTGCAGCGCCCCAGCCGATTTCCCAGAATACGCACTTGGCTTCGAGGGGCGCGTGGTGATCGGCTTCCGGTTTGAAGTAGCCGTCTGCAGAAAATTCGAAGCCTGTGCCGCCGAAAAATCGCATGATCATCGGTGCGAGAGGGTGAGCTTTCCCGTCGTGTACGACCGTGCCGTTCGTAAGCTGAAGCGCCGACGCGTCGGCATTCAACTGCGATGCGGCGAAGTCGAGAATCTGTTTCTTAACGGCCTCGGCTGCGCGTGCGACTGCTTGTCCCATGACCGTCATGCCAGAGCTTGCATTCGTGCCCTGATCGAAGGGCACGAAGTCGGTGTTGACGGCGGTGTAGAACACCCTATCGAGCGACACACCGAGGATTTCCGCCGTCACCTGCGATAGCGCGGTTTTCGATCCCTGTCCGATTTCCACCGTGCCGCACTGCAGGAAAACGTCGCCGCTGGTCGATACTTTCACGCGGGCGAGTGCGGGTTTGTTCACGCCGCCGCCGTCCTTGAATCCGATAGACATTCCCATGCCGCGTTTGATCGGGCCGCTGTTGTCGTAGCTGCGGTTCTTGTAGCCGATCGCTTCGCAGACCACATCGAGACCTTCGATCATGTCGCTATCGACACCGCTCTCGCCGGGCACGAATGGATCGCCCAGGCTCAGCAAATTCCGTTTTCGAAATTCATACGGCTCTATCCCGAGCCGACGCGCAATCATGTCCATCTGCGATTCCGAAGCCCAAGTCGTTTGCGTTCCACCAAAGCCGCGGAACGGGCCTGCGGGCGCCGTGTTGGTCATCACGCAATAGCATTTGGTGTCGATGTGATCCCAGTGATATGGGCCGGGAATCCGGTAGCCCGCTTTCTCGGCGACCAATGGGCTTCCGTCGGAATACGCGCCTGCATCGAGGAAGATTTCGCTTTGGCGCGCAACCAGTTTGCCGTCGTTCATGACCCCGGTTTTCAGGCGAAGAATTGCGGCGTGCTGTGTGTTGGTGAGAAAGCTTTCTTCCATCGTGAGGCAAAAGCGAACAGGTCGACCTGTGATCATCGACAGCAATACCGAGACCGCCTCGGTTTTCACGTTGTTCTTTGCGCCGAAACCACCGCCTACGAACGGCACCTGCACCGTGATTGCGTTTTCTGGAATCTTGAACATGCGCGCAAGTTCCTTGCGCAGTGGAAACGGGTTCTGACAACTCGACCAGACGTCGATCTTGTCGGCACTCGCCTTCGCCACCGACACGAACGGTTCGAGGTGATAGTGGGTCATGCGCGAGAAACGGAATTCGTCCTCGAAGATCTGATCGCATTTGTCGAATGCGCTTGCATCGCCGGTCGTGTAGTCGAATTGGTAGCAGACATTCTTTCGCGAGCGGAGAAACCCGCTGGCACCGTCACCGTAAGCAGGGACTATTCCCAGTGGAGCGGTCTCGAAGAGTTCTGCCGCATCGTCGGCAATAGCACTCTCGATGCCTGCCGCGACAGGCAAGTCTTCGTAGGTCACCTTGATCAGGCGCATGGCCTCGATAGCGGCGGATTCTGTTTCTGCGGCCACCGCGCAGACGATGTCGCCCACGTAGCGAACCTTGTCGATCGCGACGATGGGCTGGTCCTTGATGAAGTAGCCGTAGTACGGCATGACATGCGGAGGGATGTCTTTGCCGGTCACGACAGCCTTCACGCCGGGCACTCTTCGCGCGGCCTCGGCGTCTATCGAAATTACTTTCGCGTGTGCTTTCGCGCTACGCAAAACCTTGGCATGCAGCATGCCGGGGAGCGTAATGTCCGTGGAGTATTGGGCACGTCCGCTGACCTTCTCGGTCGCATCCTTGCGCGGAGTGTTCTGCCCGACGACTCGAAGATCGGTCAGGGGAGGGAGTTGATCTCGCTTCATGCTGCGGCCTTTCCAAGCGCAGAAGCTTCCGCGCCAAGCGTTGCCGCCGCCTGCTCGACTGCGTCGATGATCTGCGCGTACCCGGTACAGCGGCAGACGTTGGAGCTGAGCCATTCGATGATGGTGGCGCGACTCGGAGTCGGATTGTGATCGAGCAGCGACTTGGTGAGCAGCACCATGCCCGAGGTGCAATACCCGCATTGAAACGCAGACTGATCGACGAAGGCTTGCTGGATGACGTGCAGCTTTCCCTTGTCGGCCATGCCTTCGATGGTCTGCACGTCACAGCCATTCAGCTGGAACGCGAACATAGAGCAGGTTGCCGTGGGCGTTCCATCGACCAGCGCGACGCATGCGCCGCACACGCCGCGCGAACAGCCGATTCGGGTGCCGGTCATGCTGAGGTCGTCGCGAAGAAAATCTGCTGCGGTGCGCGAAACCGGCGTGACATGAGCGCAACTTGCTCCGTTCAGCGTGAACTGCAAGGGGAACTCGGTAAGGGCCGATGCCGATGCATCGGCTACCGAAGCGGCGTTGGAATTTTTGATTTCAGACATGAAGCTTTTCCAGTTGGCGCGAAAGGAATGCGGCGCCTGCGTTACGCGCATAGGCATTCGTGACGACTGCATCGGCGAATGAAGCGGGCAGCTTCGCGAGTAAGTCCTTGGCGATAGTTTTTGCATTGGCCGCCAGTTCAGCAGGCAGCGTCGCAGGCAGATCCATCGTGACGATGACGGGCCTGATGTATTCGGTCGCAATCGACAAAGTGATCGATGTTCCCGCGCCGCTCTTCCAGAGCGACACCGCTTGTGTCATCAGGGGGCGGAGCGAGCGTTCGTAGTCGAAAGCAATCAGAGATTCGGTATCGATGTCGATGGAAGTGAGCAGCGATTTCGAATCGACCTCGCCATCCCAGATTTTTTTCACGTCGATTTGACGTGATCCGGAGACGCTCGCAACGTTCGCCTTCGCGCGCAGGGCGCCCAGAAGTATCGATCCTTCGTAGCGGGTGCGCCTGGACATCAGGTTGCCGCCGATGGTCGCGCGAAAGCGAATGCGTGGGTTGGCGATACGGGTCCACGCGTTCGCGAACCCGGGGATCGTCTTTTCAACCAGCTCGTGAGTTGATCCAAGGTAGTGCGTGACCAACGCACCGATACGGAGCGTGCTGCCTTCCAGTGTGATGTTTTTGAGGTCGTCCAGTCCGGAGATGTCGACCAGCTCCGTGGGCGTGACGCCTTCGTTGTACTGCGCCACCAGATCCGAACCGCCGGCGAGCAGGACAGGATGGTGCGATTGGGCCAAAGCAATCAGGGCATCGCTCACGGTCTTGGGCTGGTAAAGCCGCAAAGGAGTGAGAGAGCGGGCCGAAGTCGGAAGCAAACCGGCTGATTCAACGATTTCCATGGTCGATATCCATATTTGTTTTCTGCTTTCCATCGAGGGGCGGAGACTGCACGATTGTGAGCATTCAGCCTGGATGCGCAAGCAATATGCATGCTTGGTATTCCTCTCGAGCGTCAGTTTAAGTTCGGTATTGTTGATCGATCAACATGTTTTCGACGCTTGATTCACCTGTTGAACAAAGCTGCACCAAACCTCTGAAACCGGGAACAGGTATGCTTTTCCCAAGTCGGTAAACCGCTTTCGCCCGGGCCTTTGACACGGGTTCTGGAAGGTAGCGCGCCGAATGCCATTCGAATATCAACCCAACGCTCCAGGAAGCTCATCATGAAACTCAAGGACAAAGTTTGTATCGTCACCGGCGCCGCCAGTGGCATCGGTAAAGAGATCGCGCTGACCTATGCAAAGGAAGGCGGCAAGGTGGTCATTGCCGATATGAATCTCGCGGCGGCCCAGGCTGCCGCAGATGAGATCGTGAAGGGCGGCGGAACAGCGATGGCGGTTGCGATGGATGTGACCAGCGAAGAGCAGGTCAACTCGGCCGTTGCAGAAGTGGTCAAGGCGTACGGCACGGTCGACGTGCTGGTTAGCAACGCCGGCATCCAGATCGTTCATCCGATCGAAGAGTTTCCTTTCGCCGACTGGAAAAAGATGCTGGCAATTCATCTCGACGGCGCGTTCCTCACCACCAAAGCTTGCGTGCCGCACATGCAGAAGTCGGGCAAGGGCGGAAGCATTATTTACATGGGTTCGGTGCATTCGAAAGAGGCGTCGGTGTTGAAGTCGGCCTATGTGACGGCAAAGCACGGGCTGATAGGTCTGTGCAAGACGGTATCGAAAGAGGGCGGCAAATACGGCATTCGCGCCAACGTCATCTGCCCCGGATTCGTCCGTACACCACTGGTGGAAAAGCAGATCCCCGAGCAGTCCAAGGCTCTGGGAATCAGCGAAGAAGACGTGATCAAGAAAGTCATGCTCAAGGAAACCGTGGACGGTGAATTCACGACAGTTCAGGACGTGGCCGAAGTGGCGCTGCTGTTCGCAAGCTTCAATTCGAATGCGCTCACCGGGCAGTCGATGGTGGTGAGCCACGGCTGGTTCATGCAGTAAATCGAGATCGATCGGCATGACCCGCCGAGCCACTCACCGACTGACTCATGGACTGACGGAACAATGGAATGAAAAATAATTCAAGAGACAAATTCAGAGCGCTGCTAGCAGGTGGGCGATGCACCATCCTCCCGTCGGTGTACGACCCTATATCGGTTCGTATAGCCGAAAGCCTTGGATTCGAATGCGGCATCGTGGGTGGATCGATGGTGTCGTTGTCGGTGCTGGGTGCGCCCGATATCACGTTGATCACTTTGACCGAATTGGTGGAGCAAGTCACGCGAGTCACTCGCGCATCTTCATTGCCCGTGATCGTCGATAGCGATCACGGATACGGCAACGCACTGAATGTGATGCGGACCGTGGTCGAGCTCGAACGCGCAGGCGTGGCGGCCATCACCATCGAAGACACCTTATTGCCGCAGCCCTTTGGCGTGAAAGGCGAAAAGCTGATTTCGATCGAAGAGGGGGCTGCCAAAATTCGCGCCGCAGTGAAGGCGCGAACCGATCCTTCGCTGTCGATTCTTGCGCGCACTCACGCACTTCGCGCAACAGACATGGAAGACGCCTTGAAGCGTTGTGCCGCCTACACGGCCGCAGGTGCAGACGCACTCTTTCTGCTCGGTGCAAAAAGCACGAACGAGTTGGCCGACATTCATGCGAAGTTCAAGCTGCCGCTGGTGCTCGCTCAGTACGATTCGAAGATTGGCTCGCTCGACGATCTCGCATCTGCCGGTGTGCGAGCAGCGCTGCAAGGTCACCAGGCGTTCTGGGGCGCAGCGAAGGCAATCGAAGAGTCGATGCGCGCCTTGAAAGAAGGGCGCGCTCAAAGCACCCTGAACAACGCTCCTGCCGACGAGTCGAAGCGTGAATGGTCCCGACTAAACGAATACGACGAGGCGACGAGGCAATTTTTGGCCTGACCCGTTTGGGAGGGATCACGAGCCGATATCGATAGACCGGGATTACGCCTTCTCTGCCATCAGTCGCTCCGCGATAGCCACGGCGATGTCGACCATGCGTGCCATGTGCTTGCGTGCGAAATGCTCGGCAGCAATCTGATCGCCAGCAAGTACGGCGCGCGCGATATCCATGTGCTCGACCAGATTCTGGCGCCAGTCGTCGTAAGCAAGATCGCGGAAGTACAGCATGTGAAGGATCGGAAAGTTGTACTGGTCGAGCAACTCACCGATCGCGTCCATGCCGGACATGTTGTTGATAGCGCGGTGGAATACGCCGTTCTCGGCTCGATGATTCTTAGGCGTATCGCGTGCTTCCTGCTCTCGAATCTGGCGAATCAAATCGAGCACGATGTCGCGGTTGCCGGGCATGTCGATTCGCTCTGCCGCAACCTTCGCGCCCAATCCGGAAATAACCTCACGCACCAGAAAGATCGCCTTGATCTCGGCGCGGTGAGGCGTGGCAACGGTTGCGCCCTTGTTGGCCTCGATCTGGACGAACCGATTGATCTCCAGCCTGCGAAACGCTTCGCGCACAGAGCTTCGGCTGACTTTCAAATCGCGAGTTAGGTCGGCTTCGACGAGACGCTGGCCCGGACGATAGGTGCCATTGATGATCCGGCTCGATACCTCTTCGAGTACATATTCCGCAACGCTGCCGAGTCGCTCCATCGGTGGCACCGGCAGCGGCACCATCACGCCGGCAAGCGCGGTGTTGGCTTGTAGCGACGATGCTTCGGGGGATGGGGATGCAAATGGAGTTGAGGACACTGTCGACCTTTTTATCTATGAAACATTGTCCGACATTATTTCTTGAATGTCATCGCCGAAATTGCTTTGTGGCACGGACATTGCTCGCAATCAACGCAACTACCAATTGATTTTTCTTGGAGTTGTCCTACAAAATGCGACCACTTAAACGAAGCGGAGGCCCAGAATGAGCGCAGTCATGGATCAGTTGATGACGCCGTACACCGGCAAGTCTGCGTGGACCCGCGCGCAGATGGAGAGCGATAAAAGCTGGGCCTACACGCTCGACGCAGCCGAAGTGAAAGATGTCAAAAATGCGGTAGCTCATGCGGTCGCCACCGGCAAGCCTCTCATGGACATCACGGCGAAGGATTTTCCGTTGCCGGTTCTGTCGAAGCGCATCGCCATGCTTGCCGAAGAGCTCGAAAACGGTCGTGGATTCGAGTTGTGGCGCGGCCTGCCGACGGCCGACTGGAGCATAGACGAACGTCGAACCGCGTTCTGGGGATTGGGGCTGAATCTGGGCGCGCCGATTGTGCAGAACGCAGCCGGCGACTTGCTCGGCAATGTTCAGGACACCACGGGCAACGATCCCGAAACCAATGCGAACTCACGCTTCTATCACACGAACCGCGCGGCACCGTTCCATGTGGACGGCGCCGATGTGGTGGGTCTCATGTGCGTCAACACGTCGCAGGCGGGTGGTGCCAGCCTGGTGGTGAGTTCGAACAGCATCTACAACGCACTGCTCGAGAAACATCCCGATCTGGTTCCGCTCATGTACGAGCCGCTCTGGTTCGACCATCGTGGCGAGAAGAATGCAGTTACCGGCAAGCCCTACTGGGTCACGTCGATTGCAGGTTGGATCAACGGCAAGTTGTCGCTGATGTATCTGCGTAACTTCCTCGAATCCGGCCAGCGCTACGAAGGTGCGCCGCCGCTCACCGATGCGCATCGCCGTCTGTTCGATGCAATCGACGAACTGGCTGAATCGCCCGAGCTTTGCCTGTCCATGGACTTCAAACCCGGCGATATCCAATGGCTGAACAACCATACCTCGCTTCATTCGAGGACTGGTTACACCGACTGGCCGGAACCGGAAAAGAAGCGCTGGCTGCTTCGGTTGTGGCTTAATTTTTCCGAGCGCAACCGATTTACCGATAACTACGGGTTCTACGGAATTGCCCGGGAGTGAACTCTCTGGCCTAGTCGAGACTGGCTCGGCCAGGCGCGATTATTTTCAAAGCAGGAACGAAACCTGCATGCACCCTCACGACAGTCGATTCAACTTCCTTTTTTAACTATTCGATCCCGGAGTTCACATGAAAAAAGCCTTCACGCAATCCCTCGGCATCGTTGCTGCTGGACTTGTCCTTGCCGGATTCGCAGGCGCTGCATCGGCTCAGCAAACGTATCGCATTGCGATCGCGAACTTCGGACCGCATCCGACCCTCACCCAATTGTCGGAGGGCTTCAAGAAAGAGCTAGCCGACGAAGGCTTCAAGGTCACTTATGACGAAGGCAACGTGAACTTCGATCGTTCGCTGGCACCGCAGATGCTCAACCGCATGGCCGCGACCAATCCCGACCTGATGCTCACCATCACGACCCCCTTGACGCAATCGGCCAAAACCGCATTGGCCAATCGCAAGTTCCCGATCGTGTTCGGCGCCGTGACCGACCCCGTCGGCGCGAAACTCGTTCCCTCCGCAGACAAGGGCGACGTGCTCATGACCGGCGGTTCCAACCTGCAGAACATGGACGCGACCGTGAAATTCATGAAGACGCTGCTCCCGAATTTCAAGAAGCTCGGCTTTCTGTACAACCCCGGTGACGACGCCGATCTCGGCTTCCTGAAGGCGGTCGAAAAAGCCACCGCCGACAACGGCATCGAACTCGTCAAAGTCGGCGTCGACAACGCCAACGACATTCCCACTCGAGTGCAATCGCTCCAGGGCCGCGCAGATGCATTGCTGGTCCCCGGCTCCAGCCTGTTGCAACCGGCAGCGGCCGCCATTGCATCTACCGCGAACCGCATCAAGTTGCCCAGCTTCAACGCGAACACCACCAGCGTGACCTCGCATCAGTTCCTGGGTGCGTACACGGTCGACTACAACCGCCTGGGCACCATTGCCGGCAAGATTGCAGGCCAAATTCTGAAGGGCAAGAGCCCGGCCGATATCGCGTTCGTGTCGCCTGGCCCGGCCGATCACGAAATGAAGATCAGCGGTCAGCGCATGAAGGATCTGGGCATCACGCTTCCCGCAGCACTCAAGGACTGCAACTGCGTCGTCAACTAAACAGAATCAACTGAAAAGAGTCTGCTGAAAACGATTGAACAGATGATTGAACTCAAGGCGCTGAAGGTCGTTTTTTATCCCGGAACTCCCGACGAAAGAGTGGCACTGAACAACCTGGAGCTGAAGCTTCAGGAGGGTATGTTCTGCTCGGTTGTCGGAACCAACGGCGCCGGCAAGAGCACCTTGCTCAACGTGCTGGCCGGAGTCATCAGGCCGCAAGCCGGAAGCGTGTCCATAGACGGCAACGATGTGTCCTCGTGGCCGGTCTATAAACGTGCGCAACTGGTGTCGCGGGTGTTTCAGGATCCGATGCTGGGAACGGCGCCGGCCTTGACCATAGAAGAGAATCTCGCGCTCGCTGCCAAGCGAGGCTCTCGTCGTGGATTGCATCTCGCGCTCAACACGCAGAAGCGCGCGCACTTCCGCGATCAGCTCGCTAGCTTCGGGCTGGGCCTCGAATCGCGAATGGGCGCGTCGGCCGGTTTGCTTTCGGGAGGTCAGCGCCAGGTGCTAGCCTTGCTCATGGCAACGCTGAGTCGCCCGAGCATTCTTCTTCTCGATGAACACACCGCAGCGCTCGATCCGCGTACCGCGCAACTCGTGATGGACGCGACATCGCGCATCGTGAACGAACAGAAGCTCACCACGCTCATGATCACGCACAACATGTCGCACGCTCTCGAGTACGGCGACCGTTTGCTCATGATGGAAGCAGGGCGGATCAAGCTCGATCTTTCGGGTTCCGAGAAAAAAGAAATGACCATCAACGACATCGTTCATCGCTTCGGCGAAGCGAACGATCAGATTCTTTTGCAGGCAGGTGCCTGACATGGAATTTCTCCAGACCTTCTACAACCTGATCCCGATCACCCTCGCGCAAGGACTGCTCTACGCGTTCATCGCAATGGGCGTGCTCATTCCGTTCCGAATCCTCAACGTGCCGGACATGACTGCCGAAGGAAGCTTTCCTTTGGGCGGTTGCGTAATCGCGGCATTGACGACTGCCGGTTTGCATCCGGTGCTCGGCACTTTGGTGGCGGCGTGCGCAGGCTTTTTAGCCGGTACCTGCACTGCTTTGATCAACCTCAAATTCAAGGTGCATTCGCTGCTCGCAGGTATCTTGACGATCACCATGCTGTGGAGCATCGACCTTCGCATCATGGGCAAACCCAACACGCCGCTTTTCGGTTTGCCCAACGTGTTCGACTGGATCCATCCGGCGATTCTCGCGAGCCTCACGCTGCAATGCCTGCTGTTCTTCGCTTTGCTTTTGACGGTGACGCTGGTGCTCTGGTGGGCGCTGCACACCGATCTCGGCCTTGCAATGCGCGGCGTGGGTGCGAACAACCAACTCGCTCCGGCACTCGGCATCAACTCGACTAGATATATCGTCTTCGGCCTGGGTATTGCGAATGCAATTACTGCAACTGCCGGTGCGTTGTTGGCGCAGAGCCAGGGCTATGCGGACGTCGGCATGGGCTTCGGCATGCTGGTGAATGGATTGGCGTCGGTCATCATCGGCGAAGCGATTACTGGTCGTCGAACATTGTTGCGGCAACTGCTCGCGCCCATGGTCGGCTCGCTGATCTACTACCAGCTGTCATCGCTCGCGTTGTCGATGGGACTCGCACCTTCGGATCTGAAGCTGATCACCGGTCTGTTCGTTCTTGCCACCATCGGATGGCCGATCATTTTCGGCAAACGAAAGAGCGGCGCAATCCTCGGGTAACTCCTTCAGTTCGTACGCGTCAAACGAACTGCATCCCCGGCAGTCGTACACCGGCCGCGCGGCGGATCGACGACATCTGCGAGGCGAGCATCTCGGTGCCTGACACGCCGACCACTGGCGCCACCTTGCGTGACTCGTGGATCGAGCCGTCTTTGCCGACAGCTCGCACCTCTGCAATCGCGACGTTCAAGGACGGGTCTGCAATCAAACGCGCGATGCATTTGTCGAGACCGGTGGTTGCCAATGCGAAGGTTGCCATGGTGTTGACGTTACGAGGAAACAGCTTCGTGATGCCACGCACCGGACCCTCGTACACGACGGTCTCTTGCGTGATTTTCGTGGGGTCGATATCGGTATCGGAGAAGTCGATGTTTCGCGGATGCTTGCGAAAAGTGATCATTGCCTCGGCCCAGTTGTCTCCGACCTCGACCAGGTTGTCCAGACCGATGAGCGCGCCGTGCGGAATCAGCAGGCTCTTGCCCGATTTTTCGCTCGCGGCAAGCAATTCCGATTCGAGCTTCGCGTCACCTAAAGCATTAACCGAGAGCGGTAAATAGTCGGCCACTTCCAGAAACGCCGCACCGTACTCCTGAGTGACCGATGGGTGAGCACATTCGACGATCAGATCGGCATCGTATTTTTTCCAGTCGGCCAGATTCGGCAGCTGTATGTTCGAAGGCAGGGCAGCGAGTATTTCTGCTTTTCGGGCATGAACGAACGCCAATTGCAAGCCCATTTGAGGACTATCCAGAATGGACTGGACTGCGTATTTGCCGATGAAGCCGTAGCCGATGATTCCGACGCGCATGGAGATTTCCGATCGAAGCGATGAGGGCCAATAAAGTTCAGATGTCAAATATACAGAACCCATCGAACCGCGGCGATCTGCATCTGCAATGGAGGTTTCTCGGTATGCAAATTGCTTGATGACGGTTAGTATTTTCTGCATCGAATTAATCGATCAAAACGAATTTAGCCCGTAAAAAATGACATCGCACATCGACACCTTCGCCCGAGACAATCTGCCGCCGGTCGAGCTGCAGCCCGAATTCCTGTTCGATCTGCCTTCGCTTCAGTTCACCGAGTACCTGAACTGCGCCACAGAGTTGCTCGATCGCCATGTTCAGCAGGGCAACGGGCATCGTCTGTGCGTTCAGGGCGAAGACGGCACACGCTGGACTTACGCCGACTTGCAGGACAAGGCCAACCGCATCGCGCAGGTGCTGGTGCAGGACATGGGCTTGGTGCCCGGCAATCGAGTGTTGCTGCGTGCACCTAACAATCCGATGCTGGCTGCCTGCTGGTTCGCGATCATGAAAGCCGGCGGCATTGCAGTGGCAACCATGCCGCTGCTGCGCGAGAAAGAACTCAAGCAGATCATCGAGAAGGGCAAGGTGCAGTTCGCGTTTTGCGACAAGCGCTTGGCCGAAGAGATGCCAAAAGACGGCATCGTCGTGCGCTACTTCAACGACACGACCGACGATGGACTCGAAGCGGCCATGGCGAAGAAGTCCGGCCAGTTCGCGAATGTGGCCACGAAGAGCGACGACACCTGCCTGCTCGCCTTCACGTCGGGTACCACCGGCGTGCCCAAGGCCACCATGCACTTTCATCGCGATGTCATGGCGATCTGCCTGTGCTTCCCGCCGCATGTGCTTCGTCCACATCCCGACGACATCTTCACCGGCAGCCCGCCGATGGCTTTCACCTTCGGACTCGGCGGATTGCTGCTGTTCCCGATGACGGTCGGCGCATCGACCGTGCTGCTTGAGAAGGCGTCGCCGCCGCAACTGCTCGAAGCCATCAAGAAATTCGGCGTGACCACCGTATTCACGGCGCCCACCTCATATCGCGCGATGGCCGCTCATGGCGACGAGCTGAAGAAGACGTCGCTGCGTCAATGCGTTGCGGCTGGCGAGGCTTTGCCCGCCGCGACACGCGCGTTGTGGAAAAAGGCGACCGGCATCGAGATCATCGATGGCATCGGCGCGACCGAGATGCTGCATATCTTCATCTCGGCCGACGAAGCGCACGCCCGGCCCGGCGCGACCGGCAAACCCATTCCTGGATACATCGCGAAAGTGGTCGATGCAGACGGCAACGATGTGCCTCCGAACACGATCGGCAAGCTGGCAGTAAAGGGTCCGACCGGATGCCGCTACCTTGCGGACGAGCGCCAGAAAACCTACGTGCAAAACGGCTGGAACCTCACCGGCGACGCGTACCTCATGGACGACGACGGCTACTACCACTACCAGTCCCGCACTGACGACATGATCATCTCGTCGGGCTACAACATCGCATCTCCGGAAGTTGAAGACGCGTTGCTGATGCATCCGCACGTAGCCGAGTGCGGCGTCATCGGCGTGCCGGATGAAGAGCGCGGGCAGGTGGTCAAAGCGTTCGTCGTGCTGCATCAGGGGCACGCAAAAGACGAGGTGATGATCAAGACGCTGCAGGACTTCGTGAAAGCGACTGTGGCGCCTTACAAGTACCCACGGCAGGTGGTGTTCGTGGACTCGTTGCCGCGGACCGAGACGGGGAAGTTGCAGCGGTTTCGGTTGAAGGCCTGAGATCGCATCGGATCGAATCGACTTACTCGAACTCCATCATCTTCGCTCCCGGCATATCGAGCACCAGATCGCTAGACGGCCTTGCTATGCACGGCAGGATGTACCCATCCAGCTTTTCATCGAGGCTCAGCCCAGGCCATTCGATCGGATAAGTGACCGACCCTTCCTCCATTTTGCAAATGCAGGTTCGGCATGTGCCATTCAGGCAAGAACTCGGCAAATACAGCCCAGTTGACTCCAAAGTCAGCAGTATCGATGCTGTTGAGCTCACTTGCGCTTCCACGCCTGCAGGTTCGACACGAACGCGGTAAATGCGGGCTGTTTCTGCCATGTTGCCGGCTTTTGACGAGGGATCGCGAAATGCGTTCATAACGGACATTTTCCACGATCCGAGTCGATAAATCGTAAGTAGTCGGAGTTACAAAAAATCCTTACGAAACAGGGACTTACACACTTGGGGGAGTAGTAAAGGAATGTTAATGTCGAAGGATGACTCCCTTCTCAAATAAAAAAGCTATCGGTGGAAATTCGTCATTCAAGCTGAGCCAGATCGCTCGTGCTTTTCGGGACCAACCCGGTTTGATGTTGTACGTGGCCGGCCTGCCCCTGGTTGTGCCAGTTGCATCGCTTGCTCAAGCCATCAAGACAGACGGCATGACGCAGACGGCGGTGAGCACAGTAGGTGCGGTGACGTCGATCAAGACGGCCACGCAGTCCGGTAACACCGGCTTCAATTCCTTCAACAACTTCAGCGTCAGCTCCGGGCAGACGGTGAACATGTTCCTGCCCAATGGCGCGGCGAATCTCGTGAACATCGTTCGCGACACGCGAAGCGACATTTTCGGAACGCTGAATTCGATCAAGGACGGCCAGATCGGCGGCAATCTTTTCTTTGCGAATCCGAACGGATTTTTGGTGGGAGCGGGCGGAGTCATCAACGCAGGATCGCTTTCACTGACGGCGCCGACCAAGGCGTTCGTGGACGGGTTTTTCCTGTCGCCTGGCGTGGTGGATTCAGGATCAGTCGGACAGCTGTTGTCCGGCAACGCACCCATTGCGCAGGGCAGCATCATTCGTATCGATGGTCGCGTGAACGCAGCAGAAGGCGTGCGCGTTGCAGCCGGTAGCGTGATCGTGGGCGGCTCGATTTATTCCGGCGCTCGCTTTACCGGTACCAAGCCCGATTTCACCGATGTGGTGAACGCCAACGGCCTTGCTCAAGGCAACCGCGTGGTTCAGGAAGCGGGCCGAATCTTCATTGCAGCAAGCGACGACATCACAGTGTCGGGAACCATCGACGCGCGCGGAAGCGCGGGCGTTGCAGGTGGCGATGTGACCATGCGCGCGGGCCGCGATATTGCGGTCGAATCTGGCGCGACGATTACGTCTGCGGGCGAGGGTGCTGCATCGAACGGCGGACGCGTCGACATTCTTGCGCAACGCAATGCGGTCATTCGCAGCGGTGCATTGCTCGATGCCAGCGCGGGCGCTGGCACCGCCACTTCTGCTGCGGCCAACGGCGGCTTCGTCGAGTTCTCCGCGAAGGATACGGTCGAATTGGCAGGTGGCGAATTGCGAGCCGATGGCGTCAATGGTGGTGCAGCAGGCACGGCCCTGGTCGATCCGGCGAACATCGTCGTGAGCGCGGACATTCTTCGAAATGGAGCCAACTCCTACGCCGGAACTCCGTCCGGTGGCACCGTTTCCAGCGGCAGTTTGACGCTGCTCGCGGACGACAGCATCACGGTCAATTCGGGCGTGACGATCTCCAGCCGACGCGTTGCTGGAACGACCGCTGCGAATCACAAGAACGACGCGTCGATCGGCGATTCGGGAAACATCACGCTGAACGCATCGAACATCGTGCTCAAGAACGGATCGTCCGTTCTGGCGAATGCGACCGGTGTGTTCAACGCGGGCGACGTGACTTTCACGGCCAACAAGACCGCAACTCAAAACATCCTGGGCTATCGCGAAGGCTCGGCGAAGATCGAAGTTGGAGACACCACAGGTGGCGCCACGGTCAAAGGCCGCAACGTCAGCATGACGGCCACGACCACGATCGAGAACAAGTGGATTTACGACGATGCATCGCTGCTCGACAACATCGAAAACGTTGCCGAAACCGCAGCGGAAACCGCAGTCGGCTTTGCAGCGCAACTGCTGGGCGCGAACCTGGTTCATTCACAGGCTGTCGCCAAGTCTTCGATCACGCTCTTCACCGGCAGCAATGTCGAGGCCACCAACGCGGTCACGCTGACTGCGCAGAACAACACCAGTGCAGGCGCAGGCGCCAGCACTGGCTTGAGCGGTCCTGGCACTCAGGTGGGAACTCCGCTTGGCCTGGGCCTTCTGTACGCCCGCAATTCGTCCGAGGCGACGGTAGACATTCAATCGGGTGCAACGGTCAAGGCTGCGAGTCTTGAAGTGCTCGCACGCAACGACGCGAAGCTCGAAGCCGAAGTGGAAGCTGCAGATCCCGGCGCCGATTCCAACGCACTCTCGATTGCACTGGGCATTACTTACGCCGACATCAAGTCGCGTGCAACCGTGGCTTCCGGAGCCAATATCAAGGTCAGTGGAGATGTGTCGGTTAGCGCGATCAACGTCAACGAGTTCAGCAACTCGGTCACGGCGTCGCAGGGCAACGGCGGCAAGGCATCTGCAGCCATCGCGATCAGCGAACTCAACTCCAGCGCGACTGCCGAGTTGAACGCCAGCGTGAAGGACGCGACCAATGTGTCGGTCATCGCGATCAACGAGAACAAATCGAACGTCACGACTGCCGAAGCCAAGGTCGGCGAAACGCTGACGCAGGCCATCACGGCAGCGGCTCAGGAAAAACTCAAGCCCTTGACCGATCCCACCGGAACGCTGGAGTCCAAGTTCTGGGACAAGATTTTCGGCAACACGGGCGTGGACGAGAAGGCAAAACCGCAACAGACATCCTTCCGCATCGGCGGCGCTATCACCTGGGTCGATAGCGCGGCCAGCGCGAGCGCGACCATCGGTGCGAATGCCAACGTGCATGCCACCGGCAACGTGATCGTCGCGGCTCGTACCGTGGGCGAAGACATTCAAAACGCTGCGGTGGCTTCTGCGGTTTCGCAAGCCAAGGACAAGGCAACCGGCAACACATCGCGCGCCTCCTACTCGGCAGGGGTGGCCGTGGGCAACTACGTGCACGATGCGAACGCGACCATCGGCGCTGGCGCCATCGTGACCGGATCACGCATAGGCGTTGCATCGGACGTGACTATTCCGGTTCGCGAATCGCTCATTACTGGCGGCACGTTCGACAAGTACGACAACCTCGAAACTCTCAAGACCTGGTTCGACCAGATCACGAGCCTCAACGATGTGTTCAACGGCCAGTCGTCTGCGACATCGACTGCAGACAACTCCAACGGTGCGATCGCGTTGTCGGGCTCGGCAAGCATCCTGACTTTCAAGACGCGTGCGCACACGGAAGTGCAGCAGAACGCACAACTCAACGTCACCGGAGCGCAGACCGGCGAGTGGACCAAAGACGTGCTGGTCACGCCCGACGATGTGTCCACGACAAGCACCAACGAAGAAGACACCCAAAGCTGGAAGTTCGCCACATCCGCATCGGTGACCGCAGCACGCGAAACCGCTCTGCTGTTCCACGGCGGCAAGTTCACACCGACGAGTGCCGGTGCCGGCAACAACGGCAAGGGTCTGGGCATGGCTTACACGCAAGCCATCACGACCGGCGAAAGCCTTGTGTTCGTTCGCGAAGGCGCAAAGATTCAGGGCATGAACGAAACCGCCGGCGCAGCCGATGCGGACGGTCTGCGTACATGGACCGCAGGCGCTGCCAAAAATACCGATGCAGTGACCATCGATGCGAGCGGTAAGGACCTGCTGATCTCGATCGCGACGACAGCGGGCTACGGCGCGTCCTTCGGCATCAACGGTGCGGTCACGCTGAACGACGTCACCAACACGACGCGCGCACTGGTCGACGACGAGGCAACCGTTCGCGGCAACAAGGTGTCGGTGACTGCCAATGACGCGCCGGTCGTCTGGTCCATCGCAGGCGGCTTCAGCAAGGGCGAAAGTGCCGCAGTCGGCGTCGGTGTTGCGTACACCGGTCTCACATCGACCACCGAAGCCTCGATCGCCGACAACGACACGATCACTATTTCCGGCACTGGCTCGCGATCGAGCGCAGGCACGACTGCTGGCCTGATCAAGGGCAACGACATCGACGTGATTGCACGCGCGCTCGGCCACGCCGAGACGATTGCGGTGACCGGCAGTCTGGCGATGTCCTCGGACACGACCGGTCCTTTCGACAAGATCAAGGCGAAGTACGACGCGGCGCAAACGCAGCTCGCCAAAGTGGTGGGCCTGAGTCCGACCAATGCGACTGCCACCGGCAAGGGCTCGGGATCGACCAGTTCGCAAGGTACCGGCGCGCAAAAACCCACTTTCGGTCTGTCCGGCGCGGGTAGTGCCGCAGTGAACGACGTCACCACGGCGACAACCGCGAAGATCGACGGCGCGACCATAGATCAAAGCAACGAAGGCGGCGGTCGCACGGTCAATGTGCTCGCGGTGAGCGATCTCGACATCGTCACGGCATCGGGCGCAGCAGCTATCACGCGCGCGAACTCCAGCTCGCAAAGCCGTTCGGCAGCGATTACCGGAAGCGTGTCGGTCAACATGATCGACACAGCGACCAAGGCTTACCTGAACCGTTCGACATTGACTGGCGCGCAAGACGTGTCGGTGAATTCGCTGGCGGCGGGCGAGCAGTTGTCTGTCGCAGTCGGGATGGCAATCGACGCGAGCAACCAGCAAAGCAAGACCAGTTCCGTTTCCTTGTCGGGATCGTTGTCGCTCTCGTTCGTGGACAACCTGATCGACGCAAGCATCGACGGCAGCACGATTACCGGCGACTCCACCTTGACCGGCCGTGACCTCGACGTCACTGCCTACAACCGCATGTTTATCGGCACCGGCGGCGGCACGCTATCGGTCGGTGGCAAGACAGGCGTAGGCGCAGCGGTGACCTACACCGACGTCACCAACACGGTCAACTCCAGCATCAAGGGCGCGAGCAACATCACGGTCCTCGATTCGGCCCAGGTGCGGGCGTACAACGCCACCGAAATCGGCGCGGGCGCAGCTTCGGGTGCGTTATCTGGCGCTGAGAACGGCAACTCGTTGAGTGGTGCGGTAGTCATTACCGAAATCACGAACAAGACCACGGCGGCGATCAGTGGCTTGAGCACGGTCAGCGTTACCGGCAACGTGACGGTGGAATCGAAAGACAAGGGCGCAGACGCAGCGCTAGAAAATCTGATCGAGCCAGGTACGCAACGCGAGAACACGGTCACCGGCCTCGATTACTGCGGGCGCGACAGCAACGGTGCTGGCGTCACTACCAACGGCAATTGCATTACCTCGGTCGCGGGCGTGTTGCAGGCGAGCAAGGGCAACAACGTCGGCATGTCCTTCAACTGGAGCACGATCGACAACGATCTGACTTCGAAAATCGAAGACTCGAACGTCACCTCTTCCGGAGCGAACGGAACTGTCGCAGTTACTGCGCAAAGCGATGTGACCATCACGTCTCTGGCGCTCGGCGTCGGCGCATCGACCAAGGTCTCGGGCGTCGGTTCGGTCGCGGTGAATTTCATCGACGACGACATCTTCGCTGGCGTCACCACGCCTGCGAACAATTCTGCATTCGGGAAGGTGAACGGCGCGACCGTCACGGTGCAGTCGGCAGACAAATCGCGTATCGACACGCTGGCGGGCGCTGTTGCGTTGGGCAAGTCGGCGGCGGTCGGCGCGGCGGTTGCGTATTCCGAAATCGGGAACGAAGCGAAGACTCAGATCGAAGGCGCGATCATCACTGCGCCCACGGCTATCAACGTGCTCGGCACAAACGACTCTCGCATTCGCAGTCTTGCTGTCGCAGGCAGCGCAGCATCGAACGGCCCCGCAGTGGCAGGCTCGCTGACGCTCAACTTCATCAACAACGCCACCGAGGCGAGCAGCACCGGCTCTACGCTCAAGGACGACGGCGACGGCAACATCGTGACCGTCAAGGCGCAAGACACATCGGAAATTCAATCGCTGGCAGGCAGCATTGCCGTGGGTAGCCAGGCTGGCGTCGGCGGTGCATTCGCATACAACAAGATTGGCAACTCGACTCTTGCCGCTGTCGATTCTTCGACGGTCACCAACGCGAACACGCTGCTGGTCGAAGGCGCAGAAACCGCAATCATCAAATCGCTGTCGATGGCAGCTTCCGGATCGCAGACGGCTGCACTCTCGGGCTCTGTTTCGCTGAACCAGATCGGCAAATACGCGGACGACACGAACGTCGGCGGCGACCAAGGCAACGTGACGATTGCGCGCATCACCGGCAGCACGATCACCAACAACGGCAACGACACCGCTTCAACGGTCTACGCACACGACGATTCTCAGATCAGCTCGTTCGCAGGATCCGCGGCCTTCTCGGGCAACATTGCCGTGGGCGGCGCGGTGGCGGACAACCTGATCCGCAACAACGCCAAAGCACAGTTCAACACCAGCGCTATTTCCGGAGCTACATCGCTCGCGATCGAAGGCAAGAACACCTCGGTGATTCAATCCGGATCCGCAGCCGGCGCGGGAGCAGCGACAGGCGCAGTAGCGGGCTCGGCATCGAGCAACCGGATCAACAACACGACCACCGGTGAAGCTGTCGGAAGCGACATCACGGGCGGCATTACCGATGTGTCTATCAAGGGAACCGATAGCGCGACGATCAAGTCGCTTTCTGGCGGCGCAGCGATCGGCGGCTCCGCATCGGTCGGCGCGGCCGTGTCGGTGAACCGCATCGACAACAGCAACAACGCGACTCTGTCCGGCAAGAAAACATCGGCAGGTCAGAACGTCGCCGACATGCTGGTTCGCGCAGATTCCTCCAACTCGATCGAGACATTGGCCGTGGGCCTGGGTGGTTCTGTCAACGTCGGCATCGGTGGCTCGGTCGCAGTCAACCTGATCGGCTCGGAAACGCGTGCAGTCATCTCCAATGGCGCGGCAGTCGAAGCACGCGACAACGTCGGCGTGATTGCAGAAGCAGACGACAAGATCAAGCTGTACGCAGGCGCGGCAGGCGTGGGCGTGACGGGTGCGGGTGTCGGCGCTGCAGTGGCAGTGAACGACATTGGCGGGACGACCGAAGCGGCAATTCGCGACAGCTCGGTGGCAGCGCGCGCAATGCAATCGCCCGGTTTGACGATCAACACCGGGAACATCACCGGTATCGACGGCATGGCTGCGATCAACGGAATGAACTCGAACAATCCGTTCGTGACACCCGACCTTGCTGCAGCTCGCACGACCGAGACGATTCGTGGTGTCGCGGTTAACGCTGCATCGACGCATCAAACGACAACCGTCATCGGCAACCTCGGCGGCGGTTTGTTCGCGGGCATTGCTGCAACGGTCAACGTGAGTACTGTCGGCGGCGAGACCAAGGCAACGGTGTCGAATTCCACCATCAACGGTGGCGACAACACGGGTGCGAATTCTGCGCAGGCGCTCAGCGTCAAGGCCAGTGACCATTCTTACGGCAACACATTCATCGGCAACGTGGCGGTAGGCGCGGTCGGTGTCGGCATGGGTTCGGACACCAATGTGTTCGAACGCACGACCACGGCGTACATCGATTCGTCGCCCACGACTGCGAAGGGCAAGGCGACCGTCGCCGCTACGTCGAGTCAAGGCATCACTTCCATCGTCGTAGGCGCGGGTGCCGGTGCAGTCGCTGTCGTCGGCAGCGGCACGGTCGGCAAGTTCACCAGCACGACTCAGGCTTACACCACGGGCTCGAACATCACCGCCTCGGCGCTCGATGTATTGGCCGATCACGACACGAACATGTTCACCGCAGCGGGCTCGATTGCCGGCGGTGGTGTCGGAGTTTCTGGTGCTTTCGCAGTGGGTCTGGATAACTCGACCACGAAGGCTTACATCGACGGCGGAACGATCACTGTGTCGGGTCAGACGAATGTCAAGGCCGACACCGCAACCGACGTGCGCACTTGGGCAGTCGGCGGTGCAGGTGGCGGCGCAGCAGGTGTTGCAGGCTCGGTGGCGGTTGCGATGCTGTCGAACACCACGACTGCGTACGTGAAAGATGCGAACTTCGGAACGCTCGCGACTCGCAATGGCGCGCTATCCGTCAAGGCAACCGACTCGGCTTCCGTGACCAGCCGCGCAGGATCTGTCGCAGGCGGCGGCATGGCTGGCATTGGCGCTGGCGCATCGGTCATCAAGATCGACAACACGACTGGCGCGACGATTCAGGACAGCAATGTTTACCTGACCAACGACCTTGCAGTTGAAGCTGCAGCTACTCGCAACACGTCGAACATTGCGGCTGCAGCAGGCGTAGGCGGCACCGTTGGCATTGGCGGCGCAGCGGCAGTCACGATACTCAATGGCAGCCTGTCCAGCGACGGCTCCAGCGAAGTCAACAAGGACGGTAGCGGATCGCTTTCCAAGAGCAACGATTTTTCTAACGGCAACAAGCTATCGACCAACTCGTCCAACGGCAACGTCAGCACCAACAGCAACCTGTCGCAAAGCAAGATCGACGCGATCAATGCGAAGGGCAAGGTCTCGACGACATCGACCATCGCGGCGGCTCCTGTCGGAAGCACGACCGCGAAGATCGTGGACACCACGGGCGGCGCGAGCGTATTGCGTGCGGGTGGCAACATCAGCGTGAAGGCGAGCGAACTCGACAAGAACGATGTGCTCGTAGGCGGACTCGCAGTCGGCGGACTTGCCGGCGTCGGCGCAGCGGTCGGCGTGATCGACGTTCGCCACAACGTCAGTGCGTACACGGATGGCGCGTTGTCGATTCGGACCGACAACGGCGGCTTCGAAGTCAGCGCGAACGTGGGTCGTCTGCAATCGACTGCTGCGGTGAACGTGAAGTCGTATCAGGCTTCCGGTGGCCTGGTTGGCGTGGGCGCAGCGGTCTCGAAGGCCAGCTTGGGTAATGCGGTGAGCGCACAGATTGGCGATGGCTCCAGCGTGACCGTGGGCACAGGCAACGGTTCGGTACTGGTGAAAGCCACCGACTCCATGGACGTCAATGCGCAGGCCGAAGGTTATGCGGTTGGCGCAGTGGCTGCTGGCATTGTCATTTCTCAAGCTAACAAGAGCGGCTCCACCAGCGCGACCATCGGCGAGACCGGTGGCTCAGTGGCGGCCACCACAATCAGTGTCGATAGCGGCAAAGTCGATGTGCAGTCGG
Source organism: Burkholderiaceae bacterium (assembly GCA_965227035.1). Taxonomy (GTDB): domain Bacteria; phylum Pseudomonadota; class Gammaproteobacteria; order Burkholderiales; family Burkholderiaceae_C; genus CBDDFQ01. The sequence continues at coordinate 1,239,634 of OZ245724.1, forward strand.
CTCGCAGCGATACGGTATCGGCAACCGCCCAGGCTGGTGCCGGCGGCATCGCTTCCGGTGCGGGCGCGTCGGCAACGGCCAATGCAACAGGCAGCTCGACCGCAGGCATCAACGACAAGGTCACGATCTACGCCACGAACGGCTCGGTCAGCCTCGATGCGAAGAGCACGCCTCAGCTTTTTGCAAGTGCAAAGGGATTCAACGGCGCGCTTTATCTCGCTATCGGTGTTTCGGAAGCGACAGCGAATGCTGCGACCAACACCTACGCCAAGATGGGTGCCAACAACACGATCAACGCAGGCGACTTCGCGATGCGTGCGACGACGGTTCTTCCTACGTCGGCAGACACTGCCAAGGCCTACGCGAACGCAACCGGCGGATCGTTGCTGGTGGGTGCCAACGGAAGCACGGCTACCGCGTCGAGCACCGCGTTGGTGAACACCACGATTGCAGGCTCGAACAGCTTCAACATCGGCAACACGATGACCTTGAACGCGTCGAACTTCACGCGTGAAAACGCGCAGGTGAGTGGCGTGACCATCGGCGGCTTGCTCGCCATCGGTTTGAACGATGCGCGGGCAACTTCGAATTCCACCACGCTCGCGAGCGTCGCGAATTCGAACACCGGCACCGTAGGAAACACGATCTCGGTCGTGGCGAGCGGCACGGACGACACCTACGCCGATGCGAAAGCCGGCTCGGGCGGTGCAATTGCAGGTGCGGTGGCATCGGCAACGACGCGCAACAAGTCGGACACGCAAGCCATTCTGGGCGGCGGAACCAGCGGCTCTGCGCTGACCACCAAGTCGAACGGCAGCATGCAGATTTCTGCAGACCACACTGCCACATTCAATTCGAAAGTCGACTCGCTGTCGGCAGGCGTCGTCGGCGCAAGCGGCGGCGTGGCGAACAACGACACCGACGCCAAGGTAGTGGCAGGTATCGATGCCAACGCGAATCTCCGCACCTGGGACATCGACGCGACCGCCACCAATCGCACACGCAAGGACTGGTTGTCCGGCGATGCGTTCAACGTGAACGCAGGTGCAGGCGGATTGCTGGGTGGCGCGGCTGGCGCATCCAAGACGACTATCGACAACATCACGTTGGTGAGCATCGGCGACAACGCGAAGCTCTTTGTATTGGGCGATCCGGATGCTCCGGGCACCACCAACTTCACCGCAGTGAGCGACGTGATCGCGCGCGACAAGGTCAAACTCGAAGCGGGCGGCGCGATCAGCGCGGCCGATGCGGAATCGATCATCGAAGTCAACCGCAACCCGATCAGCAACGGCAACGGTGCTCGCACATCTGCACTCGTCGGCAGCAATGTCACGGTCGATACCGTGGGCGATTTCAACCTGTCCTCGCGTGATCTGGCAGATGTCGAAGCGCGTGCGAGCTCGAAGACTTGGGGACTTGCGGCTTTCGCCGACGGCTACAGCAAGAGCGACCTCGGATCGAACGTGAGTGCCGAGATCGGCTCGGGCACCGACATTCGTGCGGACGGCTACATCCATATCGGCGCGGGCCGCGATGCACTGGGCGTGGACAACGCCTTCAAGACGGTTGCCCGTACCGACCTGTACAACAACGCCGTGATCCCGATCAGTGGCGATCATTGGGGCGCCGACGCGTACCTGCGTCAGACCGCCCGCGTACTGGTGAACGGCACGCTGCGCAGCGTGCTCGATGTGAGCCTGCAGGCAGACAAAGGCTTCGGTCACACCATCGAAGGACGCGGCGTCGCCAAAGATCTGTACACGCAAGCGGCTAGCGCCGTTGCCAGTGGCGTGAGCAATCTGGTGGGCGGCGGCGATGTCTCCATCGAAATCAACCGTGGCAACAGCGTCGATGCATCTACATCGGGCGTGACGGTCAACGGCTTGGTCGATGCAGGTATTCGCAACATCCAGACCATGGTGATCAACGAGTACGGCACCGGCCCTGCGACGCTCACGCTGAGCGTGCAAGTGGCCAATGCAGGTCAAGGCCCGCAATGCCAGGTGCCGGGCACCGCAGGCTGTACCTATCAGACAGTGACGAAATCGTTCTGGGTAACCAGCACCGATGGCATGGCCTTGCCGACGGTCACTGCCGAAAACCTGCAGACAAACCTGCTGACCCGCATCAACGCGCTCATCGATTTGCGCGGCCAGTACAGCGGCAACACTGCGACAGTTCAAGGCGGCGCATCGAACACCGAAACGGTGACGGCACTGTCCGCTGAAATCAGCTTCCTGCAGTCGCAACTGGAGTCCTTGTTCCCGGCGGGCGGCGGTGCCGCATCGGTCGAAAGCGCTGCATTCCTGAACCTCGCGAAGCTGTCGGCTCGCGGCGGCAACATCGACGTGGTGGGCGACTTCCTGGCCGGAACCGGGCGCCTGTCTGCACGTGGCGACGCGAAGATCGAAGTCACCAACAACACCAGTGCGTTCCTGCGCACCGATGCGTTGACCATTCCAGAAGATGCGACTGGTCGCCTGACGCTGAACGGCACCGCCATCCTCAACGTCGCGGGCACGAACCCGACGACTGCGCAGATCAACACGGCAATCAACGCTCGCAACACCGGTGGTACTGCGAACTTCGGCAACGTGAAAATTGCGCCGAACTCGGATGTTCCGTCGATCACGATCACCAACACCTTCGTGCCCAGCGACGACACGCCCGCACCCGACATCGAAGTCGTGGGCAACATTTCCAATTTGCTCGGATCGGTGACGATGAAGAGCGAGCGCGGAAGCGTCGTGGTCAAGCCGAAGGATCCTTCGAACCCGTTGACCGCGCCCAACATTTCCGCTGCGACCATCAACATCACGGCCGGTCGTGACTTCGTCTACAGCTCGCCGTCGGCGTTCTATCACACGGCCGGCGCGCCACGCGACCTGTGGGGTGGCACACGCACACCTTCAGGTAACAGCGGTGGATTGGCCAACAACTACGAAGACGGAACTGCAACCTCGGGCACTGCGGCAACCGCGATCTTCGGTACCGGCGCTCCCACGATTGCCGGCAACAACATCTTCATCAGCGCACGCTACCTGAACATCAACGGCCTGCTGCAAAGCGGCGTGCCGGATAAGAGCATCGGCATCACGTCGAGTGCGACGGTCATCCTGGGTGTCGGCGGCTACAACAGCGCCACTAGCCTTGCGCAAGCGAAGATCAATTACGACAACCTGGTCGCGTCCGGCCAGAAGCCTGCCGATCCGCGATTCCGCATTACCGGCACGACCGGCAACATCGTCGCGTTCTTCAATGCGGAAGCTAACCGGATCGAACTCGAGCCGGTGAAGATCGAAGGCGGCAAGCTAGATCTGGTGGGTGAAATTCTCAACACCGGCGGCGGTGCGATTTCTGCAATCGACGGCTACGGCAAGATCAACATCACCAACTCGACGGGTTACGACCTGGTGCTCAACAGCCTGGACACCGGCAACAACATCGAAGGACGGGTTCGCATCACCGACTTCCTGCGTCGATGGAACGGCACGAGCATCGTCTCCGCTCCGGCGAATGGGACTGCACAAGCGTTGGCGGATTTCAACGGCTACACACCGGTCACGCGCGTCATTACGCGCATCGGCACCGATGTGCAGTACAAGGATTTTGTGGGCGACGTTCAGGTCGGAACGACCTCGACTTCGAGCAATACCCGCAGTGCTTCCTACGCACCGACCTACGGCGAAACCTACACCTGGGTCACTGGCCAACGCAGCACGACCAAGAGCTACGCCAAGTACGAGAAGGAAACCAAGTTCTGGTTCTTCGGAAGCTGGTCCGAGTCGGATCGCACCCAATTCACCACCAACACCGACCCGACACCTTTGTCGGAAGCGGAATACACCAAGCTCGATTCGTCGCTCGACACGGCGAACATCGCCTACAAGTATTCGCGCAAGGACGTGAACCTCACGACCACCACGACGGTGCGCGACAACTCGCGTTGCTCGGCGTTCTTCTGTATCTGGAAATGGAACACGCACGAAGTCTGGACCGAGAGCGGCGACAAGCGCTACAACACCCACACGGTTCGCGGCGACTACGCGATTCCCGTTTCCTTCATCGGATACGACGTGGGAAGTCTCGATGTGAAGGCTGCGGGTAACGTGATCATTGCCGGATCGGTGATAAACCGGACTGGCACTGCGACCATTAACAACGCAGCCGGCGCAGTGACCGGCGGCGCGGGCGGATCGATTTCTTCGGACTCGACCAAGGGCGTCGTCACCAGCCAGAACATCGTTCTGAATGCGAACTCGGGCATCGGCACTGCGAATGTGCCGCTTCAAATCGACGCGCTCGGCGGAACCATCAAGGCGACGACTGCAAGCGGCGACATCGGTCTGAAGGAGTTGACCGGCGACATGCGCATCGACACCGTGTCCACCAACTCGAGCGGCAAGGTTTACCTCGAAGCAGATCAGAGCATCCTGGCGGGCGCCGCCGGTTCAACGACGCGAGTGACCGGCGGCTACGTCGATCTGCTCGCATCGAACGGATCCATCGGTACCGGCTCGCAGGCGCTGTATGTGTCGACGCAAGCGACGCTGCAAGGCGGCTTGAACGCGACTGCCAACAACGACATCAACATCGCGCAATCGAGCGGCGATCTGCGCCTGAACAAGGTGGAATCGCTGTCCGGCGACGTGACGCTTTCTGCACTAAACGGCAAGATCACCGACGGCAACAGCAACGAAGTGCGTGACACACGCGCAGAGGCCGAGCTCGACAACTTGTGGACCCAGTTGCGCTTGCGCAGCGGTCAGGGCGCGGAAGCCAGCCTGGCCGATTCGCTCGCGACCTACAAGGCCCTCACCGAACGTGAGTACCAGGAGTACTGGACATTGCGCGGTCTCACGCGTGATGCGAATACCGGCACCTTCTCGGCCAACGCGTACAACAGCGCTACCGCGAGCGGCCGACTGCTCGAGCTGAACACCAAGCTGACGGCAGCCGGCATTACGCTGAGCGCGTCCGATGCGAGCAGCTTCAACGCATCGTTCTCGCACAACGTATCGACGAACTCGACCGATCCCAACGTGGCGAAGATGTCGCAAGGCTATGCCTGGACCGACAACCAGGTTCGTTACGGCGTGAGCGGCGCGATCTACAACAAGGCAACGTCCGATACCGAAACCCGCATCGAGCAGCCGAACGTGGTTGGACGCAATATCGTGCTCAATGCCGATAGCGCGAACGGGGGCATCGGCAAGGACGATGGTCAGTACGTGATCAACATTGCAAACGTCGCGACGCTGACAGCGGAGCAACGGGTTGCACTGGCAGCAGCCGAAGCCGACGACGTGGCGATCGATACGGTTGCGAAGACCGCGACCATCCTGAAGCGCGACGATCTGGACATCTCGACCAAGTCCGGCGGTAGCGTCACGGTGAATGCGCGCGGACATGTCTACCTCGGTGCAGACAGCTACAGCCAGGGCGGAACGATTCTTCCGGGCGATATCAACATCAAGGCAGTCGACGCGACCGGTGGCGGTGTCGACTACAGCAAGACGATTCGCATCAAGGCATCGGGCGGCATTTACGACGCATCGCTGGGCACCGCGACCAACCTGCGCGGCGGCAGCACGATTCTCGAATCGGCGAGCGCATCCATCGGCACATCGGCACGTCCTCTGAGCATGGACCTGGGTAGTGCTGCAGATTTGATTGCACGTGCATCCACCGGTCTGTGGCTGAAAGAGCTGAACGGCGCCATGCGTCTCACGGAAATCTTCGCGGCAACCGGCGGTGTGCACCTCACATCGCAGGGCGGCTTCACCGATGCGCGTGGATCGAATCGTGCGGTGTCGGTTCAGGCCAACGGTGGCGACGTCGACATGACGGCAAGCACCGGAAGCGTCGGCGCATCGGGTAACGCGGTGCTGGTGAGCGTGGCAGCAGGCGGCGTGGTGAACGCCAGTGCAACTGCGAGCGGCGGCAATGTGTATGTGGCCGCCGTCAACACGACGACGCCCGGACTGGTGAGCGACCTGGCATTCGGCACGGTTACCGCGAACAACAACGTGTCGCTGTCGGCAGGTGCAGGCAAGCTGCAGCTTAAAGGCAACGTCACTGCAGGCAACACGACCAATCTGGTTGCAGGTACCGATCTCACGCAAGACGTTCGCAACGTCACCTCGACCAACGGCGTGAGCATCAACACCGGCCGTTTGATCATGGCGGACGGCGCGAAAATCACGTCCACCAACGGCGCCATCGGCGTGATTGCCAGCGGCGATGTGGTGCTCGGCAAACTCGAAGCAACCAACAGCACGGCCAACAACGCGGTGCAAATCACGACCTCGGGCCGTGTGCTCGATGGCGGCGATGTCGATATATACGACATCGTGGCCAACGGCACTGGTGCAGGCGTGGTGATCAACGCGACTGGCGGCATCGGTAACGCGACCTGGAACAACGGAACGCCCACGGCAGTTGCCAACGCGATCGAAACCAGCATCGGCAAGTTGAATGCGACTGCCAACGCGGGCAGCATTTACGTGAGCGACAACGATTCGTTGACTGTCGGATCTGCAAGCGCGTTGAACGACGTGAACATTCGCAGCGGCGGTACCTTGACCGCCACGACGATCACCTCCGGAGCACGCACAGATCTGAATGCGGTGACCGGCATCGTTGCGACGACCATCGGCGCAGGCACGAATATCGCGGCCACTACTACTAGCGGCACTAGCGGCGGCGATGTAAGCGGCACGACCTGGACTGCGGGGCAGGGCGTGCAAGTCAGCGCGGCGCGAGACGCTCTGATCGCTTCTGTGACCGGCACGGCGGGCGCAGTGTCCATCGACGCTATTCGCAACGTCACAAGCAGCACCATCACTTCCGGTGCCGCATCGACGATTGCCGCGAAGACGATCGATCTGACGACCGCGCAAGTAGGCGGCACGCTGACCATGACCGGCGAAGACATTCGTGCAGTCACTGTGAACGCGAACAACATCACAGCCACTGCAACCGCAATTACCGGCAACGGCGATGTGACTGGTACGACCTGGACTGCGGCGCAGAACGCACAGATCACCGCATCGCGCGATTCGAATGTGGCTAGCCTGACTGCAACCAACGGCACTGCCACGGTCGGCGCGATTCGCAATGCAACGCTTGCAAGTCTCACCAGCGGCGGCGCTTCCAGCGTTAGCGCGAAGACGATCGATGTGACGACCGCGCAAGTCGGTGGCACGCTCACGATGATCGGTGAAGACATTCGCGCAACGACGGTCAACGCGAACAACATCACGGCCACTGCAACGGCAATCACCGGCAACGGCGACATCACCGGAACCGACTGGACTGCGGCGCAGAACGCGAGCTTGAACGCATCGCGCGATGTGAGCGTGACCAATCTGATTGCGACGAATGGGTCGGCATCGGCGCAGGCCGGTCGCAACATCGACCTGACCACTTTGACGAGTGGTGCGAACGCGTCGGCAAGCGCTGGCGATACCGCGACCATCGCGACTTTGACCTCGGGTGCCAACGGCAGCGTGTCGGCGAAGACGGTGGATGTGACCACTGCGCAAGTCGGCGCTACCTTGACGCTCACCGGCGAAGAGATCCAGGTCGAGACGGCGAATGCGAACGACATCGTCGCAATCGCTACAGCGGTAACGCGCACCGGCGACATCACCGGCACCGACTGGACTGCAGCGCAGTCGGCTCAAGTGAATGCTTCGCGCGACATGCTCGTGACCAACCTGATCGCTACCGGTGGCGCGGCAAGCGTTCAGGCTGGACGCATGATCGACGTGACCACGCTGACCAGCGGTGGTGCAGCATCTGCTTCCGCGGGCGACACAGCGACCGTTGCAACGATGACAAGCGGCGGCGATTCGACCTTGTTGGGCAAGACGATATCGGTTACCAGCCTCATGGCCGGCGCGAACTTGAACCTGTCCGGCGAAGAAGTGTTCGTGGGCAACGCGCAAGCTGCCAACATCACGGCCAACGCGAACGCCGCCACCCGCTCCGGCGACGTGACCGGCAATACCTGGTTGTCCTTCGGCGATGTGAACGTCACGGCGTCCAACGACATGAAGGTCAAGGATGTGGAAGCGCGTAGCGGCGTCGCCAACATCACGACCGGTCGCGACATCGACATGGACGCGCTGAAATCTGCAGGCAACGCCACGCTGATTGCGGGTCGCAACATCCGCATCGGTAACGTGAGGTCGGGTCAGAGTATTTCGGCCACCGCCAAGATTGCCGACATCGCAGGCATCGACTGGCTGGCCAAGCAGAACGTGAACCTGACTGCCGGCAACGACATTTTGGTGACCGATGTGACAGGTCAGGATGGCAGCACCTTCCTGAAGGCACAGCGCGACATCGTGATGGACGGCGTGACGGCGGGTAGCGGCGTGAGCCTCGATGCCGTGACCGGAAGCGTTGCAGTCAAGAAGATCACCGGCGACATCCTGTTCCTGTCGGCGAAGAAAGACCTGGCGCTCGGCGATCTGAATGTCGGTTCTTCGCTCTCGTTGAACTCGGACTCAGTCACCGCGAACATCATCCATACCAAGTCCAACGGTCCGTTGCAGATGACTGCAGTCGGCAAGAACGGCGACCCGGCGCGTCTGGTCGACCTGACGATCGACAGCGCGGTCGGTGCGACTTTCGACAAGTTCTTCGTGATCGACGGTCGCGTGAACATGAAGCGTGGCTATCTGTTCATCGACAAGGGTTACGTCGCGAACAAAGCGACCTTCATGAACCCGGTGACCAATGTGTACATGGACAACGCGTCGTTGACCTTGAACAACAACACCGACGTGCAACTGTGGGCGCCTTCGAAGAACTTCGGCAAGTTGTACCTGAATCAGTGGAGGCTGATCACCGATTCGTACGTGGTGACCCGCGATCCGTTGCACGAAACGATCATGAACGACGCGGTGCTGGACTGGAGCGGACGCGAGCAATCGCGCGACCTGGTAGATCAACGTGTCGGCGTGCCTAGCATCATGTTCCGTCCGTTCACGCCACCCACCGGCGCGTTCACCAATCCGATCACCACGCCGGTGAATGGCGCGGTGAACTTCGGTCAGCAGGTCAGCAACGACCGTGACGATTCCGAAGAGCGAGTCGCGATCAATAAGTCCAATGGCAAATCCGATAACAAGAACTAAACAAGCACCAAGCAAGAACCAAGCGATGTCGTCTTTGAAGATCGTGAAGAAGTCCGGCCGCCGCTGGACAAAGCTCTCCCTCGTCGCGGCAGCCATGTCGCCCATGGTGGTGTTTGCGCAAGCGCAGATCGTGTTGCCGCCCTCGGCAGATCCCGGTGTGATTCAGGATCGCTCGCGCGATACCGAACGCCGGATCATCGAGAGCACCGAGCCGCGCACACCTGCAGTGCCGTCCATCAACCAGGATGCGTTGCCGCGCCGCGCTGCACCTGCCGGCAGCGAGAACGTGCGCTTTCTGGTGAAACGGGTGGAGTTCACTTCGTCGGAATTCATCGATGCCGCGAAGCTTCGCGAACTGGCGGCGACGCTCGAAGGGCGTGAGGTCAGCCTAGCCGATGTGCAGAAGCTGGTCGATCAGGTGAACGCGATCTATCGTGAACGGAACATCGCGACCGCGCAGGCCATTCTTCCGCCGCAAGAAATCACGTCGGGTGTGATCCAGATTCGATTGGTAGAAGGGCGTCTCGGCAAATTCTCGCTGACCGGCAACGACACCACGCGCGAAGATTTCGTGCTGGCTCGGATCGGGCAGAAGTCCGGCGATCTGGCCGATGTGGAAGAACTGGGCCAGGGCCTGTTGTTCTTCAACCGCATTCAGGACACGCAGATTCGCGCCGAGTTGAAGCCGGGTGACAAGTTCGGCGAGACCGATGTGCAACTCATCATGCTGGAGCCGCCCAAGAACGACTTGCGGGTGTTCACCGACAACAGCGGCAGTGAAGCGACGGGCCTTTATCGCTTCGGTGCGATCTACCAGAACCGCAGCCTGCTCGGGTTTCGCGACAACCTCGGACTGACGGCGACCGGTGCGCAAGGGCATCGCGGCGTGTCGGGCACGTACACGTTTCCGGTCGATGCGTACGGCACGCGTCTGGGTTTATCGCTCGCAAAAGACAGAACCCACATCATCGACGGGCCGTTCGAGCCGCTCAACATCACCGGCGATTCGGTGGCAGGTAGCGCACAACTGCGCCATCCGCTGTCGTTCTCGAATACGCATCAGGTCGACGGACTGTTTGCGCTGAAGCGTCGCCGCACGCAGAGCTGGATCGACGGACAACTCTTCCAGTCGACCTACATCTCGAATCTTGCTGCCGGTCTCGAAGGCCAGTGGTGGGACAAGGACACGATGTGGAACGGCTCGATCGAATGGTCGCGCGGCGAGGCGAAGTTGATCAACGATGTGGTGTCCAAATCGTTCGGCGTCTGGAAGGGCACGGCCCGTCGCACTCAGGAATTCTCGGGCGGCCTGTCCGTTTTGACGAGTGCGAGCTTTCAATACACGCGTGATCAGAATCTGACATCGAGCGAGCAGATTCTGATTGGCGGTGAGGGGTCGGTTCGCGGATATCACAGCGGTTTGTTCAGCGGCGATAAGGGCGTGACTGCAACGGCAGAAGTGCACTTTCCGTTCGGCAAACCGACCGAGTCTGGTTCGCGAATCGAAGGCTTCATGTTCGTCGATTACGGCGCGGTACAGCCGTTCCGACCGGTCGGATCTACGCGCTCGCGCGATACGCTCGCCAGCACCGGAGTTGGCGTGAATTTCAACATCTCGCCTACCTACCAGGGGCGTGTGACTTTTGCGAAGCCACTGCGTGATCGAATCCAGGAAACGCGAGACTACTTCGTGATGTTCCAGCTGGTGGCGGCGGTTTTTTGATTGAGTGAATTCGCGATTGCCTGGTTTCGTGATTGCCTAGTTGTAGTGAAGATGGAAGGTCGCCAGGCCGTCGAGGCGAAGCGTCTCGTCCAGGCGATCGACAAGGGCTTTGTTGAAGTAGGTATCGATGCCCAGGTTCCCCTCGATTCTGGAGGCGGGGGACGGACCCATCGCAAGTCCGTCGAAATCGAATGCGATCTTGTAGCCGGGCAGGAACACTGAGGGTGTGATGACGGTTGACGAGGTCCACCAATCCCGGGTGTTCACCAGCGGCTTCATGAAAACCTGTTGCGGCGGCTTCAATGCGCCTGCCGTGGTTGAACTCCCGACCAGCTTCGTCAAATCGACTCGAAACTGGCCGATTTTTTGGCCCAGGCTGCCAAAGCCCAAGCCGTAGCCGACCGGATCCTGCGAGTCGTGCACTTCGAATTTGGAATCCGACCGGTTGTCTTCCAGACTGATCGAGACGTAAGCCGGCGCATTGCATCGAACGGACATGAGGATCTGTCTTGTGGGCGCGGCATACGCGTCGTAGGCGACTCGCATTTGCATGACTTCCGAAGAGGAATAGTGATAGGTCACGACACCGCCGTCGCCGAGCGTGATGGTGCAGGCGCTTGGCTCGATGAATCCATTGATCGCCAAGTCTGCGGCGAACGCAGCGCTACCTGATAGTGCTGCGAGCATTGCGCTTGCAACCAGCATTCTCTTCAACATGAACTACCTCCAACAGCGAAAATTCGCGATCGGGGATCGTCGTTGATAGCGCCTTGAAGATCACTCGCAAGTTCTCAAGGGAGCGTTAGCGCCCACGAATCAGGCGTGTCGAGAACGAAAAGTCGTGATGTGTGACTTCCGCGAACAGAAAATCAATCGATGTCTATGTTCCGAACCGGGAACACGCCGGTTTTTCTGTCGGCAAAGTAGTGTTCAAGCGTCTGCTTGACCGTGTGGAACGCAATCTCGTCCCACGGAATCTCGTCTTCGGTGAAGAGCTTCGCCTCGATGGTTTCGTGCCCGGGATCGAACACATCGTCGCGCAATTTCGCTCGGTAATACATGTGGACCTGACCGACTCGCTTGACGCTCATCACGGTGAACAGACCTTCGATGTCGTAGTGCGCACCGGACTCTTCATCGGTCTCGCGTGCTGCACCTTGCTCGGTGGTTTCGTTCAGCTCCATGAAGCCGGCAGGTAGGGTCCACTTGCCCCAGCGCGGCTCGATGTTGCGCTTGCACAGAAGAACTTTGTCTCCGAGGTGCGGCACCGTGCCAACGACTACGAGCGGGTTCTCGTAGTGAATGGTGCTGCATGAAGGGCACACCGCGCGAACGCGCGTGTCGCCGTCATCCGGGATTCTGTGATCGACGGCGGTTCCGCAGTTTCTGCAGAAATTGATCGGGCTGCGCAAGGTCATCGCGCCAGTTTAAGCGCAAGCCTTCGCAGCCCGTGTGTCCCGAATAGATTGGGGGGCAAGCGACCGGAAAAGTTACTTCACCTTGACGGTGATGCTTTCGAGTCCCGCCACGCCGCCGACCATGGTGTCGCCCGACACCACCGCGTTCACGCCTTCAGGCGTTCCGCTGTAAATCAGGTCGCCGGGTTGAAGCTCCCATGCAGCCGATAGGTACTCGATGGTTTCTGCAATGTTCCAGATCAGCTTGGCGGTGTTGCTGCGCTGTTTGTCGGTGCCGTTCACCGTGATGAACAACTCGGCATTGGCAATATCGCCAGCGTCGGCAATGGGCGTGATCGGGCCGATGGGCGCCGAATGGTCGTAGCTCTTGCCGATATCCCAGGGACGGCCCTGCTTCTTCATGTCGTTCTGAAGATCGCGGCGAGTCATGTCGAGGCCGACTGCGTAGCCGTAGATGTGCTTGAACGCATCGGCCTGCTTAATGTCCTTGCCACCCTTGCCGATGCAGATCACGAGTTCGATTTCGTGGTGCAGGTTTTTGGTGAGCGACGGGTAGGGAATCGAGCCGGTTTCCCCTTTGTTGACGACGACGATTGCATCGGCGGGTTTCATGAAGAAGAAGGGCGGTTCACGACCGGTGAAACCCATTTCTTTCGCATGTTCTTCATAGTTGCGGCCCACACAGTAAATGCGGTGAACCGGGAAGCCTTCGGACTTGCCGAGTACCGGAACGGAAACGACCGGTGCCGGGGGGAAAACGTAGCTCATGACAACCTTTCTTCTTTGTGGAAACCGAGTGCGTCGTGGATAGGACGATCGGAGAAACTGAACAGGACACAGCCCTTGCTCGACGAGAATTTGGCAGTGTGCCATGACGGAATAACGAAGGTGTCGCGCGGAGAAAACTTGAACGTTTTGCTTTCGCCCTTGAATTCGGTAGTCACTTCGCCTTCGCCTTCGACCACGCTGAACACCGCGCCATCGGTCTGGCGATACCCCTTGCCCTGAAAGCCTGCAGGAATGCGCTGCATGAAGGTGCCCATGGTCGGCATCGGCCAGCCGCCGGTGAGGGGGTTGGTATAGCGCAACTTCACGCCATCCCATTCGTCGATGGGCGCGTCGCGTTCCAGTTGATGCAGCGCTTCACGGCTGCGTTCGTAGGGGTAGTTGAAGATCGGCGATGTCGCTCCATACGGAGACTTGTCGCGCAGCGGCGCCATGTTGTGGCCGTAGCGCGCCAGACTCTCGCCGTCCTTGCGTGTCACTACCTGCGACTTGCTGGTGTCGTTCTCGGCAAAGCCCGCATCGAAGAACTTCAGGATCGGAATGTCGAGTCCGTCCATCCACACCATCGGTTTGCTCGATTCGTTGCCGTGATCGTGGAAGGTCCAGCTCGGTGTGATGACGAAATCGCCGGGTTGCATGAGAGTGCGTTCGCCATCTACCGACGTGTATGCGCCCGAGCCTTCGACGATGAATCGCAACGCGCTTTGCGTGTGCCTGTGGCTGGGCGCAACTTCGCCCGGCATGATGAGTTGAAGGCCGGCATACAACGACTGCGTGATGCACGACTTGCCGGGCAATGCCGGGTTCTCGAGGATCAGCACCCGGCGAACGGCTTCTTCGGCAGTGATCGCATCGCCAGCACGCATGAGGAAGGGGCGCACCTCTTCGTACTTCCAGATCGCGCTGTCGCAGGGGGTGTTCGGTTGAGGCGGCACGAGTGCGTGCAACACCTCCCACAAAGGCGAGAGGTTGAAGGGCGACATGTCTTCGTAGAGCTTCTTGCGCTCTGCGGTCGCGTCGTTCTGTAGCGGGTGGGGTGCGTTCACTTTTACTTCCTCGTTGAAGAATCAATCGAACAGATGTTTGGGGTCGATGCCGTCGTACATCCACTTGAGCCCGGCGAAACCGGCCGATTCCTTGCCGCTTTGGAACATCTGATTGCGCAACTCGCGCTGCACGCCCGATGCGTGATAAATGTCGCCGTAGAAACGCGCGGTAAGTTGCACCCGACCGGTGCGCAGGTATCGCGCCTTTTGGTACTTCTGGAATGCTTCCTGAATGTCGCCCTTCGTGTATCGAAGGGCTTCACGCATGACGACCGCATCTTCGATGGCCTGACCCGCGCCTTGCGCCAGATACTGAAGCATCGGATGCGCAGCGTCGCCCATGAGCGTGACGCGTTTGTCGGTCCAGTTTTTCACCGGCTCGCGATCACATAGCACCCACATTTTCCAGGTCTCGATCTTGCCCAGGAGCTCTTTCACAGGACCCACTGCGTTGGCGAAACGCTTGTTGAGTTCTTCGACATCGCCGAAGGTGTCCCAGCCTTCGTCGTACTTGTCGCTGTGGAAAACCGCGACCAGGTTGAAGAGCTCGCCACGGCGAAGCGGGTAGTGAACCAGATGGGTTTTTTCGCCGCCCCAGAGCGTGATGTCGTTGCTCCACAAGTGCGCAGGCACGTCTTCTTTCTTGAGCACTGCGCGATACGCGATGTGTCCCGAGACACGCGGCTTGCCATCGCCGACGATTGATTCGCGAATCTTGCTCCACATGCCGTCTGCCGCGATGAGCGCGCTGCCCTCGACCACTTCGCCGCTGGCCAGCGTCACTTGCACGCCATCGGCATCCTGTGTGTGCGATTCGACTTTGCAGCTGGTGCGCAAAGTCACGTTAGGCAAAGACTTGGCTTTGGCCAGAAGAACGTCGTGCAGGTCGGCGCGATAGATCACACCGTAGGGAAAACCATAGGTGGCAATGGCGGTGTCTCGAATCGGAACGCGAATGACTCTTTCGCCTGTGCGCACGTCCATCATGCCCAGCCCTTCCGGGTAGAACGCGACATGGTCGATTTCCTTGGTGATGCCGAGGTACTCGAACATCTTGAAGATATTCGGGCCGAGCTGGATGCCCGCGCCGATTTCACCGAAGGCAGATGCCTGCTCCAGCACGATCACGTCGTGGCCGTCTTGCCCGAGGACCATCGCAGCTGTGATGCCGCCGATACCACCGCCTGAAATGACGATGGGTTTCTTGCCTGAGCCGTTGTTAGTGCCTGCCATTTTTGTCTCCGTTGCTTGTTTCTTTGAACTGCTACTGAAATATCGTGTGAACTGCTGCTGATCGCTGCGAACCGGTTCGTATCGAATTTAATAAGTATACATATTAAATTGACTTGCGAATCCGATCAACAGGGCGATCCCGCTATTGGCAGCGTGTGGCTCTGGGTAAACTCTCGGCATGGCAAAAAGCTTCGATTTCATGCACGCACCGGGTCACTTGATCCGGCGTGCCCACCAGTTGTCGGTCGCAATCTTCATGGAAGAAACTGCTGGCAACGACGTTACGCCGGTGCAGTACGCCATCCTGAATGCGCTCCTGGACGACCCTGGCGAAGACCAGGCAACGCTAGCCGCCAAAGTGGCGTTCGATGCTGCAACTTCCGGTTCGGTCATCAGCCGGCTCGAAGCCCGTGGATACATACGCCGCGTTGCCGACGACAACGACAAGCGCCGAAAGCTGCTTTGGCTTACCGATGAAGGCGTCGCAGAAATCGCGGCCATGAAAAAATCGGTCAAGAATGTTCAGACCCGTTTGATGAAACCGCTCGATCCCGACGAGCGAGAGCAATTTCTGGCATTGCTCGAAAAGATGGTCGACGGCAATCACAACAATCTTTCCACCCGAACCTGACATCCTTCGACACAGAGACACACATGAAACTGCACAACTACTTTCGCTCGTCTGCTTCCTATCGCGTTCGCATTGCGCTAAATCTGAAGGGGCTGCCCTTCGAATACATTCCGGTTCAGATTGCGAAGGGCGAGAACCGCGAAGAACCTTTCGCCTCGATGTCGGCCGATCGCCTCGTGCCTTTGCTCGAGATCGACGGCACCAGGTTGTCGCAATCGATGGCGATCATCGAATTTCTCGACGACAAATACCCGACACCTGCTTTGCTGCCCCAAGACGCACTGGACAAAGCGCGTGTTCGAACGCTCTCGCAAATGATCGCCTGCGAAATACATCCCCTCAACAATCTGCGCGTGCTGCGCTATCTGGTGCACGACATGAAGGCATCGGACGACGCCAAGAACGACTGGTATCGCCATTGGGTTCGCGTGGGACTCGAAGCGTTCGAGCGTCAACTCGAGCAACTTCCGCAATCGAAATACTGTTTCGGCGATACGCCCACGATGGCCGATTGCTGCCTGGTTCCGCAGATCTACAACGGCGAGCGCTTCAACTGCGATTTCAGCGGCTTGCCGCGCACCATGGCAGCCTACGAGGCACTGTCGCAACTCGATGCGGTGAAGAAGGCCCACCCTTCGCAGTGCCCCGACAACCAACCCTGATCCACCGATGCACGCTTCCTGGATCGTTCCTCGATGGCCCGCACATGCGGCAGTCAAATCCGTGTTCACTACGCGTCAGGGCGGCGCGTCGAAGGTAGCTTTCGAAAGCCTCAACCTCGGCGATCACGTAGGTGACGAATCAGGGGCTGTGCAGTCGAATCGCAGCTCGCTTTCCAGTTCGCTGAACGCACGTCCGGTGTTTCTGAATCAGGTGCACAAGAACGACGTGGTGCAGATCAATCGCAGCACGCGCGATGGCACGGTAGCCGACGGATGCTTTACGTCTTCGAACAACGTGGCCTGCACGATCATGGTGGCCGATTGCCTGCCGGTGCTGTTCGCAGCGCGCGACGGATCTACGGTGGGCGCGGCGCACGCAGGGTGGCGCGGGCTTGCGGGTGGCGTTCTCTCGAACACGCACGAGTCGATGAACCTGGCTCCTGCATCCACGATCGCCTGGTTGGGTCCATGCATCGGACCCGCTGCATTCGAAGTGGGCGAGGACGTGGTGAAAGAATTCGCGAGACTCGACGGTGCGCTTGCGGCATTTTTCACACCCTCGAAACCTGGCAAGTGGCTGGGCGATCTGCCTGGCATCGCCCGTTGGATTCTTCACCGGATGGGCGTTGCCCACGTGTATGGCAACGACGGCACCGACGCCTGGTGCACGGTAGGCAACCCGCTACTTTTCTTCTCGCACCGGCGCGACCGGGTCAGTGGCCGAATGGCCGCCTGCATCTGGCGCGACTGATCCGTCGGACTGCTGTGGCTGTTCCGGTTGCAGCTGAGCGGCTTTTTGCGCTTCCCACTCTGCGGCGTCCCTGGCCTTGTTCCGCTTTCTGCGAGCGGGCGTGCCCATGAGGTATGCCACCAAGGCAGCAGGCAGCGCACCGTAAAGCACAAAAGTGACGAAAGCTCCCAGAAGGGTGCCGGTTGTGTTGGTAGCCTCGGCTACCGACATCATGAACACGACATAAAGCCACGCAATAACGACGAGGTACATAAATGGGAGCGATCCGGGTTATCCGCCGATGGATTTCAGGTTAATCTGGAGAGGCGAAAATCAACGCTGAATCAACATCGAGATTCGAGACAAACTCATGAATTCTGAGCCCATTTCATTCTTGCCCGAGAAATTGCAGGAGCTGCAGCAGGATTACATCAAGGAAGCGACCGAGCTCTGGAACAAGGCGGTTCGCAGCAGCGAGTTCGCTTCCGTTTCAAAGAGGGATCGCCGTTTCGCAGGTGAGGCTTGGGCCGACAATTCCGGCGCGTCGTTTGCAGCCGAGGTTTATCTCCTGAATGCCCGCACCTTGATGGGAATGACCGACGCGGTCGAAGCCGACGAAAAGACACGCGCCCGGGTGAAGTTCTCGGTCGATCAGTTGCTAGCCGCTGCGGCCCCCAGCAATTACTTCGCGACCAATGCGGAAGCAATCAAAAAGGCAGTCGAAACCCAGGGCGAAAGCATCACCCAGGGATTGACCAATCTGCTGCACGACCTGCGCCAGGGCCACATGAGCCTGACCGACGAAAGCGTGTTCGAGGTGGGCCGCAACGTGGCTACGTCCGAAGGCGCGGTCGTGTTCGAGAACGATATTTTCCAGCTCATCGAATACAAGCCGCTCACCGCGAAGGTGTACGAGCGACCCTTGCTTCTGGTGCCCCCCTGCATCAACAAGTTCTACATCCTCGATTTGCAGCCGGAGAACTCGCTGATTCGATATGCGGTGGAGCAGGGCCATCGCACGTTTGTCGTTAGTTGGCGCAATCCGGACGAGTCGCTCGAGAAAAAGACCTGGGACGACTACATCCAGGACGCGGCGATCAAGGCCATCGAAGTCACGCGTGAAATTGCCAACGTCGAAAAAATCAACGCACTCGGCTTTTGCGTGGGCGGCACTATTCTTGGCACGGCGCTGTCGGTGCTTGCCGCTCGCGGCGAAAAACCGGTTGCCAGCGCCACGTTCCTCACCACATTCCTGGACTTTTCCGACACCGGCGTTCTCGATGTGTTCATCGACGAAAACTTCGTGAAGCTCAAGGAAATGCAATTGGCCGATGGCGGCCTGCTCAAAGGGCAGGAACTCGCATCGACTTTCAGCTTTCTGCGACCCAACGATCTCGTCTGGAACTACGTGGTCGGCAATTACCTGAAGGGCGAGAAGCCGCCCGCATTCGACTTGCTGTACTGGAACAGCGACGCGACCAACTTGCCCGGGCCGTTCTTCACCTGGTACCTGCGCAACACCTATTTCGAGAACAACCTGATCAAACCCGGGCGCACCGTGGTTTGCGGCGAGAAGATCGATTTGCGCAAGGTCGATATTCCTGTGTACCTCTACGGCTCGCGCGAAGACCATATCGTGCCGATCGGCGGTGCTTATGCATCGACCCATCATCTCACCGGCAAAAAGCGATTCGTCATGGGCGCATCGGGGCACATTGCGGGCGTGATCAATCCGCCTTCGAAGAACAAGCGGTCGCACTGGATTCGCGCAGACGGAAAACTACCCGCATCGCATGATCAATGGCTGGCGGGCGCCACGGAACACCCCGGTAGCTGGTGGACCGACTGGTCGCAGTGGCTTGCTTCGCATGCGGGCAAACAGATAGCCAAACCGAAGGCCTACGGCCGGGGAAAATTCAAGGGCATAGAGGCAGCGCCGGGCAGATACGTAAAGGCCCGGGCATCCTGATCGACAGGTCGATCGCAACAGACATTCACAACATCGAAACTTCTCTGGAGAAAAAAATGGAAGACATCGTCATCGTCGCCGCTGCGCGCACTGCAGTCGGAAAATTCGGCGGATCGCTCGCCAAGACCCCTGCAACCGATCTTGGGGCAGCGGTCCTGGCCGAGCTGCTGGTTCGCAGCAAGCTCGGAGCCGATCAAATCGGGGAAGTGATTCTTGGGCAGGTGCTAGCAGCAGGCGTCGGCCAGAACCCTGCGCGCCAGGCAGTCATCAAGAGCGGCATCGCCAAGGAAACGCCCGGTCTTACGATCAACGCGGTTTGCGGATCGGGTCTGAAAGCCGTGATGCTTGCGGCCCAGGCAGTCGCGACCGGCGACAGCGAGATCGTGATTGCGGGCGGACAGGAAAACATGAGCGCCGCGCCTCACGTTCTGCCCAACTCGCGTGACGGCCAGCGCATGGGCGACTGGAAGCTCATCGACACGATGATCGTGGACGGCCTTTGGGACGTCTACAACCAGTACCACATGGGCATTACGGCAGAGAACGTGGCCAAGAAGTACAACATCAGTCGTGAAGCGCAGGATGCGTTCGCGTTCGCCAGCCAGCAAAAAGCAGCCGCTGCGCAAGACGCAGGCAAGTTCAAGGACGAGATCGTTCCCATCCTTTTGCCGCAGAAAAAGGGCGACCCAATCAAGTTCGACGCCGACGAATTCATCAACCGCAAGAGCACGGCAGAAGCGCTGGCAGGGCTGCGTCCCGCCTTCGACAAGGCGGGGGGCGTGACTGCGGGCAATGCCTCGGGCATCAACGATGGCGCGGCAGGTGTCGTGGTGATGACCGCCAAAAAGGCGGCTGCGCTGGGACTCACGCCTTTGGCTCGAATTGCCAGCTACGCGACCAGCGGACTCGACCCGGCCTACATGGGCATGGGTCCGGTGCCTGCCTCGACCAAAGCGCTTCAGCGTGCGGGCTGGAAAGCAGCCGATCTGGATCTGCTCGAGATCAACGAGGCCTTCGCCGCACAAGCCTGCGCGGTCAACAACGAAATGGGTTGGGACACCTCGAAGGTGAACGTGAACGGTGGCGCGATTGCGATCGGTCACCCCATTGGTGCATCCGGGTGCCGCATCTTGGTGACGCTTCTGCACGAAATGCAGCGCCGCGATGCCAAGAAGGGCATCGCCAGCCTGTGTATCGGTGGTGGCATGGGAGTTGCCCTAACAGTCGAACGTTAGTTTCACGCTGACAATGAAGTTCGATAAACCAGGAGCAATTGAATGAGTAAAAAAATCGCGTATGTCACCGGTGGCATGGGCGGCATCGGAACGGCGATCTGCCAGCGTCTGTTCAAGGACGGATTCACGGTCATCGCAGGTTGCGGCCCGACACGTGACCATAGCAAGTGGCTGGCAGAGCAAAAAGCAGCCGGCTTCACCTTCTACGCATCGGTCGGCAACGTCGGCGACTGGGATTCCACCGTCGAAGCTTTCGAGAAAGTCCGAAGCGAACACGGCCCGGTCGGTGTACTCGTGAACAATGCCGGAATCACGCGTGACGGCCAGTTCCGCAAGATGAGCAAGGCAGATTGGGACGCCGTCATCTCGACCAACCTCAACAGCATGTTCAACGTGACCAAACAGGTCATCGACGGAATGATCGAGAACAACTGGGGCCGGATCATCAACATCAGTTCGGTGAACGGGCAGAAGGGCCAGTTCGGTCAGGTGAACTATTCGACTGCGAAAGCAGGTCTGCATGGTTTCACGATGGCATTGGCTCAGGAAGTTGCCGCCAAGGGTGTGACGGTGAACACCGTGAGCCCGGGCTACATCGGCACCGACATGGTCAAGGCGATTCGTCAGGACGTGCTCGACAAAATCGTTGGCACGATTCCCGTGAAGCGTCTGGGCTCCCCCGATGAAATCGCGTCGATCATTTCGTGGCTGTCTTCGGACGAAGGCGGTTATTCGACCGGCGCCGATTTCTCGGTGAACGGCGGACTGCACATGGGTTAAACCCTCGGAAGCCGAACTTTTTCGGCATTCGACACTACTGAAACCTCCGGAACTCCCGGAGGTTTTTTTTCGTTCCTACGAGTTGCGATTTCCTGTGGGGTAAATCCAAAGAATCCTGTTCTTCCAAGTGAAAGTAGTAGGAAATAGCTAATCCAATGGCTATATTGGTATCTGAATTAGTAAATATGTATTACTAAGGCATTCACCTACAGAACAGGAGCTTCGTGGTGAAAACAGGAGGGAGCGCGTTCGTTGCCGGGCTGTTCGGACTGGCTCTCACCCAGCTTGCGCACGCCATGAGCGACGCGGCCTACATACCGGATAGCGCGGCTGTGACTTCCGCACCTGGGATACGCCCGATGTTTCCCGAGCCTGTCGCCGCGATTCGTCCGATTGCCCGAATAGGGCAGATCGTGATCAAGACTGCCGCCGGATCGAAGCCCGCCGATGGAAGCAGCCGAGTGCCCATCGACATAGAGGTGCTCGATCGGCAAGGCGAACTCCTGAAGACCCCTATCGCCATCTCGCTCGACCTGCGCGCAGATGTGCCAGTGCATCTATATGGGATCGACGGCGGATCGCTACGGGATTCGCGCGGGGGACAAGCCGGAATTCAGATAGATGTGCGCAACGGCCGTGCGAGCGTCTCGATGCAATCGCCTGGAGTGCCCGGCGAGGTCGTGATTCGAGCCAGCGTTGCCGCAGAGGCGGCTTCGGCCCCCTCCGGGAGCGATGCCTGGACCGAGCAGAAAGTCGTGTTCCTGCCCGATAACAGATCGCTTATTGCAGTGGGCCTGGCTGAAGCGCGCGTCTCCAGGGAGTCGACGACTTCCGAAGTTCGCCCGGCTCCCGGCATGCGCGATCAGTATTCGCAAGACCTCACGCACTGGTCCACCGCATTGCGTTCGACGCAGCAACAGACAACCGGCCGAACTGCATTTTTCGTGAAGGGCAACGTTGCCGAGAACACCTTGCTGACCGCAAGCTTCGATTCCGAGAAGGATCCGCGCGCGCGTCAAATGCAGAACGTCAGCGCCGAGAGTCTTTATCCGATCTACGGAGACGAAGCGGAAATCGGATTCGACGCGGTGTCTTCGTCGCAGCTTTATCTGCGCATCGACCGCGAAGCCAACTATCTGCTGTACGGCGATTACACGACTGGCCGCAGCAGGCCGTCGCGATCGGCGCTCGGATCGAATGCGGTCGATATTCCTGCAAGCGTGCTTGGCAATTACAGCCGCACGCTCACCGGTGCACGCGCGCATTTCCAGGATGGCGTCATCACCTTGAATGCGTTCGTCGCAAAAGACCGCTTGCGTCAGGTGGTGGAGGAATATCCGCTCAACGGCACCTCGATCATTCCCTTTCGCAATCGCGGCGCGGCCATGCAGTTCTCCGAGCGTGTGGAGCTCATTACCTACGACAGGAACAACCGCAATCGGGAGCTGTCGCGGGAGCTGCTCGTTCGCAATCAGGATTACACCTTCGAGCCTTTCAATGGCCGCATATTCCTGCTCGGCGGATTCCTCACTTACTACGATGCCAACGGTAATCCGCGAAACGTTCGCGTCAGCTATGAGCTGGAGCAGGACGAAGGCGAGCGGCATCTGATTGCGGGTGGCGATGTCGACCTGAAGGTGGGGCCAAATCTGACAGTTGGGGCTAGCGCGGTGCGTGACGAGAATCCGCAGGCGCCATACCAGCTGCAGTCGGCCAATGCCACTTTGAAACTGGGAGAGAGTGGAGCGACGCAGATAGCGGTGGAGGCGGCGCGTTCTGCCACGGGCGTCTACATCGATCCCGCCACCGGCCAAAAAACACTGGCGTCGAACAATCCTTCTGCGCCGATCAACGACACCGCGCGAGGATCGGCTGTGCGGCTCGAAGCCGTGTCGCGAGCAGGAAACGCCGAGTTCACCGGTTACGGACTCAAGACCGGCAAGCAGTTCGTCAATCCTTCCGCAGGCACGCTGCCCGGAAAGCTCGAGGCCGATTTGAAGGCCACCTACAAGCTCACCGAATCGCAGACGATATTCGGCCAGGCCACGCGACTGAACGATTCGCTGAGCGTCGGCGACCCGTCGCGAAGCACCTACGAAGTCGGCATGCAGACGCAGTGGACGCCCCAGCTGCGATCGCTGGTGGGCATACGCCGCATCAACGAAGATCCGGGCCTAGGCGAGAACGCATTCCTGCCCTTGAGCTACGGCACCGCCGGCAGCAGTCTTACCGGAGGATCCAACCCCCCGATCGGCGCTACCGATTCCTTGCTGCCTACCGGATTCGCCTCGCTCGCAAACACGCTGCCCGTCAGAACGACGACGGTGAGGCTGGGCGCGCAGTACGAGCTCTCCTCTCGCGCGCAGGTCGAAGGCGAGTACGAGCAATCGATGGACGACTCGTCCATCCACCAGGTCGAACTTGGGGCTTCGTACGAGATTGCGGAGCGCACCAGGCTCTATGCACGCGGTGAGGTTCAAAGCGGACTGGGTAGCGGCGTATCGATAGACAGCGGCGCAGAGAGCACCACGCTCGGCGTCGGCATTGCGCGATCTTTCGGCGCAGGTGGAAGCGTGTATTCCGAATACGGATTGAGGAACGCGCGATCCGACGCGAGTCCGTCGGTCTCGATCCATGACGCTCAACTCACCAACGGCGCTCGCAACGTGTGGCAGGCGACGAATGAGCTTGCGATCTCGGGGAAGGCCGAGGCCTTGAAGGTCTTTTCCGGCACTACGCGCGATGCGATTGCGCTAGGTGCCGGCCTTGAATATGCCGACAAGATCGAGTGGCGTGCTTCGACCCGGCTGGAATGGCGTCATCTTTTCGATCTGACGAATTACGCGGGCGATCAATCGGAGAACCAGTACATCTCGACAACATCGGTGCGAAGACGGCTGGACGATGGTTGGGCATTGCTCGCGCGCAATTACCTGCTCCTCGGAATCTACAACCAGGACAACGCTGGCAATACGAGGGGCAATCTGACGCAGGACCGATTGCAGACCGGCATTGCGTGGCGCCCGGTCGACAACAACCAGGTTAACTGGCTGTTCACCTACGAATACAAATATTCGCGGGATCCATCGAACGCCCAGTCCGGCAGCTACGACCTTCAGCTGCTGTCGACGGTCGCCGACTATCACCCGTCACGTCCATGGTGGTTCAGCGGTCGCGCAACCGCAAAGCGCCGCGTCGATCTGCTGCAGAACGGTGCGGGAGGACCGCAGTTCGCAGCTCCCTTCAATGCCGCACTGCTCGGTGGCCGAGTCGCCTACGACTTCGCCGACAGATGGGACATCGCGCTTACGTCGAGTGTGTTCAAGGACATCTCCGGCGGCCCTTACGCAGGCGCGCGCAATACGCAATACGGCGGCGAACTCGCCTATCGACTGGCGAGAAATCTGGCCGTAGCCGTCGGGCTGAACGTCAAGGGATACCGCGATGACGATCTCGCGGGCAGCGACTACACGCAGAAGGGCTTGTACCTGCACATGCGTTTCAAATTCGACGAAGAGATTTTTGGCTCGATGGGCGAGTTGTTCAAATGAGAAAAATCATCAGGCGGTTGGCAGTCGCTGGGTTCATCCTGATGTTGTGGATCGTGCTTCTGTTCGCGCTGGTCAATCAGGCATTCGCGGCTCCTGGTGCCAGTCTGTCCAGCATGGGCACTCCGCTTGTTGCGGTGGGAACAGCCGGAGGAGTCGACTCCGCCAAGGTGCTTTGTCCGGTCGGACAGGTGATGACTGGCTTGAGACTGGGTACGACGAATTCGGGCGCCGTTCGTCTGGAGGGAATTTGCGCCAACGTGGAGCCGTCCTCGTTCGTCTTGACGCGAGCCGCGGCGTACACCAGCGCAGTGGCGGCGGCGACGAGTCCCACAGCCACCAAGGAAGTGAATTGCCCGGCGCAGAGCGTGTTGGTCGGGTGGATTCCCGAGCAACATATATCCGGAGCGACCTTGGCGGGTGCCACGCTCGTCTGCTCGAATTTCAGGATGACCGTCGTCGCGGTTCAGCTCGGCTCGCCGTTGGCGGTAACGGGAAATCAGATCGGATTTAGCGGTGTCGCCTTGCCGGCGAGCGTGTGCACCTCTAACCAGATCGTCGGCGGATTCGTTGCCGGCACAGATACGACATTGCGCGCTATCCGACTGATATGCCACGACGTGATTCCGCATTGGTTGAACGTCACGTTCGAAGCTTCTCCCGCGCCTGCCGACTACACGCAATTCGGCATGAGTTTGACGGGAGCCGGAATAGCGGCGCCAGTTGTCAGTGGGGCGAAGGCACGAATCTCGACCTATTTGATGACGCCCGGCACTTACGCGGCCACCCCCACATTCCCCGGTAGCTACGTTCTGGACAGCAACGGTTGCGCTTCTGTTTCCATCTCTGCGGGGTTACCCGACGCGTCTTGCACTGTCAGGCTCAAACCGGCACCCCCCGATCTGGCGCTGGAGGTCACGAACGTCGCGCCGCTCTATGCCGGCGAACGCGGCACTTACGCGGTCAAGGTGCAGAACAAATCTTTGGCTTCGGCAACGAGCGCACAAGTGCGCATCTACATGCCGAGCAGCGTCAAATCGAGCACCGTGAACGCGCCGAACTGGACTTGCCAGGGGACGGGGACTACCGGTGTATGCGACGTCAAACCGGCATCGCCACCGCTGACTGCAGCCAGCCCGGGCAACCTCGGTTTCAGCGTGCTGCCTGGCTTGTCCGATGTGAATGCGAATGCGGTGATGAGAATCTCCATTGGCAAAGACGGCGGCGCTGCGCCCGATCCGGCAACTTGTTCTGTCGACGGCGTGTACTGCATCGCCACTGCAGGCGTCCGTGTTCAGCCGGGGGTGGCACTTGAAATTACGGCACAGGGTAGCGGTGCGCCTTTCACCGTCGGAACGAGTTCGCTGTCTTCGTTTCAAGTCACCAACACTGGCGTATCCATAGCCACCAATGCCAGACTCAAAGTCCAGCTTCCGGCCGGAATGAAGTTCAACTCGGCAATGCTGTCGCTGTGGAGTTGCGTGGAGACGGGAGGCTTGGTCGATTGCACTGCAACGGGTGACATTGCAGCAAACGGAGGGACCCGATCGATTCCGCTGAACATTACGCCGCAAGCGTCCATGGCCAATATGCCGGCGACCTTATACGCGGCCGTCGACAAACGGAACGGAGTTCCGCCCAATCCGACGGCGCCGTGCAATGCGCCGCTATGCGCAACGATCGCGGGCGGCAACGTCGATTCGGGCATAAGACTCTCCGTCGCGTACGATCCTGGCGCCCTGTCGCTGACAGTCGGAAAGAGTGCTTCGATCGACGTGACGGTGAACAACGCTGGTAGCGCTGACGCTGTGGCTTCTGGCATCAAGTTTCGATTGCCTGCGGGCCTTAGATTCGATGCCGCATTGCCTCCGACTCTCATGACTTGCGGCTTGCCGACCAATTCAATTTACTCGTGCACCTTGACCGATCGCGTTGGGCCGCGCAACAAGCTCACGCCGACTATCCATGTCATTCCAGAGAGTCCGCTTGCAAACAGCCCGGCGACGCTTTACGCATCGGTCAATGAGGCTGGGGGTGGGCCGGTCACGCTGGATCCTGGCGCTGCATGCAACACGCCAGGTGTTTGCGCGAGCAAGTTGGTGCCGAAAGTCGACGACGGCAACGATTTCAAGATCAGGCTCGATTCCCCGGTGCCTGCGCTCGCTGTTGGCAAGCAGTCGATCTACAAAATCACGCTCACCAACGAAGGATCCGGAACCGCAACGGGAGCGACTTTCAAATTCAGAGTGCCGGCAACCCTGATCTACAAGAGCGTGTCGCAGGCGGCTGACTGGAATTGCATTGCATCGGCTTCAGGGCCACCCGGCGAATTGGTGACTTGCGTTGCCCGTAAAGACATCGCCGGCGGTGGCACCCTGGATGCATCTCTAGTCGTTGCGCCGACCGCAAGTGCGGGCGGAACTCCGGCGACGGTATTCGCCGGCGCCGATCGGTCGGGCACAGCCTCTGGGTTCGATCCCGGCGTGTCGTGCAACGCGCCAGCGATTTGTGTGAATCACTTGTCGTCGTCGGTCGGCTCGGATGTGGAACTCGGCATTTCGTTCTTAAGGCCTGGCCCCTTGTACGAACTCGGTGTCATTGCGTCGCAGGATATGGTTTTGAGCAACACGGGTTTGAGCGCCGTGTCGAGCGCGAATGTGAAAATTCAGCTGCCTTCGGGTCTTCAGCTCGATTCGACGTTGCCGTCCGAGTTCGCATGCCAGGGCACTACCGGTGCGCTCGATTGCAAATACACAGGTTCGGTGACACAGAACCAAAGTCCGACGGTGACCTTGAAGCTGAAAGCCGACACGAATTTGATTGCGGCCGAAACGATCTATGCGTCGATCGATGAACAGGCTGCGCCGGCACCTGCCGGATGCGCCTCTACCGTCGCATGCGCATCCATCGGCACAGGAGCGGTCGATTCCGGAGTAAACCTGAGCGTCGATTTCGACGCGAGACCGCTGGCTTTGTCGGTGGGTAACGTAACTCGCGTCGAACTGAAGATTCGCAACGCGGCTCACGGCACGGCAAAGAACGTCGCGATTCGATTTCTTCTACCCGCCGGTCTCGAACTCGATTCGAAATCCCGATCCTCGACCCTCGACTGCACTCCGCCATCCGCCGGATTTATCGATTGCAAGGTCGGTCCGGACATTCCGCCTACTGGAGAGGCGACCGTATCGTTGGACGTCATGCCGCAGCCGTCTCTGGTTGGCCGGTCTGCGACGATATTTGCCGCGATAGAAAGCAATGGAGCTGCGGTGACGAGGCAGCCTGGAGCGTCTTGCAATTCCGCCGGGATTTGCGCGCAAAAGAGCACCGGCACGACTGGAAACGGCGCGGATTTGTTGATGGCATTGAGCGGTCCTGCACCTGAACTGAAAGTGGCACAGGAGTCGATGTATTCGGTGACCGTTGCAAATCAGGGCCCGGGTTCCTTGATCGGCACTGCGGTAAAAATTCAATTGCCCGATGAGCTTTTGTTGAAAGCGATTTCTCCGCTGTGGAGTTGCGTGCTTGACGCTCCGCTTGTCCGTACCTGCACATACGAATCCGATCTGGGTCCGGCTCACAGTCAGACCGAACTCGACCTTCAAGTTCAACCCACCTCGGCAGCCAGCGGAAAACCGATGACGGTTCGTGTTGCGCTGAGCCCATCCAACGACCTTGCCGCTATCGATATGTCCGGTCCTTGCGCCACGCCCGTGTGCGGGGTAGTTACCTCCGCACCGGTGCAAGACGACGTCCAACTCACTATCGCGTTCGTGCCTCCAGCGCCTTCGTATGAGGTGGGACGACAAAGCACGCAATCGGTCACGCTTGCCAACATGGGGCTCAACCCTGCAATGGATCCGCGATTTCGAATTCGCTTGCCGTCGGGTTTGACGCTGATCGACGCTGCGCCTGCCGGAAAAATCGCCTGTCCCGAAGTGACCGATCAGATCGAGTGCATCTACAGCGGTGCGGTCGTGCAAGGTGAGCCGATCACGATCGACCTTCATCTTTCGCCGTCGGCGACGATGCAGCCTGCGCAGAATCTGGATGCGTCGGTCGATGCTCATAATTCAGCGCCTCCCATGCCCGGCCCCACCTGCACCGACGCCGCAACGTGCTCGTCTATCGGTGCCGGCATCGTTCATTCCGGTGTGAGGCTCAAGGTTCAGCTCGATCAGGCTCCGCTGTCGATGGTGGTGGGCAAGGGCGACGCTGTCGGCGTGACCATTACCAATCTGGGCGGTGGCATCAAGTCTCGACCGCCGATCGATTTCAAACTGCCCGATGGTTTGGCGCTCGATACGGAGTCGCCTTCTCAGGGGCTGACTTGCGATCCGCTTGTTGGCGGCGCCACCAGCTGCCGGCTCGATGCAGAGGTGCCTGCAAACGGGTCGGCAACGGCAATGCTGCATCTGGTTCCGCAGGCGTCGATGGCCAACGTCTCGGGCGCGATTTACGCAGCGATCGACGCGTCGGGTGGCCCGGTGTCGCTACCGCCCGGACCCTCGTGCAACGACCCCGATCTGTGCGCGCAAAAATCAACCAACACCGTTCGTGAAGGCTCGGACCTGTTCGTCTCGATTGCCGGCCCGACACCCGCATTGACCGTAGCCAAAACTGCAACTTACGACGTCACGCTGGAGAACAGGGGAACTGGCCCGTCTCGAGGCGCGAAGTTCAAACTCAAGCTGCCCGATGAGCTTGCGTACAAATCGGTCTCTTCCGGCGCAACTTGCGCGGCTCCCATCAACGGAGTGATCACCTGCGAGCTGGAATCATCGCTCAACGCACCTGAAGTTCGATCGTCAAGCATCACGGTCGAACCCAATGCTGACGCCGGTGGCAAAAACGTGGTCGTGCATGCAGGCGTCCATGCCGCCAACGACATCCAGGCGGTCGATCCCGGCGCGGCTTGCGTTACCCCGGTTCGTTGCGCGAGCAGTGCCTTAGCGACTATCGCCTCCAGCGTCGAGAGCTTGCCTGAGGCGCGACTTCAAATCGCCTGGCGCCGACCCTTGCCGGATCTTCATGTGGGGGGGCAGGCCAGCTATGTGCTTCAGGTCATGAACGACGGATTGGGAGATGCTGCGACACCGACCGTCGAGATTCTTCTGGCGAACGGTATCCAGTTCGATTCGGCCGTCGGTGAGAACTGGAGTTGTGCGAGCGTGGTATCGACAGTGATCTGCACACATGTGGGGGCGCTGCGAACAGGAGAAAGCTCTACTTTCGAATTGTTCGTTCTGCCGACAGTTTCAACGGCAACCGAGAACGTTATTCAATACGCTTCCATCGATCCGACCGGGATGGGCGCGCCGCCCGCCGCTGGCCCCGGATGCACGAACAAGCCGCATTGTGCGAGCACGTCGCCGGTATCCATCGAACGCGATGCCGATGTGTCGATTCGAATGAACGGGCCGACACCGGCGTTGCGCGTGGGCGCAAGATCGATCTACCACGCCGTCGTTACCAGCACCGGAGGTTCGAGGATCGAAGACGCTTCCGTGAGAATGCTGATGCCCGACGGGATGGAGTTCGTTGCGGTGACGACTCCAGGCTGGTCTTGCACTTCGGAAGCCGCGCTGTTGGTCTGTAAGAACGCTGGAGCTGGAACAGGATCGGCAAGAGCCTCTTCCGATATGACGACCGATATCGAATTCGTAGTGATGCCGCGTGCCTCGTTGGGCAACTCGCAATACGTTCAGTACTCCGCAGTAGCGCTGTCCGGTTCCGTTTCGGCCGATCCGGTCCCGGGTCCTTCGTGCGCGCCGGCGAGTCGATGCTCACAATCCGAAACGAGCCGCGTCACCAGCGGAGAAGACGGCCTGATCGTGACCAAATCGGTGGGGGCAAAACGGGTAGAAATAGGCGACACGGTGTCCTACCGCATCGCGGTCAAAAATCTTTCGAGCGGCGTTGCAACGTCGGTCGCGGTGCAGGACAGCTTGCCGGTCGGATTCAGACTAGTGGAGCGAACCGCAAGAATTATTCGCGGAAGCGTTTCTTCCCCAATCGATTCTTTCAGGCCTCAAGGATCCATCCAAAAATTCGAAATCGGCGATTTGTTGGCAGGGGCGACTGCGGAAATCGAATACCGGCTTCGAGTCGGCGCCGGTGCAAAGGTCGGGGTTGCGTCGAACAGTGCGCAAGCGTCCTCGGTTAGCGGCTTGCTCTCCAGCGTTGCAATTGCCAAGGTCGAAGTAACGGCCGGCGTATTCGGAGAAGACGGCTGCATCGCAGGGAAAGTTTTCGTCGATGTGAACGGCGATGGCGTGCAATCGGATGGCGAACCGGGCATCGCTCGCGCAAAAATCTATCTGCAGAATGGAATGCACTTCACGACCGACTGGGCAGGCCGCTACAGCTTTTGCGGCGTGAAGTCGCGCAGCAACGTCGTGAAGCTCGATAGGCGTTCTGTTCCCTCAGGATGCACTCCGAAAATACTCGGCAACAACAACATGGGTGACGCCAGCAGCATATTTCTGGGCGCCAGCAATGGCCACCTTCAGCGCGGAGATTTCGCAGTCACGCAGTGCTCCGCTGCAGCACTAAATGAAATCGAAAAGCGCAACCTGTTGGCCAATGAGAAACGGGGCCGCTGAGGTAAAGCCGCGCTGAGCGTCACTCCATGTCTTCGATGATGAACGTGCTGTACTTCTCCGCAATGGAAAATGGCACTTGTCTGATCACATCCATTGCGAGCGCCGCCGCGTCGTTCGACTTTGCCGGAACCATCAGCATCGTGTGTCCCTGCCGCGCGAGTTGCGCAAATCGCCGGGCCGTACCACCCTCGCTGCCTGGAGAGGGAAGAACGTCGTCGACGTCTTCGGTCGTCGGAAAAATTTTCTCTAAAACTGCTTCGGGCGATACAAGCATGGCCTCGCTCATGTCGATTGCGGCTGCCTCGAGCTTCTCGGCAACAGCCTTCGCGTCATCGGCCTTTTCGAACATCACGACAAGGTATCCCTTCGGATAGAACACGTCGTTCATGGTGAGCATGGAATTTTCGAGTACGAATGGCTTCATAGCTTGCCCCTCTAGTTGTAGTGCATTCGATTTAGCCGTGCTGGCGACAACGGTGGTGTCGGTGTGTGCCGAAGAATCTGTAGGACGCGTGCTCCCGATAGGTTCGCAATGTGTTCGATCGCTGCTCTGTTATGGAACGGGGTCCATCCGCGCATTGGGATCGCCGATCAGGCGCGCCATGGCGTCGGTGTTCGGGAGGACGCCGGTGGCAACGAACGACGTGTTCATGTCTGGCTCCATTGCGACAAGCGCGAGGTTGCCCCAGGCCTGATTCATCGGCACATAAAAGCTGCCGGCCGGCATGTCGATCAACCCGCGTTGAAGCGAGTAGTTGTTAGAAGGCAGGCCACCGACCGCAGCCGGGCCACGTCTGTAAAAGTCACCGATGACCGAGCCGGTTTCTGCAACTTTCATGACCTGCACGCCAGCCTGACGCAGACGCTGCACCGCATTCACCGAGCTTGCGCTGAGCCAGTATCCGCACGCGCGAATCCGTGTACGCGAGACGGTGGTGTCGAGCGAAGATTTCCAGTCGACCACAGTGAGCTTGTCGCGACCGGTGACAGGGTCGAGCATGGTGAGGTTGTATTTGGCTTCGCCTTGCACGTTACCCAGCGATGCTTCGTCGCGACACGCGCGCTGCGCAACTTCCCTATCGAGATACGGGCGGAGTTGCGCAAGCTCCGACGCCTTCGATGCAGTGCTGCGAAGAATGCTCGTCATCGCGATCATGAGCGAGTGCACTCTGCGTTGCAGGTTTTGTCTAGCGATGCCGACGCCGCGGCTCGCAATCGTGAATCCGATGCTGTTCCGAAGTCCTGCAACATTGCGCAGCGAATCGGCGTCGAGCGATCCCATCGCAAATGTCTTGTTGGTCGTGTTGTCGGTGTCAACGCCGGTGGTGTAGTACCACTCGTTGGTCAGAAGCTCTCTGTCCAGGGCTGCGACAAGTGGCCTGCGAAACCACTCCTCGTCGGCGCGGGTCAGGAACTCGGGCATGTTCGCGGTCATGCTGTACTGCAGCAAAAGATCATGTGAAGGCGCCACGCCGAACTGGTCGATGAATTTGCTGCCGGCCTGATATTCACCGACGTCGACGACGACCGCAGGACGGTAATCGCGCAGAAGGCGAGCGATGGCCTGGGCTTCGAGAGTCGAGAGCCGCACATGATCGGTCGCGATATCGACTCCGTTAGATGCCAATGCCGTGCCGCTCACTGCACCATCCGGATTCGCCCTCGGAACGACGATCACGTTCAACTGCTCGAGCATCCCTCGCAATGAACCCTGTGCCAGTTCGCGTGCAAGTACAAGAGCTGCCTCGGTCGAGGCGGGCGCATCGCCATGCTGACCCGCCACGAACACAACCGTCGGTTTCGGCGATGCCACCAGAACCGATGCCACTACGTCGCTATCCTGAGTCATCACGAGCGCGTCGAGCGGCTGACCCTGCTGTGAGCGGCCCATGTCGAGCACGGCAGCGTTCAGCGCGCCAGAGCGGGTTCCCAGCGACGTGAGCGATGCGAGCCATGCGCGCAACTCGTTGGCGCTGGTGTATGTGGTTCGGTTCGCGGCTAGGCCAGGTGTGTTGTAGACCGTCGCAGGAGTGGGGAAACGGGCGTCGATTGCCGAGGTCGCCGAAGAGCCGGTAACCGATGGCGCCAGAGCCGGCGTCGCGCCCGTTGCTGCGGGACCAGAGCCCGGCGACGGGATTGGATTGGCCACGGCCACCGGCGGCCGATTCGGAGACAACACCACCGTTGGAGGAGCAGGTGAAGCCGGGGCGGTCACGACAGGAGCGGGCGTCGATATCGGCCGCTGAGGCTCTTTCAAAGAGACGGACGAGCACGCCGATAAAAACGCGAGCGGCAGTATGACCAAGTATGCGAACGGAGAAGCAAACGAATGGGGTCCTTCGCGCAACTTCATTGCCATCTCGCATGAAGAATTGTTCGATGGGGAGTTGGGTAGACACAAGGTTCGCGTGT
Organism: Burkholderiaceae bacterium; assembly: GCA_965227035.1. Lineage (GTDB taxonomy): Bacteria > Pseudomonadota > Gammaproteobacteria > Burkholderiales > Burkholderiaceae_C > CBDDFQ01. The sequence continues at coordinate 1,273,561 of OZ245724.1, forward strand.
CGCTTCGGAAAGTCATTCGTAATCCTTCAATTGATTCGGCGCTCGTGGTCAGTCCGAGATCGACACTCTGCCGTTCTGCGAAATGTTAACGCCACTTCGATGGCTTATTTCGCATGTGCAGGGCAGTCGCTAGGCAAAGCATGAGGTACGCGGTTTTCTCCTACACCGCGCAGCGACACGAACCGACCTCTCAAAAAAATATCGACGTTGACCATGAGTTCACTGGGTAGGTGAAGAGTTCCTGGCATCACGAATTTGTGAAGGTCGAGAACACCGAACTCAACCCGGATAAATGTGACCCGGTGTCCTTCTCGACGATGTCTTGTTAGACCTCTGACGCGAAACATCTGGCGCAAGACTTCCAAACGGCAACGTATTTAAGGAGATAAAAATGGCTGAAGAACGTGATCTGAATCGTGACCTGAATCGCGACCCTCTTTCGGACGAACCCGGTGCGCACCCGGTAGGCACTGGTGTCGGTGCCGCAGGCGGCGCGGTGGCCGGAGCCAGCTTCGGCGCGATGGGCGGCCCTATCGGTGCAGCAGTCGGCGCAGTGGGCGGCGCGATCGTGGGTGGTCTTGCCGGCAAGGCGACTGCAGAGGCGGTCAATCCGACGGCTGAAACCGCGTACTGGCGCGAGAACTACACTCGTGAGCCTTACTACGAAACCGGAATGGCTTACGAGGAATACCACCCTGCATACGAATTGGGCTGGAACGCTCGCACCAAGTACGAAGGCGATTTCGACGCTGTCGACAACCGTCTGCAAGCAGACTGGGCAGAAATGGGCCGCGAATCGCGCCTCTCATGGCCGAACGCGCGCCACGCTGCACGAGCAGCATGGGATCGTGTCGATAGCAATGTCGGCGCTTCGTCGCAAGACGACTTGAGCAACGACGACGTGATCGACGTTTTGAACGACCTGATCGAGAATTCGCATGACGGCGAGTACGGTTTCAAGGCATGCGCCGAGAACACCAACAACCCGGATCTGAAGTCCTTGTTCCAACGTCGCTCGGAAACCTGCGCAAAGGCTGCGAACGAGCTCCGCGCACTGGTTGTCGGTCTCGGCGGCAAGCCGGAAGAGGGCGGCACGGCGTCTGGCGCTTTGCACCGCGGTTGGGTATCGGTGAAGGGCACCTTGGCAGGGCATTCCGATGTGGCCATGCTCGACGAGTGCGAGCGCGGTGAAGATGCCGCACTGGCTCGCTATCGGAAGGCGCTCAAGCAGAACTTGCCCGCCAACGTTCGCTCCGTCATTACTCAGCAGCAGGCTGGCGCCCAGCGCAATCACGATGAAATCAAGGCGCGTCGTGACGCTGCAAAGGCGATGAAGAACTAGAACCTTGAACGTCGATAGTCGGCTCGCGGAATAACCATCCGCTCTTGCCTTCGGTCGACAGTCCGTTCTGGTAATGCCGGTGCTCTGCGCACCGGCATTTTTGTTATCAATTAATATATGACGTCCAACATTTAAAAGAGATCGTCATGTTTGCCGAAAAACTCTCTGCGCGGTTGTCGCGCTCCGGAATCCATTACGCATGGGTCATTGCAGCCGTCGCCTTCGTGGTGATGTTGTCCACGGCAGCGGCGCTAGGCATCCCCAGCGTCATGCTTCAACCTCTGGGCAAAGAGTTCGGCTGGAATCCGGACATGGTGTCGTCGGCGCTGGCACTGCGCTTCGTTCTCTTCGGCCTCATGGCACCGTTCTCGGCGTTGTTGATGGAGCGATTCGGCCTGCAGCGAGTCGTTTGCACTGCACTTGCGCTCATCGCTTGCGCCATGGGTTTGTCGCTCGCCGTCACGGAGTTCTGGCAACTCGTCGCCTTGTGGGGCGTGATGCTTGGAATCGGCACCGGGATGACCGCGCTGGTGCTCGGCGCACTGGTCGCGACTCGATGGTTCACGGCGCGGCGCGGACTCGTCATTGGTCTGCTCACTGCAAGTTCTGCGACCGGGCAGCTACTTTTCCTTCCGCTGGCCGCCTGGCTGGTCGATAACTTCGGCTGGCGCGCCGCCATCGCGCCCGTCGTGGTGACAAGCGGCATTGCGTGCGCGCTCGTTCTGATGTTCCTGCGCAATCGTCCGTCGGATCTTGGCTTGCTGCCCTTCGGGGAGCACGCGCCGAATACGCCGGTTGGCTCCGCTGCAGGCGTATCGGCCGTCGCTCCCGCGCTGAAGATGAACATCTTCACGCCGTTCATCGTCTTCCGCGATGCCGCCAGGATTCCCACTTTCTGGGTTCTTGCCGGAACATTTTTCATTTGCGGCCTGAGCACCAACGGCCTCATCCAGACCCACTTCATCTCGCTTTGCGGCGACTACGGGCTGGCGGCACTACCAGCCGCATCGGTACTCGCGATGATCGGGTTTTTCGACTTCATCGGCACCGTGGGGTCCGGCTGGTTGTCGGACCGTTTCGACACTCGCAAACTTCTCTTCTGGTACTACGGTTTGCGCGGCTTGTCGCTTTTCTGGTTGCCGCATTCCACTTTCACTTTGTACGGGCTGTCTTTCTTCGCGATCTTCTATGGCCTCGACTGGATTGCAACGGTTCCACCGACCGTGAAGCTGGCGGGCGCGGCTTTTGGGCGTGAGCGTGCGCCGCTGGTGTTTGGCTGGATCTTCGCATCGCATCAGGTGGGCGCGGCGGTTGCGGCCTACGGCGCTGGACTGAGTCGCACGGTCCTTTTGAGCTACACACCTGCGCTCTATACGGCAGGTGCGGCCTGCGTCATTGCGGCGGTGTCGGTCATGTTCATCAAGCGCCAACAGCCGGCAATTGCTGCGGCGCAAGCGAAATAAGGAATAGATGAATGGCAAAAGTGTCGAGAGAACAGGCCGAACTGAATCACGAAAAAATCGAGGCATCGGCGGCGCATCTGTTTCGCGAGCGTGGATTGAACGGCATCAGCGTGGCCGATGTCATGGCAGATGCCGGCCTCACGCATGGTGGCTTCTACGGTCACTTCGCGTCGAAGGATGCGCTCGCGGAGTCTGCGTGCACACGCGCGTTCGATCAAAGCCGCGACCGCTGGAATTCGCTTGCGGACAACGCCGGCCCCGAGGGGAAGCTGATGGCCATCGCCAGACACTACCTGAGTACCTCGCACCGCGATCACATGGGGAGGGGTTGCGCTGCCGGCGCGTTCGCAACCGACATTGCGAGAGAGGACGACGCCAAGCCGGTGCGCGCAATCTACGCAGCAGGTCTGGCGCGTATGGTCGATCAACTCGAGAAGATGAGTTCTGCCCGTGGAGGCACACGCAAACGCGAAGCCGCCATCGCGAATCTGGCAATGATGGTCGGTGCGCTCAACCTGGCACGTGCGACACGCAACGAGGCTGGTGGCAATGAGTTTTCGGAAGAGATTCTGGAGTCGACGCTTGCGGTCATCAAGCGCCTGGACGACGCAGCCGACTAAGCGGATATCAACTTGGGCGTGTCGTTTTCGACGCGCACTCGACGATCGTCTTCGAGCTTTTGCGCGGTCTCTTGCATGGCGGCTCGCGCCAGACGCGACACCTCGCGAACCGGCAGCGTTTTCAAGCGGTGATCGCTCCAGACCTGACGCCATTTACGCGACCCGGCCATGCCGTTCTTCAGGCCCAGCATGTGCCGCGCAATCGCGTGCCAGTGGGTGCCATAGCGCGCGGTTTCCATTTCCATGTAATCGACCATTGCATCTTCGACGTCGTCGCGCGTGAGTTGCGATGCAGGCTTGCCGAAGAACGCTTCATCCCACGACGCGAGCGTCCAGGGTTCGTGATACGCCGTGCGGCCGATCATTGCGCCGTCGACATGCTTCAGCTGCTCGGCAATGAGCTCGTTCGTGGACAAGCCGCCGTTGATCGAAATATGCAGCGCAGGAAACTCTTGCTTGAGTCGATACACCGTTTCGTATCGAAGCGGCGGAATCTCGCGATTCTCCTTCGGGCTCAAGCCCTTCAGCCACGCATTTCGCGCGTGAACGATGAACACATTGCACCCGGCTTCGCTCACCTGCCCGATGAAGTCGCGTACGAATTCGTAGCTCTCGGTTTTGTCGATGCCGATCCGGTGCTTCACGGTCACGGGAACGCTCACCACATCGACCATCGCCTTCACGCAATCGGCCACCAGCGCTGGCTCATTCATCAGGCAGGCGCCGAACGCACCCTTTTGCACTCGCTCCGAAGGACATCCGCAATTGAGGTTGATCTCGTCGTAGTTCCACTGTTCTGCGAGCTTGGCAGCGTGTGCCAGATCGGCAGGTTCGCTGCCGCCCAACTGCAGCGCGATCGGATGCTCGGATTCGTTGAATCGCAGATGCCGCTCGATGTCGCCATGTTGAAGCGCGCCTGTGGTGACCATCTCGGTGTAGAGCAGGGCGTGGCGCGACAGCAGCCGGTGCATGTAGCGGCAATGCAGGTCGGACCAATCCATCATCGGAGCGACGGATACGCGGCGGGAAGTCTGGAGATCGTTCATACGGATGCCGTATTTTCTCAGCTTCGGCAGAAATGCCGAAAAAAAGGGCGAATTTACGGGGTCTGGCCGCGCTTTTCGCGGGCTGCGCGCGACTTGGCAAGTGCAGCTTCGATGATGGAGCGCTTGCGGTCCGCCTCGGCGCCTTCTGCGCCATGGGTGTGCGTCGGGAGGTCGGCGAGTTTCTCGATTGCCTTGTTTTCGAGACGTGCCGAATGCTCGATGTCCTGCTGCGCCAAACGAATGGTTCGGCTTTCGTAGCGCGCACGTGCCGTCGCTGCTTGCGCTTGCGACCATGCCTTCCAGCCGGTGGCTTCCCCGACAGGCTCCAGACTGATGCAGTCCACCGGGCAAACCGGCACGCACAGCTCGCACCCGGTGCAATAAGGCTCGATGACGGTGTGCATGACCTTGTTGCTGCCCAGAATGGCATCGGTCGGGCAGGCCTTGATGCACAAGGTGCATCCGATGCACCAGGCCTCGTCGATCACGGCCATCAGGCGCGGGCCTTCGAAGCCGTTTTCGGGATTCAGCGCTTTGGCAAGTCGACCGGTAATGAGCGAGAGCCGGGCGATGCCTCCGCTACCCCCGGGGGGACACTGATTGATATCGGCCTCGTCGCTGGCGACAGCTCTCGCGTACGACGCGCAATCCGGATAGCCGCATCGAGTGCATTGCGTTTGCGGAAGTGCGTCGTTGATTCGTTCGGCGAGGCTGGACGTCATTCAGTCGGGCAGGGCTTCACGCAACTGCTTTTTTAGCCGGAGTTTTTTTCGCGACTTTCTTTGCGGCAGTCTTCTTTAAAGCGATCGTCTTGGCAGCGCTCGTCTTTGTTGCGACTTTCTTAGCCGGAGTTGCAGTCACCGGGGCTAATTTTTTGGCCTCCGACTTCGCAGCCACTGGCGTCTGCTTGTTGTGCGATTTGATGTAATCCCGCACGGCGGGATACACGATATCGCGCCAGCGGCGGCCGCTGAAAATGCCGTAGTGGCCGGCGCCCTTGGCTTCGAGGTGATCGGCTTTCTCGCGCGGGATGCCGGTGCACAGCGAATGCGCCGCACGGGTCTGGCCGGAGCCCGAAATGTCGTCGAGCTCGCCTTCGATGGTGAGCAATGCAGTCTTGGTGATGTCCTGCGGGCGAACGCGTTCCGGCACGCCGTCGACGTTTTTCACATCCCAGTTCCCCTTCACCAGATTGAAATCCTGGAACACCACGCGAATGGTTTCGAGGTAGTAATCGGCGTCCATGTCGAGCACCGCGTTGTACTCGTCGTAGAACTTGCGATGCGCCTCGACGCTTGCGTCGTCGCCCTTGATCAAATCGCTGAAGTAGTCGTAATGACTCTTGGCATGTCGATCCGGATTCATCGCGACGAAACCGGTGTGCTGCAAAAAGCCCGGGTACACGAGCCGCCCTTCACCGGGAAAGTTCGCCGGCACCGGGAAAATGACGTTGTTCTCGAACCAGTCGAGGGTCTTGTTCATTGCCAGGTTGTTCACGGCAGTCGGCGATTTGCGAGCGTCGATCGGGCCGCCCATCATCACCATCGAAAGCGGCGTTTTTTCACCGCGCGATGCCATGAGCGATACCGCTGCCAGCACGGGCACGGTAGGTTGGCAAACGCTGATTACGTGGCAGTTGCCGTAGATGCCCTGCAGGTGGCGAATGAAGTCTTCGACGTAATTGACGTAGTCGTCCAGATGGAACGAGCCATCGGCCAACGGGACGATGCGGGCATTCGTCCAGTCGGTGATGTAGACCTTGTGGTCCTTGAGCATGGTCTTGACCGTGTCGCGCAGGAGAGTCGCGTAATGGCCGGAGAGCGGGGCCACGATTAGCACTGCGGGCTGGCCTTTGAGCTTGGTCAGGGTGGCCGGGTTGTCCGAAAAGCGTTTGAAGCGAAGCAGTTGGCAAAACGGCTTGGTCACCTCCACGCGCTCGTGAATCGCTACCTCCACGCCGTCGACATCGACGGTCTGCAGCCCGAACTGCGGCTTTTCGTAATCCTTGCCAAGCCGGTAGGCTAGATCGTAGGCAGCCGAAATGCGCTGAGCCATCGGATTCTGAGCAAGCGTCGACCCTTGCGCAGAGAACATTTTCGAGGCCGCGTGAGCGAATTCGGAGAAGGGCTCCATGAGGGAGCGTTGCGCTTCGTAGAGTTGGTAGAGCATCTGTTTTTTCGCCTGAAAGGCATAAATGTTGCAGTGCAATATATCAGCAGCTTGTGACTGCTGTCTGGAGAGGAAACACTAGTTACGCCGGAACTAATTGGAGCTTTCGCCCTTTTTCAAAGCGAATCCTCCCCCGGAATTCAAACCACTTTTGCTATGGCTGCGCAGACGTAGTCGATGTTTTTGCTGTTGAGCGCCGCAACGCACATGCGGCCGGTGTCGGTGCCGTAGACACCGAACTCGTTGCGAAGGCGAACCATCTGGTCTTTGCTGAGGCCCGAGTAGCTGAACATGCCGATCTGCTCGGTAATGAAGCGCATGTCCTGCTTGACACCGGCAGCCTTGAGTTTTTCAACCAGCGAAGAACGCATGGCCTTGATTCGAACCCGCATTTCGCCGAGTTCCTTCTCCCAGAGCGCGCGCAGGGCAGGCGTTCCCAAAACGTAGGCGACCACTGCGCCGCCATGCGTGGGCGGGTTGCTGTAATTTGTGCGAATAACGATCTTGAGCTGGCTCAGCACACGATCGGCTTCCGGCTTGTCTGCGCAGAGCACCGACAGGGCGCCGACGCGTTCGCCGTAGAGGCTGAAGCTCTTGGAAAACGAGGTCGAGACGAAGAACGTGAGTCCGGCCGCGACGAACTTGCCGACGACCGCGCCATCTTCCGCAATTCCATGGCCGAAGCCTTGGTAGGCCATGTCGAGAAAGGCGACGAGATTCTTGTCTTTCACCACAGCAATCACCTGATCCCACTGCTCGGCAGTGATGTCGTAGCCGGTCGGGTTGTGGCAGCAGGCGTGAAGCACGGCGATCGTGCCGGCAGGGGCTGCCTTCAGCGAAGCCAGCATGCCAGCGAAGTCGATGCCTTTTGCTGCAGCGTCGTAATACTTGTAAGTCTCGACCTTGAAGCCTGCCTGAGTGAAAAGCGCCTGATGGTTCTCCCAGCTCGGATCGCTGATCAAAACCTTGGCATTGGGGTTGAGTTTCTTCAGGAAGTCCGCACCTACCTTTAGGCCTCCGGTTCCACCGACAGCCTGGATGGTGGCGATGCGACCCGACTTCACGGGCTCGCTATCGACACCGAAAACCAGGCCTTTCACGGCAGCGTCGTAAGCGGCGATGCCGTCGATAGGCAGATATCCGCGGGCCTTGGGGTCGAGCATCATTTGTTTTTCAGCGGCCTGGACGCATTCCAGGAGCGGAAGTTTTCCGTTGTCGTCGTAGTAAACGCCGACGCCGAGATTGACCTTGTTGGGATTGGAGTCGGTAGCGAACTGTTCGTTGAGACCAAGAATCGGGTCGCGGGGAGCCATTTCGACGGCGGAAAACAGAGACATGTAAATCGTCCTTTGGAGTCAGTAGCGTATTTATGTTGCCTGCGTTAGCCTTGCAGGTTGCCCGCGATTTTAGCGGGCTGTATTACCCATGAAACCGCCAACACGGAAGCAGCCGCCGAACATGTCAGAGATCAGCCCCATCGCCGAAGAGATCGTTCCCCAGCAAGCCGGCGAATTCGTCACCTTCGAAGGCTCGCCGTTCGAGCTGTACATGCCGTATCAGCCCGCTGGCGATCAGCCTGTCGCTATAAGCAAGCTGGTCGAAGGCGTGAACGACGGCGAGGTGTTCCAGACTCTGCTTGGAGTGACCGGGTCGGGCAAGACTTTCACGATGGCCAACGTAATTGCGCGCACCGGTCGTCCCGCCATCGTTTTCGCGCCGAATAAAACGCTTGCCGCGCAGCTCTACAGCGAATTTCGCGAGTTTTTCCCGAAGAACGCGGTCGAGTATTTCGTCAGCTACTACGACTACTACCAGCCCGAAGCCTACGTTCCCCAGCGCGATCTTTTTATCGAGAAAGACTCCGCCATCAACGAGCACATCGAACAGATGCGGCTGTCGGCGACCAAGAGCGTTCTCGAGCGACGCGACACGATCATCGTGGCCACGGTGAGCGCCATTTACGGCATCGGCGCGCCCGAGGATTACACCAAGATGCGAATGATCATTCGCGTTGGCGACAAGATGGGCCAGCGAGACACTATCGCGCAGCTCATACGCATGCAGTACACCCGAAACGAAAACGACTTTTCGCGCGGAACCTTCCGCGTGCGGGGCGACACGATCGACGTGTTTCCAGCCGAGCACAGCGAGCTTGCGGTGCGGCTCGAGCTGTTCGATGACGAGCTGGAATCGATCCAGTTGTTCGATCCGCTCACCGGCAGAATCCGCCAGAAAATTCCGCGTTTCACTATCTATCCCTCGAGCCATTACGTGACGCCGCGCGAGAAGGTCATGAGCGCAGTCGAGACTATCAAGCTGGAGCTAGCAGGTCGTATCAAGGAACTCGTCGGCATGGGCAAGCTTGTCGAAGCGCAGCGCGTCGAACAGCGAACCCGCTTCGATCTGGAAATGCTCAGCGAAATCGGTCACTGCAAAGGCATCGAGAACTACACGAGGCATCTGTCCGGCGCGCCTCCGGGATCGCCACCTTCGACACTCACCGACTACCTGCCCAAGGACGCATTGATGTTCCTGGATGAGAGCCACGTGATGATCGGCCAGCTCAACGCCATGTACAACGGCGACCGCGCTCGCAAGACCACTCTCGTGGAGTACGGCTTCAGACTGCCATCGGCTCTGGACAACCGGCCGTTGAAATTCGAAGAGTTCGAAACTCGCATGAGGCAAGTGGTGTTCGTATCCGCGACGCCTGCTAACTACGAGAACACCCACGCAGGACAGGTCGTCGAGCAAGTGGTTCGCCCTACAGGCTTGGTGGATCCCATCGTCGAGGTGCGCCCAGCTGCCAATCAGGTGGACGACGTACTGCAGGAAATCCGAATACGCGTCGAGAAGAACGAGCGGGTGCTCATCACGACGCTCACCAAACGAATGGCCGAGCAGCTCACCGATTACCTCAGCGACAACGGCGTGAAGGTGCGATATCTCCACAGCGATATCGACACGGTCGAGCGGGTAGAAATCTTGCGCGATTTGCGATTGGGCGCCTTCGATGTGCTCGTCGGCATCAATTTGTTGCGTGAGGGACTGGACATTCCGGAAGTCTCACTGGTTGCGATTCTCGACGCCGACAAGGAAGGTTTCCTGCGAGCCGAGCGATCGCTTATTCAGACCATTGGCCGCGCAGCGCGAAACGTCAACGGCCGCGCAATTCTGTATGGCGACGTGATGACCGAGTCGATGAAAAAAGCTATCGGCGAGACGGAACGAAGACGCGTCAAACAGATCGCACATAACCTGGAACATGGCATCACGCCGAAGACCATCCTGAAGCAGGTTCGGGACTTGATCGACGGGGTGTACAGCGCGAAGGCGGGCAGGGAAGCGGAGAAGCTCGACTTGCAGCGCGCCACGGTGGAAGACATGAGCGAGAAAGACATCGCTCGGGAAATCAAGAAGCTCGAGAAGCAGATGATGGAACATGCCCGGAGCATGGAGTTCGAGAAAGCAGCGCGGGTTCGCGATCAGTTGACGGTGCTCAAACAGGCAGCTTTCGGGGCTGCGGGCAAAGACAACGTCGTCGCACTCCCTGTTACTGGAAGTCCAGGCTTACCCGACCGATTAAGTGGGACATCTGATATACTTGATTTAAACGCTCAACAAAAAAAATCACGATGAACGGGCTTGGTGTTGCGTCTACCCGACGCGGGCACCAAGAGAGGCGGAGACGGTTCTGACTGGCAAGTCGCCCGTCAGTATTTTTAAGGTAGCCAACTCATAAGGAGCTTGCCATGCGTCTCACAACTAAAGGCCGTTTTGCGGTCACAGCAATGATCGATCTGGCCCTGCGTCAGAACAACGGTCCGGTTACCTTGGCTGCCATCAGTCAACGTCAACAAATTTCTCTTTCTTATCTCGAACAGTTGTTCGGCAAGCTGCGTCGTCACGAGCTGGTCGAATCGACCCGTGGGCCCGGTGGTGGTTACACGCTGGGTCGGAAAGCTGCTGATATCACCGTTGCCGACATCATCGTGTCGGTGGACGAGCCGATCGATGCAACCCATTGCGGCGGCAAGGAAAACTGTCTGGGTGAATCCGGTCGCTGCATGACTCACGAGCTGTGGGCTTCGCTCAATCAGCGCATGGTCGAGTTTCTCGATTCGGTCACATTGCAAAAGCTGGTCGAAGAGCAGATCGCCAAAGGCGTGCAAATCGAAAACAAGCCCGCATTGAAGCGTGCTATTTCTAGCCAGCCGGTGGTCAAACCGATCCGCGTTAATGCACCGAATTCGGTGTTCGCACTCGGCACTATGTTTGCCAAGTCCTAAGACGACTGTTCAAGTCATCTGAAAGAGTCGATAACTAAAACGCACGGCGCGCGACGAATTCAAAAAGATTCCGCATGGAATCCCCAGAGCGAGTTGCGTGCCGGCCAATGAGCAGCACCGAGCCAGCCATGGACATGACACCACACTTCCCGATCTATCTCGACTACGGCGCAACGACGCCGTGCGATCCCCGCGTTGTCGACGCGATGATTCCCTGGTTGCGCGAGCATTTCGGCAACCCTGCTTCTCGTAGCCACGCGTGGGGCTGGGAAGCGGAAGCGGCAGTCGAGAAGGCGCGTGTCGAAGTGGCCGATCTCATCGGTGCCGATCCTCGCGAAATCGTATGGACATCCGGCGCGACTGAGTCCAACAATTTGGCGCTCAAAGGTGCCGCCAATTTCTACAAGACCAAGGGCAAGCATCTCATCACCGTGAAAACCGAGCACAAGGCTGTGCTCGACACCATGCGTGAATTGGAGCGCCAGGGTTTCGAAGTCACTTACCTCGATGTCGAAGAAAACGGTCTGCTCGATTTCGACAAGCTCACTGCGGCGATTCGTCCCGATACCATCCTGATCAGCGTCATGTTCGTGAACAACGAAATCGGCGTCATCCAGGACATTCCGAAGATCGGCGCCATGTGCCGTGAAAAGGGAATCATTTTTCATGTCGATGCAGCGCAGGCTACTGGCAAGGTCGAGATCGATCTCAAGACACTGCCGGTCGATTTGATGAGTCTCGCATCGCACAAGACTTATGGCCCGAAGGGTATCGGCGCTTTGTACGTCCGTCGCAAGCCGCGCATTCGTATCGAAGCGCAAATGCATGGTGGCGGTCATGAGCGCGGTATGCGTTCCGGCACTTTGCCTACGCATCAGATCGTCGGCATGGGCGAGGCCTTCCGCCTTGCTCGCGTCGAAATGGCAGCCGATCTTGCCAAGGCGACTTCCTTGCAAAAACGCTTGCTCGATGGCTTGACGGATATGGAGCAGGTGTTCGTGAACGGCGATCTTGAGCATCGCGTCCCGCACAACCTGAACATCAGCTTCAACTTCGTCGAAGGCGAGTCGCTGATCATGGGCATCAAGGGCCTGGCAGTGTCTAGCGGATCGGCTTGCACCTCGGCCAGTCTCGAGCCGAGTTATGTTCTTCGCGCGCTGGGTCGTAGCGACGAGCTTGCGCACAGCAGTTTGCGTATGACCATCGGTCGATTCACCACCGAAGAAGAAATCGATTACGCGATTTCGACGATTCGCCTGAACGTCGAGAAGTTGCGTGAGTTGAGTCCCCTGTGGGAGATGTATCAGGACGGCGTAGACCTGAGCACCATCCAGTGGGCTGCGCATTGAGCGCCCCATAGGGCGTTATTGAATTAGTTGAATTTGCTTCGCCAAGAACAAAACATCCACGATTGAATTGAAGAGGTATCACCATGGCTTACTCTGAAAAAGTTGTCGATCATTACGAAAATCCCCGCAACGTCGGTTCGTTCGACAAGGGTGACGACACCGTAGGCACCGGCATGGTCGGCGCACCCGCTTGCGGCGACGTCATGAAGTTGCAAATCAAGGTCAACCCTCAAACCGGCGTGATCGAAGACGCACGATTCAAGACCTACGGATGCGGCTCGGCGATTGCTTCGTCGTCGCTCGTGACCGAGTGGGTCAAAGGCAAAACGCTCGACGAAGCGGCGGCGTTGAAGAACAGCCAGATCGCCGAAGAACTGGCGCTGCCGCCGGTCAAGATTCACTGCTCGATCCTCGCCGAAGACGCGATCAAGGCGGCGGTTGACGACTACAAGAAAAAGCATCTTTCAGCTGACGCTCCGTTGAGCAGCAGCGAAAAAGAAGCGGTTGCGGCAGCTCATTGAGCACGCAACTTAGCAGCGCCACGTTTACGTAAAAGCGCAAAGATTATTTGTTTTGAAGTTCTGAAATAGGGCCATGACAGTCACTCTCACAGAAGCCGCAGCACGGCACGTCAATCGTTACCTCACCAAGCGTGGCAAGGGTGTTGGTGTGCGACTCGGCGTCGGAACGACTGGTTGCTCCGGCCTTGCTTACAAGCTGGAATACGTCGATGAGTTCGCGCCGGAGGACATCGTGTTCGAAGATCACGGCGTGAAGGTTCTGGTCGATCCCAAAAGTCTCGCGTACATAGACGGCACCCAGCTCGATTTCGTGCGCGAAGGCTTGAACGAAGGCTTCAAATTCAACAACCCGAACGAGCGCGATCGCTGTGGCTGTGGTGAAAGTTTCCGAATTTAAATAGTCTTCGTCCTCGCGTATAGCGCGGACTGATCGACCGCCTAGCTTGTCCTGAACGGGAATGGAGTAGGCGGTTTTTTATCGACATGAACCTGCAATCCAACGACTTCGAACTCTTCGATCTGGCAAACCAATTCGCCCAGGACGGAAACGTGCTCCGCGAAAAGTGGAAGGACTTGCAGCGCAATGCTCACCCCGACAAATTCGCCGCACAGGGTGACGCATCCCAGCGTCTGGCGATGCAGTGGTCGGTGCGAATCAACGAGGCGTACCAGCGCCTTAAAGATCCTCTCAAGCGCGCGGCTTACCTGTGCGAGATCAATGGCTTCCCGGTTAACGCAGAGAACAACACTGCCATGCCTACATCTTTCCTGATGAAGCAAATGGAATGGCGTGAGGCTCTCGACGACGCGGACGATGCCTCATCGCTCGACTCCCTGCAGGATGAAGTCATGTCCACCCGCAAAGAATTGCTGGCCGACATTGGCACACTCATAGACGCGCAGCGCGATTTCGCAGCCGCTGTTGCGCAGGTTCGAGCTTTGATGTTCATCGAGCGCTTTTCACAAGACGTCGATTCTCGAATCGACGCAATGACTCCGTAAGAATAAAAATGGCGCTTCTCCAGATTTCAGAACCCGGGCAATCGCCCAATCCGCATCAACGTCGAATCGCCGTAGGCATCGATCTGGGCACGACGCATTCGTTGGTCGCGGCAGTGCGAAACGGCGTTGCCGAATGCCTTCCCGACGACGCCGGTCGCATGGTGCTTCCTTCGGTGGTTCGATACGTCGTGTCGCCGCTGGACGGCAAGGTGTCGCGACAGATTGGATTCGATGCTGCAGCGGCTCAGGGCGAAGACCCGCAGAACACGATCGTGTCGGTCAAACGCCTCATGGGCCGAGGCATCGCAGACATCGAGAGTCGCGATAAGCTGGCTTACGAACTGGTCGACAAAGAGGGCATGGTCGGCGTCAAAACCGCGGACGGTGAAAAATCTCCGGTGGAAATCAGCGCCGAGATTCTCGCCACGCTGCGGTATCGCGCGGAAGACACTTTCAACGACGACCTCTATGGCGCGGTCATTACTGTGCCGGCGTACTTCGACGATGCGCAGCGTCAAGCCACGAAAGACGCCGCGCAACTCGCGGGAATCGACGTCCTGCGTCTGATCAACGAGCCGACCGCCGCTGCGATTGCGTATGGCCTGGACAACGCGTCCGAAGGCATCTATGCGGTCTACGACCTGGGTGGTGGCACGTTCGATATCTCGATTCTTCGATTGACCAAAGGTGTCTTCGAAGTGCTCGCTACCGGTGGCGATTCGGCACTGGGCGGCGACGACTACGACCGCGCACTCGCCGAATTCGCGATGCGGGAGTCTGGCGCAACGATAGTTTCGTCGGCCGACAAAGCGGCTGTGTCCATGGCTGCACGCAAAGCGAAAGAGGCGTTGACCGAAAGCGAGTCGGCACAATTTACAGCCACGGTTGACGGCAAGGCGATAGACCTACAGGTCACGCTGGCGCAATTCGAAGAGGCGACATCGGCGCTGACCGCACGCACGATCGCTGCGGTCCGCAAGACGCTTCGCGACGCCAAGCTCGCACGTGAAGAGGTGAAGGGCGTTGTGATGGTCGGTGGATCGACCCGCATGCCGCATATTCCGCGCGTCGTCGGGGAGTTTTTCGGCACCGAGCCCCTCGTCAACCTCAACCCTGATGAAGTCGTCGCGCTGGGCGCGGCCATTCAGGCCAACCAGCTTGCCGGTAACGACGGCGCCGGCGATTTGCTCCTGCTCGACGTGATCCCGCTGTCTCTCGGCATCGAAACCATGGGCGGTCTGGTCGAGCGCATCGTGCCGCGCAATCAGACGATCCCAACTGCGATGGCGCAGGATTTCACCACGTACAAAGACGGCCAGACCGCGCTTGCATTGCACGTGGTTCAAGGCGAACGCGACCTGGTTGCCGATTGCCGAAGCCTTGCGCGATTCGAGCTGCGCGGCATCCCGCCGATGGCTGCCGGGGCCGCACGAATTCGGGTTACTTTCACGGTCGATGCCGATGGCTTGCTGAGCGTGGCCGCGAAAGAGCAAGGCAGTGGCGTCGAGGCGAAGATCGACGTGAAGCCGTCCTACGGCCTATCCGATGGCGAAATCGCGCGCATGCTTCAGGAGAGCTTCTCGACCGCCGCCGAAGACATTCAGGCGCGCGCTTTGGCGGAAGCCCGAGTAGACGCAGATCGAATGATCATGGCAACGCGTAGCGCGCTCGATATCGACGGCAATCTGCTCGAAGCCGATCAACGCACGAATATCGAATCGCTCATGTCCGCGTTGCAGGAAACTGCAAAGTCTGACGATGCCGCCAAGATAGAGTCGGCGACAAAGGCCCTCGCCGATGGAACCGAAGCTTTCGCGGCACAACGCATGAACAACGGCATCCAGAAAGCGCTTGCCGGCAAAAACGTCAAGGCGCTTTGAATCCAGGAAATCCCATGCCGATCATCAAAATACTTCCCCATCCCGAATACTGCCCCCAGGGCGCCGAAATCAGTGCGCCTGCCGGCACGTCGATCTGCGAAGCATTGCTCGATAACAAGATCAACATCGAGCACGCCTGTGACATGAGCCGGGCGTGCACAACCTGCCATGTCGTGGTCAGAAAAGGCTTCGAATCGCTCGGAGAAATCGACGAAAGCGAAGAGGATCTGCTCGATCGCGCATGGGGTCTGGAGCCGCAATCGCGCCTCAGTTGCCAGGCGATTCTTGCCCAGGAAGATGTGACCGTCGAAATTCCAAAATACTCGATCAATCACGCCAAAGAAATTCATTGATCGGGGCGCCAACCTCTGGTGTTGATTGAGATAATTGCGCCATGCGTCAAATCGTCCTGGACACCGAAACGACCGGCCTCTCTGCAGAGAACGGCGACAGAATCATCGAAATCGGCTGCGTCGAACTCGTCGCACGCAAGCTCACCGGCAACAACAAGCATTTCTACCTGAACCCAGGCCGCGACAGCCACGAAGAGGCGCTCAAGGTTCACGGCATCAGCAACGAGTTCCTTCGCGACAAACCAAAATTCGAAGTCATTTCCGACGAGCTGATGGAATATCTGGCGGGGGCGGAAATCATCATCCACAACGCCGCGTTCGACGTTGGATTCCTGAACAAAGAGCTTGAACTGATCGGGCAGCCCGGCTTCCGAAGCCGCGTCGGAAGCGTGACCGATACGCTGGTCATGGCCAAGGAAATGTTCCCTGGCAAACGCAACTCGCTGGACGCACTTTGCGATCGTCTGGGTGTCGACAATTCCGGCCGAACGCTCCATGGCGCGCTACTCGATGCGGAACTGCTTGCAGACGTCTACATCAACCTCACGCGCGGCCAGGATGCACTGCTGATCGATGCATCGGATTCGACCTCGAGCAATGTGAGCGTGGTGGCCATCGACTACGCGACCTTCGTATTGCCGATCATTTCTGCGAGTGAGCAGGAGTCGGCGGCGCACGATGCAGTTCTCGCGCAACTCGACAAAGCCAGCGGCGGCAAAACGGTATGGCGAATTCTGGAAAGCGCCTCCGAAAACGCGTCTCCGGCCGTGGCATAATTGCGGTCTTTCCGGAGTGCGCAAAACTCTTCGGAATGCCAAAAACAGGGCGGTTAGCTCAGGGGTAGAGCACAGCATTCACACTGCTGGGGTCGCAAGTTCGAAACTTGCACCGCCCACCAAATTCTTCGTGTCGAACGGCACAAATGCTTCGAGCAGAACTTGAGGCTCCTCAAACCTTCACAGCCTGCCTCGCCATATGCACCTGATGGAGCGTGATTTTCCGCACTTCCATCTGGCTGGTCTCGATATGCGCGCGAAGTAGAAGTGCGGCCTGGTCTCCGCGTTTACCCTGCACCGCACGAAGAATTTTCGAGTGTTCGTCGTAGGTCGCGTCTATGCGTAATTGCTTGGTGAAATCGAGCTGGCGGATGATTCGGATTCGCTCGGTCACATCTCGGTGAACCCGCGCCATTTCGGCGTTGCCTGCAGCGGCGACCAACGAGCAATGAAACTCTTCGTCCCATTTCGCGACTTGCTGCGTGTCGGTGCTCCGCTCTGCAACGGGCACCATCCAGATCGCGGTCAACTCGTCGAGCAACTCCGTGTTCATCTTGATCGCGCCGCTCATCGCCTGATCGCACAGGCGGTGTACGGCGGTGGTTTCCAGCACCATGCGCAAATCGTAGAGCTGCTCGAAACGATCGAAATCGAAGGGCAGTACGCGCCAGCCACTTCGGAACATCACCTCGACGAAGCCTTCCTGCTGCAGCCGGAACAACGCTTGCCGCACAGGGGTGCGGGACACGCCGAGTCGATCGCTGATCTCGGTTTCGGTGAACCGGTCGCCGGGCACCAGAAGAAACTGTGAAATATCCCGCTTGAGCTGCTCGTACACCTCGTCGGCGCGCGAACGAAATGCGGCCTCGTCTGGAGCGTTGGGCGAGACTTTGGCAGAGCGTGGGACTGGGGATTGCACGGGAAGAATGTTAACTGCTGCTAGCGGAAGACAGGTAACTGACATGCGCAGCGACGACCCGCCAGCCGGCCGGCGTACGCATCCAGGTTTGACTTTGACGCCCGGTGCGCCCCGGGTTGGTTGCCGTGGGCACATCGGACTCGCGTTGAAACTCGCAGTCGGCAGTCGCATAACCCCGACCGAATGTGGTGATCGAGACTTTTGTGAGCTTTCTTGCAAGGCCCGCGGACGGCCGAGACGCCCTGAACGCCATGATCTCGTCGTAGCCATAAAGATTCTCGGTGGCGCCGTATCTGAGGGTGTGGGGGCTGTTCCAGAACAACTCGTCGAGGACCGCTACGTCGTTGTTGACCAAGGCGACCTCGTAACGCTCGAACGCGGCAGTCACTTCAGCCAGGACTTCGGGAATGTTGATTTCTAGATCTGTCATATGGCGGTTCAATCGATCGATGCCATGACTGATTTCACGGCGCCGGCATTCTCGAGATGGTGCGATACGCGGAGAACCATGTCCTCGCGCCATGGCGCGCCAATAATTTGCACACCGATCGGCATCGGGTATTTCGTGCTGAAAACAGGTACCGAGCACACCGGCAGGCCAATGCAGGAAAACGGTTGAGTCAGCAGGCCCATGTTCGGTCGAACCGGCAATGTCTTGCCGTCGATCTCGAAACTCTCCTGGCCGATGGTGGTCGCGGAGCAGGGCGTCGATGGCGCGATCAGGATGTCGTAGCGTTGCATTAGCTCCGCTACTTTGGACGCGTAGACCTGCCGAACTCGTTGAGCTCGGGCAACCCACGCCGCCGGCAGCAAAGCGCCAGCCAAAAAGCGATCGCGGGAGAGCGGCTCGAAATCGTTCGCGCGCACTCGCAGATCGTGAAGATGAAGCGCGGCTCCTTCGGAATTCGAAATCAGAAAGGCTGCGGCACGTCCTGCCTCGACCATCGGAAGTTCGACGTCGAAATCGATTCCGGCAACGTCCAGCGAAGAAAGTGCTTGCGCGACTGCCTGGACTGCCTCACGCGCCTGCGTCGTGGCATTACGCGAAAAGTAGCCACCCAGAACGCCTATCCGCAATCCGCGAACACCCGAATCGAGCGACGCGACCGTGGGTTCGACTTCACGTTGGGCACAACCGATGTCGAAGGCGGAAGTGCGATCTTCGGGACCCTGCATCACGTCGTAAATCATCGCGAGATCGCGGGTGCTTCTTGCGAAAGGACCGAGATGGTCGAGGCTCGATACGAACGGATAGGTGCCGGTGCGCGGCAGTCTGCCGAAGGTCGGTTTGAGTCCGAACACGCCGCACAACGATGAAGGCACCCGAATGGAGCCGTTCGTGTCCGATCCCAGCGTGAATGTCACCTGCGACGCGGCCACTGCGGCTGCCGACCCGCCCGAAGAACCTCCGGCAATGCGAGTCAGGTCGTGCGGGTTTCGTGTCGGCCCTTGGTGGGTGTTTTCGGTCGTGAAGCCGTAGGCGTACTCGTCCATGTTGAGTGCACCCACGAGCACCGCGCCAGCCGCTTCGAGTCGCCGAACCAGCAATGCGTCTTCGGAGGCGGGCGAGGCTTGGCGTTCGATCTTCGAGCCGGCCAATGTGGCCACGCCTTTCACGTCGAACAGATTCTTGACTGCGAACGGCACGCCGAGAAGGGGATACCTCTTGCGCTCCGCCACGTCGATTGAATCGATCTGCGCCGCTTTCGCCAATGCTCTGGTTTCGAACACTTCGGTGAACGCATTGACACGACCATCGGTCAGCTTGATTCGATCCAGCGAGCTCGACACAATCGCCTTCGCAGACGTGTTGCGTTCGCAAATATTCAGGACAAGGTCGGATGCGTTCAATTCATTCGCCTGTTGTTTTAACGACCGGAGTTAATAGGGGAGCTAATAGGGGAGCTAATAGGGGAGCTAATAGGGGAGCGAACACGACCGCAGATTCATCATGCGGTGTGAGATCGACTGCATCGATCGCCTGAGCAAACTTTTCTGCGATTCCGAAGTACATCGCCACCCCCGCCTGGTGCGAGGGGTCGATGGCGAGGCCTACCGCTTTGGAAGCGGCGTCGATGTACGCGTTGATTTCGTCGTCGGTCATGGCAGCAATCCTAGCTCGAATGCTTTATCGACTCTTCTAGCGCCTGACTTCCCTCTGGAAAATCTCCAGACTCAGCTTTTTCATGCTCACAAAACTGGGTTGCGAAAGAGTTTCCAGCGTGCGTGGACGCGGGTCGCAGTAGTTGAGAACCTCGGCCACTTTGGTCGGGCGCTTGGTCAGCAGCAGGATCTGATCGGCCAGATAAACCGCTTCTTCAAGGTCGTGAGACACCAGCAGCATGGTGGTTCCGGTTTTCATGGACACTTCCTGCAGCTTCTCGCGAATGAACAGCGTCATCTCGAAGTCGAGCGCAGAGAAAGGCTCGTCCAGAAACAGCACTTCGGGATTCGGCGCGAGCGCCCGCATGATCGATGCTGTCTGCTGTTGCCCGCCGGAGAGCTCGTACGGATAGCGTTTCAAGTCGAATTTGACGTCGAACGAGGCCACCAGTTCGGCCATGCGCCGGTCGACTTCAGCTTTCGACTTGCCTTCCAGCTTGAGCGGATACGCGATGTTGTCGATGGTGCGCATCCACGGGTACATGGCCTCGCGATAGTTCTGGAACACGTAGCCGATCTTGGTTTCCTTGAGGGTTTTGCCGTCGAAAAGTATTTCGCCGGAGTCGATCGGAATCAGGCCGGCAATCATGTTGATCAGGGTCGATTTACCGCATCCGTTGGGGCCGAACACCGAAACGATCTGATTCTTCGGGATGTCCAGATCGAAGTTCTCGTAGAGCGGCCAACCGGCGAAGTATTTCGTGAGTCCGCGAATCGTGATGTGGGTGCCGCTCGGCCCCGGCTGGAACGGTGCGACCGGCACATCGGCAAATACGGGTGCGTTGACATGGCTCATGATTTATCTTCCGCTCCAGTGGACGATGCGCCGCTCGGCGATCAGAAAAAGAATGTTGAGCAGGTAGCCCATTGCACCGGCAGCAAGAATCGCGGCGTACATGCTTCGCACGTTCAGCACTTGTTGCGCATCGATGATCCGGTGGCCGAGGCCGTTGTCCGAGCCGATGAACATCTCGGCCACGATCACGATCACCAGCGCCATCGACACGGCAGATCGCAAGCCGACGAACGACGGCTGCAGGCTTTCCCAGATAAGCACGTCCTTGAATATCTGCCAGCGCGAGGCGCCCATGACGCGAGCTGCCATCACGCGCTGTTTGCGCGCGTTGATCACGCCATAGGCGCTGTTGAAAATCACGATAAGCAGGGCACCGAACGCAGCAATCGCGATCTTGTTGATGTCGGACACGCCGAAGATCAGCAGGAACAGCGGGATCAGTGCGGAGGAGGGCGTCGAGCGGAAGAAGTCGATCAGAAATTCGACGCTCCGATACGCTTTTTCGTTACTGCCGAGAAGCACGCCGAGCGGCACACCGACTACTGCCGCGATCAGAAACGCCTGCAGAGTTCTCCAGACGGTGACCAGAAAGTCAGTGAGTAGCGGGCCGCCCCACAAACCGCTCACGAGCGCGACTATGGTCGCGCCCGGAGGTGGCAGAAGGATTGCCTTGATGAGTCCGGCGCGCACCACCAGATCCCAGATGATGAACAGTGCGATCGGGCCCAGAAAGGGCAGCAATCGCGACCAGGAAATTTTCGGTGTACGCGTTGAACTCATGATGCTCAACCCTTGTAGATAAGACCGTCGACGACCAGCTTCTTGTCGAAGATGCCTTTTTCCGTGAACAGGTCGTAGAACTTCTGGAAGTACGCGATATCGGCCGGCTTGAACTCGTTGTAGTACATGTAGTCGGACATCGGCACTTCCGACGTGAGCGGCCCTTCGATGGCGGTGTAGCCCTTGAGGAAGGGTCGCGCTTCATCGGGTTTGGTTTTGACCAGGTCCACGCCCTTCTTGTAGGCGGCAATGAATCGCTTGGCCACTTCGGGATTCTTGCGGATGAACTCCGTGGTCAGGCTGGCGGCGCCGCCATGCCACGGAGCCATCGGATCGCCGAGGATGTACTTGGCCACCACGCCCACTTCCAGCGTGCGTGTGGTTCCGTTCAGTCGGCCTACCGTGCCCGTAGGCTCAAGCGTGTAGATCGCATCGACCTGACCTGCGGCGAGCGACGCGACGTGCTGGCCGATGGGTAATTCGGTGACTGCGACAACGCCAGCGCCCGCTTTTTCGAGCATCACTTTGGCAAGGGTCACGTTCTGGATTCCAGGACCCGATGCAACCCTTTTGCCCTTCAGTTCGGCCAGCGATTTGATCGGGCTGTCTTTCGCGACGATGAATTCGTCGAGCACGTATTTAGCGTTGGTCGGGTTGGTGCAAAAAATCTTGAACAAGCCCGGCTGCGCGATTTCACCGATGGCGAGCACTGCAGATGCGGTCCCGTTCGCGCTACCTTCTGCGCGCCCGGAGAGCATCGCCTCCATGACCTGCTGCGCACTTGCGAATTTGAGCGGCTCGACGTCCAGCCCTGCTTCCTTGAAGTAGCCCTTTTCGATGGCCGCGAAGAAAGGCAGGCCCGACGCCACCGGCCAGAAGCCGAGCCGAATCTTGGGGCTTGTCTGAGCGCGAAGTATGGCGGGCGCGGCCATGACACCAAGCGCAGCCGCGCCTGTTTTCAACACCGAGCGACGCGTCGCGTCGGTAGTGGCAGATACCGAAGCGAGCGTTGTTGCCTTGTTAGGCGATTGCGGTTTGGAACTCATGACATTCTCCTGAAACGATGAAAAGTTCGAACGAAAGAAACGAAAAAAAGGACTCGACTGAAACTGGATAAGCAGGTGATCGAGACGCGCCGATCAACTCGAGCGGGTGACGTAGTTGCGCCATCCGCCGAAGGAAGTGATATCGGGCGCGCCTTCAAGGGCATGCCCTTCGCAAAGAAATCCATGAACCCAGCGGCCGTTTGCCAGTTCGATATTTCCGAGCCCGAGAGGCGCTGCGATCAGCGACAGGAAACGCCCGACCTTGCTGGCGGGAACGTCCCACACCTCCAGCGCAATCGGTGCGCCGTCGGACTTCACTCGCACCATTCCGGGTTTCGGCGGGACCGTTCCGGGCAGTGCGAAAAGACGGTAGCTGGCAGACGTCGAGGTGACGGAACGAAGCGTTGCGCCTAATTCCGTGAGCTGCCAGTTGAGAGCCATGCCGGACAGATGTGCGCCGACCGCTGCGATCTGCAGCGTTTGAATCTCGGCCGACACGACCGGAGGCAATACCTCCGCTAGTCCCAATGGCTCACCGGTGGCTCCCTGCGTGAGCGAGGTGCTCAAGTGGTACTTTTGAGCGAACTCGGCGAGCGTCCAGTCGCTGGCACATGGACCTATGAATGTCACGCCAAACGGCAGACCGTCCGATCGCATGCTGCTCGGCACCGACACCGCGGCGTAATCGAGCAGATTCACGAAGTTCGTATAGGCGCCCAAATTGCGATTCAGCTCGACCGGCGACGCGAGCATTTGCTCGATCGTGTAGTGCGTGGGCGCGGTGGGCACCAGCATCAGGTCGATATCGTTCCAGATGTGGGCCGCCTGCTGCGCAAGCGACGCCAGCTGGGTTTGCGCATCGAACACGTCCGCGGCATCGTAGTTTTTACCGGCGCCGATGATGCTTCTCACAGGTTCGATGACGCTTGCCTCGTTCGCATCGAAGTACTCCCGAATGGCTGCATACCGTTCCGCCACCAGAGCGCTTTCGTATAGAAGGGATGCTGCTTGTGCAAAAGGCTTGAAGTCGAAGGTCACTGGCGTTCCGCCCAGCGAGATCATTTTCTCGACGGCGCGATCGAACTCGGCGCGGGCAAGGTGGTCGCCGAAGAACTCGAGTGGCTGCGGAACGCCGAATCGGAATTGCCGTTTGAGGGTTGCGCTGGGTACTTCGAGACGGCGCGAGTAGGGGTCGAGTTCATCCGGTCCTGCGAGCACCGAAAGCACCCGGCTCGCGACCGCGACGGTTCTCGCGAAGATAGACACGCAATCGACGCTTTGCGCTGCGGGCAGCACACCGCGCGTACTGATCAGCCCCTTGGACGGTTTGATGCCTACGATGTTGTTCAGACCGGCAGGCACGCGGCCCGAGCCGGCGGTGTCGGTGCCGAGCGCGAAGTCGACCTCGCCCATCGCGACCGCCTGAGCCGATCCCGAGCTCGATCCGCCGCTCACATAGAGAGGATCGATCGCGTTCGGTACGGGTCCGAAGTCCGATCGGGTGCCGTTCAAGCCGCAGGCGAACTGGTCGAGATTGGTTTTGCCCATTAGCGATGCACCGGCATCGAGCAGTTTCTGCACTGCCACGGCGCTGGTCGCGGGAAGGCGAGGGAAGTCTGCGCAGGCGGCAGTGGTGCGAATTTCGGCAACGTCGATGTTGTCCTTGACTGCGAACGTCAACCCAGCGAGCGGGCCGTTGGCAGCACCCTGCACCGGAGTGTCGAGCCGAACGATCCACGCACGAGGATCCGATTGACCGTTGATTTGAGATCGCACCATTTTTGAGCATCCAAACTTGTGTACAAGACGAGATGCAAGCTGCGTGCCAGCCATTTCCTCAGGCCAGACCTGATGTTGTTTCGAATAGGTTGTACATACAACTGTTGTATGTACAATCTCGCCATGTCAAAACTCCCCCCAAAGTCGGTCGACGCCGAATTGCGAGCCCAGGGCTGCACCAGCTTGAAGTTGCGCCACATGGTTCGAAGCGTCTCGCGCCACTACGACGCCGAAATCGAAAAGGCCGGACTCAAAGGCACGCAGTACTCGTTGTTGTCTCACGTGTACCGACTCGCACCGGTTCGTCCGGTCGACCTTGCCGCAGAAATGAAAATCACAGCTTCGACGCTGACCCGCAACTTGCGGCCGCTCATGGAGGCCGGTTGGATCACGCTCGATGCGGGCGTCGATGCACGGAGTCGACTCGTCAATCTCACCCCCCAAGGGCGCGACAAGCGTGAGGAGGCCAAGCGCCGCTGGGATGCAGCGCAGAAGTCGCTCAACGATCTGCTCGGGGCTGACCGAGTGCTGGCCTTGCACAAGCTTCTGAACGAATCGCTTGAATTGATGTCCGCAACCGATGCAGATACGGAAGCCGAAGATGACGAATAAAGCCCTGGATCCAAGAACCAAGCTTCTGCTCGAAGCGCCCATCGGATCGACCTTGCTGAAAATGGCTGCGCCCAACGTGGTGGTCATGGTCGCGCAGGCGTCGGTCGGGCTGATCGAAACCTACTTCGTTGGCAAGCTGGGAACCGACGCGCTCGCGGGCATGGCGCTCGCGTTCCCGATCATCATGCTGATGCAGATGACTTCGGCCGGAGCTTTGGGAGGCGGCATTTCGTCGACCATCGCACGAGCGCTTGGCGGTGGTCGTCGTGACGACGGCAACGCACTCGTAATGCATTCGATGGTGATTTCGCTGGTATTGGGCATCGCGTTTTCTATGTTGTTGCTGGTGGCCGGACGATGGCTGTTCCGTGAAATGGGCGGCAGCGGGGCTGCGCTCGACGCGGCCATGACCTACTCGAACTGGATGTTCGGAGGCATCGTTTTGATGTGGCTCTTCAACGGCCTGGGATCGTGCATTCGCGGTACCGGCAACATGAGCGTGCCGGCCAATGTGTCGGTGGCAGGCGTGATTGCGGTCATTCCGTTATCGCCCCTGCTTATTTTTGGCTGGGGTCCTGTTCCTGCATTCGGTATTGCAGGTGGCGCAATTGCGATGCTGCTGTTCTACGCTGCTGGAACGCTCGCCCTGGCCTGGTACTTGTGGACCGGACGCAGCGTTCTTCGTCCTTCGCTCAAAGGCACCCGATATCGCTGGGAGTTTTTCAGCGGCATCCTGAAGCTCGCGGTCGTGGCGTCTATTTCTACCGTTGCGACGAATCTGTCCATCGGCATTGCCACATCGTTATCGAGCGGATTCGGATCTGCCGCGGTTGCCGGGTACGGCACCGCATCACGTCTCGAGTATTTGCTCGTTCCCCTGGTGTTCGGACTCGGCGCACCGTTGGTGGCGATGGTCGGTACCTGCATGGGCGCCGGCAAATACGATCGCGCGCTTCAGGCCACCTGGATCGGCGCCGCGATGGCGTTCACCCTGACCGAAATCATCGGACTCGCCGCTGCATTTTTCCCTCATCAATGGCTGTCCTTGTTCGGCAACGATCCGGCCATGATCGAAGCGGGTACGCTTTACTTGCGCGCAGCAGGTCCGTTGTATGGATTCTTCGGGCTGGGTCTGGTGCTCTACTTCGCGTCTCAGGGCGCGGGAAAACTGCTGTGGCCTGTGGTCGCCAATCTGGGGCGTCTGGTAGTCGCAGCCGTCGGCGGACTGCTGGTGATTCATTTCCACGGCGGATTGTTCGGCGTGTTCCTGGCTCAGGGTGTCGCGCTGCTTGTGTATGGCTTGCTCAACGCATCGGCCATCGCTGCAGGCGCCTGGTTCGGGCCGCTCCACTGGCCGATGCGTACTCGGGCGTTGGTGTCGCGGCTCGATCGGGAGCGACAATTGACGCCAACTTAAACCATTGCCCAGAACAGCAGATATGAGCGCAAAACCCAGCATCAATCCCGATGGCATTTATCTGAACGACATCGAAGTCGGCACCCGATTCAAAACCGGCACCTACGCGCTGGACGAAGCGCAGATCAAGGCCTTCGCGGCGCAGTTCGATCCGCAGCCGTTCCATCTCGATAGCGAGGCAGCCAAGGCAACGCTGTTTCAGGGACTCGCGGCAAGCGGCTTCCACACGGCAGCGATCACCATGCGATTGCTTGTGCTGTCCGATGCCAAGGTGGCTGGCGGGTACATCGGTGCCGGTGCCGAGATGTCGTGGCCCAAACCGACGCGACCCGGCGACGTGCTTCATGTGGAATGGGAAATTCTCGAGATCAAGCCGTCGAAGTCGAAGCCGGATCGCGGCATCGTGACGGTGCGAATCGAGACGAAGAACCAGAACGGCGAAGTGGTGCAGTTGAGCATCAACAAGATCGTGATGCTTCGCCGGCCCGACTAAAGCCGTAGCTTCCTAAGCCGCAACTTTGACAGGCGGTCGCGACGCAAATTTCAGCGTCACCGCAATAGACAGCGCGGCAGTCAGCGCGACTACGGTAGTGCCGGCATCGATGGCGATGTCGAGTCCTTTGGCCGTGGCCACGAACCCCAGAAATAGCGCGATCGATCCCTGAAGCAGATAGGCGCCGAGGAAGAGGGCCGACATCGCGCTGCCGCGATGCTTGGCTCCAGAGTGCAACGAAATCAGGTTCAATCCGCCCGCGAAAAGAAGGCTGTAGGCGATTCCGTCGATGGTCGCTGCCAGCAGGAACAATTGAATCGAATGCTGCGCCGACGAAAGCGCGAGGACTCCGGCCCCGACGATTGCTGCGAGCGCACCGCCGATGCTCGCGCGTTGATGCGCCAGATTTTTCCCGGCGATTCCCGCAATGCCGCCGACGATCGCGAACCAGGCAAGGATCAAGCCGTTGACCAGCGAATTGCTCGAGTGGATCAGATCGCGGGCCATCATCGCGCCCACCGACATCAAAGTGCCGCCGACCATGTATCCGGTAGCCACGGCAAGGACCGACGTGAAAAAGATGATGCGCAAATGCGGAGGAATCGACACACCCTTGATGCGCCATCGACCCGGCATTTCCTTTGCCGTGTGACGCGGCATGAACCAGGTGGCGACAAACACGATTGCGACCAGCAGGCACAGCACGTAGAAATTCAGATGCGTGGGGTACGGCGCGTATTGAATCAATGCACCGCACAGAATGGTGGTCATGCCGAGTCCGAGGGCTTGAGCGCTGGCGGTAATCGCACTTGCAAGTTTGGCCTTGCCCGGCGCGCTGAATTCGATCATGGCTGCAGCCGACGATCCGGCCGACATTCCCACGCCGACTCCCATGAACACACGGCCCACATAAAGCCAGGCAACCGATGGCGCGATCGCGAAAAAACCGATCCCGACGAATGAGAGGGCCATGCCGATCAGCATGGTCGATCGCCTGCCGATGTAGTCCGAAAGGTCTCCAAGGCAGATCAAGGTCGTGACCACCACGATAGGGAACACCGCAAAAATAGTGGTGGTCTCGCGCGGGCTCAGATGCCATTGGGCCGCGTACAGCGGATACGACATAGTGGGTGCGACGCTAGCCCAGAGCGTCTGCACGACGACGGCCGCCGCGACCCAGAAGCTGGCGCGTCGACTCAGCGTGCGTCGATGGGACGGATCGACGCTAGTTGCCGGAGGAGAAGAAAGCATGGCTTGAGTTTGCGCGATTGCGGAAAACTGGATGTTGCGCGCCTCAGGTAACGTCCCGCTGACACAGGGTTTAGAAACCGACCGCGCGCGATTCAGGAAATCGTGGCGGGTGTTTTGGCGTGGGCAGCCTTCGTCTTGTCGGCCTCACGTTTGGCCAGCCAGATGAACAGCAAAGCCAGTACGCAGCAGATACCGCCCAGAAGAAAAGTGGTTCGGTAGCCGGTCCACTCGATCAGTTTGCCCGCCGCCGGCGGCACGATTCCGCCAGCCAAGTCGACGAAGGCCACGAATCCACCGATAGCCATGCCTCGGCTGTGAGCCGGCACCATGCGCATCGACTCGACGCCCATCGCAGGAAAAACGAGCGAGTTGCCCATGCCCAGCACGAGCGCGCCGACAAGCGCAATCGGCGCGCTGGGTGCGAACACAAGAATCGCCAGACCCACGATTTCGACCAACACCGAATACGCACCGACGCGAAGTCCGCCGAATTTGTCCGGAAATCCGCCCATGAAAATTCGCACGCCCACGTGGCCTGCCACGAACGCGAGCACCGAGAAACCGGCGCCTTGCCACCCTCGATCCTGGTAGTAGAGCGCGACGAACGAGGTGAGGATCATGAAAGGCGCCGCCGCCATCAACAGCGCCAGCCCGGGGCGCCAGATGCGTCCTAGCACTTCGAAGAACGACATGCTGGGCGTTGCGTGCTTGATGAGCGGCACGCCTTTCTGCGTAGCGGCAATCACGATTCCTACCAGCGGACACGCAATGGCCAGCAGCACGACGCCCACGAATCCATACGATCCCATGATCCAGAGGCCCAGTGGAGCGCCGATGCCGAGTGCGCCGAATATGGCCACGCCTTGCCATGACATCACCAGACCGGTCAGCGACGGCCCGACTCGTCCAATGGCCCAGCTCAAGGCACCGGTCAGAAACATGCTTTCAGCAGGGCCCATGGTCATGCGGCCGATAAGCAGCAGCACGATCGCAAATTCGGGTTGATCGGGCAGCAGTGCCAGCAGCGTGAAACAACCGGAAAGGCAGGCGACCGGCAGGCCGATCAAGGCAGTTTTGCGTGCACCGAATCTGTCGACCAGCCGGCCCGCCATGCCGCGGGTGAGAACTGTGAAGAGAGGTTGCGTGCCGATGATCCAGCCGACTGCGGAGGGGTCCTGCTTCAGCGTGTCGTGGATGAAAAGCGGCAGCGTCGCCAGCGGAAGGCCGATCGCGAGGAATCCGAGGAAGGCAATCGCGACCATGGGCGCGAGTTGGGGGGCGGGGTGGCGAGGCGCCGTCATAGGAGATGAAGAGGGAGGAGGGAAGAAGTTCGGGTCGGCGCTAAAACGCACCCCGTATTTGACCAGACCGGAGTTCGTCCTCGCGCTTATCGGGGCTTGGGTCCTAGAAGCAGCTCCCGAAGCCGCTGCCGCATGGGTGTGTCCGGCAATACGGACGCCCCGGTGAGCTGGAGGAACGCATGATCGCGGCTCGACGCGTCGCGCATGTCGACGCTGCGCACCACCTGACCGCTTTCGTAGACGAACGCGGCGTCGGCCAGTGCCAGCACGTCCTCGACATCGTGGGTGATCATCAGCGCGGGAATGCCCCATTCGCTTCGAACACGGCCCAGATCTTTGCGCAATGCATCGCGCAGCATGGGGTTGAGCGATGCGAAGGGTTCGTCCAGCAACAGGATTTGAGGCTCGCATGCCAAAGCTCGGGCGAGAGCGACGCGTTGCTGCTGACCTCCCGATAGCGTGGATGGGCGGCTGTCTGCGGTCTGTCCGAGATCGAAGCGGGCGAGCAGGTCGTCGATGCGAGTGTTGTCTGCTGCAGAAAGGCCTCGCTTGAGCCATGAGGTCAAGCCGAAGGCCACGTTCTGCCGCACCGAAAGATGCGGGAACAGCGCGTAGTCCTGAAAGAGGTATCCCACCCGACGCTCGGACGCTGGCAGATCGATTTTTTTTGCGGAATCGAACAGCGTCCGGCCATCGATCTCGATGCGGCCGGAACTCGGTGTCAGCAGACCTGCGATGGCCTGGAGCGTCAAGGTTTTACCCGAGCCTGAGCTGCCGTACAGCGCCGCGAAAGGCGCGTCGGTGGCGAACTTGGCCGCAAGATCGAACCGACGATTGCGGTCCGATACCTGAAGCTCGATGTCGACGTCTATCAAGGCTTGCCGAACCCGTACTTGGCCAGAACCGGCTGCGCTTCAGCCGACGTGAGGAACGCGACGAAATCTTTTGCGATGGCTTTTTGTTTGCTATCGGAGACGACCGCAGTCGGATAGGTGACTGGCGTGTGCCCGCCCGCAGTCAGCACGATCTTGACCTTGTCGCCCATGATGGCCGCGTCGGTGCGATACACGAATCCGGCTTCGACCTCGCCGCGGCTCACGTAGTCGAGCACTTGGCGAACGCTGTCGGCCTGAACGAATTTGGGTTCGAGAGTGGCCCACAGGTTTGCCGAGTCCAGCGCCTGTTTGGTGTAGCGGCCAACCGGCACGGTTGCTGTTTTTCCCACCGCGATTTTTTTCACGGCAGGACCGGACAGATCCTGCAGCGTCTTGATGTTCGCGCTGTCCTTTGTCGGCTCGATCAGAACCAGGCTGTTGGTCGCGAAGTCTTTGCGTGTGTCGGTGTCGATCAACTTTTGTGCGACCGCGCGATCCATGGTTTCCTGGTCGGCGCTCGCAATTACATCGACCGGCGCGCCTTGTTGAATCTGCTGCAGCAAAACGCCCGATGCAGCGAAGTTGAATCGCACGGTAGTGCCGGGTTTCATCGCTTCGAACTTCGGGCCGAGTTCCTTGAAGGCATCGGTCAGGCTGGCAGCTGCAGAAACGGTAATTTGCTGCGACTGCGCGGCAGGTGCGGCTGCAAACGACAGAGCCACCGATGCGGCCAAAGCAATCGAACGTAGGGAATCTTTCATTTGAACTTCCTTGAATGATTAACGTAATGAGAAAAATCGGTTCGACACGACGAGCACGAATATGGATAGTGCCGAGGTCACCAGAACCAGAAGCAGCGCGAGATCGTCCTGCCCTGCCTGCACCGCGTCGTAGATCGCCATCGACAGCGTCTGGGTTTGTTTGGGGATAGACCCGGCGACCATGAGCGACGCGCCGAATTCGCCCATCGCGCGAGCGAAGGCGAGCAGGGTGCCGGCCAGAATTCCCGGCCAGGCCAGGGGCAAGGTGATGCGCATGAATACCGAGAATTTCGACTGGCGAAGCGTGCTCGCAGCGGCTTCCAGCGAGCGATCGACGTTCTCGAATGCAGAGCTGGCTGATTTAAGTACAAGCGGTAGCGCGACGACCGCCGATGCGACCACCGCGCCGTGCCAGCTGAAGATGATCGTGTAGTCGAAGTGCTCCCGAAGCCAGGAGCCGATCGGCCCGCGACGCCCGGCGAGCATCAGGATGCCGTAGCCGAGAACGGTCGGCGGCAGCACCAGCGGCAGCATGAATATCGCTTCGACGATGGTGTGTCCCGGAAACTTTTTTCTCGCGAATATCCATCCCAGGGTTACGCCGACTATCAATGCAATCAGCGTCGCGAACAGCGACACCTTGATGGATAAGGCCAGAGGAAACCAGTCGGTGGATGCAATCAGGTCGCGATTCATTCAGTAGAAACGTGATTGGGAGAAAAGTGGGTAGGAGTCGTTGTATCCGGA
This sequence comes from Burkholderiaceae bacterium, assembly GCA_965227035.1. GTDB lineage: Bacteria > Pseudomonadota > Gammaproteobacteria > Burkholderiales > Burkholderiaceae_C > CBDDFQ01. The sequence continues at coordinate 1,305,311 of OZ245724.1, forward strand.
GAAATATAGCGACCGACGAATTGTGGCATAGGCGGCTGGTGCGACCGCTGAATTGTTCGGGAGCTGAAAACTAATCCGTCGAGATCAAACGGGCGAGCGCGGCGATGTCTTTGGTGGTGGCTTTGACAGCCGCACCTTCGATGGCGCGATAGCGCCGAACGATTTCTTCGCCGACCGGCGTGAGCGCGGTGCCGCCGCCGCGCGCACCTCCCGACGCCGTTTCTACGGCAGGCGATTTGAGCGATTGATTCGTCTCGTCCAGCAGCAGCCACGCCCGTCGGTACGACATGCCGATCTCGCGTGCAGCCGCCGAGATCGAGCCGGTGTTCGCGATGGCTTCGAGCAAGGCAACTTTCCCCGGCCCGATGGCAATGCTCTCGTCTTTGTAGATTCGAACGCGGAACTGGACTTTGGGTTTCATGCCGCGATTGTTGCAGGGCCCGGCGCATCTTTCCATGCCCGGGCCCTGATGTTTCGCTCGACGAATCCGCGTGTGTGCAGATTCGAACTCAAGAGATTACTGGTCGACCTTGATGTTTGCCTTCTTGACGACGGCGGTCCACTTCGCGATGTCTTTCTTCATGTAGTCCTCGAAACCTTCGGGCGTCGATGTCGCAACGTCCGTGGCCAAGCCCCTGAGAGTTTCGACATAAGCCGGGTCTTTAGCGATGCGCAAGGTTTCTGCGTTCAGGCGATCGATGATGGCCTTGGGCGTTCCCACCGGAGCGGACAAGCCGGTCCACGAGCTGGCATCGAAGCCGGGCAAACCGGTTTCGGCGATGGTCGGGATTTCGGGCGCAGCGGCAGAGCGCTTGCCCGAGGTCACGCCGAGCGCCTTGAGCTTGCCGGCCTTCACCTGCGGAATTACCGACGGAATCGTCTCGAGCATCATGTTTACCTGACCTGAGAGCAGGTCGGGCATGGCCGCGCCGCCGCCTTTGTAGGGCACATGAACGATGTCGATGTTGGCCGACGACTTGAACAATTCTCCGAACAGGTGGGAACCGGTGCCGTTGCCGGCCGATGCGAAGTTCAGCTTGCCGGGGTTCGCCTTGGCGTAGGCAATTAGTTCAGCCGTGCTATTAACCGGCACGCTGGGGTTGATCACCAGCACGTTGGTCAGGGTGTGCAGCATGCCGATCGGCGCCAGATCGCGAACCGGGTTGATCTTGCGATCCGGGTACAGGGCCGGACCGATGCCGTGGGTGCCGTTGGTCGCGAACAGGATGGTGTAGCCGTCTGGAGCAGCGTGAGACACCACGCTCATGCCGATCTCGCCGCCCGCACCGGGGCGGTTGTCGACCACGACCGGCACCTTCAGACCCTCGGACATGGCTTTGGCCACTGCGCGAGCCAGCACGTCGGACGAGCCGCCCGCCGCGAAGGTGACGATCATTCGGATCGGCTTGTCGGGATAGGTTTGGGCGGAAGCTGACGACGAGACGCCGGTCAGGCCGAGGCCCGTCATGGCAACCGTCGCGATGGATGTGAGGAACTTGTTTTTCATGAGGACTCCAGAAAAGTGCGTGTCGATTTCAAGATTTCAAAAATCGGAAGACGCGATGAACATGCGTCGGGAGATGCAAGTTGTGCGCCCAAATTCAGAGTGGGTGCCGCATTCTGAGCCTAGAAAGCCTGCGAGTCGGTCGCGGGAATATCTAGCAGCTATGCCCGAGGTGCATAGCTACGGCGCCGGGCGTGATATGGTTTCGCCAAGGAGAAACTCAGTTGGAATTCGATCAGCTCAAGTACTTCATTCAAGTGGCAGAGCACGGGAGCTTTTCTCGCGCCGCCGCTTCGCTCGAGGTTACCCAGCCATTTCTGAGCCGCCAGATCCGTCGTCTGGAGGTCGAGCTGCACCGTCATCTGTTCTATCGGCACGGTCGAGGCATCTGGCTCACCGAGGCCGGCGAAAATTTTCTGATCACGGCTCGAAGCGTGATCCATCAACTCGAACTCGCGACGCAGGTCACTACGGCTTCCGACAACGAACTCACTGGCCGATTCGTCATGGGGCTGACGCCGTCGCTCGCGCGCACATTGACTGTGCCTCTGGTGCGCGCATTCACGGCGCGTTTTCCGCTGGCCAGGTTATCGATCGTGGAGGCGCTTTCGCGAAATCTGCACGAGCGATTGCTCAACGACAAAGTCGATGCCGCGCTGATGCACGATCAGACGCCGTCGCCCATGATCGACATCGAGCCGATCTCGGAAATTACGCTGTGTTTGATCACGCGTCGCGATCTTGCGGGGGACGATCGAACATCCATTCCCTTCGTCGATCTCGCGGCGTTGCCGATGATTTTTCCGAGCGCGCCGCATCCACTCAGATCCACCGTCGAGACGAACGCGATTCGCGCGGGCATCGAGCTGAACATGGTCTACGACATCGACGGCGTCGAGACAATTCTCGACCTGGTGCAGGAGGGCTACGGCCACACGGTCGCGTCTGCCAATGTGGTGCGGGGAGGGCGCTGGTCCGAAACGCTGGTCGCGATTCCGATTAGCGATCCCGCGATGGTCACGACGCTCTCGCTGGCGACAACTTCACGCCATCCACCGACCGCTCTGCATCGCATGACGCTTGAAGTCGTGCGCGACGTGTTTGGGCGGGTTCTGGTCGAATCGTGAAGAATATTTTGCCCAGTAAAAAACCGGAGGCTGAGCTCCGGTTTTTTTATGGCTGCCTTGCTTCTCGCTGGCTCTTGATTAGCCAGCAATCGGTGCGGCGGTGCCTTCGATCTGAACCCGGAAACCCGAGCGAACGTTCGGCCAGTAATCCCAGATTGCCTTGTGCTGGGTGCAGCGGTTGTCCCAGAAGCAGATCGAGTGCGCGCTCCAGCGGAATCGCACGGTCCACTCGGGCAGATTGCAATGCGCGTAGAGGTACTCGAGGATCGCCTTGCTTTCCGAACGCGACACTTCGTTGATGTGCGAGGTGAAGTCGGTGTTGACGTAGATCACCTTCTTGCCCGTTTCGGGATGCTGGGTGATCACAGGATGAATCGAAGTAGGCGTGTTGGGTCCGAAAACGCGGGTGCCGTCATGAGTTGCAGTGAGTCCCTTGAGGTATTGCTTCATGTTGGGCGAAAGCGCGTCGTAGGCCGCGTACATGCTCGAGAACATGGTGTCGCCGCCGCCTTTGGGGGGAACCGTGTGGTTGTAGAGCATGCTGCCTAGCGGGGGAACTGCGCCGCACGACTGATCGCTGTGGAAGTTCTCGCCGGAAATTTTCTTCGAGGTTTCGTCGTAGTGGAATTTGCGGACCAGCGGGTTGTCGGTCACCTTGCTGATGGTCGCGCCGCCCACATGGTGGCCGAGCGGTCCGAAGTAGCTCGCGAGGCGAATCTGATCTTCGAAGCTGATTTTTTGATCGCGGAAAAAGATGACCTGGAATTCCAGGAATGCACGTTTGACTTCAGCGACTTGCAGGTCGGTCAATGGCTTGGTCAGATCTATTTCGCTGAGTTCTGCGCCGATTTGCGGCGACAACGGCGTGGCGACGATGGACTTGTATTCGCCCGGTTTGACGGCCGGAGCTTCGAGGGGTCGTGCGAGAGTTGCGTTGGTCATGTGGCACCTTCTTGTGATGGGCAAATTCTAGGATCGCGCTCATTCGCCGGGTAGATAGCTGGTCTCACTAGTAGATATGCCAGCGCCGCATAGCTGGTCGAGACGGATGACGCGAAGGCATGTAACTTTTTGCGCTCCAGAGGGGTGCCAGTTAAGATGAAGTTGTAACTTGAACTCATCTTTAATCTCTTTAGGAGGACACACAATGACCACCAAATCCGTGAAAGCCCAAGCCGATCTCGAAGCTCTCGTTGCCGAACTGCGCGATGTGCTCTCCAGCAAGGACATGGACTCGGTACCCGGAATGCGCGCGTTGCGTGACCGTATCGACACCGGCCTGACTGCAGCACGCGAAATGGCCGCTGAAACCGCCGCCGAAGCTGCCCGCCGCGCTCGTGAAGCTGCTGCCAAGGCGCGCGAAGCCGCCAGCGCTGCAAACGAATACGCGCACGACGAACCTTGGCAAATCGCCGGCGGTGCGCTCGCCATCGGCGCAATCCTCGGATTCCTGATCGCCCGCCGTTAATCGACGCTGCCAAGCGCCAACCCCACGCCGCGGAGACAGCACGTGAGTATTCTTTCGTTTTTCGGGATCGACGCACTCCTCAACAAGGTGCGCGAATCCACGGTCGAACTGACCATTGCCATCGACGATCGGGTCGCGCTCGCGCAACTCGAATGGGAAGAAGAAAAGCGTCGTCTCTTGACGATGGGCGCTCTCGTGCTGGTGGGACTCGGTCTCACCATGGCGTTCCTGATTGCCACGTCCTTTGCGGTCGTGGTCAATTTTTGGGATACGCCGTATCGCATCCGAGCGGCTTGGGGGGTTTCCGGCGTCTGGTTCGTTCTTTGGTGCGTCGCCGGATTCTGGATGTGGCGCCTGACCGCGCACATCTCGCGGCCGTTCTCTCTTACCAGGGAAGAACTGGCCAAAGACTGGAAATCGTTGAAGGAATCGCTTTGAGTTCGATAGACAGAACGTCTTCCGCCGACGCCGTGGACGCGGTGGACGCAGCATCGTCGGCGATAGGCATGCCACCACCCTCGATCGTCGACCAGAAAACTGCAGTCGTTGCGCGAATCAAACTGCAGCGCCGCAGGCTTCAAACCCGCTCGGCACTGAAGGTGGCTGAAGAGCGCCATGCGCAGGCTCAGGCCGCAGTGGAACGTGCAGAACGGGTCACCACCGGCGTGCCGCCGTCGTCATTCGATCCGGTCGGCATTCTTTCCGGGCTGCTAAGCGCCAAGAATCAGTGGACGCTCTCGCGCATTGCCGACTTTGTGAGGCACAACCCAATTGCAGCTGCCGGCATTGCGGGCGTTGCGTTCGCCATCGGCCCAGGCCGAGTTTTTCGCTGGGCCACGCTCCTCGCGCCTTTCCTCTTGAAGTCGCGACGCTAATTTCGGCCTTTAAGGCTCCGCGTTAGGACCCGGCCTATACGCGTGGCCTATGTTGTCCGCGGCACGGCCTTGAGAGCCTTGGCCACTGCAGGAACGAATTCCGGTCCGTTGTAGATCAGCCCTGTGTAAATCTGAACAAGGTCCGCACCCGCCGCTATCTTCGCCTTTGCATCGGCCACGTTGATGACACCCCCGATGCCGATGATCGGGTAGTGCGAGCCGACTTCAGCACGCATCTGGCTGATGATTTTGTTGCTGTGCGAGAACACCGGAGCGCCGCTCAGACCGCCAGCTTCCGTGCCGTGCTGCAAGTGCGCAACAGCATCTCGCGCCAGGGTCGTGTTGGTCGCGATCACGCCATCCATGCCATGACGCTTCAATGCAGCGGCAATAATTTTTACCTGAGCCTCGTCAAGGTCGGGTGCGATTTTCAGGAACAGCGGAACATGCTTTTGCGATCCGTTGCTTGCGAAATCCTGGGCAAGTTTCGAGCGGCGGCTCGCCACTGCGGAAAGCAATGAATCGAGCGCTTCATCGGTTTGCAAGCTGCGCAGATTCGCTGTGTTCGGCGAGCTCACATTCAGCGTGATGTAGTCGGCATGCGGGAACACGGCGTCCATGCAAGTCAGGTAGTCGTCCGCAGCGTTTTCGATGGCCGTAGTCGCGTTCTTTCCGATATTGATGCCGAGCAGCATGCGCGGTGACCCCACAGGCGTCTGCTCGCGGATTCGCGACTTCTTAACGTTGCGAACGAAGGCGTCGAGTCCCTCGTTGTTGAAGCCGAGCCGGTTGATGATTGCGCTGGCTTCCGGCAACCGGAAAATGCGCGGCTTCGGGTTGCCCGGTTGTGCCTTGGGCGTCACGGTGCCGACTTCGACGAATCCGAACCCCATGGCACCGAGCGCGTCGATGCAGCGTGCGTTCTTGTCGAGACCCGCACCCATGCCGATTCGATTCGGGAATTGCAATCCCGCCAGAGTGATCGGGTCGGAAACCATTTCCGAGGCGTAGGTCCAGCGCATGGACGGTTTCGACAACATCGAGATCGTGAGATCGTGGACTGCTTCGGCGTCCATGCTGAACAAAAAGGGGCGGGCGAGCGAGTAAGGCAGAAGGGGCATTGGATAATTCCGGAAACTTCCCGGATTTTCCCAGATGAATGCCCCGATCACTCCACTGACCCAAGACGAACTTAAAACTCTAGTTGGACGCGCTGCCCTGCAGTACGTCGTTCCCGGCGAAATCGTAGGGGTCGGCACCGGCTCCACGGTCAACAAATTCATCGACGCACTGGGCGAGATCAAGCACACGATCAAGGGCGCGGTTTCCAGTTCGGTCGCGAGCACCGAGCGTTTGAAAGCACTCGGCATCGAGGTGTTCGACTCGAACGATGTGGACGAACTGTCGGTCTACATCGACGGTGCCGACGAGATCGACGGCAAGGGTTTCATGGTCAAGGGCGGGGGGGCAGCGCTGACCCGCGAAAAAATCGTCGCCGCGCAATCGCGTCGTTTCGTATGCATCGCCGATGAATCGAAGCTTGTCGAACATCTGGGTGCGTTTCCGCTGCCGGTGGAAGTCATTCCGATGTCGAGCAAACGCATCATCAAGCAGTTCGCAGCCATGGGCGCATCGGCGTCGATTCGGATGAAAGACGGCCAACCGCTGATTACCGACAACGGCCAGCAGATCATCGATGTGAAGGGGCTGAAGCTGAGCGATCCGCTCGCGTTCGAGACCGAGGTGTCGCAGTGGCCCGGAGTCGTGACCGTCGGTGTGTTCGCGTTCCAGCGAGCGAACGTCTGTCTGCTCGGCACCGCGTCGGGCGTCAAAACGCTGACTTACTGAAGTGCAAGGTAAGTATCGGAACTTTAGAGTTCCGATGCTCCGACTCGAGAAAGCTTAAAAGCTGATCCCGGCAGGATTGTTGGGTGTAGGAGGAGGGGGAGCGATGATCGCGGGCAGCGGAGTCAAGCCCGGCGCGGTATTGGGCTGGTTCGATTGCGATGCAGCAACCGGCGCAGTTGCTGCAACCAGCGCCTGCTTCTGTCCATTCCTGTAGCCCGATGGCAACTGGGATGATTTGGGATAACCCGCCGCATCGAGATATTGGGTCCATTCGCCTTCGGCGAATCCGGTCATCTGCTGACGACCGATGCTGAGTGCTGGAACGACCGAGGTGCCGAACAGCCGGGTCAGTTCCTTGATGTCGTCTTCGCTCGTGACGGTGCGTTCCACGTAAGGCACGCCGCGCGAAGAAAGAAAGTTACGGGCCACGCCGCACGCGCCGCAAGTTTCCTGGGCATACAGCGTCACAGGAAAACGGCTTGCGACTTGACGTAACTCGTAGGGCAAAGCCGGGCCGGAACCGCCGGCGTTCGTGGAGTTAGTTGTGGCAGCCGGAGCACCAGGGGTGATAGGCGTGGTTCGCGCCGGATCACGCGGTGGCTGATCCGAAAATGTCACCTTGCCATCGGGGCCGACGATCCTATACACCCCTTGCGCATGCGCTGGCGTGAACGCCGCAGAAATCGACCAGATCAGGCCGCCGCCAATCAGAAGAACGGCCGACATGCGGTAAATCTTGCGCTGCAAATCCTTCAGCGATGAGTGCGTGACGCGATGGTTCTGGCTGGTCGACTTCATGTAGGGGGTCCTTCTTTTTACAGGTGGTCGGCTGACTTGTCGGCAGAGTCTTTATGCCATGCCTTGATGACGCAAAAGCGCATCGAGCGTCGGCTCGCGCCCACGGAACGCCTTGAACGATTCCAAGGCCGGCCGGCTGCCGCCGCTCTCCAGAATGGCTTCACGGTATTTTCTACCAGTTTCCACGCTGGGAAGACCTGTTTCATCCGCAGTTTCCTCGAACGCTGCATACGCGTCGGCGCTCAATACTTCAGCCCATTTGTAGCTGTAGTAACCGGCCGCGTATCCGCCCGCAAAAATATGGCTGAAGGTGTGAGCGGTGCGACTGAACGCTGGCGACTTCATGACCGAGATTTCGTCGCGAACGGCGTTGAGCAGCACCATCACGTCTTCCTGCGGATCGTGATCGCCGTGAAGCAGCATGTCGAACAGCGCGAACTCGATCTGGCGGAGGGTTTGCAGCCCGCTCTGGAAATTCTTGGCGCGCATCATCTTGTCGTACAACTCGCGAGGCAGGGGCTGCCCGGTATCGACATGCGCGGTCATGTGCTTGAGCACATCCCACTCCCAGCAGAAGTTCTCCATGAACTGGCTCGGCAGCTCCACGGCATCCCATTCGACGCCGCTAATGCCCGACACATCCCGCTCGTTGATCTGCGTCAGCATGTGCTGCAGGCCGTGGCCGGTCTCGTGGAACAGCGTGATCACGTCATCGTGCGTGAGCAACGGCGGTTTGCCATCGACGCCGGCAGCGAAGTTGCACACCAGTTGCGCAACCGGAGTCTGGAGCTTGCCGTTGTCGGGGCGCATCCAGCGTCCGCGAACGTCGTCCATCCATGCGCCACCGCGCTTGCCGCTGCGGGCAGAAGGGTCCAGATAAAACTGACCGACCAGCTGAGATTCGCCCTTGCCGGAAAGACGCTCGATCCGGTAGAACTCGACCGACGGATCCCACACCGGCGCGTGGTCGCGGCGAATTTCAACCTCGAACAATGTCTCGACAATCTTGAACAGCCCCGCCAGCACTTTGGGCGCGGTGAAGTACTGCTTGAGTTCGATCTCGCTGAACGAATAGCGCGCTTCTTTGAGCTTCTCGCCGATGTACGGCCAGTCCCAAGCCTGGGGCTCGGCAATGCCCAAATCGTTCGCGGCGAACTCGCGCATATCGGCCAGATCTTTCTCGGCGTACGGACGTGCGCGTTTGCCCAGATCGCGAAGGAAGGTGATCACTTCTTGCGGCGATTCAGCCATCTTCGTGACCACCGACACTTCGGCGTAATTCCTGTAGCCGAGCAGTTGCGCTTCTTCTTTCTTGAGCGACAGGATCTCGCGGATGTTGGCAGAGTTGTCGTACTCGAGCGCGTCGGGCGACGACTGGTCGCTTGCTCGCGTGACGTAGGCGCGATAAAGAATTTCACGCAATTTGCTGCTGGTCGCGAACTGCATGACCGGCAGATAGCAAGGCATTTTCAACGTGAGCTTGTAGCCGTCTCGTTCGTCGGTCTTTGCGTTCTCGCGCGCCGTGTGAATGACGTCTTCGGGCAAACCGTCCAACTCGTCCTTCCTTGCGTAATACGAGAACGCTTCGGTCGCGTCGAGTGCGTTTTCGCTGAACTTCTGGCTGACTTCTGCGAGCTTTTCCTGAATGGCGGCGAATCGCTCTTTTTTCTCGCCGGTCAATTCGGCGCCGCCGAGTACGAAGTTGCGCATCGCGTTGGTGTACGCCTGCTTTTGTTCCGCATTCAAGCTCGACGGATCGATGCTTTTGTATTTGGCATACAAGCGCTCGTCTGCGCCAAGGCGAGTCCAGAACTCTGTCGCCAGAGGCAGGGCGGCGTTGTAAGCGGCGCGAAGGGCAGGCGTGTCGGCAACTGCGTTCAAGTGACTCACGGCACCCCATGCCCGGCCGAGTTGCTCGGTCGCCGTTTCCAGGACACGCGCAATCGCGGTCCAATCGGCGGGAAAGGTCGGCGATGTGACTTCTTCGAGCGCTGCTTCCGCTTTCTTGAGCAATGCATCGATAGCGGGAGCGACATGCGCCGGAGTGATCCGGTCGAACAGGGGCAGATCGTCGAAGTTCATCAACGGGTTGTCCTGAAGCGAGCCTGAGGATGTGTCCTGTGTCGCTTCCTGTTTCGTTTCGCTTGTCGTCGTTGCCTGGGTCATGTCATAGCTCTCTAGAAGTGATGCATTTCATTTTGCGACGAACACGCCCCGATTCAAGGCTGTGAAACAAAGGGAGATTCAAACTCGCCGATAGATAAATTCGAAAGTCCCTGGCTCGTTAGCTCGTCAAACCAGCCGTTCGGCCGACTCGAGCGTGTTCATCAGAAGCATCGTAATGGTCATGGGGCCGACCCCACCCGGCACCGGGGTGATGTAGCCCGCAACCTCGCTGACGCCTGCAAAGTCGACATCTCCGCAGAGCTTGCCCTCTGCGTTGCGGTTCATGCCCACGTCGATGACCACCGCGCCGGGCTTGACCATGTCGGCGGTAACCGTGTTCTGTTTGCCGACCGCGGCGACGATCACGTCGGCCTGGCGGGTGAACGATTTCAGATCGACGGTTGCGCTGTGGCAGACGGTGACCGTGGCGCTTTTTTGCAGGAGCATCAGGGCCATCGGCTTGCCGACGATATTGCTGCGTCCAATGACGACTGCGTGCTTGCCTTTGAGGTCGTAGCCGATGCTCTCGAGCATCTTCATGCAGCCGTACGGGGTGCAGGGCCAGAAGCCGGGTGTGCCGGTCATCAAAGCGCCTGCGCTGGCTACATGGAAGCCGTCGACGTCTTTTTCAGGAGAAATCGCCTCGATGACTTTTTGCGCGTCGATGTGCTTGGGCAGGGGCAGTTGCACCAGAATGCCGTGGATCGTCGGATCGTTGTTCAACGCATCGACCCGTGCGAGCAAATCCGATTCGCTCATGGTGGCTTCGTACTTCTCGAGCACCGAATGCAGACCGCTGTCTTCGCAGGCTTTCACCTTGTTGCGCACATAAACCTGGCTGGCCGGGTTGTCGCCAACCAGCACCACAGCCAGACCGGGGACGATGCCCTTCGTCTTCAAGGCCGCTGCACGCGAGGCCACCTCGGCGCGAAGTTGTTTGGAGAGTGCGTTGCCGTCGATGATCTGCGCTGTCATTTGATGATTGAACTATTTGATTGTTGAAATGAAAACGCCCGTCGAAAATCTTTCGCGGGCGTGTCTCTCGGTTGCTGGCCGCGATCAGGCTTTTGGCGCGTTTTGCCCCAATGCAATCTTCAGAAGGTCGGCCACTGTGTTGGCATTCAGCTTTTCCATGATGTTGGCGCGATGCGCTTCCACCGTCTTGATGCTGATTCCCAGGTCGTCTGCGATCTGCTTGTTGAGGCGTCCGGCAACGATGCGTTCGAGCACCTGTGCTTCGCGCGACGTGAGCTTGGACAGCAAGGCATCGCGGCTGGCGGCTTGCTGGTGTTCTGCGAAAGCTTCGCGGGCATGCTCCAGCATCCGCTCGACCAGGTTCACCAGCTCTTCTTCCTTGAACGGCTTCTGGATGAAATCCATTGCGCCTTTCTTCATGGTGTTGACCGCCATCGGCACATCGCCGTGACCGGTGATGAACACCATGGGAAGCTGCGACTTTTTCTCGACGAGTCGATCCTGCAGATCGAGGCCGGTCATGCCGCCCATGCGGATGTCTGCGATCAGACAGGCGACTTCGCGGGGGTCGTAACGGCTCAGGAATGCCTCGGCCGATTCGAAGCATTTGACTCGGTAGTCCTTGCCTTCGAGTAACCATTGCAGCGAGTCGCGGACCGCTTCATCGTCGTCTACGACGTAGACGGTTCCCTTTTTCGGAATCAAGCTCATGCGGTTACTCCGGTGTCCTTCGTTGCTGCTGAATCTGTGGCGTCCGAGACCGGTATCCAAAAGGAAAACCGGCAACCGGAAATGTCCGGGCCATTGTAGGTGTTCTCTGCGTGCATTCTGCCGTGATGCGACTCGACGATACTCCGGCACAAATTAAGGCCAATACCCATGCCTTCGGCCTTGGTCGTGAAGAAGGCTTCGTACAGTCGCTCGATAACTTCGGGCGCAAGTCCTTGTCCGGTGTCGAGCACCGAGAATTCCACTGCTTCGCGTCCTTCGACCTGTTTTGGCACCACGCGCAGCTCGATGGTTCGACGCGAGGTAGGACGCCTGACCTGGTCGATCGATTCGGCGGCGTTCCGCAAAAGATTCACCAACACCTGCTCGATCAGAATCGGGTCGACATGCAATCGCGGCAAACGTGCTGCAACGTAGGGGTTGAGGCGCACGCTGCGGCGACGCAGTTCGATCTCGGCCAGCTCCACCGCCTCGGACACCATCACCTCGACATCCGACCACGCGCGATTCGGCTCGCTGCGTTTCACGAACGACCGGATGCGGTGAATGATCTGCCCCGCGCGATGCGCCTGCTTGGCGGTTTTCTCGAGCGCCATCACCAGGTCGTCCTGATCGATGTTGCCGTTCCTGATGCGCGACACCATGCCGTTGCAGTAGTTGTTGATAGCGGTAAGCGGCTGGTTCAACTCATGCGCCACGCTCGACGCCATCTCGCCCATGGTGATCAAACGACTTGCCGATTGCGCGCGTTCGGCCTGCGCGGCAGATAGTTCTTCGGCTTCGCGACGCGGCGTGATGTCGGTGGCAATCACCATTTGCGCAAGACGTCCGTCCACCCAGTTGAGATATCGCGATCGCACTTCGAGCCATTTGCCCAGCACCGGTACGAACACTTCGGCGTTCTCGGGTGGCGACGTGAGGCTGCCTGCGGGCAGGCCCATGAACGAATCGACGTCGTCCAGCGACTCGTCTGTGCTCGCCTGAGCGGGAACACCAGCTTGCGCCACGAGCTGCAGATGACCGGCGGTCTGCGGGCCGAACCATTGGCGGTAGAGGCGGTTGGCAAACAGCAATTCGTCGCTGCCCAACGGAGCCACCGACACCGATGCGTCGAGGCCTTCCAGCACGGTCGTGAATCGCTCGTACGAAGCAGAGAGCTGCTCTCGAATCCGGTTCGGCTCGGTAATGTCCGTGATCGAGGTCATCCAGCCGGTCTGATTTCCGCGCGCATCGATCAACGGCGAGAGGTACAGACGTGCATCGAAACGAGCCCCGTTCTTGCGTTTGATTCGAACCTGGAATCCGCCCGGCGATGTGCGCCCGTTGATCTCGTCGTCCAACCGCAAGGTGAGGGCGTCGATGTCCTCTTCGGGCCAGTAGGGGAAGGGCGCCTGACACCCGACCAGTTCGCTCTCGCTCCATCCGGTCATCTGGCAGAACGCAGCGTTGACGTAGGTGATCTTCCCTTTCATGTCGAGCGCCCGCATGCCCGTGAGCATCGAGTTTTCCATGGCACGGCGGAAATTGGTTTCGGCAATCAATGCGTTCTGCGCCTGCAGTCGGCGGCGAGTATGACGCCAAGTTCCGATCAGCATCCAGGCGGTCAATGCGCTCAATATGCTGACCAGCCAGAACAGGCCGCTACCGACCAGGCCCAGCGATGTTCTGTATGTCTGTCCGCGAAGGATCAGGCTGTTGCCGACCGGCGCGACCGGCACTTCGTAATCGTTTGCAGCGCCGCTCCAGTTGAGCGCGCTGGTCGCAGCCACTCGGGTTGGAATCGTGTAGCCAGCCAGCAATGAATTTTTCGCGTCGATAAAAGACACCGCATATTTGGCGGACACTTCGGCCGGCACGCCGTAACGAAGCAATCCGTCGAGCGAGTACTCGCCGAGCACGACGCCGGCGAATTTCCCGTTCGAGGTGATCGGCACGTGCAGCTGAAGCGTCGAGGCGGCGTCGGCTCCCGATGTCGGTTGCGAGTAAACCGGCTGGCGCAGATCGCGAGCAAGTCCGTAGCTGTTTTCGGTATCGCCGGGCTTCAGCACTTCGCCAGGAAGAAACTGCTGCGTGATCGGCACCATCGGCCCGACACGCGAGGCGATGACCTTTCTTTTGTCGTCTATCCAGGTAATCGCCTGGACTTCCGGGTACTGCGCCACCAGCGATTCCGCGCGCTTGATGAAGCCGTCGTTGTCTACATCGCCGTTCGAAATGTCGCGGCCCAGGCGCATGACCTGTTCCTGTCGTTCAAGAAGCCGAAGCCTTACCCTCTGCTGGGCGTATTCCACATCGCGTTTGACGGCTTCCTGTTCGCGGTCGGTTTCTTCCACACGCAAGTACCAGAAAGCACAGATGATGGCCGCCAGAAACAGCAGCACCGCAGCCAGCGGCGCGAGCATGGCGACACGATCCTGCCGGGTAGGCGACTGGCTTTTCCACCAGCGGTTCCACCACAGCGTTGGGCGTCTCGGATTGACCGGCGCCACCGACGGCGAACTCACGGACGAAGCCGCTTGCGGAGTAGGGTCGGGTGGCAGGGGTTGCATCGAAGGAGTGTAGGTTACGCAAGATGTTTTCAATAAGGGATTCACGGATGCCGCAAGAGGGCGTTCCCTCGATTTCTCCAATGAAGAACAAGCAAGCCCAGTGCTGCAGCGCAGCAATAATTCGCATTATGAAAACCGTAATTACCATTTGAAATGGTGACGATTTCTGTGAGAAACTCCGCGCACTCGGACTAAATTAACGAACCCTTTTCAGGAGACAAACTCATGTCAGCCGTGCCCGAAAACATATTCGGATCCGCCGCGAACGACGCGGATTCCCAAGAGACACGTGAGTGGATGGATGCCCTGTCGGCAGTCATCGAGAAGGAGGGTCCCGAGCGCGCCCACTTCCTCCTGGAACAACTCCTGGAACATGCCCGCCAGAGCAGCATCGACATGCCGTTTTCGGCCAACACGGCGTACGTCAACACCATCGAGACCGATCAGGAAGAGCGTTGCCCAGGCAACCTCGAAATCGAAGAGCGTCTTCGTGCCTATATGCGCTGGAACGCGATGGCGATGGTGGTCAAGGCCAACCGCCTGCATCCCGCAGACGGTGGAGATCTGGGTGGTCACATCAGCTCGTTCGCATCGGTTGCCAACATGTTCGGCGCCGGCTTCAACCATTTCTGGCACGCCGAGAGCGAAGGTCACGGCGGTGACTGCCTCTACATTCAGGGTCATAGCTCGCCGGGTGTTTACGCCCGCGCTTATCTGGAAGGCCGTCTGAGCGAAGAACAGCTTCTCAACTTCCGCCAGGAAGTCGACGGCAAGGGTCTGTCCAGCTATCCGCATCCGAAGTTGATGCCCGAGTTCTGGCAGTTTCCCACGGTATCGATGGGCCTCGGCCCATTGATGGCGATCTATCAAGCCCGATTCCTCAAGTACCTTCACGCACGCGGCATCGCGAACACCGAGAACCGCAAGGTCTGGGTCTTCTGCGGCGACGGCGAAATGGACGAAGTCGAAAGCCTGGGGGCAATCGGCGTGGCTGCACGCGAAAAACTCGACAACCTGATCTTCGTCGTGAACTGCAACCTGCAGCGTCTCGATGGCCCGGTACGCGGCAACGGCAAGATCATCCAGGAGCTCGAAGGCGAATTCCGCGGCGCAGGCTGGAACGTGATCAAGCTGCTTTGGGGCAGCTATTGGGATCCGCTCCTTGCACGCGACAAGGACGGCATTCTCAAGAAAATCATGATGGACACGCTGGACGGCGACTATCAGGCCATGAAGGCCAACGACGGCGCGTTCGTTCGCAAGCATTTCTTCGGCCAGAACCCGAAGGCGCTCGAGATGGTCGCGAACATGAGCGACGACGACATCTGGCGTCTGCAGCGTGGTGGTCACGATCCGCAAAAGGTTTACGCCGCTTATCATCAGGCGGTGAATCACAAGGGTCAGCCGACCATCCTGTTGATCAAGACGGTCAAGGGCTTCGGCATGGGCAAGTCGGCAGAAGGTCGCAACACGGCTCACCAGGCCAAGAAGCTGACCGACGAAGACATCAAGGCATTCCGCGATCGCTTCAACATTCCAATTCCCGACGACAAACTTGCCGACCTGCCGTTCTACAAGCCGGAAGACGACACCCCGGAAATGAAGTACCTGCACGAGCGCCGCGCGGCACTCGGCGGCTACCTTCCGCATCGTCGTACCAAGGCCGACGAACAAATTGCAGTGCCTCCGCTCGAAACCTTCAAGGCGGTGCTCGATGCAACCGCAGAAGGCCGTGAAATTTCGACCACGCAGGCCTATGTTCGCTTCCTGACCATTCTGTTGCGCGACAAGGCCCTGGGTCCCCGCGCGGTGCCGATTCTGGTCGACGAAGCACGTACCTTCGGCATGGAAGGCCTGTTCCGTCAGATCGGTATCTACAGCCGCGAAGGCCAGAAGTACACGCCGGTCGACAAGGACCAGGTGTCGTACTACAAGGAAGTGGAAGACGGCCAGATCCTGCAGGAAGGCATCAACGAAGCCGGCGGCATGGCGAGCTGGATTGCGGCGGCAACGTCGTACAGCACGAACAACCGCATCATGGTTCCGTTCTACATCTACTACTCGATGTTCGGACTGCAACGCGTGGGCGACCTCTGCTGGGCAGCCGGCGACATGCAGGCTCGCGGATTCCTGCTGGGCGGCACGTCGGGTCGCACCACCTTGAACGGTGAAGGTCTGCAGCACGAAGACGGCCATAGCCACATCCTGGCCGGCACGATTCCCAACTGCGTGAGCTACGACCCCACCTTCGCGCACGAAGTCGCGGTCATCCTGCATCACGGTTTGAAGCGCATGGTCGAAAAGCAGGACAACGTCTATTTCTACCTGACGCTGCTCAACGAAAACTACGCAATGCCCGGTCTGCAAGAGGGCACCGAAGAGCAAATCATCAAGGGCATGTATCTGTGCAAGGAAGGCGCCAAGCTCACCCCGCGCGTGCAGTTGCTCGGTAGCGGCACCATCCTGCGCGAAAGCATCGCAGCCCAGGAACTGCTCGAGAAAGACTGGGGCGTCGCCGCGAACGTGTGGAGCTGCCCGAGCTTCAACGAACTCACCCGCGAAGGCCAGGAAATCGATCGCTGGAATCTGCTGCATCCGAGCGAAACGCCAAAGGTGTCCTTCGTTTCGAAACAGCTCGAGCGTCACGCCGGCCCGGTGGTGGCATCGACCGATTACATCAAGGCGTACTGCGAGCAGATCCGTCCGTTCATTCCGAAGGGCCGCACCTACAAGGTGCTGGGCACCGACGGGTACGGCCGGAGCGATTTCCGCAGCAAGCTGCGCGAACATTTCGAGATCAACCGTCACTACATCGTCGTGGCTGCGCTGAAGGCGTTGAGCGAAGAGGGCACAGTGCCGGTTTCCAAAGTCACTGAAGCTATCAAGAAGTACGGCATCAACGTCGACAAGATCAACCCCTTGCACGCTTGACGCGGCACTTTCGGAGAACTACATGGCATTGGTTGAAGTGAAAGTCCCCGACATCGGGGACTTCGATGAAGTCGCGGTCATCGAGGTGCTGGTGAAAGCCGGCGACAAGGTGAAGGCAGAACAATCGCTGATCACGGTCGAATCGGACAAGGCATCGATGGAAATTCCGTCGAGCAGCGCGGGCACCGTCAAGGAGATGAAGGTCAAAGTCGGTGACAAGGTCAAGGAAGGCTCGATCGTGATGGTCATCGAAAGCGATGACGCCGCTGCTTCTCCTGCTCCTGCGCCTGCGCCCGCTCCGGCAGCCGCCGCAGCACCGGCTGCAGCGCCAGCTCAAGCCGCCGCGCCTGCACCTGCACCCGCTGCTGCCGCACCTTCAGCGTCTGGCCCGGTCGATATCAAGATTCCCGACATCGGCGACTTCAAAGACGTATCGGTCATCGAAATCCTGGTCAAGCCCGGCGACACGATTGCGGTGGAACAGTCGCTGATCACGGTCGAATCCGACAAGGCATCGATGGAGATTCCTTCTTCGACCGCTGGCGTGCTGAAAGAGCTGAAGGTCAAGGTCGGCGATGTCGTGAACATCGGCGATCTGATTGCGGTGATCGAAGGGTCGGCTGCCGCGCCTGCTGCGGCACCTGCGGCAGCTTCAGCGCAAGCATCGGCTCCCGCACCGCTCGCAAGCGAGCCCGTCGAGCGTTCGAACCCGACACAGGCTCTTCCCCCGCACAACCCCGGCGCACCCACCGGCGCGCTGCCGCACGCTTCGCCGTCGGTCCGCAAGTTCGCGCGCGAACTCGGCGTGCCGCTCGATGAAGTCAAGGGCAATGGTCTCAAGGGCCGTATCACCGCAGAAGACGTGCAGTCGTTCGTTTCTTCCGTTTTGAAGGGCGATCAGCAAACCAAGGCGCAGGCGGCCAAAGCTCCGGCTGGTGGCAGTGGTGGGGCTGGCGTTGGCGGTCTGAGCGTTCTCGCCTGGCCGAAGGTCGATTTCACGAAGTTCGGCACTGTCGAACGTCGCGATCTGTCTCGCATCAAGAAGCTGAGCGGCGCGAACCTGCATCGCAACTGGGTCATGATTCCGCACGTCACGAACAACGACGAAGCGGACATCACCGACCTCGAAGCGCTGCGCGTTCAATTGAACAAAGAGAACGAGAAGAGCGGCGTGAAGATGACCATGCTCGCGTTCATCATCAAAGCCTGCGTCGCGGCACTCAAGAAATTCCCCGACTTCAATTCGTCGCTCGATGGGGACACCCTGGTGCTCAAGCAGTACTACCACATCGGTTTTGCGGCGGACACGCCAAACGGCCTGGTCGTGCCGGTCATTCGTGACGCCGACAAAAAGGGCCTGACCCAGATTGCCAAGGAAATGGGCGAGCTTGCAGGCAAGGCGCGCGAAGGCAAGCTGTCGTCGGCAGAAATGACCGGCGGCTGCTTCTCGATCAGCTCGCTGGGCGGCATCGGCGGATCGCATTTCACGCCAATCATCAACGCACCTGAAGTCGCGATTCTGGGCGTCGGCAAGTCGTCGATGAAACCGGTTTGGGACGGCAAGCAGTTCGAGCCGCGCCTGATCGTTCCGATGTCGCTGTCGTACGACCACAGGGTCATCGACGGTGCGGCAGGCGCACGATTCAATGCGTATCTGTCGCAGGTTCTTTCGGACTATCGGCGCATCGCCCTATGACGACAGTCGTTGCGGTTCGCAAGGGTGCTCAGATCGCGATTGCGGCCGACACGCTCGTGACCTTCGGCGATACCCGTCTGTCGAATCGATTCGAGGCGAACTCCAAGCTGTTCACGGTCGATTCGGCGGTCGGTGCTTCGTACATCGGCATGAGCGGCACGGTCGCTCATTTTCCGGTGCTGCGTAAAGCGCTGTCGTCGCTGCAGCCGGAAGAGTTGAAGCTGGGCAACAAGGCCGATGTGTTCGAGACATTTCTCAAGCTGCATCCGATGCTCAAGGACGTGTTCTATCTTCAGACCAAGGAAGAAGATCATGACCCCTACGAGTCGAGCCAGTTCAGCGTCCTCATTGCGAATGCGACCGGTATTTACGGTGTGTATAGCTACCGCGAAGTGTTCGAGTTCAAGGAATTCTGGGGCATCGGATCCGGGCGCAGTTTCGCTCTGGGTGCGATGCACGCGGCTTACCCGAAAGCCAAGTCAGCGACCGAAGTGGTCGAAGCGGGAATGAGTGCGGCGTGCGAATTCGATCGCAACTCCGCTATGCCCATCGACATGTTCACGATCAAAATGAAAGGCTCCAGATGAGCGCCAATCTGGTTGAAGTCAAAGTCCCGGACATCGGTGATTTTGCGGAAGTTGCAGTCATCGAACTGCTGGTAAAAGTCGGCGACGTGATTCGCGCCGAGCAATCGCTTATTACCGTCGAGAGCGACAAAGCGTCGATGGAAATTCCCGCGTCGCAGGGCGGCACGGTACGAGAAGTGCTGGTGAAAGTCGGCGACAAGGTCAAAGAAGGATCGACGGTCGTGAAGATCGAGGCCGATGCCGCTGCTGCTCCCGCCGCTGCTCCCGCGCCAGCCGCCGCTGCGCTAGCTCCCGCGGCACCTGCGCCGTCACCTGCCCCTGCCCCGGCAGCACCGGCGCACGCGACGTCACCATCGGCACCTGCATCCGCGCCGGCATCGACATCGAAGCCCGGCCTGTCCAGCTTCACCGGCAAAGCCGATCAGGAATGCGATCTCGTCGTCATAGGCGGTGGCCCTGGTGGCTACGCTGCGGCTTTCCGCGCAGCCGATCTCGGATTGAACGTGGTCATCGTCGAGCGCTACACCACGCTCGGCGGCGTCTGCCTGAACGTGGGATGCATTCCTTCGAAAGCTCTGCTGCACGTTGCGGCGGTCATGGACGAGGTCAAGCACTTCGATGCCTTGGGTATCAGCTTCGGCGAACCCAAAGTCGATATCGACAAGCTGCGCGGCCACAAGGAAAAGGTCATCGGCAAGCTCACGGGCGGTCTGGCTGCAATGGCCAAGATGCGCAAGGTCCCGGTCATTCGTGGCTACGGCAACTTCATCGACGCGAACCACTTGAGCATCGAAGAAACCGAAGGCACCGGCCAGAACAAGACCGGCAAGACAAGCACGCTCAAGTTCCGCAATTGCGTGATCGCGGCGGGCTCGCAGGCGGTCAGTCTGCCGTTCATGCCCAAGGATCCTCGCGTGATCGATTCGACCGGTGCATTGCTGCTGCAAACCAAACCGCAGCGCATGCTGGTTCTGGGCGGCGGCATCATCGGCCTCGAAATGGGCACGGTCTACAGCACGCTGGGCGCACGTCTGGACGTAGTCGAAATGATGGACGGGCTGATGCAAGGTGCCGATCGCGACCTGGTGAAGGTCTGGCAGAAGATGAACGCGCCGCGCTTCGACAACATCATGCTCAAGACCAAGACGGTGGGCGCCAAGGCCACCGACAAGGGCATCGAAGTGAGTTTCGAAGGCGAGGGCGCTCCGGCTTCACAAACTTACGATCTGGTGCTTCAGGCGGTGGGACGTACTCCCAACGGCAAGAAGATCAGCGCCGAGAAAGCCGGCGTGACCGTGTCCGATCGCGGGTTCATCCCGGTCGATATACAGATGCGCACCAACGTGTCCAACATCTTCGCGATCGGCGACATCGTCGGTCAGCCGATGCTGGCGCACAAGGCGACTCATGAGGGGCATGTGGCCGCTGAAGTTATCGCGGGCGAGATCAAGGGCGACAAGGAGCTGGCAAGCGCTGCGTTCAACGCCCGCGTGATCCCCAGCGTGGCCTACACCGATCCGGAAGTGGCATGGGTGGGCCTTACCGAAGATCAGGCCAAGGCGCAGAACGTCGAGATCAAGAAGGGCCTTTACCCGTGGAATGCGCTGGGTCGCGCGATTGCGAACGGCCGCGACGAAGGCTTCACCAAGCTGCTCTTCGATGCGAAAACTCATCGCATCCTGGGCGGTGGCATCGTCGGCACGAACGCAGGCGACATGATCGGCGAGATCGCGCTGGCAATCGAGATGGGCGCGGACGAGATCGATATCGGCAAGACGATTCACCCGCATCCGACGCTGGGCGAGAGCATGGGCCTTGCAGCCGAGGCGGCGCATGGCAGCTGCACCGACTTGCCACCCCCGCGCAAGAAGTGATCCAGGTTATCTAGCGTTCTGGCGGCGGCCGACGATTAGTCGGCGCGCAACAAAAAAGGCCATTTGCTGAAAAGCAGATGGCCTTTGCCGTTTCAGGCGGCTGATCGATGTGCGTTGGGAGAGGGGAAGAAGAGGCGAAGAGGCGAAAAAGAGCAAACGCCGATCAGCGGATTTGTGGGTCGGCCTGCATGCTCGTCGAGATGACGCTGGGCAGATTGGTGCCGGTCACCGACGATTGGGTAATCGCCTGAATGACGTCTGCGTCTTCAGCGCCCTGTACGCGGCGTGCGCCGTCGAATCGACGTTGCCAGTAGCTGCCGGTCATGTCTTCGACACGAACCTGAGCACCGGGCTTGGGGGAATGGATGAACTTGCCGTTGCCGACGTAGATGCCGACATGGCTGAATGCGCGACGCATCGTGTTGAAGAACACCAGATCGCCGGGTTGCAGGTCGTCTTTCTTGATCACTTCGGTGGCGGCGGCTTGCTGCTCGGCGCGACGGGGAAGTAGAAGGCCCACGGTTTGCTCGTACATTGCGCGAACGAAGCCGCTGCAATCGAAACCGGTTTCTGCCGAGTTGCCGCCACGCTTGTACGGAACACCCAAAAAGCCCATTGCATTGACGACGAGATCGGATGCCTTGGTGGTAACCGTCTGACGCATCTGATCGAGATGAACCAGAAGGCCCTTGTCTGCAAGGAGCTTGTCCATGTCGTCAGTTTGCTGGGTCGGAGGCGCTGCGTTTGCGTTGAGGCAAACGACGAGTGCTGCGACGGCTAAATAGGCGATACGAGGCATGGGACGTAGGTTAAGGACTACGAGTTTAGAAGTCAACACAAGATTGTCCCGTAAGTTATTGATTTATAAGGACTTCAATAATTAAATTGTATCAGTCGACGCGGTTTTTACCGAAATTCGCTCGTTTGAAATTTAGATCCGTCCAATCGAGAGAGGCCGAAAACGCGGGTTTAATCGCTCATTGGTTAAGTGGCTGCACAGGCCGCCGAGGTTCGCCAATGCTGGCGAACATGGCACAAATTGCAGCGTAGATGCGCGAAAGCGCAGAAAGAAAATTCATGCTCCTCGACGATTCCTTATCGCAACTCGTACTCATCGACTACCAGCCCAAGCTGATGCCGGTCATCTTCGAGGGCGATCAGGTTCTGCGAAACGGCTTCGTACTGGCTCAGGCCGCCGCTGCGCTCGATGTGCCGATCTTCGGCACCGAACAGAATCCTTCGAAACTTGGCGAGCTCGACGGGCCGATCCGTGCGCTGTGCAATCGTGTGCTGGCCAAGATGCATTTCAGCGCCTGCGAGGAAGGCTTGAGCGAATGGCTGCGTCCTCCGGCGCGTCAACAGCAAGGCAACGCCCGCAGCCTGCCCAAGCATCTGCAAAAGGCAGTTCCGCAAGCACCGGCGGGGCGCGATGCGATCGTGGTAGCCGGCGTCGAGGCGCACATCTGCATGATGCAGACCGCCCTCGATTTGCTCGAAGACGAGTTCGACGTCTGGGTGGTGACCGACGCCTGCAGCTCACGCACCGAGAAAAGTCGCGATGCCGCGTTCGACCGGCTGGCCGGCGCCGGCGCCGAGTTGGTGACAACCGAAA
Organism: Burkholderiaceae bacterium; assembly: GCA_965227035.1. Classification (GTDB taxonomy): domain Bacteria; phylum Pseudomonadota; class Gammaproteobacteria; order Burkholderiales; family Burkholderiaceae_C; genus CBDDFQ01. The sequence goes on from OZ245724.1 coordinate 1,328,050, forward strand.
TGGTGCTGTTCGAGTGGCTGAAATCTGCCGAGCATCCGCAGTTCAAGGAATTGCAGGCGCTGATCAAGTAGCGCGAACAGCATCCACTGCGGCGATCAGCGCGTTCTCCCACTCGATCATTCGCGCCATCGACCTGATCGCGCGGGGCCCGGACATGGTTCTATGAACCGTGTCTTTCAGCGCCGCCATCGATTCGGCGTTCGTCGAAAGCCCGACAGCGGCTTCGATGAGTTTGTCGGTATTTGCGAGTACGAGTTCGGGAAGACCTTCTCCGATCAATACTTTGGCAGACAGCTGCGCCGCCCCGATCTCGCCCGATACGCTGATTGCCGGGACACCCGCCATGAGCGCGTCCGACAGACCTTCGGAGGAATCGATGCGCAACGTGTCGACGTAGAGATCGGCCAAACCCAGAACAGACATATCGTCTGCGCGAGCTAATGCTTTCGAGAAAAAGATCCGCGACTTGTCGATTCCGCGTTCTGCAACAGCATTCAGCCAGTACGCGTGAACGGCATCCGAGTAAACCGGCAACAGGAGAACCGTTGCGGGAGAACGCTCCAGAATATCCAGCCAGACCGAGAAGGTGCCTTGATCGAGAGCGAAAGGTGCGGGCAAGCTGGTCAATACGAATGCATCGGGGGGCAAACCGATGGCGCGTCTGGCCGACACCTTGTCGAATGTGGCTTCGGCCCCGACGAACGTCGCCTGGGTCACCGTATCTTCGAGCAGGACATCGTAGGGCGTGGCGCGCAGATTCTCGGTCCATGCCGGAATGCCCGCCTGCACTTTGGCCACCCGCGCCCATAGCGCAGCGTCGAGCACCGAGGCCGTATGCCCGGTCATGTCTATCACCAGATCGAGACGATCGAGCCGTATTCGGGCAATCGCTTCCGCTGCGCTCAGGTGAGCGATCTCGACGACACGATCGACCAACGGTTCGAACGGCGTGTAAAGAGCAGCCGCAGGCCGCTCCGTGACGCAGTACAGGTGAAGCGAGAACCGTTTGCGGTCGTGAAGGCGCAGCAGTCTGCAAATCTTGGCGGCGTGATGCGGATCGTCGATGTTGTCTATCGCTATACCCAGACGTATCTCTGTGTTGCCTATGTCCGGAAACCAGTGCCTGGCGAGCGGTTTCGCGGCTGCGATGCGCGCTTCGGCTTGTTCCGCCGACAGCGCCAGAATCTGCGCTCGCTCGTATATCGATAGCGGCAGCATCATCGATATCTTGCGCAGTTCGCGCCATCCGAGCTTGAGCGAATAAGCCGGCGTCGCGCTTCCGATGATTTCGCGCAGATACGCGGTGAGCGAAGCTTCGCAACGCCAATGCCCGGTCGATAAGGAGTGCGACGCGCACAGGACGAGCAGCGAGTCCACGTCGTCGGCTGCGCTGGACTCCACCCGCCTCACAAAATGCGCAATTGGCGCTGGCAGACCCGGAATCAGGTTGATTGCCTCGACGACCTGTCCGATGTGCTGGGGCGATTCCGCAACCGCAAGACGCGCCGCGTCCAGGTTGCCCGCCAACGCGTTGCAAAGAACTTGCCGAGCGACTAGATGCGCACGCGAAGCCTCCGGAATCGGAATCGACGACGGTTGCGAAAGATGCGATGAAAGTGCGGCACATGCGTCGTCGAATCTCGAGGCGCTCAAGAGCAGATCGACCAGGAGCAGGGCTCGGCCGAGGTCACCGGCTTTGTCCGCAACCAACGCGTTTGCAAGTGAAATTGCGGCATCGACCTTGCCGGTGCGAGCGTGAATCCAGCACAGTTTGACCGACGCCCGGGGGTTCAGGGAAGCGAGTCGCAGCGCGGCTTCGAAACAGGCGACCGAATCTGTCAACTCCTCGCACAGCTCCGCCGCAATACCAAGGTTTATCAAGCCATCGGCGTCGCCAGCCAGCAAATCGCGTTTGGAAGCCAGGAGCCGATAAGCGGCCTGTCGAAGCTCCAGCTCCGACAACACGGTGGCGCAGGCCGCGATTGCATTCGCGTCGTCGGGCATCACGGCAAGGGCATGCTGGAACCGGGTCAAGGCAAGTTCGGGCCTGCCGGCTCTGTGCAGCTGCGAGCCATCGCGCATCGAACGTTCGTAGGAGTGGACTTCGGAGCTCATGAACGATTATGTAGTGAGGCAATAATCGGCTTCGACGACCATCCACGACAAACGCACTACCAGCCCTCCAGGTTTTTGAATCCACTCATGCCATCGCCTAACGACACGCTTCGAGAAGATCCGCTGCACCTTGTCGGCTGTTTCGACAATCCGTTCGCGGGCGCTGAAATCGAGCTGATCGATCTGGCGCGCCTGATGCAGCAGCGATATCCGGATCGACCCGTGGCGCTGTGGTCGACCAAGCCGGTGCATGCGCGGTTCGCGGCGGTCGACATCACGGTGATCAAACCTTTTGGAGGCGCCTATCCGAAGGGCGGCGCAATCCTGCTGAGTGGCGTGCATGTCGATCCGGGCATCTGGATGCAGCACGCCAAGCCCAGAAAAATTCGGGTGCGATACAACCTGCCTAATCACGAGCGGCTTTGCATCGTCATCGAGCAGATCCGCGCTGCCATCTCGATGGAACCCGAACTGGTGTTTTCTTCCGCAGCCCTGCGATGGACTTGCGGCATGAAAGGCGAAGTCGAACCGAGTTTGATCCCCATGGATCGCTATCTCGCGAATCCTTTGCGCGGCGCATCGGAAATCACAAACTCGGAAGTCAAACGGCCGCTGACCATCGGCCGGGTCAGTCGAGACGTTTTGGAGAAGCATCACGAGAAAGATCCGATGCTTTACCGAATGCTCGCAGCCCGCGGAGTGCGGGTGAGGTTGATGGGGGCTACCTGTCTGGCCTCACAACTCAAGGGCGTGGAAGGCGTCGAGCTGTTGCCGGCCGGTGCCGAAGACGTCGATGTTTTTCATCGAAGCCTCGACGTGTTTTTCTACCGCACCGGGACCTTCAGCGAACCCTACGGACGCGTCGTCTTCGAGGCCATGGCCAGCGGATTGCCGGTCGTGGGATCGCGATACGGCGGCTACGCCGAATTCATCGCGGAAGGGGGTGGTGCAATCGTTTTCGAAACCCAGGAGCAAGCCTACGATTCCATCGTCGCGCTGCAGTCCGATCCCGCTGCTTTGGCGCTCATGGGGCAGCGTGCTCGGGATCGCGCAGTCGCTCTGCACGGCCAGCAGGCAATAGATGCGATGCTTGCCGACTACGCGAGTTTCTGAGGATCGATTCGATGACTAGCGAAGACCTGAGCTGGACGCCTGGTTGAACACCGCCGCGCCAGTGATCGTTCCCGCGATAGGTGCGTCGTGATACCTGAACAGTAGTCCGGCGGTGGATGCCAGATTGCCTGCAACGAATCCCTTCATGAACACATCGCCGCTGGCGCCGTACATGGTGCCGTCCGATTGAACTGCGCCGCGGTTCGTCGGCATGTTGACCGGCACCATAAGCGCTCCGAACTGGGTGTTGATGACCGACGTGAATTTGCCCGACGAGAAGTTGATCGACAGCGTCGCGCCGGTGACCGAGCCGGGGCCGAAGTTGTCCGACACCGCTGCGCCGCCCGCGAACGCATAGTTCGCCGTACCGTGAGTCGGCAAATCACCACTCGAGGAGGGTATGCCCACCAGATAGTGAACCTTGTTCTGGGTGCTCGAGGACGAGTCGAACGAATCGCTCAACTGCGCTTGAGTCCAGTAACCCCATCCGATGAAATCCTTGTTCGCAATGGATCCGACTTTGTCGCCGACGATAGTCTGGCCGACGTTCTGGAACGTGATCGTGTGGCTGCCGTACGACCAGACGGCCTGGCTCATCTTGTCGGCACTGAACGTGCTCGTACTCGAATGGAAGTCGCTCGAATAGCGGTCGTTGGGAGTGATGAAATCCGAATGAAGATTATTGAAGTTTCCGTTCGATGGCGGCCCGACGACTGGGGGGGAAGAGGGAATCGTTGGCGGATCTGTTGCCTCGAATTGCGGTCGGTCGGATGGCGGTTTGGCAGGTGCCACGGCAGGCAGCTTCGCCAGAGCCACGGTCTGTCCGTCGGCATCGGTTTTGTTCGCTGCGGCGGTGGGGTCCTGCTTCGGCTGTTCCGTCTGGAAGCTGGTGCGGTTATTGGTGCGCGCAGGAATCTCGCCGTTGCTGGTCACCCGTACCGATTCACCCACAGTCAGGCCGGTGCATCCGCCGTTGGTGCAGACGACGATCTCGTCCTTTTCGGTGGATACCGAGAGCGATCCGTCGGGGTTGTAGCCTGCAAAGAATGCCGACCCGCGAATGCCGATGGTGGCCGTCTGCGTCGTCACCTGATAGTTGTCGCGATTGCGCTTGCCGATCAGACCGGTGACAGCGCGCATGCTGCCGCGAAACAGATCGACCAGGAAGGTGTCCTTTTTGGGATCGTTCTCGTCGGCGTATTTCTTGATGTTGAACAAAGTGCCCGGTTGCAGCGACACCAACCCTCCATCCGAAAAACGAATCTGCGCATGGCCTGCCGCGCCAGTTTCGATAACGTCGCCGCTTTCGAGATTTCGCCCCTTGACGAGCTTGTCGTCTGCGCCGCCGCGACGCAGCGTCACGTCGCCAGCAGCGAATTGAGCGATTCCAGCGGTGGCTGCCGATGCCGTCGCCGGATAAGCGGCGGCAATAGCGAGAACGATAGCCAGAACGACTGCGCTACTGCGCAAGGCAAACGTCATGGAGGAAGTCATTCGTGTTTCTTTCATGGTGCTGTGTCTTGCTTCAGAAGTCTTTGCGGGCTGTGATCGAAATCATGGTGCGGTCGTAGTCGGCGATCGCCACGTTTGAATTGGTCCTGACGAGGCTGATTTGCGGAGTCACGCGCCAGGTTTTTGCGGGTACCCAGGTCAGGCCCAGATTCAGGTTGATCTGGTTGTCGCCGCGGGTCACGAGGAAAAGCGGATCGACCGCATCGCGTTCGCGGTGCTCATAACTCGCACTTGCAAAAACCGCCAGCGAATCGTTGATCGGTTTCTGCACGCCAGCTCGAACGCCCACCAGATGCTGGCCAAGATGCTGCAACGATTTATCCAGAGGATCTTCCTTACCCACGTAAGCGCCGCCGAACACCAGCCACCCGCCGGTGCGGAACTGATGAGCATACGAAGCTCCCAGCACATATCGATTCACATCCGTCGCGCCGGTGGGGTAGTACAGGCGCGAGGCCTGAACGTAAGCGCCGAACTGGCGGAAGGCGTCGAACTTGTACGCCCATTCGCCCACGACACCGGCCTGCTCGCGAAGACGAGATCCGCTGACGCCGTAGCTTTCGAGTTGCCCGGCAAAGGTGTATTCGTTACGTTCGTAGCGATAGCTCGCGCCCAGACTCAGATTTTCCTGATCGGTGTTGTATTGATGCGCCGACCCTTCGTTGCCGCGAACCTGCCCGACTGCAGATCCGATGATCGACCAGCGCGGATCGACCACATAGCGTCCTGAAATTCCGCCGCCCACGGTGGCGAAGTTCGAGGCCACCTTGACCCCACTGGCACCCAGTGGAAACAGTGCTCCGCCGAACAGGGGCACGGCCACGCTGCTGGACGCAATCCCGCTGGTGACGTTGGTGTCGTGCCCGATGCCCAGTTCCACGAACGAGCGATACGACGATTTCGAATCCGCATCGATGCGGTCGATGGCTTGGAGGAAGTCGTCGATCGATGCCGCGGCTTCGACCGGAACACCCTGATCTTTGGTTTGCTGAAGCAGTGCGCGGGCGGCCTGCCGGTCGCCGACCGCAAACAGTGCCCGGGCCAGCTCGGCCTTGGCGCGTGGATTGTTCGGCTGCACGACCAGAACGCGTTCAAGCGCAAAGATCGCCTTCGTGTAGTCGGAATCCTGATTCGCAGCGATGCCGAGCACGGTGTCGAAGTCGGGATCGCCAGCCCGGTCTACTTCCAGCGGAAGCAGGATCGACAGCGCTTGCTCGCCCGATCCGGACTCCGCAAGGCGCAGAGCGTTGCGAACAGGCTCGTCGAGTTCGGCATGGGCGACGCTGGAGATTCCGAGCGTCAAGACACAGGCCAGAATCAAGGGAAGGGCGCGGAATCTGGTGCGGGAGTCGGAGTTGAAAGGTTTGGAATTCATCGATTCGTTGTCTGCAGACCTAAAAAAACCGGTCAGCTGGCACGTGAAAATTCATAAATCCGGGCATGTAAGAAAGAATGCCTCGGCGTTACGGGGTGTTGCCGATTTTGGATTTTTACGAGGAGAAACGGTGCTCGACCATAAAAAAGCGACGTGACTTTATTGGCAGTAAGCGCCACGAAATTGCAATCTGGAGGGGTCAACATGGGCTTGGCGGATTGCCGATCGGTGGCACAATCGACTCCGTACTTAGGCCCTTCCCCTGCCACAGTCGCATCCGCCAACCGGTCCAGCCGTGTCGCGGAAGGTTTTCTTAACCAAGCTTATGTCTCCTGAAGGGAGACGGAGGTCAGCGTAAATGAGCGATCTATCTCAACCGATGCAATCGGTTTATCAAGCCTATCAAGGCAACACGTATCTCTTCGGAGGCAATGCGCCTTACGTCGAAGAGATGTACGAAAACTATCTCGCCAACCCCGGCAGCGTTCCAGACACCTGGCGTGAATACTTCGATGCTCTGCAGCACGTTCCAGCAGCGGACGGCAGCGAAGCCAAAGATGTTCCGCATTTGCCGGTCATCAATGCCTTTGCCGAGCGCGCAAAGCAGGGCACGACCAAAACCGTAGTCGCCAGCGCCGATTCCGAGATGGGTCGCAAGCGCACCGCTGTCCAGCAACTGATCGCTGCCTACCGCAACGTAGGTGTTCGCTGGGCCGACCTCGACCCGCTCAAGCGCACCGAGCGCGAAGCCTTGCCCGAACTCGATCCGGCTTTCTACGGCTTCACCGATGCCGACCAGGAAACCGTGTTCAACACCAGCAACACGTTCTTCGGTAAAGACACGATGTCTCTGCGCGAGCTGCTCAATGCGCTGCGCCAGACCTATTGCGGCACTATCGGCGCCGAAACCAACTACATCAGCGACCAGAACCAGAAACGCTGGTGGCAACAGAAGCTGGAAACCGTCAAGGCCCAGCCCAATTTTTCTCCAGAGAAGAAAAAACACATCCTCGACCGCGTGACCGCGGCCGAAGGCCTCGAGCGCTTCCTCCACACGAAGTACGTCGGTCAAAAGCGTTTCTCGCTGGAAGGCGGCGAGAGCTTCATCGCTTCCATGGACGAGCTGATCCAGCTGGCTGGATCCAAGGGTGTGCAGGAAATCGTGATCGGCATGGCTCACCGTGGCCGTCTGAACGTGCTGGTGAATTCGCTGGGCAAACTGCCCGCCGATCTGTTCGCCGAGTTCGATCACACCGCGCCTGAAGATCTGCCGTCCGGCGACGTGAAGTATCACCAGGGCTTCAGCTCCGACGTGGCAACTCCCGGCGGCCCGGTTCACCTGAGCCTTGCATTCAACCCGTCCCACCTCGAAATCGTGAACCCGGTCGTGGAAGGCTCTGTGCGAGCCCGTATGGACCGTCGCGACGATCCGCTCGGCAAGCAGGTTCTGCCGGTGCTGGTTCACGGCGACGCTGCTTTCGCAGGTCAGGGCGTGATCATGGAAACGCTGGCATTGGCCGAAACCCGTGGATATTCCACCGGCGGCACGGTGCACATCGTCATCAACAACCAGATCGGTTTCACCACCAGCGATCCGCGCGACAGCCGCTCCACGCTGTATTGCACCGACATCGTCAAGATGATCGAAAGCCCGGTTCTGCACGTGAACGGCGACGATCCGGAAGCCGTGGTTCTGGCAACGCAACTCGCGCTCGAATTCCGCATGGAATTCCGCAAGGACGTCGTGGTCGACATCATCTGTTTCCGCAAGCTGGGCCACAACGAGCAGGACACGCCTTCGCTCACGCAGCCGCTTATGTACAAGAAGATTGCCGCCCATCCCGGCACCCGCAAGCTGTACGCCGACAAACTGACCACGCAAGGTCTGGGCGAGACGCTCGGCGACGACATGGTCAAGGCCTACCGTGCTGCCATGGACGACGGCCGTCACACGGTCGATCCTCTGGTCACCAACTTCAAGAGCAAGTACGCAGTCGACTGGAGCCCGTTCCTGGGCAAAAAGTGGACCGATGCCGGCGAAACCTCGATTCCGCTCGCCGAATGGAAGCGCCTGTCGGAACGTGTCACCACCATTCCCGCCGGCGTGACGCCGCATCAGCTGGTCAAGAAGGTGTACGACGACCGCGCTGCGATGGGTCGCGGCGACGTGAACGTCGACTGGGGCATGGGCGAAACCATGGCCTACGCATCGCTGGTGGCATCGGGCTATCCGGTTCGTCTGTCCGGTGAAGATTGCGGTCGCGGAACCTTTACCCACCGCCACGCCGTCATTCACGATCAGAACCGCGAGAAGTTCGATGTCGGCACCTACACGCCGCTGCAGAACGTGGCCGACAACCAGGCTCCGTTCGTCGTGATCGACTCGATTCTTTCCGAAGAAGCGGTGCTCGGTTTCGAATACGGCTACGCATCGAACGACCCGAACACGCTCGTGATCTGGGAAGCGCAGTTCGGCGATTTCGCCAACGGTGCGCAGGTCGTGATCGACCAGTTCATTGCATCTGGCGAAGTGAAGTGGGGTCGTGTGAACGGCATCACCTTGCTGCTGCCGCACGGCTACGAAGGCCAGGGCCCCGAGCACAGCTCGGCACGCCTCGAGCGCTTCATGCAACTGTCTGCCGACACCAATATGCAAGTCTGCCAGCCGACCACGGCCAGCCAGATCTTCCATTTGCTGCGTCGCCAGATGGTGCGCAACCTGCGCAAGCCGCTGATCATCATGACGCCGAAGTCGCTGCTCCGTAACAAGGACGCGACCTCGCCGCTGTCCGAGTTCACCAAGGGCAGCTTCCAGACGGTCATTCCTGAGCAGAACGAAAAAGTCATCAAGAACGCGGACAAGGTTCGCCGCGTGGTGGCTTGCTCCGGCAAGGTGTACTACGACCTGGCCAAGAAGCGCGAAGAAAAGGGTCACGACGATGTCGCGATCATTCGCGTCGAACAGCTCTACCCGTTCCCCCACAAGGCGTTCGCTGCGGAACTGAAGCGTTTCCCCAATGTGCAGGACATCGTGTGGACCCAGGACGAGCCGCAAAACCAGGGTGCCTGGTTCTTCGTGCAGCACTACATCCACGAAAACATGCTCGACGGCCAGAAGCTCGGCTACTCCGGTCGCGCAGCTTCCGCGTCGCCCGCAGTCGGCTATTCGCATCTCCACCAGGAGCAGCAAAAGGCGCTGGTCGAAGGCGCGTTCGCCAAGATCAAGGGCGTGGTGCTCACCAAGTAAGTTGTGGTCGCGAGTTCCGGATCCGCAGCGCGGGTCCGGGCTCTGCGAACACTCGAAGAACATCTAGAAAACTAGTACTGAAAGAAGAATACAAATGGCTATCGTAGAAGTGAAGGTCCCGGAACTGTCCGAATCGGTTGCAGAAGCGTCGATGCTCCAGTGGAAAAAGAAGGTTGGCGACGCGGTCAAGGAAGACGAAATCCTGATTGAAATCGAGACCGACAAAGTAGTGCTCGAAGTACCGGCTCCATCGGCCGGCGTGATCTCGGAACTGGTTGTGGCCGATGGCGGTACCGTGACCTCGGGTCAAGTCATTGCGAAGATCGACTCCGAAGGCAAGGGTGCTGCTGCTCCCGCTGCGGCCGCCGCTCCGGCTCCTGCCGCAGCTGCTCCGGCTCCTGCTCCTGCTGCGGCTCCCGCAGCAACTGGCGGATCGAAATCCGACGTTGCGATGCCTGCGGCCGCGAAGCTGATGGCCGACAACAACCTGGCTTCCGGCTCGGTTCCCGGCACCGGCAAAGACGGCCGCATCACCAAGGGTGACGTGCTCTCCACCGTGGCTTCCGGCGGCGCCAAGCCCGCTGCTGCTCCCGCAGTCATTCCCACCGGCGCCCCCAAGACTTCGCTGCCGCAAGTTTCCGCGCCTTCGAGCTCTACCGATCTGGGCGAGCGTCCGGAACAGCGCGTTCCCATGAGCCGTCTGCGCGCCCGTGTGGCCGAGCGTCTGCTGCAATCGCAATCGACCAACGCAATTCTCACGACCTTCAACGAAGTCAACATGGCTCCGGTCATGGAGATGCGCAAGAAATTCCAGGAGAAGTTCGAGAAGGAACACGGCGTCAAGCTGGGGTTCATGAGCTTCTTCGTGAAGGCTGCAGTGCACGCGCTCAAGAAGTACCCGGTCATCAACGCCAGCGTCGATGGTTCGGACATCGTCTATCACGGCTACTTCGACATCGGTATCGCAGTGGGCTCGCCGCGCGGTCTGGTGGTGCCAATCCTGCGTAACGCAGATCAAATGAGCTTTGCCGATATCGAAAAGAAGATTGCCGAATTCGGCCAGAAGGCCAAGGACGGCAAGCTGGGCATCGAAGAAATGACTGGCGGTACCTTCTCGATTTCCAACGGCGGAACCTTCGGCTCCATGCTGTCGACCCCGATCATCAACCCGCCCCAGTCCGCAATTCTTGGCGTTCACGCCACGAAGGATCGCGCGGTTGTCGAGAACGGCCAGATCGTGGTTCGCCCGATGAACTACTTCGCCATGTCCTATGACCACCGAATCATCGACGGCCGTGAAGCTGTCCTTGGCTTGGTCGCCATGAAGGAAGCGCTGGAAGATCCGGCGCGTCTGTTGTTCGACATCTGATAGGAGAACATCGGTATGTCCAAACAATTTGACGTCGTCGTCATCGGCGGCGGCCCCGGCGGATACGTGGCTGCGATCCGCGCAGCCCAGCTCGGATTCAACGTTGCGTGTATCGACGAATGGAAGAACGCGAAGGGCGGCCCGGCACTGGGCGGCACCTGCACCAACGTCGGCTGCATTCCTTCCAAGGCTCTGCTGCAATCGTCGGAGCATTACGACCAGGCTAATCATCACTTTGCCGACCACGGCATTGAGGTGAAGGGTCTGGGTCTCGATGTGGCCAAGATGCTTGCCCGCAAGGACAACGTCGTGAAGCAGAACAACGACGGCATCGTTTACCTGTTCAAGAAGAACAAGATCACGTTCTTCCACGGACGCGGCTCCTTCGCAGGCAAGGCAGACGCGGGCTACGAAATCAAGGTGGCTGGCGCTGCCGAAGATTCGCTGACCGCCAAGCACGTCATCGTCGCGACCGGATCCAATGCACGGGCGCTGCCCGGCGCGCCGTTCGACGAAGAGAACATCCTGTCCAACGACGGCGCACTTCGCGTCGGCGCTGTCCCTAAAAAGCTGGGCCTGATCGGTTCCGGCGTGATCGGTCTGGAAATGGGTTCGGTCTGGCGTCGTCTGGGCGCTGAAGTCACGATTCTCGAAGGCTTGCCCACATTTCTGGGCGCGGTCGACGAACAGATCGCGAAAGAAGCCCACAAGGCATTCGTCAAGCAGGGTCTGAAGATCGAACTCGGCGCGAAGGTCGGCGAAATCAAGTCGTCCAAGAAGGGCGTTTCGATTGCGTACACCAACGCGAAGGGCGAGGCGATTTCGCTGGAAGTCGACAAGCTCATCGTGTCCATCGGACGCGTTGCCAACACCATCGGCTTGAACGGCGATGCGGTCGGCCTGAAGCTCGACGAACGCGGCGCAATCGTCGTGGACGACGAATGCAAGACCAGCCTGCCCAACGTCTGGGCAATCGGCGACGTCGTTCGCGGCCCGATGCTCGCGCACAAGGCGGAAGAAGAAGGCGTTGCAGTCGCTGAGCGTATTGCAGGTCAGCACGGTCACGTCAACTTCAACACCATTCCCTGGGTCATCTACACCAACCCGGAAATTGCGTGGGTCGGCCAGACCGAGCAGCAATTGAAGGCGTCGGGCCGTGCGTACAAGGCTGGCACCTTCCCGTTCCTCGCGAACGGCCGTGCACGCGCTTTGGGCGACACCACCGGCATGGTGAAGATGCTTGCCGACGCCACCACCGACGAGATCCTCGGCGTTCATATCGTCGGCCCCATGGCCAGCGAATTGATTGCGGAATGCGTCGTGGCCATGGAGTTCAAGGCCAGCAGCGAAGATATCGCACGCATTTGCCATGCTCACCCGTCGCTCAGCGAAGCGACCAAGGAAGCGGCACTCGCGGTCGACAAGCGTACGTTGAACTTCTAAAGATCTGCCGGATTCGTCCGGTGCCTACAGATCGATGCCCGACGCTTCACGTGTCGGGCATTTTTGATTCCAATCCTTATCGAGCATCTATGACCGGCCCAGTCGCACTCGCCTACGAAGCAGAACTGAAGGAACGCGGATACACCAGCGATCCGGCGCAACTTCGCGCTGTGGCCGAACTCGAACGATGCGCCAGCGAATGGGCTGCGTTCAAGGAAAAGCGCTCGAACAGTTTCAAGAAGCTGTTCAACCGCTCCGAGATTCCGCGCGGCGTGTATATGTACGGCGGGGTGGGGCGGGGCAAGAGCTTTCTGATGGACTGCTTCTACAACGCAGTTCCACTCAAACGCAAAACCCGCCTTCATTTCCACGAATTCATGCGCGAAGTTCAACGCGAACTCGCGAGCCTGCAAGGCACGGTCAATCCACTCGACGAAATGGGCAAGCGCATCTCCAAGCGCTATCGCCTGATCTGCTTCGACGAATTCCACGTGGCCGACATCACCGACGCGATGATTCTTCATCGGCTACTGATATCGCTTTTCGAGAACGGCGTCGGTTTCGTCACCACCTCCAACTTCAAGCCTGACGACCTCTATCCAAATGGACTGCACCGCGACCGGATTCTTCCTGCGATCGATTTGCTCAATGAAAAACTCGTGGTGCTTTCGGTCGACAACGGCACCGACTACCGTCGCATCACGCTGGAGCAGGTAAAGCTCTATCACATGCCTCTGGGGCCTGTAGCCGATGCCGAGATGACAGCTTCGTTCGAAAAGTTGCGCGAATCGAAAGACGAAGATCCGGTGCTGCACATCGAAGCGCGGGAAATCGTGGCGCTGCGCAAAGCCGGCGGCGTCGTCTGGTTCGACTTCAAAACCCTGTGCGGCGGACCCCGATCGCAGAACGATTACCTTGAAATCGCCAGCCAGTTTCACACGGTACTTTTGAGCAACGTGCCTTACATGCCGATTCGTCTGGCATCGGAAGCGCGGCGCTTCACCTGGCTCGTGGACGTGCTTTACGACCGCCGTATCAAGCTGATCATGTCGGCGGCGGTGCCGCCCGAGGAGTTGTATACCGAAGGCCCTCTGGCCCACGAATTCGTGCGTACGGTATCGCGTCTTAACGAGATGCAGTCGACCGCGTTTCTGGCAGAGGAAAAGCGAATCGTGGACACTCGACTCACATGACATTCCAAAAGATTCCCGAACTTGCCCGGTATGTGTTGTTCGCATTGGGCGTCTCGCTCGCTGCGTCGTCGATGTCGCAAACCGCGACACCCCCGGCGCGAACGCCGGTGGCGGCTCCGTTGGGCGCATCATCCGCTCCAAGCGGCGCCGCGTCGGGTCCGCAGATGCTCGAAGGCCTCGATGTTGCCAAGGAGCGTGCTCGAATCGCTGCGGCTCGCAAGGAGTCCGACGCACAACTGCTCGCGCAGGAAAAGCTCTGCTATCAAAAATTCGCCGTCACGCCGTGCCTGGAAGAGGCCAGGGCGAAGCAGCGGGTCGTGACCTCCGATCTGAGGCGTCAGGAAATTGCTCTGAACGATGCCGAGCGTCGTCGCAAAGGCGCAGAACAAATGCGTCAGATCGACGAACGACTCAGCCCCGAGGCACAGCGTCTGGCGGCAGATAAGCGCGCTCAAGCGGTGATCGACGAGCAGAATCGCCGCGACGCGGCTGCGGGCAAGCTGACCGACAAGGCGGCGCGCGCAACCACCGACGCCGACCGAGCCAGGCAGCAACAACAGAAGATCGAATCGCGCGACCGTGCGCTCGCCGACCGCGAAGCGAAGGCGGCGAATACCGCGGCAAATGTGCAGGCACTCGAGGCGCGCCAAAAGTCCGCTGCCGATCACAAGGCCAAGCGCGAGGCCCAACTGAAAGAGAAGGCATCGAACGGCAAACAGGTGGCACCCTTGCCGGATCCATCCAAGCCAGGGCCCTCGGATTGATCCGCCATGAAAAAACGCCGCATCGCTGCGGCGTTTTTGTTTGGTGAGCTACTACTTGCGAAAAGATGAACGTGTCGATCAGGACATCGCACGGCCATCGCGGCGAATCGCTTCTTCGCGTCGTCGGGCATCGGTGGGGGCCGGGTTTGCCTCTTCGGATAGCGGCTCTACCTTCACAACGACCAGCGACATGTTGTCGCCGCCGCCCTGACCGCGTGCCCGAGCTTTCTCGATGATGAATTCGCAGGCTTCCCTTGGCGACAGCGCCGAGAGAATCGATGCAAGCTCGCTGGGCGCGAAGTAGTGCCAGATGCCGTCGCTGCATGCCATCAGCACATCGCCGATTCGCAGACGCGGAATGAAATGCGAGTCGACCGGCGGGTCGGTATCCATACCGAGGCATCCCATGAGGATGTTCGACTGCGGATGCGATTGCGCTTCTTCTTCTGTGATGTCGCCGCGATCGACCAGCGCCTGCACGTACGAGTGATCCATCGTGCGATGAATCATGCGTTCGCCGTGGAAGTGATAGATACGCGAATCGCCTGCGTGCGCCCAGTGGCAGTTGCCGTCCGGGTTGATCAGGAATGCGGCTATGGTGCTGTGAGGTTCCTGCTCGGCAGAAATAGCGGTCAGCTTGATGACGATGTGCGCCTCGCCGATGATCTGACCGAGCACGGTGCTCGCGTCTTCGGCTTGCGGTGAGTAGCCCTCGAAAATCTGTCTCGCGGTCATCAGCACCTGATCGGATGCCTTGCGGCCTCCGCTTCGGCCACCCATGCCATCGGCCACTACGCCTAAAAGGCAGCCGGGAATGCGGGGATGCTTGAGCAGGGCGACCTGGTCTTGCTGATACTCTCTGTCCCCTTTATGCAGCCCGGTGGAGGCAGAGAGGCGATAACCTTTTTGTACTTTGGCCATGTATTGGTCCAGGGCAGGGGAACTCGATTAATGCAACTTTGAACGTATTATGAGTTGCTTCTAAGAACTTACGAACCGCCCAGTTAGCTTTGGATACCAACCTGCATTTTCCTCAACGGCGGCTCATCGATCTGCGAATCGAACACTCCGATTTGAACGCCACTATAGACCGGCTCGGCCTCGATGCGCCAATCGACGATTTGATGCTGCGTCGGCTGAAGAAACGCAAGCTGGCCTTGCGCGATCAGATTGCGAAGCTCGAGCAGATGGTGTTGCCTCAAGAGCCCGCCTGATGAGCCTGGGCGGAAGTCTTGTCGAGGCGGTCCGTGAAGCCTTCGTTCCCGGGGGCGTTCTGTCCCGCGCGGCAGACGAATTCAACCCGCGCCCCGGACAGACCGAAATGGCCGAAGCGGTGGCCGAGACGATCGACGGCGGCGGCATTCTCGTGGTCGAAGCCGGCACCGGGGTCGGCAAGACTTTTTCGTATCTTGTGCCGGCGCTGCTGAGCGGCGAACGCACCTTGATTTCCACGGCTACCAAGACACTTCAGGATCAGCTGTTCGGACGCGATCTTCCGAGGCTGGTGCAGGCGTTGGGCCTTCCGATCAGCACCGCGCTCCTCAAGGGCAGATCCAGCTATCTGTGCCTGCACAGGCTAGAAACCGCACGCCAGCACACACCCGGCGCCGACCGGGTTTCGGTGTCGGCGTTAGCCAGCGTGGAGCGATGGGCGCAAACCACGCGTACCGGCGATCTGGCCGAGATCACCGGTCTGGATGACCGGTCGCCCATCATTCCGCTCGTGACCTCTACCCGCGAAAACTGCCTGGGCGCGCAGTGCCCGAAGTTCCGGGCGTGCCATGTGAATCTGGCTCGCCGCGAAGCAATGGCCGCCGATGTTGTCGTCATCAACCACCACCTGTTTTTCGCCGATATGGCCATTCGCGAATCGGGCATGGCGGAATTGCTCCCCACGGTGAAAGTCGCGATTTTCGACGAAGCGCATCAGCTCAACGAGACCGGCGTTCAGTTTCTGGGAGTGCATCTGTCGACTGGGCAGATCATCGATTTTGCGAGAGATGTCCTCGCGGCAGGGCTTCAGCAAGCCCGAGGGCTGGCCGACTGGAATTCGGTCGCATCGGCGCTCGAACGAGCCGGGCGTGAACTGCGAATGTGCGCCGGCAAAAGTGCGACGGGCACCCGCCTGCGATGGTCCGGTGTAGCCCCGGAAATGGTGGACGCTGCACAGTGGCGCAGTGCGTTGTCGACGCTGCATGAATCATGCGGGATGGCCAGCCAGGCGCTGGACACGGTAAGCGAGATCTCGCCCGATTTCGTGCGGCTGCACGAACGCTCCGAAGAGCTCGCGCGCCGCGCCGCGCGTTTTGTCGCGGCATCTCCGGAAGGATCCGTGAGATGGCTCGATGTGGGCATGCAACTGCGCGTGGTGGAGTCGCCGCTCGATATCGCCGAGGCGATGCAATCGCGGATTCTGCGGACCGGGATAGTTGGCGAGAACCAGGACGCTGATGACCCGTCCGTTTCGACGGATTCATCAGCTTCCACGACGCTCTCGAACGACGGCCGCGCGTTCATCTTCACGTCCGCCACCTTGGGCGACGATCCGACCCTTCGCTGGTTCACCGAACCCACCGGGCTGTCGCACGCGCGAATTCTTCGCGTCTCGAGTCCCTTCGATTACGCGACCCAGGCATCTATTTACGTGCCGACGAACCTCCCCAAGCCGGCGGATCCGAATCACAGCCTTGCGGTCGCCCAACTGGCAATACGGTCGGCGGAGGTTCTGGGTGGACGAACCATGGTTCTGACCACAACGCTTCGCGCTTTGCGCGCCATAGGCGAGGCCATGCAGGTTCACTTCGAGGATTCGCCGGACATCGAGGTGCTGGTGCAGGGTCAATGGCCCAAGCGAAGATTGATGGAGCGATTCCGCCTGGCTGGCGAGTCCGGCCAGCGAGGTTGTGTGCTGATCGCATCGTCTTCGTTTTGGGAGGGCGTCGACGTGCCCGGCGAGGCGCTTCAACTCGT
Source organism: Burkholderiaceae bacterium (assembly GCA_965227035.1). Lineage (GTDB taxonomy): Bacteria > Pseudomonadota > Gammaproteobacteria > Burkholderiales > Burkholderiaceae_C > CBDDFQ01. Next base: position 1,345,151 of record OZ245724.1, read on the forward strand.
CGTCATCGACAAGCTGCCGTTTCCGCCGCCGGGTGATCCTCTGGTCGAGGCCAGATCGAATCGGCTGGAGTCGGAGGGGCGAAGTTCGTTCAGCCACTACTCCTTGCCCGAGGCAGCAGTAGCTTTGAAGCAAGGCGCCGGAAGATTGATCAGGCGCGAGTCCGATTCCGGCGTATTGCTCGTTGCCGACACGAGGCTCGCCACCATGGGATACGGCCGCCGATTACTGGCCGCCTTACCGCCGATGAACCGACTCAAGAGCGATCAGGAATTTTTCGAGACGCTTCAACGCGTCTCGAAGAGTCACACCTCGAAGGACGAGGCAGGGGCCGAGTCAGACTCGATTACCAGATCTTCCACCACGGATCTTCATTAGGTCGGAATCCGCGAGTGACATAAATACTGTTCGGGTACGTGGCTTCGAGAACACGTCGCGCGTCGTCGCGGAGTTGATCCATTTTCAAGGCGTCGTACGACTTGTAGACGATGTACAGAGCTTCTTCGACTGCCGGAACCTGGCGATAGTCGGTAATTGCGGATTGCGCGCGGCTGATTGCAGCGATATACGCGCCGCGCGAATAGTAGTAACGCGCAACGTGGACTTCATACGACGCCAGTGCATTGACGATGTACGTCAGTCGCAACTTGGCATCGGGCGCGTAACGCGATTCGGGAAAACGGGTGATCAGATCGCTGAACGCCTGGAACGATTCCTTTGCCGCTTTCTGATCTCGCTCCGATAGATCCTGTTTCGCGAGGAAAGCGAACCAGCCCATGTCGTCATTGAAGTTAATGATGCCCTTCAGATAGAGGGCATAGTCTGTGACCGGACTGGCCGGGTTGAGCTTGATAAAGCGGTCGAGCGTCGCGAGCGCCTGAGGACGATCGCCACCCTTGTACAGCGAGTAGGCTCGCTCGATTTGGGCTTGCTGGGCCAGAGGAGTACCAGCCGCGCGGCCTTCCAGCTTTTCGAACAGCTCGGCCGCCTTGTCGTAACCACCGGAGCTTTGCTCGTCTTTGGCTTCGGAATAGATCTTGTTGGGACTCCATTTGGCTGTTTCGTCGACCTTGCTGGTGCCGCAACCTTGCAACGCCAGCAGGCCCAACAGGGCAACAGAGAAGACAACCGATAATTTGGCTCGAAGCATGCAAGCAACTTTCTTGGAAAAAGGCCAAATCATTATATCGACCGACCCCACCTCCGAACTTCGTCCAGACCCTAATCTGCCCGACGAAGTCGACCCTTCCGATCTTGACGCCGCGCCGGAGCGCAGGGACGTCGTCGTCGATTCTTACAGCCATGACGCCAGACTCGACCGTACCCTGGCGATGGTGCTGCCCGAATTCTCCCGGAGCTACCTGCAGCAGCTGATTGCCAATGGTTCAGTGACGCAGAACGGAATTCTGGCCACCAAGTCGTCGGGCAAGGTCAAGGCAGGCGACAAGATCGGCATCACGCTGACGCCGACCGAACAGAGTCAGTCGTTTCGACCGGAACCCATCGATCTGCCTATCCTCTATGAAGACGAGCATCTATGCGTGATCGACAAGCCGGCCGGTCTGGTGGTCCATCCTGCGCCTGGCAACTGGTCGGGAACCATATTGAACGGCCTGCTCGCGCGGTATCCCGGAGCCGCTTTCCTGCCTCGCGCCGGCATCGTTCACCGTCTCGACAAGGACACGAGCGGCCTGATGGTGGTCGCCAAAGACCGGAAAACGATGGACGGGCTGGTCGATCTCATCGCCGATCGCGAGGTCAAACGCCAGTATCTGGCCATGGCGCACAGACCGTGGGTTGGCAATGCCATCCGCACCATCGAGACGGCAATCGGTCGCGACCCCAAAAACAGGCTTCGCATGGCGACGGTCGATCTGGATCGCCAATCGGGCAAGGCTGCCCGCACCACTTTCGAGCTGATTCAGCAGGCCGAGGAAGGATGTCTTGTGCTGTGCTCGCTGCACACCGGGCGGACCCATCAGATTCGGGTTCACATGAGCTCGATCGGGCACGCGCTCGTGGGAGACGGCTTGTATGGCGGCGCTCCGGCGGCAGGGATGGCCCGGCAGGCTCTGCACGCCAGCAAACTCGCTTTCGTGCACCCGATCAGCGGCGAAGATATAAATCTTCATTCGCCATTACCCGAGGACTTTTCTTCTGCTTTGAAGGCCTGGGGCCTGCGATACAATGATTTTTAGCGGCTTACGAGCCCACGTCGGTCTACACCGTACGTCTGTTGCCCGGCTCGATCTGGGAACTCTTCCCCGATTCGAATCGCCCCTGATTTCCGCGCTTTAGTCTCTGCGCTTAATGATGCGTCCTAACGGACGCTTGTTTCCGGAATGGCCAAATCATGAATACGACGGATGCCAAGCGTGTCCTCGAAACAGCGTTGATATGTTCGCAGCAGCCCATGCCCATCCGGGAAATGCGCGCGCTATTCAACGACGAACTCGGCGCTGACACGCTGAAGACATTGCTGTCCGACTTGCAGGACGACTGGGCGCAGCGCGGACTCGAACTCGTGAGCGTGGCCACCGGCTGGCGCTTTCAGAGCCGTCCGCAGATGCGCGAGTACCTCGATCGTCTGCATCCCGAGAAGCCGCCCCGTTATACGCGTGCGACTCTCGAGACGCTGGCCATCATTGCGTATCGGCAACCGGTCACGCGCGGCGATATGGAAGACATTCGCGGCGTCACGATCAACTCGCTGCTGCTGAAGCAGCTCGAAGACCGCGGATGGGTGGAAGTCATCGGTCATCGTGAAGCAGTAGGCAGGCCGGGGCTTTACGCAACCACCAAGCAGTTTCTTGACGATCTAGGAATCGAATCGCTGGATCAACTGCCCATGCTCGATACCGCCAGCGCACAGCAGGCGGTTTTCGAGGCCTTGAACGAAGCAGGATCGCCCAGCGTTCAGGTGGAACTCGATTCCCTTGAAACGCCGATGACGCCTGCGGTAGATACCGAGATAGAACAGCAAGCCGAAGCAGAAGACACAACGGATGCAGGTGCCACGATCGACGTGGCGGACGCAGACGACGAGGTGAAAAAACCCGATGACCAATCATGACTGAACACGAATCCGATTTGCCCCAAGACTTGCCCGATACCGATTCATCGGAGAAGGCGCCGCAAGCGTCGGAGCTGCCTTCCGAGCCTGCGCCTCAAGCGGTTCAAGCGAAGGAAGCCACGCCGGAAGCCATCAGCTTTTCGGATGTGGTGTCTGGCCAGTTCGACGCCGAGGAAGAGCAGGTCGCCGATGCGCCACCGCTGCGCCGCGTGCTGGCTCCGCAGGTCGAGACTCCCAAGCTTCATAAAGTTCTTGCGCAGGCCGGCCTGGGCTCCCGCCTCGAAATGGAGCAGCTCATCATGGAAGGCCGAATCTCGGTCAACAACGAGCCCGCCCATATCGGCCAGCGCGTCCAGTACGGCGATCAGGTGAAGGTCAACGGCAAGTCGATTCACTACCGGATCGATCCGCCTCCGGCACGGGTCATTGCGTATCACAAGCCGGTCGGCGAGGTCGTCACGAACGACGATCCCCAAAACAGACCCACCGTTTTTCGCAAGTTGCCCAAGCTGCATCAGGGCAAGTGGCAATCGGTCGGCCGACTCGATCTGAACACGGAAGGTCTGCTGCTCTTCACGAGTTCCGGTGAATTGGCAAACCAGTTGATGCACCCCCGATTCGGCCTCGAGCGTGAATACGCGGTTCGAGTGCTAGGCGCTCTCAGCAACGAAGAAAAGCAAAAACTGCTCGAAGGCGTGCGCCTCGACGATGGCATGGCCGCATTCGGCTCCATCGAAGATGGTGGCGGCGAGGGCGCGAATACCTGGTATCGGGTCACGATTACCGAAGGTCGCAACCGCGAAGTGCGCCGAATGATCGAAGCCGTAGGCCACGCGGTCAGCCGGCTGATCCGTATCCGCTATGGCGCGATGCTTCTCCCGCGCGGACTCAAACGCGGCGGGTGGATGGAACTGGACGAGGGCGATATCGCCTCGCTCGCCCGCGCTGCAGCTACGCCACGTCGCACAGTCAATGCCGACGGAGAAGTGGTCGAGCAGGCTCCCCGCGCCGAGCGTGCACCACGCGGACCGCGGACCCAACGCGACGATCGCGGACTTCGCCGTCCGCAGAATCGCGACGCAGGTCCCGGCAACGGTGGCCCGGGCGGCGGTGGCAACAACGGCGGCGCGCGGAATTCACGCAATCGCCGAGGTGGCCCCCGCGAAGATTTCCCGCGAGAGCCGCAGCTTGCAATGCCCGCAGACGACGGTCAGGACCGCGACAACGATCCGATCCCACGCGGAATCGATCCGCTTCGTTCGTCGACGGCACCGATGCCCCGCGGCAACCGCGGTAACAACCGTGGCGGCGGTGGCGGATATGGCGCAGGAAACGGTCGAGGTCCGGGGGGCGGCCAGGGCGGCGGTCAAGGTCAGAACAATCGCCGACGCGGCGGCTCCCAAGGGCAGGGTAATTCCGGTGCGGGTGGCGGTGGTGGCGGTGGAAATCAGCCCGATCCTATGAAAACGGCATTCGGCTACATCGGCGCCGACAGCTTTACCAAGCAACGCCAGGCTCCCGGAGGCCCACGTCGAGGGGGCGGTGGTGGCGGCGGACGCAGCGGCGGCGGTGGCGGGGGTAACCCCACGGGAGGTGGGCGAAGGGGCGGCCGGGGTCGCTAATTCGTCACCTTTTAAGGTTAAAATCAGAGGCTTTTTCCGGTTGGCTATAGCGGCTTTTATGCTCAATCGACCGGGCGGCTTCGCATACAAAATCAAGTTCAGGAAAAATTCAAATCATGGCTATCGAACGCACACTCTCCATCATCAAGCCCGACGCAGTCGCAAAGAACGTCATCGGTCAGATCTATGCCCGCTTCGAAGCAGCAGGCCTCAAGGTGGTTGCAGCTCGCATGGCCCATCTTTCGCGCGGCGAAGCCGAAGCTTTCTACGCTGTGCACAAGGCTCGTCCTTTCTTCAAGGACCTGGTCGATTTCATGATCTCCGGCCCCGTGATGATCCAGGCTCTTGAAGGCGAAAACGCCATCCTGAAGAACCGCGATCTGATGGGCGCTACCGATCCTAAAAAGGCTGACGCCGGCACGATCCGCGCCGACTTCGCAGACAGCATCGACGCTAACGCAGTTCACGGCTCCGACGCCGCAGAAACCGCTGCAGCCGAAATCGCTTTCTTCTTCGCAGGTCTCAACGTTTACTCGCGTTAATTCGCGAATAACCCATGAAATGACGGTCAACCTTCTCGACTTCGATCTCGATGGTTTGGCCGCGTTTTGCGAGCGGCTCGGAGAAAAACGCTTCCGGGCCGTTCAACTTTTTCGCTGGATCCATCAAAAGGGCGCGTCTGACTTCGAGCAGATGAGCGACCTGGCGAAGTCTCTCCGGTCCAAGCTCGAAACTGCGGCGCACGTCGCAAGCCTTCCAGTCATCAGCCAGCACGAATCCGCCGACGGCACCATCAAGTGGCTGTTCGATGTGGGCGCGGGCGATGCTGTCGAAGCGGTGTTTATTCCCGAGGACGATCGTGGCACCTTGTGCGTGTCGTCCCAAGCCGGCTGCGCGGTCGGATGCAGGTTCTGCTCGACCGGCCATCAAGGCTTCAGTCGCAACCTCACTACTGCCGAAATAGTTGCGCAACTCTGGTTTGCCGAACACTTTCTTCGCAAGCATCTGAACAAGTCCGAACGCGTCATCTCCAACGTGGTGATGATGGGCATGGGCGAACCACTCCAGAATTATTCGGCGCTTGTCCCGGCACTCAAGGTCATGCTCGACGACCACGGCTACGGAATGTCTCGGCGCCGTGTCACCGTGTCTACCTCGGGTGTCGTTCCCATGATCGACCGGCTTGGTCTGGATTGCCCGGTGGCACTGGCGGTGTCGCTGCACGCGCCCAACGACGAGCTTCGCAGCTCGCTCATCCCGCTCAATCGCAAATACCCGATTGCCGAATTGCTGGAGGCCTGCAATCGATATCTCGAACACGCCCCCCGCGACTTCATCACCTTCGAATATTGCATGCTCGATGGCGTCAACGATCAGCCCGAACATGCGCGGCAACTCATTGCGCTTGTAAAGAGCCACGAGCACGGCGTTCGTTGCAAGCTCAATCTGATTCCATTCAATCCATTTCCTCAGTCCGGACTGACGCGTTCAGACGACGTTACCGTGCAGGCATTCGCGAAAATGCTGAGCGATGCTGGTATCGTGACCACAGTGCGCAAGACTCGCGGTGACGACATCGACGCAGCGTGCGGTCAACTGGCTGGAGACGTGAAAGACAGAACCAAAGTGGAGCAACGAATTGCCCGCCAGCGTTCGTTTCCGCTGAAGGTCGTGACGAGTCAAGAACACGAATTGCAGAGGACAGCAGGATGAACTTTCCCGGTGCGCAGCGCATGCAATCCCACAGATTCTTTTACGCCGTTGCGTTGGTAGTCATGGCAATGGCGGCACTGCTGGTAGCCGGTTGCGCCGCGAGGCCCGGTACGGCGGTGGCGCCTGGAGCCGGCAACGACCGGGATATCGCGACCGCGTCCGACGAGACCGATGCAAGCAAACGCGCCAGGATTCGCCTCGAGTTGGCATATGGCTATTTCGAACAGGGACAGACCACTGTCGCGCTGGACGAGGTCAAACAGGTTCTCGCACTCGATCCGCAGTCCACTCCCGGATACATCCTTCGCGGCCTGATCTATGTGCGCCTGAACGATCCTGGGCTGGCCGAGGAAAGCTACCGTCGCGCCTTGCAAATCAGTCCGAAAAACCCGGACGCCTTGCACAACTACGCGTGGATGCTCTGCCAGCAGAATCGCTTCAACGAATCTTTCGCGAATTTTTCTCAGGCGCTATCGGTGCCTGGGTACGGCGGTCAGGCTCGCACCATGATGACTCAGGGCATTTGCCAGGTTCGCGCCGGTCTGAAGGCCGATGCCGAGCGCAGCCTCACGCGGTCTTACGAACTCGACGCTGGAAATCCGGTAACCGCCTACAACCTGACTCAGTTGTTGTACGAACGTGGCGACTTTTCGCACGCCCAGTTCTATATCCGTCGATTGAACAACAGCGATCTCGCGAACGCCGAGTCGCTCTGGTTGGGCGTGAAGGTCGAACGTGCATTGAAGAATGCCCAAGCCGAGCGCCAGTTGGGCGATCAGCTGCGACGCCGTTATGCGCAGTCGAAGGAAGCTCGTGCATTGGAGCGCGGAGCCTACGATGAGTGAGTCGACTTCGTTTCCGGGCGGTGATTCGAGCGCGCCGGATTCGGTGGTTTCGTCGGTGCACATGTCTGCCGGCGAGCTTCTGCGTGCAACGCGTGAAAGCGCGGGCCTGCACATTGCTGCCTTGGCGGTGGCTCTGAAGATTCCGGTTCGCAAACTCGAGCTTCTCGAAGCCGATCGATACGACGAGCTGCCCGGCGCGGTGTTCACACGCGCGTTAGCGTCGAGTGTCTGCCGTCATTTGAAGATCGACCCTCAGCAAGTTCTGGCCCGCCTTCCCGCCTCGCACGCCCCGGCATTGGCAACCGACAACGGTGGGCTCGACCCATTTCGTTCGCCCGGCGCCTCGAACAACAACTCTGCGGCCCAACAGATTTCCAGGCCGATTGTCGTCATCGTATTGATCCTGCTGCTGGGCGCGTTGGTGCTCATTTTCATGCCGTCGATCAACAGGGGCGACAGCATTGCCTCTACCGTCGCGAACGTCGTTTCGTCGCAGGCGGATACCACTCCAGCTCCTGCACCGCCTATCGCGCCGATGACATCGGGTAATGCGCCGCAGGAAACATTTGCGCCGCCAGAGCCGGGTTCGGTCGCCACACCGGCGGCGGGAACGCCTGCAACGCCAGCTACGACCTCCGCGAACACCGCGATTAGTAGCAGTACGACAAACGCCGCTCCAAACATAGCCGCGACACCCGCACCCAAGGCGTCGGCGGCAGTCGGCGCCGTGCCGGTTCCGCCCGTTCCCCAGGTTGCAAGCACCGGGCTCGTGACTTTCACGGCATCCGGACAATCGTGGGTAGAGGTGACCGATTCCAAAGGCCAGGTCACTCTGCAAACGACGCTGAGCGCAGGGCAATCCGCCGGTGCCAGCGGCGCGTTGCCGCTGAAGGTGATCGTTGGCCGCGCCGACCTCACCAAGGTTGACGTTCGTGGCAAACCGTTCGACGTGACGCCGTATTTGCGTGACAACGTGGCCCGTTTCGAGGTGAAGTAATGACAGGACCGGTTGCAGTTGCAGCACCCAAAAAGCGGAAGTCGCTTCAGTCGAAAGTCGTCTGGGGAAGTCGTGTAGTCACGGTTGGTGGCGATGCGCCGGTGCGCGTGCAGTCGATGACCAATACCGACACTGTCGATGCCATCGGCACCGCAATTCAGGTCAAGGAACTGGCGATTGCCGGTTCGGAAATGGTCCGAATCACCGTCAATACGCCCGAAGCCGCTCGCGAAGTGCCGCATATCCGTGAGCAGCTCGATCGCATGGGCATCGACGTTCCGCTGATTGGCGACTTTCACTACAACGGCCATCGCCTTCTCACCGAATTCCCCGATTGCGCGCAGGCGCTGTCGAAGTACCGAATCAACCCAGGCAACGTGGGCAAGGGCGAGAAACACGACAAGCAGTTCGGTCAAATGATCGAAGCCGCCATGCGATGGGACAAAGCTATTCGAATCGGCGTGAACTGGGGAAGTCTCGATCAGGAGTTGCTTGCGCAGCTCATGGATGAAAACAGCAATCGACGCGAACCGTGGACTGCCAAGCAGGTCATGTACGAAGCGCTCATTTCGTCCGCAATCGATTCCGCCAAGCTGGCCGAGTCGATGGGCTTGGCGGCCGAGCAGATCACCTTGTCATGCAAGGTGAGCGGTGTTCAGGACTTGATTTCGGTGTACCGCGAACTCGGGACTCGCTGTGAGTACCCGTTGCACCTCGGCTTGACCGAAGCAGGCATGGGCACCAAAGGCACGGTCGCTTCGGCTACCGCGCTGTCCATTCTGTTGCAGGAAGGAATCGGCGACACGATCCGCGTTTCGCTCACGCCGCAACCCGGCGAAGCGCGCACCCAGGAAGTCGTCATTGCGAACGAAATTCTTCAGTCACTCGGCCTGCGCATTTTTGTCCCGAGCGTCACGGCTTGCCCTGGGTGCGGTCGCACCACCAGCACCACATTCCAGGAGCTCGCCAAAGAGATCGACGACTATCTTCGCAACCAGATGCCGGTCTGGCGAAAGAGCTATCCCGGCGTCGAGAACCTCAAAGTGGCCGTGATGGGTTGCATCGTGAACGGCCCCGGCGAAAGCAAGCATGCGGATATCGGCATTAGCCTTCCGGGCACCGGCGAAGCACCGGCTGCACCGGTGTTCATCGACGGCGAGAAAGCCTTGACTCTGCGTGGCGACAACATTGCCGCCGAGTTCCACCAGATTGTTGAAACCTATATCGAAAAGCGCTTCGGCCAGCACGCTGCGACCGAAAACGCCTAATTACTCATTGCTCATGGATCCGAAAATTGCTCCCGTGAAAACGGACAAGCCCGCAGCGTCTGCGCGTCAGGAAAAACTTGTCGCGGTCAAAGGCATGAACGACATTCTTCCGCCCGATTCGGCGCGATGGGAATGGCTGGAAGACAAAGTACGCACCCTCATGGGCAAGTACGCGTATCGCAACATTCGCACGCCCATCGTCGAGCCGACTGGCCTCTTCGTGCGCGGACTGGGTGAAGTCACCGACATCGTCGAAAAAGAAATGTATTCGTTCGAGGATCGGCTGAACGGCGAGAGCCTGACATTGCGTCCGGAGAGCACGGCTGGCGTGGTGCGTGCGGTGGTCGAGCATTCACTGGTGTACGAAGGCGGCAAGCGTCTTTACTACATGGGTCCGATGTTCCGCCACGAGCGTCCGCAGCGCGGGCGTTATCGACAGTTCCATCAGATCGGTGCCGAGGCCATCGGGTTTCCCGGCGCTGAAGTCGATGCCGAGCTGATACTTCTTGCCGCATCGCTCTGGAAAGAACTTGGCCTTGCAGACGTCAGGCTCGAGCTGAACAGCCTGGGGCAGCCCGATGAACGTCGTGCGCATCGCAGTGCGCTCATCGCGCATCTCGAGGCGCATCAGGATCTGCTCGATGAAGATGCGAAGCGTCGTCTGCACAGCAATCCACTGCGAATTCTGGATACCAAGAACCCGGCCATGTTGCCGGTGGTCGAAGCTGCACCGAAGCTGATCGAATTTCTGGGCGAAGAGTCGCTCGCGCATTTCAGTGCGGTCAAGGCGATTCTTGAAGCCAACGCAGTGGCTTTCACCATCAATCCGCGACTGGTTCGCGGCATGGATTACTACAACCTCACCGTCTTCGAGTTCGTTACCGATCGACTCGGATCGCAGGGAACCATCTGCGGCGGTGGTCGTTACGACTATCTGGTCGAGCAAATCGGCGGCAAGCCGACGCCAGCGGTCGGCTGGGCTTTGGGCATGGAGCGCGTGCTCGAACTGATCGGTTCGGCAGGTGTTGGCAGCCAGATGCCTGTTCCGGATGCGTATGCCATCGTTCAGGAAGCACAGCATTTGCCGAAAGCTATCAAGGCGCTGCAGAGCTTGCGGGAAGCCGGAGTGAGCATCCAGATGCACGCCAGTGCCACCCTGGCACCTGCCAGCATGAAGTCGCAGTTCAAAAAAGCGGACGGCAGCGGTGCCCGTTTCGCAATTATTTTCGGTGCCGATGAAATGCAGCGTGGCGCGGTCATCGTGAAATCGCTGAGGGACGGCGAGGGCGCACAGGTCGAGCGACAGCTCGCGGATTTAGCCGACTGGGCCGCCACCCTACAATCGCACGACTAAACGGATATCTATGGCTACTCATCTCGATCTCGAAGAGCAGGAACAGCTCGACCAACTCAAGCATTTCTGGAAGCAATACGGCAACCCGATCACCTGGCTGCTGATTGTGGTGCTGGCCGGTTTTGCGGGCTGGAACTTCTATAACTACTGGCAACGCAGCCAGGCTACCCAGGCGTCCGGTCTGTACGACGAAGTCGATCGCGCAGTTCAAAGCGGCGACCTCGCGCTCGTCGAACGCGCCATGAACGACATCAAGGACAAGTACGGCAGCACGACGTACGCGCAGCAGGCAGTCCTGCTGGGATCGAAGACGCTTTACGAAAAAGGCAAGCCGGAAGAAGCCAAAGCTGGCCTGACCTGGGTTGCGGAAAAAGGAGGCGATGCGGGCTACAAAGCCATTGCGCGCCTGCGATTGGCCAGTATCCAGGTCGAAGCCAAGGCTTATGACGACGCACTGAAAACTCTGGCATCGGACATTCCCAAGGAATTCGAAGGCTTGGCCGACGATCGTCGTGGAGACATTTATTTCCTCCAGGGCAAACGAGCTGAAGCGCTTGCCGAATTCCAGAAGGCCTACGCCAAGCTCGACGCGACGTCGGACTATCGCCGCCTGCTCGAAGTCAAGATCAACTCGCTGGGCGCGGTCCCGACGGGCAAGCCCGGCGCTGCGGAGGCAAGCAAGTGATTCGTTCAAATTCGATTTCCGCCGATCGCGGCGTGATGCGTACTTTGCGTCTCGCAGCAGTTGTTTCGTGCGCAACCGCACTGGCTGCCTGCTCGTACCTGCCATCGTTCAGCAATCCTTTCGGCTCGAGTTCGGTGCGCCCGAAACCGGCAGAACTCGCGCCCGTTACTACACCGCTCATCAGCGTGAGTACCGCATGGACCGCGAAGATCGGAGCCGTCGGATTTCCGTTGATCGCCAACGTGGTCGGCAACAACGTCACGGTGGCCAGCACCGATGGCACGGTGGCGTCCATCGACGCATCGACCGGACGTGACGTCTGGCGTGCCAGCATCGGATCGACACTCACGGCTGGAGTCGGAAGCGACGGCCGTATCGCCTCGGTCGTCACTACCAATAACGATCTGGTGGTACTCGATGGCGGCAAGGAATTGTGGCGTCAGCGTTTGACTACCCAGGTTTTCACGACGCCGCTGGTCGCTGGCGGACGCGTCTTCGTTCTGGGCGCAGACCGCTCGGTCAGCGCTTTCGACGGGATGACCGGCCGCAAACTCTGGTCGCAGACGCGTGCGAACGAACCGCTGGTGCTGCGCAGGTCCGGCGTTTTGCTGGGCATCGACGACACGCTGATTGCGGGATTGTCCAATCGCATGGTCGGCATGAATCCCGGCAATGGCGTCGTTCGCTGGGAAACCCCGGTCGCAACCGCTCGTGGCACCAACGACGTCGAGCGTCTGATCGATATCGTGGCCCCGGCAAGCCGGGCAGGCAATTCTTTGTGCGCACGCTCTTTCCAGGCGGGCGTCGGCTGCGTCGATGCGAATCGCGGATCGGTTGTCTGGAGCAAGCCTGCTAACGGTGACAGCGGCCTCACAGGCGATGCCGAACAGGTATTCGGCACCGAAGCGGATGGCAAGGTCGTTGCATGGCGCCGCGACAACGGTGAACGCAGCTGGACCTTCGAGCAACTCATGTGGCGTCATCTGAGTTCGCCTTTGTTGCTCGGCCGCTCTATCGTCGTCGGCGACGACAGCGGCAATGTGCACCTTCTTTCGCGTCAGGATGGCGCATTTCTGAATCGTTTGACAACGGACGGCTCCGCCATTGCAGTTGCGCCGGTTGTAGCTTCCAATCGATTGATCGTCGTGACTCGTAATGGTGGCGTTTTTGCGTTCCAACCCAACTGATGAAACCTGTATTGGCCCTAGTGGGCCGCCCCAATGTGGGCAAATCGACTCTCTTTAACAGGCTGACAAAAACACGCGACGCGATCGTCGCCGATTTTGCGGGGCTGACCCGCGACCGTCACTACGGCAATGGACGCCACGGACGGCACGAGTACATCGTTATCGACACCGGCGGATTCGAGCCGACCGCCGAGAGCGGCATCTACAAGGAAATGGCCAAGCAAACCCAGCAGGCGGTCGCGGAAGCCGATGTGGTCGTCTTCGTGGTCGATGCTCGCGCGGGTGTGGCCGGACAAGATCACGACATCGCCAAATATTTGCGCAAGCTGGGCAAGCCCTGCGTTCTGGTCGCCAACAAGGCAGAAGGCATGCTGGAAGGTGTGCAGCTGTCCGAATTCTTCGAGCTGGGGCTGGGTGAGGTGCACGGGGTGTCGGCGGCGCACGGGCAGGGCATTCGCAGCCTTGTCGAAGTCGCGCTCGATCTTCTGAATCTTCCTGAAGAGGAAGAGGAAATCGAGGAAGACAAGAGCGTCATCAAGCTGGCGGTGGCTGGTCGTCCGAACGTCGGCAAGTCGACGCTCATCAATACCTGGCTGGGCGAAGAGCGACTCATCGCGTTCGACATGCCGGGCACGACCCGCGATGCCATTACCGTGCCGTTCGAGCGTAGCGGCCAGAAGTTCGAGCTGATCGATACCGCAGGTTTGCGCCGCAAGGGCAAGGTTTTCGAGGCAATCGAGAAGTTCTCGGTGGTCAAAACACTTCAAGCCATCGAGTCGGCCAACGTGGTGGTTCTACTGCTGGACGCCACTCAGGGTGTGACCGATCAGGACGCGCACATCGCGGGCTACATCCTCGAAAGCGGTCGCGCAGTCGTTATCGCGATCAACAAATGGGATGCGGTCGACGCCTATCAGCGCGAACTCGTCCAAAGATCGATCGAGACCCGACTGGCGTTCCTGAAGTTCGCGTCGATTCACCTGATTTCGGCTATCAAACGCCAGGGTCTGGGCCCTGTCTGGACTTCGATCATCCAGGCTCATAAGTCGGCCACCCGGAAGATGTCGACGCCGGTTCTGACCCGTCTGCTGCTCGAAGCAGTCCAGTTCCAGTCGCCAAAGCGGGCCGGCATGTTCCGTCCCAAGCTGCGATACGCGCATCAGGGCGGCATGAATCCGCCGGTTATCGTGGTTCATGGCAACTCGCTGGAGCACGTCACCGATTCGTACAAGCGCTTCCTGGAAGGGCGATTCCGCAAGGAGTTCGACCTGACCGGCACACCGCTTCGGATCGAGATGAAAACCTCCAAAAATCCGTTTTCCGACAAGGACTCTGACTGAGTCCTGACGGCTTTTCTGCATCCTTGAACTTCATGTGGAGATTGCGCGCGGCATCGTTTGCGCGCGAGATTTGCTGTGGTAAGGTGTAATTCCAACAACACTTCCGAACACGGAGAATATCGTGAGCAATAAAGGGCAGCTTTTACAAGACCCATTCCTCAACACGCTTCGCAGAGAGCATGTGCCAGTGTCGATTTACCTCGTCAACGGCATCAAGCTCCAGGGGCAAATTGAGTCTTTCGACCAGTATGTGGTCTTGCTGCGCAACACTGTGACGCAGATGGTTTACAAACACGCCATTTCGACGATCGTGCCGGGGCGTGCAGTCAATTTCTCGACGACCGAAGAGTCTGACGCAGCAGGTGCTGCCTGATTCGCGCTTCGGCCTCGACAATCCTTCTAGCCTGCAATCGGTTCGACGAATCGGCAGTGGACTGCAACTCTCTCACTGAACGTTCACTGACTTGAGTTCGTCTTCCACCGTTTCTGTCGGCCCCGACAGCGCAGGTAATTCAGTCCTTCTGGTTGGAGTCGACTTTGGCTATCCGCATTTCGATGCGGAGCTGGAGGAGCTCGGGCTTTTGGCGGACACCGCGGGGCTCGATCCTGTCGCTCGTCTCACCTGTAAGCGTAAGGCGCCCGACGCTGCTCTGTTCGTCGGCAGCGGCAAAGCCGACGAGATCAAGCAGCTTGCAGAGGACACCGGCGCAAGCGAAATCCTTTTCGATCAGTCTCTCAGCCCGGCGCAGCAGCGCAATCTCGAGCGGCATCTCGGCATGCCCGTTAACGATCGCACATTGCTGATTCTGGAAATCTTCGCGCAACGCGCTCGAAGCCACGAAGGCAAGTTGCAGGTCGAACTCGCGCGCCTTCAATACTTGAGCACCCGGCTCGTCAGGCGCTGGTCTCACCTGGAGCGTCAACGCGGCGGTATCGGTGCCCGTGGTGGACCGGGTGAAACCCAGATCGAGCTGGATCGCCGGATGATCGGCGACTCTATCAAGCGCACCAAAGAGCGTCTGCTCAAAGTAAAGAAGCAGCGCGATACCCAGCGAAAAAAGCGGGACCGTCGCAATACATTCAACATTTCGCTCGTCGGTTACACCAACGCCGGCAAATCGACCTTGTTCAACACGTTGGTCAAGGCGCAGGCTTATGCAGCCGATCAGCTTTTTGCGACCTTGGACACGACCACGCGCCAGCTTTATCTGGGCGAGGCAGCGCGCTCGGTATCGCTTTCCGATACGGTCGGATTCATCCGCGATCTGCCTCACGGGCTGATCGATGCCTTCCAGGCGACCCTTCAGGAAGCGGCAGACGCCGACTTGCTGCTGCACGTGGTGGACGCGGCCAATCCGAACTATCCCGAGCAGATCGCCCAGGTGCAGAAGGTTCTGGTGGAAATCGGTGCGGCGAATGTCGAACAGCTGCTCGTATTTAACAAGCTCGACGCTATTGAAGAATCCCGTAAACCGCTCAATCTGTCGGATGTCTATGCCATGGAAGGCGAGTTGGTAAATCGGGTCTTCGTGAGTGCGCGGTCGGGTGAAGGTCTGCCGCAATTGCGAAGCAAGCTCGCGCAGGTGGCGTTGGGCAGAAACGAAGACCCGGACGACGAAGACAATCGAGACGTCGATCGATACGGCAACAGGTATGGCAATCAAGACGGCGCTAAGTCCCCAGAACAAGACCCAACATTGGACGACGACGCTTCCTCATTAGGCACAATCGAGAAATGACACGAAAGAGAAACCGCGCATGAATCTCAATCTTCGAGCCATTCCTGGGTTCAGATTTCCCCGGCTGGCTGCGCTGCTGGGACGTCCCGGACGAATGTTCAACCTGAACGACCCCCGTTGGGGCAGGTCAGACGACAAGCCGAACGACGCACCTGGCGACACGACCAATGTCGAGCCGCCGCGTCGTCCGGTGGAACCGCCGAGAAATTCGGGCAATGACGGCAACAACGGTGGCGGCAATCGCGGACCGAATCAGGGCCCGCCCGATCTGGACGAACTCTGGCGCGACTTCAATCGCAAGCTTTCCGGCCTTTTCGGAGGAAAGAAGGGCGGCGGAAACAACGGCTTCGGCAATAACGGAAACAACGGCGGCGGCTACAAGGGTCCCGGCGTGAAGGGCGCGAGCTTCGGCATCGGACTGATCGCTTTCATCGCGTTCCTGATCTGGCTGGGCACTGGCTTTTTCATCGTGCAGGAAGGTCAGCAAGCTGTCATTACCCAATTCGGCCGCTACAAGTCGACCGTGGGCGCTGGTTTCAACTGGCGTCTGCCGTATCCGATCCAGCGCCACGAGCTGGTGTTCGTCACCCAGATCCGTTCGACCGACGTCGGCCGTGACACGGTCATCAAGACCACCGGACTGCGCGAGTCGGCCATGCTGACCGCCGACGAGAACATCGTCGAAATCAAGTTTGCAGTTCAGTACCGCTTGAACGATGCGCGTGCCTGGCTGTTCGAAAGCAAGGATCCCGCTGGCTCGGTAATTCAGGCTGCAGAAACGGCGGTGCGCGAAGTCGTCGGCAAGATGAAGATGGACACGGCGCTCGCCGAAGAGCGCGATCAGATCGGACCGCGTGTTCGTACCTTGATGCAGCAGATTCTCGATCGCTACAAAGTGGGCGTCGAAGTTGTGGCCATCAACTTGCAGCAGGGCGGTGTTCGTCCTCCCGAGCAGGTGCAGTCGTCGTTCGACGATGTGCTCAAAGCGGGTCAGGAACGCGAGCGCGCCAAAAACGAAGCGCAGGCTTATGCGAACGACGTGATTCCGCGTGCAGTCGGTACCTCGTCGCGACTGAAGGAAGAGTCGGAAGCTTACAAGGCTCGAATCGTGGCGCAGGCGCAAGGCGATGCACAGCGTTTCACGTCGGTGCTCACCGAATATCAGAAGTCGCCACAGGTGACCCGCGATCGTATGTATGTCGATGCGATGCAGCAGATCTATTCGAACGTGACCAAGGTCATGGTCGATTCGCGTCAGGGTTCGAACCTGCTGTACCTCCCGCTCGACAAGATCATGCAGATGACTGCGCAGACGACCGCTCCATCGACCAGCGATGCGAGCGTCCTGCCTCCGACTGCCACTACGCAGTCGTTGCCGACGACGACAGCCCCTTCGACCTATTCCACCGATCCACGTGGCCGCGATTCTTCGCGCTCGCGCGAACGTGAAACACGCTAGGAGCACCACGTGAACAGAATTGGTTTAATTGTTTCTTCCATCCTCGTGTTGCTGGCGCTCGCCACCTCGATGGTGTTCGTTGTCGACCAGCGCCAGTTCGGCGTGGTCTACGCCTTGGGTCAAATCAAGGAAGTCATTACCGAGCCCGGTCTGAACTTCAAGTTGCCTCCTCCGTTCCAGAACGTGTCGTACATCGACAAGCGCTTGCTGACGCTGGACAGCATCGACAACGAATCGATGCTCACCGCAGAGAAGCAGCGCGTGGTGATCGACTGGTACGTGCGCTGGCGCATTACCGATCCGTCGCAATACATCCGAAACGTGGGCCTCGACGAAAACGCAGGCGCCAACCAGCTCAATCGTGTGGTCCGAAATTCGTTTCAGGAAGAAGTGAACCGTCGTACCGTCGGCGAACTTCTTTCCGTGAAACGCGAAGCGCTGATGTCAGACGTCAAGCGTGAGGTGCTCGAAGTGGTTCAAGGCGCCAAGCCTTGGGGTGTCGATATCGTCGACGTGCGCATCACCCGCGTCGATTACGTCGAAGCGATCACAGAGTCGGTCTACCGGCGCATGGAGGCAGAGCGCAAGCGCGTGGCCAACGAGTTGCGTTCCACCGGCGCCGCAGAAGGCGAAAAGATTCGCGCGGATGCAGATCGCCAGCGTGAAGTCGCGGTTGCCAATGCGTATCGCGATGCTCAGAAGATCAAAGGCGAGGGCGATGCCCAGGCCGCGAGAATCTACGCCGAGTCTTTCGGCAAGGATCCGCAATTCGCACAGTTCTACCGGAGCCTGGAAGCCTACAAAGCTAGCTTCAACAAGAAGAGCGATGTGATGGTGGTCGATCCTTCATCGTCGGAATTCTTCAAGACATTCCGAGGCGGTGCGAGCGGAAACGCTCCTGCAGCAGCGCCTAAACGCTGATCGCCTCCGACTCGAAAAAGCCCGCTCGCGCGGGCTTTTTCCGTTTGACGACCGACTTTTCGGCAAGTCTTCCCGTGCCGAGCCGGAATCGGCTTCACAAGCCGGTAAAATCCTGTTTTTAACAGCCTCGCGGAACTGAAACAGGTTCCCCCTCAGCCATGTCCGCCTGGGTCCTCCCGGATCACATAGCCGATGTTCTGCCCTCCGAGGCACGGCACATCGAAGAACTTCGCCGCGAATTTCTGGACACCGCCCGCTGCCATGGCTACGAGCTGGTGATGCCGCCGCTTCTCGAACATCTCGAGTCGCTGCTCACCGGAACCGGCGAAGCGCTCGATCTGCAAACATTCAAACTCGTCGATCAGTTGTCTGGCCGAATGATGGGTCTGCGCGCCGATACCACGCAGCAGGTTGCTCGCATCGATGCGCATCTGCTCAATCGAAAAGGCGTAACACGCCTTTGCTACTGCGGCCCGGTGTTGCACACCAAGCCGGCCAGCCCGCACGCTACACGCGAGCCGCTTCAATTCGGTGCCGAAATCTACGGCCATGCCGGGCCCGAAGCCGACCTAGAAGTTCTCGTTCTTGCGCTCGAATGCCTGCGTGCTGCCGGCATCGCCAACATCAGCGTCGATCTGGCCGATGTACGCGTGATCGAATCCTTGCTCGACCGGGTCGATCCCGCATTGCATGGCGAAATTCTCGCAGCGCTAGCGGTAAAGGATGCAGGCGCAGTAAGCTCGATCACGCAATCCCTGCCTGCAGATATCCGCGATCAGCTAGTCGCGCTGCCATCGCTCTACGGCGACGCCAGCATGCTGGTCAATGCCGAAAAAACGCTCGCAAAAACACCCGAAGCGGCTGCAGTCATCGCCAATATGCGCTGGGTTGCAGGGCAGCTTGGCGACACGCGCGTCACCTTCGATCTGGCTGACCTGCGCGGCTACGCGTACTACAGCGGCGCACGTTTTTCGATCTATGCCGACGGCGCGAGCGATGTTCTCGTTCGCGGTGGACGTTACGACGAAGTCGGCGCGGTTTTCGGACGCAATCGTCCGGCCGCCGGATTCAGCCTCGACCTTCGCGAGATCGTGGAAGTGGCGGCCAAGCGTGAACTTCGCGCTGCGATTCGCGCGCCGTGGAGCCTCGATGCGGCCTTGCGCAGCGCGATCGTCGCCCTGCGCGAACAAGGTGAGACGGTCGTGTGCATCCTGCCCGGCCATGAGAATGAAGTCGACGAATTTCGTTGCGACCGGGAGCTCGTGCAGTCTGCCGGGGCCTGGATCGTGAAACCTGCATCAATTCTTTAAGCACTTAAGCAAAACCCGAGATGAACAAGACAATTGCCCAGGTCGCTGGACGTAACGTAGTGGTCGTCGGAACCCAATGGGGTGACGAAGGCAAAGGCAAGCTGGTCGACTGGCTGACCGAAAGCGCGCAGGGCGTGGTGCGGTTCCAGGGCGGTCATAACGCCGGCCATACATTGGTTATCAACGGCGTCAAAACAGCGCTTCATTTGATTCCCAGCGGCATCATGCGTCCGGGCGTGAAGTGCTACATCGGCAACGGCGTCGTGCTGTCGCCGGCCAAATTGCTCGAAGAAATCGAAGGTCTCGAAAAAGCGGGCGTCGAAGTGCGTTCGCGTCTTCGCATCAGCGAAGCATGCCCGCTGATCCTGTCTCTGCACGCGGCGCTCGACGTGGCTCGTGAAGCGGCGCGTGAAAAAGGCGGCGTCGAAAAAATCGGCACTACCGGACGCGGCATTGGCCCGGCTTACGAAGACAAGATCGCGCGCCGTGCATTGCGCGTTCAGGATCTGAAGCATCCCGACCGATTCGAAGCCAAGCTGCGCGAACTGCTCAAGCTCTACAACTTCGTGCTCACCGAATATCTGCACGCACCCGCCATCGAGTTCGACAGCGTATTCGCCGAAGCGATGCGTCATGCCGAATTCATCAAGCCGATGATGGCCGACGTATCTCGAGAGTTGAACGAAGCGCATCGCCACGGCGACAACCTTCTGTTCGAAGGTGCGCAAGGCACGCTGCTCGATGTCGATCACGGCACCTACCCCTACGTCACCTCCAGCAATTGCGTGGCAGGCAATGCAGCGGCAGGTGCTGGGGTCGGACCGGGCATGCTTCATTACATCCTCGGCATTACCAAGGCGTATTGCACCCGTGTTGGCGGCGGACCTTTCCCCACCGAACTCGATTGGGAAAAGCCGGGAACCGTTGGCTATCACCTCAGCACGGTAGGCGCAGAAAAAGGCGTGACCACCGGTCGTAGCCGTCGCTGTGGCTGGTTCGATGCAGCCTTGCTCAAGCGCAGCGCGCAAGTGAACGGACTTTCGGGTCTTTGCATCACCAAGCTCGACGTGCTCGATGGCATCGAAGAGTTGCAACTGTGTACCGGCTACGAGCTCGATGGCGAAATCGTCGACATCCTGCCGATGGGCGCGGACGATATCGAGCGCTGCAAGCCGGTTTACGAAAAGCTGGAAGGCTGGACTCAGTCGACTGTCGGCGTGACCGTGTACGAAGATCTGCCGGTCCAGGCGCGCCTTTATTTGCAGCGCATCGAGCAGGTGACCGGCGTGCCGATCGACATCATTTCGACCAGCCCCGATAGGGATCACACGATCATGATGCGTCACCCCTTCTTGCCCGCCTGATTGTCCGAACGATCGAAGAAGCCTAGAAAAACGAACTGGAGGAAGCGATATGTTGACCGAAGACGGAAAGCACCTGTACGTCAGCTATGACGAGTACAACAACCTGATCGAGAAGCTCGCCATCAAGGTTTACCAGTCGGGCTGGCAGTTCGACACGATCCTCTGTCTGGCTCGCGGCGGCATGCGCCCCGGCGACATCCTGAGCCGCGTGTTCGACAAGCCGCTCGCCATCATGTCGACCAGTTCTTACCGCGCCGAAGAAGGCAAGGTTCAGGGCAACCTCGATATCGCTCGCTTTATCACGACTCCTAAAGGCGAAATTGCCGGCAAGGTGCTGCTGGTAGACGATCTGGCCGACTCTGGCGTGACTCTCAAGGCCGTCATCAACATGTTGAAGACCCAGTACGCCCCGATTACCGAGTTGCGCAGCGCGGTCATCTGGACCAAGGGCGTGTCCACCTTCACGCCTGACTATTCGGTGGAAATGCTGCCCACGAATCCCTGGATTCATCAGCCTTTCGAGAGCTACGACTCGACTTCTCCAGAAAAGCTGCTGGAGAAGTGGAAGGTCTGATTCGAGAGTGACGGTCGGCTAGTTTGGCGCCGACCGTTTCATCAGATCGCAGAGGTATTCTGCCGCAGGGGTGAGCGGCAAATCGGGGCGCCGGATCAACACGATCGACGGCGCCTTTATTTTTTCCTTCACCTCGATCACGGTCAGCGTGTCTCGCGTGAGCGGGAACGCATTCCATTGAACCGGCAGCAGCGCGAGCAAGTCGCTGTGCGCCAGAGCGACCATCACCGACAACGCGGAATCGGCCTGAAGCATCACTTCCGGCTTGGGCATCTTGTAGTGCGTGAACAGCTCGTCCAGATCGAACTCCGCATTCCTGTCGATTGACGTGGTGGCCCATTGCGCATTTGCCAGCTCCCTGATCGATCGCGCGTCGGCTAGCGCGTGCCCCTTGCGAGCAACGATGCTTCGCGTGTTCTCGAAAAGCGTCTCCACGATCAGACCCGGCGCTGGCGCAACCGTTGGCGTGGCGCCCATGTAGAAATCGATGCTGCCGTCGCGCAATCCGCTTTCGATGGCCGGGTAGAGGCCTTCGATCAACTTGAGCTTGACCTTCGGATAACGCCGGCTGAACTCGGGCAGGGCGGCGGGCAGCATGCCCACGTGCGGCATGATCGACAGCCCCGCAACGACAGTGCCCTGCATGTCGCCCTGCGTCTGCTGAAGTTCTTCGCGTGCCCGGCGTACTTCGTTGACGATGGAACTCGCCCGCTGGTGAAACAGCTTGCCCAACGGCGTGAGCGTCATACCCTTGGTGTCGCGCTCGAACAGCGGCACACCGAGTTCACGTTCCAGTGAGCGAACGCTGCGAGTCATGGCGGGTTGCGCCAGATCGAGCTGTCTTGCAGCGGCACGAAGGCTGCCGGTTTCCACGATCGCCACCATTTCCATCAGCTGATTGAGTTTCATAGGGTTTGTATTTAGTGATGCTGCTTCGGTATCGCGACGCAAATTCTGGCATCTTTTTTTAATCACGACCAGCGCCTAAAGTCGGCTCCATAAACAGGAGACAAAGCAATGACTGCACGCAAAAAGGCGCTCGTCACGGGCGGGGCTACGGGTATTGGACGCAGCGCGGTTCTCGCGCTCGCGAAAGCTGGATACGACATCGCGATCAACTACGGATCCAGCGCGGCTGCTGCCAAGAAGACAGCTGCCGAAGCTGAAGCACTAGGCGCAAAAACACTGGCCCTCCAGTGCGACGTGAGCGACGAGACCGCAGTCCGCGCAATGATGAAAACCATCGAGGACAAGTTCGGCCATCTGGATGCGTTGATCAACAACGCTGGCACCACCGCGAAGTGGAAAGTGAAGGATCTGGAAAGCCTGGACCTGGCCGAATGGGATCGCACCTTTGCAGTGAACGTGCGCGGACTGTTCCAGGTGACACGCGCTGCAGTCCCGCTGCTGAAAAAGGGCACCAACCCCAGCATCGTGAACACCGCCAGCATCGTTGGCATTCGGCCCGGCCCGCAGCCGCTGCCCTACGCCGCCAGCAAGGCCGCAGTGGTCAACATGACCAAGACGCTGGCCTGGAACCTCGGACCCGACATTCGCGTGAACGCGGTCGCCCCCGGCTGGATGGAAGGCGAGTGGATGGAGCGCATGCTGGGCGAGAAATACGACGACCTCATGGGCAAACGCGCACGCGCCACGCCGCTGCGTCGATGCGTCACGGCCGATGATGTCGCTGAGACCATGATGAATCTGCTGCAGTCGAATCGATTCGTCACCGGTGAAATCATCGTGATCGACGGCGGTTTCACCAGCTCGACCTGAAGCAATTTTTTCCCAACAAAAACTCGAGAAGGAGACAACCATGCTCGATGGATTCGTACCGTTTCCCCCGGAATACGCCAAGCGATATCGCGAAAAAGGCTACTGGCAGGACAAGAGCCTGGCCGAAGAGTTCGATGCCGTGTTCAAGAAATACGCCGACAAAGTGGCATTGATCGACGGCGATCGGACCTGGACCTACAAGCAGCTCGACGAGGTGACGAGCAATCTGGCCCTTAACCTGCTCGATATCGGCATGAAGCCGCAGGATCGCGTGGTGCCGACGCTGCCCAACGTGGCCGAGTTCGTCATTCTTTATTTCGCGCTTCAGAAAATCGGTGCGATACCGATCGCGGCACTGGTGACCCATCGCTACGCGGAGATCAGCCAGTTCGTGGCGCTCTCTGGTGCGACGACCTGCGTGTACCCGACCAAGCAAAGCGATTTCGAATTTGCGCCGATCATCACTCGGGTCGCAGCTGAAAGCCCGTCGCTGAAAATCCGTATCGTTCTGGGCGATGCAGGCGAGGGCGAACACGATTTGCGCAAGCTGATCGCAACCCCGGCCAAGCGCCCGCCGTCCGACTTGAAAGCCATCGAGATCGATCCCGCCGATCCGTGCATCTTCCAGTTGTCGGGTGGCACTACCGGCATTCCAAAGCTGATTCCGCGTACCAACAACGACTACGCGTACAACTCGAAAATCGCATCGCAGGTGACGCATGTCGATGGCGACTCCACGTTGCTGCTGGTCTTGCCGATCGCGCACAACCTGCCGCTCGCGTGCCCCGGTATTCAGGGCTTTCTGTTCAACGGTGGCAAGGTGGTGGTGCATTCCAACACTCGCCCGGAAGAGATGTTCGCGCTCATTCAAAAGCACAAGGTCACGCATCTGAAGGTGGTGCCCGCGCTGCTGATTCGTCTGATCAACGATCCCAACATCGGCAACTACGACCTCACCTCGATCATCCAGATTCAGAGTGGCGGTCAGCGGATGCAGCCTGAGGTTCGCATTCGGACTCGCCAGCTTTTCAAGAACGCATTCGTTCAGGAAAACTTCGGCATGTCCGAAGGCCTGATCATGTTCGTGCGATTCGGTGACCCCGAAGATGTTCTGCTTGAAACCTGCGGCCGACCAGTCTGTGAAGACGATGAAGTGATGCTGATCGACGACGAAGGCAATGTAGTGCCGCAAGGCGAAGTCGGCGAGCTCGCTTGTCGCGGCCCGTACACCTTGCGCGGCTACTTCGGAGTGCCCGAGTACAACGCGCGTCAGTTCACGCCGGAAGGCTTCTATCGGTCGGGCGATTTGATGAAGCAGCACCCGTCGGGCAACTACATCGTCGAGGGTCGCAAGAAGGATCTGATCAATCGCGGCGGCGAAAAAATCAGCGCCGAAGAAATCGAGAACCTGATCCTGATGCATCCGTCGGTGCAGAACATCGCGTGCGTGCCGATGCCCGATGCAAATCTGGGTGAGCGCATGTGCGCATTCGTGATCCTGAAACGCGGCGCATCGCTCGACTTGAAGACG
Source organism: Burkholderiaceae bacterium (assembly GCA_965227035.1). GTDB lineage: Bacteria > Pseudomonadota > Gammaproteobacteria > Burkholderiales > Burkholderiaceae_C > CBDDFQ01. The sequence continues at coordinate 1,369,910 of OZ245724.1, forward strand.
CTCGTCGATTTCCTGCTGTCGAAAGAGATCGCGAAATACAAGCTGCCCGAACGCCTTGAAATCCTGAAGGATTTCCCTGTGTCCACATTCGGCAAGGTGTCGAAGAAAGCTCTCGGCGAAAGCATTACCGCGACGCTGGCCAAAGAAGCGCAATCCGCCTGAATTCAAATTCAACAGAAGAAATAAATCATGAGAATCATCGATCTGCATTGCTACCCGGGCACACAAACCTGGATCGACGCGCAAGGCCCTTACGTCGAGGCGCTAGCCACCTACTGGAAACGCAACTGGGTGGGCAAGGAAGAGAACGACGTCATTGCGGAATTCACGACTGCTGGTGTCGAGGCATGCCTGGTGGCGCTCGATCTTGAAACGACGGTAGCCACGCCGCCTTGCACCAACGAATATGTGCACGACATGTGGAAGCGCCATCCGGAGCGGGTGATTCAGTGCTGGGGCACGCTCGATCCGTTCAAAGGTGAAATCGCAATTCGCGAAGCTAAAAAAGCGATGACCGAGCTGGGCTTCCTGGGCTTTCACTTCCATCCGATCATGCAGCACTTCGCGGTGAACGATCGCCAGTTCTATCCCTTGTTCGAAACGCTCAACGAGCTGAAAGCAGCCGTCATGATCGACGTCGGCACGACCGGCATGGGGGCTGGAATGCCGGGCGGAATGGGTGCGCGTATCAAGCATGCGCATCCGGAAGCCATCGACGATCTGGCGGCGGATTTCCCGAATCTCAAAATCATCATGGCGCACCCCGGCTGGCCCTGGGTGGACGAGACCACTGCTGTCGCGCTTCACAAAGGGAACGTGTTCTGGGAGATGTCCGGCTGGGCACCCAAGCATTTCCCCGGCAACCTGAAGGTGGATATTCGCGGTCGGCTGCAAGATAAGATCATGTTTGGCAGCGACTATCCGAGCTTGCCGTACGAGCGCATTCTTCGCGAGTGGAATGAGCTGGGCTACAACGATGCAGTGATGGAAAAAATCATGCACGGCAATGCGGAGAGAGTGCTGGGTCTTTAATTTGCCCTGATTTGCATTTGGAGTTCGTATGAGTGAAGTAACCAGTGACGACGTCTTGTTGATCACACGCCCCGAAAAAGGCATTGCAGTTTTAACGCTGAATCGCCCCAAGGTTTTGAACGCACTCAATATCGAACTCCGCAAAGCGCTCGCTGCTGCAGTCGATGAACTCGACGCCGACGAAAGCGTTCGAGTCATCGTCGTCAAAGGCAGCGCGAAAGCTTTCTGCGCCGGCGCCGATCTTCAGGAGTTCGTCGATGCGAATTCTCTGGAGATCATCGGTCGCAACACCGATCGCATCTGGGGTGCCGTGGCACGCTGCCGCAAGCCGATGATCGCTGCAGTTCGCGGCTACGCATTCGGTGGCGGCAGCGAACTGGCCATGCATGCCGACATCATCGTCGCGTCCAAGACGGCCAGCTTCGGCCAACCTGAAATCAAGGTCGGCATCATGCCCGGCGGCGGTGCAGCACAACGTCTGACCCGCGCGGTCGGCAAGTTTCGCGCAATGAAAATTTTGCTCACCGGTGATGCGGTTACCGGCGAAGAAGCCGCGCAAATGGGCTGGGTGAGCGAAGCAGTGGACGATGCCGAAGTGGACGAACGCGCCATGGCGCTGGCTCGTCAGCTGGTCACCATGCCGCAGATGGCCTTGCGCTTCATCAAGGAAGCCGTGCTGTCGTCGATGAGCATGAACCTGGAAGAGGCGCTGCAGATGGAGCGCAAGTCTTTTGCGCTGCTGTTCGAGACCAAGGACAAGGTCGAAGGCATGCGGGCACGTCTCGATAAACGACCCGCAGTATTCGACTGATTACCTTCCGGTAATCGCGAAGTCTTCCCCTCAGTCGACGAAGGGAATCTCCACATACGACTCGTGAGGCGCACTCAGGTGGATCATGTCGGTGCCCATCTTTTGCGGGTTGTAGGTGTGCGCCCAGACGCCTTCGGTCACCTGCGTGTCGGTGTTGGCAATCTCGACCCGAATCCGGCTTCCAGCTTTGAACCGATACGCCATCGCGCGCAACGGGATCTCCAGATGGATCATCTTGCCCGGCTCGATCGGGTGTTCGGACGCATGGGTGTAGTAGGGCGCCTCGACCGTGTTGACCAGCGGGTCGCGTGCATTCGGTGCACGTGATTGCGACGCGCGAAGACAACCCTTGCTCACGATGACTGCACGCGGCTGCGCACCAGGCGCTGCATTCGGATCCGCCGGAAACTGCTCGGTCACCTTGACGAACACGTCCGTGTCGTTGCGGGTGCTCTCGATATGAATCACTGCCTTGATGTTGCCGCTCATCACGCGATCGTGCGTGAGCGGGCCACTAGTGAAGGTGAGTACGCCGCGAACCGGATCCGGTCCTTGAGGAGTCATCACGGCGGTGCCCAGCGTCCACGAAGGATGAGGATAGGTGTACGACACCCAGGGCTGCGTTTCGGGATGCGGCTGGCGCGACAGGCCGCCATCGTTCAACGATTTGACGCTGCCGGTCGGCAGGGAGTTCAGCAGCCACTTCTCGCGCTTGGTGTTCGCCGGAGGCCAGACGGTATCGCTCACCCGTTCTGTCGATCCGCGAACCGGATAGTCCACAGCCGGTCTTTCGTCGTAGCTCGATTCGATGCCCTTGAGGTACTTGTCGTAGAACGGCAGCATCACATCGCGATGAAACGGAATCGATTCGAACTCGTGCGCAGCAGCGAATGCAGACACTGCTCCGCTGATCATCAGTTTGCATTTGCTGCCCAGCAGCTTCGCAGCCAGGATGTTTCCTTCGAGATGCAAATCCTGCTTGGACCACACCCCGATAGAAAACACCGGCACATCGATCTGTTTGATTCGATGCAATGCCGTACGCTCTTCCCAGAACGCGTCGTTCAGCGGATGCTGGCTCACTTCGTAACCCAGATCCTGGGGCAACTCGCGCGGCGAATCGCCGTTGGCCGGGTATTTGTTTGCCACGCGAACCGAGCCGTTCCACCAGCCGTTGAACCACTGCGATTCGATGCCGTTGAGCGTGCCGAAGAACTTGTAGAAATCGATCATGCCGTCGTACGGCGCAATGCAGGCCAGGTGCGGCGGCTTCTGGATGGCCATGTGCCACTGCGACATCGCGTAATACGACTGTCCGATACCGCCTACCTTGCCGTTGCACCACGTGTTCGAGGCGATCCATTCGATGATTTCGTAGTGGTCGCGCTGCTCTTTCTCGCAGAACAGCCGGTAGTCGCCGCCAGATTGGCCGGTGCCACGCACGTCGGCATGCACATACGCGTAGCCTTGCTCTACATACCAATCGATAGGTCCGGTTTCGCGCCACAGGAACTGCGGCGTGGCCGGGAGCTCGTTGTTGTCGTAGCGGTAGGGCGACGCCGCATAAAGCGTCGGGAAGGGACCATCGCCTTCGGGTCGATAGATGCGGGTGGCGATTTCAACGCCGTCCCGCATGCGAACCATCACATCTTTTTCTTCGATCATCTGAATCCGTCGAGTCTGAAATCGCGCAAGTTAGTCATGCTTTGCCGCAGAAGCGCGAGCAGCCGGCGATGGCAACTGCGGCCCAAGCCGGGTCAGCAGCAACGTGGCGATCAGCGCGAAGAAGGCCATGAGCATCAGCATGGGTGGATAGCCGCCCATCTTCGCGCGTCCGACCGCGATTGCCACTGCTCCAATACCCGCGCCGAACTGGAACAGCCCGAACAGCACGCCGTACAGCTTGCCGAACGAAATGCGTCCGAAATAACGGCGGATGTAGTAGCCGAGCAAATCGAACTCGCCGCCGATACCCGCGCCGATCAGCACCGCCCACAAGACTTCATAGCCCGATGCGACGCCAAGCAATGAATAGCCGAGGAATCCGATGATCGGCCCGGACAGGAACAGGACCGCGACCACGACGGTTCGCATTTTGTCCAGCAGGTATCCAGCAGCGAGCCGTCCGAATATCAGCCCCAGGCCCATCATCGACTGGATGAATGCAGCGCGGGCAGGCGAGTTTCCGCCGTCGATCAACATCGGAATCTGATGAGTGGCGATGCCGGTGGTCGTGAATCCCAAAAGGATGAACGCAGCCAGCATGTACTTGAACGAGCTAGTTGCAGCGGCCTGTTTGAAGGTGAGCCCATCGTCGGGAATCACGCGTGCTGCCAAACCATTGATCGCCTCTTCGCCTTCGCGCGGCACACCCTTGTCGGACGGCTTGTCGAAGATGAACGCCCACACGATGGGCAACACCACGACGATGCTCAAGAGTCCCAGGCCAACGTACGCGAGACGCCAGCCGAAGTTGGCCTGCAGCGCCAGAGCGATTGGCGGAACGATGGCAGCGCCTACGCCGACACCCACCGAGGTGAAGCCGAGCGCGAGGCCTAATCGCTTCTCGAACCAGGCCACCGTGACCTTGGTGTACGAACCCGACCAGGTTCCGAGTCCGCAGAGAGAAATTGCGATCCACGAGAAATAGAAGATGGCGAGGTTGGCAGGAAGAAAGTAGAGCGACATCACGCTCAATCCCAGCAGGGGTACGGAGGTCAGCACGATCTTGCGAACGCCGAATTTGTCGATCAGCACGCCTTGCAGCATCGCGATCAGCATGACCGAGAACGACACGATGGTGTTGGCCGATGCGATCTGGGTACGGGTCCATCCAAATTCGGCTTCCAGCGGCTTGATGAACATGCCGAGTCCGAAGATGGTGAGCGTGCTCGCACCCAGCGTCACGCCGATGAACGATGCGAACACCACCCACCAGCCGAAGTAAACCTTCGATGACGCGGACGTGCCGACTAGCGATCCCGGCTGGGACTTCACGTATGAGTTCATTGTTGTCTCCCGATAATTATTTGAGTTCTGAAATGCAATGCGAACGCGGGCGTCAAGACAGCGATTCGGCGTCTTTCGTCATCGCGAAACGGTCGCCGAAATCGAAGTAGTCGTCGTGCAGGAAATCGCCTTCGTAATATTGGATTTCCCACCAGTTGTGGTCGAGGTCTTCCATGTAGAACGAATAGACGCCGTGCATGTTCTGCACGTCCAGCACCTGGCGGATTCCATATTCCTTCTGGTACTGCAGCGCCTTGGCGTGAGCCTCTTCCACTTCTGCTGCCGACTGCATATCGAGGCCCCAGTGGTTCAGCACGCTGCACGGATGAATCTGGTCGCCCACCTCGACGCAGACGATGTGAAAACGCATGCCCAGGCGCACCGCCATCGCGGGCTTGGCGTGTCGCACGCATTCGAGGCCGAGGAACTCTTCGTAGAAGCGACGTGAGGCGGCAAGATCGAAACATTCGAGCGTGCCGTGGCCCAGCACGAAGGGTCGGAGTACCGAGTTGCGCGGCGCAGGATCGACGCGGCAGTTTTCGGGGAGGGGTGTGATCGTGTTGTCAGTGGTCATGCTTTCACCTTTGATTTCATTCTTTGTTCGCCATCGCCTTATCCGCTTCGCTGATGAACGCGTCGCTCAGGAACTGATCCGCGGGTAACGACGCCATCGCCCCGAAATCGCGCGATGCCGCCTCGATCATCGGAGGCGCTCCGCAGGCGTAGACACGCCACGAGGACATGTCGGGCAGGTCGGCCAATACCGCCTGATGTACGAAGCCGGTCCGTCCTGTCCATGCGTCTTCGGCGGTAGCCTCGCTGAGCACCGGGATGTATTCGATATGCGAGTGATCAGCCGCCCATTGCAGCGCCTGCTCGTGCATGTACAGATCCTTCTTGCGACGTCCGCCCCAGTAGAAGCGGATCGGATTGGTCATGCCGACTTCGAGCGATTTTTCGATCATCGATTTGATCGGAGCGAAACCGGTACCGGTTGCCAGCATCACGATCGGGCGGGTGTCGGTTTCGTCCAGAAAGAAAGTGCCTCGCGCCACATCGACCCGCAGCATGTCGCGCACCTTGAGCGCCGAGAACACGTGATCGGTGAACACCCCGCCAGGCAAATGACGAATATGCAGTTCGAACTGACGCAGACCTTCGGCGATAGGCATGTTGGCTATCGAATACGAACGGCGCACGCCGTCCTTGAGCACGATGTCGAGGTACTGGCCCGCGCGCGAAACAACAGGATCGTTCGGCGGCAGGTTGATGACCAGCTTCATGACATCCGGGGCGAGCTTGTCGGCAGACAGAACCCGCGCCGGGTACATGCGTGACGGGCGCGTGAGCGCGGGATCGTATTCGTTGACCTCGATCGTGCAGTCGGACTGCGGTTTTGCGCAGCAGAGATGCGCATAGCCCTGTTCGCGTTCGGAATCGCTCAGGTAGTGCGAGTTGACATTGCCCAGATCGACGCGCCCTTGCACCACCTTCCCGCGACAGGTTTTGCAGACGCCGGACCGGCAGCTGTAATGCAGGCCGGCGCCAGAGTTGAGTCCGGCGCGCAGGATATCCGCGTCGTTGCCGCAGGTGAACTGGCGGCCGCTCGGCATCAGCGTGATGGTGAAGTCCATCGGGTGTTGTCTCCGCTTTTTTATTTCTTGCCGGATCGTATGAGCCAGCGGGAAAAACGTCCAACAAATAGTCGTGATGCTCTCCATGTGCAGCGCAAATAACTAGGGAGAACCCGCCTACGGGTTTGCCCGGACGACTTCTATACTGATTCGGCGATGAACATCAACACGGTCGACCTGAATCTGTTCCTGGTTTTCGAGGCGATTCACTCCACGCGCAGCGTGACGCTGGCCGGTGAAAAGGTTTGCATGACGCAGTCGGCGGTCAGCAATGCGCTCAAGCGTTTGCGCGAACGCTTCGACGATCCTCTGTTCGTTCGTACACCTCAGGGCATGGTGCCGACCCCGCTGGCATCACAGCTGATCGGGCCGATCAGCGAAGGCCTCGAAAAATTCAATCGAGTGCTCAATCAGGTCGAGCGCTTCGAACCCAAAATCTCGAGCCGCGTGTTCCGCATCGCGATCAACGACATCGGTCAACTCGTGATCATCCCGCCCTTGATTGCGATGGCGCGTCGTCAGGCGCCGTTCGTGAAGTTCGAAACCACCGGCGCGTCCGAAGAAGAAGCCCGTCAGATGCTGATCGAGGGACGCGTGGATCTCGCGCTCGGCAGCTGGGCGCCCATGGGCGCGGGCTTTCACGACTACACCCTGTTCGACGAAACATTCGTCGCACTCATGAGCACCAGTTATCCGATCAAGTCGGAGTCGTTGAGCGCGGAGCAGTATCTGGCGGCCGAGCATCTTGCGTACAGGCCGAGCGGCGCAAGCGACGAAGCCTTGCAGCACACGCTGGCCAACGAGAACCTGCTCGCCCAGCGTAACGTGGTGCTGACCGCAGCGCACTCGCTGGGACTGTCCGCGGTGTTGTCATCGTCGAATCTGATTTTGTCGGTACCGTACCGTTTGGCGCAGGCCATGATGCAGGCGAGATCGGACTTGAGGATCGCGCGCCTGCCGTTTCAGGTCGGGCCGTTTCCGGTGCGCCAGCAGTGGCACGACCGGAACGACGCCGATAGCGCGAACCGCTGGTTGCGCCAGATTCTCTTCGACGTGTTCCAGGAAAAGCGAGTGCCCGACATAGAAGTGCAGCTCGCCTGACCGGATCGGTGATACGTCTTAGCGAATCGTGTTGCGCAACACACCCAGACTGCTGATTTCCACTTCGATCACATCGCCCGGTTTCATGAACACCGGCGGCTTGCGTCCGACACCCACACCTGCCGGAGTGCCGGTCAGCAGAACGTCTCCGGGCACGAAGGTGTACCACTTGGAAAAATGCTCGATGGTTCTTCCGATCGTGAAAATCAGATCGGAAACTTCCGCGTCCTGCATGACCTTGCCGTTCAACCGCGTCGTGAGCCTGAGCGCGCCAACGTCCTTGATTTCATCCATGGTGACGAGTGCAGGGCCGAGCGGAGTGAAGCCGTCGAACTGCTTGCCCATGATGTTCACTTCCCAGGTGCTGCGAGCCTCCCACGGCGCTTTCGCTTCCCACACAGGGTAGACCCAGTCGCGCGCGGAAATGTCGTTGGCAACCATGAGGCCCGCCACGTACGACATCGCGTCGGCCTCAGACACCGCGTGGCAGGTTTTGCCGAACACGACGGCGAGTTCGCCTTCGTAATCCATGTGGTGCTGTGCGTGCGGAGGAATGTGCACATCGACGCCGGGCGCGGTGACCGATCCGCTGGCCTTGATGAAGCCAGTGGGCTGCGCCGGGGTCGGCGTGCCTGCCATTTCGGCCAGATGCGATTTGTACGCGAGACCCGCAGCCAGCACGAGGCGCGGATGCGGAATCGGCGATTGAAGCGGCGTGTCGGCTGCGGTGACGATGCCGCGAAGGCGTAGCGCCTGCAAATCTTTCGCGCCGAGTTTTTCGACGCGATCGACGATGGTCTTGACGATCTTCAGTCCGGCATCTCCGCCGTTCAGGATGTCCTGCAGCGTGTTGGGCATCCAGGTTTCGATGGTGCCGGCTTGCGCAGCGCGTGCGAGATGCAGGATCTCTCCGGACTTCAGCAGCGCTCCTGCGCTGCCCGAAGGGGCGTTGTCGATATTGACGAGCTTCATTCTTGTTTGTCTCCAGTCATAAAAAAAGGCGACACCATCGTATGGGTCGCCTTGGATTCTGTCCAATTGACAGCGGTGATGGGGCACATCGCGTTTGTCGATGTGTCGCCCAAAAATTCGTTTCAGCTCAAAGCTGCGAACACTCGGGAAGTGATCTCGTCGACCGTGCCCATGCCGCTGATGGCGCGGTACTTGGGTGCGTTGGCCGGATCGGCCTTGGCCCAGCCAGAGTAGTAGTCGACCAGCGGGCGTGTTTGCGACGCGTAGACCTCCAGGCGCTTGGCAACGGTGGCTTCCTTGTCGTCATCGCGCTGGATCAGGTCTTCGCCGGTCACATCGTCTTTGCCTTCCACCTTCGGCGGATTGAACTTGACGTGATACGTGCGACCCGACGCAGCGTGCGAGCGGCGACCGCTCATGCGTTCGATGATGGCCTCGAAGGGCACATCGATTTCGAGAACGTAATCGAGCTTCACGCCAGCCGTCTTCAACGCGTCTGCCTGGGGAATCGTGCGGGGAAAACCGTCGAACAGAAAGCCTTTTGCGCAATCGGGTTGGGTAATGCGTTCCTTCACCAGATTGATGATCAGGTCGTCGCTGACCAATGCGCCGGATTCCATGATGCTTTTTGCCTGCAGGCCAAGCGGAGTACCGGCTTTCACGGCTGCACGGAGCATGTCGCCTGTGGAAATTTGGGGGATACCAAACTTCTGGCAGATGAATGTCGCTTGCGTGCCTTTGCCAGCGCCGGGAGCGCCCAACAAAATTAGTCTCATGGAAGTCCTCGAAAAGTGTGAAATCTGGCGCCGTTTGTCTGCCGGGGCAGCTGACGGCGCCTTCGTTTTTCGCGCGATTTTGGCCGTGCTTTTTTTGGTTCAAGGATAGCATGCGTGTGCATGCCGTCTGCTTACTGCGCCAGAGTGGAAATCAGCTGGCGAACCCGCTCCAGATCCTGCGGTGTATCGACCCCCGGTCCCGGCGCATGCTGGGTCGTGTGCACCACTATCCGATACCCGTGCCACATGGCGCGAAGTTGCTCCAGCGATTCGATCGTCTCGATCGGCGACACCGCCATGGTGGGAAACGCTTTGAGGAAACCGACGCGGTATCCGTAAATGCCGACATGACGCAGCGGGCCGGGCGATGGCAGCGCGCCTTGGGCGCCATCACGTTTGAAAGGGATTGGCGAGCGAGAAAAATACAAGGCAAGGCCCGATTTGTCGGTCACGACCTTTACCACGTTCGCATTCGCGAAATCTTCTTCGCTGGTAATTTCATGCGCCGCAGTGCTCATGGAAGCGTGAGGCGCGTCCTTCAAAAGCATGGCCACCGCGTCGATGAGTGCCGGGTCGATCAGCGGCTCGTCACCCTGAACGTTCACCACGATTTCGTCATCGGCCAATCCCAGCAATGTGCAGGCTTCAGCAAGGCGGTCGCTGCCGGAGGGGTGATCGACCGCAGTGAGCAGCGCGGGAACGTCGTGTTCGGTGCAGGCATCGACGATGCTCTGACTGTCCGCGGCGACCACAACCTTTGCGGCTGAAGATTTCATGGCCTGGCGGGCAACCCGCGCCACCATGGGCAGTCCGCCGATATCGGCGAGAGGTTTGTTCGGCAGACGGGTCGATGCGAGCCGGGCCGGCACGATCACCGTGAAGCTCAAAGCCCGAGCTCCTCGTCGGTCATGGTGCGGGCTTCGTTTTCCAGAAGGATCGGTATGCCGTCGCGTACCGGGTACGCAAGCCTGGCAGAACGCGACAGGAGCTCCTGCTTTTCGCGATCGAATTCGAGCGAGCCCTTGGTCACGGGGCACACGAGCAGTTCAAGAAGTTTGCTGTCCATGGTCCTGATGATAACGACGCAGGCGGCGATCGATCTCGTCCAGAAATGATTTTTCGGGGGTAAATCGCAGAGGCACTGCAAGCGCATCCGGATAGTTCTTCCAAAGCTTGGGCGCGTCTTTCTCGGTGCAGACCAGGATCGCATCTGCGGGAGCCGGAGATTTCCAGGTCGACAGATCGGCGTGATCGCGCAACGGGTAGGTGGCGACAAGTTGCACGCCGGCCTCGCGAAGCATTCGGAAAAACTCTTCCGGCCTCGCTATTCCGGCAAGCGCGTGCACCTGCTTGTCGCGCAGCGAAGCCAGGTCGAACGACTCGCCGGCTTCGTTCACCGCATAGGGCGCGAGCGATCTCACGCCTCGATAGCCGTCGAACGCAGGTTTGTCGCCGGTGTGCATGACCATATCGACGGGACGGGGCCAGGGTTCGCGAAGCGGGCCCGCTGGAATCATCCATCCGTTGCCGACGCCGCGGTTGTCGAACACGCAAATTTCCAGATCGCGATGCAGCGCCAGATGCTGAAGGCCGTCGTCGCACAGAATGACGTCGCAGCCGGAATGCGCTTGCAGCAAGGCGCGTCCGGCATCGATTCGGCGGGGGGCGACGAACACCGGCACGCCTGTTGCACGCCGAATCAAGATGGGCTCGTCGCCTGCATGAGCTGGCGGCGTGACCGGGAGCACTTCGACCGTTTCTTCGCTCTCACGGCCGTAACCGCGCGAGATCACGCCCGGCCGATAGCCGCGACGTTTCAAATCGATGGCGGTAGCGATCAGCAGGGGGGTTTTGCCGGTGCCGCCGACCAGCACATTGCCGACGACGATGACCGGTACCGGGAGCGATTCGGCTTTGTTGATGCCGACTTTGAATCCGAATTCACGGACCGCAACGGCCAGACGAAAAAACAGCGAAATGGGCCAGAGCAGGCAGGCGAGCAAGCCTCGCTTCAACCACGCGTCGGGGAGCATCGTCAGCGGCTTCCGGCCGCGTTCTGCGTGGCGAAAGTGATCTGGGTCAGGCCGGCACGACGCGCGGCTTCCATGACGGTGATTACCGACTGATGCGTAGAACTCGCGTCGGCGCTGATGATGACCACGTTGTCCTTGCCGCCGTTCGCGGCTTGCGTGAGCGCGAACGAAACTTCGTCGACGCTACGTCCGCCCAAGGGCGCCTTGTTGACGGCGTAGCGACCGTCCGCAGCCACTGCCACGATGATTTCTTTCGGATAGTCGCGCTGGGCATCGGCGTTGGCGACGGGCAGGCGCAACTGCAGTTCGGTGAACTTGCTGTAGGTGGTCGACAGCATCAGAAAAATCAGGATGACGAGCAACACGTCGATGAACGGGATCAGGTTGATCTCCGGCTCGTCCTGTTTGCGCGGTCTGAAATTCATGGCTTGCGAAGCGAGGTCAGGTGACGTGCAAAGCGGTCGGCGTTGAGTTCGAGCATCAACAGGTATTCGTCGACCCGCGAGCGGAAATATCGCCAGAAGATAAGGGTGGGGATGGCCACGATCAGGCCGAATGCGGTGTTGTACAGCGCGATCGAAATACCTTGCGCAAGCAAAGCCGGATTGCTCGCGCCGCTACCGGAGCTTGGCGCCTGCGATCCGAAAATCTCGATCATGCCGATGACCGTTCCCAGCAAGCCCAGCAGCGGGGCCGCCGAAGCGATGGTTGCGAGTGCAGTGAGATATCGCTCGAGCCGATGTGCCACTTTGCGTCCGGTCGCTTCCATGGTGGCGTGCAGATCGCTGTCGCTGCAGCGCGGATTGCTGTTGAGCGCACGGCATCCGCTGGCCAGAACCTCGCCGAGTGCGGAGTTCTGCTCGAGCTGGGTTACGACTTCGGGAGACGGCACGGAGGTGCGCGAAACGGTGAGCGCTTCGTCGAGCAGTTTCGGGGGAATGATCTTGGCGGATTTGAGGCTGACGAATCGCTCGATGATGAGTGCCATGGCCACGATGGAGCAGGCAATGAGAGGCCAGATTGGCCAGCCTGCGGCTTGTATGATCGAAAACAAAACACTCTCCGCTGCGGTTGATTCGCTGTCGATTATGGCCCATGGACCGGACTGTTCCTCAACGCATTTGCGCCATGCCGGAGCCCTCCAAAAAGCCACAATTTATGTGGATAACTTTGTGAAGAACTACAGGAATAACCGCCGCCGAGCCGCGCCAATACTGGCTTTCAACAGAACGATGAAATTTTTAGCAGCAAATTCTTCAATGAAATCAAAGGCTTGCACGATGCTGTCTGTCTTGGTAAGGGCAGGTGACAGTTTCGTGACCGTTTGGCGCGGTCTGTGGAGTAAATACCCCCACGAAAGCCGCGCAAATACTGGATCGGCGTTCTGACATGCAAGCAACTGCGCCGCGAATATGGCAAGTTGGGGCGCTATGCCGCGCCATTGCTGACGCTCTCGATGCCCGATTCAATCCTGTCGCGGTTCGCGGCGAGATTTCGGGCTTCTCACGCGCGTCCAGCGGGCATTGTTATTTCTCGATCAAGGACGAAGCCGGCCAGATCCGATGCGCCATGTTCCGCCGCGCCGCCAGCTTGCTGGACTTCAGCCCCCGCGACGGTGAGCTGGTCGAGCTCCGTGGAAAACTCGCGGTTTACGAGCCGCGCGGCGATCTCCAGCTGATCGTCGAATCGATGAGCCGGGCCGGGCAGGGCGCGCTCTTCGAACAATTTCTGAAGCTCAAAGCCAAGCTCGAGTCCGAGGGGCTGTTCGACCAAGCCCGTAAACGCAGCATTCCCATGATTCCGCGCGGCATCGGAATCGTCACCTCGCTCGGCGCAGCGGCCTTGCACGACGTCGCTACTGCGTTAATGCGTCGCGCTCCCCATGTGCCGGTTGTCATTTCGCCAGCGTCGGTGCAAGGCGCAGGGTCGCCGGCTCAGCTTGCGTCGGCGCTCGAAAGGCTGTGGCAGATCAACTCGGAAGCGAATCCTATCGACGTGATCCTGGTGGTTCGAGGCGGCGGATCCATCGAAGATCTCTGGTCTTTCAACGACGAGAATTTCGCGCGAATGATCCACCGCAGCCCAATCCCCGTCATCAGCGGCGTGGGTCACGAGACCGATTTCACGCTCGCCGATTTCGTCTCGGACTTGCGTGCCCCGACGCCCACCGCGGCTGCCGAACTCGCCGCTACGGCGCAAGAGGTGTGGCACGGTGCGATCGAGCTCATCGGGGAGCGACTGAGAGATGCAGTGACCGATCATGTCGACACGCTTTCCCAGCGGCTCGACAACGCGGCCGCCCGACTTGGCAGGCCGTCTTCCATCGCGGCGAAACAGCGGCTTCGAATTTCGAGCCAGGCGCAGCGCCTGCATTTTCTTTCTCGCGCCGCCACGCAAAAACATCGATACAGGCTCGACACGCTCGCATCGGCAATGCCGAAAGGCGTGGGCACTGCTCGCGATCGGGCACGGCAGAAAGTCGAAAGGCTTTCTCTGCGCCTGGAGTCGCTCGATCCGAAGCTGGTACTTCAACGCGGCTACGCGTGGCTTACCGATGAGTCGGGTCACGCGCTCACTAGCACCGGACAGTTCAAATCGGGTGAACAGGTGACAGCAACCCTTGCCGACGGACAGGTCGAACTCAAGGTGTTACAGGCTCCCTAGACAAGTTTTCTACAATCGGCTCAGACAAGCGATCAAACGTTTCGATTCATCAACAACAAACTCACGAGGAAATCATGGAACACACGTTGCCCCCATTGCCCTACGCACTCGATGCGCTGGCTCCGCACTACAGCAAGGAAACGCTGGAATATCACTACGGCAAGCACCACAACGCTTACGTCGTGAACCTGAACAATCTTCAAAAGGGCACCGAATTCGAAAGCATGCCCCTCGAAGACATCATCAAGAAGTCCAGCGGCGGCATCTACAACAACTCCGCTCAAATCTGGAATCACACCTTTTTCTGGAATTGCATGAAGCCCAACGGCGGCGGCGAACCCAAGGGCGCGCTGGCTGAAGCGATCACCAAAAAGTGGGGCTCCTATGCTGCTTTCAAGGAAGCATTCGTGAAGTCCGCAGTCGGTAACTTCGGTTCCGGCTGGACCTGGCTGGTGAAGAAAGCCGACGGCTCTGTCGACATCGTCAACATGGGTGCAGCAGGCACGCCGCTGACCACTGCCGACACGGCTCTGTTCACCGTCGACGTGTGGGAACACGCGTACTACATCGACTACCGCAACCTGCGTCCGAAGTTCGTCGAAACGTACCTCGACAAACTTGCTAACTGGGAATTCGTCGAAAAGAATTTCGCCTGATCGGCGCGATTCGAATGGCGCACCTAGCGGTGCGTCGAAAAAAAACCGGCTCTGTGCCGGTTTTTTTCTGAGCGATCGAAATGTTGTTGAAACCCGGTCGAAAGCAGACCAGAACTTTCAACGCATCGATGTCACTTGGTCTGCGAAAACGGCTTGCCGGTGAGTTTGAAATTCGCCTTGATGCCGCTCTTCTTGAACCATCCCTGGTTCATCTCGAGCACATAGCGCACCGGTTGTTTGGAGCAATGCGAGTCGGTGGTCTGGGGCTTCATGTCTTCCAGATTCACGATGGTTCCATCGTCCGCGACGAACGCTGCAGTGAGCGGAAGAATCGTGTTCTTCATCCAGAAACATTGGGTCGATCGCTCATCGAAAACGAACAGCATGCCTTCGTGTTGCGGCATCTCCTTGCGATACATCAAACCGATGGAGCGTTGCGGAGGCGTAAACGCAACCTGCGCATCGATCTGATGCATGCCGGCGCCGAGCGTGACTCGCGGAAGATCCATCTGCGGGCCTTCTTGCGCATTCGCTTGCAGTGTGAATGCCGAGGCCGCAATCGCGACGGCGTAAGCGAGCCGACGAGCAGAGCGTGTGAGTGAAGAACCGAAGAAGTTCGTTTGGATTTTCATGGCGTCATTGTCTCCAAAAGAAAAACGCCCGCAATAAGCGGGCGGATTCTTTACCGTGGACCTTTGGAGTCTTCAGGTGATACCTGAAGGGAGACCGAAAGGTCGATCGGTAATTGGCTCAGTCTCGAAAGACTTAAGCTGCTTTCACAGCCTTCTTGGTCTTCTTGGCAACTTTATGAGCGGTCTTCTTGGTCTTTTCTGCAGCCTTTGCCATGGGCTTGGCTTCAGACTTTGCAGCCATAGGAGCTGCAGGCGCTGCGGGTGCGGCGGGAGCAGCTTGTGCGAAAGCGCCGACTGCGAAGAAAGCGGCAACCAGAGTAGCGAGCAGTTTGTTCATGATGCAAATTCCTTTGAATTGATTAGGCTGATATCGCCTCCCGACTACCGGAAGGTCTCACCACAACGAGCACCGAATACAGCCGGTTGACGCAAACCCAAAATTCTTTTGGGGCTAGAATCCGTGGGTTTTGCCCATCCTGCTGAATCAATTTCAGCGTCCACTCGGAGCCGTTTGTACATGTCTTATCAGCACATCAAGGTGCCCTCCCAAGGCCAGAAAATCACCGTCAACGCCGACAAATCCATCAACGTGCCTGACGAGCCGATTATTCCGTTCATCGAAGGTGACGGAACCGGTCTGGATATCACGCCAGTGATGCTCAAGGTGGTCGACGCTGCTGTCGCCAAGGCGTACGGCGGCAAGAAAAAAATCCACTGGATGGAAGTCTATGCAGGCGAGAAGTCGACCAAGGTCTACGGCCCCGACGTCTGGCTGCCTGAAGAAACCCTCGAAGCGGTTCGCGATTACGTCGTCTCGATCAAGGGTCCCCTGACGACCCCCGTCGGCGGCGGCATTCGCAGCCTGAACGTTGCACTTCGCCAGCAACTCGACCTTTATGTCTGCCTGCGCCCGATTCAATACTTCGAAGGCGTGCCCAGCCCGGTCAAAGAACCGCACAAGACCAACATGGTCATCTTCCGCGAGAACTCGGAAGACATCTACGCCGGCATCGAATACGAAGCCGAATCCGACAAGGCCAAGAAGCTCATCGATTTCCTGATCAAGGAAATGGGCGTCACGAAGATTCGTTTCCCCGACACGTCCGGCATCGGCATCAAGCCCGTGTCGCGTGAAGGCACAGAGCGTCTGGTTCGCAAGGCAATCCAGTACACGATCGACAACGACAAACCCAGCATGACCCTGGTCCACAAGGGCAACATCATGAAGTTCACCGAAGGTGGATTCCGTGATTGGGGTTATGCACTGGCAGCCAAGGAATTCGGCGCAGAACTGATCGACGGCGGCCCGTGGATGAAGTTCAAGAACCCGAAGACCGGCAAGGACATCGTCGTGAAAGACGTGATTGCAGATGCATTCCTGCAGCAGATTCTTTTGCGCCCCGCCGAGTACAGCGTCATCGCTACGCTCAACCTGAACGGCGACTACGTGTCGGACGCTCTGGCTGCGCAAGTGGGCGGCATCGGTATTGCTCCTGGCGCCAACTTGTCGGACACGGTCGCGATGTTCGAAGCGACTCACGGCACGGCTCCCAAGTACGCCGGCAAAGATTACGTGAACCCCGGTTCCGAAATCCTGTCCGCTGAAATGATGCTGCGTCACATGGGCTGGACCGAAGCTGCCGACCTGATCATCAGTTCGATGGAAAAGTCGATCAAGAGCAAGAAAGTCACTTATGACTTCGCGCGCTTGATGGACGGTGCGACGCAAGTCAGCTGCTCCGGCTTTGGCCAGGTGATGATCGACAACATGTGATGTCGGCAGGCGGCGCAATCGTCATTGGTTGATTGCTCCTCCCAAAAAAGCCCTTGAGTTGCAAGATTCAAGGGCTTTTGCTTTGATGGAATTGGACTTGTGCCAAGCGTGAGCAAAGCAACGATTAAGTTCGGTCTAAGTGTTCCCCTTCAGGCTGTACGCTAGAGGAACTTCATTGGAAATTTCGAGATGCGTCTGCTGCTAGTCGAAGATGACACCATGATCGGCGAGGCCGTCCTGGATCAACTGCGTGCGGAGCATTTCGCGGTCGATTGGGTCAAGGACGGCGAAATGGCAGACACGGCTTTGCGCACCCAAAGCTACGACCTCGTGCTGCTCGATCTTGGATTGCCCAAACGCGATGGGCTCGCTGTGCTGCGATCGTTTCGCGCTCGAAAGCAGCGCACCCCGGTGCTGATAGCCACCGCCCGCGATTCGGTGCAGGAGCGAATCGAAGGGCTCGATGCCGGCGCCGACGATTACGTTCTCAAACCCTACGATCTCGACGAGTTGCTCGCTCGCATTCGGGCTCTTTTGCGCCGCGCTGCAGGACGCGCCGAGCCGCAATACGAACATCTCGGTGTGAGCATCGATCCGGTCACGCGTGAAGTGAGCGTGAAGGGCGAGCCCGTGGTTCTGTCGGCGCGTGAGTGGGCGGTGCTGGAACCCCTCCTCGCTCGTCCGGGCATGGTGTTGTCGAGGCCGCAGCTCGAAGAAAAACTCTATAGCTGGAAAGATGAAATCAGCAGCAACGCGGTCGAGGTTTATATCCACGGTCTACGCAAAAAGCTCGGCGCCGATCTGATCCTCAATGTGCGTGGCGTCGGCTACATGGTTCCGAAGGCGCGGCAATGAAGGCGACGGCTTCTCACTCTCTTCGAACCAGGCTGCTGAGCTTTCTGCTCATCGCAATCGTTCTGGCTGCTGTCGTTCAGGCTACGGTTGCGTATCGCACGGCGCGTGCCGAAGCCGACGAGATTTTCGACTATCACATGCAGCAGATGGCGCTCTCGCTTCGCGCCGGCCTGCCTTCAGGCGGGGGCGTTGGGGCAGGCGAAGATCCGAACGATCCCGAGAACGTCGATTTCGTCGTGCAGGTGTGGACGCACGAGGGGGTGCGGGTGTTCCAGTCGGCACCGCGTGCCGCGCTGCCAGAAAAATCGGAACTCGGTTTCTCGACCGTCAAGGTCCGGGGATCGACCTATCGGGTGTTTTCGATGCAGTCCCGGTCGCAGGTGATTCAGGTTGCGCAGGACATGGCCGCACGCCGCGAGATGGCCAGCACGCTGGCCTTGCGCACGGTGGGGCCGGTCGCGATCATGGCACCGCTCCTCGCGCTTCTTATGTGGTGGGTTGTGGGCTCATCGCTGGTGCCGGTTGCCCGAGTGCAACGTCAACTATCGCAGCGACAGGCCGATGATTTGGGCGAGGTGAGCGAGGCAGGGCTGCCCACCGAAATACAGCCCCTGGTGCGCGAACTCAATCTGCTGTTCGGGCGGGTACGACAGGCGTTCGATGCGCAAAAAAGCTTCGTCGCCGATGCCGCACATGAGCTGCGATCTCCGCTTGCTGCGCTCCGGCTTCAGGCGCAAGGGCTGCAACGCGCAAGCGACGAAGCAACGCGTGAGGTTGCGGTCACGCGCCTCATGGCGGGCATCGACCGCGCGACTCGACTCGTCGAGCAGCTTCTCGTGCTCGCGCGACATCAAGCCAGCGCGGTAGCGGAACTGCCGTCGCAACCGGTTGAACTGGCAGACATCGCCAGGCTCTCGGTGGCCGACGCGATTCCCAACGCGGTCGCGCGCAACATCGATCTGGGAATCACGCAATCGGATGAAGGTCGGGTCGACGGATACCCAGAAGCGCTGCGGATCCTGATGCGAAATTTGATCGAAAACGCAATCAAGTATTCACCGAACGGCGGCACGGTCGATCTGGAAATAAAGCGCGATTCGCAATTACTCATCTTGAGCGTCGACGACAACGGGCCGGGTATCGCGGCAGAAGATCGCGACAGGGTGCTGGACAGGTTCTACCGGGTTGCAGGATCGGAAACCACCGGCAGCGGACTGGGTCTGGCCATCGTCAAATCGATTGCCGATCTTCACGGCGCGACTCTCGAACTGCAAAGCTCGCTGCGTCTGGGCGGCCTTCGCGTCGAGGTGACATTTCCCGCCATCGCCTGAGTCGGATAAGCGATAGAGCGAAGGCCCTCCTGCTTTAAGAACTGTCTAAGTGTTCGGCACGACATTGACTACGTGTCCCACATTTCTACCGTTCAAGGAGCATTCATGAAAACAAATTCACTCAGCCCATCGCGCCTGGTTCTGGCGCTGGTCGCGGCTGGCGTTATCGGTGGTGCTGGCGCGTCGTTCGTGGGTGGATCCATGGTGCACGCACAGGTCGCGCCGGCAGCGGTGGCGGCGGCCGCATCCGCCAACAACACCATCGTCGCGCCCAACTTCGCGCAGATCGTTCAGCGCTTCGGCCCGGCCGTTGTGAACATCAGCGTGAGCGGCCTGACCAAGACATCGGACGACGGGGACGACGACTCCGCCCCGACGGCGCAGCAGGGCATTCCCGGCATGGATCCCAACGATCCGCTGTTTCAACTCTTCAAGCGCTTTCAGGGCCAACAGGGGCAGGGCGGTCGCCAGCCTCAACGCGAAGTGCCGATGCGTGCGCAGGGCTCCGGTTTCATCCTCAGCTCCGACGGCATTATTTTGACCAACGCGCATGTGGTGAAGGGCGCGAAAGACGTGACCGTGAAGCTCACCGATCGTCGCGAGTTCACTGCGAAAGTACTTGGCGCCGACGCCAAGACGGACGTCGCTGTGCTCAAAATCGACGCGAAGAATCTTCCGACCGTGCCCATGGGCAACTCGAAGGATTTGCAGGTCGGCGAATGGGTGATGGCAATCGGCTCGCCCTTCGGATTCGAAAACACCGTGACCGCAGGTGTGGTCAGCGCCAAAGGTCGTTCGTTGCCCGATGACAGCTTCGTTCCTTTCATCCAGACTGACGTGGCCATCAACCCCGGCAATTCCGGTGGACCGCTGCTGAACTCCAAGGGCGAAGTGGTGGGTATCAACTCGCAGATCTTCAGCCGCAGCGGCGGATATCAGGGCGTCTCTTTTGCGATCCCGATCGATCTGGCCACCAAGATCAAGGACCAGATCGTCTCGACCGGCAAGGCCAGCCACGCCCGCCTGGGTGTGGCGGTGCAGGAGGTCAATCAGGCTTTCGCCGATTCGTTCAAGCTCGACAAACCTGAAGGCGCGCTGGTATCGAACGTCGAAGCGGGCGGCCCTGCAGAAAAAGCAGGCCTCAAGGCAGGCGACGTGATCCGCTCGGTCAACGGTCAGCCCATCGTTGCTTCTGGCGACCTTCCTGCGCTGATCGGTGCGTCCACTCCGGGTACGAACGTGACCATCGGCATCTGGAGGCAAGGCAAGGCCGATGAAGTGACCGCCAAGCTGGCAGACGCCAACGACAAGAAGTCGGTTGTCGCAAGTGGCGATGCCGCTGCTGGCAAGGGCAAACTCGGCCTGGCATTGCGTCCGCTGCAACCCCAGGAACGTCGGGAAGCCGGCGTCGAGGGCGGCCTACTGGTGGAAGATGCTGCCGGAGCCGCCGCGCTGGCTGGCGTCAGGCCGGGCGATTTGCTGATGGGTATCGACGGCAAGCCCGTTCAGAACATCGAACAGGTGCGCGAAGCGGTAGCCAAAGGCGGTAAGTCGGTTGCGTTGCTGATCCAGCGCGACGGCGACAAGATATTCGTGCCTGTGCGCCTCGGCTGAAGGGTTGCGACAACAGGTGCGACAAGAGCTGCGACCTGAAAACTAGAAATGGGCCTTCGGGCCCATTTTTTTTGCGTATCAGTGAGCGGTGATTCCAGCGTTATCCGGCGAGCTTATTGTCGAGCCGGCTGCCACGTCCTCTGCGGACGCCGATTCTCCTGAACCGATTTCCTGTCGGATTTGCTGGGCAAGAATGCCTTTGGGGCCTTCGACCAGCTCGAATTCGACCCGAGCGCCTTGCTTCAGGGTTTTGAATCCGTCCATTGCAATTGCGGAAAAATGCGCGAAAACATCGGCACCTCCACCGTCCGGCTCAATGAAGCCGAACCCTTTTGCATCGTTAAACCACTTCACTGTTCCCGTAGCCATGAAGCCCTCCGCCGTGTTTTTCAGGCGAATCGAGTGTGCGTGAACCGCCGAGTAAAAGCAACATTTCTGCTTACCGCCCGATTAACGGTCGGATCTTGAATGTCGCAAAACTGCCACCAAATCTCCACGATGCTGCAGCCGGTTTGGCCGCTCTATAGAATGAAATTCATGGCAACAAAAATCCCCACAAAGCCACCCGCGCCGCGGGTGCAGTCACCGGATGGGGACGGAACCGGCTCGGTGGTTCTTGAACGTAGAACCCAGCGCACCAAACCCCCACAGATGTTTCAGGTCGTCATGCTCAACGACGACTACACGCCGATGGAGTTCGTTATCGTCGTGATTCAGGAGTTTTTCAATAAAGATCGGGAGACAGCCACCGGAATCATGCTCAAGATCCATCTGGATGGACGAGCTGTTTGCGGTGTGTATTCGAAGGATGTTGCAGCGACAAAGGTCGACCAAGTCATGGAAGCCGCAAAAAAATCGGGTCATCCGCTGCAATGTGTGAGCGAACCAGTTGAATAAAACGTTATCGAACCGATTTACAGTTGATCAATCACAGCAAGGCAAAAAGGAATTCACATGATTGCCCAGGAATTGGAAGTCAGTCTGCATATGGCCTTTGTAGAGGCCCGGCAACAGCGACACGAGTTCATCACCGTGGAGCACCTGCTGCTCGCCCTGCTGGACAACCCGAGCGCCGCAGAAGTATTGCGTGCTTGTTCGGCCAACATCGACGATCTCAGAAAATCGTTGTCCAACTTCATCAAGGACAACACCCCGCAGGTCGCGGGAACCGAAGATGTGGACACCCAGCCCACTCTCGGCTTCCAGCGCGTGATCCAGCGCGCCATCATGCACGTGCAGTCCACGGGCAATGGCAAGAAGGAAGTGACCGGCGCCAACGTGCTGGTCGCGATCTTCGGCGAGAAGGATTCGCATGCGGTCTACTACCTCCATCAGCAAGGCGTCACCCGTCTCGACGTCGTGAACTTCATTGCTCACGGCATCAAGAAGACCGATCCGCCGGAGCCGACCCGCGCAGGCGAGCCGCAGCCCGAAGCTGAGGAGTCGAGCGAGAAGAGCGACAAGTCGTCGCCGCTCGAACAGTTCACGGTCAATCTGAACCAGATGGCCAAGGACGGCAAGATCGATCCGCTCATCGGGCGTGAATACGAAGTCGAACGCGTCATTCAAATTCTTTGCCGTCGCCGCAAGAACAACCCGCTTCTGGTGGGTGAAGCCGGCGTTGGCAAGACCGCGATCGCGGAGGGCCTTGCATGGCGCATCGTTCAGAAAGACGTGCCGGAAATTCTGGCGGAGTCTTCTGTCTATTCGCTGGACATGGGCGCTTTGCTCGCAGGCACCAAGTACCGCGGCGATTTCGAGCAGCGTCTCAAGGGCGTGTTGAAGTCGCTCAAGGACAAGCCCAACGCGATTCTGTTCATCGATGAAATCCACACCTTGATCGGCGCTGGCGCCGCTTCGGGCGGAACACTCGATGCATCGAACCTGCTGAAGCCGGCTCTGTCGAACGGTCAGCTGAAGTGCATCGGCGCTACAACGTTCACCGAATACCGCGGCATTTTCGAGAAAGACGCAGCTCTCTCACGTCGCTTCCAGAAGGTCGATGTGGTCGAGCCGAGCGTCGAGCAGACCGTGGAAATTCTGAAGGGTCTGAAGTCGCGCTTCGAAGAACACCACAACGTGAAGTACTCAATTGCCGCATTGCAGGCCGCTGCAGAGCTTTCGTCGAAGTACATCAACGATCGTCATTTGCCCGACAAGGCTATCGACGTGATCGACGAAGCGGGTGCTGCACAGCGCATTCTTCCGGTGTCGCGCCGCAAGAAGACGATCAGCAAGACCGAGGTGGAAGAAATCGTGGCGAAGATCGCTCGCATTCCTCCCGCCAACGTGTCGAACGACGATCGCGGCAAGCTGCAAACCATCGAACGCGATCTGAAGAGCGTCGTGTTCGGACAAGACAAGGCACTTGAGGTGCTGGCGTCTGCGGTCAAGATGGCACGCTCGGGTCTGGGCAAGGGCGACAAGCCGATCGGCTCGTTCCTGTTCTCCGGCCCAACCGGCGTCGGCAAGACCGAAGCGGCAAAGCAGCTGGCCTACATCATGGGCATCGAACTGATCCGCTTCGACATGTCCGAGTACATGGAACGCCATGCGGTGAGCCGTTTGATCGGTGCGCCTCCCGGCTACGTCGGATTCGACCAGGGTGGTCTGCTGACCGAAGCAGTCACGAAGAAGCCGCACTGCGTGCTGCTGCTCGATGAAATCGAGAAGGCACACCCGGACATCTTCAACGTGCTGCTGCAGGTGATGGACCATGGCACGCTGACAGACAACAACGGACGCAAGGCCGACTTCCGCAACGTGATCATCGTGATGACCACGAACGCGGGTGCCGAGACCATGAACAAGGCAACCATCGGCTTTACGAATCCTCGTCAGGCCGGCGACGAAATGGGCGATATCAAGCGCCTGTTCACGCCCGAGTTCCGCAATCGTCTGGACGCGATCGTCAACTTCAAGGCGCTCGACGAGCAGATCATCCTGCGCGTGGTGGACAAGTTCCTCCTGCAACTGGAAACCCAGCTCACCGAGAAGAAGGTCGACGTCACGTTCTCGGACAAGCTGCGCAAGTTCCTCGGCAAGAAGGGCTTCGATCCGCTCATGGGTGCACGCCCGATGCAGCGTCTCATCCAGGACACGATCCGTCGTGCGCTGGCAGACGAACTGCTCTTCGGACGACTCACCGAAGGCGGCCGTCTCTCGGTCGATCTGGACGACAAGGACGAAGTGCTCCTCGACATCCAGCCGCTGCCGAAGAAGGAGGGCAAGTCGAGCAAGTCCGAGCCTGAAGAGGCGACGACCGATTGATTGTCAAATCAGTGCTCTGCTTTTAGGAGCGCGACGCTGAGAAAAGCGCCACTTCCGTGTGAATCGAAAGTGGCGCTTTTTTTCAGGATTCGTCGGACTTCGGGCTCATCCAGCTTTCCGAATGCGCGCGAAAAGTCTCCGCCATTTCGGTTGCCGAGACGCTCAGTTCCGACTCGGCACGCCGGGTCATTCCAACCGTACCGGTGGTGGACGATGTGTCGATATTCAAGCGCTGCAGTTCACCCGAAGCCAGATAGCGTTTCACCGAGCCAATGGGAGAAAACCAGACGGCATCGCTGGCAAGGACGAGTTGCAGGCAGAACGATTCCGACAGAGCCTCGGTAACGCGCGGGATGGACGTGACTCCCGCACCCAGAAAAAACGTGTCGACGCTGTCGCGAATCGTGGTGGGCCCCAGCGGCAGTACCAGCGGATAGTCGAGCAGATGCGAGGCATGCAGATGATCACGCCCCGCGAGAGCGTGCTTCGGGCGTGCGACCAACAGCATCTGCTCGGTATAGAGCGGCTCGAAAGAAAGACCGCGCATCAGGCTGACGCCTGGCAGACGGCCCAACACCATGTCTACCGTGCCGGTGCGCAATAAATCCAGCAACTGGGCATTCGTGCCCGAGACGATTTTGATTTCCGTCCTCGAATGACGTTTCTGGATTTCGGCGACCGCATGGGGAGCTAACGCGGTTGCCACGGTGGGCAACACGCCGATGCTCACTTGGAAGAGGCCGTCTTTCTGCTGTTTGCCGGATGCGAGATGAAGTCCGTCATGCACGAGAGCCAAACCCGGAACGACGTGCCTCAGCAGCTGCTCCCCCTCCTTTGTCGCGATCAAGCCTTTCCGGGTGCGCTTGAATAACGCGTGTCCGACCACCTCTTCGAGCTCCTGCAGCGCTTTCGATACCGCCGACGCCGTCAGCGAAAGCGACTCTGCGGCTCGTTGAACCGTGTGCTCGCGCGCTATTGCCGCGAAGGCGTGCAGATGACGCAACTTAAGCCGGGCGTCTGGAGAGTTGACATCGGACATGGTTTCCAAAAGCTTGATTAACGCGGCGAATTTATCAGATTACTTTGCTTTTCTGGAAACTAAACTCGGTCTCCGATTTGCAGAAAAATCCAAAAATCGTTTCCATCGAGGTCCACATGATCGACAAGCTCCGGGTATTTCAGCGCTGTTCAACTGCATCGGCATCGCGTCCAAAGCAAAGGGCGAATAAATGGGTCAGAAGGCTTGGCCTTTCCGCGATGACAACGGCGATGGCAACTGCAATCTCGCTGCTCGTATGCGCCGTATCGGCGCCCCTCGCGCACGCACAGGACACGTACCCGTCCCGCCCGGTGCGCATCATCGGCAACTTCGCTGCGGGTGGACCGAACGATCTGTTCGCACGCTTGATCGCTGACGGCCTTCAGCGCGAGTTGAATCAGACATTTTTCGTGGAAGCCAAGACGGGCGCTGGCGGCAACGTCGGGGCGGATGCCGTGGCCAAAAGCGCGCCTGACGGCTACACGCTGCTGGTCAGCATCGACACGACCTTCACGACCAACCCGTCGCTTTATCCGAGCATGCCCTTCAAGCCTGAGGATTTGAAGCCGGTGATGGCAGTGGCTTCGTTCGGGATGCTGCTCGGCGTCAATCCAGGTCTTGGGTTCAAGTCGCTCAACGATTTCATCGAGAAAGCGAAGACCTCGCCCTTGAACTTCGCGTCCGGCGGGAATGGAACACCGGGGCATCTGGAGATCGCGATCTTCAACGAGTCGACTGGTGTGAAGGCGACGCATGTGCCGTATCGCGGAAACGCACCTGCCGTGCTGGCGGTGGTGTCTGGCGAAGTGCAGGGCGGGATCATTGCTACCGCAGGCATGGCTCCACAGGTTCAGGCCGGCAAGATCCAGGCGCTTGCCGTATCGAGTCGCCAGCGCTCGCCGCTGCTGCCGAACGTGCCAACCGTGTCCGAGGTGGGGCTCAAGCAGCTCGAGCTCGAAATCACGCAGCTCATCATGGTGCCCGCCAACACGCCGGAAGCCGTGGTGAATACGCTGCAGAAAGCGATTGCGGCGCTTGTCGAGAAACCTGAATTCAAGGCCCGGCTCGCGGCACTCGATCTGGCGTACATCGGTCTTACCGGCAAAGCGGCGACCGACCGCATCAACCAGAACGCAACGCAGTTCGCCAAGATCATCAAAGCCACGGGAATGAAGGTCGACTGATGACTAACCTCGTGTTCATTCTTGCGGACGATCTGGGTTATGCAGACTTGGGCTGCTACGGCGGCCGGGTTCCGATATCGCCGCGCCTGGATGAAATGGCAGCAGGCGGATTGCGTTTCACCAACGCGTATGCGAACTCGCCGGTTTGTTCGCCGACTCGTTACGCGCTCATCACAGGACGCTATCAATACCGGCTGCGGGGTGCGGCAGAGGAGCCGATGACCGGCAAGTTCAGGGGCAGCACGGAAATTGGAATGCCGCCTTCGCATCCCACTCTGCCGTCGCTACTGAAAGCCGCGGGCTATTCGACCTCGCTGGTGGGGAAGTGGCATCTGGGCTATCCACCGCACTTCAGTCCTTTGCGTTCAGGATACGACTCGCATCTCGGCCCGCTGTCGGGAGGTGTGAGCTATTTCAGTCATGTCGATCGCATGGGCAAACACGATCTGGTGAAAGACGGCCAGGAGATCGATCGAAACGGTCGGTACATGACCGATTTGTTGTCGGAGGCGGCGGTAGAGATCATTCGCGAGCGCGGTGTCGATCGCAAGCCGTTCCTCTTGAGCCTGCACTACACAGCGCCTCACTGGCCATGGGAAACCCGATCGCAAGGCGGCGCGAACCCGTTGACAGATGCCGACATTTGTCATCTGGATGGCGGATCGATCCACATCTACCACCAGATGATTCGGGAACTCGACGAAGGCATCGGTCATGTGATGGACGCACTGAGCGACGCACAGCTCGAAGACGACACGCTGATCGTGTTCACCAGCGACAACGGCGGCGAGCGCTTCTCGGACAACTGGCCGCTGGTCGGCGGCAAGATGGATCTGACCGAGGGAGGCATCCGCGTGCCGTGCATAGTGCGCTGGCCGAAAGTCATTCCCAAGGGCGGCGTGACCGATCAACTGGCCATCACCATGGACTTCACCCGCACCATGCTTGAAGCCGCAGGCGTCGCCATGCACCCCGACTTTCCGTCAGACGGCGAATCGATGATGGACGTGTTCGAGGACCCGAGCAAAACGGTAGAACGCGAACTTTTCTGGCGCATGAAACATGAAGACCAGCGGGCCTTGCGCGACGGCAAATGGAAGTACCTTGCCGTAGGCCCTCACGAATATCTTTTCGATCTTTCGCAAGATGAACGCGAGCGCGCCAATCTGGCAAAGCGGGAACCGGAACGGCTCGCGAAGATGCGTGAGCGCCATGCCAGGTGGAATGCCGCCATGGGTCCGATTCCTGAGGACGCGCGGGCCGAGAAGATAGCGACGCTCGCGGATATGCCGGCTCGGTAACTCGTCGACTAAAGCTCACCGGACAAAAACGAAGTCCCCACGGGCCGATCCGGAAGATGCAACTTCGCAGTCGCAGCCGGCATCTCGCTAATCAACTTCCCGCGCCTGAACACCTTCAGACGCGCCGCCTTCAAGCGAATGGCTTCGATGGGATCTTTCGCCTGCAGCAACACGAAATCGGCATTGCATCCGGCGGCGATTCCGTAGCCTTCGAGATGCATCAGCTTCGCCGGATTCACGGTGACGGCTTCGAAACATTGGCGCATGGCCGACTGGCTTGTCATTTGCGCCACGTGAAGTCCCATGCTCGCCACTTCGAGCATGTCGGCAGATCCCAGCGAGTACCACGGGTCCATCACGCAGTCGTGCCCGAAAGCGACCGTGATTCCGTGCGCCATCAATTCGGGCACGCGTGTCATGCCGCGCCGTTTCGGATAGGTGTCGTGCCGACCTTGCAGCGTGATGTTGATCAGCGGATTCGCGATCGCGCCCACTTGAGCTTCTGCCATGAGGGGTAGCAGCTTGGACACGTAGTAGTTGTCCATCGAATGCATCGAAGTAAGGTGCGACCCGACGACGCGTCCATGCAGTCCGAGTCGATGCGTTTGCGCGGACAGCGTCTCGATATGACGCGACATCGGATCGTCCGATTCGTCGCAGTGCATATCGACCATCAGGCCTTTTTCAGCGGCGATCTTGCACAGCAGCTCGACGCTTTTCGCGCCGTCGTCCATGGTGCGTTCGAAATGCGGAATGCCGCCCACCACATCGACGCCTTTTGCCAAGGCGCGATGCAGGTTGTCGATCGCGCCGGGCGACCGAAGGATGCCGTCTTGCGGGAACGCGACCAGCTGCATGTCGATGTAAGGCGCGACTCGTCGCTTCACTTCAAGGAGGGCATCGACCGCTTGTAAAGACGGATCGCAAATATCGACATGGGTGCGAATAGCGAGAAGTCCGCGAGCAACGGCCCAATCGCAGTAGGCGAGGGCGCGTGCGATGAGTGCATCTTGCGTGAGCAGCGGTTTGAGCTCGCCCCAGAGCGCAATGCCTTCGAGCAGCGTGCCCGATTCGTTCACCCGTGGCAGGCCATAGCTTCGGGTTGCATCCATGTGGAAGTGCGAATCGACGAAGGGCGGCGACACCAGCATGCCTCCGGCATCGAGCGTTTCGTTCGCCTGCGCGCTCAGTCCTTCGGTCACTTCGACGATCTTTCCGTCTTGAACCGCGATGGACATATTGCTCCGCCCATCGGGCAGAGTCGCACGCGTAACGAGTAGATCGAGCAATTGATCAGCGCCCGATCAAAGCGTGCCGAAAATACGATCGCCCGCATCGCCCAGGCCCGGCAGGATGTAACCATGGCTATTCAATTCGCGGTCGATGGATGCGGTATAGATCGGCACATCGGGATGCGCTTCGGTGAATGTCTTGACGCCCTCGGGACAGGTGAGCAGACAGACGAATTTGATCGATTTCGGATTCAGCTCTTTTAGCCGTTCAACCGCTGCGACTGCAGAGTTGCCTGTTGCCAGCATCGGGTCGACCACGATGACATCGCGCTCCTGCATGTCGCCGGGCATCTTGAAGTAGTACTCGACTGCGGTCAGCGTTTTAGGATCGCGGTAAAGGCCGATGTGGCCGACACGAGCGCCGGGAACCACCGTGAGCATGCCGTCCAGAATGCCGGTACCTGCGCGAAGAATCGACACCAGCACCAGCTTCTTGCCGTCGATGACTTTCGCGGTGGTTTTTTCCAGCGGGGTCTCGATTTCGATGTCCTGCATCGGCATGTCGCGGGTCACCTCGTAAGCCATCAGCATGCTCAGCTCGTTCAACAGGCGACGAAAGCTGTTGGTGCTGGCGTCTTTGCGGCGCATGAGAGTGAGCTTGTGCTGCACCAGCGGATGGTCGAGGACGTGTACGTTGCTCATTCTTTTTAGATTCCCTGAATTTTCTTAAAGCTTGGATTGCTGGAGGCGTGAATTATCGTGGCCTAAAAAACCGTGCCGTCGCTCTCGATGTTCAGCGGAGGCGAGCCGCCGATGAGCTTTTGTGCCAATGCCCGGCCGGTCGCCCAGGTTCCGCCTTCGAGCACGCATGCGAGCGGCATCTTCTCGGCAGAGTGACCCAGATGTTCGCGAACCATAGGCGCTATTTCGTCCAACAGCGCAATCGTCAATGCACGCCATTCGACGATGAATTCGTCGCCTGCCTTATGTGGCTTGGTGAGCATGGCGTTGTCCAGCGGATGAATCACGCCGCCGTCGAGGAAAAGGCCGCCATTTCGATATTCCGGAAGACCGGTGAGTGCGTCGATTCCTCGCACATGGACCCCCGCCCAGATGAACGGCTCGAGCAGCGAATAGGTGAGCCACTGAGACAGTTTGTGGAACGGCATCCAGCCTTGGGTCAGGCCCTCGCCGGGAACATCCTGATGTTTCCAGCAATCGCCAAGATGCTCGTTTCCGATCATGTTGTTCATCGGCCAGATCGGCGAGAGCGTGATCAACAGTGTCGAGAGGATGGCGTGCGCCGTGACCTCGGCTGTCGGCGGAATGCCGTGTTCGTGCGAGTTGGTGAGCAGGTCGAACATGCGTCCCGGCCGGCCTTCTGCGCCGTAAGTTTCCGGAGACATCAGAAGAGTCTCGCCAAGTCGGCGCATCAATGTCGCGCGTCCTTCGAGACCGACGAGTGCGTTGCCTTCGCGAACCTGCATCGCTTCAGCTAGATCAGCCGTGACCAGCGAACGCAATCCGGTGGCGTCGACCTGAAGCGGATTGTTCTTGTCGCTGGAAAACAGGCCTGCCGTGAAAGCATGAAAGGTCGCGACGCCCAACCCTTCTGATCGGGTGAAGGTCTGGCCGCTCGCCGATTCCACATACCGCCACTCGGGGCCTGCGCCGGCGTCCAGCAATACGCTCACCACTGCAAGATCGATTTGCGCACGCGCAATGACCGACTTGCTGGCACCGCCGAGCAGTTTGAGCAACTGCGCAGGACGGTCGACACCGCCCGCTTCGAAGTGGCGCCAGCGGCTGTGATACGGGATTTCAAGCGACGGATAACGCTCCTTCGTGACGCCGACCACCATCTCGGCAATGTCGTGCATCTTGGAATCGTCTACCGAGAACCAGCGCGATTTGCCGGCGCGTGCATTGGCCAATAAAAACTGGGCACGTTCGCGAATCGCAACCGTGCTTCTAAGGGTGGCGACGGCTGCCGCTGTGGCCGCTACGTCGTGATTACTGCTGCTCATGTATCGAGTCCCCGACCTTTCGGTTTTTTAAGTTCTTCTGCATCCGGCACCACGCCCGGCGTGAAATAGCCGGCCGCCATCTTGGCGTCCATTTCAACGCGGGCATCGGCCGGGATCAAAGCATCCGGAATATTGACCCGCACACCTACCTCGATGCCCGAGCCGGTGATCGCGTCGTACTTCATATTGCTCATGGAGACGAGGCGGTGGATTTTCTTGACGCCTAGCCAATGGAGCACATCGGGCATCAGCTCCTGGAATCGCATGTCCTGAACGCCGGCCACGCATTCGGTCCGTGCAAAGTATTGATCTGCCGTGTCTCCGCCGACCTGGCGCTTGCGTGCGTTGTAAACCAAAAACTTGGTCACTTCGCCCAGCGCACGACCTTCCTTGCGCGAATACGAAACCAGCCCGACGCCACCGCGTTGCGCGCCTTGAATGCATTCCTCGATTGCGTGCGTCAAGTACGGCCTGCAGGTGCAGATGTCCGATCCGAACACGTCCGAGCCGTTGCATTCGTCGTGAACCCGTGCAGTGAGTTCCACCTCGGGGTTCGCCAGATCGCGCGGATTGCCGAAGATGTAGACCGTCTGTCCGCCGATCGGTGGCAGAAACACTTCCAGATCGCCTCGCGTGACCAACTCCGGATACATGCCGCCGGTTTCCTCGAATAGCACTCGGCGCAGATCGGTTTCGGAGCATCCGAATCGTTTGGCGACGCCCGGTAAATACCAGACCGGCTCGATCGCGACCTTGGTCACCATGGCCGCGCCGCCCGCAGTCAGAAACTTGCCATCGGCTTTGAGTCGACCCGATTGCAAAGCTTCGATCACCTCGGGAAGGATCACGTGTGCCTGCGTGACCGCAATGCTCGGGCGAATGTCGTATCCGGCGGCCAACTCGGCGGAGTAAACGTCCGCCACTGCCGCGCCCCAAGGATCGAAAGACACGATCTTTTCGGGATCGCACCACTGCGCATACGGGCCGATCAGATCGGTAGGCGAGGTGTTGGTGAGATCGGCCTTGTGCTGCGGGTTCAGCGCGCCTGCAGCCACCGCAAGAGCGCGGTACACGCTGTACGAGCCGCTGTGTGTGCCGATGACGTTTCGATGCGCACGGGTCGTCGTAGTGCCGACCACCGGTCCGCGTTCGGTAGGCGTCGGAGCGCCCCAGTTGATTTTCAGCGCACCGAAACCGCCCGAGTGGGAGGTCAGGCGGATGTGCTTTTGTGGAGGTTTTTGCGCAGAGTTAGCGCTGGAAGGCGTGACGGCCTTGTCGGCCGCACCGGGTGAATTAACTGCATCTACAGACATTGCGTACCCTCAAAAAATGCAATGTACAGACTCGCCCTGCGCGTGACAACCCCTGTTGCGATGTCGTTGCAATCGCCCCGAATTGCTGCCCGATTGCCGGTCGATTCACGAGATATTGTGTCGAGTCACCCGAGGCGAGTGCGCAAAGAAATATTTATCGGCGCTTTTTTGCCGCACCGAAGATTCCACCCAGCACACCCCGAATAATTTCGCGGCCTACAGTCGTCCCCATGGTTCGCACCGCTGATTTCGCCATGGTCGTTGCCAGCCCATCGTGCTTGCCACCGCGCGGGCCGGTCGTTCCGAAAAGCACATCGCTCAAGCCGCCGAGCAAACCGCCGCCATCTTCGGTGGCGGCTTTCGCCTGATCTGCGGTCGCTGCGTTCTGATCGGCGCGACCTTTGAGTTTTTCGAAGGCCGATTCACGGTCGACGGTTTTCTCGTAAACGCCCGCAACCAAAGAATTCGCGAGCAATGCCTGACGCTGGGCAGGCGTGATCGGGCCGAGCTGGCTGCCGGGAGGAAATACGAAGGCGCGCTCGGTCATGCTGGGCCGGCCTTTCGCGTCGAGCAGGCTAACCAGTGCCTCGCCGACAGCGAGTTCGGTAATCGCCGCCTCGATATCGAGTCCCGGTTTCTGGCGCATGGTTTGCGCCGTCGCCTTGACCGCTTTCTGATCGCGCGGCGTGAATGCGCGCAGGGCGTGCTGCACCCGATTGCCCAGCTGAGCCAGTACCGAATCGGGAATGTCGAGCGGGTTTTGGGTCACAAAATAAACGCCGACACCTTTCGAGCGCACCAGCCGCACCACGAGCTCGATTCGCTCGACCAGCACCTTGGGCGCCTCGTTGAACAGCAAATGGGCTTCGTCGAAGAAAAACACCAGCTTTGGCTTTTCAGGATCGCCGATTTCCGGAAGCTGCTCGAACAATTCCGAGAGCATCCAGAGCAGGAAGGTCGCGTACAGACGCGGCGAATTCATGAGCTTGTCTGCCGCGAGGATGTTCACCACGCCCTTGCCGGACGCATCGGTCTGCATGAAGTCGCTGATGTTGAGCATCGGCTCGCCGAAAAACTTGTCACCGCCCTGGGTTTCGATCTGCACCAGTCCGCGCTGGATTGCGCCCACGCTGGCGGCGCTGATGTTGCCGTACTGGGTAGTGAATTCGCTCGAGTTCTCGCCGACGTGCTGCAGCATCGCGCGTAGGTCTTTCAGGTCGAGCAGCAACAGGCCGCGATCGTCGGCAATTTTGAACACCAGGTTCAGGACGCCCGCCTGCGTGTCGTTGAGGTTGAGCATGCGTGACAGAAGCAAAGGACCCATGTCGGACACGGTGGCGCGAACCGGGTGACCTTGTTCGCCGAAAACATCCCAGAGCGTGGTGGGGCAGGCCATCGATTCCGGCAGATCGATACCGCGTTCTTTCAGCACCGCCGCCAGCTTGTCGCCGATCTTTCCTGCCTGGCTCACGCCTGTCAGATCGCCTTTGACGTCGGCCATGAACACCGGCACGCCGATTTTCGAAAAGTTCTGGGCCAGCGTTTGCAGCGTGACGGTTTTGCCGGTTCCGGTGGCCCCAGTGATGAGTCCGTGGCGGTTTGCCAGCGCGGGGAGCAGGGCGCAGGTGGTGTCGGCATTTTTGGCAATCACCAGTGAATCTGCAGTCGTTTCGGCCATGTGTTGGGTGCTCCGGCGGTGGTGGGTTGGCAAAAAGTAAAATCTCGGAAGTAGATTAAATCAATACAGAAGGGTTTCCCGTGGCTGGACACAGTAAATGGGCCAACATCCAACATCGAAAAGGCCGCCAGGACGAGAAGCGCGGCAAGGTTTGGACCCGAGTCATTCGTGAAATCATGGTCGCTGCACGTGGTGGCGGCGGCGATCTGAGCGCCAACCCGCGACTTCGCCTGGCCGTGGAAAAGGCCAAGGCGGTCAACATGCCGGCAGACACGGTCAAGCGCAATATCGATAAAGCCACTGGCAACCTCGAAGGCGTGAACTACGAAGAAATCCGTTACGAAGGCTATGGCATCGGCGGCGCCGCCGTCATCGTCGATACCGTAACCGACAACCGGGTCCGCACCGTGGCCGAAGTTCGCCATGCCTTCTCTAAATATGGTGGCAATCTGGGCACCGAAGGTTCGGTTTCTTTTCAGTTCAAGCATTGCGGACAACTCATATTCGCGCCCGGAACCGACGAAGACAAGATCATGGAAGTGGCTCTGGAAGCAGGTGCCGAAGACGTGATTACCGGTGACGACGGCGCTATCGAAGTGCTGACCGCTTACGTCGATTTCGAAACCGTGAAGAACGCGCTCGAAGCTGCTGGCCTCAAGCCTGAGGTTGCGGAAGTCACGATGCGTCCGGAAAACACGATCGAACTGGTTGGCGACGACAGCGCACGCATGCAGAAGTTGCTGGACGTTCTGGAAGACCTGGACGACGTCCAGGAAGTCTTTCACAACGCCGAAATCAACGAAGGCGCCTGATGAAAGTATTGGTAGTTGGCGGCGGTGGCCGTGAACACGCGCTGGCCTGGCGCCTGGCGCAATCGCCCAAGGTGTCGAAAATTTACGTGGCACCGGGCAACGGCGGCACCGCGCTCGATCCGCGATTCGAAGATCTGCCGATCACCGATGTGAAGAAGTTGCGCGAATTCGCGCAGGCCGAAAAAATCGTGCTGACCGTGGTGGGCCCGGAAGCGCCACTGGCGGCAGGTGTGGTCGACGAATTTCGCGAACACGGCCTCCGAATCTTCGGACCCAAGAAGGCTGCTGCTCAGCTCGAAAGCTCGAAGGCTTTCTCCAAGGCGTTCATGAAGCGCCACGGCATTCCCACTGCCGAATACGAAAGCTTCACCGATGCCGCTGCGGCTCACGCCTACGTCGACAAGATGGGCGCGCCTATCGTCGTGAAGGCCGACGGTCTGGCGGCCGGCAAAGGCGTGGTCGTGGCGATGAACGCGCAGGAAGCTCATGACGCGATCGACTTCATGCTGCTCGACAACAAGCTCGGTGTCGCGCACAACGAAGGCGGCGCGCGTGTGGTCATCGAAGAATTCCTGACGGGCGAA
This sequence comes from Burkholderiaceae bacterium, assembly GCA_965227035.1. GTDB lineage: Bacteria > Pseudomonadota > Gammaproteobacteria > Burkholderiales > Burkholderiaceae_C > CBDDFQ01. The sequence continues at coordinate 1,405,244 of OZ245724.1, forward strand.
GAAGCCAGCTTCATCGTGTTGTGCGATGGCAGGAACGTCACTGCGCTGGCCACCAGCCAGGACCATAAACGCCTGCTGGACAACGACGAAGGCCCGAACACGGGTGGCATGGGCGCCTATTCACCGGCACCGGTCGTCACGCCCGATGTGCATGCCCGCGCAATGCGCGAAGTGATCATGCCGACGATCAAGGGCATGGAAAAAGACGGAATTCCGTACACCGGCTTCCTCTACGCCGGTCTCATGATCGACGAACAGGGCAAGGTCAAAACGCTCGAATTCAACTGCCGCATGGGCGATCCCGAAACCCAGCCGATCATGATGCGACTGAAGTCGGATCTGTTCGATGTGCTTTGGGCTGCAACCGAGGGCAAGCTCGACACCATCGAGCTGCAGTGGGATCGTCGTACCGCGCTCGGCGTGGTCATGGCCGCTCACGGATACCCCATGACCCCTCGCAAGGGCGATGTCATTACCGGCATTCCCGAAGAGGAGCCCGACGCCGTGACCTTCCACGCGGGAACCACTTTGCAGGACGGCAAGCTCAAGGTTTCAGGCGGGCGAGTGCTGTGCGTGACCACATTGGCCGACAGCGTTCTGACAGCCCAGCAACGGGCCTATCAGGTGGCATCGCAAATCGGCTTCGACGGAGCGCAATATCGCAGGGACATCGGCTTCAGGGCCATTCGCTGAGTTCTTCAATGACTGAAATGCATTCGCCGCAGCCGCCGACCAGCCTCAAGGAAGTCCGGGAATATCTGCTCGGTCTTCAGGAAAGCATTACCTACGCCTGCTCGCGAATCGACGGCATGGCGTTCAAGGTGGACAAGTGGAAGAAAAAGCCCGGTGAGAAGTTGCAGGGCTACGGCACCACGATGATTCTTGAAAACAGCGAGGTGTTCGAGCGGGCGGGGTGTGGTTTTTCGCATGTGACCGGCTCGCAACTGCCTCCGTCGGCTACCCAGCATCGGCCTGAACTGTCGGGGGCGAAGTTCGAAGCGATGGGTATGTCGCTGGTGTTTCATCCGCGTAACCCGTATGCGCCGACGGTGCACATGAATGTGCGCATGCTGGCCGCTCTACCCGAAGGACTGCCTCCGGTGTACTGGTTCGGCGGCGGCATGGACCTGACCCCGTACTACGGCTTCGAGGAAGACGCGGTTCACTTTCACTCCGTTTGCAAAAAGGCGCTCACGCCTTTCGGCGAAGACAAATATCCCCGCTTCAAAAAATGGTGCGACGAATATTTCTATTTGAAGCACCGTGACGAGCAGCGCGGAATAGGCGGAATCTTCTTCGACGATTTTTCGGAACTCGGTTTCGAGCGCAGCTTCGCGATGATGAAATCGGTAGGCGACTCGTTCCTCGACGCCTACATGCCCATCCTTGCCCGCCGCAAAGACAAAAGCTACGCCGACCGCCAACGCAATTTTCAGCTTTACCGCCGGGGCCGCTACGTCGAATTCAATCTGGTGTTCGATCGCGGCACGCACTTCGGATTGCAGTCCGGCGGTCGCACGGAGTCCATCCTGATGTCGATGCCGCCCCTGGTCACCTGGGCCTACGATCGGAAAACCAAAGCAGGATCGCCCGAAGACAAGCTCTACAAGAATTTCCTTGTGCGACGGGACTGGATTTGAGCGCGCGGATCGGCATCTTCGGTGGCGCGTTCGATCCGCCGCACCTGATGCATCGCAAGCTGATCGAGGCGGCTATCGAGCAAATGAAGCTCGATGAACTCCGGGTAGTTCCAACCGGGCATGCGTGGCACAAGGTGCGCGAACTGAGCTCCGCCAAAGACCGGCTCACCATGTCCCGACTGGCGTTCGGCGAAATGGACAAAGTGGTGATCGACGATCGCGAGATTTTTCGGGAAGGACCGACCTACACCATCGATACGGTTCGCGAGATCCAGGAAGAAAATCGCGCGGCTACGCTGGTGCTGGTCATTGGTGAAGATCAGGCAAGGGCGTTCGGTACCTGGCACGAAGCAGAGGAGCTGAAGCGCCTAGTTATAATTTGTGTTGCCCGACGCGAAGATTCCAACCCCGCTGCCTCCAAAAATGGAGTTCAACAGCCAGATTTTCGCGATCCGTCCAGCGGTTTCGCTGTACTGACGCTCCCTCCGACCCCTCTCAGCGCTACCAGCATCAGATCCCTCGTGTCCACCGGACAAGGGATCGGCCATCTGGTCGACGCGGACGTTGCGCGTTATATTGAACAACATCACCTCTACCAGATCGCCTGATGACTGAACAGATTTCCGAAGCCGCTGCCAAAAAAGACATCACCAAGCTCCAGCGCGCCATCGTCGATGGTCTCGAGGACGTCAAGGCGATCGATATCCAGGTATTCAACACCGAGCATCTCTCGCCGCTCTTCGAGCGAGTCATGGTTGCCTCGGGTGCCTCCAACCGTCAGACACGCGCACTTGCCTCCAGCGTCCGTGACGCGGTTCGCGAAGCGGGTTTTGCCAAGCCGCGAATCGAAGGCGAAGACAACGGCGAATGGATCATCGTTGACTGCGGCTCGGCCGTGGTGCACATCATGCAGCCTGCTATCCGGGTGTACTACCACCTCGAAGAGCTTTGGGGCGACAAGCCTGTTCGCCTGAAGCTGGGTGCGCCCAAGCCGCAGGTGGCAGATTCATCGTTCCACTCGGAGCCGACCCCCGAGAAGAAGAAACTGCCCGCTAAAAAGGCTTCCAAGAAAACCGCCGACAAGCAGGCTCGCAAACCGGCCAACGCACCCGCGAAGAAAACTCCGGCCAAGAAAACAGCTGCAGGCGCCAAGGTGAAAACCGTCATCGCCAACAAGCCGCCGGCCAAAAAGGCCGCCGCCAAGACTGGCGCCAAAAGAACCCCGGCACCACGCCGCGCACCGCGCTGATTCCGGCTGAAGCGAGAGCCGCATGAAGCTGCTCATCGTCGCAGTCGGACAGCGGGTTCCCGATTGGGCCCAGACGGCGTACGACGATTACGCCAAACGCTTTCCTTTCGAGCTGAAGGTGGAGCTAAAGGCCGTCAAAACCGAGCCGCGCGGATCCAAGACGCTTGAAACCATTTACGCCGCCGAACGCGAAAGAATCGAAGCAGCTATTCCTCGCGGCACCAGAATAGTCGCGCTCGATGAACGCGGCACCACCCTCACTACCGTCGCGCTGGCCGGCAAGCTCAAGTCGTGGCAACTCGAAGGCGACGATGTTGCGCTGGTTATCGGCGGTCCCGATGGACTCGATCCTGCATTCCGCCAGGCCGCACACGAACGTATTCGGCTGTCCGACCTCACGCTTCCGCATGCAATGGTTCGAGTGCTCCTGATCGAGCAGCTGTACCGCGCCTGGTCGGTCAACGCGGGCCATCCCTACCATCGGGAATAAGCGCTCCGATCAACAAAAAGAACAAATGTCGAAATTCATCTATCTCGCCTCGCAAAGTCCACGTCGCCGTCAATTGCTCGAGCAACTGGGCATCGAATATCAATTGCTTCTCCCCAACGCCAAGGGCGATGAGGAAGAGGACGCCGAAGCGCTCGAAGAGGCGGTGTCCGGCGAATCGCCATCGCACTATGTTCAGCGCGTCACTCAGCTCAAGCTCGACGCAGCCTTGCGCCGATTGAATCGCCGCAAGCTGCCCGCGGCGCCTGTGCTTTGCTCGGATACCACCGTGGCTATCGGCCGCACGATTTACGGGAAACCTGAAGACGCAAAAGATGCCGCCCGCATGCTGGGCGAGCTATCCGGCACCACACATCGAGTGCTGACTGCGGTCACCATCGGATCGGCCCGCAAGCGCATGGCTGCGCTGACCGATTCGAAGGTCACCTTCGCGGACATGACCCGCGCGCAAATCAAAAGCTACGTCGATTCAGGCGAGCCCATGGGCAAGGCAGGCGCCTACGCGATTCAGGGCAGGGCCGCTGCGTTCGTGAGCCACATGAGCGGCAGCTACTCTGGCATCATGGGTCTTCCCATGTACGAGACGGCGCAATTGCTACGCGAGTGGGGATTCAAAAACATCTAGAAAAACCGGCGTCACGAACTGCCATCACGATCGAAAACATGCAGCAGCAGGACATCCTCATCAACTGGTCGCCGCAGGAAACGCGTGTGGCGGTTATCGAAAACGGTGCCGTGCAGGAGCTGCATGTCGAACGCACGCTGGAGCGCGGCATCGTCAGCAATGTCTATCTGGGCAAAGTATCTCGGGTGTTGCCCGGGATGCAGTCGGCGTTTATCGATATTGGTCTGGACAAGGCGGCTTTTCTGCACGTTGCAGATGTCTGGCATCGGCAGCCCGATGGCGAACCGCCTCAAGTGGCGCGAAGCTCGCAGCCGATCGTTCCGATAGAGCGACAAGTGTTCGAAGGCCAGGCGATCATGGTGCAGGTCATCAAGGATCCCATCGGCACCAAAGGCGCCCGGCTTTCCACGCAGATCAGCATTGCAGGCCGATTGCTTGTGTTCTTGCCGCAGGACGATCACATCGGCGTCTCGCAAAAAATTCCCTCCGACCAACGCGATGCGTTGCGTCAGCGCCTTCAAACACTGGTCGGCACTCAGGGCGGTGGATTCATTCTTCGCACCAACGGCGAAGAGGCGAGCGACAACGAGCTTGCCGAAGACATTTCGTATTTGCGCAAAACCTGGGCGCGCATCAAGGATGCGTCGGTGCGGCAACCGCCCGCCACCTTGCTTCATCAGGATCTGAATTTGCTGCAGCGCGTGTTGCGCGATCTGATCGGCGATCACACGCAATCGGTTCGACTCGATTCGAAGGAGCAGTTCGAAAAACTGGTCGCCTTCGGCACCGAGTTCATGCCGGCAGCAGCACCCAAATTGCAGTTGTATAAAGGCGAGCGTCCCATCTTCGACCTGTTCTCTGTCGATGACGAAACCGCACGCGCGCTAGGCCGACGGGTCGATCTGAAATCTGGCGGATATCTGATCGTCGATCAGACCGAAGCGTTGACGACCATCGATGTGAACACCGGCGGATTCGTCGGTGCGCGCAATTTCGACGACACGATTTTCAAGACCAACCTGGAAGCGGCGCAGGCCATCGCACGACAGCTTCGATTGCGCAATTTGGGCGGGATCATCATTGTCGATTTCATCGACATGTCGCGCGAGGATCATCGGGAATCGGTGCTCGGCGAGTTCAGAAAACAGCTCGCGCGCGATCGCGTCAAAACCATGTCGGGCGGTTTTTCGCAGCTCGGGCTGGTCGAGATGACGCGCAAGCGCACTCGCGAATCGCTGGCGCACATGTTGTGCGAACCGTGCGAAGCCTGTCAGGGCAAGGGGATCGTCAAGACTGCGCGTAGCGTCACTTACGACATTCTTCGGGAAATTCTTCGTGAAGCGCGCCAGTTCAATCCGCGTGAGTTTCGTGTGGTCGCATCACCCAAGGTGATCGAACTGTTCCTCGATGAAGAGAGCGCGCATCTTGCGGGACTCTCCGATTTCATCGGCAAGCCGATATCGCTGCAGGCGGAAACCGCGATGGCTCAAGAGCAGTACGACATCGTTCTGCTTTAAACCAATCGCCGCAATTACATCGGGCGGCTTTGCAGGCGGGAATACAGCCCGTTGGATGCCATCAATTCCTCATGCGTGCCCTGTTCGACGATGCGGCCGTGCTGCATCACGATGACACGGTCAGCGTGTTCGATAGTCGAAAGTCGATGCGCAATAACGAGAGTGGTCCTGCCCGTCATCAGTCGTTGAAGCGCGTCCTGCACCAGCCGTTCCGATTCCGTATCGAGAGCCGAAGTCGCCTCGTCGAGGATCAAAACCGGCGCATCTTTATAGAGCGCGCGGGCAATTGCCAGACGCTGGCGCTGTCCGCCCGACAACTCGGTGGCGTTGTGGCCGACCAGCGTGTGGATTCCGTTGGGCATCGACGCGACATGTTCCGAAAGATTCGCGGCCTCGAGACATTCGCGAACACGCGTCTCGTCGACCTCTGCGCCCATCGCGACGTTCGACGCAATCGTGTCGTTCAACATCACGACGTCCTGGCTCACCATGGCGAAATGATTTCGCAGTGCGCTGAGCTTCCAGTCGGACACCTCGTGTCCGTCGAGCATCACGCTGCCGGAGTTCGGCAATATGAAACGCGGAAGCAAATTTACGAGGGTGGTCTTGCCCGATCCCGAAGGGCCGACCAGCGCCACCACCTCGCCCGGTGCAATCGACAGATTGAGTTTGTCCAGAGCAAAGGCGCCGTCGTCGCGATACGCCACGCTGACATCGGTGAACTCGATCCGGCCACTTTGCGTTTCTTCCGCGCCTGGCTCGTAGCGGCCTTCGGGTTCCGAGCGAACGTCGTCTATCAAGGCCAGTCCGCGCTCAAGCGCTGCAAGCCCGCGCGTGATCGGATTCGCAATTTCCGCAAGGCGGCGAATGGGCGCGATAAGCATCAGCATGGCCGTCATGAAGGCGACGAAGCCACCCACAGACACCCCTGCCATGGCAGAGTCGTGACGGTTCTGAACCAGCGCAACGATGATGACCGCCGACAGCGCAACCGCGGCGAGCACCTGGGTAAGCGGAGTCATCGCGGCCGATGCGATCGTCGACTTCACCGCCAAGTTGCTCAGGCCTTCGCCAAGACGATTGAATCGATTGACCTGGCTGCCTTGCGCGGCGTGCAGACGAACCATGCGGTGCGCAAGCACATTCTCTTCGACGACATAAGCAAGGTCGTCGGTTGCCTGCTGGCTCGACTTGGTCAGCTTGTACAGACGCTTCGACAGCGTGCGCATGATCCACGCCACACCTGGCACCATCACGCCGATGATGAGGGTGAGTTGCCAGTTCAAGTACAGCAGATAGATCAGCAATGCGACCAGCGTGAAACCGTCTCGCGACAGTCCCAGAAGCGCCTGCACCAGCAGCGTCGCGCCGGTTTGAACTTCGTAGACGACAGTGTTCGATAGCGTGCTGGCCGACTGACGCCCGAAGAGCGTCATTTCTGCGCTCAACAAACGCGCGAACATGTCCTGGCGCAGAGCGAGCATGCCCTTGTTGGCGATGTAGGCGAGGGCGTATTGGGATGAAAACTGGGCAATTCCACGCACGATGAACAGGCCGACCAGCGCCAGCGGAACCGTCCACAGCGGAAAGCTTTCGTTGCCGAATCCGCGATCGAGCAACGGCTTCATCATGGCGGGGATCAACGGCTCGGTTATGGCCGCGACCAGAGTCGCCGCAAGAGCCATTCCCCAGGCCCATCGATGGCTACCGAAGTAGGTCCAGAGGCGCTTCAGGCGAGCGAAGAACGATGGGGGAACCGCCGCCGTGAGGTTCGAGGCAGGGGGCGGAGTCTTGGTTTTTGACGACGGCATTCTGCCGCGATTCTACGCATCGGGGTCGCCGCCGAATTAGCTAAATCGTATTAATGCGAACTTACCGTTCTTGATGTGAATCGTTACAGCTAATCCTGAGCAATCTCACGAAGCGCCATATTGAGTGTGTAACATCGCTTCTGTCCAATGCTTCTGTCTACTGTCTAAACACCGGCATGAACAATCAAAACCGAACAAATTCCTTCTTGACGTCTTCTTCCGGTCTCATACAGCACGCGCGCCGTGCTTTTCTTTCAGGTTTAGCCTGCTCGGCCATTGTTTTCAGCGGTTCGGCATTTGCCCAATTCCGTGTGGAAGTCAGCGGAGTCGGCGTTACCCAATTGCCGATTGCTGTCGCTCCATTCCGCGGAGAAGAGCAATCGCCCCAAAAAATCTCGAATATCGTCAAGGCCGACCTGGAGCGTAGCGGCCAGTTCAGGTCCATCGATGCTTCCGGCGGCATGCTCGACGAGAACTCCCGGCCAGACGTCGGACTGTTCCGCCAGCGTGGAGCGGACTCACTGGCTCTGGGCAGCGTCACCCGACTTGCAGATGGCCGATACGACGTTCGCTTCCGTTTGTGGGACGTGGTCGGTGCCAAAGATCTTGGCGCGCAGAGCTACCAGATCGTCGCGAACGATTTGCGGCTGGTATCCCACAAAATTGCAGACTTCATTTATGAGAAGCTGACCGGCGACAAGGGCGTGTTCTCGACCCGCATTGCGTACGTGACCAAAGCGGGTGCGCGGTACAACCTCTGGGTTGCCGATGCCGACGGTGAGAACGCGCAGTCGGCACTGACCAGCAGCGAGCCGATCATCTCGCCGTCTTGGTCGCCGAGCGGCGGCCAACTGGCCTACGTGTCGTTCGAATCTCGGAAGCCGGTCGTATATGTTCACGAAGTGGCTTCGGGCAAGAGGCGCCTGATCGCGAACTTCCGCGGTTCCAACAGCGCACCGGCATGGTCGCCTGACGGACGCACGCTGGCGGTGACGCTTAGCCGTGATGGCGGATCCCAGCTCTACACGATCGATTCGAATGGCGGCGAAGCCAAGCGCCTCACGCAATCTGCCGGGATCGATACCGAGCCGGTGTATTCGCCCGACGGAACCTCCATCTATTTCGTGAGCGACCGTGGCGGCGCGCCCCAGATTTATCGTATGTCCTCCAGTGGTGCCGGTGCTCAGCGCGTCACTTTCAACGGTACTTACAACATCTCACCAGCCATCAGCCCCGACGGCAGATACCTCGCCTACATTTCACGTATTGGCGGTGCATTCAAGTTGCAGGTCATGGAGCTAGCTAGCGGTACCGTTACGTCGATTACCGACACGTCGGCCGACGAAAGTCCCAGCTTCGCGCCCAACGGCAGGCTGCTCGTTTACTCGACGCGCCAGAGCGGCGGCGAAGCTTTGATGACGACCACGCTGGATGGAAAGATCAAGGCGCGGCTGGCAGGGCAGGGCGGAGACATTCGCGAGCCCGATTGGGGTCCGTTCCAGAAATAAGAGAAGCGCGAGTCGACAGGAAACCAGTGGCTCGCGTTCGTTCAACAGTTTTATTTTTTGTTTATTTGAATCGATCGAAGGAGTACCGGAATGTTTAGAAAAATTTTGATGTCGCTTGCCATGGTTGCAGTGATTGCTGGTTGTAGCTCGGGCGTGAAGCTCAACGACGTACCCGTCGAAGACAAGGGCGCGACGAGCACCAGCGGCATGAACCCGAACGCATCGAGTGGCGCGGCTGGCCAAAGCGGCATTACCGGCGTCGACATGACCAAGAACAACAACCCGAGCGCAGGTCCTGCAGGCGTTCCCACCGTGGTCTATTTCGATTACGACAGCTATGTCGTGAAGCCTGAATTCCAGAACGTCATCGAAGGTCATGCCCGCTTCCTGCGCGCCAACCCGACCCGCCGTGTATCCATCGAAGGCAACACCGATGAACGTGGCGGTCGCGAGTACAACCTGGCTCTCGGTCAAAAGCGTTCGGAAGCCGTTCGCCGTGCATTGACGCTGCTGGGCGTGCCGGATGCGCAGCTCGAAGCAGTCAGCTTCGGCGCTGAAAAACCCGCTGCTACCGGCAATGACGAAGCGTCCTTCGCCAAGAATCGCCGCGCTGAATTCAGCTACCGTTAATGCGTAGCGCGACGGCATCCATCTCTCGCGAGACCGGCAGGACTCGCTCGGTAACCCTTTGGTCGCTGGGCAGCCTGCTGATTGCGGGCGCCGCGTTGTTCATGTTCGCGACGCCGTCGAAAGCGGCGATTTTCGGCGACGACGAGGCTCGTCAGGCGATCCTGGATCTTCGTCGGACTGTCGAGACCAACAAGACTTTTTCCGATGCGGCCATCTCGCGTCTGAACGAGGACAACGCGCAGTTGCGTCGAAGCCTGCTCGAACTGCAATCGCAGATCGATGCCACCCGAGCCGATCTCGCACGTTCGCGCGGCGAGAACGAGCAACTCGCTCGCGATCTGTCCGAGATGCAAAAGCGTCAGAAGGATCTGGTTCAGGGCGTGGATGAACGTCTGCGCAAGTTCGAGCCTGTCAGCGTGAACGTTGACGGACGCGACATCAAGGTCGATGCGAACGAAAAACAAGCCTACGAATCTGCACTCGCGACCTTTCGCAAGGGAGACTTCGCAGCAGCCGGGCCCGCATTCGTCGACTTCATCAGGCGTTACCCGAATAGCGGCTACAACCCGTCGGCCTTGTTCTGGCTGGGCAATGCGCAATACGCGACTCGTGACTACAAGGAAGCGATCACGAATTTCCGCACGCTCTTGTCGCAGGCGCCTGACCACATGCGCGCGCCCGAGGCAGTGCTTTCGATTGCCAACTGCCAGATCGAATTGAAAGATACCAAGGCAGCTCGCACGACGCTGAACGACCTCATCAAGGCGTATCCGCAGTCCGAAGCAGCTAGCGCAGCTAAAGAGCGCCTCGCGCGCCTCAAGTGATCGCCCGAAGTGGCTGCCGTTGTCGAAACGAACCTCGAAGCTGATCTAGCCCGCCGATTTGGTGGACTTGATCGGCTATACGGCGTTTCCGGCGCCAAACAAATAAAAGATTCGCACGTCGTCGTCGTCGGAATCGGCGGCGTCGGATCGTGGACGGTCGAAGCATTGGCGCGAAGCGGCGTCGGCACGCTCACCTTGATCGATCTCGATCACGTCTCCGAATCGAACATCAACCGGCAGATTCACGCGCTGGAATCGACGGTCGGCATGGCAAAGGTGTTGGCCATGCGCGATCGGATCGCGCAGATCAATCCATCGTGTGTCGTCAATTGCATCGATGATTTTGTCGAGCCGGATAACTGGCCGCAGATTCTGTCGGACGTGAATCCGCAAACCGTGGATGCAGTCGTCGATGCCTGCGATCAGGTCAAGGCCAAGGTCGCGATGGCCGATTGGGCAAGGCGAACGCACACCTTGTTCATCACTGTGGGAGCGGCAGGCGGCAAGCGCCTTGCGCACAAGGTCGATATCGACGACTTGTCCAAGACAACGCACGACCCATTGCTCGCACAACTCCGCTACCGACTCAGAAAAGAACGCGGCGCGCCAAAAGACGGCAAGAAGATCGGCGTGCAGTGCGTCTTCAGTCGAGAAGCTGTCGCGCCGCCAGACGCATCTTGCGCAATCGACGGAACCCAAGACGATGGCCAGAACGATAGCCAGGGGGACGGCACATTGAACTGCCACGGGTACGGATCGGTGGTCGCGGTAACGGCCACATTCGGTCAGGCTGCAGCCGGCTGGATCATGGACCAGATCGCCCTCAAAAAGGCCCCAAAAACCACGCTATAATTCGAGGCTTTGCTGCTTACGAAGTTCGCTTTTTAGCAGCAAAGGTTGGGACCATAGCTCAGTTGGTAGAGCAGCGGACTTTTAATCCGTTTGTCGTGGGTTCGACCCCCGCTGGTCCCACCAGATTTTGAGAAGAGAAGCCCGCTTTCAGTAATGATGGCGGGCTTTTTTGCGTCTGGCGTTCTTCGCACTTCCTCGATTCCCGGTTCCCCGTTTGTAGGACTTTCACCCTATAGTTTTGCGAAATCGTCGGACGGAGCAGTCAACTAGTTGCAGGCATCCTCGCTGAATCACAAACAAGACTGACGAGGGAATCATGAGCTTTCAATACGCAACCGATATCGACGCATGGCTTTGCACTCGCGGCAATTCGGTCAAGGCGTTGAAAGACAACTTTTATGCGGACGTCTTCGTCGGAAAAGAGGAGGCGATCGTTAAGGAATGGCTTCTTGATTTTGCCGAGCTCACCGCGTCGGAAAAGGCAAAGATCCATCTTCGTCAAAGCTTGAGCCTGAAGCATCGCGTAGCGAAGTTCTTCGGCCCCACGACCATGCGAGCAGAGTTCAGATAAAAGCCTGAGCGTGGCCAATAGAACGTACAACGCGATTCTTCGATCACGATCCATTCATGACGTTCCATTCCATCAGCTGTCGTTGTGGATCGCTTCAAGGCAAGCTCGATACCCGTGGCGCTGTACGTGCGATCTGCTATTGCAAAGACTGTCAGGCATTCGCGCACGTTCTCGCGAGCGAGCAGATTTCCAGCAAGGTCGACGCGCAAGATGAACAGAAGGTGGCGTCGCATAAGACCTTTGCGAAGGCACCCAACGATGTTCTCGACGCCTCCGGGGGGACGGACATCGTTGCGACGCTTCCCGCCAACGTCGTATTCACTCAAGGCAGAGACCGACTCGTCTGCATGTCTTTGAGTCCAAAAGGGCTTTATCGCTGGTATTCGGCGTGCTGCAAAACTCCGATCGGCAACACCCCGCGCGACTTCAAAACGTCGTATATCGGTTTGGTCAGTACCTGTTTGACTGCGAGTGACGAATCGATGGACCAGTCTTTCGGCCCACCCAAAATTCACCTGAACACCAAGACCGCATTCGAGAACGTCCCGGCTACACCTGGCGCTTCATTCATTGGAGTTCTCAAAATCATGCGCAATGTGATTGGCGCAAGACTTGGCGGCGGGTATCGGACGAATCCATTTTTCGATACGACCACTGGCGACCCAGTCGTCAAGCCCAAGGTTCTAAATCTGAAGGAGCGGCGCAACCTGGGGTAGCAGGGTCTCGCGGCGAATACCTAAGCCCTCCGGAGGGTCAGTCGTCGACCCAGGTGTCTGATCTGGCATGGGAACTTAACGGCTTGTATCCATTCGAAACGGTTAGCAGTGCCGGTTCACACGAAATACACGGAATACACGAGGCGCTGAGGGCAATTTTGCCTCTGTCGGTCAACCGGGGAACTCATCATGATTCTCTTTCTCGTGGCATTTGCAGGTGGCGTGCTCACCGTGCTGAGCCCCTGCATTCTTCCTATTCTTCCTTTCGTTTTTTCGCGCGCAGATCGGCCATTCCTTCGCAATGGCTTGCCGATGCTTGTCGGAATGGCGCTCACATTTGCGGGGGTCGCGACGCTTGCTGCGGTCGCAGGCGACTGGATCGTCGGGGCCAACATCTACGGGCGCTGGTTGGCGATGCTGCTAATGGCCTTCTTTGCTTTGACTCTGTTAATGCCGGCTCTTTCGGAGCGGATCATGCGACCGTTCGTGAATCTGGGCGGAAAAATTTACGAGTCGAACAGCTTGAATAACGGGGGCAACCCGGACTACGAACTAAGCAGCAAAAAGAAGACGTTCGTTTCATCGCTCGTTTTGGGTGTGGCCACCGGTTTGCTCTGGGCTCCGTGCGCAGGCCCGATTCTCGGACTGGTTTTGACCGGCGCAGCTATCGGTGGCGCAAGTGTTCACACGACCCTTCTTTTGCTTGCCTACGCCGCAGGCGCGGCCACGTCGTTGGCTGCGGCACTGCTGATCGGCGGACGAGTGTTCGCAGCGATGAAGAAATCGATAGGGGCGGGCGAGTGGCTTCGCAAAGGGCTAGGCGTTTCACTGCTCGCTGGACTGGTGGCGATCGCATTTGGACTGGATACGCAAGTGCTCGCCCAAGTGTCTTTCAAGAGTACGGCGCGCATCGAACAGCTCTTGGCCGATAGCGTTCGAGAATCCGCGAAGGCGCTTCGAGTGCAATCGAAGCCGACAGACCAACCGGCTTCATCCGGATCGGACATGAATGTGGATGCCAGCACGGCCAGCATGACAGGCTTCGATCGCAGCGGAATGATCAAGGTGGCAACGACCATGACGCCTGTCGCCGCTCCCATGCCGCCCTTGAATCTTCCGGTGGAAGATCTGACGCCATCGTTCGCAGGAGCGGTCGAATGGATCAACTCTCCGCCGCTGACGCTCGAATCCTTGAAGGGCAAAGTGGTGCTGGTCGATATCTGGACCTTCGGTTGCATCAATTGCATTCACGCGCTGCCCTACGTGCGGGGGTGGGCCGAGAAATACAAGGACAAGGGTCTAGTCGTCGTAGGCGTTCATTCGCCGGAATTTCCGTTCGAGAAGAACATAGGCAACGTTCGCAATGCGACCAAAGACCTGAAGATCACATTCCCAGTGGCCGTCGACAACAACTTCGCGATCTGGAAATCGTTCAACAACGAATATTGGCCCGCTCACTATTTCATCGATGCGAAGGGCCGTATCCGGTTCCACCATTTCGGTGAAGGCGAATACGAAAAGTCCGAGCAGGTGATCCAGCAGCTACTGGCTGAAGCCGCAAAGAGTTAAGACGGGCGGCCGCAAATTCACGGCCGACGATTAAAGCGACTCTTTCCAGAAATCCAGAATCTCGTGGCCGAGTAGTTCTTCTTCTGTGTTGAAGTGCGCAATGATCGACATGTGGTTGTGACGGCGCATCGACAGAAATCGCGGTGCGCGTCTGCGGTGATTAGCCAGTCGATGCGCGAATTCGAGTCCGTAGATGTCGAGCAATGGGTTCTCGTATTCCGCAATGACTACGAATGTCGGGATCGGGCTGTGCTCGGCATACGCCATCGGCGCGAGAGTCGCGTATTTCGATTCGTCTTCGCCGAAATACGCTTTCACGCCGGCAGTGTTCGGGTTCTCGGGCAGTACATCCGCCGTCAGGCGACCCGACACGATCACCAACGCGCGCACATGCTTGCCCATGTAGCCCAGGTTGGGATCGAACACGTAGCTCGCCACATGCGTGCCTCCAGCCGAGTGGCCAATCAAGAGAACTTTTTCGGGATCGCCGCCGTATTCGGCAATGTGATCCGCGACCCAATTCATGCCTTTGGCGAGATCATCGACAGGGCCTGGGAATGTGGCCTCAGGCGCCAGGCGATATTCGAAGTTCACGCCGACGAATCCCTGCTTGGCGAACCAGTACATGATGTTGTCGTACATGCCGCCTTCGCCGCTCTTGTCGCCGCGAATGAACGCTCCGCCGTGAACGAATGCCATGACCGGTGCGCCGGGCTTCGCGTCCTTCGGCTGGTAGATATCCATCACATGCCGCGCGTGAGAACCGTACGGGACGTCGCGGGTCACCTCTATGCCGTCGTTGCTGACGCCTTCGAGGAACGGTTGGTAGATGTCCTTGACCTTGCCGGACCCGGCTCGAATGTCTTTGTGCCAGTTGACACCGAGTTCGGCCAGGACGCTGCGGAGTTCCGCAGACAGATGCTGCATTGGGAATTGATGTGACATCCGCCGATTTTTGCAGAAACCGGCGGGTGTCAGCGTCGAGCGCCGAAAAGTTTACGCGCCGGTTCCGGCAGTGCTAACGAGAACCGGCTGTTCTCGATACATGGCCGGGAAAGTCTTCTTCAGGTTTTCGACTTTGGGAATGTCGTTGTAGGCAATGTATGGATGACTTGGATTTTTCGCCAGGAAGTCCTGGTGATACGCCTCGGCGGGGAAAAAAGGCTTCATCGGTTCTATCGTGGTGACGACCGGTTTGCCATACACCTTCGCTTTGTCCAGTTGCGCCACGTATTCCTTCGCGACTCGCATCTGGTCGGAGTTGACCGGGAAAATCGTCGACCTGTATTGCGTACCGGTGTCAGGTCCCTGGCGGTTCAATTCAGTGGGGTTGTGCGCGACTGAGAAATAGATCTGCATGAGCTGGCCATAGGTGACCTGCTTGGGGTCGTACGTGATTTTCACGGCTTCGGCGTGACCGGTTCTACCGCCTCCCACCTTGTCGTACTCGGCGGTCTTCTGATCGCCACCGGCATAGCCCGATACCGCGTTGGTAACGCCCTTGACGTGCTGAAAAACGCCCTGTACGCCCCAGAAGCATCCGCCTGCAAACACTGCGGTTTCGGTCTTGGCGTCGGGGGCTGCTTTCAGGTCGACTGTTGGCGGGGGAATGACGACTGCAACTTCTGCCGCGTTCGACGTGTTGGATTGCCAGAGCGCCAGCGCGCCAAGGATGGCGAGCGAGCCGAAGATCGTGTATCGCTTCTTCGAATCCATCAAAGACTGGCTACGGGCTTGTACGGGGCGTCGGATCATGTGATTCCTTTGTCGAAACCAGTGCGGCTTCAAGAGTTCAGAGCAAAGAATACGGGAACGGTTCAAAAAAAGATTCAACAATTTTTGCCCAAACACGGCGTGGGGCTCGACCGTATGTGTAGGTTGCGTCCTACTGGCGGATCAGCAGGCCTCTGCTGGAGGGGCCGCGTTCGAGCACGTAGTCTCCGTGTCGGGCAGCAATATCGCATCCCGCAAGCAGTTTTAGCGGAGACAAAAATGATTCAAAGACAGCAACAGCAACCCCGACGCCCTCAAGAACAACAGCAACAACAACAGCAGCAGCAACAAGAGCAGCAGCAGTAACTTTCCGCCTTCATAACTATGTCCATGCTTTCAGAGTCGCGAATCTACGCATACGTGCCGGTTAAACATATCGAGCGCGCACGCAAGTTTTATGACGAGATGCTCGATCTGGGACATGGAGACGCGGTAGGTCCTGGCTTCACATTCACGTGTGCCGGAGAGACGGGGTTTTTTCTGTATCCATCGCCCGGGGCGGGCACGAACAAGGCGAGCACTGCGTTTTGGCAGGTCGCGGACTGCGAAGCAGTCGTTAAATGGCTTCAGGCTCGGGGAGTCGAATTCGAAACTTACGACATGCCTGGTGGCACGACGAGCGGCCCGGGCAATGTGATTTTCGAAGGGGGCGGCGCCAAGGCCGCCTGGTTCAAGGACACCGAGGGCAACATACTGGCGGTAGTCCAGTCATCGCCCTGATGCCTTGTGGTACCGGCAGATTAGCCGCCCTTTTTGGAGCGCTTGCCGGGGTTTTTCTTCGAACGGGTAGCCGTTCCACGTTCCAGACTTACTTTTTGACCACGGCCATGCGAAATCGCAGCAGAGCCAGCCAGTGGCGTGGGTGCGGGAGTGCGTTTACGGTCGGCTTCGGTGACGATTTTGTTGCCCATTTTTTGGTGCCTCTGCAGAGATGAAAAGAGAGTATTAGGCCATAGGTCGGAAGGGCTCTTTCCGCCCGTGCGTTTCAGCCCTGTTTCGATTCGTCGCGAGCGTCCGTCTTTTGGCGGTATGCGAAAGCCGCATCGAACCTGCCGACGATGTATTCGCCGCAGGTCACCTCGGGATATTTCGATTTTTCGCCGATGGCGGTGACCGGCACGATGGGGGTGTCGAAATCGGGATCGACGAACACGGCTATCGAGAGGCGTTCCCGGCCGGATGAGTTCACCACCCGGTGCGCAGTCGACCGGAAATGATCGTTGGACCAGCGTCCGAGCAGATCGCCCGAGTTGATGACCAGTGTTCCGGGAATCGGATGAGCGGTCACCCAGTCGCCGTTCTTGTTCACCACCTGAAGGCCACCCACCATGTCCTGATGTAGCAGCGTGATCACGCCGTAGTCGGTATGCGGCGCCACCCCGAATTGCTGGTCGCCGGCATCGGGCGGTTGGGGAGGGTAGTAGACGAGCGATCCACGCGAAATAGGTTTCTTGAAATGCCGGACGAAGGTGTCTTCGGGTGCATTGACGCCAACCGCCAGGGCGCGAAGCAACAACTTGGCGCATTCGTGCGAGGCATCGAGATACTCGTTCAACACCGCACGCATTTCCGGCATGAACTCAGGCCAGCGATTCGGGCCGATCATTCGGTTGCCAGACACGTAATCCGGGTCATCGGCGGGGACATCGAGTCCCCAGATGAAGCTTTCCTTCAGATCGACTTTGGCACGTTCGTACATCTTGGCCTGACCGACCTTGAGATACCCGCGGTGCATGCCTTCGGGTTCGACCTGAAGCTTCTTTTCCAGAGGCTGCGCAAAAAACTCGCGCGAGATGGCTTGCACCTTCGCGATCAAGCCTTCGTCGATGCCGTGATTCTTGACGTAGAAAAAACCGATGCGCTCCACAGCGTCGCGCATCTGCGTGCCGACCAGCTTGAGGGAGTCGCGAGATCCGTCGAACAGCGGCGCGATGTCGATGACCGGGATGCTGTCGACCGCGACGTCTTTTGCGCTCGCGTACCCGGTGTTGTCGGATGCTGCGCTCATGGAGCCACTCCGGTCGCGTCGTCTTCGGTGTAGTAGCCGATGACATCGCCTTCGGTGGTCACGCCCAGCCCGTTGAGAAGCCGATTCGAGTAATTGAAATACGCGCACACCTGATTCACTTCGAGAATCTCGCCGTCGTTGCACCCGGCTGCATGCAGTGCGTTGATGTCGGACTTCTCCATGTGCGCCACGTCGGTCGTGAGTTTGCCGGCGTAGCGCAGCAGGGCGAGCTCTTTGCCCTCGAAACTCAGTTCGGGCTGATGCGCCTCCAGCGCCTTCAAAAGCACATCCGACTTCGATTTGCTCGCGATCAGACGGCGGGCATTCGTGAAGTGATGGGTGAAGCTGTAGGTGCACTTGTTGAGGATGCTCACGTACGAGGCTACGACTTCGAGGAACCAGAACGGCAGCGTGTTGTCCGGGTTGTGCAGCACGCTGCGATAAAGCGCCACGTGTCCTTGCATGGTGTGCGGACGCAGGCTGTGCGCCTTCATCACGTTGTCCACCGTACCGTGCGGCGTGGTGACGGTCTTGTAAGCCTCGGCGAGCGTGCCGGTGGCTTCTTCGAGGGGAATCATCTGGATCCAGGCTGACATGTGTTGTCTTCTTTTAAGTTTGTTTATAGAGATTGAATTCACGCGAGAGGGCGCTTGACCGGCTTCTTCGCGAAGAGGCGTTGCACCATCGGCTCAAAGGTGGAGAGCGGTTCGCAGTCGTAATGCGGATCGCAGGCAGCCTGGTCGTATTTGTCGACGAAAGTTGCGGCCCATTCGAAGTGCGGATGACCTCGCCATTTCTCGCGCTCGTTCTTGTCGACGCCGGGCAGCTCCGGCGAATGAAGATTCTGAAAAATCGCGTGACGCTGGAGCATCCAGTAGTTGCGATCGGACACGTACGAGCCGAGCAGTTCGGCCGCGAACTCGCCGTGACTTGCCGGGCACGCCACGAAGCCGATGTCGTGAAGCAGGCAGACGACGACATCTTCCTCGGGCAATCCATCGCGCAGCGCCATCGTGGCCGACTGCAGCGAGTGGCGATAGTTGTTCACCAGATAGCCGAAGCTCGGATCGTTTTCCGAAGCGGCCAACATGCGCAGAATTTGCGATGCCTGTTGTTCGGCGTAATAGACGTTGCGCTGTCGATGCAGCAAATCCCAGTCGCCGCGCGTGAAATCTTCGAGCGATATTTTCTCGATGTACAGCCAGTCCGGCTTCAACAGTTCACTGCGCGAAGAATCTGTCATGGCGACTGGGCTTTGTCTGCGGCCCCGTCCGGTCCATCGCCGAGCAGACCTTCGGCTTCATCGACTCCAGGAATCGGATCGGGTAATTGCATGGTGAGTTGCAGCGTCAGCCAGCGCTCGGTCGCGACTCGCCAGGGCGTGAGTCCGGCGACGACAGCCGGGTGCCTGTGCGCAGTGATCAGCCACAGCTGGATGTTGTGCGGCACCGAAAGCGGAGTTTCCAACGCCTCGAAAATCCACTGCGCCAGCGTGATCGACACGACCAGTCCGCAATCGGCGGCGCTGAAATGCACGCCGGCAATGTACGGCGCCGGCGACGCGATTCGATCGAGCATGGCCAGCTTCTGTTCGACGTCTAGCGCATGCGCCTCGATCATTTCCTGCGTGCGTTCAACGTCGCGAACTAGCGAGAACAGCGCACGAACGCGAGGCTCAAGGTGCATGTCGTGAAACCGGGCGAGGTACCGCACGTGCGCGCGTTCCTGAGGCGTTCCGGGGTAGAGCGAAGGGTCCGGGTACTGGTCTTCCAGATATTCGATGATCGCTTCCGATTCGGGCAGCAGCGCTGTCTCTTCGTCGTCCGGATTCGATCCTTCGATCGCGATGGCGGGGATGGTCCGCGTCGGCACGCGCCTGCGCCATTCTTCCGATTTGTAGCCGTCTCGCGGCGTGCGCTCTTCGAAGGACAGACCCTTCGCATACAGCGCGATACGCACCTTGGCGGTGTAGCTGGAAAGACCGGTGCCAAACAGGGTGATCATCTCGGTTCTCTTTTACTTATTCTTCGGCAATAAACGCTGCAAGGTCATCGCACGCGCCGTCGATGGCAGCGGCGAGCAACTGCCTTCCCTGATCTGCGGTCGCGAGCGCAGAGTGCGATCCGACGCGTCCATCGGGAAATCGGTTGCGGTGGGTGATGGCATCCCAGTGATTGTCTCCACCATGATCGCGAAGATAGGCCGCGTTCAAAGACTCGGGGGGTGTCGATGCATCGATTTTCCGTTCGGAGCCAGGCAGCAGATGCAGAGTCATTGCGATCTCGCTGGGTGTCGCATGCATGCCTTCGGAATCGCCGTACCACTCTTTGCGAAGCACATCGACGCCCGGATATTCCCACCAGCTGCGAATTCGGCATCGGGGTGGCGTGCCTTGCATGGTGCCCAGACTCCACCTGGAATAGATGTCCTGAAAAGCGGCGCGGGTGACGGCGATGTTCGCGCCATGACCGTTCAGAAAATAAAAACGTTCGAAGCCCTGTCGTTTCAGCGACAACACGTAGTCTTCGACGATGGCCATCAAGGTCGACGCGCGTAGAGATACGGTTCCTGCGAACCCAAGATTGAATTGCGCAACGCTGAGCGCAAGAGTCGGTCCGACCAGTGCTCCGGATTTGTCGCCCATGCCTTTTGCAATTGCTTCTGCAGTAATTGCATCGGTGCCGATGATGCCGAGTGGGCCGTGCTGCTCGGTCGAGCCGATCGGGATCACGACTGCCTTGGAGCGAGCAAGGTACGCCTCGATTTCCTGCCAGGTTGATTGAGTTAACAGCATGGCTGAAGATAATAGTTCACCGCGCTCACTTCGAAGCGCTCCGAAACAACCCCGGGACCGACCGATGTCGAACGCTGAAACCTCCACTTCCGACCCGATCATCCGCATGACCGGCGTCACGAAATCGTTCGGTACTTTCAAGGCTCTCGACAACATCGACCTCGAGGTTCGTTCCGGCGAGAAGCTGGTCATCTGCGGTCCGTCCGGGTCCGGCAAATCCACTCTCATTCGCTGCATCTCGCGGCTGGAACGTCATGAAGAAGGGCGAATCTTCGTCGATGGACAGGAGCTCAACGACGACCGGGCCAGCCTTGCGCGTCTGCGCAGTGAAGTGGGCATGGTGTTTCAGCAGTTCAACCTGTTTCCGCATCTGTCGGTCCTCGAAAATCTGATGCTCGCGCCTGTCAAAGTGCGGGGCATGCGCGAAGCCGAGGCGAAGGCTCTGGCCTTGCAATACCTCGAGCGCGTGCGAATTGCCGAGCAGGCCCACAAGTTCCCCGGGCAACTGTCCGGAGGGCAGCAGCAACGGGTCGCCATTGCCAGATCGCTCTGCATGAAGCCCAAGATCATGTTGTTCGACGAGCCCACCTCTGCGC
Organism: Burkholderiaceae bacterium; assembly: GCA_965227035.1. Classification (GTDB taxonomy): domain Bacteria; phylum Pseudomonadota; class Gammaproteobacteria; order Burkholderiales; family Burkholderiaceae_C; genus CBDDFQ01. Next base: position 1,426,435 of record OZ245724.1, read on the forward strand.
TCGACCCGGAGATGATCATGGAAGTCCTCGACGTGATGGAAGATCTTGCCAAGGACGGCATGACCATGATTTGCGTGACGCACGAAATGGGTTTCGCCAGGCGCGCCGCCGACAAGGTGATCTTCATGGATCACGGCCGCATCATCGAAAGTGCGCCGCCGCTCGAATTCTTCAGCGCGCCCAAGACCGAGCGATGCAAAGAGTTCCTGAGCCGCATCCTGCATCATTGATCTCGATCGGGCATTGCAATAGCTCCGCTGGTCTCAACGCGGCGATTGCGACAGTTTGCGTTCCAGCCGTCTGACGCCCCATGAGGTCAGCAGGATTAGCAGCAGGTATTCGGCCACGAGGAAGGTGTAGATCTCCAGCGGGCGGTACTCGGTCACGTTGAGCTCGTTGGAGCGTCGGGTGAGCTCCTGCAGGCCAACCACCGACACCAGCGAGCTCATCTTCATGACGTAGACGAACTGGTTGCCGAGCGCAGGAAGAATCGTGCGGATGGCTTGCGGAAAGACGACGAACCGAAGCGTTTTCCAGCGCGACAGCCCGAGCGTTTCGGCAGCTTCGCGTTGACCCTTGGGCACCGATTGAATGCCCGCACGAAACACTTCAGCTTCGAACGCGGCATCGGACAGGGCAAGCGACAGCACGCCTGCTGCGAATGCATCGAACTGAATGCCGCTCACTACTGGCAAGCCGTAGTAAACCCAGAGCAAAAGCACCAGAAGCGGGATCGCGCGGAAGCATTCGACGTACACCCGCGCTACCCAGCGAAGTACCCGGTATTGCGACAGCAACCAGACCGCCATGATCAGCCCGACGACGACCGAGATGACGATAGCCGTGATCGACAGGGCCAGGGTCAGCCAGACTCCCGTGAGCAGGAACTGGATGTTCGACAGCCCTTTCGGAAGGGCCGGGTTGAACACGTACCAACCCCAGGTGTAGTTGGAATTGGACGCGCAACCGCCGACGGCGAGTGCCGCAAGAAGCAGCACGCCGAGCAGCGCGAATCGGGCGTCGCGTACCTTGAAAAACTTCAATTGAGCGGAAGTTCCGGTTCGAACTTCAGTTACTTGCTGGCCAGCCACTTGGTCTCAAGCGTCTTGAAATAGCCTTCGGAAGTCTTGAGCGAAATCCAGTTGTTCAGGAAGATGGTCCAGGTGGGATCGTTCTGGGCGACCGGGTATGCAAAGGGACGCTTGTTGCGAAGATCGACTCCGGACACGGTGGCGAGCGCCGGGTAGGTCTGCACGAGAGTCGCAGCCTCGATATTGCTGGTGATGGTTGCGGTGGCGCGGCCGGCCAGGACTTCCTGAAATCCGTTGGCGGGTTTTTCGATCGACTTGACCGTGGCAAGGGGGAACATGGCCTTGGCCTGTTCTTCAAAAACGGTGCCCAGCAGCACGGCTACGACGACACCCTTCTTGTTCAGATCGGCCCAGCTCTTGACCTTGCCGGCGTCTTTCTTGAGGACCAGAGGAACCGTTCCGGCTTCGACATAAGGATCGGTAAATGCCACGGTCTTGGCGCGTGCGATGGTGAGCGAGGAGCCGCCAGCGAAGATGTCGTAGCGGTCGGCAGTGAGTCCTGCAATAAGTGTTGCCCATTCGGTAGGCACCCATTCGACCTTCACGCCCATGTCTTTGGCCAGTTGCTCCATGGCATCGACGTCGAAGCCTTTGTAGGAGTTGGTGGCCGGATCTTTCACCGACATGGGGTTGAAATCGCCCGTGGTGCCGACGCGCAACGTGCCGCGTTCGAGAATTGTCTGGAGATGGGATTTGCTTTGCGCGGACGCGTTGCCGGGAATGAAGCCACTGAAGCCACAAACGGCCAATGCCACGGCGATCGATTTAAGGAGACGCATATTGAAGGGACCTTCTAAAGTTTGGTTACATCGTATCGAAACTAGTCTGCTTTCCACAGCAGTTTTTAGGCCAACTTCAGTTTGATTTCGACTAAGTGAACTGCCGATCTATCTGATGCGCCCGTCCTGCGCGTGTTTCCCGCACCCCCCGCCTGGTCAGAGCAGTCTGGTGACGATCATGTTGATCGCGAATCCGCCGATGAGAAGCCAGGCGAACAGGGCCGACGCCAGCATCAGCGGCTTCATTCCGGCGCGTCGGATGGCGGACAAATGGGTGGTCATGCCCAAGGCGGCCATTGCCATCGCAAGCATCAGCGTGTCGAAGTCGATCAGCAGGCGTTTGACTTCGGCAGGAATCGACACCGTCGAGTTGAACGCGGTAATAGCGACGAAGCCCAGCGCGAACCATGGAAGGGCCGCCAGCGAGAAGGTCGGCGCGTCGGCGTTGCCTTGGGCGCGATCCGAACGAGCGACCCACATGGACAACAAGACGAGAAAGGGGGCGAGCATCATCACGCGAACCATTTTGGCGATGACCGCAGTGTCCGCAGCATGTTCGCTGACCGCGCGGCCAGCAGCCACGACTTGTGCGACTTCGTGAATGGTCGATCCGGCGTACACGCCATATTGCTTTGCGCTTAGCCAGCCAGCGTCGGCCACCATTTGATAGAGAGCAGGGTAGAGGAACATGCCGATGGTTCCGAACACCACGACGGTGCAGACTGCCACGGCGACCTGATCGGAGCGTCCTCGCACCACAGGCTGTGTGGCGAGTACGGCCGCTGCACCGCATATGGCGCTACCCGATCCAATAAGCATCGACGTTGTTTTGTCGAGGCCGAACACTCGCGTGCCAAGAAAACATGCAATTCCGAACGTGCTCGAGAGGACGATTGCGTCGATGAGCACCGCAGCAGGCCCGACTTGCGCGACATCGGCGAACGTTAGCCTGAAGCCATAAAGAATGATGCCGAGTCGCAGAAGTCGTTTCTGCGAGAACGCGATTCCTGGCGAGCAGGGCGCTACGACGGTCGCCGGAATAAGGTTTCCCAGGATCATGCCGACCACAATCGCGAGAGTTAGCGGGCTTATTCCGTGCGACAGCATCCAGGCACTCTGACCGCCCACGATGGCCACGACCGCAATCGCGAAAGTCAATACGAGACCCGGGACGAGGCCGACAAATCGCAGTGGGAGAGCGGAGCGCAGTGCAGACATGTCGTAACTATCTGTTGGTCATATGGATATGTAAAACGAATCCTTTGTTTATGACCTACCTATAAAATAGGTTGAAACATCAAAGATCAACCTAGATTTCGCTATTTCCATGAGATTCACCCTCAGGCAGCTTCAAATCTTTTGCGCGGTGGCCGAGAGCGGATCGACGACCGCTGCTGCTGCTGCGGAATCGCTCTCTCAATCGGCTGCGAGTGCGGCGTTGAACGAACTCGAGTCGCTCATTGGGGCTCGCCTGTTCGATCGCGTCGGCAAGCGCTTGGTGCTCAACGAAAAAGGCAGGTCGTTGCTTCCGTCTGCCAGAGGACTTCTGGACAGCGCGCGCTCAATAGAAAGATCTTTCGACGAACACGATGGCGACCCGAGCGTCGCGCCGGTTCATCTGCGGGTAGCTGCAAGCACGACCATCGGCAACTATTTGCTGCCTGCGCTTCTGAGTCGTTTTCGCTCCGTGTATCCATCGTCTCGACTCGAAGTGTTCATCGGCAACACGAGCGAGGTTGCCAACGCAGTTGCAGAGTTCCGCGCCGATATAGGACTCATCGAAGGGCCGTGTCATGTGCCGGATATCGAAGTCATTCCATGGATGGACGACGAGATGGTGATCGTGGCATCGAGTGAACATGAGCTGTCGAAGATGACGCAGCTCGCCTCCAAAAAACCTATCGATATAGACCAACTCAGACGTGCATCGTGGCTGCTGCGTGAAGCCGGGTCGGGCACTCGCGAGGCAGTCGAGCAGGCGCTGATTCCGCATCTGCATCACCTGATAGCCGACATGACGCTTGGAAGTTCCGAAGCCATCAAAAATGCAGTCGCGCAGGGACTCGGCATCAGCTGCCTGTCTTTGTGTGTCGTAGACGATTTGATCGCTTCGAAAAAACTTGTTGCACTGCACACAGTGCTGCCGAAACTCAATCGCAAATTCGCGTTGATTCATCACAGCAAGAAGGCCTTGAGCGGGCCCTTGAACACCTTGATCGCACTAGCCGCAAACGGTCTGCCCGCGTAAGCGCCGTGTCCTACATCGCGTGAGGTGTACTTCCTTCATCTGAACCTTTGTGTGGTGCGTATTGTTCATAGGCGGACTTAGTTCGAGTCCCCTAGAAACTAAACAAGACCTCGAAAGGATCAAGTCATGAAGACAACTACTCGCGCATCCCTCCTGTTGGCAGCAATGATGGCCGTTTCCGGATTCGCAGTTGCTCAAACTGCAGCTCCCATGTCCGCGCCTGACGGCACCCCTGGTGCTTCGACCCCCAAAATGGGCGCAACCAGCGGCAAGTCCGATAAAGCCAAGACCCCCGTTACCCAACGCAAGGGCACCGGCGGCGTAGGCACCACCGGCACCGCAGGCTCAGCTCCTGATGGCCGTCCTGGTGCTTCCAGCCCCAAGATGGGCGCAACCTCGGGTATGTCCACAGAAATGAAGACCCCCACCACGCAACGCATGGGCACCACGCCCGGCGGCGCTCCTGACGGCAAGCCCGGCGCTAGCACCGAACAACCCAAGAAGTAATTCTTAGCGTTCGCCTGTCCTCGCGATAGGTTGGCCAATCGATCGGCAACTGCCGATCTCTGAGGCAATCGCTTAAATATCGCTACAGGCAAGCCCGCCAGTTTCAAAGACTGGCGGGTTTCTTTATTTGGGCGGCCGAAAATCTATGTTCGCTTTCGGGATCTCCGCGACGCGAGCTAAAGCCGGTTCAGCTTGCGGGCGACTTTTTCAGCTTCAGCGTGGATTAGCCCGGTGCGGAAAGCAGTTTCGTTGCCTCATCCACTCAAGACCGTGCGCGATGAGAACTGCAATCGAGATGCACCGAAGCTGGCGAGATTCTGTCGGCGTAGGAACTGATCTGTGTGCCACCTCACTACCTGATTCCACAAGTGATGGCCAAGACACGTCTTGCGTCGAACGCTGTCGTCATTTTCGCAATCAAGGATTTTTTTCTGTCTCTCGATTTCATACCGACCAGCATGTATGTCGGCGCGTCGTCTGTCGACGACTTCTCCACTTTTTTCTCTTCGACAACTCAAGCGTCACCGAACACGTTAGCTAACGAGGCGTCATCCCTGATTCGCAATCGATTGATTTGGGCGAACTGAACGATATGTGGATGGACGGCATTTGCTCGGTGCTTCACGATCGAAGTCCAGCTGCGCAGGCTGTCGTGGCACCAGAGTCCACTGCCCCGACCTTGGCAAGTCTGAAAGTGCTCAAGCCTCCGGCGCGAGCTTTAAAAGGTGCCAATCGGCTGTATTTCGAAGAGTTGGCCAAGGTACGAAACAAGATCTACGAAGCCCCGCTGGAGGGATTCGAAAATTACATACGCCAACTCTCGCAGAACCGCGCCCGAAAGTTGTCGCACGCCGAAGCCAAGAAACTTTTGAAGCTGGCTGGCGTGCCTAACGTCGATGCCGCACATGTCGGCGGTGTCATCGACACCGTGCTTATGGAAGTGCCGCGTCAAATCTTCAAGCTCCCATTTCGGATGCTCGCTCCAGTGGTCTTGCCTACCGATGGTGCAAGCGTTCTCCAGGATGGAGTGATGAGGGCATCACGCGCGCCGGTCGGAGGCACAGGCCGGATTATCGTGGGCGGAATTACCGCTCCCCTCAGGAACCATGGGTTCTTTGCGCGAGGGTTGCCGCTCGACTCGACCGAGATGCAGAAAAATGCGCAATCGATTGCACAGTTCAAGCATCGACTCGAAGACCTGAAGGCCCTGGCGAATCGTGCGGGCAAGCCTTTGGGCCCGGACGGTGCAAGGCCGCCCGATCTGAGCGCACTGAAGCATCGAATTGCAGATGAGCTTGCATTCGCGCTGTCGAAAGATGCCGATCTCAAGGATGCTTTTAATCTCGATGCGCGCATGTGTACTCAGCTTGTGATGGTTGCAGCCAACATGGCAGTGCAGATCATCACCAGTAGCGGCGCATCGATTGCATTGGGCGCCGTCGGTCTCGCGCCGCTCGCGCGGCTGACCTCGCTCATTACATATCCGGTGATGGCCGGTCTCACAAAAGCGGCGTCCAACTGGCACGACACCAAAGCCATTGGACTGCTGGCACTACAAAAGTACAACGCGCTCGAAAACAGATCGGAACTGACTTCGATTTCGCATTGGTTGCAGGACCAGTTTCAGAACTCGCATGAAGCTGCGTTTTCGCGGCACATCGAAAATTTATTGATTCCTGCGCTGCAGCAAGACGGGATGGAGCTTGCGAAGAAAAGCTACCGGATCGACGAACTGACCGCGCTGATGGCATGCGGCACCGACCGTGAGCTTGCGCAGATGAAGTCGATTCTTTCGGTACAGAGGGAAATCAACGCGCTCAATTTGAACTGTCCGCCCGACGAGCCCTTGATCGTCGATCGGGAAATCATGAATTCGGTTCTGACTTTCGCGAAGATGGACTCGAAGGACCTGAGCGATCAGGATCTCGAATTCATCATCTTCAGAAATTCTGAAGCGCTGCTGTCCGTGCAATCGTCATCGGCGCATGACGATTCCAAGTTGTGGAGCGAGTTCAAAAACGCATGTGCCGAGCGCACGCGTGTTGACGTAAGTGCAACGCGAATAGCGAATGAATACAAAAAATGCGTTGCGCGAGGCAACGAAAAAGTCTGTGCGTTGGCGCCGACACCGATTTCGGGTTTCACTTACATCGCGACAGTCAAAGGCAGCGATGCCTATCGCGCCATGAGTCAGCAGGCCGACAGACTTGAACTGCGATTCAAGACTCTAGAGCAGCGTGCGATCAAACAAAAGAAGATCGAAGAGCTTTCTACCCTTTTCAGAAAGTCGAGACTCGATGGCAAGGCTGCAGTTTCGGGGGCTACAACTTCAGACTTTCAGAACAAGCAATACAAATTGCTCGAAGAAAAGACAACGCTGGAAATCGACTACGCAAACGCAAAAATCGACTATGAGCGTTACGCAAAAGATATCGAGCATTTAAAGGCCGGCGACGTGGGTCAGATCGACGCGGGCGGCAAACTTGTTCGACAGGTTCTGACCAAAGACCGCGGCATCGGCCGCGCTATGTTGCATTTTTTGAAGAACGATATTCCGTATGCCTTCCAATCAGGACTGACAAAGCAAATCGCCTTGCCGACCGCAGAAGTCGCGGGCTTCCAGCTGGCTCAAGGCGCGGTGAGCGGCTCGCTTCGACCAAGTTTGAACGGTATGCCGAAGTTCGAGGACGAAGATCCTCACGCGTTTTCCAGGCCGGCCAATCCGATACCCGCGACGATTGTTTCGTTGTCGGCGAAGCGGTTCAACAACCCATCGTCGTCGACGAGCGATCCGTGTAACTTCTTCGCGGACATGCAAGATGGCAGCGCACGATTGACGTTGGCGGAGTTCGAAGGGCGGTTCAAGTCTGCGCCGCTTCGCCAGAAGGACGAACCGCTGTCTCATGAAGTCACCCTTCATTTCGCTCAGGCGATCAAGTGGATGCGCCCCGAGGACATGTTTTCAGGAGTGCAAGCGTTACTCCCGTCGGTTGAAAAGCTCCCGCAGTATCAGGCGATCGAGGTATTGCAGACGCAACTGAGGCACGTCGCAACGATGCCCGACGCCGACGCAATAAAGATGGTGAATTCGGTCTACACCGCAAGCCTGAAATTTGACGATCAACACCGGGCGGAGATCTGTATCAGCATCCTCAAGGAGTTGAAGGAACTCAGTGAGCCCGATAGAGCGTCTACGTTTCAGAAGTTATCTCTCCTGACTCTCGCACTGGATGGGCCAGATCAGGCGCTCGTGCAAGAGCACTTGATTTCTGCGATTGGACTGTTGGGACGAAGTAAGAGGCTCTGGGCGTTCGACATGATGCTGGAGCGCACCCAGGGGCTCCCAGCGAAGGCACGTGGGCCATGGACGGACGCATTGACAAGTCAGATCAGATATCTGTCTTCGAAGTCGCAGTTGAAGTCATATCAATCGATACTCGACTCGGTCATAGTCAAGGGAGTGCCCACAAGTCCGGACCCTTCGCTACGTGTCGATTCAGTTCTGGCCCGCCCGGACGGCGCCTCATATTTTGATAACGTCATCGGCCAGATACGGCGTTTAAAGCCCGCCGTTCGAAAGTCCGCGTTCGATGCGAGTCTGGCGGTCATTCGGAAACTACCTGCGAACGATCGCCGGCAACCGATGGCCGCCTTGACGCTCGCGATAAATTATTTGCGCGGCGACATGCAGGCGGCACATCACGCAGTGATGAAGTCGTTCGAAGGTAGACCCCGGAATGAGCTGAGCGAATATCTGGTGGCCAATATGCGATACATGCCGTCGCAGTTTCGCAAAGCGATGTTCTACAAAGTATTCGACATGGCGGGGGCAAAGTGGGCAACCAGTGTGGATCCAATTCTTGCGCTCAGCATGAACCTGAACTGTTTGCCAGACAGCTCGATCGTCGATGTCATCGGCAAGTTGTTGCCAGCGATCACCGGCTACGCGCAGGAAGGACTACAGCATTCCGTCTTGCAAAAAATGTACGTTCTAGTCTTGAGTCGAATTGCCCTCATCAAGAAACCTGGCGTGATTCAAAATTTTCACGCACCGCTTCTGAGCATTCACAACGAAGCAGCTACGCTGAAAAACACCCACATGGAAAGGCTGAAAGACTTAGCGTTCAGATCGCGCTACAGGTCGGTGTTCGGTACGAGAGATTTCGTGACAACGCAGTTTGATATCACGTATGGAGGTTTTCCGTTCGACACGCCTGAGTCCGGTCCCAAGCAAAAGTCGCCGGACAAGTACAGCGACGATTTCCCAGGGTCTGCTGCCGATCGTACAAATCCGCTTGCGGATCAAAAAAATTACTCTTTAAACAAAGTCGATCTATCCGAGATAAGTGAAATTGGTGAAGCTGGTGGCGCCTCAAGTTGTTCCGCCGACGAAAACCCGGAGGAAAAAAGCAAATCCCAAGGCGTCGCGGACGTGAAGGAGATTGGAAACGATGTTGTTGAAGAAAGCGTCAAGGATGAAGAGATAGTAGAAGTGGAACTGCTGGAGAACTTGGAGATCCTGGCTGATGATGCGGGTTTGGCCGTAAGCGATGTTCTTCCCATTGCGTCTGTCGTCACCGGGGGGGCCGCGGGCGCAGCAGTCGTTTCGATAGCAGTTCTACCCGACGGATCTTCACCGGCTCCTGCACCTGCACCTGCACCTGCACCTTCCAACTCAGGCCGTCCGAACTCGGGTAGTGCGAACCCGGGTAGTTCGAACCCGGGTAGTTCTGCTTCCGATGGCGAAGAACTCGTTCATTCAGAATCAGGTGCGGGCGGCTCGATCACTGGAGGCAGCGGTACGGTGGCTGGCGCAGATGTGATTGCAAAGGGTGGTGGTTCTGCGGGGGGAGCCATTCTCGTTGTCGTAGGTCCGGTGTTAGTCGTCGGCGGCACGGTGGCCGGCGCCGGGTTGGCGGCCGATAAATTGAAGACGGATTTAAAAACGAATGAATCGGAGATTTCGAAGTCGGAAGTCCATCCATCCGATGTGCACGGCGCCGACATCACCAATCTCGACGACGGTCCGGAAAAGCCGAAAACCTCAGAACCCAAACTCGACAGAGTTTTGGTTGATGTGACCGCGGAATTCCCTATGCATCCTCAGCCCAGAGGCGATGTTTACGGGAACAGAATAAACGGCAAGGACGATGTAAAAGTAGTGAAGTTGCCAAAGAAGCCGTTGCCTCTGAAGAGAAAGGTTCTTGATAAAGAAAAATTTCTGAGACAACTCAAGGTGCTCAACTATGGGGAGAAGTTGAGCGTCTTGAAGTTCATCAGACAACATGGAAAGTTTCCTGAAAAGTACTATAAACATGTCGAAGTTCCGACTGGTACGCGCACCGGCCCACCAGACAGGTTTGCAAAACCTCCGAAGCCGATGGCGAGCGGTTCTGCTCCGAACCCGACCGGCTCCGCCTGCGGCGTCACCGTTTTCGACACCGCCGCCAACACGCTTCGAAATGCCGCATCCGGCTTCCTTGGAAAGGTGGCAAGTGCCATCGGCTCATCTGACGTCCCCCTGGATCCGGAGGCGCTCTACGTCACACGCAATCCTGCGCGCGGCGCGATGCTAAAAGACAACCCGCCGCTCAAGATTCTGCGTCCAACGCCCAAACAGATGCCTGCAGATTCGATGGGTGTTCGGATCATCGACCCGCAGAATATTCCGTCTTACATCGCGCGAGCCGATTCGCGCCCTATGGAAGAAATTTTGAAGAACGGCTTTGAACCCAGGGGCACTAACGCCAGCATGAGATCACACCTCAGCGGTGGGTCGAGCGACTCGGCCTACGTGTCGTTTTCTCGAAGTGCAGCGCAGGCGGAGCGGTATGCCTTCGGGCCCTCATCCCAAGAGAATCTGCCTCGATTTGGCTATAACTACATTCTCAAAGTACCTGACGTAGACGTTGCTGTTTCGAGTCCGTACGTCAACTGGTACGACGTCGAAGAAAAGCTCGCGCAGAGCGCAGGCAGCGCGAATCGTGAATTTGCCATCAAAGGAAAAGTCCCGGCAAGCTGGATCGTTCGAATCGACAAGTTCGAACGGGTCATGAATAGAGATTCGACCTGGCGGGTCAAGCACCTCGAAACTTACGACGTGAATACGTTCGACAGGTATTGGGGAGACCTGGCAGATGACGACATTCTTTAACTTTTAGGCGCGAGTGTTTTTGCGGTAGGTGGCGCTGGAAGAGCAAGCTGCACTTCCTTGGCCACCCGCACGCAATCTTTCAAATGCTGCTCGCCGAGGGTGCGCACCGCGCCGTAGCCGATGACCGCAGATATGGCCGTCCCTGCCAAAGGAACATATTTCGCGACTTGCGCCGTGGTCAGCTTGATGCCGATTTTCTTGGCCGCAGTGACGATCAGATCTCGCGTGATGAGTTTTCCGACCAACATCGAGCCGACAGCGCCGGCAACTTTCTGAATCTGTTCCTGCTTATGCGGAGTGAGCTGGCTGATCTGCTTCTCGGACAAGCCGAACATGGCATTGATTTCCGGAATCAACTTGGAGAGGAGGGCGGCGTCTACCGCCCAGTCGAGTCCGGGTATGGGCACCGAGCCTGCGGCCGCAGCCATCAGGGCGCGTTTGTGAAGGAGTTTTCGTGCTCGGGCGATTGCCTCGAGCATGGCTGGATCGCCAGCTGCCAGATCGTTTACGGATGGTGTGCGCAATGCGTGCTCCTCTAGTTGCCGGGCATCGCACCTTTATCCGGCATTCAACCGGCGAAGCGATCAGCCCAGCGTTTCCATTTCTTCGGACAAACCCAGCCACCTTTCTTCGAGCGACTGCAGTTCCTCGGTTACCACTTTGAGGCGTTTGCCGCTTTCTGCAATGGCTTTCGGGTCCGATGACACAGAGAGTTTCTCTTCAAGGATTTCTTTCTCTTTGTTGAGCTTGGTCATCGACTCGTCGAGCTTGTCGATGTCGCGCTGGATGGTGCTGGCGCTGCGCGAAGACTTTTTGACTGGCGCCGGAGCGGGAGCCGCGACTGGCGCAGCGACCGCTGCCGAGGCTTGAGCCCGATTCGCTTCCTTGATGTTCTCGCGAGCGCGCTTCGCTTCGTCGAGCAAGAACCTCTGGTAGTCGTCCAGATCGCCGTCGAAAGGCTCGACGCCGCCTCGGGTGACCAGCCAGAACTCGTCGCACACCGCGCGCAGGAGAGCGCGATCGTGGGACACCAGCATGACGGTGCCCTCGAACTCGTTCAGCGCAACGCTGAGCGCCTCGCGGGTTGCCAAGTCCAGATGGTTGGTTGGCTCATCGAGCAGCAGAAGGTTGGGGCGCTGCCAGACGATCATGCAGAGCACCAGGCGAGCTTTCTCGCCGCCGCTCATCGAACCGACGGCTTGCTTGACCATGTCTCCACCGAAATTGAACATGCCCAGGAAGCTTCGCAAGTCCTGTTCGCGCATGGCCTGTCCGGCGCTTTTGCCAGCAGCGGTCACCTCTTTCGCGAGGCGGATCATGTGTTCCAGCGGATTGTCCAACGGTCGCAGCACGTCGAGTTCCTGCTGGGCGAAGTAACCGATGTTGAGCCCCTTCCCCTCGGTGATTTCGCCGCCCAGCGGCTGGAGATCGCGAGCCACGGTTTTAACCAGCGTCGATTTGCCTTGTCCGTTGGCACCCAGAATGCCAATGCGCTGACCAGCCAGCACCGAGCGGCTCACGTTCTTCACGATGACGGTCGAAGGAGTTCCTTCCAGCGCGTCATCCGGCGGCGGATAGCCGAACGATGCGCCGGTCATCGACAGCATCGGGTTGGGCAGGTTGGCCGGCTCCTTGAACTCGAAGTTGAAGTCGGCTTCGGCCAGAACCGGCGCGATCTTCTCCATGCGTTCGAGTGCTTTCACGCGACTCTGGGCCTGTTTTGCCTTGCTGGCCTTGGCCTTGAATCGATCGATGAACTTCTGCAAGTGAGCGATTTTGTCTTGCTGCTTGGCGAAGGAGTTCTGCTGCAATTCGAGTTGCTGCGCGCGCATCTCTTCGAACTTGCTGTAGTTGCCGCCGAATCGATTGAGCTTCGCGCTGTCGATCTGCAAGGTCACATCGGTCACGGCATCGAGGAATTCGCGGTCATGGCTGATGACGACCATGGTGCCGGCATAACGCTTGAGCCAGGCTTCGAGCCAGACGAGCGCGTCCAAATCCAGATGGTTGGTCGGTTCATCGAGCAGCAATAGATCGGACGGGCACATGAGCGCACGCGCTAGCTGAAGTCGCATGCGCCATCCGCCGGAGAAGCTGTCGACCGGATTGTTCACCTCGTTGACGCTGAAGCCCAGCCCCAGAATGAGTGCCTGAGCCCGTGCTTCGGCATCGTGCTCGCCTGCGTCGTACAGCGCCATGTAGGCGTTGCCCAGGCGCTCGCCATCTTCGGTGAGTTCGGCTGCTGCGACTTCGGCGCGCGCCGCATTCAAAACCACATCGCCTTCGATCACGTAAGACGTCGCGCTTTGCGACGTTTCAGGCATGTCCTGCGCTACTTGCGCCATGCGCCATGCGCCGGGAATCGAGAAGTCGCCTGCGTCTTCATGCAGAACGCCGCTCAGCAAAGCGAAAAGAGTCGATTTGCCCGCGCCATTGCGTCCCACCAGGCCGACTTTCTCGCCGGGGTTGATAGTCGCGTTCGCAGCGTCGAGCAGCACCTTCGCGCTTCTGCGCAAGGTGACGTTTTTAAGAAAAATCATTGGTCTTTCGGGAGAGGCTGCGCCGCGACGAGCGATTCTCGTGTGAGCAGCAGCACTTGATCGTCGCCGGCGGTGGTGTTGAGCCAGACGGTTTCAAGATGAGGAAATGCGGCTTCATAAAAAGCGCGCTCGTTGCCGATTTCTATAACCAGCACGCCTTCTTCGGTCAGGTAATCGGGCGCATCGGAAATCAGCCCGCGAATGAAATCCATGCCGTCGTCGCCGCCCGCGAGCGCAAGCGAGGGCTCGGCGGAGTATTCGGCGGGCAGGGCGCTCATGCTGGTGGAATTCACGTACGGCGGGTTGCAGACGATCAGGTCGTAGGGCTTGCTCTTGTCGAGCCCGCCGAATCCGTCGCCTTGAACCAGACGGATGCGCGCGGTCAGTTCGTGGCGATCGATGTTGATCTTCGCGACTTCGAGCGCCTCGGCGGAAATGTCCGACGCATCGACTTCGACATCTGGAAATGCCATTGCGCAAAGGACGGCCAGGCTGCCGTTACCGGTACATAGGTCGAGCACGCGCTTCGTGTCGGGGTCGAGCCACGGATCGATCGATCCATCCGCAAGCAATTCCGCAATGAACGATCGCGGGACGATGGCGCGTTCGTCGATGTAGAACGGCACGCCCTGCAGCCAGGCTTCCTGTGTCAGATACGCCGCTGGTTTGCGAGTCGAAATGCGTTTGTCGATAAGCGCACGCACCTTGATTTCGTCGTCGGCAGACACTGCCTCTGCGCTCACGCCATCAAGATCGTCGAGCGGGAAACCGAGTTGCCACAGCACAAGCCAGGCCGCTTCGTCGAATGCGTTGGTGGTGCCGTGCCCGAAGGAAACTCCAGCGTCGGAAAGCTTTTGAGCAGTGGTCTCGATCAGATCGAGCACTGTGATCGCGGTCGCACTCATGGAATCAGACGGGGTCTTCGACGCGAACGTGCAGCAATGCGTCGAGCGCGATGAGCACGCGGGTGTAGATGTTCTTGAGCGGCTCGATGTCCGCCAGCTCGATGTATTCGTCGATTTTGTGGATGGTCGCGTTGGGCGGGCCGACTTCGATCACCTGTTCGCAAATTTTCGCGATGAATCGTCCGTCGCTGGTGCCGCCGGTCGTCGAGAGTTCTGTTTCGATGCCGGTTTCTTCGCGAATGGCGAGTTGCACCGCCTTGACCAGTTCCGCCGGCGTCGTGAGGAAAGGCAGGCCGCCAACTACCCAGGTGAGGTCGTATTCGAGGCCGTGTCTGTCCAGCACTTCTACTACCCGCTGCTGAAGGCTTTCGGGAGTCGATTCGGTGCAGAAGCGGAAATTGAAATCGATGACCGCATTGCCCGGAATCACGTTGCTCGCGCCGGTGCCGCTGTGAATATTGCTGATCTGCCAGCTGGTCGGCTGGAAATAATCGTTGCCCTTGTCCCATTCGATGGAAACGAGTTCTGCCAACGCGGGAGCCACCTGATGCACCGGGTTGCGCGCCAGATGCGGGTACGCAATATGGCCTTGGATTCCCTTCACCGTGAGCTTGCCGCTCATGGTGCCGCGGCGTCCGTTCTTGATCATGTCGCCGGTACGCGCCACGGCGGTCGGCTCGCCGACGATGCAGTAATCGATGCGATCGCCGCGCGCTTTGAGGGCGTTGCAGACGATGACTGTGCCGTCATGCGCAGGGCCTTCCTCGTCGCTGGTGAGCAGAAACGCGATAGACAGTGCGGGATCGGGATGGCGCTCCAGAAATTCTTCCACCGCCACGACGAAGGCCGCAAGAGAGGTTTTCATGTCGCTGGAACCTCGCCCGTACAGACGTCCGTCCCGATGCGTCGGAACGAACGGATCGCTGGTCCAGCTGGTGAGCGGGCCGGTGGGAACTACGTCGGTGTGTCCGGCAAATACCAGAGTGCGTGCCTCCGGGCCGGTAACCGTGCCTTGCTTGCGCGCCCACAAATTGGTCACCCGAAAAGTATCGGGGCCGCCCGAGATGGTCTCGCACTCGAAGCCGAGCGCTTTCAGGCGATCGGCAATGATCGCCTGGCACTGCGCGTCTTCGGGTGTGGTCGAAGGGCGTGCAATGAGTTGTTCTGTCAGTTCTAGGGTGCGGGACATCGATACTTGCTTGGGGTAGCTGCTCTTGAGTGATTACGACAGTGTGAGTTCTACTGCTTCACGTCCAGCGTGATTTCGGTAAACGATGGCTCGTCGCTCATCGAGTCGTCTTCGGTTACGGCCACTGCGCTTTCGCGCGTGAAGTCGTTTTGCAGACGCCACATCAGGTTGGTCGGCGAATCGGCGTTGACCAGGCCTTCCTTGCGATCGACCACGCCTTGCGTGATCAAGCGTGCAATGTCTGCCTCGAATGTCTGCGAGCCTTCGGCCATGGATTTCTCCATGATTTCCTTGACGCCGCCGAAGTCGCCCTTGTGAATCAATTCGCTCACCAGTTGCGAGCTGAGCAGCACTTCCACAGCCGGCACGCGACCGCCTTGCGTGGTGCGCAGGAGTCGTTGCGACACCACCGCGCGAAGTCCGGCTGCCAGATCGCCCAGCAAAGTGGGTCGCACTTCGGCCGGGTAGAAACTCAAAATCCGGTTCAGCGCCTGATAGCTGTTGCTGGCATGCATGGTGGCCAGACACAGATGACCCGATTGCGAATAGGCCAGGGCGGCGGACATGGTCTCCCGATCGCGGATTTCGCCGATCAGAATCACGTCCGGCGCCTGACGCAGCGCGTTCTTGAGTGCAATTTCGAGCGTTTGCGTATCGCTTCCGACATCGCGCTGATTCACCACCGAGCGCTTGTTCTTGAACACGAACTCGACCGGCTCTTCGATGGTCAGGATGTGCCCGGACATTTTTTCGTTGCGCAGATCGATCATCGCGGCGAGCGTCGTGCTCTTGCCGGCGCCGGTCGAGCCGACCATGAGGATCAGCCCGCGCTTTTCCATGATCAGGTCGCCGAGGATGGTCGGCACGTTCAGCGCTTCGAGGCGCGGAACTTCGGGCGTAATGAAACGGATGACCGCCGCATAACTGCCGCGCTGGCGAAATGCGCTGATACGGAAGTTGCCGACGTCTTCCAGCGGATAGGCCACGTTCAGCTCGCCGGTCGATTTCAGAACCGCCATGCGTTCTGGCTCGACGACTTCGGCCAGCAGATTCCAGGGCGCTTCCATCGGAAGGATCTGGCTGCTGATCGGCACGCACTGGCCGTTTATCTTGATCAGGGCAGCGCAATTCGCCGACAGGTACACGTCGGAAGCCTTGCGGTCCGCCATCAGGCGAAGAATCCGCTCCATCATGTTCATGCTGCCCACCCTCTATCGGTATTGTTAAAAATCAACGCAATGACTGATTCAATGACCGGTCGCTGACGTTTTGATGACGCTCGGTATCGATCGGTTCATCAATCGCGCAGCAGGTCGTTCAGGCTGGTCTTGGAACGGGTTTGCGCATCGACCTTCTTGACGATTACGGCGCAATAAAGGCTGTACTTGCCATCGGCGCTGGGCAAATTGCCCGCCACCACCACCGACCCTGCGGGGACGCGGCCATAGCTCACTTCGCCGGTCGCGCGGTCGTAAATCTTGGTGCTTTGGCCGATGTACACGCCCATCGAGATGACCGAGTTCTCCTCGACGATCACGCCTTCGACGATTTCCGAGCGGGCGCCGATGAAGCAGTTGTCTTCGATGATGGTCGGGTTGGCTTGCAAAGGCTCGAGCACGCCGCCGAGGCCGACGCCGCCGGACAGGTGGACGTTCGCGCCGACCTGAGCGCAGGAACCGACAGTGGCCCAGGTATCGACCATGGTGCCTTCGCCGACGTAGGCGCCGATGTTGACGTACGAGGGCATGAGAATCGCATTCTTGGCGATGTAGCTGCCGCGCCGGGCGACTGCGGGAGGAACCACGCGAACGCCGGATGCTTTCATTTCTTCTTCCGACAGGTGCGCGAACTTGGTCGGCACCTTGTCGTAGAACCCGAGCTTGCCGGCTTGAATGACTTCGTTGTCCTTCAGGCGGAACGACAGCAGAACAGCCTTCTTGATCCACTGATGGACAGTCCACTTGCCGACGCTTTCGCGGGTAGCGACGCGCAGTTTGCCGTTGTTCAGTTCGCTGATGACGTGATCGACGGCCTCGCTGACTTCGGCGGGAGCGGAAGAGGGGGAGTAGGCTGCACGGTTTTCCCACGCTGCGTCGATGATTTGCTGGAGTTGTTGAGTCATGTTGATGGAGACAAGAAAAAATCTAAACGGAGGGAAGTCATGCCTTTGAGGGCAGGCCCTTCACAAATTTCACGATCCGCGAAGCAGCTTCGGCACATTCGGCGGTATCCGCGACCAGCGCCATTCGAATACGTCCGCGACCCGGGTTGAACCCGGCCGCGTCGCGCGCCAGATAGCTGCCAGGCAGCACCGTCACATTGTATTGGGCATAAAGGTCTCTGGCGAAGCGTTCGTCGTCGCCGTCGTAGCTTTCCGGAACGGCTGCCCAAAGATAGAAACTGGCGTCGGGAAGCTTCACGTCGAGCACGCTGGCGAGCATTGGGGTGACCTCGGCGAATTTCGCGCGGTATTGCTGGCGGTTGTCGATGACGTGCTCTTCGTCGCCCCAGGCCGCGATGCTGGCCTCGGCCACCATGCCGCTCATGGCGCTGCCGTGGTACGTGCGGTAAAGCAGGAATTTTTTGATGATGGCCGCGTCGCCGGCAACGAAACCGCTGCGCATGCCGGGAACGTTGCTGCGCTTGGACAGGGACGTGAACGCAATCAAGTTCTTGAAATCGGACCGTCCCAGCTTCGATGCCGCTTCCAGCCCACCCAATGGGGGCTCGTCGCGGAAATAGATCTCGCTGTAGCACTCGTCCGAGGCAATGACGAAACCGTACATGTCGCTCAGCTCGAAAATCCGCTTCCATTCGTCCAGCGGCATGACCGCGCCGGTTGGGTTTCCCGGCGAACAGACGAACAGCACCTGGGTGCGCGCCCAGACTTCTTTGGGCACCACGCTCCAGTCGACCGCGAAATTGCGGGCTGGATCGCTGGGAGCGTAGAAAGGAATTGCCCCGGCCAGAATGGCGGCGCCTTCGTAGATTTGATAGAACGGATTCGGGCAGACCACGTACGGCTGCTCCGGAACGGTGGGGTCGACGATGGTCTGGACCAGCGAGAAAAGTGCCTCGCGCGAGCCGTTGACCGGCAAAACTTGGGTGGCCGAATCGAGCTTCAGGCCGTATCGACGCTCCAGCCAGCCGGTGAAAGACCTCCGCAGCGCCGGCGATCCGGCGGTGGGCGGGTATCCGGCCAATTCGGCAAAACTGGCGGAAATCGTGTCTTTGATGAACTGGGGAGTTGCGTGTTTCGGCTCGCCGATCCCGAGGCTGACATGGTTGAAGGCGGGGTTAGGCGTTACGCCCGCAAAAAGCTGCTTCAGCCGCTCGAAGGGGTACGGCTGAAGATGTGAAAGCAAGGGATTCATAGCCCGGATTATCCCAAACGACTGCGGTAACATCTGGCGCAACTAACGGATCGATCCAGGGATCGATCCGTGTCCAGCTAAACAGGGTCTGCCGGTGCGTCTCAATTCAATCAAATTGTCGGGTTTCAAGTCATTCGCGGAACCAACCAATTTCCTGTTGCCCGGCCAGTTGGTCGGGGTGGTCGGTCCGAACGGATGTGGCAAGTCGAACATCATGGATGCGGTGCGCTGGGTGCTCGGCGAATCGCGCGCCAGCGAATTGCGCGGCGAGTCGATGCAGGACGTTATTTTCAACGGCACCACCTCGCGTAAACAGGCCAGCCGATCCAGCGTCGAGCTCGTTTTCGACAATGCCGACCACCGTGCGGGCGGCCAATGGGCGCAATACGGCGAAATCGCGGTGCGCCGCGTTCTGACCCGCGACGGCACCAGCAGCTACTACATCAACAACCAGCCGGTGCGTCGCCGCGACGTGCAGGACGTGTTCCTGGGCACCGGTCTCGGCCCACGCGCCTACGCGATCATCGGACAGGGCACGATCAGCCGGATCATCGAATCCAAGCCCGAAGAGCTTCGCCTGTTCCTGGAAGAAGCGGCAGGCGTTTCCAAATACAAAGAGCGCCGACGCGAGACCGAAAACCGTCTGAGCGACACGCGCGAAAACCTGACCCGCGTCGAAGACATACTGCGCGAGCTGAACGCGAATCTGGAAAAGCTCGAGAAACAGGCGGAAGTGGCCAAGCGCTACAACGAGCTGCAGTCGTCGGTCACGCTCAAGCAGCACCAGCTGTGGTTCCTCAAACGTGCCGAAAGCGAAGCCGATCAGAGCCGAATCAAGGCCGAGGCCGACAAAGCAGTCAACGAGCTCGAGTCGCGAATTGCCGATTTGCGTCACATCGAGGCTGACCTCGAAACAGTGCGTCAGGCGCATTACGCGGCTGGCGATCAGGTGAATCAGGCACAAGGCAGCTTGTACGAAGCCAGCGCCGAAGTCGGACGACTCGAAGCCGAAATTCGATTCGTCGTCGAAGGCCGTCAGCGAGTCGAGCAACGGCTGGTTCAGCTCAAGGAGCAGGTCGCCCAGTGGAATGCGCGGCATGACGACGCAACTGCAGAACTCGAAAATCTTGCTGCCAACACGGTGGAAGCCGAAGAGCAAGCCGAGTTGCTCGCCGCGCAGGTCGAAGAACAGGCGATGCAACTTCCCGATCTGGAAGAGGCATTGCGCCAGGCGCAATCGCGTGCCAACGAGCAGCGCGGCACGGTCGGTCAGGTTCAGCAACAGATTCAGGTTCTGGCTGCGGACCAACGAAACATCGAAGAACAATCACGCGCGTTGACGCTGCGTCACGAGCGCCTCACTGCCGATCGCAATGCGTTGGCCGCGCCGGACGAAGCGCGCTTGAACAATCTGCGCGAGCAGTTGAACACTGCGCAAGAGTCAGCGGAAATTGCCGACGCACTGCTGCATGAGCTGCAGGACAGCGTGCCGCAGCTGGACGAAGCGCGTCGCACCCAGCAGCAGGCAGTCAACAGCGAAAGCGGCAAGCAGGCCGATCTGTCGGCTCGCATGGAAGCGCTGAAATCGCTGCAGGAAAAAGTGAAGACCGATGGCAAGCTGGCTCCGTGGCTGGCCAAGCATGGTCTTGAAAATCTGCAGGGCTTGTGGACCCGGATTCACATCGAGCAAGGCTGGGAGAACGCGCTCGAAGGTGCCCTACGCGAGCGCATGAACGCGCTGGAAATCGGTCGGTTAGAGACGGTTCGCGCTTTCGGCAACGATGCACCGCCGGCCAAGCTCGCGTTCTACAGTCCACCGCAAGCCGGTGCTCCAGAAGCCCAAACTGCATTGCCAAAGTTGGCCGATCTTCTTCGGCTGAACGACGCAGGACAACGCGCCTTGCTCAACGACTGGCTGAACGGCTGCTACACCGCGCCCAGCTTCGAAGAAGCCCTCGCCAGCCGCGACAAATTGAAGCCCGGCGAAGTCATCTACGTGAAAAGCGGTCATGCCGTGTCGCAACACAGCGTGAGCTTCTATGCACAGGATTCCGAACAGGCCGGCCTTCTGGCTCGCGCCCAGGAAATCGAGAATCTGGAAAAGCAGTTGCGCGCGCAATCGCTCATTGCCGAAGAAACTCGCTCTGCGCTGATTCGCGCCGAAGCCGCTTACTCCGACGCGTCCCAACGATTGATCGCGGCGCGTCGCGAAGCGGCCGAATCGCAAAGCCGTGCGCATGAACTTCAGGTCGAGACCTTGCGTCTGTCGCAACTGGCCGATCAGACCCGCGCTCGCAGCGAGCAGATTTCTAACGATCTGGGCGAAGTCAACGCGTCGCTCGAAGATTTGCAAGAGCGTCGCGTGACCGCCGAAGCTCGATTCGAGGAGCTCGACATGCAACTGGCGGACAGCCAGGAGCGACACGCCCAGCTCGACGAACGCGTCATGGAAGCCGAGCGCAAGCTGACCCAGTGCCGGGAGCAACAGCGCGCGCTCGAACGTCAGGCGCAGGAAGCAACCTTCTCGCAGCGCAGCCTGGAAGCGCGTCGCGGCGAACTCAATCGCGCCATCGAAACCGCTGCGCAGCAGGTGAAGTCGCTTGCCGAAGAAGACCAGCGCGCTCACGACGAATTGGCGCGTTTGACCGACGCCGCAGCTCAGGCTGGCCTGCAAACGGCACTCTCGTTGAAGCTGGAGCGCGAACAGGCGCTCGGCGCCAAGCGCAGCGAATACGACGACCTGACCACGAAGCTGCGAGCCAGCGACGAACGTCGTTTGCAGATCGAGCGCGCGCTTGACCCACTGCGCCAGCGAATCACCGACATGCAGTTGAAGGAGCAGGCAGCGCGACTCGGCTTCGAGCAATACGAGCAACTGCTGACCGACGCCAAGGCCGATCTGGAGGCAGTCGCCAAATCGATCGAAGAGGGCAATGTCCGCCTGCCGGGCATGCAGGGCGACATCGACCGATTCAACCGCGAGATTGCGGCGCTAGGTGCGGTCAATCTGGCCGCGCTGGACGAATTGGCAACTGCCAGCGAGCGCAAGACTTTCCTCGACGCGCAATCCGCCGATTTGAACGAGGCGATGACCACGCTGGAAGATGCGATCAAGAAGATCGACGGCGAGACGCGCGAGTTGCTGTCCGGCACTTTCAATACGGTCAACGCGCATTTCGGAAAAATGTTCCCCGAGCTTTTCGGCGGTGGCAATGCGAAGCTGGTCATGACCGGCGACGAAATTCTCGATGCGGGTGTGCAGGTGCTGGCCCAGCCTCCCGGCAAAAAGAATCAGACGATTCATTTGCTGTCTGGCGGCGAAAAGGCACTCACTGCCATCGCACTCGTCTTCGCAATCTTCCAGTTGAATCCGGCACCGTTCTGTCTGCTGGACGAGGTGGATGCGCCGCTGGACGATGCCAACACCGAGCGATACGCAAAGCTGGTGTCGGCGATGAGCAAGGAAACGCAGTTCCTGTTCATCAGCCACAACAAGATTGCAATGGGCATGGCCGAGCAACTTATCGGCGTGACCATGCAGGAGCAGGGCGTGTCGCGCATCGTGGCGGTCGACATGGAGTCGGCACTTAGCATGGCAGAGGCAGCGTGATGAGTACCTTGCAAGTTGCTCTGGCGGTGACCGGCGGGCTGGTGCTGATCGGCATCGTCGGCCATGGCGCATGGACTTCCAGAAAAAATTCCCCCCGTCAGGCCGACACCGAGCCGAGCACCGAACCCGCGCCTCTGAGCGCACAGGGCGGCATGGCCGAACGCATAGAGCCCGGCATGATCGAGCCGACTTTCGATGGCGACAATCCGCCGATGATCATGCCCGCGCCCACGCTTGCGCAGACTCGGGGCGCGATGGACGCTTTGATCGACGTGATTGCGCCTATCGCTGTCGACGGACTGGTTTCCGGCGACGCGGCGATTGCCGCCATGCCCACGACTCGTCGAGCCGGCACCAAGCCGTTCGCTATCGAAGGCTTGAGCGAGGTCGATGGGCGCTGGGAAACCCCAGCATTCGGCAGCCGCTACAGCGCATTTCAGGCCGGTGTGCAACTGGCGAATCGCGTGGGTGCCTTGAACGAAATCGAATACTCCGAATTCGTGATGAAGGCGCAGGCGTTTGCCGACGCAATCAACGGCGCGCCGGACTTCCCGGAAATGCTCGACGAAGTTTCGCGTGCACGCGAACTCGATCAATTCGCCAGTGCGCACGACGCGCAACTCAGCTTCACGCTGCGTGCCCGCAGCGCCGCGTGGAGCCCTGGCTATATCCATCAGCACGCATCGCGAATCGGATTCGTCCCCGGCGTGATTCCGGGGCGCATGGTGTTGCCTGCGGCCGCCGCCGGCAGCGCGTCCATCCTCGGTCTGTCTTTCGACACGCAAGCAGCACTTGCCGACGACCCCGCCCAATCGGCAATTCGCGATCTCACGCTGTCGTTGGACGTGCCTCAGGTTCAGCGCGAAGAACAACCGTTCGTGCGAATGCGCGAAGCCGCGAAATATCTTGCAGAAGCGATGGACGGTGTTGTCACCGATGACAACGGCCAACTGCTGCGCGACGAGGCCATGGACGTGATCGGGCATGACCTGGAACAGTTGTACGACACGCTCGACGCGCGCGAGCTGTCTGCCGGCTCGCATCTGGCGCGCCGACTTTTCTCTTAAATACACGCTGTGTCGTCAAAACAAAAAGAACGCGCCCAACAACTGCGCGAGCAGCTGCAATATCACGCCCATCGTTACTACGTGCTCGACGAGCCGGAGCTGCCCGATGCGGAATACGACAAGCTTTTCAAGGAACTTCAGGCGCTCGAAGCGGAGTTCCCGGAACTTGTCGCACCCGATTCGCCGACACAACGCGTGCTCGGCGGTGTGCTGGACGGATTCAAGAGCGTCAGGCACGTCGTGCCCATGCTGTCGATTCGCACCGAAACCGATACCGAAGCGAGCGGTGCGCATGCTTTCGACACCCGGGTTCGCAAGGAGCTCGGTCTGTCGCCGACCGATCCGCCAGTCAAATACAACGCAGAGTTGAAGTTCGATGGTCTGGCCGTGAACCTGCGATACGAAGACGGCGTGCTGGTTCAAGCCGCGACTCGCGGTGACGGTGAAGTCGGCGAAGACGTCACCGCGAACATCCGCACGATCAACGAAATTCCGCTGCGCCTGAACGGCAAGAACATTCCCGAAGTGATCGAGATTCGCGGCGAGGTCTACATGCGCCGCGATCGTTTCGAGCAATTGAACGAGCGTCAACGCCAGAAGATTGCCGATGGGGCGAAGAACGAAAAGACTTTCGTCAATCCACGCAACGCCGCAGCCGGCGCCGTGCGCCAGCTCGATTCGTCGATCGCGGCGCAACGTCCGCTGAGCTTCTTCGCTTACGGATGGGGCGAGATTCAAGGCTGGGACAAGGAGCCGCCGACTCAGAGCGAAGTGCTCGACGCGATGGCATCGTGGGGCGTGCCGGTCGATTCGCATCGTGCCGTGGTCGAAGGTGGCGAAGGCCTGGTGGGATTCCATCAACGAGTTGGCGCGGAGCGCGACAAGCTGGTGTTCGATATCGATGGCGTGGTCTACAAGGTCAATTCGTTGTCGCTGCAACGCGAACTCGGATTCGTCACTCGCGAACCCCGGTGGGCGGTCGCGCACAAGTATCCGGCGCAGGAACAACTCACCACGGTCGAGAAGATCGACGTGCAGGTAGGACGCACCGGCAAGCTCACGCCTGTCGCCAAACTCGCGCCGGTGTTCGTAGGCGGAGTCACCGTCACCAATGCAACCTTGCACAACGAAGCAGAAGCCCGTCGCAAAGATGTTCGCGAAGGCGACACTGTCATTGTCAGACGTGCGGGTGACGTGATTCCCGAGGTCGTCTCGGTGCTGCTGGAAAAGCGGCTGCATGAATCGTCGATCTTCACGATGCCATCCCATTGCCCGGTCTGCGGCAGCGACGTGGTTCGCGAAGAAGGCGAGGTCGATCATCGGTGCACCGGCGGTCTGTTCTGCCGCGCACAGCGCAAGGAAGCGTTGCTGCATTTCGCCCAGCGACGCGCCATGGATATCGAGGGGTTGGGCGACAAGCTGGCCGACCAGCTAGTCGACGCCGAAATCATCAAGACGCTGCCGGACCTGTTCCGACTCGATCTCGAGGTGCTCTGCTCGCTCGATCGAATGGCGGTGAAGTCGGCGCAGAACATCGTCGATGCGCTGCAAAAATCCAAGACCACCACGCTCAATCGTTTCCTTTTCGGGCTCGGTATTCGTCACGTGGGCGAAGCGACCGCTAAAGACCTGATGCGCAGCTTCGGCAAGCTCGACGCGATCATGACCGCCACCGAGGAGCAACTGCTCGAAGTGAACGACGTCGGGCCGATCGTGGCGAAAAGCCTGCATACGTTCTTCTCTCAGTCTCACAACGTGGAGGTGGTGAACGAGCTTCGAGCCTGCGGCGTCACCTGGGCCGAGTCGGATCCGGAGCGCGCTGCAGCGAAGCCGCTGGCTGGCAAAACCTTCGTGCTCACCGGCACCTTTCCGACTCTCAAACGCGAGGACGCCAAGGAGATGCTGGAAACTGCGGGGGCAAAGGTCGCCGGGTCGGTCAGCAAAAAGACTGATTTCGTCGTCGCCGGAGAAGACGCCGGCAGCAAGCTCGCGAAAGCCGAAGAGCTGGGCGTCAAAGTCATCGACGAAGCGGCATTGCTCGCGATGCTTTCTGCCGCTAACCTCGCATCATGACCATCCGCCAGATCCTCAAAATGGGCGAGCCGCAACTGCTGCGCGTCGCCAAGCCCGTTACCGAGTTCGACACGCCCGAGCTCCGCGCGCTGATCGTCGACATGGAGCACACCATGATCGCAAACAACGGAGCCGGCCTTGCCGCACCTCAAATAGGTGTGGATCTGCAATTGGTGATTTTCGGGAGCGGCAAAGCGAATCCGCGTTATCCGGAAGCGCCAGTGGTCGAGCGCACGGTGCTGATCAATCCGGTCATCACGCCTCTCGATGCAGAGATCGAGGACGGCTGGGAAGGGTGCCTGTCGGTGCCCGGCATGCGCGGCATCGTGCCGCGCTACAAACACATCCACTACATGGGCTTCGATCCCCTGGGCAACAAGATCGACCGCGAGGCACATGGCTTTCATGCGCGTGTCGTGCAACACGAATGCGACCACCTCATCGGCAAGCTCTACCCGATGCGTATGACCGACTTCAATAACTTCGGCTTCACCGAAGTGCTGTTCCCGGATATCGAGGATTCGGAAGACGATTGATAGTCAGGGTGATCGGTGCCGGAATCGCCGCTCGATTAACTCGAACAAAAACTGCGTCACGAGCGCCAACACCGCCGACGGAATCGCGCCAGCGAGAAGCATGGCGCTGTCGTTCAAAGCAAGTCCCTGCGCGATCCGCTCGCCGTATCCGCCGGCGCCAATGAACGCGGCAACGGTGGCTGTGCCAACCGTCAAAACCGCAGCCGTCTTGATGCCGGCAAGAATCACGGTCAGTGCGAGCGGCAGTTCGATCAATCGCCAAAGCTGCCATCGGCTCATGCCCAGCGCCTTGCCGGCTTGCTTTAATTCTGGCGATACCTCGTTCAATCCGACCAGCGTGTTTCGAACGATAGGCAGCAGCGCGTAAAGCGACAGCGCGACGATGGCGGGAACGGTTCCGATTCGGCCGAGTATCGGGATCAGCGCCGCGAGCATCGCCAGCGATGGAATCGTCTGAAGTACGTTGACCACGCCGAGAATCGCCTGGCTCACCTGTTTTTGCGCGGCGGCAATCGCACCCAATGGCACGCCGATGAAGGTCGCGATTAGCACCGAGACGAACACCAGCCAGAGATGCTCGCGCGTGAGACGGGGAAGATCGGGTCCAAAGAGGCGAGACATGAAGCCGGACTTTGCGACCCCTGCACTGGCCGAAGGTCCATCCACGAACTCGGTCGCGATTGCCGCAAAGCTTTTGCCGCGGAGTTCGGCATCGCCATTCATGAGGATCATTCGCGACTCGTCGATGCGGCCCTGCAATTTGCCGATTGCTGCCCATGCGCCTGGCGCTCGTTGCGGCAGGTCGTTTCGATAGAGCAGTACCGCGTCGTACCTCGGAAAGTAGCGGGCCTCGTCTTTCAGGACAGCCAGGCCCAGGTCGGCGATCTTCGCGTCGGTGGTGTAGATGTCCATGACATCGATTTTTCCGCTGGCGAGGGCGGAATAGGCGAGTCCGTGATCGAGGCCGGTGGGTTGCTGCGGCAAGCCGTATTTCTTCGCCAGCCCGGGCCATCCGTCTGCCCGCCCGAGAAACTCCTGCGAAATGCCCAAGACCAAAGTCGGGTGTGCTTTGAGATCGCCGAGAGTGGAGATTTTGAGTTGCGTGGCTTTGGCCTGCGTCATGGCAAGCGCGTAGCCGTTCGAGAATCCGAGGGGTACTGCGGTAGCCAAGCCGATCTTCGCAAGTTCGCGCTCGATGGTCGCGGCGTCGCTGTTCGCCGGAAGCTTCAGGATTTCGGTTTCGATGGTGCCGACGTATTCCGGGTAAACGTCGATCGATCCGGCCTTGAGCGCCTCCAGAACCACGGCGGTGTTGCCCAGTCCTGGTTTGTGCTCGGCATCGGCTCCAGATTTGCGTGCGGTCTGCGCCACGATCTCGCCCAGGATGTAACTCTCGGTGAAGCGCTTGGAGCCGACGATCACCTGTTCGGCATGCGCTGCGGTCAGTCCGCTCAAAAGCATCGACGCGAGGCAAAAGAGGCGGAAGGCAAGGGGGCGAAAACGCATCGCCGCAGGTTATATGAATTCTCGAAATCCATCTTGGCGAAAATTTCCACTTCCGCCTAAACTGCACCGGACGGCGCTTTGGAGCGTTTTGAACACTCAAGATGTATTCACCGTTTGCCGCAACTCATCAAAAAACTAAAGGGAAAGCCAGATGACCTACCGTAACGCTTCATCGAGGATCGCTTCTATCGCCGCCATCGCTGCGGCAGCATCCACCCTTCTGATGGCCGCTCAGCCGGCAGTCGCAGGCAAAGTCCTCGACACGATCAAACAGCGCGGCTCGATCAACTGCGGCGTGAGCACCGGCGTTGCCGGCTTCTCGGCTCCCGACAGCCAGGGCAAATGGTCCGGATTCGACGTCGATACCTGCCGCGCAATTGCCGCAGCCGTGTTGGGCGATCCGAACAAGGTCACCTTCGTGCCTCTTAGCTCGCAACAGCGCTTCTCGTCGCTGCAAGCCGGCGAAGTCGACATCCTGGCTCGCAATACCACCTGGACACTGTCGCGCGACGCGTCTCTCGGATTCCATTTCACCGGCATCACTTACTTCGACGGTCAGGGCTTTCTGGTTCCCAAGAAGCTCAAGGTGACCAGCGC
Organism: Burkholderiaceae bacterium; assembly: GCA_965227035.1. Classification (GTDB taxonomy): domain Bacteria; phylum Pseudomonadota; class Gammaproteobacteria; order Burkholderiales; family Burkholderiaceae_C; genus CBDDFQ01. Next base: position 1,454,611 of record OZ245724.1, read on the forward strand.
CAAACAATTGAAGAACGCAGAAATCTGCGTTCAGTCGGGCACCACGAACGAGAAGAACGTGGCCGACTATTTCAAGGCGCAGAACGTCAAGGTCAAAACCGTGGTGTTCGAGAACTTCGAAGCCGCATTCAAGGCGTTCTTCGCTGGACGTTGCCAGGCTTACACAACAGACGTGTCGGGCTTGGCCGGTCTTCGCAACAAGGAAGCCAAGAATCCCGACGACTACGTGATCCTGCCCGAGCTGATTTCCAAGGAACCGCTCGGCCCGCTGATCCGCCGCGGTGACGACGAATGGTTCGCGATCGTGAAATGGGTGCCGTACGCACTCATGGAAGCCGAAGAAAACGGCATCACCATGGCCAACGTCGACGCGATGAAAGCAGACAGCAAAGACCCGATCGTGATGCGCATCCTGGGCACCTCGGACGACACAGGCAAGCTGCTGGGGCTGGACAAGGACTGGGCAGGTCGCGCGATCAAGGCTGTCGGCAACTACGGCGAAATGTTCGAGCGCAATGTCGGCCCGAATTCGCCGATCAAACTTCCCCGTGGATCGAACAACCTCTGGAACAAGGGCGGCCTGATGTACGCGCCCCCGGTCCGCTGATTTCATTCAGTCGCCCGCTGAATGAAATCGCCGCGATCTGAGTCCGATCCAGCATCCCGCGCCGCATCCCCACCCGCAGACGTGGACGTGGATGTGGACGTAGATCGCCGGCGGGCTCCCGCTCGCTGGCATGCGTGGATCGTTCAGATCGCCGTTCTTCTGCTGCTTGCGCTCTGCGTTTATGGCTTCGTGAGCCATGCGCTGCAGGCCTTGCGGGAGCGCGGTGCCCAGACCGGTTTCGATTTCCTGCTGTCGCCGGCAGGGTTCCAGATAGGCGAGGGCTGGCTCGATTTCGATTCGGACCAACCCTTTTGGCGAGCCTTCCTTGCCGGATTCGCCAACACGATTCGCGCTGCAGTTCCGGCTGCGATTCTTGCCATCGTCATCGGCACCTTGCTCGGTATCGGGCGACTTGCGCCGCATGCGTTGATTCGCGGCATCTGTACCTTCTACGTCGAGCTGATCAGGAATATTCCGCTGCTGGTTCAGCTGCTGCTCACGTATTTCGTAATCACGCAGCTTCTGCCGGCCGCGACCGAAGCGCTCAACCCGCTGCCCGGTGTCTGGCTCAGCAAGAGCGGTTTGTCGATTCCGTGGCCGGTGACTGAGTCCGGTAGCTGGTGGCCCACCTCGATCGACTGGCCGGAGCTTTCTACTTTCAACGTGAGCGGCGGCGCGGCGGTAACACCTGAATATCTGGCCATCGTGTCTGCATTGGGCTTCTACACCGCGGCATTCGTGGCGGAGGTGGTTCGAGCCGGCATCCAGTCGGTATCACGCGGACAAAAAGATTCTGCTATGGCGCTAGGGCTGAGCGGCGCGCAGCAGATGCGCATCGTGATTCTTCCGCAGGCGCTTCGCGTGATCGTGCCGTCGCTCACGAATCAACTGCTCAATCTCACGAAAAACTCTTCGTTGGCGGTGGCTGTCGGCTATCCCGACCTGGTTTCCATCGCGAACACCTCGATCAACCAGACGGGCCGCGCCTTTGAGTGCATTGCCGTGATCATGGGTGTGTATCTGGCGCTGTCGCTGCTCATTTCAGGCGTGATGAATTTGTACAACCGACGGGTCGCGTTGAAGGGCTGGCAATGAACGACGCGGCCATGAAGGTCATCGAGAAACCGCCCGAGCCGAGCTTCATTGCGCATTGGGGCAAGGAGCTTTTCGGGGGACCGGTCAAGGCGATCACCACTGTTGTGCTTGCAGGCTTGATCGGGTGGGCACTGTTTCATCTGGTCGATTGGGGCGTCGTTCACGCCGTCTTCAAGGCCGATGCGAACTCGTGTCGTGCTTCCAGCCACGTGGGGGCCTGCTGGGGCGTCGTCACCGAGAAATTCCGCTCGATATTTTTTGGGCGCTATCCGTACGAGCAGCAATGGAGGCCGGCCATTGTGTCGGTGCTGCTGATCGCTCTCATCGTCGTCAGCACCCGGCCGAAGTTCTGGAAACCGCCGCTCGTGGCGCTTTGGGTCATCGTGTTCGCCGGATGCTACTGGCTCATGGCGGGCGGGTGGCTCGGACTTCAAGTGGTGCCCACGCGAAGCTGGGGCGGTCTGCCGCTAACGCTCGGCCTGTCGATCGCAAGTCTGCTGCTCGCGTTTCCGCCAGCCATTCTTCTGGCGCTCGGGCGGCGTTCCGACTTCCCCGTAGTGCGCACGCTTTGCGCCACGTATATCGAAATCATTCGTGGCGTACCCCTGATTTCCGTGCTGTTCATGGCTACCTTCATCCTGCCTCTGGTGGTGCCCAGCGGATGGCGCCCCGACGTGTTGTGGCGGGTGCTGGTTGGAATCTCGATGTTCGCAGCAGCCTATCTCGCAGAAATTGTTCGGGGCGGATTGCAGGCGGTGCCGGTCGGGCAGGTCAACGCAGCTGTCGCCATGGGGATGGGTCGATGGCAAGTGCAGCGGCTCGTCATGCTGCCGCAAGCTCTCAGATTCGTGGTGCCATCGATCATGAACAGCGTCATCGGCACGCTGAAAGATTCTTCGTTGGTGACGGTGGTCGGGCTGTACGAGCTCACCGGCGCGTTGAGTCTGTCGCTAGGCGGCGATCCCGAATGGAGGCCGTTCTACCTGGAAGGCTATCTGTTCATCGCCTTCGTTTATTGGGTGATGTGCTTCGGGTTGTCGAGATACAGCCGCTGGGTGGAGCGGCGGCTGCGGCATGGGGACTGACTTGCCTTGTTGACCCGCGCGACGGACCCGCTTGACCCGCGCGACGGACCCGCCGCGCGACTCACTCTCTCGCCTAGGACTCCAGCGCCTCCAGCAACTCTTTCTCGATTTCGATTTGCGCCTTGTTCTGCGACAACTCTGCGCCGTCGATCAAAAACGTGTCTTCCACTCGCTCGCCCAGCGTCGTCACCTTCGCCAACTGCAAGTTGATTCGATGCTTCGCCAGAATCAGCGCGACACCGTACAACAGCCCGGCTCGGTCGCTTGCAGAAATCGTGAGAAGCCAGTGCTGGGCCTTGTCGTCGGGACGAAGCTCTACGCGCGGGGCGATCGGGAAGCTTTTGACGCGGCGTGAGACACGGCCGCGGCTCGGTGCCGGGAGCGGTCCCGGCTCCTCGATGGTCTGGTCAAGATCGGCTTCGACCATCGTGATGAATTCCCGGTAATGCTCGGGCGAAAGCGAGGTCACCACCTGGAAGGTGTCGAGCGCGTAGCCGTTGTTGGCGGTGTGCACCTTGGCGTCCAGAATGCTGAAGCCGGCCTGATCGAAATAGCCGCAGATTCGCGCGAACAAATCCGGCTGATCGGGCGTGTAGACCATGACCTGCAAGCCTTCGCCTGCCGGTGAAATACGCGCACGAACGATAGCTTTCACATCGGTGGTCGATTCGAAATAGCCAGGGAATTTCGGTGGCTTGTCGCTCTTTTTCTTGAACACGAACGGAGCCAGCATGCGGGTGTGCCAGGCGATATCGCCGGCGTCGTGGCGCATGAAGTAGCTCACGCCCAGCGTGTTCCACAAGGCTTCGTGAACGTCGGTGGCAAGGCCGAACGGAGCGAGCAGGGCGAGTGCATCGCGCTTGCTTTCTTCGACTTCTGCGCCTACGTCCGGCGCTCGTCCACCGAGCACTCGCAGCGTGTAGCGATACAAGTCCTCGAGCAGCTTGCCCTTCCAGGCATTCCAGACCTTGGGCGACGTGCCGCGAATGTCGGCCACGGTCAGCAAATACAGCGCGGTGAGATAGCGTTCGTTGCCGACGCGTTTCGCGAACGCGGCAATCACGTCGGGGTCGCTCAGGTCTTCTTTCTGCGCGACACGGCTCATTGTCAAATGTTCGCTCACCAGAAACTCGATCAACTGCGTGTCTTCCTTGCTCACGCCATGCTGCTTGCAAAAGCGCCGGACATCGTGCGCACCGAGTTCGGAATGATCGCCGCCGCGACCTTTGGCTATGTCGTGGAACAGCGCTGCGATGAAGAATATGTAGGGCTTGTCCCAACCGGCAGCCAATTGCGAGCAGAACGGATATTCATGGGCGTGTTCGACGATGAAGAATCGGCGGACGTTGCGCAGCACCATGAGGATGTGTTGATCGACCGTATACACATGGAACAGGTCGTGCTGCATCTGCCCGACGATCTTGCGGAACACGCTCAGGTATCGACCGAGCACCGATGTCTGATTCATCAGCCGCATGACATGCGTGATGCCGTAGGTCTGTCGCATCATTCGCATGAAGGTGGCGTGGTTCACCGGATCGTTCCGGAATTTCGCGTTCATCAGATGCCGGGCGTTGTACAGCGCTCTCAACGTCCGGGCCGACAAACCCTTTAGGCTCACGTTCTGCTGGAACAATAAAAACGTCTCGAGAATCGCATGCGGTTCGCGTTCGTACAGGTCGTCCGACGCGACCTCGATCATCCCGGCCTTCTCGAAGAAGCGTTCGTTGATTGGACGCGGTTCGTGGGTCGACGGGTTCAGCCGCTCCTCGATGTTGAGCATCAAAATCTGGCTCAACTGGGTTACTGCCTTGGCGGTCCAGTAGTAGCGACGCATCAGCTTTTCGCTCAGACGAACCGGCATCTTTCCTTCGGGCAGCTTGGTCGAGAACTTGAAAGTTTCGGCTACCGCCGTCTGCATGTCGAACACGAGGCGATCTTCGCGCCGATGAGCTAGCGTATGAAGACGCGCGCGGATCAGGCTGAGCAGTGCCTCGTTGTGCTTGATCTGCTTGATTTCGAATGGAGTCGCCAGTCCGATTTCGGCCAGTTCGTCCCAGGTTTGCCCCAGCTTGGCCGCTTTGGCGACCCACAAAATGGTTTGCAGATCGCGCAATCCGCCAGGCGATTCCTTGCAGTTGGGTTCGAGCGAATAGGGCGTGTTCTCGAACTTCAGATGCCGTTGGCGCATTTCGAGCGTCTTGGCAACGAAGAATTCCTGCGGGTCGATAGCCGACAGCACCTTGCGATGAAAGTCCTGAAACAGCGCTTTCTGACCCACTACCAACCGAGCTTCGAGCAGCGATGTCTGAACAGTCACGTCCTTCTGAGCCTCCTGCACGCACTCGGTCACCGTGCGAACGCTGGAGCCTATTTCGAGACCGACATCCCAGCAACTGCCGATGAATCCTTCGACTCGGGACTTGATGGCTGGCGCCGCGTCGATGTTGAGGTCTGCCGGCATGAGCACCAGCACATCGACATCCGAGTGGGGAAAGAGTTCTCCGCGTCCGAAACCGCCAACTGCCACTAGCGCGAAAGCGTCGTCCATTTCGGCCTGCTTCCAGAGTATTCGAAGCGTGTTGTCGGCCAGTTCTCCCAGACGCGACAGGATTTTGTGGATGCCCTGAAGCGATCCGCCTCCGCGATTGACCGACTCCAGCAGCCGGGCCTTGTCGTCCCGGTAACGTTCCTTGAGGGCCTGCAACTCTGTCATCGGTGAAGGTCCCTCGAAGGGAGGTTTTTAGGTTTATTGAGCGGTAACGAACGCCGGAACCGGAGGGCTGCCGGCCGACACGGTGAGCACTTCGTAGCCGGTTTCGGTCACCAGTACGGTGTGCTCCCATTGGGCAGAGAGCGAATGATCTTTGGTGACGATGGTCCAGCCGTCGCCCATTTCCTTGATCTCCTTGCGGCCCGCATTGATCATCGGCTCGATCGTGAAGGTCATGCCAGGCTTCAGCTCTTCCAGCGTGCCAGCGCGACCATAGTGCAGCACCTGCGGCTCTTCATGAAAAATCTGTCCGATGCCGTGTCCGCAGAACTCGCGAACCACCGAGAACCCGTGTCCTTCGGCAAAGCGCTGAATGGCGAACCCGATGTCGCCCAGATGCGCACCCGGTTTCACTCGCATGATCCCGTGCCACATGGCGTCGTAGGTGAGATTCGACAAACGCTTAGCCTGGATCGAGGGTTCGCCGACCAGAAACATGCGGCTGGTATCGCCATGCCATCCGTCCTTGATGACGGTGACGTCCACGTTCATGGAGTCGCCCTTTTTGAGGGGCTTGTCATTGGGGATGCCGTGGCAGACCACATGGTTGATCGAGGTGCACAGCGACTTGGGGTAGGGCGTGTAGCCCGGTGGCTGGTAGTTGAGCGGTGCGGGAATCGCGCCCTGGACTTGCGTGATGTAGTCGTGGGCCAGCTTGTCGATTTCGTTGGTGGTGACACCGACTTTGATGTGGGGCGTGAGGTAATCGAGCACCTCGGAAGCCAGGCGGCCGGCAAGGCGCATGCCTTTGATGCCTTCTTCGTCTTTGTACGTAATGGTCATGATGTCTGCAATTATCCCATCCCGGATATTTCACTGTGCCCAGCAGGTAAAATCGGAGGCTCTCCAGATCGTTCCGATCTCCAGGATTCCCCCTCAACAGGCTTACAAGGCTTGCCAGCACCGTGACTCTGCACCTCACTCAGAACATTACCCAGTTCGAAGGCGCGCGCGCCTTGAGCGATTTCCGCGTCCAGCAACTTCTTCCCAGGCTCCAGGCGGTTCATGACCGAATCAGTGGCATCTCCGCCCGATTCGTTCATCTGGTCGCGTCGGACGTCATTCCCAGCGCAGAAGAAAAGTCCCGCATCTCGGCACTTTTGACTTACGGCGACCCGTACGAGGGCCCGACCGACGGCCCATTGATCGTCGTCTCGCCCCGTCTGGGCACCGTGTCGCCCTGGGCATCGAAAGCCACCGACATCGCGCTGAACTGCGGTCTGGCAATTCGCCGGGTCGAGCGGGTCACTCATTACCGCCTCACGCTCAAGAACGGTCTGATCGGCAAAACCAGCCTCACCGAAGACCAGATGGTTGAGGTTGCCAACCTGCTGCACGACCGCATGACCGAATCGGCCATGTTCGATAACGCTCAGGCGGCCAGCCTGTTTGCCGAAGTGCCGGCAGCTGCTATGGAGCATGTCGATGTTCTGGGCGGTGGGCGCGCAGCTTTGGAAAGCGCGAACACCAAATTCGGTCTTGCACTGGCCGAAGACGAAATCGATTACCTCGTCGATGCATTCACCGGTTTGAAGCGCAACCCGACCGATGTCGAGTTGATGATGTTCGCGCAGGCCAACAGCGAGCATTGCCGCCACAAAATTTTCAATGCGCAGTTCACCATTGACGGCGTGGCGCAGGACAACAGCCTGTTCGGCATGATCCGCAACACGCACAAACTGGCGCCCCAGCACACCGTGGTCGCGTATTCAGACAACGCGTCGATCATGGAAGGCTCGCAGGTAGAGCGCTTCATCGCATCCGACGATCGCTCGTACAAGAAGTCCGACGCACTCAACCATGTGTTGATGAAGGTCGAGACCCACAACCATCCCACGGCCATCTCTCCATTCCCCGGTGCATCCACCGGCGCTGGTGGCGAGATTCGCGACGAAGGCGCCACAGGCCGCGGATCGCGCCCCAAGGCGGGCCTGACCGGTTTCACCGTGTCGCGTTTGTTCGATGAAAGTTTCGGCAAGCCCGAGCACATTGCCAGCGCATTGCAAATCATGGTCGAGGGGCCCCTTGGCGGCGCTGCCTTCAACAACGAATTCGGACGTCCGAATCTGCTGGGCTATTTCCGCGAGTACGAGCAGTCGATCGAGTCCGATGTCGACAACATCCGACGCGGCTATCACAAGCCGATCATGATCGCGGGCGGTCTGGGCACCATCGATTCCAAGCTCACCCACAAGATCGAATTTCCCGCTGGATCCCTGCTGATTCAACTCGGCGGACCCGGCATGCGAATCGGCATGGGCGGAAGCGCAGCAAGCTCGATGGCGACAGGAGCGAACGCAGCCGAGCTCGACTTCGATTCGGTGCAGCGTGGCAATCCGGAAATCGAACGACGTGCGCAAGAGGTGATCAACCATTGCTGGGCCGCTGGCGACAAGAACCCTGTTTTGGCGATTCACGATGTTGGCGCCGGTGGACTCTCGAATGCATTCCCCGAGCTGACCAACGATGCCGGACGCGGCGCGCGATTCGATCTGCGTGCGGTGCCTCTCGAAGAGTCTGGGCTGGCGCCGAAAGAAATCTGGTGCAACGAAAGCCAGGAGCGATACGTGCTGGCCATTGCGCCGGAATCGCTCGACATGTTCAAGGCATTCTGCGAGCGAGAACGTTGCCCGTTCAGCGTCGTGGGCGTGGCAACCGAACAGCGCGAACTGGTGGTGGCCGATGGTGAATCTTCTGCAGAGAACACCCCGGTCGACATGCCGATGAACGTGCTCCTCGGCAAGCCGCCCAAGATGCATCGCGACGTCAAATCGGTCGCACGCAAATTCAAGCCGCTCGATTTCACCGGTGTCGATCTGCAGAGGGCGGTCATCGACGTGTTGTCGCACCCGACGGTCGCCTCCAAGCGATTCCTCATCACCATCGGCGATCGCACCGTGGGCGGCCTGAGCCATCGCGATCAGATGGTCGGTCCGTGGCAGCTGCCCGTTGCCGATTGCGCGGTGACGCTCGCCGACTACTCTGGCTTTGCCGGCGAAGCGATGAGCATGGGCGAACGCACGCCCCTGGCGGTGATCGATGCGCCCGCATCGGGACGCATGGCAGTGGCCGAAGCGATTACCAATCTGCTGGCTGCTCCCATCGATTTGCCGCGCGTGAAGTTGTCTGCCAACTGGATGGCCGCTTGCGGTGAACCGGGTGAAGACGCTGCCTTGTACGAAACCGTCAAAGCGGTCGGACTGGAACTATGTCCCGCGCTGGGAATTTCGATTCCGGTCGGCAAAGATTCGCTGTCGATGCGCACCCAATGGAGCGTTGGCGCGTCCAAGGACAAGATCAAGGTCACCTCGCCGGTGAGCCTGATCATCACGGCCTTCGCAACCCTGGCAGATGTTCGCAACACGCTAACGCCGCAACTGAACGCGACCATCGATGACACCACGCTGGTGCTCATCGATCTGGGCCACGGCAAGAACCGGATGGGTGCGAGCATCCTGTCGCAGGTGCTGGAGCAACCCGGCGGCGAAGTGCCCGATCTGGATGATGCTAAAGATCTGGTGAACCTGGTTAACGCGATCAACAAACTGCGCTCGCAAGGCAAGGTGCTCGCGTATCACGATCGCAGCGACGGCGGACTGATGGCAGCTGCCTGCGAAATGGCGTTCGCCGGACACGTGGGCGTGTCGCTCAACGTGGACATGCTGGTCACCGAAGGCGACGGCATTACCGACAGCAAAGCCGATTTCGGCGATGCGAAGAACTGGAGCGGTCAGGTCAGCGCTCGCCGCGAAGAACTCACGCTCAAAGCACTGTTCAGCGAAGAAATCGGCGTGCTGATTCAGGTGCCCACCGCCGATCGCAACGAGGTGATGCAGACGCTACGCGAGCACGGCCTCAGCAAGCACAGCCATTTCGTGGGAAAGACCCGCCCGCAGTCGTCGAGCATCGATGCGGGCAAGGGACAAGTTCAAGTGTGGCGCGATACCAAGATGGTGTTCTCTGCGCAGCTGAGCGACTTGCATCAGGTGTGGGACAGCGTGAGCTGGAAGATTGCCGCGCAGCGCGACAACCCGATCTGCGCCGATTCAGAACACGCCGCCGCTGGCGATCCCACCGATCCCGGCGCTCACCTGGCGCTCACCTTCGATCCGAAGGAGAACGTCGCGGCGCCGTACATCAATATCGCAATAAACACTTCCCGTCCCAAAGTGGCGATCCTGCGCGAGCAGGGCGTCAACTCGCATATCGAAATGGCTTACGCGTTCACGCAAGCCGGCTTCGAAGCGTACGACGTGCACATGACCGATCTACAGACCGGTCGCGCCAAGCTGGGCGATTTCAAGGGCGTAGTCGCCTGCGGTGGATTCAGCTACGGCGACACACTGGGTGCCGGCATCGGCTGGGCGCGCAGCATCACGTTCAACCCGCTGCTGGCGTCCGAGTTCGAGAAGTTCTTCGCTCGCACCGACACCTTCGCGCTCGGTGTTTGCAACGGATGCCAGATGTTCGCGGAACTCGCAGACATCATTCCCGGTGCGCAAGCCTGGCCACGGTTCACCACCAACAAGAGCGAGCGATTCGAAGCGCGGCTTTCGATGGTGGAGGTGCTGGAATCGCCGAGCATTTTCTTCAAGGGCATGGAAGGCAGTCGTCTGCCGGTGGCGGTTGCGCATGGCGAGGGCTATGCGAACTTCGCGTATCGCGGCGACGAATCGAAAGTAATCGGCGCGATGCGCTTCGTGGACAACCACGGCGCACCTACCGAGAACTATCCGTTCAACCCCAACGGCAGTCCCGGCGGCCTCACATCGGTCACCACCTCAGACGGCCGCTTCACCGCGCTCATGCCCCATCCCGAGCGCGTGTTCCGCAACGTTCAGTTGAGCTGGACCAGCGGCGACGTTTCGGGCTTGAGTCCGTGGAGCCGCATCTGGGGCAACGCGCGCAAGTGGGTCGGTTAATCGGCATCGACTACAAATGACGATCACGACGCTGCTTCGCACGGCAATCCTGATATTCATGTTGGCCGCGCCGGTATGGATCGGCTCGTACGCGATCCTGATGTATCGGCTGCGTCGCGCGGTGTCGTACTTCGAATTGCGTCAGCTCAAGGGCAGGGGACGCAAGAACGCGCTGCTGGCGTTCTATTCCTGGAATCTGGCGATTGCGATGGCGCTGATTCCGTTCGGGTATCTGTTGCTGCGGATGACCGGGATCGTGAAGGTCTAGTTATCGCTCAATCGGCTGGGACGTCGTCTGGTGCTTTCATCTTCGCCATCCACTCGGGGCTCATCGCGAGATTCAGACCTTTGGAGCCACGTCGAATCGGCGCTTCGAACCACTTGCTGTAGAGCTTGGTCATTTCGCCAGACGCTGCCATGGAGCGGATCGTGTCGTCGGCAACTTTCTTCAGTCCATTGCTTTTGAGCTGCATCATGACTGCCAGGGGCTCGGCAGCGCTACCTGCACTCACTCGATTGAAGTCGGCAATGTTGCCGCCGCGACGAAGCACTTCGCCGAAGAAAACTTCCGGCGAACCCACATAAGCGTCGGCTTTGCCGTCGGACAGAGCATAGAAGGCCTGGCCGGAATTGCGGATCGGGATGATTCCGTTCGAATCGGCAGGCGAAATCATGCGAGTACGTAGCCATGCATCGGAGGTGCTGTTAGCGCTGACCAGCACGCGTTTGCCCGTCAGGGAATCGGCTGAAACCGGCGTGGCTTTAGGCGAGATCAACTGAGCTTTTTCGATACCGAACGCCACAGAGAAAAGGAAGTCTTTGCCGCGTGATGCCGTGTTAGAGGTGGCGCCGCACTCCATGTCGATGATGCCTTCGCGAACGAGCAGCGTGCGCGTGCCCAGCGTGACTGTGTTGAAGCGAATTTTGAGATCGGGCTTGCCGACTGCGACCCGAACCTGCTCGGCAATTTTTGTACAGACGTCGACCGAGTAACCACGCGGCACCGGTGCCTGATCACCGTAAACGTAGCTGCCGTTCGCGATGTCGGGTTGATCGAGGTATGAAAACGGAAAAGCGTCTTCGCGAACACCGATAACGATCTCTCCCGCGCTGGCAATTTTTGCGAGATCGGCGTACTGAATGACCAGCGATTGAGCCGACACAGAGCCCGCCGACGCGACAGTAATGGTTGCTACAGCGAGAATCCGGGAAAAATACATTGTTTAATGCTCAAAAATATGGGGAAAGAGTACAAGACGGCCTTAAGCTGACTCACTTGGTAACGTACCACATTCGCTGGTTACGTTTACGGAATAAATCGCAGTTTTCGGCGATCTCCACTGGGTGGCGAGGGATTACAACAAATGAGTTTGTCTTCGGATAAGAGGGCGCAATTTTTGCGTCCTCGTGCGCATCGCTATGTGCTCGAATCACGTCAATTGTTCGATGGTGCGGCGCTGGTTGATGCGGCTCATCACGATACGAGCAACACAGCGGCAGCCGACTCATCGGCGCAAGCCGAGGCAAGCCGGGCATCTGCTGAAGCGGCCGCAAAAACTCAAGCGCCAGCAGCGCCAGCAGCAATCAACTCTAGCCCGGATGCAGCAGCATCGACTCCAAAAGCATCCGAGGCGGTCAGCTCCAGCGCAGGTGCCATGCCCGCTGCTGTCGAGGTGTACGTCATCGATAAAAGCGTCGATCAGTGGCAGCAGATTGCGAGCGATCTCGCAAAGACCGCACCCGACGGCACGAAGTTCGTTTATCTGGAGCGTGATTCGGGCGGATCCGAACAGCTCGCTTCGGCGTTGTCCGGGCTCAGCGGAATTTCGTCGATTCACATCTTCAGCCACGGCGCGGACGGTCAGGTCGTGCTCGGCAATACCACACTCGACTCGGCAACGCTGTCCCAGCACGCAGATGCTTGGAAAGCCATCGGCGCGGCAATGACAGCCGAAGGCGACATCCTGCTGTATGGATGCGACGTGTCGCAAAGCTCGACAGTCTTCATCGATCGGTTGGCAGGTATCACGGGTGCCGATGTGGCGGCATCTTCCGATGCAACTGGCAGCGCAATTCACGGCGGCAATTGGACGCTCGAATCGCGAAGTGGATCTATCGAGACTGCAGCGGTTGCAGATGAAGCGTATGCAGGACTGCTCGCAGCGCCCACCGTGAACACCTCGACCACCGAGATCACCGTGATCGAGCCCACCACTTTGAACGACGTCTCCACAACCCGCGCCACGTTGAGCGGCTGGACCCTCAGCGACGACGGCGTCGGATCGAGCACAGTGCGCGTCGATGCGACGGTGAGCAACACGGGTGTCGGTACCTTGAGCGACCCGAGCGCCAACGGCAGTGCAATCACCATTGCGGGCGGCCTTCGCTACACCGGATCGGTAGGCGGCGCGCAGGCGTGGCTGAACCAGCTCGTCTTCACTGCATCGAACGCCGAACTCGGAAGCTCCGCTGCCCACGCGCAGATCACGGTGTCCATCACCGATGGCGAATCGACACCTCTTACCGCCAGCAGGGTGATCGACGTGACGGTGACCGCAGCCAACGATCCGGCTACGCTGAACGATGGCGTCGCAACTGTCGTCGAAGGCTCGAACGTGGCGATCACCGGCACCGCGCTCGCCCCGGTCGACAGCGAAGTAACTTTCGGATCGCAGAACACGACGCAACTGGTGTATCGCCTTACGCAGGACACCAGCTACGGTTACCTCACGCTCAATGGCGATCGCCTCGGTGTGGGATCGACCTTCACCCAGGCACAGGTCGAGTCCGGTTCGGTCCGATACGTTCACACGGCTGGCGGTACCGCGCAGCAGAACACGGCGGATGAATTCCGTGTCTCGCTGAACGACGGTGCGACGCCGCAGGCCAATTCCGCGACAGCCAAGGTCACGATCAACGTGACGCCTGTGAATCAGGCGCCGACGGTAAGCGGCGGCGGCGATATTTTTGAGGGCCAGCCTGCCAACGCGACGTCTGCGGGCGTGCCTCAATCGATCGTCGGCAATTTCATCACCGCTGACGGCGGCGGTGATCCCGGCGACCCGACCCTCAACGTGAAGTTGACCGGCCTTACTGCGCACGGCTCGCTGTTCTTCACTGGCTCTGCCGTTGTGAATGGCGTGACCACGGTCTTTACGAATCACCTGATGACCTCTGCCGACCTGGCTGGCTCGGGCTTCGTGTTCGCGTACTCGGCGCGTGGAGGTTTGCGTTATTCGAACGACGGCATCGACGTGGCTGGATTGCCGCCGAGCGACTCGTTCAACGTGACCGTTACAGACGGCGGCGGTGGACTCGGCGCAGGCGCGGCGCTGTCCGCATCGACCACCATCGCATTGAATATTCGCCCCGTAAACGACGATCCGACGCTGAATCCCGCCAGCACGCTCACGGCAACCGTGACCGGCAACGGTCCTGACGCCACACCCGCGACTGCCGACGATTTCCGAGTCACCATCACCACCGGCATGCTGCAGGTCACCGACGTGGATTCGGGCAACGAGCGGATTTCGTTCGTGCTGACCGATATTCCGGTTCACGGATACGTGCTTGTGAACAACGAGATCATCGGTCTCGGATCCACTTTCAACATGGCCGATGTCGTGGCTGGCCGGGTGCAATACATCCAGCTTGACCCGGCGGGTGTGGGCGCGACCGATCTGTTCAAGTTCAAAGTTCAGGACAACGCGCTTTCGGTGAAATGGGACGGTGCCGGTGAAGATTTCACACGCACCGGTGGTATTTACGACAACGCCGCCGAAACATCGCCTCTTACCGAATTCACATTCACGTTGAACCTGCAGGCGTCGGCTTCCGGCGGCGACGGAACAGGACTCACGCCTCGCGCTCCTGCGCCTGCGCCCACGACCTCATTGACGACGTCTTATGCCGGTACCGATCCGAACACCGGCACGCCGGTGTCGACCGTTACCGAAGGCGGAACGACCGTGATCTACGGCGACGACGGCGTGCATTCACCCATGCTGTTCTACGCAGCCACAGGTGTTCCCTCGTCGCAGGTGATCTACACCATCGAAGGTTTCACAGGCACCACGGGCGCATGGAACGGCGTCATCCAGCGCTTCAACACGACCACAAGCACCTGGGTGAACCTGTCCCAGTACGACACCTTTTCGCAGGCAGATCTGGATGCCGGTCGAGTGCAGTTCGTTCACGATGGCAACGAGGATTTCGAATCGGGCGTGCGCCTTCAGGTGTCTGCAGGCGGCATCGACAACGGTGCGCCCCTAGTGACCGATATCGAATTCAAGTTCTACGTGAAGCCGGTGAACGACGCACCCGTCACGAACGGCTCTACCAACAACCTCATGCTCGAGGGCGGCACCACAGCCATCACCACAGCGCAGTTGTCTTTCTCGGATGCCGATGACGCGACCAGCGAGTCGTATCTCGAAAACACGGCAACCCTGCCCGGTGGTTTGGGTAACAACTTCGCGCTCAACAACGGCGCCCTGGGCGGCACTCCGCTGCAGTTTTTCATTACCTCGCTGCCGACGCACGGCAAGCTGCAATGGAACAACGGCGGCACCTGGACCGATGTTCTGGTGTCCGATCTGAACACCACGCTGTTCAACACGTCGCTCATTACCGGCTCTGCGGGAACCACCGGCTTGCGCTATGTGCACGACGGCTCGGAAGCCCGAACCGATACGTTCGGCGCAGTTAGCCGCGATCGCTGGAACGCTGACTCGAACAGCGGCTCGGTCAGTTTTGTCGTGACCAACGTGAACGATCCGCCGCAGATTGCAAGCGATCCGACCCAGCCGGATCCGACAGGAACCGATCCGAACAACATCGGCGGCGCTTCGGCGAACCAGCCTTTGGTCGGCGTGCTCGAGGGCACGGTCATGCAGATCACGAACGCGTACCTGCAGGCATACGATCCCGACAGCACGTCGCAACAGGTGCAGTACCGGATCACTCAGGCGCCGGCGCATGGCTACATTGCTTACTCCGACAACGGCACGACGTTCCAGTTGATCGGACTTGGTTTCTCGTTCACCCAGGAGCAGGTCGCCAACGGAAAAATCTACTACGTCAACGACGGATCGGACCCGACCAGCACAGGCTACCCAGCCACGCCCGACGATCTGTTCAAGTTCACGCTGGCCGATGGCGACAAGGAGCAGGTGAACAACTCGTTCTGGATCTACGTCACACCCACGAACGATGCGCCGGTAGTTGCCGGTCCCACCGGTCCGATCAACATCGACAGCGCGATTCCGGGCAACAACCCGGTGGCAGGGTTCAGCGTGAGCGATCCCGATCTGGCGACTGTCGAACTGCAGGAATCGGACTTCATGCAGGTGACGGTGCGATTGCTCAACAGCGCCAACACGCCTTTCAACCTCGCGAACTACGGCGGCACGACCATTCAAGTCGCCACGACCGGCGCCGCGAGCGGCATCAGCATCGATGGCACGCACGGCGGCTCGGACGACTACCTCACCATTCGCGGAACCTCTGCGCAGGTCAATGCCGCGCTTGCAGGACTCACGGTGACTTTCGCGACCGATCGAAACGCCATTTACAAGGTGGAAGTCGTTGCAGACGATCGTGTGAGAGACGCATCGACAGGCGCCTTCCTCGATCGCGATTCCGGTACTGGCGGTACCCAGCCGGGTGGCAACGGAGGCGGCACGCTCAACAGCCCGCCGACCGGCAGCATCACGCCCAGCACCGTTGTGAATTCGGAACTGAATTTCTACACCGACGCAGCCAATTCGATTGCAGCCATCGCGGGCAACGTGTCTGCGAAATCGGTCGTCATTCGCGCATCGAGCGTCAACGATCCGGCGACGCTCACCGGCCCATCGACGGCAACCACGTTCGAAGATCAACCGACTTTCATCGGTGGAAGTTTCGTGGTTTCCGATCCGGAATCGGCTGCGTTCGATACGCCCGTGACCGTTACCTTGTCGGTGCCGCAAGGAACGCTCGGAATCGGTGGAAGCGGGGCGCAGACGACGATAACGCCGCCCGCAGGTCAGGCAGTCGGTATTACCGGCGACAACACCGGAACCGTGACCTTGACCGGCCGCGCCAGTGACATCGAAGCGTTGTTGAATTCGTCGACTCTGGGCCTGACTTACACCAGCGCCGCGAACGCCAATCACGATCAGAACTCCGGCGGCACCGCTGGAGACGTGACACTCACCACGACCTTCAGCGACGGCGCCTCCAACATCGGGAACGACGGCGGATCGGGAAGCGTCAGCAACAATCCGGCTCCTTTGATTACTGCGATCACGATCACAGCAGTGAACGATGCTCCGACCGTCACGGCTGGAACCGGTTCGGTGTCCATCGTCGGCACGACTTCGATAGGCGGGTTCGTCATTGCAGACACCGACAACACCGACGGTGGGCCCTTGGCATCGACGGCCGGTGAAACCGATTTCGTTCAAGTGACGATTCGGTTGACCGACACGTCCAACGTTCCGCTATCGGCACTGCAGCATCTGAATGTGGTGTTGAGCTCGACGAGTTCGCCAGCCGAGGATGGAACCAGCTTCGAGATAGACAACACCTATTCCGGCAACGCATCGGCGCTGGTTATTCGCGGCACTGTCGCCAACGTCAATTCATATCTGGCTGGTTTGCAGCTTTCCTTAAGCGGTGCCTTGCTGAACGGCGACACGACGTACCGTATTCAGGTGGTTGCAGACGACCGAGTGCGAAACGTTGCGACCGGCGTACTCACTGCGAGCGCGAACGGTGGGGACAATCCTTCCGGCGCAGGCGTCGGTAGCGGCACGACTGCTCCTCCCGGCGACGTCGCTGGATCGATTGTCGATCCCTACGCCACTGCACCGACCTCGGGAGAAGTTCTTAAGAACACCGGAATCGGCTTTCGTGCAATTTTCCCTTCCGGCGTGAACGACCCGGGCGTGATTTCGGCCGCCAACGTTACCGTGAACGAAGGTTCGGGCACGATCACCTTCAACGCAAGCAACGGCAATTTCAGCATCGCGGATCCGGATGCTCAAAGCGCCAGCAACATGACGGCGACGGTCACTGTGCCTGCCGGGTTCGTATTCACCACAGTGGGTGGAGCAGGCGGGTCGGTCGTCGGGCTCACCACTTCGACGATCACGATTACAGGCACGCAGGCGCAGATCAATTCGCGGTTGCAGGCCATGACAGTGAGCCTGCCCGATGAAGCTGCGAGTGGACTGAACGATCCCACTGCGGCCGACTGGAACGGCACGTTCAACGTGACCGTGGTCTACAACGACATGGGCAACACAGGCGGTCGTCCAGGCACGATTCCAGGCGACACCAACGCGCCCGGATCGAATCCCGGCGACTACTCCTATGCCGACGGATCGAGTGCAGCGCTCGTCACTACCCGCACGATTTCAGTCACGGTAAATGCCGTGAACGATGCGCCCCAACGCAACGGAGCTGCGGCAGTGACATTGCCTGCCGTGAACGAAGACACCGGCTCGACACCGACTGGCGACACGATCGCCAACCTATTTGCCGGCAAGTTCAAGGATCCCCTCGATCCGATCACCAATGGCTCGTCTGCGAACGCGTTTTACGGCGTCGCGGTAGTCGGATACACGCCGAATGCGGCGCAGGGCGTCTGGCAATACCAGGTCGATGGAACAGGCGCCTGGGTCGACATCGGCGCACGCACGCTTGGCACAGCGCTCGTACTCGATTCGAACGACAAAGTGCGCTTCGTTGCCGCAGGCGATTTCCACGGCACGCCCGATGGATTGACGGCACGCCTGGTCGAAGACGGCGGATCGCCGCCAGTCGGCGGAACGCAGGTCGACTTGTCGGGCGGCAGCGCGACCGGCGGAAGTTCGCGCTACAGCGATTCGTCGAACGCGGTGACGTTGGGCACGACGGTGACATCGGTGAACGACAGGCCAACGCTCGCAACGTCAACCTTGGCATCGACGGTCGAAGACACCGCAGCGCCCGCAGGCGCAACCGTCGCCACGATTTTCGGCGGCACATACAGCGACGCGACCGACAACCAGACGGCCATCACCGGCGGCGGCAACAGCGCCACCGCTCTGGGCGGCATCGCGATTACCGGCAATGCCAGCACCTCGGCTGAAGGAAAGTGGCAATACAACACGAGCGGCACCTGGATCGATCTGCCCACCGGTTTGTCCGACGCCAGCGCACTCGTGCTGCGAACGACCGACCAGCTGCGCTTCGTTCCCGCCGGCGATTACAACGGCACGCCCGGAGCATTGACGGTACGCGCAGCGGACACCACGCAGACCTTTGCAACAGGCGTCGATATCGGCACTGCGGCGGCTTCCGCAACCGGTACATGGTCGATCGCGACCACGCTCACGACAGCAGTGGCCGCGCGCAACGACGCACCGGTACTGACAGGCGCGGCGACCAATCCGAGCGTTACCGAAAACAATCTCACCGGTGCTTCGGTGAGCATCTCTCCAGTGAAGCTCCTCACCGGCACTACGACTATTGCCGATCTCGACCTTGCGACCACGACAGGTCTTTCCTCGACCGTCTTCGGCGCAGGATCGATCACGGTTTCGTTCACCGATGCGTATCGCACCGGCGACGTCCTCTTCGTCGATCTCGCGTCGCTTACCGGCGGCGTGCTTCCCACGGGAGTCTCCACATCCGGTGGCAGCGCAGGCGCGTTGACGATCACGCTCGCCAGCGGCACCACGCTTGCGCAGGTCCAGGAGATGCTTCGCGCGATTTCATACCAAAGCACCAGCGACGATCCGACCCCCGGCGGCGACACCGACCGGCACTACAGCATTGTGGTGAACGACGGCAACAACGTTCAAGCGGGCGGTAACGCGGGTGGAGCAGCCGCACTGAATTCGAACGTCATCGACGGCATCATCACGATCACAGCGGTGAACGATCCACCGACGGCTGTAGACGATGTGAACAGCATCAACGAGAACGACATATCGGTAGCCGGCGACTTAACTCGGGGCACACCGGGGCAGGATTCCGATCCGGATTCGGCAACGCTCACCGTGACCACGATCCGTACCGGGACCGAAGCTGCGGGTACAGGAACTTCCGGTACCGTCGGATCGCCGCTCGGCGGAAGCTACGGCTCCATCACGATAAGCGCCAACGGAAGCTACACCTACACGCTGGACAACAACAACCCGACGGTAAACGCGCTCATCGCCGGACAGTCCTTGACCGAGACTTTCACGTACACCATCAGCGATGGAAACGGCGGCACCGACACTGCGCAAGTGACGATCACGATCCACGGTGTCACCGACACGGCGCCCGCGATTTCTGCCATCGACAACAACGGCGGTTTGACGGGTCAATCCACGGTGAGCGAGGCTGGGCTTGGGAACCTAGGCAACACCAGCGAAAGCACGACCGGCATTGTCGTGGTGCAGGCCCCGGACGGGCTCGACCACATCACGATCAACGGTACCAACGTGACCGCAGCGCAATTGGCTGCACTCGGCGGCACGCCCGTATCGATTGCCACGGTGAAGGGCACGCTGCAGTTGACCAATTTCAATGGCGGCACCGGTGAGCTGTCTTATACGTACACGCTGGGCACCGCGCAGACGCATCCCGCAACCGGCGATGTGACCGATGTGTTCACGCTGTCGGTGACCGATGTGACACCCCAGGTGAGCAGTGGCACCCTGACCATACTGATTCAGGACGATGTACCGACCGCGAACAACGATTCGGCCGATGTCACCGAGAACACGGCAGGCGTGGTTTCGGCCAACCTGCTGACCGGCGCAGGCGCAGATCGAATCGGTGCAGACGCCAATTCGAACCCGGTGACTGCGGTGTCGGTCGGTGGCGTCGCGCACACCGTCGGTACGAGCTTTGCGACAGCCTACGGATCGATCGTGGTCAACTCGAACGGTACCTACACCTACACGCTCGACAACAACAACGCGACAGTGCAGCACCTCATCGGTGGCGAAACGCTGGCCGACACGATCAGCTATGTCATTACCGACGGCGACGGCGATACATCGACTGCCAACCTGGTAGTGACGATTCACGGAGCGAACGATCCGGTGTCCATTACCGTGACCGACAGCAACGGCGGTGCAACCGGGCAAGCGACCGTTTCCGAGCAGGGTATCAACGACCCGAGCGATTCCAGCGAAACGACGACGGGCACTTTCACCCTGAGCGCGCCCGATGGACTGGATCACATCACCGTTGGCGGCACCACTGTCACGAATGCCCAATTGCTCGCGAGCAGTACCACACCGCTCACTTTCACGACCGCGAAGGGCGTCTTGACGATCAACGGCTACGACGCGACTTCGGGCCTGGTGAATTACAGCTACACCCAGACCACAGCGCAGATCAACGGCGCTACAGATGTGACCGATGTGTTCACCATTGGAGTGGAAGATCGCAACGGCGACACGAGCAGCGGCACGCTGACCGTGCTTCTGCTCGACGCGCAACCCATTGCAAACAACGACACCGGCACGATCACGGTCGGTGGCGCGAATGCATCGATCGCGGGCAACGTCATCGGTGGCTCCGGCAATCCTGGCGATGTCGCAGACAGGCTAGGCGGCGATGCGATCGCCAATCCTGTGACCGGCGTTTCTTTCGGTGGCGTGAGCGGGACCATCGGTGGACCGCTTGCGGGCGCGTACGGTAGCCTGGTGCTGAACGCGAACGGTTCGTACAGCTACGCAGTGAACATCCGCGACCCGAGGGTCAGCGCGCTGAGCGACGGCAAATCCCTTACCGAGACGTACACCTACAGCATCGTCGATGCGGACGGCGACACGGCAACGGCCACCCTCACGATCGTGATTCGCGGCTCGACCGATAACGTCAAGATGGGCGATCAGATCTTCCCGACGATCTATGAAAGCGATCTGGGTCAGATCGATCAGGGCTACACACCTGCCTTGTTCGTGCAGTTGGCGGTTCGCGCTTCGGCATCCGATATCGGAGCGTTGGGCGGCGAGCTGGCCGATGGAGAGGGCTCTGCAGATGGCTCCGAAATCAAGTCGGAAACGATCTCGCAAACCTTGTCGCAGGGTGCGGACAACGCGCAGTACGTGAGCCGTCAGGGCGTCGCGTTCTCGGTGGGCTTGCTGGCTGACACGCAGTCGCGAACACGCGGCGCAGGCAACAGCATGATCACCGGCGCAAGCACGCTGTTCAATGACTTCTCGCCGTTCGCCGCGCAAGAATTCGGCGCGGGCGGCGTCGACGATACGTCGACTGCGGCGGATCAGGCGCCGCCTCCACCTGCCGCGCCGAACGCGCCCAGTGCATCGCTGGACGCAGGGCAGGACGAGGTCGAAGCTGTAGCGCTCGCGGAGAAAGCGATAGAGCAGGCGAGGGACGCTGCAGGGCGACCGGCTATTGCGGCCGTCGGCAACGCAGGCGGATCAGCCGTTCGGGCGCGTCCTTCGGGCGCTGCGTCTTTCAGCGAAAGACTCGAAGCGATTGCTGCCCGCCAGAAGAGCGCGGGAGCGCCCCTCACAGATATCCAGCGAGCCATCCCGGTCGCATCGGCGAAGGTCTGATCACTCGACTGAACATCTCGTCGATCGACTCGACAACCAGACAACGAAGTACACAGGAATCCTAAAAGTCACCATGTCATCCAAGAAGTTGAATTTGAAGCTGTTGCCAGCATCCATCGCCGTTTTACTGTTCGTCGCAGGCTGCTCGGTAACCCCGGAGAAGATACCTCCCTCGGAAGTCTCACAACGCATCCAGGGCGATAGAGAAGCCATTTACAGGGCTCAGGAGCCACTCCGCGAACCGGTGACCTTTTCGGTCGCCCTCGCACGAGCGCTGAAGTACAACCTCGACTACAAGCTCAAGCTCATGGAGAGCGCCTTGTCGCTTCGCCTGCTCGAGGTGTCCGAGCTCGACATGCTTCCCAAGGTGATTGCCGAAGCAGGCTACAGCTCGCGCAACAACGATTCCGGCGGCACCAGTATCGGTATCGAAGACCGTGTCGTGAGCTTGCGTCCGTCCACCTCGGAAGAACGCCAGCACTACACAGCCCGTGCCACTTTCTCGTGGAATGCGCTCGACTTCGGGCTCAGCTACTACCGCGCGAAACAGGCCTCCGACGAATACAACATCGCCGAAGAAAGGCGCCGCAAGATCCTGCACAACATCGTGCAGGACGTTCGCAACGCGTACTGGCGTGCGGTAAGTGCCCAGCAATTGTTGGGCGAAGCAAATTCGCTCTACATGCGAATCAACGACGCGATGCAGAAATCGCGCGAGGCAGAACGTGCCGGTGTGTTGCCTCCGACGCAGGCCCTTGCATACCAGCGCGCCTTGCTCGATGCAATGACCCTGATCAACGTGAAGCGCCAGGAAATGGAATTCGCCAAGCGCGAACTCGCGGCGCTCATGAGCGTGACCCCGGGTACCGACTTCACGCTGGCAGATCGAATGGACGATCGACTTGCGCAGGTTCCCGTGAATATCGGCGAGCTGGAGCAGATCGCTCTGGAAAACCGACCGGAGTTGCGCGAAGAGGATTACAAGAAACGCATCGGCGTCGTCGAAGCCAAAAAGCAGATTGCAGCGCTGTTCCCCAGCCTCAATTTCACAGCCGGTCCGCGCTACGACTCGAACGATTACGCCTACAACAACTCATGGTTCGATGCAGGTGTGAGCCTTTCGGTGAACCTGATGCGACTAGCCTCGTATCCGACCTTCCAGCGCACCAACGATGCACGCGCACAGAACGATCAGGCACGCCGCCTTGCATTGACGATGGCGATCATCACGCAAGTTCGGGTTTCCGTTGAGCGCTACAAGCTGTCGGTGCTGGACTACCGCCTCGCGGCCGATTCCACCGACGTCGATCAACGACTGGCCAGCATCGCGCGCGGCACCAGCAGCAACAAACTCGAGAGCGAACTCGAGTCGCTGCGCACCGAGGCTCGCGCCCTCGTGTCCCGATTCCAGCTCGCCACCGCCTACGCCGCAACGCAGGCTTCCTACGGCCGAATCATGAATTCGGTCGGCCTCGATTTGCTGCCCGATACCATCGCGAGCCTCGACATTCCGACGCTGTCGCGTGCCATCGATGAATCGCTGGATGCCGGTGAGCGCAATGCGTTCGTCACGCAGGTCCAACAGGTCGACGTGATGCTGCCGGTGCTGGTTCGGGTGTCGAATCTGCCTGCTGGGGTGAATGCGGATGCAGTGAAAAAATCGATCGAGAACATCGTGACCCGCAACAGCATCAACGTCGTGAACAGCACAGCGCCTGTCAACGGCGTGACGCCGCTGGTGCTGAGCATGGAATACCAGCCGGTTGCGTCTACGAGCACGACGCGAGCTCGCTGGAACATTACGTTGTCCGACAGCTCGGGCAAGCAGGTGGTCTCGCAGAACTACGGCAGCTTCGTGCCCAACGCGTCGACCGACAGGACCATGGGCGCGTTCGCGGAAGCGGCGACGCTGTCGGTGATCGGATCGGTTCGCCAGGCGAGCCGCGATCAAAACACGAACTGATCGAACGACGGGAATTTCGATGAACAAGATATTTGCGCGAGAAGTTGTCGCGCTTGGTGCGACCGTGTTGTTGGCGGCCGCCGCAACGATTGCCAATGCACAAACGCAGATGCAGACGCAGATGCAATCGCAATCGCAGATGCCGACGCAGTCACCTGTGCAGTCGCAGGCAGCTACATCGTCATCCGCCGAGTCCGTACGATTCCTCGTCGTGGCGAACAGCGAAAGCGTCGTGTCTGCTGTGACGTCCGGCCGAATCGCCACAATCAACGTCGGGCTGGGAGATGCCGTGCGTGCTGGCCAGAGTGTCGCGACCATCGACTGCGCCGAGACAGTCGCGCGTCGCGATGCCGCGCGTGCCGAGCTTGCATCTTCTCGCGTGCAGTACGAAGCGAAGCAGAAACTTCAGGGGCTGCAGTCGGCCGCCGAAGTGGAAGTCGAGATGGCTGCGGCCAACGTGAATCGAAGCGAGAGCCAGGTCAAGGTATTCGACGCGCAGGTCGCCCAATGCCAGATGTCATCACCCTTCGCTGGCCGTGTCGCGCGGGTTCATGTCAAGGTCGGGCAGGGCGTGTCTGCAGGTGCGCCGGTCATGGATATCGTCGGCTCGGGCACACCCAAGGCAAAGCTCAATGCACCGTCGAAATGGCTGCAATGGCTCAAGGTGGGCGACACGCTCAAGGCCACTGTCGACGAGACGGGCGAAAGCTACCCGATTCGGGTGTCGCGCATCTCCGGACGGGTGGATGCGGTAAGCCAGACCGTGGAACTCGAAGCCAGCTTCACAGGTAAATCCGGCAATGTGCTGCCAGGCATGAGCGGCATCGCACGGGTCGATGCTTCCTCGGGCCTCAAATCAGCCAAGCCCTGATTCGCGGCCAGGCAACCTCGCAAATGAGCGATTTCTCTGCGTCCCTGTCTGCGCTTGAATACAAAGTCCGTAGTGCTGCGACCACTGCGGAACTCGCTTTTGTGTTGTGCAACGACACCCGCCAGGTGGTCGATTTCCGAATTGCCGCGCTGGTGTCGTTCAACGGCCGATTGCGAACCCGATTGGCAGGCCATTCAGGGCTAGCAGACGTCGAGGCCGATTCGCCTTACGCGTTATGGCTGGCGGAGGTTGCCGATCATCTGAAGCCGCAGTTGCAGGATTCGCCGCCACAGGCCCGATTGCTTGCCGTGGAAGCGGGCAGTTTGCCGAAACATCTCGGATCGCAATGGGACGAATGGATGCCGGCGCACATATGGGCCATCGGTCTCGCGGGCCCCGACGGTATCGTGAGAGCAATTTTGTTTATGGCCCGCGACGCGGCGTGGCCCTCGCAGCTCGATCCGGGATCGGGGGAACTGGGCATCGTCCAGGCGAGTCATTCGTTCGGACACGCCTGGTGGGCTTTGGCGGGACGTCGTCCTTCGCTGGAACAATACTGGCAACGATGGGTAAAACCAGGCGCATGGAAATGGGCGCTGGCCGTCGTGCTCTTTCTTTTGCTCGTGCCTATCAAGGAATATGTCCTGGTTCCGGTCGAGATCGTCTCTACACACACTCAAGTTGTCTCATCTCCGCGCGATGGCGTGATCCGCCGCATGACCGTGCTGCCCAATTCGAGCGTCAAAGCAGGGCAGACGATTGCGGAACTCGACGACACCACGCTGTACAACCGTCTTGCGGTGGCACAAGCTGCGTTGAGCACTGCACGAATCGAATCCCAGCAGGCTTCGCAGCGTGCTATCGAAACACAGGCTGCCAAGTCGGAAATGAATTTGGCCGACGGAAGGCTCCAGGAAAAAGAAGTGGAAGTCGAGTCGATCAATCGTGAGATCGACCGACTCTCGATAAAGGCACCTGCTGCTGGCGTCGTTATCTACAGCGATCCGGATGACTGGGCCGGCAAGCCGGTCCAGACTGGCGAGCGAGTCGGCGTGCTGGCCGATCCGACATCTCTAGGCGTGCAGGCCTGGGTGCCCGTCGGTGAGGCGATCAACCTGACGCCGGGCGCACCCATGACCATCTTCCTGCGAGTTGCGCCGTTGAGTCCCTTGTCGGCCAAGCTCGATTACGCGAGCTACCAGGTGATCGATTCCCCGCAGTCGGTCGCCAGCTATCTGCTCCGAGGCCATCTGACCGAGGCGCCCGAGAACGCGCGAATCGGACTTCGAGGAACTGCGCGTATCACCGGTAACTGGACGGTGCTTGGCTATCTGATGTTCCGCCGTCCGTTCGCTGCGGCTCGCGAGTGGTGCGGATGCTGACCGTTGCGCAACCTCTTCCGGACGTCCCGTCGGCAGAGAACAAAGAGCCGTGGCCAACCCTTCGTGAAGAACTCGATATTCATCCTGCAGGAACGAATCTCGATGGCTCCCCCGCATGGCATTTGCGCGATCCGGTTCGAAATCAATTTTTTCGTATCGGCTGGCTGGAGTTCGAAATGCTCAGCCGCTGGGGCATGGGCGATGCAGATGCAATAGCCCGCGACATCGAGGCGGGCACCACACTCGCTCCTGTTGCCGAGGACGTGATCGGTTTCCAGCAATTCCTGAAACACAACAGACTGGTGCAGCAGGCGCGACCTGCGAACGGATCGAGGTCGCTCTGGAAATGGTTGCTCGACAACTATCTTTTCATCCGGATTCCGCTTGTTCGCCCCATGCGACTGCTGCGCGCAATGCAGCCTTGGACCGAATGGATCTTTACGCGTTGGTTTGCACTGGCGACCGCGCTGGCAGCGATTGTCGGCATTGCTCTGGCAGCAAGGCAACTCGATGCCGTCGAGGCTAACTTGCGAGGTGCGCTCACCTGGGACGGGATCACCGGATTTGCTGGCGCTTTGATCGTCTCGAAGTTGCTGCACGAGCTGGGTCATGCGATGGTCTCGACCCGCAACGGAGTCAGAGTCGGGCACATGGGCGTGGCCATGCTGGTGATGTGGCCGATGCCCTACACCGACACCGGAGAGAGCTGGAAGCTGGAGAAGTCGACCAGCCGATTGGCGATCGCATCTGCCGGCATTGCCACCGAACTCGTGCTCGCAGCGTGGGCCACTCTCCTATGGTCGTTCGCCCCAGAAGGGCAGTTCAAAAATGCGCTCTTCTTTCTTGCGACCACTGCGTGGGTTCTGACACTTGCGGTGAACGCCAGTCCTTTCATGCGCTTCGACGGCTACTTCATCCTTGCCGATTTTCTCGACTTCCCGGGTCTGCACGAACGCGCTGGCCTGTGGGCCAAACGCTTCGTACGAAAGTTGGCGATCGGTATCGAGGATCCCACGCCGGAAGTGCTACCTAAAAACTTCAGTCGATTCCTCACTGTTTTTGCGTTGCTCACCTGGGTGTATCGACTCGCTCTTTTTCTGGGTATCGCACTGGTCGTTTACCACGCCTTTTTCAAGGCGCTCGGCGTGGCACTTTTCATCGTGGAAATAAGCGTCTTCGTCTTCCGTCCAATATTGTCGGAAATGAAAGTCTGGTGGCGCAGACGGGCCGAAGCCAGCGCAACCAAGTTACGAATCTGGATAGCGATCTTGTTTGTGGTCGCGGTCGGCGTGCTTGTTCCGTGGTCGGGCAGCGTGTCCGCGCCGGGGGTCATGCGCGCCGGCTCCGAGCATCCGGTTTTTTCTCCCTATGCTGCGCGACTCGAGAAGATTCATTTGACCAACGGCACACAGGTCAAGGCAGGCGATGTGATCGCAGAACTTAGCGCTCCCGGGCAGTCACTGGAGCGCGACAAGGCGAACGCACTGGCAGGCGCCTATGCGCAAGCAGCAAGAGGCTCACTGGGCGTCGAAGATTCGGGCGCGGCCCGCAGCGTACTCGCACAGCGTTTCTCCGATCGATGGCAGGCAGAGATCGTCGCGCGCAACGCCGAGCTCGCGAGGCTTCGTCTGGTGGCTACCCAGCCCGGAGAATTGCGCGACGTCGACGTCACGCTGCAACCTGGTACCTGGGTGGGAACGTCGACACCGATTGCATGGGTGATCGATCCAACCCACTGGCGGGTCGAGGCTTTGGTAAACGAGCGCGAGAGATCGCGACTGCAAGCGGGCGGGTCTGCTGCGGTATACACGCCCGGAACCAGCGAGCCCGTGAGGGGGCGGATCGTCTCGATCGATACGCAGGCGGTGACCCGGCTGCCTCATCTGCTGTTCGCCCAGCCGCATGGAGGACCCGTCGTCTTGAACCCAGGAACGCCTGCGACGCAGTTACGGCCCGCAGAAGCGCTTTATCGAGTGACAGTCGAAGGCGCCGAGCCGTTCAATGCGACTTCGGTGAAGCGGGTATCGGTGCATTTCGACGCGACGCGCGTTAGCCCGGCCAGGCAGTGGATAGACAACGCCGTGTCTATCTTCATACAGCAGGCAGGCTTCTAGGTTCACTCGCTCCGGTCGACGCTGGGATTCCCTGCACGAATTGGTGTCACGGGTCGCGCGAATGTAAGTTGATATCAAATACTGAATCTAGCCTGACAACTAAACACTCAGAACATTCATACGCGCCAAATGCGCGACTCTGCATTGTTCTAAAAGGTTTGCCTTGTCTGCATCTTCAATATTCTTCGATTCCTTCTCGCGCGCGACTTCGCACTCGATGCTTGACATGATCTCGCACGGAAAGATCTCGACAGCCAACACGACCCAAGTCCCTGAGACGCAGCTCGACGCCAGCGACCTGGGCGAACAGATCGTTGAAGATCTCAGCTACACGTTTATTCACTTGAGTCAGACCTATGCCGACGAGTGGCTGAGAACAGAATCCGAAGCGTTCGCCGACGGCCGTGGCATTGAAGAGATCGTCGAGAGCGCAACGAAAAAAAAGCCGCTGGTTCCTTGGGATCCGACCACTCAGCTCGACAAGGCCGAGACCGCACGCCACAAGCGACTCAAACTCAAAGCCGATGCGGGCGCAAAAATCTACGAATCGTATGGCAGTGATTTTTCTGATCTGCTGAAAAAATATTCGTCGGTAGATCCGAATGCGCTGACCCATGCGCAAGCGACTGAATTATTAAAGGCGGGCGGTGTCACTCACAGGATTTCGGCGCATGTGGGTAGCGCATTCGACGCCCTGTTTTTTTCCGTTCCGAAAGCCCTCGCAAAAATACCGCTGAGCTTGGCGTCGGGTTCGGAGTTGCGTCAATTAGTCGGTGGAGCGGTCAATATCTCCGGCATTTCCGAAGCCGTAGAAAAGAGCGCGCTGCATGTGGCTGGCGCTCCAGTGAAATCTACGACGCGCATTGCGGTCAACACCACCTTCAAGCCGTTCTCGAATGTCGGTTGGTGTGCACGAAGCATTCCGCCGGAGGCCGAAGACATGATCGTCACACCTGCCACTATTCAGGGCATCCAGGACAAACTCGCGGAATTGGCCAAGCAGCCCGGTACGACTTTGGACCCCGACGCCGACGCCGCCGCCGTCGCAGTCGACTCCACTTACGCGCTGCGGAGCGCACTCACGGTGGAGCTGGAAAAGCTGCTTGCCGAAGAAGCGGAATTCCTCGAGGCGATGGGTGTGAGTACCGAGCAGCGTCGAGCGATCTTGACGGCATTTGCGGATGCCGGAGTCAAGATTGCGGTGAGAGTTGGTGGCGGTATCGCGCTCAGCGCTGCCGGGCTTTCGGTGTTTGCACCCCTGCTTGCAACGGCGATTTACCCGGCGATGGCAGCAACAACCAAGGGATTCTCGAACTGGCACGAAACCAAGATCATTGCGAGAGTCGCGCTCCATCGTTTCAAGGCTAAGAGTCGCCATGAAGAGGGAGCTGGTGACAAGGCAGTCATCGACGCTTCTCACTACATGCAGGACCATTTTCAGCACACGGACGAAGCTAATTTCCATCGAAAAATCGAAAACGTACTTGATGTGCGTCTAGCCGAAGAAGCCGTTCAAATCGAGGAAGAGGATTACCGGCTGGGCGAGTTGAAGTTGCTCTCGGCGCAGCAGAATATCGCCGGCTTGAACATGGCCGAAAAAGCGCTGAAGACCCAGCGCGAGATCAATCATCTGAATCACAAGTTCAAGCCTGGCAAGGTCATGCGTTTTTTCTGTAGCGGTATCCCGATCGATTTCCTGAAGGCGGACACGAAGCGCGTGGAGGACGTCATTACACAAGTCGAAGGTGCGTCTCAAAAAGAGCTTCGGATTCTCATCAACGCGAATGCTGCCGCACTACTCTCGGTGCAGACCTCACCAGACAAAGAATCGGTCGAGCTGTTTGCAAAATTCAAAACCGTTTATGAACGCCGCACAGGGAAGCCGCTCGACGACGAATCTCTCTTCGAACTCTACCGCGCTGAACAAACACGGATGTCGCAATGGCTCGATGCGCACGCCGATCCTTTGAAAGGGCACGACCGCAGGAAGCTTGCGGCATCCGAGTCTCAGGCTGGCATTCAAATCAGCGGCCGACGCTGGAAGTACCTGAAGCAGAATCTGAAACTGGTAACAACGCGCCATGAAAAAGAGATCCAGCTGAAACTGGAGCAATCGGAATTGAGTGTGCTTGACGGGTTTGTCCTTCAGGGCGACGTATTCGCCGACCGACTGCAAGCTTACAAGGACGAACTCAAGATACTTGAGCAGACGCATCAAGAACGAATCGAAGCGTATCGGAGATTCACGGCCGACCTGGATAACTTCAAACAGTTTCGAGGAGATTTGATAGACCCGAGCGGACAGTTGGCCAAGCTCGTTCTAGCCTACGACAAGGACATTCCCCACCAGCTCAAACGGGCCGTGACCAAGAACCTTCTGGCAGATTTCAAGCGCATGTACAAGCCCGAGTTTGCTATGTCAGCGGGCTTTACCGCAGGTGTGGAGGTATCTGCCTTCGTGGGCAAAACATGCGCTTCGGAGCGTCTTGCCATCGGGTCTGGCTACAACGCTTCCGCCGCGTGCCGTAGTGCTAGTGCACTTGCGCAGTTCCAGCTTCTACGACATGACGATGTCGAGGTGGGCAAGGTCGTGCAAGACCAGATACCCGACAAACTGCATGATGCGAAAAATTCAGAAGCGATGTATTCAGAAGCGATGTACTCAGAAACGTCTTCAGCCGACTCGTCGCTTGTGACGGAGGCGTAGCTGCACCAGCCAAGTCATTTGATGTTTGCCGCCCGGCTAGCGTTCGATGCGCTGGCCTTTAGTCTGCATGTAACGCGCAGAGTAGAGGCCAGATGCGCCTAGCGTAATCAACAAACAATTTCTGAATCTAGCCTGACTAAGGCGCACTCAAGGCGTTCGCGCGCTCGCTTGCAGCGCGTCTCGTCATAGTGTTTTTCGAAGGTGTTTGTTTTGGCCGTTTCCTCAGAATTCTTTTCTTCCGCAATCTCTCGCGGATTTCCCGCTTCCAGCATTCGAAGTCCCGATTCGGCGTTGTCGACGACTGTGGACCCGGCAATGTCCTCGTCGTTGCCTGCGGACGCGCTTGTCGATGTTGCGGAACTGAACGACCTACTCGTGGAAGAGCTTAGCGATGCGTTTTTAAGCAACTATTCCGAACCTAAGAGGACCGCCGCAGGGACCGATTTCACGATCGATTCGATCGTGCTGGAGGCTGCGAAGTCTCGCCCACCGGAGCCGTGGAACCCGAACTCGGTCCTATTGCCATCGGCCAAGGCAGCGCAGAAAAAATTGATCAAGAAGGCGGGCGCCGGCGTCAAGGTCTACAAGGCGCACGCGTCGAACTTCGGCTCGATGCTTTACCAGTATTCGCAAAACGAGGTAAAGGACCTGTCTCACGAGCAGGCCAAGTTGCTGATCGAAGCAAGTGGAGTAGACAACAGGGCGGCGGTGCATTTGGGTAGCGCCTTCGACGCGTTGATCTCTGCAGTTCCGACGGCAGCCGTTAAATCTTTGGGAGGCTACGCTGCGGACGAGTTGAAAGATGCAGTGGCTGAACTGTCCGAGTTTGGAGTCGATGTTGCGCAGGCGGTCGAGAACGCGTCTCGCGCGGGTAAAGGCGCTGCGAAATCCGCAGTGCGTATTGCAAATACCTCATTGCTCAAGCCGCTGGGCCTCGGTTTCTTCGGTCGGAGCATTCCGCCGGATGCGAAGGATATGGTGATCAAACCAGAGCAGATTCAGCGCATCAACGAGGAAATTGCAAAACTGAAAAACAGGCCGGAAACGCTTGTTGGCATTCCTTCGCCGTTGAACGAAAGAGAGTTGCACGCAGCTCTCTTGAAGGAGCTTGAGGCATTGCAGTCGGCGCGGGCCGAATTCGACGACGCACTCGGGCTGCGTCACGAGCAAAAGATCATGTTGGCCACCACCTTCGCCACAGTCGGCGTGAAGATTGCCGCACGATTGGCGGCTGAAGTTGCGCTAACTCCTTACGGGCTTAGCGAGCTGGCGCGACTCATATCCATGGCGATCGATCCCTCGATGGCCGCTGCAACGAAGGGCGTTTCCAACCGCCAGCAGACGTACAAAATCGCTCGGGTGGCATTGCACCAATACAAGCAGGGGCAACTCACGGAAGGGCTGACGCAAACCGAGAAACTCGAAGCGGTCTCTCATTCGGTGCAAGACCATTTTCAGGGTTCCGACGAGGCGAACTACCACCGAAATCTGAACACCGTACTGCACGTCAGGCTGGACGAACAGGCCTGCGAGATCGAGAAGGACCATCGTCGAATCGGCGAACTGCAAATGCTGTGCGACGCGAAGAATGCCGCAGCTACAAAGGTTGTGCATAAGGTATTCACGATTCAGGACGAAATCGGCAGCGTGAATTCAGGCTTCAAAACGAACATGAAGAGCCGCAACCCGTTTGCCAGACCGCTGGAGTACCTCAAGGTAGACACCGAAATCGTCGAATCGCTTCTCGGAATGGCTTCCGGTTCGCCGGCCGTTTCGAATCCGGAGTTTGCGGCTGCGATCACAACGCACGCGGGAGCGCTGCTGACAGTGCATGCCTCGTCGTCAGCGGAATCTACAGATCTAATGCATAGGTTCAAGAAGGCGTATTTGCTTCGAACCGGCGAGTCCTTGTCGGATGAACTTCTGTTCGAAAAATACGAGGAGACTCGCTTTCGGATGGCCGATTGGCTCGCAAGAAACATCCATCCTTTGCATGGCTCCGACCGAAAAATTGCGAAAGCGGGCACGCCCGGTCAGGAGCAAAACAAAAAACGTCTTGCGTATCTCACGAGCAATCTAGAAATTGTGATCGAGCGTGCAAAAAAGGAAGGAGAACTGCGATCCGCGCTCTCCGATTTGAACCTGCTCAATAGCAAGGCATACGGTTTACTCGACAAGCCGAATGTCGCGTACACCAAGGCATCCGCAAAATATCGAGTCGAGCTAGAGGCGCTGCAAAAGAAACACAGCACCGATATTCGCAAATATCAGCAATACAAACTCGACCTGGACAACTTCGCGAACAACCGCGCCGATCTGGTCGACCCGAAGGGCAAACTGGCCCGCTTGGTCCTTGCACACGATCGCGATATTCCGCACCAATTGGGTCAAGGCGTCCAACATCGGGTGTTGAAAGACTTCCGCAAACGAACTGGAGTGGAACTCGGCATGGTGCTCGGAGGTTCCCTGGTCGGGGGAGGCGTTTTAAGCGCGGTGTCGGACTATCTTTCGACGGGCGATTCGGAAGACTTCTCGGCGAACGTGTCATCGAACGGAATGAAAAAAACTTCCGCTTCGACGAGTTCATTGAGGGCGAAATATCGGTTTGGCATTAGCGGACAGGCTTTGCAGAACGAGGATTCCGTTGGAACTCTTTCTGAAATTTTCTCTGATTCAACGGTCGGTCTGCAGCGCGGTCCTGCGGCCGGGAAGATCTACGTCAATGCTTTCAATGAGCCCAAGAGCAGCGAAGCTGAATTGGTCAAGCTGGTTGGACAATTTCAAAAAAACCTCGATTGGAAACTGCGAGGAGAGCAGGAAATATCGGAAGCGATTGACGAACTCGAGGCGGGGCGACGTGTCGACGTGCTGCAGATCAGCGTCGATCGCAGGCAAAAGTTGAAGCTCGATAAATCGTCCGAGGTGATCCGGCTCCAAGACGAGCTCGCAGAGGCTCACGCAAGTTGGATGAACCTAGGACACGATTTTCCAAAGGCGTTGCCGGATCAGGATTTGAGAATCGAGAAAATTCAGCGGGCCCTGCACGACGCACAGGATGAATTGAAGTCGGTCGAGCACCATTTGCTCGAGCTGCAAAACGTCATGACGAAGATTTCGACATTCGGAAACGGCACAAAAGCAATCGACTGGTCGACTCTGAATTCGATACTCGACGACTTGAAACAGCTGGACATCGAAGATCATCAAACTGCGCTGGCCTGGCTGGTGTCCAAAGTCGACGGTTTGTCGGAGCCGGATGCCACCCTTATGTTCAACGCGATCTGGAAGTCGGTTGAAGAAATACCTTCGCCCGACAAGCGCGACATTTACGGCGACTCTTTTGCTTTTCGCACGAGGCTTCAGCAAAGCACGACTTTTGACCGTCTTTTGACCTATTCCAATTCTGTCGGCTACGGTTCGCGAAGCACGGTTCTCAAGCGGATCGCATCGTCAATCTCCAGGCTTCATGTGGATGACAGGTGGGATAGAGCGCAAGCGGTGCTGAGCGCAATCCAAAGGCTGGACAAGGAACAGCGCGTCGAGCCCTTGCTGGAATTGGCCAGTCTTATTACGTCTTTGAACAACACCGACAGACTCTCACTGTTCGACAAGCTTTGGATTGAAACCACCCAACTCGAATCAGACAATGCCGGCCGATGTCTGGTTGCCCTGGCCAACGAATTTCTTCGACTCCCGATAGCGGATTTGGAGCAGCGATTCGAAACGCTACTTGACTCGAAGGCACTTGCCACTTCAAATCCGGCCGAAAAAATGGAGGTGGCCGATCGTCTTTTGCAAGCGGTAGAGCGCCTTAAACCGTCGGCTCGATTCCGAGCAATGAAAGGAATTATTTCCCTCGCGAACGATCTTCCTTCGCAATTGCCGGTGCCGTTACTCGGAAAAGCGCTCAGGCAGCTCCACCTGTTTTCTTCGGATGAAGCGGCGCAGGTATTCGAAGAAATGTCCGGGCTTATGCAGAGACTGAAGCCACTCGACGAAGCACTGTTTTTGGTGGATTCTTTGCGTGAGTTGCCCGAAACATTGATCGTCCAAGCGTTCCGTAAAGCAATGGTGGTAACGCACGCAATCGACCTGAACGATCGTGCTTCCGCAGTACTGGAGTTGGCGCGTGCATTGATCCATCTTCCGAAAGAAGAGATGCGGCAGGAGGCCGATGCGCTTTTCTTGTGTGTACGTCAGTTCCTGGCACTGGAGGAGATGCCGGATGCTCTTTTGGAGGCAGTGGATTTGATCCGGAAAGCGATGAGTAACTAGTCGATCCGGAACGGCATTTCGCGGTGTCACTCTCGAGATGATCCATGTCTCGCCAGTGGCATCTTTCTTTCTGGCATTCCAGGCGGGTTCTGCCACTTGCGCATGCTTTTGCCCCTCGGCTTGTCGTAGCGTAAAAAACATTCAAAACCTGAATCAAAGTTGACGACGAAACACTCAAGGCACTCTTGCGCCTGCAAACGGCGCGACTTGTCCAAGTGTTTGAAAGTCTTGTTTTGGCTGTATCTGCGGAATTTTTCTCCTCCACAAAGGTCATCGGTTTCGACTGCGACTTTGTGCCTCATGTATCGGCAGATGCGGGCTGCGTTAAGGGGGTTCCGAACAAGTTCAAGGTGAGCTCGACCCAGAGCATCGAGGCATTCGGCGCGAGTGCCGCCGACGAAGCCTGCAACGCGATGCTGGCCGCCGATAGCAAGCAAGCGGGTCCGCAGTTTCGGCCCGGTGAATCAATCGATGCGATCCTGGCCAGGACGGCCAAGACGCACCCTGCCGAACCTTGGAACCCAAATTCCATTCTGTCGAGTTCGGAAAAGAAAGATCAAGAAAAACTCATCGCCAAAGCCAGGGATGGGATCAAGAACTATCGACCGTACGACAACAGATTCGGCCTGCATCTGTACGTGTGGAAGAACCAGGTCAAAACTCTCTCGCACGCACAGGCAAGAGAACTGATCGAGTCCGCAGGCGTCGATAACGTGACTTCGGCGCACGTCGGCAGCGCGTTCGATGCGTTTATCTCGGCAATTCCAAAGGCGATCGGCAAAATTGCAGTAAGCAGCGCCGTGGGGCAAGCCAGGCAAGCCGCCGAGTGCGTCGAACTTGCCGATGCCTTGCAATGCATCAGTGAACTGGCGATGGATTGTGCTGGGGCCGCCGTGAAATCGACCGGTCGGATTGGAATAAACACAGTCACGAGCTCCTGGGAATTGCAATTCTTCGGTCAAAGCATCCCACCGGGCGTCGAAGAAATGCTGATCACGCCTCAACAGATACAGCAGATCAAAGATGCAATAGCAGAACTCTCACAAAAGCCCGGAATGATGGCGTCGTGTCCAAACGAGGCCGTGAATCAAGATCAGTTGCGCGACAGCTTGTTGAAGGAGCTTCAGGCACTGCAAGCCGGCCAGGGGGAGTTTCTCGATGCAATGGGCGTGGAGAGAGAACAGAAAATAATGATGGCGGTCGCGTTTGCGACCATAGGAGCAAAGATCGCCGTTCGTACCGGCGGACACATCGCACTGAATGCTGTGGCTCTCGGTGAATTGAGCAGCTTGATTACGCTGGTGATGGACCCATCAATGGCTGCAGTGACCCAGGGCTTCGCGAACTGGCAGCACACCCTGAAAATTGCGCGTGTCGGCCTGCACAGGTACAACGTATCGCAGCGCGCGAATGAAGTTCCTCAGGGTAAGCAGCTGGAAGATGTGGCGAATTACATGCAAGACCATTTCCAGCATTCAGCGGAGGCGAACTTCCATCGAAAACTGGACAACGTTCTCTATCCTCGGCTGGGCGAACAAGCCGTGGTCATCGAGGCTGCCGATTACCGGATCGGGCAATTGCAAATTCTCAGTGAAACACGCAGCGCCGTTGCCATGGTCATGGCGAAAAAAGCCTTCAAGCTTCAGCGTGAAATCGATGAGTTGAATGCAAGCTTCCGTCCCGTAAGGACGACCCGAATGTTTATTCGAAAAAAGCCCCTACCGTTCCTCCAGATCGACACCGACGTCGTCAAAAACCTGGTGGCCATGGCGAAGAACAAAGGAGGGGTGTCGAACCACACTCTCAACACTGAGATGAGTAGACACGCGGTGTCGCTTCTGACACTGCATGCATCGCCTTATGAGGAGTCCATTGAATTGATGTCTCAATTCAAGCTGGCTTATTCCGATCGCATGGGCGAGGCCATAGAAGAGAAGTTCCTCATCGACATATATTCGGCCGCGCAGCGTGAACTCGAGAGCTGGTTGGATCGCAACGCAAATCCACTGAAAGGTCCAGATCGACAAAAAACGATAGACGATACGAGCGGTCTTGACCGCAGCGGTAAACGACTTTCATACATCAAAGACAACTTGAAGCTTGTGATCGAGCGCACGGCCAAGCAAAAGGAACTTGCAATTGCATCGTCTGAAGTTGCTGTGCTCAACAGCATGGCGCAAGCGGCGACGAGTGTTCCGGATAAAAAGCATGAGCAGGCGGTCGCCGGATATAAAAAGGAACTGGTCAAGCTCAAAGAAAAGCAGGTAATCGATATTCGGGATTTCCTGCAGTACAAACTCGACGTAGAGAACTTCGCCAATTTCAACGGCGATTTGATCGACCCGAAAGGACAAGTCGCCAAGCACATCCTGAGCCGGGGAGGCGATGCACTTCACAAGACGAGCTGTGCGGTCGGACACAGGCTCGCAGATGACTTCAGGAAAAAAGGCTTGGGGGAATACGGCACTTCGTTAGCTTTCGCGGCCCTGGCAAGTGGTACTTCAACCGGACAATCCGCGATTTTTCCGTCTGGATCGAAAGCTATTACGTCCTCGGAGAATTTCGAATATTCCACGCACGCCTCGGCGTCTGCCGAAAGCCCGAGCAATGACAATGCGTCGGAGCTTACGCATCGACCGAAACGTGGCACATGGCGCAATGCCATCCCGGACACTGCAAAGCCGATCGATGGCCTCGACCAGCTGGAGCTTGCGAAAATAGTCCGAGCTAGCCACGAGAAATACAGTGCAGATGCAGCCATTCTCGCGGCACAAGTTCAGACTCTGTCCTTGCATCACGACACAATGACTTCGGAGCTCGCGCAACTCGAACAAGAGCGCAACGATGCAACGCGGGAGTTTGTTCGGGAAGATATAGAAAAGGAGTTCGATTCCATCTGGCGTAAAAAGCACGCCGACGAAGTGAGAGATGCCTTCTATAAGCGCGAGTCCGAACTAACACCCCTGATCGAAGAAAGCAGTCGACAGATCGATACGGTAAGAAGTCAATTGCAAGCGGTGATGGACTTAAGGGACAAGGCTCTCGCGAAAGACAAACTGATACCGGACTTCGAACGCAAACTCGCAGCCCTCGAGACACAACTTGCAGGTAATTCATCGCAGATTTCTTCGAACACCTTCGATGATTTGCTCAAGCAGGCAATAGCCCTCAACCCCGAGTACCAGGGCAGGATGCTGCCTCGCTTGATCACGGTCGCCGACAAGCTTCCCAAGCGGGATGCATCTCGACAAGCAGCCGGGATCGTCCGGGATATTCACGCACTCGATCCGCTGAACAGGCTATTCGCTTACCGAACGCTGTTCGCGAAGCCGGCCGCTCACGAGTCGAGTTCCAGGCTCGCGGAATTGCTGATGTACGCGAAAACATTGGATCCGGACGCGCGCAGCGTGCGTTATGAATGGGCAGCCATGATGCTCAAACACCTTCCCGAGAATGACCGACTGGATGGGGCCTTCCTCTTGATGCAACGGGTTCAGCTATTGCCGGTAGCGGACCGTATCAAACCCATTTACGTACTTTCCAGAGAATTCGAGTCTTTTAAAGGGCTGAACGGCGCGATCGGCGCAAGTCTGTCAGACGGCTCAGACGGCCCCGCTTCGCTCTTCGGCGAGATACTGGACCAAGTGCGGCAATTTCCACGAGACGAGCGGGCCGCACCGCTCTTGTTACTCGCTCGACGATTCGATGATTTCGCTGCCTCGCGGCGCCCCCAAATTTTTTCGACCATCGCGGACATGGTCGGCGACCTTGCTCCTGCGGATCGCGCACCCGTTCTCGAACAGCTGATGAAGCGATTTGACGTAGTGCTCAAATACAACCGCGGTGCGACGTTCGAGAAATTGATCGCGTTAGGCCAAACGGTTCCCCCGGGTGATCGCGAATTGTTTCGAACCCTGGCATTCAAGAAAATTGCGATCTGTCCGTCGGGCATTCAGAACGTGGCCTTCGAAAAAATGCTCAAGACCTTGACGGCCGACAAGCCTTCCAAGCTCACGGTGCAGCCGGGCGGCGGAGCGACTTTGGATTCGGCAACGAACTCGCCCGATCTTTCCGGCAGC
This sequence comes from Burkholderiaceae bacterium, assembly GCA_965227035.1. Classification (GTDB taxonomy): domain Bacteria; phylum Pseudomonadota; class Gammaproteobacteria; order Burkholderiales; family Burkholderiaceae_C; genus CBDDFQ01. Next base: position 1,494,039 of record OZ245724.1, read on the forward strand.
GTGCGCGAGATGGTTCCAACCTGGCGCACCGACGGAAGCTTTGAGATCGTCGATCTCATCAAGGAAATAGAGCATCTCTCGCCTTTGAATCGCTTGCCTGCGTTCAAGGCAGCCTTGGGCAGGCTAACGCCCGTTCTCGCCGACAAATTCAAGTTGGCTCCGATGGCTGCGCTGGCAAGGCAAATCGTTCATCTCCCGACCGCAGAACAGCAGCAGGCACTCGATGCCTGGCTCTCGCAATCTGCGACGATGACCCCAGTGCAAAGCGCTTCGGTGCAGGCCTATTCGATTGCCGAATTACCTAGGGCGTTGCAGTCGAAAGCCGTTCACAACGCTTTGGACACAGCCGAGAAGATGCGTCCCCGCAGCTCGATATTTCAGAGCGACCAGCCGGTGCGCGACGCGAAATCCGAATATGGCGAAGCCTTGCTCGCGATTGCATCGCATCTGCACAGAATTCCAATTGCTGAGCTGCCTGAACTCCTTGAAAAGTATTTCGAAGCCCTAGGCAGTTTTGGGTACAAGGACACGGAGTCGGATCCCATCTTTTCGGTTTGGACCGAATTGAGGAACCAGCTGATGCGGATCCCTGCGGGGCAGCGGGGCAAGCTCATCGAACTTCGGAATGCTCGGGCGGACCAGCTGATGAGAAACGGGGCTTGGCCGATTGAATACCAACGACCGGCAAAATATTACGAATACAAGGGCAGGTTGAATACGGCGCACGACAATGCCCGCGTCGCCTTGCTTGGAGGATGGAACGAAGTCAACGACGGTAATTTCGCGTATGGGCATCGCATCTGGGTGGATAACAGCGGCAAGGGCAGAAACTGGGTCAAGGAGCATTGGGCTGCGACACCTAAGCCGAAGCCACAGGTCAAGCAAGAATTTTTTGGCCTGGAGTTTCGGGCGTCCCAAAACAGCTTGCAAGTGGCTGCTAAATCCTCGGTCGAAATGATCACCGAGATGGTCGTTCCCACGACGGAATTCGGGTCGCACATTATTCGTTCAGATGGAAAGCTGGCGGGGCACGCGCGTGTCATTCAGATTCTTGAGAAAAGTGACAAACCGCGCGCTAAACAGGCCCTGCTAACGCTGGCTGCTTCCAGTACCTCCGATCGCTTCAACCCGACCTCCGAAGGCGGTCTCTCTGAAACTTCGCGAGTTGAAATCTCGGAGACCCTGAAGCCGTTCGAGGCTAAAAAACTGAAAAAGCAATTTGTCTTTCAAGCGGTTGATAAAACCAGCGGAGCGCGTGTATGGAAAGCAGCGGACAACCTTGATCTTTTGTTGAATCAACTGGTTCACGGTCAACTGGTTCACGGCTCCATCGGAACCACGAAAATATTCGAGGTGCTACGAACATCCGACATTCCAACCCAGTTTGCGGTGTTGAATTCGTACGTTTGCAAGGTCGACAGTGTTGCCAACCCACACGCAAGCCGAATCAACGCGCCGGAAAAAGCATCTGCTGCACCGCTGCGAGCCAGCCTGCCCTCGATCGTCGAGGAGAGCGGCGCCCTAAGCCATCCCAAGCGCGAAACCCTTCCCGTGGACGACGCGGGCAGTGCATCCAGGGCGAAGGTCGATAAGAGGAATGGCGCGATTGAAGAACTGCCGTCCAGCCACTTGAACTCTGAAACCAGGATCGAACACGCGCAAGCAGAAACGACGGCGCCCGATCAGTTCGATCAATTTGTTGTGAAGCTGAATGAAGCTTCGCTCCGGGAAGCCTTATCGAAAATTGCAGACTTCGGCAAGGATCCGAACTCTTTTGAAGCACAGGACGCAGACCGGCTTCTTGGCGAGGTGAGAGTCCTCGACGGACACGGACTCCCGAATGCGTTAGCGCTCTTGGCGTCGAGTTTGAAGAGGTTGAATGAGCCTCAGAAAACCGCAGTTTTCAATTCGATCTGGAAGTGGATCAATCGACTTGGACCAGATGTCCGCGACGGTACGACTCAGCAAGTTTTCAATGTTCTGCAACCGAATCAGAAAACCACGCTGTTGAATTTTGTGCTGAACAACTTGAACGACAAGCACAGCGAGCCCGATGATGAATTCAGTGCGAGGCCACATCCTTTCAAGCTTGATTTTGTAGCATCGAATATTTCCAAACTTCGATCTGATGACGCGCTGGTAGTGGCAAATTCGGTCTTGGCGAAGGCAGCAGATGTCAGCGGCGAGGATTGCGCCGAAGCTTTCATGAGCTTGGTCAAGCACACCAAATCGCTCAATAAAAACGATAGCAATGTGTTGTTCGATCGGTTGTTGTCGAAGCTGAGCGTTCTAGAACCGCAAACTGCAACAAACGCGTTTGCAGCGATGATCTCGGAAATACCCGCGTTACCCCGCGAAGTTCATCGGCCGATTATTCAATCTGCCCTTATGCAAATCACGCGATTGTCCAGCGATGAACAGTTGACCCTATCGGCGCACCTGATGCTGCAGGTAGGAAAAATCGGTATGGGCATTAGAAAACCGATATTCATATCGTTGTTAAAGCACATTGAAACATTCGAGGCCGAAGGTCAGGCAATCCTGTTCAAGTCTCTTGCACCTCAGATAGGCGCGATTTCCAACGGACTCCAGCAATCCGCCTATGACGTCTTCAAAACTTCTGTAAACAAGCTCGGCGACAAGGGTTGCGAGTTCGCCTGGGCGAATTGCCTTTCCGCTCTGCCCGAGCGATTCCGGATGAGCGCTTTGCGCGATCTGTCGAAACTCGTCGATGTCGTTGACGAAGCCAGCCGAGTTGCCGCTCTGAAAGTTATCGCTCCGGCTCTGCTATCGCTTGCTAAAACCGAACTGCGCGAAGCGTTCGACCTTGTGTACCAATCCATTAGTCTCTGCAAAAAAGACGACATCTACTCACCCGTACACTCGATTTGGGCCAATATGAATCGGGCGATGACTAGACTGCCGGTTGAAGACCGAGCACACGTCGAAGCGAAACGTCATCAGGCGAACATTGAAATTTATGTGAACTACGAAAGGTCGGCGAATTTAAACGGATCGGGGTTTTTTAGGCGACGCATCTACGCCAATTACCGCAACGAAAAGCTCCATCCGCTGAAGGAAGAAGCGATTGAGTACGACGCGTGAGACACACAAACCTCAAGTGAACCGTGAAGTCGGCGTGGACGATAAACAGCGAAAATACGATGCTTTGTTAGCCACACGAAGCGAGTTCTGTTCGCGCTTCTCCATTCCTGACGTTGTTACGTATTAGCCCCACCAATGCCTAGCCTGCCGCATCTCAACGCCTACCCGCATCTCGTCAAACCATCGCCGCAGACGCAGTTGCCAAAGCTGCGTCTGCGCTACGACGCAATCGATGCATTACGAGGCCTCGCCATGATCTGGATGACCATCTTCCATTTCTGCTTCGACCTCGTCTACTTCGGGTTCTCGTCGCAGAACTTCTATGCCGATCCGTTCTGGACCCTTCAGCGAACCCTGATCGTTTCGCTATTCGTGTTTTGCGCGGGCCTGGGGCAGGCCGTGGCGCAGGAGCAGGTGGGGAGCTGGCACCGGTTCTGGAAACGCTGGTGGAAGATCGCCGCATGCGCCGTTGCAATCACGGCAGCATCGAGCTTCATGTTTCCTCGTAGCTACATCTACTTCGGCGTGCTGCACGGCATTGCGGCCATGTTGATCATCGTGCGGCTGACATCCAAATCGAAGTCGTGGGTGTTGTGGCTCATGGGCGCGACAGCGATTGCCTTGCCTCTGCTCTGGCCGCTCGTACTCGCAAATGCCGGAGCTTCGATGTCCTACCAGGTGCGCGAGCTTCTAGACTCGCGTCTGCTCAACTGGATCGGCCTGATTTCGCGCAAGCCGGTTACTGAAGACTACGTGCCGCTGCTGCCTTGGCTGGGCGTGATGTGGTGGGGTGTCGCTGCGGGGCGCCGGTTGCTGAGCAGTCATCGCGCATGGCTGTCGAAGCCGAGGGACTACGGACTTCCGAAATGGCTCGCGAGGTTAGGGCGCTGGAGCCTGCCTTACTACATGGTTCACCAGCCGGTCATGCTCGCTGTGCTTGCAGGCGTGGCCTGGCTAATCGCTCCGAACTGATCGATGAGGCAGCTGCAGAAGCGCTTCCTACCTCGCTCTTGTCCCAGTAACGGGACGCGTTGGATGCGCGAAGTCGTTGTTCGGCAATGGCTCGCTCGGCCGCCCGCTTCAGCGCGTTCTGAGTGGCGGAGTCCACGATCAGCTGCACTTCATGACGCACGTCGTTCAGGAGTTCGGCAGATAGAGTGATCTGCTTGCCATCGCGAAACTGTTCCTGAAGACTCCTGTACGCCGCTGCCGAGGCCAGGAAATCGCGCTCGATACCTCGGGAAGAACAGCGTGACAGGACCAGCGCCAGACCGCCGTAAATCAACCCGAAGTCGCGCATGTCCGGCGATTCGAGTTTGCAAAGATCCGGCAGTTGCGAATACTCGGCGCTCATGCCCCGCGAGAGTGAATTGCCGGAATAAACGGAGCTGCGTCCTTCGCCGCGTTTTTGATTCTTGCGTCTGTTGAATAGGGAAAACATGATGACCTCTTACTTGTGGGATCAATTCGTGGCTGACTCTTGGCGTTACTTCAGGACGCCACCGCTTCGGGCGGCATCAACATCGCAATTCGCTCGCTGATCGAATCTGCGCGCTCATGGCCTGCAATCCTCTCGATCTCGTCGATCATCCGGCGCGACGCATCGAGCATCGATTCGCGATCCTTCGCATTGCGAAGTGCCTCGCGAAACTCGCTGGCCAGCTCCGGAGATCGACGTGCAAACATGCGCTCGCAGATGTCGAACAGAAACATGCGCGTCGTTGCCATCGAGCGTTTGCCTTCGAAGGAATCGGCATTGGGTGATACCGGCTCCATTGATTGCTTGTGTGAAGGGGAAGGGGATGGCGAAGAGGGCGCGGGCGACGACACGGCAACGCCGCTCTTAGAAACCGAAATTAGAAAACCATCGGCGACCAATTGAATGGCCACCTCCTTGCCTTCACCGTCACACAACCACGCCAGTTCGTCGATGGCCTTGGTCCCCTTGACCATCAGCAGCACACTGCGCTCACGCAAGCCCAGCGTTCGCACGCCGGGCTTCAGTTCGTTCGTTGCTTTGTCTGTTCGTTGAAGTAGCACTGGACACATCCTTTTGGGATGAGTCGAGTAGACCGGCGCCGAATGACAGCGGCGTGAAGTGGGATTGGCCGCGCAAGGGCAGTTGCGAAATGCGTGAAAAACCGCACGCGTTTTTCTGTAGAGATGCGGCCGGAAAATGAAAAAGGCTCCCGAAGGAGCCTTTTTGAAAGCGCGCTGAAAGTCTTATTCGACCTTGGCCTTGGCGCGAAGATCTTCCTGGAATTTCGCCAGCTTCTGCTGCTGCAGTTGCTGCTGAATTTGCGGCTTCACTTCTTCGAGCTTGGGCAATTGCGCATCGCGGGTGTCGTCCAGGCGAATGATGTGATAACCGAACTGGGTCTTCACAGGCACTTGGGTGGTTTCGCCCTTTTTGAGCTTGATCATGGCTTCCGAGAACTCGGGAACGTAGCTGCTGGCGTTAGCCCAATCCAGATCGCCACCGTTGGCTCCCGATCCGGGATCCTTGGATTGTTTCTTGGCAATGTCTTCGAACTTCGCACCCTTTTTGAGGCTGGCGATGATCGCCTTTGCGTCGTCTTCTTTTTCGACCAGGATGTGGCGAGCGCGATATTCCTTGCCGGAATTCGCTGCGGCGAACTTGTCGTACTCGGCCTTGATGTCGGCGTCGGTGACCGGGTTCTTCTTTTGATAGTCGAGGAACAGTTCGCGAATCAGGATGGTCTGGCGAGCCAGTTCCAATTGCGATTTGTACGATTCGGATGCTTCGAGGCCGGTTTTTTGAGCCTCTTGCATGAAGATTTCGCGGGCGATGACTTCATCGCGCAGCTGATTTTGCATTTCGGGGGTGACTGGACGTCCAGCTCGGGCGACTTGCTCGGCGAGGGCGTCGAGACGCGTTTTGGGGACCGGCTTGCCGTTGACGATGGCGACGTTCTGCGCCAGTGCCGGGATTGCCGTAACGCCGAGGAGGGTGGCGATAAGAACGGCAGACAGGATTTGCTTTTTCATTGAAATTTCCTAGGTCAAAACGTTTCGATCGAAATAGCTATCGAGCCAGTCGACGAAATCTGTTGGGAATCATACACAAGCCAATTTATGCGATATGGGCGGTAGCTGTAATCAGAAGTGACGACAGTGGGTCGGTCTGGCTGGACCAGCGGTGTCCAGCCAATTCGGCGCCCCGGAATCTGACCGGCGCTCCGCCAATTCGTTCAACCGGAACTCCGGTTTCAACGCAATTTCCTTCACTTTCTCGATGCCGAATCCGCAGTTTTGGAAACAAAAATCACTATGTCCTTGTACGCCCAGAAGTCGTCTTTTCGATCGGCAGGGTTGGATTGGCTGAGTTTGAGCCGGACCGGCGCAATGTAGATGCCGGGTGTGAGTGACGTGTTGTCGGTGGCGTCGTACCAGATTCGGAAATCGCTTGCAGCAATGCCCTGGGTCTCCATTCCGCTTGACTTGTAGTAACCGAAGCTTTGTCCGCCGTCGATGTACTCGTACTGCCCGAATGAATCCGCCGCCCAACTCATCAGGCAGGTCTTTGTGCTGATTTTCTTTCCGCGAAGCGTGATGGTCTGCCCGTCGACCTGTACCGTGATCTTCGAGATACCGTTTCCGCATTCGGCGCTACGCGAGGTGGGCCCCTTTGCATTGGCGGTCTCGTAAATCGTGACCTCCGGCGTGGTCAGAAACAGTCGATGTCGATCTTTGGCGTCGTAACGGTATTCGGAAGATTCGGTGAGCAGGTTGCTCGAGGACATCGACTCCGCAGTCTCTAACGCCGCCCTGCCTTCATACACATGTTGATGATCTTTGACCGTCAATTCCCCGCGACCGTAGGAGCCCGTTATCCAGACCACTTTGCCCGCTAACGAGGGCGATGGTGTTTCGAACTCCAGCTTCGCAAACCCGAATTCGTCGGTACTGATGACGCGCTTCGCAGGCGTCCCTGTCTGGGCAAATGTCGAAGCATCGATCGTCGTCGAAGGATTTCCGGTTGCATCGGCGCTCAGCCTGGCGAGGATTTCGATCGATGCGCCTTTGATCGGCTTGCCCCCGCCATCGCGCAATTCGTATCGCCACGGCATCGAGTCGAGTACGGTCATGAGCGGCGCGATTCGGCGTTCAAGCGTGGTGCCGGTGACGCCTACGGTTGTGAAGGCAGTCGAAAGGCCGATTCTTGCTTCGATTTCGATCGACCGGTTGCTTAAATCGGCGCCCGCAGAGACAACCAGTGTTGCCCTGCCGTTCATGTCGGTGACGGGGGTCGAACTTATTACCACGCCGTCGTTCGTATGGAAAACGACCGGTGCATTGATGGCTGGTTTGTTGTCTGCACCTGTCACGGAAAGAGCGAGTGTGGCCATGTTGCCGTCGACCCCGGTCACGATGCGTTTCGGCTCGGATCCGAACGTCATTTTGAAAGCGTCCGGCCCTACGAATCTGGGTGTGGTGACAAAGCGGCCGACCATGTTTCCGGACACTATCTCTATCGTGTCTGAACCGCCAATCACGTCCGAGATGGTCAAGGCGAGATCACCGGCGCCGTCCGTTCTTTTCAATCCGAAATTCAGCGTGTTTCCCATGAGCGATTTTCCGGACACGTTCAAATCGGGAATGCCTATGCCGTCGCTGTCTCGAATCTGCAGGTGCACAACGGTGTCGCTGAAAGGCGTGATTTGCGCGTCGTTCGGGAAATAAAGATGGGTACCCGTCACCTCAAGCCTCAAAGTTTGCGAGACCCCTGCGGCGTTACCGAGACTGGCACCGCCATCGGTACTCGATGCGCGCACTGTGACGGTGCGGTTCGTTCGGTCGCCAGCAGAGGTGATCCTCGCGTAGGCATGCCCGTTCGAATCGGTCGTCGCGTCTGTCTCGATGACGCGAGCACCTTCGCTCGAGAACGAAATCCGGGCCTTGAGAACGGGGCGCGAGAAGGCGTCCAGGGCTGTGGCAGTCAGCGTCGTGGTGTCTCCTTTCGCTCCTGTACTCAATTCAGCAGCACCCGCGACCAACTCGATATGCGCGATCTGCGCGGTTCGATCGTTCGATGCCTCTTGAGCTTGCGACGGTTGGCGCTGCGGCGCAGCAGAAATAGTCGGCGCGACTGGAGTCGTTGTTGAGCCACCAGATTCGCCAGGCGCACCGCCACAGGCAATCAAAGACAAAGTGGCAAGACATGTCGACAGTGCAATAGCGACGCCTTTGCACGCCCGCTCCACTGTGTTCGAACTCAAAAACATTTTTCTGCTCTCCAAGTTGTGGGCGGCAGACAAACGCCTGCCGCCTAAGGGCCAACACTCGGTTGACCGTTAGGCGGCGAATTGTTCGGTGGCGGTATTCGATAGGGCCGAGCTCGCGACGGAACTGGCAATGGGGAGAACGAAATGCGCGATCGCGTCAGCGAATCGACACTGTCAAAAGCCTGAGATCAGAGAATTTCGATGGCGACTGCGTGAACACCGCCGTCGATGAAATCTTTCAATGCGTCGAACACCAAACGGTGTCGAGCGATGCGTGACTTTTCGTGGAAGGCGGGTGAGGAAATTCGGACTCTGAAATGCGTTCCGGAAACCGCTCCTGAAGATCCTGCGTGACCTGCGTGATCGGCACTTTCGTCGATCACTTCGAGTCGGTCGCAACTCAACCGTTCCTGAAGGCGGACTTGCAGGTTTTGAGCAGTTGCTTCGAGAAAAGTCGCGCTCATTTTGGTGTCACGTCTTCAGGGGCGCCGGTAGGGGCGGGGGAGGAGCCGGTGGCCGAGGGAAGGGCCGAGGCAGTGGGCATATGTCGGCTCATGTAGATCGCCTGCGCAATGACGAACGCGAACATCAGACCCATGCCGCCGAACAGTTTGAAGTTCACCCAAGTGTCGGTGTCGTAGTTGTAGGCCACCCATATGTTGAGCGCGCCCATGACCGCGAAAAAGCCGATCCAGCTCCAGTTCATGACTCTCCAGCCGTCTTCGGGCAGCTGAATTTGCGATCCCATGACCGACTTCAAGAGGTTCTTGCCGAATCCAACCCAGCCGATCAACAGTGCGCCGCCCATCAACCAATAAAGAACGGTTGGTTTCCATTTAATGAAAGTGTCGTTGTGCGCAATGATGGTCGCGCCGCCGAACAGCACGATCACCACCAGGCTCACCCACTGCATCGGCTCGACCTTGCCGTTTCGATAACGCAAATAAGCGATCTGGACGATGGTAGCCGCGATGGCGACCCCCGTGGCAACGTAGATTCCCGCGAACTTGAACGCGACGAAAAACAGGATGATCGGGAAGAAATCGAGAAGAAGCTTCATTGATCGGACCGTTTATTTCGCGGGTTCGAAATCGAGCGATGCCGAGTTCATGCAATAGCGCAAACCGGTCGGGTTGGGGCCATCTTCGAACACGTGACCCAGGTGGGCGCCGCATTTCGCGCAAACCGTCTCGACCCGGCGCATACCGTGGCTGGTGTCGACGATTTCTTCGATCGCACCCGGATCGGCCGCTTCCGAGAAGCTGGGCCAGCCGCAGCCGGCATCGAACTTCGTGGCCGAGTCGAACAGCTTGTTGCCGCAACATTTGCAGCGATACACGCCGTCCGACCATTCGGCGTTGTATTTGCCGGTGAAAGGTCGTTCGGTGGCCGCGTGGCGGGTTACTTCGAAAGCGACGGATTCAGCGCCTTTTTCGGCGAGGACGGCTTTCCATTCGGCATCGGTCTTTTGGATTTTTTCGGTCATGACGAGCAGCTTATCTCAATGGAGGAGGCCCAGTCGGGCGGGAATCCGGCCTTGTTTTCTTCGTCCGGATGTTCATCAAATGGGGTCGAAAGCACTTTCATCAACGATTCGACGCCCGAGTAGTCGCGAAGTTTCGCCTTGCGGATGGCTTCTTCGCCCAGATGATTGCGTAAAACGAACTTCGGATTCGTCTCCAGCATCTTGCGGCCCGCCTGCGGTCGGGATTCGCCCAGACGGGTGTCGTAAGCGGTGAGCCACTGTTCGAACCCGGCACGGTCGAGGAACAGATCGCGAACCGGCTCGGCTGTCGTGTTACCCGCCACGTAATTCGAAAGCCGGCGCCAGAAAATCGTGAAATCGGTTTGTTCTTTGGCAAGCAGTTCAAGTGTTTCTTTCACCAGATCGCGGTCCGGATCCGTATCGCCGTCGTTGTGACCAGCGTGCAGGCCGAGTTTGTCCGACATGCGCTGGTGAAACGCTTCGGGAAACACGGTTTTGTACGACTCCAGCGATGCGATCGCCACTTCCTGATCTTCTATCAGCGGGAACAGCGCTTGCGCGAGGCAGAACACATTCCAGTACGCCACGTTCGGCTGCTTGTTGTAGGCGTAGCGGCCCTGCGTATCGCTGTGATTGCAAATGTGATCCGGGTTGAATCCGTCGAGGAACTGGAACGGGCCGTAGTCGATGGTGAGTCCGAGAATGCTCATGTTGTCGGTGTTCATCACGCCGTGGCAGAAGCCGACCGACTGCCATTGCGCCACCAGACGCGCAGTGCGCTCGCTCACGCATTGCAGGAAGTTCGCATAAGGATTGCCGCCAAGAGTGGTCGCGTTTCGGCATTCCGGGTAGTACCGGTCGATCACGTAATCGGCCAGCTTTTTGAGTTCGTCGGTCTGGCCGCTGGACGCGAAATGCTCGAAATGTCCGAAGCGAATGAAGCTGGGCGCAAGGCGCGTGACGACTGCTGCGGTCTCGACTTCCTCACGACGAATCGGCTGGTCCGATCCGGTCACGCAGAGCGCGCGCGTGGTCGGAATTCCAAGGCCGTGCATCGCTTCGCTGCAAAGGAACTCACGAATGCTGGATCTAAGCACCGCACGGCCATCGCCACCGCGCGAATAGGGCGTCCGACCCGAGCCCTTGAGCTGAACTTCCATCGGCATGCTGGTGTCGCCGTGCGCTTCGCCGAGCATGATCGCGCGGCCATCGCCGAGCTGCCCCGCCCACACGCCGAACTGGTGACCGCTGTAGACGGTGGCCAGCGGGCTCGATCCTTCCAGCAAGGAATTGCCAGACAGCGCTGCTATCGTTTCGGGCAGATGAAGCCATTCATCGCTCACGCCCAACATCCTCGCTGCTGAAGCGCTCGCACCGACCATGTAAGGCGAGGGCAGGGGAGTGGGCTGAAGCCGCGTGAAGAACGCATCGCCCAACGTGGAAAAGCCTGGATGCCAGGTGAGTTGTGTCATGCCCGAATTGTCCCCGAGACGCGCGTTCATGCGGCGCGTGAGGGCATTCCCCACTGACCCGGCCTCTCGTTCGGGCAATACTGGATTCAACACACGAAAAAACAGGAGAAAAGCCGATGTTGGGTTTGATGCAGGACCAGCCGTTGCTCATTTCGACGCTGATCGAGTTTGCCGACAGGCACCACAGCGATGCAGTGATCGTTTCGCGCCGGGTCGAAGGCGATATTCACAGGTGCACATGGCATGACGTCTCGGATCGGGCCAAGCAGATTGCAGGAGCGCTCGATGCGATGAAGGTTGCGCAGGGAGATCGGGTCGCGACGATTGCCTGGAACGGATACCGGCACCTTGAGATGTATTTCGGGGTGAGTGGATCGGGTCGTGTGTTGCACACGCTGAACCCGCGTCTGGCGCCCGATCAACTTGCCTGGATCGTCAATCATGCGGAAGACAAAGTGCTTTGCTTCGACATGACTTTCCTTCCGCTGGTCAAAGCAATCCAGGCAAAGTGCCCGACCGTCAAGCACTGGATTGCCATGTGTGACGCAGACAAGTTGCCCGCCGACAGCGGAGTGCCCGGACTCATGGCCTACGAAAGCTGGATCGGTCAGCAATCGAAGCAGTACGCCTGGCCGAATTTCGACGAGAACACGGCATCGAGCATGTGCTACACCAGCGGCACCACCGGCAATCCGAAGGCCGCGCTTTACAGCCACCGGTCCAGCGTGTTGCATGCGTACGCTGCGGCCTTGCCGGACGTGATGTGTATTTCTTCCCGCGACAGCGTGTTGCCGGTCGTGCCGATGTTCCATGTGAACGCCTGGGGCATTCCGTATTCGGCTGCGCTCACCGGTTGCAAGCTGGTGTTTCCCGGACCGGGAATGGATGGGAAGTCGGTGTATGAATTGATCGAGGGTGAGAGGGTCACGTTCGCGGCAGGTGTGCCCACCGTCTGGCAAATGATGCTGGCTCACATGAAGCCGGCGGGATTGCGCTTCTCGACTCTCAAGCGCACTGTCATCGGCGGCTCGGCATGCCCGCCCGCCATGATCAATGCGTTCCGCGACGACTATGGGGTCGAGGTGCTGCATGCCTGGGGAATGACAGAGATGTCTCCGCTCGGAACCCTGTGCACGCTCAAGAACAAGAATCTGGAGCAACCTGCAGAAGAGCAATTGCAGATTCGCATGAAGCAGGGTCGCGCCATCTTCGGAGTCGACATGAAAATCGTCGATCCCGAGGGCCACGAACTGCCCTGGGATGGCAAGGCGTCTGGCGATCTTTTGGTCAAAGGCCCGTGGATCGTGAAGCAGTATTTCAAGGAAGACGGCATCGACCCGCTGGTCTACGACGAACAGGGCCGCGGCTGGTTTCCCACCGGCGACGTGGCGAACATCGACGCGGACGGTTTCATGCAGATCACAGATCGCAGCAAGGACGTGATCAAGTCCGGTGGTGAGTGGATCAGCTCTATCGACATCGAGAACATCGCCATGGCGCATCCGTCGGTAGCCATGGCGGCTTGCATCGGCATGAAGCATCCAAAGTGGGACGAGCGGCCTATCGTCGCCGTGGTGAAAAAGCCCAATGCCGAGGTGACTCGCGAAGAATTGCTGAAATTCTACGAAGGCAAAACCGCGAAATGGCAGATTCCGGACGACGTGGTGTTCATGGACGCGATTCCGATCGGCGCCACCGGCAAGATGCTCAAGACCCGGCTTCGCGAGGCGCTCAAGGAATACAGGCTGCCGGGCATCTAAAGGAACACTCTCGGCGATTGGTATAACCACCGGATGCCTCCGGTGCTGTCGCTCGACTCAATCATCATCTCTGCCCTGAACGGCGCGAGCTATGGCTTGCTGCTATTCATGCTGAGCGCCGGACTGGCGGTAGTGATGAACATGTCGGGCGTGCTGAATTTTGCGCATGCGAGCTTCTACATGTTGGGGGCGTACATCGCCTACAGCGTCTCCAGATCGGCTGGATTCTGGGTCGCGCTGGTGGTCTCGCCGATTTTGGTTGCGGTCCTCGCAAGCATGTTCGAGATGATCTGCCTCAGAAAAATTGCGGCCGATGCACGCAGCGTGAAATTCTCGCCCGCAGGCTTCGCGCAAGGTCACGTCGCGGAGTTACTGGCTACCTTCGGCTTGAGCTACGTCGCCGTCGAAGCGGTGCAGTTGCTCTGGGGCAAGTCGACGATTCCGTTCGAGCTTCCGGCATTGCTTCAAGGCCCGCTGTTCGCCATCGGCGAGGTGCAGTTCGCGAAATCGCGGGCCTTCATCATGGCGTTGGCTGTGGTGATGTTCCTCGCGGTTTGGCTGGTGTCGCGTACACGCGTGGGTTTGATTACGCGGGCGTCGTTGCAGCATCCGGCAATGGTCGAATCCTTGGGACATGACGTACGTCGGCTGTGCACGATGGTGTTCGCGTCGGGGGCGTTTTTGGCGGCTCTTGCGGGTGTTATCGGAGGCGCTGCATTCGTGACCGAACCGGGAATGGCGGCAGCGCTCGGCCCAATCATTTTCGTGGTCGTGGTGGCCGGCGGCGTCGGGTCGATAGGAGGTGCGTTCCTCGCGTCGATCGCCATTGGAATGCTCCAGACATTTGCGGTTGCCTTCGGTATTTCCGCAGCGCCGCTGTTGCCTTACCTTTTCATGATCGCGGTTCTGGTTTTCCGTCCTCAAGGCTTCGCGGGGATGCGTCGATGAGCCGTAACCAGGTGGCGATGTGGCTTGCGTTTATCGCCTGTCTGGCGATTGCGCCGTACGTGTTCAGCGGTAGCTACGCGATCACGATGCTGAGCGTCATGGGATGCTTGATCGTGGTCTGCCTGAGCTACAACATTTTGCTGGGGCAGGGAGGAATGCTCAGCTTCGGACATGCGGTCTATGTCGGCCTGGGATCGTTCGCCGCGATTCATGCGATGCAGTCGACTGCCGTTCCGCTCGCGCTTGTTCCCATCGTCGGCGGTATCGGCGGTGCAATGGCTGCGGTGGTCTTCGGCTATTTGGCTACGCGAACATCGGGCACCGCATTTGCCATGATCACGCTGGCCACCGGCGAGTTGGTTGCCGCCGCGGCATCGATGTACCCGGGATGGTCGGGAGGTGAGAGCGGGGTCTCGGCCAATCGCGTTTACGGATCGAGTATTTTTGGCATGACATTCGCGTCGCAAACGCAGGTGTACTGGCTGATTGCCGTTTACTGCGTTGTCTGCGCGGCGCTCATGTACTACTTCACTGCAACACCATTGGGACGCATGCTGAACGCAGTACGAGACAACGCCGAACGCGTCGACTTCCTGGGCTTCGATGCCCGGCAGGTTCGCTATCGAGCGTTCATCGTCTCCGGGTTTTTTGCGGGTGTGGGCGGCGGTTTGCTCGCCATCAATTTCGAGATCGTGACGCTGGCCGATAGCGTGAGTCTTCTTCGGTCGGGCAACTATCTACTGTTCACGTTTCTGGGCGGAGCCGGATTCTTTTTCGGGCCGGTGATCGGCGCGGTGCTCATGGTGTTCGCCACCTTGTGGTTCTCCAGTTTCACGCCTGCCTGGCTGCTCTATACGGGCGTGCTGTTCGTTGTAATGGTGATGTACGCCCCATCGGGAATAGCGGGAATCTGGTCGAAACTTTCGCCCATTGGAAAGGTGACCCGATGACAAACGCGCTGTCGTTCATCGACGTTCACAAATCGTTCGGCGCCACGGACATTCTTCGCGGCGTGAATCTCGATATCGAGGACGGCGAAATCGTTGCGATCATCGGGCCCAACGGCGCAGGCAAATCGACCTTGTTCGATATTGCGACCGGTCGCAACACCCTTGGTGAGGGGAAGCGTAGCGGCCGTATCGAACTTTTTGGCCAACCAATCGACGGACTGCGGCCTTACGAGATCGTGCGTCGGGGACTTTCGCGCAGCTTTCAAACCTCGCAACTTTTCGGAGCGATGAGTTGCGCGGACAACTTGCGCGCCGCGATGTTGTGGAGCAGCGGTCATCGACATTCGTTCTGGCAACGACTCACAAGACTCGAAACCGTCAATCGGATGGTCGATGAATGGCTGCACGAGCTCGGACTATCCAAAGTGGCAAACCAAAACCCATCGTCGCTCAACTACGCCCAGCAACGTGCGCTGGAATTGGGCCTGGCGGTGGCAGGCGGCTCGAAGATAGTGCTTCTGGACGAACCCACTGCCGGCATGAACCGCGAAGAGTCGAAACGTTTTACCGAGTTGATCCGAACGGTTGCCAGGAACCGGACGCTGGTCATCGTAGAGCACGACATGGACGTGGTGTTCGGGCTTGCGGATCGCGTGGCTGTACTGGTCGATGGACAAATAATTGCTTTCGATTCGCCGTCGTCGGTGAGGGCGAATATCGATGTGCAGCAGGCGTATCTGGGATCGATTGAAAATCTCCTCCATGCCGACGAAAACTCTCACGGCTTGCACGTGACCGAGACGCGGAACGCTTTAACCGATGTGTCAACATATCCACCATGAAAACGGTCGACAAGAAATACCTCTCGCGTTTCGACGCAATTACTTGGGCACTTATTTTTGGCGGACTGCTCGTGGGCACACTGGGCATCGCCTCGGTGTCGGACGCGCCGGCAGCGGGCTGGATGCTGATCGTGGTCGGATTCGCCGGTGCTGCTGGCGGATTCGGCATGATTTACGTCCGCTCAACCCTCAAGGAGTCAGACGAATGAGCGACATCATCCTTCACCACTATCCTTTGTCGCCGTTCTCGGAGAAGGTCCGAATGGTGCTGGGCTACAAGGGCGTTCCCTGGAAATCGGTCGTGATCCCGACCATATTGCCCAAGCCAGACGTCGTCGCGTTGACCGGCGGATACCGTCGCACTCCGGTCATGCAAATCGGCGCCGATATCTACTGCGATACCGCGCTGATCTGCGACGTCCTCGAGCATCTTTATCCAACCCCGCCTCTGTACCCGGACGGCATCAAGGGATCGGCTCGAATCATTGCGGAATGGGCCGACGAATCGCTGTTCTGGGCGGCCGTGGCTTACGGGTTCCAGCCCAAGGGTGCCGCAGTCATTTTTGACAAATTCACCCCTGAACAGGCAAGTGCCTTTGCCGAAGATCGCGCCACGATGAGGGCCGGCGCACCGCGCATGCACCCGTCGGACGCGGCGAGCACGCTGCGCAGCTATCTACGCCGGATTGCCACCATGGTCGACGAGCATCCCTTCGTTCAGGGCCAGCTTCCGACGCTCGCCGATTTCGCGATTTTTCACGGTCTGTGGTTCGTGAAACGCATCCCGGCAATCGCAGGCATTTTCGACTCCACGCCGGCAGTAGGCGAATGGATGCAGCGCATGGATGCGTTCAGCCAGCGAACGAATGAATCGCTCAAGGGACTGATGCAGAAGTTCACTGCGGAGGAGGCCTTGGAGGTCGCGAAATCTTCGACGCCTGGCGCCAGCATCTTCGGCCGCGAGCACGAGATTTTTCAGGACGAACACGGCTTACCGCTTGGGAGCACCGTGACAGTCACGCCCGACGATTACGCCTTCGACCCCGTCGCAGGCGAGCTGATCGCGGCTACGCGAACCCACTACAGCCTGCGCCGTGTCGACCCTCGCGCAGGCACGGTTCAGGTGCACTTTCCACGTGTCGGCTACGTCTTGCGTTCGGCAGAACAAACGCCGGCAAAAAAGCCGGCATAGGCCTCGATGAGCATTCCGAAAATCATCGTCCAGACGCATCGCGATTCCTCAATTGGCCAGTTGCAGAAGGCCAGCTGGAAGCGGCTGAATCCCCGATACGAGCATCGTTTCTATGACGACGCAGCATCGCGTAATTTCATCGAAAAGCAATTCCCGAATCTGCTCGCGACCTACGACAAATTGTCCCTTCCCGTACAGAAGGCCGATCTGTTTCGATACGCGGTGATCTTCATGGAAGGCGGCGTCTATACCGACGTCGATACGATCTGCGTCGCGCCGATCGACAGCTATGTCGACATGCAGGCAGAGCACTTCGTCGTTGGCATGGAAATGACACCCGCACAGTACGGACGCGGCATCGAGGCTTACGTTCAGAACTACTGCACGCCGTTCCAGTTGCTGCAATGGACCTTCGCCGCATCGCCGCATCATCCCGCGCTTGCGAGCATCTTGCGCCGGATCGATTTCGTGGTGTCGCAAATGTCGCAAGAGCAGTTGGTGCAATGGAGCAGAACCTCGCGATTCACACTGGAGCTGACCGGCCCGATGGCATTCACTCAGGCGCTGGTGCCGTACTTGTCGGGCGAACTGGACGGTCGCGTGACCGTGCTGCCTCGTCTCATGTGGGGATCGATCCCGTTCGAGCAGCGCAGGCCGGAGCACAAGGATGAGATCAAGGTTCAGCACCTGTTCGAAGGCAGCTGGCGCCCCCATATGCAAAAACCTGCGGCGGGCTCGACGGACAAACCCAGTCCGGTGGTCGTCAATTACTCAGTCAAACTTTGAAGAAATGCCGCATCTAGTCAATTCAGATCACGATGGTTCGATTTATTGGCGCGTGACTTGCCTTTGTGCCGCGTGGTGCGGCACCTGCAACAACTACGAAGCGACGATGAAGAAGGTGGCCGATCAACTGGCGTCGGCGTATCCGGGTATCGCATTTGCGTGGGTCGATATCGAAGACGAAAGCGACTGGCTGGGCGATATCGATGTCGACAATTTCCCGACCGTGATGATTTCGCGTCGTGGCACGGGAGCGGACGAATCGCCACACGAATCTCTTCACTTCTTCGGCACCGTGCTTCCGCAGCCCGAGCAGTTGGCCCGACTCGTCAAGAACACGATCGACAAGAACGAACCTCTTGCTTCGCCTGCAGCCGATCAGCAATTCGCTGCCGACCGCCTGGGTGAATTTTTCAAGAGCGCCTGAACTTTCGGTTTCGGCTGAGCCCTTTCACAGTCTGCGCGCAGACTGGGCGCATGCTCCGCGATAAATCACACAACGGGCTCTTCGGTCTTGCCGTCAGCGTGTTTGGCGAATCGATCGGTCGATGCGTCGCCATGCACCGGGTCCTGATCTTCCCAGGGCCAGCCACCGAACTGGGTACGCTGGTAGTCGCTGAAGGTCTGCTCGATCTCTGCGCGGGTGTTCATCACGAACGGCCCGTACTGAACGACAGGTTCTGCAATGGGACGACCCTGAAGCACCAGCAGTTCGCTGAACTCCGGACCGTTCACGATTTCTACATCCACGTTCGCAGCAAGTTCCATCACCGAGTGACCATCGGCCTGCGTGCCGCCTACGTTCACCGATTTACCGGCGAAGAAATACAGGTTGCGCCTGGTGGATGCACCGGTCGCGGCGGGTAGTGTCCAGCGAGCATTCGGCGTCATTTTCAGCGTCCAGATTGCCAGATCGGAATCGTCCTGCGATGCGTACGAATCGGGCGGCGGCGACAGCGGATCGTCGATCTTTGCGTCTGGCGCATCGAGCTTGCCGGCTACAACCGAGACATCGGTTTTGCCGCCGTTCGCATCGGTGTGGGTGAAGCCCGGGATCTTGTCGGCCCAGAACATAGTGAAGTGGGGCGGCGCCATCTTCTTTTTGGCGGGCAGGTTCAACCAGATCTGAAACAGCTCTACCGGGTTGTCTTTCGATTCATCGAGCAGCGGGAACATTTCCGAGTGAACGATGCCGCGCCCAGCAGTCAGCCACTGCACGTCGCCTCTACCGAATCGGGCCGCAGCGCCCAAAGAATCGGAATGGTCGATCAGCCCTTTGCGAACGATGGTGACCGTTTCGAAGCCGCGATGCGGATGGGCCGGAAAGCCGGGCACCACGGTGCCGTGATACATGTTCCAGCCGTCCTTGCGGGAAAAATCTTGCCCTATGTTTCGGCCCGTGAGCGACGTAGCCGGGCCGAACTGCGCGTTGGCTTTCGGGTACGCATCGTTGTGATAGACGCAGAACAGGAAAGGATCGATCGTGGTCCAGGGAAATCCCAGTGGCGAGATTTGAAGGACCGGCGATTGCGTGGGTGTTTGAGTCGTGGACATGGGTCTCTTTCTTGTGGCACCGTCTACGCACCCACTGCGGGAGGTTTATGGCGCTGTTTTGTGATGTCTTGCGGTTTCGAGGATTCTAAGTAGCTGGGGGCAAAGCATCGATGCTCAAGGGTGAACTGCGGCCGGTGTATCGTGCCAGCGCCCACGCTCATACCGAACGAACCCGCCATCGCCTTTGAATCGCCACAGGTGCAGCCAATCGTTATCGACCAATCGGCGCACGACCGCGTGGTTGGCAATCACGCGGTCGATCGCCTCGGCCGGCGCATCGATCACCACCGTCAGCCGAAGAGGCTCGTGGCGCCAGTTCTCGCCGTCGTGCAGCGACTGCCGTGCCAGACCTATTCGCAAATCGCCGCCGTTCCCCTCGAACACGCCGATGCTCCCGCCGACCACGTTGTGCAGCAGCTTGTTGCCGCTACCCAGGCGCTGCGGGTCGCAGGCGGACGCGTGGTACTGCCAGTTGATCCAGTGCGCCACCAGCATCGGCGCTGTCATCAGCAACTCCAGCACGCTCCCGTCCGCGTCGTTGGCTGCGTCGTAGTCGTGCAGGAAGACGCGCCCGTCGAGCGCGGCACCCAGACTGCGCGAGCGTGGCGCGATAAGAAAGGCCGCGTTGCCGGCGAGTCCCCATTCGGGTCGGGTCTGCGCGCCGTCGTTGGCGCGGCGACGCAGTTGTTCGAGCAGGGCGGCTTGCGGCAAGCTCGAATCGAGGCCCAGCGCCGCAGCGCGCTCGCGGCGGACTTGGTCGGCCGCCTGCGCCAACACCGTCTGCAGCCGGGTCCAGCGTTCGAGACCTGCATCGTTGAGCAAATCGAGGTCGAATCCCTGCATCTCGTCGGTTGTCGTGTTGTGCAACGCAGCGACGAAGGTCACATCGTCGGGCACGTCGATTCCACGAGCGAGCAGCCCCGATTGCACCTCGGGCTCGTTCAGCAGCCGCGCGAGCACACGCGCATTGACCTCGCCGGTTTGACCGCAGCATGCGCCGCAGTCCAGCGCGGCTGCCTGAGCGTTGTTCGCGGTCTGGCTGCCATGGCCAACCAGCAGCACCAGCGGCGCGAGGTCGCGGTCCAGCCCCATGGCGTGCAAGACTTTGGCTGCGAGGTCGACTTTCGCGTCTACGTCCAGACCGGTCAGCACCGGCCGGCACACGGCGCGATAGCGAGGTGCAAGGCCGGCCTTGTCGAGCGAATGGCGAGCAGCTGACGACGGGCGCAGCCAGCGCGCGAGCTTGCTCAGATAGCCTGCACCGATCACCTCTACGGAAGAAAACGCCGCATTCGGCCAGCGGCTGCTGGCGCCCCATCTGTCTGTCAGCTCGAAGTTGCGCAGTCGACTACGACGCGCGTGCGGCTGCAGCGCGTCGCCCTGAGGGCCGAAGTCCGCTGCGGTGTCGGCGACACGCTCGGTCACTTCCAGCGTCGGCGCGAGGAGTCCCGGCAATTGCGGCCGGCGGGCCCCGGTAGCCAGCGGCGTGTAGGCCACCGGCAGGCCGAAGAACCCAGCGAAGCCGACCGTCTGCACAGCAGGCGAGACCGACTCGATGGCCCGCCGCACAGGCTCGCTGCGCACGTCGATGCAGAAGGCCGCCTGCACCTCGAAGCGCTGTCCGCCTTTCGGTGCAACCGGAAGTGGCGTCACATTCCGGAGCCGTCGTGCCAGATCTTTCTGGTATCCCACCTCGAACGCAAGTTGCCATACCTCGTCGACGAGCAAGGCGGCCTCGGCCTGCTGAATCAGGGCGGGCGCACGCTGCCATTCGACCTGAAGCTCTGCGAAGGCGCGTTGCGGTGCGCTGTCGTCGCAGCACTCCAGAAGGATCGCGCCCCAAGCGAGTCGAATCGCCAGCAGGTCGCGCAGGTGCTCGTCGGTGGAGCCGGCCAGGCGCGCCTCCCACGCGAGGTAGGCGCACCATGAAGCCCAGCCGTTCACCGTCAGCAACACGGCTTCCAGATAGTCGGCCCAAGTCTCTTCGGGCAGACCCAGGCGGTGCAGTACCCACCGCTCTGCGTCCTCGCGCGTGGCGGGCAAAGCCGAGAGACTGAGCCCTATATCGGGCAGGCCCATCAGCACGCCGATACCGTGATCGTGCGTCAGCGTTTCGCGCCAGAAGGTGTAGAGGCCGCCCGCCCGTTCAGGCTGCCAGTCGGCTTGATGGACATCGAAGTAGGCGGCGCAGACCTGGCTCACCTGATGGGAAATGGCCTGTCGCCACGAGAGGCGTCGCTTGCCTTTCGGATCGTCGTCGAGCACATCGACGAGCAAAGGTAAACGCGCCAGCACAGGTGTCTCGGCAAGTGCCTCGATGGCTCGCGCGGCGTCCAGGCCGGCCACTTTCGCGGCAGAACATTGCGCCAGGGCTTCGTCCAGATCCGCGGCTGAGATGCGGCCAGACGCCCAGGCCTCGCGCAAACGGTCGCGCGGCGGAAAGACCAGGATGTCGCCCATGACCGCCATTCGGGCGGCAACTGTACGTACGCTAAGTCCGATGCGCTCCCAGTGCGGATTGACTGCGATAGCGCGGTCCAACGGCCAGGCCGGCGCAATGGCGCGGCAGGCCCGTTCGCAGGCGGCGTCAATGCGACGGTCGAGGCCGAGGCCAAGACCTATGTCGTCGTCGCTCGGCGCATATGGCTGCACGGGGTGGTTTGCCTCGACGAGCGGTATCTTCATCGTGTCCATCGGTTGTTCCTGGGCTCGTGTCCTTTGCTGGTGGATCGGGTCCAGCGGGTGGGCCACAAACGAAGCGCCGCACGTGTGGCGTATTCGTCGATGTAGAAACCGGCATAAGTCCAGCGGCGCCAAGTGGCCAATGCAAGCGGGCGAAACTGAATCGACGCGAGACAGCCGTACATCGCGACCATGCAGCCCAGCGCCACGAGCCCGGCCGTCTCGTTGGGCGCATCGGTCACGCCGAAGGGCAGCGCGTGGCCGACTAGCGCGGCGATTACAAACGCGATCACGATCCCGGCGCCACCGAGCAGGCTGCGCACGGCGCTCGGGGAGTCCGGACCCAGCTTCGATGGCAGCCAGAAAATCGGCGCCCAAGCCATCGCCAGCACACCGCTCCACCACCAGGGCCACGGCGCCACGGGCAGCGTGGCTCCGATCAGCGTGACCAAGCCCGCAAGAAGCACGGCTGAAAAAAGCGGTGCGAAAGCCAGGCTGGACGCAGAGGGAGTTGTGGCGCCGCGCATCGTCCGAAGGCGCGACTCTTCAACGGCGCTAGACGCGGAAAGGAAGGCATGTGCCTTGTAGATCGAGTGGCCGATCAGATGCAGCAGCGCAAGTGTGTACAGGCCCAGGCCGCACTCCATCACCATAAAGCCCATCTGGGCGACGGTCGACCAGGCCAGCCTCACTTTGACGCTGATCCGCGTCAGCACCACCAGTCCCGCGAGGAACGCAGTCGCCAGGCCGATGCTCACCAGCAACCAGCGCGCCGCCGGCGAGGCGCCCAGCAAGGGAGCGAATCGTATAAGCACGAATCCGCCGAGATTGATTACACCGGCATGCAACAGCGCCGATACCGGCGTAGGCGCCTCCATGACCTGGATCAGCCAGCCGTGCACGGGGAGCAGCGCGGTACGCAGCACTACCGAAAGTACCAGCAACACCGCGCTAGTCTGCATTGCGAACGAGGGCGCGTTCCCTTCGAGATGGCGCCACAGGTCGGACAGCGAGCCCGACCCGACATCGTTCCATGCAAGCGCTGCCGCACCGATCATCAGCGAATCGGCCAGGCGGTCGGCGAGTCGTTTTTTGTGCGCCGCCAGCAGGGCAAAAGGACGATCGTTGTAGAAGCACAGTAGCTGTTGCAACCAGAGGCCGACAGCCGCCCACGAGACGATGAGGACCAGCCAGTGGTCTGCCAGCAGCAACAGGTGAACGGCAGCCAGCACTCCGGCGAGGGCAGCAACGTAGCGCGGCTGGCCCGGCTCACCCTGAAGATAGCGCGATGAGAACACGCCGATGACCGTGCCGAGGAACTGCACCAGCACGGCGACCCAGGCGCCGGTGAGCGTCGCGCTAAGTCCGGGCAGTACGAGTCCTGGTGCGCTCGGCGCCAAAGCGATCTGCAAGCCGAGGCTCGCGACCGTGCTCGCCAGCGCAACCGCCGCGAGCACACGAAATCTCCCCCAGATCGCAGTGACCTGTGCATTGCGCAAGAGGAGACTGGCCGACAGCATCAGCGCAATCGGAAGCACTGCGTCGGCGGTCGAAAGGAAGTTTCCAGGGTTCATGTGCGCATCGAATTCGGGATTCATCTAATCATGCTCATCGAAAGTCGTTCTGTAAAATACATATAAAGCAACAAAATATTCTTAATAAAAGAACGATGCAGATCGAACAACTCAACTTCCGCCACCTCTTCTACTTCTGGCGGGTCGCCAAGACCGGACATCTCACGCAGGTGGCGAACGAGTTGCACGTGTCGCAATCGGCGCTGTCGAATCAGATCCGCCAGCTTGAAGTCCGGCTCGGAGTGGCTCTGTTCGAGCGTACCGGCCGACGCCTGGTCCTCACCGCTACCGGACAACTCGCTCTCTCGTATGCCGAGAACATCTTTGGCCTGGGGCGGGAACTGCTCGGCCGGCTACAAGGCCAGAGCGAGGGAATGTCGCGCCTGCGAGTCGGGAGCGTCGCGACTCTTTCGCGGAACTATCAGGAGAACTGGCTTCGACCGCTACTCGCCGACCCGACTGTGATGCTCTCGCTGGAGTCGGGCGTGCTCGACGATCTGCTGGGCCGACTGCTTCAACATCAACTGGACGTGGTGCTCGCCAACGACGCGGTACCGGCAGATCCCGACCGGCCGCTGCACTGCCGCTTTCTGGGCAGCCAGGCCATCTCTCTCGTTGGCCCAGCGGCTACTTGGCGCGGGCGCACGCTGCGCATGCCGGAAGATCTCGATGGATTGGAGTTGGCATTGCCGGGACCTCGCCACGCGTTGCGCGGGCAGTTCGACGCGCTCTGCATGGCGGCGGGTGTCACACCCCGGGTGCGAGCAGAAGTCGACGACATGGCGATGCTGCGCCTAGTTGCACGCGACAGTGGTTGGCTCACGGTGCTGCCCGAGGTCGTGGTGCAGGACGAGCTTCTTGCTGGCGTGCTCGTGACAGTCGGGCAATCGACGCTGCTGCAGGAGAATTTTTATGCAATCACGACGCTGCACCGGCACCGCATCGAACGGCTGGAGCAACTGCTCGCGGAGGCACCCGCATTAGCGGACGCTTGAGCCTTTTTCCTCAATTGATTTTCCGGCGAGCCCCTAACAGAAATAAGTGCCCGAACCTGAACGACGGATGAGCGAAGAGCAGTTCTTTGTTCCCCAGCTTCTGTGCACGACTTTGTGGATAACAAGTCGTACAACTACGGGAAACCGCGCCAGGCTTGGGCTGCAACGCGGCGCCTAAAGAATAGGCAGTTGAACAACTCGCGCGAAATATAAAAAAATCCGGCGCCGCAATTGCGGCCCGGACTGTGTTAGCTCGGAATTTTCAATTCCGAAGAGTTGCTCGATGCTTCTCGAGCAACTTACTCCGAGACTTACTCCGAGACCTTCACGCCTTTCCAGAAAGCGACCCGATCCTTGATTTCCGATGCTGCTTCTTTGGGCGCCGGGTAGTACCAGGCCGCATCCGGATTCGCATCGCCGTTCACCAGAAGGTTGAAGTAACGCGCTTCGCCTTTCCAAGCACAAGTAGTGCGCAGATTGCTCGGTCGGATGAAATCCTGATTCACCGAATCGGCGGGGAAATAGTGGTTGCCCTCGACCACCACCGTGTCGTTGCTCTCCGCAATCACCGTGTCGTTCCAAACTGCTTTCATACGAATCCTTTTTTGTTGATGCCCGAGCTTAAAGCGCGAGCCAATGAATAGAGAACGACTTCGCGTCATCCACCCAAACCTTCTTCGGGGTGAAGCCCGCTTCCGACGCGAGCTTGCGGAAGCTCTCGACCGTGTACTTGTATGAGTACTCGGTGTGAATGCTGTCGCCCTCGGCCAGAAAAAACGTTTCGCCCGCCACGGAAAATTCCTGATCGACCCGGCTCATCAAATGCATTTCGATTCGATGGCGCGGCGGGTTGTAGAAAGCCGCATGCGCGAAGTTCGCAACGTCGATGTTGCCTTCGAGTTCTCGATTTGCACGCGCCAGCAGATTCAAATTGAACGCAGCGGTCACGCCTTTTGCATCGTTGTACGCGGAATGCAAGGACGCCGGATCCTTCACCAGATCGATGCCGATCAGCAGTCCGCCTCCATCGAGCATGTCCGCCATGCGCGAGAGCAATCTCTGTGCATCTGCCGGTTCGAAATTGCCTATGGAGCTGCCGGGGAAAAATCCGACGCGTTTGCCGACCGCAACCGGTAGCTGCATCGGTTTGGTGAAATCTGCCACCACGGGTTTTACGTCGAGCGACGGGTAGTCGCGCTGCAAACCTTTCGCGGCGTTGAGCAAATGCTCGCCGGAAATATCGACCGGGATGAATCGCGCGGGCGAATCGAGTGCATCCAGAAGGATGCGGATTTTCTGGGTCGCGCCAGCACCGAATTCCACAACCTCGGCACCTGAACCTATGAAGTCAGCCATTTCGGACGCGTAGCGTTCGATCAGACCGAGTTCGGTGCGGGTGGGGTAGTACTCGGGGGTCTCGCAGATTTGCTCGAACAGCGTCGATCCCGCTACGTCGTAAAACCACTTCGGAGAAATCTGGCGAGGCTGGTGGCGCAGTCCGGCAATGAAGTCGCGACCGAACTCCGAAATCTGCTCTGGTTTGGTTTGAAGTTCGGTGGATTGCATCAAAGATCTTTCGCTAGGCGCAGCCCGCTGAACTGCCAGCGGGTCGAAGGTGGGAAGAAGTTTCGGTATGTCAGGCGTTCGTGTTCGGGCGGCGTGACGCAGCTGCTTCCACGAAGCACGAGCTGGCTCACCATGAACTTGCCGTTGTATTCACCGACCGATCCTGCCAACGGCCGGAAGCCGGGATAGGGGTCATACGACGACCTTGTCCACTGCCAGACCTGACCGAAAAACTGATGGTTGTGGTGTGCGTCTTTCGAGTGCAGCCGCGCCGCGTGTTCCCACTCGAATTCGGTCGGCAGGCGTGCACCAGCCCATTCGGCATAAGCAGCGGCTTCGTAGAAACTGATGTGATCCACCGGCGCATTCATGTCGATATCGACGACACCTTCATGTGTGAAGTGCGTGCCATCGTCGAGCCAATACATGGGTGCTTCCCAGTTGTTGGCTTTGACGGCAGCCCAGCCATCGCTCAGCCAGAATTCGGCGCGTCTGTAGCCTCCATCGTCGATGAATCGCTGGAAGTCGCCATTGGTGACCAACGATCGGGCGATGCTGAACGGTTGGAGCAGCGCGTCGTGCTGCGGCGTTTCGTTATCGAAGGCGAAGGTTTCGCCCATGTCCGAGTCGTCGAGTTCCAGCCCGACCCGGTGAACTCCCCCAGGCAAGTCGATCCACTCTTTGCCATTGACCAGGGTCAAAGGAACATTCGAGGTCGACTTCGACGTCACCTTCGATTGCGGCAACTTGCCGTATGCCGGAAAGAGCGGGCTCATCGAGAACGCGTGAAGAATATCGGTCAGCAGCAATTCCTGATGCTGCTGCTCGTGATGAATGCCGAGTTCGAGCAGAGGACCGGCAATCTGCCACGTCGCTTCATCCACCTGATTCACGAAATCTTCTATGCGCCTGTCGATCGCTGCGCGGTAGGCGTAAACGTCATCGAGTGTCGGTCGGGTCAGCAGGCCTCGCTGCGGCCGCGGATGGCGCGGTCCGAGGCTTTCGTAATATGAATTGAAGAGTACGAAATAGCGCTCGTCGAACGCTTGGTAATTGGCGGAATGCGGTTTGAGAATCACCGCTTCGAGGAACCAGGTCGTGTGCGCCAAATGCCACTTGGTCGGGCTGGCGTCGGGCATGGACTGGATGCACTGATCCTCGGCTGAGAGAGGTGCGGCCAGTTGAAGGGAATATTCGCGGGTGCGACGCAATTTCGCGAGAAGCGATATGCGGTCGAAACGTTCGGCGTGAAGGCGCCGAGTCATCGTGGCTGTCATCGAGCCAGTGTAGGGTAGGGTGTTCCCAAATGGCAGTCGGTAGTAACACTGGGTTACTAGGTCATAAGGTTATCGTCTTAGGCCGCACGGAGGCAACGGAAAAACTCTAGGGTAACGGTCGCCGAACCAACCTGTAAGCAACTCGCCGAACCAGCTTTTTTTACCGGCGCTCGACCGTTTCTTCTTCCTCTTGCGCGTTCTCCCGATCGGCATCTTCGATGACCTGCGCCGTCTCCTCGTTCACCGGCTGCCCCGATTTTTGAGGTTTGGTGAGAGGCGTTGGGACCCAGCGGTTTCCGCGCATCAGATGCTGCCCGCTCTGCACGGTGCCGTTCACCTGCAGGGCCAAACGCTCTGCGTCGCGGCGACGCACATCGTCTGCCACGTCCTGAATGTCGTTCTCGCCCACGCCCAATTGCCTCAGGGCGGCGCCGCTGAACGCCATCGCCGATTCGAACGTCTCGCGAATCTGATAGTCCACTTTCAGGCGAATCAGTTCTGCAGCGTGCTGGCGGTCGTAAGCGCGGGCCATCACTGGCGTGAGGGGAAACTCTTGCTTCATCAGCTCGACAATGCGGGTGCACGATTCCTTCTTGTCCACGCAAACCAGCACCGCGCGCGCCGTACCGGCCCCGCTTGCGTGCAACACGTCGAGTCGCCGCCCGTCGCCGTAGTACACGTTGAACCCGAACTGCGAAGCCACGCGAATCATGTCGGTGTCGTTCTCGATCACTGCAATATCGATACCGCGCGCCAGAAGCGTTTGCGATGTGATCTGGCCGAATCGACCGAAGCCGATGATCAGCACGCTGGCATGCAGCGATACGGCTTCTTCGATGCCGTCCATGTTCGGCTTCACCTTCACTTTTGGAAGGAACTTCAACGCGAACACTGCAATGGGCGTGAGCGCCATCGAAATGATGATGGCTGCTGTCAGCAGTGCGTTGATGCCCGGCGGAAGAATGCCTTCGCCGGCCGCCGCCGAATACAGCACGAAGGCGAACTCGCCGCCTTGCGCCATGAGCGCTGCACGTTCGATCGAATCGCGCGAATTGCTGTGAGTGAATCGGGACACCGCATACACCCCGATCGCCTTGACGATCATGTATGCGAGCACCCCGGCCAGAATCTGCCACCACTGGGAAAGCACCAGATTCAAATCCAGCGACATCCCCACACCCATGAAGAACAGCCCGAGCAAAAGTCCACGGAAGGGTTCGATGTCTGCTTCGAGTTGATGCCGGAAGGTGGATTCCGAGAGCATCACACCGGCGGCAAACGCGCCCATGGCCATCGACAAACCACCCCACTGCATGGCGAGCGCCGCGCCGAGGACCACGAGCAGCGCGGCTCCGGTCATCGCTTCCCGTGTTTTGGAGCGGGCAAGGATCTTGAAGATGGGGTTCAGCAGGAAACGGCTGACCGCGATCAATCCGATAAGCGCGACCAGTGCAACGCCGATCGTTACCCAGCGGGAGACGCCGGTCGCGTCGTCATGATTCGGCGAGAGGAACGCAACGGCTGCCAGCAGCGGCACGATGGCAAGGTCTTCCAGCAGAAGGATGGAGACGATGCGTTGGCCCTTGAGAGTCGAGGTGTCGCCTCGCTCGTCCAAAATCTGCATGACGATGGCTGTCGAGGACAAAACGAATCCCATAGCGGCAATGAACGAGACCGGTCCCGAAAGTCCTGCAAGCATGCCGACGCCGGTCAGGAGAGCGCCGCAGACGGCCACCTGAAGCATGCCGATCCCAAAAATCTGCCCGCGAAGCTTCCACAGGCGGCTCGGCTGCATTTCCAGCCCGATCACGAACAGGAACATGACTACGCCGAGTTCGGCCACGTGAAGGATGGTTTGCGCTTCGCTGAAAAACGAGAAGCCAAACGGACCGATGACCAGACCAGCGGCCAGATACCCCAGTACCGAGCCCAGACCGAGCCTTTTGAAAAGCGGCACCGCCACTACGCCGGCCGCGAGTAATACGACTACCTTGACCAGCTCGGTCCCTTGTTCCAACGCCATTTCGATCCTCCGTGAGCCATTGTCGTTGATCGGAATGAACCGTCAGGAATCTTTCAGCCACTGAAGGCCGCAAGAACTTGTTCAATTCAAGCAATGTAGTTTTTGGTGGTGAACAGTGGTAATTCAGGCAGTTTTTCCGTTCTCGTCCCGCATCGGTACCGACGCGGTTCCCTCTCGACCCGAACCTTCGGCGCGGGATTCGCAACCGCCGCATTTGCGAACCAGGCAGATGACGGAGAAACTGGACGCGCTGATTTCGGGAACCGTTCTGCCGGGCACGTTTGTCGCGAAGTCCGCAGAAATTCTGGGTCCGGACTTGCGGGTGCTGCTATTGAACAAGGCTGCCACCACCGCGACCCGAAAACTGATGCCGCAGATCGCCAAAGATCTGCGTAAAGACTTCCTTGCTCACAGCGCTTTCAAAGCCTCTTTTTATCAATCGCTCAAACCCGGTCACAGGGCCACCTTGAAGAATGGCGAGCCGGTGTCGCCACGCCAGAAGCAGGCTTTCGACCGTACCAATATGGGTGTCGACGGCTACGACGGCATGTCCGGTCTGCTTCGAGGAATAGAAATGAAAGAAGCGGCTCAGCCCCTGTTGGCCGAGCAGATGGGGCGCAACCGGTTCTTCCTGGAATTCGACACCTCGCAGAGCTGGAGACTGTTTGTCGACGCAGAGCACCAGCAAGAATTCGGTGACTACCGCTACGAAAACGAATCCGGCTACATGGCCGGAATGATGAACAGCTATAGGCAGATGCTGAGCACGCTGCACGAACCGGTGTCGGCCGATCTGCTGCTCCGTCTTCACACGACTGCGGTAGATGGGGTGCTCAAGCGGGGAGAGACCGAGCGTTCCGCAAATCTTGCGCGCGAGTTGGGTGTCATCGACCCGGAACTCGACTCGTTCATGACGAAGGGGTTTCGCGACGGGCGACCGAATCATTTCGGCTTGGTAGTGGGCTTGAACTGTTCAGAGGCCGGTTTGGAAGAGTTGATGGATCTTTCCGATGACTACAGCGATTTCACGATCCGAACCGACGGGAAAAAGCAGTTGCTTTTCACCGAGCCCCGAAGCGCGACGCTCTGCAAATCGATCGCCACTCGAATCTTCGACGAGTACGACGACGAAATACGAACTGCCCGATCCACCGACCAGAAGCTCATGGCCATTGCACGATGCTGCCGCGATCTGGAAGCCAGCCATCTGTTCATGGATGGCAACGCAAGAACCATCGGGTTCGTGCTTCTGAACGGCCTGCTGATGCGAAATGGCCTGCCGCCTGCGGCCATGGCCGATCCGAGCGTGTTCGATGGCTTCTCGATTTCGGAGTGCGCCGGAAAAATCGCGATCGGCCAGCAGAACTTTGTGGAGTTGCAGCAAATGTCTAGAAGGTCGAAGGCAGCAATCTAGAAAGTTTCCCGGCCCCAATCCAGGCGCGCCGCAGTTTCAACGCGTCATCTGCAAGTTTTTCAAGGAGATGAAATGCCAATAGACACTGTCGAAGCCAAGATCCCGGGTGCGTTATCTATTTCAACCGCGACCGCGACTGCAGGTCAGATTCAAGGTGCCACTGCGTCCGGTCAGCCAGAGGCACGCTGCGCCGCCGGGCTTGACATGCCTGCGGCCATTTCTGCGCTCGATCGCATAGCGTTGACCAGCTGGGCCGGCACGGCCAACAACTTTGAACCAGACGCCCAGGCCGAACAGATGGCGGCCACCGAAGTCAGACAGATCGTGCTTGCAATGCGCGACCCGAACGATCGTTCGGGCGATCTGAGCAGAACGGCGACGATCCTTCGGCAGAAGTATGTTCAGGCAAGCAACTTCAATCCGAAGGAAGAAGGGTTCTTCAATCGTTTCAATCCGTTCAAGACCGACAAGTCATCGCATAAATCGCCAAAGCCGTCCGCGCCGGCAATCGACCGCACGCCTTATCACAACATGTGCAATCTGCTGCGTGGCGCTGAATTGAAGGAGCTGGCACAGGTCAAACTCGAGAAGGAAATGGTGCGCCATGCCGCGTTCTCGAATTTCCCGGCGAGCGACACATGGCGGCTGCTGATGGACATGGACCGACAGGGTCCGAACGGAGACTACGTTTTCGAGGATGAGTCCGGCTACATGGCAGGTGCCATGAATGGCTTTCGGAAGATGCTGCAGACCGTGCAGGCTCCCTTGACCGCGGACTTGCTGGAAGACCTGCACGACACCTGCGTAGATCAGGTCTGGGGACAGACATCCAGCGTGTATTTCCGATTGATCAACGGCAGGGGAACGAACCATCCGATAGCGCTGAAAAAGGGGTACCGAGATGGGAACAACAACAAGTTCAGCCTGTCTACCGACTGGAATGCCACTCCCGAAGGACTAAAGGAGTTGATGGACTTGGCGCGTGGCGGCAGCAACATCACACTTGAGAATGACTCGGGCGACACCGTTGTGGGCGCGCGAATGAGCCTGCAGGCCGCTAAACGCAATCCGGATACAAGCGTGGTTGCGCTGGCGTCGAAGGAGATTACCGAGCTTTACCTTGCGACCGAACGCAAGTCGCGAATCCAGTGCCAACAGCTTGCCAAAGACATCATCGGCAGATATCAGGACGAGATCAAAAATGCGAGGAACGCCGGTGAAAAGCGTGAGGCGATTGCACGATGCTGCAGGGATCTCGAAGTGAGTCACCTTTTTTCGGATGGAAATGCGCGCACCATCGGTTTTCTGCTGGTGAACAAGCTGCTGCTTCAGAACGGGCTGGGACCGACGCTGATGCGAAATCCGAATCTGTTCGATGGCTACTCGGTCAAGGAGCTCGCCGCAGAAATCGAGGCTGGACAGCTTCGGCTGAATTCGATGCGCGTATGAAACATCCGGAGCACCGATAAAAGTACTGTTTCTGCGTGTGGCAAACTCGCCCGCTCATCGAGCGAGACACATGCAAAAAATTGTCAAACAGATTGCGCAGGAAATTCGCGCAACCGAACAACAGGTCAAGACGGCCATCGAATTGCTGGATGGCGGCGCCACGGTGCCGTTCATTGCCAGATACAGAAAAGAAGTCACCGGCGGCCTGGACGATATCCAGCTCCGTGAACTGGAAGCTCGTTTAGGGTATTTGCGCGAAATGGAAGACAGGCGCGAAGCCATCTTCAAGAGCATTACCGAGCAGGGCAAGATGACCGACGAGCTGGCCGCCGCGCTGGCCGTGGCCGCCACCAAGCAGGAACTGGAAGACATTTATCTTCCGTACAAACAGAAGCGTCGCACCAAGGGCCAGATCGCGCGTGAGGCGGGTCTGGAGCCATTGGCCGATCTGCTTTTCCGCAATCCGATGCTGGTGCCAGCCGAAGCCGCTGCATCTTTCGTGAAAGCAGAGAAGGGCGAAGACGGCAGCGATTTCACGACCGCTGCTGCCTGCCTTGACGGCGTGCGCGACATCCTTTCAGAACGCTGGGCGGAAGACCCGGTGCTGGTGCAGTCTCTGCGCGAATGGATGTGGAACGAGGGCGTTCTCAAAAGCAAACTGGTCGCTGGCAAAGACGAGAACAACCCGGACGTCTCCAAGTTTCGCGATTATTTCGATTACGACGAGCCGATCGGACGAGTGCCTTCGCATCGCGCCTTGGCAGTATTTCGCGGGCGCACTCTGGAATTTCTTGAAGCTAAGCTCGGCTTCGCGGTCGATCCTGAACCGGGTCAACCCAGCCTTGCCGAAGGGCGAATTGCACTGCATGTGGGCTGGAGTCACGACAAGCGTCCGGCCGACGATCTGATTCGCAAATGCGTGGCGTGGACCTGGCGAGTGAAGCTGAGTCTTTCTACCGAGCGTGACCTGTTCGCGCGTCTGCGTGAAGACGCCGAGAAGGTCGCGATCAAGGTGTTCGCCGACAACCTTCGCGACTTGCTGCTGGCGGCACCTGCCGGCCCCCGCGTTGTGATGGGACTGGATCCCGGCATTCGCACCGGCGTGAAAGTGGCCGTGGTCGATGCGACCGGCAAGCTGGTCGAGACTGCAACTGTTTATCCGCACGAGCCCCGTCGAGATTGGGACGGATCGCTCCACACGCTCGGACGACTCTGCATGAAGCACGGCGTGAATCTGATTGCCATCGGCAACGGAACCGCGAGCCGCGAGACCGACAAGCTGGCCTCGGAACTCATCAAGATCGCGACTGCTGGCGGTGCACCTGCCATCGAACGCGTTGTCGTGAGCGAAGCGGGTGCGTCGGTTTACAGCGCGAGTGAATATGCAAGCCAAGAGATGCCGGACGTGGACGTTAGCCTGCGTGGCGCAGCGAGCATCGCGCGTCGGATTCAGGATCCGCTGGCCGAGCTGGTGAAGATCGATCCGAAGTCGATCGGCGTCGGTCAGTATCAGCACGATGTGAACCAGAGCGAACTGGCCCGCACCCTCGACGCCGTGGTCGAAGATTGCGTGAACGGTGTCGGCGTCGATCTGAATACTGCCAGCGTCCCGCTGCTGTCGCGGGTGTCCGGCTTGTCGAATGGAATCGCGAAGGCGGTCGTCAAATGGCGCGATGCCAACGGCGCGTTCCGCAATCGCAAACAGCTGATGTCGGTCACCGGACTCGGAGCCAAGACATTCGAGCAAAGCGCCGGCTTCCTGCGAATTCGCGACGGAGAGAATCCGCTGGATATGACCGGTGTGCATCCGGAAACCTATCCTGTCGTCGAAAAAATGATGTCGCATTCGGGCAAGCCGCTCCCTGAGCTGGTGGGTCGTGCCGACGTGCTCAAGACGCTGCGCCCCGAGCTGTTCGCCAACGAGCAGTTCGGCGTGATCACGGTCAAGGACATCCTGACCGAGCTTGAAAAGCCAGGCCGCGATCCACGTCCGGACTTCAAGGTTGCGCGCTTCAACGATGGCGTCGAAGACATCAGCGATCTGAAGGAAGGAATGATCCTCGAAGGAACGGTCAGCAATGTGGCTGCCTTCGGCGCTTTCATCGATCTGGGCGTGCATCAGGATGGTCTGGTTCACGTAAGCCAGTTGAGCCACAAGTTCGTTACCGATGCGCGCGAGGTCGTGAAGACCGGCGACATTGTGAAGGTTCAAGTAATGGAGGTCGATGTGGCGCGCAAGCGAATCGGACTGTCGATGAAGCTGGGCGAAGCGCCTTCGCGCCGCGACGGTCCGCGCGACAACCGATTCGAGGCTGCGGGACGCGGCATGAAGCAGTCGCAGAACTCGCAGAATCAGCGATCGCAACAGCCGGCAGCACAGTCGGCCATGGCATCGGCTTTCGCGAAACTCAAGCAACCGAACCGCTGAGACGTTGCGCCAATACAAAAGTAGTTCGTTAATTGACATTTCTGACAGGCACTAATCGACGGTTTTCCTGTTACAGCAGGTATCGTGGCGGGCGGAGGTGCACATTGCAATTCGAACAGTTGATTCGCGAACCCAAGGCGCTGCCCACAGTGCCCGAGGTCATCAGCGAATTGATCGCCACGCTGGACATGCCTGAATGCGAGACCGCAGACATCGCGCGCCTGATTGCGTCCGATCCGGTGCTGGCGGCCAAGCTCTTGAAGCTCGCCAACACGTCTTTCTTCTGGCGCGGTCGCACGGTCGGGAACATCGACGACGGTCTTCGGGTGCTTGGACTGAGCAAGGTGAGGGCGCTTGCCATCGGCATGGCGCTGAGCGACAGCTTCCCCGCCATTCCAAAAAGCACCCTCGAGCAGTTCTGGAACTACAGCCTCAACTCGGCCGAGCTGTCTCGCATCATTGCCGTTGCCGCAAAGGCAGACGACGCGACTGCGTTCACCGCCGGACTGATTCACGGCATCGGCGAACTCGTCATGTGGGTCGGCATGCCCGAAGCGATGGACCAACTCGATCGTGTGGTCAAGCCGCTCGACGTCAGGCGCCATGAAGCCGAAGAATCTATCTTCGGGTATTCATATGAAAGAGTTGGTGGCGAACTGGCGCGTCGATGGCGTTTTCCGTGGAAGATGGTCAATGCGGTCGAACATCATCTCTCGCCCTTGGATAACAGTGAATATGAGCCTATTGCGTGTGTAGTTCACATTGCTGCCTGGCGCGCGCGAACTATCGAGTTGGGTTGGTCGCAAACTGTCCTTATTACGAATTACCCCGACCATGTGTCGGAGCTTCTGGGAGTCGATCCTGAAATCGTCTTGAACTACGCTTCCCCTGCAGAACAAAATTGACTCTTACCCTCATGAATTTTTATTCCGCCATTGGAGCCGCCTGCAAATGGAACTAAACGAGCTGCTTGAATCGCAAGCTGCGTTACCCAGCATCCCCAAAGTAGTGGAATCGTTGCTTTCGGAACTCCATCGCGAGGAGCCGAACGTGCGCACCCTGAGCCAGCTGATCAACACCGATCCGGCGTTGACCGCTCGCATTCTCCAGATGGCTAACTCCGCCTATTTCCAGCTTTCCAGAAAAATTCACAGCGTCCCCGAAGCCCTCGCCATCCTCGGCTTGGTCCACGTCCGATCGCCTGTCGGAGCCGTTTCGCTGGGCAGTGCATTCCGCGAAGTGCCCGGAATGAACATGCAGCAGTTCTGGTGCTACAGCCTGGACGTTGCCAAACTGTCCCGCTACCTCGCCACCGAAGTGCGTCAGAACCCGGCTGCAGCGTTCACGTCCGGTCTGATTCACGCGGTGGGGGAGTTGGTCATGCACTTGGGCATGCCCGAAAAAATGGCGGCGCTCGACAAGGTCATCAAGCCGCTGGAGCTCGACAGAGCACGGGCAGAGCGTCGCGTTCTGGGCTATTCGTTCGCGCAGGTCGGCGCCGGATTCGCCCGCAAATGGCAGTTCCCCGCAGCCATCGTCGACGCGCTCGAGTACCAGTTCGCGCCTTTCGAGAACGAGGCGTACGAGCCGTTGGCAGGCGTGATCCATCTGGCCAGCTGGCGCGCTCGCGCCCGTGAGGCCGCTCTGGACGAGAAGGAACTGGCGGTGACTTTCCCCGACGTGGTCGGTCTTGCGCTGGGTCTGGATATCGACGTGGTTCTGCAGCAGGACCCGATCGACTGGACCACCAAGCGCGAAGCCAAGCTCTTCGTCTAAGTGCCGCTGGCGGGCTACATCGACGCTTCCAGCATCTGCCTGTATTCGGCGGGCGTCGCGATTCGCGGATTGGTCTTGTGGCAATGGTCCGCCATCGCGCCTTCGATGATCTTGTCGAAGGACGAGCGCGGAACACCCAGCTCGGTCAAGCCGGTCGGCAGTCCCAAGCGCGCGTTCATGTCCCGGATGGCCTCCGGAATATCGCTAGGACCAGGCAGATCCATAGCCCTTGCCATTCGCTCCAATCTGCGTTCTTTCTTGACCGATTCGGCACTGGCGTTGAACCGGATAACGGCTGGCAAGAACAGCGCATTCAAGGTGCCGTGATGCAGTCGCGGATCGACTCCGCCCAGACTGTGGCTCAGCGAATGCACCGCGCCCAATCCCTTCTGAAACGCCATGGCGCCCTGCATCGAAGCTGCCATCAGATCCCGGCGTGCTTCACGGTTCGATCCGTCGTGCGTGGCTTTTTCGATGGCGTGCCATCCGCGTTCGAGACCGTCGAGTGCAATGCCGTCGGCCGGCGGGTTGAAGGGGGCGGCCATGAAAGTTTCCATGCAATGCGCGAGAGCATCCATTCCGGTGGCGGCGGTCAATCGGGGAGACAAACCGAGAGTCAAATCGGGATCGCAGATGGCGGATTTCGGCACCATGAACCAGGAATGAAAGCCGAGTTTTCGTTTGTCGTCGACGATGAGAATCGCGCCCCGAGCGACTTCGCTGCCGGTGCCGCTGGTGGTGGGAACAGCAATCAGCGGTGCAACTCTGGCGGTGATCTTCGAAGACCCGCCTTCGATCGTGGCGTAAGTCTTGAGCGGGCCATCGTGAGTCGCCATGATCGCGACGCCTTTGGCGCAATCGATGGCCGATCCACCGCCGACCGCAATCAGGCCGTCGCAGCCCAACTTTTTGTAGATTGCCGTCGCCGAGCGTATGGCGGCTTCGGTGGGGTTCGATGGCGTGTCGTCGAACACTTCGTAAGGCAGGTCGCCCATGTGCTTGAGGACTTTGTCCAGCACGCCCGCCGCCCGAACGCCTTTGTCGGTAATGATCAGCGGCTGCGTGATGCCGGTGCGATCGCATTCCTGACGAATCAGATTCGCCGCACCGAAATCGAACTGGATCTGGGTGATGTAATTGATCAGGGCCATGCGAGATATCGTATGCCCATCAGCCAATCGAAACTGTAATGACGAATTTATCCGGGGACGCGTTTTCTCTGTTGACGCCACGCATGCGCGACATGCTCGAAAAAATGGAAAAGGCCAATCGGCCGCCGTTCTACTCGATGACGCCGCAGGAGGCGAGGGTGTCTTACGAGAAGATTGCCGACGTGCTCGAAGTTGCGAAGGCGCAGTTGCCGAGAGTCGAGGATCTGAGCGTTCCGGTGCGAGATGGTGGGTCGATTCCATTGCGAATTTACTCGGCCAGTGGCGACAAAAGTGCTCTTTTACCAATGGTCCTCTACGTCCACGGCGGGGGATTCACCATCGGAAGCATCGCCACGCATGACCTGTTGTGCCGTGAGATTTGTCGTCTTTCGGGCTGCATCGTGGCGTCGGTCGGATACCGGCTCGCACCGGAATTTCCGTTTCCGACCGCGGTGAACGACTGCTGGGACGCCTTGTCGTGGCTCGCGAAAAATGCGCAAGAGTTGGGGGTCGATGCCGAAAGAGTTGCAGTTTGCGGCGACAGCGCAGGCGGAACGCTTGCTACCGTGACCGCGATCAACGCCCGCGACAATGGCCTTGCCCTCAGGCTTCAGGCCCTGTTCTACCCGGGCGTGCTTCCGTTTCAGAACAGCAATTCACACAAAAAATTCGGCGAAGGCTTCGTCATCAGCGAAACCCAGATCGGCTGGTTTTTCGATCAATACATTCCGAGCGAACAGCGCGAAGACTGGCGTTTCTCGCCAATTCATACGCCGGATCTCGAAGGTGTCGCGCCGGCGTGGATCGGGCTGGCCGAATGCGATCCGCTGGTCGATGAAGGCACGCTTTACGCCGACAATCTGCGGCTTGCGGGCGTGCCGGTCGATCTGGAAATCTATCGAGGTGTGACCCACGAATTCATCAAGATGGGCCGCTTGCTGCCCGAGGCCAGACAGGCGCATCGGGACGTGGCGAACGCCCTAAAAGCTGCGCTTTTCGATCTTTAAAAACGTTTCAACGAGACATTCATGCAGAAAAAAGACTTTCGCTTTTCTCACCGTCTTCGAGTCCGATGGGCCGAGGTAGACATGCAGCAGATCGTGTTCAACGCGCACTACCTGATGTACTTCGACACTGCGTTCGCAGACTACATGCGTGCCCTGGCCTTGCCCTACGAATCGACCATGAAGGCATTGGACGGCGACCTGTTCGTGCGTCGTGCTGCGCTCGATTACCACGCGTCGGCCCGAATCGACGACTCGCTTGACGTGCGGCTCCGGTGCGATCGGATCGGGACATCGAGCATCACTTTCGCGGGAGCGATTTTCTGCGGCGACATCTTGCTGGTGACCTGCGAACTGGTCTACGTATTCGCGAATCCCGAGGCCAAGACCTCCAAGCCGGTGCCCGATGCACTCAAGGAAATCCTGATGGGTTACGAGCAGGGGAAGCCGACGACCACGGTCAAAACCGGCGACTGGCAAACCTTCGAAAAACACGCCGCGCCCCTGCGACGAGAAGTTTTCGTCGAAGAGCAGAAGGTACCTGAAGAACTGGAGTGGGACGAGGGCGATGCGGTGTGCATTCACGGCGTCGTGCAAAACCTGCTGGGCGAAGCGATTGCGACCGGACGTTTGATGCCGTCCGAGAACGGTGTCGCAAGAATCGGCCGAATGGCTGTGAAGCGCTCCATGCGCGGCTCACGTCACGGCAAAGATGTCCTGCTGGCGTTGATGGACGCTGCACGGCAACGTGGCGACCGGGAAATCGTCCTGCACGCGCAGACCAGCGCGAAGGGCTTCTACGACAAGCTCGGCTACAAGACTCGAGGCGAAGTGTTCGTCGAGGCCGATATCGAACACATCGACATGTACTGCGAGCTATGAGCCCGTTGCTGTCTAAATGTCGTCGCGAAGCGGGTAGGGCAATGGCAGTAGGGTCAAAGACAACCTGTCGTCGCCCACCTTCAACTGCGTCGATTCGGCCGATGAAATCTGCATCGACACGATGATGTCGAATCCGCCGGTGGGCGCTGGAGCGCTCAGGACTACCGTGCCGGTTGGCTGAATATCCGCTGCCGCAGTGCCTTCCGCCACATCCGCCATGTCGAAAACTTCGGCACCCACGGCAAGCTGTTCTGCCGATTCGGCATCGACATGTCCGATGTATGCACGGCGTTTCAAGGTTCCGCGGAACTGGCTTCTGGCCACAACTTCCTGACCGGGGTAACAACCCTTCTTGAAGTTCACACCATCCACCGACTCGAGGTTCAGCATTTGCGGCACGTAGGCTTCGAACACCGGCTGCGTGATGTAGGCGACCCCGCTTCGAACCTCGCCCCACATCCACAAATCGGCGGGCAAGGGTGCGCCTTCGGGTTCGGCGTCGATTACCGGCGCGATCCACAAAGCGCGCGGAATGCTTTCCGAGCCGATGACCGCCGGGTAGAGCGTGACGATGTCTGCGCCGCTCGACTGGATGTGAATCCAAGGCGCGGCGTTGTTGCCGGCAAATTGTCTCGCCACGTCGCCGGTCAAACCACGCAACGAGAATTCGTCGGTCGCATCGGTGAGCTTGGCTTTGGCGCGCATCACGAACATGCTCAGGCGCTTGAGGGTTTGCGCGAGCAGGTCGCGGCTGCAGATGAGCAGAATTTCAGTGGGCGATTTTTTGAATCCGACGAAGCTGGCCTGCATTCGGCCTTTCGCAGAACAGAAAGCGGCCAAACGCGCTTCCCCGGGGCCTAGCAATGCGAAATCCTGTGTCAACTGACCTTGGAGAAAGCTCGCCGCGTCGTCGCCAGCGACCTTGATGATGCCGAGATGGGGAAGCGCGGCGACGCCGGAGGGAATCGAAGCGCTGGTTTCTGGCGGGACAGTCGAGGGGGAGGTCGATGTCGGGGCCAGGGTCGGATTCGGGTTTGGCGTGGTCATGCGTGAATTATCATCACCCTCAGTTTTCATGAAGGTTGTAGGGCTGTGCTCAGATTGCTCAAGGCGGTTTTCGTATTAGTGTTGATTGCTGCCGGTGGCGCCTTTTATTGGGTCCATCAGCCGCTGGAACTCCTGTCGGGCAAACCCGTCGATCTCGCGATCGAGCCGGGCACCCTCCCGCGTCAGGTAGCCCAGGTAACGGTCGATTCCGGCGTTCGCACCGACGCCCGTCTGCTCTATTTGTGGTTCCGTGTTTCCGGCCAGGCTCGCGACATCAAAGCCGGCAACTACGAAATACCTCCTGGAACCACCCCCAAAAGTCTGTTGGCCAAGCTGGTTCGTGGTGAGGAGGCTCTTCGCGCAGTGACGCTGGTCGAGGGCTGGAATATCCGTCAGGTACGCCAGGCGCTTTCCAAGGCAGACGATCTGAAACCCGATTCCCAGTCCCTGTCCGACGACGCGCTCATGCTCAGACTCGAGCGCCCCGGCGTCTTCCCCGAAGGCCGATTTTTCCCCGACACCTACACCTATTCCAAAGGCTCCAGCGATGTAGCCGTGCTGCGCCGCGCACTCCACGCCATGGACAAACACGTCGAGAGCGCCTGGGCCTTGCGTCGCGCCGATACGCCCCTCAAAACGAAAGACGATCTGCTGATCCTCGCCAGCATCGTCGAGAAAGAAACCGGCGTGGCGAGCGATCGCGGCCAAGTGGCGGCGGTGTTTACCAACCGCCTGAAAATCGGCATGCCCTTGCAAACCGACCCGACAGTAATCTACGGAATCGGCGCCACGTTCGATGGCAATTTGAGGAAGCGCGACCTGCAAACCGACACGCCGTACAACACCTACACCCGCGGCGGTTTGCCGCCGACGCCTATTTCCATGCCGGGTCGTTCTGCACTGCTCGCTACCGTTCAGCCTGCGCAATCGAACGCGCTTTACTTCGTCTCGCGCGGTGACGGATCCAGCCAGTTCAGCTCGACTCTCGATGAGCACAATCGCGCGGTGAACCGCTATCAACGAGGTCAGAAATGACAACTCATAACGCCAGCGCCAGCGCCCTCGCCAACCCCCAAGCCAGCGCCGACACCGGGCTTTTTTTGACCTTCGAGGGAATCGACGGCGCGGGTAAGTCGACACATATCGATGGGTTGGCCGAAGCGTTCAGGGCCGAGGGCAGGGTGGTTACGCGTACCCGTGAGCCGGGCGGCACACCACTCGCCGAGAAGCTTCGCACCCTGTTTTTGAACGACGCCATGGACCCGCTTACCGAGTCTTTGCTGGTGTTTGCAGCTCGTCGCGACCATCTGATTCAAGTGATAGAGCCGGCTTTGGCGCGTGGCGATGTGGTGCTGTGCGATCGCTTCACCGATGCGACTTTCGCGTATCAGGGGGCAGGGCGCGGATTCGATCTGGACATTCTGTCGACGCTCG
This sequence comes from Burkholderiaceae bacterium, assembly GCA_965227035.1. Classification (GTDB taxonomy): domain Bacteria; phylum Pseudomonadota; class Gammaproteobacteria; order Burkholderiales; family Burkholderiaceae_C; genus CBDDFQ01. Next base: position 1,536,079 of record OZ245724.1, read on the forward strand.
AGCGCTGGGTGCAGGCAGGGCGCGAACCTCACGCGACGATCTGGTTCGACATTTCGCCCGAGATTGCCGCCGAGCGTCTGGCGGGCGCACGGGTGCCAGACAGGTTCGAGTCGCAACCGGCGGCGTTTTTCGCAGCAGTCGCCAGCGGTTACGCAGATCGCGCGAAGAAAGCGCCGGAGCGATTCGTGCGCGTCGACGCATCCCAATCTGTAGCGCATGTCTGGCAGCAGATCAACGCCGCCATGCGCGGGCGCCGGTATCTGAAAGAGATTCACTGATGGCGCGCATGGCTCCGTGGCTGAATGGCCAGTTGAGCAGCTTGCTCGCCCAACGCGGTCACGCCTGGCTTTTGCAGGGCCCATCGGGGCTCGGCCAATACGAGCTTGCGCTGGAGATGGTCACGACCTGGCTCTGCGAGGCGCCGACGCCGAACGGCGCTTGTCACCAATGCGGCAGTTGCCACGCGATAGATGTCCGCACTCATGCCGACCTGTGCGTTCTGATGCCCGAGACCACCATGATCGAACTCGGCTGGCCTTTGGCGGAAAAAGCCCAGAGCGATATCGACGACAAAAAACGCAAGGCCAGCAAAGAAATTCGCGTCGAAGCCATGCGCGATGCGATTGAATTCGCCCAGCGAACCAGCGCGCGCGGTCGCGGTAAAGCGGTGCTGGTTTTTCCGGCGGAACGTATGAACGCGATTACCGCAAACGCCCTGCTCAAAACGCTTGAAGAACCTGCGGGCGACGTCAAATTCGTACTGGCCACCGAAGCCGCGCATCAACTTTTACCCACGATTCGCAGCCGATGCCTGGCTCACACCATGCTTTGGCCATCCGAGAAAGATGCGATCGACTGGCTTGCCGATGCGAAGGTCGACGCTGCGGATGCAAGGGTTTTGCTGAAAGCGTCGGGCGGACGCCCCAGCGATGCCCTGGCCATGGCGTCCTCTGGCGCGACCCGGCAATCGTGGTCTGCGCTGCCCGGGGCTTTGGCTCGCGGCGACGGATCGACGGTGTCGGGTTGGGCGCCATCGCTGGTTATCGACGCGATGCAGAAGGTCTGTCATGACCTGCTGGCGAGAAGCCAGGGCGCGGCCCCGCGATATTTCGAGGAATCGGATTTGCCATCGGCCAATGGAGCTGGATCGGGATCGGGATCGGGAGCAGGGACTGTCGAGTCGCTGTCGAAGTGGTCGAAACAACTCAGTGCCGAACTGCGTACGGCGGAGCATCCCTTCAATGCCGGTCTGATGCTCGAATCGCTTGTAAGCGGCGCGAAGATCGCCTTAAACTCAAAACACCAATGAGCACCACCCCGCCCGCACCCTCCGCCGCCCGCCCCAGCGTCATTCAACTCGCAATCAAGGAAAAGGCTGCTCTCTATGCCGCCTACATTCCCATGTTTACCGAGGGCGGGATCTTCATTCCGACTTCGCGTGAGTATCAATTGGGCGACGACGTGTACGTGCTGCTGTCGCTGCCGGAGGATCCGCAGCGTTATCCGGTGGCCGGCAAAGTGGCCTGGGTAACACCTCCACGCGCAGCTGGCAACCGTACACAGGGCGTCGGCATCCGCTTTCCAGCCGATGAAAAATCGAAGGCGCTCAAGCTGAAGATCGAGGAAATGCTGGGTGCGCATCTGGCTTCCGACCGGCCGACTCAGACCATTTGAGACTTTCTTGACCGCAGGCGCAGTCTCGATCGGCTACCGCCAGTCGGCAATGCTCTCGTAACTATCGCAATTCAAGCCTGCTTGGGCTTAAAGTTTCCCCATGTTCACCGACTCCCATTGCCACCTCACGTTTCCAGAGCTTCTGGCAAAAATGCCCGAGATTCGTCAGTCCATGCAGGACGCGAAAGTAGATCGCGCGCTTTGCATATGCACCACCATCGAAGAGTTTGCCGACGTCCAGAAGCTCGCGACCAGCTACGACAACTTTTGGTGCTCGGTGGGCGTGCATCCCGATAACGAAGACGTGATCGAACCCACTTTCGACGATCTGGTGTCGCGGGCAGCGCAGCGCAAAGTCATAGGAATCGGTGAAACCGGCCTGGACTACTACCGCCTCGAAGGGCGCACCGTAGCCGACATGGAGTGGCAGCGCGAACGTTTCAGAACCCATATTCGCGCGGCTCAGGCTGTGTCGCTGCCCTTGATCATCCACACCAGAAGCTCGTCTGACGACACGATTTCCATCCTCAAGGAAATGAAAGAAGACGGATCGAACGGCAGCGCCGGAGGCGTTTTCCACTGCTTCACCGAAACGGAAGAGGTAGCGCGCGCCGGGCTCGACTTGGGCTTCTACATTTCGTTTTCGGGCATCGTGACGTTCAAGAACGCGCAACACCTGCGCGACGTGGCGGCGATGGTTCCGCTGGATCGCATCCTGATCGAGACCGACAGCCCGTATCTCGCACCGACACCTTATCGCGGTAAAACGAACAATCCTTCGTATGTGCCGCTGGTCGCCAAGCAGTTGGCGGAAGTGCGTGGGATGAGCGTCGAAGATGTTGCGCAGGTGACCAGCGACAATTTCGACAGACTGTTTTCACAGGTCAAAGTGAAGCTTTAGTGCGTCTAACCGGTATCAAAAATCATGAGAAATTACTTTAAATACTTTCTTCTGAGCCTTGTTTTTTCTGGGTATTTTTCCGCCAATGCCGCGCCTGTCGATGATTTCTTTGGCAGCGTCAAAACCGACGATTACTCGACGGTTCAGAAAATGCTGGCGCGTGGTTTCGACCCAAACACCAAGAATGCCGATGGCCAGGTGCTGCTTTATCTTGCCATTCGTGAGCCAGCGCCGAATGTCGCCAAGACGCTGATGAATTCGCCAAAAACCAATCTGAATGCTCGCAACAAAACGCTGGAAACCCCGCTGATGATTGCGGCACTGAGCGGTCAAAACGAGTTCGTCGATGCATTGATCAAACGCAACGGCGACGTCAATAGCCCAGGCTGGACGCCGTTGCACTACGCAGCGACCAAGGGCCACATCCAGGTCATGAAGACCCTGCTCGACAATTACGCGTACATCGATGCGCAGTCGCCTAACAAGACGACGCCGCTGATGATGGCCGCCATGTACGGCACGCCTGAAGCCGTGCAATTGCTGCTGGACGAGGGCGCAGACCCGCTGCTCAAAAACGAGCAGAACATGACCGCAGTCGATTTCGCGCTCAAAGGAGGGCGCCAGACGATAGCGGAATCGATCAACGCCAAGATCAAGAGCAAGCAGCCCAAGGGAATCTGGTAGGACTACATCACCGTCGGGACCGACATGTCGTCCAAACAAAGCACCGTCGATTTCATCGTCGAGCAGATCGAATCTGCCGGCCGTATTTCGTTTCGGAAAATGTTCGGCGAATACGCTATCTACTGCGATGGCAAAGTTCCGGCCCTGATTTGCGACGACCAGCTGCTGGTTAAACCGACCGAAGCCGGACGAGCTTTTCTTCGAGGCAATGTCGTCGATGGCTATCCATTCCCAGGCGCAACGGCCTGGTTCCTGATTTCCGGCGATATGTGGGACGACCGGGAATGGATGACCAACCTGATTCGGATCACGGCGTCGGAGCTTGTGCCGCCAAAGAAGAAGACTAAGAAGCCGAAGACTGAGACGGCGGTTGCGAAGAAATCTCCGGTGAAGAAAGTCGCAGCCAAAAAGCCGCGGGCTAAGAAAGCAGCTTCAAAAACACCGACAGTAAAAACGCTTCCTAAAGCGTAGTAAATACTTTAAGTACGTGTGGCATCGTGTTGTCGATAAAGGAAATTCCTTCTGAATAGAACCCGCAAGCGCACACGGAGTCTGTCGACTATCTGACTGAATAAAGCAATACGATGTGCATTATGTTTAATTAAATAAAACATCGCTGCAATGACAGATTCGAAATAGACCAAGCCCTTCAAGCCGCCGACCGCGGCCCGAACAGGATGACTGCCATCCCGCCGATCGCAATCGCCCCTCCGATCAAATCCCACTTGTCCGGCCTGATGCCATCGATCAGCCACATCCAGACAATTGCTGTCGCGACATACACACCGCCATAAGCCGCATAGACCCTTCCGGCGGTTTGAGGATGCAGCGTCAACAGCCAGACGAACAGCACCAAGCTAAGACCTGCGGGCGCCAGTACCCACGCTTGGGCTCTATCTTTGAGCCAAAGCATTGGCAGATAGCAACCCAGGATCTCACAAATCGCGGTCGCGACGAACAACATAAGGGTGTACGGCCAGGCAGCCATAAGTGCTCCTAATTCACGAAATAACGACGGAAGTTGTAACGGAACCCAAGATTTTGTGCCATTGCAGCATTTGTCCTACACACGGTAGTTCGAGCATCCCACGAACACCGCTTTATGACGACAAGAAACTCTCTCCAGACAACGAAATGAAGGCTGCGCGTCGGTAAGTAGCGTGGCGACAGGAGTGAAAACATGAACGCCAAATCTAAGCCGATTCCCGAAAAACCGCCTATCGATCACGCCGATAAGGAGTCCTCGTACGAGGAAGTTCTGGACTCGGGCGTCGAGGCGACCTTTCCTGCCAGCGACCCGGTTGCCGTCAGCAGCAATTTGGCCAGAAAAGATAAAGAAAACGACTCGCAGCAGCCCAACAGCGGCGTTCCGGACGATTCGGAAAACGTTCCCCCATTCGAAGATCCCCGCTCAGGCAAACCGAAAGTCGATGAGCCGAAACCCGAAGTCGAAGCTCCCAAGCAAATCGTGAAATCAGCAAGCTCAGCCAAAAAGGACGGCACGAAATGAACACTCTCGAAGCACTCATGATGTGGATTGCAGTCGGTGGCGTTATCGGAGCCTGCTCTGCAGTGCTTCTCCGCTACTGGACCAATGCCTCGTTCGCCAGCTTCACCATGATCGGCGTGGCCGGATCGGTGGGATGGGGAATTTTCACGAATGTGTTGTCCGGACCTGCAGTGCTGAATACGCGTATCGACATGCTGGACACGATGCTTTTGCCGATCTTCGGCGCGATTATTGCAATCGCGTTTGTCGGATCGTTCTCGCCCTGGACAGAGCTTCGTGACTCCTCTTCCTCGAACGGCTCCAAGCTAGTTCGCTAATTCTTGAAGGGACGCAGCAGCATGGACAACACAGAATTCCTCTCCCCCGCTTTCTTCAACGCTTCGGAAAACGATGCGATCACCTTTCCGGTGTTTAGTGCCGACGCGATCGATGGATTAGATGAAGAAAATCACTCGCAGCACGCCAGCGAAGGTTGGTACGAGCAACGAAAGACCTCGTTAATCCTTGCTGCGCTCCCGAAAGCGATCTACACGAATGCATTCGAAGCTCGTTGCGGCACGGGCGCGCTAACTGTCGCGTTGGCCAGCCGTTGCCAGACCCTTACTGCCACCGACTGCTCGTCGAGCGCGGTGCAACTGGCACTCCAACGCTCTTTCGGGCTGGACAATGTCAACATCATTCATCAGGTCGTTCCGACTTCCTGGGCGGTATCCGACGGACAATGCTTCGATCTCATCGTCATCAACGAGTTTGCTAACTGCCTCTCGGATGTCGAACTCTCGCGTCTGGCAGACCATTGCTCGGCGTCCCTCGCACCTGGCGGCCATCTTGTGGCTTGTCACTGGCGCCCCCCTTTCGAAGAACGTCGCCAATCGGCGGAGCATGTCCATTCGGTGTTCGAAGCACTGCCGGACATGGCCCCTTTGATGCGACATGAAGAAGCAGATTTCCTCCTCGACGTGTGGTCACGCGATTGGAGATCGGTGGCCGAGTCCGAAGGACTGCGCTAACTCAACCGTACCGTCGCGAAGCTTGTCGTCTCTCTCCTACATGAAGAGCAGCGCTTCTCTACAGCCAGGAACCAGTGCAAACCCTAGGATTAATCCATAGATTCCACGCATTAAAAAACCAATTACCGAGGTCATCATGTCGACGCTGAAAATTTCCCCCGCTTTTGCAAATGCCAACCGCACGAACGACTTCGTATCGAGCGACATGATGGCTTTGGCGTCGCATATGGACTCCTGCGCAAAAAGCCATGGGCGTTTCTCGACCGTTCGCATGATCGGCGAGCAACTTCACTCCCTGACAGCGCCTCGCATCGTCAGCACCGCAATGTTCGTCGGTGTTTGCGCAATCGCCCTCTTCGCATTCGCATAAATCCAGGTGCGCGCACCTGTGAAAATTGCGTCATTCAATTGGCTCGATCAGCTTTCTACCTACGCCCGCCTCGTTCTTCTTTCCCCTGCTACACGAGTAGAAGAACCAGTTAGAGCCGAACTCTTCGGGCTCCATCGGTTCGAAGAACACGCCAGAAGTCTGGCGGAGGCCCAGCCATCGGACGTACTGGCTAATCGATCATCCCGCTCTATCGGCGCCGCAAGTTCGGCGCCGAATTTTTTCCCGCGTGTCGACGAGAACACCCGATCACTGCGGCAGGCCTATGACTATCTCGCGCTGACCTCGGGTAACGCGCTCTACATTGCGCCGGCTGCGCAATGGTTGCTCGACAACTTTCACCTGGTCGAAGCTCAGTTGCTGCAGATCCGCGAAGGCGTTCCTCGTCGTTATTACTCCGACCTTCCCAAGCTGACGAGCGAGCCTCTTCAAGGGTTGCCGCGGGTCTATGGCATTGCATGGGCCTACGTTGCGCATACCGACAGCGTGCTCAACACTTCCCTGTTTTCGGCGTTCCTGACGGCCTATCAGGATGTGAGCGAACTCACGCTCGGCGAGTTGTGGGCCATGCCTACGACCCTGCGCGTGGTGCTGCTGGAGAATCTGCGCCGGATTGCCGAGCAGATCGCTCGCGGCAAAGTGGCGCGCGAAATCGCGCACAGCACCTGGGATCACGCTGAGCAGATCAGCCCGGCCGATCTCGACCAGCTGAGCGAGGCGATGCGCGAGCGCGGACTTGAATCGGAATTCCTGACCCAGCTATGGCAGCGACTTCCCGCAGAACGATCGCGGGTGACGCCTGAAATCGCAGCGTGGGTAGACGAGCATTGCCCGGATGGTCAGACCCTTATTGCGCAGACCCAAACCGTTCAGGTCGAGGCCAACCTCACGGTCAGCAACATCATCGGCACCTTTCGGCTGATCGATCAGGTCGATTGGGTGGAGTTGCTGGAACCGGTCAGCCGATCGCTGCAGACCTTGCGTGCCCTGCCCGATTTCAATGCCGAAAGCGAAGCGACTCGCCAGCAGATCACCCATTCGATGGAACGTCTTGCACGCTTGAGCGGCAAGACCGAGCGAGCCGTGGCCGAACACGTGGTTGCGCTCGCGACCGAAGCGAATCTCACGGCCAGCTATTTCCTGATCGGACCCGGCGTCGACGAACTCGAGCACGAGCTCGGCATGCACGACACCAAATCGCAAATTAGCGCGGGCGATCGGCAAGGCATTCGCATCGCGACCTATGCGGGTGTCATTGCCGTGGCGACGCTGTTGGTGCTCGGATTCATCGCTCGACACCTCGGATATTCAGGCAGGTTGACCGGGCTGAGCTGGTTCGCCCTGGTTCTTATGGCGTGGCCGGTGTGGGAGGCAATGCTCTCGATCACGCATCGCTTGATCGCCGAGTCTTTCAAGGTGCAATCGCTTCCGCGCCTGGATTTCACGGCTGGCATTCCCGATGCACACCGGGTGCTCGTGGTTCTTCCGACCATGCTCACCTCCACCGCCACGACCACAGCGCTGGTTCACCAACTGCATTTGCACTGGCTGGCCAACCCGGAGCGCAACGCCCAGTTCGCCCTGCTCACCGACTGGTCCGACGCGAACGATCCGGATCGGGACGACGACATTCCTCTTCTCGAAAACGCAAAGGCGCAAATCGCCACCTTGAACGCCATGGTCGACGCCAAAGTCGGGCACACGCGCGGTTCACCGCCACGGTTTCTGATCATTCATCGGCCTCGCCTGTGGTCGAACACGCAACGCCGCTGGATCGGCTGGGAGCGTAAACGCGGCAAGCTCGAAATGCTGATTCGCCTGATTGCCGGGGAGTCGAACGACAACGACTTCGTGCGCGGCGCATCGGGCAGCGACCTGGCTCCCGACATCAAATACGTGGTCACGCTGGACAGCGACACTGGATTGCCGCCAGGGACCTTGCGCGAGCTGGTGTCGATTGCCGCGCATCCGCTGAATACGCCCGAAGTCGACAAGGAACTCGGGCGAGTCGTCGCCGGATACGGCATTCTGCAGCCGCGCGTTCTGACGCCATTGCCGCAACGCTCCGAGCGCTCGCCCTTCCACTGGATGTTCGCCGGGCAAGGCGGCATCGACACTTACAGCGCCGGCACCTCGGACATCTATCAGGATGTTTTCGGGGTCGGCACCTATACCGGCAAGGGCTTGCTCAACGTCGCCGCCGTTCACGCCACGCTCGATCAGCGACTGCCTAACGATGCGATCCTGAGCCACGACTTGCTCGAAGGCAGCATCGCTCGATGCGCCCACGTAAGCGATGTCGTGCTGATCGAAGATCACCCGCACCATTCCGGCGTGGCTGGCTCCCGAATTCATCGGTGGACCCGTGGCGACTGGCAATTGTTGCCACTGATGATGCGCAAATCGACTTACGGTCTGGACGCGCTGAGTTTGTGGAAGATGACCGACAACCTTCGTCGGTCCACCGTCATTCCGGTTTGCGCCCTGCTGCTCACCATCTGCGCGTTTACCGGCGCATTGCCCTTCTGGATTCCGTTCGCTGCCACCTTGGCCGCGCTCCTCGCCGGGCCCTTGATGGGCTCCTTCGCTGGGCTGGTGCCCACGCGTCGCGGCATTGCCATGCGTCATTTCTTCCGTCAAGGCGGCAAAGATCTGGTTCGGGGAGTGGCAGGCTCGCTTTGGCAATTCCTTCAGATTCCGGCGAGCGCTGCTCTTCAGGTCGATGCGATCGGTCGAGCACTCTGGCGCATGACGATCAGCCGTGCGCAACTGCTGGAGTGGACTACTGCGGCGCAGGCTCAGGCTCAGGCGAACTACATGCTGAGCGCATTCATCCGCAAGAACATCGGCATCGTTGTGGTTTGCGTGGTGCTGGCCATCGCGTGCCTGGCAGTCGGTGCGCATCCGATAGCAGGCGCATTGCTGTTTCTGGTCTGGGCCGCGTTCCCGCTTGGCGCCTGGTGGTCGAGTCAGCCAACTGCCGATCAGGACGACATGACCAGCGACGAGGATCGCGAGTACCTCGGGAAACTTGCGCACGACACCTGGCGGTTTTTCGAGAAATACGTCAACGAAGACGAAAACCATTTGCCGCCGGACAACGTGCAGATGGATCCGGAAGAGATGATTGCGCATCGCACATCGCCAACGAACATTGGTCTGTACATGCTGGCTGTCGCGTCCGCTCGCGAGTTCGGCTGGATCGATCGCGACCAGATGGCGAGGCGCATCGAGCTCACGCTGAACACGGTCGAGGGCCTGGAGAAATTCCAGGGACACCTCTACAACTGGTACGACACGGTCAAGCTGGAGGTGCTGAATCCGCCTTACGTATCGACTGTCGATAGTGGCAATCTGGCCGGCCTGCTTCTTACCGTCGGCCAGGCCTGTCGTGCTCAGAAGCTCGACCACCTCGCAACGCGATGCGATGCCTTGTTCGAAGCCATGGATTTCCGCGGTCTGTACAACCCGCGCCGCCATCTGTTTCACATTGGACTGCGGGTCAAGGAGCACGCGCTCGATGCCAGCTATTACGACTTGTTGGCATCCGAGTCGCGCCTCACCAGTTTTCTGGCAATTGCAAAAGGTGATGTCGCGCGCAAGCATTGGGTGGCGCTCGGGCGCCCGTTCCTCTCGGTAGACGGCGACGCTGGGCTGAAGTCCTGGTCCGGCTCGATGTTCGAATATCTGATGCCGGCGCTGATCCTTCCCGAGCCGGAAGGCGGCCTGCTTCATACCGCCTCCATGAGCGCCATCGAAGAGCAGCGCGAATTCGCATCGCGACCGTTCGCAGACTCACCGGACGTGCCTTGGGGCATTTCCGAATCGGCTTACTTTGCGCAGGATCATTCGCTGGCGTATCAATACTCGCCCTACGGCGTGCCGAGGCTCGCACTTCGCCGAACGCCGCCCGCAGAACGCGTCATCGCTCCGTACGCCACCTTGATGGCCGCGATGTTCGACCCGACCGCCTCCGCCGCTAACCTGCGTCGCATGGAAAAGATGGGTGCGCGCACGCCGCTCGGCATGATGGAAGCGATCGATTTCACGGTCGCTCGCCAGCCGCAGGCTCAGGAATACAGCTTGGTGAACACTCTCATGTCGCATCACCAGGGCATGGGCTTGGTGTCGCTGTGCAACCTGCTTTGCCACGATGCGCCGCGCAAGTGGCTCGGCTCGTCGCCCATCGTTCAGGCTTTCGAATCGTTGCTGCATGAATGCACACCGCGCCAGATTATCGAAACTGCGGATCCGCGCCCGCCCGCTGCAAGTGAAGAGGACGATGTGGCGAAGCTGTTCCAGTCGCGCGATATTCGTCCGGCACAACTGAAACCCGCAGCTTCCGGCACTCCGCAAGAAAACTACTGGTCGCCGACGCAACTGCTGTCGAACGGAAACTACACACTCGCTTTACAAGCCAACGGTGCCGGTGTCGCGCGCTGGAAGAAGCGCAACGTCACCCGTTGGCGCGACGACTTGCTGCGCAGCGAATACGGCACCTTCTTCTACGTGAAGAAAGTCGGTCAGCGTCGCATGACGTCTTTGACTGCCGTGCCTGCCCCGAACGCGCGCTGGATCTACAACACGCGATTCTTGGCAGACCGCGTCTTGTTCGAAGCCGAAGGCGACCAGCTGCGTGTTGCGATGACCGCGTTCATCAGCCCGGAAGACGATGTCGAACTTCGCACGCTGGTGATCCACAACGATTCCTACGACGATGTCGAACTCGAACTGGCGTCGTATTTCGAGGCGGTGCTGGCCGATCCCCGCGCCGACGAAGCTCATCCCTCGTTCTCGAATCTGTTCATCCATACCTCGTGGCAATCGGCATCCCGCGCGCTGGTGCTGACACGCAAGCCGCGTCTTGCCGGCGATCCGCCGATGGCGATCGCGCATTTCCTGGCCGAGTCCGATCCTGGCGTTCTCTCGGTCGAGTGCATCGCCGATCGCTCAACCTTCCTCGGACGCGGCGGCAGTGTCGCAGCGCCTGCACTACAGCATCAGAACTGGGAAGGCGATCACGAGCCGATCAATGGACTCGATCCGGTGGCGTGCCTGAAGGTCCGCCTGAAAGTGAAGAGCGGCGCGAAAGTTCGCCTGAGTTTTGCGACTGCAGCCGCCGACGACGCGATGCTGCTCGAGGGCATCATCGACAAATACCTGCAGACCATGCACGTCGATCGCGCTCTCCGCATGACCGCGACGCTCGCCCAGGTGAGATTGCGCGATCTCGGCGTGGCGCCCGACGAGACCACCGCGCTGCAGGATCTGACCACTGCGCTGCTCTACACGACATCTCGCGTCGAATCGACCAACGGGCGCGATTTGATCGACCAACGCCTGCCTTGGAGATTCGGCATTTCGGGCGACAGACCGATGGTGCTGGTGAGGATCAATTCGAACAACGGACTGCCGCTGGTTCACTCGATGCTGCGTGCGCAATCGTGGTGGGCTTTCGGCGGTATGGCGGTCGATCTGGTGGTGCTGAACGGCGAAGTGAACTCCTATCTGATGCCGCTGCATCGCGACATCCTGGCCATGAAAGACGGGTTGAGCCAGGCGACCCAGTTCAGTATTCCGCGAAGCGATTCGTCGGGGTTCTATCTGCTGCGCGAAGAAGAAATCACGCATCAGGAGCGTCTGTCTTTGACGGCTGCTGCGCGTGTGGTCATGGTGGCCGACGGGCGGTCGCTGGAGCAGCAAATCGCTACCTTGCGCGACACCTGGACTATCGATCACAGCGATCACGCGCCCTTCCCGATCGCGCAAACCGGATGGACACAGCAGACGCCGCCTCCCAAGGGGCGCTTCCACGGCAGCAGCGGCGAGTTCCGTTTCGAAGTCGACTCCTTGCACCGCCCCACCCGTCCGTGGGTCAACATCATCGCGAACGATTCCTTCGGATTCCAGGTGTCCGACAGCGGCAGCGGCTACACCTGGGCGGTCAACAGCCGCCAGCATCAGATCACGCCGTGGAGCAACGATCCAATCCGCGATCCGAGCGGAGAGCATTTCTGGCTGGTCGATCTTGACACCGCAGAAATCATCCGCCTGACCCCGACGCCGGATTCATCGGCAAGCGTTCAATGGCGCGTGCGCCACGGTCAGGGCTACACGATTTTCGAATCGACCCAAGGCAGTCTGAGCGTCGAAACCAGATTAACTGTCGATCTGAGCGATTCGGTGAAGACGGTTCAAGTGAAACTGCGTCACGACGGAAATGCCCGGCGTCGATTACGTGCCATCGGTCTTGCGGAATGGCAGATGGGCGCGTCGCGCGGCGATAGAAAAAGCCTCAACACCTGGTACGACGAAACCTCCTGCTCGGTGTTCGCCATGCAGCGCGAAAGCCGCGCCGGATTCGGAAGCGCAACTGCATTTCTGTCCTTGCGTGCACCCAACGGCGTATCGACCTGGACCTGCGACAGGCGCGAGTTTTTCGATGGCGTCGGCAGCATGACGACTCCAAAAGCTCTGGGCGGCAAAAGCGGCGCGGGGCTGGATGCCTGCGGCGCCTTGAGCGGTCGGTTCTCGATGGAATCGGGATCGATGGCGACGCTCGCGTTCGCCATCGGCCATGCGCATACACCCGAGGCATCTCAGCAACTGGCGATCAAATGGCAAGGTGCCGACATCGAACGCGCGGTAGAAATTGCACGCGAATTCTGGAACGACCTGCTGGGTCATGTGCAGGTCAAAACGCCCGATCCGCTGTTCGATGCACTGGTCAACAAATGGCTGCTGTACCAGACGATCGTGTCGCGACTCTGGTCGAAGGCAGGCTTCTATCAGGCAGGCGGTGCCTTCGGCTACCGCGACCAGCTACAGGATTCGATGGCGCTGGCCACCCCCGACCCTGCTCGCCTGCGCTCGCAGATTCTGCTCAACGCGTCGCGTCAGTTCCACGAAGGCGATGTGCAGCATTGGTGGCACGCTCCGGGCGGTGAAGGGGTTAGAACGCATTTCTCCGATGACTTGCTGTGGCTGCCCTACGCCACTGCGCACTATCTTTCGGTCACCGGAGATCGATCGATCCTCGACGAACAAGTGCACTTTCTGGTCGGACCGCCGATTCCCGAAGGCGCCGAAGACGCGTACTACGGCCCGTCACGCAGCGACGATACGGCAACCCTGTTCGAACACGCTTCGCGCACCATCGATCGAAGCCTCAAAACCGGGGAGCACGGCCTTCCTTTCATGGGCACCGGCGACTGGAACGACGGCATGAATCGGGTCGGGCACGAGGGCCGTGGTGAGTCGGTGTGGCTCGCGTGGTTCCTGTGCAATGTGGTCGACCTGTTCGCGCCCATTGCGGAGCAGCGTGGCGAAATCGAGCGTGCAAACAAATGGCGTCGTGCCTGCGAAGGATGGATTGCAGCGCTGCACAAAGACGGCTGGGACGGCGCATGGTTCCGACGCGCGTTCTTCGACAACGGCGCGCCTCTGGGCTCCAAATCGAACGACGAAGGACGGATCGATTTGATTGCGCAAGCCTGGTCGGTGCTGTCGAATTCATCGAATGCCGAGTTCACGAAACCGGCGCTCGCATCCATGCAGCAGGAGTTGATGGACGACGAAGCCGGCCTGCTCAAGTTGCTCGCACCGCCCTTCCAGAACTCGGCAAACAACCCGGGTTATATCCAGGCATATCCGCCCGGCGTTCGTGAAAATGGCGGCCAGTATTCGCACGCAGGCGTCTGGGCGGTCATGGCCCTCGCACAGGACGGTCAGGTCGATGCGGCCTGGCGTGGATGGGAAGGTTTGAGCCCGGCGCATAGAACCGCGCATCCGACTCGCGGCGCGGTGTACGAACTCGAGCCCTACGTTATTGCAGGCGACGTTTACGGCGCGCATCCGTACGTGGGACGCGGAGGCTGGAGCTGGTACACCGGCTCGGCCGCATGGCTGTACCGGGCCAGCATCGAGACCATCCTTGGCGTCGAGATTCGCGATGCAGAAACCGATCACGGCTCCTTCCGGGTCAACCCCCGCACGCCTTCGCATTGGAACCAGTTCGAGGTGTCGTTGAGGCTGGGCCGATATCGCGCGACTGTTATTTGGTCTTCGCAAGGTGCGGACGAATCGTTGCCCGAGCTGAAGGCGGGCGCTTGGATGAGCTTCGATCAGTTGCCCTTGAAGGGCGCGTTGCGGCTGGTTCGCTGAATCGCGCAGCCTGCGTCGGCTCGCCTCAGAACTGGATGCCGCCGCGCTTTTCCAGCGTCACCTTGCCCTGCGCAAGTTTGAACGCCACGGTGGGCACAGTGAAATCGCTGAACGGGGAACCCAGGGCAATGTCGCCGCTGTCGTGCAGCACGCATTCTTCGCGGCGCAACGCTACTTCGTTATTACTGCCGGTGAACTTGATCCAGGTTCCGTAGCTGCTCATGTCCACGATCACGAACGCGCCGTTGCGCCATTCGATTTTTGCGTGCTTGCGCGAGACGCGTGGATCGTTGACCACGAACTGCGAATCGACGCGACCCAGAAATATCGGAAGCTGAGTTGCCGGGAACACCGCACTCACGTCGAGCCAGCTCAATTCGATATGCCTGCCGGTTGTTGTCGGCTCGACGTTGCCTTTGGCCAAGCCCATCATCTCGAGCGTGGCCGGCATGGTCAGCGACTCTTCATGGACTTCTTCCTGCCACTCGATTCGGTAGACATTCGCCGGTTCGGTCCGACCACGAATGTTGATCGGCCCTAGATCGCGATAACGCGTGTCTTCGATGTGGTTGGCAAGCTGATTGACAACCGAGTCGGTCGCCCATATCTGATCGGCACCCGACAGATCGCTCAAGCGGGAAGCCACGTTCACGGCATCGCCGTAGCAATCGCCCTCGACCTCGACCAGATCGCCGGACGCCACGCCCACTTTGAGGCGCATGCGCAGCTTTTCGGGCCAGTTTTCGATTCTTCGTTGGTGATTTCGCTGGAGTTCGACGACTGCGGAAATCGCGTTCTCGCCAGCTGGAAACACGGCCAGCACGCCATCGCCGAGCATTTTGACGACGCGACCTTCGTGGGCAACGCAAACCTCGCCGATCCACTGGGTCAATCGCATGATCGCCAGGGTTGCTTTGGAGTTGCCTAGGCTTTCAAAGACTCCGGTGCTTCCGGTCAGATCGGCGAAAACGACTGTCTTTGTGGATCCCATGCAAATCTTGCGGCGAGAAAGTTAATTGTTACCCGGAGTTTAGAGCATCGGACACTTTGGTTCTCTATTAGCACGGCGACTGTTTCACCTTTGCATTTTGAGCAAGCCGCCTTTTCCCTGTGATACCTCACAAAACGCCTGTAACTCTATGGTTTGATTGTTGTTTTCTGTTAACTAGTTCACACACTAGTGCTTGCAACTTCAAGTGCCCGCGTTTACCTTTGATCACACGTCAACCACGAACCGCCTGAATCGGTTCTCTTCTAATGCGTTGGATCAAGCCTAATTTTCGAAGCATCTTCAGCACGCTTGGCATGGCCGGACACTACGACCGTGAGAGCGAGGTGAAAGAGCGCACCGAAGAAGTGCGTCTTTCGATGCTGGATACCCTTGAGGGGCAAAGCGACTCGTTTGCGGTGATCCATCGTCGCATCCGTTACGCGAGCGATTTGAGCGCCCTGTGGTACCTACGTGGCGACTTGATGGGCGTTCTGGCTGCGGTCTACGGCGAAGGCGAAGCCCGCGCGAAGATCGCAGAAATAACTTTGATGTTCCACGGCATGCTCCCCGGCGGCCTCACCTCGCGCCCCGGATCGCTCGGCGGGCGCTGAGTTCTAGCCTGCCGCAGGCGCAGGAAACGAGAAATCTGTCTTTCGAAAAACCCCGTTTCAGTACGCAAGGTCAGTGCTTATGGCCTGAATGCTCATGCGAATGCTCATGTGCGCCAGCGTCGTGCGCAGCATGCCCATGCTCCATGTGCCCCCAAAGAATGAACGCGTCCCGGTCTTCCGCAACCAACCCCACCTTGGCCCCAACCGGAAGAAGCACCTTCGTCTCGACATGCCCGTAAGGTAAATCGGTCAGCACTTTGGCCTTGACCTTGGTGCGCAGCCAGTCGACCACGCTTTGCAGCTTGAATCCCTTGTCGTGCGGAACCGTTTTGTAGCCGGTGAACTGCCCGAAAACGATCGCTTTCTGCTGGGCCAGAATTCCTGCCATCAGCAGTTGACTCAACATCCGCTCGACTCGATACGGATGCTCGCTCACGTCCTCGATGAACAGCACGCCGCCTTTGATTTGCGGCAAATACGGCGTTCCGACCAAAGCTGCCAGAACGGCCAGATTGCCGCCCCAGAGCGTCGCGTCCTTGATCTTTATCTTTCCTGCGAACTCGTCAGCCGTGCCCTTCTTGGACAGTCGCCAGCCCGCGCCCTCGCCTTGCCCGGTAATCAGGTCGTCGAAGCAGGCGGCCATGATGTCGTCCGGCTCCTCCTCGGTGCCGAAATCGGCGCCCAGCGCCGGGCCGGCCCAGGTGACGCGGCCGGTTTTTGCCAGAACGGCCAACTGAAACGCGGTGAAGTCGCTCACACCGACGAACTGTGTGCCGTTGTCGATGGCCTTCGCAATCTTCTTGTAATTCAGGTCGGGAAGAATCCGCGTGATGCCGTATCCGCCGCGCGAAATCAGCGCGACGTCTGCGCCGCTGTCGGCAGCTCGGTGGACTGCCGCAACCCGCGTCGCGTCATCGCCGGCAAATCGTTGATGCGAGGCCAGCGCGTCCTGATCGATCTCGACGTCGTGACCCATGGCCTTGAGGCGCGAAACGCCTCGTTTGAAAACCGCTTTGTCGCGGACCGCGCCCGATGGCGAGTAGATATAGATGTGTTTTTTCACGGAGCCGAGTATCCCATTTGAGTTGGCCCGATCCGATGTCACGACTTGAAGAAGTCGATCGCAGCTTCGAGCGTGCCCACGTCCCTGTCGTCGATGATTCTCCCCGACCAGCGTTCCCTGAGGAATGCATGGGCCTTCAAGGCAAGCGGCGATTCCGCAGGTTCTGGAACTAGCCTGCCAACTGCTCTCGGACCCGCCTTGTGGCCGTTGTCTGGAAACGGCGCGTTTCGCCATGGAGCGTCTTCGGTAGCCAAGAGCTCGCCAATTTTCAGAAACCCGCTGAACCGATCCGACATATTCGCCATCGTCAGCACGCCGATCTGCTCGCCCCATCCGTCTCCCACCAGGACGACGTTCTTCAGGTCGAGCCGCTCGATCAATCCCTGAAGGATTTCGCAATGCCAAGCCAGCGAATGCGCCGATTCCTTCTTCGGCTTGTCGCTTCGGCCGAATCCGATGAAATCCGGCGCGACCACGCGATACCCGCGTCTCACGACCTCTTCGATGAGAGCCCGATATTCGTAGCTCCAGGATGCCTCGCCGTGCAGGCACAGGAAGGTCAGCCCGTCCGGCGTGCCCTCGTCGATGTAGTGAAGCCGCAGACCGCCAAGCGCCGGCAGATCGCTCACGTAATTCGGAGACCAGTCGTATCCCAGCAAGTCGGAAAACGCCGAATCGGAAGTTCGCAGGGCGTCTTCCCTAAGCGGATGCGCATTCTTCGACTGTTCGCGTCTTCCCTTAAAAAACCGGGTGAGCATGGCGCCGCATTCCAAAGCCATAACACCGGATCGAACGACGGTTCGGTGATTCAACTGCGCGTTCGAAGGAAGGTCGATCACCGATCCCATAGCCCCCGTTTTCGGCTCTTTCGCTCCGAACACGACCGTGCGCAGCCGCGCGTGCAGCATGGCGCCGGTGCACATCGCGCAGGGTTCCAGCGTGACGTAGAGATCGCAATCTTCGAGACGGTAATTGCCGAGCGCGGTCGCCGCTGCGCGCAGGGCAACTACTTCAGCGTGCGCGGTCGGGTCCGTATGCCCGACCGGGTTGTTGTGCCCGGTCGCGATCACCTTGCCGTCGTGAACGACAATTGCACCTACCGGCACCTCCCCCAAAGCTTCAGCGGCACGAGCCTGCGCCAATGCCAACGACATGAATTTTTCGTCGTCGGCGCGGCAGGAGTCGTTGCTGTCGGATGGGGAAATGGGTGCTGTCGTCACGATGAATCAACAAAACTTCGATCTTAACTTTGCAGTCGAGATCGACCGATTAGGCCAACTGCCGAGCCGTAACAGTCAATGAGCTACGCGATAAAAGAAATTTTCTACACGCTGCAGGGCGAAGGCGCGAACGCGGGTCGTGCAGCCGTGTTCTGCCGGTTCGCCGGATGCAATCTTTGGTCGGGCCGCGAGGAAGATCGCGCCACCGCCGCCTGCCGCTTCTGCGACACCGATTTCGTCGGCATGAACGGAACGCTCGGCGGCCGATTCGCTACAGGCGAAGATCTCGCGTCGCTCATCGACCAACAGTGGCCAGCCGCGAGCCCGTCAAACAAACTCGTGGTGCTCACCGGCGGCGAGCCGCTTCTGCAGGTCGACGCAGAACTCATAGCCGCCCTTCACGTGCACGGTTTCGAGATCGCGGTCGAGACCAACGGCACGATCGCAGCGCCCGCCGGCATCGACTGGATCTGCGTCAGCCCGAAAGCGCGCGGGCCGTTGGTGCAGTTGACCGGCAGCGAAATCAAGGTTGTCGTGCCTCAGGAAGGTATCGATCTGGAGCAGCTTTCGGCTCTGAAGTTCGACAATTACTTCGTGCAAGCCATGGACAACGAACGTACGCAGGACAACATGAAATGGGCCATCGACTGGTGCATGAAGCACCCTCAGTGGCGCCTCAGCGTGCAATCGCACAAGACCATAGGAATTCGATGAAATACAAACTGACGCAGGAATTCATATTTGAATCTGCGCACTCTCTCTTGCGCTATGCCGACCATGTCGGCGAAGACGAATCCGTGTCGAGCAAGCGCATCCACGGGCACACGTATCACGCTGAAGTGACGGTGGCAGGGGGCATCGATCCGCGAACCGGGATGCTGATCGACCTGAAGATATTCCGCCTGATGCTCGAGAAGGTGAAACATCAGCTCGATCATCATCTGCTCGACGACGTGCCTGGCCTTGGCCCGGCAACGCTGGAAGGTTTGTGCGGATACATCGCCCGCGAATTGGCTCCCCTGCTCCCCGGCCTGGAAAAAGTGACCGTGGCCCGACGTGCCTCGGGTGACAAATGCGAGCTGCTGCTAATCGATTAGCCGCTCGAAGTCCGCAAGATTCGGAGTTTCGCGAAACCGACCGTCGCCTACAGTGAGTACATGAACGCAATGCCCTCATCTACTGCGAAAGCGAATTCACTTTCAGCCGACATCCGCCACGCCGAGCTGGTGACCGTCGCGTGTCGCGCGATCGAGTCGTCTGCCGAGCCGATGTCGCTGGACCAGCTGGCGGAGCTGGTGCACATGAGTCCGCATCACTTTCATCGGGTGTTCAAGGCGGTGACCGGGCTTACCCCGAAGGCTTACGCGAACGCACATCGGTCCAAAAAATTTCGCGATGAACTGACCAAGGGCCAGTCGGTCACCTCGGCCATTTACGACGCGGGCTTCGGATCCGACAGCCGCTTGTACGAGGCGGTCGACCAGGTGCTTGGCATGACGCCGAAGGACTATCGCAAAGGCGGCGAGGACACGACCATCCGATTTGCCGTCGCCGAATGTTCGCTCGGGTCGATCCTGGTTGCGCAGACCGAACGAGGCGTCTGCGCAATCTTTCTTGGGGACGATCCCGACGCTTTGGTGAAAGATCTGCAGGACCGGTTTCCCAAAGCCAACCTGATAGGCGCCGATGCGAAGTACGAGAAGGTGGTTGCGCAAGTGATCGGATTCATCGAATCACCCAAGCTCGGACTCAACTTGCCGCTGGACTTGCGCGGCACCGCATTCCAGCAACGCGTGTGGCGAGCGCTGCAGGCCATTCCTCCGGGCAAAACCGTCAGCTACACCGACATTGCCAAAGCCATCGATTCGCCCGCGTCGGTTCGTGCGGTCGCATCGGCTTGCGGCGCGAATCCGGTGGCCGTCGCGGTGCCGTGCCATCGGGTGCTACGGCGCGATGGAAGTTTGTCTGGGTATCGATGGGGAGTGGAGCGCAAGCGGGAGTTGTTGGCTCGCGAGGGTTAGCTGGGCTTCGAGCCAACCCAGAATTTGAACCAAGTGCGGGCATCGGAAGCCCGCTCGAACGCGCGCCGGAAAAATAGTTTCTTTCAGTTACCTTTCTTCGATATCCTCTCCTTAGGGAAGAGATGAGTCGTCAATAAAAGGGAATCCAATGAAGAAAAGTTTTTGCTTGGCCGCGGCCATTGCCGTGTCCGCCATGGCTACAGGTTGCGCGTCGATCACTGGCACGAATATGCAAAGTGTGTCGGTGAAGACGACCGACAAAGGTGGCGAGGAAGTCTCCGGTGCTTCATGCGCCTTGACGAATAACAAAGGCAAGTGGTTTGTCACCACGCCCGGCTCGGTCACTGTTCAGCGTTCGAACGACGACATGCAGGTTCTCTGCGAAAAAAATGGAAGCCAACCTGGTCGTGCTGCGGTCGTTTCCGAGACCAAGGGCGCGATGTTCGGGAACATCCTTTTCGGCGGTGGAATCGGCGCGGTTATCGATCACAACAGCGGCGCAGCCTACGAATATCCGATCTTCCTTGCCGTCTCGATGGGCGATATGGTGAGGATCGAGAAACCGAAGCAGCCCGCTCCTTCGGCAGCAGGGGCAGTTTCGACAACGAGTTCGCAAGCCGGCGCACCTAGCAAATAAGGCGACCTGTTCGCACGTGCGGTCCAACTGGTACCGGCTATTCAAGTACCAAGGTCATGTCCAAAGCGGACACCGGTATGTGAAGGAAGAGTCAATGATGAAATTTTTGTTTCTCTCGGCCTTTTTGCTGCTTGGGCAAGCCGTTTCGGCGGAGACGGTGCAGGTCAAGTATCTCGGGCCCGTTTCTTTGGACTCGTTCGCTTGCTCCGACGTCGGCGATTCCAGCGACGTCACTCGTATCTGCTACGACAGCGCAGAGAAGTACATGGTCATTCGTTTGAAATCGACGTACTACCACTACTGCGAAATCGACGCGTCTACTGTGCGAGGTCTGCAGACGGCGAGTTCTAAAGGTCAGTATTTCGGATCGAAGATTCGCGGCACCGGATCGGACGGGCCATTCGATTGCAGGACTCATCCGATTCCAAAAAAATATCGGCGTTAGCCTTTCATTTAAATGCTCGGTGCTACTCCAGCAGCAAATACTCAGCCGCCTCCATCGCATACGGCGCGAACAGGAAATCCCGAATCGAGGCCACTCGATCGCCTCGCCAATCGACCAACACAAAGTGCGCTGGCTTCGAGTCCGCGCCTTGGCGGTCGAACACCAGCATTGCCGGTAGCCCGTCTACTGCACCGAACGAGTAGCGCCATTTCGGTTCTTCGGCGTAGCGGTTGAAATAACGACCGGAGCTTGCGCGACCTTCCATCTTCAGGCGTTGCACCAGTTCGACTTTCACATCGTCGGCCAGCATTTCCCTGATGGAATCGAAATCGCCAATCTGGAAGAGGCGAACGTAAGCCCGAACCTTTTCTCGCAGATCGTCCGGCATCAGCGGAAGGCGTACATCGGGTGAATTCGCCAGCTTTTGAAGCGATGCCCGGCCGCGCTGCAACGCCGATTTCGCGGCCGCAGGGGTGCATCCCGCGATGTCTGCAATTTCTTCTATCGAGTGCCCCAGAACGTCTTTCAGGATCACCGCGCAACGCTGGAGCTCGGGTAACTGCAGGAAGGCGTAGAAGCCAACCGAAGACACCTGAGCGTCGGGGGCAGCCTCGGATTCGATGTCATCGGTAAGCGGCACGACGTTGCTTCGCGATCGCGCACGCAAGGCATCGAGGCATGTGTTGTGGGCGATTCGATAGACCCACGCATCGAAGCTTTCGGCAGCCAGCGCGCCGTCTGGACTCCTCAACACTTTCAGCATCGTGTCCTGAACCGCGTCTTCACCGTCCACGGTCGACCCGAGCATCCGCGCGCAATAGCGATGAAGGCGTGGCCTCAGGTCTTGCAGGCGATCCTCGAGCGGCTGGCCGGCATTGTGCGGTTCCGCAGTCATTTGTTCATCTGGAACACTTCGGCTCCAACGGTCGAGTCGAAAGTGGCGAGTGCTTTGATCTGCGGGAAATACGCTTGCATGCGCGGATCGGTTCTCATGCCGTTGACCGCCTCGGCCGATTCCCACTCGGAATAGATCGTGACCTTCGTGCCATCGGCCGCTGCGATGAGTCGGCTGGCCTTCCACCCCGCAATAGTGCTGACCACGGATTCGACGTTATGTTTGAGCAGAGCAACGAGTTCCGGTTGTTTGGAAGGCTCGACTTGCAGCGTGTTCAGAAGAATGACTGGGCGGGCGACTGATTGGCTAGACATGATTTTTGCTTTCCGGTTTTGTTTCGATGTCTATAAGACGAACCGCATGAGAAAAACGGATCGGTGAGGGAAAAATATTTCTACTTCCCGCCCTTCAGCGCACTCTCCAATTCATGATGCCGCGATGTCGGAGACCTCACCCTCAGGGCATCTTCCAGTTCCACCATGTGCGCTTTCATGATGGCGGCCGCCTTCTCGCCCTGTCGCTGGCTGATCGCGTCCATCAATTCATTGTGCTGACTGTGCCAGCAACCCAATCCTTCCGGGTTCGAATACAGCTGTGTTACGAGGCTGGTCCGTGCGACCAGTTGTTCGATCGTCTTGGCCAGCTCGCCATTGCCCGAAAGCCGGGCGAGCAGCACATGAAACTCGCCGCTCAGCCGCACCGCTTCCCGCAAATCCCGCGCCTTGTGGGCGGCTTCCTCCGCCGCCAGATTCGCTTTCAGAGTTCGAAGTCCCTCCGGTCGCCATACTTCGCAAGCCCGGCGGGTTGCAGCCTCTTCCAGAATCTGCCTCAAGCCGAAAATTTCTCTCGCCTCCTGAAATGTCGGCGCCGCCACCCAGGCTCCTGCATTACGACGCAGACGCACCAGGCTGTCGTGCGACAGGCGCAGCAGCGCCTTGTCTACATGACGTCGCGACGCAGAAAACAAATCGGCCAGCGCGGTTTCCGTCAGGCGGCTTCCCGCCGGCAATCGCTGGTCGACGATGGCCGCGTGCAGCTGGCGGTAGACATCTTCTTCGTTCGGTATTGGTGAATTCGTTTTCATGTCGGTACGTATTTGGGGCAAATGAGGCGCTGGTCTGGTGCACTTGAACTCGACTTCGCGCAATTGAGCAAATTGATTGCGCGCAATCGAGCGCCAAGTCCTTGATTCATATGGCATAGCAAGAATCGGGGCCTGCCTATTGCGATCGGAGTAGACAGGTCGCTTCAACACGTTGCGCCCACAGGTTCACCCACTCAACTTCGAGGGACGTCATCATGTTTTTTGCATCCACACCCCAATGGGCTAAACGACTCGGTCTGGCCGCAGCCATGGCCACCGCGTTGCTAGCCAGTGCTTCTGTTTCGGCTCAAACCTCGGTCAAGTTCTCGCTCAACTTCAAACCGGACGGCTCCAATGCGCCCTGGTTCCTCGCGCAGGAGCGCGGCTATTTCAAGGCGGCGGGTATCGATGTCGCACTCGATTCTTCCAACGGCACCGGCGACGTACTGAGTCGCCTGGGCAACAACTCCTACGACTTCGGATTCGCCGATTCCAGCTCGCTCATCGAGTTCGCATCGCGCAATCCGCAGCAGGCGCCGGTGGCAGTGCTGATGATCTATTCCAACAGCCCGCTGTCGATAGTGACTCTCAAGTCGAGTGGCATCACCAAGCCGTCCGATCTGAACGGCAAGCGCGTCGCCGGCCCGGTGAGCGATGGCGCCTATCGCATGTTCCCGGCGTTCGCCAAGAAGACAGGTCTCGATCTGACCAAGCTGAAGGTCGAGAACGTCGACATTCGCGTTCGCGAAACCGTGCTGGTGCGCGGCGATGTCGATGCAGTCACAGGCTTCGATTCCACTGTCTGGTTCAACATGAAGACCATGGGTGTGAAGCAGGAAGACGTCACTTTCATCCGCTACGCAGACTTCGGACTCGATTTGTACGGCAACGCAATGCTGGTGTCGCGCAAGATGCTCGAGACCCAACCCAAGCTGGTCGAAGCCTTCGTGAAGGCAACCGCCATGGGCTGGCGCGATGCCATGGCCGATCCCGCCGCAGCAATCGAAGCACTCGCGAAGCGCGACCCCCTGGTCAACAAGGCCATCGAAACCGAAAAGCTGCAGTGGTTGCTGCGTAACCAGATCTCCAGCGCGGCAACGCGCAGCGGCGGCCTTGGCACCGTCGATCCCGCACGTCTGGCAAGCCAAATCGACACCGTCGTCGGCGCATTCGATCTGCCCGTGAAACCAACGGCAGCCAGCGTGTACGACGGCCGTTTCCTCCCACCTCTGGCCGA
Source organism: Burkholderiaceae bacterium (assembly GCA_965227035.1). Lineage (GTDB taxonomy): Bacteria > Pseudomonadota > Gammaproteobacteria > Burkholderiales > Burkholderiaceae_C > CBDDFQ01. The sequence goes on from OZ245724.1 coordinate 1,560,613, forward strand.
TCGCAAGCTCCCGTAATGAGCACTGCAAGTAGCGCAAGCAGCAAAGATGAAGACTTCGACTGCGTCATCCACGGCGCAGAAGTCTTCGTCGGGCAGACGCTCACGCGGTGCGATGTCGGCATCACGAATGGAAAGATCAAGGCCATTGCATCGCAACTGAGCGGCGGTAAAACCCGCTTCGATGCAGGCGGCCGCTGGCTGCTTCCCGGCGGAGTCGATGCGCATGTACATGTCGATCAGCCACCGAACCCGGGCAGCGCGGCACGCGGTGCCGAGATGGCGGACAACTTCGAGAGTGGCAGTCGTTCGGCCGCTTTCGGGGGCACCACCACCATGCTGTCTTTTGCGCCGCAGTTCAAGGGACAGTCCTTGCGCGACGCGGTGGCTGTGTACCACGCGCGTGCCGAAGGAAATTCGCATGTGGACTACGGGTTTCATCTGATCGTGTCCGACCCGACCGAATCGGTGCTGACGGAAGAGTTGCCTGCGCTTGTCGAAGAGGGCTACACCTCGGCCAAGATTTATCTGACCTACGAAGCACTGCGACTGTCGGATCGTCAGGTGCTCGAAGTGCTCGATGCCTCGCGAGAGTGCGGCATGCTGACCATGGTGCATGCAGAGAATCTCGACTGCATCTTGTGGCTCACGGACAAGCTCGAACGCGAAGGCAAGACCGCCCCGAGATATCACGCCGATTCACGGCCGATGCTGGTCGAGCGCGAGGCCACGTTTCGTGCGGTCGCGCTGGCCGAGCTGGTCGGCGCCCCTCTATTGATCGTGCATGTGTCTGGGCGCGAAGCCATCGACGTGATCGGCGAGGCGCGAGCACGCGGTCTGCCTATCGTTGCCGAGACATGCCCGCAATACCTGTTCCTCAACAGCGACGATCTCCACGGCGATGAAGGCGCGAAGTGCATGTGCAGCCCTCCTCCGCGCTCGAAAGAAAACGCGCCCTTCGTGTGGCGCGGCTTGCAGAACGGTGCGTTGTCGCTGGTGTCGTCCGACCATGCACCCTATCGATTCGACGAAACCGGCAAGCTCAAATACGGGCCGCGCGCCTCGTTCCGCTTCATTGCGAACGGTATCCCCGGCCTCGAAACTCGCATGCCTTTGCTGTTTTCCGAAGGCGTGATGGCGGGACGACTCACGCTGGCAGAGTTCGTCGAACTCTGCTGCACCGCCCCGGCTCGCCTCTACGGATTGCTGCCGCACAAGGGTCAGATCGCAGTAGGTGCAGACGCCGATCTGGCCTTGTGGGATCCGAGTCGCGAAACTGTCATCGACAACACCATGCTGCATCACAACGTCGACTACACCCCGTACGCAGGCATGACGGTCAAGGGATGGCCGACGCATACATGGCTTCGTGGGGAATTGATTTGTGAGGAAGGCAAGCTGCTGGGCAAGCCTGGTAAGGGGAAGTTTCTGCGGCGCGGCAAGCATGGAATTCCATTGAGAAATCTGGCGTGACTACGACGACCGCACACGCCCTATCCCCCGGCGAAATTCGCCTTGCGGCTCGTGCAGGCGAGCGGGTCATGACGTCGGGAATGGCGACGGGCTACCTTCAGGGAAACGTTGCGATCGTTCCGGCCGATTGGGCGGAAGACCTGATCGCCTTCTGCATCGCAAACCCGATTGCAATGCCTTTGATTTCAGCGGGGCGCGTCGGCGATCCTTTTCTTCCTCAGCTCGGCATCGATGTAGATATCCGATCCGACTTGGGTGGCTATCAGCGCTGGGTCGATGGGCATGTCGTCGACGAGCCTGGCGATATCGGCGCGCATTGGCGCGACGACGACGTGGCGCTGATTCTCGGTTGCTGGTTCTCGCAAGAGGCCGCTATCGCATCGGCGGGGATACGCATGAGGCATATCGAACTAGGTATTCAAGGTGGATTGTTTCGCACGAATGTCGCGTGCGAAGCGGCAGGACGGCTGCGCGGGAACATGGTGGTGTCGGCACGTCCTTTCGCTGACGCGGACGTTCCTGCCGTTGCATCGCTGACCGCACGCATCCCCCTCGGACACGGCGCTCCGATTCATATCGGCAGCCCGCAGGAGCTCGGCATTGTCGATATCTCGTCGCCCGATTTCGGTGAATCGCTGCCACCGCTTCCCGGCGAGACGATGATGTTCTGGGGATGCGGCCTGACCGCAACCGAAGTGCTGCGCACCGCTGGCGTGCCGCGATTCATCACCCACCGGCCGGGCTGCATGCTGGTCACCGATCTGCCAGCCACACGCTAATCTCAACGCACCTTTCAAACTTCGACGAAAGAGAATCATGGACCTCGGACTCACCGGTAAACGCGCTTTGGTGCTGGGCGGAAATCGCGGCATAGGACATGGCATTGCTCGCGCGCTGGTTCGCGAGGGGGCGTCGGTAGTCATTACCGGTCGCGACGCGGCGAAGCTCGAAGAGACAGCGGCGGCCTTGCGATCCGATGCTCGCGAGGCGGGTCATGCAAATTCTCAGATCGAAGGGCATGCGGTGGAACTTGGCGATGTGGATGCACTGCCTTCGTTCGCGCGAAAGCTCGAGCAAAGTTTTGGGGATATCGACATCCTCGTGAACAACACCGGCGGCCCGGATTACGGCGGCGCAAGCGGCCACAGCGCCAAGGCCTGGAGAACTGCGTTTGAAGAAATGGTGCTGCCGGTAATCGTGTTGACCGACGCGTTGCTGCCCGGCATGCGATCAAGAAAATGGGGGCGCGTATTGACGGTGGTGTCCTCCGGTGTCGTCCAACCGTTGCCGGTGCTCGGCATCTCCAACAGCCTGCGCAGCGCGCTGGTGCCGTGGTCGAAAACGCTGTCAGCCGAAGTGGCCAAAGATGGCATCACCGCCAATATTCTGGTGCCGGGCCGTATCGATACCGAACGCGTGCGTTTGACCGATGAGGCCTCAGCAACCCGCGAAGGGATTTCAGCCGATTTGGTGAGGCAGCGCTCGACCGGCACGATTCCGATGGGACGTTACGGCGATCCGACCGAGTTCGGCGCATTCGCTGCGTTCGTCGCGAGCGTGCCGGCGGCGTACATCACTGGCGCGATGTTGCGGTGCGATGGCGGGAACATTCGGTCGATTTGAAAACGTAGCCCAGCGAGCGCGATCAGGAGCGAACCGCAAAAGCGTCACGCGCCCCGCTCGACAGCTTCAATCCATGCCCAGGCGTCTTCGGCAACTCCATCTTTCCTCTCTCCATCTCAGGCCAGCCGCCAAACAGTGGCTCAATCAGCGGGAAGTCCTCTAACCAAGCCACGTTCGGCGCAGCGGCCGCCAGATGAACGAACAGGCCCGGCAAAAAGTGCGGCGACACATCGACTCCGAATGCATTTGCGACCTTCGCAAGCTCCAGCGCAGGCGTGAGCCCGCCGATCATTGCGAGATCCGGTTGAATCGTCCCCACCAAACCGTCGCGAAGAAAGGGCAGGCACGCAGCGACGCTTTGAAGGTGTTCACCGGTCGCGATCGATCCTGGATACGCATTCGCGAGGGCGCGATAACCATCCAGCTGATCTGACGGGAGCGGCTCTTCAACGAAAAGGAACTCGAACTCGCGCGCGGCTGCCATCAATCGTTGCGCTTGCGGCAGCGAGCACTTTTCGTTGGCATCGCACATCAGGTCGATGCCGGACGGAGTCGCGTCTCGCACCGCTTCCATCAGATCGATGGCAGTTCCACTGGCGCTCACGCGAGGCTTGACGGCTGTGAAGCCTTTCGCGATATGCGCCAGCGTGGCCTCGACCGCCTGCTCCGGCGATTGCGTGGCGTTGTAGCTGCCACTGCCGTACACCTTGAACGATTTCGGCGCGCCGCCCATGGCGACTCCGATCGGCAGGTTCAGCGACTTCGCATAGGCGTCCCACAGGGCGACATCCAGAGCAGCTAGTGCAATCGTGTTCGGGCCACGACCAGATCGATTCAAGCTTGCATCGAGTGCTCGCCAAGTCGCAGCCGGGTGGTGAAACTCAGCGCCCTTCAAGCGCTCTGCAAGCATCGCGAGCGCCGCAGCGGCTACTTCCCCGCCTCCACCCAAGACATACGAGAAACCGAGGCCGGTGACGCCGCTGGCAAGCTCTACTTCCGCAATCAATACATCGACCGCTGCAACCCCGCTGCCGCCTACGAGTTTGTCCAGCACGTAGCGCAGCCGCTCGTGATTTACACGTGCGATGCGGTCAGATCGTTTCGCTGTTTCGGTGCGTTCGAGTTGTTTTGCTGTCATGGCGCTGCGTCCCGTCTTGATGTTCTGCACGGATGATAGTGGCGCAGGTAGCTCGTATCCCCTACCCGGTTCGACTGCTACCCGCAGCACGCTCGCGCGCAGCGCCGTCCAGGGTAGACAAACTATGAGCCGTGTTGATCAAGGCCAGATGGGAAAACGCTTGCGGAAAATTGCCCAACTGTCGCCCTGCAACGGGGTCGTATTCTTCTGCAAGAAGGCCGACGTCGTTCCGGTATGACAGCAACCTCTCGAACATGACTCGCGCGTCGTCTATCCGGTTCTGCAGGATGTAGTTGTCTACCAGCCAGAAGCTGCAGGCGAGGAAGGCGCCCTCGCCCGGCGGCAATCCGTCGTTGCTCTCTCCGGTGTCGTATCGAAGTACCAAGCCGTCACGCAGCAGCTTGGTCTCTATCGCGGCAAGCGTTCCCACGACTCGCGGATCGTCCGGCGGAAGAAAACCCACTAGCGGAATCAGCAGAAGGCTTGCGTCAAGCTCCTTGGCGCCAAAAGACTGCACGAAAGAGTTTTGATGTTCGTCGAAGCCATGCGTACAGACCTGCGCGTGGATCTCGTCGCGAATCGCACACCAGCGTTCGACGGGTGCCTCTAGCGAGAACTCTTTCGCCGAGCGCACCGCTCGATCGAAGGCCACCCATGCCATGACTTTCGAATGCGTGAATTGCTTGCGGCCTCCGCGCACTTCCCAAATTCCATCGTCCGGCTGGTTCCAGATTTTTTCGAGATGGGAGACCAGAGCGCATTCGAGTGCCCATCCTTCCGGATCGCCGTCGAGGCCAGCGCGACGTGCCACGTACAACGTGTCCAGAACTTCGCCATACACGTCGAGCTGAATCTGTCCTGCGGCGGCATTGCCGATACGCACCGGCGAAGAATTCTCGTAACCCGGAAGCTCGGGCATTTCGAACTCCGAGAGGCGGCGTTCACCAGCAACGCCATACATGATCTGCACTTTGTCCGGGCTGCCTGCAACCGCCCGCAGCAGCCATCCGCGCCATGCCTCGGCCTCTCTTACGAACCCTTCGCCGAGCAACGCGTACAGAGTGTAGGTGGCGTCTCGCAGCCAGCAATACCGGTAGTCCCAATTGCGCGAGCCGCCAATCTTTTCCGGCAGCGACGTAGTTCCTGCGGCGACGATTCCGCCAGTCTGCCAGTGGGTAAGCGCCTTGAGCGTGACCAGCGATCTGCGGACCGCATCTGCATATTCGCCGGTCGATTTAAAGGTGCTTGACCACTTGTGCCATTGGCTCGCGACTTCCTCAAGGCACTTCAGGGCGTCGAGTCGATCTGCAGTCGGCAGGAAGGACGACCCGTGAGTCATGACGAAGCAAATATCGTCGCCCTCCTCGACAGTGAACTCGCCGACGGTGTGCATGTCTTCCCCGCGAAGCTCCGCATCCGAAAACAGCGTGAGCCGTTCGGGGCCGGCAGTGAACTGGATACTTCCATCGGCCTGCCTGGTGACCCACGGAACGGCGCAGCCATATTCGAACCGAACCACAAGCTCGCATTGCATGGGTACCGACCCTTTCACGCCGCGCACGATACGAACCAAATCCGAAAAGCCATCGCGCCGCGACATGAAGTCAATCAAGATCACCTCGCCCTGTTCGGTCGAAAAATGCGTTTCGAGGATCAGGGTGTCGCCTTGATATCGACGCGTGATTTTGGACGGCGTTGCCTTGGGCGAGATCAACCAGCGGCCATGATCGCGATTGCCCAGCAACGAGGCGAAGCACGATGGGCTATCGAATCGGGGCATGCCCAGCCAGTCGATCGATCCATTGCGGCCGACGAGCGCCAGGGTCTCGCAGTTGCCAATGACGGCGTAGTCTTCAATTCTTTGACTCATTCTTGGCTTACCTCGACCTATCCTTGGCTCATAAAGTTTGAGTGACCAGCTCTATCGGATAACCATCCGGGTCTTGAAGGCTCATGCGCTCGCGTCCGTCGATGCGATCGACCAGGAACACCATTCTGTCGGCCCATTCGATCCGGATGTTTGCGCGCTCATGCCATTTGGCAGGTCGCTCGTAGCAAAGCAGTTCGACATGCGGCGTGTTCCGCGTGGGCATTGACAGACCGACCACATCGACGACCGCCTCATCCACGCCATCGAGCAAACCTTGTTCGACGCCGCGATTGGTCTGTCGCGAGGTCTGTTTGAGCCCAAGCACCCTCTCGTAGAACGCGATGCTTGCATCGGCGTCGCTTACCACGATGGCCGAGTGATCGATGCCCAGCGTCAATGCGCTTGCGCTCATTTCTTTCCATCGAAGGTGCGAGTCGTCGTGGCTAGCTCTGGGAAAGGCAATCAACTCGAGGGGGTGACCGTCTGGATCCCGAAATTTGAATGCCTCCACACCGCCAGAACTAGGCGGTAGTTGCTGATAACCGTCCCTGGAAATCGGTGAGCAGCCGAACGCTTGAAGTCGCCTGTATGCGGCATCCATGTCGTCCGTGACGATTGCAATGTGGTGGAACCCGACGCCGGACAGCGTCGGTGCGACCTGCCCCGCAATCAAACGGATCGATTCCATTCCAAGCCTGAGCGATGCGCTGCCTGCATCGCGCTTCTTCACTTCGAACCCCAAGGCCTTGCAATAAAACGAGACCGACGCGTCGAGATTCGATACGCATCGCTCGAAACCGACGAACTGGAGAGCGCGCGTAGAAATGGTGTGACTCATGCGGTGGTTCTGACCTTGCCTCGACGAAAAATCAAAGCATCGCCGCGCCACGACGGTTGACCGTGATGGCGAACACCGAGTCTCCGCAACACAGGAACAAGCGGCTGTTCAGGCGTCCGCCGAAACACAGGTTCGACACGGGGGCCGGTGTGTAGATCTTGCCCAGCAGCTTGCCGGCGGGGTCGATGCAATTGACTCCGTCCTCTCCGCCTGTCCACAAATTGCCTTCCGAATCGCACTTCATGCCGTCCGCGTAGCCCGGTGATACCTTGTAGAAAATCTCGCCGCCCGACAAGGTATGCGAACTGCGATTGACCTTGAACGAGCGAATATGACGAAGAGGTTCGGCGGCAAACTGATCGCCGCTTTCCGAGATGTAGAGAGTCGACTCGTCGGGTGAAAAACAAAGGCCGTTGGGGCCCTGAAAGTCTTTCGCGACCGGACGAAGTTGGCCTTCCCCAGCACTGCCTGGCGTAAAAACAAAAACCGCAGCGGGCAATTCCGAGGTCTGCTTCATGCCCTCGTAGTCGCTCTCAATTCCGTACGTCGGATCGGTGAACCAGATGCTGTCGTCGCTCATCACGACGATGTCGTTCGGCGAGTTGAGTCGCTTGAGGACACCGTCATCACTGAACGTATCGACCAAGGTTTTCACATCGCCGTTCAGGGAGGTTCTGAAAATACATCGATGCAGATGCGAGCAGGTCAGAAGGCGGCCTTGCCTGTCGCGTGTTTGCCCATTCGGAAACCCGGCAGGCGATCTGAAAGTCGATACCTCGCCCGACTCGGTAATTCGGAGGATGCGGTCATTCGGAATATCGCTAACCAGCAGCACAGCTTGATCCGCGATCCACACCGGGCCTTCAGCCCAGCGCAGTCCGGTTGCGAGACGCTCCAACGCTGCGTTACCCAAAACAATGCTTCGGAAGCGTTCGTCGATGACTTCGTGACGAGGAACTGTGTCGATGTTGGTGCTGGGCATCATCAAGCTCATTCGAATCGGCACGCCTTGGCGAGCGGCGCTACGTGCATCTGCACGATCATCAAATGCGCTGGCTCCTCGCCCACCGTTCCAGAGCGATGGCCGGTGCGACCACCTGCCTGTGTCACGCAGTTCTGATCGCCACCGAAAGATACTTCGCCCGGTCCCATCTCGACACGCTGCCCGTCCATCGACTCGACCCACCACTTTCCCGATAGCGGAACGATCCATTGCGGTGCCGGGTTCTCGTGCCAGTCGCCGACCCAGCCGACCGGCTGAACCGAGAAGATAACGGTTGCTTCGCCACGTTCGAGCGCGTCGTTCCATTGCGGTGCAGCGCCACCCATGCTCTTTTGTTCGAACTTGGTGAGCCTGCATTTGGCCTGGCGACTGACGCCGTCCGCGTCGGTGTACAGATTCCAGTATTCGGTAAACGGGGTCGAAGACTGTTCTGTTTTTTTGTCGCTCATCGCGCCACTCCTGTGAATCCCGAAATCGCCACCAACAACAGTCCGCCGCACAGCCCGAGGTTTTTGGTGAAGTCCCAAAAATGATTTCTTGCGATGCTCTCGCCCTTCGCCCAGAAATCGCCTTGAGTCCAGAACGGGTGATAGAGCACCGCCGTTGCTACGCAGAACCCCATCAGCAGCAGTGCAGCGAAACGCGGATACCAACCGCCCACGATGCAGATCGGCGCGGCGATCTCGACGACGATTGCAAGAATCAACAGCACCGGACCGCCCGGCAGGAACGACGAGTTGGCCTGCTTCAAGGCATCGTCCCAATGGATCATTTTGTCGATGGCGCTGAAGGGGAACATCAGCACCAGCAGAACCCTCGCGATCAGATCGATCGTGGGCGCGTGCTGCATGGCACTGGTCGCGATGTCATGCACCTAGCCGCTCCTTGAGGTGATCGGCCACGCGCAGTGCGTTGGCGATGATGGTCAGGGTCGGATTGACCGCGCCTATCGATACGAAAAAGCTCGCATCGACGACGTAGAGGTTGTCTACTTCATGCGCCTTGCAGTTGAGGTCGAGGACCGAGGTGGCCGGATCGAGGCCGAACCTTGCCGTACCTGCCTGATGTGCTGTGCCACTGATGGGAATGTCCTTGCCCAGATACAGGCTGCGATCCATAAAATGCGCGTGCGTGCCGCAGTCCTCGAGCATTTTCTTGAACTTGTCGCGAAGGCGATGGTGCGCCTCCATGTTGTTCTCTTTCACCTCCAGAACCACCCTGCCTTCGTCGTCGAGTCGAATCCGGTTCTCGGCACGCGGCAGATCTTCACTCGACAGCCAGAAATCGATGGCATGCCGCGCCATCATTTCGAACGGCATGTCGGGTAGCCATTCGAGCCACGACGGCAAAGCCTCCGCGCGAATCTGGTCCGGGTGCGATTTCGCGGTCATCTGGATCAGGCCCAGCGGGTAGTCGAAATCGTCTGCACCGAAGTAGAAATCGCTCACCGCCAATGTCTTTTGAAACACGGTGTCGTTGACCTCACGCGATAGCGCCATGAGCACCGACTGGTTGTGTCGCATGTAATTTCGGCCGACTTGATCCGATCCATTTGCCAGTCCGTTCGGATGATCCGGCGATGCCGAGCGAAGCAGCAACAGCGCCGAGCTGAGCGCACCGCATGCGACCACCACGATGTCCGCCGAATAACGCTCGTCAACGCCGTTCCGCTTCACGCAGACGGCGGAGACTCGCTTGCCGCCGGAATCGGTCTCGAGCTTCGTGACCGTCGCATGGGTTAGCAGTGTCACGTTCGAGTGGTCTCGCAGCATCGGGTCGATGCAGATGACCTGCGCATCCGCTTTCGCGTCGAGCGCACACGGAAAACCGTCGAAGGCATCGCACTTGATGCACTTGCTTGTGCGTGTTGGCTTGCCATCTTCTTCGTCAAGCAAAATTCCCAGCGGCAAATGAAAGGGCTTGAGGCCGAGCTTGCGAAGGTCGGCGTCGAGCTTCTGGATTCGAGGCTCATGAGTGACAGCGGCATACGGAAAGCCCGAGCTGCGATCTGCCTCCGTCGGGTCTTCGCCAGCTTGACCATGCACATGAAACAAGGCTTCTGCCTCTGCGTAGTACGGCTCGAATGTGTCGTACTTCAAGGGCCATGCCGGCGACACGCCATCCAGATGCTGAATCTCTTCAAAGTCGCGTTCACGCAATCGAAGAAGCGCCGCACCGTACACTTTCGAATTTCCGCCTACGTAGTAATGCAGACCTGGGTGGAACTTGCTGCCATCGCTGCCACGCCAGGTTTCCGTTGCCTGATAGCGCGCTTTCACGAATACCTCTTCGGAACTCCAGTTCGCAGTTTCGCGCGGCAAATAACCACCGCGTTCGATGACCAGTATTCTCTTGCCGGTCGGCGCGAGTCGATGCGCAAGCGTCGCGCCGCCCGGGCCGCTACCGACCACGATCAGGTCGTAGTGCTCTGGTGAATTCATCGATTCAACCCTTGTCCTGAAATCCCGGGTACAGCGTCATGCCGCCATCGACGAACATCGTCGTGCCGGTCATGTAGTCGGATGCGTCCGATGCGAGCCATGCGGCAGCATTGCCGATATCCGATGGCTCACCGATGCGGTTGTATGGAACCAGCGTCATGAGCTGCGAATAGGCCTCGGGAGTGCTCCAGGCGGCAGTGTTGATAGGAGTGCGTATCGCGCCTGGGGCGATGCTGTTCACCCGAATCCCCACCGATGCGAGTTCCTGCGCGATGGTCTGCATGAACATCATCACGCCGCCTTTCGATGCCGCGTAGTTAGCGTGGCCGGCCCACGGTATTTGCTGATGCACCGAGCTCATGCAGATGATTTTGCCAAGCGCCCTGGAGATCTCCGGTTGCCGACCTCGTCGCTGAAACTCGCGAGAGGCTGCGCGTGCACAAAGAAATTGTCCGGTCAGATTCACCCCGATCACCTGGTTCCATTGCGCGAGCGTCATGTCGTTGAACGCCGAATCGCGTTGCAGGCCGGCGTTGCAAACCACGATATGCAGCGTTCCAAATTCGCTCACAGCTTTGGCGAACATGGCCTCGACATCTTCTTCCTTGCTCACGTCGGCGTGTAATGCAATAGAACGCCTACCCATCGCTTTGATTTCTTCGACCACCTTGTTGGCCGAAGTTTCGTCCGAGGAGTAGTTCACGACCACGTCGGCTCCTTGTCTTGCAAGTTCGAGAGCGACGGCGAGTCCGATGCCGGAACTCGATCCGGTGACCAACGCGGGTTGACCCAAAAGTGAAAGCGCAGCAGGAGGACGAGGAGAAGCGGAAGCAGAAGCAGAAGCAGATGCAGAAGCGCTGAAAGATTCGTTCATTGAAAGCCTTTTGGAATTTGTATCAAGCGCGCTTTTAAAGAGTTCATTGCCTCGGCGAGCGGGTAGTCTTTGCACATCAGGAACTTGTCTGGCGAATCCCCGTCGGACAGGCACTGAACAGAAGAAGTGGCGGACGGATCGTGAACGAAGCAATCGTATTTACCGGGGACATGAAGGCAACGCCGGTGCCGCTCAATCACGCGTGGCAATGGTGTGTCGGCAGCGATCACGCACCGACCGCGCTTCGCGCCGACTGGCAGGCGCAGCTCACGCGAGCAAAGAAAGATCTGGGTTTTCGTTTCGTACGATTTCATGGAATTCTCGACGACGACATGGGCACCCTGATCTGCCAGGACGACAAGCCTCTGTACTCGTTTTTCAATACCGACCGCATATTCGATTTCCTGTTATCGATCGACATGAAGCCCGTCGTGGAGCTGTCGTTCATGCCGCGAACCTTGTCCTCGGGAAACGACATCGTGTTTCACTATCAGGGCAACGTCACGCCACCGAAAGATTACGGCCAATGGCATGAACTGGTCTGTAGGCTAATGGCGCATTGGGTTGACCGTTACGGCATCGAGGAAGTTTCGAAGTGGCCCATCGAGTGCTGGAACGAGCCGAATCTGAAAGCGTTTTGGAAGGCCGACCAAGCCGAATACTTCAAGCTGTACAAGACCACGGTAGATGCGGTGAAGTCAGTGGACAAGCGACTGCAAGTGGGAGGGCCGGCAACTGCAGGCAACGAATGGATTGCCGACTTCATGTCGTTTTGCAAGACCACCCACACTGCGGCCGATTTTGTGAGTACGCATTACTACCCCACCGATCCGTTCGGAGCCATCGACACAGACACCATCACGCAGCTCGAACATTCTCCGAAAGACGTGATGCGAACCCGCGCGCTGGAAGCTCGTGCCGACGCCGGCAAACTGCCGCTTTACTACACCGAATGGAGCATCAGCTCGAACCCACGCGACCCGTTCCACGACAGTTCGTTCGCAGCAGCGCTGGCAGTTCGAATCGCGATGAGCGTCGACGAAGTGGTCGACGGCTACAGCTACTGGACCTTCACCGATATTTTCGAAGAGAACTACTTTCCCAGCGTGCCGTTTCACGGCGGCTTCGGAATGATGAATCTCTATGGCATACCCAAGCCGATCTATAGAGCCTTCGAGATGATTCGAAAGCTGGGCAACGAACGAATCGATTTGCATGGCGGCACCGACAACGTCATAGGCTGGATCGGACGCGATTCGAAAGACAGCCAGCGTTCGGCTCATGTGGTGTTGATCAACCAGGCCATGCCGAGACATGCAGTTCAGGACGAAGCGGTGGTACTCCGATTGAATGCGCCCGAAGGCATGCAGGCGCGCATGGTGTCTTTGAGCCGCGTGGACGACCAACACGCCAACCCTGAGAAAGCCTGGCGGGATATCGGAGCACCCGAGTACCTCAAGCCCGATCAGGTGAATGCGCTGATCGAGGAATCCATGCCGCAGGCCGAATCGGTAGCGCACCACATGATCGGCGATGTGCTGGAGATTCGCCTCACGCTGTTGCCGCAGTCGGTCAACTGCGTTCGCATCGAATGGGCTGTGCGAGCGTGAAGGACTGCCTCGTAGATTCGAAGTTCCGTGACGAACACACCGACTTGCTGCGCCGATTGCAGCGCCATTCATTCGACTACTTCATCAACGAAACCAACTCCGATAACGGACTGGTGCTGGACAAAACATCCGGCGATTGGCCGGCAAGCATTGCGGCGATGGGCATGGCGCTTACTGCGTACACGGTCGGCGTCGCGCGTCATTTCATTGCTCGCGAAGAAGGCGCGGTTCGCACGCTGACCACACTGCGTTTTCTGGCGAAAAGCGACCAGAGCGGAGCCGCCGATTCGTCCGGCTTCAAAGGCTTCTATTTTCACTTCCTGGACATGAAAACAGGCCGGCGCGCCTGGAACTGCGAGTTGTCCAGCATCGACACCGCTTTGCTCATGGCAGGGGTCCTCACCGGCGCAGAGTTTTTCGATGGACCGTCGGACGACGAGACCGAAATACGAGAACTCGCGAAGACGCTTTACGAGCGGGTCGACTGGCAATGGATGCTCGATGGCGAGCAGACCATCTGCCACGGTTGGACGCCCGAGAAAGGCTTCCTGAAGTACCACTGGCAGGGCTACGACGAAGCGCTGATTCTTTATCTTTTGGCGCTGGGTTCACCAACGCATCCGATCCCGCCAGCCTGCTACGCCGAGTGGTGCAAAACCTATGAATGGATCACGGTTTACGGAACCGAGTTGCTGTATGCAGGCCCGCTGTTCATTCATCAGATGTCGCACGTATGGTGCGATTTCCGTGGCATCAGGGACGAGTTCATGCGCGGCAAAGGCATCGACTATTTCGAGAACAGTCGTCGTGTCACATTGATCCAGCAGCAGTACGCAATCGCAAATCCGAACGGCTTCGCGCAGTACGGCGAGTTGGTGTGGGGCGTGACCGCCAGCGACGGGCCGGGCCTGGGCAGGAAGGTTCGCAAAGGTGTGAAACGCAAATTCTTCGACTATGTCGCTCGCGGTGCGCCATACGGCCCCGACGACGGAACGATCGCGCCCTGGGCTGTTGCCGCGTCTCTGCCTTTCGCACCCGAGATAGTCGTGCCGACCCTCGCCAATTTCAGCGCCATGCACGTCAAGGTGCCGAATCCTTACGGATTCAAGGCGTCGTTCAATCCGACTGCCGCGAAGCGCGCAGACGATCGCATCGGCTGGGTGTCGCCCTATCACTTCGGAATCAACGAAGGGCCGACGGTGCTGATGATCGAGAACTACCGAAGCGAATTGATCTGGTCGTTGATGCAGAGATGCGCGCCCTTGAAGGCAGGCCTTGTTGCCGCAGGGTTCACCGGCGGCTGGCTGGACGCGTAAATCGATCTGCTATCTGGAGTTGCGTTCGGCAAATTGCAGCACCGCTTCGAGCATTCGCTTCACATGCGGCTGCACGCCGGCAGCAACGTCCGGAAGATAGTTGAACGGCAGCGCCTCTTGCATGTACGTTCGCTGGGTCATCTCGAGTTGAACAGCGTGAATGTTTTTCTCGGGCACCCCGTGATGACGTGTGATGTAGCCACCGGTGAATCGTCCGTTCAGCACCCCGGTGTACCCCGGGGCGGTGCTCGCAATTTCAAGAAGCGTCTGCGCGAGCTCAGGATTGCAGCTCGCACCTTTCGCCGTGCCTAGATTCAGATCGGGCAGCACACCATCGAAGAACCGCGGAATCACCGAGCGGATCGAATGAGCGTCCCACAACATGGCCACGCCATGCGCGGTTCTGAGTCGGCCGAGTTCTTCGGTGAGTTTGGCGTGATACGGATGCCAGATGGCATCGCGGCGTTCTGCGATCTCTACTTCATCGGGCACGTCGCCTTTGGCATACAACGGCGTGTTGTCGAAGGTGTCGACCGGGCAAAGTCCGGTGACGCTTTGCCCGGGATACAGGCTCGCACCGTCCGGCGGCCGATTCAGATCGATCACATAGCGTGAATGCGTGGCAACGAGCACAGACGCGCCGAGTTCATCGGCAAAGTTGTAGAGCTGCTCCAGATGCCAGTCGGTGTCCGGCACCTGTTGTGCCTCTTCGGTCAGCCGTGCGGCCAGCGCAGGCGGCACAAACGTGCCTACGTGAGGCATGGAGATCAGCAAAGGTTTGGTGCCTTGTCGGAATCGATACGGCGGCTCTTTGGTTTCGAATTTCATGGGGTACTTCTTTGAATCCTGTGTTGATTCGTTGGTCGCTCAATCCGCAAGCAGTTGCGTTCTCGCCTCGATGAAAGCGCTGGATGCCTTGTCGCGCAGCAGATGCCTGCCCTGCGACACACGCAGCTTTCCGCCAGCGTACACCGACTCGATGGCAGAACTGCGATGACTCGCGAAGACGTGCGATGCAAGCATGTCTGGCGCCGACAGCCCGCGCAGCGAGATGTGCGCCGCGTCCAGAACGACGAAGTCGGCTCGCTGGCCCACTGCGATACCAGCCACGTCTCTGCCCGATGCCTGAGCTCCGCCCTCGACTGCCGCCAAGGTCATGGCGGTCGCTACGCTCTTGTGCGTCGCATCTGCGCCTACGCTTCGTTGTCGCGTGGCCAGCCGTTGTCCGTACTCCAGCACCATCAGCTCTTCGGCCGCATTCACGCAGACATTGCTGTCCGATCCGATGCCCCAAACGCCGCCACGCGCGCGCCATGTCTCGAATTCGAAAATGCCATCGCCGAGGTTCGCCTCGGTCGTCGGACACAACCCGGCGACTGCACCGCTCTTCGCAGCCCGCTCGTACTCGCTGGCATCCATGTGAGTGGCATGAACCAGGCACCACCGAGAGTCGACCTGTGCGTGATCGAGCAACCACTGCACGGGACGCTGTCCACTCCAGGCAATGCAGTCGTCTACCTCTTTGGTCTGCTCGGCAATGTGAATGTGGATTGGACATGTCGAATCGAACGCGTCCAGGCTCGCGATGATTTCTTTCAGCGATTCCGGCGGAACGGCACGCAATGAATGTGGCGCAACACCTAGGCGCGCTCCCTGTGCATCGCAAACCGGCTTGAGTTTCACGAGCAAATTCATCATCGACTCATTCGACCGAATGAAGCGCTTTTGACCGTCGTTTGGCGCCAGCGCGCCGAAGCCGCTCGTTTGGTAGAGCACCGGCAACAGAGTAATGCCGATGCCGGTCGACTCTGCCGCGCGCAGCAAGGCATGGCTCAGCGTTGCGTCATCCGCATACGGTTTCCCATCGACATCGTGATGCAGGTAATGAAATTCGCAGACGCTGGTGAAACCGGCTTCCAGCATTTCTGCGTACAGCCAAGTCGCAATCGCTTCGAGCTGATCGGGACCGAGCTTCGAGGCGAAGCGATACATCAATGTGCGCCAGCTCCAGAAGCTGTCTTGCGTATCGCCGCGAATTTCGGTGAGGCCGGCCATGGCGCGCTGAAAGGCGTGTGAATGAAGGTTCGGCATGCCGGGTATCAACGGGCCACTCGACATCGTCCCGGTTGCGGGCGCGCTCAGCTCGACGTGCGTGATGACGCCCGCCTCGCTCCAGCGGATCGACACGTTCTTCGCCCAGCCGTTCGGTAGCAAGGCGTCGGCGGCGAACAGTGAATTGCTCACGACACGATTCCTTCTGCAATGCGCCCTTCCCTCACCACCGTGCGCATCGGCTTTTGTCCGACCCAATAGGCAAGCTCCGCAGGGTCTTTCACGTTCCACAAAACAAAATTTGCCGGACGCCCCGCTTCGAGCAAGCCGTGCGAATGCTGCAAACCCAGCGCCCGAGCCGCGTGTTTGGTCACGCCGTCGATGGCTTCGGGCACGGTCAAACGGAACAGTGTGCAGGCCATGTTCACCATTAGCAGAAGACTCAAGGTCGGCGATGTTCCGGGGTTGTGATCGGTAGATACCGCCATCGGCACGCCGGCTTTGCGAAGCGCATCGATGGGCGGCAGATGCGTATCTCGCAGCGTGTAATACGCGCCGGGCAAGAGCACGGCGACGGTTCCAGCCGCTCGCATGGCATCGATTCCGCTTTGCGACAGATGCTCGATGTGATCGCAAGACAAGGCTTTGTACGACGCGGCAAGAGCCGAGCCTCCCATGTCCGAGATTTGCTCTGCGTGCAGCTTCACCGGAATGTTCAGCGCCTTCGCAGCTTTGAACACCTGCTCGGTTTCCGCCAGAGAAAACGCAATCCGTTCGCAGAACACATCGACTGCGTCCACGAGTCCTTCTTCGGCCAGAGCCGGCAGCATGTCGTTGCACACCAGATCGATGTAGTCCTGGCTGCGGCCTGCGTACTCCGGCGGCAGCGCATGCGCGCCGAGGAAAGTGGTTTTAACGGTGACCCCATGAGCAAGGCCGAGTCTTCTCGCAACCCTAAGTTGCTTGCGCTCATGCTCAAGCGACAGCCCATATCCCGATTTGATTTCGATCGCGCAAACGCCTTCGGCTAGCAGAACCCGCAATCGCTTCGACGCGCTTTCGAAAAGTTCGTCCTCGGTCGCTTCTCGAGTCGATTTAACGCTGGAGACGATGCCTCCACCCGCCTTCGCGATTTCTTCGTAGCTCGCGCCGGCAAGACGCATTGCGAACTCGTTGGCGCGTTGTCCGCCGTAGACCAGGTGGGTGTGGCAATCGATAAGTCCCGCGGTGGCAAGCACTCCATTGCACTTGTGAAGCGTCAGCCCTTTCACATCGGGCAAGTCTTTCGCTGCGCCCATCCAATTGATGAGACCGCCCTTCACGACGATGGCCGATTCGACATCGGGACACGATGCGAGGCGCAGATCGGTCCAGACGCCATCGGCATGCGGGAGTGATTCGAAATCTGTCATGTCTTATTTGTTTAGCCAACGCACGCTGATGAGTTTTGCACCGGCCGAGGCTGACGATACCTGCCACTCGTGCGCAACGTCCACCCACCATAACCCTTGGCCCTCGGGCAGCAGTACCGAGTTGATCGACCATTGCCCCGCGACCGCCAACAACAGTCCCTGCGAAGAGGAAGGCACCTTGGTTGCGGCTTCGATGACTTCCATTTCTGCAGCAAGCCGGCTACGTCTGCTCATGACGTTGAAATCGGTCGATGTTCCACCGAGCAGGGTGCAATCGACGCTCGAATCGCCGCTAAAGGCGAACGGCACGAGAGGTACGTCAAGAGCGTGATCGATTCCATCGGCGGGCGACTGCAGCCGAACGCCATCGCCTTCGAGCAAGGTGATGATCCTGTCGACACCCGCGAACGACGAGAACGGCCCGTCGCTTGCGATCGTCGCGATGCTCACTCGCCACTCGAATGCGTCCATGGCGGCACCGGGTGGCCAGCACGCTACCTCGCGAGTTGTGCCGCCACCGTTTTTCCACGGCGTGGGCGGCAAGGTGCTCACATCGAATCGCGTCAGTGGCATGCGGGGTTCGCTATCAGTTCGGCTGAATGCCAGCCTGTTTGACGACCGCAGTCCACTTCAACGATTCCGACTTGATGAAAGTGCCCAGTTCTTCGGGTGTGCTGCCGATGGTGAACGCGCCGATGTCGTCGTAGCGTTTCTTGAACTCAGGGCTTTGAACGATAGAGGCGAGTTCCTTGGACACCTTGTCCACGATCGCGCGGGGTGTGCCGCTGCGCGCGACAACCGCGTACCAGGAAGTCACTTCGAAATCGGGGTAGCCCATTTCGGCCATGGTCGGCACGTTGGGCAGCCACGGAGCGCGGGTCTTGTAGGCAACAGCCAGTGGTTTGAGCTTGCCAGCCTGAACGTTGGGCACGGCGGTGATGACTTCGTTGAAGATGAATTGCGTAGTGCCAGCCAGAAGATCGCTCATCGCAGGCGCTGCGCCCTGATAGGGAATCGCGGTGAAGTCGCCGCCGGTTTTGAAGGCCAGCATTTCGCCCGCGAGGTGAGCGTACGAGCCGAGCGTCACACCGTAGTTGACCTTCTTCGGATTCTTCTTGGAGTACTCGACCAACTCTTTGGGAGTGCTCACAGGAATCGACGGATTCACCAGCAGAACCTGCGGCGTCAGCACCAGCAGCGAGACCGGTGTGAAGTCTTTCTCCAGGTCGTACGACAGCTGTTTGAACAGTGCGGTCTGAACGGTCAGATTCGATGCAGGTGCGAGCAGCAGCGTGTAGCCGTCCGCGGGCTGACGTGCGACGTAGTCGAAGCCGATATTGCCAGCAGCGCCGGATTTGTTTTCGACCACCACCGGCTGCTTCCAGCGCTTGCCGAGTTCATCTGCCGCTTCTCGCGCCACCTTGTCGGCAATACCGCCCGGGGGGTAAGGCACGACGAGGTGAATCGTCTTGCTTGGATATTCCTGCGCCATGACCGGATTCGCAAAAAGTGCGAGTAGCACCGTGGTGGCCGTGGCCAGGAGCGATGTCGAGAAGGGTTTCATAAAAACTCCGCAAGGTTGAAGGCAAACGTGAAGGGAAACGTGAAGGAAATGGTTGAACTACTGGAGAAAAATGCTGTCCTCACCACTTCGGATGAGCCGGATCGAACACCGGGCGGAACATGAATCTGCGAGCGATCTCGAAGTAGCCGCGATAGTAAAAATTGCCATTCGTCGCGAGCATTTCCTCGCGGTTATTGCGCCACTTGGCCGGTATCCGGTACCAGGCCAGAGTGGGCGAACGGTGATGAACCAGATGCAGGTTGTTGTACAGAAAAAGCACGCCCATGACGGTGTTCGATTCGACGATGGCTACCCGCTCCATCGGCTTGTCGCCCCAACGGTGCTCGGTAAAAGTCCGCAGCATGCCCAGCGACATGCCCGGCCATGCGAAACAGACCAGGTATTTCCAGAGCGGCATCTGGCAGACGACCATCACCCAGTACAGGATGACCGCAAGGCTCACCACATGCATTGCCCAATAAGGAACGTGGGAATAGTCACCGCTACGTACGCGACCGCCCTCACGCTTGCCGAGTTTGTAGAGTCGCACGAACGGGCCGAACACCAGACGAAACCAGAGCGTCTGATTCAGCTCGACCAGCAACTTTTGCGCCCTGCTCTTCGGCGGCCATGCGCCCTGCATCTGGTAGTTGCTTTCGGTGTCGCGCTGCGGATGCGTCATGTAGAAATTGACGTGATGCGTGCTGTGGCTCTTGTGATAAATCTGATACGGCATCCACAAACCGAGCGGAGGGAACACGAACGCGGTGCGCAGCCAGGCGGGCCAGGTGCGCATGCCGTGAATGCTTTCGTGTTGCAGCGAGAAGTGCCATTGCGTGACGTAGCCACCTGCGATGAACAGCAGAAGAAAAGGAATCGAGGCATGAAACCAGGTCAACGCGAACCACGATGCGTACAGCGCGAGGCCGAGGAACACCGTGGGAATTTCATAGCGATGCCAGAGCGCTTTCATGATCAGAGATCCTCGAACGCGGGGGTCGGCTTGGCAGCTATCAGCGCCAGTTCGTCGTAGTCCGAAGCCGTCGGAACCGCGAAATCAGCCAACAACAGTCGGTCTCGCACTTCGACTAGTTCGGGTGCCAGGATCGCAGCCTTGAGCGATGCCCTGAGCTTGCTCACCACTTCGTCGCTTACGTCGGCCGTTGCAATCAGCGGCGGAATAGGCCGCGATGCAGTGGTGGCAATGGTCTTGACCTGCAACGCGTACTCGGTGTCGTTGCGTTTGAGCAGGTCGTGGTAGTAGCTGTCGAGCGCGCCTACGACGATGTCCCCGGACACGATGGCATCGATGATTCCGCGGGCATGAATCAAGTCACCCACGGCTCGTTTGTAGAGTCGGCCGCTGCGCTCGCCGCGCGCTGCTTTGTAGGGTGCAAGAAAGTCTCTCCACGCGACGCCGCCGGACATCGAGTCGTGCAGCGTGTAGCCCACCACGCCTCCGAACGTGTCTTCGATCTTGCGATACGGCGACTCGGTGCCGACCACGATGTCGGAGAAGTAGACCGCCTTGCCGCCGTAGCGCGTCGGCGATGGAACCGGCGCCGCGATGATCTTGGGCTGCGGTAATTTTTGCGAGAAAGGTAATCCGCACATCATGACCAGACCCAGATCGTCCCGAGCCCACAACGTGTTCAAAGGCGCGGGCGCGTCGTAGTCGATCAACTCCCACTCGAGTCCCGCGTGTCTCAGCGTCCAGGCAAGCAGCGTCTTCCAGTCCGCGCGCACCTGCGGCGTCGCGGAATACATCCTGGCGTTGGCGACTGGCTGGATCGGGTCGGTCATATTGTCGTGCCGGTTATCGATAACGGAGCGTCTGGCCGATACCCATTGACTCGGCTTTCTTCAGCATCGCAGCGCCCAATGCAATGTCCGACAAGGACAATCCGCGATGCCAGAACAGATTCGTCTCCTCATCGCTTTCCCGGCCGGGCTTGATGCCAGCGACGATCTGTCCGAGCTCGGCGTGCAAAGTTTTCTCCGACAACTTTCCCGCGTCGACATGCGCACGCAGCGCGCCGAAGGGCCCTGCCTTGGCCTGACCCCAATCGTCCATCACCATCTTGTCCATGATGTCGGTCAGCGAGAGTTCGACGGCGCTGTTCGTGCCGTACGGAATGATCAGCGCGCCCTTTTTGACCCAATCGGTCTTGAGCATCGGCTCAGGTTTTTCGAGTCGCGATGCTTCCACGATGATGTCGGCGTCTCGCACGCACGACTCCCAATCTTCGGTGACGACGATCTTCTTGCCGAGCGCTTCTTCGAGTTCCTTGCCGAATGCATTGCGGCTTTCCGGGCGGCGCGAATGGACCCGAATTTCATCGAAATCGAAAATCGAATCGAGCAGTTTGACGTTCCAGAACGAGGTACCCCGAGCACCGATATGTCCCAGGATTTTCGAGTTCTTGCGCGCCAGATGTTTCGCGCCGATGGCGGTGACTGCACCGGTGCGCATGTCGGTAATGTCCGAGGCGTCGATGATCGCGAGCGGCACGCCGGTCTTGGGATCGAACAGATTCAGGATGGCCAACTCGGACGGCAGGCCGCGCTCGTAGTTCTTGTAGAAATCGCCTACCGTTTTCACACCGGCCACGCCGAGCGGTCGAATGTATCCGCGCAGCACATTGAAATGGCCCGGGTAGTCTTTCTCGGGCACCAGATGCATGCGTGGCTCGATGGTCACCTGACCCAGACCTTGAGCACGCAAGCCCTCCTCCACCGCCGAGACAATCTCGGCGTCGGTCATGGCAAGCGCCTGCACATCGGGGTAATTCAAATACTTGAGGTAGATCTCGGACATGCTTGTCTTTCTATCGAACCATCGGCAATTGCAAGCCGTGCTTCCTGGCCGTCTCGCGCGCAATCTCGTAGCCGGCATCTGCGTGTCGCATCACGCCGCTCGCAGGATCGTTCCACAACACGCGCGAAATTCGTTCAGCAGCAGCTTCCGTGCCATCGGCCACGATGACCACGCCCGAGTGCTGCGAATAGCCCATGCCGACGCCACCGCCGTGGTGCAGGCTCACCCAGGTCGCGCCGCCAGCCGTGTTGAGCAATGCATTGAGCAGCGGCCAGTCGGACACCGCATCGGTGCCGTCCATCATGCTTTCGGTTTCGCGATTCGGGCTCGCGACCGATCCGGTGTCGAGGTGATCGCGTCCGATGACGATGGGCGCCTTGAGCTCGCCGCTCTTCACCATCTCGTTGAATGCAAGGCCGGCGATGTGGCGCTCGCCCAGTCCGAGCCAGCAGATGCGAGCCGGCAATCCCTGAAACGCAATGCGTTCGCGCGCCATGTCGAGCCAACGATGGGTGTGCTTGTTCTCGGGGAACAGCTCCTTGATCTTGGCGTCGGTTTTGTAGATATCTTCCGGGTCGCCTGACAACGCGACCCAGCGGAACGGTCCCTTGCCTTCGCAGAACAAGGGGCGGATGTACGCCGGCACGAACCCGGGGAAATCGAAGGCGTTCGCAAGGCCCTCGTCGAACGCGACCTGGCGGATGTTGTTGCCGTAATCCACGGTCGGGATGCCCATGGCCTGAAAGTCCAGCATCGCCTGCACATGCACCTTGCACGACTGCGCTGCGGCGGCGGTGAGCTTCGCGTGTTGCGAAGGATCGGCCATGGCTGCCTGCCACTGCGGAACGCTCCAGCCCGAAGGTAGATAGCCGTTGATCAGGTCGTGGGCCGAGGTCTGGTCGGTCACCAGATCGGGTTTGATACCGCCCGCTTTGGCGCGGCGCACCAGTTCGGGAACGATGTCCGCTGCGTTGCCGAGCAGAGCAATCGAGATCGCTTCTTTGGCCTCGGTGTGCTGCTTGATAAGCGCCAGCGCGTCGTCGATGTCTTTGGCCTGCTTGTCGACATAACGAGTGCGCAGGCGGAAGTCGATGCTCGACTGCCGGCATTCGATGTTGAGCGATACCGCACCCGCGAGCGTCGCGGCCAGGGGTTGAGCACCGCCCATGCCGCCGAGTCCAGCAGTGAGAATCCATTTACCGGCAAGGCTGTTACCGTAATGCTGGCGGCCTGCTTCGACAAAGGTCTCGAACGTGCCCTGCACGATGCCTTGGCTGCCGATGTAGATCCAGCTTCCTGCAGTCATCTGGCCGTACATGAACAAACCAGCGCGGTCGAGTTCATTGAACTTTTCCCAGTTGGCCCACTTGGGCACCAAATTCGAATTGGCGATGAGCACGCGCGGCGCGTTCTCGTGCGTCTTGAACACGCCCACCGGTTTACCCGATTGAATCAGCAGCGACTCGTCGTCGTTCAACTCCTTGAGCGACGCGATGATCTGGTCGTAGCATTCCCAATTGCGCGCAGCGCGTCCGATGCCGCCGTACACGACGAGTGCTTGCGGGTTTTCGGCCACTTCTGCGTCCAGATTGTTCTGCAGCATGCGGAACGGCGCTTCTGTGAGCCAGCTCTTGCAGTTGAGCTGAGATCCACGCGGCGCGCTGATGACGCGGGTCGGATCGAAACGTGGATCGAAACGTGAATCTTCCACGGGCGGGGAAATCTTGACGGGTGCGTTCATACGGCGCTCCTATGGCTTGGAAGAATGTTCTTGATGGCGTGCGGCATGTCGGCGCTGGAGGTAAAGCCCATGGACCACTGACGCATCGTTTCTATGTCTGTCGCTAAAAATCTGTCGCGCTCGATGAAGGCCACTTTGCTTCTGATGCTCGCGAATTCGGCCTCGACCAGAGGTGAGCTTTTGAGCGACTTGAGCGAAGCGTTATCGCGCTTCAACTCGATGCCCTGCGCGGCCGCCATCGCTTCGATGCCGACCACCACTGCGGTGTTCTGTACCATGTCGCCCAAACGACGCGCTGCGAAGGTTGCCATCGACACGTGATCTTCCTGATTCGCCGAGGTTGGCAGGCTGTCGACGCTGGCGGGATGGGCTAGAGATTTGTTCTCGGACGCAAGCGCTGCAGCAGTCACCTGCGCGATCATGAACCCGGAGTTGAGCCCGCCGTCTCGGATCAGGAAAGGCGGAAGGCCGGACAGCGTGGTGTCGAGCAACAACGCGATTCGGCGCTCTGCAACCGCGCCTATTTCGCTCACCGCCAACGCAATGATGTCGGCCGCGAACGCCACCGGTTCTGCGTGGAAATTGCCGCCCGAGATGACCTCCCCAGTGTCGGTAAACACGAGCGGGTTGTCCGACGCAGCATTCGCTTCGATCACCAGAACCTTTGCCGCGTGCATCAGGTTGTCGAGGCACGCGCCCATGACCTGCGGAATGCATCGCACCGAATACGGGTCCTGCACACGACCGCAATCGGCATGCGAGGGGATGATCTCACTGCCATCGAGCAAAGTGCGAATGGCCGATGCGACATCGATTTGACCTGCCTGCCCTCGCGCCTCGTGAATGCGCGCATCGAACGGTTTGATCGATCCTTGAATGGCTTCCAGCGACAAGGCGCCCGACATCAGGCCGGATGCAAAAACCGCTTCGGCGCCGAAGAGTCCGGCAAGGGCCAGTGCGGTCGAAACCTGCGTTCCATTGAGAAGCGCCAGACCTTCTTTCGGCCCGAGCACGAACGGATCGAGGCCTACAGACCGCATTGCCTGTGCACCGCTGACGACCGTGCCATCAGCCAACGCCGCAGTTCCTTCGCCGATGAGCACGCATGCCAGATGCGCAAGCGGAGCGAGGTCGCCCGACGCGCCGACCGATCCCTTTGCCGGAATCTGCGGTGTGATGCCGGCGTTGAACAGCGCCAACAATGCGTCTACCAGCGCGGGCCTGACGCCCGAATGCCCACGCGCCAGACTCACCGCTTTCGTCGCGATGACGAGTCGCACCACCTCGGGCGCAAGCGCCGCTCCGGTGCCGACGCTGTGCGACAGCACCAGGTTCCGCTGCAGTTCGACCAGATGGTCGCTGGTGATTTTCTTGTTCGCGAACTTGCCGAAGCCGGTGTTGATGCCGTACACCACTTCGTCGTTGTCCACGATGTGTTGAACGGCGGCGAGCGCATCGAGCATCGGTTTTTGCGTGCTTGGGTCCAGCGCCAGTGCAACGCCTCCCGAGTAGATCTTGCGAAGTGTCGCGAGGTCGACCTTGCCGGGCGAGAGCACTAGTGGGTTGAGCTTGTCTGCATTCATTGTTCTTGTTTCTCGAGGCTAAAGACTGGTGTTGCCGTCGGGCCGGAATCGACTGCCGAGGCGATAACGCGACGCAGGATGCAAACAGCGCACAACCGTTACCGGCACATTGCGTGTCCAGGTACGCCGCGTGAGCAAAAGGCACGGCGCGTCGGCTTCCATTTCGAGTCGCTCTGCCTGCTCGGCAGTCGGCAAAACCGCATCGACCAGATGCTCGATCTGATCGAAGGGCACGTTGCGCACCAGGTACTCGCTGGGCGGCATCAGTGCCAGGTCCTGATCGAGGAAATCCGGCACCACTTGCGGGTTCACATAGCGGTCTTCCAGTTGCACCGGAACGCCATCTTCCAGATGCAGGCACACCAGATGGAACACCGATTCGCCGGCTCGCAGATCGAGCCAGGCGGCCACATCGGCCGACGCCGCAATCCGCTCGGATGCGATGAGCCGGTAGTCGTAATCGTGTCCGCGCGCACGAATCTCGCTCGCAATATTGGCAATTTGCAGCAACGTAGATTGCGGTTTGGCTTCGGCGACGAAGCTGCCGACGCCGGCAATGCGGACGACTCTGCCCTGCTCCACCAATTCGCGCAAAGCACGATTCGCCGTCATGCGGGATATGCCGAACTGCGTGACCAGCTCGCTCTCGGACGGCAGTCGGTGCCCTGCCGCCCAGGAGCCGTCCTGAATTTTTTTGATGATGAACTCCTTCACCTGCTCGTACAGAGCAAGCGTCGAAGGGCCGGATATTTCTGTAGTCATGGTGCCGAAGTAAATCGTTTCAATGGTCCGCAGTCGCCATCGATTCCGCCCGAATCTCCTCGGTCAGCTGCGCCTTGAGTTCCATGAATTCGGGCGAAGTCTTGATCGTGTAGTGACGCGGATGCGGCAGGGTCACCGCCAGTTCGGTCTTGATCCGACCTGGTCGTGCGCTGAACACGGCCACTCGATTCGCCATGAAGATCGCTTCGTCGATATCGTGTGTGACGAACATGACGGTCTTGCGCTCGGCCTCCCAGATGCCGAGCAGTAGCTCCTGCATCAGCACCCGAGTCTGGTTGTCGAGTGCGCCAAAAGGCTCGTCCATCAGCAGGATCTTCGGGTCGTTGGCCAATGCCCGCGCGATGGCCGTGCGCTGCTGCATGCCGCCCGACAGTTGCTTGGGAAAGTGATGCTCGAACCCACGCAGGCCGACCTTCGCGATGAAGTAATCGGCGCGCTCTTTTTGTTGTGCCTCGGGCATGCCGCGCTCGCGCAGGCCAAAGCGGATGTTCTGCTCGATGTCCAGCCACGGAAACAACGTGTAGCTCTGGAAAACCATGCCGCGATCCGCACCCGGGCCATCGACGTTCTTGCCGTCCAGCAGCACTTGTCCAGTGGTCGGGTAGTCGAGTCCCGCGACGATTCGAAGCAGGGTCGATTTGCCGCAACCAGAGGGTCCGAGGATGGTGACGAAGTCGTTTTCTTCGACATCGAAATCGACCGGCAACAAGGCTTGAGTCGACTGGCCCCTGGTGCCGGCAAAGGTGCGAGACACGCCACGAATAGACAACAAGCTCATAGGGTGCTCCACGCAAACATCTTGCGATTGATCGCCTTGAAGACGAAGTCGGAGACCAGTCCGATGATGCCGATCACGATGATCCCGAAGATGATCTGGCCGGTGTTCAGCAGCGCCTGGCTGTCGGTGATCATGTGACCGATGCCCGAGGACGACCCGATCAGCTCGGCAACGATCACGTAGGTCCAAGCCCATCCGAGCACGAGTCGCAAAGTCTCGGCAATGCCTGGGGCCGCGCCGGGAATCAGCACGCGTTTGACGATGGCGCTGTTTGTCGATCCGAGCGTGTAAGCGGCTTCCACCAGATCGCGACGCGCACCACCGACGATGACCGCGACCATCAGGATCACCTGAAACACCGAGCCAATGAAGATGACCAGGAGCTTTTGCGCCTCACCGATACCGGCCCAAAGAATGAGCAGTGGAATAAATGCCGATGCTGGCAAGTATCGGCAGAACGATACGAAGGGTTCGAGGAAAGCTTCGACAGGCTTGTACGCACCCATCGCAATGCCCAACGGCACGGCAATGACGGACGCCAGGATGAAGCCGCCGAACACACGCCATACGGTCATGCCGATGTCGTGCAGAAAATTGAATTCGGTAAACAGAAGCCACGCTTCTTTCACCATGGTGACCGGGCTGGCCAGGAAGGTGGGCGACACGTAGCCGCCCAATGTGAAAAACGCCCACACCGCGAAGAACAGGATGAAAAAGCCGATGCCCAGCACAAGGCGTGTTTGCACGGCGACGGGTTCCAAGGGCTTCATCCCTGTCCTTCTGGTTCTTTAATTTGCGATGTGGATCTGGAATTACAACGAAGCGTCTTAGTTGACTTACTTGATGTAGCTCGCGTCGAACATGACGTTCAGATCGGCAGGAGCCGAACGGATCACGCCGGACTCTTGCAGGATCGGCACCGAATCTTTCATGAACTGCGCGAGTTCGCCAGCGAAGAACTTCTGGTTCGCCGCCTTGTCTTGCCAGCGAAGGTACGCAGAAGAAGCCGCGAACTGCTCACCGGTTTGCTTGATGACCGAGCCCATGATTTCGTTCGACTTGGCAGGATCTTTCTTGATCATGTCGATTGCGTCGAAATAGGCATTGGCCAGCGATTGCGCTGCCTTGGGGTTGGCTTTTAGCCACGCCGGCGAGCAACCGACCGTGTCCATCACCATCGGGTAATCGAGCGTGGTCGCGAGGATCTTGCCGGCTGCGGGGTTGGAGCGGACGGTGGAGAGATACGGCTCATAGGTCATCGCGCCATCGTTCTGACCGGCAACGAATGCCTGGGCTGCGGGTTGGGGTTCGAGCGACACCAGCTTCACATCTTTCAGGGTCATGCCGTTCTTGGAGAGCATCCATGCCAGACCGAAGTACGGTGCGGTGCCGGGAGCGCTCACGCCGATCGATTTGCCTTTCAAATCGGCAAAAGTCTTGACGTCGTTGCGAACGGCCAAGCCGTCTGCGCCGAAGGACTTGTCCATCTGGAAGATCTGGACGATAGGCACGCCGTTGGTGTTCCATGCAACGTGTGTTTCAACGGTGGTGGCCGCGCATTGGATCGCGCCGGAAGCGAGGGCGAGATGCCTGTCCTTTTGCGGAATCATCTTCAGGTCCACGTCCAGACCGTGCTTCTTGAAAATGCCAGCCTTGTCGGCCAGCGACAAAGGCGCGAAGCCGGTCCAGCCCGACATGCCGAGCGCGAGCTTGGTGTCTTGTGCATGGACTGCGCCAGCCGATGCTGCAACAACAGCAGCAGCAAGGATCAGGCGGACGGATTTGAAAGGATTCTGTTGGTTCGCAACGTTCGATGACATAAGGCTCTCCCGATTTGTTGAGGGCATTCATTGAGGGCAAATTCGCCATGTGCTCTAAACGATTCGTGATCGGCTCGAGCAGCTAGCGGAGTGTCGTTTCCCCCGACGTACCTGTATATACAGGAGAACCCCCAGATCAGCGCAGAAACTGCATCGGGTCGGAACTTCTATTGGTGCATGCACGAATCCAACGCACCAAAATGCTGTCTATACAGGTTCGCAAGGCGAATGGCAGGCAGCTTGCAAAGGGCGTGCCAACTGTTTCAGACGGCTTTCGATTCGCCTACCTGAGCTTCCAGCGTTTGAGGAATTCGTGGTGGCCTTTTCCGACATAGCTCTTGATGAGCACGAACTCTTCCACTCGCCATTCGATCGGCAGTATTTCCTGTTTAGGAATGCGGACCCGGTTGTAGAGAAGCGTTATGAACGGGTTCACCATCGAGGAAGGTCGAAGGCCAAAACTCTTGATGGCTTTGCCGAGATCCTGCTGGAGTCGTGCAAGTTCGGAATCGGGGTCTCCGAAGATTGCGAAGTTGCTGCCGAGGGTTGCCGCTTCGCCGAACTCGACATCGAATGGCTTGAGTCGGGTTGCCTGGAAAGCATCGCCGGCTTTGACGCAGGCGTCGAATCGATCTTGCGGGAACTCGTCGTAGCCACCCATGTCGTGAAGGGTCACATGAAGTCGCGATACGCGCTGCGGATTGCCGACCAGCCCCAAATCGGTGGCGAGCATTACGCCGCGATCGAAGATGTACTGCGCATACTCCTCGCCGGGAAATATGGAAAAGCGAAGCTTGTAGGGAAGCTTTTCCTTCTTGATGTCGGACGCGGGCATGGAAGCGTTATATCGGATAAAACCGGGGCATGAGCAAACTATTCGAACCCATGAAGTTAGGCCCGCTTCGCCTTCCCAATCGCATCATCGTGGCACCTATGTGCCAGTACTCGGCAGTAAACGGCACACCGTCCGACTGGCACATGATCCATCTCGGTTCGCTCGGTCTTTCCGGCGCCGGACTGCTCATTCTGGAGGCCACCGCGGTGTCTGCCGAGGGGCGCATCTCGGCGAAAGATCTGGGTCTTTATTCGGACGACAACGAAGCCGCTATCGCAAAAATCGTTGCGGCTGTCCGCAAGCACTCCCCTATTCCGATTGCCATGCAGGCGAACCACGCGGGCCGCAAGGCATCTAGCAGAGCACCCTGGGAAGGCGGCTCGCAAGTGCGACCGGACGAGCCGGAAGGCTGGCAAACGGAAGCGCCTTCGGCCGAGCCGCATTCGCCTGGAGAGGCCCCTCCTGTCGCCTTGAGTGCCTCGGGTCTTGCTCGGGTAAAAAAAGATTTTGTCGCGCTCGCCGAGCGGGCCATGCGACTCGGACTCGATGGCCTCGAGATCCACATGGCGCACGGTTATCTGCTGCACCAATTTCTGTCGCCCATCGCCAACCATCGCACCGACGAATACGGCGGCTCGCTCGAGAACCGAATGCGCTTTCCGCTGGAAGTTTTCGATGCGATGCGCGCGGCCATGCCCAAGGACAAAGCGCTGTGGGCTCGAATCTCGGCCACAGACTGGGTCGACGGGGGATGGGACATCGAATCGTCGGTGGTGCTCGCGAAGGCGCTGAAGGACAGAGGCTGCGATGCAATTCATGTGTCGACAGGCGGTGTGTCTCCGAATCAGAAGATCACGCTAGGCGCCGGCTATCAGGTGCCTTTCGCCGAGCGCATCAAGAAAGAAGTCGGCATCACGACGATCGCGGTCGGGCTGATCACCGAGCCGGAACACGCGGAGCAAATTATTCGTGACGGGCAAGCCGATGCAGTCGCCATTGCGCGCGGCATTTTGTACGACCCGCATTGGCCTTGGCACGCTGCGGCGAAGCTGGGCGCACGGGTTGTGGCACCTCCGCAGTACTGGCGATCGCAACCCCGTGAATACAAGGATCTGTTCGAGCAAGCCACTCACGGTCAACGTTGATTTTTTCGTCTCACAAGCTCCAACCATGAAACACCTATTCAAACTTTTTGTCGGCGGACTGCTGATCGCGTCCAGCGCTCTCGCCCTTGCCGACTATCCAGACCACCCAGTGAAGATCGTGGTGCCGACCACCGCCGGCGACGGCTCTGACTTGCTTGCGCGTGCTCTTGCAAAGGCGCTTGGCGATTCGATGGGCCAGCCCTTCGTCGTCGACAACAAGCCCGGCGCGGGTGCCAGCATCGGCGCGAACTTCGTCGCTAAATCGGCGCCCGATGGCTACACGATATTTCTGGGCAACGGCAGCTCGCACGGCGTGACGCCGGGCCTGTATCCGAAGCTGCCCTACGACAGCATCAAGGACTTCTCGCCCATCGGTCTGATTGCTACTGCCCCCAACGTGTTGGTGGTCAACGCCAACTCCGGCATCGACAGCTACGCAGATTTTCTGAAGATGGCGAAGGCCAATCCCGGCAAGATCACGGTCGCTTCGGCGGGAAGCGGCAGCCTGTCGCACCTGTCGACCGAGTTGCTGAAGTCTTCCGCCGGCATCGACCTTCTGCACGTGCCCTACAAAGGCGCCGCGCCCGGTCTCACCGACGTGATGGCCGGACAGGTGACCGGAATGATCATCAACATTCCCACCGTGTTGCCCTTCGTGAAGAGCGGCAAGCTGAAGCCTTTGGTGGTGACGAGTGCGAAGCGCTCACCGGAATTTCCCAATGTGCCCACGGTGGCCGAAAGCGGCGTGCCCGGCTACGAAACCGTGGCATGGTTCGGACTTCTCGCACCTGCCGGAACGCCTGCAGACGTCATTGCGAAGCTGAACTCGCAAATGGTGAAAGCCTTGCAGACACCGGAAATCAAGGAGTCCCTGGCGCGCCTGGGGGCCGAGCTTTCAGGCATGGGTCCGGTCGATTTCGGCAACTACATCAAGAGCGAAATCGCGAAGTACTCGGCGGTGATCAAGAGTGCGGGCATCAAGTTGGAGTGAAGGTTCGGGTGTAGGAATGACCGTTCCGCTTCATCGATTCCAAGCACGCTGGAGATAAAGAGTAGATATGTTTTACATACCGATCGTTCGTTTCCTTTCTTAGGCACGTGACATGCTAATAGCCGAAATTGTTCAATCAGAAAGCCAATCGTGGGCCGATTTCGTATCGCAACGGGCTCTACTATCGAAGTCTGCCGAGTTGCTGGAGTTCATGCTTGATCGTCAACAACCGCCGAGCCAGGATCGAGACCCGCTGGAAGCTTCAACGAAGCGGCACGCCGATAGGAACGAATGACGAAATGATCGGCTCGCACGCGTTGGGAGCAGGATTGATTCTAGTGACCGATAACACCCGACACTTCGAGCGAATCCCCGGTCTGGCCTTGGAAAACTGGCTGCATTCTTCGATTGAAAAGCAATTGCAAACCGGCTCGACTTAGAGCCAAGGAGTGAGACATGAAAGTCATGGTTTTAGTCAAAGCGACCGCAGATTCGGAAGCCGGAAAAATGCCGAGCACCGAAATGCTCACCGAAATGGGCAAGTTCAACGAAGAGCTGGTGAAAGCCGGCGTCATGCTCGCAGGCGAAGGACTGCACCCGAGCTCGCGCGGCAAACGCGTGCTGTTCACCGGCAAGGACCGCAAGGTCTTCGACGGCCCGTTCGAGCCGACCGACGAACTGGTAGCGGGCTTCTGGATCTGGAACGTGAAGTCGATGGACGACGCCGTGCAATGGGTGAAGAGGTGCCCCAACCCGATGCCCGGCGAATCGTTCATCGAGATTCGCAAAATTTTCGAGGCGGAAGATTTTGGCGCCGAGCTGACTCCAGAGTTGAAGGCGCAGGAAGAGCGACTTCGCAAACAATCCGAGGGCGGCAACAGCTAACCCAGGAAGAGTTGAGTCGCCGTCTAATCCGCTAGACGCGTGGCTCACACGTGCTCTAACGCACCGCGCCAGTTTCCTCGGCAATCGCGTTGTCGACGATCGTGGCGACATGTTTGTCGTCTTCGGTCAGCCGTTTCGACTTCCACGAGCCGCGCGCAAACCAGCACACCGACACGAGCGCGACCAGCACGTTGGTAATCGGAAACGACCACCACAGGCCCTCTGCGCCCAGCGTCGTGTGTTTGCCGAGCACATAGGCCATGGGGAATTGGATCATCCATTGCGACACCATCGCGATCACCATGGCCATGAGCATGTTTCCCGACGCACGGAAGGCCGAGACGATGCATAGCTGAATGCCGATGCCGCCCCATGCGAGGCACATGATCCTCACGAACTTCGCGCCATGTTCGATGACATCGGGATCGCTGGGAATGAAAAATCCAACCAGTGACGGCGCGGCGAACCACGCGATGCCGCCGAGCAGTGTCAGGACGGCAAATCCTACGGTGGCGCCGAGTCGCGTCGCCTGCCCTGCCCGCTCCGGATTGCCCGCTCCCATGTTCTGCCCGACCAAAGTAGACACTGCCATCGACAGTCCCATGACCGGAATCGTCACCACTTGAAGAATGTTGGATCCGACGCCATAAGACGCCATCGTGACCGTGCCGAAGCTTGCGACCAGGAAGGACATCACCATCAGCCCGAGCGCTCTAGTGGAGAGCTCGATCGATCCTGGAATACCCAGGAAGAACGCGCGTTTGAGATACACCGGGTCGGGAACGAAACCTCGCCAGCTCAGCTGGATCCCATGTCGTCCACGAAGAAAAATGACGACGCCAGCGACAGATGCAAGCGCCTGTGTGACCAGAGTTGCAATGGCCGCTCCCATGACGCCAAGCCCGGGAACCGGACCCCATCCGAAGATGAAAAGCGGATCGAGTATGAAGTTCAAGAGCACAGTACCCGCGACGATCATCAAAGGCACCTTTGTCTGCCCGACGCCACGCATCAGCGCCTGAAACATCGCGTAGGTGAAGACGAAGATGATCCCGACGAACGAGACCCGCAGGAAGCCGAGTGCGTTCGCAAATACGTCAGGTGCAACGCCCAGAAGTCGAAGAAGCATCGGCGCGAGTACATAACCCAACGCCCCGAAGATGACCGAGGTCACGACCACCATGAGCATGGTCTGCGCGGCAACATGATTGACCATGTCCTGCCGGCCGGCGCCCATGTATTGGGAAGAAAGAGTGGCACCGGCCATTGCCAAGCCAGAGCCGAGAGCAATGACCAGAAAGGTCACAGGAAAACTGACTGAGATCGCGGCGACCGCAGAAGCGCCGATCCGTCCTACCCAGAACGCATCGGTGAGCTGATAGCCGGTCTGAAGAATGTTCGCGAGGATGATCGGGACGGCTAGCGTCCATAGGGCGCGGGGGATCGAGCCGGAGAGGAAGAGGGATTGGCGTTGCTGAGTTTTGTTGTTGTCCATGACCTCGCCTTCCCCATCATCCATTAACGAATCACTCCCACTCAATAGTCGCCGGCGGCTTGCTGCTCACGTCGTAAGTCACGCGATTGATGCCGCGCACTTCGTTGATGATCCGGCCCGACACCTTCTTGAGCAGGCTGTACGGCAGCTCGGCCCAGTCGGCGGTCATGAAGTCGCTGGTCTGTACGGCGCGCAATGCGACCACGTAGTCGTAGGTGCGGCCATCGCCCATGACGCCGACGCTCTTCACCGGGAGGAACACGGTGAATGCCTGACTGGTGAGGTCGTACCAGGTCTTGCCGGTTGCTTCGTCTTTCGCAGCGCGCAATTCTTCGATAAAGATCGCGTCTGCGCGACGCAGCAAGTCGGCATATTCCTTTTTGACTTCGCCCAGGATTCGAACGCCGAGGCCCGGTCCGGGGAAGGGATGGCGATAAACCATTTCAGGTGGCAGTCCGAGCGCCACGCCGAGTTCGCGAACTTCGTCCTTGAACAGATCGCGCAGGGGTTCGAGCAACTTCAGGCCCAACTGCTCGGGCAATCCGCCGACGTTGTGATGGCTCTTGATCGTGACGGCCTTCTTGCTTTTGGCTCCGCCCGATTCGATGACGTCCGGATAGATCGTGCCCTGCGCCAGCCACTTCGCACCTTTGGCGCCAGCGCTGGTGAGCTTCGCGGCTTCCTGCTTGAACACAGTCACGAATTCGCCGCCGATGATCTTGCGCTTGGCTTCCGGGTCGCTTACGCCGGCAAGCTTGCCGAGGAACAGATCGCTGGCATCGACCCGAATGACTTTGGCGTGCAACTTGCCGACGAACATATCCATGACCATGTCGCCTTCGTTGAGACGAAGCAGACCGTGATCGACAAAAACACAAGTGAGCTGATCGCCGATTGCTCGGTGAATTAGCGCGGCAGCCACAGATGAATCGACGCCTCCGGACAGTCCGAGAATCACTTCTTCGTCGCCGACCTGTTTGCGAATCAGATCGACCGCTTCGGTGATGTGATCGCGCATGACCCAGTCGGGTTTCGCGCCGCAGATGCCGATGACGAATCGTTCGAGAATCGCCTGACCCTGCTTGGTGTGAGTCACTTCAGGGTGGAACTGCACCGCATAAAAGTGGCGGTCTTCGTCGGCCATGCCGGCAATCGGGCATGACTCGGTCGATGCCATCAGCTTGAAGCCGGGCGGCAGTTCGGTGACCTTGTCGCCGTGACTCATCCACACGTCCAGCATGCCTTCGCCGGTTGGCGTGGTGAAGTCGGCAATGTCTTTTAGCAGCGCAGTGTGACCGCGCGCCCGAACCGACGCAGAGCCGAATTCGCGCTTGTGTCCGCCTTCGACCTTGCCGCCCAATTGATGCGCCATGGTCTGCATGCCGTAGCAGATGCCGAGCACCGGAACGCCGAGCGAAAACACCGATTCCGGCGCCTTGTCGGTCGTGTCTTCGTAGACACTCGCGTGGCTGCCGGACAGCACGACGCCCTTGAGCGCGCCGTCGGCTGCGAACTCGCGAATCCATTCGTCGGACACGTCGCAGGGATGCACTTCGCAATACACATGCGTTTCGCGGATTCGACGGGCAATGAGCTGGGTGACCTGCGAGCCGAAGTCGAGGATCAGGATTTTCTGGTGCATTTATCAGTCCGCGCGGTAGTTGGGAGCTTCTTTCGTGATTTGCACGTCATGAACGTGGCTCTCGCGAATCCCGGCGGATGTGATTTCGACGAATTCGGCTTTGTCGCGCATGTCTTCGATGGTTGCGCAACCACAGTAGCCCATGCTCGCACGCAGGCCGCCGGCCATCTGAAAAATGATCGCAACCAGCGAACCCTTGTAGGGCACGCGTCCTTCGATGCCTTCTGGAACCAGCTTGTCGGCGTTCGGATTGCCAGTGCTCGATTCCTGAAAGTAACGATCGGCGCTGCCCTGCTGCATCGCGCCGATGCTGCCCATGCCGCGATAGCTCTTGTAGCTGCGGCCTTGGTACAGGATGACTTCGCCGGGCGCTTCTTCGGTGCCGGCGAACATGCCGCCCATCATGACCGTGTTGGCGCCTGCAGCAATGGCCTTGGCGATGTCGCCGCTGTAGCGGATGCCTCCATCGCCAATCAGCGGAACGCCGGTGCCCTTGAGCGCGGTAGCCACGTTGTCGATCGCCATGATTTGAGGAACGCCCACGCCCGCCACGATGCGAGTGGTGCAGATCGATCCGGGACCGATACCGACCTTGACGCCATCGGCGCCAGCGTCGACCAGTGCGCGCGCTGCAGCGCCTGTGGCGATGTTGCCGCCGATGACATCGACGTGCGGATAGTTCTGTTTGACCCACCGAACCCGGTCGATCACGCCCTGGCTGTGACCATGCGCGGTGTCGACCACCAATGCATCGACGCCTGCCTTGACCAACGCTTCGACACGCTCTTCGGTACCCACGCCCACGCCAACTGCTGCACCGACTCGAAGTCGGCCTGCGGCGTCACGCGCTGCATTGGGGAAGGTGAGTTGCTTGGTGATGTCCTTGACGGTGATCAGGCCCTTGAGCTCGTAATCCTTGCCGACGACCAGCAGTCGCTCGAGCTTGTATTTGTTGAGCAGCGCCTCGGCTTCTTTCGGCGTGGTGCCTTCGGGAACGGTAATCAGGCGCTCTTGCGGCGTCATGATTTGCGTGACCGGAATGTCGTAGCGCTTTTCGAATCGAAGATCGCGGCCGGTGACGATACCGACCACCTTGCCGCCATTGCACACCGGGAATCCGGAAATGCCGAGCTGCTCGGAGAGCTCCATGACCTGACGAACCGTGTAGTCGGTCGTGATGACAACCGGGTCGCGAAGCACGCCGGATTCGTATCGCTTGACCTTGGCGACCTGTGCGGCCTGCTCTTGCGCAGTGAAGTTTTTATGGACGATCCCGATGCCGCCCTCTTGCGCGATGGCAATGGCCAAACGCGCTTCCGTCACGGTATCCATGGCGGCGGAAACCAGTGGCAGATTAAGGCTGATGTTTCGGGAGAATTGTGTCGCGAGGGACGTGTCCTTAGGAAGGACTTGGGAGAACGCAGGCACCAACAACACGTCGTCGAAGGTGAGCGCTTTGCCGAGGAGGCGCATGTCTAAGCTCCAAAAGACGAATTGTACCCGCGCCGCAATGGCCTTTTTCAGGCGCGGCTAGCTCCCTTCGATTCGCTTCCAACAAGTCGGATGTCGTTTTTTGTGGACCATCTCACGCTCTGTTCAAGACTTGTTTCTTATAGGGAACGATCCGGGTGTAAACAGGGTGGCACCCGCCCCGCTACGCCGCTACACTCTCGCTCATGAATCGGGTCAACACCTTCCTCCTCACTGCAGTTTTGGCTGTAGTTCCGATGATCTCCCACGCTCAGTGGCAATGGGTCGACAAGGACGGCCGCAAGGTGTTCAGTGACCAGCCTCCGCCTTTCGATATTCCCGAGAAGAACGTTCTGAAATCCCCCAAGGCCTACCAGAACCGCGCGGCGTCGAATGCTGCGACGGCGGCAGCGGTTGCAGCTTCGTCGGCAGGCTCTTCCGGCTCGACAGCCTCTGCAACACCCGGCGGATCCGCGACTCCGCCGCCGGCATTGGGCAAGGACAAAGAACTCGAAGACAAAAAGCGTCAGGCCGACGAAGAGAACGCGGCCAAGATGAAAACGCTGGAAGCCGCCAACGCAAAAGCTCGCGCTGAAAACTGCTCAAGGGCTCGCCAGGCGAAAGCAACTTTCGATAGCGGGGTTCGAGTCGCAAGAATGAACAAAGACGGCGAGCGCGAAATCATGGACGACGCCGCCAGAGACGCCGAGATGAAGCGCATCCAGGCAGCCATCACGGCAGATTGCTCGGTCAAATCGCCCTCCTGAGCGTTTCAACCTTGCCCAGGCTTTTCGGACTTTTCGGAATCCGTCAGTACCCGGATTCGCGCCCCGTCTTTTTCTTGGCGAAAAGACCCGCTCCTCTGACCCCCTGAGATTTGAATCGCTTGCGCCGAGCGACTTTGGGATCGACTGTCAGAGGCCGATACAGCTCTACCCTGTCGCCGCTTTTCAACACCACGGAACGGTTTTCCTGCCGACCCCATACGCCAGCCACAAGGGTATCGGTGTCGAGTCCGGGAAAAGCCTCGTGCATCACGCTCGCTATCGCCACACCCATGGTCGAGCCTTCCGGCAATGCAATCGTCCATTCGATAACCTCTCGTGGGGCGGGAGAGTACACCACTGTGATGTCGACGAGCGTTAAGTGTTCGACGCTCACCCGTAAACCTGCTCTGCCCGCTTGACGAAGGCGTTCACCATGCTGCCGGCGATCATGTCGAAAACCGGCCCGACGAGCGCAGCCAGAGTCATGCTGCTGAAGCCGTAGGTGAGATCGAATTCGATTTTGCAGGCGCGCTTGCTGCCATCGCCTACCGGAAGGAATTTCCAGACGCCGTCGAGGGTCGAGAAAGGGCCGTTCACCAGCTTCACCGTGACCTGTTGGCCTTCGATATGCTCATTGCGAGTCGTGAAGGTCTGGTGCAATCCACTGAACGCAATGCCGATTTCGGCGGTCATGCCGTGGTCGGTACGCTCCAGAACTTTGGTCTTGTCGCACCAGGGAAGAAATTTTGGGTAGTCCTCGACGGCAACCACCAAACGAAACATTTCTTCGGGGCTGTACCAGATGAGGACGGACTTGTGAACGGTTTTCATAGAATGCAGGGCTGCGCGGGATTGTAGACAGGCCTTGCACGGACCCCGAACAACCCCCATTTGTACCTTATGGCCACCAAATCCGACACCTCATCACGTATTGCCGACAACAAGAAAGCGGCCTTTAACTACTTCTTCGAAGAGCGCTTCGAGGCGGGCATCGTGCTGGAAGGCTGGGAAGTCAAATCGGTGCGGGAAGGCAAGGTTCAGCTGACCGATGGCTACGTCGTCGTCCGCGAAGGCGAGCTTTTCCTGATCGGCTGCCAGATCAACCCGCTCAAAAGCGCCTCGACGCATGTCAATCCGGACAATGTCCGAACGAAAAAACTGCTCATGCACAAGGAGCAGATTCGCAAGCTGATCGGCAAAGTCGATCAAAAGGGATTCACCCTGGTGCCCATCAACCTGCACTGGAAAGACGGCAAAGTGAAGCTCGATCTGGCGCTTGCCAAGGGTAAAGCCGAGCACGACAAGCGCAATGTGATCAAGGATCGCGAAGGCAAGCGGGAAGTCGAACGGGTCATGAAAAGCCGCCACAAATAGGCGGCTTGTCCTGTCTGCATCAGGGCGCGAGATGGCGTAACGGATGGGCGTGATCCGGCCACGGGTTCACGAAGTACTCCGCCACCATCTCTGGCGTCACGTCCTCTATTCGCGGCGGATTCCACTTCGGAGACTGATCCTTGTCGATCACCAACGCCCTGATTCCTTCCACCGTTTCCGCCGCTTTTCCGGGGCGAACATGAAAGCAGTTGCGAACCATGATTCGCTCCATCCAGAGGTCTTGCGCGACGGTCATCGGTTTGCCTTCGTCTTCGCCGAATACACCTTTCGCGCTTCGAATCTGCTGAAGGACTATGTGCAGCATCAGCGGCGAGCGTTTGCGCAAGGTCAGCGCCGTCGCCTTCAGCCAATCCGACGCGTCCGGCAGAGCGGCGTCACGCTCGATCGAATCGACGATTTCTTTGACGCTTGGCTTGTCGAAATAAGCGTTTGCCGGATGTGAGGACGCGGTGGCCGGGTCGACCTGCGATGACTCGGCGCCGGACACCTGAAGCATCCACGACTTGAGCGAATCGGTATCGAAAGCGGTCAACGCGGGTAGCGTCTCCCAGATCTTCTCAAGGCTTGCAGAAGGAATGGCGATGTCGGCCAGTTTGGCTTGAACCGCCTGCTGCGCGTTGATCGTGTCGCCGGTCAAACCGAGGTACTCGCCGATGAATCCCGGGCACTGCGCCAGAAAATATCCGCCACCCACGTCTGGAAACAGGCCGATCGCCGTCTCGGGCATGGCCATCTTCGTGCGCTCGGTGACCACACGAAAAGACGCGCCTTGCGTGATCCCCATGCCGCCACCCATGACGATGCCATCGAGAAACGCGATGTACGGCTTGGGATACGTGTGCGTGAAGTGATTGAGGGTGTATTCCTCGTTGAAAAAATCTTCGAGCGTCGGATCGCCGGCAATGGCCGTGGTGTGCAGGAACCGAATGTCGCCACCTGCGCAGAAATTACCGAAAGGGCCTTCCTTGCCCATGCCGCGAATCGCGACTGCCTTGACGCGATCGTCGTCTTTCCATTTGAGCAAGGTGCTCATCAAGTCGCGCACCATGCCGAGCGACAGTGCGTTGAGCGCCTTGGGTCGGTTGAGCGTAATGAATCCGACGTTGCCTTTGACTTCGGCAATCGTGTCGGGAGATGTCGTCTCTGTCATGTGTTGTCTTTCCATCCAAGAATTGCGTTGGTCGCCAGCGCGCCAACCACGACGAATCCGCCAGCCAGCACTTCCGCTGAAGGACGTTCGCCTGCGCCGATCCAAACAAGAAGAATACCGAAGATGACTTCGAGAAGAGCGAGCAACGCCACCTCGGGCGCACGTAGCGCTTTCGCGCAATAGACCGCGAGGATGCATGGCACCGCGAGCTGGAAAAATCCCAGCCCGGCAAGTATTCCCAGATCGCGGCTCGAAGCGCTGAACGGGTACGCGAACGGAAGCGTCACCAACGACGACACGATCGCGCCTATCAGTACTGCTGGAACCAGATCGACTTTTGCACCGTTGGCCTGCGAACGGTTAACCACGGTCCAGTTGATCGATCCCGCGATCGGCACGCACAGTGCAATCAACGTACCGAGGCCGCTGCCCTCGCCCAGCTGCGCGCCGTACATGTACGCAATGCCCAAGCCGGCAACCAGTACTGCAATCCAGGTCCTGAGGCGAAGTTTCTGCCCGACCACCAGCCAGGCAATCAGCGCAGTGAACAGCGGCCCAGTCGCCATCGTGATCAACACGTTGGCCACCGAAGTCATGGTGAGCGCGAGCATGAACGCTGTGAACATGACAGCCCAGCAAATGCCGGACAACCAGAGCCAGGCGCCACCGGTGCGGAATTCGTCGAACGCGCGTTTCCCACGCGAGATCGCGAAGATCCCGACGAGAGAAAGCACGGTGAAGAAACTTCGCCAGAAGGTCACTTCGAACCCTCTGGCACTTTCCAGATGCCGCGTCGCAAGACCGGCTACCGACCACATGCTCGTGGTCAGCACCATCAGCCACACGGCAAGCCTGTGGCCGACAGCAAACCGGCGCTTTTCGAGCCCGTCCGGACTCAGGCGCAAGAAGCGCCTGGGTCGCATCAGGAGCGGCCGGCGCGCTTGCGTTCGCTTTCCTTCAGGAATCGCTTGCGCAGGCGAACGCTCTTGGGCGTGATTTCGACCAGCTCGTCGTCCTCGATGAACTCGACGCCGTATTCCAGCGTGAGGTCGATCGGGGGCGTGACCTTGATCGCGTCTTCCTTGCCGCTCACACGGAAGTTGGTGAGTTGCTTGGTACGCGTTGCATTGACCACCAAGTCGTTATCGCGGCTGTGAATGCCGACGATCATGCCTTCGTAAACCGGATCGTTCGCCTTGACGAACATGCGACCGCGATCGTCCAGCTTGCCGAGGGCGTAGGTGAAGATTTCACCATCGTCCATCGAGATCAACACGCCGTTCTTGCGGCCACCGATGTCACCCTTGTGGGCTTCGTAGCTGTCGAAGATGTTGGCGATCAGGCCGGATCCGCGGGTCAAGTTCAGGAATTCGTTGGTGAAGCCGATGAGGCCACGTGCAGGAATCCGGTATTCGAGACGGACACGTCCGCGGCCATCAGGTTCCATGTTGACCAGTTCGCCCTTGCGCTCGCCCAGAGCCTGCATGACGCCGCCCTGATGCTGCTCTTCGATGTCAGCCGTGACCAACTCGATGGGTTCGTGCTTTTCGCCATTCACCATTTTCATGACCACGCGCGGCTTGGACACAGCCATCTCGAAGCCTTCGCGGCGCATGTTTTCCAGAAGAATGGTCAAGTGAAGTTCGCCACGACCCATGACTTCGAAAATACCTTCTTCGTCGGTTTCGTTCACCTTCAGCGCCACGTTGTGCTGGAGTTCCTTTTGCAGGCGATCCCAGATCTGACGGCTGGTGACGAACTTGCCTTCGCGACCGGCCAACGGGCTGGTGTTCACGCAGAAATTCATCGTCAGCGTCGGCTCGTCGACCT
The DNA here is from genome assembly GCA_965227035.1 of Burkholderiaceae bacterium. Taxonomy (GTDB): domain Bacteria; phylum Pseudomonadota; class Gammaproteobacteria; order Burkholderiales; family Burkholderiaceae_C; genus CBDDFQ01. The sequence continues at coordinate 1,602,952 of OZ245724.1, forward strand.
TCAGCATGGGCAACGGTGCAGGATTCATCGCATCGGTCACGGTCACGCCGATACCGATGTCGGGAATGCCGTTGATCAGCACGATTTCGCCGGGGCCGGCTTCGGTGGCCTGAACGCGATCGAGACCCTGGAAGGTCAGGACCTGGTTGACACGGCCCTTGAAGCTCTTGCCGTCCGGTCCTTCCATAACGAGGACGTCGGTCATGGGCTTCAAAGTGCCCTGGCTGATTCGGCCGACACCGATACGACCCACGAAGGTCGAGAAATCGAGCGCGGAAATCTGGAGCTGGAGCGGAGCGGCCGGATCGCCGGTTTGTGCGGGAACGTGTTCGAGGATGGTGTCGAACAGGGCCGACATGTCGGGACCCCACTGTTCACCGGCAGCGCCCTCTTCTTTCGACGACCATCCGTTGATACCGGATGCGTAGACGATCGGGAAATCGAGCTGTTCGTCGGTAGCGCCGAGCTTGTCGAACAGATCGAAAGCGGCATTGACCACCTTGTCCGGGTTCGCGCCTGGCTTGTCGACCTTGTTGACCACGACGATCGGGCGCAGGCCCAGAGCCAATGCCTTCTTGGTCACGAAACGCGTCTGGGGCATGGGGCCTTCCTGCGCATCGATCAAGAGAACCACGCTGTCGACCATCGACAAAGCGCGTTCGACTTCGCCGCCGAAGTCCGCGTGGCCAGGGGTGTCGACGATGTTGATGTGCGTGCCTTTCCAGGTCACGGCGCAGTTCTTGGCCAGAATCGTGATGCCACGTTCTTTTTCGATGGCGTTGTTGTCCATCACCGTATCGACGACTTTTTCGTGATCGGAGAAGGTGCCGGACTGGCGAAGAAGCTGGTCGACCATGGTTGTTTTACCGTGGTCGACGTGGGCGATGATGGCGATGTTGCGGATCTGTTTACTCATAAGTTTTCCTCGATGCCGGCAACCTCGCGGTTCGGCGTATTTTCCAAAATCTGTGCAATCTCGATCGGACTCAAGAGTCTGTCGGGAATAAGTTCACCTGCTGTGACATGCGCGGCGCCCAAGAGCGTCGACGGTGATTTTCCGAACACGGCTACGCGTTCGTTGTCGGGCCACGACCCACGGCGACGCAGGCCGGACAAAAATCGTCCTGCGTTGTCGGAGTCGAGCTCGACGATTTCGTGATCGGCCAGCAGACATGCCACTGGCTTCAGTAATTCCATGCGTTCGGCTTCGGTCTTTTCTGCAAGCGCTTCGAGCGTGACGCATTCGGTCTGATCGAAGGGCCCAGTGGCCACGCGACGCAGAAAGGTGAGGTGTGCGCCGCATCCGAGCGCTTCCCCGATGTCTTCACCGAGTGTGCGGATGTAGGTTCCCTTGCTGCAGGTCACGCGGATCTTGACGGCCGCGACACCATCCAGGCCTTCTACGAGCTGAAGGTCGAGGTCGAAAACGATGATGTCGCGCGCGGGACGATCGATCTCGACGCCTTCACGCGCGTATTCATAAAGTGCCTTGCCGTCTTTCTTCAACGCGCTGTACATCGGCGGAATCTGCCGCAATGCGCCCGTGAAAGAGTCCTGCACCTTGGCGAGCGCGTCCGTGTCGATGACCGGCACATCGCGACGGGTCACAACGTCACCTTCGGAGTCGCCAGTGGTTGTCGTGATGCCGAGCTGGGCCACTGCTTCGTAGGTCTTGTTGGCGTCCAAATGGAGCTGGCTGAATTTGGTAGCCGCACCGAAGCAAAGCGGCAAAACGCCAGATGCCAAAGGATCGAGCGTGCCGGTGTGGCCCGCTTTTTCGGCGCGCAACAACCATTTCGCTTTCTGGAGGGCGTCGTTGCTCGACAGGCCCAAAGGCTTGTCCAGTAAAAGCACCCCATGCACAGGGCGCCTTGCAACCCGTGCACGTGGCGCATTCATATATCTAGTCGTCCTGGGCTCGCGAAGACACGGCCTTGGCAATCAAGGCGTTCATGTCTGCAGCGCGCTCGGTGGTCCGGTCGAACTGGAAATGGAGCGTAGGCACGGTATGAATGTGCAGACGCTTGAACAAACCATTCCGCAGAAAACCTGCCGCCTGGTTCAGTGCAATTTCGCACTCGGTGGGTGATCCCACGAGGACGGTAAAAAACACCTTGGCATGCGCGTAATCGGGAGTGACTTCGACACCCTGAATCGTGACCATGCCCACCCGCGGATCTTTCAATTCGCGGGCGATCAGTTCCGTCAGATCGCGCTGGATCTGATCGGCAACCTTCAGGCCTCGATTAGGGGTGCTGGCTTGCTTGCGAACCATCTTTTCTTCTAATCAGTCACGCAGACGCTTTACAGCGTACGAGCCACTTCCTTGATTTCGAAGAACTCCAGCTGATCATTCTCTTGAATGTCGTTGTAGTTCTTGATGTTCAAGCCGCACTCGAAGTTCTCGCGAACCTCGCGCACATCGTCCTTGAAGCGCTTGAGCGATTCCAGCTCGCCGGTGAAGATGACCACGTTGTCGCGCAGCAGACGCAGACGCGCGCTGCGGCGAACGACGCCGGTGGTAACCATACAACCCGCAATCGAGCCGATCTTGCTGACGCGGAACACCTGACGAATCTCGGCGGTGCCGATGACTTCTTCGCGCTTGTCCGGAGTCAACATGCCCGACATGGCTGCCTTCAACTCATCGACTGCGTCGTAAATGATGTTGTAGTAGCGCAGATCGACGCCGTTGTTCTCGGCCAGCTTGCGGGCGCCGGAATCGGCACGCACGTTGAAGCCGATCACTACCGCCTTCGATGCGATGGCCAGGTTGACGTCGGATTCGCTGATACCGCCCACTGCGGCGTACACCAGTTGCACCTTGACTTCGTCGGTCGACAGCTTGAGCAGCGATTGAGCCAAAGCTTCCTGCGAACCCTGCACGTCGGCCTTGACGATGATCGGCAAAGTCTTGACTTCGCCAGCCGACAGATCGGAGAACATGTTCTCGAGCTTCGCGGCTTGCTGCTTCGCCAGCTTGGTATTGCGGAACTTGCCGGCACGGTAGGTTGCGATTTCACGGGCGCGACGTTCATCGGTCAGCACCATGAATTCGTCACCGGCTTGAGGAACTTCGGTCAAACCTTGAATTTCGACAGGAATCGAAGGGCCTGCCGATTTGATCGACTGGCCGTTTTCGTCGAGCATGGCTCGCACACGACCGTAGGTCGATCCTGCGAGAACCACATCGCCCGTCTTGAGCGTGCCGGATTGAACCAGCACGGTCGCCACTGGACCGCGGCCTTTGTCGAGTTGCGCTTCGATGACCAGACCCTTGGCGTTGGCGTCGACCGGTGCCTTCAACTCAAGCACTTCGGCCTGCAGCAGAACCTGTTCGAGGAGGTCGTCGATGCCTTGTCCTGTCTTCGCAGACACGGACACGAAAGGCGATGGACCGCCGTACTCTTCCGGCACGACTTCTTCGGTAACCAGTTCTTGCTTGACCCGATCCGGATTCGCATCCGGCTTGTCGATCTTGTTGACCGCGACCACGATAGGAACGCCAGCCGCTTTTGCGTGCTTGATGGCTTCCTTGGTCTGCGGCATCACGCCGTCGTCCGCCGCCACCACGAGGATGACGATGTCGGTAGCCTGGGCGCCACGGGCACGCATGGCGGTAAACGCTTCGTGGCCGGGAGTGTCCAGGAACGAGATCATGCCGCGCGGCGTTTCGACGTGATATGCGCCGATGTGCTGCGTAATGCCGCCAGCTTCGCCGGAGGCAACTTTGGCACGACGGATGTAGTCGAGCAGCGAGGTCTTGCCGTGATCGACGTGACCCATGACGGTGACGACAGGCGCACGCGGAACGCTGGCGGACTCGTGCAACGAGACTTCTTCGACCGTGAACGCTTCCGGATCGTCCAGCGCAGCCACGATAGCCTTGTGTCCCATTTCTTCCACGACGATCATCGCCGTGTCCTGGTCCAGTGACTGGTTGATCGTGACCATCTGGCCGAGCTTCATCAAATGCTTGATGACTTCGGACGCCTTGACTGCCATCTTGTGAGCCAGTTCGGACACCGTGATGGTTTCCGGAACGTGCACTTCGATGATCCGTGCTTCGGTCGGAGCCGACTGCTGCATGTCGTCGCCATGACGGTCGTTTCCACGACGGCCACGCGGACCACCGCGCCAGCTGTTGCGGCTCACGCCACCACTGCTGTCGCCGCGAGTCTTGATTTCTTTCTTCTTGGCCGGATCGCCTGCCCAGCTAGACGAGAGCTTGGCCGATTTGACTTCCTTGCCACTGCCCGGGGCGCCAGGCGCGCCGGTAGCAGGAGCGCCGCCCGGCGCGCGTGCTGGCGTAGTACCGGCAGCAGGCTTGTGCAGCGTGCCTTTCATGCCAGGCTTTGCAGCATCGACAGCCGGCTTGGCGACGGGCTTGGGTTCTTCGGGCTTCTTGGCCACCATGACGCGCTTGGGCGCATTCATCATGGCGCGAATAGCTTCGGCTTCGGCGAGCGCCTTGCGACGACGTTCGTCGAGATCTTTGGCGCGTGCGGACTCCTCGTCGGCCTTGGCCTTCGATTCCTGAGCCGCTTTGGCACGTGCGGTTTCCTTGGCAGCGTCCTTGGCTTTCGCTTCGGTCACGGCCGCATCTTCTGCGGTCGGCGCTTCTTCAGGACCGCCGGCATCGCCTGCGTGCGCAGGTTGCTCGCGCAGCTTGGCAACGCGAGCCTGCTCGAGTGCAACGGCTGCCGCTGCGTTCGCCGCTTCGGCCTGTTCACGTTCGCGTTCGCGAGCTTCCTGCTCTTCGCGCACCCGACGGCGCTCGATAAGTTCTTCTTCCTGACGGCGAATCAGCTCGGCCTGCTGGCGCGCTTCCTGTTCGCGACGTGCCAATTCGGCCTCGTCGATCAGGGGGACCTGGGGAGCCTCGGCCACCGGTTCAGCTACTTCCACAGTCGCTTCCGCTTCGTCTTCTCGTTTGATGAAGGTTCGCTTCTTGCGCACTTCCACCTGAATGGTTCGAGCCTTGCCACTCGAATCTGCTTGTTTGATCTCGCTGGTGGATTTCTTCACCAACGTGATCTTTTTCCGCTCACCCGTGACAGTCCCATGACTGGCTTGCAGGTATCCCAACAACTTCTGCTTGTCAGCATCGGTCAAGGAATCGGAGGCGGACGATTTCGCAACGCCTGCCGACCGGAGCTGGTCGAGAAGGACGTCAGTTGATCTTTTGAGTTCGGTTGCGAACTCGGCGACTGTAGTACTGGACATATTTGGTTTGGGCCTCCATAACCGTTACTCTTGGCCCGCGAACCAATGCTCGCGTGCCTTGAGGATGAGGGCTTTGGCGTCGTCAGACGACTGGCCGGTAATTTCTGTAAGTTCGTCAACGGCCAAATCGGCCAGATCGTCACGGGTGTGGACACTGTTTTCAGCGAGCTTGGTGATCAGCTCGGGAGTCAGGCCTTCCAGATCACGCAGATCCTGCGACACCTCGGCAACGCTTTCTTCGCGGGCGATTTCCATCGTCAGCAAAGCGTCCTTGGCGCGAGTGCGCAATTCATTGACGGTGTCTTCGTCGAAGCTTTCGATCTCGAGCATTTCGTGGATCGGCACATAGGCAACTTCTTCGAGGGTGTTGAAGCCTTCGGAGATGAGGATGTCGGCGATTTCTTCGTCGACATCGAGCTTTTCCATGAACAGCTTGCGGCTGGTGTCGGTTTCCGAAGCCTGCTTTTCAGCAGATTCGGCGGCATCCATGATGTTGATCTTCCAGCCGGTGAGCTCGGACGCAAGACGCACGTTCTGACCGCCGCGACCGATGGCGATGGCGAGGTTTTCCTCGTCGACCACCACATCCATTGCATGCTTCTCTTCATCGACCACGATGGAAGACACGTTCGCGGGTGCCAGTGCACCGATCACGAATTGAGCCGGGTCTTCGCTCCACAGAACGATGTCGACACGCTCGCCGGCGAGTTCGTTGGTGACTGCATTGACGCGGGTTCCACGAACGCCGACGCAGGTGCCGATGGGATCGACACGCTTGTCATGCGAGAGAACCGCAATTTTTGCGCGCGAACCGGAGTCACGTGCGCACGATTTGATTTCGAGCAGACCCTGTTCGATTTCCGGCACTTCCTGGCGGAACAGTTCCACCATGAATTCAGGCGCCGAGCGCGACAGGATGATCGGAGCGCCGCGCAGGGTCAGGTCGACTTCCATGATCATGGCGCGAACCCGATCGCCGGAGCGGAGGTTTTCTTTGGGGATCATCTCACCGCGGCGCAGCCGTCCTTCGACGCGACCGGATTCGACAATGATGTCGCCCTTGTCCATGCGCTTGACCGTGCCGACGAAGATTTTGTCGCCACGCGACATGAAATCGTTGAGCAGCATTTCGCGCTCTGCATCGCGGATTTTTTGCAGGATGACCTGCTTGGCAGCCATAGCGCCGATACGACCGATCGGCACCGATTCGACACGCTCTTCGATGTGCTCGTCGACTTCGATGTCCGAGATTTGTTCTTTTGCTTCGAACAGCAGAATTTCCTGATCGGGCAGTTGCAGACCCGCTTCGTCCGGCACCACGTGCCAGCGACGGAAGGTTTCGTATTCGCCCGTGTCGCGGTCGACGGCGACGCGAATGTCTACCTCGCCCTGATAAAGCTTTTTGGTTGCTTGCGCCAGTGCAGCGTCCACCGCACCGAAAACAACATCACGCTCGACGCTCTTTTCGCGGGAAATAGCTTCCACCAGCATCAACATTTCGCGATTCATGCCACCGATCTCCTATCTAAACGACAACTGCAACGCGGACCCTGGCCATTCGTAGGCCGGAAAGCGCGTGCGCACATATTGCAAATATTCAAAATCATTCGGCGGGTTCATCGCCCGCTCGGGGCTTGCGCCCCTTGAAATCCACAAGGGGGGCCAATCGTGCTTCGCGTATTTCGTCGAGCGTGAAGCCCAGCACCTGCACAGGAGCCGGACCCTTTTTCTTGCTGACTTTGGCGCCGGGCTTTACCGGTTTTTCATCCGCCCACACGATTTGCCATCCCTCGACCGCTTTTTCAAGCGTGCCGCGAAATTTCTTTCTGCTGGCGCTGACTTGTCCGTCAGCCGCCGCGCCCATGGGCGCCTTGAGAGTCACGTCGATCACCTCGCCGGTGAATCGCACAAAATCCTGCTCGTTCTTCAGCGGTCTGTCGATACCGGGCGAGGACACCTCGAGCCGCCTGTATTCGACACCGTCAACCTCCAGTGCAAACTGCAGCTGGCGGGTTACTTTCTCGCAATCTTCGACATTGATGACCTGGACGTCGTGTGCAGTTTCTGCAGACCACGGCATATCGATGGTGATGCGCAAAAGGCCTCCGCCCGAGCGCTCGATATCTACGAGGTCATAGCCCAGACCGGCTACCGTTTGTTCGACTATCTGCTGTAAGGCCACGTTTGCTTGACTGCTACCTAAAAAGTGAAAAGCGATCGACCAAAAAAAACGGGCGGTAATTACCCGCCCGTTTGGTCGTGAAGCTCGTATTCTAACCTGTAAATCATTGATTGCAAACGCTAAACCTGCTAGCGCACCCTACCCTCGCGATGCAAAAACACCTGAGCAGTCGAGACCGGCGGAGCGTCGTTTCCGAAGGACCTTCGAACATAAGTACTAACGGCCGCAATCTCCGAGTCATCCAGCACATGTGCGAACGGCGGCATGCCGAACGGTCGAGGGTTTCCGGCGGTGGCCGGAAGGAACCCGCCCGACAAAACAACCCGCACGACATTGGTCGCGTTTTGCATATTGACCGCGCGATTGCCCGCCAATGCAGGCCATGCGCCTGCTTTGCCCTCGCCCTTGTCGCCATGGCACTGCGCGCACTGCTGGTTATAGATAAGTTCGCCGCGGGTCAGCACCTGCGCAGTCGGTGAATATTCCGCAGCTATCGGAGCGCTGTTTTGCTGAGGCAACTCCTTCAGGAACACGGCCATGGCATTCAAATCGACGGCATCCAGATATTGAGTGCTGTTGAACACCACCTCGGCCATGGGGCCCATAACGGAGCCTCTCGAGGAAAGCCCAGTTTTGAGCAACGCAAGAACTTCGTCGTCGGTCCAGTGCGCCACGCCCGCTTCGTCAGGCGAATTGAGCGACGGCGCGTACCAGTTCTGAACCGGGATCAAACCGCCCCCGAATTCCGACTGCGATGAGTTGGCAGAAATCGTGGCGCCCAACGCATTTCGCGGGGCATGACAGGCCGCGCAATGGCCGAGTCCGCGCACCAGATACGCGCCGCGATTCCAGTCGACCGACTTCGATTTGTCCGCTTCGAAGGTAGCGGGCCTGAAAAACAGCGCTCGCCAGAATCCGACCGCCAACTGCGTGCTGTACGGGAAGCGCAACTCGTTCGGCTTGTTTTGCTGCTCGACGGCTGGAATGGTCTTGAACCAGGCGTAGATCGCGTCTGAATCTTCGCGGGTGACTTCGGTGAAGTTCGGGTACGGGAACGCTGGATACAACAAGCGTCCGTCTTTGGAGCGGCCGTTATGCATCGCGCGCCAGAATTCCGCAGAACTCCAGCTTCCGATCCCGGTCTTGGTGTCGGGCGTGAGATTCGGGCCGTAGATGGTGCCGAACGGCGTTTCCAGCGGGAAGCCGCCTGCATAGGCTTCGCCGCCACGGGCGGTATGGCAAGAGATGCAATTACCAGCCCGAGCCAGATATTCCCCACGCTTGATCTGCTGCGCCTTGGCCGATGGATCGGTAATGGCGGCGGAGTCCCTCAAGGCGTCCTCGCCCATCAAATTCAGGAAGGTGGCGGTGGCGAACAGGAGCACTGCGCCTAGGACAAGTATCAGTACCGCCGTTTGCAGCTTGCTTCGGCGGTACGTGGCCGGACGCGGCAGCATCTTGACTGGCTTCATTGGACTGTCCCGCAAGCCATGGGCAACGGACCCGGCAAAACTGGCGCCGCCTTCGCATTCGCCGGAACGGCTTGAGCCGATATCCAGGTGGAAACTGCGGTGATGTCTTCTACCGTCAGCGCTTTCGCAATGCTCGCCATGCAGTCGGGCGCATGCGCCTTTCGCTGAGCGGACTTCCATGCGCCTAGCTGGGCCACGATGTAGTCGCGCGGAACGCCGAGCAAACCCGGGATCGCGGGAGCTACACCGGTCATCGCGGCGCCGTGACACGAGATGCACGCCGGAATTTTTCTGGCGGCGTCGCCATTCATGGCCAGTGCGCGACCTTTCTCAAGCAAATCGGCCGGAGCGCTCAAGGTCTGAGGCGGCGGATACGGCACATCGAGATTGGCGAAGTACTCGGCGATATCGTGAAGGTATCGGTCGTCCATGTGTGCCAGCAGATAGGTCATCTGCGGATATTCGCGTCGACCGTCCCGGAAGTTCACGAGCTGGTTGTACAGATAACCGGCCGGTTTGCCTGCGATTCGCGGAAAGTACCCTTGATTGGTCGCCCTGCCCTCTGCACCATGGCAAGTCATGCACGCAGCCATGCGCGGCGCCATCTCGTTTGCTCCGAATGCCTGCGATCGGTTGGTCTGCGCCTGTCGCGGAGCCGGCGATGGCGATTGCGCATTCGCATGGCTTGTTGCCATCAATTGAACGCAAAGCGCGACACACGCGACGAGCGTCGCAAAAATATTTCGTCTCATCGTTTTAAACAGCAGCTGCTACCAGAGCCTGCGTGTATGAATTTTTCGGCGAGTCCAGGACTTCGGTCGTTGCGCCGGACTCTAGCACCACGCCATCCTTCAGCACCATCACGCAATGCGCCATTGCACGCACTACATCGACGTCGTGGGTGATCAACAGATAACTGAGGCCGCGCTCCTTCTGCAATCGTTGCAGCAGACTCAAAACCTGCTTCTGGATGGTCACGTCGAGCGCGCTGGTCGGCTCGTCGAGCACCAGCACTTGCGGCTCGAGAATCAGCGCTCGGGCAATCGCGATACGTTGGCGCTGGCCGCCTGAAAACTCGTGCGGGAATCGCTGCAGCAAGGCAGGGTATTGCGCTTCGTCGAGTCCGACTTCTTTCAACGCTTCGATCACCCGTTTTTGACGCCCCGCCGCATCGACTTTCGGCATATGCAAACGAACGCCCTCGCCCACGATTTCTTCTATCGTCATGCGTGGAGACAGGGACGAGTACGGGTCCTGGAACACCACTTGCACATCACGCCGAATGCTCCGGCTTTCGTCGGTCGATTTGCCCCAGGTGCGATTCTCGAAATCGAGCATGCCAGACGATTTCTGCAGCCCAAGAACTGCGAGCGCGAGAGTCGATTTGCCGGAACCGGATTCCCCCACGATGCCCAGCGTCTGCCCGCGCTGAATCTGGAAAGATGCGTCCTGCAAAGCGATGAATTCGCCCTTGCCGAACCATCCCGCTACGCCTGGTTTGGGCACCGGATAGGCCACTCTCAAATGCTCGCTTTTCAAAACCACGGCATCTGCACTCGATGCGTCGGCGACCAGATCTCGCGTGGGCTTGCTGTCGATCAGCTTCTTCGTATACGCATGCTGCGGATTCGCAAACACATCGCCCACGACACCCTGCTCCACCAGATTACCGTTCTCCATGACCACCACGCGATCGGCGAACTTGCGCACCAGATTCAAATCGTGCGTGATCAAGAGCACCGCCATGCCGGTCTTCTTTTGAAGATCGCCCAGCAGCTCGAGAATCTGCGCGCGCAATGTCACGTCGAGCGCAGTGGTGGGCTCGTCGGCGAGCAACAGTCGCGGTTTGCAGGCCAGCGCCATGGAAATCATCGCGCGCTGACGTTGGCCGCCGGAGAGCTGATGCGGATACGAATTCGCGCGTCGCTCCGGTTCGGGAATGCCGGTGTCGCCCAGCAGCTTCACCGCCGTTTGCCAAGCCTCGTGGCGAGTCATCCCTTCTTTGAGCGACAGCGTCTCGGCAATCTGATCGCCGATCGTCAACAGCGGGTTGAGCGCGGTCATCGGCTCCTGAAAAATCATCGCAATTTCTTTGCCGCGAATGCCGCGCAATTGCCGTTCCGACAACGCGAGCAGATCGACATTGCCGTTCGCCGATTCGAACATCGCCTGCCCTTGAAGCTTCGCATCGCCGACCAGCCGAAGCAAGCTCAGCGCGGTAATCGTCTTGCCGGATCCGGACTCGCCGACCAGCGCGAGTTTCTCGCCGGGAGCGATCGAGAACGATGCGCCGCGCACCACTTCCTTGCCGCCGAAAGCAACGCGCAGATCGCGTACATCGAGCAGCTTGCTGTTCGAGTCGGCGCTCATATTGCCGCTCCTTCGCTGGTAGCGGGTGCGGGCGGCGGTGGCGTGTCTTTCGCTGGCTCCGCAGCGAGCGTCCTGCGCGGGTCGAGCGCGTCGCGCAGTGCGTCACCCATGAACGTCAGCAGCAGTAGCGTGACAACCAGGATCGCGAAGGTCGACAGCGAAATCCACCAGGCATCGAGATTGTTTTTGCCCTGCGACAGGAGTTCACCGAGGCTAGGGGTTCCGGGAGGCACACCGAGTCCCAGGAAGTCGAGACTGGTCAGCGCCAGAATCGCGGCGCTCATGCGGAACGGCAAGAAGGTGACGACCGGCGTCATGCTGTTCGGCAGAACATGACGCCAGATGATTTGCCAGTTCGACAGACCCATCGCCCGTGCCGCGCGCACGTAGTCGAGTTGTCGGTTGCGAAGGAATTCGGCGCGCACGTAATCGGACAAACCCATCCAGCCGAAGGCGCTCAAAAGAATCAGCAGCAGTGCCACGCTGGGCTGAAAGATCGCGGAAAAGATGATGAGCAAATACAGCTCGGGCATCGATCCCCAAATTTCGATCAGGCGCTGAAACACCAGGTCGATCTTGCCGGCGAAGAACCCCTGAATCGCGCCGGTGATGATGCCGAGCACCACGCCGATAACCGTGAGCGCCAATCCAAAAAGCACCGACACGCGAAACCCGTAAATCAGCTGGGCCAGCAGATCGCGTCCGCGTTCGTCGGTACCGAAATAGTTGTCTTTGGACGGCGGTGCCGGGTTCGGCGCGCTTGCGAAGTAGTTGAGGGTCTTGAAGCCGTACGGGTTGGGTGCGAATAGCGCGAAGTTGCTGCCCTCGGCCATCTTCTGGCGAATGAAAGGATCGAGGTAATCGGTGGGCGTCGGAAAGTCGCCGCCGAACGTGGTTTCAGGAAGCTCCTGCACCACCGGAAAATAGAAGTGCCCCTGGTAACGAACCAGAAGAGGTCTGTCGTTGCTGATGAGTTCTGCGCACAAGCACAGAACCACCATCACCACGAAAATCACGCCGCTCCAGTAACCCAGCTTGTTGCGCTTGAATCGGAGCCACGCGCGCCTTCCTGGAGACACCGCGACGGCAGTTTTGGAAGCTGCGTTCGTGCTCATGCGTCGAACTTCACTCGCGGATCGACCCAGACATAGCAGAGGTCGGAGATGAGCTTTGTCACGAGACCGATTAGCGTGAACAGGTACAAAGTGCCGAGCACCACGGGGTAGTCGCGCCGTATGACCGATTCATAACTGAGCAGGCCCATGCCATCGAGAGAAAACAAGGTTTCGATTAGCAGCGCACCGGTGAAAAATGCGCCGATGAATGCGGCAGGAAAGCCGGTAATGATCGGGATCAGGGCATTGCGGAACACGTGCTTCCAGAGGACACGTTTCTCGTCGAGGCCCTTGGCTCGCGCGGTCAGCACATATTGCTTGCGGATTTCTTCGAGCAGCGAGTTTTTCGTCAGCATCGAGATGACCGCGAAGCTGCCCAGAACCATTGCCGTGATCGGCAATGTGATGTGCCAGAGGTAGTCGACGATTTTGCCGCCCCAGCTCAATTGATCGAAGTTCGAAGACACCAGCCCGCGAAGCGGAAACCACTGCAGGAAACTGCCACCGCCGAAGAACACGAGCAGCGCAACGCCCAAAACGAATCCGGGAATCGCGTAGCCGACGAGGACGAGCAAGGTCGTGATCAGATCGAATCGCGAGCCGTGTCGAACTGCCTTCGCGACACCGAGAGGCACGGCGATCAGGTAGCTCAAAAAGAAGGTCCACAGACCCAGCGTAATGGACACCGGCAGCTTCTCGCGAACCAGTTGCCAGACGTCTTTGTGCTGGTAAAAGCTGGTGCCCAGATCGAAGCGCGCGTAGGAACCCAGCATCTTCAAAAATCGTTCCGGCGCAGGCTTGTCGAAGCCGTAGAGCGCCTTGATTTCGTCGAGTCGTTTGGCGTCGATGCCTTGAGCACCCCGATAAGCAAGTCCCGATCCTCCGCCCTCGCCGCCTCCCGCCACTCCAGCGCGTCCTCTGGCTTCGGACAGGTATTGCTCGACCGGACCGCCGGGAACGAACTGGGTCACGGCGAAGGTGATCAGGAGCACGCCGACCAGCGTCGGAATCATGAGCAGGATGCGCTTGACGATATAGGCCCACATGCTAGTTCGCTCCCTGCAACACGGCGACAGGTGCCGTCGGGTTCTTCGACCACCAGGTAGACATCGCCCATGTCTCTGCCTCGAAATACCCCGGCACCGTTGGCGGCAACTCGAATTTGTGCGCGTTGTACGCAACCCGGTAACTGTTCGAGTACCACTGCGGCACCGAGTACCAACCGTGGATCAGCAAACGATCGAGCGCCTTGCCGGCAGCCAATGCATCGGGCTTCGATGTGGCGGTCACCAGCTTGTCGATCAGATCGTCGACTGCCGGGTTGGCAATCCCCCAGAGATTGTTGCTGTCATCGGTCTTGGCGGCCTCCGAGCCGAACATGTCGCGCAGCTCATTGCCTGGGTTGTTCGTGCCCGGCACCCGGATGGTCGTCACCTCGAATTCGAACTTGCGAAGTCGCTCCTGATAGATCGCGAAATCCTGCTGGCGAAACTCGAATCGAATGCCGAGCTTTTCCAAGTTGCGCACCCACGGCGTGAGGGTTCGCATGCCGCCTTCTTTGCTGTCCAGAAACTCCATCACGAACGGCTCGCCTTTTGCGTTTCGCAGCGCGCCATCGCGATAGGTCCAGCCGGCTTGCGCGAGCAAGTCACGGGCTTCCAGCAGATTGCTGCGGATGCTATGCGGAGGCGCGGTAGACGGTGGATACGGCACTTCACCGAACACTGCGCCGGGCACGACAGATTCGCCGTACTTTTTGTTGAGTGGCTCGAGCAAGGCGAGCTCGTCGACGCCAGGTTTGCCGAGTGCCTCGAATTCGCCGCCACCAAAGTAGCCCTTCACCCGCTTGTAGATGCCGTAGAACAACTGCGCGTTCATCCACTCGAAATCGAACGCCAGATTGAGAGCTTTGCGAACTCGAACATCTGCATATTTCGGGTTGCGGACATTCAGCACATGCGCCTGAAAGCCGTAGGGGATCTTGGTGGTGAACTCACGCTTCACCAGTTCGCCCGATTTGAATCGCTTGCCCTGATACTGCCGCGCCCAATCGCGCGAAATGAATTCCTGGTTGAAGTCGAATTCACCGGCCTTGAAAGCCTCGAGCTTTGCGGTGTTGTCCTTGTAGATCTTGATCGTGATCGCGCTGAAATTGAACATGCCCTTGCGCACGTTCAAATCGTTCGCCCAGTAATTCTTGTCGCGAACGTACGTGAGGTCGCGCCCGAACTGCACCGGGCCGATGCGATACGGCCCGCTGGCAATCGGTTCTTCACGAGTGATCGCATCGAACTGCTTTGCCTTGCCGTCCGCACCCGCACCCCATTTGCGCGAGAACACCGGCAATCCGCCGACGACGATCGGCAACTCACGATTGAAGCGCTTGAAGTCATAGCGAATCGTCCGGTCGTCGACGACGCTCACGCCCTTCACGTCGGCCAGCGCCGCGCGGTAGCCCGGCTGGGCAAACTTGCTAACCAACATGTCATACGAATACTTCGCATCGGCAGCGAGCACCGGATCGCCGTTGTTGAACTTCGCCTTCGGGTTGATGTGGAACGTCACAGACAGATGGTCGGGCGCGAGCGACACGCCGTCCGCCAGCAATCCATAGGCGCTACCTGCCTCATCCGACGAGCCGATGAGCAGGCTTTCGAACATAAGTGTGCTCAGATAAGCCGGCGCCGTACCCTTGAGCGAGAACGGGTTGTATTTGTCGAAATTGGAAATTCGGGAGTTCGACACCAGCGTCATTTCGCCGCCTTTCGGGGCGTTCACGTTCACGTAGTCGAAGTGGTCGAAGCCGGCGGGATATTTGACCTCCCCCCAAAGCGAATACGCGTGGGAGAAGCCTGTCAGGGGCGTAGATGTCGAGCTTGCCGCCGGTGACTGGGCCCACGCCAGTGGCGCACAGCAAACCGAGATCAAAAGCAGCAAAAATCGCATGCGACAATTCTGCACTATCGAACAGGCGCCGAGGCGCAACAGGAGAACGAGAATGGGTTTTTTGACCGGCAAGAAGTTGCTCATCACGGGCGTGCTGTCCAATCGCTCAATTGCATACGGCATCGCGCGTGCCTGCCATGAACAAGGAGCCGAGCTGGCATTCAGCTACGTAGGCGAACGTTTCAAAGATCGCATCACCGAATTCGCTGCCGACTTCAACTCCAAACTCATCTTCGATTGCGACGTTGGCGATGACGCGCAGATCACCAAGCTCTTTGTCGACCTTGCCGACCACTGGCCCACATTCGACGGCTTCGTTCACAGCATCGGCTACGCCCCGCGCGAAGCCATCGCAGGCGATTTCCTCGATGGCCTGAGCCGCGAAGGCTTCAAGATCGCGCACGACATCAGCGCATACAGCTTCCCGGCCATGGCCAAGGCGGCGCTGCCCTACCTGAACCCCAAGTCGGCCTTGCTCACGCTCACCTACCTTGGCGCGATCCGCACTGTGCCCAACTACAACACCATGGGTCTGGCGAAGGCTTCGCTCGAAGCTTCGGTTCGCTATCTGGCCGAATCCCTCGGCCCCAAGGGCATGCGCGTGAACGGCATCAGCGCCGGCCCAATCAAGACATTGGCTGCGAGCGGCATCAAAGGCTTCGGCAAAATTTTGAGCGTGGTTGCCGAGTCATCGCCAATTCGCCGCAACGTGACCATCGAAGACGTAGGCAACGTGGCTGCGTTTTTGCTGAGCGATCTGGCCAGCGGTGTGTCGGCTGAAATTACCTACGTCGACGGCGGCTTCAGCCAGGTGGTCGGCGGCATTGCCGAGCCGGTCGAAGCGAAGGCTTAAGACTCCTCGTTCGCGATGCGCCCTATTGCCGCAAAGCTTTTGCGCTGGGGCGTGGCGCTTCTGATCTGCGCAACGCCGGCCGTCTACGCTCAGCACCCCCCGACGCAAGAGGCCCCGCAGGAGTTCGCGCAACAACGCTTTGCGCAGTCCGATTACGCGGCGATCGAATCCAGCTACGAGTCGCTCAAGCGCCAAGCCACTCGTTCCGATCGCGGACTTCCTCTTTCCGACACAGCAATCGATTTCGATCTGCTCATCGAATGCGGCGATCAGGTGACTGGCGCGGATGCGGCGTGCTGGACGCAGTTCGAGAGACGCATATCGGGCTGGAGCCAGCAATTTCCTGCGTCTGCGCTACCCAGACTAGCCCTCGCAAGGGCGCAAGTGCGCAAGGCCATGTGGGCGCAGGAAACGAAAGAGCGGTCTCAGGAAGCGGACAAGTTTTTCGTCGAAGCGCAAAAAATCTACGACTCGATTCCAGCGGACAGGCGCGATCCGATCTACTTCACGCAGCGAATCGAGAGCGCTATCGAGCAGGGTTGGAAGGCTGATCGGTTCGATGAATTGATCGCGGAGGCAACGGCGAAATATCCCATCAACGCCAACATCTACAGACGCGCCGCAAACTTCTACCTGCCCTCTCGAGGCGGGCAACCGAGCGGACTCGATGCATTGGTTAGGACAGCAGCCAAGTCAGGCGACCCAACGCTCTACGCGCAGATTTACGACGAGGTCACGATGGGCGACTACGGAATGCGGGAAGACGCTTTCGGCAAGACATCGCTCGACTGGAACAAGTTGCGCGCGGGTCTGCAGCAGATTTATTTCAAGCAGCCGAGCCAATGGAATCTGAACAGGTTCGCGCAGGACGCGTGTCTGGCGGGGGATGTGGCAACGCTGAAATCGCTGATTGCGGAGATCGGAGCGACTACAAAAGAATTACCCGGGCGAGGCTGGAGTCGAGGTGATTTGGACAGATGTCGCGAACTCGCCGCGAAATGATCGTGCGGATCGCTTGAATCAAACATATTTGATTGATCGGTTGGTAGCATCGATATTGCCAGTTGAGGGACTGGAGAAGTAACCGAGGAGAAATTCGATGCTTAAGAAGTTTTGGGTGGTCGCTTGCATGACTGTCTTGCCCCTATTGACTTGCGCGGAGGAACTCAAAGAACGACGAATGTTGATGGCGGAGGTTTCCGAAGCATTCGCTCGCGAAGATTTCGCCGAAATCCAGAAGATGCAGGCGAGTTTCGACAAGACTCAAGCAAGATTTCCGAGTGGGGTTTTCAAAAGCGCTCGAATTTTCTACGCACTCGATGGCGTCGTCTGGCAACCCCTAATACCGGGGGACGGCGCGACGAGCGTTAGCCGCAATACGGAGGCTCATTGGATTGCGATGCAGGCCAAAGCAATGCGCTGGCAGAACGCCTTTCCTAAATCAACGCTCGCAACCTACGTGATTGCGAAGGCTCACCTGAATCACGCATCGTTTCTTCGAGGCAGCCGCCCGGAGAGCGAAGTTACTAAGGACCAATGGCTTGCAGTTGGCAGCGCAATCGAGAAGGCGGTGAAAGCCTACTCGCGCGAATCTCTCCTCCATGACGAAGGCTGGTACGTCGGGATGATGGACACCCTGCAATACACCGGCGTGGACATCCAGAAATTTGCCCAGTTCGTCGACGAAGCAAGCGACAAGTTTCCCTATTACTACGAGATCTATTTCTACGGCGCAAAAAAGCTCGATCCCCGGGCTGGCGGTGGTGCAGAAGCTTTCGAGTGGCTAGCAAATCTCGCCGCGAACAAAACCAGGCAAAAGGAAGGCGAAGCTCTGTATGCGCGACTGTACTGGAGCATCGGACAGTCCTATCTGAGAGACGATTTTTTCTCTCAAACCAAAGCTGATTGGCCGCGCATGAAGAAGGGGTTCGATGACGTCATCAAGCGATACCCTGATCCCTGGAACGTCAGCAATTACGCATGGTTTGCGTGCAAAGCAAAAGATGCCGCAAAGACAAAACAGCTGCTAGCCAGATTAGGAGATAACGTGGATCGAAGCATTTGGGACTCTGCGCCCGCATTCAATCGATGTGTTTCCCTGGCTCGCGAGGGCTAGCAGCGAACTATGACGCGCACCCGATTTGCCGCCAGCCTAGTTACGTTATTGGCGATTGCAGTTGCGCCTGGCGCTATGGCGGTCAGCGACCCGCATATCGAAGGCTTACGATTCAAAGTCATAGAATTTTTTCATGCCGAAGCCTTTGCCGCTATAGAGAATGAATACGTGGCGCTTCGACAAACGGGGCAACGAACCATCAACGGAAGTTTCGTCGCAGACGAGTACATTCCTTTCGAGGGCATCACTTCCTGTCGCGATGCCGCCATCGCCGACGCCTGTGCAAAGTCTCGAGATAGCAAGCTTGCCAAATGGCGACGCGCATTTCCAAGCTCGCAAATACCTGTGATCGCCGTTGCGCGAGTACACATGGAAACGGCGTATCTGGCAGATCGAAACGCCAAATCACGCAGCTTGGCGGAACCCAATTTTCTGAAGGCCGAGAAGATTTTGGCGGCAATTCCGGCACGAGAGCGAGACCCGCACTTCTATCTGACGTTTTTGGACATCGCCATCTTCAAAGGTTGGGGGTCGAAACGTTTTGCCGAACTCCTTAAAGAGGCCACAACCCGCTTTCCCGATCACCACTGGGTATATCGACACGCCGCTTTGTATTACCACCCAGACCTGGGCGGCAGCGATAATGCCATCGAGGAATTGGCCAACATGGCAGTGAACAACACACAGGTCGAATACGGCATGAGCATGTACGCCCATGTCTACGATGAACTTGCCTTAGGTGCTGGCGGGATGGGCGTAAGGATCTGGTCGAGAACGAAAGTGGACTGGCCGAAATTCAGGCAAGGGTTGCGGGATATACAACAGCGGTATCCAAGCGCCGCCAATCTCCATCGAATCGGGCAATACGCTTGCCTAGCACAAGACTTTCCCACTTTAGATGCGGTGCTTACCCAATCGAAAAGCAAGCCCGACTATTCGCGCTATCCAGATCAGGGGTGGGAGGATGGTGAACGCGTGCGTTGCACGTCGCTGCTCGAGAAGCAGCCGGCCGAACGCCGACAGAGAAAAGTCTAGAACGAGCTGCTGACGTCTTCCAGGAGACGTCAGCGCTCTTGCCGCTTTCCTAATTACTTAGGCAGCAGCACCTTATCCACCACGTGGATCACACCGTTCGACTGATACACGTCGGCGATAGTGACGTTAGCCGTTCCGCCCTTTTCGTCGGTAACCATGACCTTGCCGCCGGACGATTTGGCAGTCAGCGTGCCGCCTGCAACCGTCTTGAGCGTGGCCGAGCCCTTGCCGTCCATGATCATTTTGGAAATGGCTGCTGCATCGTACTTACCGGCAACGACGTGATACGTCAGGATGCCGCTCAGCATCGCCTTGTTTTCTGGCTTCAGGAGCGTGTCCACAGTGCCTGCTGGCAATGCGGCGAACGCTGCATTGGTAGGCGCGAACACGGTGAACGGACCGGGGCCTTTGAGCGTTTCGACCAGACCGGCTGCCTTGACCGCTGCGACCAGAGTCGTGTGATCTTTGGAGTTGACGGCGTTGTCGATGATGTCCTTGGTGGGCGACATCGGGGCACCGCCAACCATGACATCGGCGGCCATTGCGGAAACGGCGCTTGCACCCATGGCAACGGCCAGGGTGACCGCAGCAAAATTCTTGAAGGTTTTGGTTGAATTCATCGAAGTCTCCTTGACGACTCATGCTTATGAGTCTTTGACTGAACTGCAAAAAATGTCGCAGTTGCAATCAATACGGAGGCCTTCGATAACTGGATTCAAAAGAATCCAGCCGATTGCAACGAGTCGTTTATTTCTTCTTCGAAGCCGCTTTCGCCTTGGTTGCCGCCTTTACTGGAGGCTTGACGGTCGCCTTCGCTTTGGCTGGCTTGGCTGCCACGGCCGCAACCTTGCTCTTCGCTGCGGATGAGGTAGGCGCTTTCACTGAAGCCTTGGCCTTTACTGGAGCAGCCAACTGAGGCGCTGCAGTTTCCTTCACGCAGTCCGCGAAGTAGCTGACGACGCCCAACTCATCCACTTCCTGAACCAGACCATGAATGTCGGTGCCGAAACCGGGGCACTGCTTGTTGAAGTCGCGCGAGAACTTGAGGTAATCGACGATTTTCTTGTTGAACACTTCGCCCGGAATCAGCAACGGGATGCCGGGTGGGTAAGGCGTGACCAGGCTGGTAGTGACCCGTCCTTCGAGCTTGTCGATTTCCACGCGCTCGGTCGTGCGATGCGCAATGTGCGAGTACGCATCCGCCGGACGCATTGCCGGCGTGAGGTCGCTCAGATACATCTCGGTGGTCAGACGCGCAATGTCATATTTGGCGTACAGCTCGTGCACGTACTGCGACAGATCGCGCAGACCCATGCGCTCGTAGCGCGGATGCTGCTGGCAGAACTCCGGAAGAATGCGCCACATGGGCTGATTCTTCTCGTAGTCGTCCTTGAACTGTTGAAGCGCGGTCAGCAGCGTGTTCCAGCGGCCTTTGGTAATGCCGATAGTGAACATGATGAAGAAGCTGTACAGGCCAGTCTTCTCGACGATCACGCCATGTTCCGCCAGGAACTTGGTCACGATGCTTGCGGGAATTCCGCTCTTCGCGAACTTGCCGTTCAGGTCCAGCCCCGGCGTCACGATGGTCGACTTGATCGGGTCCAGCATATTGAAACCGTCGGCCAGCTTGCCGAAGCCGTGCCATTTGGCAGTGCGAGCCTCGCCCTTGATGATCCAGTCCTCAGCTTTGCCAATGCCTTCGTCGGCCAGCTTCTCGGGGCCCCAGACCTTGAACCACCAGTCGTCCTTGCCGAATTCATCTTCGACCTTGCGCATCGCGCGGCGGAAGTCGAGCGCTTCGAGAATGCTTTCTTCCACCAGCGCAGTGCCGCCGGGTGGCTCCATCATGGCCGCCGCCACGTCGCAGCTCGCGATAATCGCGTACTGAGGGCTGGTAGACGTGTGCATCAAATACGCTTCGTTGAACAGGTGCCTGTCCAGCTTCACGTTCTGCGCGTCCTGCACCAGCACATGGCTGGCCTGGCTGATACCGGCCAGCAACTTGTGAATCGACTGCGTTGCGTACACCACCGAATGCTTCGGACGCGGACGCTTCTTGCCCATCGAGTGGTACGAGCCGTACATCGGATGGAAGGCCGCGTGAGGCAGCCAGGCTTCATCGAAATGCAGGTTGTCCACGTACCCATCGAGCATGTCCTTGATGGTTTCGGTGTTGTACAGAACGCCGTCGTAGGTGGATTGCGTAATGGTCAGCACGCGTGGCTTGATCTTGTCTGCGTCCACGCCTTTGAGCAGCGGGTTCGCACGAATCTTGGCCTTGATCGCCTCCTGCTCGAATTCGCTTTTGGGAATCGGCCCGATGATTCCGAAATGATTGCGCGTGGGCTTCAGGAACACCGGAATCGCGCCGGTCATGATGATGCTGTGCAGCACCGACTTGTGGCAGTTGCGATCCACCACCACAACGTCGCCCGGAGCAACGGTGTGGTGCCAGACGATCTTGTTGCTTGTGCTGGTGCCGTTGGTCACGAAAAAGCAGTGATCGGCATTGAAGATTCGTGCTGCGTTGCGCTCGCTGGCCGCCACCGGGCCGGTGTGATCCAGCAGCTGGCCGAGTTCTTCTACGGCATTGCAAACGTCGGCGCGAAGCATGTTCTCGCCGAAAAACTGGTGAAACATCTGCCCAACCGGGCTCTTCAAGAACGCGACGCCGCCCGAGTGTCCCGGGCAATGCCAGGAGTAAGAACCATCTTCCGCGTAATCGAGCAGTGCCTTGAAAAACGGAGGCTGCACACCTTCCAGATAGCTCTTGGCTTCGCGAATGATGTGACGCGCCACGAACTCGGGCGTGTCCTCGAACATATGAATGAATCCGTGCAACTCGCGCAGGATGTCGTTCGGGATATGACGGGAAGTTTTGGTTTCGCCGTAGACGTAAATTGGAACTTCCAGGTTCTTGCGGCGAACTTCGGTAATAAAGGCTCGCAAATTCAGGATGGCCGGATCGAGGTCGGGGCCAATCGTGAATTCTTCATCGTCGATTGACAGAATGAAGGCGCTGGCCCGACTTTGTTGTTGCGCGAACTGCGACAGATCGCCGTAGCTCGTCACGCCCAGCACCTCGAGACCCTCGGATTCGATGGCTTGGGCCAGGGCACGAATGCCCAATCCGGAGGTGTTTTCCGAGCGGTAGTCTTCGTCGATGATGACGATGGGGAAACGAAACTTCATGCGGGCCTCCAGCGGGCAAATACGGAATAAAAGCGGAACATCCAGACGATCTGGGCCCGAGCGTAAATCGCGGTCAGGCGCGAAGTGTAAGTAATAAAGATTCCCGCATCGTGAAGTGCGGTGATTTGACCGCAGAATGTGGCGCTAGGAACACATGCGCCCAAGCCGTCTGCGGCGGGGTCGAATAACTTGAAGGAATGCAGAGGTGGACATGAGCGAAATGACAATTTGGTGGATCCTGACTGGCCTGGCTGTCGTGGTCGAACTGCTCACGGGCACTTTCTACTTGCTGATGGTGGCCATCGGACTGGCTGCCGCTGCGCTGGCCGCCTGGTTCGGGGCCTCGACCCCGGTTCAGATCGTGGTGGCCGCAGTCATAGGCGGCGGAGCAGTTGCTGTTTGCCACCTGATCCGCAAGCGCCGCCCGGGTTCCCTACCCTCCGGCGCGAACCCGGACGTCAACATGGACGTAGGCGAGTCGGTTTACGTGGACAGCTGGAACCTCGATGGAACAGCGTCGGTCAAATACCGCGGCGCTAACTGGACAGTCGTCACACGCCCCGGCAACGCTCCGACCACCGGCCAGCATCGCGTGGCCGAAGTCATCGGCAACCGACTCGTGGTGGACAAGATCTGACGCCACACCGAACAACAACGCTAAAACGACAACTAACCAACAACTAGGCCAGCAAGAGGCATCTCAAAAGGAATTTCATGGAAGTAGCAATCGTCATACTCGTCATCGCCATCATCTTCATCGCTCGCTCGATCAAGGTGGTTCCGCAGCAGCATGCTTGGGTCGTCGAACGGCTCGGCAAGTACAACACCACCCTCACCCCCGGCCTGAGTTTTCTGGTGCCGTTCGTGGACAAGGTGGCTTACAAACACAGCCTCAAAGAAATCCCGCTCGACGTACCGAGCCAGATCTGTATTACCCGGGACAACACCCAACTGCAGGTAGATGGCGTGCTGTACTTTCAGGTGACCGACCCTATGCGCGCCAGCTACGGCTCGTCCAATTACCTCATGGCCATCACACAGCTTGCTCAAACCTCGCTGCGCAGCGTCATCGGTAAATTGGAGCTCGACAAGACCTTCGAAGAACGCGACATCATCAACGCGCAAGTGGTTGCAGCCATCGACGAAGCCGCGCTGAACTGGGGCGTGAAGGTGCTGCGCTATGAAATCAAGGATTTGCTGCCGCCCAAGGAAATCCTGCTCGCCATGCAGCAGCAGATCACCGCAGAACGCGGCAAGCGCGCTCTGATTGCGGCATCCGAAGGTCGTCGCCAGGAACAGATCAACATCGCCACCGGCGAGCGCGAAGCATTCATCGCACGCTCAGAGGGCGAGAAGCAGGCTCAGATCAACAACGCACAGGGTGAAGCCGCATCGATCACCGCCGTGGCAGAAGCGACGGGTCAAGCGATCGAACGCGTCGCCGCAGCCATCCGGCAACCGGGCGGCGAGCAAGCGGTGCAACTGAAGGTCGCCGAGAAAGCGGTCGAAGCGTTCGGCAAGGTCGCCGACAACGCCAAGACCACGTTGATCATTCCGAACAACATGAACGAAGTTTCCGGACTCATTGCATCCGCCATGCAAATGGTTCAGGCGGGCAAGAACGCAGGTTGATTCGGCACTCTACAAGTCACGGGTAGGTAATTTTTAGGGGCAGCAAAAAACCGGGTTTTGAGCCTGCTAGAATTGCGCCCACTGGAGAGGTGGATGAGCGGTTTAAGTCGCACGCCTGGAAAGCGTGTGAGGGTTAATAGCCCTCCGCGGGTTCGAATCCCGCCTTCTCCGCCAAATTGATAGGACAGTTCCGCGTCCACCGTCGACATAAAGCCTCGTAATGAAAATTGCGGGGCTTTTTTGTTGGTGCGAGGTGCCGGGCAAAATGCATTCATGAAGATTCTCGTTCTCGGCGGCTACGGCAACTTCGGCGCACGGATCTGCCGCGCGCTGGCAAATGACGGTGATATCGAGTTATGCATTGCCGGACGTTCGCCACATCGAGCCATTGCGCTTGCCACCGAACTGGGTGACCGGGCGCGAGGTGTGGTCGTCGACGCTGCGGCGAGCGATCTTGCTGAACAAATTCGGCGATTAGGCATAGCTGTTGTCGTCCATACTGCCGGCCCGTTCCAGGCGCAGGGCTACTCGGTCGCTAACGCTGCCGCTGCGGCCGGTGCGCACTATATCGACCTAGCGGACGGACGACGTTTCGTTTGCGATTTTCCGGCGGCGCTGGATGCGCAATTCAAACAGGCTGGCCGGACCGGCATCTGCGGCGCAAGCACCGTGCCTGCCCTTTCTTCATCCGTCGTAGAAGATCTAGCCGAAGGCTGGCAACGCATAGATAGCATCGACATCTGCATTGCGCCCGGGCAAACCGCGCCGCGAGGCGATGCGACGCTTGCGGGCGTGTTGAGTTATTGCGGCGAGCCGGTATCAGTCTGGATCGATTCTCGCTGGCAACAGCTACGTGGGTGGGGCGGGCTGACACGCGAGACATTCGCGCGATTCAAACCGCGTCTTGGCGCGCTTTGCGACATTCCCGATCTTGAAATATTTCCTGCCCGCTACGCCGTGCGCAAGCGCGTGATGTTTCGGGCCGCCGTAGAGGTGCAGTTGTCGCAGCGGATTTTCGCGATGATGGCGGCCCTTCGCGCAGCGCGTGTCATTCCGTCGCCCGCGAAATGGGCCGGTGTCCTGAACAAGCTGGGATCGGTGTTCGATCCGTTCGGATCCGGGCTCGGCGGAATGGTCGTCCGAGTGGAGGGCATCAATGAACATGGCGCCGCTGTGAAAGCCGCCTGGCATATCGCGGCCGATAACTCGACCGGTCCCGAAATCCCTTGCATGGCGGCCATTCTCCTGGTGCGCCGCCTCTCTCGCCACAACGATCTGCCCGCTGGAGCTTTCACCGCGACCGGGCAACTTCGGCTCGATGAATTTGCGCCTGAATTCGCGCGGTGGAATATGCAGACCGATATCGAACATGAGGTTTCAGATGCACGCGCGTGAAGGCACCCTAGCAAGTCTTCGGTTGCGATGGAGTCTTGTCATCGTGTGGCTGTGGACCGGCATCGTCAGCTTGATCGAGATCGATGGACAAAGTCGCGATCTGTTGGCGCATACGGGCCTCGGCGACCGCCCGATTCAGGCGCTGATCGTGTCAGGCGCCGCCGTCGATATAGTTCTTGGCCTGCTGATGGCGATCAAGCCGTCGCGGCTCGTCTACATCTGCGCATTGGGGCTGATGGTGGTCATGACGATTGTCGCGACCATCACAACGCCATCGCTGTGGCTTCACCCGTTGGGGCCGCTCACAAAAAACATCCCTATCGCAGCGTGCCTTTTGGCGCTCATGCAATTCGAGAAGACTCGAGGAAAAATTGACTAGTTATCTGGTGCTGAAGTGGATGCATATCCTGTCGAGCGCGCTACTGGTGGGCACCGGCTTCGGATCTGCGTTCTTCATGTTCTTCGGAAATCGCAGCGGCAGTTTGGCCGCTCAGGCAGTCATCACACGACTCGTCGTTCGCGCAGACTGGTGGTTCACGACCCCAGCCGGAATTTTTCAGCCTCTGTCGGGAATTTGGCTTGCGCATCAGGCGGGATGGCCACTTTCGACTCCGTGGCTGTCGTTGACCATCGGGCTGTATGTGTTCGCTGGCGCGTGCTGGTTACCGGTAGTCTCACTGCAATTGAAGATGGCCCGGGAAGCGAAATCGGCATTCTCTAATGGCACTCCGCTTGCCGAGTCGTACAAAAAATATCAGCGCACTTGGGAGGCTCTCGGGTACCCCGCATTCGTTGCGATGCTGGTCATTTTCTATCTGATGGTCGCAAAGCCGACGCTTTGGAGCTAACACGATGGCGCATCGCAAACTCGAGTTCCCAATGCCGGCGCCGGCGGCTGTCGTGTTCGACGCGTTTCACTATCACCACTGGAAGCACCAATGGGATTCGTTGGTCTCCGACACGGTTGTCGAAAGCGATGCGCCGTGCCCATCTATCGGGGCAACCAGTACCAACAAGGGTCGCGGTCTATTGGCGCCGTTGGCCATGACCACCAAATTCGTGAGCTATGAGCCGCCCTTGATTGCAGCCGCCACCATGGTCGGCAAATCGTTTCCCTTCGATCGATGGGCTGCGTCGATGAGGCATGTGGATAAAGGCGACGGTGGCTCGACACTTGTCTACACCTACACGCTCGAAGTTCCGCCGTCGCCCTACCGTTGGCTTCTCGAGCCGATTGTCGATCTGATTTTTTTACGTGCAACCCGCAAGAGATTTGCGCGCCTGAGCAAGTTTCTCAAGTCGAACACGGCCGATGTTCTTGCGTGGCAAAAGACTGTCAAGGCGCCAAATAATTTGCAGGCACCATCAACTGGCGTAGAGCCAGCGCAGGAGGTCCAAGAGTCAAAATGAAAGGCCTCACCTCCCTGCTCGCTCTTCTCATTACAGCGTTGCTCGTAGCCCTGCTCTACACCACCTACGGCACGCACTGGCGAATCCCCGATCGTCACAACCCGTTCGCACCGCTCTCGATCGACGATGCACCGAACTGGTTGACTCGCTACAAATTGGATCGTCTGGGACGAGTACCCGCCGAATGCAGCGCAGTCCTTGCGCAAGCCGATATGAAATACGAAGTAGTGCCGGATCGCGAGACCGGCCCTCAGTGCGGTTTCAGCAACGCTGTCCGCATCACGCAGACCTCTATGCAGATCGGATCGCCATTCGTGCTGTCTTGTCGTGCAGCCGTGTCACTCGCGTTGTGGGAACGACATACGGTGCAACCCGAGGCGCAGCGCGTGTTCGGCTCGTCGGTACGACGGATGGATCATTTCGGGAGTTACTCGTGCCGTAACGTCTACGGCAAAGCAGTCGGAGCCAGAAGCCAGCATGCGACCGCCGACGCGCTGGACGTGTCGGGCTTCGTTCTGCAGAACGGTCAGCGCATTTTAGTCCTGTCGAACTGGAACGATGCCGATGCTCGCGGCGAGTTTCTGCGCAGCATCCACTCCGGAGCCTGTAAATATTTCGATTCGGTATTCGGCCCCGAATACAACGCCGAACACGCCAATCATTTCCATCTGGATCGCGGCAGGTATAGAAGCTGTCGGTAGTCGCAACGGCCTTAGGTAGAACCAATGACAAACACGACGTCTATTAATCCACCGTCAACGAATTCGAAACTTCTTGAGCGATCCTGGGCTCGTGCATGGAGCGGCCTGGGCGCCAGTGGTGACGGACTGTCGGTTCGCGACGCACTCGTCTCGCGGTACTCTGAACCGCAACGGCACTATCACACGGTGCAGCATCTCCAGGAGTGTCTTGCTTTGTTCGAGGAAACATCGGCGCTCGCGAATCACCCGGCGGTAGTCGAGATGGCCCTCTGGTTTCACGACGCAATCTACGAAGTCAAGGAATCGGGAAACGAAGAGCGCAGCGCAGACTGGGCTCGATCAGAGTTGCTGGCGCACAGCGTGGCAGCGGACTTGGCAGACGAGGTTCATGCGCTGGTGATGGCGACCAAACATACAGCTATGCCAAACACTCAAGATGAGAAGCTTTTGGTAGACATCGACCTGTCGATTCTCGGTGCTAACGAATCCCGATTCGCGGAGTATGAGCAGCAGATCAAGGACGAATATTCATTCGTTCCGAAGTTGATCTTCAACTACAAACGCAAAGAGATCCTTAAGTCGTTTTTAGATCGGGAATCGATTTACAGCACAGAGTTGTTCAAGGAAAGGTTCGAGGGCGTTGCGCGGGAGAATCTGCGCCGGGCGATCGGTTGAACCCCGAACAGTTCATCGCAAGCAAGTCGCCGCAGTAGCAGCCATCGAAGCTCGATCCACAACATCAAAGCGCATCCCAGAACTCACATTTCCGATCGATCCCCGAATCTTTCGCCGTGACGATTTCCGGTGTGTTCAACAGTTGAGTGTTTTCGTTCGCAGCAGTCCACCTTGGCCAAGTCGGAACACTCCTGCCGTTCGGATTTCCGTTCCATGCGAAGTTCGTCCAGTACTTCACCATCGCATCGGACAACCGCTGTTGTTCATTGGAAAGTGGTTTCTTCACGCCCGCTGCACCGTGGTATCCCGGGAAAACATACTGGAGCTCAAGTGTGTGCGCAGCGCCGTATGGATACGACACCGGCGGGAAATACTGAGGCGCGTTCTTGTCCATGAATTCATAGACATAGAGTGGCGACCCATATCTATCGGCGGCGCGCATGATGCGTCTTGAGGGACAAATGAAACCTGAAGACGTCATCGCGTGCGAGAAACTTTCGCTCGGTGAAGGCTGGCTTCCGACCGGATACTGCTGCGCGACTTTCGGCGCGCGCTCGGCACCATACGAAGCGACGAGCCGTTGCTCGTACTCGTCCGCAGTCATCGGCTTTTTGGTCGCGAGTTCGGTAAGACTGGTGAACCAATTCCACTCGTTCTGGTTGTTGCCCAACAAGATGGGTACCTTGTGGTACTTGCCTTCAGCCATGAGCTTTTGCATCTGGTCGGGCAGCACGGTGCCGTCGACTGCTCGAACCGCACCGTTCAGAAAGCGTCCAGCCTTTTCGATGATTTCGTCGACCGATTTCGAGCGCATGCATTCGGCGGACTGGTTGGCGCAACCCATCGCGGTCGCAAAGTCCTCGCCTATCTTCTCCGCTGCCGGCAGTGGAGTCTGACCCGCAGCCGACACACCGCTCTGCAGAATGACTTTCTGGAACAGCCCTGCCGCAGCGGGAGACACCAGGTTGAACATGATGGCCAGGCCACCTGCGGATTCTCCGAACACGGTGACGTTACCTGGATCACCGCCGAATGCCTGGATGTTGGCCTGCACCCATTTGAGCGCTGCTTGCTGGTCTAGCGTTCCGTAGTTCCCGAACGCGTGCCCTTCCTTGTCTAGCGCGGGATGGGCCATGTAGCCGAACACGTTCATGCGGTAAGTGGTCGAGACGACTATGACGTCCCCGTCGGTCACCAACTTGCGTGGATCGTAGTCGTCGGTGCGTCCGTTAAGCAGGCCTCCGCCGTGAATCCACACCATGACCGGACGCGGCTTCGCAATTTTTTTCGCAGGCGTGAAAACGTTGAGGTACAGGCAGTCCTCGTTGGTACTGCGCACAGCCATTACGCCGTAAAGATTGGTCTGCACACACGCTTTGCCGAAAGCACCGGCATCGCGCACGCCAGTCCACTTTGCAGGAGCAGCAGGTGGCTTCCAACGCAGATCACCTATGGGTGGAGCTGCGAATGGAATTCCTAGATATGCAGTGGTGCCGCTGGCCGAATACCCCCGCAGGGAGCCGTCGCTCAGCGTTACCGTTTGAGGCTCGCCAGCTTTGATGTCGGGAAATAGGTCCTCCGCATTTGCGGCGGTCGCGTGCGACAGTGCCATGGCTGTCAACATCACAGCCAAATTGGCAGGCAAATTCATAGTGAATGCTCCAAGTCTCATTTTTGTCTCCGTGTCGGCGATCTTCGCGACGACAGTCGCTAGTCCCCGATCTCGATTAGGTCGATCTATTCAAATTTTTGAACAGATCGATTTAGATATTACTGCTTTATATGTCATTCGCAGGTCTGCAGAGAACCCGCACGAACAGCTGCAGCTAAGGTGTCTGTTCCTCGCGCTACGATATGCGAATGGAGAACCCCGCCACTATTCCCGACGGCATTTATAAGGTCGTATTTACATCGTCTGCCGACACGGCGACGGACAGCATTTGCATGGTCAAAGAATCGAAATTCGCCGGCGCGGATTTCATCAGTTCCTACACGGGCCAGTTCACTTACGACGGAGGCATGACGCGCGCCTGGATGCGTCGCCGGCGTCACGGGGCAGACGTTGTTGCCAAACTCAAATTGCCCATGGAATTCGATTTGATCTGGCAGGTACGCATGGACGATTCCGGCATCGTCATGGAGACGACCTACCCGCTGCAGAACCTGCGCGTGATCGCGACGTTGCAACGTATTGCTTAGCTCCGGGTTTTCCTAAGCCCTCCTCCCCACGCCTCCGTCAGCCCTGTCCGTCCTACCGAACATCAACCTGTTCACACTGGTCGCGGGCTGCGGCCATTCGGGACACATGAGCCAGATCCGGAACATCAGTCGCCAACGTTCACGCTCGGGCCAGTCGTCGTAATCGGTGCGGCCGTGAATAGTGGTTCGATTGTTGAGGTACTGGATATCGCCGCGTTCTATGTTCATGTCGAGAAACACGTCATCGCGTTGCGTGACTTCATCGAAGAACGCCAAAGCTTCCTTACCCAACGGCGGCCACGACTCACCACCTTTTTCGACGCCCGATCTTGCAAGCTCCTCGATGAAGGTGCAATGAAGCAGACCGTCAGGATCGGCGGTGAGGACAGGAATCGGAATCGAGGTGACAGGCGATTCGCCGGTTCTGTCGTCCTTCGTCAAATAGAGTTTGAAGCCGTCGAGTAAAGCTTGGACCAGATCGGGGCGCTCATCCAAAAACACGTTCCACACGGCAGCAGCGCTAGCGACTCGACTCAACCCTCCGGACTTCGCTTGACGGTAGCAAAGCAAGCCGACGATGTCGCAGGGGTCGCGGTGCATTTCCAGTTTGCCGCCGCGTCTGTAGGGGCGCTCGTTACCAGCTTCGTGATAGTTCATCACGTCACCCAGATACTCTCCCCTGAAACTCTGCGACACCGAAATGCCCAGATGCGAAGAGATGCCCAAAAATATGCGCCGCACCTCGAGTTCCGAGTACCTGTCTACGTCGATGCCTTTGATGAGTGCGAACCCTGCACCTGTGTGAAGCTCGGATCGGAGTTGGGCAAGACGGAGACCAAGCGCAGGCAGCGGAAAGTTGTCTTTCGAAATATCCGGGAACGCAATATTTTGAGCAGCACTGAAGGCGCACGCCGATTCGATCTCGGCAATATCGGCCTCGCTTAGCCTGAACGCCCAATTGCGCTCCGATGCGTAATCCGGGCCGACCCAGGCCAGCGGCTTGGCAATGGGCGTGCGTGGCAAATTATTCGGTACGGATTGCAGGGCAACAGACGACATCTCTACTCCTTTCACAACAGCGCTTCATACTCTAAGCCTACTATGCGGAAATCGGAAAACAGGCGGTAAGCGCACGAGCGTATCGCTTCAAACTTCTAACAGGAACAAAAAATGAAAGCAGTAGTCATCAAGAGTTATGGCGACAACAGTGTTGTGGAGTACACCGAAGTCGAGCGGCCCTCTCCCGGCGCAGGACAAATTTTGATCAAGGTTCATGCAGCAGGCATCAACCCGATCGACTGGAAAATTCGGGGCGGCGTCGGTCAGCGAATGGGGCTCGTACTGCCGGTCATTCTTGGCGGCGAAGTCAGCGGCACAGTTGAAGAACTCGGCGAAGGCGTTACCCAATTCAAAAAGGGCGATGCAGTATTCGGCATCATCGGCACCGGCGGATTTGCCGAGTACGCATTGGCCACCGCAGCCAACATGGTGCGCAAGCCGACCAATCTCGACTTCATTCAATCGGCAGCGGTACCGCTCGGCGGCTTGACCGCATGGCAGGCCATGTTCGACGTCGCGAAGCTGGTGGGAGGTCAACGGCTTCTCATCACCAGTGGCTCAGGCGGCGTCGGATCGCTGGCGGTTCAGCTCGCGAAAGCCAAGGGCGTGCATGTCACCGCAATGGCTTCAGGCCGCAACGAGGCATACGTACGGGAACTGGGCGCCGATGAATTTATCGACTACACCAAACAGCCCTTCGAACAGGTCGCGCGCGACATGGATGTGGTGTTCGACACAGTTGGCGGCGACACCTTCGACAGGGCATTTCAAACCCTGAAGAAAGGCGGATTCCTGGTCACCGCTGTCGCGTTTCCCAAGGACGAAGCAGAGAAATACGGTGTCGGCGTCGGTCGGGTCCAATGCAAACCCAATGCCGAAGAACTCACCGAGATTTGTGAGCTCGTCGAGGCTGGCAAGCTCACGCCGAACGTGGCTACGGTTTTGCCGATGTCGGAAATCAGACAGGCGTTCGAGCTTTCCGAAGCAGGTAGAACTCGCGGAAAAATCGTCCTGCAGTTGACTTGATCGCTTCCTGTCCCGCTAGTCCTTCAACACATGTTTCCGAGCGACGACGAATTGCCGACCTGGTTGCACACCACGCTGTGCTTCCTTGTCAGCACGCCGTTCGCTGCGCCTCTTTTGTATTTTGGAATCGAGGCAATTTTCACGAAACATCTTGAGCCGCTGAGCGGGCCCGATTTCGGGCAATATTTTTTCGGACGAAATCCTCTCGACGGATCGGTCGCGCAGATCGCAGGTGTGTCACTCATCTTCGACGGCCTCGCGTTCCTCGCCATATCCCTCGCGTTCACTCGATACGCCGACGAAACACCCGCGTTGAAATTGCCCCAATGGATACTGCTTGCCATTGCCATCGGGCTGTCCGTCATGGTCGAAAGAACGACCAGGTAATCGCCATGAGATACAAAGTATTTGTCATCGAGAAGATTCGACTGTGGGTAACTGGATTCGTGCTCTCTGCGTCGCTCGCAATAGCGCCTTCCGCATTTGCCGACGAAATGCCTGGCGGCGCGCAACTCGGAATGAGCGCAGAGCAATTGGCGCAAGCCGTTCCGTCGATCACAAAAGTGCGCAGGCCGACGCGCATGACCGGCGGGCTGGTCGGAAGCTGGACGGGACCTGCTGCCGATATAGGAGGCGTTCAGATGACGCCGACCTATTTCTTCGCCGAACGTGAGTTGCGTCGTATCGAATACTTCTACGAATCGTCCAACACCGCTGCAGACTTCGATGCCCTGGTGGCTTGGGGCAGAAGCAAGTGGGGTCAGGAGGTCGTTTCCTACGGACCGAAGACTACCTACGCCAGTTGGGCGAAAGACGATCTCGACGCCATGATCCAGCAGACAGAAGGATCGCCCGGTCAGCTTCGATTGATCCTGAAAGAGCGAGTGGTCAAAGACGCGAGCCAGTTGTAGGCAGGCATCGGGTAGGACGCCAGCGACGCGCTACCTACCCGAGCTCACGCCCGCTTCTTGAACATTGCCGACGCGCCGCTCGACGCAGCCACGTCTTCCGCAGTGCTGATCAACGCGTTCGACAAATCCTCCATTCGCGCTTCGGTGAGGCGAATCAGCGGGCCGGCAATCGTGATCACGCCGATGCATCCGGCGGCGGTGCGAATCGGCGCGGCCATGGCACTCATGCCCGGCGAGAAAACTTCGTTGATGGTGGCGAATCCGCGCTTGCGGGCCGTCTGCACGTAGGTCAACAAGGCCTTGATGGTCGTAGGTGCGTTCGGGCCGAATTCGTCGGGGTGACCGAAGGACTGTTTGGCTACCAGCTGCAGCGCCTCTTCGTCGGTCAGCGTAGACAACCAGGCATGACCGGCCGAGCTGCATGAAAGTCGCACCGACGATCCCATGTCCGGGTCGTATCTAAGTCCGCGGCGTGCACCTTGCGCTTTTGCGACGAAGGTCAGATCGTCTCCATCGACAACCGCCAGACGAACCAGCTCGCCACTTTCTTCGGCCAGCCGATCAAGCGCGGGCTGCGCAACATCGACCACACCGGATTGACTCAAGAACCCCAATCCGATCGAGACGAGTTTGAGCGTCAAGACATATTCACCCTGCTCACGGACCTGACGCACGTAGCCGTAACGCACCAGTTCGGAAAGCAGCCGATGGGTGGCACTCAGCGGCATTTCGAGAGTGGCAGCAATCATGGAAACGGTCTGTCCCTCGGGGTGTTTCGCGAGTTGCTCCAGCGTCTTGAGACTGCGTTCTAAAAGGTTGCTCATTGATTAAAAGTGGCTTCTGCGGTGGCTTTCATTACTCGATTTGGCCTGTCGTCTGCCGGCCTCGCAACACAAAAATGATAATGGTATTCACTAATGGAAAGTCTTTCCACTTTTTAAATATGATCCTCACCAGCCGTGAACCACGTTGGTGGAAACACGTATGAGACTTCCGAAATATCCGAGACAACCACCACATTCCAGCGGTGCCAACCGCCAAAAAAAGGACAACACCATGCAGATTCGTCGCAAAACACTGACCGCGGTCTCCGCCCTCCTCCTGGCGGCTGCCCTACCTGCCATGGCGCAAGACATTCAGGAACGCACCATTCGATTCGGTCACCTGAACAATGCCGATCACCCGGTCAGCTTCGGCGTCAAGCGTTTCAGCGAGCTGGTCGCAGCGAAGAGCGGCGGCAAGATGAAAGTGCAGGAGTTTCCGGCATCGACTCTCGGCAATGAACTGCAGCAGCAGTCGGCGCTGCAAGGTGGCGTCCAGGAAATGTCGGCACCGGCTACTACGTCGCTTGCAGGCATCGTCAAGGAATTCGGCCTGATCGATTTTCCTTTCGCCGTGTCCACCTTCGCGCAAGCCGATGCCTTGCTCGACGGCCCGCTCGGTCAGGCGCTCATCGCCAAACTCCCCGAAAAAGGTCTGGTCGCGCTGGGCTACTGGGATCTCGGATTCCGCAACGTCACCAACAGCAAGCACCCGATCACCAAGCCTGAAGACCTCGCCGGCTTGAAGATCCGCGTGATCCCCAACCCGGTGTTCCTCGACACGTTCAAGGCGTTCAACGCGAACCCGGTGCCGATGCCTTTTGCCGAGCTCTACAACGCGCTCGAATCGAAGGCAGTGGATGGTCAGGAAAATCCGTACGCCGTGATTCAGTCGAACAAGTTCTTCGAAGTTCAGAAGTACGTGAGCGCAACGAACCACGTGTACGCAGCCAACATCGTGCTGGTCAGCAAACGCTTCTGGGATCGCCTCTCGGCTACCGAGAAAAAGATCATGAACGACGCTGCAAACGAAACGCGCGACTACCAGCGTCAGGTAAGCCGCGCTGCAGCACAACGCGCAGTGGGCGATCTGCAAGCCAAGGGCATGGCCTTCAACGAATTGAGCCCGGCCGAACAAGCTCGCATGCGCACCGTTGCCAAGCCTGTGACCGACAAGTTCATGAGCAGCTACGACCCCGTCATCACGAAGCTGTACACCTCGGAACTCGCTCGAATCCGCAAATAAAAACCGGCCTTCGGGCCGAGTAAAACAACATGAAAATCCTCGTACTTCACGGGCCGAACCTGAACCTGTTCGGGCGCCGTGAGCCGCACATTTACGGCACCACCACGCTCGCAGAAATCAACGCGACGCTTCAGGCTCTCGCAAAAGAGCTCGACATCGAACTGGAGACCTTCCAGTCGAATCACGAAGGCGCATTGATCGACAAACTGCACGACAACATCGACATCGCCAAGGGCGCGCTGATAAATCCTGCAGGTCTGACGCAGCACGGCGTTCCGCTGCACGATGCGATCAAGGCGATGCCGTTTCCTGTGCTCGAGATTCACATGAGCAACATCGGCGCGCGTGAAGAGTGGCGCAGTCACTCGATCATTTCTCCGGCAGTTAAGGCGACGGTTCAGGGTCTGGGCTGGCGCTCGTACACCGCTGGTCTGCGCGGGTTGGTCGAGACCTTGCGCGACTCGCCGCTGGTGAAGGTGGCGTGATGGACAAGGTTCTCAAGCATTACTGCAAAGCACTCGAAGTGATCATTGCCATTTTTCTGGCAGTCATGGTGATTCTGGTGTTCGGCAACGTCGTCTTGCGTTACGCGTTCAATTCCGGCATTTCGATTTCCGAAGAAATGTCGCGATGGCTTTTTGTGTGGCTCACCATGCTCGGCGCCATCGTCGCGCTTCGCGAGCACGCTCATCTGGGCACTGAAATTCTGGTGTCGAAACTCAATGCAACCGGCAAGAAGATCTGCCTGATCGTGGCCTACGGGCTGATGCTGATGATCTGCTGGATGATGTTCAGTGGCTCGCTCGAGCAAACCAAAATCAACTGGGATGTGACTGCACCTTCGAGCGGCGCATCCATGGCCTGGTTCTATGCAGTCGGCCTCGTGTTCAGCGTTTCTGCCGCAGCCGTTCTCCTCAACGATATTTTCAAGGTGCTGACTGGTCGCGTGTCCGACGACGAGCTCATCATGATCAAGGAGTCGGAAGACCAGCTTGACGAATCGAAGCTTCACGGCTCGATGAACGAGGTGAAAAAATGACCATCGTTATTTTCGTCACCTCGCTTCTGGCCGCCATGGCCATCGGGATTCCCATCTCGTTCGCACTTCTGGTTTGCGGCGCCGCGCTGATGTGGAGCCTGAACATGCTCGACTCGCAAATCCTCGCTCAAAACCTGATCAACGGTGCCGACAGCTACCCGCTGCTGGCCGTGCCATTCTTCCTGCTCGCAGGAGAAATCATGAACGTGGGCGGTCTTTCCAGGCGCATCGTGAACGTCGCGCTGTTCATGGTCGGCCACATCAAGGGCGGACTCGGCTACGTAACCATCGTCGCCGCATGTCTGCTTGCAGCGCTGTCGGGATCTGCCATTGCCGATGCTGCCGCGCTGTCTACCTTGCTGCTTCCGATGATGGTTGCCGCAGGTCATGACAAAGCTCGATCTGCCGGCCTCATCGCATCGGCCGGCATCGTCGCGCCGGTCTTCCCCCCCAGCATTGGATTCGTGGTGTTCGGCGTGGCTGCCAACGTGTCGATTTCCAAGCTGTTCTTCGCCGGCATCTTCCCGGGCTTGATGCTCGCGGCATCGATCTGGGCCGTGTGGTGGTGGATGGCTCGCAGCGAGAACATCAAGTCGCCACCGCGTAAAACGCTCGCCGAAGTGCTGGGTGCGGTTCGCGATGCAGCGTGGGCACTTGTTCTTCCCTTCATCATCATCATCGGCCTGAAAATGGGTGTTTTCACGCCGACGGAAGCCGGTGTGGTGGCGGCGGTTTACGCGCTGTTCGTCTCGACGATCATCTACAAAGAGCTGAAGTTCGCGAACGTGTTCAAGGTGTTCGTCGCAGCCGCTCGCACCAGCGCCATCGTCATGTTCCTGGTAGCTGCTGCTGCCGTCAGCGCATGGCTTATCACCGTCGCGAACATTCCGGCGCAAGTGGTCGAGATGCTGCAACCGCTTCTGGGCAGTCCCATCCTGCTCATGTTCGCGATCATGGTTCTGGTGATGATCGTCGGCACCGCCATGGACATGACGCCGACCATCCTGATCCTCACGCCGGTGCTGATGCCGCTGGTGCGCGCAGCGGGCATCGACCCGGTTTACTTCGGCGTGCTCTTCATGATCAACAACGCGATCGGATTGATCACGCCACCGGTCGGGGTCGTGCTGAACACGGTTGCCGGCGTCGGGAAAGTCAGCATGGATGCGGTCACCAAGGGCGTGATCCCGTTCATGATCGCGCAGTTCATTCTGATGTTCCTGATGGTGCTGTTCCCGAAGCTGGTGACCGTGCCCGCGAGCTGGTTCTATTGATCGGTGGCACCGATCGAAAAGTCACGAAAGGCGCCTATTTGCCCATGAGGTCGAGGGCGCCTACCAGCTTGGTCATTGCAGCCTTGTCCTGGCGAACGAACTTCGTGGTTTCGGCCGGGCTCAGTTCGAGCCGCTCTGCACCCTGCGATGCCAGAAGCTTCTGGTACGCAGGGTCCGCGTTCATGTCGGCAATCGTTTTAGCAAGAATGTCGATCACCTCTTGAGGCGTTCCCTTGGGCGCAGCAAGCGTGTACCAGGTCGACACTTCCGTGCCGCCGAAGCCCACTTCGGCGAGCGTAGGAACCTGCGGCAACAAGGTTGACCGCTGCTTGCTTCCGTAAGCGAGCGCCTTGATTCGCCCTGCTTCGATCAGCGGCAAGGTTGCTGAGATGTTCAGCATCGCAACCTGCACCTGACCACCCACCAGGTCTTTCAACGCAGGTGCCGCTCCCGCGTAAGGAACATGCGTCATCTTCAGGCCTGCACGTTGCCATACGGCCTCCGCTCCCAGATGGGTCGCGCCGCCCAAACCTGCCGATGCAAAATTGAATTTCGCGGGATCGGCTTTCGCCTGCTTGATCAATGCATCGACGCTGTCGATGCCCAGCGACGGATTGACGACAAGCACGTTGGGCTGATTCGCGACAACCGCGATGAACGAAAAATCTTCGACTCCGTCGTACGCGATTTTCTGCATCAGCGGAGTCACGACATGCCCTGCCGAGGTTCCGATCAACAGCGTATAGCCATCGGGTTTGGCGCGTGCCACGAACGCGGTGGCGATGGTCGCAGCGCCGCCCGGTTTTGCATCGACGATGACCGATTGCTTCAGACGATCTTCCATCTGCCGTGCGATGCCGCGAGCCAAAGCATCGGCAGAGCCGCCTGCAGCATAGGGGTGCACCAGCGTGATGAGTCGATTGGGATACCCCTGCTGCTGCGCCTGGACGCTACCGCTTGCGCTCGCAATTGCTGCGACTCCGAATGCAACTGCCGCCGCTCGAAAAACCTGTCGACGCGAGTTGTTGAAAGTTCTGCTTTTCGTGTTGTCCGTGTTTTTCGTATGTGTCATGTTTCGTCTCCTGCTTTTAGTTGAATGCCAATTTGCGATCGCTCGCCGCACCTATTTGTCTGACCCCTCGCCTCCTGGCGGTTTCTGGATCATCTGAAGCTCTATCAATTCGCCGATAACTCCGTAGTTCGGTCCGCCCATTCGTGAGATCGGATCGAGTCGGGCGCCATCGACGCGTCGACCGTCATACACGCCGCGATGCAAATGGAACGCCACCACTTCGCCGATGTACAGCGTGTTGATGCCTTTGCCCAAAGTGACCATCTGATCGAGCTTGCATTCCATGTGAATCGGCGCGATGGCCAGACGCGGCACGCTCACGAATCGACTCGGCAGTAATTCGAGTCCGAGTACTTCTGCCTCGCTCACGTCGGGTCCGAATTCTTCGCCGGATTTGTGGATCAGATCGAGGTTCGCGCGGGTAGCCACGTTCACCACGAACTCGCCACTGCGCGCGATGTTCCGCGCCGTGTCCTTGATCGCACCGTCTTTCGCGCGAAGGGCGATATTCATGGCCAGCATCGGCGGGCTGGTCGCTACGTAGTTGTAGGAACTGAAGGGGGCCACGTTCACCAACCCGTGTTCGTTCAACGTCGTGATCCATGCGATCGGCCGGGGCACCACGCTACCGATCAACAGGCGGTAGGCAGTCTCGGTATCGAGTTGCTCGCCACCTACGAATGCAAATTCTTCTTCGGTCATGGTTTGAAAAGGGTCAGGAAAAATGGAGCGCGGAAAAAGAGGCGCGGAAAAAGGCGCGGGCATGCGTTGCCATCAGGATGCCGACCGACTTCCCGGCGCGCAATAGGTGAAATCAGATATTTCGCGTGCTGGAATTTCTAATTTGACGGGCTGTCCGCTTCACTCGTTGCGGCGGATCATTCTGGGTAAGAATGCGTTTCCACAAGGAGACAAAACAATGAACAACACACGCTTGAAGGCGTTGCTAGGCGCCGGCATCGTCGCCCTTTCGCTTGCCATCACTGGATGCGCGAGCAACACCATGCAGAGCGCGGCCGACGGCCCCTTGATCCTCAGCGGTCAAGGCAGCTTCTTCGTCGGCGGGCGCGAGGTCAAATCGGATCTGCTCTCGACCATCCCCAATGCATTTCCGACATCGGGAACCATCACCGTCGACCAGATGTACGTGCATTACCAAACGCCGGCCGTGGTGAAAGGCAAGTCGGTGGTGTTCATCCACGGTTGTTGCCTGAGCGGAAAGACCTGGGAGAGCACACCCGACGGCCGAATGGGTTGGGACGAATTCTTCGTTCGAAAAGGATTCCCAACTTACGTGATCGATCAGTCGGCGCGTGGTCGCTCCCCTGCCGACCCGACAGGCATCGTCGGTGTGCGACAAGGCAAATCTGCGGCCGATCAATTGCCCCAGGTGTTCAGTCTCGGACACGAAGGCGCCTGGGAAATTTTCAGGTTCGGCCCGAAATACCCGGCCACCTTCCCCGGCATGCAGTTTCCGCTCGATTCGCAAGCCGAATTCTGGAAACAGATGACCATGGATTGGAGCCGCGCACTACCCAACCCGAACCCCACCGTGCCTGCATTGTCGGAGCTCGCGAAAAAAACGCGCGGTGCGATATTGGTGAGCCATTCCCAGTCGGGTATCTACCCTTTCCAGACGGCTGCGCTCAATCGCGAAGGCATCGCGGGCATCGTGTCGATCGAGCCTACATCTTGCCCCGCGCCCACCGGAAACATGCAGCCTTACAAGGACATGCCGATTCTTGTTCTGTGGGGTGACTTCACCGAACTCACCGCGTCGTGGACAGCCCGCGTTAAAGCGTGCGGCGAATTCGTCGCTGCAGTGAACGCAGCGGGTGGCAAAGCCGAAATGATCAAGCTTGCAGATGTCGGGCTGCCCGGCAATTCGCACATGCTGATGCAAGACAAGACGAGCCTCAAGGTGGCCGAGTGGCTGTCGAACTGGATGACGACTCGCGTGCCCAACTAGTTCGTCTTGTTTCCCCAGGTGCCCACGTTCGCCGCCTTCAAAAGCGGCGATGCGTCGCCGGCAAGCGCGAGTTCTGCAGAGATCCTCAACAGCTCGGGGCCAAACTCTTTCATGCGTTTGTCGGTGAGTCGCAGCGATGGCCCCGCGATGATCACGACACCGGTTGCGGGCTCGTCCTTACGTTTGATAGGCGCAGCCATCGAACTCATTCCTGGCGCATACACGTCGCGTATGAGGCTGTAGCCGCGCTTTCGATGCGCGCCCAACATCTTCTCGAGCGCCTTCAGACCGGATGGCGCATTCGGTCCGTATTCGTCGGGCTTACCGATGCCCTGTCGCAGGACCGCTTGAGCCGCTTCGTCTTCGGTGAGGGTCATCAACCACGCGTGCCCTGCGGCGCTGCAGGAAAGTCGTAAATCGATGCCCATGTCGGGGTCGTAGAGAAGGCCTGATTTCGCACCTTGCGCCTTGGCGACAAGCGTGAGTCGTTCGCCATCGACCGTTGCGAGGCGAACAAGTTCTTCGGTCGTCGAAGCGAGCTCGTTGAGGAGCGGCTGCGCGATATCGACGACGCCGGATTTGCTCAAAAAACTCAAGCCCATCGACGCCATTTTGGTCGTGAGCGCGTAGTCGCCATGGCCAGGAATCTGTCTCACGTATCCGAACCGGATCAGCTCGGCGAGCGTGTGATGACAGCCGCTACGCAGCTGGTTCAGATCCTTGGAGATTGCGGCCAGCGGAGCACCGCGCGGATGCGCGATGAGGTACTCGAGAATCGAAAGAGACTTTTCCAGCGCGCTCATGTTTTGCTCCTCATGCTTTGTCGTTTTCCCAATGACCATTCAAATTTTGAACGATTATAAATATTTGAATGGCGTTCAGAATTTCCCATTTTTTCTGTTTAGTATCCGATTTTTGAAGCGCGACACCCCATCGAAAACTACTGGAGACGACATGAACAGAACATCACTTCGCCGCATCGCAATCACGACTCTGTCCGCCGGGCTATTCATGGCCACGAGCATCGCGGCTCAGTCGCAGGACATCAAGGAGCGAAACCTCAAGTTCGCGTTCAGCCTGGCTTCCGACCACCCGCTAGGAGTCGGTGCACAGAAGTTCGCCGATTCGGTAGCGCAAAAAAGCGGCGGAAAAATCAAGGTGGGACTGTTCGGTAACGCGGTGCTAGGAAGCGATCAGCAAAACCTTTCCGGCGTTCGCGGCGGAACGGTCGACTTTGCTTCGATGGCTACCGGTTTGCTTGCCGGCGTCGACAAGCAATTCATGATTTTCGATTTCCCGTTCCTGTTCAACAACGCGCAGGAAGCCTACGCCCTGTCCGACGGTCCGGTCGGCACGAAGTTGATGAACGACCTGTCGCAATACGGCATCGTCGGCCTTGGCATCTGGGACCTGGGCTTTCGTAACATGACGAACAGCCGCCGCCCGATTGCGAAGGTCGAAGACCTTCAGGGCCTCAAGCTGCGCGTGATCGCATCGCCGATCTATCTGGACATGTTCAACAACCTCGGCGCCAATCCGGTGCCCATGACTTTTGGCGAGGTGTACGGTGCGCTCGAATCGAAAGCCATCGACGGCCAGGACAACCCGGTCGGCGTGATCGAAAACGCGAAGTTCGCCGAAGTGCAGAAGTACCTGTCTCTCACCAAACACGTCTACACCGGCATGCCCTTTCTCATGAGCAAGAAGACCTGGGATTCGATGTCGGCTACCGAACGCAAGATCATTGTCGACTCGGCCAACGAGGCTAAGACTGAAGAGCGCAAGGTGTCGCAAGCCAAAGAGTTGCAAGCCCTCGACGCTCTCCGCAAAACCATGCAGGTGAACGAGCTGTCGCCTGCGGAAGTCATTCGTCTGCGCCAGAAAGTGCAGCCGGTAGTCGACAAGTTCAGCAAGGAAGTCGGCGAGTCGCTCGTCAAGCAGACCAGCGATGAACTCACGCGTATTCGCGGCACGAAATAATCGGGCAAGAGACGACATGAATCTTCGCGGACTTCTTGGCAGCGCAGCAGTTGCAATGTGGTGGGACATAGCGCCTGAGAAACGCGAAGAATTTCAGGAGTGGCATTCGCGGGAACATTTTCCCGAACGAATGTCCATTCCCGGATTCCTGCGCGGATCCCGTTGGACCGATATAGATGGGGGCAACGGCTTCTTCGTCATGTACGAGCTGGCGTCGTACAGCGTGCTCACCTCCGAGGCCTACCTCGGAAGTCTCAACCACCCTACGCCGTGGTCGATGAAGATGATGCCCCACCATCTCCACATGGTGCGAAGCCAGTGCAAGGTGCTAACAAGCCACGGCGCAGGCTTGGGTCGCGCCATGCTCACGGTGCGACTCTCACCTGAGAAAGGCCGAGAACAAAGTCTGCTGTCCCACCTGGAAAAAACACTCGAAGATCTCTCTCGCAGAACCGGGGTTACCGGTGCACATCTGCTGCAGACCAGCACCCCCAAAATGTCGCCAACCAAAGAGCAGGCAATTCGCGGCGGCGTCGATGCGACTGCGGACTGGATCGTGTTGTTGTCGTCGTACGAGGCGGCGCCACTGCGGGCAGAGAAAGAAGTCGATCTATCGCCGGACGAGTTGATTTTTCTCGGCGCAACGCCGCAGATTCAATCGGCCATTTACGAGATGTCGTTTTCGATGGGCGCGCACGACTTGGTCGAGTCGCAATAACG
Organism: Burkholderiaceae bacterium; assembly: GCA_965227035.1. Taxonomy (GTDB): domain Bacteria; phylum Pseudomonadota; class Gammaproteobacteria; order Burkholderiales; family Burkholderiaceae_C; genus CBDDFQ01. The sequence goes on from OZ245724.1 coordinate 1,646,588, forward strand.
TCGAACTCGACGACATTCGATCTCAGGAAAACAGATCGTTTTTTATTTCGTCGTTCGCCGCAGGCTCGGTGCTCGTGCTCAGGCGATCCGCAGAATACGGCCGCATGAATTCATTCAACTCTCCGGCAGAGGCGTTCAACCAGTCTTCCCAAGTGCCGTCGGGAAGAATCACCACCATGCGTTTTTCTTCGTTGGGTTTGTGGAAGTTCTGCAGCAGCGGATGCTTGTCCGCATTGATGGTCAGCATGGTGTAGCTGCGGGTCCACTCACCGGTCGTCGGCGATTGCCAATCGCTGAAGATGCCTGCAATGCCCATCGACTCGCCATCGGTGCGTTCGAAACGCGTCGACACCGCTTTGCCGCTGCGCCAGTCCGGCTCGTAAAACGCCTGCGCAGGAACGATGCAGCGATTGCCCTTCTTCCAGGCATCACGAAACATCGGCTTTTCTGCAACCGTCTCCGATCGAGCGTTGTAGGTGTTGCGAACCTTGTCGTCTTTGGACCAATGTGGAACGAGTCCCCAGCGGCCTAAGAGCGCCTCGTACGGTCCGACCGCTTCGTCGTGCTCATCGACATCCTTTGGCTTGCGAAGAAACACGCCTCCATAGCCCGGCCACATGTCGTGCTTCCATTTCAGGTCGCGCGGCAAGTGTTCGATGTAGTTGCGTATGGCTCGGTCGCTGGGGGATTCGTAGTGGGCGCACATGGGGATATTGTGGTTCGCCGCAATATCCCGTGCTTCGCTTTCAGCGAGTCGCCGTCAAGCGCCTATTCGCTTCTGTGCTTGTCCGCTTACGCCAGTGCGGTGCTGAAGGTTGCCAGCAGTCGACCCCATGCACGCTCGGACTGCGCAGCGTCGTACACCTGCGTATCGGGAGGGCACCAGCCATGAGCTGCGGGATAAACCTCGACTTCGCCTGCCAGCTTTGCACCATCGAGCGAAGCCTTCAGGGCCACCTTAGCTGCGGGATCTTTCGCGTCGTCGTTCTCGGCCACGGCAACCAGGTAGCGCGCCTTGGTCTGCGCCATCAAACGATGCGGGCTGTCGGGCGCCGGAGTCACCAACGCGGCGCCATGGAATGAACCGACCGCGCCGACGCGATCAGGTGCCACCGACGCCGTGCGAATTGCAATAGGACCACCCATGCAGTAGCCGGTCGTTCCGATCTTGCGCTTCTTGTCCACTTCCGACTGCGTATCGAGCCATGCGACGAATGTCTTGCCATCGCTCAAATGCATGGCGGGCGTCAGGGCTTGCATCAAAGGCATGACTTCCGCAATAGGCGTTTTGCCGCCCTGCCCGGCTGTGGGCGCTTTTTTCTGGCGGTAGAAGGGGTTCACGACCAACACGCTGTAGCCCGACTCCGCGAGCCTGCGACCCATGTCCTTGAACGCAGGGCGAAGACCGAACACATCGGGCCAGATCAGCACGCCAGGCGCGGGACCCGAAGTGGGCGCCACGAAGTACGCGTCACACACACCATCGGGAGTCATGATCGTGACGTCGCGTTCGGCAACGGCAACCGCATTGGCCACACTGGGAAGCATGGTCAGCGCGCCAGCGCCCGCAACCCAGGTCGCGAAGTCGCGGCGTGTGTACTTTTTCAGTTCTTCTTGGTCGTTGGAATCGCACATTGTTGAGTCACCTTGGTTGGTTTGTGGGAAAAGTAGCTTTTGCCATAACTATGGCTGGCAAACAAGCATGGGCTTGCTGTTTGGAGGGAATGAGTCATGGCTCAAGCGGGAATGCGCCGATTCGGGCGATCTGACCAGGCCTCCCGCGACTTTTTTGACGCGACCTTTCTGCGGCTGCAAGCTACCCACGCGCCGCAAAGAACCGAGATTGCGCTTTCACTTTCGTCCACTACGATAAAGCCTACATGCCAGAAGCGGACTTTGGTCCCAATCTAAATAAAACATGACTGACCATCTCGCAAACCTGCCACGGGCATACGCGCACAAGTTCTTTTGGCGCGCACTGACTATGCTGCTAGGGCTACCCTTGGCGCTCGGAGGCTTCGGAATGGCTGCGCTTGCAGTGGTTAATGCAAATTCTGAACGCTCCGGCCTACCGATCTCATGGGCACTCGGAATATGGCTTTCAGTCGCTTTGATGGGACTCTTTTTCGTTCGCGAAGGAGTCCGAAGAGCAGCAATCCGGCTTACCGCAACTGCCGTCGATGTGTACGGCTCATTTCGCACGACTACCGTCGATCGTCGGGCAATCAACGGATATCGAGTCACGAACATACAAGGCATAGATGTTTTAGAGATCTACCACACCGATTTCGCGACTCAGGAAGAAGTGAAAACAAAGATATCGATTCTCTTCAAGAAAGACGAAGTATTCGATGCATGGTTCGAGAAGATCCCCAACCTTAATGAAATGGAAATCGCGGCTTCGAACGCTGAGCTCGAAAGTGACGAGCGCCTCGGACCGACGCGCGAGGTGCGCCTCAGAAACATCACGAAGGCGCGTTGGGTAGCGCGCGTTTTAACGGCTATTACTTTTTCGACGTTGGCGTGGGCTTGGCTTTATCCACGTCCATATATGGCGATGTTCCTAATCGTCGCAGCTTTGCCATGGCTTGCAATCGCACTTTGTGCGCGATGGGATTCAGCGTTTTCGATCGACGACATAGGGCTGAAGACAGCTCGTGCAGATTTGACTCGAATTCTAATCATGCCAGGCTTCGTCCTTGGCCTGAGAGCGATTAACGACGCCGCATTGCTTGAGCCCTGGAGTCTCGTCATACCGTCCGCGTTTTTGCTGGCTGCGATGCTAGGAATCGTGGTCTGGATTGCACCGGTGTATCGCGAAAAGCATTTGAAGACCTTGACCCTTGCCGCGTTGCTGGTCGCATATTCGGCGAGCACGATAGCTATTGCGAATTTCTTGTTTGATCGCAAGACTCCCTCTGAGCAATTGGTGACCGTGGTCAACAAGCGATACACGACAGGTAAGAGCGCGGCAAACTACCTGCTGCTCGCCGCGTGGGGACCTCGGCTCGATGAACATGAAGTCAAGGTGACAGGCGAGTTTTATCATTCGATTAACGTTGGGGAGACTGTGTGCATGCGACACCATGCAGGCGCGGCCCGTTTAGCCTGGTACGCGGTGTCGAATCGGCGAGATTGCAAATCGCAATATCGCGCTGGGCCTGTCCTTGAAAAAGCGTAACGGCCGAGGCATGACATGGGGGCTAGTTTCATTTCGAAAAACTGGTGGGAATTTATACGCATGAACGCAGCTGAATGTCCAAAATGCAAATCTACCGTTTCTGCGCTTACTCGCCTAACTGTATCCACTAGAGCCAACGGAATTTCATGTGCAAACTGCGACGCTCATCTAGAGAGAAAGAAAAGAATCACTCTAAAAGGAGCAGTTCTGCTGATAGCGTTTCTGTGCGTTATGCCGTTGCTTTTCTCAACCGAAATTTTCACCTTGCCTTGGCTCGCGTCGTTCATCACAACGGCTTCGATCGCAATCTGGCTTGTGAGAATTCAACTGAATCACCCTTTAATTGTGAGGCGGTGATCCGGCGTCAGAAAAAAATCGAGACAAAACTTGGAACAGCCCTAACCCAGACAAACCACACAAACTACACAAACCACGAAAGGAAAAAAAGATGAACGGAGATACCAAAGACACCGTAGTTTTCGAGATGAGTCGCGCATTCGATGCGCCGCTCGACAAGGTTTGGGCCGCATGGACCGAGGCAGCATCGCTTAAAAAATGGTGGGGGCCAAAAGGATGCACGTTGGAAGTTCTGCGGCTTGAATTCAGGCCGGCCGGTTTCTTTCATTATTCGATGACGTTTCCCGGCGCTCCCACGATGTGGGGTCGTTTCAACTATCGCGAGATCGACACCGGCAAGCGCCTTGTGTGGCTCAACTCCTTCGCCAACGAATGGTGCGGTATCGAACGCGCGCCGTTCAGCGCCGAGTGTCCGATGGAGATAGAGAACACCGTGACGTTCACGGGACGAGACGGCAAGACCATCGTCGACCTGCGCGCCAAACCATTTGGCGCGAAGCCAGCTGAAACGATGTTCTTTGCGAACCTCAAGCCTTCGTTGGAGATGGGTTATGGCGGCACGATGGAGCAGTTGAAGGATTTTCTTTCCGTTTGATTTGTGCTGCGTTGCGATCTTCGCGATTTTTTAATCGGTTGCGACGGGTGGTGCTTGAAACGTGGGGAGTGCGGAGCAATCGGGAATCTGATGAAACAAGATTGCGTACACGGCGAAGATCGGCTTTGGAGCCGTTGGCGACCTCAGCTAGGATGGCAGCTATCGGCCGGAAGCGGACGTACCCTTTTCAAGCATAAGAACCAAATGAAGCCTGCCAAAAAATCTGCGAGTCACGTGGTTTTGCTATTGGCGCTCAGCGTTCCTTTCTTGGCTGTCGCCTTCGTAGGGATCTCAATCTGCATCAGCTTCATAAAATCTTCAGCGGTAGACGACACTTTCTGGGCTTTGAGAGAAGACGTGACGGAAGATCGCGTTTTAGCTCTGATCGGCCGCCCAGACACGGTAGCCGGTTGCAGCGAAAACATCTGGTGGGGTACAGACGTCGACTATCGAGGCAAGAATGATGGACGTTGCGTTAAGTGGGTTCGGTATAACTTTTTCTTAACGTCGTACGGCATCGGGTATTCGAATGCAGGGCGGGTCGTATCTAAGTACCGCTACGTTTCAGACTGAACTACATTGGTCGGCGATGGCAGCTATCGGCCAGAAGCGGAATTTCGCCCTCATGCACTTCATCAAATGACAGACCCCGAAAAGTTAGGAGACAGGTACAAGCGCTTTCACTTTCGCTTAATCAGCTTTGGCTTGCGGCGGATCGTGGCGCCGTGTTTTATTGTCGTTGGTCTGCTAATTGCCGCAACGAACCTGCCCTCGGGCTTTCCCGGAGGTTCGATATTGGTTAACGGAGTGCCAGAGGGTGATATTTTTATGCGATGGGCCGCCGTTATTTTCCCATTGCTTATTGCTGCTTTGGGCGTTGCGCTTTATCGCACGAAACCAATTGCCTAGGAGGCCGGCTCGGGTATAGCTCGCAATTTACGATGCCCATAAGCAAGTGTTTCGATAGGATGGCAGGTATCGGCCAGCAGCAGGCGTTCAAGGTGACTGGAGTGAAGAATGCTGAAGTACGCCAAGTTAATCGCGCTGACCGTGATGGCTTGCGCCGTTGGTTGCATCTCGCTGTTGATTGACCCGCTTCTAAATATTTTCAGCGCCCAATATTTCCAGCCACCGCTTGGGTTCGTGGAGGGATTTACGGTAGCCTACTCGGAGGCACATGGGGATTTTTCGCGCCGCGCATTCTTGCCGAATGCAAACGGCTTGAGATCAAACCAAGCGATTCGAAGTCTGTACGATGACGCCTACCGGCCAGAAGCTGGCATCCATCTAAATCACCGCCAGCACATGACATTCTTGTTGATTTTCAAGTTGAATATTGGCCTGATCGCCATTTGCACCGGCATCGTTTGGATTAAGCGTCGTCACGTGCCAATCGTGAATGAAGGTGAGGAAAAAGAGCTTTACGCTGTCACCGGTTGGGATGCTATAGGTTTCGGTTGTGCCGTTATAGTTTTTGGCGTGGCGTTCCTTGCCGATGCTTGCGGAATATTCACTTGGATTGGCCTCTAGTCGGCATCGGCTACCGGCCAGGAGCGGACATCAAGAGGGCGGCGGATTATATGGACATTGAGACGAGCCTAGTCGGAGCGTTGGGCGTCGAGGCGTTAGCGTCGATGACGCAGTCATTAAATCCGGCCTATACGGTTTCGACATTCAGTTCGGGAACATTTGCGATTGAAGAGCGGGAACCGTCGATCTCGGACACTGCCATTGACGGTGCAGTCGCCAGATTTCTCGTTTCATTCAGCGAAGAACCATCCACTGTTGCAGACGGAAACGGGCGTGTCCGTGTAGCCGTATATGTCCCGAAAGGCGAGCGGCTGGCTTGCTTCAGCAGCGATATTTCGGCTCAGACGACGCAGCGACTTGCTCTGCTCGGCCTAGGGATCGAAGTGAATTTTTATCCGCATTCGGACGGCGACGCGTCCTAGATTGAACGCTTGGGCTCCGATGCAGTCTCCGATACGATCACGCCTATCCGCCAGAAGCGGACGTTCAAAGGACAGCAAATGGTGAACTACGCTTGGGCTTGTTTATCGTGCGGAACGTGCAATACACCTGCCAGCGAAAAGTGCGCTGTATGCGGATGTGGCGTCATGAGCAATGTTGCGGAAATAAGCGTTTTCCGCGCAACCCACATTGCAGCTGGAGGTGTGGTTGGTCCAAAAGCTGCGTCTCTTGGCGGCGACAAGGACTACGGTGGCTTGGAGTTATTACTTAGAGGTTTGTCAGTTCTTTGTTTCGGGGTTTGGCGCTGGAGAACAAGACGTCTGCAACCCATCCCTTCTAAAGAACCTTAGCTACGATGGCGCCTATTGGCCAGAAGCGGATGTTGAACTATGAATCGTGCTGCGTCCTTAATCGCTAAGTTGATTGCGTTGATGTTGGTCGCAATCGGGTTACAACAGGGAATCTATGCGTGGCTTATTCCGAGCTATTTCCCCGGTTTTAAGTCGTCACTGCCTTTGGTGGCAACGGTAACTGCATCGACTACCTTTTGCTTCTGCGTCACGTTCAGGACTTACCCCACTTCGACCATGGCGTTCAAGGTGTCCATTGGCGTCGTCAGTGCACTGGTATGTATCTACTTGTGCTTATTTGTCTTGGTCAATACGATGGGCAGTTAACGTCCAATAGCGGACATTTGTCTGATGCAACTACGCCAACTAAAGCGCCCCTTCGCTCAAATATCCAGTGCGACGTTGTTGTTCGCGCTGGTCTTCGTGGGGTGTGTCGTGGCTGCTTCGAAGGTCGCGGAGCGTCGAGCGATTCAGACCTGTGCTTCAGTCCCTTTGGGATCGACACTGCAGCAAATTAAGGACTTGCTGGCACCACTCGAAAAGCCTCATGGACTCTATTCAGAACGCTCAGACATCATAGGAATTGGCTTTCGAGGAGCGTTTGTTGAACGGTGGTTTTGTAACGTGCGATTTGTCGATGGGAAGGCCACCGAGGTTGAGGTTCGTTTGCTAGATTAGAACTCGCTTTACTCGCTGAAGCCATCCTAGACGAGGTCTGCTATGGGCCCAAAGCCGACATGTCTCAAATCGGTCCACAGCAACTGATTTGTTCCAGCGACATGAACGTCTGTGAACCTTGTGCCGTGACGACGAAATCGACTTCTAACTTGGGTTGAGCATCGAGACTTAGCACGACGGAGACCGCTGCAATCAACCCCGTGTTGTTCGGAGCGTAGCGAACAACTGTTGGCAATTCAGGGCTGAGTTCCGCTAGGCTGCCGACGCCGGCCTCACGCAGCGACAAGCCGAGGTCAGCAGCAATGGCGACAGGCACTGATCTTTCAAACGCGAGCGCGTAACCGAATTGCTCTCCCAAACGCTCGATTGAGCCGTCGAGCAACAACTGAATGCCGACTCGACTGAATGCAGCGAGTGAATCAGTATCCCGCCCGCGGAGCGATATTTCCAAATTGGTTCCCGTTGACGGTCTGCTTCTGGCCGTAAGGCGTCATCTTGTTGTAGCTGTACTGTCTGAGAATTTTTCTGCGTCGTGATGCCCACATTTTGGACAAACTCTCACATCGATGAGCCAACGTAGCCAATTTGAAGCAGGTTGTGTAGCAATGGCATGGACGAACAATTTGAACTTGCAGGAAGGGCACCTCAGTGCAATCCACATCGCAGCAATCAACAGACAAGCTAAAGCTGCTCCTACTCCACGTACAACCAAGATGTTCACTCCTGTCTTTGCTGAAGTGAACTCTCGAATTAGAAGCCCAAAGATCACGGCAAGCGTTCCAAACAGGCCCAAAGGTGTGAACCAGCGTTCTAACGGCAGAAATGGAATCAATGGCAATTCTTTCGCCTTGGAATTTTCCATTTGAATCTCCGTTTAATGTCCGCTTCTGGCCAATAAAAGACATCGTAACGACTTCCGCTTCGGACCCAAAGCAGACATCAGCTAAACCTTTTTGCCCCAGCCAACGGGTGAGTTGCCAAATTCGTTTTTGATCGTAGGATCGGCACCCGACTTCAGAAGCAAGTCGACAATTTCGGGCGTATTGGCGTACTGAATCGGCGTATAGCCCATATCCCCACGAGCGTTGACATCCGCTCCACCCGTCACCAATAACTGGACTAAGCGCAAATTCCCCCACATGCATGCGATGTGCAGACACTGGTCACCGTCGCCGCGCCTGTAGGTCAACGGATCGATTGTTGCAAATACATCATCGTCCTCGTAAAGAAATTCATCTCGGAACGCGGAATCAAGGTCAGCCAATTCATCATTGGTAAATTTTTCCGATTTCAACGATTGCCCCTGAACGTCCGCTGCTGGCCGTTAGACATCTTTACTGTCGCGCGCAATGACTTTTTTGACCGACTCTACAAACGTCTCTACTCCTCCAGGATCAGCACTTCGGCCATCTTCTTCAAGCGCAAGTTCTGCTAGCAACCCACCAAGATGCACCATTCCAGCTTCCCCTGACAGTTCAAATTCAGTTTGCAAAAAATCCAACATTGCTGAGTAAGCTTGTCGAGGAGTTAATAAAGGCAAGTTGTCGAGACTGGAAGTCTCGACCGATTTCATTTGAGGTTGATTTAGCATGCGTTCCCTCTTGAAAAACGTCCCCTTCTGGCCGATGGCAGCCGTCGTAGCGGAGACTGGTTCGTTCCCAAAGCTGTCCTTCAAATAGAAGCATTGCTCATCCATAGCTGAAAACTAGCGCAATCACCGAGACTAAATGGCGACCAAGGAGCCCGACAACGAAACCAATTGCCGACCACACTGCAACGTTATCTGATTGTCCGAAAAGTATGCCAAGGCCGCTACCAACCGTCAGACCAAGAAACGCCGTAAGGACTTGGCTGAATCGAGTGTCGCCGAAATAAATGTAGATCGATACGACAAGTCCCCCAACTGCTCCAAGTGCGGGCACGAGAAATGGGTTGTTTGCATCATGAAGCAGTCCCCAAAGAATCCCGATGCTCGGCCACACCACAAAGGCGACCCAGCTTGGACCAAAGGTCTTTAGCAACAGTTCGATCCACACGTGTTGCTTCAAGCATGCTGCTTTCGCCTCGGCAAAACGCTCAGCGCGTTCACGCCGCGAGAGCCGAGCCGGCTTCACCAATTTCGCTTTGGTAACGCGTAACGTGATAGACCGTTTACGTTTCATTCTGGGTTGTTGACTGCCAGTTTCTATCCAATAAGAGTCATCGTAACAACCTCCGCGACTAGCCCAACGCGGTCATTGCCCGAGTGCGTTTTTTATATCCTCAAGGGCTTGTTGGCGATTGAATTTCTTTGGCATCGCAAATGCGGCATCTCTGAGCTCTTGTAGCAAACTCTTTTTTAGCGAAGCGCCCAAATCAGTCGGAGAGGACGTCCGCACGAGTTGAGGCTCAACAGGTATCGCTAAACTCAAAAACCTTACTGTTTGGCCAGAGAGCATGTCCTTGTATCGGCCTTTGTAGTTGTTCGCGACGCAATACCGTTCGTTCTCAACTATGTCGTCGTCAACACAAACAAACTTAAAAATAAGTTGCTCAACACCTTCGCCGTATTCTGCTGACGCGAGCGCTGACAAAAGGATGTCTTCAATTTGGACCGTTTGGTCGCTGATTCTGTCTCCAACTTCCGTAGCGGTGATGCTGGTAACTCTTATGCGCATATGAGCTTTTTGGATGTCCGCTTGTGGAGATTATTCTGTGTCCCGTTAACGAATTTCCACTTAGGGTTGTGACTTCAACCTGCCTAGGGCCAAAGCGGTAATTGCCAGCACTGCTATTTCGTTGGTATTGGCGCCGCAGGACCCACGTCCATACCGTTATACGAATCGATCTTCAGGCGATCCGCAAGCGCATACAACTCCTGATTTCGAGCATCTAACGATTCCGGAGTGTGCACCTCGATCTGCTCTACATGAAGTCGGAACATGCCGCCGGGTACCTGCTCGATACTTACGACTCTATAGCCCTTCGCCGCTAACTCCGAAGCCGCAGATTGCAACTTTTCCTGCGAGCGATCGAAGAAGAAATAGCCCCAGAGCAACGGCCCGTCCACGTTCCACGGCGCTTTGGCTCGCATCTGCGAGAACATCGCATCGATGCTATTTCGTTGAATCCTTGGGCGCGTTTGCGCGGTTGCGTCATTCAGCACCGACAACGTGACAGCTGCCAAGACCATAACGCATGCTGTACGTTTGAGGCGTCGTGTAATTTGCATGATTTTCACTTTTCGCTTTCGGTCTGCATCAGCAATGTTGGCCTACACCGCCATCGTATCCGAGGCCACCCCTCCCCCCATCGTGAGCGCATCGACACTCGTCGCATCTCACTCTCTCATCCTACGAACAAACCTCCACCACCTACCACCTAAGACTTTTCCCGTATCACGCCGCAGCATCCACACCGCCGCATGTATAAATAACCCAAGGCTCTTCCGGAGCTATGGAGACGAACATGATTGCTGGAACCGCCGATCTGGCTGGCAAAACCGCTTTGATCACGGGCGCGTCGAGCGGGCTTGGCGCGCACTTTGCCGAGTTGCTGGCATCGCACGGCGCGAAAGTCGTGATCGCGGCTCGGCGTGTGGACAAGCTCGAGGCGCTGGCGTCGAAGTTGAGTCGTTATGGCGAGGTCAGGACGGTCGAGCTGGATGTGACCGACGCGTCGTCTCGCGAGAGGCTTTCGGCGGCGGTCGGGCCGATCGACGTTCTGATCAACAACGCGGGCGTCGTTCGCGACGGCCCTGCCCTCGCCCACACTGAAGACGATTGGGATGCCGTGCTCGACACGAACCTCAAGGGCATGTTCTTCGTGGCGCAAACCATTGCGCAAGGCATGAAAGAACGCGGCGGTGGAAGCATCGTCAACGTGTCGTCGATTCTTGGACTTCGCCAGGCCGGCAGCGTCGCTTCGTACGCAGTCTCCAAAGCCGGCGTGATCCAGCTCACCAAATCGCTGGCACTCGAATGGGCGCGATACGGCATTCGGGTGAACGCGATTGCACCGGGCTACATCGAGACCGAGCTGAATCGCGATTTCTGGCAGACCGACGCCGGCAAGGCGCTGATCAAGCGGATTCCTCAACGGCGCCTCGGGCAGTTGACCGACCTCGATGGTGCACTCATGCTGCTTGCATCCAGCGCATCGCAATACATGACCGGCTCGGTGCTCGCGATCGATGGTGGTCATCTCGTAAGCAGCCTGTAGTTCATACCAACAATCGATCGGGAATTTCGATGTTCACCCCCTCACCCACCGAGCGCAGCAAAGCGCTTGCAGATCGCGTCGAAAAATTCGTTCGGGAAACCGTAGTTCCCTACGAGCGCGATCCGCGCAACACCAGTCACGGACCGAGCGACGATCTGGTCCGCGAACTGCGCGACCTCGCCCGTAAAGCCGGCCTGATGACGCCGCACATCCTCCCGGACGGATCGCACCTGACGCAGCTCGAAACCGCTGCAGTGCTGAAGCGCTCCGGCCTTTCGCCGCTCGGGCCGATCGCGGTCAACACCATGGCTCCCGACGAAGGCAACATGTTTCTCATCGGCAAGGTCGCAACGCCTGCGCAGAAGAAACGATTCCTCGATCAACTTGTGAGCGGTGAGTCGCGATCGGCCTTCTTCATGACCGAGCCAGCTTCGGAAGGCGGCGCCGGATCCGATCCTTCGATGCTGCAAACGACTGCGGTTCTGGAAGGTGGCGACTGGGTGATCAACGGCCGCAAGATGTACATCACCGGTGCCGATGGCGCAAAGGTCGGCATCGTGATGGCTCGAACCGGTACTGGCGAACACGCGCACGCGACGATGTTTCTTGTCGATCTTCCGCACCCTGCCATTCGCATCGAACGCATCCTCGGCACCATCGACAGCTCGATGCCCGGTGGTCATGCGCTGATCGCTATCGACAACCTGCGCGTGCCTAAGGATCAGGTTCTCGGCGCAGTCGATGAAGGCTTCAAATACGCGCAGGTGCGACTCTCGCCTGCCCGCTTGTCTCACTGTATGCGGTGGCTCGGTTCGGCAACGCGAGCCAATGAAATCGCAACCGAGTACGCGACCACCCGCAAGGCTTTCGGCAAGCTGCTGATCGATCACGAGGGTGTCGGATTCATGCTCGCAGACAACCTGATCGACCTGCAGCAATCGGCACTGATGATCGACTGGTGCGCCGGCGTACTCGACAGCGGATCGCAGGCGACAACCGAAAGCTCGATGGCCAAAGTGGCTGTCTCGGATGCGCTGTTTCGGGTTGCCGACCGGTGTGTGCAGATCATGGGCGGCAGCGGCGTCATGCGCGACACGATTGTCGAGCAGGTGTTTCGCGAGACTCGTGCGTTCCGGATTTACGACGGCCCGACCGAAGTGCACAAATGGTCGCTCGCCAAGAAAATCAAACGCGAAGCGCTAGGCGCGACACGCAAATGACATCGCCCGCAGCAGCTACCGGCGGCGAGACTATTCCTGTAAGAGAGCAGCATCGGATAGATGAAGCTGCACTGGACGCCTGGATGCGCAACAACGTATCTGGCTATGAAGGCCCGCTGCGGGTAGACCAGTTCAAGGGCGGGCAATCGAATCCGACGTATCGACTGCGCACGCCTTCGCGCAACTACGTGCTGCGCCGCAAACCGCCTGGTGTTCTGCTCAAGGGCGCGCATGCCGTGGAGCGCGAAGCGAAGGTAATGACCGCGCTGGGCAGCGTCGGGTTTCCGGTTCCGAAAGTGTTCGGGCTTTGCACCGACGACAGCATCATCGGCAGCTGGTTCTTCGTGATGGACATGGTGGAGGGTCGCATCTTTTGGGATGCGAGTTTCGGCACTGTGCCAAGGGAAGAGCGCGCCGGCTATCTGGATGCGATGAACGAGGCAATCGCGCATCTGCATTCGATCGACTACGCCGCCATTGGCCTGTCCGATTACGGACGTGCCGGGGGTTATGTACAGCGACAGATCGCGCGATGGTCGCAGCAATATCTGGATGACGAACTGGCAGGCAGACATCCGAGCATGGATGCGCTGGTCGAGTGGCTTCCAAAGAACATTCCGGCAGGCGACGAGACCAGCATCACGCATGGCGACTTCCGTGCCGACAACGTGATCTTCCATCCGACCGAGCCGAAGATTCTTGCGGTACTCGACTGGGAGCTTTCCACGCTCGGTCATCCCCTGGCCGACTTCGCCTATCACGCGATGATGTTCCGGATGCCGCCCGACATTCTGGGCGGCATCGCGGGCATCGATCTGCAGGCTCAGGGCTTGCCGGATGAAGCGAGCTATGTCGCGTCTTATTGCCAACGCACCGGCCGCGAAAGCATTCCCGGACTCGACTTCTATATCGCGTTCAACATGTTCCGCTTCGCAGCCATCCTGCACGGCATACGCGGACGAGTCGTTAGAGGCACGGCGTCGAGCGCCGATGCTCAGGCCATGGGCGACAAGTACATGCGAGTCGCCGATCTGGCATGGAGTCAGGTGCAGGCGATCGCGCCTTCAATGCAGACTTCAATCCAGCCGATCAAGGCCTAGCCCCCGATAATCCGGGCACATGAACCTCGACCGCATCCTCAACCTCGAAGATTTCACCGAGGTCGCCCGCAGGCGCCTTCCGCGCAGCGTCTACCAATACATCTGCAGCGTGGCCGAAGACGGGCTCACCTATCGCGCGAACGCAGACCAGTTCAAGTCGACTCCCTTTGTGCCGCGCGTACTGGTGGACACCACAAGCCGCTCGCTCACGACGCATCTCTGGGGCGAAGAATGGTCGGCGCCATTCGGCATCGCCCCGATGGGTGCCGTAGCATTCGCGGCCTTCGACGGCGATGTGCAATTGGCTGCAGCTGCACGCGACGAAAACATTCCGTTCGTGTTGAGCGGCGCATCGCTCACGCCCATGGAAAAAATCATCGAGGTGAATCCGCGCGCTTGGTTTCAGATTTACGCATCGACCGTCGAAGAAGAGAACCTAGCGGTGTTGCAACGCGCCAAATCTGCGGGCTACAAAACCTTGGTGGTCACGGTCGACGTACCGGTGGCTGGTACACGCGAAGGCGACAGACGTGCGGGCTACAGCTCGCCGCTCAAGCCATCGGCCAAGCTCATGTTCGACGGCGTGACACACCCTCGCTGGGTTTTCGGGATCCTGCTACGCACGGTGCTGACCGGCGGCATGCCGACTTTCACCAACCTCGCAATTCCACGCGTTCCGATGATCACGTTTCGCAAGGCGACCACGATCGGCGGACGCGACAACCTGTCGTGGGATCACCTTGCGCGCATGCGCGACATGTGGCCGGGCAAACTGGTCATCAAAGGGGTGTCGTCTGCGCAAGACGCGCTCATCGCGAAGAACATGGGTGTCGATGCGGTGCAGGCATCCAATCATGGTGGGCGTCAGCTCGACGGCGCTATCGCTCCACTCGAAGCGCTGCGTTCGATGCGCAGGGAAGCCCCCCACACGACGCTGTTCAGCGACGGCGGCATCCGGCGCGGATCTCATGTTCTGCAATCGATCGCGACCGGCGCTTCGATGACGTTTCTGGGCCGACCGTTTTTCTACGCGGTCGCGGGCGGCGGTCAGGATGCCGTTGTTCACGCGATCAGGATTCTTCGCGCGGAGATGTTGCGCTCGATGGCGTTGCTTGGCATCCTCAAGCCCGATCAGTCATAGTTTGTATAACAAACAGTAAGTCATCGGTGCAAAGGGAGGCACCTTCTCATGAAACAACAAGTCGTCCGTTTTTCGCCGCATCAAAACGGCAAAGTATTCGCGATCCTCATGGCCATCTCGTCCTTGGTCTTCTTCGTTCCGTTCGCGCTGATTGGCATCCTGGCCATGCCGAAAGGCGCCGGTCCCTCGTTGATCATGATGATCTTTCTTCCCCTCGGGTATCTGATCTTCGGCTACCTGTCGATCGCTGTCGGATGCTGGTTCTACAACCTGATGTTCAAGTACATCGGCGGCATCGAATACGAGTCGGCCAGCGAAAGCGCCCTCGACGAAAGACGCTCGCTGGAAGAACGCCATCTGGCGTAGGGTCTTGAGCAGATTCGGGCGGCGAGCCTTGTAAGCTCGAACCCGAATCAACTTGGAAGCAGTCAATGAACTTCAAATTTCTCTCGGCCGTCGCCGCCGGCACGTTTGCTATCGCTTCGTTCAGTGTCGCGAACGCACAGCAGGCGCCGATGGCCCCGATGGCGATGAATCACGCCAACCATGGCGCTTCCGCATCTGGCACACCTTCGGATGCGCTCAAGAAATCGATGGATGGCGGCATGCATGACATGCAGTCGATGCAGACCTCGGGCGACGTCGATGTCGATTTCGCCAAGATGATGAAGATCCATCATCAGCAGGCGCTGGAGATGGCGCAGGTCGAACTCGACCATGGCAAATCGCCCGAAATGAAGGCGATGGCCAAGAAGATCATCGACGCGCAGAAGAAAGAAATCGCGCAGTTCGACCGTTGGCTGGCCAAGCGCAAATAAACGCCCGCCGACCACTCACGCGCCGTCGCTTATTCGGCCTTCGCGCCGGTACGCACGACCACCTCGGCCCACTTCTTCGATTCTTCCTGGATGAACTGGGTGAATTCCGCCGGGGTGCTGCCTTGCGGCTCCGATCCCAGCGTCTTCATCTGGTTGCCGACTTCCGGGTTCTTCAGTGCTTCGACGATTTCCTTGTTGAGTCGGTCGATGACCGCTTGGGGCGTGCCCGCTGGCGCGACGATGCCACTCCAGAAATCGGCCGATGGCATGTTGTAGCCGGCTTCCTTGGCTGTCGGAACATCCGGAGCGAAAGCGGTTCGTTTGTCGCTCAGCACAGCGATGGCTTTCATCTGACCCGACTTCACGAATGCAGACGTGGTGCCGACTGCATCGATGGTGAATTGGGTTTCGCCGGCAACCACCGCATTGATAGCCGGCGCGCCGCCCTTGTAAGGCACGTGCAATGCCTTGATGCCCAGAGCATTCGTCGTGAGTTCCGAAGCAAGGTGGCCGATAGATCCGGTACCCGCTGTCGAGAACGAGACCTTGTCCGGATTCTTCTTGGCGTACTCGACGAATTCCTTCAGGTTGTTGATCGGCAGTTGGCCGTTGATCACCATGATCTGCGGACCGCGCGCCACCAGGCTCACCGGCGCGAATGCTTTGACCGCGTCGTAGGGCAGCTTGGGGTAGAGCGCCGGACTCACCGCCAGCGTGCTGCTGCTTCCATACAGCAAGGTGTAGCCATCGGCCGGTGCCCGCGCCACTTCGCCCGAGCCGATGGTGCCGCCGGCTCCCGGTTTGTTGTCGATAACGATGGTCTGGCCCATCTGCTCGGAAATCTTGCGTGCGATCACGCGAGCCGCGATATCGGTCGGGCCGGCAGGCGCGAAAGGCACGACCAGGCGAATCGGCTTGGTCGGATAGCTCTGCGCGAAAGTGACGGGGGCCGCGACGGCAGCAATCGCGGCCAGCGATGCAATGACCAATGGTTTGAGGAATGTGCGTTTCATGTATGTCTCTCCGGTAATCGACAAAAGCTCTTTGAGTCGATTCTGGAGATACACCGGCTTGACCGAAACCGGGTTTCCTCGGTGCGGGCCAATCGAATTTCAGATCGCGCGAACGGTAAATCCGATCAATGACTGTTGCAATACCGCTATCCGTGATCGATCGTCGCCTTGATCAGCGAATCGACGAACTGCCTGCGCAAGCCCGAGGGAGCGTCTTCGTCATGGGTGAGCACCAAAAGGCTGCGCTGATGGAATGCCAGTTCCGGCACCGCGAGGGCGACGACTTTGCCGGCGGACAGCAAATGCGACACGCTAATGACAGAAGAAAAAACCACCGCATCGCCACGTACTGTGAGGTCGAGCAACGTGGGCAAGTTGCCCGCGAACGCTGCATTGCTGCGCATGTCTTCGGTCTGGAAAACCAGGTCGAGAATCTGGCGCAAGGTCGTTCCCGCAACCGGCAATCCGAGCGGCAGATCGCGAACGTCCTTGAGTGCGATTCTTCTTTTTCCCGCAATAGGATGATCGACCGATGTGACCAGCACGATGGGTGCCGGCTGCGTGTGTTCCACGCGAAGTCCACGCTCTGGCGCCACCGAAAATTTCAGTCCGACATCGGCCTCCCCCCGAGCGACGAGCCCGCTCACGCCCTGTGGCGAGGTGGCAGTCAAAGTAAGAAAGCAGTCTTGATGATCCCGCCGGAACTTCGACATGACTTCGGCAAGAAAACCGCAGGCAAAGCCCTCGGTGCACGCAATTCGAATTAGCTTTTCTGCGCGCTTGGCGGGCGCCTTGATTTCTTCCAGAACTCGTTCGCCCTGCAGCGACGTGTTGCGCATGTACAGGGCGAGTCGTTCGCCCGCTTCGCTAAGAACCATGCCGCGTGCGCGCCGCTCGAACAGCTGGCAGCCGACGCTTTCTTCGAGCTTGGAAATTTGCCGGCTGATGGCCGAACTGGCCACATGCAGTTCTTCAGCCGCGACCGCAATCGAGCCGGTTCTGGCGACCTCGAGAAAGTACCGCGCCGATGCGCCTAAAAAACTGGTTGCCATGTTTTAGTGCATGCCTTGCTTTTTCGGCAATTGAAGATTTTGAATTCTCTAATTGTAAAGGGGTGCTTCTTCCAATAGATTTCACATCCATGTCACCTACTCACGATCAAAGCCAACAACTGAAAGACGCCGCCCTGCTCGGCGCGGCGTCCTGGTTCGACTCCGGCGCATTCGCAGACACCCTTGCCAAGCGCGTCGCCTTCGCGAGCTCCAGCGAAGAGAACTCCCCCGGTGAGTTGCTGACCTATCTGGTCGATGAGATCGCGCCGTACTTGGAGCCCCTGGGCTTCGAATGCCAGACCTTCGACAACCCGCTTCCGGGCATGCCACCGCTCATGGTCGCGCGTCGAATCGAATCGCCCGATCTGCCGACCGTGTTCACCTACGGTCACGGCGATGTCGTTCGTGGCCAGGACGCGCAGTGGCGCGAAGGCTTGCAGCCCTGGACGCTCAGCGCGGAAGGCGATCGCTGGTACGGCCGCGGCACTGCGGACAACAAGGGGCAGCACACGGTCAACTTCGCGGCGTTGTCGCATGTGATTGCCGCGCGCGGAGGCAAGCTCGGCTACAACATCACGGTGTTGCTGGAAATGGGCGAAGAAGTCGGCAGCCCTGGCTTGCGCGAATTCTGCGAAGCCCACCGCGAGTTGCTTGCGTCCGATGTGTTCATTGCAAGCGACGGACCTCGGGTTCACGCTGCAAAGCCAACGCTGTTTTTAGGATCGCGCGGCATCGTCAATTTCACCTTGAGCCTGAACAGCCGCGATCGCGCATTTCACTCGGGCAATTGGGGCGGAGTGCTCACGAATCCCGCCGTGGTTATTTCGAACGCAGTGGCGTCGCTGGTCGATAAACAGGGGCGCATCCTGGTGAAGGGCCTGCGCCCGACCGAACTCGGCGACGACATTCGCGAGGCGCTCACCAGCGTTGAGATCGGCGGCGATGCGGAAGACCCGACGACCGATGCCACTTGGGGCGAGCCAGGCTTGAGCGAAGCGGAACGCCTCATGGGCTGGAACGCGATCGAGGTTCTCGCCATGGGATCCGGGTCTATCGAGCGCCCGGTCGGCGCGATTCCGCCCAAGGCCGTCGCCTATTGCCAACTCCGATTCATCCCCCGCACGCCGTGGGAGCGGGTCGAAGAAATCGTGCAGGCGCATCTGCGCGAAGCGGGCTTCCACGAAGTGACGGTGAAGGTGACTGCGGGCACGCCTGCTACACGTCTATCGCTGTCGAATCCGTGGGTGAAATGGACGAAGCGATCGATCGAACGCAGCACCGGCAAGACGGTCACGATTCTTCCGAACCTGGCCGGTTCGTTGCCCAACGACGTGTTCGCAGAAATCCTCGGCCTTCCTACCCTCTGGATTCCCCATTCATATCCAGCTTGTGCGCAACACGCGCCGAACGAACACCTGCTGAAGTCGGTCGCTCGCGAGGGACTGATGCTGATGACCGGGCTTTTTTACGACCTCGGCGAGCAGTTGTCGCAGGACAAGGCGCCGTGGAACGCCAAGGCGCACTCGGTTCTGCAACCGACCGTCTGAATTCAAGAACGCCGTCTAGCCGATCCCATTCACTCATTCATTCACTCCACGATCGCCCATCATGAAATTCAAACTGTCCCGTCGCCAGGCACTGGTCACATTCGCATCCGTCGCGGCTACTTACGGACTTGGCAATCAAGTGGCGATGGCTCAAAGCTGGCCCAGCAAGGCCATCAAGATCATCGTGCCCTTCCCTCCCGGTGGCGCGACCGACGCTAGTGCGCGAATCATTGCGGAACATCTGGCACGACGTCTGGGACAGGCGGTGATCGTCGACAACAAGCCGGGTGCCTCGACCATCATCGGCATGGAAGCGGCAGCCAAAGCGCCGGCCGACGGGTACACGCTGCTCGTGACCGGCGGCGGAAGCCTTGCCGTGCTGCCCGCGCTGAAGGCGAATCTGCCCTACAACGTCAACAAGGACTTCACATCTATCGCACTGCTGGTGACCGCACCTGTCGTGCTGGTCACCGCCTCGTCGAAGCCGTTCATGAAGCTCAGCGACTTCGTTGCCGCTGCGAAAGCCAAGCCGCGCGATCTGCGTTATTCGACCTACGGCGCAGGCAGCGCACCGCATCTGGCCGGTGAAATGCTCTCGCAAGCCGCAGGCATCGAAATCGAGCCGATCCCATTCAAAGGCGCTGGCGAATCGCTGCTGGCGTTGCTGCGCGGCGAGGTCGATCTCGGCTTCGAAACCCTGTCGGCAGCCAGCCCGCACATCAAGGCGGGCAAGCTCCGCGTGCTGTCGCTGAATGGCGAGCAGCGCAGCAGCTTCCTGCCAGACGCTCCCGGACTCGGTGAGCTCGGGTACGGCGCAGCTGCCATCGACGCGTTCTATTGCATGTCGGCACCGGCTGGCACTCCACACGACATTACTGCCCGCCTCAGCAAGGAAGTGCTGGAAATCATGGCGCTGCCCGACGTGAAAGAAAAGCTCGCTGCCATGTTCCTGGAGTCGAACACGAAGGGTCCGGACGGCATGAACGCCCTGATCAAGATGCAGACTGCACGCTACAAGCAGGCGGCTGAAAAGGCGAAGATCACGCTGGAATAATCGGCAGCACGCTGCGGAAAAGCACAAAGACAAAAGAGACAAATTTCTACGATGACCATCGATAAAAGCCAGATTCGCGGTGCCCATATTCCCGTCGGATGCGACACCCTGATGCCGACCCTCGACTTCTTCGTTCAGGAGCTGGGGTTCAGGATCGACGCCATTTTTCCGGCGGATGCGCCCAGCGATTCCATCGTGTCGGGCTACGGCCTGACGCTGCATCTGTCGGCGCATCTCGCGCCGCCGTCGGAGTCATCGCCCATGACGATCCGGCTGCTTTGCGACGACCCGGAAAAGGCTGCCGGCGGCACGCGCGATCTTGTGGCGCCCAACGGTTTGAAAATCCGCTTCACCCACTTCGATCCGCCGATGGCGAGCCCCGAGACGCGTCAGGCGCTAGTGCTGAATCGAATCGACGACGGTGCGACCTGGTCGGTCGGTCGCGCCGGACTGCGGTATCGCGATCTGCTGCCGGATCGGCACGGCGGAGCATTCATCGCATCGCACATCAAGATCCTCGAGGGCGGTCCGGTTCCCGACTACGTGCATTTCCACAAAGTCCGGTTCCAGATGATTTTCTGCCGCAAGGGCTGGGTTCGTGTGGTGTACGAGGGTCAGGGCGAACCCTTCATCCTGAACGAAGGCGATTGCGTGTTGCAGCCTCCGACCATTCGTCATCGCGTTCTCGAGAGTTCTGCCGCAGCCGAAGTGGTCGAGATCGGCGGTCCCGCCGAGCACATCACCATGGCCGATCACGAACTGACCCTGCCTTCTGCGCCACTACCGAAAGACCACCTCTTCGGCGGCCAGAGGTTCGCGCATCACATTCGAAGCAAGGCTTCATGGAATCCGTGGCGTCTCGATGGGTTCGAGTCGCAGGACACAGGTATCGGTGACGCGACGTCCGGGCTCGCCGGTGTCCGCATCGTTCGGGCGAAGTCGACAGACGGATCTCGGCTTCAGAGCCACGACAGCGAGTTCTGTTTTTACTTCGTGTTGGCAGGATCGGTCGCGGTGAACTGCGGCGCGCATGGCGCCGAGACCTATCACCTGGCCAAGGACGACAGCATCGCGATTCCAGGAGGGCTGGCCTACGCGCTGATGCCTTCGCCAGACCTGGAGATGCTGGAGGTCACTCTGCCAGGATCTCTGGAAACGCTATTTCAGTAACCTAGCCGACAGTGCGATGCGATGAGGATTTCGCCGTCTCAGGGCAGCGATTTCCTGACCGCCTCGCGCTTGTCGCAGGAGATGTCGGGTTTGGCGCCGCGACCTTCCAGGTAGCTCCGACCGGCCATCAATTCGGATACGGTTGCGGTGGGTTCCACGCCCTTGCCTGTTCCCACGGGACAGGTCTCGACCCACTGTGTCATGCGCCTATCGCGCTCCTGCGCCTCGTCGCGCTTCTGAAAATAAAGAACGGCTACCGCCACGAAAAAAAAGATGAACGACAGGGCCTCGAATCGCTTGTTCAGCATGGCTCAGGCCGCCGCCGTTCCAGTCCAGCCTTTTGTCGAAACATCTAAAACGACAAGTTCGCTGACACAAATCGCGAAGTGACGCAGGCGGGTTTTAGGCTGAGCTGTCATTGGAAACTCCTGATGCGTTCCAACCGAGAGAAGTTGGAAACCGCTATTTATAAAACATCGAGCTTTCATTTCGATTAAGCGGGGGAAATTCGATTGCCGACCCACTCCCCCACTCGACCGCCACGTGGATTAGAGTTTCCGGCAGCGCAGAGTTCCCGGCAGTGCCGCTTACTTCGTCGCTCACTTCGACAATTTCTCGGCGCGCGCTTCGAGCATGGTGACGACCTGATGCGCAAGGAACTGCAGCTTGGTCAGGGTGTTGGCGTCAAGTTCGCGGGGTTTGCTGTCGATGACGCACAGAGTGCCGAGCGCTTCCCCGGATTTCGTCACCAAAGGCGCTCCGGCGTAAAAACGAATGTTGGGATCGCCGGTCACCAGCGGGTTCTCGACGAAGCGCGGGTCCTCGGTCGCATTCGGCACGATCATGACTTCGTCGGGCTGCTTGATCGCGTGAGCGCAGAAGGCGTACTCGCGAGGCGTTTCCTTCGCCTGCAGACCCACACGAGACTTGAACCATTGCCGATCGCTGTCGACCAGGGAAATGAGGGCAATCGGGGTGTCGCACATTTCGGCGGCAAGGCGGGTCAGGTCGTCGTAGGCTTTTTCTTCGGAAGTGTCGAGAACCATCAGGCGGCGAAGTTCCTCAATACGACTGATCTCACTACGAATCTTCTCTGACATGCTTACTCCCAAATCGGCATTGTTGGTGCAGCGAATTGTAGGGTTTGCTTATGTAGGACGCCGCCTCATTTTGGCGGCGGGTTCATGGCCGCTTCGAGCAATTCCGCGGCATATGCAAAGTCGTACGCCTGCACTGCAGCCGCAATTCCGTCGAACATTTCCGGATAACCGCTCTTGAGCGTCGGCGCGAATGAATCGAACAAGGTGACCGCACGTGCGTTGCCCTCTTTGAGCATCTCGAGAACCTTGCGGGCGACGTCTTCCAGCTCTTCAGTCGCCACGGCAGTAGGGCTGGTGCTGGGTTCGCCATTGCTGAGTGCCGTCTGTATGTCGTGCACCGTTTTCTCCAGCAGCGTGTCCAGTTGCGGAATCAACGCATCGACCTCGCTGCGCGGTGCATCGTTCTTAAGAGCTACTTCGATCTGACTCGCCACTCTCTGAACATCCATTGCGCCCAGTGTTCCCGCGAGTCCCTTCAGCGAATGCGCATCGCGCTCTGCTTTGCCCTTGTCGAAACTATCCAGAGAATGCGAGATGGACGCTGCGATATCGGCCTGCCCGTCGATGAAGCGCGAAAGCAGCTTCTTGTACATGATCTTGTCGCCTCGAGTTCGGCGTAGACCTGCAGACGTGTCGATCCCGTCGATTCGGAACGAGCCAGTCATTTCATGGGATTTTTCAGGCACGCGCAAAGCGACTTCGGGGCGCCTCAACCAGCGCCCCAGCGTTTCCCAGACCACGTCCTCGTCGATCGGCTTGGGAATGTGATCGTTCATGCCGGCGTCAAGGCACCTGTCTCTATCCTGCTGCATCGCGTTGGCGGTCATCGCAATGATCGGAAGCTTGTTGAAGCGTGCCTGCTTGCGTATTTCCATGGTCGCGGCAATCCCGTCCATGACCGGCATCTGCATGTCCATGAGCACGGCGTTGTACGTGCCGTCCGGCGCCTTGAAAAGCTTTTCGATCGCCATCATTCCGTCAGAGGCGATATCCACCTTCACGCCACGCGATTCCAGCAGTCCCGAAGCGACTTCCTGGTTGATCTCGTTGTCCTCCACCAGCAGCACCCGGATGTCGCTGAGTTGCTCCTGTCTGTTCTCGACAAGATGAACCGAGTCGTCGAATTCATCGATGTTGGAGCTCAGCAAGTCGGTCACGAAATCGAGCATCAGCGACGGCTGGATCGGTTTGACCAGCACTTCGCTGATACCGACGCTTTTCGCGCCCTTGAACGCGTCGTCGCGGTCGTAAGCCGTGATCAATACCGTTTTGGGCGGATGCTTCAGCTCCATGAGCTTGATCTGCCGAACCACTTCGATACCGTCCATCTCGGGCATCTGCCAGTCGATGACGGCCACGTCGAACGGCGTGCCCGCGTCGTGGCATTCGCGGATCGAATGCAGCGCCTGTTTGCCGGATGATGCCTCGACCACCTTGAACATCATTCGAGAGAGCATGTCGCGCAAAGAACTGCGTGCGCTGGCGTTGTCTTCCACAACCAGAACCCGCAGACCCTGAAGCCAGGTCGGCGCGATGAGCCTGCGCGGTTGCTTGTCGGACTTCTTCAGTTGCGCAGTGAACCAGAAAGTCGAGCCCTTGCCGGGCACGCTTTCGACACCGACGTCGCCCTTCATCAACTCGGCCAGTCGCTTGCAGATTGCAAGACCCAGCCCGGTGCCGCCGTATTTTCTGGTGGTGGATTTATCGCCCTGTTCGAACGACTGGAACACTTTAGCCAGCTGCTGCTCGTTCATGCCGATGCCGGTATCTTTCACGGCAAACTTGAGCAGCACATGTTCACCGCGATCTTCCTGCACTTTCAGGGACAGTTCGATCTCGCCCGCGTTGGTGAACTTGACCGCGTTGTTCGTGTAGTTCAGCAGGATCTGCCCCAGCCGCAACGGGTCGCCGACCATGAGTTGCGGTACGTCCTTGTCGACATTCAGCAGCAGCTCCAAACCCTTCGCGCTGGCCTGATCGGACACCAGCTCGGTAATGTTCGACCACACCTGATCCAGCTCGAATTCGACCTCTTCGATTTCCAGTTTGCCCGCCTCGATCTTGGAAAAATCGAGGATGTCGTTGATCAACCCCAACAGGCTTCTGCCCGCTCTCAGAATCTTCTCGACATAGTCGTACTGCCGGGCGTCAAGCCGGGTCTTGAGCGTGAGTTGCGCCATACCCAGAATCGCGTTCATAGGCGTTCGGATTTCGTGACTCATGTTCGCCAGGAACGCAGACTTCATGCGGGTCGCATCTTCGGCCACATCCAGCGCAGACACCAGCTGCGATTCCAGGCTCTTGCGAACCGAAATGTTCACAGTCCACACGGCGATGCTCTGCGTGTCGTCCTCGCGGCGAACGAGCGTCGCGGTAATCAGCGCCCAGAAATGCGAGCCGTCGCCGCGCTGAAGTTCGCATTCGTAAAGACGCACCGTCCCATCTTCGGCCAGCATCTTCAAAATAGCTTCGTAGTCCGACTGATGAACGAAACAGCTTGCCCATTTGAGTTGGCGAATCAAATGCGATTCGACGCCGAATAGCTGATTGAACGAGGTGTTGGCGTCGGTCACGATGCCCGCGTCGTTGCAGCCGTGGAAAGAGATCGAGCTTGCGTTGAGCACCGTGGCCATGAAGGCGTCCTGTGCCTGACGCTGTTTCAATTCTTCTGCGTGCGCGAATTCGGTGGCCAGTCGTCTCTCTCGTTTCTGGAACAGCTCGATGCACAGCGCGCCGAACATGACCGCTACAAGCGCAAGAAAAGCGATTGCAATCTGATCGGAAATCGCCAGGCCCTCGGTCGGATCGCCGACGATGGCGAGTCTCCATTTGCCGATAGGGTCCGGGAAATCGGCATCCTCGAAAATAATTCGCCGAACGCCTATGCCCGGGAAGCGCGCCCGATCGTTGGCAAGGATTTCGATCGTCGGCTTTTTGAGCGCATCCTGCATCGCGGGCAAGCGTTCGGAGTCGTTCCGGTTGGTCGGCTGGCCCGAGAACTGCGCGTAGCGCATACCGGGAAGGTTGGTAGAAAAAATTCTCCCCTCGGGAGACACCAGCGCATACGATTCCCGAGCGCTTTCGATGATGCGATCGTAGACGTCGAATTTCACCATCATCACGAACACGCCAATGGGAGAGCCGACGGCCGTGATGCTGTCGTAGATGGGCGCCGCCACGAAAACTATGTTTCTCTTGCTGGCCCGACCATAGGACAGGTAGACGTTAGGCCGACCGGCCATGGCACTGACGAAATAGGGCCGTGTATTGACGTTGATAGCGCCGATCTTGGTGCCCGAGCGGTCGTAGTAGCTGGTAATAACGCCTTGTGGGTTGGCAACGAAAGCGCCCTCCACGCCCGAAACGCCCACCGCCGTATTCAAAATCTCGATCACTTCAGGGTCATCGACCCGCTCGGTTTGCTTGGCACCTTTGCGCAGGCGCGGGCTGACGGCTCCCAAGGAACTTGCCGAGCCCAGAACGTCGGTCGGCGAAGAAACGTTGTCGATTCTTGCCAGCACATGCGACAGGCGAAGCCTCATTTCCAGAGACTGACGCTCGCCCGAAAAAACGTTTGCGGCCCAAACCGCCAATGCGGCGGCGCATGCGGCAATGAAGGCCGCGTAGGCATAGAAGCGAAATCGCCGAGACATCCAACAATCTCCCCGACCGCAGAGACGCGGCTTGGAACATCCTAATGGGAGAAATGCTCAGTGGCGATGGGCACGATCCCGTGATCAAGTGACTTCGTACCGCTTATTCGCATCGGGCCAACAGTAGGGCCAGCCGAAGGCCGCTGGACGAAGTAAAAGGACTTAACGCGAAGAAAAAGCGAAAGAAAAAGCGAAGGCGCCCGACGCGAGAACGCCTTTCCCGCTACGCCGCGCCGATCAGGTCTTCATCACGCGCACGACGTTCTGCTCCATGCAGCTTTGCAAACCAAGCTTGCCGTTGCCGCGTCCGATACCCGAATCACGCCATCCGCCGAACGGAATATCGACATCGAGCGAGAAATGATCGTTCACCCAGACGCTGCCGGCCTGAAGCTTCGTCGCGACTTTTGCTGCGCGATCGATGTCCGACGACCAGACCGACGCACCGAGTCCGAAGGTGGTGTCGTTCGCGCGCGCAATCGCATCGTTTAGATCGGAATAGCGCAGCACCGGAATGACCGGGCCGAACTGCTCTTCTTTCACCAAACGGGCGTCGTCGTTCAGGTCGGCCACGACGGTCACCGGAATGAAGTAGCCAGGCCCGTCCGACGGTGTGCCGCCGGTCACGATGCGTGCGCCCGGCGTTGCCTTCGTGTCTTTCAGAATGCCTGCGACGATGTCGTATTGCATGCGGTTCTGCAGCGGTCCCATCTGCGCACCTTCCTCATGGCCATCGGACACCTTGACTGCAGATGCGTTCTTCGCAATGGCCTGAACCATTGGCTCGTACAGCGAATCCGGCACATAAATGCGCTTGATCGCCATGCAGATCTGACCGCAGTTGCGCAGCGCAACCGCGACTATCTTCTTGGCCACCTGCTCTACGTCTGCATCGTCGAGAACGATGGCCGGATCGTTGCCACCCAGCTCGAGTCCGACGCGTTTGAGCGTTCCCGCAGCGCTTGCAGCAACTCGCTTGCCGGTACGAACCGATCCGGTGAACGACACGCGGTCGATGCCTTCATGCTCGGTCATCCATTGACCCAATGGATCGTTGCCGGCAATGACGTTCAATACGCCGGGCGGGAATACATCGCGTGCCAGTTCGCCGAGCTTCAAGGTGGCGAGCGGTGTGTAAGGCGAAGGTTTCGAGATCACCGTGCTACCAGACTGAAGCAGCGGCGATGCACGCAGCGTGAACAGCGAAATAGGCGAATTCCACGGCGAGATGACTGCTGCCACGCCAGACGCGTGGTGGTATTCAACGGCGTACTCCTTATCGTCATCCCGAAGCACGGTGGGCTCGACCTTCTGGGTTGCGTAGGCTTCCATGTTGATCGCCGAACGCAAAACTTCCACGCGGGACTCGACCAGTGGCTTGCCCTGCTCGCTCGTGAGCAGCTTGGCGAGCATTTCCGCGTTGTCACGCATGACTCCAGCGAGCTTCTTGAGATAAGAGCCGCGCTCTTCCCAGCTCAGATCGCGCCATGCCGGAAATGCCTTGCGAGCCGCAGCGACCGCCGCATTGAGCTGATCCTTGGTGGCGTCTGGCGCGATTGCGAACACCTTTCCGGTGCTGGGATTGATCACCTCGAAGGTCTTCGGGCTGGTTTCGCTTTTGCCACCGATGGTCTGCGTGAAACCGTCGATCAGCTTGGTATCCGTCATGTCGATTACTCCAGGAATGCTAAGAAAAAGAGGAAGAGAAGAGAGAGAAGTAAGGGGGAAATCCTAAATATATTTAAACACGTTCTCACAACATTCAGCTTCCACGGGGCCATCACAAGGAATCCAAGTTCGGCGTAAATTCCAACAACCGTCGTCGGGCGCCAAAACCCCGAATCCACCCCGAGCCCACCGCGAGACCATCTTGAGCCACACCGATCCATCCCCTACGACGCCTCACAAACGCCAACTCAAGCTCGGTGCTTTCATGCGACCGGTGAGCATCCATACCGGCGCATGGCGTTGGCCCGGCGCCTGGCCGGATGCCAATTTCAATTTCGCCCATTTGAAGTCGCTCATCCAGACGCTTGAGCGCGGCAAGTTCGACGCTTTTTTCATGGCCGACCATCTGGCCGTGCTGAACATGCCCGAACAGGCCCTCAAGCGCAGTCACACCACCACGTCGTTCGATCCGCTCACACTTCTTCCCGCATTAGCAGCGGTCACGGAACACATCGGCCTGGTCGCGACCGCCAGCACCACCTACAACGAGCCGTATCACGTCGCGCGCAAGTTCGCGTCGCTCGATCACATCAGCGGCGGTCGCGCGGGCTGGAATCTGGTGACCTCCGCAAATCCTCGAGAGGCGCTGAACTTCAGCCGCGAGGAGCATCTCGAGCACGGCGAGCGCTACGAACGCGCCCGCGAGTTCTTCGATGTCGTGACTGGCCTGTGGGACACCTGGGCCGACGATGCGCTGATCGCCGATGTCGAGTCAGGCATTTACGTCGATCCGAAGCGCTTCAAGACACTCGATCACAAGGGAGAAAATTTTCAGGTGCGCGGGCCGCTGAACATTGCGAGGCCTGTACAGGGATGGCCAGTGATCGTGCAGGCTGGCGCGTCCGAGGCTGGCCGCAACATCGCATCCGAGACGGCAGAAGTCGTATTTACCAGCCAGCGCACCCTGGCCGACGGCCAGGCGTTCTACGCCGACGTCAAGGCGCGAACCGCAAAGGCCGGGCGCAATCCGGATCATTTGCTCATTCTTCCGGGCGCCTTCGTCCTGGTCGGAAGCACCGTCGAAGAGGCCAAGGCGAAGAAAGCCAAGCTCGATTCGCTGGTGCATCCGGACAGCGGCATCGCGTCACTGTCGGTCATGTTGGGCACCGACGTGTCCAGCTTCGATCTGGACAAGCCGCTTCCCGAAATTCCGGAGAGCAACGCCAGCAAAAGCGGGCGGCTAAAGATCATCGAAATGGGCAAACGCGACAACCTGACGGTGCGGCAGTTGGCTCAGATCGTCGGCGGCAGCTTCGGGACCTTGGAGTTCATCGGAACCCCTCAAACCATTGCCGATGAAATGCAGCAGTGGCTGGAAGAACGCGGAAGCGACGGCTTCAACATCATGTTTCCGTACCTGCCCCAGGGAGTCGATGAATTTGTCGATCTGGTGGTGCCGGAGCTGCAGCGTCGTGGAATTTTCAGAACCGAGTACGAAGGTAAAACGCTCCGCGAGAACCTCGGCCTGCCGCGTCCTACAAACAAGAATTTCGTTTAAAAATCAATGGTTTAGGAAGGTCTAGCAAAGTTCTAATGCTCGATCGGACATAAGCACACGACAAAATCTTCGTTTGAGATATGAGAGCGGCTGGCAACAATCGCCAGATGAAATTCCTGCCGCTTTCGTCGCTCTCTTTCAAAGACGCATCCGCCATTGCGGTTCAATCGCGAGTGCTGCGCACTCTTCGCTCGCCGACTTTCCTGCGCGACGCTTCGGTCGGACTTTTCGTCTTCGCCCTCTGCGCGGTGGCATTTGCGCAAGGCGGCGGCCAGTCGTTCCCGTTAAAGCCTGTGCATCTCGTGGTGCATAACAACGCAGCCAGCGCTCCAGACATCCTCGCTCGCCAGATCGGCGCAAAGCTCACCGATATCTGGAAGCAGCCAGTAGTGGTCGACAACAAGGGCGGAGGCGCCGGAATCGTCGGCACCGACTACGTGGTGAAGTCGCCTGCCGACGGCTACAACCTGCTGGTTGCCAGCGACGGGCCGATGACGATTCTTCCGAGCTTCAACAACGGCCTCCCCTACAACGTGAAGAAAGATCTTGTGCCGGTGGTGTCGCTGGGCGAGATCGACTTCGTGCTCGTCGCAAATCCCAAAACCGGATTCAAGACACTCAAGGACTTCGTGAGCGCAGCTAAAGCAAATCCCGGCAAGTACAACTTCGCATCTGCAGGCAACGGCAGCGCGCAGCAGATTGCAATGGAAGTGCTCAAACAAAACGCGGGCTTTTACCTGACGCACATCCCCTACAGCGGTGGCCCGGCCGGATTGAACGGCGTAATGGCCGGCGATGTAGATGTGATGTTCATCGCATTGGCGCCGGCAATCGCGCAGATTCAGGCAGGTCGACTCGTCGCGCTAGGCGTTTCGAGCGAATCGCGTACCGCTCTTTTGCCCAACGTTCCTGCGATTGCCGAAACCTACAAAGGCTACCAAGCGGGAACCTGGTTCGGAATTTTTGCGCCCGCCGGAACGCCAAACGATGCGGTCGAAAAAATCGGCGTTGACGTGAACCGGGTACTAGCAGACAACGCCTTGCGATCTTTCCTCGTGGCGCAAGGCATCAAGCCAACGGGATACTCAGGTGCGCGATTCCAGCAGGTGCTGGATCGGGAAAGCGCCAAATATCTGGCGCTCTCGAAAGAAGTTCAGATTCGCACCGATTGACGTTGCAGGCGCGGCTGAAGACGTCTGAAGCTGCGCACTACACGCCCAGCATCTGCCGGCCCTCGGGCGCGAGCAGATCGTGCGTCTCCGGATGCTTGCGCATATACGCGTCGAAGAATTCGCACTGAGGGATCACCTTCAAATTTCGGGTACGGGCGGCGTCGAGTCCGGCGGTTACCAGCTTGGTCGCCAACCCTCTTCCCTGAAGATCCGGCGGCACACCGGTATGGGTGAACCGGATCGTCGATCCGTTCAACTCGTAAACCGCTTCGGCAACGCTATTGCCGATGAGAATTTCGAATCGTGATTTGGCCGGGTTGTCCTGTACTGTCACCTGCGCTTCGCTCATTGGTCGCTCCATTGATATTTGGATTTTAAAAAAAGTTTTGTGTGTGTTCGGTTTTACCGATGCGCGCCGTGCACATGCGCGCGGGCTTGTCTGGAACGCGCTGGAACGATGTCGGTGGCCAGCTCTTTGAGAATGCCGCAGTTGTCGGTCGACGATGTGTGGGCGCATTCGCTGCGCAACGCCGACAGCTGCTTTTGCAAGGCTTTCAGCTCAGCAATACGCTGGGTCACATGACCGATATGTTCGTCGAGCAGCGTGTTCACGCCGTCGCAATCCTGGCCCGGTGAATCGCGGTAATTCAGCAGCACCCGAATTTCGCCCAAGGCCATGTCGAGCGATCGGCAGTGACGAATGAAGACGAGCCGATCGGCGTGCGTCTGTTCGTATTGGCGGTAGTTCGATGCTGTGCGTGGCGCAGCGGGCAAGAGGTTTTCTCGCTCGTAGTAGCGGATGGTTTCTATCGAGGTGCCGGTCACGGCTGCGAGTTCACCGATCTTCATTTGAATCTCCCGGAAACATCGGTTGACTCTATACCCGCTACAGGGTTTCAAATGAGGCCATGACTGAAAAGACCGCAAGTTCTGGGGGCATCCCGTCCCAGCCGCTCGATACCAAACGCGCATCGAGAAAAGCACCTCCAATCGCAAGCTGCTGCGCGGACGACCAATGCGGGACACCTGCCGCGAAGTCGCCGCATCCACACGCCGAACACGCTGAGCATGCCGGACACGATCATGACCACCCTGACGAGCACGGTCATGATCACGACCATGAACATGGCGCCGAAACCGGCATAGCTCGACTGTCCATCGCGCTCGCTCTGGCACTGGTCGCCGAAGTGCTCCACCTGATGTTTGCCGATGCACCGTTTGCAAAAGGAGCCGGCCTCGTCGTCGCGGCCATCGCTATCTGGCTATCCGGATTCGAGACCTACAAAAACGGCCTGTCGTCGCTGAGCAGAGGCAAGCTGAACATCAACGCGCTGATGAGTGTGGCCGTCACCGGCGCATTCGTGATCGGGCAATGGCCCGAGGCAGCCATGGTGATGGCGCTGTACGCGTTCGCAGAACTCATCGAGGGCAAGGCTGCCGAGAGGGCACGCAACTCGATTCAAGGCCTCGTATCGCTCGCGCCGGAAGAAGCGCTGGTCAGGCAAGCCGATGGCGCCTGGAAGACGATTGCATCGAGCGAAGTAAAGATCGACGACCTTATCCGCATCAAGCCGGGTGAACGTGTTGCGCTCGACGGAGTCGTGAGTTCGGGATCGACAGCGATCAATCAGGCGCCTGTCACCGGAGAGAGTCTGCCGGTAGACAAGACAGTTGGCGATGCCGTGTATGCCGGCACGATCAACGACACCGGCGAGATCGAGGTTCGCGTCACCGCAGAAGCCAACGACACGACGCTTGCGCGAATCATTCATGCGGTAGAAGAGGCGCAATCGACCCGCGCGCCTACCCAGAAATTCATCGACAAGTTCGCCTCGATCTACACGCCGAGCGTGTTCGTGTTCGCGCTGCTGATTGCAATCGGATTGCCGCTGGTGTTCGGTTTCACCTGGCTCGACGCGATCTATAAGGCGCTGGTGATGCTGGTCGTGGCTTGCCCCTGCGCGCTGGTGATTTCGACGCCAGTCACAGTGGTGAGTGCGCTGGCAGCGGCGGCTAAGCGCGGCATTCTCATCAAGGGCGGCGTGTATCTGGAAGGCGCTCGCAAACTGCGCGCCATTGCGCTGGACAAGACCGGCACCATTACCGAGGGCAAACCGAAGCTGGTCGAGTGGAAGGCGCTCGATGAAACCGCTGGCGATCGAATCGAGACCTTGGCTAAAAGTCTTTCCAGCCGCTCAGACCACCCGGTATCGATTGCCATATCCAAAGGCCTGGAAGTTCAGGGCGTCGAAGTGACCGACTTCGAGGCGCTGCCGGGTCGGGGTGTTCAGGGCACTGTCGAGGGCGAGGTCTATGCGCTGGCAAATCATCGCCTTGCCGTCGAGAAGAATTTTTCCAGCGCCGAACTTGAATCAGCGCTTTCTGCGCAGGAGTCTCGGGGTCGCTCTGTCACGCTGCTGATCGGGTCGAGCCAGGTGCTCGCATGGTTTGCCGTGGCGGACACGATCAAGCAGTCCTCGCGTGAAGCCGTATCGCAGTTGAAGGCTCTCGGTGTTCACGCAGTCATGTTGACCGGAGACAACGCAGCTGCCGCAAACACCATCGCGTCGGAGGCTGGCGTTGCGGAAGTACAAGGCAACCTGCTGCCGCAAGACAAGCTGTCCGCCATCAAATCGCTGCAACAGAAATACGGCGACATCGGCATGACCGGTGACGGGATTAACGACGCGCCTGCACTTGCGCAATCGAACATCGGCTTTGCGATGGGGGGCGCGGGCACCGACACCGCGATGGAGGCAGCCGACATCGTCATCATGAATGACGATCTGCGCCGAATCCCAGAGACGATTCGGCTGTCGAAAAAGGCTCACTCGGTTCTCTGGCAGAACATCACGGTCGCGCTGGGAATCAAGCTGGTGTTCATGGTGCTCGCGTTGACGGGTTCGGCGACCATGTGGATGGCAGTGTTCGCGGACATGGGTGCCACCCTGTTAGTCGTCGCGAACGGTCTGCGGCTTATGAAAGGCGTCGCTAAATAGAGGGCCGTGGAGCGTTTGAAGGACAAGTCCTACGAGTGCTTTGCGCTATGGCCGAATCGCTTGTCGAATCACGGTTTTATGGTGAGCGAAAAGGAGCTTGTCATGGAAACCCGCGATCAGATCATTCAATCAATCAAGGACGATTTCACTGCTTGGGAAGCTGCCCGTAAAGCCTATGAGCGGGATCAGCAAGAGCAGCAAGTCGGAAAACCGGTGGATGCCGATCTTGCCAAGGACAACGTCGAAATAATGGACAGGTTGTCTAAAACCTGGGCTGGCAAATTGCGTTCATTGCTGGGCAAAAACTAGGCGGGCGCAATTCTCTGCCTGGTCAGCGTAAGGTAGGCGTCGCGAGTTTCGGGCGACACCGACTCGATCAACTGCTCGTACCGAGTTTGATGGCGAAGCATCATGCGAGCCGATGCAACGCCTTTCGACCGGCAAAACCAGTGACAGGTGTGCTGCATCAAAAACAGTTCAGCCGACATGACGAATGCGCGGTCACGTTGCGACTGGGTTTCATCATCCTGAGCCGCTCTCCGTATTCCTTCGGCATGAATCGCAAATGCTTTTCTCGCATCGAATGTCGCGGTCGGGAAAAGCCGGGCCGCGTAGGGTATCGGAACGCTAAGCAAGGTGATCCGCGTGTCTACTTCGGGCGCTTTCGCGAACTCGCTTGCGAAACGGTCGAATTGCCCGTTCAAGTCCGCTTCTGCCGAACTCAGCAAACCGAATATCTGGTCACGCCGCACAGGATCGCTCTCTCCTAACGCCCGCAGATACCCTTGGGTGAGCGTCTCCATGAGCTTTTCGATCCGGTAGTTTTCGAGATATCGCGACAGAAATACGATCCGGCTCTTTTGATCGTTGCGCTTGAGCGTGTACACGACAAGAAACGCCGCGATAGCGGTCAGGAAGAACAGTTGCATTTCACAAGTGTAGACGGGTAATTTCGGGACGCGTTTTTCACTTCCGTCTGGCAGGCTGCTCTATATTTGCAAGGCGCAGGCGTAAACGCCAAAACTCAAACCTCAAATCTCGAATTCAAACAGGAGCAATGATGGCCTCGAAAATGTTCGTCAACCTTCCGGTCAAAGATCTCAAAAAGTCGGTCGATTTCTTCACCCATCTGGGCTACAAATTCAATCCGCAATTCACGAACGAGAATGCCACCTGCATGATCATCAGCGAAGAAAACTACGCGATGCTGTTGGTCGAGAGCTTCTTTTCCACGTTCACGCCGAAACCTATTTCTGACGCAAAAAAATCGACCGAATCATTGATCGCCCTGTCCTTCGACAGCAAGGAAGAGGTAATCGAAATCGTCAAGAAGGCTGTCGAAGCCGGAGCGAAAACACTTACCGAACCGAAAGACATGGGATTCATGTACCAGCACGGTTATGAAGATCTGGACGGGCACATGTGGGAAGTGTTCTACATGGACCCGAAAGCGATTCAAGGCTGAGCGCGTAGCTCGAAAACATGTGGCGCGAGCTCCGCCTCAGGCTGTCGGGGGCGTGGGCAACGGC
Organism: Burkholderiaceae bacterium; assembly: GCA_965227035.1. Taxonomy (GTDB): domain Bacteria; phylum Pseudomonadota; class Gammaproteobacteria; order Burkholderiales; family Burkholderiaceae_C; genus CBDDFQ01. Next base: position 1,681,714 of record OZ245724.1, read on the forward strand.
GTGTGTTCGACGGCTGCATGTTTGCGAACCGCCCAAGCGACTCCAACCATCAACAGCGCTATTGCCGCCCATTCAAGCGCGCGAGGCATGCGCTGGTCGAATACGAAGCCGTACAGCAGCGCGAACAAGGTTTCGAACACGATGAGCTGGCCGGACAAAGTGACCGGCACGCTGCGACTTGCGATGTTCCAAAGATGATTGCCGATCAATGAAGCGCCTACCGAGACAGCGATGTTGACCATCCAGAAGCGTGTCCAATCCACCGGCAACGAAGCGCTACCCGTTTGTCCGTCCGCTGCGATGGCCTTCATGCCACTCCAAGAGTCGGTCGCGAACATCGCGATCGCGATGACGACGCAGATTGCGCCACTCGTCAGGCCGTACAGCGTTGCCCACTGCCCGCTGCTGAATTTGGAGTTCGCTTTCAGGTAGCGCGCATTGTCGACCGCGTACCAGCTCCAGCAAATCAGCGCCCCAGCTGCACAGATCACACCTAAGCCTCGCTGTAGCGCGGTGACTGGAAACGCTTCGCCGCCTCCCGTATGCGAAGCGCCATGAGTAAACACGTCGATGTTGATGCACACGATGCCGAGTACAACCAGACCAAGAGCGGGCGCCAGCGTTCGGAGCGATACCGCGCCATGATCGCGTCGGCCCATCAGAGTGACGACGACTGGCAGGACGCCAATGATGAGTGATGTGGCCGAAACACCTGCGTGCTGAACGCCGTATGCCAGCAGCAGGTAGTAAACGATGTTGCCCGCCAGCGCTTGCCGGAGCATCGCCCTCAGATCGGTACGTTCGATGCGCCTCCAGGCACCGCGCATTTGCGGAATTGCAACGGCAATGGCGATGACACCGTAGGCGCCGTAACGGCCGACGACCAACTCCAGGGGGGAAAACGAAGGCAATAGCCGCGGCGCTATAAAAACCAGTCCCCAGAACGCCCCGGCCAGTAGGCCGCACAAAATTCCTGTTTGCATGTGATCCAGATTCTATTGGCGAGAGATATGTGGACTGGCGATGCCTCCCCCTGCCGGCGAGCGCCGTAAGAATCGTCCGACAAGTTAATGGCTGGCTTGCCGATAACGCGTTACCGGGCGCATAACTAAAGTGCATTCAACGAATAAACCAGTCAACTGGTCTTCAATACAAATTGTCCTAAAACCTCTATCGGAGCCGCCATGATTTCATCGACAGTCACCCTCAACTCGTTGTCGTCGGCTCAGGTTCTGGGCGCAAACACTGCTCGCTCAACTGCTACACCGAAAGCGCAGGCAGATCGTCCGGCGTGGGCGCGTGCACAAGCACCGTGGCCCTTTCGTGTGACCACCCCTTTCGGACCTTCGGTCGCAATGAGCGCAGGCGCAGCATCGTCGGTTGCCTGATTCGATCATCACTAATAGATCTTTCACGCGTTAAACCTGGCGCACTTCTCCACAAATAAAAACTCTCTGCGTCAGTAAAAAAGGAGCCCGAAGGCTCCTTTTTTTTCGTCCGTCGATCACCCGATCGCTCGGGTGAAGTTGTCGATTAACGAACCACGGCGATTTGCTCGCGCTTGCCGCCCTTGTAGGTGTACAAGGTCAGCGCGCCGTTCTTGATGTCGCCCTTTTCGTCGAAAGCGATCGGGCCGGTGACGCCGTTGTAGCCTTCGATTTTTGCGAGCTCAGGCAGGTACTTCACCGGATCCGAAGAACCGGCTTTTTCCATCGCGGCAGCCATGACCATCACAGCGTCGTAAACGTAGGGTGCGTAGATTTGCACTTCCACGTTGTTCTTGGCCTTGAATTTTTCCTTGAATGCATCCAGGGAAGCCTTGCCAGCGCCTTCTACGCCGCCTGCTTCGGCGCAGACGACCTGGTCATCGGCCATTGCGTCGCCAGCCAGCTTGGGCAGCTCGTTGGAGCAGATGCCGTCGCCACCCATGAACTTGACCTTGATGCCGAGCTGTTTGACTTGCTTGAGCATCGGGCCTGCTACTGCGTCCATGCCGCCGTAGAACAGAACGTCGGGCTTGGCAGCCTTCAGCTTGGTCAGGATAGGCATGAAGTCGGTGGACTTGTCAGTGGTGAATTCATGTCCGACGACCTTGCCGCCAGCAGCAGTCACTGCCTTTTCGAATTCTTCGGCGACGCCCTGGCCGTAAGCGGTGCGGTCGTCGATGACGGCGATCGACTTGCCCTTGAGCGTGTCGACTGCGTACTTGCCGAGGGTGCCGCCCAGATGCACGTCGTCAGCCACGACGCGGAATGCCGTCTTGAAGCCCTGACGGGTGTACTTGGGGTTGGTAGCCGAAGGAGAAATTTGGGGAATGCCAGCGTCGGAGTAGATCTTCGATGCGGGAATGGTGGTGCCTGAGTTCGGGTGACCGATCACGCCGTTGACTTTGCTGTCGACCAGCTTTTGAGCAACTGCAGTGCCTTGCTTCGGATCTGCAGCGTCGTCTTCAGCCAGCAGTTCGAATTTGGCGGTTTTTCCGTCGAGCTTCATGCCCTTGGCATTCAGGTCGTCGATGGCCATGCGTGCGCCGAGTTCGTTGTCCTTGCCCAAGTGGGCGATAGCGCCACTGGTAGGTGCGACATGACCGATTTTCACGGTGATACTGTCAGCGGCCGGTGCCGGGGCAGAGGCGGCGGGTGCCGCAGCAACCGGAGCAGCTGGCTCTTCTTTTTTTCCGCAAGCAACAACTGCCAAAACGGCCATAGCGACCGCTGTCCACTTCAATTGCATAGAAACCTCCAGATGAATATAAAAATCAAGCCTGTGTTTGATGGCTCAACAGAGCGAACATAACGCAAAAGTCGGGCCGGAGCCAGAGGAAACACGCCACCTCGCGCAAATCAAAGCAAATCGAATTTAAATGCCACGTTCAAGTTCGGCGGCCATGGCTTCTGCCACCGATTGACGGACCACCCACTCGATTTCCTCTCGCAGGCGAGGCACCAGATTGCGGGTGTGATCGAGCATGACCGACTCCACCGCGTCTCGAAGACGCATCTCCAGAGAGAGATCGACGCGCTGCATGACCCTGTGCACGATCTGCTCCTGAAGCTCCGGAGACAGGTCGTAAATGGACGCGGGAGCAGTTGCCAGCTGGGGAGCGGTATCGATTGAATACGACGGGGAATCTACCTCCCCGGACTCCTGCTGCGACCAAGACTGCGGCGCAGGTGAAAACACAATGTCGTCGGCGATAGCCTGTGGCTGGTCGAACACATCCTGCGGGTTGGCCTGGCCGGACAACTCCGAATAAAGCATAGCCTCGCCAGAGGAACCAATCGATGTGGCACTCGAATGCGCGTGAGCGAAATTGTCTTGTGCCAGCTGTGCTTCGGCATCCGGCGGTGGCTCCACATGCACCACCTCGGTCAATGTAGGCACGAATTTGGGAGGAACGCGTGCCGATACAGGTGCGTTCATGCCGTCACCTTCGATGCAATGTCGTATCGGTCGATCTTGTAGCCGCGCTCGGAATAATGTTTCCAGCGACCGCGAGCAGCAATGCGCTCTTCGTCGCGCATGGTCACCACTTCGATCACACGATCGAACCGCTCGAAGCCCAGAGGCAATTCGTCGCCAAGATTCACCAGAACTTGCTGATGCGGCAATTCGCCGGATAGCTGATCGGGCGTGCCGAGGAGCACGGGGGTCAGCTGGCAAATGGACGGTTCGGCATCTATTCGGCAATGCGGGACGAACTCGAGCGGCGCAAAAGTCCAGAGAGCGACATCGAGTTGTGCAATCAATGCGGCATCGCCGACGACCACAAGTTTCGCGCCGGTGCCGAGCGCTTTTCTAAGCAGCCTGCAGGCGTAGGTGACCCGGTCCGGCGCGTTGAAATGGAATGCGACTTCCGTCATTGATGGCGTCTTTATTTCGACTTCGACGCTGACTTCTTAGCGGCCGTTTTTGTTGTCGTTTTCGCGGCTGTTTTTGCTGTCGTTCCGGCTTGCTTCGAAGCCTTGGTTGCCTTCGCGGGTGAAGCTTTTTCGGCCGCGGCCGCATTCATCAGGTAGTTCACGAGCAGCGGGACAGGCCGGCCAGTCGACCCCTTCGCGCCGCCGCCCTTCCAGGCGGTTCCGGCGATGTCCAGATGCGCCCAGGCGAATTTCGAGGTGAAGCGATGCAGGAACTTGGCTGCGGTGATCGCACCGCCGGCGCGTCCTGCGACGTTGGCGACATCGGCGAAGTTCGTTTTCAGACCTTCGGCGTATTCGTCGTCGAGTGGCATGCGCCAGCACGGATCGAGCGCCTGCTCGCCTGCCGCAGACAGCGCCGCGCTCAGGTCGTCATCGGGCGAGAACATGCCGGAGCGAATCGATCCAAGTGCAACGACGCATGCGCCGGTAAGGGTTGCGATATCGACCACCGTCTTCGGATTGAAACGCTCTGCGTACGTGAGCGCATCGCACAGGACCAGACGACCTTCGGCATCGGTGTTCAAAATCTCGATGGTCTGGCCGCTCATGCTTGTCACGACATCGCTGGGTTTCACAGCGCCTGCATCGGGCATGTTTTCGCTGGCTGCAATCAGGCCGATCACGTTGATCGACGGTTTGAGCTCGGCAAGCGCCGTGAACACGCCCAAGACGCTGGCCGCACCGCACATATCGAACTTCATCTCATCCATTTCGCCGCCCGGCTTGATGGAAATGCCGCCCGAATCGAACGTGATGCCTTTACCGACCAGCACGTAAGGCTGAGCGGCTTTTGCACCGCCCTCGTACTTGAGAACGACGAATCGGAGGGGTTCTGCAGATCCTTGAGCGACCGACATGAACGATCCCATGCCTAGCTTCGCGACTTCCTTCGGGCCGAGCACTTCGACCTTGATCTTCGGCAACTTGCCGAGCGTCTGCGCCGCTTCCGCAAGCAAGGTTGGCGTGGCGTAATTCGCGGGGCGATTGCCCCATTCTTTCGCGAAGTTCATGCCAGATACGGTTGCGGTTCCGCGGGCGAATTCGTCGGAGAAATCTGTGGACTGGGGCAGATAGAAAGTGACCGTTGCCAGCTTGCGCGGGTCGGTCTTCGATTTCGTCGTGGTGTAAAGATAGGCCGCATCGCCTGCAGCCAGCACCGACGCGTATACCGACCCGGCCCGGTCAGAAGCCGTGGTACCGGAGGCGATGAACACCGCCACACGTGCACTATTCGATCTGACCGCCGTAATGGCCGAACCCACTGCCTGCCGCATCAGCTTGGGTGTGCCGGCGCCGGCGCAAACGACAATCAGACGACGGGCCGACACGCCTTCGGTCTGATAGGCTGAAATCTGTTTGCCGGCCTTCAGTTCGAAGTCGCCCTGACGGATCGCGGACGAGATCAGCGTCGAGATCGGATCTTTGCCGGGGCGAAAGGTGTCGGAAACTATCACGATGACCGCGTCGGCCTTGATCGACGCGACACCGGGGAGCTCTAGGGTTTTCAGTTCGAAGTTCATAATTCGTGTTTTCGTTCGAAGCAATGTTATTCCATTCCTCTATTCGCAAGGAGCTGGGTCGCGGTTTTGGTGCGACCCTGGTGGTCCTGATCACGATCGTCATGACGATGATGCTGATCCGCACTCTCGGCCAGGCCTCCAGGGGGTCGGTCGATCCGTCCGACGTGATGCTTGTCATGGCCTACACCGTGCTGGGCCAGTTGCCGATCATCCTCACGCTGAGCCTGTTCGTGTCCATCGTCGCGACGTTGTCGCGCATGTATCGCGACAGCGAAATGGCGGTCTGGCTGGCATCCGGTCAGGGATTGCTTAAATTTCTGGAGCCGCTTCTTCGCTTCGCAACGCCAATCCTGATTGCGATTGCCGTTACCTCTCTGGTTTCCTGGCCCTGGGCGAATCAGCAGACCCGCGACATGCGCGATCGCTATGAAAAGCGCGGCGATCTCGAACGGGTCACACCGGGCCAGTTCCAGGAATCGTCCAACGGCAACCGGGTGTTCTTTATCGACAAGGCGACGCCGGACAGCAAGACCGGAACCAACGTATTCATCTCATCTACCGAAAAAGGAAAGCAGTCGGTAACGTCGGCGCAAAGTGGACAGGTAGAGATAGTCGGAGATTCGCGCGTCCTCATGCTGCAAAACGGCCAGCGCCTGGAGAACGCCGTGGGGAGGCCGGAGCTGAAGATCAGTCAATTCGAGCAGTACGGAACGCAGATCGGCACCAGCGTGCTCGATGCGGTGAACGAAATAGTGCCGCGAGCACGCTCGACGCTAAATCTGATTTACGAGCCGACCCCTTCGAATAGAGGGGAGCTCGCCTGGCGACTGGGCCTGACCCTGGCTGCCATCAATCTGGTCGTGCTTGCGATGGCCGTTGCCAGCGTGAATCCACGCGTCGGAACCAGCGCCAATCTGGTGTTCGCGCTCTTCGCATTCGTGGTTTATTACAACCTGCTCAACATGAGCCAGAGCTGGATCGCCAATGGTCGCGCGACCTTCGGCGGCATGTTGCTTGCACTTCACGGCGGCATGTTCGCCGTGGGAATGCTCTGGGTTCTCAAACAACACAACAATTGGTCGCTTCGCAGCGTGTTGCGGGGAAAAAGAATTCGATGAAGACGATCCGCAGGCTCATCTACCGCGAAATACTGATTGCCGTTCTTTATGTGACGGTAGGCTTTCTCTCGCTGTTTTTCTTCTTCGATTTCGTCGACGAACTTGCAAGCGTCGCTCAGGGTGCCGCGACCGGTTACGCACTCACGCAAGCACTCATCTACGTAACCCTGCTCGTGCCGAACCATTTGTACGAACTGCTGCCAATTGCGGTGCTGATCGGAACGATCTACGTGATGTCGCGATTCGCACAGAGCTCGGAATACACCATTCTGCGAACCAGCGGGCTCGGGCCTTGGCGCGCTCTGCAGACGCTATTGATCCTGGGCCTGGGTTTCGTCATGCTGACCTTCGCCGTCGGCGACTACATCGCGCCCACCTCAGACCGGACCGCGGCACTGTTGAAGGCAAGGTATGAAGGTCGAATCAGCATCGGACAGACGGGTGCGTGGCTGAAAGAACGCCAGGTCAACAACACCTACGCAGCCAACGTCGGCGCGCTGCTTTCCGACGGCAGCATGAAAGACATCCGCATTTTCGAATTCGATCCGAGTGGCCGACTCATGTCCGAAACCCAGGCGCCATCGGCTTTGTTCGCGGATGGCTCGTCCTGGACTTTGAAAAATGCGCAGCGCACCGAATTCAAACTTGGCAATCTGGCTTCGAGCGTCGAGAGGCAGACTCTTCCCACATACAAATGGCTCACCGACATCAGCCCGGAAATGGTGTCGACCGCCCTGCTGAAACCCGATCGGATGCGCACCATCGACCTGTTCCAGTACATCCAGCATCTGGATTCGAACGGGCAATCTGCACAACGCTACGAGATCGAGTTCTGGCGCAAGGTGTTCTATCCGCTGAGCTGCCTGGTGATGGTTGTGCTCGCCCTTCCCTTCGCCTACCTGCATTTCCGAGCCGGCGGAATCACCACCTACGTGTTCGGTGGCGTTCTCATCGGAATCAGCTTTTTCCTGCTGAACAACGTGTTCGGCTACATAGGCAATCTGCAGAATTTGAGGCCGTGGATCGCGGCTGCCGCCCCAGGGCTGATCTATTCGGTTTTCTCGCTATTGGCCTTCGGCTGGCTGGTATTGAGGCGATGACCGTATGACCGATTCTTCGACAACTGCCGCCAAAACGGCCATCGTCCTGTTTGGCCACGGCTCGCGAGACCCGCAGTGGAAGAAGCCTATCGAGGCGGTCGCAAGCCGGATGCGAGCGTTGTCGCCGGATGTTCTGGTGACCTGCGCCTACCTCGAAATGACGACGCCCGATCTTCCGACGGTGGTGTCGCAGCTTTCGGAGAGCGGTGTCACCAGAATCGACGTGCTGCCCATGTTTTTAGGCGTCGGACGCCATGCTCGGGAAGATTTGCCGGAAATCGTCGAATCGCTTTCGCAGAACTATTCGTCGATTCGCTTCGATCTACGGCCGTCGATCGGTGAACAGGCCGCTGTTGTCGACCTGCTTGCGAGAATTGCGCTCGAATAATCGAACTCGCTCGTAATTTCACGAGTCGTTAGATTCTCTGGGCATAATGAACGGGTAAAACAACTCGAACTCGTTATGAACCTGCACCAGTTCCGTTTCGTCCAGGAAGCCGCGCGCAGAAACCTGAACCTCACCGAGGCAGCCAAGGCGCTTCATACCTCGCAACCGGGTGTCTCGAAAGCCATCATCGAGCTGGAAGAAGAGCTCGGCGTCGAGATTTTTGCTCGTCACGGCAAACGGCTCAAACGTATCACCGAACCCGGACAGCACGTCCTCAAAAGCATCGAGCTGATCATGCGGGAAGTGGGCAACCTCAAAAAAATCGGGGAGCAGTTCAGCGCGGAAGACAGCGGCACGCTGTCGATTGCGACCACTCATACTCAGGCGCGCTACGTGTTGCCCTTGCCCGTGTCCAAGCTTCGCGAGGCCTATCCGAAGGTGAACGTCAGCCTGCATCAGGGCTCGCCCGAGCAGGTCGCCCGCATGCTGATCGATGAAGTCGCAGAGGTCGGGATCGCCACCGAATCTCTGGCGCAGTATCCCGAACTGGTGACGATGCCCTGCTACGAATGGCAGCACGTTCTGGTGCTCCCGCAGGATCATCCGCTGGCCAAAAAAGAACGCGTCACGCTGGAGGATCTGGCGGAAGAGCCGATCATCACGTATCACCCGTCGTTCACTGGGCGCACCAAGATCGATAGCGCGTTCGCCACCAAAAAGCTCACTCCACGCATCGCCCTGGAAGCCATCGATTCGGACGTCATCAAGACCTACGTGCGCCTTGGAATGGGCGTGGGCATCGTGGCGGAGATGGCGGTTCGCGACGATTCGAACGCAGATCTGGTGGTCAAGCCAATGGGCTATCTGTTCGGCACCAACATTGCGCGAGTGGCGTTCAAGCGCAGTGCCTATTTGCGCAATTTCGTATTCAAGTTCGCAGAACTCCTGAGCGATCGACTCGACCGAAATCTCATCGCGAAGGCTCTGGCCGGCCAGCAGAGCGAATACGAGCTCTGACGTTCGCCAGCGAGAACGCCCTCCGAACATCGAAAATCGAAAATCCGAAACTCCAGACCACCTTCTCCGGACATATTCAATGACAGCCTCGACTCAAGAACGAACCCCGGCGCTCACCACCAAACTTCCTTCTGTCGGAACGACGATCTTCACGGTCATGTCGGCGCTGGCCACCGAGAAAAACGCAGTGAATCTCGGTCAGGGCTTTCCGGATTTCGATTGCGATCCCAAGCTGATCGATGCCGTCACCGACGCGATGAAGCGCGGCCTGAATCAATATCCGCCGATGACAGGCGTTGCGCCTCTGCGTGACGCGGTGTCGGCCAAGCTCGAATCCATGTACGGCCGCAAGTACAACGCCGCTACCGACATCACGATCACAGCCGGCGCGACTCAAGCCATCATCACGGCGATCCTTGCGGTGGTGAAACCCGGCGACGAGGTCATCGTGCTCGAGCCCTGCTACGACAGCTATGTGCCCAACATCGAGCTGGCCGGCGGCATCGTGGTGCGAGTGCCCCTGACGCCAGGTACCTTCCGTCCTGATTTCGAAAAGATCGCCAAGGCCATCACGACCAAGACCCGAGCGATCCTGGTCAACTCGCCGCACAACCCGAGCGCCACCATCTGGACCCGCGATGACATGCTCAAGCTGCAGGAAATTCTTGCGCCCACCGATGTGCTCTTGATCAGCGACGAGGTGTATGAGCACATGGTGTTCGACGGCAAGGCGCACGAAAGCGCCGCGAAGTATCCGGGCCTGGCATCGCGCGCTTTCATCGTGAGCAGCTTCGGCAAGACCTACCACGTGACCGGGTGGAAAGTGGGCTACGTTGCCGCGCCGCCCGCACTCACTGCCGAGTTCCGTAAGGTTCACCAATTCAACGTGTTCACGGTGAACACGCCGGTGCAATTCGGTATTGCGTCTTACATGGCCGATCCGAAACCGTATCTGGAACTTTCCGCGTTCTATCAGCGCAAGCGCGATCTGTTTCGCGAAGGTCTCGCCAAAACGCGCTTCAAGATTCTCCCGAGCGAAGGCAGCTATTTCCAGTGTGTCGATATCTCGAATCTGGCCGTGCCCGAGAAGAGCCTCAACGAAGGCGATTTTTGCCAATGGCTCACGAGCGAAATCGGAGTCGCGGCAATTCCGCTCGCCGCGTTCTACGGCGACGGATTCAATCAGGGCATCGTTCGCTTCTGCTTCGGGAAGAAGGACGAAACGCTGGTGAAGGCGCTAGAGCGCCTCGCTCGGCTTTGATCGAGCGCAGGTCAAAGACCTAGCCACTTCTCCAGCGACTCGACCACGCCCTTCGCGAAGAACGACAACCCCTCTTCCGAAATGAATCCGATATGCGGACTCAGCGTTGCGTTCGGCAGCTTGATCAGTTCGGAATCTGCCGGTAGCGGTTCCGTGTCGAACACGTCCAGGGCGGCATAGCCGGGATGTCCTGTCTTCAGCGCGGTAATCAACGCTTTTTCATCGATCAAAGATGGACGCGAGGTGTTCACCAGAATCGAATCCGGTTGCATCAGCGACATGCCTTTTGCATCGACCAGGTGACGCGTCGCCTCGGTGGCGACCATATGGATGCTCACAACACGCGACGTCGACAGCAGTTCTTCCTTGCTCGCCACGAAGCCGACGCCCGCTGCTTCCGCGCGCTCCTTCGTGAGATTCGGACTCCACGCGACGACTTCCATTCCGAATGCCACGCCGACCTGCGCAACGCGCTGACCTATCTCACCCAACCCGATCAAGCCAAGGCGCTTGCCGTGCAATACGAAGGCCCAGGGTTCCGCCTTGCCGGCTCGCCACTCGCCGCGACGCAGACGAGTCATGTGGCCCTCCAGTTGTCGCGCTGCAGTCAAGATCAGGCTCCAGGTATGTTCCGTTGTCCCCTCTCGGCCCGGGCCGCCCGGCGTGCCGCTGGCTTCGATACCTCGCGCCGCTAACGCGTCGCGGTCGAGCTTCAGATTACGCGGGCCGGTATGAACGACTCGCTTGAGGTTCGGCAGTTTCGCGATGAGCGCCGCGTCCAACGGGGTCCTGTCGCGACTCAACACCAGGGCCGAGGCTGGCTTGATCGCATCGAGCAACGCATCGCCGCGCAATGTCTCGGTGTGAAACTCGACATCGGCAATGGCCCTGACTTTCGACCAGTCGGCACGCGCCGCCAGCGCGTGCTCCCAGTCATCGAGCACAACGATTTTCGGTTTGGAAGTCTCGGTGGTTTTGTTGCTTGATGCGTTCAATTCATTGCTCGATCGTCACGTTGTTATCGCGAAGTTCTTTCGAGAATAACCCAGTGTCGTCTTCGACGAGCTTGCGAAGAGCGGCGCGAAGGCAAGCGGACGCCTGCGGCGAGTCCGACCGCCCTCGCTGCTTACTCAACCCCAGCGGTAACCCTGCGCGTGCGGTCGATAATTTGCGGTCGCAAAGTAAATGTTCTTGCCGGTTTGAGGATCCGTCCCGCGAGCAAACAAGAGTCCGTTTTCGAGCTGGTTGGAATCGAAACGCGTGTACTCGCCGTCGCTAATAAAACTGGCGGGCAGATCGAGCATTTTCATGAACGCCATGGGCATCAAACGCTCGTTTGCCTGAGTTCTGATTCCGTTTTCGGTTGCGCCTCGAAGCAGGTTATCTGGGTCGCCGAATTGCTTGGGATTTGCAAGCACGAAATCGAAGGTTAGCTCCTCGAGCGTCGAATGAAACGACAACTTCGATAGCGCTCCGCTCTTTTCGAGTGCGCTCGGGCGAACCGGATGGTCTAACAACGAACGAAACGCGTCGAAAAAATCGGGGTCGGCGAAACGCGATGGGACAACGCGCAAATTCAGGCAGTGAAGTTCTTTTAAAGTTTCTCCGTCGATGCAGGTTTCCGGCTCTACTTTCGAGATCGGTAGATCCATAGGGACAAGTTGATTCGAGTAGACGGGTTGCGTAGGGGTTACGGTAGTTGCAGCTGGCATAAAAGGTCTTTCTGATGTTTGACGAGCAGATCTATGAACCGCCGGATTGGAATTGCCTCCAATTCCACGGTTCCTGACTGCAAGCTGAACAATGCCAGCGCACAAACGATTCGAAGAACTTAGCCATCAACTGCTTGGATTAGGGAACGGACGCTCCCCATTCGCGCACCACTCAACTGACCAGCTGCGCCCAAGCCTTGTCGAGCCGCTTCACGCTCACCGGCTGCGGCGTGCGCAACTCCTGCGCGAAGAAGCTCACCCGCAACTCCTCCAGCAGCCAGCGAAATTCGTTCATGCGATCGTCGGTCACGCCTTTGCGATCTGCGACGAGTCGCCAATAGCGCTGCTCCTGCGGACGGAGCTCGGCCATTCGCAGCGCATCGCGCGCTGCATCGGCGCGCAGCTTGTCCAGACGCAGCGGAATCGCCTTCAGGTAGCGCGGCAGATGTTGAAGCTGCGTCCACGGAGTGCTTGCCAGGAAGCGCTTGGGCATCAAACGCTGTAGTTGCTGCTGTATATCGCCAGTTGCGTCGGGTTGATTCTTCGTGTCCTTCACCTTGCGAACCGCAGCGGCGTATTCGACAAGGATCACGCCCGCCAGACGCGCAACCTCATTGGCAATGAGCGTCAGGCGCCCTCTTCCTTCTTCGACGCGTTTCTTGAAGTCGGCTTCGTTCGTCGGCAGCGGATCGAGAAGGAACGCCCGATCCAGCGCCACATCGATGATCTGCGCCCGCAATTCATCGGCGGTGCCGAGTGACATGAACGACACCGACATCTTCTGCATGTCGGGGATGTTTTTCTCGAGATATTTGATCGCGTCCTTGATCTGCAACGCGAACAGCCGACGTAATCCAGCGCGATGTTTTGCGGCCGCGACGTCGGGTTCGTCGAACACCTCGATCGTCACTCCGTCACCCATGTCGACCAAGGCCGGGAACCCAATGAGTGTTTGGCCGCCTTTGCGGATTTCCATAAGTTCGGGCAATTCCCCGAAGGTCCAGTTGGCGTATTTTTGCTCGGCCTTGACCGCAGGCAGAGTCGACGCTTTGACCTGCACCACATGCGAAGTCGCGGCCTTTTGATTCGACTGCGGCTCGACAGGCGCCGATGCGACCTTCAATCCCGCCAGCGCCTGGAATGCGCCACGTGCCTGCGCCCCCAGTTGCGCTTTCAGTGCACCCAGATTCCTTCCGATGCCCAACTGCCTTCCATGCTCGTCGACCACCACGATATTCATGAACAGATGCGGGGTGAGCATGTCGAGCTTGAAATCGCCTCGCTTCACGTCGAGGCTGGTTTCCTGCCGGACGATCTTCAGCATCGCATCGGTCAACGAGCCGTGAGCCCATATTTCTGGCTTCGACAACTGTTCAGCAAGACGGGTTGCGGAATCGGGCAAGGGCACGAATCGGCCGCGTGACTTTTGCGGAAGGCTTTTGAGCAATGCCTGGATTTTTTCCTTGAGCATGCCGGGCACCAGCCATTCGGCGCGTTCTTCGTTCACCTGGTTCAGCACGAACAGCGGCACGGTGACGGTGACGCCGTCGCGGGCATCGCCGGGCTCGTGCAGATATGTGACCGCGCAATCGACGCCGCCCATTCGAATGGTTCGCGGGAAATTGGTGGCGGTGATGCCACCTGCTTCGTGGCGCATCAACTCTTCGCGGGTGAGCATCAGCGCTTGCGGATTCGCGCGCTGTGCCTGGCGGAACCAGGCATCGAAACTCTGAGCACCGAACACATCTGCAGGAATGTACTGATCGTAGAAAGCGTAAATACGCTCGTCGTCTACCAGCACGTCCTGACGGCGCGATTTGTGTTCGAGCTCCTCTACCTGTCGAACCAGCTTGTGATTCGCCGCGAGGAACTGGTATTTCGCGTCCCAGTTGCCAGCGACCAATGCTTCTCGAATGAAGATTTCGCGTGCGCCCGCCATATCGACGCGGGCGAACCCAACGCGGCGTCCGCTGTAAACGACCAGGCCGTAAAGCGTCGCGCGTTCCAGCGCATTCACTTCGCCGATCTTCTTTTCCCAATGGGGATCGAGCAGTTGTTTCTTGAGCAGATGGCCTGCGATCTGCTCGATATATTGCGGCTCGATGGCGGCGATTCCACGTCCGAACAATCGCGTGGTCTCGACCAGTTCGGCACAGACGATCCACTTACCCGGCTTCTTCGACAGATGAGCACCGGGGTGACGATAGAACTTGATGCCGCGAGCACCGAGGTACACCTCTTCGTCTTCCAGCTTGAAACCGATGTTTCCGAGCAAGCCCGACAGCATCGACACATGCAGCTGCTCGTAGCTTGCCGGCGACGTGTTGAGCTTCCATTTGTGCTCGGTCACAACGGTCATCAACTGCGAATGCGTGTCGCGCCATTCGCGGACACGTCGAATATTGATGAAGTTCTGCCGCAGCAATTGCTCGTATTGCCTGTTCGACAATTTGTGATCGGTTCCATGACCACCGCGCGAATCGGAGAGCCATTTCCACAGCTTCAGATAACCGCTGAATTCGCTTTTATCGTCTTTGAACTTCGCCTGCGCCTGATCGGCTTGCGTCTGCATGTCGATCGGCCTGTCGCGAACATCCTGCACAGAAAGAGCCGACGCGATCACCAGAACCTCTTCCAGTGCACTGCGCGATTTCGCTTCGATGATCATTCGACCGACACGAGGATCGAGGGGCAATCGGGACAGCTCTTCGCCGGTGGCAGTGAGCTCGTTCGCATCGTCCACCGCCCCGAGTTCCGCGAGCAGCTGATAGCCGTCGGCAATCGCGCGTTTCTGCGGAGGTTCGATGAACGGAAATTCCTCGACCACGCCCAATCGCAGCGACTTCATTCGCAGGATGACGCCGGCCAGGGAACTCCGCAAAATTTCAGGATCGGTGAATCGCGGTCGCTCTAAAAAGCTTTTCTCGTCGTACAGCCGAATGCAGATCCCGTTTGCGACACGACCGCACCGCCCCGCCCGCTGATTGGCAGCCGCCTGGCTGATCGGCTCGACCAGCAACTGCTCCACCTTGCTGCGAAAGCTGTAGCGCTTCACGCGAGCGGTTCCGGCATCGATCACGTACCGGATGCCCGGCACCGTGAGCGATGTTTCCGCCACGTTGGTTGCCAGCACGATGCGGCGTCCGTTGTGCGAATCGAAAATCCGCTCCTGCTCCTGCTGGCTCAGGCGTGAGAACAGCGGCAACACTTCGGCATTTCGCAGCATGACCTGATGGCTCAGATGCTTGCGGAGATGATCCGCCGCTTCGCGAATTTCGCGCTCGCCGGGCAGGAACACCAGAATGTCGCCGCCAATATGAACATCGCGCCACAACTCGTCGACCGCATCGGCGATCGCGTCGTTCATGTCGTATTCGCGGCTCTCCTCGTAAGGCCGATAGCGAGTCTCGACCGGGAACATGCGTCCCGACACCATGATCACCGGCGCCGGGCCTTTGCGCGATGCAAAGTGGTCGGCAAACCGCTGCGCGTCGATCGTGGCCGAAGTCACGATGATCTTCAGATCGGGCCGGCGCGGAAGGATTTCCTTGAGGTAGCCGAGCAGGAAGTCGATGTTCAGACTGCGTTCATGCGCCTCGTCGATGATGATCGTGTCGTAGTTCTTGAGGAGCGGATCGCCCTGGGTTTCGGCAAGCAGGATGCCGTCTGTCATGAGCTTTACCGATGCGTCGCGGCTCAGACGGTCCTGGAATCGAACCTTGTAGCCGACGACGTCGCCCAGCGGCGTCTTCAGCTCCTCCGCGATTCGCTTGGCAACGCTCGATGCGGCAATCCGTCGCGGCTGGGTGTGACCGATCAAGCGGCCGCCGTTGACCTTGCCGCGACCCATCGCGAGCGCGATCTTGGGCAGCTGCGTGGTTTTGCCCGAGCCGGTCTCGCCGCAGACGATCACGACCTGATTGGACGCGATCGCTTCCATGATTTCGTCGCGCCGGCCAGACACCGGCAGCGTTTCGGGAAACTCGATTTTCAGAGGGACGACGGACAAGGCGGCAACTTCGTAGAGAATCGCGAATTATCCCAGCGAACCAATAGCCTCAACATTCATGTCCACGGTCTTCAATTTCACCTTCGTCCCCTGGTTCCGGTCGGTGGCGCCCTATATCCACATGCACCGCGGCAAAACCTTCGTGGTCGGGCTGGCCGGAGAGGCGATTGCGGCCGGAAAACTGCAGAACATCGCGCAGGATCTGGCCCTGATCCAGAGCATGGGCGTGAAGATCGTTCTGGTTCACGGGTTCCGCCCTCAGGTGAACGAACAACTGGCTGCCAAGGGCCACGAAGCCAAGTATTCCCACGGAATCCGCATTACCGACAGCGTTGCACTCGATTCGGCCCAGGAAGCCGCTGGGCAACTGCGCTACGAAATCGAGGCTGCGTTCAGCCAGGGCCTGCCCAACACGCCCATGGCCGGCTCGACGGTTCGCATCATTTCCGGAAACTTCATTACCGCCCGCCCGGTCGGAGTTGTAGACGGAGTCGACTTCAAGCATTCCGGCCTGGTCCGCAAGGTCGATGCCGTGAGCATTTTGCAGACGCTGGACGTCGGATCGATGGTGCTGCTCTCTCCTTTCGGCTTCTCGCCCACCGGCGAAGCTTTCAATTTGACGATGGAAGAAGTCGCAACCAGCGTGGCCATCGCAGTGCAGGCCGACAAATTGATTTTCCTGACCGAGGTTCCCGGCATTCGCATGGATCCGGACGCGCCTGAAAGCGAAGACAACCCGATCGATACCGAGTTACCTCTTAACGCTGCAGAAAACCTGCTCAAGACGCTATCGCCGGCGCAGAAGCCCACCGACACCGCTTTCTACCTCCAGCACTGCGTGAAGGCCTGCAAAGGCGGCGTCGAGCGCAGCCACATCCTGCCTTTCGCGGTCGACGGCGCGCTGCTGCTCGAGGTGTACGTGCACGATGGCATAGGCACCATGGTGGTCGATGAAAAGCTGGAGAGCCTGCGTGAAGCGACCGCCGACGATATCGGCGGGATCATCCAGCTGATCGAGCCGTTCGAAAACGACGGCACGCTGGTCAAGCGCAGCCGTACCGAGATAGAGCGCGATATCGACCACTACACGGTGATCGAGCACGACGGCGTGATCTTCGGATGCGCGGCGCTGTATCCCTATCCGGAAGCGCGCACCGCTGAGATGGCGGCGCTTACCGTGTCGCCGCTCTCGCAGTCGCAGGGCGATGGCGAGCGGATTCTGAAACGCGTGGAGCAACGCGCCAAGGCGATGGGGCTGGACAGCATTTTCGTTCTCACCACCCGAACGATGCACTGGTTCCTGAAGCGCGGGTTCACGCAGATCGAACCCGACCGACTTCCGGAAGCGCGAAAGCGCAAATACAACGTCGACAGAAAGAGCGTTGTGTTGATGAAGAAGCTCTGAAGAAGCTCTGAGGTTTCCGGCACTCAGCGCCTCAGCGCGTCACTCTCCGGGCTTCAATTGTTCGGCGTAGATTTCGCCTGTCCTTTCACACCGCGTCTCGAACACGCCATCGAAAAATTTCGCTGTGTTGTAGTGAGGACGACCGGAGTCATCGAAGCGCTCCACCATGAAGACGGTGTCGCGGTTTGGGCAGAACCGGGTCACGCGGTCCAATTCGACGTCGAATGACTCGCTTATCAGCACGACGTTGACATCGAACCCGTCGGCCATCACTTTGAGCAGGCGCTCGTCATGGATGGTCTGCCAACGATCTATCGCGCAGGGTGCGAAGTGGGGCCCAAATTGTCGGGCTACGTCCGCCCGCACTGCCATGTCGAACACCGCCTCCCGAAAGTCATCGGAGTAGTTGGGAACTCGGGTACCGCGAACCAGACACGGAGCGCTGTCGGGAAATCGATAGACCCCAGCTTCTCGAAGACCGCGCGAGAAGGCCTCGAAGACCGAATCATTCGAATGTTCGATCAGGCATTCGCGTAAGCCCCATGTTTTCAGCTTGAATTCGGCAGAGCCGAACATCTCGTCTTTTGCGCTCGCGATCCATTCCTCTGTGCGTTCGACCGGAACATAAGAGATATCGATCGTCTCGAGCGATTTATCGAATGGCTTCGGGTAGTAGGAGCGCCACTCGCTTTCTGCTTTCACGACCACACGAAGGTTCACATTGAGGCTATCGGCAATACCGCGAATCAAGTTAGTCGCGTCGGGATGACCCAGACACTTGAGGTTGTTCGCCCGAATTCGCGCGTGCTGCACCGCGCTGTTCGCGTTTCCAGGAGCATTGTTCGAGAGAACCGACCTGAGGTGTTTAGCGTGGCGACTATCGGCCCACTGACTGAACTCATGCAGGCTTTCCGGCAAAGGCTTGCGCCATGGATGACTCAGCGACTTCGCGCCGTAGCGCCGGATGTCGTTGCGCCGCAATTGGTGCCTGACGTCGTGCACTATTTGCTTCAACTGCGGATCGTTGCGAGACAGCGCGTCTGCAGGCAGATTCATCGACAGCGGGAACGATGTCAATGCACCTTCCGACTTGATCGATAGAAAGCCCAGTGAGCGAGGCACGCGCCGGTGACCAGTGAAAAATTCGCTGCTCGGCAGATTCGATTCCCGAGGAACTTGGCCAGCCGCTTGATCGGACTGATGGTTGTGCGGCGGGCAAACATCGGCAGGCTGCAAGACCATTGCTGCGCTCGCGAGCGATGTCTGGATATTGTCGATTGGCATAACTGTGACTCGAATTAAATAAAGTTCTTGGCTTCGACTCGAATCGTGGCTAGGCGTGGGGCGTGAAGGTTCACGCCGCGCCGGAGGTTATCCGACGCATGGCCTCAACTTGCCATTCGAATCGAAAAAACTTGCAAAAAAAACCTCGCCCACTGGTTTTCCAGCAGGCGAGGTCATCGGATCGGCTTTGCCGCTAAGGGTGCCTATTTATTTTGATTTGGAAGTCGAACGCCCGGTAACTGCGGCCACGACTCTAAGAACGTTCATAAACAGAAAATCCAGGCTGCGGCTCACGCGACCAGCAACTTGCGCCGAGGCTTTTACGACGTTCTGAAGCCAACTCCTCTTGCGGCCGACGCCTACACCAGTCGTGCCGGTCGGGCGATGCAGACGAGACGCTTCGGTGACTCCAGGCTTTGTCTTCGACACACTACCCGCGCTATTCGTAAGGTCGGTGCTGGAGATAGAACTCACGCTGTTTGCGTCGTCGAGGGCGGAAGAGACGGGGTGGGTATCGGACATTTTGCTGCTTGCCTGCGTCTTGTAGTAAGGCGCTTCTGGTTGGGTTTCGATGCTCGAATGGCGCCGAATTTCAGAAGAATTTTTCGCTTCATTGCCGTTGATCGAGTTGCGCCGCGCAAGCAGTTTCGGCTTGCCCGCATCGGCTTCGAACTGGGTCAGATTTGCAATGGACTTCGTGGCGCGTGCCACAACCTGGTTGACGGCGGAAGCAGCGAAAGATGCAATCAAATCGGCTCCGGGGCTGACCGCAATTGGTGCAGTCGCGTGGAACGTGTAGCCGAAGCCGCCTTCCTTGGCGCGACGAACGAATACCGGCCCTTCCTTCGCTTGCACTTCCGATTTCGCGAAAGGCGCGACGACTTCTTTGTCTTCGAGGAAACGCATGTTGACACCCAGAAGGTCGTTGACGATTTGGGGCTCGAAATTGCTGACCAGTTGAGCGCCGAGTATGGCGTTGCCGCTCGCGTTGTTCGATTGCAGGACTTGCTGGGTGAACTCGTTGGTGCGAGCCTTGAATTCGTTCATGAGAACCATGCTCGTCGAAGGCTGGGCGCTTGCCAGCTTGGAATAGGCTTTGACACCTTGCTCGCCTACGCCGATCAGGGTGACCGCCGACGGATGCTTCATGAAAGACTCGAGGGCGTTCATGAAAGTGGGCGACTTTTTATCGGTTGAAATTTCCTGCAACCCGTGCTGTGCAAGGGTTTCAGCGATATGGAAGTCGCGGCGGCCTTGCGATGCGAAATCCGAAGAGTTCGACGACACGACCGTCTGGAAAAATCCACCCGGTGATGGAGAAAGCTCGAGCTGGCCGACGAGGTTCGTTGCCTGCATTGGGATTTTCGCCGGGGTGCTCGAAGGAGCGATCTCGGTGCCGGATTGATAAGCGAGATCGTTGCGTACGCTAATGGTCATGACTGGTTTCCTGTTCGTTAAGTTGGGTTGAGCAGCTAACGTGACAAGTAACTGATGAGCCTTCTGAACTCACTCGCACGCAACTACAAAACGGATCATTTCGTGTCCTCAATTCCAAAAGCGCGAAAGTATCGAAATTGCGCAATTGATGGACGTATTGCGCTTAAAACGGCACCAAATCTTTTGCGGCAGCTTGGCGATGAGTTTTTGATGCGCAAAAAAAGGCCGACCCGGCATGGGTCGACCTTTGTTTAGAGCCTACCGGGTCGCTTGTGGCAATCCGGCTCTCGTCAGGCTTCGAGCCCAATGCTCGATTAGCTCTTTTTACGTCCGAAAAATCGGGTGCCGATTCGAGCCATGACATTTCCGATGTCGCGCACGCTTTCAGCGACTGCTTTGACAGTCGAATCCGACGCTATTTTCTTCACCGCTCCATCCTCTACTGCACGCAGGTAGTCGCGTTTGCGGGGACCTGCGGAAAGCGGGTCGCGAGCGTATGAATTTTCGAAGGCGTCCGCAACGATTTCTTCGCGTTGCAAACGCAGGTTCTCACTGGCGTTGGTAACGCCTTTTGTGAAAGTTTCGTAGAAGCCTTTGATGGCTTCGCCGACGGAAGACATGGCACGCGAAACTGCAGCACTCAACTTATTCGCCGCGGAATTGACGCCGCTCGAAAGACGCGCAGCCCTGGATCGAGGTGCTGCCGGCGCTTTTTTCAGCGCGGACTTGAGGCCGATTGTCGATACAGCAGCAGGCGCAGACGGACCACGAACAAGCTCATCGGCGAATGTGACGCGGCGCGAATGCGCAGGTTGCAAGGGCGAGTTCTCCGCAGTCGTAATCATGGCTGTTTGAAGCTTGGGCTTCATGACTGTTTCCGCCGAGCGAGCGACGCCAGGAGCTTTCTTGCTAACGAGGTTCGCGGTCGATTCGTCGGTGTTCGATTTATCGGTTGCCGATTTATCAGCTTTCGATTTGATCGAAGCGTGGAACGCGGCGTTGTAAGGAACCACCGGCGGGCGCCAGGTTTGCGCGGTCGGGGCGAAGGTCGCAGTAGCTGCGGGGGTCTCTGTCTTCGCGGGACTGGAGGTAGTCGCGTAATAAGAATTTGCACCACCGGTGCTATTCACTCTACGCACGATGACCAGGTCGCCTTTGTCTTGCGCGGGGGAATTGAGCGGCAAACATTTGCCATCTTCCATAACGCTGGTGGAAATATTCAGCAGCTTCATGAGCGCAAGTGGCATGACCTGCTCGCCCATATAGAGGAGATTCGGGACCACACCTGTGTTCCCGTTGATATACGCATGGCTTGCCGCGAATTCGTTCTGATGCTTGTCCACGTATTTTTTGGCGGCGTCCTCAAGCGTGCTTTCAGGGTCGATCTTGGAGTCCACCGCTGCGCGCAGCTTGGGGTCGCAAGCCGGATCGGCAATCAGAGATCGCAGCGCATCGAAAAATGTGGGATGAGGTGTCGACGACGGAAGCAGGTTCAAGCGGAGTTTATCCAGCTCGATCCAGGTGCTGGCATGCAGACTTGGCTTGAAAACGCCAGGAAGTTGGGCTTGCTTCGGGGCCTCGGGGAGTGCATACGCGGAAAACGGAAGCACAGAAATAGAACTAGGCAAAAGAGATCCTTCGATGGTCTGGTTTATGGGACGTGCATCGCGAAAGACTTGCGCCGCTCTCATCTTTTCAGATTCAACGCTTTCCTTCGATGCAGGCGGCACGATGCCAGCCAACGAACGATTCAAGAAAAGATTCCACCAAGCGCACATTTGCGGGATCGCGCGCGTCTTTGAAGGAACGAATTCAGGAAAAGCTTCAGGAAACCTTCAGGAAGAACTCGATCTGTTTGCTAGCAAATAATGATTAGCGAATCGGCTGACGCGCTGCCTCGGGCAAATCTGCTTGTTGCAGCTTTTTTGCCCGAAGCGGCTAGATGCGGGACGAATTCAGTTCGAGAAATTCGCTGCTATCGAACGGCGTCTGCCGACATGCGACTTAGCGGATTCCGCAAACCTGCCTTAGCACCCAGTTAAGAGCGCGACGCGAAGTGGTTGCTGGAAGCGGAATATCGCTCAATTCGCTCCAGCGTCGACCAGCAGGTTTCCGAGTCACTTCGACAGGCTTGCTTTCTTCGCTCGACGAGGACGAGGAATTCGAAGGAGACCTCTCGAAGTCACTGACTAGCTGTTCCGAGAGCTCAGTCCCTGCGCGCGCTGCGAGCAGGTGCGGTGCGATCGGAGCTTGGCTCTTCACGGAGACAAGATGAGGTGCAAGTGGAGCCTGGCTCTTCACAGAAACAAGATGCGGAGCGAGCGGCGCGTGTTTCTCTTTATTTCCCGCTAAAAATACTTGGTCGGAGTAGACGCGGGGCGATGTTGCGGAGTAGATGGGAGGCAAAGTGTTTCCTTAGTTTGGTTTCAATGGTTGTCCGGTTTCGAATCGCTTCACGATGACTCGATAGCTATTGAGGTGGATAGTTATTGAGGCGCTGCAGCTAATTCTTTCGCCATGCTCAGATGAACTCGCACTTGTCCTGAACGGTTCTCGGTCGTGGCCATGTAGCAGGGTTTGCCTGTGCCAGCCTCGGTCATGCGAAGAAAGTAGATTCCGTCTCTTGGCTGCGTATTCGGATCGAGACGCTTGAGTTCACCTGCTTCGATGAAGGTCGCTGGTATGCCGAGTAGCTTCATGAATGCCACAGGCAAAAGGCGCTCTTTTTTTTCGTCGGCGTTTTCGCTTCTGAAGCCGGCAGAGCTTTCGCGAGAGTCTTCGAATTCATTTGGATGCAGCCGCAGGTATTCCGCTGCTGCGTCATCAAGCGACATTCCCGGCTTTACGTTGCGCTTCATGGCGTAGCGAATCTGAGGATCACATTTCTCACTGTCGAGCAACGCGTTGAACGCATCGAAAAAATTGGCATTCTTGACATGACTCTTGACCACGCTCAAGTCCAACCTCTTGAGTTCTGCCAATGTCGCCAAACATTGCGCACCTGCTGCCGCGGCCGCCGGATTTTGCAAGCACCAGATTGCAAGCTCGTTCGAGCCGGTATTCGGAATAGATAAATACAAAAAGTCTCCCTCAGATGGATTCATTTATGGAAATCACATCGAAGAACCGCCCTCCTCGAGGTGCCTCAATTCAGGCCCGTCCTTCGATGAGGGCCGAACAGTGCCAGCGCCCGACAGGTCTGACAGAGGAATTCCCGAAATGAGCGCTTGCCGGATCCAACACGCGTAAGACGGAACTAACTCAATAGAAATTCAGTTAGTTGAAAGGCTTCTAGTCCGACTGAGAATAAAAAAAGGGTGGCCCGCATTGCAGCGGCCACCCTTCGGCACCTTCGAAAACGGAATATCAGCGCTTGGCGCGCACGACAGCCAATGCCAAAAATACGATCGCGAAAATCACGAAGCAGACGAACGACCAGTTGGCGATCGAGCCGCCCAGGAAGGTCCAGTCGACCTGCGAGCAATCGCCAGATCCCTTGAAGATCATTGGGATGGCGCGGCTGATCGGGAAGGCTTCGATCATTCCGTAGAAGTCACGGCCGCAGGACATTTCTTCCGGCGGATACCACTGTAGAAAGCTCTGGCGAATCGCGACGAAAGCGCCAAAACCGGAGACCAGCAGTCCAATCACGCTACCGGTGATCTGAACACCGCGACTCTTCGAAACGGCGGTAAGTCCGGAGATGACTGCCACGCCGATCAATGCGTATCGCTGCACGATGCACATTGGGCAAGGCTCGAGTCCGACGACGTGCTGCAGATAAAGCCCGAACGCCAGCATGAGCACGCACGCCAGGGTAATGGCAGCCAGTACGCCGCGAGGAGCATTGCTCAGTGTGGCGGAGATTCGATTTAGCAAGATCACTGTCCTTCAACAAAAACGCGGGCCTTTCGCGGTGTGACGACAAGCGTGTCACCCTCACGAATTCCGAGATCCCTGAATTGTTGCGCAGGAATTTGCGCTTCTATCAAAGTTTGCTCGGGCTTTTTCGACGCCTTGTCTTTCGACAAATCGTCCGAGGGTTGGTGATCCTCAACTGGAATAAGTTCCAGACGCGCGGTCGGACCGACCACTATCGCCCGGGTAAGTGTGGCAACGATGCCGGTCGATCCGGGCGAGTATTTCTGCACCTCCAAGTCGTGCGGCCTCACGAAAGCTATCGCCTTGCCGTCCTGAACCGCCTCGTGTTCCGGCGATTCGATCTGAATACCGTGCACGCTGACCTGCCCTGCCTTCGCCTGGCCCTGAAATCGGTTCACATCGCCCAGGAATCCGTAGACGAACGGGCTGGCGGGATGATCCCAGACTTCCTGCGGCGATCCGACCTGCTCCACGGTGCCGCTGTTCATCAGCACGACACGATCGGCCACTTCGAGAGCCTCTTCCTGATCGTGGGTCACGAAAATACTCGTGACGTGCAGCTCGTCGTGAAGCCGGCGCAGCCAGCGACGCAGTTCCTTGCGAACCTTAGCGTCGAGAGCACCGAAGGGCTCGTCCAGCAAAAGTACTTTGGGTTCGACCGCGAGAGCGCGAGCCAGTGCAATTCGTTGACGCTGACCACCCGACAATTGCGACGGATAGCGGTCTGCCAGCCAGTCGAGCTGCACCAGGTTCAGCAGCGAATGCACTTTTTCCTTGATGACCGCATCGCTCGGACGCGTGGTGCGCGGTTTCACCCGCAAGCCGAACGCGACGTTCTCGAACACGGTCATATGGCGGAACAGCGCGTAATGCTGGAACACGAAGCCGACTTCACGTTCGCGCACATGCTTCTCGGTGGTGTCTTCGCCCGAGAAAAGAATCGATCCCGAGTCTCCCGATTCCAGTCCGGCAATGATGCGAAGCAAGGTAGTCTTGCCGCAGCCCGACGGGCCGAGCAAAGCGATCAGCTCACCGGAGTTGATGTCCAGCGACACATCGCGCAAGGCGTGGAAGTCGCCGAATTTCTTGCTGACGTTTCTGATTTCGATACTCATGATTGTTCTTTCACCGGACGCTCGAGCGGCAGTTCGGCCGCTTCGCGCATTTCGCGCTCGTGGCGCCACTCGACCACCGATTTGATTACCAGCGTGACCAGCGCCAGGATCGCCAGAAGCGATGCCACCGCGAAAGCCGCCACCGACTGATATTCGTTGTACAAAATTTCCACGTGCAGCGGCAGCGTGTTGGTCTGGCCGCGAATATGGCCCGACACCACCGACACCGCGCCGAACTCGCCCATCGCGCGTGCGTTGCAAAGAATCACGCCGTAGATGAGGCCCCATTTGATGTTGGGCAGCGTCACATACCAGAATGTCTGCCAGCCGTTCGCGCCCAGCACGATGGCCGCCTGCTCTTCGTCGTTACCCTGCGCCTGCATGAGCGGAATCAACTCGCGCGCAATGAACGGGAAGGTGACGAAGATGGTGGCCAAAATGATGCCGGGTACCGCGAACACGATCTTGATGTCGTGCGCCTGGAGCCACGGTCCGAACCAGCCTTGCGCACCGAACATCAGCACATAGACCAGGCCCGCCACTACGGGCGATACCGAGAACGGCAGATCGATCAGCGTCGTGAGGAACGACTTGCCGCGAAACTCGTATTTCGCGACTGCCCAGGATGCGGCAATCCCGAAAACCAGGTTGAGCGGCACTGCGATGGCTGCAGTGATAAGCGTGAGCTTGATGGCGTGCCATGCATCGGGTTCGAGCAACGCTTCGAAGTAAGCGGCAGGCCCCTTGCGCAAGGCTTCTGTGAACACGGCCACCAGCGGCAGCACAAGAAACAGCGCCAGAAAAACGAACGCAATGCCTAGCAGCACATATCTGACCATGGGCGACTCGGTCGTGCTGACCTTGACCCGGGGCGTGCCGGACACGCTTGACGTCTTAAGTGAAGATGCCGCGCCGCTCATGACTTTGCTCCGGTCGATTTACGCTGCCATGTCTGCAAACCGTTGATCACGAGCAGAAGAATGAATGAGATCACCAGCATCACGGTGGCCACTGCAGTAGCACCCGCGTAATCGTATTGCTCGAGTTTGCCGATGATGATCAGCGGCGTGATTTCGGAAATCATCGGCATGTTCCCGGCAATGAAAATGACCGATCCGTACTCGCCCACCGCGCGTGCGAACGCCATGGCGAAGCCGGTGAGTAGCGCGGGCATGATCGACGGAAGGATCACCTTGGTGAAGGTCTGCAGTCGCGTCGCGCCAAGGCAAGCTGCGGCTTCTTCGAGTTCCTTTTCGGTGTCTTCCAGAACCGGTTGCACGGTGCGAACCACGAAGGGCAAACCGATGAATATGAGCGCGATGACGATGCCTGCCGGCGTGAAGGCCAGCTTGATGCCCATCGGTTCGAGGTACTGCCCGATCCATCCGTTACCGGCGAGGATTGCGGTGAGAGAAATACCAGCCACAGCGGTGGGTAGCGCAAATGGCAAATCGACGAGCGCGTCGACGATTTTTTTGCCGGGAAATTTGTAGCGCACCAGCACCCATGCAATGAGCAGGCCGAAAACCAGATTCACCAGCGCAGCGAGGAACGATGCGCCAAAGGTGAGCCGGTATGACGCGAGCACTCTGGGCGCGGTCACCGCAGTCCAGAATTGATCGAACGTGAGCGTTGCCGTCTTGAAAAGCAGCGCCGATAGAGGTATCAAAACGATGACGCTGAGGTACGCAAGCGTATACCCCAGCGTCAGCCGGAATCCCGGGAGAACGCGCATTTACTTGGCGCCGGGCGTGTACAGCTTGTCGAATTGACCGCCATCGTTGAAGTGCACTTTTTGCGCTTCAGCCAGGCCGCCGAACACTTCTTTCACCGTGAACAGTTGCAGCGGCTTGAAGGTTGATTGGTACTTGGCCAGAACCGTCTTGGAACGCGGGCGCAGTGCATGCTTGGCGGCGATTTCCTGAGCTTCTTCCGAGTACAGGTAGTTCAGGTAAGCCTTGGCCAGATCGGCCGTGCCCTTTTTGTTGACCGTGCGTTCGACGACGGCAACCGGGTTCTCTGCCACGACGCTGATAGAGGGATAGATCGCATCGACTTTGCCTTCGCCGAATTCGCGGTTGATCGACACCACTTCCGACTCGAACGTGATCAGCACATCGCCGATGCCGCGTTGCAGGAACGCGGTGGTTGCGTCGCGACCGCCACGGGCGAGCACAGGCACATTTTTGTAGAGCTTGGACAGGAATTCCGCAGCTTGGGCGTCGGTGCCGCCCTTCTTCTTGATGTAGCCCCAGGCGCCCAGGTACGCGTAGCGACCGTTGCCGCCGGTCTTCGGGTTCACCACGACGACCTTGATATCGGGTTTGATCAGATCGTCCCAATCCTTCACGCCCTTGGGATTGCCGTTACGAACCAGGAACAGCATGGTCGAGGTCGTGGGCGACGCGTTGTCGGGGAATTTCTTGTCCCAGTCTTTGGCAACTACTCCGGCACCGGCCAGAAAGTCGATGTCGGTGGTGGTGTTCATGGTCACGACATCGGCGTCGAGGCCATCCGCTACCGCACGAGCCTGTGCGCTGGATCCGCCATGCGACTGATCGATCTTCACGTCCTTGCCGGTCGTCTTCTTGTAGTTGGCAACGAAGGCAGCGTTGTAGTCCTTGTAGAACTCGCGGGCCACGTCGTATGACGCGTTGAGCAGAGTTTGCTGCGCAGAAGCGGCACCGCCTGCGGCCAGCACGAGCGCTGCGAAGGTGATCTTGAGAGACGATTTCATGCGGATTCCATTGATGCTGAGAAAAGAGAAGAGAGAGACGCTGCCTGATTCGCAACGGATGAACTGGCCGCGTCACCGGCCAATGATTGTAAAAGCGCGAGGCCAAGGGGCCACTCGCCATGCCCGGACTCGACATTGATGTGCCCTGCGCCCTGAATTCGGACGAATTCGCTGCCCCAGGCTCTGGCGTAGGCACCGGCCAGTCGGATCGGACAGAAAGGATCGTTGCTGCTGGCCACAAGAATGCTGCGGTAGGCAAGCGGCGCGTACGGCACAGGAGCGAAATCGTTGAGAACGGCTTTGCGCTCCGGATCGGCGGGCGCGACGAAGAGCGCGCCCTGAATTTTTTGCTGGATCCCCTCGGGAAGATGCGTCACTGCAATGCAACCCAGGCTGTGAGCCGCAATCACGACGGGACCGTTCACCTCATGGATCGAGTGCGCGATCGAGGCCACCCACTGCTCACGCCTCGGCGTGTGCCAGTCACTCTGGACGACGCGCTTCGAATCCTGGATCTGCTCGGCCCAGAGGCTTTGCCAGTGTCCGGGTCCGGAGTCGCGCCAGCCGGGCACGATGATCAGAGTGGGTTTGGTCACGGGTACTTATGGGAATCGCTTTGGATAGATAAGTATTGTGGGGAGCGTTCGATCGATCTCAAACGAATATAAAGTGCTTTGAATATCCCTGAGTGGCATAACCGGCTGGAGCGTCATGCGTTTGGCGCCTCCTCGGGCGGAGGAGCCAGCCCCTGACATTTCGAGGTAGGGTGATTCGGCATCCGCTCGGCCAGGAAGTCGAGGAATCGGCGAACCGGCGTCGCCATGCCACGACGCGACGGGAACACTGCGTGTACGACGCCGCGAGGGAACGACCAGTCGGGCAGAACCTGGATCAGCGAGCCGTTATTGATTTCCTCTGCACACATGTAGTCCGGCAGGAACCCGACACCAGTGCCGGCCAGCAGCGCGAATTTCAGCGTGTGCAGGTCGTCGGCGACCAATCGCGGGTAGTGAAGGTACGACTCCGCGCGATTTTGCGAATCGGCCAACTGGTAGAACGCCTTGCCGTCCATCGCCGACATGGCCACGGTGTCGATCTTCGCCAGGTCGTGCGGGGTGTTCAAGGGCGGAAATCGCTCGAAAAGCTTGGGGCTGGCAACCAGAACGCCGACGCTGCCGTCGAGCCGCTTCACAACGAAACTCGCGCTGTCCTCCACGTTGGGCCGCACTCTCAAAGCGATATCTACACCTTCCTCCACCGGATTCACCGCACGGTTGGTGACGACCACGTCGAGTCGAACCTTGGGGTACATCGCGAGGAATTCCGGGAACAGCTCGCCCACCACCGTCTGCGCCAGGGTGATCGGGCATGTGAGCTTGACCGTTCCACGCGGCTCGCTTTGCACCTGGGCGATCGAATCTTCGGCCGCCTCGGCTGCGTCCCGCATGGCGACGCAATGACGGTGGTAGGCCTCGCCGGCTTCGGTGAGTGACAGCTTGCGGGTCGTTCGATGTAGCAACCGGATGCCGAGACGCGCTTCGAGCTCGGCAACTCGGCGCGAAATCTTCGACTTGGGAATCTCGAGCACCCGCGCGGCAGCGGCGAATCCCCCTTGATCCACCACCTCGCAGAAATAAAGCATGTCGTTGAGATCCTGCACTAGCGCTCCTTCGATTGGTTTCCGGTGACTTCTCTTTGCTTATCGTCGAGCGAATTGTCTTGCTGGTAGGACGATTAATTGCATTTTCGCTGACTTATCGCTCGGCCGTTGCACCGGCACACTCATGCCATCTACCAAAGAAAGTGTTTTATGAAACTGCTTCAAATCGACTCCAGCATCCTCGGCTCTGCTTCCACCTCGCGTCAGATGACTGCCGACATCACGCGCCAATGGGTTGCCGCTCATCCCGACACCACGGTCGAGGTGCTCGATCTGGCCATCTCTGCACCCAATCATCTGGACGCGAACGCGCTCGGTTTCCGCGCACCTGCGGGCAGCGATTTCACACCGGTTCAAATTAGCGAAAACGCCGTGTCCGAAGCCATGGTGTCGCAGTTCCTGGCGGCTGACGTTGTCGTGATCGGTGCGCCTCTGTACAACTTCTCGATCCCCACGCAGCTCAAGGCATGGATCGATCGCGTCGCGCAGGTCGGCCGCACTTTCAAGTACACCGACAAGGGTCCCATCGGCTTGGCCGGTGGCAAGACCATCATCGTGGCATCCAGCCGTGGCGGTTTCTATTCGACTTCCGAAGGCGGCAAGGCGATGGAACATCAAGAGAGCTACCTCAAGGTGGTCTTCGGATTCTTCGGCATCACCGATGTGCGTTTCGTTCGCGCGGAAGGCATTGCAATGGGCCCCGCAGCGAAGGAAACCGCATTGAAGGCAGCAGAAGCTGAAATCGCAGCCGCGGTGAAAGACGTCGAAGCAGTCGCTGCTTAAAGAGTCACTTAACAAGTCACCTTTCGAGGCAATTTTCGAGTCACGAAGTGAGCGGAGACGCGGCCACGAGCTGCCGTCTCCGGAACAAAAAAAGCGCGCCCATCGGCGCGCTTTTTCATTGGTGGCAGCTAAAACTCAAGCGTGCTTCTTGACCCACTCCATGTAGGTGTCGACCCATTTCTGGAGAAGCTTCTTGGTATCGGCATTGCCGATTTCGCCTTGTGCGTCGAAGAAGCCTTCCTTGATCTGCAAGAACAGCTCGGGCTGATTCAGCGTGGGCATGTTGAGGAAGGTCAGCACGTTGCGCAGATGCTGTTGTGCCACCGCGGTGCCGACAGCGCCGACGGTGATGCCGACGACACCAGCGGGCTTGCCGCCCCACGAGCTTTTGCCCCAGGGACGCGATGCGTGATCGATTGCGTTTTTCAGGACCCCGGGCATCGAACGGTTGTATTCGGGGGTGAAGAAGATGACGCCTTGCGCCGATTCGATTTCGCCCTTGAGGCGGGTGACCGATGCGGCCTGATTGGCATCGTCGTCCTGGTTGTACAGCGGCAGATCGTCGATCTTCGAGAACGCGAAGGTGAAATCGGGATGAGCCAGCTTTGACATTGCCTTGGCAAGCTGCAGGTTGAACGAGTCTTTGCGCAGGCTGCCGACGACGACAGCGATCTTGTATTGAGCCATTTGAATCCTATAAAGGTTGACCGGAAAAAACGAAGAGGACGAGTTGCATTATGCAAATGCTCGTCCTCTTGTGTGTGACCGGGACTTTCATCCCGGCCGCTCGTTCCAATTCCGCTTAGAAACCGGCCAGCACCGATCCCTTGAATTCGGTCGCAATGTACTTGCGGACTTCTTCAGAGTGATACGCCTTCACCAGCTTGGCGACCCAGGCCTGGTTCTTGTCCTGCTCACGCACGACGAACACGTTCACGTAGGGCGACTTCGCGTTTTCCTGCGCAATCGTGTCCTTCTTGGGATCGAGCCCAGCAGCCAGCGCGAAATTGGTGTTCACGCCTGCAGCGTCCAGATCGTCGAGCGAACGCGCCAGTTGTGCAGCTTCGAGTTCGATGAACTTCAGCTTTTTCGGGTTCTCGATGATGTCCAGCGGCGTGGCCTTCAGGCCGGCATCTGCCTTGATCTTGATCAGGCCTTTTTCCTGCAACACGAGCAAGGCGCGGCCGCCGTTGGTCGGGTCGTTAGGAATGCCGAAGCGTGCGCCGTCTTTGAGCTCGCTCAAGTTCTTGATCTTCTTGGAGTAGATGCCCATCGGGAAGTTGACCGTATTCGCAATGGCCACCAGCTTGTAGCCGCGATCCTTGACCTGCTGGTCGAGGAAAGGCTTGTGCTGATAGCTGTTGCCATCGAGGTCGCCGGATGCAAGGGCAGCGTTGGGCTGGATGTAATCGCTGAATTCGACGATCTTGACCTTCAGCCCGTCTTTCTCGGCGACCTTCTTGACCTGCTCGAAAATTTGCGCGTGCGGACCAGCGGTCACGCCGATCTTGATTTCCTTGTCCTGCGCCAATGCAGGCAGCGAGACGGCAGCCGCCAATGCAATGGCAGCGGTGAAGAGAGCGCGTTTTTTCATGATTTTTCCTTTGGAATAAAGATTGAAATACCTAAATCGGTTTTGGCGATCGAGTTGTTGAGTGAGTTTTCTAAAGGGCTGGTTATTTGTGGCTCAACCTGCGAACCAGCCAGTCTCCGCCGCTCTGCACCACCTGCACGAACAGAATCAGCACGATGACCACGGCCAGCATGATTTCAGGAAGGAAGCGCTGGTAGCCGTACCGAATACCCAAATCGCCCAGCCCGCCGCCGCCGATAGCGCCCGCCATGGCCGAATAACCCGTCAGGCTGACGAAGGTGATCGTGAGTCCGGCGACGATGCCCGGGAGCGCTTCCGGGAGAAGGATCTTCCACACGATCTGACCGGTGGTCGCGCCCATGGCTTGCGCAGCTTCGATGAGTCCGTTGTCGACTTCACGCAGCGATGTTTCGACCAGACGCGCAACGAACGGAGCCGCTGCCAACGTCAGGGGAACGATAGCCGCTGCGGTGCCGATGGACGATCCGACCACGAACCGGGTAAGCGGAATGATCGCGACCAGCAGGATGATGAAAGGCGTCGACCGAATCGCGTTGACTATGCCGCCGACGAACTTGTTCGACACCGCATTTTCGAGAATGCCGCCCTTGTCGGTAAGACGAAGGAATACGCCCAGGGGCACGCCGATCAGCCCGCCGATCAGGCCGGAAATGCCGACCATCAAAATGGTTTCCCAAAGCGAGGTCGCAAAAAGATCGAGCATCTGCTCGGTAAAACTAGCGAACATCTGCCACCTCCTTCACCACGACGCCGGCATTGCGCAAGTACGCAACTGCCGATGCCAGTTGATCTGCCGCGCCACGCGCGAATACTGCGAGCGAGCCGAACGGCTGGCCCTGAATTTCGTCGACCTGCCCGTGAACGATGCTGAGGTCGACACCGAATTTGCGAATCACGTCGGACAGCACCGGCCGGTCCGATTCGGTTCCTGCGAACGCGAGGCGCAACAACTGCGCTTCCGCCGCCGGTGCACCCGCCATCAACACGCGAATTCGCGCGAGCACCGATTCCGGCAACTCCTGCGGCGCGATGTCGTCGATCAGGCTGCGCGTGGTTTCGTGCTGCGGATTCGTGAATACATCCATCACCGCGCCCTGCTCCACGATCTTGCCGGCATCGATGACCGCGACCCGATCGGCAACCTGCTTGATCACCTGCATCTGGTGCGTGATGAGAACGATGGTGAGACCGAACTCTTTATTGATCTGCTGAAGCAATCCCAGGATGGAGCGGGTCGTTTCCGGGTCGAGCGCCGAAGTTGCTTCATCGGACAGCAACACCTTCGGCCGATTCGCCAAGGCGCGTGCAATGCCCACGCGCTGCTTCTGTCCGCCGCTGATTTGCGCGGGGTATCTATCGCGCAAATCGTGAAGCCCCACGAGGTCGAGCAAAGGCAAAACGCGCGCGCTGATCTCGCTGGCGCTCAGGCCCGCGAGTTCAAGCGGCAGAGCGACGTTGCCGTACACCGTGCGCGACGACAGCAGGTTGAAGTGCTGGAACACCATACCGATGTCGCGTCGTGCGGACCGAAGATCGGTCGCCGACAGCGACGTCAGGTCACGCCCGTTGATCAGCACCTGACCGGCCGATGGCCGATTGAGCAGGTTGATCGTGCGAACCAGCGAGCTCTTACCCGCACCGCTTCGCCCGATGATCCCGAAAACTTCTCCCGGCTTGATTTGAAGGTCGATCCCCCTGAGCGCTTCGACCGGCCCCTGCTGGCCTTTGTATGTCTGCGAAATACCGCGTAATTCGATCATTGAATCTGTCTGCATAGCTTCCTCTGCCGGCATCGGTAGATGCCGCTATTTCCGCCCTGTTGCTTCGCGTTTCTGGCGCGAAGCGGGGGGCAGATAGCTTAGCAGTACGAAAAACAGGCCACCGTCAGGATGGCCAAAATCCACAACTTCGTTCCACATCCCATCTCAAATAGGTGTTACTGGAGTGTTCTTACCTTCCCGGCGCATAGATCTGGTCGAACGATCCGCCGTCCGCGAAATGCGCCTTGTCGGCTTTCGCCCAGCCGCCGAATGCCTGGTCGATCGTGACCAGCGTCAGCTTCGGAAACTGCTTGTCGTATTTCGCCTTGGCCTTCTCGCCGGTCGGACGATAGAAGTTGCGTCCTGCCACGTCCTGGCCTTCGTCGGAATAAAGATAGTTCAGGTATTCGGTGGCAATTGCGCGGGTGCCTTTCTTGTCCACCACCCTGTCGACCAGTGACACGGTGGGCTCGGCAAGAATCGACAGCGACGGAACCACGATTTCGAACTTGTCCGCGCCGAATTCCTTTTGCGCGAGGAATGCTTCGTTTTCCCAAGCCAGCAAAACATCGCCGACGTTGCGCTGCACGAATGTGTTGGTGGCACCGCGTGCGCCGGTATCGAGCACCGGTACGTTTTTGAGCAGCTTGGCCACGAAGTCTTTGGCCTGCGCTTCGCCGCCGTACTTGCGTTTTGCGAACTCCCAGGCCGCCAGGTAGTTCCAGCGTGCGCCACCCGAGGTTTTCGGGTTGGGGGTGATCACCGCCACTCCGGGTTTGACCAGATCATCCCAATCCTTGATGCCCTTGGGATTGCCTTTGCGCACCAGCAGCACGATGGTCGAGCTGTACGGCGCCGAGTTGTGCGGGAAACGCTTGACGTAATCTTTGTCGATCAGACCCTTGTTCGCCAGAGCATCGACGTCGCCGCCAAGCGCGAGCGTCACGACATCCGCTTCAAGGCCATCAAGGACCGAGCGCGCCTGCGCGCCCGATCCGCCGTGCGATTGTTTGACGGTGACTTCCTGACCGGTCTTTTTCTTCCAGTACGCAGCGAACGCCTTGTTGTAGTCGACGTAGAGTTCGCGGGTCGGGTCGTACGAGACGTTGAGCAAGGTGACCGGGCCGGAACCCCCTTGAGCGTGGGCTGCGCTTGAGCCAAGCAAACCGGCGACTGGCAAGGCCAAGGTGCTTGCAAGAGCGGCGGCCAGAGGAAACTTGATAAAGTTGCGGCGTTCAATCATGGTGTTCTTTCAGCCTTCATTGGCTCGTTTCAAATCGATGGAGCCGATTCTGAAAGTCCGCCTTAAAAACTGGAACTAATTAGATTTCAGTTCTTAATACCCAAATCATCTTTAGAAGAATCAAAGGCTCCCATGGCACGCACTGTTCAATGCATCAAGCTCGGCAAAGAAGCCGAAGGCCTCGATTTCCCTCCCTACCCTGGCGATTTGGGCAAGCGAATCTGGGAAAACGTCAGCAAGGAAGCGTGGCAAGGCTGGGTGAAGCACCAGACCATGCTGGTCAACGAGAACCGTCTGAATCTGGCCGATGCGCGCGCTCGCCAATATTTGGCCCGTCAGATGGAGCAGCATTTCTTCGGCGACGGCGCCGATGCAGCTCAAGGCTACGTCCCGCCTGCTGACACCCCCGCCGCCTGATCCGACCGGACCACGATTCCAAGCCCAATGTCCACGATCGAGTGGCGAGCGGACGGCACGCCGATCAGCCCGCGATTCGACGACATCTATCGCAGCGAAGGTGACGGCGCCGAGGGCGCCCTGATCCAGACACGCGAAATTTTTCTTGGCGGATGCGATCTGCCGCGGTCCTGGCGTGGACTCGAGCAATGGCGCATCCTCGAGACCGGATTCGGTCTTGGCCTGAATTTTCTTGCCGCCTGGCATGCCTGGCGAGCCGATCCCGAGCGATCGCGCATGCTGCATTTCGTATCGGTCGAAGCGTGGCCCGTCTCCGCAGAAGACATAGTTCGCAGCGCGGCACCCTTCGCGGAATTACATGAACTGGCCGACCGGCTTGCGGCGCAATGGTTCGGCTTGATCGGCGGTTTCCATCGACTCGTGTTCGATGGCGGACTGGTCACGCTCACCCTGTGCATAGGCGACGCGAAGGCGATGCTTCGCGACATGTCGTTCAAGGCGGACGCGGTGTTTCTGGATGGATTCAACCCTGCGTTGAATCCGGACATGTGGGACGCGGAACTGATCTCGCTGGTTGCCGAGCGCTGTCGATCCGGCACACGCATCGCTACCTGGACCGTTGCGCGCAACGTGCGCGACGCGCTCACCGAAGCAGGTTTCGCGATTGCCAAAAAAGAAGGCGCGCCACCCAAACGGCACAGCCTGATGGGGCGGTTTCACACTCCCAAACCGCAGCAATCGCGTGCACTGGATGCCGGTCATTGCGTAGTCGTCGGGGCGGGCATTTCCGGTGCTTCGGTTGCAGCCAGCCTCGCGCGACGCGGGTGGCGTGTCACTGTGGTCGACAAAGCCCCGCATGCAGCGGCAGGCGCCTCGGCACTGCCAGCCGGGCTTGTCACGAGCCATGTGTCGCCCGACGACGCCATCGTGTCGCGACTCACCCGCGCGGGGGTTCGCGCCACTTTGAACGAGGCGGGTCGGCGTCTTCGTAGCGGGACCGACTGGGCGCGATCGGGCGTTCTGCACCGGACCGATCTCAACAAAAAACCATCGGGCAATGTCGCAACGGGTCACGGCCCATGGTTCGAGAAGGCCGAGTCGAATCTCATCGACGCAGCTGGATTACCCGATGCAGCGAGTGCGCTTTGGCATGAGCACGCAGCTTGGCTTTCTCCACGCACGCTGGTGGTGTCATGGCTTGCCGATCCGAAAATTTCGCTGATTGCCGATTGCGCCGTTGCCGGTGGCTCTATGGTCGATGGCAAATGGTTGTTGACCGATTCGGCAGGTGCTTCACTCGATATCGAACCGGCAGAGGCGCTGGTCATCGCGTGCGCAGATGGCGCGAAAGAACTCTTCGAAGCGATTACCCATCGCACCATGGCGCTGTCTGCGGTGCGCGGGCAGCTGTCCCTGGGCGCGCTCGACGAGAGCGTCGACGGCAGCGCAGTTGTGAACCTTCCGCCCTCTCCTATCAACGGCCACGGAACGCTCATTGCCGATGTGCCGCTCGGCTCGATCACCGGGCAAGACGCTCAGGCACGGGTCTGGCTCGCAGGATCCACGTTCGAACGCGGCGATCCGCTGACCGACGAAGCCGCGCACGAGGAGAACCTGAAGAAGCTGGTCGAGCTGTGGCCACCTGCCGCGACTAACGATTCCATGAAGATGGCCACCGGTATCTGGAAGGGCACACGCTGTGTCTCTCGCGACCGCCTGCCGGCTGTGGGTGCTCCGTTGCCCGGCGAGTTTCCGGGCCTCTTCGTGAGTACCGCGATGGGATCTCGCGGACTCACGCTGGCGGCGCTTTGTGCGGAGGTTCTTGCGGCGTCGATCCATGCCGAGCCCTTGCCCATCGAGCAGCGTCTGGCCGAAGCTCTGTCGGCGGAGCGTCTTGTGATTCGGGTGAGCTGAAGCCCCGCGCGGAATTTCGTTCCTCCCAATGGCGAGTTGGTTGCAACAAAAGACCATCTCGTTCTAGCAGTCTTGATTCGGCACCCATTTCAACGGCTTCGATCGCCAATTTCCGTGCTTCGTCGCAAAGCATGTTTTCTGCAGATGCCAAGCCGAAATAATCCGCGCCTCGCAGAGTTCTCGTGCCATTCGATATCGAAAAGACGTCGACCGGCCCCTGCACTACAGCAACTTGAATAAAGGCATCTGGAAATGAAAACGGCAAATCTCTCGGCTCTCGCATTGGTTATTTCCGCAGGCCTGTTCGGCCAATCCGCTTTTGCCGCCGACGGCATCATCACGTTCGACGGCGAAATCACCACCGCGCCCTGCTCACTGTCCTCGCGCAGTCAGGATCTGGTCGTGCCGCTCGGCAGCATCAGCAGCAGTCAGTTGAGTGGTGCGGTCGGCAAAAGGTCGACCCCGACGAACTTCGTGATCGAGCTGGTCGGATGCGGGGCCACTGCCAAGGGCGCAACCGTGACCTTTTCGGGAGGCACCGATGCCAACGTGCCGGACGACCTTGTCGTCGGACTCGGCGTCGTCAATCCGGCTACAGGGGTTGCCGTGGAACTGAGCGACAGCTCGGGTCTGAAGATTCCGCTCGGCGTGGAATCGGCCCGATATACCCTGGTGCAAGGCACGAACCCGTTGCACTTCCGCGCCTCGTACGTATCGACTCGCGACTCGGTGACCGCAGGCTCGGCGTCTGCCGCAGCGCAGTTCACCATCAACTACAAGTAAGCCGCCCATGATTTCAGCGTTCGAGCGCTGGCGCGTCAGTCGCGGCCAGCCGGCGGCAGCGCCTCGTCTTTTTTCCGGAGTGGCGCTTTGCTGGGTCGCCATACAACTTGCCATGACCCCACTCATCGTCCACGCCGATGCCACGCTCGGCGGCACTCGCGTCGTGTTCCAGGAACGACGCCACGAAGCGTCGATCACGATCACCAACACCACCGCATCTCCGTACGTCATCCAGGCCTGGATCGATAGCGGCGATGACAAATCGCGAATGACGTCGAAGCCGGAACTCTTCGTTTCACCGCCGCTTTTTCGGCTCGATGGCGGCAAGGAGAACGTGCTCCGGATCATCCGTGGCACGGGCGCGCTTCCCAGCGACCGCGAAACCGTTTTCTGGCTGAACGCCAAAGAAATTCCAGTCGAAACGCACGACGAGAGCGCCTTGCAAATTGCGATCCGAAGCCGGATCAAGGTGTTCTATCGTCCCGAGGGGATCGAAGGATCGTCTTCCGATGCGCCTGCCAAACTGCGGTGGACCCTTGAGCGTCACTCCAATGCGATCAACCCACTTCTACACATCCACAACTCGAGCGCATTCCACGTCACCTTTTCTTCGCTGACAGTAGACGACGGCGTGCGGCAAGTGGAAGTCAACGCGAACATGATTCCACCCGGCGGCGATCTGATTGCGGAGTTGAGCGAGATCGATCCAAGTCGCGAAGTTCACGCAACCTTCCAGACCCTGACCGATTTCGGTGGAGAGACCCGCGCAACCACGGTCCCGCTGGAATAAACCATGAATCTTGGGTATTCGGCGCCATGGAGGCGCGGCAATGGATTCGTGCGCGCCGGATTTTCCTGCATGACCATTGCCATCGCCATCGCAGCGGCGCCAGCCGTCTGCTTGGCAGCCAACAAGCTGGACTCCAGCAACAAGACAGCGCCGCGTGTTCAGTTCGACAAGCGTTTCCTCAACCTCGGTCAGGGCTCGCAACCCCTATCCGATGTCGATCTCGACATGTTCGGGGCTAGCAATTCCGTGGTGGCGGGTCATTACCTGGTCAACGTCGTTTTCAACGGCCGCTCTCTCGGCTTGACGCCAATCGATTTCGAATCCGTAACCGCCGACGTACCCGCACGTGCCTGCATCACGCCTTCGCTTCTGGCGGCGTGGGGAGTGAATCTGGATGCTCTTCCCGATGGCACTGCCAGTGCCCGCTGCGTCGATCTGGCTACCAGCGTTCCGTCCGCGTCGATTTATTTCGATCAAAGTGCCCAACGAATCGAGGTGTCCGTTCCCCAGGCGGTTTTGGCAAGGCGCGCTCGCGATTCTTTCGATGGCGAGTCCGTCACGAAAGCCAATCACGGCATAGATGCGGCCATGCTCGACTACCGCTTTGGCGCGTCCAGCGGAAACATCAGGAACGATGGCGCGCCATCTCGCAGGGTCTCGCAGCAGTTTCTCGGGCTCGGAAGCGGCATCAACCTGGGCAACTGGCGACTGCGTCAATTCACCACCTACAACCACACCGGCACATCTTTCGCTCCGGCAAGCGATTCGGTCTACGACAAATCGAACGCTTCGCCGTGGCGGGCGGTCAGCACATCGGCGCAGCGCGACATCGAATCGCTCAACGGCCAGTTGCTGGTCGGTGAAGCTCAGACGCCGGGCGAGGTCATGGAGAGCATCGGCTTTCGTGGCGCTCAACTCGCAAGCGACGCGGCGATGCTGCCGGATTCCCAACAGGGATTCGCCCCCACGGTGCGCGGCTTTGCGCAAACTCAAGCCAAGGTGTCGATCAGGCAGCACGGCTATTCGATTTACACCACCTACGTGGCGCCGGGCGAATTCATCATCGACGACCTCTACCCCACCGGCGGAAGCGGCGATCTGCAGGTCACGGTCACCGAAGCGAATGGCCGGGAGACAAGTTTTACGCAGCCCTATGCTTCCGTTCCTACGCTGCTTCGCGAAGGTGCGTGGCGATACAACATCGCTGCCGGGCAGTTCCGCAGTGGCGACGCAGAAGAAGGCGGTGCGACGTTTCTTCAGGGCACGCTGGTACGCGGTCTAGGCAAGGACGTCACCGCGTTCGGCGGCACGCTCGTATCGCCAATCCAGCGCACGATGATGCTGGGCATCGGACGCAACATTCCGTGGCTGGGCGCAGCGTCGGTCGACCTGACCAGATCGCAGACTTTCACGCCCGATTCATTCACCGGCTATTCAACCCGATGGCTGTACGCCAGGACATTTGTCGACACCTTCATGCCGGGATCGACAGCCGTCCGGATGTCCGGCTACAGGCATTCGAGCGAAGGCTTTCGCACGTTTGCCCAGGCCGTGTCGATGAACGAGGAGTTGCCGGCTACCCGGTCTAGCGATGCAGACAGGATCCGCGCCCGAAAAAACGAATGGCAGCTGGAGCTTGTTCAGCAGATGGGCGCCGTCGGCAGCATGAATTTTTCGGTGCACGCACAACGCTACTGGGCAACCGACCGGATCGACCGATTCGTCCAGATGGGATGGACCAGTTCCTGGGGCGTGGCGCAGTACAGCGTGTTCCTGTCTGCAGGCCGGGATCACGGAGACCGAGTCATCGGTCCGAAGTTTTTCGATTTGGCGGTGTCGGTGTCGATGCCCCTCGACGCAATTTTCGGCGGCACGCTGCAGGCCACCGCAGCGTCGGCAGAGCCGTCCATCGGCAATGGATTCGGAGGGTTGGCACATAGTCAACTGAACTACACCGTCGCCTCGCAGAAGGATGGGCCGGTTTCTCATCGTGCGAGCGTGTTCGGCAATCTGCTCGACGATCGATCGGTGTCTTATGCGCTGGGTACGAGCATCGACAGTTCAAGTTCCGCTTCACAAGGCTCGCAGGGTGCTCGAGGTTCGCGAGCTTCGCCAGCGTCGAACGCCTCGGTGAGCCTGCAACGGCGGGCCGGGGTAGTGGACGCGAGCTGGTCGCAGTCGAAGAACTACTCGCAGGGCACGATAGGCGCGAACGGAAGCGTGGTGCTGCATTCCGGCGGCGTCACCTTCGCGCAAGGGCTGGGCGAGACGATCGGAATCGCCAGCACGTCGGGCATCGGCAACATAGGTTTCGACAATCTGCCGGGCACGACCACCGACGACGAGGGGTACGCGGTGTTGCCCTATCTGGCGGCGTTCCGCACCAATCGGATCGCACTGCGAACCCGCGATCTGGCGGGCAACGTCGAAGTGAAATCGGCAGTGGCGCAGGTTCATCCTTCACGCGGCGCTGTGGTTCCCCTGAATTTCGAGGTGACTCGCGGATACCGAATCCTGTTCACGCTCATCGACACGCGAGGCTTGAGCATTCCCTTCGGCGCGGTTATCGAAAACGAATCGGGGCAGGAGATTGCCGTCGTCGGCCCAGAGGGCCAAGCCTTCGTAATGGCGGAAACACTGTCGGGCAGCTTCCGGGTTCGCTGGGGCGATGCAAGACAGAAAGCCTGCGTGTTGCCGTACTCGATCGAGGCGAACGAAGAAGCGGAACACGGCGTCGCCATTCATTTGCTGGACGGGATTTGCAGCCCGGCTGGAGCGGACAGAGGCCACACCAAACGCCAAGAGCTCACGCCATCCCCATCCGGTTCGAACGTGGCAGCGCGATGAACCATCTTGCACGCGCGACCTTTCTTTTTTGCGCTTCGCTGTATTCCCTCTTCTCCGGCGATGCCAGCGCGAGTTGCCTGCTAATCGCCAAAACCAGCGTGATCGATCTCGCGATGGGCACGGTCACGGTTCCGCGAAGCGCCGCCATCGGCCAGGTCATTGCGAGTCGCGGCGTTGCGCTGACAGGGGTATCGACCCAGCCGATCGCAAATTGCACCGAGTCGGGGGCTTTGCTGCTGACGCCATCCATGGGAACGCCACTAGATGCGAATTCAGACGCGGGCGTCTACTCGACGAATGTCGAAGGAATCGGCATTCGATTCTGGCTCGACAAACCGGGCAGCCTGCGCGCGAAATCGGTCGCTGTGCCCTGCAGCGGCAACTGCTCGCCTCCACCCATGCTTTCGCTCATCGTCGAGCTCGTGAAAACAGCGTCACGCGTAGGCAGCGGGCCGCTACTTCCCGGCGCCTACGTCAATCTGCAAACCGATGGCGACCGCAAATCGTGGATTGCCGGACGAATCTCGGGTGGCAGCACTGTCATACACGCGCCGGCCTGCGAGGTAGATGTGGGCAGCAACAACATCGCGGTGGTACTGCCGCCCATGAAAACCACCTCTTTTCGCGGCATTCAAAGCACGGCGGGCGACACCGGTTTTGCGATCACGCTGAACTGCTCGGAATCGGTCACGGAATCAGGAAATATTGCGCGGGTAACGGTTCGACTCGACGGGCCGCGCGATCCAGCAGGTAGCGAAGGAACGCTGTCTACCGCGTCTGCCAACAACTGCGATTGCGCAACGGGAGTCGGCGTGGAAATCACCGACGAAACCGGTACTGCGATCACGCTCGGCAAAGCGCGCAGCATTGGTAAAACATCGAATGGGATCATTCAGGCGAACTATCGCGCGCGGTACCGGCAAACCAGCGCGACCATCAACGCGGGAAAAGTGCGCGCCATCGCGGAATTCACGATTGCCTACGAATAACGAAAAGATGGGTGCGAGGAACTCCGGCCGAAAGGCCTAGACCTAGACCTAGACCACGAGCAGCAACTCGGACAACTCGCCCGGATGCATCGGTTTCTGCAGGCATCCATGCGCACCCGCGAGGCGCGCACGCAGACGGGTGAGCCAGCCGGCCCGCGACGAAATGAGGATGATTACCGGGGCCGGTTTCAGATGCGCCATCTGTCGAACCAGCGGCCATGGCGGGACGTCGAGTCCGTCGAGATCCATGACGACAACATCGAATTGCGACAGTCTCAGCAGGTCGAGCGCCGGGACCGATCCTGCAACTTCGATCAGATCGGTGATGTAGCTCAGCGCAAGTTTGGAACGTACATAGAGCCGTTCTTCAGGCGTGACGTTGACGATCAATCCGCGCTTGAGATCCGGCGGGCGGGTGTTGCCCACGGGAATCGCATCCAGATCGATGTCCAGACCGCCTTCGAAAGCTTCCGACAGGTCCACATCGATGTCGGTTGGAATGACCGTGTCTTGCTGGGTGATGTCGAAATCGAGCTGCAAAGGAGTGAATGCAATGTCCATTTCCCGGATGACGTCGCTCCAGTTCAGGGGGCGTTGCATCACCCGCCATGCGCCTGCCGGAGGATCCGCGCCCACCCAGATCAGCTTGATTGCGGGATTGGCGGCCAGCGTATCCACATACAGCATGGCTTCGTAGCTTTCACCGTCGACCAGCGCCATTTCCGGCGGCTGGGATCCTGTCGGTTCCCAGAGGCTGTAATGAATATCGTGAAGTTCGGACAGGCGGAACACCGTGTTGATCGCGTGACGTTCAACATCGGAAAAACCTGTCACCTGTACGAAATGTCTCTGGCTCATTCGGTCGGGACTTATGGATTGAAGGTGTTCACGGCTTGTAAGTATGGCAAAAAATCTGCTTCATTCCGCTTTGTGAAGCACTTAATACGCCAAATTGCATAACGGCAAAACAAATAAATAGTTTGTTTTTATAAGGCCGCCCCATAAAGTAAACCTCGTAAACCCTTCGAGGAGCCTGCTTGGACTGAACCTACGGCTCCTTAGAACCTCGAAAAACGACCTCACGATGTATCAGTACACCCCTTTCGATCGCCAGTTTGTTCATCAGCGAGCCGATCAGTTCCGCGATCAGCTCGAACGCTGGCAAGCCGGCAAACTCTCCGAAGAAGAATTTCGCCCGCTCCGCCTGCAAAACGGCTGGTATGTACAACGTCATGCGCCGATGCTCCGCGTTGCCGTTCCATACGGCGAACTATCGAGCCGTCAGGTACGCGTTCTTGCCAGGCTCGCCAAAGAGTACGACCGCGACTACGGTCATTTCACAACGCGCCAGAACATTCAGTACAACTGGATTCCGCTCGATAAAAGCGCGGACGCAATGGACCTGCTCGCTTCGGTCGACATGCACGGTATTCAGACAAGCGGGAACTGCATCCGCAACATCACCAGCGATGAACGCGCAGGCGTTGCAGTCGATGAA
The DNA here is from genome assembly GCA_965227035.1 of Burkholderiaceae bacterium. Lineage (GTDB taxonomy): Bacteria > Pseudomonadota > Gammaproteobacteria > Burkholderiales > Burkholderiaceae_C > CBDDFQ01. The sequence continues at coordinate 1,725,921 of OZ245724.1, forward strand.
TACGTCGATCCCCGCCCTTACTGCGAAATCATGCGTCAGTGGAGCTCGCTGCACCCCGAATTCGCTTTCCTGCCGCGCAAATTCAAGATCGCGGTGACCGGCTCGAAGGAAGATCGCGCGGCTACTTCGTGGCACGACGTCGGTCTGCACCTGATCAAGAACGAGGCCGGCGAAATCGGCTTCAGGGTGCTGGTGGGCGGTGGCATGGGCCGCACGCCTATCGTCGGATCGGTCATTCGCGAATTCCTGCCCTGGCAGGAAATCATGAATTACATCGAAGCCATCGTGCGTGTGTACAACCGCTACGGCCGCCGCGACAACATCTACAAGGCGCGCATCAAGATTTTGGTGAAGGCCGAAGGCCAGAAGTATTTCGACGACGTAGAAGTCGAATACAAAGAAATCCTCGAAAAAGACGGCGGGCAGCACACGATCACGCAGGCCGAGTTCGAACGGGTAGCAGCATGCTTCGTCGACCCGACCCCCAAGGCTGCGAACCTCGGGGACGCAGGTGTCGACACGTCATCGCAGATTTACAGGCGCTGGTTGCAGCAAAACGTGTCTGCGCACAAGAACCCCGCCTTGCGCGTGGTGACCTTGTCGTTCAAGCGGCCCGGTCAGGCGCCCGGGGATGCGTCCGGCGACAACCTCAATGCCGCCGCCGATCTGGCCGATACGTTCAGCGCAGGCGAACTGCGAGTCACGCACGACCAGAACCTGGTGCTGCCGTGGGTTCACGAGTCAGATTTACCCGCGCTGTATGCGCAGGCCAAGGCCGCCAGCTTCGCATCGCCTAACGTTCGTCTGCTCACCGACATGATTGCCTGCCCAGGCGGCGATTTCTGCGCGCTGGCCAACGCTCGTTCGATCCCGATTGCCGAGGCAATCACCGAGCGCTATCAGGATCTCGACGAGCTACACGATCTGGGCGAGATCGATCTGCATATCAGCGGATGCATCAACTCCTGCGGCCACCATCACAGCGGCCACATCGGCATTCTGGGTGTCGATAAGGACGGCAAGGAGTGGTACCAAATTACCCTCGGCGGCGCCGACGGCTCCGATTTGAGCGGCGCTGCGGTCGCAGGCAAAGTGGTCGGCCCGTCGTTCTCGGCACCGGAAGTTCCGGATGTGATCGAAGCGGTGCTGGACACCTATCGTGCGCATCGCGAAGCATCGGAAACATTCATCTCGACGCTTCGTCGGGTCGGTATCGATCCGTTCAAGGCCGCTGCCAACGGTGCGCGCTTTTCTGCGCACGGCACCGAAGAACAAGCAGCCTGATCCGAAGGAACGACCATGACTTTGAACATTCTTTCCTTCGAACAACACGTTGCCGGCGCAGAAGACGACAAATCGATCCTGACCCTGGACAACACGGTAGATCCGCATGAAGTGGATTTGACCGGCGTTAACCGGATCGACCTGAATTTCCCCAAGTTCACCGATGGCCGCGCGTACAGCCAGGCCTTCCTGTTCCACCGTCGACTCGGCTTCAAGGGCGAGCTTCGCGCTACAGGCGATGTGCTGATCGACCAGCTGGTTCAAATGCACCGCACCGGATTCACGACTGCAGTACTCAAGCAAGGACTCGACGCTGCCGATGCGCAACGCCAGTTCGATCGCTTCAAGGATTTCTACCAAGGCGATGCCGTGGTTGTCGAGCCCCATTTCGTTCGGGAACCCGCATGAGCGCAGTCTCGTCGTTCGCTCCCTCTACGCTCACGGCAACGGCTAACGCGATAGATCTCTACGCGAATCCGTCTCCGGAGTTCGACGCGAAGATCGCAGCCAGCATCGCGTTGTTGAAACGAGCCGCGACTGAGTTTGCGCCGATCACACAAGCATCCAGCCTGGGCGCGGAAGACATGGTTGTGACTGATCTCATGAAGATGGCCGGCATCGATGCCACCGTGTTCGTACTCGACACAGGCAAGCTGCATCGCGAGACGCGCGATCTTCTGGACAAGCTTCGCACGCGCTACGCGTTTCGGATCGATGTGTATCACCCTGACTCCGCTAACGCCGCACGTTTCGTCCAGACCAATGGCGAGGACGCGATGTATCGCAGCATCGACCTGCGCAAAGAGTGCTGCAACATTCGCAAGATGGAACCGCTGGCTCGCGCGCTCGAAGGCAAGCGCGGCTGGATCACCGGTTTGCGTCGCGAGCAATCGAACGCACGCGCGGATGTACCGGATATCGAGCCGCAACCCGAGCGTGCCAAAGTGAACCCCATCGCCAACTGGACTCAGGGCGATGTCTGGGAATTCATTTCGCGTCACGACATTCCCTACAACACGCTGCACGACGAGTTTTTTCCGAGCATCGGATGCGAGCCCTGCACACGCGCCGTGACCCTGGGCGAAGACGTCCGCTCCGGCCGCTGGTGGTGGGAGCAGGAAAGCGCGAAGGAGTGTGGACTGCACGTTATTCCGATCAAGGAAGTGCATACGGAACAAGGCAACTAATTCATGAACGCAAGAACCGAACCCCATCTGCTCACGAGTTTGAGCAACCGCCATCTGGATGCGCTCGAAGAAGAAACCATCTTCATCCTGCGCGAAGTCGCCGCATCGTTCGAACGCCCTGCTCTTTTGTTTTCGGGCGGCAAGGACTCGCTGGTTATTTTGAAATGCGCTGAGAAAGCGTTCGGCGTCGGACGAGTTCCGTATCCGCTGCTGATGATCGACACCGGTCATAACTTTCACGAAGTCACCGACTTCCGCGACTACCGGGCAAGCCAACTCGGCGCGAAACTCATCGTTCGCAACGTCGAGGATTCGATGGCTCGCGGCACCGTTCGACTCGCCCATGCCGGTGAATCGCGCAACGTGCATCAGTCGGTCACGCTGCTCGAAGCCATCGAAGAATTCAAGTTCGATGCGCTCATTGGCGGCGCCCGTCGCGACGAAGAAAAAGCTCGTGCGAAAGAGCGCATCTTTTCGCATCGGGACAGCTTCGGTCAATGGCAACCGAAATCGCAGAGGCCCGAATTGTGGACTCTGTTCAACACGCGTCTGCACCAAGGCGAGCACTTCCGGGTGTTCCCGATTTCGAACTGGACCGAACTCGATGTGTGGCAATACATCGAACGCGAAAACATCGAGCTGCCATCGCTGTACTACACGCACAAACGCGACGTGGTCGAACGCAGCGGGCTTCTGGTTCCGGTAACCGATCTCACACCCGCGAAAGATGGCGAGCAGATCGAATCGCGCGACGTGCGTTTCCGCACCGTGGGCGATATCACCTGCACTTGCCCTGTGGCGAGCACTGCGGCCAACGCCGCAGATGTCGTGATCGAAACATTGGCTGCGGATGTGACCGAGCGCGGTGCGACACGCATGGACGACAAGACCTCGGACGCCTCCATGGAAAAGCGCAAGAAAGACGGGTATTTCTGATGAGTCAATTCAACGAATTCAACGAACTCGGCGACCATTCCACCATCGACGCCCTCAAGTTCATCACTTGCGGTTCGGTCGACGACGGAAAAAGCACGCTCATCGGGCGTTTGCTGGTTGACAGCCGAGCTGTGCTGCAGGATCAACTCGCCAGCGTTTCACGCAGCGGCGAAACCGATCTGGCACTTCTTACCGACGGCCTGTCCGCAGAGCGCGAGCAAGGCATCACGATCGATGTCGCGTATCGGTATTTCGCCACTGCATCGCGCAAATTCATCATTGGCGATGCGCCCGGTCACGAGCAATACACACGCAACATGGTGACCGCCGCATCCAGCGCAGACGCTGCGGTGGTCCTGGTCGATGCAACCAAGATCGACTGGAAGAATGCCGACCTCACGCTGCTGCCGCAGACGCGTCGTCATTCGCTGTTGCTCAAGCTGCTGCGCGTGCCATCGGTCGTGTTCGCAATCAACAAGCTCGATGCAGTCGAAGACGCGACTCTGGCGTACAAGAACATCGGGGCTGCGCTCGAGAAGTTCGCGTCGGAAGCGTGTATCGAGGTGGCCGCATCGGTTCCGGTATCGGCGCTAAAAGGCTGGAACGTGGTCGACTCCAAAGACGAATGGTGCGGCTACCAAGGTCCCAGTCTGCTCGATCTTCTGCAGTCGCTGCCGACGACACCCCCCGACACCGAACAAGCCTTCGCGTTCCCGGTGCAGTGGGTCGAGAAGTTTTCTTCTTCTGCCGACACATCGCAGGGCCGCCGCGTGTTCTGGGGTCGGGTAGCTTCAGGCGAGGTCAAGGTCGGCCAGCAGATTTCCGTGTTCCCGAGCGGGCAGACCGCCGTGGTTGCGCAGGTGCTAGACAACATTCGTCAGCCCAACGAGGTGTCTGCGGGCCAAAGCGCCGGCATCACGCTCGATCGCGAAGTGGACGTATCACGCGGGGACTGGCTGGTGGCGAAAGATCGGATCGAATCCACACGCGAGCTGCACGCCACTGTGGCCTGGCTGGACGACGAGCCGCTGGTTGCCGGACGTGTCTACTGGGCGCTTCACGGACACCGCTGGGTCAAGGCCAAAGTCAGCCGGATCGAGCACAGGCTTGACATCAACACGCTGGCTGAAGAAGCGGCTACCGAGCTACCGGCCAACGCAATTGGCCGTGTGGTTCTGGCGCTTCAGGAGCCTTTGGCGGTGCTGCCGTTCGAGCGGGCTCGCGTGCTGGGATCGTTGATTCTGGTCGATACAGCGACCCATAAAACCTCGGGCGCGGCGCTCGTCGCGTGAGAATTTGATTGCCGGGAGCTGGGCTTCCGAAAAAACCAATAAAATCAAGGGTCGGGCACACCGCTGTAGTGCCCTGCCCGCCTAGAAAAACCTGTACATAGCCAGTACAACACCAGTACAAAAAGTACCCCGTACAAAATGACCCACGTCGTCTCCGACTCCTGTATCCGCTGCAAGTACACCGACTGCGTCGATGTTTGCCCGGTCGATTGCTTCCGCGAAGGCCCCAACATGCTGGTCATCGATCCCGATGAATGCATCGATTGCGCCGTCTGCATCCCGGAGTGCCCGGTGAACGCCATTTACGCCGAGGAAGACCTGCCCGCGGATCAAATCGCGTTCATCAAGATCAACGCCGAGTTGTCCAACGCGCCGGGCTGGAAGAGCATCACCAAGCGCAAAGCGCCGCTGCCCGACGCCGACGACTGGAAAGACAAAACGAACAAGGTCGGCGAGATCGTTCGCTGATGCTCGCGATGCCTTGCTAATCGGCGTTCGCTGATCACCCATCATGGAATCTGCGGGCAACGAATCCAGCGTCATAGAAACCGATGCAGTCGTCATCGGTGCTGGTCCGGTCGGTTTGTTTCAGGTCTTCGAGCTCGGTCTGCTCGAAATCGACGTCCATGTCGTCGATTCCCTACCCTACCCCGGTGGCCAGTGCATAGAGCTCTATCCGGACAAACCGATCTACGACATACCCGGAGTGCCTGTCGTGTCCGGGCGCGAACTGATCGCCAATCTCCTCAAACAACTCGAGCCGTTCGAGCCGGAGTTTCATCTAGGGCAGGAAGTCGGCACATTGCATCATCGAGATGACGGCCGGTTCTATCTCGAGACTTCAACCGGCACCCGATTCCTCACCAAAACGATCTTCATCGCAGCAGGCGTTGGCGCGTTTCAGCCGAAGCTGCTCAAAGTCGAAGGCGTCGACAAATTCCACGGCAGCCAACTGCATTACATGGTTCGCGATCCAGCTAATTTCGCGGGTAAGCATCTGGTCATCGTCGGCGGAGACGATGCTGCGGTCGATTGGGCGAACACCTTCGCCGAAGATGGCGCAAACAAAGCGGCGTCGGTCACGCTGGTGCATCGCCGCGATGTGTTTCAAGCCAAAGAAGAATCGGTTGCCAAGATGCGCGCGCATGTCGCTGCTAACCGGATCAAGCTGGACATCGGGCAAATTACCGGCGTCGAAGAGGCTGAAGGCAAGTTGGCAGCGGTGCTTGTCACGGCGCCAGACGCATCTACGCACAGCGCGTCGCTCGATTCGCTGCTGGTGTTTTTCGGTCTCAGTCCAAAGCTGGGTCCGATCGCCGACTGGGGGCTCGACATAGAACGCAAGCAGGTTCAGGTGAACACCGAAACGTTCTCGACTAACATCCCCGGCGTGTTCGCGGTCGGCGATATCAACACCTATCCGGGCAAAAAGAAGCTGATTCTTTCCGGGTTCCACGAATGCGCGCTCGCGTCGTTCGGCGCCGCATCTCTCATCTTTCCGGACAAAAAAGTGCTCCTTCAATACACCACCACCAGCCCCCGGCTGCACAAGCTTCTGGGCGTGCAAGGCAAGTCATCCGAGCAGGTGTCCGAATGAGCGGCGGATCGAAAAAATCCCAGCGTGGCAAAAAAATCGAGGCGCCCCGCAAAGGAATTAATGAGGCTCTGACCCCAGTTTCCCTGTCGGCGCGTGTGTTTAGCTGGCATGAGCACATGTCTCTGTGGTTCAGCCTGGGCGTCGGGCTGCTGGTCATGCAAATTGGTGCCTATCTGGTGCCGGGCGTGAGCACCGAAGACGCGATCATCGCGATTCTGGTGGGGTCTATCGTCGGCTCGGGTCTGCTGGCATGGACTGCCAAACTGGGCGCCGATACCGGTTTGTCCAGCGCCGGCCTGATGCACGCCACTTACGGCAGCATGTTCGCCAAAGTGCCGGTCGTTCTCAACATCGTGCAACTGATCGGCTGGACCACCTTCGAGCTCGTGGTCATTCGCGAAGGCACGTCTGCCATCGCCATCAACGCTTTCGGATTCTCGATGGATGCGGGAACCGCCATGGTTGCCGCCACCGTGTTCTGGGGCGCGATCCTCACCGCGCTTCTGGCCGGCTCGATGGTGACGCTGGTTCGCAAGTTCGTGAGCCGCTTCGGCTTGCCGCTGGTCGTTATTTCTCTCGTTTGGCTCACCTGGCAATTCGTCGTTCAGTTGCAGGACAAAGGCTTCGCGCTTTTCATGAATCGCCAGGGCGACGGCACCATGACCCTGTTCTCGGCCATCGACCTTGTCATCGCGATGCCGGTGTCGTGGCTGCCGCTGGTAGCCGATTACGCGCGCCACGGACGAAGTGGCAAAGGCGCGCTGTCGGGCACCTGGATCGGCTACGCCATTGCGAACATCTGGTGTTACGCGCTGGGCGTGATCGTGGTGAGCGTTGCGGAACCCGGTGCGAGCATGGTCACTTCGCTGCTGCTGGCCCAAGGCGGATTGATTGCACTCGGACTCATCCTGATCGACGAACTCGACAACGCTTATGGCGATGTCTATTCCGGCTCGGTGTCGTCTCACAGCCTGAAGCCCTCATGGAGCATTCGTAAATGGGGCATCGCGATCGCGGTCGTCTGCACCCTGCTCGCGCTCATCCTGCCGATTCACACGCTGGAGCCTTTCCTCTTGATGTTGAGTTCCGTATTCGTGCCGCTGTTCGGCGTGATTCTTGGCACCCTGTCGGGTCGCGAATCGACCGCAGCGTCCAAGATCGGCAGGCTAGACGCTGCGGCGATAAAGATCGCGCCCGCCACCATCTGGCTTTTGGGCATCGCCTGTTATCACCTGCTGGCGCAGATCGCACCTCAGTGGGGTTCGGCGCTTCCCACGTTGTTCATCACGTTCGTGCTGGCCAGGCTGGTTCGCGGCAACCGCCTGGTCGAGGCCGGCGCGTAACCGTGATTCAACGGGCCATGACCCTGGCCCGTTTTCACATCGGCCCCTGCTGAGATAGCGCCCAGCACGTAGGCGCGGGCGCTGGCGACAGCCTTCTCGAGCGGCTCACCAAGCGCAAGATACGACGCTATGGCTGAAGACAGCGTGCAACCGGTGCCGTGGGTGTTCTCGCTGGCGATACGTCTGGACGACAGGCGAATCTGATCTTTGCCTCGGCGAGCCAGCACATCGACCACTTCCTTGCCCGGCAGATGCCCGCCCTTGAGCAGCACAGCGGGCGCGCCCATGTTGAGCAACTCATCGGCAGCCGCTGACAAGTCGTCGATCCCGGCAATCGGGTGACCCAACAGCAGAGTTGCTTCATCCAGGTTCGGCGTGATGACCGCTGCCAACGGAAACAGCTCGTCTATCAGCACCTGAACCGTTTCCGATTCGATCAGCCTGTCGCCGCTGGTGGCGACCATCACCGGGTCGAGCACCACGTTCGGCAACGAATATTCCTTGATTGCCCAAGCCACCATACGCACCACTTCAGGCGAATGGAGCATGCCGATCTTGACCGCATCGACACCGATATCGGTGATGACCGCCTTGAGCTGCTCGCGCAGGAATTCGGCGGGAACGCCGTGAATTCCAGTCACCCCCAAGGTGTTCTGGGCGGTAAGCGCGGTAATGGCCGTCATGCCGTAGCAGCCGAGTGCGCTGAAGGTCTTCAGATCGGCCTGTATGCCGGCGCCGCCGCCGCTGTCGGATCCGGCGATCGACAGGACGCGGGCGTATTGAAAAGAGGGATTCGTGGAAGACATTTCAAAATTATCGGCCATGCCGCCCCGAGCCGGTTGTTTGCCTTCGGTGTGCTGTAATTCCCGGGTGTCTCCCCCCGCAAATTCAGCATCCTCTTCGGTCGTTATTCTTGGCGCCGGCCTTATCGGCCGACTGCTGGCCGTCACGCTGGCGGGCCTCGGTTTCAAGGTCGAAATTCATGACGCCGGAGCGCCTTCGGCAGATGGCGCTGCCGCCAGAGTCGCTGCTGCCATGCTGGCCCCGCTTGCCGAGTCGGCAGTCACCGAAGAGTCCGTGGTCCGTATGGGCATGTATTCGCTCGACCGCTGGCCGCAAATCATCGAATCTTTCAGCAAACCGGTTTTCTTTCAGCGCGAAGGCACGCTCATCGTCTGGCACAGGCAGGATGCGCCGGAAGCAGAACGCTTCACGCGCCAGCTCGATTCCACGACCCGCTCGATTCCCGAGCTGCCCGCCGCACGACACGTGAACGCCGAGCAGATCCAGGCGCTGGAACCCGCATTGGGATCGCGCTTCGCCCAAGGGCTTTACCTGCCTCAGGAAGGCCAGCTGGACAACCGTGGCTTGCTCGAATCCTTGCTCGAAGAAATGCGTGTTCGCGGCGTTTCGATGAACTGGGGCAGCAGAAAACATCCCGGCGATTTCCGGATCGGATCGAATCAACCGGACTGGGTGCTCGACTGCCGGGGCGTTGGCGCCAAGCCGCAGTGGAACGGGGTTCGCGCCGTGCGGGGCGAAGTGATTCGACTGTTTGCACCCGAGGTCGATATCAAGCGACCGACCCGACTGATCCATCCTCGCTATCCGCTGTATATCGCGCCCAAGCCGAATCATCTGTTCGTCGTCGGCGCCACCGAGATCGAATCGGAAGACTTTTCTCCTGCGAGCGTGCGCTCGACCCTTGAGCTATTGAGCGCGGCGTATACGCTGCACAGCGGATTCGCCGAAGCGCGCATCGTCGAAATCGCGACGCAGTGTCGCCCTGCTCTTGCGGACAACCTGCCCGCGATCCGCCTGCTTGCCAACAACGTGATTCAGGTGAACGGCCTCTACCGTCACGGATTCATGATCGCGCCGGCCGTGCTCGACTCGGTGATGAAGCTCGTGAAAGAAGACGACGCTTCGCTCGCGCATTCCTTGTCCATTCAAGTGCACGACACCGCAGCGGTCGAGTAAACAGTTTTCGATGAACGTGTTTCAATTTCAATGAATGTTTCCATCAATCAAAAGCCGTTCGAGCTGCCCGCCGGTGCGACTCTCGCCGACGCAGTAAAAGCACTCGAAGCCAAGCCCCCGTTTGCAGCGGCGGTCAACACTACTTTCGTGCCCAACGCAAAATACGCGCAACACGTGCTGGCCGAAGGCGATCTCGTCGAGATCATCTCGCCAGTGACTGGCGGCTAAGCAGATTCCACACTCCCCCGAATGATTTCAACCAATTCATCAGACGCGCTCACGCTGTACGACGAAGTTTTCTCCAGCCGATTGTTGCTCGGCACTTCGCGCTACCCATCGCCACGCGTGCTGGCAGATGCAGTCGCCGCGTCGACTCCTGCGATGCTCACCGCGTCGCTGCGCAGACAAGGCTCGGCCGCCAACGAAACAGACAACTCGTTCTGGCAATTGCTTCGCGACATGAAGACGCCCGTGCTGCCGAACACCGCCGGCTGCCACAGCATCAAGGAAGTCGTTGCCACCGCACAAATGGCGCGCGAAATTTTCCAGACACCGTGGATCAAGCTCGAACTCATCGGCGACGACTACACGCTGCAGCCCGATTCGCTGAACCTGGTCGAGGCTGCAAGCATCCTCATAAAAGACGGCTTCAAGGTGCTTCCGTATTGCACAGAAGACTTGGTCATCTGCCAGCGCCTTGTCGACGTCGGATGCCAGGCGGTCATGCCTTGGGCGGCACCTATCGGCACCGGCAAGGGCCCGGTCAATCCATACGCAATGCAAATGCTTCGCCAGCGTCTCAAGGTGCCGATGATTGTCGATGCCGGACTCGGTCTTCCATCACACGCGTGTCAGGTCATGGAATGGGGATACGACGGCGTGCTGCTCAACACTGCAGTCGCCTTGTCGACAGATCCTGTCGCCATGGCCAGTGCGTTCGCGCAGGCAGTTCGCGCGGGGCGCAGTGCTTATTTGGCGGGCGCAATGGCCGAGCAGGAATCTGCGCAGCCGAGCACTCCGGTGCTGGGCACTCCGTTCTGGCATCAGGAATAAGGCTGCAATGAAAGACAAAGTAGAAAAGATGCGCAAGGCGATTCTCGCGGCGCATGCATCGTCGTTGAGCATCGACGGATACAAAGTCAAATCGAACGCATCGCACGAGTTTTCGGAGCCGGTTTACGAAGCGGTGTTCAAAGCCTGCGTCGACATGTCGTTCATCGAGATCGACGCGGCGTGCATCGCCAATGCATGGGTCGCGCAATCGGCTCGCAAATCGGAATTCGACGCCACCGCCTGGCCCACCGATCCCGTCGACTTCGGCATGAAACCGTGGCCGCGCGGCACCGCATTCCCGACGTGCCCCAAAGACCTCGGCCTGTACGCCGTGCTGCCCGATGCGCAATGGGTCGGACGAATGGCGCGTGCCGGTGTGCCCACGGTTCAACTGAGATACAAATCGGACGACAAAGCTGCCGTGGCCATCGAAGTGGCAGCCGCCGTCAAAGCGGTCGAAGGCACGAGCGCCCTGCTCTTCATCAACGATCATTGGCAGGCCGCCATCGAGGCCGGCGCATACGGCGTGCATCTGGGTCAGGAAGACATGGAAGCGACCGATGTCGAGATCATCCGCGCGGCCGGATTGCGACTCGGTCTGAGCACACACGGCTACGCCGAAATGATGCGCGCCGATGCCGCATCGCCCAGCTACATCGCTATGGGGGCCGTGTATCCCACGACTCTCAAGAGGATGGCGACTGCGCCTCAAGGGCCAGGTCGTCTTGCGAAATACGCAGAGCTCATGCGCGACTACCCACTGGTCGCCATCGGTGGAATCGACGAGGCACGCATGCCCGAAATCATAAAAACCGGCGTCGGAAGTATCGCGGTGGTCAGAGCCCTGGTCGCGGCCAAGAACCCCGAAGAAGAAGTGACCAGACTGGTCTCCAGAATGACCAAAAAATGACGCTATAATTCGAGGCTCAATTCCCCGATAGCTCAGTTGGTAGAGCGCCGGACTGTTAATCCGTAGGTCCCTGGTTCGAGCCCAGGTCGGGGAGCCAAAATAAGCGAAGCCCTCGTACGAAAGTACGAGGGCTTTTGTTCTTTTTGTGCCGCCGCCGCAAGAAGATTCATCATTCTTCCTTGCATCGATATCCGCTTACAAAAGCATTTCAATGTCTTCGTGTTGGTCTGGATCGGTTCTGCTATGGGGCCGAGCGCGGGCGTGAAACTAACAATCCAGGTTGTCTATAGACGAGCGTCAGCAAGTCCTAGTACCCCTCCCGAGCGAGACTCACTGTGCGCGACATCCTGAGTTCTTAAACAACGTCAGCAAGCCCAAAGCAGGACGAGCGACGTCTTAAACACAGAGCCCTTCGCTCCCGGCCCGAACAGCTTCGCGCTCGGGGTTCGAGACGAAGCAACCTATCCCGCCGAAAGATCTTCGACGACGTAGTACTTCTCCAAAGCTCGCGTTTGAGCGACGTACTCAAGACGAGGATCATCGCGAAGCATCTGTCGGTCATTTTTCTTCCGGGTAATGAGCGCCGCGATCTCTGCTTGACCACCTTTAGCTCCCCAGATAGTCAATAAACGCACTTTCGTGTTCCCTGACCCCTCCAGCTTATTTGCAGCGTAATGAGACACGCCTTTGGACTTCAGGATCGCGGACACCCATTGCAAGGTTTCATTCCTTGCAAACATCAGCAATACGACATCCTCTGGCCTACGATGCTGATCAATCACAACTGACTGTAGGAATTCAGCAATTGAATCGAAGCTACCGATCTCCCCCGCTACACCACTGGTTTTTGGGTTCCAGATTTTGTCTTTTCTATAAGGGAATCGATCACTAAGTTTTGCGTTGATCGATGCCAAAGCCCTGTGAATTACTGGAGGAACGCGGTGCGATTCTTTCAACACGACCACATTTTCGGCCAAAGTAGAAAGCTTCACGAAGTGCTCAGCCGAAGCGCCAAATGATTCGCAAATTGCCTGATCATCGTCACCGGCGATAAAGCATTTCGCGGCCCGGTCGATCAAAACTTGCGCCAGTTCCCATTGCAAAGGATTTAGATCTTGAGCTTCATCAATCAATAGAAGCTTCAAGTGAGGAAAGGCTGCGTTGTCTGTAGCGGCTTTCACGAGCATGTCCGTGTAGTCGATCACTCCGAGATCTTTCTTGAAGGATTCGTAGCGCGTGCTGTAGTTCACACACTTCTCGATATCAAGCAACGTGAGGGGAAAGTTGTGTTGCGTCTTCGGCTTTGACAACCATTTATTTATCGGCCACCGCTGGCTGTCCGGTAGCTCTGACAAATACCGATGAAACGCAATTTTCTTAACGCGGGCGGTGCCAGTCGCATCAAGAACAGGATGTTTGACTCTTGTCACTTGCGACGACTCGTCTCCCTCTCTCATCTGGACGCGCTCCACAGACACCTCGCCATCGAACTGACTTGCTTGAAGTTCGCTCATAACGGGAGCCTTCGTGCGCAACGATCGGATCGACAAGCTATGAAGGGTCTGGAAGTAAGGAAACTCCGCTGCAATATCGAGGTCTGGAAAAGCTTTCACCGCCTTGGCCTTTGCCTCTTCAGTCGCCTTGTTTGTGTAGGAAAAAAATCCAATCTCTTTCGGCTCGATGCCACTTGCAATTGCGGCCTCGACTTGCCTAATTAAATAAGTGGTCTTTCCCGTTCCAGGCGGGCCATACACTTTTACGACATGTTCATTCGATCGGTTGGACAACGCGCCTCCAGGTACTTCGATCGCGAAGGGATCGTCTACTTTTCTGCGTGACCTAGCTGAAGCGCTGGATGACGGTGTATCGCGGGGGTGAAGCGAGGCAGCTTCAGCGATAGTGGCAAACCATTCTTCTGAAGACCAATTTCCAGAAGCAGTAGTCACGATCTGCTTCCCTATCAGGTCTTCAGCTTTCCGTTGTAGGAGCTCGACCCCCCGCCAGTTCAACGACTGCCGACGCAGTCCAATGTCGGTTTTGATAAAAAGATAACCATCCTTGGCGTACACATCAAGCAATTTCATAGCAGTCAGAATAAAGAAGGCAGTGACAGGATTGCGACGTTATCCGCGTGAGTTCATCCTACCTGCCTGCTTGAGCCGCCTCAATCAAAAGAACAGTTTTTCGTTCGACATGTCTGGTACGTCTCCGTCCAGGCCCAAGTGGCTCTCCCCAAACTTAGTGTGCTGAGCGCTTGATGCGTAGTAACCCATCAAACTTCCCATCTCTTTCCAGACCGAAATCATGGCTGCTGGATTCCCCATCATCCTCGCGTCTTCTACAGCCCGTTTAACCCCTTCCAGTACGTGATCTCGAGTGAATAAACATGCAGGTAGCGGCTTCAGCTTGACGGGCTCGTAGAGCCTTCTGGACGTTAGCGTTCGTTAACAGCCTGCTTGCCGTGACCTTCGCACTTGACTCTGAGCACCCTGAACGAACCGCTGCCGCCGCACTGTTGCGGTCGATGAGGTACTCGTCAAGGAATCTTTGCTGTTTGGGAGTCAAGCCAATGCATGAACTATTTGCTTATATTTTAAGCAAATCCGCACCAAGCGCGTTCGCGTACATCTCGCGAAAGGAAGGCGCGAAACAAATGGCATTCTTCATTTAGGATTGCTTTGCCTTGCGCAGTTCGGTACGGCATTCTGACAACGAGTTAGCGAATGAGGCAACGCGATGAGCAATTCTCGAGGACTTTACTTCGATGGAGTTTGGGCAGAACGACGATCCGGTGACCTTTCACAGAGACCAGGCTCGGCATTTAGAGATTCATTTGGGAGAGATCGGGCGCGAATTATTCACTCTGCCTCCTTTCGTCGCCTTCAGGCTAAAACCCAAGTCTTGGGTATCGGAGAGGGCGACTTTCATCGAACCCGGCTAACTCACTCAATGGAAGTAGCTCAAATCTCGCGTGGGATCATCCGGGTACTTCAGGAGAGTGGAAATTTCAAAGAATGCCTTCCTAGCGTTGCATTGATCGAAGCAATCGCACTTGCGCACGATCTTGGGCACCCCCCTTTCGGGCACGGGGGCGAAGTAGCACTTAACTACTCCATGCGCGAATTTGGAGGCTTTGAAGGGAATGGCCAAACGCTACGCTTGCTTTCAGCATTGGAGGCACACACGGACGATCACGGTTTGGATCTGACGCGCCGGAGCCTGCTTGGCGTGCTGAAATACCCCGTGTCTTACGAATCAGTCGTTAAAACTAGATTGCCGACTGAATCCACTTCTTCAACGCTAATGAAGGGTGATGACTGGAAGCCTCCCAAATGCTATATGTCGACGGAAAACGATCTCATACGCTGGATGCTGACGCCGTTCTCGCTTGCGGACATCGAAAAATTCACGGAGCTCTCTCGTCCGCCAGATGCATACAAGCACGGAAAATCGTCCCACCATACGCTCGACACTTCAATCATGGAACTCGGGGATGACATAGCTTACGGGGTTCATGATTTTGAAGATGGAATTTCTCTAGGAATGATCACGTACGACGATTGGGCAGATGTGACCGTAGGAATCGATCCCCATTGGGCCGACCCCCTGCAAATCGATGTTAAATCTATGGGCCAAGCACTGTTTGGCAAGTCAGGATC
Organism: Burkholderiaceae bacterium; assembly: GCA_965227035.1. GTDB lineage: Bacteria > Pseudomonadota > Gammaproteobacteria > Burkholderiales > Burkholderiaceae_C > CBDDFQ01. Next base: position 1,741,162 of record OZ245724.1, read on the forward strand.
TAGTCGGAAAGAAGCAATCGGTGCCCTTGTAAACGCCTTTATTGTTTCCATCGAAATCGAACAGAATGATTTTGAGCATGATTTGCTTCGACTAAACGCAATGCTTCCTGAAGTACCCAGAAAGTTCCTCGATGAATTGAAGAAGGTGGTTGTTAGGCGAGTAATCAAAACCCAGCAGGTTCAGACGTTGGAATTCAGGGGCCAGCAGTTGGTGATGAAGTTATTTGATGCGCTTGCATCGGATCCCGATCGACTTTTGCCCGAGCGTTATAGAGACCGCCGCCATCGTTCTTCGGATGCCAAGGGTAAGGCACGCGTGATTTGCGACTATGTTGCAGGAATGACCGATGAATACGCAACACGTTTGTACGAGCGGCTCTACGTCCCTCGGGTAGGTCAGTTTTCAGACCGTTTATGACCCGATAACCGGCTTCATAGGACGCGAAATGAACATGTTCTTTATTGATGCGGATAACCTTTCATCCGCTGTATGGATCGAAGAAGGCTGCCAAGCGCTGGAAACCAAATTTGGGCCGTTATCCGTTCGACGCGCTTATGGCAGCCCGGAAAATCTCCGCCTTTTATCGGAGGTTCTAAAAACCCGCGCCATCCGTGCTTTTCAGAATCTCAGCCTAAACAAAAACACTACCGACATGGCACTTGCGGTCGACGCGATGGAGTTTGCTTGTCACCCAGAAAAGCCGACATGCATCGCAATCGGCTCAGGCGATGCAGACTTCTTACCATTGGTTGTTCGTCTAAGGGAGCGCGGTATTCGCATTGTTTGCGTATCGCTACAAGGCAAGATGGCGGCGGAAGCCGTTTATGCGTACGACGAAATCATTTTCATATCTGAAGCTTCCACAACGTCCGTATGCGCTTCTGAAAAGACCGAAGTTACGCTCGGTTCTGCTCCAGTCATGGTGACTGACCCAAAGACTCCATCAAAGAAAGTTGCAAGCAAGAAGAGCGCATCACTTCCAAAGAAGCTAACGAGCGAAGAACCGAGCATCACCGCGGTGACAAAGGCTCTCCCTGAACTAAAAACTGGAAAATGGCTGCATCTTGGAGACGCAGTGAAGGCTTTACGTGAAGCCAAACTTCTAAGCAAGAACGGATCTTCGTCGAAGTTTTTCGATAAATTTGGAAGCAGGTTTGAGTTGAGTCCGGAGGCACAGCCCCACAAGGTTCGCATGTTGCTTGTCGCGTTCGAAGGGAAACCATGAGCCCAACAGAAATCGAATTCACGCGCGTCGTTGTGTTTTACGTCACCATTTCAACAGTCAGCTTCATTTTCTGAAGCGCCGCACATTGAAAATCGTGGGACATTTTTGGGACACTCCCTCACAACACGCTACAACAACCAGCGGCTGTCCACGATCAGAAAATCGCTGTAAGCTGTTGATATTGTTGCCGTAGTCACTTGCCGTGAGTTGTGGCTTGTTGGTCGTAAAGGGACTGTTAATCCGTAGGTCCCTGGTTCGAGCCCAGGTCGGGGAGCCAAATAAGAAATGAAATCAAGCACCTGTCGTGAAAGCGACAGGTGCTTTTTTCTTGTGGGTATGAATGCGTGCAGCGGCGCGGGCGACAGATATAAACGTCAAAATCTGTCTTCGTCGTCGAACATCCAAACATTGCAGTCCAGATTAGCAGGAGCCCACATGGCAGACAAAGACCCCTCCCAAAATTTCCCCGCTGGCTACGAGCCAGCCAAAGTCTGGACATGGGAGCAAGGCAATGGCGGGCAGTTTGCGAACATCAACCGCCCTGTTGCGGGCGCTATGTCCGAAAAGGCGCTGCCGATCGGCAAACATCCGCTGCAGCTTTATTCGCTCGGCACGCCCAACGGCGTGAAAGTAACGATCATGCTGGAAGAGTTGCTCGCGCTTGGCATCAAGGATGCCGAGTACGACGCCTGGTTGATCAATATCCTCAAGGGCGATCAATTCGGATCAGGTTTCGTTGAAATCAATCCGAACTCCAAGATCCCTGCGCTGGTCGATCGAACGACCGCAGAGCCCACGCGTGTGTTCGAAAGCGGATCGATCCTGCTCTACCTGGCGCGCAAGTTCGACGCGCTGCTACCCCAGGATCACAAAGCCAACACCGAGGCCATGAACTGGCTGTTCTGGCAGATGGGATCCGCGCCTTACGTCGGCGGCGGCTTCGGGCACTTTTATGCCTATGCACCCATGCGCATCAAATACGCGATCGATCGATTCTCGATGGAGATCAAGCGGCAGTTCGACGTGCTCGACAGACATCTGAGCGAAAACCGGTACATGGCCGGCAATGAATACTCGATTGCCGACATCGCCATCTGGCCCTGGTATGGCGTGATCGCGCTCAACGAAATGTACGGCGACGCTGGCAAATTTCTGGAAGTGGAAAGCTACAAAAATTTCCAGCGATGGAGCGCCGAAATTGCGAGCCGCCCTGCGGTGAAACGAGGCCGGATGGTGAATCGCATCAACGGCGATCTTTCGATGCAGCTGCATGAGCGGCACGATGCTTCGGATTTCGACACGAAGACGCAGGACAAGCTGTAGGGTTCAGGAGCTCGGGTTGGGCAGCGTGTCAACCGTACCGAGTCACATAGGCATCGATGTCGCCCACCACCTCGCCGCCAACCATGGGCAGACACTCTGGCGCGAAGTCCTGCCGAAAACGTCCTCCGCACTTGTCCACCTCGTCGATGAAGCGTTGCAGATTTTTCGCGGCGCCGGTTGCCGGCAGGTCATGCAGAACGGTCACCGACCAGTCGCGTGACTTGCAGGACGCAATGGCGACGTCGACCCAGCCGTCAAGATCGACCCAGTCTTTCGGCACGTTGTTCCACAACACGCAGGTCGATCGCGTCTCCTCCAGATACGCCTGCACGCGGTCGTTCAGAAGACGCTTGTCGAGATTGCCGCCGCCACCGAATGGCCTGAACAGCCGCTCTTCACCAGCAAGATCCCCAATCACCCGCTGAGTAGCCTCCAGCTCCATCTCGATCATGTCGTGCTCGTCACGCTGACCCAATGGCACGGAATGCGTCCATGTGTGATTGCCGATCCAATGGCCCTCCGATACTGCCCGCTCCATGAGTTCACGCCTTCCCGGCAACGACGCGTGCTTGCCGACCACGAAGAACGTACTGCGAATATTGTTGGCCGCCAGAATGTCGAGAATCAACGGCGTCACTTCAGGCGTGGGACCGTTGTCGAAGGTAAGGGTCACATCGAACATGCGTCGCTTTCTATATCGGTGTCGACATCGCGTCGTACTCGTAGACCCATCCGTAAATTTCGGTGTTTTTCTTGGCATGAAAGTGCGCGGTGACGTACGCAGCCGCAGTCTCTTCGTTAGCCAGCTCGGGGTTGTGGAATGTCTTTACGTTTTCGTTCGCGCCACTCACTATCCGCGCGGTCCGAGACTTGCGAGCGCCTTCGTATTTTTGGAGGGCGGTCTCGGCATCCGGGTATTCGGTAATGGCGCGCGCGAGAACCATCCCGTCTTCGATGGCCATGTTCGCGCCCTGCGCCATGAACGGAAGCGTGGGGTGACACGCATCACCCAGCAGGGTCACACGGCCCACCGACCATTTGGGCAACTCGCTATGCGTTAGCAATGCCCACTTGTAGGGGACGTCTATCTTGGACACGATTTCCTTGACGTCGTCGTGCCACGGGGCGAAATCGTCCAACACTTCTTCGATGGTCCCTCGCTCGGTCCAGCTCTCGACCTTCCAGTCATCGCGCTCGATAGCGGCGACGAAGTTCAACAACTCACCGCGTCGCAGCGGGTACATGACGACATGCCCATGAGGTCCGATCCAGTTGGTTCCGACCACCCTGCGCATAGCCTCCGGAAGCTTGTTCATTTCGATGACGCCTCGCCACGCGCAGAAGCCCGTGAACTTGGCAAGAGATTCGCCGAAAAGCTGCTTGCGAACCTGTGAATGGACGCCGTCCGCGCCGATCAGCATGGAGCCGCGAACTTTATCGCCATTGCTCAACCTGACCGTGACGCCCTGATCGTCCTGCTCGAACGATTCGCAGCGGGAACCCAGTTGCAGCGCGTCGGGCTTCAGGCGCTTGAGCTCGGCCAGCAGAACTCGATGGAAGTCGCCGCGATGCACCATCCAATATGGCGCCCCGTAGATTTTTTCGTTGTCCTGCAGGTTGAAGAGCTCCCAAGTCTGCCCCGTGCTGAACAAGCGCACTTCTTTGCGAAACGGCGTGGTCGCGATCTGCTGCATTTGCTCGCGCAGACCCAGCGCGCAGAGCACTCGGGTACCGTTTGCACTTATCTGTACGCCGGCGCCGAGTTCCTTCAACTCGGATGCCTGCTCAAAAATCTTCACATCGATGCCACGTTGCAACATCGACAGTGCCGCGATCAATCCACCGATTCCACCGCCAGCAATTAGAACTGTTGACTTGCTCAATGGTTACTCTCCGCGGCAGGTCTCTCGGCAACCTTGGCCGGCTGTTTGTTCTGACGAGTCGTCCATTCCGCGAGCGCCCTGTGCGCGTCCGCTCTGTACTCGTCGAGCGTTTTCTTCTCGTATATCCGGGTGGTGAATTCCATCTTCAGATCGTTAGGATCGTAGAAATAGATCGACTTCACGAAGCCGTGGTCGGTAGGCCCAATTACCTTCACACCTGCTGCTTCGAGTCGCTTGCGATAGCCCTGCAACTCTTCCTCCGATTCGACCTCCATCGCGAAGTGCTGCAGCCATATCGGCGTCTCGTCATCGAGCTTCGAAGTCTTTTTGTCGCCAATGTCGAAGAACGCCAGGCTCGAACCATCGGCCAGCTCAAAGAACAGGTGAACGTAGGGGCTGTGTTCGCCGGTACTGGGAACGGTGTCGGACTGAATGACATGCCCTAGCGGCATGCCGAGAATATCTTCGTAGAAGTGTCGGGTCTCTTCTGCATCGCGGCATTTGTAAGCCACATGGTGCATTGCGCGAATCGTCATGATCTTGTCTCCTGAAATTGCCGTACTACTTTGTTTTCGATAGATCAATTCGGCAGCTCACTGGGGCTGCAGGTTGATGTCTTTCGCGATCTTCCCGATGGTGGCGAGGTTGTCTTTCACGCGCTGAGTCGCTTCGGCAGGCGAGTTCGCAACGGGCAGCACACCTGCATCGCGAAGCTTCTGGCGGATTTCGGGTTGCGCGAATAATTTGGCTATCTCCGCCTGGAGCTGATTGATGATTTCTTTCGGCGTGCCCGCAGGTGCCGCGAGTCCCAGCCAAGGTGTCGTTTCATAGCCGGGCACGCCGGCTTCGTCGATGGTTGGCACGTCAGGCAACAGCGGCGAGCGGACCTTGCTGGTCACTGCAATAGGACGCGATTTGCCGGATTGGATGTACGGCAGCTGCGTCGCGACATTGTCGAAAATCGAGTCGAGCGTTCCGCCCAGAAAATCGGTGATCTGCGGTGCGCTGCCCTTGTACGCGACCATCAGAGGCTCGATATTGGCCATTTGTGCGAACTGCATTTGCCCGAGATATTGGTGCGTTCCCGTGCCGATGTTACCCATCGATATCTTGCCCGGCTGCGCCTTCGCAAGCGCAAGGAATTCAGCCAGATTTTTCGCAGGCACGTTGCTGCTGACTACAAGCAACAAAGGGAAATCAGCAAGCACCGTGATCGAATCGAAATCCTTCAGAGGGTCGTATCTGAGTTTCTGAAAAACGAACGGGTTGACCGCCATCACACCGCTGCCCGACAGCGCCAACGTATAACCATCGGGCTTGGACCTAGCGACGTAATCCATTCCGATCTGCCCTCCTGCGCCAGGGCGAGCTTCCACGACGACCGGCTGTTTCCACACCCGGCTGAGATGATCGGCCACCGTGCGAGCAAGCATGTCCGACGTGCCACCGGCCGTCGATGCGAGAACGATGGTGATGGTTCGAGTCGGATAAGGATCGGCCGCGTTTGCCGCCGTCGAAACCAATCCGGTAAACACCAGCGACAGCGAGGCCGCCAGTACTTTTGCATGCGATGAAATCTTGAACATGTTTTGCTCCTAATAAGCGTGTTTGTCTCTTTGGTTTTAAAAATTCAGCACGATCTTTCCAGTGGCTCCTCCAGCCTTGTTCAACTCGAGTGCGTCCTGCGCCCGCTCGATCGGAAAACGATGTTCGATGTGCGTCTTGAAATTGCCCTGCTCCACCAGGCTGGCGACCTCTGCGAGTTGTGCACCGTCGCTCTTCACGCCCACTCGCGCACCGGATGAGTTCATCGGACGTCCGTCCTGTCCGGGATCGGGCATCAAGACGGTCGTGATCAGGCGACCACCTGGTTTGAGCACTTGCCATGAGCGTTTCTGCACCTCATCGCCTATCAGGTCGATGACGAGATCGACCGGCTCCACGACGTCTTCGAACGCGAGGTTTTTGTAATCGATCACCTGATCGGCACCGAGCTCGATCACGTAGTTTTTCTTGGATGCCGATGCAGTGGTGACAACAATGGCGCCCTTCGCTTTCGCGATCTGGATCGCAAAGCCGCCTACGCCGCCAGCACCCGCATGAATGAGCACGCGTTCGCCCGACTTCAATCCGCCCATCTCGAGCGCTTGCCACGCGGTCAGCGCAGCCAGCGGAATCGAAGCCGCCTCTTCGTCGGACAAACTGGAAGGTATCTTGACGATTTTGCTTGCAGAGATGGCGACGTGCTGGCGGAACCCGCCGTACAGGCCCACCATGCCGAACACTCGGTCGCCTACTTTCAACGCGGTGACTCCCGCACCTACGCTCTCGACCGTCCCTGCGATATCGCAACCGAGAACGACCGGCATCGGAAGAGGCATTCGCTGATGTCTTAGGCCGTCGCGAATCTTCCAGTCGATGGGGTTGATACCGGCAGCGGTAACTGCGATCAGCACCTCGCCTTCCGCGAGATTGGGCATCGCGCTGCCCTCATACACGGCAGGCTCGCCATATTGGCGAATGAGTACGGCGCGACTCGCGTCTTTCGATTCATTCGATTTATTCGGGAATGTACTTACAGGCATGTAGATCGAGTCCTCATACAACGAGACACCATGATTGGATTGAACTTCTGACTTGAATGACGAAAAATTCCCGCGTGATCCAGGGCGCCGCAACGGCTCAGCGAACGCTGCAGTTTCTGAAGCTGCTGAGTGCGCACAACTCCGCCGGACTGGCGCTGTCCGAAATAGTCGCGATCACGGGGGTCGAGCGTTCTGCGGTTCAACGCGCGTTGTCCACAATGGTCGAAGAGGGCTTCGCGAGCAAAGCGGTCGGAACCGGTCGCTTTCATCTCGGCGTGATCGCCATGCAGATCGGATTCGCGACCTTCGAGCACTCGCCTCTCAGAGAAAAGTATCTTTTCGGGATGCAGCGAATTGCACGATCGAGCGGCGACAGTGTTTTTCTGGGCATGCGATTGGGCGACTACGTAATCTGCCTCCATCGCGAAGAAGGTTCGGCAGCGATTCGCGCTCCACGCACAAGACCCGGCGACGTTCGGGTGCTCGGCACGACCGCTGGCGGACTCGCGATGTTGTCCGCACTCGAAGATGCAGAGATCAAAGAAATTTTTCGCAAACATGAGCACGCATTCACGCAAGCTCGCATGGACTGGAAAACACTTCGCGAAAGAATCTCCGCGACACGCAAATCCGGCTACGCGCGTGTCAGCGACAACGTCAGCGAAGGAGTCAGTGCAATAGGTGTTCGCCTCGACACCTGGAGCAACTTCAAAACCGTCGCGGCAATCGGTTCCTCGACGTCTCGCATGACCGAAGAACGTCTGACGCTCCTGCACTCGCTTCTTCTTTCGCTGGATAAAGATCAGGTCACCTGATGCGTTAGGCATCTGCGCCTCTCCTACGCGAGCTTGATGTTTGCATCGCGAATGAACTTGCCCCATAGCTCGTTCTGCTTCACGATGAATTTTTCGAAGTCGACCTGCGACATGGGCTCGACGACCGTCGACAGCTTCTTGTTCAATTCAGCTGGCGCTGGATCCGCCAAAGTTGCCTCGACAGCGTCGTGGACCTTGGCAACGATCTCCATAGGCGTGCCTGCGGGCGCAAGGATGCCGCCCCACGATCCGTTCTCGAGCGGTATCCCTTGCTCCACGAAAGTCGGCGCATCGGGGAACGCGGGAAGACGCTGCTTGGCGGTAACCGCGAGAAGCCGAACCGAGCCGGCGCGAACATAGTCGGCCATCGCCGCGACGTGCGTGAACACCGCATTGATCTGACCGCCCAGCATGCCCTGGAACATGGGTGCCGATCCTTGATAAGGCACGTGAAGCAGATCGACCTTTGCCATGTCTGCAAAAGCCTCGCCGAGAACGTGACCGGCACTTCCGACACCACCGGTTCCGAAAGTAATCTGGACCTTTTTATCTTTAGCCCAAGCCTTCAACTGCGCGATGTTGTTGACCGGAATCGACGGCTGCACAGCCAGCCCCATCGGATAGCCGCCCAACGATGCGACCCCTACAAAATCCTTCACCGCGAACTGCGGATCTTTGTAGAGATGGGGCAGAAGTGAATGCGTGTCGCCGCTGGAAAATAGCAGCGTGTATCCGTCGGCAGGACTTCTCGCGACGAGCGAATGAGCGATCGCGCCGCTCGCCCCGCCCTTGTTGTCGACGACGATCGGCTGGCCAAGTCGCTGACTGAGTCCTGCGACCAGCAGTCGCACCGAAACGTCGGCGCCTCCGCCGGCTGGCCATCCGACGACGATCTTGATGGGTTTGTTCGGATACGCCGACTGCGCAAGAGCCGACCCGCTCATTGCACCGATTCCTCCAAGTGCAACCGCAGAAGTGAACTGACGACGCGTGAGATTCCCGTGGATCATGGTTTGCCTCGCTTTGTTATTCAAATTGACATCGATGGCCGATGCCTTGTCTCTAGTCGCGCCCCAACTAGAAAACTTCTGATGAATAACTTCGATGGCTTCCGAATCTACGGATCACATAGTGAGCAGAGCTAGGGTTACTCCCGGCGAAAACTCGAAACCATTGCCGATGCAGCACTAACTAACTAACTAACCAGAAATCGTCAAACTAATCAAGAAGACCCCGACCCATCCCGTTCAGCATTGCGCAACGCCTTCCGCGCGAGAAACATCTCATCGCTCTTGTCGTGGAAACGCTCTTGCAGGGAATCCAGTCGGACCCAATCGCGAGCCTCGGTCGCTTTGACCATCACGTCCATGATCGCCGCAAGTTCGATCGTTCGGGCGCGCATGTCCCGTTCCAATTGTTTTTTGTCCACTTTACTCATGAGATAGGTCTCCGAGTTGCTTCTACCACCATATGAGGAGTTCTCGAAAAAGTCACTTTCTGAACATTTTCTCACCCTGCGAAAGCGGGCCAGAAGACAGCAGGTGTCGAGACTCTCCGATGCGCGGTAAGCCGCGCTTCGACCGGCGCGCGATCTTGGGACAACGCGACGGTCGGGCAATTTCAACCGTAACGTCCTACATCGTGGAGGCGCGCGCGGTGACTGGAACTTCACCGTCCAGCGGCATGCTTTTGTGTACCGGGCAATAAGGTCCGGATTTAAAAACCCACGAAGGAAATCAAATGGCAACCGCAAAAAAGACGTCGAACCGTACAAGTTCCACGGCAACATCGAAAACTACCCCGACAAAGACACCCGCACGAAAAGCTGCGGTCAAGCAGGCTAAGCCGCAAGAAGCGACCGCCCTTCTGCGTGCAGATCACAAGCTGGTCAGCGACCTGTTCGAGCAGTTCGAGAAAACGCGATCCGATGCCAAGAAAGCCGCGATAGTCGCGAAGATCTGCAAGGAGCTAAAGGTTCATACGCAGATCGAAGAAGAAATTTTCTATCCGGCGGTGAAGCAGGCTCTGAAGGACAAAGAAATGGTGCCTGAGGCGAATGTGGAGCACGCATCGGTCAAGGATCTGATTGCACAAGTCGAAGGCGTGGAGCCCGGCGGCGAAATGTACGACGCGCGCGTCAAAGTCATGGGTGAGTTCGTCAAACATCACGTGAAGGAAGAGCAGAACGAGATGTTCCCGAAAGCGAAAAAGACCAAGCTCGACATGTACGCGTTAGGCGAGCAGATGTTCGCGCGCAAGCAGGAGTTGATGGCCGCTCCGTAAGCGTCTACCTGCTGGTATGAGTTCACGCTGCGCCACGGCCGCGATGGCCGTCGGCGCTAAATGCTCATCCAGTTCGGATTCTTTTTGAGCTCTTGAAAAATAAGCGGGGCCGCCGTCGGATCTATCCGGTACAAGTCGTCGTTGGCACCTTGCGAGTGCATCTCGACGATGAACGAACAGTGGGGATTCCAGGTCATGAGGCCCATCGACCATTCCGAGAACTGTCGCTCTGCAATTTGAGTTCTATCAAGAAGCTTCGCGTCTTTGTGGCGCTTGTCTTTCAATATCAGTTCGTAGAGAGCCTCGATGACCGACTCCTCGCCTTCCAGGTATTGGAAATAAACACCCTCCAGAAAGCACATGGCGCCCGTAATGCCGACGCGTTCATTGTTGGCGCGCGAGGTGGCCAAAATGTTCTTGAGGTCAAGCGGCAAAGGACTTACCGAACGGCTGATGTAGATGAGTCGAATGAGCATGGCGGGATGATTATGGCGTGCCATAACCGACTCATCTTGCTCTCCTACGCACTTCGATACTCTTTGACGACGTCTTGAGAAAAACTTCACTGTTATTTTTAGCGCAGACGCAACACACGGCCGTGCCCAACGCGGTGGACGGCTTACTGTCGCGCTTCGTCGGCCACCGAAATTATTTCAACCTCGAATGCACGCATCCCTAAAAACACCACGTTCGCGACTGCTGGTTTTGCCCGGATGGGACGACGATAGCAAGGAACAGTTCGACCAACTTCGAGCAGCACTGAGCGCGCACGACTGGGAATGCGCTCGGGCCGATTTGCCCGATGCCAGCTGGTCGGAGCGCGACCGTGACTCTGCAACGCGCGGCGAAAACCTTGCGCAGGCATTGGTCGATTACGACGCACTGTTCGCAGGAAAAAATAACGCGAGCATTGCTTTGCTTGGCTTCAGCTACGGCGGCTACATGGCGGCTCTAAGCCTGATCGATCGCCCGGTCGATCTGCTGGTATTGCGGTCGCCGGCGCTCTACCCGAACGATAACTGGGAAGTTCCGAAAGCGGAGCTGGACAAACGCAAGCTCGCTTCGTATCGGAGCGACGTGCATACGCCCGGCGAGAACCTTGCATTGGACGGTTGTTTTGGCTTCAAAGGAGATGTGCTGTTGATCGACTCGGAGCATGATCGGATCATTCCGCATGAGGTCATCGAGAGTTATGAGCGCGCTCTTGTCAACGCAGCGTCGTTGACTCGGTACACGATACGGGGCGCAGATCATCCACTCACCGACACGCGTTGGCGCGATGAGTACCACCGGGTTGCGGTTGACTGGCTGATAAATGCGGCAAGCGGTCGAAACTCGTCGCAGGCAGAACCCCAAAAGGACTAAGTTGAAAAATCTATCGAAGTTGCTTATTAACGCGGTCATGAAATCGGCGCGCTCGGACATGCTGAAAACGCGGCGCGCTGTTCTGAAGGGTTTCGACGGAACGAAGCTCACGAAAGACTTGATGGACAGCTTAAAGCGATCGAGCGCGGCCTGGACCGAAACCAAAGAGAGATCGTCGACGGGTGCTACGCCGCAAACGCAAACGCAAAGGCAAACGCCCGCAGATCCACCGTCAGCGCGCGACTCGACGCCGCACTCCAACCAAAACTTTTCAGCGCACAGTTTCAAGTTCGGAGCACTCGACTATTCGTATCGTGTTTTCGCTCCCAGTCGTACCGACGACTCGGCCCTTCCAATGGTCGTCATGCTTCATGGCTGCAAGCAGGACGCGCTCGACTTTTCGAACGGCGTGGCGATGAATGAGATTGCAGAACGCGAGAAGTTCGTCGTGCTGTATCCCGAGCAATTGCGCAGATCCAATCAGTCGAATTGCTGGAACTGGTTCGATCCAGCGCATCAGTCTCGTGGCGCCGGGGAACCCGCGATGATCGCCGCGCTTACCCGATCGGTTGCCGAACAGCATGGTGTGGACTCGGCGCGAATCTACGTGGCCGGACTATCTGCCGGCGGTGCCATGGCCGCACTGGTCGGAAAACTTTATCCGGAAATAGTTGCCGCCGTAGGCATTCATTCGGGGCTTGCGCCACAGTCTGCGAACGATGTGATGTCGGCATTCAAGGTGATGTCGAACGGGCCGAAGTCTGCCTCCTCGACGCAGTCCATTGGGCGCCCGCTCATCGTTTTTCAGGGTGACGCAGACCGCACTGTCGCATCGTCAAACGCAGACGCCATCGTCGAAGCCGAGTTGGTGGGTCTTTCTTCGAAGGGCGTGCTCCTGGACAAAACTTCGACCAAGGTCGATGCATCTTCAGGTGGCCGATCGGCCTCCAAAGACAGTTGGATTTCGACTGCAGGTTCGCCAGTGCTGGAACGGTGGACCATCGCGGGCGCGGGCCATGCCTGGTCGGGCGGAAGCGCTAAGGGCTCCTACACAGATGCTGCGGGGCCGAGCGCGAGCGAAGCGCTGATCCGGTTCTTCGGCGCGCAACGAAACAGCTAATAAAAGTACACAGTCTCGATTGCCAAGTTTGCCTCGGCCGTAGCAAATGGACTACGGTACTTCGCCTTGTCCTACAAACTGTCGAACCGCAGCGTAGGTACCTTCATTCGTCGGCTATTTCGCCGCACGACGAACATCACGCGAAGGTCCCATGCCCAAATCCCCCACGAAATCTGCGCCGAAGAACACCGATAGCGGCCCATCGAAAATCGATCCTTCGGCATCGAATCCAGCCGCGGTGAAAGCAGCGCAGACCGAAACGTTGGTCGCCTCGATGCCCTTCAATTCAAATAAGGCGTCGGAACACGGTTATCAAAATGGACGCACGCCGAATGCGGGACAAACCGCTCAGCCCGAATCACGGCTGGTGACCGGTAGCACCCTCTCCGAAGAAAACGGATCGGAGAAAGTCGGCTCGGTTGCGATCGAAGGGGTGAACGCCACGATCGAGCCGCTAGACCGTGTACGAGTCGATTCGGCCGGCCAGGTGCTCACGACGAATCAGGGAGTCGCCATCGCGGACAACCAGAGCTCGCTCAAGATGGGCGTTCGTGGACCCGCGCTGTTGGAAGACTTTATTCTTCGGGAAAAGCTAACTCACTTCGATCACGAACGAATTCCAGAACGCATCGTTCATGCACGCGGCTCGGCCGCTCACGGGTACTTCGAGTGCTACGAGTCCTTGTCCGACGTGACCAAAGCCGCACCGTTCAAGGAAGCCGGAAAGATTACGCCCGTGTTCGTTCGTTTCTCGACTGTTGCCGGTGAACGCGGTTCCAAGGACACGGCACGCGACGTGCGCGGCTTCGCGGTGAAGTTCTACACAGACGAAGGCAACTGGGATCTCGTGGGCAACAACATGCCGGTGTTCTTCATCCAGGACGCGATGAAGTTTCCCGACCTGATTCATGCAGTCAAACCCGAGCCGCATCACGGGATGCCGCAGGCTGGCAGCGCGCACGATACCTTCTGGGATTTCGTCTCGCTCATGCCCGAATCGACTCACATGCTGATGTGGGCCATGAGCGATCGCGCCCTACCCAGAAGCTACGCAACCATGCAGGGTTTCGGTGTGCATACCTACAAGCTCGTCAGCGAAGAAGGCGTGGTGTCGTTCGTCAAATTCCATTGGCAGCCGAAGTTCGGAACGCAGTCATTGGTGTGGGACGAAGCGGTGAAGATTTCCGGCGCGGATCCTGACTTTCATCGACGCGATTTGTGGGAACGTATCGAATCGGGTGCTTACCCTGAATGGGAACTCGGGCTACAAATATTCAGTGAAGAAGAAGCCGACAAGTTCAGCTTCGACATCCTGGATGCCACGAAACTGATTCCGGAAGAAATGGTGCCGATCAAAATCGTGGGACGCATGGTGTTGAACCGGAACCCCGACAATTTCTTCGCGGAAACCGAGCAGGTCGCGTTCTGTACAGCGCACGTCGTGCCGGGTATCGACTTCTCGAACGACCCTTTGCTGGCAGGCCGAATTCACTCGTACGTCGATACGCAAATTACTCGCCTGGGTGGACCTAATTTCCACGAAATTCCGATCAACGCGCCGGTCGCGCAAGTGCACAACAACCAGCGCGATGGCATGCATAGACAAGCCATTCCGCGTGGCCGTGTTTCTTACGAACCGAATTCTCTGGGTGGCGGATGCCCGTTCCAAGCCGGTGCGGCTCAAGGCTTCGTGAGCGTGCCCGAGAAGATTCGTGCGAAAGAAGAGCAAGCCAAGGTTCGTGCGAAGCCCGAGAAGTTCGCCGACCACTACACGCAGGCCGCATTGTTTTTCGAAAGCCAGACGCCTGCCGAGCAAGCGCACATTGCGGCGGCATTCCGCTTCGAGTTGAGCAAGGTGACGGTCCCTGCGATTCGCAGCCGAATGATCTCCTCGTTGCGCAACGCTTCGGAAGAACTGGCCAAGAAGGTGGCATCAGGTTTGGGCATGAAAGAGTTGCCTGACCCGATGCCCCGCGCTATCGAGACGCCGGCCAAACCGGAAGTCAAAACATCGCCCGCACTTTCGTTGATGGCACGTCTAGGAGACGGCTCGATCCTCGCCAAAAAGATCGCGATTCTGGTGGCGCCAGGCGCGGTTGGACAGTCCGTCATGGCGGTACATGCAGCGCTGGCCGCAGCAGGCGCTGTGCCCAGGTTCGTAGGCCCCACGATCGGACCTGTTGCGACGGAAGATGGCGTTGCGATTGACGCAGATGCGTCGTTCGAAAACGAGCCTGGTTTTCTGTTCGACGCCCTCGTACTACCAGATGGCGACGAGGCAGTGGACGCGATTGCATCCACCGGCCCGGCAATGGATTTTCTGAAGGACCAATACCGTCATTGCAAGTCGATCCTGTTGATCGGCGCGTCTTCGAGACTGCTCGACGAAGCGGGACTGACGACGGAGTTGCCCGATGGAAATCCTGATCCGGGGCTCATCCTTGACGATGGATCAAAAGACATGTCGAAGATGTTTATCGAAGCTATCGGCAAGCATCGTCACCCTGCACGTGAGACCGATCCACCGATGGTTTGATAGACCCGTTGCGCCGAGCAGCGAAGATGATCACTTCGCTGCTGGCGCAACGCTTATGCCGTCGACGCCGCTTCGCGTGATGAACGATTGCAGCGCACCGGAAGAGCGCAAGACGTCGATGGTTTTGTCGACCCATGCAAGCAGCTCAGGCTTGTCGTTTGCGACAGCAATGGCCTGAGGCACTCCATACAGGTTGTCTTGGAGTAGCCGAAGGCTCGGGTTGTTTCTGACCACATTGCCCAGCCGTTGGCGATTACCTCCGAACGCAACGACTTTATCGTCGGCCAACCATTGCGCGGCTTCTTTCATGCTCATGTCGGGGCTCTCGGCGATCGTCGCTTGCGGCAAATTGGTCTTTAAATAAAGCGCGATCGAATCGCCGGCATTCGCGCCGAGAACCTGTCCTTGCCGACCGAGCTCCGATACCGATTGAATTGAGGAATTCTGGCGAACCAGAAAGCTTTGTTGCACCAGCATGTAGGTTTGCGAATAGGCAACGACGCCCATGCGACCCGGATTCGGCGCCACGAAGCCCAAATCGATTTCCCCCTTTTGCACCGCCTCCAGAACCGCAGCCGGGCTGTTGATTGCAACCAGCGTGACAGGCCCGCTCACGCGCTTTTTGATCTCGGAGAAGATGTCGGGCACCACCCCACGCACCTCTCCCGACGCCGGATCGCGTGACGCTTGAGCTGCGTTGCTGGCCAGATAGCCTAGCTTGAGCGACGTGGGTGGCGTTGGCGATGTACCGAACGACTGTGCGCTGGCGGCAACTGCCGCAAACGCCAACACGAATAGAGCGATTCTTCGGTGGATATGCACTGGGATTCCTTCAGTAACCGTGTCTGAGATTCTTCATTGATTCAAATGTTAAGGCATTCCAAATAATATCGATAAAATATAAATTCATCGTTAACCCGGTATCGCAAAAAACGGGTGCGCCGCAATATCGCTGAAAATCCGTGGATGCAAGAAATGAACGTCGAAACAATCGATACACAGGCCGAAGACGAGCGCTTGTGGGACTCCCGCGCAACCCGCAGCGGCGATTCGTCCCAAAGCCCGACCCTTGCGAATTCTGCCTATCTGCGACTCCGCAGGGACATCATCGAGGGCACTTTGAAGCCAGGCCAAAAACTGCGGATCGAGCATCTGCGGGATGGCTACCAGATCGGGGCAAGCCCGCTGCGCGAAGCACTGAGCCGGCTGGCCGCTAGCGGGCTTGTGGTTGCGAAAGACCAGCAAGGTTTTTACGTAGCGTCGGTTTCTCCCAGCGAATTCGTCGACCTCACGAAGATGCGGGTCTGGGCAGAAACGATTGCTTTGCGCTCTGCTTTGACGCTGGGTGACAGGGAGTGGGAGGCGAATATCGTGGCCTGCGAACATCGCATGGCACAGCCGCGTTCGGCCATTGCGGTCGGTGAATGGGAGCGCAACCATGCCGACTTCCATCACGCTTTAATCAGCGGGTGTAAATCGCCCACGCTCATGAGCCAGTGCAGTCATCTACAGGATCTGGCCGAGCGCTACCGTTGGCTTTCACTGAGGCAAAGCGAGGCACGTCGCTTGGGTCGCGACATCGAAATGGAACATCGAAACATCGTGCAGGCAGTTCTGAAACGCGACGTGCGGCTTGCGACCTTTCTCATGCAGGAACACCTTCTGCAAACAACCGAAATCCTGTTGTCGTCGAATGAACCGCCTGAAGTGGTGAGCGGGCTCATGAGCGACTTGCGCCGCGAAATCGCAGTGGGAATTTCCTAGTCAGGCGTCTTGTTCTAGGGGTTCTCCCGAGTTATTTTATCGATAGAAAATGAGAATATCGATGCACTAGCGACGAATAACTATGAAGGGGACAACTGTGGACCGCAGAACAATGATCAAGATGACAGGCGCCAGCCTGCCGTTTCTCTCGACAAGCCTTTTTGCTCAGGCCAAACGAACCACGATTCTTGTAGGTAGCGCGTCTGGCGGACAGACCGACGCGTTCGCCCGAACACTCGCGGACGCCCTGAGCAAACGCATGGGCCAACCCTTCATAGTCGACAACAAAACAGGAGCAGGCGGCGCCATTGCCGCTCAGGCACTCGTGGCCTCCCCCGCCGACGGCAACACGCTCATGCTCATCACGCTGGGGCACGTCATGACGCCTCATTTGATGAAGAAAGCGCCCTATCAGCCGCTGAGTGATTTCGCGCCGGTCGCATCGCTTGCGCAGGGCGGTAGCCTGATCGTGGTGAACGACTCGGTGCCGTTCAAGGATCTTGCAGGCTTTATTGCCTACGCGAAAGCGAACCCCGGCAAACTGAACTACGGAAGCGCGGGCATCGGATCGCCGCAGCACCTGCAGACCGAATATCTGCAACAGGCTCTCGGCATCGAGATGACGCACGTGCCGTATCGCGGTGCCGCTCCCGCAACTCTTGCGCTTCGTGGCGGCGAGATCTCGGTGCTGATTCTCGACCGCGCCAACGCAGATCCGATCATCAAGGAAGGCAAGGCTCGTGCGATCGCAATTGCTGGAGTTCGCACCATACCGGGGTACGACAAATTGCCGAAGGTTCCGGACATTGCGCCCGGCTTCGACACGACCTTCTGGATGGGCATCGTCGCGCCAAAAGGGACTCCGGTAGCGGTGCTCGACAAGCTCAATCTCGAAATCAACGAAGTGATCGGGAAGGAGCTGGCTCCCCGAATCGAAATAGCCGGACTCGATGCGTTTCCTGGCACCCGGGCCGACTTCACGAAGTTCATGGAATCGGAAGACGCGACATGGTCGCAGATCATCAAGAAACGCGGGATTACCGTCGAATGAAAGCGCTCGAAGCATGAGACTCGTGACATTCACTCAAGGCGGTCGTACACGCATCGGCAAGATCGTCGGCGACGAAGTTCTGGACCTTGGATCGGCATTGCCCGAAATTTCGAGCATGAAAGCCCTGTTGCAGGCGGGCGAGTCGGCCATGTCGAAAGTTCGCGATGCGACGGGTGGCGACAGGTTCGCGTTGGCATCGGTTCGACTGGACGCGCCGTTAGCCGATCCTCAGAAATTCATGGGCATAGGACTCAACTACGAAGACCACGCAGAAGAAGCCAGACAGGCCGGCGTGAAGATTCCCGAGTTTCAGGTTTGGTTCTCCAAACTGCCCTCGTGCATTACCGGCCCATACGATCCGATAGCGCGACCCAAAGTATCGGAGAAGCTCGACTACGAAGTCGAACTCGCAGTAGTAATCGGCAAACGATGCAAACACGTATCGGCGACGGATGCGCACAGCGTGATTGCCGGCTACATGGTCACCAACGACGTGACCGTTCGAGACTGGCAGCATCGAACGCCGCAATGGTCGCTCGGCAAGTCGTTCGACACACACGGACCTTGCGGGCCGTGGCTGGTTACCGCCGACGAAGTTGCAGACCCTCAGGCGCTGGACATTCTTCTGACCGTGAACGGACAAGTGCGTCAGAAGGGAAACACCGCCGGAATGATCCACAAGATTGCCCAGCAGATCGAACACTTGTCGCAAGCCATGACGCTTGAACCCGGCGACCTCATCGCGACCGGCACATGCGCCGGCGTGGGCGTGGGCATGAAGCCACCATCTTTTCTAAAAGCAGGCGACGTCGTGCGCGCCGAGATCGAAGGCATCGGATTCATCGAGAACCGTGTTGTCGACGAACAGTAATTCACCATCCACAAACTCGAAGGAAGTCACATGAGCAATACCTACATCGCAGAAATTCGTACCTACACCCTCAAGCCCGGAATGATGGACAGCTACCTTCAGCTGTACAACAAGCAGATCGTTCCCAACCATCGCAAATTCGGCATCAACGTGCTGCATGCCTGGGCCGACAAAAAAGCGAATCAGGTGGTGTGGATTCGCACTTTCCCGAGCCTTGAAGATCGACGCGCAAAACTCGACGCATACGAAGTTTCGGCCGAACGCGATGCAGTGTTTCCCGTCGCTGCGTTTCACATGGAAAAGGCCGAAGTGCGCATTCTCGAAAGCATCTTCAACCCAAGCGCAGAGCCGGACACAACTCCTCTCACAGATGCCAATGGACTCGCCGCAGTTGCCGAGATGAAAGCTCAAGACCCGAAAGCTTTCGCATCGATGAAGGCCTCTACCGCCGCTCCTCGCTGATCGGCCCTCACTCCTGTTCGCATGAACCGACTCACCTCCGCTTGTCGATGCGGCATCGACGTGCACACGCATGTCGTGCCGGAAAAGTTTCCTTCGTACATCGGCTCGCTGGCGGATGTTCCATGGCCATCGATGGAACACGACGGCTGCGGTCATGCGCATATGTTCGTGCTGGGCAAGCGCTATCGAACACTCGATAGCGACAGCTGGGACACGAGTCGGCGTCTGCGAGATCTGGACACGATGAATCTGGAGCGACAGGTTCTTTCGCCGATGCCCGAGCTTTTGTCTTACTGGCTTCCGCTTGAAGCCGCAAAGCAACTGCTGCGATTCATGAACGACAGCATTGCCGAGATGGTGAGCCGCGAACCTGCACGCCTCTTCGGCTTGGGTGCCGTTCCGCTGCAGGACACGGACGCCGCCATCGAAGAACTTCATTACGTCATGAAGACGCTTCGTTTGCAGGGCGTCGAAATTGCAACCCACGTCAACGGCAAATCGATAGGCGAGAAAAGCTTCGATCCGTTTTTCGCGGAGGCCGCCAAACTAGGTGCAGCCGTGTTCGTTCACGGCTTGCGGCCCTCCGGCACAGACCGGCTTGTGGGACCGGATGCCTTGGCACAGGTGGTCGCGTTTCCCGGAGACGTTGCGCTTGCAGCAGCATCGCTGGTGACCGGCGGAATGTTGGAGCGTCACCCGGAACTTCGAATCTGCCTGAGTCACGGTGGCGGCTCGTTTCCAACGGTCATTCCCCGCCTGCGCAACGGATGGAAAACCATTCCGCCAGTTCGCGATTCGATGAGCGTGGACCCTGCGGAAACCGCTAAAAGGTTCTATTGCGATTCGCTAACCTACGACATCGAAACATTGCGTCTCGCGATTCGAGCGTTCGGTGAAGACAAGGTCATGATCGGCACCGACTACCCCTACCCGGTGCTCGATAAAACGCCTACCGAAACCATCGCTGCACTGGGTCTGTCGGCAGAAGTGGAGCGCGCAATGCTGGAAGGCAATGCCTTGCGCTTTCTTGGAGTGACATCAAATCAAGAACTCACAACGGAATAGTGTTCTCGAGTCAATTTCGAGCCGCAGTAATTTCGATTTCCACTAACTTGCCTTGACGGGTGTCGACCTGCGCATATTCCATGAATGGAACCGGCACTGGCACGAGTTCTGAAAAACGTCTTCGAAGGGTGTCGAACGACAAGCTTCGATGCAGAAAAAACGAGGCGCGCTCCACATGGCTCCAATCCAGCCGCGCCTCACTCAGAGTGTTCGTAATGCGGCCGACGATTGTCTGTAGCTGCTCGTCGAACTCCGGAAGAATCACCGTCACGCCAGAAAGAAAAACCACGTTCTCCCATTCGAGGTATTTCAGTACGATGCCTTGCGGGTCGTACTCGCAAAGTACTTTCGGATGCGAAGGCGGTGCGCGCATCGCGAGCAGATCGATAGCAATACCTGCGCCGGAAGCAAAACGCTCGGGGCGTATATGGCTTGAACTGACCGAGCGTGCTTTGCCGGAAAGTATCCGGGCACGCTCCTGAGTTCCATCGGCCCAGCAGACCATATCACGCGCCCAAAGACGTGTGCGCACGGTGTTGTCGAGGCTGAGTCCGTGTAGACGAAGGCGTTCGTCGAGGCGCTCGAAGATGCGATGTGTTTCTAGAGTGATATCTTCGCCCGCGCCGGCCTCGCACGAGAGAGCCACGAACTCCTGGCCGAGCCAGTTAAAAAACTTTTCGCGCATGTTTGCCTCCGCTCCGTGTTGTGACTTATGTTAGCGGTCTATCGGCGTCAAGTTCGCATTCGCAGGATCGCACACTGGCAGGTAACGCTTATGTCCTACACCGGTAGTCGAGCGTCACGGTTCAAATCAACTTATGAACATACTCATCGTCGGATCCACAGGCCTAGTCGGGCAAGGCGTTTTGAAGGCTGCACTCGCAGCTGCAGATGTCCAGAAAATCGGGCTGCTCGTTCGACGCGAAATGCCTGCACCCGATCCGCGGGCGGTTGTGATCGAAGTCCCACAACTGGATGCTGCAAATCTGGCGCATGTGGATATGTCCGGATTCGACGCCTGCCTCTACTGCGCGGGCGCGCTACCCGTCGGAATGAGCGAGCGCGACTATCGGGTCGTTACCGTGGATATAACAAGCGCGGTGGCGAGCGCCTACGCAAAAGCCAATCCCGCCGGGCGGTTCGTATACGTTTCTGGCGCAGGGGCAAATCCCAGATCACGCTTGATGCCTCTGAAGATCAAGGGAGAAGCGGAGCAGTCTCTTGCAAACCTGCAAATTACGGTCGTTTCTATTCGCCCTGGAGTCGTCATTCCGGCAGCAGACGTGAAGTCGCCCCACTTCTTGCGAGAGGCCGCCTATCGGCTTGGGACACCGCTACTGCGTCTAGCGAGCAAGCTTTCGCCCAGAGTGTTCACCACGACCGAAGCCTTGGGACGTGCAATGGTTCAGGCCGCGCGCGCCCAAAATCCTCCAGCAGTTATCGAGAACAGCGAAATTCAGTCCATTTGAAATTAGCCCCGTAAATGGGTGCTGCTCCTCTTTAGCAGTGCGCGGAACCCGGCTAATAATGTCGTTTTATCAAGGAGTGTTTTGTGACTGCGGAAACGAAAACCGAAAGTTCTCGCCTCGACGCATTGCTCCAGCTTTTAGTGCTGGATTCGAGCGAAGAGACCGCCTTCAACGACATCACCAGAATGGCCGCTGATGTGTGCCAGACTCCGGTCGCGCTCATTTCATTGATCGACGAAAATCGGCAGTGGTTCAAGGCACGAATCGGCACCAATCTTGAAGAGACGCCTCGTGAATACGCTTTCTGCGCTCACGCAATCAAGCGGCCCAGCGAAGTCATGGTGGTGCCCGATGCCACGCAGGACCCACGATTCAATGAAAACCCCCTGGTCGTCGAGAGTCCGAAGATCCGCTTCTACGCAGGAGCGCCCCTCGTGACCACGAGCGGTCATGCTGTCGGAACCTTGTGCGTGATCGACGTCGTACCGCGCGAAGTGGACGAAGCATCCATCGCGCAACTCAAATTCATGGCGGGGCAAGTGGCGACCATGCTCGAGATACGAGCTGCGAGATTGAAGAAGAAGTGATGAATCGAACTTCACTCGGCAAGAAGCGCTTCTCGGGTCAAGGCTGCACAGAAAACTGAACCTGCACACTCCCGGCCCCAAGCGCCTGCACCAGACCCGTGGCGTCGATCACTCTTGCCAGACGGGTATACGTATACGAAGATTCGAAGGTCTTGTAAAAGACAACTACCGTGTTGTCGCGCCACAGCATGACGTCGCCAACGCGGATTGTTCCGGGGCGGGCCGGATTCGCCGGCAGACTCTTCGGCAGATCGAATTTCTTTTCGTTGTCGTTCAGGTCGGTCATGTCGAGAGTCATCGGAAGGCGCGCAACGAACGCACGGGCGGCCGCTGTGTCCGCCATCTCGATTTCGAATCGTCTCCCACCCGCCGTCATCAACATCTTTGTTTCCTTCGTTCCAAGGCTTGCGTTCGCCCTCCCGGATTCGTTACTCGCGGCGGCTTGTGCTACCGAATTCGGCCTGTCTTCCGCGTGACAGGTTCCCAGTGCGAGCACACCGATGAACAAGCCTGCGAGACGCATGCTTGCTGCGCGGATCGTTTGAACACCATGTGTCGAGTGGCCGTGCACTGCGGTCATCGAATCGCCCCCTTGCTCGCACGTGCCGTCAACAGCACCGTGACCGCGCCCGCTACCAGCAAGCACGCGCTAAAAGCGAACGTGCTTTGGAAACCGCTTCTGTCGAACAGAACGCCTCCAATGGTCGAGCCCAGCGCAATGCATGACTGCACCACTGCGACCATGAGCCCTCCTCCTGCCTCGGCATCGCCAGGCAAGGTGCGAGCGATCCACATCCACCAGCCCACGGGCGCACCTGTGGCCAGCAGCCCCCACGCGCTCAACAGGACGGTCGTGATGCTCAACGAATCGCCATAAAAAATAAGCGTCGTGGCAGTCATAGCCATCAAGATCGGAATGATCGCCAGCATGAGGTAAACACCTTTCTTCAGGAACCAGCCGATCAAAGTGGCGCCCACGAAACCGGAGATGCCTATCGCCAGGAGGATGAGCGACAAAGTAGATGCACCGACGCGGGTCACGGTTTCAAGAAACGGTCGAAGGTATGTGAACAGAGCGAACTGGCCCATGAAGAAAAGGCCGACTCCCAGCATGCCGAGCCTCACCAATCGGTTTGCCAAAAGCGCCAAAACATTGCCTGAACCGGCAGACCGACTCTTTGCTGGCATAGCGGGAAGGCCAAGCCACTGCCAGGCAAACGCAATCATCGCGATCGGCACCAAGCAGAAGAAAGCGCCGCGCCAACCCACGGTGGAGCCTAGAAAACTTCCGATGGGTGCGGCCACAACGGTCGCGAGCGCATTGCCGCCGTTGAAAAGCGCCAATGCGCGTGGCACCTGCGCGGGCGGCACCAGCTGCATCGCGGTCGCGGCCATCATCGACCAGAACCCGCCGACCACGATGCCGATCAGCGCCCGGCCCGCCATGTACATCGGGTAGTTCGACGCGAGCCCTACGATTGCGCCAGACAGGCACATCAGCGCGGTCAGGACCAACAGAAGAGTTTTACGGTCCATTTTGCGAGCAACAGTCGAAATAGAAAGACTGGTCAGCACCGCGAACGCGCCCGAAATTGCGATGCCCTGACCAGCCATCCCTTCGGTAACCTTGAGATCTGCAGCCAACGGGGTCAGCAGGCTCACTGGCATGAACTCGGACGCGATCAATGCAAATACACATAGCGTCATCGCGAAGACACCGCTCCAGTGCGCTGGCTGGGATGCGCCAAGTTCCTCGAATCCTTTGGACGATGGCGAGCTTAAAGTCTGTGCGGTCATGGGCGCTAGTCTGGCAGTTGGGACCCGTCACGAATAGCCAGGCAAAGCTGCATGCACCTATGAGTCACGGCACTGAATGCCTGAAATTTTGCGGCTCGAGCCTAGAATCGGCAGCTCAACACCCCTGGTGCAAAAGGTTTGAATGGCACGCGACAACATCACTGACATGATCGCTTTTCTCGCAGTCGCTCGCGAGAAAAGTTTCACACGCGCTGCAGCCAGACTCGGAGTTTCGCAGTCTGCGTTGAGCCACACGGTTCGTGACCTCGAGACGCGCCTGGGTGTGAGGTTGCTGACCCGCACGACTCGCAGCGTCTCGCCGACCGAGGCAGGCGAGCGACTGTTGATGACCGTCGGGCCGCGACTCGACGAGATCGAAGCCGAGATTGCCGCAGTCAGCGATTTGGGCGACAAACCTATCGGCAGGATTCGCATTACCGCGATCGACCATGTAATAGACACCGTGCTTTGGCCGCGATTATCGGAAGTGCTGCACCAGTACCCCGAGGTGCATGTGGAATTGAATTCGGACTACCGAATGGTCGACGTCGCAGCCGACCGATTCGACATCGGGGTGCGATACGGCGATCAGTTGCAGCAGGACATGGTGGCGGTGCGATTGACCCCAGACGTTCGGATGTCGATCGTCGGCGCCACCAGTTACTTCGACTCCCACCCGTTGCCGCTGACGGTGCAGGATCTGACAGCGCACCAATGCATCGTGTTGCGCCTCAGCGGCGGCGGAATATATGCATGGGAGCTGCGCGACGGCGACAAGGACGTGCAGATCCGGGTCGATGGACAAGTCACTTTCAACGGTGCTTACCAGATGCTCAATGGCGCACTCAGTGGCTATGGACTGGCGTTTTTGCCCGTGGAAATGACTCAGCCGTACGTCGATGCCGGGAAGTTGCAGCACGTCCTGGAAGACTGCTGCCCCCCATTCCCGGGGTTGCATGCGTATTACCCGAGCCGCCGAAATTCATCGCGTGCGATGCGGGTGGTGATCGAAGCTATTCGTCATCGCGAACTGGAATGATGGAAGAAAATCTTCGTAGAGCTTTTCACGCTTGCGACTTACACACAAGCCGCGAGCAGAGGCTTTCATTCAAGCTCGCCCTAGCTATTGCGGCGGCGGCACTTTGTTTTTCCGCAAATTCCTATAGCGCCCCGCAGTCGAGCGCGGCGAAAACTTCGCACTCTCCGGAAGCAAGTACTGTCGGCCACGCCAGGCAGGTGGTTCTTGTTTCAGAGATGGAGGGAAAGAAAGTCGTCGGAGCTGAAGGCGTTCACATCGGCGAACTGCGCGATGTCGTGCTGAACCTCTCGACGGGAGACGTCCGGTACGCGCTGCTCGAGCTCGAGCCCTCCTTTTTCAACGCACAGAAGTTCTACGCATTCCCGGTGCGGACCTTGTCGGTGTCCGGCACGAAGCTCACTGTCTTCTACAAGCATCCCTCGAGCCGCCTGCTCGAGAAGATTCGTTCGTCGAATGGGGCGCGGATGCGTCAGGACAGTGATCCGGAACATCTTCCGATCCTCGATCAGAACGCCAAGCACCTTCCGCCCCTGGGCAATGGCATCTCTATCAGGTGTTCACGACTTGTAGGCAGACAGGTGCGGGGGAGCGACGGTAGCACGCTCGGCACTATTGCCGACATTGCTCTTGACCTTTCGCAGTCGCGCCTGCTTTTCGTGGTGCTTGCCCCGGAACAGACAGCAGTCGGCAATCGCACACCCAAATTGTTGCCCGCCAACGACTTGATCATGTTCGAAGGGACACGCGATTTATCTACGAGCGTGGATAGCGAGTATCTAAGGTCTGCAACGAACTACGTCTCGAGGCGCTGGGCTTCGCTCGACGACAAAGAGCGACGTGAGTTGCTTTCAGAGAAAAAATCCGCGACGGCAGGCCGCGACTAGCGGTCGGATTCGCTCGCCTGCGAATGATTGGCGCGACGTCCTACGATCGATATTCAACTCGAGCGTTATCTTCTTCGCCACTAGCTGGTGACTGTCGTGATCAAAAAATCGTTCTACAAAATCGCATCTTTTCTTACCGACAGGTTCTGGATCATTCCAGGACTCATGGTTTGCATCGGCATTCTTGCTGCAATTTTTTTGATAGAGGTCGATCGTTCGGACTGGCTTCCGAAGTCGCTTCTTGCGAGCGCGTGGCTTTATAACGGCGGCGGCACTGGCGCGAGGACTTTGCTTGGTGCTGTCGCGTCATCGACTATTGGCGTTGCGGGTACTGTTTTCTCGATCACCATCGCCGCGCTGTCTCTGGCTGCAGGACAGATGGGACCGCGTCTGCTTCGGAACTTCACGCACGACCGCGGCAATCAAATCACCCTCGGTGCATTTCTCGGCACCTTCTCCTATTCGCTGATTGTTCTGCGCAGTGTGCGGACGCAGGAAGAAGGAACCTTCGTTCCTCACCTCGCGTTGTCGGTGGCAATCTTTCTTGCGCTGGCTTGTGTCGGCATGCTGGTGTACTTCGTCGGCCATATGGCGAGCCGGATCAACGTGGACACCGTGGTCGGCTTGGTAAGCGACGATGTCCGTTCTGCCATGACGCGTCTGACTGCCAAAGACGAGTCGAGTGCTGCTCCTCCAGAAAGCTATTGGCACGATGCCTCGAAGGTCATCGACAAACGACGGGGTTACCTGCAGCATGTCGACCAGGGAGCGCTAGCCGCTTGGGCCGACGACAATCGACTCTCGATCAAGCTTCTCGTCAGACCTGGCGATTTTGTGTTCCCAGGTGCGCCTATCGCTGTTTTCAAAACGCGTGCTGGCGCCGAAGTTGGATTGACCTCCGACACGTCCCCGCCAGATGAGAGCGATGTGTCGGCCGCTATTCGCAACGCCACCTCGCTGGGCGGTGAACGCACCAGTTCCGAAGACCTGGAATATGCGATTCGACAACTCGTCGAAGTCGGCGTTCGTGCGCTGTCACCGGGCATCAACGATCCGCATACTGCCATCAGCGTTATCGACAGGCTCGCCTCTTCACTTTGCGACATTGCAGAACTGTCGCTCCCCAATGGCGTGTGGACTAAAGGCGATCAGGTCAGCCTAGTCGTACCTAGCGTGGACTACGCGGGGCTTACCGACGCGATGTTCCACATGCTTAGGCAGAACGGGTCGGGGAGCGTCGCGGTGCTGATACGCATGATGGATGTGATCGAGAAAATAGCGTCAGTCGAAAAGCGGCCCGAGCGGAGACGGTCGCTTCAGCGGCACGCCGAACTGGTGTTAGCCGACGGACAACGCAACATCGCCAACGAGTCCGATTTGAACGATTTGAATCGTGCCTACGCCCGCTTTCAGTCGGTTATTGCGTCGCGTTGATCGCGTTGACCAAACCGGCGATATCGCGGCGAGGACGCGAGGAGCCTAGGATTTCTTGGCGTGATCGTCGTTACCGTACTGGTCCGCGATTTTTCTTAATATCACCCGCGTGCCCAACAGCTGCGACGAAGCGGACAAAAGGTTTCGCGCCGTGTCCGCAGCCGCGTCGCCAGTCATCGTGACCGCTACCCCGTCTGGCCCTTCAAGCACCACAACTCCCTCCTGAACACTTGCCACTCCGGCAATCTCCCATTGTTTCGAATTCCGTTTTTTTGTCTGCATTGATCTCTCTTTATCGACCGGTCGCTTCGCGAGCGGTCTGCTGATCCAAATAAATGTACTGGGGGTCGAATTGACCGAACGCGCACAGCGCTTGAAGGTCGAAAATTTCCACGGCCGAGGCGCGCATGGAACAAAGACCGCGCTCGCGCAGTTCGCGAAGCACCCGGTTCACATGCACGTTCGTAATTCCGCAAACTTCGCCGATGTCGCTCTGCGTCATCGGCAATTCGAAACGCTTGCCGTCCGAATGGTCTATTGCGAGCAGACGAGCGTTCATCTCGCAAAGAAAATGCGCGACGCGCTCGGTTGCATTGAGGCTTGCGATTCGGAAAGTCCATTGCCGGTGCAACGCAGCGTCCAGCAGCGTAAGAAACCAAAGACGCTTGGTGAGGTGCACGTGATCGCGCTGAATTTGTTCGAGCGCTTCATGAGGAACGATCGCGACTTCCACATCGGTTAGCGCGCCTACGTCATGGTCGAGTTGCTTGAGCGCGTAGGCGTGAAGGTCGACGAAATCACCGGGGACCTGAATGCCTACGAGATGGCGTCCGCCGTCGGGGGAGTCGACGTGACGGCTGATCAAACCTGAAACCAGTAACGTGCTGATCTTGATTTCCTTGGAAGCGCCGACCAACACCTGGCCCGCAGCATACGTCCTCGTTTCGCCAATCGCACCTTCCAGAATCGATCGCTCGGAATCCGATAAATCGCTCATCGTGCGTCGACGAAGCAGATTGCGAGTAAGCGGGTAGGACGCACTTTGCGCCAGATCATCATTCATGCAAATTCCTCGTGCATTAACCTAGGTTAATTCTGCACAAAGAATGCCTAAGCTGCGGAGTGATGACGATCGACATACTGTCGCGTATCCAGTGAGACACAGTGAACTCGACCATAAACATCGAGCGAAAATCGCGCCTGGCGACAGCGATGAATTAAAAGCTTAAATCTCTCGAGCCTTGGCTTCGTCTGCCGCTCGAATCAAACTTTCAGCGGTCAGACGCGCAGCTTCCGGCGTCATCGCTACTGCCACTCCATCCGGTCCATCGAGAAGGATCACGCCCTTTTCGACGGTAGCGGTGCCGGGCTCCTCGCAGGGCTCGAGAATTGCTCGTCGCGTATTCATTTCACACTCCTTCCTTCCCGACCGCAGCAGCGGTCAACCGGTTGTTCAAATAAAGATAGTGCGGCGTGAAGCGCCCGAGATCGGCCAACGCGCTCAGGTTCTGGACTTCGACTCTGGACAGGCGCATGTCGCACAAGAATGCCTCGCGCAACTGCCTGAAGACCCGGTTCACGTGGACATTGGTCAAACTGCACACTTCACCAAGATCGGCCTGAGTCATGGGTAACTCGAAAGTTTTCCCGTCGGATCGATCGATCGCCATCATCCGCGCATTGAACTCGCATAAAAAATGAGCAACTCGTTGAACGGCGTTCAGGCTTGCAAGGCGATACACCCACTGACGGTGAAGTGCTGCATCCAGCAAAGTCAAAAACCACAGTTTCTTGGTCAGCTCCGGATACTCGTCAAGAATTCGCTTGAATGCGGCGTGTGGCACCACTGCCACCTGAACATCGGTCAAGGCACCGACGTTATGGTCCAGTTTTTTCAGCGCGTAACCATGAAGGTCGACGAAGTCGCCGGGAACGTGCATCGCCACAAGATGTCTGCGACCGTCCGGTGCATCCACATGGCGCGTCATGAATCCTTCAAGCAGAAGCGTGCTCTGCCCTACCTCCTGGCCTTGCCGCACCACGACCTGACCTGCGCTATACGATCGAACATCGGAAACCACACTCGAGATAACCGCCCTCTCCTCGTCACATAGTTCTCCGATGCGCGAATGGCGAAGAATATTTTTAGTAATTGCTTGTACATGCATTGGGTAGGCATCGTGCAGGAACGCCGTAGGAGTTGCATTAACTTAAATCAACTTCGTTGCCCGAACCGACGCTAAATTTCTCTGCCTGGTCCGAGCACCGCAGCAGCGCTTATGCCGCCGGGTCGGTTGGCAGAACTGCTCTGCGCACCCCGCCGTTGATCCAAGTTAATGACAGATGAGTAAGAGCGCCGAGATACTTGATCGGTCGAAACTCTTCTTTTCTCACCATGGCTGAAGCTTCCTCTACAGCGCCCACACTGCCTGTCAAAAAGCGCGGGTTCGCGGCGCTCGATCCTGTGCGTCAGCGCGAGATTTCCAGCCTGGGCGGCAAGGCAGCGCATGCGAGCGGAAACGCGCGTCAGTTCAGTCGCGAAGAAGCCATCGAGGCTTCGAAAAGGTCCAGAAGTAGAGCGGACAACGCGGTATCGAATACGGCTGTACCCAAGCCGACCGATAGCGCCACCCGCGGCGACCGGCGTTTTCAAACGCGGAAAAAGCAGATCGAGAAGATTTTGAAAGAACTCTCTCAGTCGTCCTGATCTAGCGTTTAAAAACCATTGAGCGGCAAGTATGCAGGCGGCTGCGAAGTATGAAATTTCTCTTCCGGTTTCAATCGGAAGTTGCGGAAGAAAAACAAAATTTGCGGTCGAATCTGAACTAACGCCTCCAGATTTGGATTTCAAGAGGTTTTTTTCGACTTCGCCTGCTGATGCGAAGATAGCGGCAGATCTACGAATCGTTGGCGACCGCGTACTCGTTCGGAACGTGACGCATCAAAGTGGCGGGCCCGCTCAGGACCGCACGAATGAGGTCCGTCTGGCGTCGAACCCCCATCTTCATCATCGAATTTTTAAGGTGGGAACGCACGGTGTGCAAAGAAATGCCTCGGGTCGCCGCGTACTCCTGCAAGGTGACACCGTTGACCAACGCTTCGGTAAGTTTCGTCTCCGCCGGACTCATGGCGTACAGAACACGCAACACCGGTGCTATGGAAATTTCGGTAGAGGCAGGATCGCTCAGAAAAATCACTGCTGCGGTTCGCATGCCGAACGGGGTTGCGCGGTGTGGCAAAGGGGCGACAAGCAACTGCAGTTGCTGACCTGCCAAACCCGAAATCCGCATGGCACCACCGGGCACTGCATTCTCCTTGTCTCGAATATCCGCGCGACCGCTTCGCGTGGCGCCATCCACCAGTAGGCGCAATCGCGCGTCATCTGCCGATACCACGCAGCGGACAGGACCGTCGTCTTGCAATCGAAGCAAGCCGCTTTTTTCTACCAAGCGCTCTGCGCGCTGATTGAAGAACAAGGTTCGTCCGTGTGAGTCGAGCAATACCACACCGTACGGGATTTGCTCCAGCGCGCCGGTGGCCGCGTTGGAGAGCGCTTGAAGTCGATAGAGTTTGCGGTGAAGCGCGAATCCGGCTTGAAGATGCGGCATGAGGCGGCGAAGCAGCCCCATCTCGTCTGGTGAATATTCTCCGTGGCCCTTGGGCCTGCAGAGCGTTACGTTGACCGAACGTTCATCGCTCTTGTCGACTATCGCCGCACCTGTATAAAAAATGTCCAGGTGTCGCAGCCAGTCGGACCAGAACTCGGTGCGCTCGAGGTGGGAACTCGGATACAGCATCTCGCTGTTGACCACCCTCCCCTTCACATGCAGAGACGGATCCTCCATCCAGACGTTGCGCTTAGCGTAATGGGCTTCCAGCGATATCAGAGACGCCTGATCGAAACCGATCTGCGTGAATATGTCATGGCCTGAAAGTCCCGGATCGATCGTTTGAGTAGTGAAGTCGTTGGCCCAAATCAGCCCGGTGTGCGAGTTGAGCTTCGCAGCCAGCGGCACCAGGAAGTCCTGCCACCGCGAAGAATCCAGCGCAGCCTCGTAGATAAGATTTATGAGTTCGTCGGCTGGGGCGGATTGAAGCATCGTTGGCGAAAGAGCGGTGTCGCCCCGAAGTGAGTTGGAATTATTTTTCGAGGAACGCAGACATCCTGCCCGCAATACTAAAAGCCTCGAGGGAAACATGCTCCCCCTCCTGATCGATGCCGAGCGCAAAAACCACATGTTTTGTGTGAAAAATTTCCGGGTTTGGGCTATCTGTCCAGTACTGCAGGAAAAGCTCGCGTCTATCCCCCGATTGGGGGAGGCTTTGTGGCGCGGCTTTCCATAAGCTTGCCCTGCCGCGAGCGACCCTTGAGCCTGAAATTACTCATTCCGTCGTGCGGACCAATCGACATAAGAACCCAAACAAATGCCCGGAGGGGCTTTCAGGAGTAACGACAGATGTATTTTCAGACCAAGCGCTTGTGCCTTGCTTTCGCCAGCGCCGCAATGCTCGCACTAGCAGCTTGCGGCGGAGGTTCGTCCTCGGTTGCGAGTGGATCTTCGTCGGGTGGCGGATCCGGTTCGTCATCGCTCTCCGGCACAGCCGCCGTCGGTGCACCGATTTCGGGGGTGGTTGTCGCGATCGACGTGAACGGCAAAGTCTCGCCACCAGCTACTACTAGCGCGCTCGGCGCGTTCGTTGTCGACGTGTCCGGCATGACCGCCCCCTTCATCCTCAATATCGTCGGCACTGCCAACGGCAAAGCGGTCTCGCTGAACTCGGTCGCTACCGCTGTGGGTCAGACCGTCAACATCACGCCTCTTACCGATCTGATCGTGTCGACCGCTTCCGGACGTCCCGGCGGCAGTTCGTTGGCTGCACTCTGCGCGCCGACCGTGACTGCGGAATGCAAGGCGGCTCTATCCGCAGCTTCTACACCCGACAAGCTGAATGCTGCCGTTGCCGCTGTAATCAGCATGATCGCGCCGCTTAACACTGCAGGCACCAACCCGTTGACCGGCAGTTTCCGCGCCGATGGCACCGGACTCGACGCCGTACTGGATCAGATTCTGGTGACTCCAGCCGCCGCTCAGAATGCGCAGGCAACCATCACACTACTTGCGACCAATACGACCATCGGGTCGGTGACGATGCCTGGGACCGCTGGACAGACTTCGACGACGGTGGCGACTGCACCCGCGTCAGGCGATCTCACCAAGGCTCAAGCCGCAGCGAACGTATTGCCTCAGATCAAGGCTTGCATGGCGTCGTTCAACGCGATGTATACGGCCGCCAATATCGGCTCCCTCGACGAGTCGAAGATCGACCCCTTCATCGATTCCACATTCCGATTCGGCGCCGCCGAAACCAAAGACGTCTTCAAGACGATCCTGAATACGGAGTTGAAGTACGTAGGCTTCGCTTTCAACGTGGCGGGGCTCTCACGCTACAACATGAGCCCCCTGACTTCCGGCGAGCGAAGCCAGATCGACGACGACAGCGTCAACGCTGTGAGTATCGTCAAAGCACGCGGCCCTGGCATCACCTACGTGAGCGATGTTCCCAGCACGGCCTGGGTTCAAATCCAGGTTGCCAACGACGCTGGCTTGATGAGTTGGCGCATGGTGAAGGGCACTCCTTACGCCGGCTGCGAAGGCGGATGGAAGATCGCCGGCAGCCGGCATCTCGATATGCATATGAACGCACGCATCACCCGCGTTGTCGATGGATCGGGCAACGCGAGCTACACCCGCGACTGGGCACTGCACATGGAGAAATCCACCTTGGTGGCCGAGCGCGGTAGCTCGGTTCGCGTGGTCGTTCGCGGGCCTGGCCTAGTCAAATACACGGGTCCCACGAATCCTGTCGGCGACTCCAAGCGTGTCAATCTTTATAACGATAGCGGCTCGGAGTTGACGCTCAGCATCGAAAGCGGATCGACGATTTATGGTTTTGGCGATGCGCTGCAAAGTTGCCAAGACCTGGCCGCAGCAAACGTGCCCGCACCATCCACCGACATTACCTGCGTAGACGAGAACGTCGCCAAACCGGGTTCGTTGTTCGCATGGGAAATTCGTACTGGCACCCCCGCGAGCTCGATCGTCGAATCGTTCGTGTTCGAACTATCGTCCGTTCCCATGTCCAAGGCGTTTGCACAGGCAAATGCAGGCAACCTGTTCGCCACCTTGACCAGCAAAACTCCGGCGTCCATAGCCGCCCTTGCAACCGCTACAAACGGGCGAGTAGCAGGCGAGGAAATTGGTGGAATCATCACGTACAACTATTCGCAGGGCACTGCGTACGGCTCGCGCATGGACAACTGCCGGATCAACTTGAACGGCAACGAGACGGTCGCGGAGCAACCTGCAGTGGGCAAGGAAACCTCTTGCACCTTCGTCACGGGTGAAGCAGAAGGACTCGTCATGCCTGCTTCTGCAATCACAACAGGATCTGTTGGCTTGACCACCACGGTGTTGGGCAACCAGGCGTCGTCCATACAGCCCTACTGATCGCAAAAAACTAGCTCGAGAAAACGCCCGCAGACCAGAAGTTTGCGGGCGTTTTTACGTCCGGCTTGCCCAGCCGCCCCTTCCGTCTAATCAGTCGGCATGCTCAACTGCCCATCCCAACTGGACAGAATCTCCCGGATTGTCTTGGCTACCACCCTGCTCGCCTGAGTGATGTGCCCCTGCTTCGGCATGGCGAGCGTCACGTAGCGCTTCAGGTCGGGACCCACTACTTTGGCTATCTGCAGCTTGCCGGCTCGCACTTCTTCGGCAACCGCAAAAGGTCCGAGCAAGGCGTAAAGCTGGGGATTCGACGCGACGATCTGCTTTTGCGCCCTCAACGAATCGGCTTCAAAAGCGGTGGTCAGCGCGAAGCCTTTGCTGCGCGCGGTTTCGTCGAGGATCGATCGCCAGTGCGATGGGCGTAGCGGCAAAACCAGAGGCAGTCCGTCGAGTTTTTTGAATTCGACCGTTTCGTTATTTGTCAGCGCAAGACCGGGACTCGACACAAGATAGGTGTTCGCTGTCGCAAGAAGCACCTCGTCGGAACCGGATGGCTTTTCGTAGCGAAAGAGAATCGCCATGTCGACGCTGCCGGTGTCGAGCAGTGCGTCGAGCTCGCCGCCCTGCCCCTCTCGAATGTTGAGGCGGATTTTCGGGAACTCGGCATCGAGCCTGCGGTAGACCTCGGTCATCAGGGGATGCGCCGCAGAAGGAATTATTCCGATCCTCACATCTCCCATCGGCAGCCTGGAAGTTTGCTGGATATCTGCAAACAGAGCGTCGCTCTCTTTCATCCAGACCCGGACACGCTTGTCGACATAACTGCCGAACTCGGTCAACACGACACCGCGGCCGGTTCGCCTGAAAAGCGTGGCACCGCAAGCTTTTTCGAGCTCGCTCATTTGCCGGCTTATGTGCGACTGCGCGGTGTGCCGCTGGGCGGCCACCTTTGTGAAGCTGCCTAGTTCGCTCACTTCGAGGAAAAGTCTCAGTTCGTCGATTTCCATGTTCGTCCTTCCAGTTCCCCTGCTATGCCAATTTACGCACGTCTGAAATCTCTGTATTGATTCTATGCAGATGAGTCGCAGGTGCCTAGACTTGCCATCCACGAGACACTTCATCGACAAACGGTGCAGCCATAAAAGGGACAAAGATGAGCGACATCAACAAGCACGGTTCGCAACGAATCGCGGTAGACATCGGTGGCACATTCACCGACCTCGCCTGCTTCGACGAAGCAACCGGCAAAATTTCTTTCGGCAAGGCGCTTTCCACGCACGGCAAGCTGGTCGACGGAATCCAAAACACGCTGGACGGCGCAGGCATCGACCTGGCGAATGGCTATCTTTTTTTGCATGGATCGACCATCGCGATCAACACGCTGCTCGAACGAAACGGCGCGAAGACTGCGCTGTTGATCACCGAAGGATTCCGCGACATTTACGAGATCGGGCGGGTGAACCGGCCCGATGCGTACAACCTGTTTTTCTCGAAGCATGAGCCGCTGGTGCCGCGTTCGCTGCGCTACGAAGTGTCCGAGCGCCTACGTGCGGACGGTTCATTGCACAAGGCGCTCGACGAAGACGCGGTGCGTTTGCTCGCCAAGGAACTCAAGGCCAAGCATGTGGAATCGGTGGCTGTACTGCTGCTTCACTCTTATCGAAACGCAGATCACGAGCGCCGAGTCAAAGCCATCATCCAGGAAGAAATTCCGGGTGCGTTCGTGACCGCTTCGCATGAACTGTCGCAGGAGTATCGGGAATTCGAGCGCGTATCGACCGCAGTTGCCAACTCGTATGTAGGACCGCGTGTGTCGGCCTATCTGGGCGAACTCGAAACCCATCTGGAACAAAAAGGTTTCGAGGGCGACTTCTACGCGGTGCAGTCCACAGGTGGATTGTTTCCGGTGGAGCATGCACGCCGAGATTGCGTCCGCATGCTGGAGTCGGGTCCGGCTGCTGGCGTCATCGGCGCGCAGGCCATCTGCGCACAACTCGGCATGCCCGATTCGATTGCCTTCGACATGGGCGGCACGACTGCAAAGGCCGGCGTGATCAGTGAAGGTCGGCCACTGACCACCGGGAGCGCGTTGATCGGAGGCTACGAAAAGGCATTGCCGATTCAGATTCCGATGATGGATATTTTCGAGGTGGGCACCGGCGGCGGCAGCATTGCACGAATCGAACTTGGCAACTCGTTGCGAGTCGGACCACGCTCTGCAGGCAGCATGCCCGGCCCGGTCTGCTACGGCCGCGATGGCACCGAGCCGACGGTCACCGATGCCAACCTGATCCTGGGACGCCTCGACGAGCACAACTTCCTCGGTGGCGAAATGCCTTTGTTCCTGGATCGCGCGGTGAAGGCGATGGAAGAAAAAATCGCCAAGCCGCTGGGCCTGGACGCGACGAAAGCGGCGGACGGAATTCTGCGCATTGCGGTGACCCAGATGTCGCACGCAGTGAAGGCCGTGACAACCGAGCGCGGACTCGATGCCGGCAGCTTCACGATGGTGGTGTATGGCGGCGCGGGCCCGCTGCATGCATCGGCCATTGCACGCGAAATCGGGATTCGCAAGGTACTCATACCGTACGCACCGGGCTACTTCTCTGCGTACGGAATGCTATTCAGCGACCTGCGATACGACTATGTGCGTTCGGTGTTTCGCCATCTCGACGGCATGTCCTTCGACGAAATCGAAGGCATCTACAAGACGATGGAAGACGAAGGTCGCGCTGCAATCGGCGCTTCCGAAATTACGCCGGATGAAATTGTTTTCGAGCGTGCGGCCGACATGCGCTACGTGGGGCAAGAGCACGCAGTGACCGTCGACCTCGCACATGACTTTTTCGTGAAGCGCGAAAGCTCGGCCATCAAAAATCATTTCGACGAAGTGCACAAGGTTCGTTACGGCACATCGGCGCCGAGAGAGCCGGCGGACATCGTCAGTCTGCGAGTGACAGTGCTGGGTCGCATGAAGAAGCCGCCACGAAACACTGTGGAGGAAGGCAAGGAAGCTACCGATGCGGCAGCGCTTAGAGCGCACAAGGATGTGTATTTCCGAAGCGCCGGCAAGTTCGTGTCGTCGCCCGTTTACAAGCGCGATCTGCTCAAAAGCGGAAACGTGTTCAGCGGCCCTGCGCTAGTTGAAGAACACGCATCGACCACCGTGGTCCAGCCCGGCGACACGGTCAAGGTAGACCAATACGGCAATCTTCAAATCTCTATCGGGAGCGACCGTTCATGAAAGACACCTACACAACCACGGCAGTGGCATCGACGTCTGACACGACCGTCGATCCGGTCATCGTCGAAATCATTCGCAACGGACTCTTCGCCGTGACCGAAGAGATGAAGACCAACCTGATGCGAACCGCGTACAACCTCATCATTTACGAGGCGCTCGACTTCACGGTGGGACTCTTCACGAAGGAAGGCGACACGGTATCGATCGGCCTGGGACTTCCGATGTTCATTCGCGGCATGTCGGAGACCGTGAAGTCGAAGATTCGTCATTTCGGCTACGAGAACATCAATCCAGGCGACATCCTGGTGACCAACGATGCGTACACCACCGGCAGTCACTTGAATCACTTCACCTTCACCATGCCGGTGTTTCACGAAGGCGAGCTGATTGGGTTCACCTGCTGCATGGCGCACTGGCTGGACGTTGGCGGAAGCCTGGGACAGATCACCACAGACATCTTCTCCGAGGGGATTCAGATTCCCATCGTGAAGTACCAAAACGCCGGCAAGGTGAACCAGGATCTGATCGACATCATCGCGATGAACGTTCGTCTTCCCGAACGCGCGATGGGCGACTTGCGCGCGCAGATTACCGCCGTGACTACCGGTGAACGAAGATTTCTGGAG
The DNA here is from genome assembly GCA_965227035.1 of Burkholderiaceae bacterium. GTDB lineage: Bacteria > Pseudomonadota > Gammaproteobacteria > Burkholderiales > Burkholderiaceae_C > CBDDFQ01. The sequence goes on from OZ245724.1 coordinate 1,779,100, forward strand.
CTGGTGCAACGCTACGGCAACGACGATGTGCAAGCATCGATCAAGCAGATCATGGATCAGTCGGAAGCGGTCGCGCGGCAGAACACGCTGTCGATTCCCGATGGCACCTACGAAGCCGAATCGTTCATGGACGACGACGGCCTGGAAATCGGCAAGCGCATCCCGATTCGCGTCAAAGTCATCGTCAAGGGCGACGAAATGACGGTCGACCTGTCGGACGTGAGCAAGCAGGTGAAAGGCTTCTACAACTCGGGCTTCACCACGGGCATCGCCTGCGCTCAAGTGGCGTACAAATGCCTCACAACGCCCACCGACTATCCGGTCAACGACGGCAGCTTCCGCTCGCTCAAAGTTGTCATGCCGATGGGCACGGTTATCAGCGCAGAACGCCCGTACCCGATGCGGGTCTGGATGACCTTCCCGATGACCGTGATCGACACGATCTTCAAGGCGCTCGCGCCGGCGATTCCGCATCGAACCATTGCAGGTCACCACGCCGATCTGGTGTTCCCCAACATTCACGGCATCTCGCCGGAAGACGGTCGCCTGTTCATCGTCGGCATCGGCCCACTCGGTGGCGGATGGGGCGCAAAGTCGTCCGAAGATGGCGTCTCGGTCACTGTCTGCATCAACGATGGCGACACGCACAACAGCCCGACCGAGCAGCTCGAAGCGAAGTACCCGGTGCTCGTCGAGAGTTACCGGATCCGCGAGGATAGCGCGGGGGCCGGAGAGCACCGCGGCGGTCTGGGCGCGGAGATGGTGGTGCAGGCGCTCTCGCCGTTCACGGTCACGACTCGAATCGACCGGATGCATTGCAAACCGTGGGGTCTCGAAGGTGGCGGTGAAGCGGCCGGTAACGGCATCGCGATTCGACACAAGGGAACCTGGAACAACGACTTGCCTAACGCCAAGATTTTCAACGTGCGGCTTGAGCGTGGAGACGCGTACAAAATGCTCTCGGGCGGCGGCGGTGGATTCGGTAATCCGATGAAGCGCGACCCGCAAAAGGTGGCCGCGGATGCGCACGAGGGCTACGTGACCCGGGAAGCCGCCGAGAAGCTTTACGGCGTGGTGCTGGACGACGACTTCAAGGTGAAGCAGTCCGAGACCGACAAACTCCGGGCGGCCGCTCTTGTCTGAAACGATAGAGCTGCTAGCCATGAACGACTCACAGATCGAAGCATCGCGGCTTGGCGATCTGTGGAATCGGCTGGCTGCTCAGCACATCACCCTGGGATGCTCCTGCAGCATGACCGGCCTCAGCGTCACGCTCGAAGACTTCGAGCGTGACATTGCCGATTACCTGTGGGCAGAAAGCGAACGGCTCGGCGAACCCGCAGTCGTCGAGTTTCTTCTTGCGCCGGGCCCGATCGCATCGCAGGATCGGGCAATCCGGGGGATTCTTGCGCGCATCGAAGCTGGCGAGGCGAGCGACGAAGTCTCGACATGGCTTCTCACGCGTATGAAAAAAACCATCGAGTCCTACGACAAGCTTCACAGCCCTGCCCCGGACGCCCTTTTCCGTGGCGGGTCGAGTGCATGGCGCGGAGGCTATCGAGATTGATCGCAGAGTTCAGTTCGAGTCAGTAAAAAACACTAGGAGACAAAAATGAGATCGACACAAACAGCACTAAAAGTGACCTTGGCCACCATCCTGATGACAGCCAGCTTTCTAGCTGCGGCACAGGCGAAATTCCCCGACAACTCGATCCGCATGATCGTTCCGTTTGCGCCCGGTGGCGGCGTCGATCAGGCCGCGCGATTGATCGCGAAGGAGATGCAGACTTCTCTCAACGTGCCAATGGTTGTGGAGAACAAGCCCGGCGCTAACGGTGCAATCGGCGGCAAGCAGGTTCAGACATCTCCCGCAGATGGCTACACGATTCTTTTCTCGGCATCGACCCATGCGCTTGCCAAGCAAGTAGTCGCGAGCCCGCCCTACGATCCCGCTACCGACTTCGCGTATGTAGCTCGTGTGGGAGAAGCGCCGCTCTTGATGGTGATTACGTCCACGCTGCCGCAGAACAATCTAAAAGAGGTGATCGATTCTGCGAAGCGCAACCCGGAGAAGTGGACTGCAAGCCTGCCAGCCCTCGGGGCTGCAAGTCATCTCGGTACTTTGCTGCTCGCCAAAGAAGGCAAGCTGAATTTGACAACCGCGGTTTACAAGGGCACTGCCCCAGCACTGGTCGATGTGGCCGGCGGCCACGTGCAAATCCTGATCGATTCGATCATCTCGCTGCAGCCCATGGCCAAGAGCGGCAAGGTCAAACCGATCATCGTGACATCCGCCAAACGCAGTGCGTTGATGCCGAATGTGCCCACAGCCGTGGAAAGCGGCTATCCGGAATTCGTGACCTCATCGTGGTACGGCATCTGGGCTCCCAAAGGGACCCCGGAAGACCGTATTCAGGTGCTCAACAAAGCGGCAAACGATGCCGTGCGTACGCTTTCGAAATCTGGCGCGTTCGAACAACTCGGTATCGAGCCCGTAACCGAATCGCCGGATGAATTCAAGAAGTTCATGCTTCAGTACATCACGGTGAACGCCGACCTGTTGAAGGGTGCAGGCTTCAAGGCGGAGTGAGCTTCTGACTGGAAGTCATCGAGCTAATCCGCCTCGGATGGCTAGTAGGATCAGCCGCGGCCCATAGGCGCCTGAATCACGCCGCACAGCAAACGACCACCCGAGTTTCCGGACGGGTTGGTCATGTAGTCGTCGGTTTTTTCATGCACCACCAGCGTCTTGCCGATCACGGAATTCATCCCTGGAATTACGGCAATGCTCGGGTTCACGTAACGCAACGATCCAGTTCCATCCGGGCCGACGTTGATGTTCGGGATATCGCCCGCGTGAGCGGCCATAGGCGCGCTTCCCGGCCGACCGTGTTGGTGAGACATGCCCGGATCGAAATGGCCGCCGGCAGCACCGAATGCAACGATCTGGCCGGTTGCCGCGTCGGGGCCGGGTGCGCACACACCGTTCTCATGAATATGAAACCCGTGCAGACCCTGCGTCAGCCCTTGCACGGTGACAGTTACTTCCACGCCAGAGTCGAGTCCTCGAAGCGTCGCCTGTCCGCCCGGCCGACCATCGGGGGTGAAAAGCTGAGCGGTTGCCGAGTTACCGAGCGATGCGCCTGGGTAGGTCGATGCGGCGCAGCCGGCAAGAACTGCGGCAGCAGCGACCGCAGATGCCAATGATCCGAAGGATGCGAAAGAGATTTTGTTTTTCATGATCGAAGACTTCCGTTGAATTTGAAGTCGTTAGGGTCGTCACAAAGCAATAACTCGTCAATCGCCAGCAGTGCGCCTCCGCGCGTCAGTGCCGTCCTACGATTTTGCGTTTTTCCAAACTTCGATCTGTGTTTCGAGGCCGCTCATGAACACATCCACGTAGGCGTCGAAAGCGCGATCCATCGGTTTTTCCTGAGCGCTCTGCCACCGCAGCACGAACGCGCGATTAGCTAGATTCGGGAGGTGCCTAGCAAGTGACGGATATTTCAACGCGGGAATGCTGTGCACCTTGTCTTGCAGTGCGCCGCTCCAGGACTCCACGTCTTCGCTCGGCAGCGGCGAGTACTCCAGTGTGACGAATCCACACATGGTCGCGACGACCGTGTTGTAGCCATCGACCATTCGATCGGGCGGACATCCCGCTTCTTCGAGGCATCGCAAGATGCCGTCGAGCATTGGAAGATCGAGCGATGCGTTCGACAGCATTTGCGCGCCAACCAGCTGAGACACATGCGGATAGCGCCGCATGATTTTTCTGTAGCGTTTGAACAGTTCACGCAGCCAGGCCCGCCAGTCGAGCTTGCCTTTGGCAGATGCGGGGGGCGCCAGGGTTTGCATCGCGAGCGTGCAAGCCTCGCTGAGCAACTCGTTCTTGTTCTTGACGTACCAGTAGATCGCAGTTGGAAATACGCCGAGCGTCTTGGCAACTTCGCGAAGGCTGAAGCCTTCCAGCCCTTTTTCTTCGAGCAATGCGAGCGCAGTTTCGACAATGCGCTCCCGACTCAACGAAGGTTCTTCGTTGGCGGCTGCTTTTGATGCTCGTTCGGATTTGGTGGCCATGGGACGCGAAATAAGGTGACGTGAAGAAAAATCTATCGGTGACGCGATTTTGCGAAATCGACGAAGTAGTCGAAGCTTTCCGGATTTACCATCGTGGCCGGATTCGCGACCGAAGCGGCGTCGCTACCCAGCAAAAGCTTTCTTACCGGAAGCTCCATTTTCTTGCCGGTTAGGGTTCGCGGGACAGAGGCAATTTGAAAAATCTCATCCGGTACGTGTCTGGCCGACGCCTTTTGGCGGATCTGATTCTTAACCGTGGTTTTAAGCTCGTCGGTCAGCTCGAACCCATCCTGAAGCACCACAAACAGCGGCATGTAAGAGTCTTTGCCCAGATACTCCAGATCGACAACCAGACTGTCCTTGATCTCGGGCAACTCTTCGACGACCCGATAAATTTCAGCCGTGCCCATTCGAATTCCGAACCGGTTGATCGTGGTGTCGGAGCGCCCGTAAATCACCGAGCCGCCGTGCTCGGTAAACCTGATCCAGTCTCCCTGACGCCATATGCCGGGGAACATTTCGAAGTAGCTCTCGCGATATCGGCTGAACTTCTCGTCGCCCCAGAAGTAGATCGGCATCGAAGGCATCGGCTGGGTAATCACCAGTTCGCCGACCTCGTCGACAACAGCCTGACCCTGGTCGTTGAATGCATGTGCGTCAACGCCAAGTTCCGCAAACTGGATCTCGCCCGCCCGAACCGGCACGTATGGGGTTGACGACACGAAGCCGGAAGCGATGTCGGTGCCGCCGCTGATCGATGCCAACCACACCCCGGGTTTGACAGACTCGTAAACCCACTCGAAAACATCGACCGGCAGCGGAGATCCGGTAGAAGTCATCGCGCGCAGGTGTTCCAGCTTTGCGAACTCACGTGGATTGACCCCAGATTTTTTGGTGGCCATGAGATAAGCCGCACCGCAGCCCAGGTGAGTCACGTTCTTGTCTTCAAGAAAATTCCACAGCGCTCTCGGAGTCGGCCACGCCGGGTTACCGTCGTACAAGACGATGGTCGCCCCTGTCAGCAATCCGCCCACCATCAAGTTCCACACGATCCAGCCTGTCCCACCAAGAAACAGCGTTCGATCGCCTTCCTGCAGGTCATGCTGAAGTTGCTGAGTCTTCAAATGCGTGAGCACGATGCCGCCGTGCGAATGCACCATCGCCTTTGGAAGGCCGGTGGTGCCCGACGAATAGACAACCCAAAGTGGATGATTGAAAGGCAGGCGCGCGAATTCGTGGTCCGCGGGATTCGCTAGCTGAGAAGTCGCGTCGGAAAACGATGTCGCGTTAGGCCACGCGACTATTTGCGCGGGCTCGTCGGACTTCCCGTTGGGCACATGCACCACATGCTCGATCGTGGGCAACGCCGCAAGCAGTTCAGTGACGGCCTCGCGTTTGTCGAATTGTTTGCCGTTGTAGCCGTAGCTGTCGACCGCGAACAATACCGAAGGCTCGATTTGCTTGAATCGGTCGACGACGACACTGATTCCCATCTCAGGTGAGCAACTTGACCAGATGGCGCCGATGCTCGCGCAGGCAAGAAACGCAATTGTCGTTTCTGCGATGTTTGGCATAAGCGAGACGACGCGATCTCCGGGTTTCACGTCTATCGATCGAAGGTAGGCGGCAAGTGAAGCAACCTTGCCGCTCAGGTCTTTCCAGCTCACTTCCTGAGTACCGCGATTTTCCGAGCGCGTGATGAGCGCCGGCGTTTCGAGGTGGGCGTATCGGAACACGTTCTCCGCGTAATTTAGGCGGGTGTTCGGGAACCACTCCACCCCGGGCATTTCCACCTGAGATCTCGCGACAGACAGATCGCCCTCCCCAATGACTTCGAAGAACTTCCAGATTGAAGTCCAGAAGCGATCGACGTCAGCCACGGACCATTTCCATGCCGACGCGTAGTCGTCGAAATGAACGCCGTGCTCGCGCCCGAGCCACTGCAGGTAGTCGTGCAGACGCGTGGACTTCTTGAGCGCCTCCGAGGGCTCCCACAAAATCTGACCTTGCTGGACTGACTGGACTGACTCGATTGGCACGTGATCTCTTTCTGCTAGTTGAATGTCAACAGGCGTTTTGGATTTTCGATAAGGATGGTCTCCACATCCGCTTTTGCGAAACCTCTGCGAAGCATCAATGGCTCGATATTCGCGAAGATATGCTGATAGCCGTGTCCTCCATAGCGCGACAGTCGCGTCTTGGTGCAGATGTCGTGGCTGATCAATATTTGATCCCGATGTCCGCGCTCGACGAGCATGCGAATCATCTTCAATCGCGCACCGTCGTTCGGCATGTCGATATCGGCGGCGGGATAGGCACTTTGCTCCCAACCGAAGAGATCGAACTCGATCACGCAGCCCGAATCGGCCAGTTCGCGCAGACCATCGTTCTCGAAGATTGTGCGATCGATATGGCTGATCACCAAGCGATCGACCGGTCCTCCGTGTCGTTTCACGAAATTCACGACTTCCATCGGCTGGCTCGCGTTTCGACCTGGATGCACATTCAGAGAAGCTCCCGTTTCCCGCTGCGCAACCAGCGCGCCGGTCATCACGCGTTTTTCGAGATCGGTCCAGGGCGCCTGGCAACCGATCTCGCCGATGATGCCCGCACGCACCGATGTGCCCCATGCGCCAACCAGCAATTGATCGATCATTTCTATCGCAAAATCGTCTGCGCTGCGAGTGTGATTCGCGGGCCCCTGATAGTCGTTCACGTAATACCCGCAACCCATCACGATGTTGGCTCCCGTGGCTTTCGCGATCTCTACCAGGCCGTTGGGTTTTGGACTCAGGCCACCCACGGTCAAATCGACGATGGAAACGCCGCCGACCTTCTGCATGTCCTTGACCTCGTCGATTGCCACGTCTGTCTGGTCGAGCTGGTAATTGCGAAGAAAGTTTTTTTGGCCGTATGCAATGCCCCAGCAATTGCACAAGTCGATCTCTGCTTCCTGATTCGGGGGCGGGTTCACTCTCAAAGGTGGCGGCGTGAGGTCGATCAGCAAATGTTCATGCATCAGCGTCCGCCCCAGTTGGCCAGGGTCGATAAGACCCGTGACGGTCTGCACTTTTCCTTTGAGATCTGCCCGATTGATCATGATTTCAGAATGTTCGCATATTTGTCCACGAACGATTCGAAGCTTGCTGTGAATCGGCCGATGTCGTCGTCGGTCAGGGGCAAAGACAGCACGATGAATCCGCGACGCGCGACATAGAAGCCCTCTTCGAGCATGAAGAAGAAAAACAGATCCTTGACCGTGTTCTCCTCTTTGCTCAGATCGTCTTCACTCAGAATTTCTTTGGTGGAAGCATGCAAATTCATCAGAGAACCGATGCCGGTCACCTGAAGATTCACCTCGTACTTTCTGCAGATATCGTTCAGTGCTTTGTTGAGCGCAGCGCCGCGCCGGTTCAGATCGGTCGCGACGTCTGCGGTGTAGATTTTCGTGAGTCCGGCAATACCAGCCGACATGGTGAGCACGTTGTTGTTGAAAGTACCCGCGTGTCCCATATGACCCGGAACCCGGGGATCGAACAACGCCATGATGTCCACCCGCCCGCCGAACGCACCGAACGACATGCCGCCGCCGATGTACTTGCCGAGCGTCGTCATATCGGGTTTGACGCCGATGACGGATTGACGACCGCCGGGGGCCGTGCGCGAGGTCATGACTTCGTCGAATACCAGCAACGCACCTACATCGCTTGCCAGCGCGCGCAAGCCACGAAGAAAGTCATCCTTGCCGACGATGCAACCGCCAGCGCCTTGCATCGGCTCGACAAGAATTGCGGCAATGTCGGATGCATTCGCTTTGACCAGCGCGGTGGTGCTCGCCAGATCGTTGTATTTGCCCAGCAAGAATTCATGCGGAACATTTACCTCGGATGGTCCGCCAGCAAACGTGAGAACGCCGCCGTGATACCCACCCTTGAACACCAGGATTTTCTTTCGCTTGGTGAATTTCTTGGCTGCGGCGATTGCCAGCAGGTTGGCCTCGGTGCCGCTGTTGGTGAAGCGAAGCTGCTCAATGGAGGGGAAACGTTCTGTGATGAGCTTGGCAAGCGTTGCTTCCAGCAAGTTGTGCCCCGACAGATTGATGCCGCCATCCATGGCCGACATGACAGCCTCGCGAATGACCGGATGCGAATGGCCGTAGAGCCCTGCGGTGAACTCCGCCAGGAAATCCGTGTACTGCTTGCCGTCTGCGTCCCAGAGTTTTGCGCCCTCGCCTTTTGCTATTGCCAGCGGAAAAGGGTCGTAGTAGAGCACTGAACGTGTATTGCCGCCCGGCATGACGGCGGTTGCGGTTTCATATCTGGCCGCGCTCTGCTTGTTGCGTGCGACGTATCTTTGTCGCAATACAGCAAGTTCGTCGGTCATGTTCATTTGCAAGGTTTCCATAGCTCGGTCTCTTTTCAATCTCTAGAAATGTTCAGGCATCCAGCGGGTAAACCGGACGGCGCACGTTTTTGTACGGAAGGCTTCGTAGATCGGTCGCGTGCATGCCACCGGCTTCTACATAAAAAATTGCTCGTGCCACAGGCTCGAAATCTGCCCGAAAGTGATTGATTCCCTTCAGGGCGATCACATTCACGTCTTGTGGCTCGATCCCGAAAATCCGGTACTGGTTGCGCTCTTCTGCCTGCATGCGATTGCTGCTGACGATGATGCGCACGCTACCGACTTCGAGCGCTGCAGATGTCCCCAGATTGCCTTTGGTGCCGGTGCGAAATGCGCCTGCGCGAACATAGACGCCGTCGCTGATGGCAATGACTTTCGCTTCTACATGCAGGGGCGCGCCGCCGAAGCGCGCATCGGTTTTTCCGCCAACCGCGAACTTCAGGGTGACACCGACGCCTGCCTCGGCCGCCTGTTGCGCACTTTCGGGATCGAAGAGTGGGCCCACGACCGAATTCGGTATCTGCGCTTCCACGATGGCAGCCATCAGACTCGTAGCGTCTCCGTATCCACCGCCGCCAGGACCATCGGTGTAGTCCGCCAGAATTAGGGGACCCGATCCGCTAGCCGGCCTCGACGCGTGTGCAATCGCCTGTTCGATGGAGATCAGATGAACCGTTTTTTCATCGCGCCAGGTCAGCACTTCATCCATCAGGGTTTCGCATGTTTTTTGCGCGATGCCCGAGGCATCTGTTCCCACGGCAATCACCGAGGGGCCTGCTTCGTAGACATCTCCAAGGTAGTAGCCCGCATTCAAGCTGATATCTGCCAATCCAGGCATAGACTTTTCGATGTCGCGCGCTTTGGCTTGCATGCGCGTCATGGGCGTGTCGCCCACGGTGCGACCGAGATCCATGCCGTGCAGCGTGTCGCGTCTGGCGATGTACACCTTCGGCCTGATTTCGCCTTTTAACGTTCGATCGAGCAGCGCCGCTGCACGCATTGCCGTTTCGTATTGATCGATATGCGGCGTGGTTCGATAACTGGTCAGGATGTCGACGTTCGCAATCATCTGATCTGTCACGTTGGCGTGAAGGTCGAGTGTGGCGGCGATGGGCATATTCGGACCGACGATCTCCCTGATCCGACGGAGCAATTCGCCTTCCGGATCGGGAAATTCCTCGACGTACATGGCGCCATGCAATGACAACAACACACCGTCGATATGTCGTTGTGCCTTCAGCTCCATCAATAACGGTTCCACGATCGCTTCGAACGCCGCAACGGTCACGGGTCCCGAGGTCGACGTGCTCGCGGACATTACCGGCACCAGATTCCAGCCGAACGTTTTTGCTGCAGCGAGGAAGCCGCCCATTTCGGTCTTCGTGTCTGCCATGCGCGCGGTAATTGCGTCGCCGAAGAACAGTTCCTGCTTGGCAAAATCGATCAGCGAGGTCGAGATCAAACTGAACGAGTGGCTCTCATGACTGAACCGCCCGCAGACAATCTTCTTTTGATTTTTCAATGGCATTTTCAAACGCTTCCAAACGAAAAATGACGGCCGGGAATGGCCGCTATGAGACTTCGTGTGTATTCAGCAGCGGGCGCAGAAAAAATGTCATTCGCAAACCCCTCCTCCACTACGCTGCCCTGACTCATCACCAGGATGTAATCGCAGATTTGATTGGCTACACGCAGGTCATGCGTAATGAACAAAATTCCGATCTTCAGTCGCGCCTGGATTTCGTCGAGCAAGTCGAGAATCTGTGCTTGCACCGACACATCCAGCGCTGACACGGCCTCATCGGCAATCAATACTTCGGGCTCGCACGCCAATGCACGCGCAATGCAAATACGCTGGCGCTGACCTCCCGAAAACTCGTGTGGGAATCGATCCAGCGCATCGGGGTTGAGTCGCACCAGATTCATCAGGTCACGCGCTTTTTCCAACGCCTTCACGCGCGGCATGCCGAAGTTCACCGCGCCTTCGATGATCGAATCGCCCACGGTTTGACGTGGATTGAGCGAGCGGTACGGGTCTTGAAAAACCACCTGTACCTTCTTTCGAAACTCGCCGAGCGTTTTCGAACTCGCGTGTTCCATCTTGAGGTCGCCTGCAACAACCTTGCCTGAACTCGCGTCGATCAGACCGGCAATGCACCGAGCAACAGTCGACTTGCCCGATCCCGACTCACCGACGATTCCGACGGTTTCTCCCGGACGGATTCGCAGACTGATCTCTTTGGCCGCATGAACCGAATTGCCTTTCGCGAAAAATCCGCGAGGCTTATACGTCTTGCTGATCTTGTTCGCTTCGATCAACGGCGTGATGTCGCTGACAGCGGCGCGTTTGTGCGGATCGAGCCCGGGAACAGCGGCGAGCAGCATCTTGGTATATGCGTCTTTGGGCCGCTGAAGTACGTCGAGTTTTTCGCCCTGCTCGATCATCGATCCGAGCCGCATCACCACCACCGTGTCGGCAATATCGGCCACTACGCCGAAGTCGTGCGTGATGAAGAGGACGGCAGTGTCGTTCTCACGTTGCAACTCGCGCACAAGCTTCAGGATTTCGGCCTGCGTCGTCACATCGAGCGCGGTCGTCGGCTCGTCGCAAATCAACAGCGCAGGTTTCAACACGAGCGCCATCGCGATCATCACGCGCTGACGTTGTCCACCGGAAAGCTGGTGCGGATACGAGTCGTAGATTCGTTCCGGTGTGGGGAGTCGAGTATTCGTGAAGATATCGAGCACCCGGGCGCGTCGCTCCGCTTTCGACATGCTCGTGTGGATCTGAAGCATCTCGGCCACCTGATCGCCACACTTCATGACCGGGTTCAAAGCGGTCATCGGCTCCTGAAAAACCATTGCAAGTTTTTCGCCTCTTGCGCGACGAATCTGAACGTCCGAAAAGGTGCAGATGTCTTCACCCAAGAGAAATATTTCGCCCGACTTTCGTTGCAGCGACGAAGGCAGCAGGCCCATGACCGCCTGAGCGATTACCGATTTACCGGAGCCCGATTCGCCGAGCAGACAAGTGGTTTTGCCAGGGAAAACATCGAAAGAAATGTCTTCGACTGCGTTGCTCCGATCCGCACCGTCGGGCAAGCCCACAGTGAGATTCCGCACCGACAGCACAGCGCCAATTTTGCTTTGCATATTCAAGTCCTGCGCTTGCGAAATTTGGGATCCATGGTGTCCCGCAATCCATCTCCGAGGATGTTGATAGCGAGCACGGTCAGCGCGAGAAACGCCCCCGGGAAGAGCACGCTGTCGGGATGTTCGTTGAAGTGCACACGACCCTCGGCCATGATGTTTCCCCATGTCGGAATTTCGGGAGACAGACCAATACCGAGGAAGGAAAGGATTGCCTCCACCAGCATGGCCGAACCGCAAACGTAGGTGGCGTGGACGATCAACGGTGCAATCGCGTTCGGAAGAATGTGTTTCGCAAGGATCTTCAGAACCGGCGTGTTAAGCGCGACGGCGGCCTCGACGTAGGGCTCTTCCCTGACGGACAACACGACCGATCTGAGCAAACGCGCAACGCGCGGAATTTCCGGAATCGAGATTGCAATGACGATGGTCAGCAGGCTGGGGCGGAACATCGACACGAGCGAGATCGCAAGAAGGATGTTGGGGATAGCCATCAGGCCGTCCATGAATCTCATCAGCACGCCATCGACTCGCTTGAAGTAGCCCGCGACAAGTCCGATCAGCACGCCGAAGATCATCGACAACACCGCCACGCTTCCACCCACTACCAGCGAAACACGCGCACCGTAGACCACGCGACTCCACATATCGCGACCGTAGCTGTCGCCGCCCATGAGGAAATAGTGATCTATCGAATTGCCGGAAAAGTCGGTGAACGGCGCGCGCGTTCCAGGAGGTATGTTCACGCTCGCCGGATCGATTGCACCTGGGTCGACCGTCCCGAGCCAAGGCGCCAGCATTGCGCCTACGCACAGGATGATCACGACAGTCGCACCGATGCGCACCGACCAGTTGGCCCATGCAATGGAAAGGATCGACTGCCGACGCGCCTTGGGCCGCACCGGATCTACCGCATCGACCTGAATGATTTCTCGAGATGTAGTTTGAGTCATGGATCAGTACCGGATGCGGGGATCGAGGCCCAGATAGCTCAGATCGATGAGTAGATTGACGAGCACGTACACCACCGAGAAAAGAAGGATCACGCCCTGGATGACCGGAAAGTCCCGCGAGATCACAGCGTCTACCGTGAGTTGCCCAAGTCCTGGCAGGGCGAAAACGGTTTCGGTGACGACGACGCCGCCAATCAGCAGCGCGATGCCGATCCCGATCACGGTGACGATGGGCACTGCCGCATTCGGCAATGCGTGACGAATAAGAACGAGTGATTCGGAGAGCCCTTTCGCTCGTGCAGTTCGCACGTAGTCTTCAGTTAGCGCTTCCGAAACGGCTGCACGAGTGACCCGCGAAATCAACGCGGTGTAGACCAGGGACAAAGAAAGCGCGGGAAGAATCAGATGACTTAGCCACTTGCCCACCCCGTTCTCAAGCCGTGAATAGCCTTGCACCGGCAGGATGCCGAGCCATAGCGAAAAACACCAGATAAGCGCGTACCCGATGACGAAGACGGGCACCGAGAAACCGAGCACGGACATGCCCATCAGCATGCGGTCGAGCCAGCCGCCATGCTTCGATGCGGCGATCACGCCGAGGGGAACTGCGATCGCGATGGCAAAGATGATGGTGAGCAATGCAAGAGACAGAGTCGGCTCTATCCGTTGAGCAATGAGCTCGACAACCGTTTTCTTGAAATAGAAGGACTCGCCGAGATTGCCGTGTGCAAGATTGGAGAGCCAGATGAAAAACTGGGCCACCATCGACTTGTCGAGTCCGAGAGATTCCCGGACGCGGGCGATGTCGGCATCGTTGCCGGAATCGCCCACGATCATTGCAGCTGGGTCGCCAGGCGCCAAACGCAAGATGAGGAAGACGAACACCGCGACGATCCCGAGCACCGGGATCGTCGACCCAATTCGTTTGAGAACGAAAAAGAACATAAAACCCGCTTAGTTCTTTTCGATGTTCCAGTACACGTTCGCCGGGCCGCTCAACACGCCGCTGACGACGCCCTTGCGATACGCAGCCGGACGCAGAATTTCGCCCATCGGTGCGAAGGCGCCGATTTCGTAGGCGCGGATCTGAATGTTTTCGGCAATCTTCTTGCGCTGGGTGGCGTCGGTGCTGCGAGCGAAGTCGTCACGAAGCTGCTCGAGCTTCTCGTCTTTGGCCCAGCCGAACCAACCCGCTTCGCCGTTGGCAGTGAGTGGCGCATAGTTGATCGGGTTGAGTGCGTCTTCCGATCCCCAGAAGGTCACGAACGCGTTCCATCCGCCCTGATCGGCCGGATCCTTCTTCGCGCGACGTGCAACGACGGAGCCCCAGTCAGACGACTTCATGTCGACAGTGAAACCTGCCTGGCGAAGCAGCTGTGCAACCACCGGAGGAAGCTTGGCGAGAGTGGACAGATCTGTCGCGTGCAACAAGACGACTGGCTTGCCGTCGTAGCCGGCTTCCTTCAGCAATTGGCGAGCTTTCGCAAACTGCGGTTTCTCGGTCATACCGTTGGCGCTCTTGGAGGCGAACGGCGAGCTGCAGGGATACACCGACATGCAAGTCTTGTAGAGATCCTTCACGCCAACCTGCGTGCGCAGCAAGGCTTCCTGATCCATCGCAAGCATGGCGGCTTGACGAATCCGAACATCGTTGAATGGAGGAACCAGGTGATTGAAACGCAGCAGATATTGCCCACCGGACGAACTCACCGTCTGAATACGGATGTTGTTGGTGAGCGATGTGTAGTGCTCGAAAGGAACCGACTCGATCATGTCGACTTCGCCGTTCACCAGCGCATTCACTTGCGTCTGCGCGTCCTTCAGGACGATCCACTCGACGCGCGGAACCTTCACGACCTTACCGCCAGCGGTGCCGGACGGCGGCTCGTTACGGGGCACGTACTTGTCGAACTTCGTATAGACCGCTTTCTCGCCAGGACGGAACTCATCGCTCTTGAACATATAAGGGCCGGAGCCGATGTTCTCCGAAATCTGTTTGTCGGCCGGCGTGTCGGCCATGCGCTTGGGCATGATGAAAGGAACCAGCGACGAGGGCTTGCCGAGCGAGTCCAGCACAGCGCCGTATTTTTCCTTGAAAGTCATGCGGAAGGTGTCTTTGGAAACCGCTTCCACCTTGTCCATTGCAGCGTACATGCGCTGACCCATGGCATCTCGCTTGCCCCAGCGAGCCAGCGACGCGACCACGTCGTCGGACGTAACGGGTGCGCCATCGTGAAACGTAAGGCCGCTGCGCAGCGTGAAAGTCCAGACCTTTCCGTCTGCACTCATGGTTTGCTTGTCGACCATTTCAGGCTTGATCTGTCCGTTCGCATCGGTGCCGTAGAGGGTGTCGTAAATCATGTAGCCATGGTTACGGGTCACCAACGCGGTTGTCCAGATCGGATCCAGCACCTTGAGTTCCGACGAAGGAACCAGACGGAAGGTTTTCACGGCGTCCTGAGCGAACAGCGGAACTGCTGCAGCCATCACCGAGAGGCCGAGTACGCCGCGCATGACGGATCGTTTGATTGCTTTCATAAAGGCTCCTGTGGAGAAACAAACTTCGATTGATCAACATGATCGAACGGCAGCATTGATTGCCGCGCGTGTTCACAAGTCGGAAAAGCAAACCGTGTGCCAACTATTCGTTGTCTGGGGTTTTATCCATCGTTGTACAGCGAACAATTGTGATTAAAGCAAAACGAAGCCCCCATGCCGCTAGCGTTTACCCTCAGCATCGAACGGGTTGCGCACAAAATTGGGGTGAATCCCGACCAAGGCGCACCAATGTGCACGCAACATGTGCTGAGCAGATACGGGTTCGCGTCCAGTCATCGCAAAATACGGGAATGACTCCGTCTGCCAGTCTTCCCCGACCCGTCCTCTATTCGTTCCGCCGTTGCCCGTACGCGATGCGCGCACGGCTGGCCATCAAATATTCTGGCGCCGATGTCGAGCTTCGGGAAATCGTTCTTCGAAACAAACCGCCGGAGCTGTTATCGGTTTCGCCGAAAGCGACGGTCCCGGTATTGCAGATTGCCGACGGCGAAATACTCGAACAGAGCATCGACATCATGAGATGGGCGTTGGCGTTGAACGATCCGGATGGCTGGATCCGGGCTGAAGAAAACGAAGTTACACAATCGCTGATCGACATCAACGACGGGCCGTTCAAGCAGCTACTCGATCGCTACAAATACGCGCCGCGCTTTCCCGAACGGCCGGCGCAGGCGTATCGAGACGAGGCGGTTGAGCTACTACTGTCGCCCATGAACGAACGGCTTGCGCGCGGAAAATTCCTGTTGCGCGACACCCCATCGATGGCCGATATGGCGCTCTTCCCTTTCGTTCGCCAATTCGCCGGTGTCGATTCGGCGTGGTTTGCGGCTTCGAATCTGAAACCACTCAAGGCATGGATGGACAACATTGCGGATTCGCCCTTGTTCGAAGCGGTCATGCCGAAGTTCGAGCCCTGGAAGCCGGGCGATCTACCTGTCATGTTCTGACGCCCGATTCCACCACCTTCTTCAATCGTTCCAGCCCCACCTCGAAATCGCGTCCGATCAATCTGTCGAGATCGAAGAAGATCGTCATGACCTTCTGAATGAGCTTGTGCTTGTCGTCCAGCGACCAAGTGACAGTAGTTGAATTCGCGCTGGGCTTCAGGGTAAAGGTCGCCACGTTTCTACCCTCGAAAGGTTTGATCATGTGCAAGTCGAAGATCAGTTTGTTCGGTTGCGTCGTTTCTTTTAGGGTTATCTCGCCTTCACCAACTCGCTTGTCGCCCACCCACGCGTAGTGCGCGCCAGGACCGCTCACAGCCCCGCTGTAGGTCACTCGCATATCGGGGTCCTTGTTGTAGGGCGTCCACCTCACCCACTCGTGAAGATCGTCGATCAGCGGAAAGATATTTTCAGGAGGCGCCGCAATGTCGACGGAACGTTCGACGTGCAGATAGTCAGGCCTGGTGGATGCGTAAAGCAGAAGTGCGGCAACGAGCACCGCGACGATGCCCAAGACGACGAGAGCGATGACCATTTGCGACTCCGTTGGATTTGCGGTTCCAGATCATCTCATTTCAACGCCACTGCGCTGCTGGCGGCCAGGCAGTCTGCAAAAAATCAATCTAGAGAAACCCATCCCGAAACAAATACTCGTACGGTTTGGAGACGATCAGCTTCTCCTGTCGATCGACGATTTTCACGACGATCCGTCCTAACTCCTCGCGCTTTGCCGAAAGCACATGACGCGAGTTCACGATCAGCCCGCGATGGATTTTCCAGAACGTCTTCGGGTCCAGATATCGCTGAACCGACGATAGACCCATGCGCAGCAAGCCTTCCTGATCTTTCACGATGACACGGGTGTACTTTCTCTGCGCCTGAAAAAACTTGACGTCTTCGAGCTGTGCGATCACCAGTTCGTGACCGCGCAACATTCGCACGCATCGCGGCGCCGATGAGGAGCGATAGATCGGCTTGCCGATATCTGCGTTCGCTTGGGTGTCGAGAAAGACTTCGGCTTTGGTCAGCGCTTGCTCGAATCGTTCGGCGCGCAGAGGCTTGAGAAGAAAATCGATTGCCGAACAATCGAACGCATCTGCAGCGTAAGAAGAATCGCCAGTCACGAAAATGACCGGGAATGTTTCCAGCGAACTTCGAACCACGTCGATGCCGGTCGAATCCGTGAACCGCACATCGAGAATGCACAGCGAAGGACTGTGTTCGCGAATCGCGTCGGGAATTTCGCCTGCAGTGGTGAGTTGCGCAACTATCGACCAATCGGGGCGAAGTCGCTGAATCAACGATTCGAGGTATTCCAGCTGTACCGGATCATCGTCGGCCAGCAACACCGAGACTGCGGGGTTCATGCGTAAACCTCGCTTGAAATCCGAACGACGGTTTCCAGTTCTGCGGTTGAAGCACCGCTGGAGCCATTCGCGTCGAGTCTCTTCACCGAAACCACCCACTCTTCTCCGAATTCCCGCATCTGATCGCCCATAGCGCCAAGACCCAAGCGTGCCGAGTCCTCATTGAAAGTGCATTTGGGTCCGTGCGCCTTGACGACCAAGCGAAGCACTAACGATCCGGCCTCGACATCGATCCACATCGAGACATCCCGTTTGACACCGCGATTCGGTACGCACGAATTCAGAATCACGCGCGCGACGTTGCATGTCAGGTGTGGGCGAATCGCGTGTTCGAACGCCGCATCGCGGATGAATGTCTTGACGATCATCGGAGCCGCATCGTTCCTGGCGACAAGTTCGACGTAAGCAGCCAACATACTGGCTTCCTGCTCCATCCGAATCTCTCGCATCTGCACGGAAGCTAGAGTAAGTCGCAGGTAATCGGACAGCGCGAAGAGTTGCGCGTCCTCCTGGAGCATCGATGCCGCCATACGCGCGGCCATCTGATTGAGCGAGTTGAGGATCAGGTGCGCCTCGACACGAGGGGAAACATTTTCTGGCGAGGCAAATATCGGACGCGGCAAGCTTTTTGTCCGGCCAGCTAGAGCGGCTTTCTCGTGTTTTGCACTTTTGTCAGCCTGGCTGTTTGGCGCAAACATCGACGACATGCGCAGAGAGGTGTAGCCGTGCTCTGTTGGAGAGGCGCTCGCCCCGAACAACGTCATGAAATCGTCAGGGTATTGGGACTGTTCCACATCGCGTAAATGACTTCTCCGCCACAGCAAAAACACGAGGAGCACGATGGATCCGACGATGAAAATGACGCCGGCAACTGGTGGAATTCCTGAGTGAGGCATGAAAACATTCCTGGAAACAACAATCCGCCGATCCTGAAACACACAATCTGCATAGATCCAGTAAAGCGACGAAGCGCCTGTTTCTTGGAACGAAACCCCATTAAAACTTCCCGAAAGTTCATCGTCAGCTAAAAACTATTTGATTCGGCGATAGCGATTGAAACTATCAACTGCCGAGCTATTGAAGTAATCGTTTCCAGAAATTAAAGTGCTTTTTAGTTACAGCATTGGACCGATATGCCTCAAGGTGAAATCGCAATTTCGGATCCGTCAAGAATCGAAAAAGAACTGAGTCGAACGCAACTTCGGCAGGTAATGGAGAACGGTACGACTTTCACCCTCCCTTATTTCGCGCTGGCGCTCGTTACGGCGCTACTTGCGTACGGAACGGTCGACACGATGGCCCTGGTAGCGTGGACCAGCCTTTTTGCTCTGTATGTCGCATACAGAACGACCATCACTATCGTGTTCGGGCGTCGGTCCGAAAAACAGCAGGGGCAGGAACACGCGCTCTGGTGGCGACTCAGCAACGCATCAGGCGTGGTGCATGGTCTTCTTTGGACCGCTTATTGCCTTCTGATTTTCCCGACGGCGAGCTTTTCGACGCAAGTCATCGTGACAACCCTGGTGCTGGGCTTATGCGGCATAGGCACTCTATTTGCGTCGGGCACACGGGTCGGACTCATGGCGTTCGTGTTGCTGTCGACTGTAGGTTGCGCAGTGGCGTGGTTTCTTTACGGGCAGGAACATCAAATCAGCTTCGTGATCGGCGTGATCGCATTTGCGTCGATCTTCGAGCGCGCGGGGCGCATGCAAGCCGATCTGATCAACGACAAGATCAGGCTCGCGATTCAAAACGCGGATCTTGCGCAGGAACTCAAAGAGAGAAACGCGGTGCTCGATTTCAACAACCGAGAAAAATCGCGATTGATTGCTACCGCAAGCCATGATTTGCGCCAGCCTGCCCACGCGCTAGGAATGATGACCGAACGGATGACGACCGAGATGACTCCGCTGCAACTTGCTCGCACGATGCAGCTCATGAAGACTCGAGTCACCATCCTCTCTGAAATGCTGACCGGGTTGCTGGATTTCTCGAAACTCGAGAGCGGAAACTACTCGGTCGCGTCGGTCAAAGTCGACTTTGCAGAGCTGTTCAACGAAGTATCGGATGCCTTCCGTCAAGAAATCAAAATCAAATCGTTGAAGTTCAATTCGTACACGACGTCGATGATCGTGCAAACCGACCCCTTGCTCGTGCGAAGAATCCTCTGGAATCTGGTGAGCAATGCGGTGAAGTACACCTCCAACGGCGGCATCACGATGTATACCGAGTTCCGGGATGGATGCCCTCAGATCGTCGTGGCAGACACAGGTGCTGGAATCCCTCCCGAGCGCCTGAAAGACGTTTTCCGCGATTACTACCGGCTTGAAAAAAACCGGGACCGGGAAGAAGGTTTGGGTATCGGTCTCGCGGTCGTCGATCGCGCACTCAAACTAGTAGGCGCAACTCTGGACGTTCAATCGACCGTGGGAGTAGGAAGTACATTTCGTGTGAAGTTTCCGGCGCAGGCCACGTTGTTGAGCTCCCTGTCCCTGGACTCCGCGCTGGAGACGGGTCCGGCACTTCTCGCGCCGGAGGGTGGATTCAGAGTACTCATTGTCGAAGATGACGAAGTGTCTCGCGACTGCACTGCGGACGTACTCTCCGAATGGAACTACCGCGTTTATCCGGCCGCCGACATCGCGGAGGCCATGATTATCTGCAGCGATCCACTTATCGCGCCGCATATCGTCATCTGCGATTTGCACCTCGGGCCCACCGGCGACGGCATCGAGTGCATCAAAGAAATCCGAAAAAGACTGAATCAGCCTAACCTGCCATGCGTATTGGTTACCGGCAACCTGGATCAGTCGATAGATGCGCTTGCTGCGGCGAATCGAATAGTGCTCTCGTACAAGCCGGTCCAGCCTTCCCGCCTGAAAAACCTCATCAAGGATTTGTTGCGCGAAGCTAATTTCGTTTGACGGGTGGCCGCTTCGATGCGTCGTCTGACTGGTGCGCCCTTCGAATCAAGCCAAGGCTTCTTCAGGCTGCTGCAGACCCGGTTGCGTAGGGGCAAAGTCGTGGGTTCGCATCGACAGATTTTCGGTGGACGACGAGGCCACGATCACATCGACCACGTTCGGCGCGCGACCGACAAGAGTGGCGATTTGCTGCGCGTGAGCCTGTAATGAGTCGGCGCCGTCGATCATCGCTCGCCAGGCAAGCGCAGCGCCGCCCCCGGTCTTGAGTGCCGCCGACGCTTGTGCGCCGACCAGTTTGACCAGCGCATCGGCTTTGCTCACATACCAGCGACGCAACGCGTGTTGAGCAGAGTCTCCGATGTTCGATGCACTTTGCTCCTGCGGTCCACACCAGATCAAGGGACAGCCGCTGGACATGGTGCGCATGGCGAGCGACTCGCATGAAGTGAGCACGAAATCGGCGGCCCACAACACTTCGTCCTGAAGATGCCACGGCATATCGGCCATCAAGGCAACGCTCAAGTGACCCAGCTTCAATGCCTTACCTGGCAGCAGCGCAACGCCAGCTCCGTTCAGGCACTGAAGGCTCATTCCTCCTAGCAATAAACGAATAGGAGATGCAGTGGTCTTAAGCGCCTCGATCCAGGCGGCTGCTGCCTGCGGGTTATCGATATGCAAAAGTGCGATCGTCGCCCGGTCGGAGTTTGTCGATGGCCCGCCGGCAAGACCGACCAGACGCAACGTCGTGTCGCGAGCTCGAGGATCTGCAAGCCATTTCATGCGCATGGAAACATGGTCACGCCGGTCTTTCAAGAATCCGGCGCCCGCTGGCACACCGCCCTGCTCCACGTCGAACGTGTTGCAGTTCGATATCGTGTTGGCAGCGGTAATCGAAGCATTGTTTGGCGTGACGCCAATGCGGGAGACCTTGTACCAGTTGCGCGTTACCCGACTCGCGGCGAATCGATCGGCGTAAGCAAGTGGAATCCGGGCATCGAATACCTGAAGGAGATTTCGTGCCGGTGAACACACATCGGCCAGACGAGCGTCAAGTATCTGAACACCATTCAAATCCTGAAGCCAAAGCCGTGCGTCGACTTGAGGAAGGCATGCACCCATGTCTGTCATTGACCCGACGAACAATCGAACCGGTTTCGAATGGCGATCTGCCAATTGGCGCGCTGCCATGTACGCGAACCAGGTGATCTCGCTCTGCGCGCCGGTGGCCATGACATCCCACGAACCGCAATCGACGCCGATACTCATAAGCGGACCTCGCTCAGAGACATCCGTCCGGATCTGGTGTTCATGACAACTTCAGCGCTCAAACAAACCTGATCGAACATCGCATGCGTCGGATCCAGCAGCAACAGACATTGCGTCGGGAACACGCGAGAGGGAATCCAGAGGCCCAGTAGTGAACGGCTTTTCATCTCGCGTAAAAGGCCCGACGTACGCGACATGGGAGCGCCGGTCGCATTCGTTGCGTTGTCGACGGGGAAATAGCTGCTGAACAGATTGGGAGCTTGGGGGAGATCGAGTCGTTCACGCCTGAGTTCTGTCGGAACCAGCGCACCGGTCAGCAGTCCCATCGACATCGCCGCCAATTCGGCCGTCTGCCAGGCGTAGATGACTCGGTCGCCCTTTTCATGCCAGCGCCCCGCTTGGTTAGCGGGTCTGATTGATGCTCTCCCGAAATCGTTTTCAGGATGTACTACTCGCCAGGCATGCATCTCAGACCTCCCAGCCATTTGCGATGGCACCGAGCATTTTCATGACTGCAGAAGCACCTGCGATCGAGGTACAGGCATCGATGGGCGGGCAAGCCAGATCGGGGTGGTATTCGCGAAGCCATTGATCTGCGCGTTCTCTTGTGCCGAAAGTGTTGACGGCTTCATGCAGCAGGCTGGAATCCTGTGAAATAGTTCGATGATCGAGCGCGGCCGGGCGCGCTGCAAATTCGTTTGACAGTGACGATCTGAATGTCGATTGGTTGCCAAGCATGAGGACCTCGTTTCTTCGTTGTACGGCCGGATGCTCCATCACCAGTCCCGAGCTTTATCCGCTATGAGACGAACCTCCATATTTCGGGAACGGAGTGACTGTTTTTAGGTACGAAATTACGTTGAGACTCGTCAGTTGCTATGGCATGATTCTTCGAATGCAACAGAGGCTCAAGCGTCAATTTCATCGGGTTGTAGAACGATTGAGGAAGCCTGTTCCGTCGCTTTCAAGCAAAGCCGATTCGACTCATTCGATCCACCCGGCTGCCCTGCAGATGCACTCGGTGCTGAACCTGCTGAATCGAATTGCACTCGCTCCCGGAACGCCCGATCGATCTATCGAAGCCTGCTCGCTTCTTGCGGCTCACCTGACGGCAGTCCACAGAGCGTCTTCACTTGCCAAGGTTGGCGAGGCAGAACTGAAGCACGTCGTTTCGTCTTTCTCTGAACTCCATTGCTGGCTCAAGCTCTACGACAGGGCAGAAATAAGGCTCAACACCGACTTACGCGAATTCGAAGGCGATGTGGCTACGCTGCTGACCTTGCTTCAAGACATGATCCACGCCGCGATGACAAAGAGCGGTGGTCGTTTCGAATTTCACCTCGACAACGATTTCAAGCAACGCCAGGTTCGCATCTGCCTGATGAACGGCGACGGATTGGTAGAACAACGGGAAGTTCGAGGAACGCTTTCAACGTTGAAAGAAATAGCGCACTAAGCGTCGAAACGCACGTTGGGTTCAAGTAAAAACAAGCCGTCCGCAACGGCATATTGGGGAGATCGGACATGGGTGAAGCTCGACGCGTGATCATCGCGGACGACGATTTGACGCAGCTGGAAGAGATGGTGACGCTGGTGTCACAGTTGAGGCCCGACTGGCAGATTGTCGCCACTGCAGGCGACGTCGATTCGGTAGTTGCGGCGACAGAGAAATTTGCGCCCGAAATTCTTCTCCTCGACATCCACATGCCCGGTGCGGACGACGTGGGTTGGGTCTCCGACCTTCCGCTGGGAGTGGCGATCGTTTTCGTCACTGGCGATCCGAATTGCGCGGTTCAGGCGTTCGAGAGCTCTGCTGTCGATTACGTCGTCAAGCCAGTCACCCCCCTTCGCCTGAGCCTCGCGCTCGATCGCGCGTTCAGCGGAAGCCGGTCCAGTCCTCCTGCTGTGCTGTCCGAGCCGTTCGTTCCGCTTCTCTGGCTGACGGCGAGCAGCGGTCCGGAAACCCTCGTGATCTCGGTCGACGACATCTACTTTTTGCAGTCCGACAAAAAATACACCCGCGTGACGACCAAAAGTCGCGAAGGATTGGTTCGTTCGGGTATCTCGGGATTGCAGCGCCGCCTCGATCCCCGCGTGTTCGTGCGCATTCATCGGGGTGCGTTGCTAAACATGAAGCATGTCCATTCGGTGCGCAAAGATCTGCTTGGCAGAATGCGCGTGCACCTGATAGATCGGCCCGAGTCGCTTTTGGTGAGTAAGCCATTCGAACATATCTTCCGTGCGTTTTGACGCGGCTGACAAGCCACAACAGACTAAAGGAATTCTGGTGTCTCCTCCCCCGGGTTATCCCGTCCGCAACTTGTCTTCTTCCGACTCTTCGGGGCTCGGATGGCGATTCGGCGTGGTGCTGTGTGCGGTCGTTTGTACCCTTATCGTGCTTCACAGATTTCTTCATACGAACGCACTAATACTGTCGTTGTGGGCTACCGGATTTTCTTGTCTGGCGTTTGCCTGGAATTTTTCGAGTGACTACTTTTATAAAAAAAATCCGGGCTAGGTAGTGCCTATCGCAAGAAATGGCGAAACCTTTGCTTGCTGTTTGCCGTGCTGTATTTTCTGGCATGGGGCGGCTTGGTAGCGCTGGTGTCGCCAACACTCGACGAGGACGCACTACGCCCCTTGACGATGGTCGTGCTCCTGGCGGTTTTGTGTGTCGTGGCGCTCTCCTCGACCTTGCCGTTGGTCACGAAGATATTCCTTCCCGCTGCATTGATGCCTCTCGCCATCGCCTGGATACTTAACGGCACGGACGAAGCGCCCGGGTACCTCGCCAGCATCGGGCTGGTCTGGCTCTTCGCGGCAACGATTTCCGCTCAACGCTACCTGCTCTCGCGGCAGCTCAAGAACACCGTTGCCGAGTGCCGCGCGCTGACCGAGCAATTCTTTGCGAGTCGCGAACAGTTGAGTCAGGCACATCGATCGCAAACCAGGATCCTGACCACTGCCAGTCACGATCTGCGTCAACCGGTACACGCGCTCGGTTTGCTGGTCGAGAGATTGCGAATGGACGTCGAGGCGGTCGCAGTACGAGATCAGATCGAGACCATAGGTGCCGTGTCGCAGTCGCTTGCCTATTCGCTGGGCTTGCTGCTGGATATTTCCCGCCTCGAGACCGGCACTGTCACGGCAACGCTCGTACCCATCTCCCTGCTCGAAATATTCGAGCAGCTGGAGGCCCAGCATTCGGCGTCCGCCCGTGCCAAATCGATTCGATTGCACTTTGAACACTCGAGGGTTTGGGTGGAGTCCGATCCGGTTCTGCTCCAAAGCATCCTCGGCAATTTGCTGTCCAACGCCATTCGATACACCGATGCCGGGTCGGTGTCGGTCGTCGTGCGACGTGCCGAGGCCAGCGTCTGGATCGATGTCGTGGACACCGGAGTCGGCGTTCCGACGGAGCGTCAAAACGAAATTTTCGGCGAATACGTTCGACTGGCCGATCACCGTCCTTCACCCGAGGGATTTGGCCTAGGCCTCGCGATCGTGCGTCGTACCGCCGATTTGCTGGGTCACCGACTCGAACTCGATTCTCACGTGGGGCACGGGAGCCGTTTCAGCATCCAGTTGCCTTTAAGCGCCGATCGCCAGGAGCAAAAACGGGACCTCGATGTCCAGATCAACAAGTCGCTAAGCGGCAAAAGGGGTTTGTTGATCGACAACGATCCCATCGTGCTCAAAGGCATGGAAAGCATGTTGCAAGCTTGGGGCTGTTCGGTCGTGTCCGCAGAATCGTTCGAGGAACTCAAATTCAAACTCGAGTTTCTGAATCTGGACATCGACTTCGTGATCGCCGACTACCACTTGAACAGCGGTGGGCAAAACGGCATAGACGCCATTCGCGAGATTCGCGCGCGATCGTCGAAATACATTCCGGCAACCCTCCTGACCGGCGACATCGGCATGCGGTCGGCATCGGAACACTCGGAATCGTACATTCGCGTAATGCACAAACCAGTGCAACCGTCACGCCTTCGCTTGGTCATCGACGCGATGATCGAGGAAACCCCGAAGACACCGAAGGATGAGCGTAGCGCCTGACTTTCGCTGCCGCCACGCCGGCTCGATACGTCAGATAATTGCGGCCATGCCGCTTACGCCTAACAATGAATCGGGTCAGCCTTCAGGCAGCGATCCCACGCCAGGAACGCACAGCCACTCGGCCCCAGACTATCCAAAATCGAAGTCAGACCTTTTCTGGTCGTTTTCCATTCTTGCGCTACAGGGTTTCGGCGGGGTGCTGGCTATTGCCCAGCATGAACTCGTAGAGCGCAAGAAATGGATGACTCGTGAAGAGTTCATCGAGGAATGGGCTGTAGCGCAAATTCTTCCAGGTCCGAACATCGTCAACCTTGCAATCATGTTTGGAGACAAGCATTTCGGCTGGCGCGGCGCCGTGGCTGCTGTTGCGGGAATGCTGGTCGTGCCGATGGGCATCGTGCTTGCATTGGCCCTGACGTATGCGCATTACGCAACCACCCCCATCGCGTCCGGAGCGCTTCGTGGCATGGGCGCGGTGGCTGCGGGTCTGATCATCGCAACCGGTCTGAAGCTCGCGTCTGCGTTCAAGACGAGCCCCATGGGACTGCCGATCGCCATTCTTCTTTGCATTGCGAGCTTTGTGGCGGTCGGGCTCATGCGTTGGCCGATCCTTTACGTTCTCCTGATTGCAGGCCCCATCGGTTGGGGTCTGGCTTACAGAAAATTCACGAGCAAATGATGTCCGCATTTTCCCTCGCCGACTGGGTCGCGTTCTTCGGCCACTTCCTTTCGCTCTCGCTACTCGCCGTCGGTGGCGCAATCAGCATGACGCCCGAAATGCATCGATTTCTTGTCGTCGATAAATCGTGGATCACCGATCCTCAATTCACCGCGTCCATTGCCATTGCACAAGCTGCGCCAGGACCCAACGTGCTGTTCGTCGCCTTGCTCGGCTGGAACGTCGGGTTCAACGCGGCTACTTCGGTAGGCGGCATCTGGCCCTGGCTTTTCGGAACCTTGGGGCTCGTTCTTTCGATGGTCGGCATCATGTTGCCGAGCACGATTCTTTGCTATTCGGTCTCGGCCTGGAGTCAGCGCAATCGTCATCTGCCCTCCGTCCGAGCGTTCAAGCAGGGACTGGCTCCAGTCGTCGTGGCGCTTCTGTTTTCTACAGGATGGGTGCTAGCCCAAGGTGAGACGACACCAACGCGGCCTGTATGGCTGCTCTGGGTGGTGACGTTCACAAGTGCCATCGTGGTGTGGCGTACCAAAATTCATCTGCTGTGGTTGCTTCTGGCTGGAGCAATCCTAGGCGGGTTCGGGCTGATCTGATCGGTGGGTCTTCCCGCTAAGCCGACCGGTCGATCAGAGCTTGGTGCGCTGGCGCATTGCCTCGTAAAGGCAGACGCCGCTAGCCACCGACACATTCAGGCTCTCGACCGCGCCCATCATCGGAATGCTGATCAGGTCATCGCAGGTCTTGCGGGTTAACTGACGCATGCCGGCACCTTCGGCACCTAGAACCAGCGCCACGGCGCCGGTGAAATCGTTTTGATAGAGCGTCTTGGTCGCGTCTTCGCTGGTGCCGATGCACCAGATGTTGCGCTCCTTGAGTTCGTTCAAGGTGCGGGCCAAATTGGTCACCATGAAGTACGGCACGGTTTCGGCTGCTCCGCTGGCAACTTTGGCAACGGTTGCATTCACCCCGACTGCGTGATCTTTCGGCGCGATTACCGCATGAACACCTGCGCCGTCCGCAACCCGCAAACAAGCGCCCAGATTGTGCGGATCGGTGATGCCATCGAGAACGAGCAAAAGCGGCTTTTCGCCGCGCGCTTCGACCGCATCGAGCAAGTCGTCGAGCGACGTGATCTGCTCGACCGCATTGACACGAGCCGCCACCCCTTGATGACCATGACTGCCCGCGAGTTTGGAGAGTCGAAGACCGTCGGACTCGACCAGCTTGACGTTCGCCTCGTTCGCGCGTTCGATGAACTGGCGCATGCGAGCGTCGCGACGGGTCGGCTCGAAGAAGATTTCGATGATGGATTCGGGCGCAGTCTTGAGACGCACACCAACGGCGTGAAAGCCGAAAAGCACTTTAGGGGAAGACATCCCCCGATTATCCCGGCTTATTCAGCCTGTCCTTTTCAGCCTTTTCTTCCAGCTTTTTTCTCAAGCTTCTGCTTCGGCCAGAATTCGACCTGCCTCGATCACGATTCTTCGCTCGCACCGCGCTGCAATCGCACGGTCATGGGTGACCAGCACAAGCGTGGTTCCGAGTTCACGGTTGAGGTCGAACATGAGTTCCATAACCTTCTCGCCGGTCGCGAAGTCGAGGCTTCCTGTGGGTTCATCAGCAAGCAACAACGCCGGTTGAACCACGAACGCACGGGCGAGCGCGACCCGCTGCTGCTCACCGCCCGACATGACTTTCGGGTAATGGCCGAGACGCTCGCCCAGCCCGACGCGGGCCAGCATTTCAGAGGCGACTTTGCGGGCATCGCGACGATCCGCCAACTCCAGCGGCAGCATGACGTTTTCCAGCGCGGTCAGATTGCCCATCAACTGGAAATTCTGGAAAACGAACCCCACCTTCTCGGCTCGGAGGGCCGCTCGGTCGTCTTCGTCCAGCGCAAACAGATCTTGCCCCGCGAGTTGAACTGTTCCCTTCGTAGGCGTATCCAATCCCGCAATGATCGACAGCAACGTGCTCTTGCCCGACCCGGATGCACCGACGATGGCTGCTGTTTCCTTTGGTCGCAAACGAAAATCTATATCGCGCAGAATGTCCAGAGACCCCGCCGAATCGGTCACCGATTTGAAAACATGGTCGACAGAGATGATCGGCGCGAGGGAAGAATCAGTCATGAAAGGTTCCGAATTGAATCGTAGACACTTTATCTTGCCCGTCATCACGTCATTTGTGATGGGTCTTTCGGGTCTTTCCGCCATGTCCACGGCGACCGCACAGACGTCCAACGGCACGAAGACCGTCGTGGTGGTTGGCGACTCGCTAAGCGCGGAATACGGCCTGCAGCGCGGTACCGGCTGGGTCGCGCTCATGGAAAAACGCATCTCCGAAGAAAACATAGATGCCAAGGTAATCAACGCCAGCATCAGCGGCGACACCACGTCTGGCGGACGCGCTCGGTTGCCCGCGCTTCTGGCACAACACAAGCCGAACGTCGTGGTGATCGAGCTCGGCGGCAACGACGCGTTGCGCGGTTTGCCCATCAAGAACACCGAAGAAAATCTGCGCTGGATGACCGAGCAGGCCAAGAAGGCCGGCGCAAAAGTGCTGATCGTTGGAATTCAGGTTCCGCCGAACTACGGCACCGACTATTTCAATAAGTTCGCTGAAGTGTTCGAGAAAGTGGCCAAGGCGGAAAAAGTGCCGGTTGTGCCATTTCTGCTGAGAGGCGTTGCGGACGTGCCGGACGTCGCGTCGATGTTCCAGGCCGACCGGATTCACCCTCTCGCGAAGGCGCATCCGATCATGCTGAACAACGTCTGGCCGGAGATGAAGAAGATCATCAAGTGATCGTTCTTTGACCGGACGTCGAGTGTGATCAGGTGGGTGCCGATTGATCGGGGGCCGACTGATCGCCAGAGGACTGATCGAAGCCAGAAGAGTTGTTATCGTCGCCGGTTTTCTTTTCGGCTTTCGATTTCAGCTTGTCTTCTTTCTTGCGTTTCTTCGCCAGTTCTTTCTGGCGCTTTTCGTATCCGTAGTTGGGCGTCGCCATCACTTGCTCCTTGAATGTGCATTAGCTTGAAGGAAGCATGTACTGCAATGCGCCCAATGTAAGCGATAAATGTCCGATCACGACCGTATCGTGGTCATTGCCTGTTCGAGGTCGGCGATGAGATCGGCCGGACTTTCCAGACCCACGCAGAACCGCACCAGCACGCCCTTGTGCGGCCACTGCGCTACCGCTGCGCTCCGCATGGACGAAATGTCGTACGGCACCACCAGGCTGATCGGCCCGCCCCACGAGTACCCGATTTTGTAGAGCTGGAGCGCGTCGCAGAAAGCATCGACCTGCGCGACCGAATATTTTTCGTGGAACACCACCGAGAAAATTCCCGCCGCGGCTCCGTCCTTGCCGCACAGCGCCAGCCAGTTATCGTGTCCTGGCGAGCCTTCGATTGCCGGATGCAGCACCTGCGCAATTTCGCTGCGCGACTTGCACCACGTCGCGAGCTTGCGTGCCGAAGCATCCTGCGCCGCGTAGCGAATCCCGATGCTCGGAAGCGAACGCAAAATAGTCTCGACGTCGTTGGCTCCGACGCCTATCCCGAGACGCATGTGACTCAGCTTGATTTCGAGGTGCAGCGCGTCGTCGCGCGTAATGACGCTGCCCATGAGCACATCGCCTCCGCCGCTCGGGTACTTGGTGAGCGCGTGCGCCGAGATATCGATGCCGGCGTCGAATGGGTTGAACGCGATGCCCGCGCCCCAGGTGTTGTCCAGCGCGACCAGAACGCCGCGAGCTTTGCAGACCTTCACCAGTGCAATCAAATCGGGAAATTCCATCGTGACCGAACCGGGCGCTTCCACCCAGACCAGCTTCGTCTTGTCTGTGATTTTCGAAGCAAGGTCGGCGGGATTCATCGGATCGTAGAGCCCGTGAGTTATGCCCCAATTTTTGAGTTCGTCGTTCGCCAGGCTTTTGCTCGGTCCGTACACGTTGTCGGGCAAAAGCATCTCGTCACCGCACTTCAGCAAAGCCAGATTCACGCAGGCAATTGCCGCGAGTCCGCTGGGCACCAGCAGGCAACCGGTGCCGCCCTCCAGTTCGCACAAGCGCTCTTCCAGAATGAATGAGGACGGCGTTCCATGCAGCCCGTAGGTGTAGCCGCTCTTGTCCTTCCACTCGCGCTTGCGCATGGCCGCGACGTCCGGAAAAATTACTGTCGACGCCTTGTAAATCCCCGGCTGCGGGGCCTTGAAGCCGGCAGGCGGTTCGTAGTCGTGATGAATAAGACGGGTGGATTGATCGGTCATGTGGTTCCCGGTTGTTCAGTTCGTAGCCATCAAATCGAGCGCGAGAGAAATTCGTGCTTTCACCGGCCCGATGCTCTGAATGAAAGCGAAGTTCGATTCGCGAATTTTCTTCGGGTTGAGAACGAGCCCCGCATTCGCGCATCGAGTGGTCACCACAATGGCGACACCTTTGTCGCGCGCGTTCAACAACGCCTCTTCTAACGCTTCGTGAATTGTGCCGTTGCCGGTTCCCGCAACCACTATTCCCTTGAAGCCCGCAGCCACGATCACATCGATCAACGCGCCGTCTGCACTCGAGGTGCTGGTGACGAGCGCAACCTTTGGCATGGACGCGGTGGCTACTTGCTCGAGAGCGATTTTCCGAACTCGCGCCTCGTACGGCTGCATGGCTGCGCCATCCGCCGTTCTGAAGATCGACTCTTCGATGTAACCCACCGGTCCTGCGTCTTGCGAACTGAATGCATCGAGCCGGTAGGTATGCACCTTCTGTACGAATCTGGCGTGATGAACGACGCCGGCACAAACCACCAGCACGCCAGCCACGCCGGCGGTCGACGCGAGCGCGACGGCATCGGACATGTTCTGCGGGCCGTCAGCCTGCGCGGAGGTCGAGGGGCGCATCGCACAGGTGAGCACCACGGGGATCGGCAGGCTCAACACGCAATCGAGGAACCATGCGGTCTCTTCGAGAGTGTCGGTGCCATGAGTGATAACGATGCCGCAGACCTCGGCTTGCCCGGCCCAGAACTCGCATCTCAGCGCGATCTCGCGCATGACGTCCCAGTTCATGTCCTTGCTGTCGAGCTGCGCCACCTGCTCCGACACGATCGAAACGGAAGCTTCGGCCAATCCGGGCATCCTGGCCAGAAGATCCTCGATTCCGACTTGCCCCGCAACGTAGCCCACGTTGTCGCCGCCTTCCGCCGAAGCGCCCGCGATGGTTCCACCAGTGCCTAGGACAACGATTTTTCGGATCGCTTCCAGGGGCGTAGTCAGCTTTTTTACAGATTTCTCCGACATTCCTTGCCAATCATCTAAAAACTGGTTAAAAATACAGTTACTGGATGTACTGACAGTGCAGCGCATCCTCAAAAAAGGAATTCCTATGATCGAGTCGCCGAAACTCACCACGCGTCAGCAACAGATCCTCGAGCTTATCCAAAGCGCGATCGCCCGCACCGGAGCCCCTCCAACGCGCGCAGAAATTGCCGGGGAGCTGGGCTTCAAATCGGCCAACGCTGCTGAAGAGCATCTGCAGGCACTGGCTCGCAAAGGTGTCATCGAATTGGTCAGCGGCACCTCGCGGGGCATTCGCCTGAAAAGCGACATGCTTCGCTCGATCAACGAATCGCGGGTCAAGCAGTTCACCCTACCCCTTCAAAGTCTCAATCAGCTCGCGCTACCGCTTATTGGCCGAGTCGCTGCTGGATCACCGATTCTGGCGCAGGAACACGTCGATCAAACCTACTACCTCGAAGGAAGCCTGTTCCAGCGCAAGCCCGATTACCTGCTGAAGGTCAAAGGCATGTCGATGCGCGATGTTGGAATCATGGACGGCGATCTGCTCGCGGTGCAATCGGCCAAGGACGCCAAAAACGGCCAGATCGTGGTTGCGCGGATCGGTGAGGAAGTCACCGTCAAACGCTTTCGTCGAAACAAGAATGTCATCGAGCTCCACCCTGAGAACCCGGACTTCCAGGTCATCATCGTCGAGCCGGATGAGCAGTTCGAGATCGAGGGCCTCGCCGTCGGTCTGATCAGAAACACCATGCTGATGTAGTCAGCGCCTTCGTCAATTCGGGGGCGTGTGCCCTCATCAAGTATTAGGAGTTCGTCATGGGAATCGCAATGTTCACCGCTTCGGCATTCGTCAATCCGATCGATCAGATCGCGAGCTTTTTCTCGTCGCGTCGCGCGCGAGCTGCAGTGGTCACGCGACTTCCGGTGGTAGTTCTCGCGCCGACGAAGCAGGCCGCCAAAGCCATCGATCGTACGGCCAGCAACGTCACACCTATTCGCCCCGCAACTCGCCCCCTGCGTGTGCTCCGCGTTGTCGATCGGAACAACGCCGGCGCCGGACGCATGGTCATCTCGGGCCGCATGGCCGACGTATGCGCCGAGCTCGATCGCCTTGCGGCAATCGAGGCAGCGAACTCCATCTGACCGTGGAAGCTCCGGTTCAGACCCCTGAGCCGAGCAGGTAGTCGAGTTTGCCCAGCTCGACGCCGTTGTGACGCAGGATTGCATAGGCTGTCGTCACGTGAAAGAACATGTTGGGCAGCGCCCAATGCTTCAGATAGGCCTCGCCAGTCATGGTCCGCTTTTTATCGCGGCCCACCGGAAACGTGATTTCCGTGCTCTCGGTTCCGTTCAGCTTCGACGCGTCGACCGATTCGATGAACTCGATGGTCTTGGCAATTCTTTCCTGCAGTTCTTCGAAGGTCGTTTCGTCGTCATCGAACTTGGGCGCCTCGACTCCTGAAATGCGCGAGATTCCCAACTTGGAAGAGTCGCAGGCAATCTGGATCTGTTTAGCGAGCGGAAGCATGTCGGGTGCGAGTCGATCCTGAATCAACACCGACGGGTCGCATTTTTTCACCTCGCTGAATGCTTTTGCCTTGTCGAGAAAATGCGAGAGATTCTTCAACATGCTGACGAAAATTGGCACGCTGGCCGAATACATGGTGATTGCCATGGGAGTGTCTTTCTGTAATGGTTGAAAACGGCCCGCCGATTCACTCGTACATGGGCGCCTCGTCTGCGGTCGTCGTGCCTACCGAGGCACAATACCGCCATGAACATTGTGATTCTGGACGATTATCAGGATGCCGTGCGCAAGCTCGAATGCGCATCCAAACTCGAGGCCTATCCAGCCAAGGTCTACACGAACACCGTCAAAGGGCTGGGACAGCTTTCCATTCGCCTGAAGGATGCAGACGTCATCGTGCTGATTCGGGAACGCACACATATAAGCCGTCAACTCGTCGAAAAGCTACCTCGTCTCAAACTGATCGCTCAGACCGGCAAAGCGGGATCGCACATCGATATCGCTGCCTGCACTGAACGAGGAGTCGCAATTGCGGAAGGCGTCGGATCGCCAGTGGCACCTGCCGAACTCACCTGGGCGCTGATCATGTCTGCCATGCGACGTCTGCCGCAATACATCGGCAACCTGAAGCACGGCGCCTGGCAGCAGTCCGGCCTCAAAGCAGCATCGATGCCGGCCAATTTCGGCATGGGCATGGCGCTTCGCGGCAAGACGCTGGGCATCTGGGGCTACGGAAAGATCGGCCAACTCGTCGCCGGCTACGGCCAAGCCTTTGGGATGCGTGTGGTGGTTTGGGGACGAGACGCCTCGCGCCAGCGCGCTATCGGCGACGGTCTGCATGTCGCGTCGAGCAAGGAAGAATTCTTCGAAACCTGCGACGTGATCACTCTGCATTTGCGGCTGAACGACGAAACGCAAGGCATCGTGACTTTCGATGACCTGTCGCGCATGAAACCGACATCGCTCATCGTGAACACATCGCGAGCGGAGCTGATTCAATCCGACGCGCTTATCGCCGCGTTGAATCGCGGGCGTCCCGGAATGGCGGCAGTCGACGTATTCGAGAGCGAGCCGATTCTTCAGGGGCACGCGCTGCTTCGTCTGGAAAACTGCATCTGCACACCGCATATCGGTTACGTCGAGCAGAACGGCTATGAGATGTACTTTGGCGCCGCGTTCGACAACGTGGTCAATTTCATTCGAGGGACACCGACGAACATCGTGAATCCGGGGGCACTTCAGGTGCGCAGGTAACGTCGGGAAATAGAGTTCGATCGGAAATGAAAAAGCCGGATCTGAGAGTCCGGCTTTTTCGTTATGGCAGTCGATCAGCGCTTCGGTGGCCGCTTGGGCGCAAGTTGCGCCTCGGTCGATGAATCGAACATGTCGAAGTCGAGAGCGTCGAGCTCTTTCGACTCGCGTGCATCCATCGTTCCGATCGAGTTGGGACTGATCGTGCTGGGTACATCGGGCACCGGGATGTGGTCGGTCAAATCGATGTCGATCCCCAGATTGGGAGTCGATGGCGGCTTGACGATGTCAGGCAAAGCTTCGATTTCGACCGTGTTCATGTCGTTCGCGGAATTGGCGTAGTCCGCGCGGACCAGCGTTGCGGGCATGGAATGCGCCAGCAATGGAGACGGAAGCGAATCGCTCGTGGACGCAAGGAAGTCCTGCGAATCCTCGTCGGCCACGTCTTTGGCGATTGCGAACAGAAGCAAAAGCTCGCGATAGGCTTCCAGATCGAACGCCTGAGCCACGTCTTCTTCCACCGCACCGGGGCGACGGAAAATCGACTCTTCGATGATCCGCAACACGCGATGCTTCGGCCACGATTTTGTGATTCGCGCCAAGGTGCGCGGGTAGTCCTCGAGTCCGCGACTTTGATTGCGGAACTGCGCGAACGTCGGAACATCGGCGTTGAATATCCGCACGAACTCACCGCGAAGCGCGTTGTAAGCAGACTCGTTTTCGAGCTCGTGATAGATCGTGAACAGATCCAGATAAGCCAGCGCACTGGTATCGGGGTTCGCGTTGATATGACTTTTCAGAACGTCGATCGCCTGGTCGTATTGACCGAGCGATACGAAGAAATCTGCCTGCTGCTGGATGTCGAAGAGTTCTTCGGCATTCACCATGCGTCCGCTAACGCTCGGCGAGAAGTCGGCATGCGGCGGAATCGACATCGGTCCGTCGCGACGCGCGGCAACCGCAGCAGTCGCAAGATGAGTCGGATCGATCCGCGTCAGCTGACCGCCACTGTCTACGTCGTCGCCCAGATCGAAATCGACATCTGATATGGAGTTGGGCGCCGCCTTACCGGTACCGCTACGAACCGAGTTGGCCTGCTGCGACGCCATTTCACTGGCCATGAATTCAGGCGGCAAAGACAACTCGGGTTGCATCGAGCTCGCTGCGACACTGGAATGGGCAGCAGCCTCGCGATCGCGAGCCGCCCACCACTGAGCCTGTTTTCCGGAAGCCGATGTCCGTTTCCAGAGAATTGCGATGGCGACAAGCGCGAGGAAGAGCAGTGCGACCAGCGCAAACACCAGCGGATTTGCAAACCTGTCGTTCTCGGCTCGCTGCAACTGGGTTTGAAGCTCGAGCATCATTGCCTGATTACGCGCCATCATTTCGCGCATTTTTTGCACGTCGCCTTCCAGCGTTTGCATCCGCTGCGCTGCTCGTGCGGCTTCGAGCGGATCGGTGTTCAGGCTCTTCCAGGTCGCGGCGGCTTCGGCGCGCTTTTGTTCGTTCGCCTCAGGAACAGTGAGCATCTGGCTCGACGATTTCAGGGTCAGATCGCTATCGGATGAGACGTCGAGCGAATCGAGCTTCAGTCGTGGCTTGGCCGCTTCGGCTGCAGGCGCGGCCGCAGCGACTGGTGTTTTCGCAGTCGGACGCACATTCGTTACCGGGGGCGTAGCGGGAGTCGGAGTTACGGACGGAGTGGCAGCCGATTGCGCGGGCCGCGTCGGTGCGACTGCCGTTGCCGGAATACGGGGAGCGACTGAGGTTGTTGCTTGCGCGGCGGAGCCGGAAGGCGGCGTCGATGCCGCTGCCTGCTGCCGACGTGTCGGAGTGCGGCGCTGTGCCGAAGGCGCAGCTGACTCGGCGCTGGGGACGGTAGGCGCGATCGAAGTGCCGGAACCTTGAGAGTTGGATGGCGCTGTCGATGCAGATGCGGATCCAGTCGCTTGACTGCGAGTTGCCGTATTCGGGGCGAGGCTGGCGTTAGGCAGGGGGGTGGCGGCAACCGGTGCGGCTTGCGCGATGGGTGCCTGGCCGGGTAAGTCGGCAAGCAACACGAATTTGCGCGAGCTGGTGCCACCGCAGTTGGAGCGAACCGTCACCGTGACGACAGGCTCCTCGATGATGCCGGTCGACCGCACACGCAACAGAAATTCCTGCGAAGAAGCGCCGGGCTCGACTGCCAGACGAACGCGCGAGGGATCGAGAGCAACATCGCCCGAGACGACATCGGCCGCGTAGCAGGCCAACCTGGCTTCATCTTCGTTATCCACTTGAAGCGGAAATGTGACGTCCAGTGGCTGTCCGATCCAGGCAGATCCGCGAAGCCTTCCTAAAGTCAATGCAGAGCTGGTCAGCATGACTGCCAACAGCGCTCCCCCAACTGCTAAACGAGAAAATTTCACGTGCGGTCTTTAATTAGTTCGTGTTGATTTTGACACACCCGGATGGACGTCCTGCTCAGTAATAATGCCACCCATGCAAGTCACCTACCAAAAAGTCGGCGTCGTCGGAACTGGCGCAATGGGGCGCGGGATCGCGCAAATCGCAGCTCAGGCCGGAAGCACCGTCATGTTGTTCGATGCTCAACAGGCAGCGGCTATTACATCGCGGGATTCCTTGTTCCAGCAATGGGACAAATTGGCAGTCAAGGGCAAAATTTCACAAGACGAGGTCGTAAAAGCCAAAGAACGTATCGTTCTGGCGGACGATCTGGCCAGCCTGGCCTCATGCGACCTGATCGTCGAAGCGATCGTGGAGCGGCTGGACGTCAAGCGTGATCTGTTTCAGAAACTGGAAGAGATCGTGTCGCCAGAGGCGGTCCTCGCAACCAATACATCGTCTCTTTCGGTCACCTCCATCGCCGCTGCTCTTAAGCGTCCGGAGAGGTTCGCCGGTTTCCATTTTTTCAATCCGGTTCCGCTCATGAAGGTGGTGGAAATCGTTGCGGGCTTCAAGACGTCCCGGGCGGTTTGCGAAGGTCTTTCGGCATTCGCCCGCCAGATGGGCCATTCGCCGGTCACGGCTCAGGACACCCCCGGCTTCATCGTGAACCACGCCGGGCGCGGATATGGCACAGAAGCGCTGCGCATCGTGCAAGAGAACGTGGCCGATTTCGCAACCATAGACCGCATCCTGAAAGATCAGGTCGGCTTCAAATTGGGGCCGTTCGAACTGCTGGACCTGACCGCCCTCGACGTGTCGCATCCGGTGATGGAGTCGATCTACAACCAGTATTACCAGGAACCTCGCTATCGCCCCAGCGCGATTGCGGCGCAACGACTCTCGGCGGGAGCGCTCGGCAAAAAAACGGGTGAAGGTTTCTACCAGTACAAGGAAGGTGCCGCGCAGGTTCCGGCGGAACCGCCCGTCCCGACGGTTGCGGAAATGCCGCCAGTCTGGGTGTCTACGAACGCGGCTCGCCGTGCCGAACTGCTTCAATTGCTGAAAGTGCTTGGCGCCAGGATCGAGACCGGTGCTTCCCCCTCCTCCAACGCGCTCACCATCGTCGCACCACTCGGATTCGACGTCACGACGGTTGCCGTCGTCGAGCGACTCGATCCGGCCAGAACGGTCGGAATCGACATGCTTATAGAAGACTCGGCCACGAAACGCCGCGTCATTGCCACCAACCCGGCCACACGCGCCGACATGCGAGACGCAGCGCACGCTCTTTTCGCGTCCGACGGTAAGGCCGTTAGCGTGATTCGCGACAGCGGCGGATTCGTGACCCAGCGTGTGGTGGCGACCATCGTGAACATCGCAGCCGACATGTGCCAGCAAAACGTCTGTTCCCCGGCCGATCTGGAAACTGCCGTCACGCTGGGACTTGGTTATCCGATGGGGCCGCTCGCGATGGGCAATCGATACGGCCCGACGAACATTCTGGAAGTCCTGTTCAACATGCAGACCGTCTACGGAGACCCGCGGTATCGCCCGAGCCCGTGGTTGCGACGTCGCGGTGCGATCGGCCTGAGCCTTATGCACGAAGAGGACGTCGCATGACCGCAGAACTGAAAAGCACGACGCATGGCAAGACCATGATCCTTTCGATCAGCAACCCTGAGCAGCGCAATGCGCTGGGTCCGGACTTGTACGCCGCGGGTGTCGAAGCGTTGAGCGTCGCCGAGAGCAATGACGAAATCCGCTCGGTTGTCATTACCGGCGAAGGCGCGACCTTCAGTGCCGGCGGCAGCTTGCAACGTCTTCGAGACAACCGGCAACAGCCGCCTGAAGTGCAGGCCCGCAGCATCGAAGGACTTCACAACCTGATCGAGTCGATTCGCACTTATCCGAAGCCGATCGTCGCTGCGGTCGAAGGATCGGCTGCCGGCGCAGGATTTTCTTTGGCACTTGCCTGCGACATGATCGTGGCCGCACGCGATGCATTCTTCATCATGGCGTACGCCAACATCGCGCTGTCGCCAGACGGCGGAGCGAGCTGGAGCCTTGTGCGTTCGATGCCACGTCAACTGGCCAATGAGCTGCTGATGTGCGGCTCCAGAATCACATCGACGCGCTTGCACGAGCTTGGAGTGATAAATCGATTGAGCGATACCGGTAACGCGTTGAGCGACGCGCTGGAACTCGCAGCCACTCTCAACTCGCGGGCACCGAACGCGACCTCCAGCATCAAGGAATTAGTCAACGACGCAGAAGGCAGTTCGCTCAATGAGCAGCTCGCTCGGGAGCGCGATCAGTTCGTGACGAACCTGCATCACGCCAATGCCGGGATTGGCATCGAAGCATTTTTAACGAAGACAAAACCAGTCTACGAATAAGACCTGCGTTCAATCGCTGAAGTCAGATATTGCTGTCGCGAAACTCGCCGGTGCGATTGAATGCGCCGGGCGTCTTGAGCGTTTGCACGGCGCGAATGGACGCGAGTTTGAAGATGTCGAGTGCGTGCTGCATGGTCGGCAAATCGGCCGGGTTGTGTTCCATCCGCAGGTAGGACCGCCCATGAGCCAGCATCAGGATGAAAGGCACCTCGGCTGACGGCCCCGGATCCGGCCAGTGCATCAGGGCTTGCGCAAGCTCAGCGTCGAGCCATACCAATGCGTTTTCCTTTTGATCGGCTATGACCGAATATCGCTCCCAGAACGAGCGCGGAACGCTTTCCCAGCCCACCTCCTGGTACATAGACAGCCATCGCATTTCTTCGGGGAGTTCTGCGCCGACCGTCGTTTGAAGGCTGTCGGTGTAAAGCGAATAAGCCTGCGAGTCGAGCGACACCTTGAGCGGACGATTCATGATCAGAACCGACACATCCTGGCTGATCGAGATGTCGCCGCGGATTCGAATCTCTTCGCCGTGAATGAATTCACGTGTCGGCTGGCCGCATTCGAGTCTGAAGCTGCGGTCGTCGACCTCGCCCTCGATCATGTAGCTCCGGCCGTTCGCGGCCGCCGTGAACTTCATCCCGCTCTGCTTGGCCCATTCCGCAGCCATCTTCTGGCCGAGGCCTTGCGGCGCGGCCGCAGCCTCAGGCTTGTCGGTGTCCGAAAAGAGTTGTCGCAGACGAGAGAACATGTCCTGGAGTTTTAACCTAAAGTGAGATTATTCAGTCAATCTTAAGAAAAGGGGCAAGTCGTGATCGAAGTTTTCTCGTGGGCCAAAGGTGCTTGCGGCGCACCGGCCAGCTGTGCGAGATGCTAAATCGAACGAGTTTCTGTTTGGTAAAACGCAGTATCAGAAGCGTTGAAGCTCCGCGTCATCGTCGGGGAATAAATAGTCCGCAATAGTCGGTCGTTCAGATCAATTTGTTCGTAGAAACAAAAAAGTAGGTGAATGCCACCAATACGGCGATCAACAGAAAAATGTACAGACCCCAAAGCATTTTGGAGCGTTGTTCGGCGCGCTTGCGCTCTAGCCTCTTGGGCTCATCCTCGAGCCACTCTTCGGCCAGCAGCGTGCTCGGTAGGTCGAGAAGCCCCGAGTCGAGCTCTTCTTCCAGCTTCTGCTTGCCGTACTTTTCAGCGAATTCACGCACCTGCCTGCGTTCACGAAACTTGATCTTGGCTGAGCTGGTTCGAGTTGCTTCCATAAGGTTTGTCCTTTGGAAGCATTGTGTCCTGCATGTGACGAACAGCAAACAGTGATTCGCCCCCATAGACGGTAGGAAAACGATTACAGACCGCGATTTTCACGTTTTCGCTGGTTTGTGGCCCGAAAGCTTGTGAGACGCACTTCAAGTCTGCAGCTGGTCTGCCCGGAGGGGATCGAACCCCCGACCCACAGCTTAGAAGGCTGTTGCTCTATCCAACTGAGCTACGGGCAGTCGAAGCCGAATGGCTTGCTTGTCTTATTTATTCTTGAGTTTGCCTTTTGGCAGAACGGAGGTGACCGGTGGCACCGGACGATCCGAAGTGGATTCCTTGAGAGGAGAAGTGTCCTTCTTGGGCTTCTTCGCCATCTTGTTGCTCTTTTGGTCGCCTTTGGCCATTTCCGTTTCTCCTGAAAGCGTTGCACGGACTAAAAATCCGGAGGTGTGAATGTTAAGTGATCTGCGCCCGTGTTCTGGCCGCAACGCCACATTAAAGCGATCTAGTTAATTAGTTGAAACAGGCTGGACGCCACCGCGAGCTTTCAGTTTTGAAACTGTAAGATATTGCAATCAATACGGAGAAGATCACATGAGCAGTACGAGCAACGGTGTTTCGAGAAGGTCCTTGATGACGGCGACTGCGCTTGCGTCGCTGGCCGCAGTAACGGGTTGCGGTGGGGGCGGAAGTTCTGCGGCTGCTCCGGTGCCGGGATCTCCACCACCTCCCCCCCCGCCGCCTGCACCAGTTACTTCGAAGTATTTGTATTCGGCGACTGGTACGAACAACACCATAGGCGCTTACGCGATTTCGCAATCCGACGGAAGTTTGTCTGGCCTTTTGTCTCCTGTGGGCGCTACGCCAACCGACCCGATGTGGATCGCTTCGCATCCGAATGGCAGGTGGATCTATGTCACGACCGATGACGGTTCGATCACTCAATACACCGTTGGCACGTCTGGACAGTTGACCATCGGTGCGGCCATGCCGATAACGACGACCAGCGGCGCAAGCTTCTTCAGCCCGATTGAATTCCACCCCGATGGGAATTTGATGTACGTCGGAAACGTTGGTCCCGGCAGTATTTCTACCTTTGCCATCGATTCCACAACAGGAGCTTTGTCGGTTGTTTTTTCCGGCACAGGGACTGGGCTGCAAAACTCCCAGTTTTTCCTAAAGGTTCACCCAAGCAAGCGTTTCATTTATGTGAGCTACGTCAATGGAGACATAGCTGCGTATCCGTTGTCTACAACGAACGGTGCAGTCGACACGACAGTCGCTCCGGCTTCGACCTTTGTGTTGGGTACCAGCCAGTTGGTGTTCAATGCCGCAGGCACTTATGGGTACACGACAAGTTCGACTGGGCCATCCGTGGCAAGTTTCCAGTGGAACTCAGGGACGGGTCAGTTAACGAGCAGTTCCGTGGGAGGGACGTATGGCGCCTTCGGCCCATCAAACCGACTGCTGATGCATCCGAGCGGCAACTTTCTCATAGGAAATTCCACCGGATCAGCCGATGTCATAGTTTTTCCGGTCACCTCGGGCGGCGTTGTTTCGGCTGGTGTGAACACAACAGCCAGTGGAAACACCACGTCGATCGCACTGAACAAAGACGGAACGATTTTGTACGCGGGCACAGCAGCGTCCGGCAACCGGGTCAACGTGTTTAGTGTTACCACCGCTGGTGTATTGACCTTGATTTCGTCCGGCACTACCGGCGCAAATCCCGTCTCACTGGCAGTCGCCAACCTTTAAGGTCACTTCACCGCACCCCGCCCGCAATCCCATCCCCCGTCGACAACGCATCCGACACTCGCACCGGCACGCGGCGTACGCCGTCGCTGCCGGGTAGCGCGTCGATGCTTAGCGTGAGGCTGCGCATCATGACGTTGCCGAAGATCGAGGCGAAGGCTGCGTCGGCCGCGTCGCGACCTGTTGCTAGGCGAATAAAGCCCATGGGAATGGCGGTGCCCGACGGGTCGAACATCCACCAGCGATGGCCGACATAGACCTCGACGTATGCATGGAAGTCCTGCGGACCCAGCGCGGGATCTGCACCGTAGTCGACGCCGGTCGCGAATCGCGCGGGAATGTTCACCGCCCGACACAGAGCGATCATCAGATGCGCGAAGTCGCGGCAGACGCCCTGCTTTTGCATGAGCGTCTCGTACGCTGAAGTCGTTCCGCTGGAGCTATTCGACAGAAAAGTGACCTGCCCTTGCACCCAATCGCAGATAGCCTGGGCGCGCGTGTAGCCTTGCCAGAGATTGCCGAACTGCTGGACTGCGAATCCGTGCAGGCGATCCGACTCGCAGTAGCGGCTGGGGTAAAGGTAAGGCAACACGTGACCCGGCAACTCCGAAATCCAGATCTCTGCGAGGCTGTCCGGGGCTGCGCGATGGTGCGCGATATCGAGCAAGGCGTCGTAGTGAACCCTAAGCGTTCCGGGAGCAGCACGAAGGCGCAAATAACGCGTGTGGGTTGCGGGATCGACGTAGGCATGCATCAGCAACTGCTGGCTCAGTTCGAGTCGCTCTTCGAGCACGTGCTGATGGCGCGTTTGCGCGGCCTGCAGGTTGAAGATGAAATCTGAGTTGGAACTGGCGACGTCGTATTCGATATCGACTGCATACTTCAACCTGACCGGGGCTTGATCCTGATGAAGAATGGGCGGCGCGTTGTCCACATGGGATTTGCCGATGTTGAGAGCGCTCGAAAAGCCCATGGAATCGGGCGGGACGATGATCGAAGAGACTGGTGGCTGCATGGATGATGCTAGCACGCAGGCCTGCCAGATTTAGCTCTAATAGTTACAGAGAATCCGCAGAGCGCATGCCAATCGACCAAAGGAAATTCCATGAAAAACGTCGCACTGATTTGGAGCATTAGATGAAATTTGCGGTGATGGGTGCCGGCGCGGTCGGCTGTTATTACGGCGCCATGCTGGCTCGCGCGGGTCACGCGGTCGTCCTGATCGGGCGACCGGTCCATGTCGACGCGATGCTCGCCGACGGCCTTCGATTGCAGACGTCCGAGTTCGACGAATTCGTAAAAGTCGAGGCGAGCGTCGAGGTGTCTGCCGTGAAAGATGCAGACGTCGTCCTGTTTGCGGTGAAGTCCACGGACACCGAAACATCGGCACAGCTTCTTAAGCCGCATATGAAGGACGATGCGCTCGTCGTAACTTTGCAGAACGGCGTCGACAACGCGGATCGCGTGAGAAAGATTTTAGGAAGTGAAGTGGCTGCGGCGGTGGTGTATGTCGCCACCGAAATGCTTGGTCCGGGATTCGTGAAGCACAACGGTCGCGGCGAACTGCTTATCGAGCCATCGAGCAAAAGCGATGAGCTCGCCGCTGTGCTGATTGCAGCCGGTGTGCCGTGCGAAATTTCGTCCAACGTACGAGGTTCGCTGTGGGCCAAGTTGATCCTCAACTGCGCCTACAACGCGCTCTCTGCCATTTCTCAAATGCCATATGGCCCGCTGGTGCAAATCGACGGTATCGAAGCGGTGCTGTCCGATGTGGTCGATGAATGCATGGCGGTTGCCGCCGCAGATGAGGTCGATGTACCGGGCGATGTCGGCGCAGCCATCGTAAAAATCGGCCTGACGATGCCAGCGCAGTATTCCTCGACCGCGCAAGACCTCGCGCGAGGCAAGCCTAGCGAGATCGATCACTTGAACGGCTTCATCGTCGCGCGCGGCGTCGCTCTGGGCGTTCCC
Source organism: Burkholderiaceae bacterium (assembly GCA_965227035.1). GTDB lineage: Bacteria > Pseudomonadota > Gammaproteobacteria > Burkholderiales > Burkholderiaceae_C > CBDDFQ01. Next base: position 1,823,326 of record OZ245724.1, read on the forward strand.
ACTCCTGCCAATCGCGTCCTGCATACGCTGGTGAAAGTCCTGGAACACAAAGCGTCGCTCGGGAGGCCGGCTTGATCGATTGCAGCATTTCCCGCGACGAACTCATCGAGATTCTGAAATCCGAGGATGAGCCTCGCACCTTCGAGCGTTGCGACTTCGACGGACAAGATCTGTCGGGGCTCGACATGAGAGGTGCGCGATTCAGCGGCTGCAGCTTCGCGGAGGCGTCGCTCAAGCGCTCCCAGCTATCGGCCACCTCGTGGAGCGCATGTCGCGCTCGGCAGGTCGATTTCAGCCTGGCCGATCTGACCGACTCGAAGTTCGTCGACTGCGACTTGAACAACACCGACTGGACCCGCGCGAAACTTCCGTCCGCCTCGTTCGTCGGCGTCAAGCTCACCGGCGCAAAATTCACCGAAGTCGTTTCGCTCGGCTTGAGTCTTAAAGAAACTCTGCTGATCGGGGCCGACCTGCGCGGCTTGTCTTTCCGCAAGCAGAAGCTGGCGCAACTCGATATGTCCGACGCGGACATCTCCGGATGCGATTTCCGCGACTGCGTTTTCGAAGGCGGTAGCCTGCGGAATGTGCAACTCAAGCTAGCTCGATTCGAAGGAGCCGATTTGAGAGACGTCGATCTGAGTGGATTGCGGATTGCAAACGCATCGCTTTTCAAGGGCGCTGTGATGTCGCATTCGCAGGCCGCCATGTTGATCGAGGAGTTGGGGATTCGGGTGGCTTGAATCATCGGGCGCCCTGCGCACCTCCTGCGTAGATACAAAGCGTTGCCAACCTGACAAACCTCGGTCGCCTAATGTCTCCACACACACGTTGTTCGAACAAGCGCAGCGGTGTGAGTCACCGCCACAGCGTGCACAGGAGCATAAGGAGCCACCATGCGATCGAAGCTTGCCAGCGTTTCAACCCCATCCCGTTCATCGACACCTCGACTGTCGACGTCACGCCTCTCTGCATTGGCGCTTTGTCTTGCAGCCGCAGGACTGCTGAGCGCCTGTCTCGACAAAAACGACCCGCCGACCACCGCCGCGCAAGACGCCGCTGCTCCGGTGCAGGCTCCTGTGCCCTCCCCGGCTCCTGTCGCGGCAGCCATTCCCGCACCTGCACCCGCACCGGCACTCGCGCCTGCCGTTGTTCAGCGCAGCGCTCCTGCGGTTGCCCAACCGAGTTACGCGTCTGCCGGCGGGAACGACATGGCCTATCGCGAAGCGCCGGTGTATGCGAGTTATCAGCCTCCGGTCATGCAACCGCAACCCATCGTCGTGCCATGGGCGCCGCCGCCTTTGCTGGTCGAGGCAGTGCCAGCACCACCTTCTCCGGACGCGTATTGGACAGGCGGATATTGGGTCTGGCGCGATCAGTGGGCCTGGGCGCCTGGCCGCTGGGCGCAACCGCCACGACCCCACTATGTCTGGCGCCCCCCCTATTACGAGCATCGACACGACAGGGTGGTGTTCGTAGACGGATTCTGGGCTCCTCCCGGCGTTCAGTTCAGACCGCCGCCGCCTAACCTGTCGATTGCAGTCGCCATCGCGGTTGCTGGTGCCATTGCGGGACGGCCTCCACATGGCCCCGATGGCGCATTCGTTCCGCCTCCACCCGGCTCTCGCTGGGGACTCATCGTTCCCGCTCCGGTCGGCACGCCGCCCCACGTAGTCGCACGAGCACCGGCAATCATCGATTCCGGAATGCGCGTGACCAACAACACGACCAACGTGCAGCGCACGACGAACATCACGAACAACACCGTTGTGAACAACATCAGAAACGTGACCATCGTTGCGCCCGCAGCCGCGACTGCGAACCATCAGGAAGTCAGGGTGTCGGTGCCGGCAAGCCCGAGAGATCGGCATGACGCCGTCGCACAGGCTTCACCGCAACAGCAGCCGCAAGCCCAGCCTCAACTGCGTCCCGCGCAGCAGCAGCCGGTGGCGCAACAAGCACCTCAGCGACCACCGGAACCACAGCTGTCGCAACAAAATCGGGCGACGCCTCAACCCCAACAGGCCGCGCAAAACCATGATCGCGATCAGCGTCAGGCCGCGCAAGGCGCGCATGACCCGAGAACGATGAATGGAGGCGAAGCAAGAGCGCAGGGCCGTCCTGAATCGCCTCAACATGCTCAAGCACCGCAGACGCAATTGCCGCAAATCCATCCGGAGCAGGCGATGCACCAGCGTGCGCCGACTCCGGTTGCGCAGCAGCCAAGGCCCGCCGCAGAGCCGACGCATGCCGCCGCGCCTGTGCAACAAGCACAGCAAGCTCAGCACGCTCAACCGGCGCCGCGCCAAGAGCCTCCGCAACGAGTGCAGCAGGCGCAGGCTCGTCAGCCTCAGCCTGAGCCACATCCGCAGGCACCGGTGCAGCAACATCCACAGGCGCAGCAGCATCCGCCAATGCAGCACGCTCCGCAAGCTCAACAAGAAGCGCCGAGACCGGAAGCAGCGGAACGCAAAGAGCAACGTGCGCAGCAAGAGCCTCGTCAGCCACATGCACCGCAGCAACAACAGCAGCAGCATCGTGAACCCGAGAAGCAGGAGCGGCACGGGTAGTTATCTGCTTCGCGGCGTACTCGACGGCATCGATAAATCGATGAGCATCGGCAAACGTTTCATCGCGATGTAACACGGCAAAAGCAGACTTCACGCACTGGCGGCAGACGCCATGCGTGGTGTCTGCTTTTTTAATTTAATTCCGCGTTTGTTCTTCGCTTTTTTCTGCAGATTTGTCTGCGGATTGGCGCAGCTTTGCCCATGAAACTTCAATCCAAACTCCCCTCTTCTTCCTCACGCCCTGCTCTCATCTCGGTCGCTATCGCGGCCATGGTCGCGTCCGCTGCCATCTCCGCTTGCGGCGGTGGCGACGACACAGCGCCGGTCGTTGCCGCTCCGGCACCGGTTGTCGCGGCAGACCCCGGTCGCTGGACTGTCGGCGATCTGCATGTACACACCTTCCAATCCGACGACACGCAGCAACAGAACACGCTGGATGCTGTGCTTTCCAAAGCCTTCAACACGTTCGCACTCGATTGGGTGACCATCTCGGACCACCTGCGGGTATCGAGCTACGACAACAACGGCGCGAGTGTTTCGCCGAGCATTCCGTTTTCGAAAGGGATGGCGCTTTATCAAGTGCCGCGAATCAAGGCGCTTCAAGCGGCCGGCGCTTATGCAAACAAGACGATGTTCTCGTCGTTCGAGTGGGACATGCCTACCCACGACCACGCGAACGTCGGCATCCTCACGGACAGCCCGATGTCTGCCGCAGCGTTGAAAGCCGCCAACCAGTTCGAATATCTGTTCACTACCGAAAACGTGAACCTCTTCGATCCAGCCGATGTCGCCGCATGGAACCTGCTCGACTCGCGCGCCAATTCCACCCATGCAGACACGATGACCGCCATCGCATGGCTCAAGAAGAACTATCCCGACACCAGCTATCTGCAAATCAACCATCCTTCACGCAACGTCGGTAAATACACCGCAGCGCAGCTGCGCGAGATGAACGACCTCGCGCCGAAGATCGTGTTCTCGATCGAAGGCATGGTCGGCAATCAGATGGAGCCGGATCGCGGTGGATACACGCAGGCCGCAGCGCCCACGACAGCCAATTTGCCCAACCGCACCTACGGTGGCGTCGACTATCTGGTGGCCAAACTCGGTGGCACCTGGGATGCATTGCTGTCGGAAGGACGTCATATCTGGACCGTGGCGGATTCCGATTTCCACTTCAAGACCAACGGCGGAAACAGCAGCGGTTACGCACCCGGTGAATATGCGAAAAACCATTTGTACGGCGACATCAAGGATCCGAAATCGTTGATCGACGCATTTCGCTCGGGGCGCCTGTTCGGCACGTACGGCGACCTGATCAGCGACCTCGACTTCAACGTGAAGAGTTCTACCGGCACAGGGCAGATGGGCTCCGACCTCAACGCAAAAACCGGCGAGACCTTGACCGTCACGATCCGATTCAAGACACCTGCTCGCAATAACTACGAGTTCAACGTGAACAGCGGCGTGTTCGCGAACGTGAAGCCCAATGTCGATCACATCGACTTGATCGCCGGTGACATTACCGGCAAGGAAGTATCGGGAACTGCCGGCTACTCGCGCGACACGAATTCGTCAACTCGCGTATTGAAGCGCTTCACCGCGTCCGACTGGAAGCTCGACAGCGACGGCTACTACGCAATCACGTACACCGTCGCCGCTGCGAACAGCATGTACTTTCGTCTGCGAGGCACCAATCTCGGCACCGACGTGGCTGGTGAAACGTCAGCAGGCGAACCCTTGCCAGATGTGTCGATCTCGCCCGCGACCGTGGCCGACAACCAGACCCGCTTCAATGCGATCAACTCCCGCAATTACAGCGATCTGTGGTTCTACTCGAACCCGGTATTCGTGAAGGCTGGCTCTTAAATCGACTTGCTCGCCCCACGAAAAATGCCCCGTCGCCGGGGCATTTTTTTCGGTTAGAAGAACTTGCCGACGTTCAAAAGCGTCAACACACCCAGCACCCCGAAGATCGCAGCCGCGACGCCGTGCACCACTTTCATCGACACTTTCGCGGCAATCTTCTCGCCCAGGAATACCGCCGGTGCATCGGCCAGCATCATGCCGAGCGTGGTGCCCATGACGACGGGAATGACGTCGTTGTAACGTGCAGCCAACGCGACGGTAGCAATCTGCGTTTTGTCGCCCATTTCCGCCAGAAAAAATGTGACGACGGTGGTGCCGTAAGCACCCCATTTGAACTTGGTGTTCGCCGCTGCATCGTCGATCTTGTCGGGGATAAGCATCCACGCGGCCATGGCCAGAAAAGACACGCCGATGACCCAGCGCAACACGTCGGGACCCATGGCCTGGGCGACCCAGCCGCCGACGGCGCCTGCGAGGGCGTGATTGATGACCGTTGCCGTGAAAATGCCTGCGACGATTTGCCAGGGCTTGCGGAAAGTGGCCGCCAGGATGATTGCGAGCAACTGGGTCTTGTCACCCATTTCGCCAAGCGCAACAACGCCGGTCGATACTAAAAATGCTTCCATGATGGGAACTCCAGGGCCGAAAAAACCAAATGACCACGCCACCCCTCGGCCCGAACCGGAGGTAGTGCGGTCAAAGGTCTTGCCAGGCTTTTCAGCTGCTTGCACCATGGTCTGCGGACCAAGTGTGTTGATGCAAGCTCCTGCGTTGCGCAGGACGGCTACTCCCCAATGACGAGTAGCACAGAGTATATCGCGCTCGCAATCTGCAGATGCCGCAGATTCGCATGCCTGCATCAACTTGTTTCCGTTCTCGGCGTATTTACGGATTACTCCCGACTAGACACAGTTACCCGGTTTGCCACGGCAGCTGCCGTAGGAGGTGGACGACGCATATTGGTGCGTAACGCCGATGGAGCCGACCCTTCACAGAGCAAAAGATGACAGCAGTTTCACTAATGTGCCCTAGGGTTCCCCACATGCATCTCGTAGCCAAAGAGTCAGCACCAGTCCACTACAAAGTTTTGCCCCAGCCGAAAGCTGCGAGCGTCGCTCCGATGTATCGCGACGTCTACTCTGTGCTGTCGGCTGACATTTCCTCGCCCACAGCCAAACGCCTGGCAAGTGCTCTGCTTACGGCCGAGTTGCTGGAGCTCGCGTCGCAATTCGCTGATGACAACTCGGCCCCGGAATCGATCCACGACCTGGAAAAGTGGATGCTCGACAGTGGGTCTGACGTAGCTGCCGCCTACGAGAACTATCTTGCTGATCGAAAGGCAGGAGCTCCCAGGCGCTTCTTCAAAACCCGTGCTCATGCGCTCTACGTTCTTCGCGGACTCGCTCCCACCAAGCTAGTAGACGGTTCGTGGCTTTACGGCCTGATGAGCTACGCGAACAACCCGAAGTTCAGCGAGCTCGCACGCACCTACCTCGAAGAACTCGGTGATGGCGATCCCTTGAAAAATCACGTGGTGCTGTACCGGGAATTGCTTGCCGGACAAGGCATCGACATCGCGAACGACCTCCACGACGATGTGTACGCGCAGGGTGCAATTCAGCTCGCCTTGGCCAGCAGTGCAGAGCAATTCGCGCCCGAAGTCATAGGCTTCAATCTCGGATACGAGCAGCTGCCTTTCCATCTGCTAATTACCTCGCACGAGCTCAATGAGTTGGGCATCGATCCGTACTATTTCACGCTTCACATCACCGTAGACAACGCAGATACCGGACATGCGCGCCGTGCCATCCAGGCAGTTTTGGACAACGCCCCCAAGTTCGCAGACGACGGCGAATACTTCCGCCGGGTGCAGGCAGGCTGCCGTCTCGCCTCGGCTGGGATTGGCACGATGGATGTGATCGAAGGGTTCGATGTGGAGCAGGAAGTCATCCGCATTCTGGCGAAGAAAAGCGTTGCCGGCTCGGGCGCTCATTCCGACTACTGCAAGATCGGTGGCCGGATGGTCAACGACTGGCTGAGTGACTCAGAACGAATTCCTGCGTTTCTGGAAGCGCTGCAAAAACATGGATGGATCAAGCGCAACGAACCGCCTTCCGAAAGCCGCTTCTGGAACCTGCTGCAGGGTCCTCGCGCCGAGATGTTCGGTGTGTTCTCACCCTACGAACTTCAGATCATTCACGACTGGATTCGTGGTGACGCGGCAGAAGATGGCATGCCCTACTTTCAGGCTCCGAATGCGGATGGCACCGCACGGCGACTGCCGACATATCGCGCGGCCACAAGACGAAAAGCAGATCATGGCGACGATCTGAGCGAAGGTCGTCAGCAGAAGAACAAGATGGAAGAGTTGATGGACGCCGATTTGCGTTACCTCAAGCAAAAGCTCGCTGAACTCGACGAGTCATCCGCGAACGATTTGCTGGTCGAGGCAATGGCTCCGAACAATCATTGGACGCCTGCAGGGCTGTTCGCAACACGCGAATTCACTCGTCGTGCGAAGTGGTGTCCTTCTGCAATCTAAACGGGTCGCAAGATCCAAAGCTGAGTGGTTTCAAGGCTGCGGAGTTCAGAGCTGAGTACTTAGCAATGCGCCCGGCAATTCCTTCGCACGCTCCCAGAGCGACCGGTCTTTCCACATCTGCAACGTAAAACGTTTGGACTGCTTCAAGTCTTTCTCGAACACCGCAGTTTGTTCTGCCGCGAACTTTGCGTCGTAGATGTTGAGGTTCGCTTCGTCGTTCAGCTTGAACGATCGGGTATCGAAATTTGTCGATCCCACCGAGACCATCGCACCATCAACGATCATCACTTTGCAGTGATACATAGTCGGCTGGAACTCGTACATCTCCGCGCCCGCCTCTAGCAAAGGTCCCCACATTCGTCGAGATGCCGAGCGCACGGTTTCCGAATCGGTGATCGGTCCTGGCGCGATGATCCGAACCTTCACTCCTCGCTTCATCGCATCGGTCAACACGGACAAACTGAAATCATCGGGCACGAAATACGCCATCGACAGGTCGATGGTTTTATCGGCCGCTGTAATTGCGAGGTGATACATCAACTCCATGTTGTCCGATCCACTTGTCGGGGAACTGGAGAACATCTGTGCTCGCATGTCACCAGCTGGCTGCAGTGCGGGGAAGTATCCCTCCCCGTGCAAAGCAGAGCCAGTCACCTTGATCCAGTTGTCCATGAAGGTCGCTTGCATCTGCGCGACTGCAGGACCTTCAAGTTTGAAGTGAGAGTCTCTCCAATGATCTGCGTCCTGCCCGTGACCGGTCCATTGCTCCGCTATGCCCACGCCACCTGTAAAGCCGACTTTGCCGTCGACGATAAGGAGCTTTCGATGGGTGCGGTTGTTCAAGCGCGTGATGGTGTACCAGCTCGGCTTGTGAAATTTACGAATCTCGACGCCAGCCTTGCGCATGTCGTCCAGCATTTCGTCGTCCATCTTTGCACTGCCTACCCAGTCGATGAGTACGTGCACCTTCACACCGGCCTTCGCCTTGCGCGACAGCGCATCGGCAAACTGTTTGCCGATTCCGCCCGACCAGTAAATATAGGTCTCGAAGGAAATCGTCTTTTGCGCGCTGTCGATGGCGGCCAGCATGGGCGGAAATATTTCGTTGCCGTTCATCAACGCCTCCACCTTGTTGCCACCTACCACCCCTGGTCCGAGCAAGCTGCCCATGGCCCGCATGAATTGCGGATCGGACAAGCCATACTCACGTGCAAGGTGGCGCTCGACCTGCCGTTCGCCGGCTGTGAAGTTGATGGTCAATAGCCCGACGACAATGAGTCCTGCCGCGATTGCCAAACCGCGAAACCACTTTTTTGTTTTGGATGTTTTTTTCATTTTTGTCTATTCGATTAGCGGCTGCTTCAGGCAAACCCCGCCCGAGCGAATGCCGAGAATACTCAACATTGCATTGCAGCAGAACGGCCGAGTCGATTCATGAATCCGATTGATACATCAAATCCTGGGAATGCGACTGCAAGTGCGAGCGCGTCGCAAAGATGCCGCCGTCTGGTCATCGTTCTAGGCGATCAACTCGACGAACAATCTTCGGCGCTCGACGACTTCGACGCAGCGCACGATATGGTCTGGATGGCCGAAGTGGCGGAGGAATCCACGCACGTCTGGTCGTCGAAGCAAAGGATCGCGATCTTCCTGAGTGCGATGCGGCACTTCGCGCGGTGGCTAGAGCGACGAGGGATTTCTCATCGCTACGTAAAAATCGACGAGCCGCAAAACGTCGGCACCTTGGGAGGCGAACTCGCAAGAGCGATTGCCGAGTTGCGTCCGGAGAGTCTGGTGATGGCTGCTCCGGGCGACTGGCGGATTCTGCAGGACATCAGGCGAGTCGCTACCCAACACAACCTGCGATTCGATCTTCGCGACGACACGCATTTCTTCAGCACGGTTCGCGAGTTCGCTGCGCATGCCGGCAAATACAAGACGCTTCGAATGGAATACTGGTATCGCGCACTCCGGTCCAAGCACGGCATATTGATGGACGGCAACGAGCCGGTCGATGGCCGCTGGAACTTCGACGCAGATAACCGCAAGTCTTTCGGCAAATCAGGTCCGGGCGATGTTCCTGAGCCCTGTCGATTCGAGCCGGATACGATCACGCGGGAGGTCATCGAACTTGTCGACTCCCGCTTCGCCGGGCACCCCGGCAAGCTTGAGAGTTTCGCGTGGCCAGTGACGCGCGAGCAAGCATTGCAGGCGCTCGACGCGTTCATAAAACATCGGCTCCCGACGTTCGGCATTTACGAGGATGCAATGTGGTCGGGGCAAGCATGGCTGTATCACTCGCATTTGAGCAGCGCGCTGAACTTGAAGTTGCTGAATCCTAGAGAGGTCGTTCAAGCTGCCGAGGAAGCTTATCGTCAAGGCAAAGCGCCAATCGCGGCGACAGAGGGATTCATCAGACAAATATTGGGGTGGCGCGAGTACGTGCGCGGTATCTACTGGACCCAGATGCCCGGCTATGTGGAACTCAATGCATTGAACGCGACTGAAGAATTACCTGCCTGGTATTGGACCGGCGATGTAGAGATGGCGTGCTTGAAAGATGTCATCACGCAAACGCTCGATCTGGGATACGCGCATCACATTCAACGCCTGATGGTGACAGGTCTATACGCCCTTCTGCTGGGCGTCTCACCGCGTGCAGTGCACGAATGGTATTTGAGCGTGTACGTCGATGCAGTCGAATGGGTCGAACTGCCGAACACCTTGGGAATGAGCCAGTACGGAGACGGTGGATTCCTCGGAAGCAAGCCCTATGTAGCAAGCGGCGCATACATCAACAGGATGAGCAACTATTGCAAAGGCTGCAAGTTCGATCCCACCGTTTCCAGCGGCGATAACGCTTGTCCGTTCACGACTTTGTATTGGGACTTTTTGATGCGTCATGAAAAGATGCTTTCGCGCAACCCGCGAATGACGATGCAATTGAAGAATCTGGATCGAATCGATGAAGACTCGCGGCGAGCTATTCGGGCGCAGGCGGCGGTGCTTCGGCAGAAGGCAAGCTAGGGTTCATTCTTCTTCGTAAAAACGTGAGCGTTCCATCGAGGACGGCATTTACGAAGCGCTTGGCGCGATTGCATCAATCTGGATCAATGATGCAGAATTTGGATCAATGACCATTAACTTCAACCTGAACGATCTTCAGGCATTTCGCTCGGTGGCCGAACTAGGCAGCTTCCGCAAAGCGGCCGAGGCACAACGCCTTTCGCAACCTGCGTTTAGCAGGCGCATCGAAAAACTCGAAGAGGCATTGGGAGTCAAGCTTCTCGAGCGTACGACGCGTCGAGTCAGCCTGACCGCAGTAGGACGCGATTTCGATCGCAAGGTGCAGTACCTGCTGGATGAACTTGACAGCACGTTGCTCGGTATTAAGGGCGTCGCAAGTTCCCGCATGGCGCAGATAACGATCGCGTGCGTGCCATCCACCGTCTACTACTTTGTCTCGCAGGTGATCGCGCGTTATCACGAGCAGTACCCGCAAATAAGGGTGAAGGTATTCGACGCAAGCGCAAACGATGTGCTGGCTGCCGTTTCGAATAGCGAGGCTGATTTCGGACTGAACTTCATCGGTAGCCAGGAACCTGACATCGAATTTCTGCCCCTGCTCGAAGAGCGATTCGTTGCCGCGTGCCGCAGAGATCATCCGATGGCGACGAAGCGCCGCGTGACCTGGAAAGATCTTGCCCAGTTCGACTACATCTCGGTCGGCAAATCGTCGGGCAATAGATTGCTGCTCGACCAGGCTTTGTCCGGTGTTGGTGGTCTGCCCCAACACATATACGAAACACAGCACGTGACGACGATGCTCGGTCTGGTCGAAGCCGGCTTGGGCGTCGCAGCGGTTCCTTCAATGGCTATGCCGGCTTCCGATCACCCTCTTCTCGTCAGCGTACCGCTGGTCGATCCGGTTGTTACCCGAAAGGTGGGCCTCATCCGCCGCAAGGGCCGACCACTCGCTCCCGCAGCGCAGCATTTCTACGAATTTTTCCTGGATATGAAGGTCAAAAAAGCAAAGCGTTAGCGGACGCATTGAACCTGTCGACATCAACGTGCGTTTTGGGCTTCCCTGCTTGCAAGGGAATCGAATAGATGACGTGCGCGTGAGTTCGGAGTCAGCGATAGATAAAGGTAATAGGTCACGTCGGGAAGACGAGGCAATCCGTCTGCTTCGCCAAGTACCCGAAAGTCCGCATTCATGATTTCGACCGATCGAGCGGTGACGCCGAGTCCGGCTCGCACCGCTGCGATGATTCCGGGAAGCGACGGCGACCCATAACTGATGCGCCACGGAATCTCGGCGCGCTCCAGATGCTGGAGTGCAAGCCTCCGAAAAATACTGGGTTCGTCTGCCACGATCAATGGCAAAGGCTGGTGTCTGTCGTGTCGGTAGTGATTCGAGCAGAGCCATACGGTAGGCGAGGTCCGCAGGACTATGCTGCGATGCTCGAGATCCTGCCGTAGCGATACCGTCATATCGATCTCGCCACGCTTCATGGCCTGCATCAGCAACTGGCTTTGCCCGACGTTGATCGTCATGCGAACACTAGGGAACGCATTTGCAAAATGTTTGAGCAAGTTTGGAAGGATCGAATCGGCAACATCCAGTGGTGCGCCGATGCGGACTTCTCCGGTCACCGCCGTTCCCATCATGGCGAGACAAGCCTCGTCGTTCAGGGCCAGCAAACGTCGGGAATAGGTGAGCAGCTTCAGCCCGTCGTCGGTGAGCTGCTTGGTGCGTCCGGACTTGCGAAACAGCGTTTTCCCGAGCTGGGCCTCGAGCCTGTGCATCTGTTGGGTGATAGCCGGCTGGCTACGGTTGACTGACTCGGCCGCAGCGGCGAAGGATTCGCGCTCGACCACCGTGACGAAAGTGCGCAGCAGTTCGAGATCGAAATTGTTCAACATAGCGAAAGTCATGTTACGCGCAGCGCCACTCCATCGCATTGGTAGAAATCGCTATTTAGCTGCACGTAAAGCCGGCCATCCGCTCTCGAAAAAAGCAGATCCTCGAAACATAAGAAAAGCTAATGGAATTCGATGAAAGTCTGAGTGGTTTTAGAGCCGCAGGCACCTAAAGTCTTGCCGGAGAGACTTGTATAGACCGTTCGGAGACAAACAAATGACAATGAAATGCAGAGTGGCCATCGTGGGTGGCGGACTGGCAGGTGCCGCGACAGCGAACGCGTTCAAGACGTTCGGCATAGAAGCCGAGGTGTTCGAGGCGGCAGCCGCCCTCGGCGAAATCGGTGCCGCAGTGAGCTCCAGCCCTCAAGCGGTCAAGGCATTGCGTGGCTTGGGCGTTCGCGACCAGATCGATGCGATCGGCTACCAATCGCCAGGTGAGCGCACCCTCAACATGCAAACCGGCGAATTTCTGGAGTTTCGCGACCGCTTGAAGGCTGCAGAAAAATGGGGCGCGCCTTTCTATACATTCCACCGAGCCGATCTGCTGAACGCATTGGCTTCGGATCTGGACAAATCCCATATTCATTTGGGCCATCGACTGACTTCGGCGGTTGAACATGACGACCACGTCGAGTTGGTATTCGAGAACGGCAACCGGGTCGAGGCCGAATACGTCATCGCCGCCGACGGCGTGAAGTCGGTTTTGCGTCGCACTCTTTACGGCGACGACAGCCCCACCTATACCGGCCAGATGGTTTGGCGCTCGTTGTTGGATGCGAACGCAATTCCTCCCGACCTTCTGGGACCTACCGGGCACCTGGAGTGGGTGGGCCCGGGTGCTCACGTCCGCGCTTATTACATCCGACAAAAGACGATGGTGAATATCGTCACCCAGCAGGAAACACCGGAATGGGTGGAAGAGAGTTGGTCGACCTGGGGTAAACCAGAGGACATGCAAACCAGCTTCGCGAATCCCGAGCCGCGTCTGAAGGAGCTTCTTGCCGCAGTAACGCAATGCATGAAGTGGGGACTGTTCACCCGCCCCATTACCGATAACTGGGGGCACGGACGTATCCAGTTGATCGGCGACGCCGCTCACGCGATGGTGCCGAACGCAGGTCAGGGAGCCTGCCAGGCGTTCGAAGACGCCTACATCCTCGGCCGCTGGATGGCGGAGTGCGCCGATCCTGTCGAGGCATTCGAGAACTTTCGTCGTGTTCGTATTCCACGGGTGCATGGCGTGCAACGACTCGCCATGGCCAACCTTCAGATGAAGCATATGAAGGATAGCGAAAAGCAGAAAGAGCTGATTGCTTCGGGCAAGGGCAGCGTGCACGGACAGAACGACTGGTTGCTGGGATACGACCCGACGACCGAATGGAAGGACACGCCCTTCGTTCCCGAACCATATGCAGATGCGCCCAAAGACGCTCCGATTTCGCACGTGACGGCATGAGCCGTAATTAAAAACAGCAGGAGACAAAGATGAAATTATTCAAGGCATTGATTGCCGGCTTCGCTACGACCATATTTGTGTTCAATGCGGCGGCCCAAGCGCAACCCTATCCGTCGCAACCCATCAAATTCATCGTTCCCGTGCCGCCAGGCGCAACTGTCGATCAGTTCGTACGACTCTCATCGCCACGCCTTACCGCCGCGCTTGGGCAACCCATCGTCGTGGACAACCGCACTGGCGCAGGCCAGACCTTGGGCGTCGAAATTGCAGCGCGCGCCAAGCCGGATGGATACACCCTGCTGATCGCAACCAACGCGCCGTTCACGATCAATCCCGTGATCAGCAAGGTGCGCTACGACCCGATGAACGACTTCGAGCCGATCATTTCGCTCGGTGGCAATTCGCTGGTGTTGCTGGTGAACCCGCAACTGCCGGTCAAATCCGTAGCGGAGCTGATTGCATTGGCGAAGAGCAAACCTGGCGGACTCAAGGGAGGCACATCGGGCAACGGCTCCACCGCACACCTGTCGCTGATTCTGCTGAACAAGCTGGCCGGAACCGAAATTCTGAACGTTCCGTACAAGGGTGGTCCGCCGAGCGTCACCGCAGCCATAGGCGGCGAAATCGATTTCGTATTCGCCGATCCGACCGTCGCCCTGCCACTCGCCAAAAGCGGCCGCCTGCGAATGCTCGCAACCACGGGCGCGAAGCGATCCACTTTCCTGCCCGATCTGCCCACGATGGCCGAAGAGGGGCTACCGGGCTTCGCTGTAAACGTGTGGTTCGGCGTGTTCGCCCCCAAAGGCACTCCTCAGGAAGTCATTCAAAAAATTAGTGCCGAACTCAAGCGCGAGTTGAGCGAACCAGAAGTGGTCAAGGAAATGTTGAACATTGGCCTTGAAGCGGCTCCGAGCACACCGGAGGAGTTAAGCGCGACTCTGAAGCGCGACATTCCTAGATGGCGAGACATCGTTACCGAAGCCGGTGTGAAAGCCGAGTGATTCGAGGCGAATCGTCACCTCGAACATCGATGTCCAGCAAATCGATCTCCCTCATAACCAACCAGATAAAAACAACATGAAGATCTGTCGCTACAACGAGGGCTTGCCCGGCTTGATCGAGGGCGACCTCATCTATCCGCTCGCTGGCGCCGCTTCCGGTCATACCGGCGCGCCTCCGAATGGATCGATGTCGGAGCTAGTGGGTGCGCTCGCCAACGATCAGTTCGCTCAAGCGGCGATTGCCGCCGCGCGATCGGGCAAAGGCATTCCGCTCGCTTCTGCAAAGCTGCTTGCGCCAATCGATTCTCCGCCCGCCATATGGGCAGCTGCCGCAAACTACCGTGCGCATCAGGCTGAAATGACCGATCGGGTCGGTGCCTACGACCGCTCGAAAATGACCCCGGACGAATTGATGGCCGAGGTATTTCTCAAGCCATCGTCTTCGATCATCGGCCCGGGTGGAACCATCATCCTGCCCAGCATGGCGACCCACGTCGATTTCGAATGCGAACTTTGCGCAGTCATCGGTCGCACCGCGAAGAACGTGTCGCGAGAAGATGCCCTCGACTATGTCTTCGGCTACACCATGTGTTGGGACATCAGCGTTAGAGCGCCCTGGGGCCGTAGTCCCAACACGCGAAACATTCGCAAAGGCTTCGACACTTTTTGCGGCGTTGGGCCGTGGTTCGTATCGAGCGACGAAATTTCCGACCCTCACGCCCTTCACATCAAGGTCGATCAGAACGGCCGAACCGCCATGCAGGCGTATACCGGCGACATGATCAACGGACTGCGCGACCTGATTCGTTTTCTTTCGAGCGTATCGACCCTCAAACCAGGCACCTTGATTACGACCGGCACACCCCATGGGGTCTCGAAGCTAGCTGCCGGCGATCACCTCAAGGGCAGCATCGACTCGATTGGCGTGATGGAACTCGACGTCGTCGCGCAAGAGTGACCACGGCGGTTTACCACCAACGACCACGGATAAAAAACAAGGACTAACGACATGCTGCTTCCTCATGGCGGACGAAACGTCTCCTACGACCTCCTGGGTTCCGAAACAGCACAGACCGTCGTCTTCTCGCACTCGCTCGCGGCCGATCTTGGCTTGTGGGCCGAGCAGGTACCGCCGCTTCTCGCTTCTGGTTACCGCGTTCTGCGCGTAGATTTGCGCGGGCACGGCGGAAGCACCATCGACTCGAAGTCGTGCACCATCGACGACCTTGCCGACGACATAGTGGGGGTGATGGATGCACTGGGAATCGACAAGGCCCACTTCGTAGGCTTGTCTATCGGAGGAATGATCGGTCAGTCTCTGGCTTTGCGGTTCGGATCCCGCATCCGTTCCCTGTTGCTGTCGGACACCCAGTCGGAATCTCCGGCGGATGCGGCCACCTTCTGGGCTCCGATGATCCAGGCCATCGAGCAGGCCGATTCGCTCGAGCCGATTGCGGATCGCACCATGCAGCGCTGGCTGACGCCAGAATTCAAAACATCGAATCGTTTGCGATGGGACCAGATCAGGCAAACAGTGGCCGGATGCTCACCGAACGGATACATCGCGTGCGCGCGCGCCATCGGCAATTTCCATTTCACCGACCGGTTGCATACCGTCGCGATTCCAGCTCTTGTCACCTGCGGCACAGACGATCCACGTGCGACTCCGGAAGAGAGCCGTCACATCGCGAGTCTTTTCCAGAACGGACGCTACGAACAATTCGAGGGAGCGAAGCATGTTCCCAATGTGGAGCAACCTGCGGAATTCAATCGGATCATGCTCGGTTGGATAACCGAACACGGAGACGGGCAACGCCATGGATGACTCGCTTGGCAAGGCCATCAAGGCGTGGAGATTCCTCTACCGTCGCGGATTCATCGAGGGATTCGGGCATCTTAGTTTTCGCTCGGACGAAAACGGATTCATGGTGACTCGTCATTCGCTGGGTCAGGACGCGACGGCTGCAGATTTCGTGGGTCTCGACTACCAGGGGCGCAAGATTTCCGGAGCGGGAGATGCACCTGGCGAATTCCCAATTCATCTTGAAGTGCTTGCGGCCCGGCCCGACGTGAATTGCGTCATCCACTATCACGGGATGTACTCGACCGCGTTCACGACAAGCAATCGATCTCTGCGCCCGATACACCTGATGGGCACGCTTTTTCACGACGGCATTCCGGTACACCCCGATCCACGTCTGATCAGCGATCGCCAGCGCGGCGCAGCACTTGCGAAGTCATTGGGCACCCACCGCGCAGTTTTGATGTGCGCGCATGGAGCAACCATCACCGGAGCGACCATCGAAGAGGCTGTCGCTAGTGCGTTTCTGTTCGAGGAAAACGCACATAGAGCCTGCATCAGCGCGACGCTAGGCGAGCCTGTCTGGCTGGACGAGGAGCTGGCGGCATCTGCCGGCAAGGAGTTGATTTCTTCTCGTGGGCCGTTTCGACGTGTGTGGGCCATGGTGGAGGCGGAAGACCAAATTAACGACTGACTAGGTCCAAGACCGAACAGATTCACTATAAGAAAACGGAGTTCATCAAAATGCATTTAAGAAGCATCGAGCTGGAAATGCCGAACCGTCTAGAAGCGGTTTCATTCCTTCAAGAACCGTGGGGACTGATGGAAGTCGACACACGGGGCGACACCACTTTTCTTAGGGGTACCGCAGCGCAGCATTACTCCGTCGCCATAACCGAGGGACCGAGCCGCGCGATGAAGTCGGTCACGATTACCGGGTCGAAGGAAGAAATCGACGCGGTTCTGTCGCGTGTAAAAAATTCAAAACTTGAACATGGACCGTGGATAGAGTCATTCGATGAACCTGGGCGCGGATCCGGCTTCTACGTGGCGGGTCCGAACGGCGAACCTTATCGCTTCGTTGTCGAGTCGGATGCGCCGCCCGCTGCACTTCCTTCCGACCGAGTCCATCCCATCCGTATTGCACACGTCGTGTTCAACACCGTCGATCGCGAAGTACCCACCGCCGTGTTGACAGATGTATTCGGATTCACCTTGAGCGACCGAACGGCGCACATGAACTTTCTGCGCTGCGACGACTTGCACCACGTCATCGCCTACGCCGGCGGCAAACAGTCCACGCTCAATCACATCGCGTTCGAAATGAAAGACACCGACGCCGTGCTGCGTGGCATGGGCAGGCTCAAGGAGTCGGGATTCGAAACGGTCTGGGGCGCCGGGCGCCATGGTCCGGGAGACAACGTATTCGCGTACTTCGTCGGCCCCTTCGGTGCCTGCATCGAGTACACCGCAGAGATACAACGGGTCGACCACACGTATGTCACCGGCACGCCCGACTCGTGGAAATTCCCGAACGGGCGAAACGATCAATGGGGTATCTCGACCCGGAATAACGACAAGCTCGCAGCTTCAGGCGACACCTTTCCTTTTAAGCCAATCGCAGTTTGAAAAACATACCAAGAAGGAGACAAAAATGAAAAATCGAAGCACGCTAGCAATTTGCGTCGCGGCAACTCTCGCCACGTTCGGAGCCGCAGCACAAACCGCTGCCACATCCTCGACCCCGCCAGCAGGTGGGACTCAGGAAGAACGTCTCGCTGACGTCGTTACCGCTGCGCACATACTTGCCAACGAAGGCATCCTGGACAGCTTCGGCCATGTGAGCACGCGTTCCACTACGAATCCGAACCACATGTTCATTCCCAGGGCCATGCCCCCGGCCCTTGTCAGCCGCGCAGACCTTGTCGAAGTCGACATCGGCAACAACTGCACGGCAGTGGATCCCAAGGCTCCGCGCCTCAATGGAGAGCGCTTTATTCATTGCCGCATGTACGCAGCGAATCCGGAACTCCAGTCGGTGATCCACGCGCACGACCTTGCGGTTATTCCGTTTGGAATTGCCAATGTGCCGCTCCGACCCGTCGTCGCCCAAGCTGGCTTCCTCGAGGCGGAAACACCCTTGTTCGAAGTGCGGGAGAGTTTTGCACCTGACGAGGTCAAGCGGGGCGTGCAAGTCACCAACGCCAAACTTGGCGATGCGCTTGCCAGGAAGCTGGGCAAAGGTCCTGTAGTGCTCATGGCACGTCACGGTGAGACCGTTGTAGGAACTTCGGTGCGCGAAGCAACTGTGCGCGCGCTGTACACCAACATCAACGCAAAGGCGCAGTACGCAGGGCTTCAACTTGCACCAAGCATCAAGCCAATGGATGGGCCGGAGCTGGCGATCAACGCAACGGAGAATTTCGACAGCGATCGTCCTTGGCAGAACTACCTTTCGCGCCTTCCGAAGAACTAGGAACGCACTCAGCGCAACCTGAAAAAAACGGCGGATACGATCCGCCGTTTTTTATGAACCGCGCCTTCTTGGTCCTGGCTCATTTCCTCGAGTTCAATACGCGATCCACCATGACACCTGCCTGGCCGAGATGATTGGCCGGCTCGCACATCGCGTCGAGCTGCTCGCGGCTGACGTGTTTGGTTATCTCGGGGTGCACCGCGAGAATTTCTATGAGCGGCTTGTCTTGCTTGAGAGCCTCACGGCACAAGTCGTAGACAAGATCATGCGCATACTCTCGACCGATGTACGGACCGAGGCCCATCATGACTGCCTCGGACATTACCAGGCCGTTGGTGATGTCGATGTTCGCGCGCATGCGTGTGGCGTCGACCTCCAGACCTTTGAGAATGAATTTCGTCTGCTTCAAAGCGCCGGACATCAGGCAGAAAATTTCTGGCAGCGATACCCATTCGATCTCCCACGGTCCAGTAGAACGCTCATGATCTGCAACCATCGCATCCATCAACGCAGCAGCGTGCTGCCGTGCGACTGAAATGTTGGCATGGATGTAGAGACACGAAATCGGATTTCGCTTTTGCGGCATGGTCGAGGACGATCCCCGACCCGGCGCGAATGGCTCGAACACTTCCGCAACCTCGGTCTGCATCATCAATTTCACATCCATCGCGATTTTCCCGAGCGACCCGCCGACCAGTCCCAGAAATGCGCCGACTTCCGCAATGGTGTCGCGCACCGTGTGCCAGGAGATAAGGGGTTGGGCGAGACCCAGCTCCTTCATTAGTCCCGCCTGGGTTTCCATGGCACCGGTTTCGAGCGACGACAGCGTGCCCGACGCTCCGCCGAACTCGCCCATCAGCACACGAGGTTTGAGTTGCTGCAGGCGTTCGCGATGACGATCGATCCCAGCGAGGATGCTCGCCATCTTGTAGCCGAAGGTGATCGGGGTTGCCTGTTGCAGATTGGATCGACCGATGACTGGCGTATCGCGATATTTTTTTGCAAGAGACGCAAGGGCATCGCCGATCTCGTTCAGATCGCGCTCGACCAATGCCAGTCCTTCGCGCATCTGCAGGACCGCAGCCGTATCCGTTATGTCCTGCGTGGTTGCGCCCCAATGGCAATACTCGCCGAGTTTGTCCCGACAATTTGCGTTGATCTGGTTGACCACCGCAATGATCGGATAGCCAATCTGTTCTGTTTTTGCCTTGAGCTTCACCCAGTCGATTTGGGACAACTCGCAGTTCTTGACGATCTCGTCGGCGGCTTCCTGCGGAATGATCCCCAACTGGCCCTGCACTTTTGCAAGCGCACGCTCGATGTCGAGATACTTCGCGGTGCGGTTCTCGTCGGACCACACATCGCGCATCTGCGAGTCGCTGAACATGTCGCCAAAAATCCGTGAATCAATAATTGTCGATGCCATTTTTCTGTCTCTCGTGCTGTTGAATATTTGGGGCGATAGCGTTTGCTTCTAGCGCTTTTAAATTGCGTGTCGTTCCCGCAAACCGGAAATCTCGGTCGGGGTGAACCCAAGTTCGGCAAGAACCGATTCGGTGTGCTGGCCAAGGGCAGGCACAGGATCCATGCGCGGACCCTGATCCCACGATCCGGGAGGTAACAAGGCAGGAATCGGGCCGATCGGCGAGCCGACTTTGGTCCAGCGTTTGCGAGCGGCAAGCTGCGGATGCGCCCAGACATCTGCCATGGAATTCAGTCGGGCGTTGGCAATCTGAGCATTTTCCAGTCTTGCCTCGACTTCTGAGACGCTGAGTTCCGCGAACGCATCGACGATGATTTTTCTGAGTGCCTCGCGTTCGGCCACGCGTTTGAAGTTGGCGGAAAAGCGGGACTCGGAGGCAAGTTCGGGCTGGCACAAAACCTTGTCGCAGAAGCTCGCCCATTCACGCTCGTTTTGCAATCCGAGCATGACGTAGGTGCCCTTCTCTTCCGGTCCCACCGGGAAGGGACCGTAGGGATAGATCGTCGCGTGACTTGCGCCGGTTCGCGCCGGCTGAGTAGCGCCTTCGTATGCGTAGTAAAGCGGATAGCTGGTCCACTCGGTCAATGATTCGAGCATTGAAATATCGATGCGTTGCCCGCGGCCGGTCTGGCTCCGCTGCATCAGTGCTGCCAGGATGTTGCTGTACGCATACATGCCGGCAGAGATATCCGCAATCGACGGTCCAGCCTTGCACGGTTCAGCTTCGGTACCGGTGACAGAGACGAATCCTGCTTCGCTCTGAATCAGCAGGTCGTATGCTTTCTTGTCGCGATATGGCCCGGGATTGTTCAGATCGTCTCCGTAACCAGAAATGTCGCAAACGATCAATCCGGGTTTTATGGCCGAGAGTCGTTCGTACCCCATGCCCAATCGGGCCGCAGCACCCGGTGCGAGGTTCTGCACCAGCACATCGGCTTTCTCGATCACAAGTTGTTCCAGCACGGCCGCCGCCTCAGGATTCTTCAGATCGAGCGTGAGGCTCTCCTTCGAGCGATTGGTCCATACGAAGTGAGACGACAGGCCGCCCACCCGCTGGTCGTATCCACGAGCGAAATCTCCAGAACCGCGGCGCTCGATCTTGATTACTCTTGCACCGAGATCTGCCAGTTGACGGGTCGCGAACGGTGCGGCAATTGCGTGCTCCAGCGTGACGACGGTTATTCCCTTGAGTGGCTGCATAAAATTTCACCGCAAAGCGACGGTGGCGTCCATGGTCAACCAGCCTTCGTGATCGCTCGCCCAAAGGCGAATGGTTTTTCCGTCGGCGTCGGGCAGACCATGCACATGAAATGGATGCAGATCGAAGGTGGGACGTACCGCCTTGAAGCTGAAAGCAGCTACATCGGCATCCGGAATATTGCGGCGCACGAGATCGAGCAACAGCGTGGCAATCAGTGGACCATGAACGATCAAGCCGGGATAGCCCTCGACCTGCGTGACGTATTGCCTGTCGTAATGAATTCGATGGCCGTTGAATGTGAGTGCCGAGTACCGAAACAGCAGGACATCGTCGGGGACAATGCGCCTATTCCATGCTGCACCCAAGGGTGCGCGGACGGGTGGTGGCGCGATATCGTCCGGCCTCTGCGCATCGCGGTACACGATGTCATGAAACTCCACCAGAGCAGGTTGAACCGCTCCATTGCAGCGCACTTCATGCCGAACCTTGACGAACACCAGCTTTCCCGAACGTCCGTCCTTGACGGAGACGTCCTCTATGGTCGAAGTTCGTTCCACATCGTCGCCGACACAAATGGGCGTACGAAACTCGAGTTGGCTGCCCGCCCACATTCGACGCGGCAACGACACCGGCGGAAGGAAACCTCCGCGCATCGCGTGACCATCCGCACCGATCTCCGACTGCCGATGCATGGGTAGAAAGTAGAGCCAGTGCCATAACGGATGCAGGCTCATTCCTTCCCCTACGTCTTGAGCCGGGTGATCTAGCGTCGCGTTCAGCGCAATCACGGGTGTTGGATTCACGGTGTCGCGCACCACTTGGCTTTTGCCGACCCAGCTTCTCAGGTCTTCTGTCTTGTCGCTCAATTTGTCTTCCTCGGTACCGCTGCAAACTCAGTGGGCACGACAAGTTTCCGATCAAACCCGCGACGTGTAAATTGCAATATTCGGGCCTATTGATGCAGATAGAACATCAATAGGCCTAGTGTGTTTCGCACCTCTCTGGGCGGGCCGAAGTTTTTTGGACGTGGAAGCATCAGAAAACATCTGCCCTATCAAACTTCTTAGCCACTGATTCGCCGGATCCTTCTGCAGCTTCGCATGCCAGAACAGATTGATCTCGATGGCCGGCAGTTTCACCGGGTGTGGGCAGAACCCCAATCCGAACGGCTCGATCATCTTTTCGGCCAGGCGCTCCGGCACTGTCGCAATCATGTCGGTCGATTGCAATATGTGTCCCACTGCGACGAAGTGCGGCACCCTCAGTTTGATTCGCCTGCGCGACGCACCGCTATCGATCAGCTCGTCCACTCGTCCGTGCCCGGTGCCCGCAGAAACGATGGCTACATGGTTCGCCGCGAAGAACTCCGACAACTTCATTTTCGGCTTGTCGAGTGGGTGACCTTTGCGAAACATGCAGACGTATTTTTGAAGAAATAGCCGTCGCTGAAAGAACTCGTGGCTCTCGAGGTGCGGAATCAAGCCGATAGCCATATCGACCTGTCCGGTTTGCATGGCCTCCTTCAGGTTGACCGCTGCGTTGCGTACTGTCGATATCGATACCGAAGGCGCCTTGGTCTGGAGTTCCTCCATCAGTTCGGGCAAGAAGTAAATCTCGCCGATGTCGGTCATACCGATCGAGAAACCGCGTTCCGAGGTGAGCGGCTCGAAGGATGCGCGCGAGTCGACCACTCCCTGAATGAGGCGCAGCGCTTCTGCAACGGTGGATTCGAGCTGCGCCGCGAATGGCGTAGGCGACATACCGGTCGGAGTTCTGATGAAAAGCTCGTCGTCGAACATCTTGCGAAGGCGCGATAACGCATTGCTCACCGCTGGCTGGCCCAGGGAAAGCGTTGCGGCCACTTTGGTGACGCTTCTTTCGGCAAACAGCCGATCGAAGATGACCAGCAAGTTGAGATCTATATCGCGGAGGTTCTTCATTTGAGATTGATGAGCAGGTGCGCGGAAAACCGCCAAGGTGGCCCGCGCATTGATTCGAATGATGACCTACATCACTCCCATCGTGTTGACTGATTCTCTGGCGTCGTGGAGCATATGTCCACAACGAGGCAAACATGTCCGGAGACGAACCCCATGAGCACTGAAACGACGATTCCCCTTGTCTGGGAAAACGGCACCAGTCGAATTCCATTCGGCGCCTACACCAGCGACGACCTCCACAAGAAAGAGCTGGAGCGCTTTTTCTATTCGAAGCACTGGTGCTACGCAGGACTCGAAGCGGAAATCCCCAACCCGGGCGATTTCAAGCGCACCACCATTGGCGAGCGGTCTGTTGTCATGTCGCGCAATGCCGAAGGCGGAATCAACGTGTTCGAGAACGTTTGCGCGCATCGCGGCATGCAGTTCTGCCGGGAACGCCACGGCAACAAGAAAGAGTTCGTCTGCCCGTATCACCAGTGGAGCTACACGCTGAAGGGTGAGCTGCAAGGCGTCCCGTTCCGACGCGGTGTGAGGCAAGACGGACGAGTGAACGGTGGCATGCCCGCCGATTTCAAGACTTCCGATCACAACCTCACTCAATTGAAAGTCGCGACCCGCGGCGGTGTGGTTTTTGCAAGCTTCGACGAGAACATCGAATCGCTGGAAGACTTCATGGGTCCGACCATCCTCGGGTACTTCGACAGGCTTTTCGACGGTCGCAAACTCACCCTGCTCGGCTACAACCGTCAACGCATTCCCGGCAACTGGAAGTTGATGCAGGAGAACATCAAGGACCCGTATCACCCCGGTCTGTTGCACACCTGGTTCGTCACCTTCGGACTTTGGCGTGCCGACAACAAGTCGGAGCTGAAGATGGACGAGCACCATCGTCATGCCGCCATGATTTCAACGCGCGGCAAGATGGGTGCGGCAGCCGAGGTTACTCAGGTTTCCAGCTTCAAGGAGACCATGGCACTGAACGATCCGCGCTTCCTCGACATCGTTCCCGAAGACTGGTGGAAAGGCCCCTCGGCAGTGATGATGACGCTGTTCCCGAGCGTGATCCTGCAGCAGCAGGTGAACAGCGTTTCCACTCGGCATATTCAGCCGAACGGCCACGATTCTTTCGATTTCGTGTGGACGCATTTCGGCTTCGAAGACGACACGCCCGAGATGACCCAGCGTCGATTGCGCCAGTCGAATCTGTTCGGACCTGCAGGCTTCGTATCGGCCGACGATGGCGAGGTGATCGAGCTTTCCCAGAAAGGGTTCGAGCAGAAACCGTCGCACAGAACCCTTGCAGAACTCGGAGGACGCGAAGTGGGCGACACCGATCACATGGTCACCGAAACCCTGATACGCGGCATGTACGAGTACTGGCGCAAAGTGATGGAGGCCTGATCATGAATATGCGCATGAACCCCGATATAGCCGCTGTCAAAGCACCCGTCGCTCTGCAGTTCGAGGACTATTTTCAGATCACCCAGCTCTACGCCGACTACGCGCGCGCAGTCGACTCGGGCAACTGGGATTTATGGCCGGAATTCTTCGTCGAGGAATGCAGCTACAAGCTCATTCCGCGCGAAAACTATGAGCGCAACTTCCCGCTCACCACCTTGTCATTCGAGAGCAAGGGAATGCTGAAAGACCGCGTCTATGGAATCAGAGAAACGCTGTACCACGACCCGTACTACCAGCGACACATCGTGGGCGCTCCACTGGTCAAATCGAGCGAGGGCGACCGTTTCGAGACCGAGGCGAACTACGCAGTGTTTCGAACCAAGCTATCGGAAGAATCGACCGTGTTCAACGTCGGCAAGTACATCGACCTGATCGTGAGAACGCCGGAAGGCCTGAAGTTCGAATCGAAGACCTGTGTGTACGACACGGAGTTGATTCCGAACTCGATCATCTATCCGATTTGACCTGCTGCCGGTCGTGCCGTCCGTCTAAGTTTTCGGCTTAGCTTTCGGCTTATTTTCCCGCTTAGTTGCGAACGAACCGGTACCCCACCCCACCCTCAGTCAGGAAGTGCTTGGGACGCGCGGCGTCGGCCTCGAGTTTTTGCCTCAGCTGTCCCATGTACACACGAAGGTAATGGGTCTGTTCCGAATGCGACGGGCCCCACACTTCGCGCAGTAAATGCCGATGAGTGAGCACCTTGCCCTCGTTGGCAACAAGAAGCGTGAACAGGCGGTACTCAATGGGCGTGAGGTGAATTACCTCGTCGCCCCGACTCACGCGCCGTGCAGCGAAGTCGGCCGTGATATCGCCGAACGTGAAAGTGGCATCGCTCGAATCGGAATTCGCATGACTGCGACGCAGCGCAACTCGCAGACGGGCCATCAACTCACCGACACCGAAGGGTTTGGTGAGGTAGTCGTCGGCTCCCGCATCGAGAGCCGCAATTTTGTCTGCTTCATCGGTACGCGCAGACAGAACGATGACGGGCACCTTCGACCACGCGCGAAGGTCGCGCAGAAACTCGACACCGTCGCCATCGGGCAATCCAAGATCGAGCACCACAAGGTCCGGCCGCCGAGTTCCTGCTTCGGTGAGGCCCTTCGCCACGGTGTCCGCCTCGAATGCATTCCATCCTTGCGCTTCGATCGCTCCTCGGACGAAGCGGCGTATCTGTGCTTCGTCTTCGACGATAAGAATGGTGACGACTGGATCGCTCATCGAATCTCTTCCGGTACAGGCATGGAGGGCGGCGTGCCGAGTGGCAAGGTAAACCAGAATTTTGCACCGTGATTGCCAGGTTGGTTGCTTGCACCGGACGCGCCAGATGCAGACGCTTTGTTCTGCACCCCAATTTTTCCGCCATGCGCTTCGACGATCGCCCGGCATATTGCGAGGCCCAAACCTACGCCCGAAATAGCGGACTCCCTGTCGCCTC
The DNA here is from genome assembly GCA_965227035.1 of Burkholderiaceae bacterium. Lineage (GTDB taxonomy): Bacteria > Pseudomonadota > Gammaproteobacteria > Burkholderiales > Burkholderiaceae_C > CBDDFQ01. The sequence goes on from OZ245724.1 coordinate 1,849,487, forward strand.
GCGTGAACTTCTCGAACAGATTTTCTTCGCGTCCGTTTGATAGCGTGGCAGGCAGACCAGGACCGTTGTCGCTCACGCTCACCACCATGTTGGCCCCCTCGACTCGAGCCGAAACGGTTACCAGACTGTCTGCAGGTGTGTACTTCGAAGCGTTTTCAAGCAGGTTGGCCAGCACGCGTTCCAGCAACACCGAATCGATTTCAATGAACGGCAAATCCGCTGGCAAGTCGATCTCGACTCGATGTTTCGCAATCGCACTCTTCACCGATCGCAGCGCGCTGCCCACCACTTCCTCTATCGGCTGCCATTGCTTGTTCAGGCGAACGTTCCCGCTTTCGAGGCGTGCCATGTCGAGCAGGTTGTTCACCATCGCGTTCATGCGTCGGGCCTCGAAGCTGATGCCCTGCGCTGTCTCGCGCTGATCGCGCAGCGACTCGGGCAAGCTGGCAACCAGCATGTCCGACAAACCGTACAAGGCCGCAAGCGGTGTACGGAGGTCGTGCGACAGCGTAGACAGCAAGGAGTTGCGCAAGCGCTCCGATTCGATCTGCACCGTCGCCTGGCGCGCCACATCGACGTAATGCACCCGTTCGATCGCTACTGCCGACAGCGCCGCGAATGTTTCCAGCTGGGTTCGCTGCTCCGGCACCATCAGCAAGCGGGGCTCGTCGGGCCGGACTGCCAGAACGCCACGGGTCCTCATCGAGGCTTTGAGCGGCAGATAAAGCCACGGACTGCCCGGCAAAGTATCAGTGCCCGTACCGGCAGGCTCGTTGTGATCGAGCGCCCATTGGGCAGTGCCAAGATCCAAGGCCGTCTCGCCCTCGACGTCGGACGGAGGTTGCAGGCGCTCGTCCATGTCCAGCAAAAAGACTTTTGCCTTCGCGTGAAATTCGCGAGATATCGCCTTCTCGGCAATCTCGACGCACTGTTCGGTGGTCAGCACGCTGGACAAATCTCGCGCTACTTCGAAAAGCGCTCGCGATCTCGACTCACGGTGCGACGCAATTCGCGCCTGATAACGGAGACCTGCAGTGAGTTGCCCGATGACCAGACCGACGATCAACATGACTGCGAAGGTCAGCAGATATTGCGCGTCGGACACGGCGAAAGAGAGTTGAGGAGCGACGCAGAAATAGTCGAAAGCCGCGACGTTCAGGAAGGCGGAAAGTACGGCGGGACCGCGTCCGAACTTGACCGCGACGAACACGACTGCCAGCAGGAACACCATGACGATATTCGGCAGTTCGAAGATGCCGCGCATCGGTATGACTGCAAGCGTGGTCAAACCGCAAATGGCAGCTGCCCAGATGAAACTCGACCAGTTGATCGAGGTCTGGTCGTGCCGTTCGCCACGCGATCTGGTGCCAGAGATCGGGACTTCCTGAGCACGCTGATCGACGCCAACCTCGATCAGGTCGAACTCAGGGGCAAGTTCGGCAAGACGCCTTCCGAGGGTTTCGCGCTGCCACCATCCGCGCGCCTTGTTGTGCCCCATCATCAACTTCGACAAGTTGTGATGTCGCGCGTGTTCGACCAGTGCGCTGGGTACATCCTGCGACGCGAGGACTGCGGTGGTCGCTCCAAGTTCTTCGGCCAGCCGTACGGTCCGCAGAATGCTCTCGCGCTTGGCGTTATCGAGTCGCTGAAGCTTCGGCGTTTCCACGTACACCGCATGCCAGGCGACCCCCAGCTGCTGCGCCAGACGAGCCGCACTTCGCACCACATGATCGTTACCAGATTGCGGCCCGATGCAGCACAACAGGGCCGCTTCGGTTTTCCATACCGGCGTGATCGACTGATCAAGTCGATACGCCTGCACATCGTCTTCGATCCGGTCTGCCGTTCGGCGCAGCGCGAGCTCGCGCAGTGCCATCAGATTGCCTTTTCGGAAGAAGTTGTGCGCCGCACGTTCGGCCTGCGCGGGCGCGTAGATCTTTCCGGCTTTGAGCCGATCTATCAACTCGTCGGACGAGGTATCGACCAGCACGACTTCATCTGCGCTATCGAAGAAAGTATCCGGCAATGTCTCGTAGACCCGAATGCCGGTGATGCCGCCGACCACGTCGTTCAGGCTTTCGAGATGCTGCACGTTCACTGTGGTGAACACATCGATGCCAGCGTCGAGCAACTCCTCCACGTCCTGCCACCGCTTCGGATGACGGGAACCGGGCGCATTGCTATGCGCGAGCTCGTCGACCAGGATCAGCGTAGGTCGGCGTGCTAATGCGCCATCGAGGTCGAATTCGGGCAGCGTTCGCTCGCGCGACTTCAGTTGTGCTGGCGGCAACACATCGAGACCGGCCAGTTGAGTCGCGGTATCGACTCGTCCATGAGTCTCGACCACGCCGACGATCACATCGACTCCGCGAAGCTTGAGCGCTTTTGCGGCGGCAAGCATGGCGAAGGTCTTGCCTACGCCTGCGGAAGATCCAAAGTAAATGCGCAGCTTGCCGCGCGAATCGCGTGACTCGCGGTCACGCAATTGCGCCAGCAACTCATCGGGATCGGGTCTATCGCTGCGGCTTTGGTTCATTCTTGGTTTTCAGACGTCTGCGATGGAGATGGTAGTCCCTGTTGCGCCGGTTGCGCCCCCAGTTCCTACCCCGGCTCCGCTTTTCAGCGTCTGCAACTCCAGGTTGAGTTCCAGCACGTTCACCCGTTTTTCACCGATGAAATTGAGGAAGTGGTGCTGGGTGTGTTTGTCGACAAGCGCCTTCACCTGCTCGATAGAGACGCCACGCAAACGCGCGATTCGCGCGGCCTGATACATCGCGCCGGCATAGCTGATCTGCGGGTCCAGTCCACTGGCAGACGCTGTCACGAGATCTACCGGGATGGGCGCGGTGTTGCCTGGATCGGCAGCGCGGTAGGCATCGACCCGGGCTTTCACCGCCTCTATCAATGCCGGGTTGGTCGGGCCCAGATTCGAGCCACCGGACGACGCGGCGTTGTAGGACATCGGCGAAGTTGCCGATAGGCGACCCCAGAAGTTTTTCTGATCGGAAAAGTTCTGTCCGATCAAGGACGATCCGACGACCTTGCCGTCTCGCTCGATCAAGCTACCCGCAGCCTGATGCGGAAACGCCACCTTAGCGATACCGGTGACAGCTGCCGGATAGATGACGCCGGTAACGAGGGTCAGGGCCGTGAACACAACGACAGCGGGACGCAGTGTCGAAACAATGATGGAAGCCATAGGTTCCTCTTTTCTTTAAATTAGTTTCAGAGCAGGCCGGTAGCGGCAAGCACCATGTCGATCAGCTTGATGCCGACGAAGGGCACGATCAGTCCACCCACGCCGTAAATCAACACGTTCCTGCGCAGCAATGCGGAGGCACCGATGGCCCGGTATTTCACGCCTTTCAGCGCCAGCGGAATCAGGAAAATGATGATGATCGCGTTGAAGATGACCGCCGCGAGAATGGCCGACGAGGGGCTGTGCAGTCCCATCACGTCTAGCGCTTTTAGCTGCGGATAGGTGGTGGCGAACGCCGCAGGAATGATCGCGAAATACTTCGCCACATCGTTGGCAATCGAGAATGTGGTGAGCGATCCGCGTGTCATCAGGAGCTGCTTGCCGGTTTCCACGATTTCCAGCAGCTTGGTCGGATTCGAATCGAGATCGACCATGTTCCCGGCTTCCTTCGCGGCTTGCGTTCCGGTGTTCATCGCTACTGCAACGTCTGCCTGAGCAAGAGCGGGCGCGTCGTTGGTGCCGTCGCCGGTCATCGCGACCAGGCGACCTTCGCTTTGGTATTCGCGAATCAATGCCAGCTTGGCTTCGGGAGTTGCCTCTGCAAGGAAATCATCGACGCCGGCTTCTGCCGCAATAGCTGCTGCTGTGAGTTTGTTGTCGCCGGTGATCATGATGGTCTTGATGCCCATCTGGCGAAGTTCGGCGAATCGTTCCTTGATGCCGCCTTTCACGATGTCTTTGAGTTCCACGACACCGAGAGCCTGAGCTCCGTCGGACACCACCAGCGGTGTGCTGCCCCGACGCGAAACTTCTTCAACAGTTTTCTGCAGTTCGGCAGGCCACGTACCACCCAACGACTCGATGTGCTTACGGATCGCGTCACCGGCACCCTTGCGAATCTGACGCGTCTTGCCCTCGATGGAGAGATCGACACCGCTCATGCGAGTCTGCGCGGTGAACGCGACGAAGTCCGCATTGAGACCCGCCATTTCGCGTTCACGCAGATTGAATTTCTGCTTGGCCAGCACGACGATGCTGCGACCTTCCGGCGTTTCATCGGCAAGAGATGCGAGCTGGGCCGCATCGGCCAGTGCCTGTTCGGTGCAACCGGCCGACGAGTGGAACGACGATGCCTGCCGATTGCCGAGCGTGATCGTGCCGGTCTTGTCGAGCATCAGCACATCCACGTCGCCAGCGGCTTCGACTGCGCGGCCCGAAGTTGCAATCACATTCGCCTGCATCATGCGGCTCATGCCGGCGACGCCGATGGCAGATAGCAACGCACCGATGGTGGTCGGAATCAGGCAGACCAGCAGCGCGATCAGTGTCGTGATGGTGACTGCGGTTCCGGATTTCGCCATGTCGACTCCGAAGATGGACATCGGCAACAGCGTGACGACCACCACGAGGAACACGATGGTCAGCGCGACTAGCAGAATGTTCAGTGCGATTTCGTTCGGAGTCTTCTGACGCTTGGCGCCTTCGACCATCGAGATCATGCGATCGAGGAACGACTCGCCCGGGTTCACCGAGATCTTGATCACCAGCCAGTCGGACAACACCCGCGTGCCACCGGTGACCGATGAAAAATCGCCACCTGATTCACGAATGACAGGAGCCGACTCGCCCGTGATTGCGCTTTCGTCTACCGATGCCACGCCTTCGATGACTTCACCGTCCAGGGGAATCACGTCGCCGGCTTCCACCAGAACCACGATTCCCTTGCGCAGGGATTCCGCTTCGATCGGGATCCACGATGAACCGTGATGAGGCTGTTGAAGACGCTTGCCGATGACGCGGCGTTTCATGCCGCGAAGCGATGCGGCTTGCGCTTTGCTGCGGCCTTCCGCCATGGCTTCCGCGAAGTTCGCGAAGAGCACGGTAAACCAGAGCCACAGTGCGATGGCAAGAATGAATCCGGCTGGCGCCTCACCGTCGCCGCCCATCGCCTGAATCCAGAGAATGGTCGTGATGATGCTTCCGACGTACACCACGAACATCACCGGATTGCGCCACTGAACACGCGGGCTCAATTTCGCGAAGGATGCGTAGATGGCAGGCATCAACAGCTTGGGATCCATCAAGGAGAACGAGTTGGAAGACTCGCCCGACTTGTTGGGTTTGTTCGATTTCGTATTGGACATGTGATCCACCCGATGGGTTTCAGTTACTCGTATCACTTGGCACCCCACAACATGAAGTGCTCGACGACCGGGCCCAGCGCCAGTGCAGGCACGTAGTTGAGAAGACCGACAAGAAGGACGGTTCCGATCAGCAACAGCACGAACAGCGGGCCGTGTGTGGGCAGCGTTCCTGCGGTCACGTTCAGCCGCTTCTTGCTGGCCAGGTTGCCCGCAATGGCGAGCACCGGAACGATCACCGCAAAGCGTCCGAACCAGATCGCAACCGCGAGCAGCGTGTTGTAGAACGGCGTGTTGGCAGACAGCCCGGCAAAGGCGCTACCGTTGTTGTTGGCGGCAGATGTGAACGCGTAAAGGATCTCGGTGAAACCGTGCGGTCCAGGGTTGGCAATACCGGCGCGTCCAAAATCGGCAACGACTGCAATGGCCGTGCCGCCGAGCACGAGAATAGGCGTGGCGAGAATCGCGATCGACGTCATTTTCATGTCGAACGATTCGATTTTCTTGCCCAGGTATTCGGGTGTGCGACCGATCATCAGACCCGCGATGAACACAGTGAGAATCGCAAAAATCAGCATGCCGTAGAGACCTGCTCCGACGCCACCGAACACGACCTCGCCAAGTTGCATCAGCACCAGAGGGACCGCACCGCCGATAGGCGTCATCGAATCATGCATGCCAGTGACTGCACCTACGGAAGCAGAGGTGGTGATGACGGTGAAGAGTGAAGTCGCATTGATGCCGAAGCGAGTTTCTTTGCCTTCCATGTTTCCGCCAGCCTGATTCGCTGAAGCCATTTGATCGATGCCCAGTGCAGCGAACTGCGGGTTACCGCCCTGCTCTGCCGGCGTTATGACGAGCACTGCAATTACGAAGAAAACGGTCATCGCGGCGAGCACTGCCCAGGATTGCCTCACATCGCCAACCATGCGGCCGAACGCAAAGACCAGAGCAGCAGGAATGAGGAACATCGACAGCATCTGCAGGAAGTTGCTGATGGGAGTCGGATTTTCGTAAGGGTGAGCCGAGTTGGCGTTGAAGAATCCGCCGCCGTTGGTGCCCAGCATCTTGATAGCTTCCTGCGAAGCCACCGGACCCATTGCAAGTTGTTGGGTCGATGCCTTTTGCGGCTCGGTGACCGCATTACCTGCTGCATCCTTGACCGGATCGCCTTTTGCATCGAGCTTGGGCGCTTGGTACTCGTTTACCTCGAGAGTCGTCGCCTCTTTGTAGGTGTCGAAGTTCTGGATCACGCCCTGTCCGACCAATACCAGCGAGAACACGAATGCGAGCGGCAGCAGCAGATACAAGGTGACGCGAGCGATGTCGGCCCACAAGTTGCCGACTACGCCAGTCGACCGTGAGGCAAATCCGCGAATCAGAACGAACACCACGACGATGCCGGTTGCAGCCGAGAAGAAGTTCTGCACCGTGAGCGCGAGCATCTGCGTCAGATAACTCATCGTCGATTCACCGCCGTAGCCCTGCCAGTTGGTGTTGGTCACGAAGCTGATGGCCGTGTTGAAGGATGAATCAGGACTCACCGCCGCAAAGCCTTGCGGGTTGAGTCCAAGCACTGCCTGCAAGCGTTGCAGCGCGTAGACCACCAGAACACCGACGAGGTTGAACACGATCAGGCCGACGGCGTAGGACTTCCAGTTCATGCTTTCGTCGGCATGTACGCCGGCAACGCGGTAAAGAAGCAGCTCCACTTTGCGCACCGGCATCAGCCAGCGCGGAATCGAGCCTTCGGCAATTCGTGTGAGCCATATGCCGAGAGGCCAGGCCGCAGCGATCAGGACTACGAGAAACACGATGAGTTGTGCGATGGATTGCGAGGTCATTTAAAACTCCTCTGCGTTGAACAACGCAATGACGAGATAGACCAGAAGTCCGAGGGCGGTCGTGCCGCCGAGGTAGTAAAGCCACATCATTTGCCGCTCCTCGCTTCGCCCTTTGACCGGAGTCGGTCACATGCGGCGATGAGCCCGAAAATTGCCGCAGCCATGACGGCGATGGCCCCTAAAAACATGAAATCCATACAGTCCTCGCAATGAAAAATTCCAGTGCTTGAACGGTAATTTCAGGGCGCTTAAATAGGCGTATAGGTTTCGGGAGGGGGTATCAAGATTGCGTAAAGATGCCGGTGCTGACGCCGCGCAAAGCACGAGCGCTCACGGCTACTGTCGAGTCAGACCAGTGCTGGAGAAGTGCGAAGCAGGGAGCTATCGATGGCTTCGATGCTTCCGATGCCGCAGAGGTGAAGCGTTTTGGACATCTCGTCTCTAAAAATCGATAGGGCGCGTGTTGCTCCTTCTTCGCCGCCGGCGCATACACCCCACAAAAGCGGCCTCCCGACGAGCACACCGGTCGCCCCGAGAGCGCGAGCCTTCACGATGTCCGCCCCTCGCCGGATTCCTCCGTCGACCCAGACTTCGGCCCTTCCGCCAACGGCCTGAACCACCTCCGGCAGCACAGAAACAGGCGATGGCGCACTGTCGAGTTGACGGCCCCCGTGATTCGAAACTATCACTGCATCGCACCCGTGCTCGACTGCACGCAGAGCGTCTTCCGGGTGCAATACGCCTTTGATCAGCAGTTTGCCCTTCCATTGGCTGCGAATTGACGCGAGATCGCTCCAGCGAAAAGACATATCGAACTCGCCGCCCACCGACGATGCGTTAGAAGACGATCGCGCCAGGGAATGCGCAGTCGAATCGTCCCCAGTCAGTTGCGCCAGATTTTCCAGCGTGGGCACGCCGCGAATCAACATGTCCAGAGCCCAGCGCGGGCGCATTGCAAATCCCAGCATATTGCGAGGGGTGAAGCGAAACGGCATCGCAAAATCGTTCCGCAGATCACGCTCACGCTTTCCACCTACCGGGACGTCGACCGTCACCACCAGTGCTTCGTATCCAGCTGCCTGGGCGCGCTGCACCAATTTTTCCGATACCTCTCGACGGCGCAATGGGTAGAGCTGAAACCACAGTCGTCCCCCCGCATCCGACGCAATCCGTTCGATCGACGCGGTACCGGTGGTGGACAGCACGTATGGCACCCGCGCAACGGCTGCTGCGCGAGCCAGCTCGAGGTCGCCACCTCGGCGGCCGAAACCGACCGCCCCCATGGGCGCTATCGCAAGAGGCATTCCTGCGGGAGCACCTAGAAGGCGGGATTCAAGCTGCACATCGCTCACTCCTGCAAGAATTCTAGGAACGAGCTCGAGACGACCGAACGCTGCGCGATTGCGATGCATGCAAGCCTCGTCTTCTGCACCGCCAGCATAAAAGTCATACACCGCACGGGCCAGCTTCCTGCTGGCAAGACGCTCGAGATCATCGATAGAAAAAGCGCGCTTCAATGACCTCTGCATAGGATTAACGAGAGCCTCGCGTCACTTGCCCTGTGGATCTTTGGCCATACGAACCAAAGCTCCTGCCGACTCCCGATCGGTCCGCATGAACGTGGCGAATTCCTGGGGCGAATCCGGAGCAGGCTCGACGTATCTCGCTTCCATGAATTCGAGCATCTTCGGATCCCGGAACACGGCGTTGAAGTCGGCGTTCAACTTGGCAAGGATAGCGGGCGGTGTATTAGCAGGAGCGACCATGCCCCACCACGGGCGGCTGGGGAACCCTCCGAGTCCGGCTTCTTCCATGGTCTGTACCTGCGGCAGCATTTTCGAGCGTTGACCCGATGCCACTGCAACCGCCCTTATCTGACCGGCCTGAATAAGTCCGATGAAATTGCCCAAGCCCATTTGGGCCATCTGTATTTCGCCTGCGGTAACCGCCGTTGCGATCGGGCCGCCGCCTTTATACGGAACGCCGATGATCTTGGTGCCCCACTCACGATTGAGCCATGCCACCATCAATTCCTGCAGCGATCCTTCACCCAGCGTTCCCAGATTGGTACCGCTCGGATTGCGCTGGGCGTAGGTCTTCAGCTCGGCCACGTTTTGAACAGGAAGAGATGCGGGCACGACCAGCCCTTCGGTCACGAAGAACAATCGGCCGATAGGCGCGAAATCCTTGGCCGGGTCGTAGGGCAACTTGTCGAACATGAAGGGGTTGAACGATGTGATGGCGTGATAAACCGCGCAGATGGTGTAGCCGTCCGGCGCCGCCTTGGCACACGCCTCGGCACCGACGATTCCGCTTGCGCCGGGCCGGTTGTCGATGATGACTGGCTGACCCAGCTTTTGCTGCAGCGCGGGTGTTGCGCCGCGAAGCACCACATCGGTGACGCTGCCGGCTGCGATCGGCACGATGATGCGAATCGGCTTGTTCGGGTAGGCGCCTTGCGCATGCGCAACTGTCGCCGACATCACCGATGCTGCAAATACAGCGATGCATGTCAGTAGCCGGGGAAATTCTCTTTTTTGTCTCATCATTTTTTGTCTCCGTTCCTGTAGTTTTTTAGAACCTCAATACAACTTCGATGTGCTCCCTGAACGCGTGTCGAGCAGCTTGATGATCTCGCCGAACTGCGCGTCGTCTTCTTGCATGTAGCGCTCGAAATCGTCACCGAATCGCCAGCGGATCGTGAACGAGCTGGCCTTCGCCTCCTGCTGGAACTCGGTATCGTTTTCGATTTGACGAAGCGCATCGATGTACCTGTCGCGAATCGAGTCGGGCAGACCTCGTGGCGCGACAACGCCGCGCCAGTGCGCTACCGACCACGGCACGCCAATCGCCTCCTTGACGGTCGGTACATCGGGGAAAGCGACATGGCGCTGGTCCTCCATCGTGGCGAGGGCCTTGGCCTTTCCGTCTCGCAAAGGTCCGCGCGCATCGGTCATCGTGATCGGTGCGACCAGCGCCTTGCCTTCGGTGACATTCGCCAGGCCCTGCTCTCCGCTATACGTCTCGATCCATTCGACCCGATCGGCAGAAACACCGGCTGTGTGCAGCAGACCTACCAACGAGAATTTCCAGACGCTGAAGTCGGGTCCACCCGATCCCACCACCGGATTGGTCCTGCAGTGATCGAGGAAGTCGGCGAGCGTATCGAAGGGTGCATCCGCCGCCACGATGATCGCGGACGACTCGACGAAGGGCACCGCGAGCGCGGTGTAGTCGGCGGGGGTCAAGGGCGTCACGTCGTGATGCCAGTGCATCATCCCGATTTCCCCGGTAATCAGTCCAATGGTTTCGCCGTCCGGGGCGGCTGTCGCGATAGCTGTATGGCCGACGACAGCGCCGGTTCGATTCACCACCTCTACCTGGCGATCCAGATAACGCGAAAGGTATTTGGCGGTCAGGCGTGCGCGCTGATCGCTACCGCCACCCTTCACGTAGGGAAGGATCATCTGAATCGATTCGGGCATGTCGTCTCCGTATTTATGGCGGGACGATAAGTTCGAATCGGCATTGCGTCCAATGGCGGGTTTTCATGGGGCCATTCCCCGCAGTTATGTCCCCTTGTCGTACTCCGGCGATCAGAGATCAGCGATGAACGAACACCGATTCCCCCAGCTCAGCCAGTCGCGCCTTCAAGGCGTCGCGGAACAGAGTGACTAGCGGCGCCGATGCGGAGGATTCCCGGAAAACGACTCCACCTTCGAATTTCCAGAACGAGCCTTCGACTTTCATTTTTCGAATGCCCATCTGGGCTGCCCTTTCGAGCACCTGATTGGACTGCGTTGCGACGAATGCTCCGGTCGCAACCAGCGAAAAAAGCATTTCCAGCGATCCCACCTCTGCCGCGAAACCTGGCGACTTCTGCCCTCGCAGCGCGAAGTAACGAGTCATGCGATCGAGCACCGCATAGTCGTTGTGCATGCCGACGAAGGCGCAGCGACTCAAGGCTTCCGGGGTCACTTTCCGTGACTTGCCGAGCTGATGAGTTTCATGGACCAGGATGATGTGTTCGCTCTCGATCAGATGTTCTTTTTGAAGATCGACCTGATCCGGGAAATCGAGAGCCGAACAGACGATATCGAGCTCACCTTTGATCAACTGCGGAAGCAGTGTGTCGAGCACTCCTGGCACTAGCCTCACCCGCAGTTGCGGATAGGTCTCCACCAGGTCGGCAATGACCTGCGGGAGCACATGGACCGACCACAGCGGCCCTGTACCGATCTTGATCGAGCCCACTCCGCCGTCGCGAAGTTGCGATAGCTCGAGACGTGCACGTTCGGACTCCTGGTGGATAGCTCTTGCGCGTTGAGCCAGTGCTATCGCGTAGGGAGTCGGCAGCATGCCAGTAGGAGTTCGTTCGAACAGCGGTACTCCCAGATCGTCTTCGAGCCGGCGAAGGCTTTTAGATAACGCGGGCTGACTCACGCATAGATGCCGCGCCGCAGCGGTTAGCGAAGGATGATCCAGCACTGCCAGAAAGCATCGGAGCAAATTTGAATTCAGCACCGCGCCTTCCAATCCGCAATGCCGACGAAGCTTCGAGCCGGTTCATGCATGTCGTCTCCGGTTGATCTTTTTTCAGTTTTCGGGAATGCGCAGGATAAACCGTGAAGCCCGCAGAAACAACCGAACGAACCGACCCAACCAACCCAACCAGCCTCCAGGTTTCAACCCTTCGCTCCGAACAGCGCGCCCGCACCCGCAGTCACCGCCATTGCGGCCGCACCCCAAAACACGACCCGCACCACTGAAGGAAGAATCGGAGCGCCGCCTGCTCTTGCCGCAACAGCACCCAGCAACCCGAGAAAAAAGATCGAAGCCGCACCCACGGTGAGTGTGAGCACAGCGGGCGGCGCGATCAACGCGGCGATCAAGGGAAGAGCTGCACCTATGGCGAAGCTCAACGCCGAAGCTATCGCGGCTTGCAGCGGATTGGCACGGACATCGGAGATGCCCAACTCGTCGCGAGCATGAGCGCCCAATGCATCGTGGCGCATGAGCTGCGTTGCCACCTGAGACGCAAGTTCGGCATCGAGGCCACGTCCCACGTAAATCGCCGCCAGTTCACGATGCTCTGCGACATGGTCGTCGTCGAGTTCGCTCTGCTCGCGCGCAAGATCTGCTTTCTCGGTGTCTGCCTGAGAATGCACCGAGACATACTCGCCAGCGGCCATCGACATCGCACCTGCGATCAGGCCGGCCATTCCGGTGGTGAGAATCGATGCGTGCGAGACGTTCGCCGCAGCAACTCCCACGATAAGACTTGCCGTGGAAACGATCCCGTCATTGGCTCCGAGAACCGCTGCGCGCAGCCAGCCCACACGAGAATGACGGTGATATTCGGAGTGTCGACTTGCGCTGCGTTTCATGGCGCGGATCGTAGGCGATTCCGCTTAAACCTGCTTTAAACGATGCCGTCGAACTTCTCTCGAAGCGCTCCCTAGACGCGCACTCTGTCTACCGTCTGCAGTTGCGCGGGCATCGCAATCGAGGACGCCCGTTGCGCTGCCATGAACACCGGCAATGCGATGACTGCCACCGACGCGAGGCAAACGAATGCGAGTCCGAATCGTTGGTCGGCGCCGACCACCATGTTGGCGAACGACGGACTGATGGCTGCGCCTACGCCTTGAAGCGTCATGACGAAGCCCAGTGCGGTGTTGAACCTGCCACTGCCTGCGGTGTATCGCTGAACCAGCAAAGGAGTCGCGACGCCCAATGCACCAGCTGCGAAGCCGTCGAGAATTTGCACCGGTATGTTGCTCCACGCGCTGGACATAGCGTAGGCAATAGCGCCGCGAACCGGCAACACGAGAATCGCTGCGTAGACGAACCAGGTCGCATCGAAACGCCTGCTTCTGGCGACCCACAGCGCCACGGGAATCATCGCAAGTTGAGCCACCACGATTGCAATGCCAGTCCACAACAAAGGTGCCGAATCGACCACCGTGGCGGCAAGGCGCTGGTTCAGCAAAGGCAGCATCGACGCATTGCCGAAATGAAAGAAGGCGCATGCCAGTGCGAACAGCAACAATGGACGATTGCTGAACAGAGCGCGGATTGGGTCGTGGTTAACAGCGTCGTCAACAGCGTGGTTACCGTCGTCGTTAAGCTCGCGCTGAGGCTCTTCTCCCCGCGCTGCTTCGTGATCGATGTCACCAGCACGAATCGCCTTGATCGAGAACATCACGCCGATGCCCATCGCAACCATGACCGCGAGAATCCAGGGAGCGCCGAAGTAATGCGCGGCGAGCCCTGCCCCGATGGCCGACACGATGTTCCCCGCGTGGCCGAATGCTTCGTTGCGTCCCGTCTGGTGCTTGAATCCGGCTGACTTCGCTATGCCGAGCGTGAGCCCAGCCATGGTCGCGCCGATGATCGCGCCTGCCATTCCGGTAACGACGTGCGATCCCACCAGCACCAGTTTGCCGTGTGTGGTGAAGGCAATTGCACTGGCGGCGATGACCGCAATCGAAGCGACCACGGTCATCGCACGTTTTTGTCGGTATTTGTCGACCCACGCGCCGGCCATCGGCGTCATGACCATACCGGCGAGTCCGCCTGCGGTCATGGTGTAGCCGATCCACTCCTGCTGAAATTTGGTTTCCTGAAGATAGGTCGCCAGAAAAGGGCCGAGCCCATCGCGCACATCGGCCATGAAGAATGCCAGCCATGTGAGCGCCCAGAGAGATGTCGAAATCCGGTTACGTTCCATGGTGGCATTCAAAATGGTCGTGTGGCTAGCGCGTCGTGATCAGTTGCGCGATCAATTCGTAATCAATGCTTGGGTCCCACCGGCTTCCCGTTGAGAGTGCGAGCTTCGATCACATATCCGTCACGGCCCGCCAGGCGTTTCGCATCGCCTTCGGCTTCGACCATGTCGCCGATTTCGATATGTAGGCCGGCTAGGCCATCGGGCTTGGTGTGGATGAAATCTCCTGTGTCGAGCACCAGGCCGTTTCGCTCACCGTGTTTAGCGTGATTGAATCGTACGACCGTGCCCTTGACCTTCTGCGGCGTATGCACAGGCGGGACCGGTCGTCCTGCAATCGACGCGATTCTTTCGAACTGATAAACCGTGTGCTCGGCTTCGCCTTTTGGTGACGGCGCTGCCGCAATACCTTCGACTACCAGGATCTGGTTTTTGCGGAGCTTGGCGATCTGCTCGGTCACTGACGAATCCTGCGAGTCGATCACGAATTGCGTGGGAGTGTCGTCGGTGTGAATGATGAATCCCTCGATTGCACCTTTAGGGCTGTAGATGACGTGCTGGAACTGCCCTTCCACCGACCACACATCGACCTCGTGTTCGTGATGGTCCTTGTGGTCCGGGTGGTGATGTTCGGGCTTGGGTTTCTTCTTCGCGTTGCTTGTCGCGATGTCGTTGTTCGATGCCATGAGTAAATTTCCTTCGGTTCAGTCTATGAATAGTGGTCGGCGCTCGGCGTTGAGCGGTGGGTTCAAGAGGCCGGTGGCACTTGAACCGGTGCGGGTGGCACAGCGTTCATTGGAGGGGCGCCTTCGCCGCGTGGTTGAACATCCGGTCGCGGGGGAACTCGACCCGGTCCACCACGAGGTCCACCACGCGGTGCATCACGCGGTCCTCGCGCATCCGAGACTGCAGGCATGCGATCGGGCGTTGCTCCCGGACCTGCGAACAGATCGTTCATCTTGTCTGCCGACTCTCCGATCGCAGTTGCTTCGAGCGCTGTGCCTTGCGCACCTCGTGTGCCCCAGCCACGCGCCACTATGCTGGCCCCGGGACGCAAGAGCTGACTCGTCATGCCGCCTGTCGCGAGGGCGCGAGGCGGGAATCGAACGATGGCGCCGCTATCCAGAATTACGCCGTTGGCATCGCCTCTGTCTGTGTACAGAACACGCGACACGACACCGCTTGCATTGATGGCCACCAAAGCAGCAGGATCGCGCGGCGTCGGAGGTGCAGCGTTTGCATCCGGCCCTTGCTCGACGATCTCGCGACCGCTTCCGTTCACTGTCATGCGCTGGGCACGCACAGATCCGTTCGCGGCAGTCCGAGTCCCGGAAATTTGAACCGTATCGCCCGGCTTGATCGTCTGCATGGCCCTGGCCGAGAGGTGGGGCGGGAAATTCACCTGTGTGCCGTCTGACAGCAGAAACCCGTCTGCCTCGCCATTCGGATTGATTAGCCATTGCTGCACTCGGCCGCTGACGTTTTGCATGGCGCCTTGTTCCATGACCCGCGGACGTTGACGAATTTGCTCGGCACCTGGTGCAGGCGCGGACAAAGGAGCAGACACAGGCGCAGGTGGCTGCTGCGCGAAAGTGCTGGCGCTAGCAAGCAAGAGGATAGAAAAATAGCTGGGGCGAAATAACGATTTCATTTTCAAAGCTCCTTGTTAGGTGCCTTGAACACTCCACGTTCCGTGCCAGCTCGTGAAGCTATATGAATCAACGAGTTAGCGATTCGAGCGCAACTCTAGCGACTTAAAACCAGACACATCGGTGTCCGCAAAACGGACAACACGCCGACTATTCAAGTCCGTACTGCGACATTTTTTTGTAGAGCAATTGCCGGTGGATTCCGAGAATTCTGGCGGCCTCGGCCCGATTGCCGCCGCTTTTGGAAAGAGCGTTTGCGATCATCAATCGCTCGAGCCGCTCGACGGCTGCGGGCATCTCGCCGCTGGTCAAATCGGGCGCCTGCGTCGTGTCGATATCGGTGAGTCGGCCAGAAGTATTTTTGTCGGCCAACAGATCCGACACATCGATCACGCGATGGCGGACCAGCGCGTTTGCTCTCTCCATGAGATTGCGCAACTCACGAACGTTGCCAGGCCAATCCTGGCTCTGTAAAAGCTGCGCCGCAGCGGCAGACAGCGTTTTAGGTGCGCCAGACTCATTGGTTGCGGCGGCTCGCCGCAAGAAGTACTCGGCCAGCGGCACGATGTCTTCAACGCGATTCTTCAAGGACGGCACCGGAATCGGCAGCACGTTGAGACGATAGAAAAGGTCCTCGCGGAACTGCCCTTCGCGCACCGCCGTTGAAAGGTCGCGATGCGTTGCGGCTATCACCCGAACATCGACCTTGACCGACTTGTTGCTGCCTACCGGCGTGACCTCGCCTTCCTGCAATGCACGAAGAATCTTGGCCTGCACGCCTGGTTCCATGTCGCCGATTTCATCGAGCAAGAGCACGCCGCCATCTGCTGCGCGGAAACATCCAGCGCGCTCGCCGGCAGCTCCGGTAAACGCCCCACGCACATGGCCGAACAATTCGCTCTCCAGCAATTCTTTGGGAATCGCAGAACAGTTGATCGCAACGAACGGCCCGTCTGCGCGAGAGGAGTGTCGATGAAGCGCTCGGGCTACCAGTTCCTTGCCTGTGCCGGTTTCTCCGATCAACAAAGCGGGTGCAGAACTGGCCGCAGCTAGCCCTATCCGCTTTTGCATTTCGCGCATGGCGGGGCTAGAACCGATCAGGCGATATGGATCGGTCGAATCCTCGGAACACGAAGCTTCGGTTGCGCTGGACCTCGACTGCTCATCCGCTTTCAACGCCCGCCTCAGAACATTGATCACGTCTTGTCTTCCGACCGGCTTGGTGAGGTGATCGAACGCACCCAGACGCATCGCATCAATCGTGTTCGCACCGTCTGCGTAGGCGGTCAACACGATCACCGGAGGCAGACGGGAAGACTGCGCGCGCATGGCGTCCAGCGTTTGCAATCCATCCATACCCGGCATGCGATGGTCCAGAAAAATCGCATCGAAGCGAGACCGGCGCATCGCTGCAAGCGCATCCTGCCCGCTGGATGATTGCTCGGCCAGATGCCCTAATCCGGTCACCGTTTCGACCAGCGATTCCCGGAACGCGTCGTCGTCGTCGACTATCAGGATGCGCGCCATGGAATCTCCATTTCGAAGCGCGACCCGCCTGCGGCTGCCGCTGTTTGCGCATCGAGCGGTGTGTATTTGAGATCGCCGCCGTGCGCGAACGCAACCTCGCGTGACAGGGCGAGTCCCAATCCGGTGCCATCGGCTCTTCCGGTGGCAAAAGGCTCGAACAGGGTGGCTCGCAAGGCGTCTGGAACGCCCTCTCCGTTGTCGTCGACACGAACGATCAACGAGTTGCACTCGGTGGTGAAAGCACTCAGCACGATTCGGCCGGATGCAGCGGTATGTCGGACCGCATTTGCGAGCAGGTTGTCGAGCGCACGCGCCATGTGGATCGGATCGAAGACCGCCGTGTTGGGCTCGGTGTGAACCAGATCAAGCGCAATACGTTTTTCAGCGGCGTGGCTTGCAACGACCGCCAGGCGTTCCTCCAGCCATCGATGCAGATCGACAAGCTGCTCGTTCAGCACGATTGGCTGCACCAGCGAAAGCAGACTTTTGACCAGCCCGTCGAGCCGCTCGATCTGACCGAGGATGGAGCGCAGCGATTGATCTTTCGAGCCGTCCATCGTTGCCGATGACGCCGCCAATGCGTTTTCTGCCTTCAGGCGCATGGCCGCAATCGGGTTGCGGATCTCGTGCGCGATGCTGCCGGTCATCCGCCCCAACGAAGCAAGGCGTTGGTCGCGATGACTCTGCGCTGCAGCTTCTTTCAACATTCGTTGCGATTCTTCGAAGCGCGCGCGATAAAGGTTAAAGCCCGCGACGATTCTGTCCAGCTCACGCAGTCCGGTTGATTCCAACTGCGGCATGACCGAATTTTCTGCGTTCGCGAACTGAGTTTCGACCTTCTCGATTTTTCGCAATCCACGGAACAGGATTGCGCCAAGCCAGACCCCGGACAGCACGATCAAAAGAAGAAGAACGCTCATGCCGATTCGAATGCTGGTCTGCGCTTCCAGCGCTCCTGAAGCAGTGCGGGTCATTGTCCACGCCGCCAGATCTTTGCCTGACGACGCAAGCGGACACGACGAAATAACCAGAGCCTCGCGGTTGCCTTTCACGACATCTGTCTGCGCCTCTTGCGAGCGGGTCGCCTGCTGCGACATCTCGATGATCAGAGGCTGCTCAGCCTGAGGAATATCGCGTTTGATGCCGCTGCCCTGATACGTGGGATACGCATAGGCAATCAACCCATCGTCCGCCTTCCAGATGCCGCCCTCTACCTGCGGTGCTTCGAGCAGCACCAACTGCAGCAGAACCTGCAGCAGATCGATCCTGGGGTTGCCTGCGGCCGACGCCGGGATCGATTTGGCATAACGGGCCGCAATGGCTCGACATGTTTGCTCGGTCGTGCTCTTGCCTACTTCGATCTGAACACCCGAGCTGGTTCGGTACAGAAACGTCATGACCAGTGCCAGCGCCGCGCAAAGAGCGAATAGGAGCGTCCAGAAAAGAGTGAGCTGGAACCGAAGAGATTTCATGAAGTTGAAAAATGGCGAGTCCTGCCCATTGGGTCGGAGCTTTGCGGCCGAGCGTTGAAAGGCAAACTTTAGATCGCATCGCACCGCACCAATAGATGGTTACAAACTGGACCGTATCGGAATAAGTCGCTGGGCAGACAAGCCAATGTCCTACGTCCAGCGCGACCTGACCCACCAGAATCAGTCAGGCGACCAAATCTTAAATACAACTTAAAACGCCAGCGGCAGACCATGGCCTTTTACATCCTCGTCGAAGACAACGCGACCATCGTCGAATCGCTCGTTCCTGCGCTGCAGGAAATTGCCGGACTCGAATGCATAGGAAGCGCAGACACCGCAAAAGGTGCGATCGCGGCGCTTGCGAACGACGCGCGCTGGAATCTGGCAGTGATCGACTTGTTTTTGAAGGAAGGGTCGGGGCTGGAGGTTCTGCAAGCAATTCAGACTCGCCGCTTCGACCAGAGGGTCGTAGTGCTGTCCAACTACGCAACCGCTGATATGCGACGAGTGTTCTCCGAACTCGGTGCGGACGCGTCCTTCGACAAGTCCACCGAGATAGAGAAATTCTTCGAGTATTGCCTCAAACTTCACGGTGGCGCAGTCGGCTAGAGTGCCAGCTATCTGTCAAACCGAGCAATCGAACATGTCCGATCTGGAAACCTTACGCGAGACCTTACGTAGCATCCTCAACGAGGGAGGAATCAATGACGCGCTCGCTTTTTTGAACAAGCGTGTAGATCATCGTTTCAGCGCCATCTATCGGCTCGACGGCAGCAATCTCCGAATGGTGCATTTCTACGATCGCGAAGGCACCGACCAGCCGCTGGAGGTTTTGAAGGTCGTGCCGTTCAAACACAGTCTGTGTCACCTGGCAGTGCGCGACGGCGAGTTCGACACGCAGGACGCGCGCCTCGATCCGGAAGTTTCTCCATCGGGATTTCGCCGCGTGATGATCAGCTACGTCGGTTTCCCGCTGGTCAAACCGAACGGCGAGTTGTACGGCACCTTCTGCCATTTCGATCTGGTGCCGCGCGAGGTGAGCGAGGAAGAAATCGAGTTTCTAGGCGTTGCCGTCGAAGTTCTGCAAGGCTACATTTCGGCTTGACCGTCTGGTCAAGTCACTCCTGCTTGGCGCCGGTCTCTTTAACCACCTTCGCCCACTTCGCAAGCTCTGCCTTCTGATAAGCAGGGAACTGTTTGGGCTGAATATCCGAAGGCTCGAATCCCAAGGCCGCCAGTTGCTCTTTCATGTCGGGCTGCGACATGATTGCTGCGGTGTCGGCAGACAGCTTGTCGACGATGTTTGCGGGTGTGCCCTTTTGCACCCAGATGGCAACCCAGGTCGAATCTTCGAAACCGGGGAAACCGGCTTCTGCAATAGTGGGTACATCGGGCAGAATTTTCGTTCGCGTGCTGCTGGTTACTGCAAGCGCCCTCACCTTTCCGCCTTTGACCAACTGCACAGCAGCAGGCAAGGCAACGCTCGCCATTTCGACTTGCCCTCCAGCAACCGCCGCAACTGCAGGAGACGCACCGCTATAAGGCACGTGTGTCACAGGCACCTTGGCGAGTGACTTGAACAGATACTCGCCAGACAACTGCGGCGTGGTGCCCAAACCTGGCGAGCCGTAGTTCATCGGTTTGGTTTTCGCGAGGTCGACTGCTGCACGCAAAGTCGTCGCGGGCAACTGGTTGCTCCCGATGATCAGGTTGGGAGTGGACGCAAGCACGGCCACCGGAATGAAATCGTTTTCTGCGTCATAGCCGGGGTTCGACATGATGCTCGGGCTCACGGTGAATCCGCTGGAGCTGATCAGCACCGAGTACCCGTCCGGTGCTGCTCTTGCCGCCGTCGTGATCGACAACACGCTACCCGCTCCCGGCCGGTTTTCGACGATGACCGGTTTGCCCCAGGCGGTGCTCAGCTTTTGAGCGAGCAAGCGACCGATGACGTCTTGTGGACTTCCGACCGATGCGGTGATGAACCTGACTGTCTTGTTCGGATAAGCATCCTGGCTCATCGTGTGGAATGGCGCGATCGCAGCCAGAGTTCCGAGAAGAAACGAAACTACACGTCTTGTGGTCAAGGTGTTCATGAATTTGTCTCCGGAATTTTTTCAGACATAACGCCACTTGAGAATCCATCGCTCGAACCACTGCAGTGCGATAGAAGTCACGAAACCGATCAGTCCTAGCATGATCACGCCGGCATACAGATCGGGCGTTTTGAAGGAGCGCTGCGCAAGCAGAATGTTTTGTCCGAGGCCGGGAAGCGATGCCTGCATTTCGGTGACGACGGCAAGAATCAAGGCAATCGCAAGACCGACTTTCGCGCCGGCAAGGATGTCGGGCAACGCACTTGGCAAGCTGATTTTGAAGAAGCGTTCGCGCCAGCTCATTTGCAGCACGGCAGACACTTCCACAAGTCTTGGACTCACAGCGCCGAAGCCCTGAACGCTTGCCAGAAGAACAGGCCAAACCGAGCCGAACGCAATGACCGCTGTCGACATCGTCGACGAGAGACCGAAAGCAAGAATAGCCACCGGGATGATGGCCGAAGCCGGCAGTGGCCGCATGAACTCGAGAATCGGGCCGAGCATGGCGCGTGCGATCGGAGAGCTGGCGATCATCGCGCCCAGCACGATTCCTGCGACTGACGCGACGAGCCATCCCCATGCCATTCGCGAAAGGGTAGAGCCGAGCGGCTCCCAGATTTGCCCTTCGGATAACTGCCGCCACAGCGCTTCCAGCGTGCGTGATGGCGACGGGAAAAACAATGGCGAAATAACGTTGGTAGACGACATCAACTGCCACACCAGCAACAGGCCGATCGCGAACGCGACCGCACCGATGCGCAACCACCAGGTATTCGCGCGGGTCATGCCGACGCTCCTTTGGCCGCCATGCCGGGCCAGCGTTGTACAAGCACCTGAGATGCTTTGCTCACTGCCCATCCAATCAGGCCGATCCAGATGAGTTGCGCGTACATCTGATCGAAGCGCTGCGCCTGTTGCGACGACATCATCGCGAAGCCGAGACCGCGCGGGTTGATCACGATTTCGACCGTCACCGCGACGATCAGCGCAATGCCCAAAGCAAGCTGCAAGCCGACTGCGATCATGCCGAGCGCCGCAGGAAGCACGATCTTGAATGTGCGTGCGAACGAAGACATTTCGAGCGCGTCCGCCACTTCCAGCAAGCGAGGATCGATAGCGCGCACCGCGGCCGTGGTCACCAGCAACACAGGCCAGAAGCTCGCGAAAGCAACGACCAAAGCTTCCAGCGACACGCCGAAGCCGAACAGCAGAAGCGCTAGCGGAATGAGAGCGACCGATGGCACCGGACGCATTGCATCGACCGTGGGTCCGACGATTCTTTCGACGCGCGGCATCAGGCCCAACACGATGCCAAGGATGAGTCCGAGCGCGGCGGCGAGTCCAAAACCGAGCGCTGCCGCTTCCAGCGTTTCGACCGTCGAACGAAGGATCGATCGGTCAACCATGCCCGCGTAGAACGCCTGCGCAACATCGAAAGGTCGGGACAAAGATTCGAGTTTGAGAGACTGCACATGCCAGATGGCCTCCCAGGCCACGAGCAGAAAAATCGGGATGACGAAGCCCAGCCAGCGCTTGCCCATCAATGCTCCAGCAGCCCATGCAGGCGATGACGCAACTCCAGGAAGCGCGGCATTTCTTTGGTCGAAAGCTGTGTTCTGGGTCGAGGCATGGCAACGTCCACGTCTTCGAGGATCCTCCCCGGATTGGCGCCAAGCACTACGACACGATCGCCAAGGTAAATGGCTTCTTCGAGATCGTGTGTGATGAACACGACCGTGGTGCCGTGAATCGCCGCGAGACCTGCCACTTCATCCTGAAGGTTCTGCCGGGTGATCGCGTCCAGGGCACCGAAGGGCTCATCCATCAGCAATAAAGATGGCTTCTGCGCGAGGCATCGTGCAATCTGCACACGCTGCTGCATACCGCCCGAAAGCTGATGCGGATACTTGTCGATGGCGTGTGCGAGACCGGTTGTTTTGGCCAACGCAGCGATTCGATCGCCACGCTCTTCCTTGGCGACTCCGCACGCTTCCAGCGACAGCGCAATGTTTCCGGCGACCGTTCGCCACGGCAGCAAGGCACGGCCGTAATCCTGGAACACGATGGCGCGATCGCGAGATGGTTTCGTGACTCGCTCGCCGTTGAAGGTAACTGTCCCGGAAGTGGGCGGCAGAAGGCCGGCCAGCAAACGAAGAAGGGTTGTCTTGCCGCAGCCGGACGGACCCACGATGCAGAGAAACTCTCCCGCGTTCGCGTGAAAGTTGAGGCGGTCGATCACGACCTTGCCCGCAAACTCGACAGACAAATCTTTCACGGCAATGGCCGGCGCCGCGACCGCGCGAACGGCCGAAGCTTCAGTCGGCGAGTTATTCATGGATGACATGCGATTCAATGGTTTCCCGATGCTGCTAATGCTTTCTCGACCGCACGTTTTGTGATCACGCCGACTAGATTCGCCCGATATTCCGCAGACGCATGCATGTCGGCGTTCAAGTCGGAAGCGTCGACTTCTATTCCGTCGAGGGCGGCAGCCGAGAAGTTCTTGTCGAGTGCCGCTTCGAACTCGGGAAGCCGAACCGCGCCCGACCCTGCGCCGGTTACTGCTACTCGCACCTTGCCCGCAAAGTCCGCCACATAAACCCCGACCAGCGCGAAACGCGACGCCGGATGACGAAACTTGACGTAGGCGGAACGAGAAGGAACCTTGAACTCGACTGCAGTGACCAGCTCGTTCGTGTCTAACGCGGTCGTGAACATGCCAAGAAAGAAATCGTCGGCCTTGACGGTTCGTGTCGATGTAGTCACCACGGCATCGAGAGCCAGCAACGCAGCTGGCCAATCTGCAGCGGGATCGTTGTTGGCGATAGAGCCGCCTATCGTGCCCATCTGCCGCACCATCGGATCGCCGATGTGATTCGCCATATCGACCAGCGATGCAAGCGTCTTCGCTATGTCGGCCGACTCGGCCACCGACGCATGGGTCGTCATTGCACCGATTCGTACCGATGCGCCACTGACGACCGAAATACCCGTGAGCTCCTCGATATGCCGGAGATCGACGAGGCATTCCGGTTGCGCCAGCCGAAGCTTTAGCGAAGCCAGGAGAGTTTGCCCGCCGGCCAGGAATTTGGCGTCGCCGTACTGGCCCAGCTTGGCCACTGCATCGGCCACCGTTTCGGCACGTTGAAATTCGAATGAATACACGACGATCCCTTTTATGCGTGAGCTTTATCGAGTGCGTGCTCGTGCGAACGCCCCGCACACATGGCCACTGCCTTGACGATGTTCTCGTAGCCGGTGCATCTGCACAGGTTGCCTTCGAGTCCTTCGCGAATCTGTGAGTCGGTCGCATTTGGAATGCGCCTGAGCAAATCGATGCTGCTCATGACCATGCCCGGCGTGCAGAATCCGCATTGCAATCCGTGGCACTCACGAAAAGCCTGCTGCATCGGATGAAGTGTGCCGTCTGAGCCTGCGATGCCCTCGATAGTCGTGACCGTGCCGCCGCTGACCTGCACCGCCAGGACGTTGCACGACTTGATCGCCTTGCCATCGAGATGCACTGTGCAGGCGCCGCACTGCGCCGTATCGCATCCGCGATGGCACCCCTTGAGACCCAAGGTGTCGCGAAGCAGATCGGACAGCAAGGTCCGCTCTTCCACATCGCGCACGATTTCTTTTTTATTGACGACAAACTTCACTTGCATCACGAACCTCTAGATTTAGGTTTAGCGCAGGACCATGCGACTCACGTCCATGGGCTTGTTCAGATAACCGACGTCACGCGCGTACTTCACCCAGATATCCAGGTCGGCCACATTCACCGGCACCGAGAAGGGCAGCAACACGGGCGTCTTGAATCCGAGGTATTTCAATTCGATCGCGCGCGCTTCCTCGGTGTTGGTCTTGATGAATTCGATCGCTTCGGTCAACGATTCGCGGAATGCAGGAATTGCTTTGGGGTTCGCATCGCTCCACTGTTTTTGCGCAATCCAGACGCCGCCCAACATATCGGGATTCACTTCCGACATGTAATCGGCAACCCGATAACCGGTGTTGTCCGCGACGATGCCGGTACGGAAGGGCTCGAGCACTGCGACTGCGTCCAGGGTGCCGGCCTTCAGCAGATCTTTCATTTGCGGGAACGATGCCTCGACGATGGACACCTTGGACACGGTCGCGCCTTTCTCCTGCAGCCATTTGCGGAACATCACGTCGCCTGTGCTGCGAAGCCCGGGCACGCCGACGCGTTTGCCTTCGAGGTCTTTTGCGTTTTCGATTTTCACTCCAGTACGCGCAACGACGCTGAAGATCGGAGGCGTCTTCAGGAATCGGGTGCCGCCTGCTACCGCCACCAGACCGAGGCCTGCATCCGATGCATCGATCAGCACGGTTGCAGTGCTCGCACCGACGTGCAGGCTGCCCGACATGATCGCTGCCGGAATGTTGGAAATGATCGCGACCTTGGTCAGGCTCACATCGAGACCACGCTTCTCGAACATGCCCTTGTCCTTGGCAACCAACGCTGGTAACCAGTCACCCGCCGGGATGTAGCCGACGTTCATCTTGGTAGCCTGAGCCATGCTCAAGGTCGACACAAGGCTCAGCGTCAAAGCACAAGCCATGGTGGGTATAGAACGCAAGAACTTCTTTAGCATCGTCGTCTCCTTGTTGATTTAAAAATTCGGTCTCGTAAATTTGGATTGGGTCACCAAGCCGTGTGGCCGCCATCGGCTGCGAACACGCTGCCGGTGCTGAACGAGCTGTCGTCGCTCACCAGAAACACCAGCATCTGCGCGACCTCTTCCGGTTGCGCAAAACGGGGCTGAAGTTGCCGGCCGGTCAACTTGTCGATCAACGCTGTCGATGACGCTTCGTCCATTCCGCGCAGCAAGGATTGCGACATTGCGGTGTCCATGCCGCCCGGGCAGACCACGTTGCAACGTACATGCGGCGCGAGTTCGGTTGCGACGGCCCGCGTCAGTCCGATTACTGCTGCTTTCGATGCGCAGTACGCGGTCATCATCGGCAGCGCGACCATTGCGCCGACCGAGGCCACGTTCACGATGGATCCCTTGCCCGAAGCGCGCAATGCGTCGGCCATGACTTGAATCGCGAGCAGTTGCGAATAGCAGTTCACGTGCATCACGCGATCGAAGCTCTCTTGCGTGATGTCGGACAAATGACCCGCGCCGAGGACTCCCGCCACGTTGCACAAGCCATCGACTCCGACGAAGGCTTTCATTGCGAGCGCAAGGAGTTCCTTGTGCGTCGAGGCATCGGTCACATCGCCGACGACGCTGACGACTTGTGCGCCGTCCGACTGCACTTGGCGGACCGTGTCACCCAACGTGGCTGCATCTATGTCGGTCAAGGCGAGTTGAGCGCCTTCACGCGCCATTGCAATGGCAGTGGCGCGACCCAGGCCACTACCGGCCCCGGTGATCGCAACTGTTCTGCCTTCGAGTTTTTTCATGCTGCGGTTGCCACTTTTTTGGCGGCACCCTTTTTCGCAGCATTCAATGCGTGCCAGACCTTGGAAGGCAAGGCCGGCATGTCGATATGGTCGACACCGAACGGGCGAAGCGCATTCATCACTGCATTCATGACTGCGGTGGGTGCCGCGATGGTGCCGGCTTCGCCAACCGCTTTCACGCCGAGCGGATTCGTCTTGCAGGTGAACTCGACCAGCTTCAAGTTGTACGAAGGCACGTCGTCTGCGCGGGGCATGCCGTAGTCCATGAAGCTGCCGCTCAGAAGCTGTCCGCTTTCGCGGTCGTAGACCACGTGCTCCAGTAATGCTTGTCCGATTCCCTGCGCAACGCCGCCCTGAATCTGCCCTTCGCAAATCATCGGGTTGAGGATTCGACCGACGTCGTCGACTGCGTTGTATCGATCGACACGAACCGAGCCTGTTTGCGGATCGATTTCGACTTCGCAGAAATGGCAGCCGCTCGGGAAGTTCGGCGGTTCCGTGTTCCAGGTGCCGCTCGCTTCGAGGCCGACACCCAACGCAGACATCGGCCCTGCCTTGATGAAGAAGTTCTTCGCCACCTCGGGCAGCGCAAGTGTTTTGCCGTCCAGATCGCTCGTGAAAACGCCCTTGTCGAACTTCAGTTGTTCTGCCGTGCATCCCAACAATTTCGCAGCGACCGGACTCACCTTCTCGACGATACGATCGCATGCAATACGCAAGGCATTGCCGCCGATCATCGATGAGCGCGCAGCGTACGTGCCACGCCCGAAAGGCACCTTGTCGGTATCGCCCTGCAGGTATCGAACAGCATTGAAAGGAACGCCTAACCATTCCGAGACGAGTTGAGCGAACACGGTGGCGTGTCCCTGTCCATGGGAATGAGTACCGGCCAGAATCGTCACGCCCCCGGTGGCGTCGAATCGAACGCTCATCTGGTCGTTGAAGATGCCGCCCTGCTCGATGAAAAACGCAATGCCTTTGCCACGAAGCAAACCTTTGCTAGTGGAAACGCTCTTGCGTGCCTCGAAGCCGTCGGCGTCGGAAAAGCGCAGGCAGTTCTCGAGAATGTCGGGAAAGTCGCCACTGTCGTACACGAAACCGGTTTGAGTTGCGTACGGCAGCTGGTCGGGTTTGATCAGGTTGCGGCGGCGAAGATCGACCGAATCGATGCCCAGCTCCATGGCCGCTTTTTCGATGAGTGCTTCGCACACGTAAGTAGCTTCCGGACGACCAGCACCGCGATAAGGGCCTGTGGGCGATGTGTTCGTGAATATGCCGAAGTTGATCGCGAAGAAGGCGGGCACGTCGTACACGCCCGGTATGAATCGCAGCGCGAACGCAAGCGGGGCAACTGCCGCCGATGCGACGTACGCGCCGAATGCGTGCATCGAGCGGGCTCGCATCGCGAGGATCTTTCCTTGCGCATCGAGTGCCATCTCGCCGGTCACCACCTGATCGCGTCCGTGGTTGTCGCCCAGAATGCTTTCGCTTCGCGTCGGAATCCATTTCACCGGCCGACCGCATCGACGCGATGCCAGCAGCACCAGGCCATCGTCGGGATACGCATCGGCCTTCATGCCGAATCCGCCGCCCACATCCGGCGAGATCACGCGCATTTTCGTTTCGGGAATTCCGAACACCGAAGCGCAAAGCATCTGCCTTGCACCGTGAGGATTCTGCGAACTGGTGTGCAGCGTGTAGCTGCTGTCCGACTCGTGATATTCGCCGATGGCTCCGCGCGGCTCGATCGAGTTCGCGGAAAGACGGTTGTTTTCGATTCGAATCGTGGTGACGTGAGCGGCGGCCTCGAACGCCGCGTTTGCTTTCGCTTCGTCGCCGAATGCCACCACGCAGCATTTGTTGCCCGGAGCGCCTTCCCAGATTTGAGGCGCGCCCTCGGCAACCGCATCTTCGAGCGAAGTGACCGAAGGCAGGGGTTCGTATTCGACATCGATCAGCTCGATCGCGTCGCGCGCCAAAGCCGCAGTTTCGGCCACCAGGAACGCGACACGATCTCCCACGCAGCGAACGTTGTCGGTGACGAGCAAAGGGCGCGAAGTACGGTAGCCCTTCGGACCGCCCATGTCTTCGGGCATGAAGAGAGGCGGCAAGCCACCGAGCTTCTCGGCAAGAATGTCTGCACCGGTCAGCACGCACAGCACGCCCGGCGCAAGCAGCGCACGGCTGGTGTCGATCGAGACGATTTTTGCGTGAGCGTAGGGTGACATCAAGGTCACGCCATGAACCATTCGCGGCAGCTCGATGTCGTCGATGTATTGGCCGCGTCCAGTGAGAAATCGCATGTCCTCCACCCGAAGGGCCGACTCGCCGATCCCGGTTGCTGCGATGTTTTCTACTGTGGTCGTCAAACTTGTCTCCTTGCGTTCTTGTGGCCGGATCACCTGATGGATTCACCTCGTAGATGTCGGACCGCTCGATGTCGGAAATAGTAAAGACGAAGGTGGAAACTTGTTGCTCCAGAACAGTCACGGAAATTGACTGCGCATGCACCCCGTCTAGCGTTAACCCTAAGCCCATGCGAAGCGGGTATGAACCGCGCAAGAAGCGGGTGGTTCGGCCAAGAAAAAGCATGGTTCGCGCGACTTGACTAGGCATGCGTCTGCTTTTGCCTGTCGCGGCTTTAGCGCTGGCTTTTGCGCGCTTCTCATTGACCCTCAATGGACCCGCGGCTAACCTCGCGCCGCTTGCAAAACCAAACGGGTCATCTATTCATGCAAATTTCCAACCAGCAAACATTACCGACGTCGCAGGCCAACGCCTGGGCCGCACTGAACGATCTCGAAGTCCTTAAGGCCTGCATCCCGGGCTGCGATTCGCTGCTGGAAACCGAGCCTGGCAAATACGAGGTGGGCATTACTGCAGCGGTTGGCCCGGTGAAGGCAAAGTTCAAGGGCAAGCTGAGCCTGGCCGATGTGACTCCACCGCAGTCGTACACGATTAATTTCGAGGGCCAGGGCGGAGTCGCCGGGCACGGCAAGGGATCGGCCCAGGTGACGCTGGAATCGATAGCGCCCGACGAGACTGTGTTGCACTACAAAGCAGACGCATCGGTCGGCGGAAAAATTGCACAGATCGGGCAGCGCCTGGTCGACATGGCGGCGCAAAAAATGGCGTCCGAATTTTTCGCGAACTTCAATCGGGAAATATTGGCGCGTTATCCACTCGAAACCGACTCGTCAACGCAGCAGTCGGCATGACCTGAAACTCAGTGCGCGAGACCTGCTGCCGACTCGAGCAGCGCCTCTCGTGCGCTCTTGCGAAACTCGCGTGGGCCCAAGCCGAACTCTGCCTTGAATGCGCGGCTGAAATGGGAGACGTTGCTGAATCCCCAGGTGAACGCAATCTCGCCCACGGTTTTCGATTGCAGGCGCGGTTCGGCCAGATCGCGTTTGCAGAGTTCGAGTCGCTTGGTCCACACCGATTTCATCAGCGACTGCTCGTCTTCCGAAAACAGCTCGTACACATGACGCGGCGACAGGTTCACGCCGCGTGCAATTGCGTTCGCATCCATGCTGCTGTCCCAGAGGTTGTCGTTCACGAATCGCGAAATGCGCTGGCGATGCAAGGCCTTGAGTCGGGTGTCCGATCGGTCGTTTATTTTTTCCAGACTGCGCATCGCGGGCGCGATCAGGTACGGCAGTGCGTCCGACATGTCGTCTGCGATTGCTTCGGACATCGTGGGCGTCATGGCAAAAAGGCCGTCGAGGACAGAACGAAGGATGGCGCCAGGGCCCTTGTCGCAGCGTATGGCCAACGCAGTAAGGGAGTCGAACTGCGGCAGCAACTGTCGCAGCGCGCAAGGCTTGATGTAGACCGAGTGAACATAGATTTCACTGGCCTCGATGTGAAACGGCTTGGACGGATCGATCACGAAAATATCGCCCGCCTCCACCCGGCTTTCGCGACCGCCTTGCGATACAAGCGCCACACCCTGCTTGTGCAATGAAACCAGCAAGCGCGATTCGGGCGAGTTCGAATTGCGGGTCGACGCGGTGGAATGCGGAGAGAAACGGATGGCGGCAAATCTGAGATTGCGACCGAAATAACCCGACACCTGCGCATTGAGCGGTTTTTCTTCATGGCTGCGAACCGCCAGACCCACAGAAAACAAAGACTGCATTTCACGCTGGAACAGCTGCGCCTTCATCGGCTCAGGAGTCGAGTCGGTCGAGAAATGGCGGTTGGTGCCAGCATCGCTAGTGGGTGTCAGCATGTTCGTCTCCGGGAAATACCGTTAGCAGGCGACCTGGGAGCCGCCGATTCCCCCGGAATATATAGGCTGAACGCCGTTTGCAGTAGCGTCGTTTTCCCCATGTTCAATGCGGATTCGCCTACTGCCCTACGCACATAGGAGTTGCTCAATCTTCGGCAGTGAAGCCCGACGCTTTCACGACCGGCCCCCACTTCGCCAGATCTGCTCTGAGAATCGCGGCCTGCTCCGCCGGTGTCTTGTAGGCGACTTCAACGCCCATCTTTTCGAATGCCTCCACGACTTCGGGAAGGCGCATGACCTCACCGATGGCGGTGCCCAGCCGCGCGACGATTGCCGCAGGAGTCTTCGACGACACGTAGACG
Source organism: Burkholderiaceae bacterium (assembly GCA_965227035.1). Taxonomy (GTDB): domain Bacteria; phylum Pseudomonadota; class Gammaproteobacteria; order Burkholderiales; family Burkholderiaceae_C; genus CBDDFQ01. Next base: position 1,880,178 of record OZ245724.1, read on the forward strand.
CCCAAGCGGGTTTCGGCCTGCACTGCGGGCAATCCGGCTTCCACGAAGTTCGGCACATCGGGCAGAAAACGCGAGCGGGAGGCGCCGCTGGTGGCGATCACTCGGATGCGGCCGGTGCTGGCGTATGGCAGCACTTCGCTTACCGGGTTGAAGCTGATCGCGATCTGTCCGCCGACCAGGTCTTGCATCGCAGGTGCACCGCCCTTGTAGGGCACATGAGTCAGATCGAGGCCAGAGGCTTTAGCAAACATCACGCCGACGAAATGCGGCGTGGCACCAGCACCTGTCGACGCGAACGATGCGAGCTTGGGATTGGCCTTGCACCATGCGATGAAGTCGCTCATGGTTTTCACGGACTCGGGCACCAGTTTGCCCACGCTCATCGCAATCGCGCTGATGCCGCACTGACCTGCTGGCGTGAAGTCGGCAAGCGGGTCGTAGTTGAGCTTTTTGTAGCTATGCGGATAGACGGTCAACGGAAAGTCGGGCGAAAAAAGTGCGGTGGATCCGTCTGCCGGCGCGTTCTTGATGAATTCGACCGCGATGCGAGCAGCCGCACCGGGCTTGTTGTCGACGATCATGGCCGGCTCGTAGCGGCCCCGTAGTTTCTCGGCCAGAAGTCGCGCCGCAATATCGGTCGCGCCACCTGCAGGAAATCCGACCACCATTCGTCCGCTGGATTGTGCGAACGCAATTGGAGTGGATGCACCGGCAGCGCAGGCGACTGCGCTTGCAACGAGGGATCGTCGAGAAATCATGAGCGTTGTCTCCTGTCGTTCTAATGTTGTGTCGCGTGCTCTACCGCCACCGACAGCAGAAACTCGCCTACGACTTCCGTGAACGCCACCGGCTGTTCGACGTTGCCGATGTGCGCCGCATTCGCGAGCACCGCGAACTTCGCACCGCGAATCTGCTTGGCAATCGCCTCTGCAGCCACAGGCGGTACAGCCGAATCTTCGGCGCCTGCGACCACGAGAGTCGGCGCCTCGATACGGTGCAACTTGTCCAGATGATCGAGTTTTTGAATCGCGCCGACCGCCGCTGCATAACCCTGCGTGCTCGTGCTGGCGATCATGTCTGCGATGCATGCCATCGTTAGGGGCGATGCGGATACGAAATCGCGAGTGAACCATCGCTCTATCGTCGGTGCGATCTGAGATTCGATGCCGCCTACTTCGAGTTGCTCCAGACGGCGGTGCCAAATTTCCTTGACTGCCGGCAGCGTTTGCGCGCCGGTGTGCGCCAGCACAAGAGACGCCACACGTTCGGGGTGGTTCAAGGCGATAGCCTGCGCGACCATGCCGCCCAGCGAGAGTCCTACTAATGCGGCGCGGTCGATCTTCAACTCGTCGAGCACTTCGATGACTCGTTCGGCGTAGTCTGCGAAGTCTGCCGAGTCATCGGGCGCGGATTTTCCGTGACCGGGCAAATCGATACACACGACTCGAAAGCTGTCGGCCCATACCGCTATTTGCGGCAACCAGAGCTTGCTGTTGGTCGCGATCGAATGAAGCAGCACGACGACCGACCCATCGGCCCGACCATGCTGCGTGTATGCGCAGTGGGCGCTGTGAGCGGCCGACTTCACGACTTGCTCACTGCCCAATGGCCCAAGCCGATGCCGGTGTACCAGCGATTCACCGCTTTGTAATATCGCTGCACGAAAGGCGCTCCACCTGCTGCGCCATGTGCAAGCAGCCAGGTGCGGATCTCCTCGGCGCCGTTGCCGGCTTCATGCACATGGTCCGTAGAAAACCGGACCAGCTCATCGTCTTGTCCGGAAGAAAGAAGCCGCAGAAACTCTTCGTCGAATTCTTCGTTGACCATGCCCATGCGAGGCGTTGCGATGTCATGGCTGATGCCGCCGGTGGCGAGGATCGCGATACGCCCGGCACCCGGGTAGGCGCGCAAGGCGTCGCCCAGGAAGCGTCCCCATTGCAGAGACCTTTTCATGGTGGGCATCGGAGGTTGCACGCAATTCACCAGGATCGGGACGATGCGCGTGCCGATAGCGGCTTTGGCCAGATGCAACGGAGTCAGGATGCCGTGGTCGAGGACCAGTTCCATAGACACGGAAGGATCGAACCCTGCGGCGAAAGCCTCGCGCACAAGGTACGCGCCCAACTCCGCATCGCCGGTCAAATTATGTTTGTCTACCTTGAGCCAATGCTCGACAGGCGCCTTGTAGCTGTTAGCGGCGCCAATGCAAAACGCTGGCAGGTTGTCGAGAAAGAAGTTGTGCAGATGGTCGTCAGATATAACCACCACGGTATCGGCTTTGCAGCTCTTGATGTCCTCGCCCATGGCCACGAAGGCATCGAATATTTCGTTGCGATCGGCATCCGGAATTGCGTCCGGAAAATTCAGCATGACTGGCGTGTGGCTCGCCGCGAAAATTCCCACGATTTCAGCCATGCGATACCTTCTTGAGCGATTGAACGAACACGTCTTCCGGAATGCGCAGTCCAAGGCAATGCGCTCGCAGCAAATAGGGATTCACACCCGCCATGTACATCGCACCGATGTCGTTGTCGCGAATGGCGCCCTTCAGGCTGTCGTCGAGCGGAATGTCTTTCATGTAATCGTCGGGGCTGGCCTTGTATTGTTCGAGATGGCTAGGCTTGTGATGCACATCGAACAACACGCGGTTCATCCAGTAAGCGTCGGGCGTGGGCATGTCCTGCCGCCAGTTGCTCCCGCTCAAAACCGACTCCCCTTGGTTTGCACGACCACCCAGTCGACGATCGTCGGCAGGGTTTTGGGGGTCAGTCCCATGTGGCCGCCGGGAAACATGCGAACCGACTTCGGCGATCCGTATTCGGTAAGTAGCGAAATATCCGCCACAGGACACTGCTTGTCTTCCTTGCCGTTGACCAGGAGCAAAGGCGCGCAGGGGTTGTCGAGCAGACCTTGATCGAGCAGCGAAAGTCGCTTGAAGAACGCAACGTATTCCGCGTCGTTGGTCGCGCCGAGCATTCGGCTTCGGGTCTCCACCAACTCCATCAGATAACTGTCGGGGTAGCGCGACGCCTCGACCCACTCCGGCTGAAACATGTAGTGAGCGCCGCCGCCCCAGTTGACTGCGCAAGCCAATCGATCCGGCACGGTATAAGCGAGCTTGGTTGCCCAGTACCCACCGAACGAGCGGCCGACGCATCCGACCTTCGCGCCGTCGAGATCGGTTTGTTTCTCAATCCAGTCGAGCGCCGTGATGAACTGACGTTCTGCATCGGGCACGCCGCGCACAGGCGATTCACCTGTGCCTGCGTTGTCCATGGCAATCGTTGCCACGCCTTGCGCAAGAAACGCATCGCTGGCAGCGGTGAGTTGCTCCTTGCAGGCATCGACTCCGCCCCACATCAACACGACGCGAGGCCGCGCTACGCCCACCGGCTTGCGTACGAGCAGCGCTACGTAGCTGCCCTCGCCGTCCTTGCCGTCGAACGGAATTTCCACGCGCGTGATCGGCTCTTTCCAGAACTGACTCGACCTCACGTACGCATTGCGCTCTTCGGTGGCGCAACGTTCCTTTGCCGGATGGTTGGGGCACGGGAAGCGTCCCATGAAGTAGAGACCGCTCGCCTTCGTCCAAAGTTTTGCCGCGAGGTTTTTATCGCCCGATGCTTCGGCGTCCAACGCAAGCTTGCGAACCGCATCGCCGCATTCGCCCCAGTAGCTGCCCCATGCCTGACCGTCGAGGCCCGGCACACCGTCGATGTACGCAGGACCGTCCTCGCTCGACAACGCGTTCATCGGATGGGTTCGCGTAGAGAGCTTCTGAAGCATCCACGCTTTCGATTCGGCAAGATTCTTCGGCCTTCCGTTGATCGGCTCGTAGGCTGCGGTCGCGCTCATCTGGTCTCCTGTATTCGTCGCGCCGGTCGTTCGTGCGACGCGTTGGCGAATGATAGGCAGACAAGCCTCGCGCAACTTGACCGTACGTGCGCTCGCTTTTGATCGTCGCGGCGAACTGTGCCGCGATCCGTTGACGTTCTCTTTGCAGGGCGGATTAATACGCTCTTCGAAGAAAGATAACGAGAGACGAGACGCTATATGAGTTGCATCAACAAAGTTCTTGTCGTGGGCGGCGGCATCGGCGGCATGTCGGCTGCAATCAAATTGCAGGAACTAGGGGTTCAAGTCGATCTGATCGATATCGATCCGAATTGGCGCGTCTACGGCGCCGGCATCACCATTACCGGACCGACGCTTCGCACTTTCAGGGACATAGGAATACTCGACGAAGTACGGGAACTCGCTTACGCGGGCGACGAAATACAGGTGTGTACCGTGAAGGGAGAACGGCTGGCCCGCATTCCCACGCCCATGGCCTACGACAAAGACTTGCCCGGAAGCGGCGGCATCATGCGCCCGCTATTGCACAGCATCATGTCTGCGCGAACCAGGGCGTCTGGCGCCTCGGTTCGACTGGGCGTGTCGGTGCGTCGACTGAATTCGGATGCTGAGGGTGTCGATGTGGAACTGTCCGATGGCAGCATGGCGCGATACGACAAGGTCATAGGTGCAGACGGTGTGTTCTCCACCGTGCGCCAACTCCTGTTTCCCGAAGCGCCCAAGCCGCAATACACCGGCCAATGCGCATGGCGCCTGGTCATTCCGCGCCCTGCTGAACTCGATCGCAGACATTTTTTCCTGGGCGGCCCGGTCAAGCTCGGCATGAGTCCGGTCTCGCGCGACGAGGCCTACATGTTTCTGCTCGAGCGCTCGCCAGAGAAACGCAGGGTCGACGATGCCGACCTGTACGTCGAACTCGCCAAGTTGATGGAGCCCTACGGCGGCATGGTGGCCGATGTTCGCAAAACCCTGAGTCCGGAATCGCGCATCGTCATGAGACCGCTCGAAGGTTTTCTGCTTCCAAAACCCTGGCACCTGGGACGCTGCATCCTGATTGGCGATGCGGCGCATCCCACCACCCCGCAACTCGCTTCGGGTGCGGGCATGGCAATCGAGGATGCGCTCGTGTTGGCCGAAGAATCGACACGAGCGGAATCGGTGGAAGAGCTCTTCGAAAGATTCATGGCGCGGCGCTACGAGCGATGCAGACTCGTGGTGGAAAACTCGCTGGAGATCGGACGACTCGAGCAGTCGGGCGGCGCTGTCGAGGCGCAGACGAAACTCGTCGAATCGTCTCTGAAAATTCTGGCTGAACCTTATTGAGCCGGAAGCGACATCACCCGCGAAAGCACAGCTCTGCATTCGCCTGCTGGTTCGCAGCTATCACCGCGCCAAGCCACTATCTGATCCGGTCGAATCAGCGCCATATCGGCCGCATAAAGCGCGCGCAACTCGCCAAGCGGCAGGCTCACCACGCGAAGGTCGATACCAAGATTTTTTGCTTCTTCCTCGATCCTGGATGCCTGGGCTTCCGCATCGGAAATTTCGGACATCAGCAGCAAGGTCCATTCGGAATGGAAGGTGTCGTAGAGCGATCGACCATCCGGAAGCCACATGTGCGGCGGCCTGCCACCGGGCGTGGCCGACTGCTCGTAGCTGTTAGGCGTATCTGCTGGCGGCGAAGTGCCATCGGCCACGATGATCGGCGATGCGTCGTATCTGCCGCCGAAGGTCACGCCTGGAATATTGAATTCGAGTCGTACATGGGCATCGAAATAGGCCGCGGCTTTCTCTCGCTCACGGGCACCGTCCGGCGAGTCTACGTCGAGCACAGGCAAAGCCTCGAACAGGCCGACCGAATCGGCAAATTGTCGTGCGTAGGCGGTATTGCGTTGGGCCAATGGCTTGCGCTCGGCTTCGTAGCTTTCGAGCAGTGACAGCGGCGCGACGCCCTTGATCACGCTCGCGAGTTTCCATCCCAGATTGACCGCATCCTCGACCGCCGTGTTGTATCCGAGACCACCGGTCGGCGTGAACAGATGCGCCGCATCGCCCGCGATGAAAACACGCTTCGACTGAAATTTTTCTGCCACCAGCGCGTGACCTGCCAGCCAGGTTCCCATCGACAGGATCTCGATCGGAATATCGATTCCCATGTTCTCCCTGAAGATGCGACGCGCGTCGTCCTCGGTCCATTCGTCGGCGTTCTCGCCGGGATGCAGCGCCGAGTGAATCGCATATTCCGAAACACCATCGACCGATGCCATAAAGGCACGCCGCTCCGCATTCACGCTCACGTACATCCATGCTTTCGGATGCGGCAAATTCTGTAGAAATGCAGGCGATCGAAGATAAAGCGAGAACATCTTGCCGCCCATGAACTGCCGCTGCATTCCGGTAACGCCGCCCCATTTAATTCCGAGCTCGTTGCGAACCAGGCTACGGGCACCGTCGGCTCCCACCAGAAACAGGGCGCGAACTTTTTTGCGCGAGCCGTCGGCTGCCTGCACTGTCGCATTGATACCCTGCTCGTCTTCCGAGAAATCGTTCAACGCGCAGTTGTAGCGAAGATCGTTGCAGTCAAATTTCTCGGCGTGTTTTCGAAGCGTCGACTCCACGAATTTCTGCGAGACGCGATGCGGAAGTTCTGCCGCGCTCCAGGAGCCCGACATGGTGCGAATCTTGGTGGCTGCTTCTTTCGCGGTGGGAAGCTTCAGCCGAGCCAGCTCATACCCCGCGAATCGGGTGAAGTACGCAATATCGGTGGGATGGTCGGCCGGCATTCCGAGTGCACGAATCTCCTCGGCAATTCCGATTCGACGAAAGTGCTCCATGGTGCGCGCCTGCGTCGCGTTGGCCTGCGGATTGAATGCAGTGCTTGGCTTGGGATCGACCAGCAGGCACTTCACGCCGCGTCTTCCCAACTCGATCGCGAGCATCAGGCCGCAGGGTCCACCGCCTGCGATCAGTACATCGGTGACGATTGAATCCGTTGCATCGTCATGGCTGGCATTCTTTTGAGTTGTCTCATTCATCGTCGGTTCGCATCCCGCCGCCCAGCCAGCCGCTTTGCAGGTTCGCCGCAGGCGTCAGGCGTCCTGCCGAATGCGCTGCGATGCTGTCCAGACTCGCCCGGATATCTCCTATCACTACTTCGTACATCGAGTCGTCCAATATGCCGGCATCGATCGCGCTCAGCCATTCGGCAAAACCCCCGACACGCGCCGCTTCACGATCTGCGCGGGCCTGGACCCACGCGGCGTTGGACTGCAGACCATGCTTGTCTTCTACATAGTCGAGCAGATCGAGCTCGAGATTTTCTGCGTTGAGAAATCCCGCGCTTGGCACCGAGCAACCGCAATTCGCGCTGTGAATCGGACGCGCAAGCGCGCTCTGCCAGACCGAGCGAAACTGGTTGAGTGCGGCCTTGTCGAGTCGGTTTTCGCTCACGATGGATGTCATTCAGGTTATTTTTTTCTGAGCTTCGCTGTTGCGGCCACATCGACCGCGCCCTTTGCATCGACGGCGACGCCGTAGTCGCGAATCGCAGCCTCGGCGCTCACGTATCCCTCAGCCACGTCGAATGCCACATCGTCCGCGTTGCGATCGCGCGGATCGCCGAAGCCACCGCCACCGCCAGAGCGCATGCGGAATGCATCGCCCTTTCGCAGTCGATGTCCGTGAAGTTTCGCGTTTGGATAATCCTCTTTCCAGGTTTGCTGTGAGCGGGTCGCCACCGAGTTGCCGTCGGCGTCGAGGCCGCCGTCCAGACCCCAAGGTTTGCAGATCGATCGCTCGGTGGTGGTGCTGACGTTCATGGGCGCAAGCGCAGTGACGACGATATCGGCACCGAGGCCGCCGCGGTATCGACCGGCACCACCGCTGTCCTGCCGCATGACGTATTGCTCGACCAGGATCGGATACTTGCTCTCGATCTGCTCGGTCGGGCTGTTGTGAGTGTCGCCATCGTTGATGCACACGGTCACCGACACGCCATCTTCTTTCGATTTCGCACCCCAGCCGCCGCCCAGAGGGCCGATGCCGCCAATGTAGAAACGCCCTTCTTTCGGATCGATCCCGTGAATGATCGCGGTCACCAGATCGGCGTGATGGCCTGCAATAACCTGATCGGGAATCGCGGGGCTGAGCGCCTTGAAGATCGTGTCGATCACTGTCATCGGAAAAGTCATCCACCAGCGCATAGGTGCCGGGCGTACTGCGCTGATCACCTTGCCTGCCGGCATGATCACATCGAGCGATCTGAAGCTTCCGTCGTTGACCGGATATTCGGTGGGACTCGTGAGGCACTTGTACGCAACCTGTGCGCAGGCAATGCCGGTGGTGATGCCCGAGTTGTAGAAGCCGGTCACCTGATCGCTCACATCGGACAAATCGATGGTCATGCGACCGTTGGCCACGACTACGCGAACCTTGATCGGCACGGGCGTGCCGATGTTCAATCCGTCGTCGTCCATGAACGATTCCGCCTCGTAGGTGCCGTCCGGAATCTTCGCCACGGCCTGACGTGCGGTGACATCGGTCTGATCCATGATGACCGCGATGGATGCCATCACAGAATCCTTGCCGTATCGTTTCACCAGCTCGAGGAACCGACGCTCGCCGGTCGTTACTGCAGTGTCCTGTGCGCGAAGGTCGCCCATGGCTAGCTTGGGCAATCGCACGTTCATGGCGATCAGCTCGACCAGGCCCTGATTGACCACGCCTGCGGTTTTGTAATGCAGGATCGGGATCTGAAGTCCCTCGGAATAGATGTCTGTCGTGACATGGCCCATCGATCCGCCGATATCGATCCAGTGCGCCATGCAGCAGGTGAACGCAATGACTTCACCTTCATGAAAAATCGGTTGCGTCAGCGTGATGTGGTTCAGATGGCTGCCGGTGAGGTACGCATCGTTGGTGATGTAGATGTCGCCTTCCTTCATGCCGTCGTAGCCGAAGCGCTTGATCTTGGCTTTCACGGTTTCCGACATGCCGCGAATGAACATGGGCAAACCCAAGCCAATCGACACGGTCTCCCCGCTCTTCGTGAACAGGCCCACCGTGAAGTCGAGCGCTTCGTAAATGATCATGTTGTAGGCGGTGCGCATGAGATTGGTCTTCATCTCTTCGGTCACCGCGAGCACGCCGTTGCGAATGATCTCGACCGTCACCGCATCGACCGATCCGGCCTTCTTGCTGCCCGCTTGTTTCTGCACTGTCATTCTTGTTCTCCAATCGTGATGTCGAGGTTGCCGAATTGATCCACGACCAGTGAATCGGCGGGCCATAGCACCGTGGTCGATGCGTGTTCCTCGATCAATGCGGGACCCGATATTCGATTTCCTGCGAGTAGTTTTTCGCGGTCGAACACAGGTGTGGGAACGAATCCGGATCCTCGGAAGTAAACATCCTTGGTTCGCTTCAATGCCGCGCCTGCAGGCGTCGCGTCTCCAGCCTGCAGCGCCTGTCTAGGCGGCTTTCGCATGACGCCTACTGCAGTAGCGCGCACGCTCACAATTTCGGCCGGTTCGGCGGGCGCGTGAGTGCCGTAGCGCTGCAAATGAATCTCGTCGAACTGATGCTTGATAGCCGCACGGTCACGCTTTTCGAAAATCGCTTCCGGCAACTCAACCGTGACCGCGTGTTCCTGACCCACGTATCGCATGTCTGCGAAACGGTTGATCGCAATCTTCTCGGGTCTGACTGCCGACGATGCGATGGCTTCGCGCCCGGTTGTCTCCAGCTCGGCGTAAAGGGCTTCGAGTGTTTCGAACGGCATTTTTTCGAGTGCGCTGAAGCAGGACCGAACGTAGTCGTATCGCAGATCGCCGAAGAGCATGCCGTAGGCGGAGAAGTGCCCCGGCGAGAACGGAATCAGCACACGACGAATGCCAATCTCGCGCGCGATGGCAGATGCGTGAAGCGGACCTGCGCCGCCGTACACCACCATGGTGAAAGCGCCTGCATCGAGTCCGCGCTCGGTGGTCACGCCTTTGACGGCATACGACATGGCGGTCGCTGCAATCCGCAAGATTCCATCGGCTGCTTCCACCACGTCGAGGTCGAGCGGAATCGCCAGCTTGGTTTCGATCGCGTGCTTGACGGCTTCCAGATCGAGCTTCATTTCACCACCGAGGAAGTTGTCCGGATCGAGTCGTCCGAGCAACAAATTCGCATCGGTCACGGTCGGATCTTCACCGCCACGGCCGTAAGCGACCGGCCCGGGAAACGATCCTGCGCTGCGAGGTCCGACGCGCAATCCTGTGCCCTCTGCCACCTGCGCGATGCTGCCGCCACCGGTGCCCACTTCGAAAATGTCGATCATCGGAATCTGAATGGGAAGCGCGCGTTCGTAGCTGCCGATGAGTGCGCTGCCAGTGGTGAGCGGCTGTCCGTCGAGGATCACGCCCGCCTTTGCAGTCGTGCCGCCCATGTCGAATGCGATCGCGTTCGAGAGTCCGATCTGCGCGCAAATCGCTTGCGTGCCGACCACTCCCGCAGCAGGGCCCGATTCCAGCATCCGCACGCAATCGCGTCGGGCATCGCGCAGCGGAAACAAGCCGCCTGTCGATTGCACTGCGTAGAAATCACCGGGGAATTCTTTTTCGAGAATGTGCTTCTCGAGTTTGTCGAGATAGGTCTGCACTCGCGGGCCGACATACGCGTTGGCCGCCACGGTAGAAGCCCGTTCGAACTCGCGGTATTCCTGAGTCAGTTCGTGCGACGCACTCACGAATGCGTTCGGCAGGTACTCCTGAATGATCTCCTTCACACGCTTTTCGTGAGCCGGATTTCTGTAGGAGTGCAAAAGCAGAATCGCCACTGCGGCAATGCCGCGCTCCTTGAGTTGCTCACCCAATGCGCGAACTGCATCTTCATCGAGCGGACGATGCGTCTCGCCGCTCACCATCAATCGCTCAGGCACCTCGAAGCGAAGCGAACGTGGCACCAGCGGTTTGTGTTTGTCGAAGAACAGGTTGTATGCATCTGGACGATTGATGCGGCCGATCTCGTAAATATCTTTGAAACCCTGTGTGATGAGCAACGCGGTTTCGGCGCCGGTGCGCTCCAGCAGCGTGTTGATCACGATGGTCGAGCCGTGCAGGAACAGAAACGCATCCTTGAACGAGACTTTCGCGCCATCGACCGTGTCCTGGATTCCGCGCACCAGATCGTCATGCGTAGACAGCGCCTTGCCGAACGACAGCAGATCGCCGTTTTCGTTGAACGCGGCCAGATCGGTAAAGGTGCCGCCGATATCGACTGCAATTCGAAGGGTGGCGTTGGAAGCAGAACCGGAAGCGGAACCGGGCGCCGAACCAGAAACAGAAATGGGCGCGGTTGGAGATGTTTTTGAACTCATGAGCAGTCTCGAAATTTGTATTTTTCACGAATGGTGAATGTTTTCACCATTTATTCATGTCGAGTCTGCCATCGATTCCACGACTGGGTATCAGGGAAAACACCCCGGCGAAGGCTCCAAAGCGATGCGCCTATGAAAGCGCACAGCACGGCCCATTGCGATATGGCTTTCCCTATTGACACCGCAAGTCCAGCAAACCACATTTGTGAAAATATTCATCAATAGTGAAAACCGGAGACAAAAAAATGAACACCATCAATCGACGTCGCGCCATCGCGACCACACTCGCTGCAGTCAGCGCACCGCAGCTGCTCCTCAATTCCGCCTTCGCACAGGTGGGCAAAGTGACCCGGATCATTACCGGCTTCCCGCCTGGCGGTGGGGTCGACGTGGCGCTTCGCCCGGTCGTTCAAGGCATGACCGACGCTTACCCTGCCGGCCTGATCATCGATGCGAAACCTGGCGCATCGACCCGCGTGGCAGCGGAGTTCGTCAAGGCGAGTCCGCCCGACGGCACAACCATGTTCGTCTCCCCCGACTTCTCGTTCACGCTGGTTCCATTCACGTTCAAGAAGGTGAACTTCGATCCGCTGAAAGATTTCATTGCAGTGGCCACGATCCTCAAGAGTCCGCTGGTGCTGTGCGTCGGGCCTAGCGTTCCGGAGTCGGTGAAGACCGTTTCCGACTTCGTCGCCTGGTGCAAGGCGAATCCGGACAAGGCAGCGTATGCATCGAGCGGCCCCGGCGCTGCACCCCACTTCACCGGCGTGATGTTCTCCCGTGCGAGCGGCGTGCCCATGCTTCATGTTCCGTACAAAGGCGGCTTGCCGGCGTTGACCGACGTCATGGGCGGACAGATCGCCTGCGTGTTCAGCACGACCGGCGAATGCTTGCCGCGAATCGGCGCAGGACGTCTTCGTGCACTCGCGACCGCAGGATCGAAGCGCAGCAAATTTTTGCCGGACGTTCCGACGATGATCGAGCTGGGCTATCCCGACGTGGTGTCGGAACCGTGGATCGGTTTCTTCGTGCCCGCCAACACGCCCGCAGCCATCGTCAACAAGATCAATGCGCAGGTGAACGAAGCGCTGAAGTCGCCCGCACTCATAGATGCCTACGCCAAGCAGGGTGCAGAGCCGCTTGCGAGCACACCGGAAGCCACGGCCGCGATGCTCAGGGCAGATTACGCGCGCTGGGGCGAGATCGTGAAAGTCTCCGGCTTCACTGCCGAAGAGTGATCTTCACGAACGGTCAGCGCTCAGATCCGCACGAGTGGAGGTTCACGAAATCGCTTTAGCATCTAGATCTGCTCAATCATTTCGCGAATCAAGATGAAATCCACCCGTAGTAAGACTCCCGCACCGGTACCTGCAAAAGTGGGCCGTGGTCGCCCACCCAAAGCGGACAAGGCACCGGTCGGCATTCAGGCCCTGGACATCGCACTCGAGGTACTCAAAGTGCTGGCCGCACAGGCGTCGAGCATGAGCCTGAGCGAGCTCGCGCGAGCAAGCAAGTTGCAGCCGAGCAAGCTGCATCGGTACATGGTGAGTTTTTCGCGTCATGGGCTGGTCAGGCAGTCGGCAGTCACGGGCGAATACGATCTCGGCCCACTCGCGCGAGCCATAGGCACTGCGGCATTTGGGAGGCACAACGGATTGAGCGTGGTGCACGAAGTTCTAACCAGCCTCTGTGCCGAAAGTGGATGCACCGTGGGTCTGTACATCTGGACCGACCTCGGCCCCACGCTGACCCGAATGGAGATGGGCTCGGAGATGCAGCCGGTGACCTTGCGTGAAGGTGCCGCCCTGCCCTTGTGCGGATCGGCGACCGGTCGGGTGTTTCTTACCTACCTGCCGAGCGTGGTGACCAAGGCGTTGGTGAAAGCCGAAACCGCGATCAACATCGAAGAAGGCTTGCCGGTATGGACCGACGAGCGACTGGCCGCGGAGAGCGAGAAGATCCGCGCGAGCCGAATTTATTGGACATCGGAGGCCATCCTTCCGGCGTCATTGGCAGTAGCGCCGATCTTCGATTCTTCGGGCAAGTTGCACTCGGTGTTCGTGGTGATCCGTAAACGCGGGCAAAACAAAAAGCCCGAACTTCAACGACTGCAAAAAATCATCGAGTCGAAACTCGATTTGTTGGCCCTCGAACTTTCCTGAAGCGCCTGGATAATTGCGGCACAGTGCAACACGGTGCAGCGCGAAGAAAGTGAGGGCTGGAGATATGAATGAGCTTGTACAAATCACTTTTTCGCCCACTTCTTTTTCGACTCGACGCGGAGCGCGCGCACAACTACGCCATCGGGCTCTGCCAGTTCGTTGGCAAGCAGCGGATTCTTTATTCGTGGCTTTCTGAACCGGCTCACAAAAACAGAAAGCTGGAAGTCGAAGTTGCGGGATTGAAACTCGCGTCTCCGGTCGCGCTCGGAGCCGGGTTCGACAAGAACGCGAAGGCGTTGACCGTGCTCTCACGCCTCGGATACGGCGCGATCGAAATTGGTGCTGTATCGGCAGAGCCTTGCGCTGGAAATGCCGGATGCCGCGCGATTCGCCTGGTCGAAGACCGCTCGGTCGTCACCCGTTACGGCGTGCCGAACGACGGTGCGAAAACAGTTGTTCCGCGTTTCGAAAAGCATTCCGGTGGCGTTCCGGTCGGGGTAAACATCATCTGGAACAACTCGGGCAACCCCGCAGCTTCCATCGACGAGATCGTGGAAGAAATCGCACTTGCTACCAGCCAGTTTCTGCATTGCGTCGACTACGTCACCATCAACTTCGCCTGCCCGAATTTAAAAGGTGGAAGTCATTTCGACGAGATCGGCAACATCAGAATTCTTTTGAACAAGCTCGATGCGCTAGCGCCGAAGATTCCTGTGTTTCTCAAGCTCAAGCACCACGATGGCGACGACGCCTGGCTGGACGAATTCCTTCGTTTGACCGGTAACTACTCGTGGATCAGCGGCTTCATTCCAATCGTTCATTCGATGCGCGATATGGGCGACGAAGCCGCGCGCGGCGGGAACCGTTTACGCGGAAGCATCTCGGGCGCGCTCATCAAGACATCCAGCCTCGAGATGATCCGCATCTGGTACAAAAAAAACGATCGTAAGCGCCACGCACTCGTCGCGACCGGCGGACTTTCATCGGCTCAGGATGTGTACGACGCGATTGCCGCAGGGGCGACCTTCGTGCAAATTTTCGCGGCGATGATCTTCGAGGGGCCGTACCTTGCGCGTCGCATCAATCGCGATTTGATCGCGCTGATGGATGCGTCCGGCGTGGAATCGATCGAAGCCTTGCGAGGAACTGCGAACACGCGTGCTATCGAGCCTCACCCTGTCGACTTCAACGAGCCGCTTCGAGCGTGACCCTCATGCAAACAGATGTGATTGTTGTTGGCGCAGGCGGCGCGGGTTTGATGGCGGCGTGTCAGGCGGCCATGCGCGGATGTAGCGTCATGCTGCTAGAAAAAGCGCCTGAGGTAGGAGGCACGACAGCGATGGCGGTCGGCTCCATAATGGCTTCGGGTACGTCGCTTCAGAAGAAGTTGGGCATAGAAGACTCAGCCGCCGACCACGCTGCGGATCTTGCCGACGTCTCTGCGCGATTCAAGATTTTCGACAACGCGGAACTCCGTCAAATGATGGCGGAGAACATCGCCGAATCGGTGAGTTTTCTGGAGTCGATCGGCGTCGTTTTTGCCGACCCGTTGCCGCAACCGCCGCATCGCAAACCGCGATTGCATCAGGCCATTCCGGGCGCCAAATCGTACGTGCACCACCTGCTTGCAGCGTGCCTCGAAGCGGGCGTGACCATCAGGACAAACTCGAAGGTCACTCGACTTTTAGTGGAGGAAGGTAGGGTCGTCGGAGTAGAAGTGTCGGACAAGAAAGAGGTCTACACGCTCCACTCGAATCGCGGCGTGATACTCGCGTCGGGGGATGTCGCCGGCAATGTCGCTTTGCTCGCGGCTCACTGCGCCGGAGACTTCAGCGGCATCGATCTGTTGAACCCGCAATGCACTGGAGACGGTCACTCCATGGCAGAAGACATCGGCGGAAAAATCGTTTCGCGTCCGGACTTCAACGCAAGCGAAGTGGCCCAGATGCGCTTCGTTCCACCGCCATCATCGAACTGGGTTCAGCGAATTCCGCCTTATGCCTGGGTTGGCCGTGCAATCAAACTTGCGCTGAAAACACTCCCCGATGCATGGCTGCGCCCGACCGTGCTCAAGTTTCTGACCACCGCGCTGGGACCCGACCGGGGACTCTACAAAGGCGGCGCCTTGCTGATCAACAAAAACGGCGAACGGTTCTGCAACGAGCTTGGGGGCACAAGCTTTCACGACGTTGGAGATCATCAGCGCGCAGCAGTTGCCGACGGAGAAATCACTGCGCCGAATCTGCTGCTCGCAAGGCAACCCGACAGAATCGCGTACATCGTTTTCGACGAGCGATTCGCGCGCAAGTTTTCGTCATGGCCAAACTTCGTCTCGACCGCTCCGGGGGTGTCCTACGCGTATGTCGACGACTATCGGCGCGCGCGGCCAGACCTTTTTCACAGCGCTGCCACCTTGACTGCCCTAGCTAAAAAACTCGGCATGGACCCAGACAAACTCAATGCGTCGATTGCACACGCGAACCAGACCAATGCGGACGAAACGACTCGATTGGTGGAAGGCCCCTTCTACGCGCTCGGTCCGGTCAAATCCTGGCTGCTCGTCACGCCGGTCGGCCTCGCGGTCGACAGCAAGCTCAGAGTGCTGGATTCATCGTCGCAGGTGATTCCAGGCCTTTATGCAGTCGGCGGTGTAGGCCAAGGCGGATTTGCGATTACCGGGCACGGGCATGGGCTGGGGTGGGCATTCGCGAGCGGGATGGTGGCTGGGAGGCAGGTTGCCGAAGAGGCGTCTTCGAAAGCCGGACAACTTTCCTAACGTACGGCCCATTTTCCAAACGTTGCCAACAGCGATTTGGATCGAGGGATGTCTCTGAGGAAAGGGGGCACCGAGATCGCCAGCAACAGCGCCGCCAGAGGCACCACGCAGATGAATCCCACGTACTTGAAGCCAAGGGCACCGATGGCACCGCCCAGGATGAACATCCCGATCAGTCCCGCCGCAAGACGCAAGCGAACCCAGTCGGTTCGCACCTGCAACTCGCTCGCATTCATGAATCGGTTCATGAAAAACAGCTTGCCCAGCTCCATTCCGAGGTCGGTGATGTTGCCGGTCATGTGGGTGGTACGAATGCTTCCGCGCGACGTTTTCGACCCGACAGCGTTCTGAAGGCCCATGATGAAAGACAGCAGTAGCACGGTAAGAGGAACTGCGAAGGGTGTGTTCCATGTGAGCGTCACGGTGCCCATGAGGCCGAACGGAAACAGCATGAGCGCCTCCAGCAAAAGGGGCAGCGCATAGACGCTGTGAAGACGATGCTGTCGTCCCCAGTTCACAAGGACTGCACAAACGGCTGCGCCAGTCATGAACGCGAGAATCGCGCCGAGCGCGTTCAGCAACAGAGTCGTATTTGCCAGAACCAGTCCATCGGCCAACTGAGATGCAAAACCCGTCATGTGCGAGGTGTACATGTGCAGCACCAGAAAGCCACCAGCGTTGATTGCGCCCGCGTTGAACGCCAGCAGCATCCCGAGCGCCCGGTTGGTGGATGGCGCGCGATGGCGGTTGGTGATGTGGCGGAGTCTGCGCATGGGGCGTGGGATCAAGTATGTCCTACGCCTGCTACCAACTCCAGAATGGATTCGACAGCATCCGCGCTGCTCATGCCAAGCACCGCCCGCTGCAATGCTGTCGCTCCATCTTCGCCAAGCTTGGGTGAGACAAGCGATCGAAATTTTCGAAGAACCGCGCCTTCTTTCACTGCCATGTCTGCAATTGGCTTGTAGGTATCGCTGGTCAAATGAATCTGTTTTCCATCCGTCGTGGTCACAACCGCGACCGACGTTCCACCGCCGATGTCGTCGCGAGGCTTGACGTCGATTCTTTTGATCAATTGGCGAATCTCCGTACGCCGAATTCGCTCGGGCCTATAAGAATCGATCTCGCGTGTGTCGTCGCCCAGCAGCGTCATGGCAGCCACGCCGCGCAGGCTAAATTTGGTTTCCAGCGCCGTATCAGGCATTGGGATATTGCAGACGCTCAAATAGCCACGCGGCACCTGCAATTCGACATGATCGATGGATTCGGGAGCGACACCGTGCTCAGACACCAACAGGCGCATGTTTTCAATACTGCTGTGGGTCAACTGGCAAGCGGCATGCGTTTTAAAAATCGTGCCCATGATGAGGTATCTGTCATCCATTGCCAGCACCTCCGACGGAATCTCCCCAGCCGAATGCGTCGCCAGAAAGCCTTCGGGAGCTTCGAGAGCGAGTGGATTCGAGACAAACCCACGCTTGGCGAGACTTGCAGAAAGAATGCCGTTCAGCGCAGCTTTGCCTGAATGAAAAGGCTTGGCCATCGTGCCACCGGATGCGAAAAGTCCTGCCGTCTGCGTTGCGGCAAGTCCTATCGCGTAACACCATTGATCGTCACTCAGTTCCAGCAACATGGCCGCCGCCGCTGTGGCGCCAAATGTCGCGATATTCCCTGTTGGATGAAACCCTTTGCGCAGGCGAGGCGGATTCAAGATCAAACCGATGCGGCATTCCAATTCAACGCCGGCGACTATCGCTTTCATCAGGCTGCTCGCGTTCGCACCCGTGTGCTGCGCCAATGCGAATGCGGTCGCGATCACTGCGGGTGTCGTATGTCCACGCATTGCAAGATTGCCGTCGGAAAAATCGAGCGCGTCCGCCGCTGCTGCATTGACCATCGCAGCCAGATGCGGCGACATTCGGTCATCCCGTCCGACGAGGATGGAGCGGCCCGCGCTTTGCTGCGCCAGAGCCTCTTCGCGCAGGATGTTGGTCAGCGGCTCGTCGGCACCCGCAACAACGACAGCCAACCAGTCGAGTACGCAAAGACGCGTCGTGAGATCGACTTCCGATGGCACTTCACGAGAAGATTGTCCGCGTACGTGCGCAACCAATCTTCGAGTCAGGTCTTCAGTTGTATGAGCGCTCATGACTTGGACTCAACGCCCTGCAAGATGATCTCCACCCACCACAAGTCGACTGGTTGCGCGCGTCGCTGCCACGTACAACAGCCGAGCTTCTTCCCGCGCATCATCTTCGTTCTCGCTGAGTTTGCTCGCTCCCACAATGGCTACAACCGGAAACTCGAGCCCTTTGCTCGCATACATCGTCATGACCTTGATCGTGTCTGCGAACGGTTCGAAGTCACCGGACTTTCGGCGGACCTGATGCGGCAGCCTTAATGCAGCTAGGGCAGCGGCACATGTGTTCATGTCAGCATGGTTGCGGCACAACATCGCCATGTCGCCCCAAGCGTGGCCTTCGCGATGCGCGTCATCGAACACATCCGCGATCTTGAAAGCCTGTTCGCGCACTGTGGGCAGTTTGATAAGAATGGGTGCTGGCCCCTCGCGTCCGCAGCTGATGGGACTGACGCCACCCTCCTGGTCGTCGGTTACCGGCTCGCCAAATAAATTGTGTGCGATGTCGTGGGCGACCTTCATGATTTGACGCGTATTGCGATAGTTGACCTGGAGCACTACCGACCTGCCTCTTCCAACGGCGTTGATGCCGACGCTCTTCAACGAGAACTTCAATCCCTTGCGGGTTCGCCCGTAAATGTTCTGAACGCTGTCGTAGAGCACCAGCAGGCTGTTGCTGGACGGATCGACCATCTGGGTGACCAGCTTGAACCACTCAGGCTGAAAGTCGTGACCTTCGTCGATGAGCACCGCGAGATACTGACCCGACGGAATCTGTTGGCGCTCGACGCCGCGTATGACGTTCTCCACCATCTCCTCGAAAAAAGCGTTCCCGGTGCCACGCGGAAGCGGCTGACCGAACGCAACCAGTTGCTGCCGACACCACTTGTGAAAGTTCCGGGCATGTATCCGGTCGGCCAGACCCTTCGCAACAAACATCGCATTCAACTTCACTGCCAGCGGTTCGTTGTAGCAAAGAACCAGAATCGGTTTCGCTGAAGTGGCGGCCTGCGCGAGATGCTCCGCTCGATATCCCAAAATCATCGTCTTACCCGAGCCGGCGACGCCGTGAATGACTCGATGCCCATCCCCCAGGCTGCGGGCCAGTTGTTCCTGCTGCAGATCCATCACCCGCATGATGTCCGGGAGCTGGTCATTTTCAAGATCGCTTTCGTTGCCATCGAAGAGTCCTGCCTGCGTCGATACACGCACCTGCGGAAACATAATCCATCGAACTCGGTCGAGCTGGGGAAGAGTAAGCACACCACGGCCGAACGCGTGCGGAAACATGTCCCATAGCCGCTGCTGAAACTCTTCCGCATCGACCGCCTCTACCATTTCGTCTTGGCAAATGACGAGATGCGGCGGCATGGCCTGATCGAGATGCGCTTCAGTGAATTGCTTTCGGGTTATGCGTGTGAACACCACGCCATGGCCCCAGGGAAACGCCAGCTTGCCGCGAAAGGGGCCATCGGCATGCACCAGTTGGGAATCGCGCTCCAGCGAGTTGACAACCTGAATTGCACAATGGCGCGCCTGTTGAACCGGGTTCATTACCGTCTTGGGCTCGCCATTGACCAGAAGATCTATGCGTTGCGGTGTCGCAGATTTGATGGTGTCCAGATGCCAGTCTTTAGTTTCAAGAATCAGCGCACCGCGTCGAGGATGAATCACGACGAAGTCTGGATAAGACTGCTTTGGGCCGACCGGCACGTTGTACCAAAGCAAATAATCTTCATCGAGCTTTTGCTCAAGACGCTCTGCTAGCCGTCGCTCGCCATTTGTGTCGAATCGGCAAGAACCGATCGCTGGAATCATTACCGCCACGCATCACCTCCACGATCGATTCAACTACAGCCCAGCCACAGTCGCAACGGGATTTGCGCTAACCTTGCCGCACAAAATACTTGCCCGATAGGGAGACACCATGAACAAACGCATTTTTCTCGCCTCTGCTGCTGCGCTCGCAGCCTTCACTTCTCTCACGGCCATTCCGGCGACAGCCCAAGAATGGCCCGATCGCCCGATCCGCATGATCGTGCCCTTCCCTCCCGGCGGCGGCACCGACATCCTGGCGCGCATCGTCGGCAACAAATTAGGTGAGAGCGCCAAGTGGACCGTCGTCATCGACAACCGCGCGGGCGCCGGCGGCACCATCGGCCTGGCCGAAGCGGCCAAGAGCAACAACGGCGGTTACGACATCGTCATGGGACAAAAAGACAACGTCGCGGTCGGCCCCTGGCTCTACAAGAACCTGGGTTACGACCCGATCAACGACCTGATCCCGGTTGCGCACGTGGCGTACACGCCCATCGTGTTCGTGACCTCCAAGAATTCCAAGTTCAAGACATTCGCCGATGTGATTGCAGCAGCGAAACGCGCGCCAGACACGATCACCTACGGATCGCCCGGCAACGGCACCACGATTCATTTGGCCGGTGAGATGGTCGGCAACGCGGCCGGCATCAAGCTGCGCCACATTCCGTACAAGGGTTCGAGCCCGGCCATGGTCGATGCGATTGCTGGAGTTACCGACCTCATGGTGTCGTCGGTGCCCTCCGCAATGGCGCAAATCAAGAGCGGTGCGGTGCGCGCACTGGCAGTGAGTTCGGCCAAGCGAAGCACCTCGCTGCCGGATGTTCCGACGGTCGCCGAGCTCGGCTATCCGGACGTCGACGTGAGCACCTGGTACGGCATCTTCATGCCGGCCAACGCGCCCAAAATCGCGGTCACGCGAATGAACGTTGAAGTGAACAAACTGCTGGCTACCAAGGCCATGAGGGACGCGATTCTCGAACAGGGCGCGGAGCCGCTAGCGCTGTCGACCGACGCGTTTTCTTCGTTGGTGAAAACGGATGTTCAGCGGTACAAGGACATCGTGATCAAGGCTGGGGTGAAGCTGGAGTAACTCCACAGTGAGGGAGTGGTCGACCCGTCGGACCGACGAGCTTTGCCAAGAAAACCATTGCACTAAAAAAGTTGTGTGGATAAATTGGCAGCATGAACACCCAAAACCGCGCCACGACACCCTCCTCCGACATTGTCGAATCGAACGCCGAGTCGGAGACCCATAACGCGTCGCGCCGTCGCCTCGTACTCGGAGGCATCGGCAGCATAGGCGCCGGACTCGCTGGGCTGATGCCCTTCAACATGGCCAACGCACAGATCGTCGACAAAGGAGTGTTGACGATTGCGTATCCGATCGACGTGCCGACCTGGGATCCGAACGCGCTCACCGTGTCGTCGGTGCAAGGCATTTACGAGTCCGTGTTCGATTCGCCGCTGCGCTTTTCTGCGAACACGAAACTCGAGGCGCGTCAGTTCAAGGAATGGAAATGGGTCGATACCAAGGCGACCCGCCTCGAGGTGACTCTGCGCGACGACATCGTGTTCCATGACGGCACCAAGCTCACGATGGACGACGTGAAATACAGCCTGATGGAGCGCGGTCAGGCAGACAAGAAGCTCGTAGTGGGTGCGTTTTTCAATCTCACCAATGTCGAGATTATTTCGCCGACTAAAGGCGTGATGGTCTACACCAAAACCTCGCCCGCAGCGCCGGTGTACTTGGCTTTCTATGCCGGGTACATCGTTCCCAAAGCCTATATGACGAAGGTGGGTGTCGACGGATTCAACGCGAAGCCGATCGGCGCGGGCCCGTATCGTATGGTCGAACATCAACGCGGCTCGCGCATTGTGCTCGAGGCTTTCGACAGGTATTGGGGCGGCGCACCTGCCATCAAGCAGGTAGTGCTGCAGATCACGCCAGACCCGGCCGCGCGGGTTGCGCTGGTCGAATCGGGTCGCGCTCAGCTCGCGACTCAATTGCCTGTGCGCGAGACCACGCGCCTTGCCACGAAGACCGGGCTGCTGACGAAGATTTATCCGATGACCGACATCTACATGTTGCGCATCCCGAACTATCTGAAGCCATTCGACAACGACAACGTTCGCAGGGCGATGCACTTGTCCATCGATACCGCCGCGCTATCGAAAGCGTTCTACGCAGGTGTGGCGAAACCCATCTCGGTCATGACCAGTCGGGGCACTGCCAGCGACGATCCAAGCTTCACCTTTCCGTTCGACAAGGCTGCCGCGATAGCTGAACTCAAGAAGGCGGGCTACGGTCCGGGCAATCCGGTTCAACTCACGCTGATGACCACCAACGGAAATTTCCCGAGCGACTACGACATGGCACGCGCCATCGTGCAGATGTGGAAGGCGGTGGGCATCGAAGCCAAGATAGACGAGACGACGCAACCCAAGCTGACCGAAGCCGCGTACGCGAAGAAACTCACCGGCTGCATTCTTTACAGCTGGGGCAACCATTCAGGTGATCCGGAGAACACAGCAGGACGCATGCTGGATCCACGCGCCCGTTTCGCGACTTGGGCCGACCCTGCTCTGGAGTCGCGCATGGACGCGCTGTTTTCCGAACCGGATGAGGCCAAGCGCATTGCCGGGTACAAGGCCTTGCAACGAGAGTCGTCGGAGAAGTCCTGGGCGATTCCGCTGCTGCAGGCGGTAGCGACGATGGCGTATTCGCCGCAACTGGTACCGACTCCGTTCGAGAGCGGGTTTATTTTGCCGGCTGAGTACAAGTACAAGTGAGCGAAGAAAAAGCGGCAAAGAACTGGGAGCAAAGAAAAAGCCTCTACGAAAACTCGTAGAGGCTTTTTAAATTTGGTCGGAGCGATAGGATTCGAACCTACGACCCTCTGGTCCCAAACCAGATGCGCTACCAGACTGCGCTACGCTCCGAAGCTGCGTATTGTACCTGCTCGACCACCCCGTAAATCCGCCTTTCGTTCCCCGTCACAAAAGCTGCCGCAATTCATGAGCAGCCTCCCGCATCAAGGGCAATAAATCTTTCTGCATGGCGCTCGAATCGAGCCTGCCCGGCTGGGCCACCACGTTCAGCGCAGCCACCGTCACGCCCTGTGCATTCCGAAGAGGAATTGCCAGCGCATGCACGCCGACTTCATGCTCCTCGCTCGCTATACAAAAGTCGTTGGCCCGAGCATCTTTCACGATCTCTCGCAGCTTCTTCGCTTCGGTCACCGTGAACGCGGTCAGGCGTGAGAGCGCCCTGCCCTTCATCCATTCGGCGAACTGCGGCTTGGGCAGATTCGCAAGCAGTACCCGCCCGGTCGAGGTGGCGTGCGCGGGCAAACGCGCTCCAAGATGCAATCCATACGCGAGCATGCGCGACGCGCCGTTGCGCCACTCGTTGCCGCTGCGCGCGATGATCACGACCTCGTCGTCGTCGAGCACCACCGCCGAGAACGATTCCTGCGTTTGCGCGGCCAATCGGTTGAGCGTGGGCTGCAGCACGCGAGGCAATCGCGCCGACGCAAGATAGCTCCCCGAAAACCGCAGCACTTTGGGCGACAGCCAGAAGTAGCTCCCATCGGTTTCCAGATACCCCAGATGCGCGAGCGTGAGCAGATGGCGCCGCGCTGCCGCACGCGTAATGCCAGCGCGTTGCGATGCCAGCGTTGCGTTGAGCCGCTGTCGCTCGGTGTCGAAACTCTCTAGCACCGCCATCCCTTTGGCCATGCCTTCGATCAGATCTGATTTTGCGATTGCCATGTGTTCGAGCGCTCCGTTGCGCGATCATCGCGCAGACGTTTTTATGATCGCACAAATGCGCTTGTTTCGGAGCGGCGCGCGCTTTCGTTTCAGAGGGGATCGGCCTAATCTTGGACCACCACCCTTCATAAAAGAGACATTCCAATGCGCACACAAGTCGCGATCATCGGCGCCGGACCGGCCGGCCTGCTCCTCGGGCAACTGCTCTACAAAGCGGGCATCGACAACATCATTCTGGAGCGCCAGAGCGGCGAATACGTGCTCAACCGGATTCGCGCGGGTGTCCTGGAGCAGATCACGATGGATTTGCTGGAGCAAGCCGGCGTGTCGACGCGGATGCGCGCGGAGGGATTGGTTCATGACGGCATCGAGCTGCTCTTCAAGGGGCAGCGCCATCGAATCGACATGCATGCGCACACCGGCAAAAACGTGATGGTGTACGGGCAAACCGAAGTCACGCGCGATTTGATGGAAGCGCGCGCTGCGGAAGGTCTCACGACCATCTACAAAGCCGGAAACGTGAAGCCGGTCGATTTCGATACGCAGCATCCGAAGGTCACCTATGAAATCGACGGTGTCACGCACACGCTCGAATGCGATTTCATTGCTGGCTGCGATGGCCAGCACGGCGTGAGTCGCGCCAGTGTTCCGGCGTCTGCGCTGCAGGTGTACGAAAAAACCTACCCCTTCGGATGGCTGGGCGTGCTGGCCGATGTGCCGCCGGTGTCGCACGAATTGATCTACGCGAACACGGCACGCGGATTCGCTTTGTGCAGCATGCGTAGCCCTACTCGCAGCCGTTATTACGTGCAGGTACCGTCGGACGAGAAGGTGGAGAACTGGAACGACGAGAAGTTCTGGGCCGAGCTCGCGCTGCGGCTCGATCCCGAAGCACGCGACAAGCTCGTCACCGGTCCATCGCTCGAGATGAGCATTGCGCCTTTGAAGAGCATCGTGTCGGAACCGATGCGATTCGGTCGCTTGTTCCTCGCAGGAGACGCGGCTCATATCGTGCCGCCCACCGGAGCAAAGGGGCTGAATCTCGCGTCTTCCGATGTCGCGTACCTGTCCCGCGCCTTCGCCGACTATTACCTCGAAAAAAGCGAAGCCGGCATCGACCATTACTCCGCCGTTTGCTTGCGCCGAGTCTGGAAAGCGGCGCGATTCTCCTGGTGGTTCACGTCGCTCATGCACAAGTTTCCCGAGACGGGAGAGTTCGGTCAGAAGATTCAGGAAGCCGAACTCGACTACCTGATTCATTCCAAAGCGGCGACGACCTCGTTGTCCGAGAACTACGTCGGCCTGCCGATGGACGACTACAAGCCGTAAAAGACTAAAGGCCTGAGGGCCTTTAAGTCTTCTTGAAGCCGGGCTTGTTCGTCGGCTTCTTGGCGCCGGTCACACGCGGCGGCAGGCCGGTGTGCTGGGTCAACAGACGACCCTTTGTCACCGGCGATGCCTTCACGCCCACCGATGTCGAATTCTTGCGACGCGCGCTCGAATAGGAGCCGTCGGTCATCGGCTGGAACGTCGGAATCAAATGGTGCTTGCCGTTGCCGATCAGATCGCTGCGACCCATGGCCTTCAACGCATCGCGAAGCAGCGGCCAGTTGTTCGCGTCGTGGTAGCGCAGGAATGCCTTGTGCAGACGACGGCGCTTGTCACCACGAACGATGTCGACCGATTCACTGTCACGCGTGACCTTGCGAAGCGGGTTCTTGTTCGAGTGATACATGGCCGTGGCAGTTGCCATGGGCGACGGATAGAAGGTCTGCACCTGGTCGGCGCGGAAGCCGTTCTTCTTGAGCCAGATCGCGAGGTTCATCATGTCCTCGTCGGAGGTGCCAGGATGCGCCGCGATGAAGTACGGAATCAGGAACTGCTTCTTGCCGGCTTCTTCGCTGTACTTGTCGAACATCTGCTTGAACTTGTCGTAGCTGCCGATGCCCGGCTTCATCATCTTGGAGAGCGGCCCGCCTTCGGTGTGCTCGGGCGCGATCTTCAAGTAGCCGCCCACGTGATGCGTGACCAGCTCTTTGACGTACTCGGGCGACTTGACTGCGAGGTCGTAGCGCAGACCCGAGCTGATGAGAATTTTCTTGATGCCCTTGAGCGCACGACCGCGTCGGTACATCTTGATGAGCGCGCTGTGATCGGTGTTCAGGTTCGAGCAGATGCCCGGATACACGCACGACGGCTTGCGGCATGCCGCTTCGATTTCGGGCGACTTGCAGCCGATGCGATACATGTTCGCGGTCGGGCCGCCTAGATCGGAAATGACGCCGGTAAACCCAGGCACCGAATCCCGAATGGCTTCGACTTCGCGAATGATCGAATCTTCCGAACGGCTCTGGATGATTCGGCCCTCGTGCTCGGTGATTGAGCAGAAAGTGCATCCGCCGAAACAGCCACGCATGATGTTCACGCTGAAGCGGATCATTTCCCAAGCGGGGATTTTTGTGGAGTGATCGTGGCTGCCGTTCTCGTCGGCGTACGACGGATGCGGCGAACGGGCGTACGGAAGATCGAACACGAAGTCCATCTCTTCCATCGTCAAAGGAATCGGAGGCGGCGTGAGCCAGACGTCACGATCGCCGTGACGCTGCACCAGGGCGCGCGCGTTGCCAGGATTGGTCTCGAGATGCAGCACGCGGTTGGCATGCGCATACAGAACCGGATCGCTCTTGACCTGTTCGTAGGCCGGCAGGCGAATGACGGTGCGGTCTCGCGGTGGCACCACGATTTTTCCGGCGGGTCGATTCGCGGCGTTCGGTATGAACTTGAGCGCGTTAATCGTTGCGCCCGCAGCATCGACCGTGACCGGCGCCGTGTCTTCCTTGGCGCAACTCGAGCCCTGCTCCGCCGCTTGCTCCGAGGTGTTCTGGTACGGATTGATGTGCGCTTCGACACGACCCGGAGTGTCGACACTGGTGGAATCTATTTCGGACCAGCCTTCGGGCGAATCGCGGCGGATGAATGCTGTGCCGCGTACGTCGGTGATGTTCTCGACCGGCTCACGAGCGGCCAATCGATGCGCGATTTCAACGATCGCGCGCTCGGCATTGCCGTAAAGCAGCAAGTCGACTTTCGCATCGACAAGAATCGAGCGACGAACCTTGTCTTGCCAGTAGTCGTAGTGAGCGATGCGGCGAAGCGATCCTTCTATACCGCCCATGATGATCGGCACTTCGCTGTAGGCCTCGCGGCACCGCTGCGCATACACCAGCGATGAGCGGTCGGGGCGCTTGCCGCCGATGCCGCCGGGCGTGTACGCATCGTCCGAACGAATCTTGCGATCGGCCGTGTAGCGGTTGATCATCGAATCCATGTTGCCGGCGGTCACGCCGAAGAACAGGTTGGGCTTGCCGAGAACCTTGAATGGATCGGCGCTTTGCCAGTCGGGCTGCGCAATGATGCCGACGCGAAAGCCTTGCGCTTCCAGCATGCGTCCGATAACCGACATGCCGAAGCTGGGATGGTCCACATACGCGTCGCCGGTCACGACGATGACGTCGCAGCTGTCCCATCCCAGGGCTTCCATCTCGGCGCGATTCATCGGGAAAAACTTGGCCGTGCCGAAGCGCTTCGCCCAATAGGGGCGATAGCCGAAAAGAGATTTTTCGGCGCGGGGAATTTTCGGCGGCGCGGGTGGCGCAATGGGCGCCAGTGTGGAAGACACGGAGTGGGGGCTTTCGGGGGGAGGAGCCTGATTTTAAGGCACCCGGTGTGCCATCATTGTCGTTATATGGCTATAGCCTTGATATACCCATGAAACTACCCTGGCTCGAACCCGGCGACTCCTTTCCACCCGCCAATCAGGCGTGGGCCATCGGCGACCCGGTTCCGGGACTTCTGGCTGCTGGCGGCGAACTCACCGTGCCTACCCTGGTCGAGGCGTATTCCAACGGAATCTTCCCCTGGTTCAGCGATGGCCAGCCCAACCTCTGGTGGAGCCCTGACCCACGGATGGTGCTCTACACCAACGAGTTCAAGCTCCACCGATCGCTTCGCAAGACCATCGACAGATGGCTTCGCGAGAACCGGCTCGAAGTGAAATTCGACACGCATTTTCGTGAGGTCATCGAAAACTGCTCCCGAAGCCCACGGGTGGGCCAAGCTGGAACCTGGATCGTGCCCTCGATGGTCGAGGCTTATGTCAAGCTTGCCCGCGCAGGTTTCGCGCATAGCGTCGAGACCTGGCTCGACGGCGAACTGGCGGGCGGCTTGTACTGCGTATCCGTAGGCGGCGGCGTGTTCGGCGAGTCTATGTTCACCCGCGTGCCAGACGCATCGAAGGTGGCGATCTCGGCGCTGGTGGCCTTCTGCCTTCGCAACGAGGTGAAGCTGATCGACTGCCAGCAGAACACGCAGCATCTCGCCTCGCTGGGTGGACGCGAAATCCCCCGCCCGGATTTTTTGGCGCAGGTAAAAAGTTCCACCGAGAAACCCGCATTGAACTGGCAATTCGACCCCGTATACTGGTCCGAACTCATGTCCGATTGTTCTGGTTTTAAGCCCTGATGACGCACCTGAAAGACCTGCCCCTCCAAACCTTGCAGTTCTATGCAACGGCGCCCTATCCGTGCAGCTACCTGCCGGATCGACAGGCGCGATCGCAAGTCGCGACCCCCAGCCACCTGATTCACAACGACACCTACTCCGATCTGGTCACCACCGGCTTTCGGCGTAGCGGCATGTTCACCTATCGCCCTTACTGCGACGGCTGCCGCGCCTGCATTCCGCTTCGAGTGAATGCCAAAGCGTTCCAGTCGGATCGCAGCCAGCGCCGCGCCTGGAAGGCGCACGGCAACCTGCAGGCGCGGGTGCTTAAGTTGTGCTTCATGCCAGAGCACTATCAGCTGTACCTCAGCTATCAGAACGGACGTCATGCTGGCGGCGGCATGGACCACGACAGCATCGACCAGTACACCCAGTTTCTGCTGCAGAGCCGAGTGAACTCCCGCCTGGTCGAGTTTCGCGAAACCTTGGCAGACGGATCCGCCGGCGCATTGCGCATGGTCACGATTCTCGACGTGCTGAACGATGGCATTTCGGCGGTCTACACCTTCTACGATGCCGAGCAAAAAGCGAGCTACGGCACCTACAGCATCCTCTGGCTGATCGAACAGACACGCACGTTGGGACTCGAGTACGTTTACCTCGGCTACTGGATCAAAGAGAGCCCGAAGATGAACTACAAAGCCAAGTTCAGTCCGGCGGAAATTCTTGTCGATGGCGAATGGACCGATAGACCGTAAATTTCACAGGGTAAAATAGCCGATCAGAACTTCCGGCTATTTAGGGGCACCCCATGCGTAAGACTGACACCGCCGCACCCGCCACCCCAACCGTTCAGGTGATCGAGCGAATGTTCTCCGTCATCGACGTACTTGCATCCAGGGAAGAAGCGGTCTCGCTCAAGGAAATCAGCGAGAAAACAGGTCTTCATCCCTCCACGACTCATCGAATCCTCAACGATCTTGCGGTCGGCCGTTACGTCGATAGGCCCGAAGCCGGCAGCTATAGGCTCGGCATGCGCCTTCTGGAACTGGGCAATCTGGTCAAGGGACGCCTCAACGTTCGCGATGCGGCGTTAGTTCCTATGCGCGAGCTGCACCGAATGATCCAGCAGCCGGTGAATCTGAGCGTGCGCCAGGGCGACGAGATCGTCTACATCGAGCGGACCTACAGCGAGCGATCGGGCATGCAGGTGGTGCGTGCGATCGGCGGTCATGCGCCCTTGCATCTGACATCGACCGGCAAGCTTTTTCTGGCGGCAGACGATTCGCCCAAGGTTCGCGCTTACGCAACCCGAACCGGTCTTCCGGGTCACACCAAGAACAGTCTCACGCAGCTCCCATTGCTGGAGCGCGAGTTGTCCAAGACGCGCCAATACGGCGTGGCGCGTGACAACGAGGAGCTGGAATTGGGCGTGCGGTGCATGGCCGCCGGGATCTACGACGATCAGGCCAAGCTGATTGCGGGATTGTCTATCTCTGCGCCGGCTGATCGGCTGGATGAGGGATGGGTGGCCAAGTTACAGGCTACCGCTGCGGAGATATCTTCTTCTCTAGGACACAGGCCTCAACAGAGAGCCTGACGTCGGCTGGACTACAGGCAAAGCGGTCGCGATGGCCGCCCTTGCAGAGGATCAGCCAATCAACCGTTGACCGGTTTGACCGAATTGGAAGCTGCGGGCGCGCTGAGGTGCGAGTTGTTTTCGACCCAGCGGCGAACACGTTCTGCGTCGCCGATGCGGCTCAGCTTGCCGGCGGAATCCAGGAACACCATGATCAACTTGCGACCGGCGATCTTGGTTTGCATCACCAGGCACTGACCCGCTTCGTTGATGAAGCCGGTCTTTTGCAAGCCGATATCCCAATCGGGATTCTTCACGAGACGATTGGTGTTGTTGTATTGCAAGGTGCGCTTGCCGACCGCCACCTGATAGCCGGTAGACGTAGACAACTCACGCACCAGCGGGCTGGCATAAGCCGCATTCACCAGCGTCGCCAGATCCTGCGCACTCGACTGGTTGTGGCTCGACAAACCGGTCGGCTCGACATAGCGGGTGTCCTTCATGCCCAGCATCTTGGCCTTGGCATTCATGAGCGGAACGAAAGCTTGCAGACCACCCGGATAGGTGCGACCCAATGCATGTGCAGCACGGTTTTCGCTCGACATCAATGCCAGATGCAGCAGTTCGCCGCGGCTGAGCATCGCACCGACGGTCAGGCGCGAACGGCTACCCTTTTCGGTGTCGACGTCGTCTTGCGTGATCGTGATCATTTCTTCGGCGGGCAGATTGGCTTCCGCCATTAACAGACCGGTCATGAGCTTGGTGAGCGATGCGATGGGCAACACTGCCTGATCGTTTTTGCGCAAAAGAACTTCGTGCGTGTCCTGGTCGATCACCAATGCAACGCTGGACTTCAGATCGAGCGGATCTTCAGCGCTGTGCAAACCTGCGATCTGACCATAGGACAGCACGGCAGGAGTTGCCACACGAACCACCGACTTCGGGCGCTTGGAGGAAATGACGACGCTTACGCGCTTGGAATAGGCAACTTGCTTGATTGCCGAAGGCTTAACTGCCGCTGTCTTTTTACGGGGGACTTTTTTTACTTCGACACGGGAGGTCGTTGTCTTTTTCTTGGGTGCAGCCTCGGCCGGAGCGGGTGCCGCGATGGCGAAAACTACGCCTAGCGCACAAGCCTGTAACAAGCGGTTGAAGCCAATCTTCGATTTGAAGTTCATTCTGATGGACATGAATTAGGCCCCGCTTGGAAAAACACGATGGCGCGAGTTTATATAAATAAAAAAAACGCGCAAGATCAAAGACTTGCGCGATGTTGTTAAACCGGAAAAATTTACAAACTAGGGTTTGCCCTAGCCTTGTGCAGCTACCCGGTCAGCCTTGCTCTGGAGCTTGTTCAATGCACTCAGATACGCCTTTGCAGATGCAACGATGATGTCCGGGTCTGCGCCGACACCATTTACAACTCTTCCGCTGTTCTGCAAGCGCACGGTGACCTCGCCCTGGCTTTCGGTCGACCCGCTGATAGCGTTCACCGAATAAAGCACCATTTCCGCGCCGCTTTTGACTTGCGCTTCGATGGCCTTGAGGGATGCGTCGACTGGGCCGTTGCCCTCTGATTGGCTTTCGACCTGCGCTCCATCGATCGTGAATTTCACGGTCGATTGAGGCTTTTCGCCGGTTTGACTGTGCTGCGACATCGAAACGAACGCATAACGCTCCTCCGAAGTCTGAACGTCGCCGTCGCTGACCAGCGCGATGATGTCCTCGTCGAAGATTTCGCTTTTGCGGTCGGCAAGCTCCTTGAATCGCACGAAAGCGGCGTTGACGTCTGCTTCGGATTCCAGCGACACGCCCAGATCCTGCAGACGCTGCTTGAAGGCGTTGCGCCCGGACAGCTTGCCCAAGACGATTTTGTTGGCGGACCAGCCAACATCTTCGGCTCGCATGATTTCGTACGTGTCGCGGGCCTTGAGCACGCCGTCCTGGTGGATGCCCGATGCGTGTGCGAACGCATTCGCGCCCACCACGGCCTTGTTCGGCTGCACGACGAAGCCGGTCGTCTGGCTCACCATGCGGCTCGCGGCGACGATGTGCTTCGCGTCGATATTCACGTCGAGTCCGAAGTAATCGCGTCGGGTCTTCACTGCCATGACGATTTCTTCGAGCGAGCAGTTGCCGGCGCGTTCGCCCAAACCGTTGATCGTGCACTCCACCTGCCGAGCGCCGCCGATTTTTACGCCAGCCAGCGAGTTCGCGACCGCCATGCCCAGATCGTTGTGGCAATGCACCGACCAGATGGCCTTGTCGCTGTTGGGCACGCGTTCACGCAACGTGCGAATGAATTCGCCGTAAAGCTCCGGTACCGCATAGCCCACGGTGTCGGGCACGTTGATCGTCGTCGCGCCTTCTGCGATCACTGCTTCGATGACACGGCACAAAAAATCGACATCGCTGCGATAGCCGTCTTCGGGGCTGAACTCGACATCGGACACCAGATTCCTTGCGAATCGAACCGAGAGCTTGGCCTGCTCGAGCACTTGCTCGGGAGTCATGCGCAGCTTCTTTTCCATGTGCAGCGCCGAGGTCGCGATGAAGGTGTGAATGCGCGAACTCGCAGCACCCTTCAAGGCTTCGGCAGCGCGAGAAATATCGCGATCGTTCGCGCGTGAAAGCGAGCAGATCGTCGATTCGCGAACCGCGTCGGCAATCGCTTTGACCGCATCGAAATCGCCATTCGAGCTGGCCGCAAAACCGGCCTCGATCACATCGACTTTCAGGCGCTCCAGCTGGCGCGCAATACGCAGCTTTTCGTCCTTGGTCATCGAAGCGCCTGGCGACTGCTCGCCGTCACGCAAGGTTGTGTCGAAGATGATGAGTTTGTCGGTCATGAGGCTCTCCTTTTTTTGATTTCGGCTGCGTTACAGCTTACGCCGCGGTCATGTCGGCTTCGGTGTCGGTATCGCTACCGCTATCGGACGATTCGCTGCTCACGCGCACCATGGCCGACGCGATGGCATTGAGCGAGGCGGACACGATGTTCTCGTCGCGACCGACGCCGAACAAGGTGGTCGATTCGTCGACTCGCAATTCGAGGTACGCAACTGCCTCGGCATCGGCGCCTGCACCGACCGAATGCTGGTGATAGTCGAGCACGCGGATTTTTCGGCCGGTGGCCGCGGCAAGACCATTGATGAACGCTTCGATAGGTCCGTTGCCATCGCCCTTCACGTCGACTGCGCGATCGGCGATCGTTACCTTCGCATCGATCCGAACATCCTTGCCCTGCCCTTTTTCAGTGAGGTGGTAGCTGGCGATTGCAGCAGCGTCGAGTCGGTATTCGCGGTTGAAAAGGTCGAACAGATCGCGCCCGGTGAGTTCCTTGCCGGTCGTGTCCATGACACGCTGAACCACCTGGCTGAATTCGATCTGCAAACGACGCGGCAGCTCGAGACCGAATTCGCTTTCGAGCAAATACGAAATGCCGCCCTTGCCCGACTGGCTGTTCACGCGAATGACTGCCTCGTAGCTGCGACCCAAATCTTTCGGATCGAGCGGCAAGTAAGGCATGTCCCAAATGTCGCCGTCCTTGCGAGCAGAAAACGCCTTCTTGATCGCGTCCTGGTGCGATCCGGAGAACGAGGTGTAGACCAGATCGCCGGCATACGGATGACGCGGATGCACAGGCAACTGATTGCAGAACTCCACCGTGCGGCGAATTTCGTCGATGTCGGAGAAATCGAGTTCAGGCGACACACCTTGCGAATACAGATTGAGCGCGACGTTCACGAGGTCGAGGTTACCGGTGCGCTCACCGTTGCCGAACAGACAGCCTTCGATTCGATCGGCGCCCGCCATCAACGCAAACTCGCCCGCCGCGGTGCCAGTTCCGCGATCGTTGTGCGGGTGAACCGACAACACGATCGCATCGCGGCGTTCGAGATTCCGATGCATCCACTCGATCATGTCGGCAAAGATGTTCGGCGTGGAATGCTCTACTGTCGATGGCAAATTGATGATGCACGGGCGCGCCGCGGTCGGCTGCCAGACTTTGGTGACCGCATCGACGACGCGTTTGGAAAAAGCGAGATCGGTGCCGGAAAACATTTCAGGCGAATACTCGAATCGCCATTCAGTGCCGGGGCGCTCTTTCGCGCAATCGACGAACATTTGCGCATGAGTCGTCGCGAGTTCAACTATGCCGTCTTCGTCCATGCCGAGCACCACACGGCGCATGATCGGCGCGACTGCGTTGTACAGATGAACGATAGCGCGAGGGGCGCCGGCAAGCGATTCGAAAGTGCGACGAATCAAAGGTTCGCGAGCCTGCGTGAGCACCTGGATCGTCACGTCGTCGGGAATCATGTTTTCGTCGATCAGGCGGCGAACGAAATCGAACTCGACTTGCGACGCCGAAGGAAATCCGACTTCGATTTCCTTGAATCCGATTTGAACCAGCATCTTGAACATACGCACCTTGCGCTCGATGTCCATGGGTTCGATCAGCGCCTGATTGCCGTCCCGCAGGTCAGTGCTCAGCCAGATGGGCGCCTTCGTGAGGACTGCATCGGGCCAAGTGCGATCTTTCAATCCGATAGGAGCGAAGGCGCGGTATTTACTGCCAGGATTTTTCAACATGATTTGCTTTTCTCTAAATGTCTAAAGGTCTAAGGACTAGATTTCTAACTTTGGGAAAACCAGCAACACAAAGAAAAACGGCCCGCTGCTGGTGCATACGGGCCGTTAATGAAGGTTGCGCGTGCGCTACCGTCTCCGCCCGTGGGTGGATAGCAGTAGAGCCAGCGAAATTCGTTTCATGACAATTAGCTTACCACAGCTTTTTTTCATTTATGGAGGCCGCGCTCATCCGGTTCATCGGTAGATGTACTGATAACGCTGGTCTGCATGCCCTTGTATTTGCGCCATCCGTAAATCACATAACCGCTCAATCCGTAGATGACGAAAAGCGCAAACAACACGGTCGGCGGATGAATGTTGATGACGGCGATTCCGAGTGCGATGGCCACGATCACGACGAAGGGCACGCTCTTCTTCATCTGAATATCTTTGAAGCTGTAGAAAGGCACGTTCGTGACCATCGTCAGGCCCGAATACAAGGTCAGGACGAACATGGGCCAGGCGAGATCGGCACGGTCGAGTCCAAGTTCGGTCGACAGCCAGATAAAGCCGATAACCAAAGCCGCCGCTGCAGGCGAAGGAAGTCCCTGGAAGTAGCGTTTGTCGACGACCGCGGTGTTCACGTTGAAGCGCGCCAAGCGGAGAGCCGCACACGAGCAGTAAACGAAGGCCGCGATCCAGCCCCAGCGATGCAGGTCGTTCAGGGTCCAGATGTACGAAATGAGCGCCGGCGCAGCGCCGAACGACACCATGTCGGAGAGCGAATCCATCTGCTCGCCGAATGCGCTTTGCGTGTTGGTCATACGGGCCACACGACCATCGAGGCTGTCGAGCACCATGGCCAGGAACACACCCACGGCGGCTTGCTCGAATCGGCCGTCCATGGCCATGACGATCGCGTAAAAACCGCCGAACAGCGCAGCCAGCGTAAACAGGTTCGGCAGGATGTAGATGCCCTTGCGGCGCTTGCGCACCACGACACCTTCTAGCGGGGCCGGAGCCGAATACTCTTCGTCATTCATGTACAGCCTTTGTCGAGAGGTCAGAGGGTCGCAAGGATGGTCGTCGTGGCAGACACCTTGTCGCCGGGTGCGACCTTGGGGATCGCGCTCAGGGGAAGGTAGACGTCTACGCGCGAACCGAATCGGATGAAGCCGTAACGCTGACCTTTGGTCAGGGAGTCGCCGACTTTCGTGTAGCAAAGAATGCGTCGAGCGATCAGGCCGGCCACCTGGACCAGCGTCACGGTAGAACCGTTTGAGTCGATCACGACAGCATTGCGTTCATTCTCGGTAGATGCCTTGTCGAGGTCGGCGTTCACGAACAGACCGGGAAAGTATTGAACCTGCTTGACCGTTCCATCGACCGCAGCGCGATTGCTGTGGACGTTAAACACGTTCATGAAAACGCTGATCAGAATCGCGTCGCGATCGGCGTAGATGTCGCGCACTTTTTCGACCTTGACGATGCGTCCATCCGCAGGCGACAGGACGGCATTTGCCAGAGTGGGAATTTCACGCGGGGGATCGCGGAAAAACTGGATGACGAAAACCAGGATCACGTAAAACGGAATCGCGATTTTCCAGCCGAAGAAGTAGGTCACCAAGGCAGCCACGATGATGGCGATCGAGATGTGGGGCCAGCCTTCGCGGGCAAGAATCGGGTGCGGGTAGTTCATGAAAGAAGTGTAAGCGAGCGGTTAACGACAAAGCCGCCACGAGGGCGGCTTTGTAACACCCGCTTGCGAGCGGGCGCTATCGGCACCGATCCGTATCAGGGATATCCCGAACACGGATCGGTCTAAAGAGCTGGAGATCAGTTCTTGGTCTGATCGACCAGCTTGTTCTTCGCGATCCAGGGCATCATCGCGCGCAGCTTGCCGCCGACGACTTCGATTTGATGCTCTGCATTCAGGCGACGACGGCTGATCAGCGTAGGAGCGCCGGCCTTGTT
Organism: Burkholderiaceae bacterium; assembly: GCA_965227035.1. GTDB lineage: Bacteria > Pseudomonadota > Gammaproteobacteria > Burkholderiales > Burkholderiaceae_C > CBDDFQ01. The sequence goes on from OZ245724.1 coordinate 1,916,694, forward strand.
TTCAAGGATGAAGCTCTTTGCGTATTCGCCGGTCTGGATGTCTTTCAACACCGCGCGCATCGCGTTCTTGGTGTCTTCGGTCACGATGCGGGGGCCGGTGACGTATTCGCCGTATTCCGCGTTGTTCGAGATCGAGTAGTTCATGTTGGCGATGCCGCCTTCATAGATCAGATCGACGATGAGCTTGAGTTCGTGCAGGCATTCGAAATACGCCATTTCGGGTGCATAACCAGCTTCGACCAAGGTTTCGAATCCGGCCTTGACCAGCTCGACAGCGCCGCCGCAAAGAACAGCCTGTTCGCCGAACAAGTCGGTTTCGGTTTCTTCACGGAAGTTGGTTTCGATAATGCCGGCTTTGCCGCCACCGTTGGCCATGGCGTAGGACAGCGCGAGATCACGTGCCTTGCCGGTCTTGTCCTGATAAACCGCGACCAGATGGGGAACGCCGCCACCTTGGGTGTACGTGTTGCGAACCGTGTGGCCAGGTGCCTTGGGAGCGACCATCCAGACGTCCAGGTCGGCACGGGGTGCAACTTGACCGTAGTGAACGTTGAAGCCGTGTGCGAACGCGAGCGACGCGCCCTGCTTGATGTTCGGTGCGATTTCGGCAGCGTACACAGAGGCGATTTGCTCGTCGGGCAGAAGAATCATGACGACATCTGCAGCTTTGACGGCTTCGGCAACTTCAGCGACCTTCAGGCCAGCCTTCTCCACCTTGGGCCAGGATGCGCCGCCCTTGCGCAGACCGACGATGACTTTGACGCCGCTCTCGTTCAGGTTTTGTGCGTGTGCGTGGCCTTGGCTGCCGTAGCCGATGATCGCAACGGTCTTGCCCTTGATGAGGCTCAGGTCGCAGTCTTTGTCGTAGAAAACCTTCATTCTTCTCTCCGTCTTTCTATGGGGCGCGTGGCCCGGTTACTGATATCGACAGGCTTGCAAAATCCGGTCGCGTTGAGCCTGTCAGATCACGCGCGGAAAAGGGTAAATGGAAACTCTGGATGCTCGAGCGGACTGCCTCAGACGCGAAGTATTCTCTCACCGCGGCCAATGCCGCTCGCGCCGGTCCGAACCGTCTCGAGAATGGCGCCGCGATCGATCGCATCGAGAAAGGCGTCGTTCTTGTCCTGATCGCCGGTCAGTTCGATGGTGTAGCTCTTGTCGGTGACGTCGATGACTCGGCCACGAAAGATGTCCGCCATGCGCTTCATCTCTTCGCGTTCCTTGCCCACCGCACGCACCTTGACCATCATCAATTCGCGCTCGGTGTAGGAGCCTTCGGTCAGATCGACCACCTTCACGACTTCGATGAGCCGGTTCAAGTGCTTGGTGATCTGCTCGATGACGTCGTCCGATCCGGTCGTCTGCAGCGTCATCCGCGACAGGCTCGGATCTTCAGTAGGAGCAACCGTGAGCGATTCGATGTTGTATCCGCGAGCGGAGAACAATCCGACCACGCGCGAGAGTGCGCCTGGCTCGTTTTCTAGCAATACAGCAATGATGTGTTTCATTTTTTGATTCCTCTTTTCTGAGCCCTCCCCTGCGCACGGTAATGCGCAGGCTCGGCTGCAAATAGATTCGTCTGAAGAAAGGGGCCAGCCCGACCGACCCCCGCGATATGACCTTAGAGGTCCTCCGAGCCGAGCAACATCTCTGTAATGCCCTTGCCCGCCTGAACCATCGGGAACACGTTTTCCGTGCGATCGGTACGGAAGTCCATGAACACCGTGCGATCCTTCAACGCGCGAGCTTCGCGCAACGCGGGCTCGACATCCTCAGGACGCTCGATCAGCATGCCGACGTGCCCGTAAGCCTCGGCGAGCTTCACGAAGTCGGGCAATGCGTCCATGTAGCTATGGCTGTAGCGACCCGAATATTCGATTTCCTGCCACTGGCGAACCATGCCCAGATATCGGTTGTTCAGAGAAACGATCTTGATCGGCGTGTTGTATTGCAGGCAGGTCGAAAGCTCCTGGATGCACATCTGCACCGAGCCTTCGCCGGTTACGCAATAAACCTCGCTGTCGGGTTTGGCCAGCTTCACGCCCATGGCGTAGGGAATGCCCACGCCCATGGTGCCGAGTCCCCCGGAATTGATCCAGCGACGCGGCTCGTCGAAACGGTAGTACTGCGCAGCCCACATCTGGTGCTGGCCAACATCGGACGTGATGTACGCGTCGGCGTCCTTGGTCATGTTCCAGAGCGTCTCGACCACGTATTGCGGCTTGATGACGTCGCCCTTGCCGTGGTCGTACTTCAGGCAATCTTTGGCACGCCAGGTTTCGATCGTTTCCCACCACTGAGCCAGCGCACCAGCATCGGGTTTGACGCTGCTTTCGCGAATCATCGAAATTAGCTCGACCAAGACGTCTTTCACATCGCCGACGATCGGAATATCGACCTTCACTCGCTTGGAAATGCTGGATGGGTCGATGTCGACGTGAATGATCTTGCGTTCGTTCTGGGCGAAGTGCTTCGGGTTGCCGATGACGCGGTCATCGAAGCGGGCACCGACCGCGAGCAACACGTCGCAGTTCTGCATCGCGTTGTTCGCTTCGATGGTGCCGTGCATGCCCAACATGCCGAGAAACTTCTTGTCGCTGGCGGGATACGCTCCAAGGCCCATCAAGGTGTTCGTGACCGGATAGCCGAGCATGTCGACCAGAGTGCGCAACTCGTTCGTGGCATTGCCCAAAAGCACGCCGCCGCCGGTGTAGATGTAGGGACGCTTGGCCGCGAGCAGCAACTGCAGCGCCTTGCGAATCTGACCGCCGTGGCCTTTGCGAACCGGGTTGTAAGAACGCATCTCGACCGTCGCTGGGTAGCCTGTGTACTCGGTCTTCTTGAACGAAACGTCCTTCGGGATGTCGACCACCACCGGTCCCGGACGTCCGGTGCGGGCAATGTGAAAGGCCTTCTTCAAGGTCATCGCGAGTTCGCGGACATCCTTGACGAGAAAATTGTGTTTGACGACCGGGCGGGTAATGCCCACCGTGTCGCACTCCTGAAACGCGTCCAGGCCGATGGCCGCCGTCGGTACCTGTCCGGTGATGATCACCATCGGAATGCTATCCATGTACGCGGTGGCGATGCCGGTGATCGCATTGGTTGCGCCGGGACCGGAGGTGACGATCGCTACGCCGACTTCTCCGGTTGCGCGAGCAAAGCCGTCTGCCGCGTGGACAGCACCCTGTTCGTGGCGAACCAGAACGTGCTGGATAGTTTGCTGCTTATAGAGCGCGTCGTAGATGTAGAGAACTGCACCGCCGGGGTAACCCCAGACGTATTTGACGTTTTCGGCTTCGAGCGCCTTGACGAGAATTTCGGCACCCATGAGCTCTTGAGAGCCGGTGGAAGAAGCCGCGATATTGTTTGCAGATGCAGACGCTGCTGCTGCCGAAGTGAATTCAGCCTTGGAAATTTCCATGATCAACCTTTGTGATTTTCTCTAACGAAAAACCTTGGGTGCTCCTCGGACAGCCCTTTTGGAGCCTCTTTGGAACTTGAGACCAAAGCCATGAGCGCCTGTTTTAGATACGCCGGACCTTGACCCTTTTGCCTTTTGACTTGCAACGCGAATTATGGCATTTCAAAAACAGCAAACGCGAACAGCCCTAAAAGAAATATCATTTCCAGGTGACATAATCGCGCGCCGACCCTGTCAGCACCAGTTTTCCCTCACATCCAGAAATAGACTTTGGCGACCGAACAAGAACTATCAGACTTCCTGAAAAGCGTGGAAAGACGCGCTTTCAAGCGGTCCGTCTATCACGTGAGGGATACCGAGGCGGCGCTCGACATCGTTCAGGAAAGCATGATGAAGCTGGCCGAGCACTACGGAGACAAGCCCCCGGAGCAGTTGCCCATGCTCTACCAGCGGATTCTCTCGAATTGCACGCTGGATTTCTTCAGGCGCCAAAAAACCCGGCGCGCGCTTTTCTCGAACATGAACGACTTTCAGGGGGAAGCGGACGATGATTTCGATTTACTTGAAACTTTCGACACCTCCGACAGCTCACAACAAACTGAAAGTGCCGAGCAAACGACCAGCCGGGCACAGGTGCTTAAACAGATCGAAGAAGAAATTCAGGCTTTGCCAGGTCGTCAACGGGAGGCGTTTCTAATGCGTTACTGGGAAGAAATGGACGTTGCCGAAACTGCGGCGGCCATGGGCTGCTCCGAAGGCAGCGTCAAAACACACTGCTCGCGGGCGGTTCATTCGCTCAGTAAAGCATTGAAAGCCAAGGGGATCCAGTTATGAAAATCAATAACAGCCACATCGAAGACAGCGTCATGGACGGATTCGCGCGCCGCGTCATTCGTGAACTAGACAGCCCGGAAGCCGCCCTGCCCCACGATATTTCCGAACGCCTGCGGGTCGCCCGCCTGCAAGCCGTCGAACGCCGTGCTCGCTCGACAGAGCTGGCGCCGGCCAAATCCTCATCGCCGCTGACTGCACCTCGCGGCTCTCTCGCTTATGCGGGTGCAGGCGCCGGATCTGCAGGCTCTACCTGTAATTCGGGCTGGCTCGGTGGTTCCGACGATTCCGGCAACTCCGGCGATTCCGGTTTCTCGCGGATTTTTCAAATGTTCACGTCGGCACTGCCGATCATTGCCCTGGTGGCCGGCCTGCTGACTATTGCCGCCGTCCAGGACGACAGCCGCGCTCAGGAAGTTGCCGATGTCGATACCGCTTTGCTGACCGACAACCTGCCGCTCGAAGCGTATGCCGATCCCGGCTTCGCCCAATTCCTCAAGACTGACGTTTCGACTCCGTCGGAGCGATAAATAAGCCAGCATGCACCGACCGAACAGCCTCACTGCGATTCTCATTGGAGTAGTTGCTCTTGTCGGTGTTGCTGCCGAATCGGCACTTGCGCAGCTTGGAAACCCTACGCCTGCGGCTTCCGCCGTCTCGGCTCCCACCAAAGCGCCGAGCGCCCCGATCGCGGGCTTGAAGAAGGCAGAAGTCAGCAAGCCGGAATGGAGCGAACTCAGCCGTACCGAGCAAACCGCTCTCGAACCCCTGATGACCAGCTGGGCGTCGATGTCGCCGCCTCAGAAACGTAAGTGGATTGCTTTGTCGCGCAATTACGTGGCCATGCCTCCCGCCGAGAAAGAGTTGCTTCATAGCCGCATGAAAGATTGGGTCAAGCTGAGTCCGCAGCAAAGAATCAATGCGCGGCTCACATTCGGTGAAACGAATCAGCTCACCGCCGAGGAAAAGAACGCGAAGTGGAAGGCGTATCAGTCGCTGAGCGCAGAAGAGCGAAGCAAGCTGGCTGCGGCTGCTACCAAGTCGACAGGTGCGGCCAATGTGGTGAAACCTGTCTCGAAGCAGAAGCTGGCCGTGGTCCCCTCGATGAAGAACGAGCCCGGTCAGGTGCCGCACATCGCCGTTCCGTCACATAACGTAGATCACAATACGCTGTTGCCACAACAACCGATCCAGCGATCTGCATCTACCGCCAATGCGCCTGCTAACGCCTCTGTCATTTCTACCGTCGCGCCTGCCGCCGCCATTCCGCCAGTATCGCCAGCGCCTTCTCCAGCAGTTGCTCCTGCTGCGCCGACGATGCAAGCTCACGACCCCGCCGCTGCTGCTGCCAACTCTGGAGAGTAGTCATGGTTGGGATTGACGCTGCGGCTCTGCCGCTGGAGCCGTTGGTCACGCCGAGTCTCAAGCGCCGTATGGCTTGCTGGCTGTACGAGGGAATGCTGCTTTTCGCTGTGGTTTTCGTATCGGGCTGGTTCTTCAGCACCTTCGGCCAGATGCGCGACGCCATGGATTCCCGGCGTCACCTGCTTCAAGGCTTTCTATTCATCATCTTCGGCATCTACTTCACCTATTTCTGGTCGAAAGGTCAGAGTCTTGCCATGAAGACCTGGAATATCCGGGTGGTCGGTGCCGATGGAAAAGCGATTTCCCAACTTCGCGCGATGTGGCGGTACGCGTTGAGCTGGCTATGGTTTCTGCCGCCTTTGGCCGCCGTGCAGCCGTTTCATCTGTCGGCCGGCGAAGTGATGGTGATCGTCCTGGGATGGGTGGCGATCTGGGCGCTAATGAGCCGATTCCAGCCGGGCGGGCAGTTTCCGCACGACGTACTCGCGGGCACCCGTCTAGTTTCGTCTCAGCCTATGAGCCGCTAGATCCGCATAAAAACCAACTAACAACGATCCACGGATGTCATACAACCCAAACGGCGAGCTCAAAGAACCGGTCAACGCGCAAAAGTCTCGCGTCGGGCTGAATCGCGTCATTCATGCTGCCGGCTACTCGATCAAAGGACTTGTCGCTGGATGGGGCGAACCGGCGTTTCGCCAGGAAGCGATCATCGGATTCTTCTTGATTCCGCTCTCGTTCTGGTTAGGACGCGGTTGGGTCGAAATCGTGCTGCTGGCCGGATCGATTCTTTTCGTGATGATCATCGAATTGCTGAACACCGCAGTCGAAACTGCGATTGACCGGATCGGGCCTGAATGGCACGAGTTGTCCAAGCGCGCGAAAGACATGGGCAGTGCAGCGGTACTTTTGAGCCTGATCCTTGCAGGCAGCATCTGGGTTAGCGCCCTCTGGACCCGATTTTCTCCATATTGAATGGCGCGCTTCGATTAGCGCGCTTAAAGCACAAATGTCCGAACCCGCCTTCTCCCTCTGCGTCTATTGCGGCTCACGCCCCGGCAACGATCCCGCGTATGAACAAGCAGCCATCGAAACCGGCCAATGGATAGGTTCACACGGAGGCCAGCTTGTCTACGGTGGCGGAAATAACGGCTTGATGGGAACGGTAGCCAAGGCGACCAAAGACGCGGGCGGCCGGGTCGTCGGCATCATCCCGAAAGCCTTGGTCGATCGGGAGCTGGCCAACACCGATTGCGACGAGCTCTACATCGTCGACACCATGCACGAGCGCAAGGCGATGATGGGCGAACGCGCCAATGCCTTCGTTGCCCTGCCCGGCGGAATCGGTACGTTCGAAGAAATGTTCGAAATCTGGACCTGGCGTCAGCTGGGGTACCACAACAAGCCGCTAGGTCTGCTGAGCGTTGCCGGTTACTACGACGGCCTGTCTGCGTTCCTGAAACATGGCGTCGCTGCCGGATTCATGAACGAGTGGCAAATGGGGTTGATCGAAATCAGCAGCGACCTTCCCGGCTTGCTGACCCGTCTCGTCGAGCGCGCCGGGGTGAATCAATCCGCAGAAGGCCTGCGGGAGAACCTCTAGGTCGCCAGACTCTCGACAGCGTGAGATGCCGTTAGATGGCGGTCGAATCCACTTCGCCTGTTCTGATGCGCACGACTTTCTCTACCGTCGTCACGAAAATCTTTCCATCGCCGATCTTGCCGGTACGGGCCGCCGCAACGATCGCATCGACGCAGCGTTCGACGTCTACATCGTTCACCACCACTTCGACCTTCACTTTCGGCAGGAAGTCGACCACATACTCGGCGCCGCGATACAGCTCGGTGTGACCCTTCTGACGTCCGAAGCCCTTGACCTCGGTCACGGTGAGCCCGGTTACTCCACATTCGCCAAGCGCTTCGCGCACTTCTTCCAGCTTGAACGGTTTCACGATGGCGGTGATTTGCTTCATGGAGATGCCTCTTTTTAAAATTTGCTGGTGATAGGGTAACGCCAATCTTTGCCGAAGCTTCGGTGAGTAACCCGAATCCCCACGGGAGCTTGCCGGCGCTTGTATTCGTTGATTTTGATGAGCCGCGTCACGCGCTCCACCACTGGCCTGTCGAAACCCGCAGCCACGATGTCGTCGATGCTCTGATCGTCTTCCATGTAGCGCTCCAGGATGCCATCGAGCACTTCATACGGCGGAAGGCTGTCCTGATCCTTCTGGTCCGGTCGAAGCTCGGCGCTGGGTGGCCGGGTGATGATTCGCTCGGGAATCGGCGACGCGCAGGTGCCGTACGGATCGTTCTCGTTGCGCCATCGGGCCAGCGCGAACACCATTGTTTTGGCGACATCCTTGATGACCGCGAATCCGCCCGCCATGTCGCCGTAGAGCGTGCAGTAGCCCGTGGCCATTTCGCTTTTGTTGCCGGTGGTCACCACGATGCTGCCGAACTTGTTCGAAAGCGCCATCAATAGCGTTCCGCGAATGCGCGCCTGAATGTTCTCTTCGGTCGTGTCTTCCGCCAGACCTTTGAACTCTTCAGCCAAAGACGCCTTGAACGCTTCGAACTGCGGCACGATCGAAATCTCGTCGTACTGCACTTTCATGCGACTCGCCATTTCACGCGCATCGATCCAGCTGATGTCTGCCGTATACGGCGACGGCATCATGACGGTGCGAACCCGATCTGCGCCGAGTGCATCGACTGCAATAGCGAGGACGAGCGCGGAATCGATACCGCCCGACAATCCGAGGATCACCCCGGGGAAGCCGTTCTTGCGGACGTAATCGCGAAGACCCAGCACCAGTGCGTCCCAAAGTTCTGCGTGGAGCGATCGCACCGGCTCGATAGAGCCTGCCAAGGTGATCGCGCCCTTCTCGGTGCCGGTCACTTCGACATCGAAAATTTCTTCCTTGAAGCCCGGAGCGCTCGCCGCCAACTCGCCATCGGCCTGAACCGCGAAAGACGCGCCGTCGAAAATCACTTCGTCCTGCCCGCCCACCATGTGCGCATAAATTACCGGCAACCCGGTGGCGACTGCGCGTTGGCTCATCCGGGCAATGCGCTCGCCGCTTTTGCGCGCGTGATATGGCGACGCGTTGATCACCGCAAGCACTTCGGCGCCGGCGTCTCGCGCCTGCAGGCCGGGCGCATCGAACCAGGCGTCCTCGCAGATGATCACACCCACCTTCACGCCGTCTACTTCGAAAACGCAGGACTCGGTGCCCGGCACGAAATACCGGCGCTCGTCGAACACCTGATAGTTGGGGAGTTCGTGCTTCGCGTAGGTTGCAATCGTCTGGCCTTCACGCAGCACAACGGCCGCGTTGTAGCGCTGCTGGACCGCAACCGATTTCGTTCTGCTGTCGCCACCGCTCGGGTGGCCGACCACTACGTGCATGTCTTTTAACCCGGCGAGTTCGCGGGCCACCGTTTTCACGGCATCATCACAGGCAGCAACGAACGACGGACGCAAAAAGAGATCTTCCGCCGCGTAACCGCAAATGGATAGCTCCGGTGTCAGCAGCAATCTGGCACCACGGGCATATGCAATGCGTGCCGCCTCGATTATTTTTTGAGCGTTGCCATGCATGTCGCCGACAACGAAATTTAACTGTGCAATGCTGATTTTCAGGGGCATTTGAAGGCTGTATGACAGGGCAGGAAAAACAAAATGATTATGTCATTCGAGTTTTAGGCTCGCCGACCGAAGTCGATTCGTCCGCGTGGAACTCACTGCTTGAAACACAAAAGCATGCCGGGCCTTTCGTCAGGCACGAGTACTTGAGTGCACTCGAGACCAGCAAAAGTGCCGACAAGCGAAGCGGCTGGGAAAGCTGCTTCGTCACGATCTGGCTCGACGATGAACTCGTCGCTGCATGTCCGCTGTATTTGAAGTCGCACTCGTATGGCGAGTATGTGTTCGATTGGGCGTGGGCCAACGCGTACGCACAGCACGGACTCGAGTACTACCCGAAAGGCGTCGTCGCGGTGCCCTTCACCCCGGTGCCGGGAGCGCGCCTGCTTGCGAAAGACAGCGAAACTCGAGAGCTGCTGATCCAGGCGCTGATCGCGTTCTGCCCCGAGCAGGAGTTGTCGTCATTGCATCTGCTTTTCATCGCCGACGAAGACCTGGAGGCCTGCAAGGCGGCTGGGCTGATGCTCAGGCACACGGTGCAGTTCCATTGGAAGAATCGTTCTGTCGAGGGCGACTCGGGCACTGTCGATTACGAGAGCTTCGACAGCTTTCTTGCCAGCCTCAATCAGGAAAAGCGCAAGAAGATCAAACAGGAGCGGCGCAAGGTTGCAGAAGCAGGCGTGACATTCCGAACCCTTCGCGGCAACGAAATTACCCAGGCCGATTGGGATTTTTTCTACAGCTGCTACGAGCGCACTTATCTAGAACACGGAAACGCGCCCTATCTCACCCGAAACTTCTTCAAGGAGATGGCAGCAAAGATGCCCGAGAACTGGCTGATCTTCATTGCAGAGCGTGCGGGACACCCGATCGCCGCAAGCCTGATTGCATTGAACAATCCCGACGAACCGAAAGTAGCCTACGGCCGCTATTGGGGCGCACTTGAGCGAGTCGATTGCCTTCACTTCGAGGCCTGCTTCTACCGTCCGCTGGAATGGTGCATCGCCAACGGCTACGAACGATTCGAAGGCGGCGCTCAAGGCGAGCACAAGATGGCCCGCGCCCTGATGCCGGTCAAAACCACCAGCGCCCACTGGCTGGCGCATCCGTCGTTTGCAGACGCAGTGGAAAAATTTCTGGAGCGCGAAGGTCGCGGAATCGAGAACTACATGGAGCATCTCGACGACCGCACGCCATTTAAAAAGGCCGGTTAGGCCGGCCTTTTCAACGAAGCGATAGAGACGCTATCAAGCCAGCTTCGGATTGGCCTTGTTGTAGTTGTCGATGCCGTCCATGATTTCTTTTTTCGCGGCGTCTACGCCTTCCCAGCCGATGACCTTGACCCATTTGCCGGCTTCGAGATCCTTGTAGTGCTCGAAGAAATGCGCGATGGTTTTCAGGCGCAGGGGGTTCATGTCTTCCGGCTTTTGCCAGTGGGTGTAGATCGGGAGAATCTTGTCGGTGGGAACCGCAAGCACCTTGCCGTCTTCGCCAGCTTCGTCTTCCATTTTCAGGATACCGATAGCTCGGCAGGGAACCACGACACCCGGAACCAGGGGGAACGGGGTAATGACCAGGACGTCGACCGGGTCGCCGTCGCCGCTGATGGTGCGGGGGACGTAGCCGTAATTGGTCGGGTAATGCATGGCCGTGCTCATGAAACGGTCAACGAAGATCGCGCCCGACTCTTTATCCACCTCGTATTTCACGGGATCGGCGTTCATCGGAATTTCGATGATCACGTTGAACGACTCTGGAACATTCTTGCCGGGAGAAACTTTATCGAGGGACATGTTGAGCTTGGTTGATCAGGACAAACCCTGATTTTAGCGGGCGCAGCGCAAACGACCCCACGGCGTGCAAAGGTTTACGGTTAAATTCCGCCTGTTGGCCAATCGTCCGTCTCATCGGAATCTACGAGGAAGCAACGCAGCGGAGTCGTAACCGGTGCGTTGCGACTCCTCCAAGTTCAATAACGAAGGAGATGACATGCAAGGCAACTCGGCGCTTATTCTGGCGCTCATCTGCGGGCTGATCGCCGTGGCTTATGGCGTTTGGGCGCGCAGCTGGATTCTTTCCAAGGATGCGGGCAACGCGCGAATGCAGGAAATCGCGGCGGCAATTCAAACCGGCGCGGCTGCTTATCTCGCCCGGCAATACAAAACCATCGCCATCGTCGGCGTCGTGCTTGCGGTTCTCATCGCGTTCTTCCTCGACGGCAAAAGCGCCATCGGCTTCGTGATCGGTGCCGTTCTGTCGGGCGCTTGCGGATTCATCGGCATGAACGTATCGGTCAAGGCCAACGTTCGAACGGCGCAGGCTGCCACGCATGGCATCGGCCCGGCGCTCGATGTGGCGTTTCGCGGGGGTGCAATCACCGGCATGCTGGTGGTTGGGCTGGGGCTTCTGGGCGTCACAGGCTTCTTCTGGTATCTGACCGGATCGAATCCCACCAACGCCTCGCTCTCTACCCTGCTGAATCCACTCATGGGTTTCGCGTTCGGCTCATCGCTCATCTCGATATTCGCGCGTTTGGGCGGCGGTATTTTCACGAAGGGCGCCGATGTCGGGGCTGACCTCGTGGGCAAGGTGGAAGCGGGCATACCGGAAGACGATCCTCGCAACCCGGCCGTGATTGCAGACAACGTCGGCGACAACGTGGGCGATTGCGCCGGCATGGCGGCCGATCTGTTCGAGACTTACGCCGTCACCTTGATAGCGACCATGGTGCTCGGCGCCCTGCTCGTCACCTCGGCTCCGGTCAACGCTGTGATGTATCCGCTGGCCTTGGGCGCAGTGTCCATCGTCGCGTCGATCATCGGCTGCTTCTTCGTCAAGGCGTCACCCGGCATGAAGAACGTCATGCCGGCGCTTTACAAGGGTCTGGCAGTAGCCGGCGTCCTGTCGCTGATTGCCTTTTACTTCGTCACCACCTGGCTTATGCCGGACAACTCGATCCTGCCCTCAGGCAGCCAGATGCGTCTGTTCGGCGCCTGCGCCGTCGGCCTGATCCTGACCGCTGCACTCGTGTGGATCACCGAGTACTACACCGGCACGCAGTACGCCCCGGTACAGCACGTCGCTAAGGCGTCGACCACCGGCCATGGCACGAACATCATTGCCGGACTCGGTGTCTCGATGCGCTCGACCGCCTGGCCCGTGCTTTTCGTCTGCGCCGCCATCCTGTCCGCTTACTCGCTCGCCGGCCTGTTCGGCATTGCAGTCGCAGCCACGTCGATGCTCAGCATGGCCGGCATCGTGGTCGCGCTGGACGCCTACGGCCCGATCACCGACAACGCCGGCGGCATTGCCGAAATGGCTGAACTGCCGAGTTCGGTTCGCGATGTGACCGATCCGCTGGACGCCGTGGGCAACACGACCAAGGCGGTCACCAAGGGCTACGCCATTGGATCTGCCGGTCTCGCAGCGCTGGTTCTGTTTGCCGACTACACGCACAAACTCGAGTCGTACGGCCACAAGGTCACCTTCGATCTGTCCGACCCCATGGTCATCGTCGGTCTGTTCATCGGCGGGTTGATTCCGTTCCTCTTCGGGGCGATGGCCATGGAAGCGGTCGGTCGTGCCGCAGGTGCGGTGGTCGAAGAAGTGCGCCGCCAGTTCCGCGACATTCCCGGAATCATGGATGGCAGCGCCAAACCGGAATACGGTCGCGCGGTGGACATGCTCACGACCGCAGCCATCAAGGAAATGATGATTCCCTCGCTGCTGCCTGTCGTGGCACCGGTTCTGGTCGGCCTGCTGCTCGGCCCGAAAGCGCTCGGCGGATTGCTCATGGGCACCATCGTGACCGGCCTGTTCGTGGCAATTTCCATGTGTACCGGTGGCGGCGCCTGGGATAACGCCAAAAAGTACATCGAAGACGGCCACCACGGCGGCAAAGGCTCCGAAGCGCACAAGGCAGCCGTGACCGGCGACACCGTCGGTGACCCGTACAAGGACACGGCCGGCCCCGCTGTGAACCCGCTGATCAAAATCATCAACATCGTGGCGCTGCTGATAGTGCCGCTGGTGGTGAAATTCCACGGAGGTTGAAAGCCCTCTTGGGGTGACGCGGCAGGCATCTGGCGGGGGTACTGCAGAATGCAGCCATGCCCTCGTCCGAACGCGTCATCCCAATTGCCGATTTGCGCGCGCAAGCCCTATTGCGCCCAATCGGTGTCGACGCGAACGCCCTGTCGGCCTCTTCCGGCAAATTGGTAGACACCCTCGGCCGCCCGCTCCGCGATCTGCGAATCAGCGTGACCGACCGTTGCAACTTTCGCTGCAGCTACTGCATGCCACGCGAAGTCTTCGACAAAGACTATCCCTACCTTCCCCACTCTTCCCTCCTCACCTTCGAAGAGATTGCTCGCCTGGCGCGCGTGTTCGTCTCGCAAGGTGTTCGAAAGATCAGGTTGACCGGTGGCGAGCCGCTGCTGCGCAAGAACATCGAGCGACTGGTCGAGCAGCTGGCGTCGATTCGAACGCCCGATGGAGATGCGCTCGATCTGACATTGACCACCAACGGCTCGCTCCTGGCCCGGAAAGCGCAGTCGCTGCGCGATGCCGGCCTGAAGCGCGTCACGGTGAGTCTGGATGGCCTGGACGACGCAGTGTTCCGCAAAATGAACGATGCCGATTTCCCGGTTGCGGATGTGCTCGAGGGCATCGAAGCTGCAAAGGCCGCAGGACTCGGCCCGATCAAGGTGAACATGGTGGTGAAGCGCGGCACCAACGATCAGGAAATCATCCCGATGGCGCGCCATTTCAAGGGCACCGGCGTCATCCTGCGGTTCATCGAATACATGGACGTCGGCTCCACCAACGGCTGGCGTATGAACGATGTCATGCCATCGTCGGAAGTAAGAGCCATGATCGACGAAGCCATGCCATTGAACAACATTCAGGCCAGCCAGGAGGGTGAGACCGCTGGACGCTGGGCGTATGCCGACGGTACTGGCGAAGTCGGATTTATCAGCAGCGTGACCGACGCTTTCTGCGGAGATTGCAATCGCGCGCGACTGTCGACCGAAGGGCAGCTTTATTTGTGCCTGTTCGCGACAAGCGGCTACGACCTGCGTTCGCTGGTTCGCCCAGTCGATGGATTGGCCGACGACATGCAAATCGCCGCTGCGATTCGGGGCATCTGGCAAGGGCGCGACGATCAATATTCGCAGCTTCGTGCATCGGGAGATTCGAGGGATGCGGGTGATTCGAGTCAGCCGACTTCGGGCAACGACGGTGGCCGCCGAGTCGAAATGAGCTACATCGGAGGTTAAGCGCACTCACATGCCTCAGCTTCACGCTCCGCGTCAAAAGTTAACAGGTAATCGAATTGATCGACAAAGCAGATATCACCGGACTCATCCTTGCGGGAGGCAAAGGCCTTCGGATGGACGGCGCCGATAAAGGACTTCAAACCTTTCATGGAGCGCCGCTTGCGCTTCACGTCCTGGAGCGCCTTAAACCTCAGGTCGGCCGAATCGCGATCAACGCCAATAGACACATCGACGTCTACGAATCGTTCGGCGTTTCTGTGTGGCCCGATGAAATCGAAAACTTTCCCGGCCCGCTAGGAGGTATTCACGCGGGACTTCTCCGCTGCGAAACACCGTATCTTCTGACCACGCCATGCGACTCGCCATTGATCCCTCAAGATCTGGTCGATCGACTCGCAGCGTCGATGCACAAGCACGGCGCGGAAATCGCGATGGCCTGCTCCAGCGAAGTCGACCATCTCGGCAAGCAGATGACACGCACCCATCCGGTCGTGTGCCTGATGAATGTGTCGATTCGGGATGGACTCAATTCGTACATGCAATCGGGCGGACGCAAGGTGAGTTCATGGACGTCGATCAATCGAACGGTGCTGGTGACATTCGACGCACCGCATCACAGCAACGCGTTCAGCAACGCCAACACGATCGAACAACTGCGGGCGCTGGAGGCGTCGCACGCGACCTGACAGTTATTTCGCGAGGTATTCGGGCTCGATATGCCCGTCGTGCGTGATTTGCTCGTCGGGATGATCCTTCGCTTCCCGCTGATTGGCGCCAGGTACGGTGCGTCGTGCGAAGAACGTATACATGGTCGGCACCACGAACACCGTAAGGAGAGTTCCGAAAGACATCCCTCCGACGATCACCCATCCAATTTGCTGACGACTTTCGGCTCCCGCACCATGCGCCAGTGCGAGCGGAATCGCGCCGAGCACCATCGCGCCCGTAGTCATCAATATAGGACGCAGGCGTTGCGAAGAAGCTTTCACCACCGCATCGACCATTCCCATGCCCTGCTCGCGTAACTGATTGGTGAATTCGACAATCAGAATGCCGTGCTTCGTGATCAGGCCGACCAGCGTGATCAAACCGATTTGCGAATAAACGTTCAGTGATCCGCCGGACCATTTCAACGCGAGCAGCGCGCCGAGCATCGACATCGGAACCGACAGCATGATCACGAAGGGATCGATGAAGCTCTCGAACTGCGCGGCGAGCACCAGGAAAATGAACAGCAGCGACAACGCGAAGACCAGGCCAAGCGCGCCCTGCGAATTGCGGAATTCGCGCGATGTGCCGTTGAGCTCCGTGGTGTAGCCCGGCTTCAAGACTTTCGCGGCCGTGGCATCCATGAATTCCAGCGCTTCGCCGAGCGAGTAGTCCGCAGACATGCTGGCCGTGATCGACGCTGAACGGCGCTGTCCGAAGTGATTCAACTCTCGCGGCGACACGTTCTCGCTCACCTTCACCAGCGACGAAAGCGGGATCATGGTGTCGTTGCGCCCGCGAACATAAATGTGGTCGATGTCTTCCGGTGTCGTGCGTCCGCTAGCCTGCGTCTGCACGATCACGTCGTACTGTTCGGCGTCGCGTTTGTAGCGGGTCACATTGCGTCCGCCGAGCATGGTTTCGATGGCGCGGGCCACCACGTCAACACCCACGCCCATGTCCGCCGCTTTTTCGCGTTCGACTTCGATTCGCAACTCCGGCTTGTTCAGTCGCAGATCGACTTCAGGTGCGACGATGCCCGGATTCTTCGCGATCTCGTTCATCATGTCGCGCACAACCGTGTTGAGGTTCTGATAACTGTCGGAGGTCTGGATCACGAAGTTGATCGGCCGATCGCGAAAACTTTGCCCCAACGATGGGGGCGTGATCGTGAACACATTCACACCCGGCAAGGCAGAAAACTTGGGCTGCAGTTCGCGAGCGATCTGCAGCATGCTGCGCTTGCGATCATCCCAATCGACCGCGCGGTATTGAACGTTGGCCTGCGACACGGTGGGATTGCCGACGGTCGCAAAAATTCGGTCGAACTCCTTGTACGGGCCGCCCATTTTTTCGAGCTCCTGCGCGTAGCGGTTCGTGTAGTCGAGCGTCGCGCCATCGGGAGCGGTCACGGTCGCGAGAATTGTTCCGCGATCTTCCATTGGAGACAGCTCCTTCTTCATCGACGGGAAGGTCGTGTAGATAAGAACCGCACACAAGCACATCACTATCACCACGATCCATCGAGCTTGCAGCACGCGCCCGCGCATTCCTCCGCGAGATTCGGAACCTTGTCCGGCGGGTCGCACACGCGCGGTAAGAATCCAGCGCAGCAAACGGCCGTAAGCATCGGACATGCGGGTCAGCGCGCGCTCCATGCTGCGATCGAACCAGTTCGGTTTCGGGTTGTGCTTGAGCATCACCGAACACATCATGGGCGTGAGTGTCAGCGCAATAAAACCCGACACGACCACTGCGCCGGCGAGTGCCAGTGCGAATTCGACAAACAGCTTTCCGGTGCGACCTGGCGTGAAAGCGAGCGGCGCGTACACCGCCACCAGCGTCAGCGTCATCGTGATCACCGCGAAGCCGATTTCTCTTGCGCCCTTGATCGACGCCGAGAACGGATCCAATCCCTCTTCGATGTGCCGAAAGATGTTCTCCAGCATCACGATCGCGTCGTCGACCACGAGCCCGATCGCCAGCACCAGCGCCAGCAGCGTCAGCGTATTGATCGAGAAACCGGCCAGCGCCATCATGGCGAAAGTGCCGATCAGGCTCACCGGAATCGTGATGATCGGGATGATGGATGCACGCAGCGTACGCAGGAACACGAAGATCACCAGGGCCACCAGAACCACGGCTTCGACGATCGTTCGGTAGACGTTGCGAACCGATCGATCGATGAACACCGAGTTGTCGTTGGCGATGTCCACCGTCATGTCGGGCGGCAAATCAATCTTAAGTTGCGGAATGATTTCTCGCACGCCCTTCGACAGCTCGAGCGGATTCGCGGTTGCCTGCCGAATGACGCCAATCGAGATCGAATCGCGCCCGTTCAATCGAACCGAACTGCGCTCGTCGGCGGCGCCCTCCTGAATACGCGCGACGTCGCGCATGCGCACAGGAAATCCGTTCACCGTCTTGATGACGATTTCTGCGAACTGTCCGGGGCGTACCAGATCGGTCTGCGAAGTCACGCTGAATTCGCGCTGGGTCGATTCGATCCGCCCTGCCGGAACTTCCAGATTGTTCCGGCGAATCGCGTCTTCGGCGTCCTGCGTGGTGAGTCGATAGGCAGCGAGCTTGTCCGGATCGAGCCACACGCGCATGGCGTATTTGCGTTCGCCAAAAATGCGAACGTCGGCAACGCCGGTCACGGTCTGCAGTCGCGGCTTCACGATCCGGTTCACCACATCGTTGATCTGAAGCGGAGTCATCGTGTCGCTGGTGAACGCCAGCCAGATGATCGGAAACGCATCGGCCTCTACCTTGGCGATCACCGGCTCGTCGATCGCCTGTGGCAGACGATTGCGAACGCGCGACGTCCGGTCGCGTACTTCAGCGGCAGCGTTGTCCGCGTCTTT
Source organism: Burkholderiaceae bacterium (assembly GCA_965227035.1). Lineage (GTDB taxonomy): Bacteria > Pseudomonadota > Gammaproteobacteria > Burkholderiales > Burkholderiaceae_C > CBDDFQ01. The sequence goes on from OZ245724.1 coordinate 1,934,814, forward strand.
CTCGAGACGGAATCGAACGCTGATCTGCGATTGTTCGGCGCGACTGATCGACGTGATCACGTCGACTGCGTCGATTCCGGCTATCGAGTCTTCCAGCGTCTTGGTGACCTGCGACTCGATCACCTGCGCCGACGCGCCTGCGTAGCGCACTGTGACCGTGACCACCGGCTCGTCGATCTTCGGATATTCGCGAACCGACAACTTGGTGAAGCTCACCACGCCGATCAGGATGATCAGCAGCGACAGCACGGTTGCGAAAACCGGGCGGCGAATCGATATTTCGGCGAGCTGCATGGCGTGAACTCCTGTGCTCGTAGTAAATGTTTAGGCCGGGTTGCGCCCGGAAGGCATCGTGGGCGTTGGGCGAACGGCAGACGGTGGCGCAACGGTAGGCACCGGCGACTCCATGGAACGACCGGCCGATGCGACATCCTGGGTAATGCAAGGGTTGGGGCCGGTGGCGGTGCGTGGCTTCACGGTCGGTGCGACATAGGCTGCGGCAGGCGATCCCACCGAAGCTACCGGCGCTCCCGGAGCTCCCGAACTCGATGCCGATGCCGATGCCTGCGGCATGGACGATGCACCACCTTCTCGCGGCCCTCCGCCCGATTTGTTGCCGCCGCCCACTTCCATGATCCGCACCGTCATCGCATCACGTTGAATTCGCTGCTGGCCTGCGGTCACGACCACGTCCCCGGCAGTGAGTCCCGAGACGATCTCGACCTTACCCGGGCGACGAATTCCGGTCTTCACTTCGACGCGCTGGGTAGTGCGAGTCTGCGCATCCGGGCCGTCGACCAGCCTGATCACGAAGAGTCGATTGCCCTGCGGGACTATGGCTTCCTCGGGAACGACCACCGCATCTTCTTTGACCCCGAAGACTGTCGTTGTTCGGGCGAACATGCCGGGCCTGAGCTGCAGATCGCGGTTGTCGATGCAACCGCGCACCGCAACCGAACGTCCATTTGCATCGAGCAAGGGATCGATCGCCATCACGACTGCGGAAAACTTTCTTCCCGGCAATGCATCGAGCTCGATTGCCGCCGTCTGACCCCGTTTGACCTTCGCCTGATATCGCTCGGGCAGTCGGTAGTCGACGTAGATGGCTTCCAGATCCTCGATGTTGACGATGTCGGCACCGTCCTTGAGGTAGTCGCCGATGTTGACCGTGCGGATACCGGCAATTCCGTCGAACGGCGCGATGATTTTCAGGCGGGCGGTGGTCGCCTTGGCCAGTGCGAGTTTCGCGTTGGCCACCTCGAGCGCCGCGGAGCTTTCGTCGACCGAGCGCTGGCTGATGAAGTTCTGCGACACCAATTCCTGATTGCGCTTGTGGTTCGCCACGGCAATAGACAGCTCGGCATTGCTTTGCTGCATTTGCGCCGCTTGAAGCTGGTCGTCGAACTGGACGAGTACTTGCCCCTTTTTGACCCGATCGCCGTCGCGGAAATTGAGTTGCGTGATCCGACCGCTGACCTCTGGACGAAGGATCACGCTTCGGCGTGACCTGAGGCTACCGACTGCCTGCACGTCGTCGCTGACCCGCGACTTCTCGGCCTTGGCCACTTCGACCGACAGCGGACGCGAAGCCCCCGCGCCCACCGCGCTGCCGGATGCGGAGCTTGCAGAACTTGCAGAACTTCCGGATCCGGCGGCCCCCGTGGTGCCAGCGCTTTCCGCAGAAGCGGCGCTGCTACCCGAAGGCTTGTTCTGATACCACCAGGCAGCGCCAGAAGCGGCGGCGATGCCCACGATGGCCACTACTGTGTAGATTGCTTTCGATGCCATGAACAAATCGACTCGAAGTATGAGTGAAACGAATTGTCACGGATAAGCAATTTCCCGGCCAGATTTTTATACCTATTGCATTAAGGCGACGAAATGCAATTGAAAGCCGAGACCCGAGTTGGTCAGCGCGACGCCAGTGCCTGTTCGACGCCGCGATTGGCCAACTGGTCGGCTCGCTCGTTTCCCGGATCGCCGGAATGTCCCTTGACCCATTTCCACTCGATACGATGCCCGGCGTTAGACACCACGTCGTCCAGACGCTGCCAGAGCTCGACGTTTTTGACCGGCTGCTTGGACGCGGTTTTCCAGCCTTTGGCCTTCCAGCCGTGAATCCATTCGGTGATGCCCTTGCGGACGTACTGGCTGTCGAGAAAAAGCGTCACTTCGCACGGGCGCTTCAGCGCAGACAGCCCCTGAATGACGGCCATCAGCTCCATGCGGTTGTTGGTGGTTTCCAGCTCGCCGCCGAACAGATCTTTTTCTTCGGTTCCAGACTTGAGCCATGCGCCCCAGCCGCCCGGCCCCGGGTTTCCCTTGCAAGCGCCGTCGGTGTAAATAACTACGTGATTCATCCAGTGATTTCTAGTTCGTTGTCTTGTTGGTGGTCGGCAAACGCAACCGTAGAAGGTGCCGGCGCCTGAGCTTTAGCCTGTTTCGGTCTGGACCTGTTGGCAATCGACACGGGCGCCGCGGCTACCGCGGGCGAAGTTTTCCACGAAGGAAGCAAAGTCATGCCGCGCACCCTTTTTACTGCCACGAGGAAATACGCCGCGCCGAAAATCGGCCACCAGCGATCGCCGGCTTTGTCCATCCACTGAAACTTGTTCATCCAGGACTGGCTGGTGAACGAGGGCCTGTAGCAGCCGAATCGGCCCGACTCCACCTCGAAGCTCAGTAGGCGAAGCCAGTCGCGCAGTCGCCAGTAGTTGATGAATTCGCCGCTGGCAGGCAGGAACAGCCGCCCGAATCCGAGTCGCGTGTAAAGCTTCGCCCTTCGCTGGCGAAGTCCCCATAAACTCGCCGGGTTGATCCCGCAGATCACCACGCGGCCCTCTGGCACGAGCACGCGTTCCACCTCGCGCAAGGTCGCGTGGGGATCGCCGCTCAATTCGAGCGAATGGGCAAGGACGACGAGGTCGAGGCTGTTTTCCTGAAAGGGAAGCGCCGAAAAATCGGTGATGAATGCGGCGCGCGGCGGTCGGCGGCCGGATGCCGCCTCTTCTCCGCTGACGGCGAGCCACCGATGCGGCATGCGGTTAGTTGCCAGCGCGTCGATTTCGGGCAGGCCGAGTTGAAGTGCGTGATAGCCGAATATGTCGGCGACGGAGCGGTCGAGTTGCTCCTTTTCCCAGGCGAGAAGGTACTGCCCCGGTGGAGTTTCGAACCATTCCTGCAAATCTATAATTTGATCCATGTTCCCTCGACGGATCAACGACTTGCAAAAGATTCGTTTGAAATCAAATACTTGTGATGTGTAAACATGTGAGTTGTCGTAGATTTCAGACGGGAAAAACGAATACTTTCGTGGGTTCTAGTAGCGTCCGGGGTGACAAACGGTGTGACACAATAGCCGTTTTCTCAACTTGTCACACCGCCACTATGCCGACCGTTCGCCAAAGGGGAAACCGCTTCCAAGCCCAGGTGCGCATCAAGCGCAACGGGGTGATTGTCTATCAAGAGTCGGCATCGTTCGACACTCTCTCTGCCGCGAATCGGTGGGGTGTCACACTCGAAGCCACGATCGAGCGTGACGGTGTGACAGGCCGGACACGCAGTGTGACAACGGTCAAGGATCTGATCGACGGGTTCGTTGAGAAGCGCCGGGCCAGCGACAGCATTGGCCGGGGCATCGACGGGGCCGTAACTGCCCTGCTCAAAGCCCCGTTCGCTGACACCCCGCTAGCCAACCTGACGGCGTCGGAGCTGGTGACGTGGGCAGCGAAGTGCAAAAAGGAAGGACGTAGTCCGGCCACGATCTTGCAGCACATGGCGATCTTCCGGTCGGCGGTTAACTCGGCACCTGCCCTGCTCAACGTGGACGCTGACCCCCGCCCGATCAAGCTGGCGATGGCGCAGATGAAGTTGATGCAGGTCATCGCCAAGTCCGAAGCCCGCGATCGCCGGGTGTCCGACGAGGAGCTGGACTTGATCGACGCCGACTTCAAGAAGAAGGCAGACGACGGTCGCACCATCATCCCGATGGGCACGATCTTCCGCATGGCGGTGGCCCTACCCCGTCGGCAAGGCGAACTGCTCGACATGCTCTGGTCAGACATCAGCAAGGCAGGTGACACCATCCTGCTGCGTGACACAAAGCACCCGACCAAGACGCGAAACGAATTGATCCCCCTGCCCCCTGCGGCGCAGGACATGTTGAAGACGATCCCCAAGATCGACGAGCGCATCCTGCCCTACAAAGCTAACTCGGTCGGCTCGGCATGGAAGCGCATGCGAGAGCGACAAGGCTTGCCCGATGTTCGGTTCCATGACCTGCGGCACGAAGGCATCAGCCGGCTGTTCGAGGCGGGGCTGGACATCCCGGAAGTCGCGCTGATCTCGGGACACGAGGATTGGGCAATGCTCAAGCGATACACCCACCTACGACCATCGACGGTTGCGGAGAAATTGAAGAATGCTCGTAAGCAAGCGACATAAGAAACTGGTGCTGAACGTGAAGGATCCCGGCCGGATCTGTGCGTTGCTGCCGAAGTCCCGACAGATCGACTACAAGGGCAAGACCCTTGTCGCGGTCAACCATACGCTTGAGAACGCTCAGGTGTTGCGGGGCATCGGCATCAAGGCACCGTCGCCGATCCTCCACTACTACGGGTGGCCGGGCAAGACTCCGTTCGAGCATCAGGGATCGACGGCAGAGTTCCTGACGCTGCACCCCCGTGCGTTCTGTCTGAACGGCATGGGCACAGGCAAGACACTGTCCGCGCTGTGGGCGTTCCACTACCTGCTCGGCGTCGGCATGCTCGACTGGTGCGTGATCGTCTCTCCCCTGTCCACCTTGGAGCGGGCATGGGGCGACGAGATATTCCGCACGTTCGAGGATCTGTCGTTCGGCGTTTTGTATGGCGACCAAGCCAAGCGGATGAAGATCCTGAAACAACCGCACCAAGCCTACATCGTCAACCACGACGGCTTGAAGAATAAGCAACTGCTGTACGCATTGATGAAGAAGGAAGGCCGTGGCCTGGTCATCATCGACGAGCTGGCCACCTACCGCAACGCGTCGACTGACCGGTGGAAGGCAGCGAACTACCTCATCAATGGGTACACGAAAAAGAAAAAGGGCGTGGTCACCCACCACATCCCCGGTCGGGGTTGGGCATGGGGTCTGACCGGCACGCCAATTCCAAACGAGCCGACCGATGCATGGGCGCAGTGCCGACTGATCCGGCCCGCGTCGGTGCCGAGTTTCTTCGGCGCGTTCCGCGACATGGTCATGGACAAGAAGCGCATGTTCGTGTTCGAGCCGAAGCCCGACGCATTGCAGACAGTGCTTCGCGTCATGCAGCCTTCCATCCGGTTCAGCCGGGAGGAATGCCTCGATCTGCCGCCGACCACCTACCTCGATCGCCACGTCGAGCTGACGCCCGAGCAGAAGCGGATGTACAAGGAGATGGTCAGCAAGCTCAAGACTGAGTACGAGCAGCACAAGATCACCGCGCTCAACGAGGTGGTCAAGCTCGGCAAGCTGCTCCAGATCGTGTGCGGTGTGGCGTATGGCAAGGACGGCGAAGTGTCCATCCCTGCACAGCCGCGCATCGACGAGGTCATTGCGAACATCGAGTCGGCCCAGGCCAAGGTCATCGTGTTCGCCCCGCTGACCGGCGCATTGAATGCCTTCGCCGACAAGCTGCGCGACCGCTACACGGTGAGCGTGGTGTACGGCGAGACGAGCAAGACGCAACGCGATGAAATCTTTGCCGACTTCCAGCGGCCCGACGGAGCGCAGGTTCTCGTGGCCCAACCCGGCACGATGGCGCACGGCCTGTCGCTGGTCGCTGCCGACACGATCATCTGGTACGCCCCGACCAACTCATCGGAAACGTACCAGCAGGCCAACGCCCGCATCGTTCGACCGGGGCAGCTATTGAACACGCGCATCGTGCGGATCGAGGGATCTCCGATGGAGCGGAAGATGTACGCCCGCCTTGAGAAGCGTGAGTCAACCCAAGGAATCCTTCTTGACTTGTTTGCGGACGTGTAAACCAGTTAGTAAGTATTGACTTTTAAGAGTGTTAGCGAGTAAACTTATTTACATTGAAAGGAGCATCACATGAGCGACGAAGTAGCAGAGAAGAAACCCCCGACGTTGGATCAGGTCATGGAAAGATATGTCCAGCTCAGGGACAAGAAAGAGGAGCTGGCCAAAGCGCAGAAGTTGGAGCTGAAAAAATTCTCCGATGCGCTCGACAAACTGGAGACGTACATCGCGTTGCAGATGGACAACATGGGCGTCGATAGCACGGCCACCAAGTTCGGCACCGCGTACTTCTCCACCAAGTTCTCGACCGGCATTGCCGATTGGGACGCCCTGCTGAAATTCATCAGGGAAAACGAAGCATGGCACGCGCTGGATAAACGTGTTAACAAGACGTTTGTCGAATCCTTCAAAGAGGAACATAATGACCTACCACCCGGCGTAACCTATGAAGGTATACGTGCAGTCAATGTCAGGAGAAAGTAATGTCTAACCGTCTTACGCAGACCATCCGAGCGTCTCAACGCAAGGTACTGCGCCGAGAATTCGCTTCGTTCTTCACCACGATGACGACGGCGAAGGGTGACTGGCAGGCCATCCCCGACGAGGAATTCGTCACGGCGATCGCCGATGCCCTCATCCAGATGGGCAAGGAAAAAGGCAAGGGCGTCGCCCTGCTTCAAACCCTTGTCTATGAGCTGCAAGAAAAAATCAACACCGAACTGGAGTAACCCACATGTCAGGACTTGTTAAGTTTGATGGCGGAGCTTTGCCCGCCTACCTCGTTGCCCATGCCGAGAGCGGCGCATCCGTCAACAAGGATGTGTTCACGGCTGCGGCCTTCCCTTCCATCTCCATCAAGGGCAAGGTGTTCACCCTCGCCCGTGACGGCGTGCGCAAACCCATCATGAAGCCCGGTGACGACGGAGACGAAGTCGCGCAGAGCATCGGCGTGGTCGTCGTGCGTGCGAACATGAAGGCCAAGACCTTCTACATGCAACGGTTCAGCGAAGATAACAGCGAAGGCTTGCGCCCCGACTGCTACAGCTACGACGGTGACCGCCCCTCGCCGAATAGCCCGCACATCCAGGCCACCCGCTGCGCGATCTGCAAGCAGAACGAATGGGGTTCACGCACTTCGCAGGATGGCAACGACGAAGCCCGCAAGGGTAAGGCTTGCTCGGACAACGCACGCTTGGCGATCGCAACGCCGGACAGCATCGACCAGCCCATGCTGATTCGTGTGCCGCCCGCCTCGCTCAAGAATCTGCGCGAAGCGGTCAAGGTCATCAACACCCGCAAGATCCCGTACAACGCGGTCGTGATGAAGATTGCCTTCGACCACGAAGCGGCTAGCCCGAAGCTGACGTTCAAGCCGATCGCGCTGGTGGAAGAAACCATCTACCGCCAAGTCGAGGAAGCCTACGACAGCGAAACCGTCCGAGCGATCGTCGGTGTCGATGACTTGGGCGAACCCGGTGAGCCGGCACAGGCCAAGCCAGCGGTCGACACGGACGAACTCGATGCGGCAATTGCGGCACGCGAAGTCACGCAGAAGGCGGCACGCAAGAGCGGCGTTGCTTCGACGGACGACATTGCCGACGCAGTAGCAGCACCCGCTCCGGCTCCCGCTGCGAAGAAAGCAGCGAAGAAAGCATCGACCCTCGACGACGAGCTGGAAGACCTGGTCGGCGGTATCGAAGCAGCGGCCAAGCCCAAGGCAGCAGCACCGGCACCTGCCCCCGCGCCCGCTCCGGCAGCTAAGGTATCGAGCGGAGGCGGATCGTTGCTCGACGAGATCGACGACATCCTCGGCAGCACCGACGACTAAGCCGCCAACCCCAACCGGCCCACCTGACCTAGTCGGGTGGGTCTTCCCTTTGGAGAATCAAAAATGGAAGAAACAAAACCAGTCGCGTTGTTCGAGCATCTGCCCCTGCTCTCGCTCGACCATGCGTTTGCGATCTTCACGAAGTGTGGGTTGGCCCCGACCAAGATCTCGGCGCTCACCGGGTTGTCCCGGCAAACCATCTTCAAGTATCGCAACGGAACCAAACCGAATCCGTTGGCCCGAGAACGTGTTAGCCTGTTAGCTTATCGCTGCCTGCTGCAATACCGGGACACCAAGAAGCCCTTCCCCTTGAAGGCATCGCTCGACGCCATCCGCGCTGAGTTGGCAACGCGCCAGCTCGAATCGTGTGACGCCGAAACGATCATCCCGAAGCCGTGGCACTCACTCTATCTGGCGAAGGCTGAGTAATGACACTCGACGAGTTCTATGGAAAGGTGCTTCCGGGCACAGGGCAATACATACTCTTTCAAAACAAAGCGCACTCTTTTTACGACTCGATCGAATCACTTACCGCAGCCACCCTCAAACGAATCGACACCGACGGCCTGTACTTTGCGACGGCCAGCTTCAACGGTGAGAAGAATCGTCGGCAGGACAACGTCAAGCTACTGCGGGCGTACCGTATCGACATCGACGCTGGTGAAGAAAAGTATGCGAAGCATGGGGACGCCGTCTACGAAACGCAGAAAGATGCGCTACGTGCCGTCGTCGAGTTTGCCAAGACCACCGACCTATACCCCACCCTGATCGTCAGCTCCGGCGGCGGGCTGCATGTGTACTGGTGCCTGTCCGAAGACGTGACGCCGGATGTCTGGTACCCGATCGCCAAGTCCTTCAATCGGCTGTGCCTGAGCAACGGGCTGCGTGTGGACTCTGTCGTGACGGCGGACACTGCCCGCGTGTTGCGGCCCATCGGCTCACCCCACAAGAGCGGCAAGCGTGTCGACATCATCAAGGACACCGGGCGCGTGTACTCCCAGGAAGCGTTCGCTGCCACGGTCAAGTCGCTGGTCAAGGACGAAACCCCTGAGTTCGCACCAAGCTACAAACCGACGCGGTCGCTCAACGACGACATTCTCGGCGGTGTCGAAGGCCCGCCGGCCAGCATCGAGCGCGTGGCGAACAACTGCTCCGCCGTGGCCGAGATGCGCGACAAGCAGGGCTGCATTCAGGAACCCCACTGGCGGGCTGTCATCGGCATCGCCAAGTATTGCGCAGACGGCGAGACGCTCGTGCATGAGTGGGGCAAAGGGTACGACGGGTACAGCTACAACGAGACGCAGCAAAAGCTCGATCTCTGGACAAAGCCCCCCACGACGTGCGAACACTTCTCGACGCTGCACCCCGGCTGCGCCACCTGCCCGCACAAGGGCAAGATCACAACGCCGAAGCAGGTTGGCTACATCCCCAAGGATGAATCGAAGCCCGAGCCGGAAGTCGAGATCGAAGATGGCACGGTGACCAGCTTCGCCGCGTCCGAGGCAGCGACCGACGACTGCCCGGTGCCTGACCGCCCTGACCTGTTCGACCCATCGAACCGCTTCTACTACCGCCACAAGGATGCGAAGTGGACGTTGATGCACAAGTTCAAGAAGGTCACCAAGGATGCGATCGGCAACAAAGTCGAGAACGAATTCGTCAAGCCCGTGGTTCACCGCCTGATCTGGTGCGAGTCCACGTCGGACATCGGCGGCGCATCCGACAACGGCGTGGCCGTGCAGTTCGGCATGCTGACCAAACCCGGTGCTGTGATTCACCGCGTGATCGACATGCCCGCATCGACGATGGGCGGCGGCGACACGCTGGAGAAATTCATGATGGCGCAGGGGATCTACACCGATCCGGGCAACACCGAAGCGCGTGTCCACCTGCTCCAGTTCATCAAACAAGAGGTCATCCGAAAGCAAAACGACATGCGATTCGTTATCCGTGAACGCTTTGGCTATCACTTCCACGAAGGCCAGATGCTTTGCAGCCAAGGGCAGCACACCTTCTACCCCGGCGGCGAGATCCGCAAGACGACGTACAACACCAAGCTGCGTCAGGTCGGCGAAACGCTGTGCCTGGCATCGCTGCCCGAACAGCGCGACGGCATCTGGCAACCGAGCGTCTGGCGTGAGCACGTCATCCCGGCAGCGGCAGACTACGTCGCGTTCATCCGTTCGCACTACGGGCACAAGGGCTACGAGAATCCCCGGCTTGCGCTGGCGATCGCGCTGGCCAGCCCGTACCTTGTGTTCACGGCTGACGCTGCGTTCCACAACCAGCGTGACCTGCCCAACGTCGGATTCGTCGTGTCGCTCTACTCCCGTGGCTCAGGCATCGGGAAGTCGTCCCTTCAAGAAGTGGTGGCCGCTGCATTCGGCAAGCCCGCCATGAAACGCGCCGGCAAGAAAACGATGATGACCGTCAACGCGGCGGCTGCGCTGGCAAAAGAACAAGCGATCTACCCGATCATCTTGGACGAAGTCACGCAGAACGACGGCAAGGAAGCGGCGCAACTGGTGGACTCCTTCGGCAACGGTGGCGACAAGCTGCGCATGACGCAGAACCAAGCCCTCGCCGAAGGCAGCAAGACCTTTGCCGCTGTCACCCTCATGTCCACCAACGTGCCGCAGCGGGAGTTGCTGCTCGATCACCAGAAGAATAGCGATGCATTGCAGATGCGTTTGCTGGAGCTGGACTTCGACGGCATCCATCCGGTCGGCGACAGCGGCTCGTTCCGCACGGGATTGAAAGAGATCTCGATGGCGTGCGGCGCATGGGGTGCAGTCGCTACCCGGATGGCCGTCGATCGTGGCCCGCGTGAGATGGCGGCGCTGGCCGAGCAGTGTGTAGCGGAAGCGTTCGAGCTGCTCAAGGTGCCGCAGTCCTTCCGGTTCTTTGCTCGTGGACTGGCGATCATCCTGATGTCCCACCGCCTGATGCGTGGACTGTTCCCGTTCGACATCGACGAGTTGATCGAGACGTACCGAGCCAACATCATGGCGACGCAGCACTACGTTCAAGCTCAGAAGGAAGACGCCCCTGCCCAACTGTCCACCATGCTGAACGCGATGTCACCGCACATCGTGGTCACGCAATCCTGGTCGAAGGGCGAAGGCAAGGTTGACCTGGTGCTGAACGTGAACTGGCGCGGCCCGATGCAGGGGCGCGAAGTGCGCAGCGAAGGCGTGGTGCATGTGCTGGAGAAGGCGGTCACCAAGTGGTGCATCGACAACCAGCTATCGAAGCGTCGGTTCTTGGGCGACCTGAAAGACTTGGGCCTGCTGCTGAACATGGGCACCAAGCGCCTGACCACCGGCATGAACGGCAGCGCAGACATTCGCGGCAACTGCTTCACGTTCCGACTGCAACGCTCCGCCGAAGGCACGGGCGACAACGTCGTGGATCTGGAAACAGCCCGCATCGAGCGGGCCGTGGATGATCTAGGAACGATGGCAAGAACACCGGAGTAACCGGCGGGGGATCACTCCCCTGTCAGTTCCCGGTAGTCTTGCTGGTCGTTCTTGCGCACGCGCAGTCCACCCTTCGTTTCGGCTTCTTGGCGCTTGTGCGCTTTGAGGCTCGATGCGATGTCTGCACCTTTGATCGGGTCAGACTTCTGGCGGGCATTGAACTCGTTGATCGCGCCCTTCGCTTCCGCGATACCGTCGCCGGTTCGGATGGCTTGGTAGTAGTCGGCAAGCAGCGCCTTGCGTGCATCGCGTCGGCCTTCGGTCATGTTCAGGAACGCAGCACGTTGGTCGTACATGTCGCCAACCTTTGCACCCGAGAACCCCGCAGCCTTGGCGATCGCGTCCCCGATGCCAAACTCCGACGGATCCATGAGGGTGTCACCCCGCTTGGTGGTGATCCCTTCCGTCGATTGGTTGTACGCACGGAGCGCATTCGCCATGAACGTCGGCATGCCAGACTCCGCAGCCTTTGCGAACTTGCCGTCCATCGCGTAGCCGGCAGTATCGAACGCATCGCCGACCTTGGCCATGCCCGCGCCGCCGAGCGCGAACGCTACTTCCTTGAAGTAGTCCCGGCTGAACGTCTTCATCCCCTGCGTCTTGGCGAACGCAATCGGATTGAGGATGTCACCAGCACCGAGCTTCTTGCTCAGATCCAGCCCGAGCAGTGTGGGCAAGCCCTTCACCATCGCTTGAGCTGCGGTTTCACCAATCCCATCCTTCATCCCGTTGTACCACTGCTGCATGAATTCCGGCTCATCGTCGTCCGGGTACATGGAAGCAACGATCTTCGCAGCCAGCGCGATCGGAGCGGCCACCGGCAGCGCGACCACACCACCCACCGCGATGTTCATGCCGAGCAGGTAGGCCATCGACTTCGTCGCTTCGGCGTCACCGTTCCATGCCTTCTTCGCCAGCGATGCGAACAGGTAGATCATCCCTTGCTGGTAACGCTTGAACTGGAACACCATGCGACCGACGTTGCCGCGCATCACACGAGGCGCGTTCTCAGGCGAGTAGTTGAAGTGCGTGCGGTTGATGATGTGCTCGGCGTAATCGGTGGCACGTTCTTGCGTCTCGCCGCGACCGATCTCCATCCGGTACGCCGCCAGAGCGGTCGACAGACGGTTGTACAGCTCTGGATAGTTCGCCAGCGCACTGGACACTTCCATGATCTTGCTGAGATTGCCGCCCGTGCCATCGGTCACCGCGCCTAGGTCGTGCTTGATCGTGATGTCGATAACGCCATCGTCGGTCAGGTTGCGCAGCATCTCGACTTCGCCGGGGGTCTTGCCCATCGACGCGATCTGATCGTCCGACAGGCGCAACTGGATACCGACCAGCTTGCCGTTGTCCTTGATCGACTGCACGGTTGCATCCTTGAGAACGCGAACCACATCCTTGCTTGCTTCGACGAGCGCACTGCTCGACTGGAACGTACCGTGACGACCCGCCATCACCGGCAGGGAAGTGATCCATGCCTGCGTCGCGTTGGTCAGGTAGTAGCTCAGGTTAAACCCGAGGTGCATGAAGTACGTCGCGTTGCCGATGCCCTGCAACAACTTGCTGTCGGACGGCATGACGTAGTCGCCCATGAAGCGGGCCTTCATTTCATTGAGCACGTAGCGCGAGTCAGGGCTGCGGTTGTCCGCTGCCAACTGGTTCAAGCCTTGCGTGACTTCCGTGCCGTGCATCAGGCGGGAGATGCGCCAGCCACCGTTGCGGGCAGTCTGTGCGTAGCCGCGCAACATCTGGTCGGCCTTGACCCCGTCGATCGTCTGACGACGCAGTTCATTGCGCAGCGCAGAGCGTTCCGGCTGACGGCGCAGGTACATGTCCTTCAACGCAGCCAGCGTCTTGGACTTGGTATCGGCGTTGACACCGTCGCCAGTATCGAGCGCAGCGGCCAGCGTCTTTTGCATGTCCGACAGGAACGCCGGGCTTGCACCGTCGAGGCCACGGTAGTAGTCCTCGCGCACCGAACGGTAGATGTCGGCTTCCGGGTTAGCGGCCTTCATCGCACGCAGCGACTTCTCCGCTTCATACGGGGTTTCGTGAAACTCGACTTGGTAATCCTTCGAGTTCTGCTTCATCTTGTTCAGCTCGGCCAGGCGCTCTTTGTACTCGGCGCGTGCCGTGTCCACCTTGGCCTGTGCGGATTCCTGATGCTCGGGCAAAACGCCGGCAGCATCTTCCATCGCCTTCTCCAGCGACGCACGGGCAGCGGCCACCTCATCTTGCTTGAGCGTCACGCCGCTCGATCGCATGACCACGACGTGATCGCCGAAGCGAACGAGCGGGAAGTACGGGCCGTTGATCCGACCGAAGTCTTCGTTCACGTCCTTGAGCGCCTGACGCATATGGTTCAGCACGCGCAGTTCGGCGGGAGTCGCGGCCACCTGAGCCACAGCATCGAACGCTGCACGCACGTCGCCGGAGGATTCAGCCAGCTTGTTCATCTCGTCGACCGACAGGATGCGCTTGAGTTGCGAGGCGTAGGTCTGAGCGACAGAGCCGCGCAGAGCCGCGACGGTATCGCCGTGCTGCTTCGCCAGGTCATCACGAACCGTGTCGTACACCGTGCGGGCTTGCGACGACAGGCGACCGAAGGCGGCATGGTGCCGACCGAACGCAACCCGCTGCTCCGGCGTGCGCTCAAGGTGGTTGTTGCTCGAATGCTTGAACGCTTCGTCGGCGGACAGGTACCGACCGTCCTGCTTGATCGAGACGTGCATCTGATCCATCGTCGTTTCGAGCATCAGCTTTTGCATGGCGAGTGCTTCTGACTCGGGCAGAGCACGCCACTTCTTCGCAGTGTTCACTGCGGTTTCTAGATATTGGTTGGCGACACGGGCCATGCGTCCCGTTGCGCGGTTGATCTGCTGCAAACCTTTCAGGTGGCTGTAGCCTTCCGCGATCTGATCGTTGGTCGTCCACTTCAAAGCCCAAGGAGATTCCTTGAGGTTGAACAGTGCGGCACGGATCTTCTCACCGAGAGCGGTCTTGCCGACAGCCGAGTTAGCGAAGGCGGACGAGACGGCCGTAGCAGCCGTCGAGTTGGCTTTGACTACGGGTGCGTCCGCATCACGTACTGCGGAGTCACTATTACTTGCGGTCGGGCCCGCGCCTGAATTTCGGGCGACGTATTCGCTGGCTTTCTCAGCACCGCCAAGCTCGTCATAGAGTTTGAGCAGGGTGTCTTTGAGAGTTGGTCGAGCCGCTTCCGCCGCATTGCGGGCTTCGATCTCGGCATTACCTTGGACAATTTTCTCGATGGCATTGGAGTACACCTTCGGCAGATTGAAGAATCCACGAATGGTATCCACAAATTTCTGCCACATGGTGAGCTTCGGCACCGTCTTCGTTTGCTCAAACTCCGGGTCGCCCATCCACTGACCGTTCTCGTCGATGTTCTTCATCAGACGTTGGAACGTGGGGGCAGTGAACCCGTAGGCCAGCAGTTCGTCGGCGTCGGCAGAACCATTCCGCACGAACATGCTTTCGTAGAACTGCATAGCTTCCGCATCGGCGTCGAAGTTCTGGCGTGCCTGCTCACGCAGTGACGCGGCGACGACCTGAGCCAGCGCCTTGAGTTTGACGGCGTTGACTTTCAGGTGCAGCTTGTCCATCGTCGCGGCATGCACCAGCTCGTGCGCCATGACTTCTTCGGTGTTGCCGTCGAAGCCGCGCACCCAAATGGATTGCGATGCGTTGGCGTCGAACTGCTGCAACGTGACGGCGCGGGCAGTTCCGTTCAGTTGTTCGATAACCGGGCCGGGTGCCTTGTCGCCGATTTCGAGAACGTGGATCTCGGTCTTGCCCAGGCTCGGCAGGATGCGCTTCATGATCTCGCGGATGAACGCTTCCTTCGCATTCGCAGCAAGCCATGTCGCAGCCTCGACGCCGGTCTTGAACGATTGCGTCAGGGGGTTCTCGGATTCCTTCGTGTCCGGGTTGCGGGCGGTGGCCGCTTTCAGCACCGACTCCGTCTCACCAGATTCCGAATTGAACTTCATCGCCGTCCCGCGAAGGGCAGCTTCGACTTCGGGATCCATCGTCGTCGCAGGCTCTTGCCCGCCCATGCGCAGGCCGCGTTTGCCTTCGCGGGCCTTCTCGTCGTAGCGGCGCTCGGCTTCGTGCCAGTCGTTCGTGAACGCACGACGCGACGGGTTCGTGCCGATGTTGTCGTCCATGTACTGCTCAAGTACCTCGGACTCATCGCCTTCCATGTAGCGTTTGTACAGCGCGTCCATCGCAGCGGTGTAGCTGCTGTGATCCTTGGCGTTCTCGACGGCGTCGATCAATGCATCGTCGCTTACAGTGGCAGTCGGTTTGCCGGCTGTAGATTCCACAGCCCCGTCTGCGAGATTAGGTTGCTGATCTCCGCTGACATCGGGATCTGCTGGTCGAGCATTTTGTTCACCAGCTCGATCTGCTCCTGCGTCACCAGCCCGCACAGTTTCATCTCCCCCAACGCTTGATACAGCGGGCGCAGTGGTGGACGGTTTGGCATTGGCTTGTTCCTTTTGAGCGATGGCGTTGGCCTTGGCCAGCATCGCGTCGGCGGCGGTCTTGTCTTTGACGGCAGCATCGACGATCTTCTTGGCGGCAGCGAACTTACCCTCCGCAATCAGGGTCGAGACTTGGGTGTGTGTGCCCTCGTCCATGTGACCTTCTTGCATCAGGTTCTCGACGAAGCCTTGAAGCGCCTGACCCTTAGGCGAACGGGTGTTCGCGGAGATCGGCGGTTGACCAGGCTGTTGCACCGACAGTGCATCGGTGTTGATGTTGGGCGCGACCGGAGCCGGGGAAGCGGGCAGCGGCGACTGCGGTGCCAGCTCCAGATTGCCGGTGTTGAACGCGGGGCGAAAGGGCACGCCGTTGGTCGGAGCCGCAGCGCCGGGTGACGTGCTCGTGTTCTCGTCCAGCGTCAGGTCGGAAGGGTGAGGCGTGAATTCAACTGCCGGGGGTTGGTAGCCTTGCTGCTGCTCACGACCCGCCAGCTCCAGGTTGCCGGTGTCGTACTGCGGTGTGTTGGGGTCGATCAGGTTGTTGCGGGCAGCAACGGTCTGGCCGATGTTCAAGCCTTGCGTGCTCGGGTCGATGTTGTAGTCGATACCGCCGTGCGTGTCCGCAGCACCGGGAGAGGTAGTGAAGTCGGTGAAGTCCGTGCGATCGGTGGGCTTCATACCGGCGGGGCGTGCCGGATTGAACGGTTCGCCGCGAGGCGCAAGTGTCAGGTCTTGCTCCGTGCCCTTGCCGGGATTCAGTAGATCGCCGTTTTCCTCAACGGGACGTGGTTGACCCACGCCGGTAGAACGCGGAGCGTAGCCTTCGCTGCGCCGCCAGCCGCCACCAGCAGCGCCAAACACACCACCCAACGCCGCACCACCAATGAACGATTCCTTGAACCGCTCGTTCGACTTATCGTTGAAAAATGTTTCATTTGAATCGACCGACATGCGGCCTGCTTGGTTCATGAACTCTTGTCCGGTTTCGGACGCGCCTTCGGAGACTGCGTTGATCGCACCGGTTGCGCCAGCGCGGGCGAAGCCGCCCTTCACGCCTTGCAGTTCGTCGAGCGCCTTGATACCGCTGCGTGCCAGACGGCCACGAGCCATTGCACCTTCAAGGCCGAACGCATTCATCGCGGCGTAGGGCACGCCGAGAAGCATCGCGGATTCCAGATCCGTCTTGCCGCCTTGTTCGCGTTGGTTGCCGAGGATGTCGCCGACCGACGATGGGTAGCTGGCAGCGACCGCGCCTTCGGTTGAAACCACGTTCGCCGCACGACGCGCAGACTCCAGCGTGTCCGTAGCGCGGGCGATCTGTGCTGCGTCACCGGTTGCTTGAGCGGCTTTGTACCCGCCCTCTGCCGCTTTCAAAGCGCGGCCTGCCGTGGTGAGCGAACGAGCGGCTAGTCCGCCCGCTGCCGCTTCAAGCGCATACGGAGCAGACTGAGCGCCGAGCACGCCGACCCATTGCGCAGCGTCACCCAGGCTGTTGATGTCCTTGCGTTCGGTGGTGATCCCGCCGCGACGCGCACGCTCCATGCCTTGCTCTGCATCCTGCTCGTTGTCGAGCCGGCGATCGCGCATGGCGTCGCGGACGCCGGTTGCATGCATGGTGTCCGCAATGGCTTCGCCGAAACCGTACAGGCCAGCCTGATACGAATCGACGCCCGAGCCGACAACGTCACCCCACCCACCCTGTTGCGGGTCGAGGGGCGTGAAACCACCAGCTCGCTCTGCGGGAATAAAACGCGGCATGTCGTTCCTTAATTGCTGTACAGGTTCAAGCCTCGGGTGCCGGCAGAGCGATTCGGCGTCGAGTAGTCGGGCTGCATCATGGTGTTCGGCGTCTTGATCGGGCGCATGCCGCCGCCACTACGCGGTGCGAACATGCCGGAAGCAATGTCGTTCGCCGCAGTTGCCGCGCCGCGTTCGGAGTCGCGCATGGTGTTCAGGTATTGCTTGAGCTGATCCATCTCTGTACGTGCGTTGAACTGCACGATGCCGCCGCTCGGATCGCGCACGCCGATTTCTTCGCCGCTTGGCGACAGGGCGATCTGATCGCGGAAGTCGTTGAGCCACTTCATGCTCTTGTCCTTCGTGACCTTTGTCTCGAACTCAGACTGCGTCATGCCGGATGCGAGACGAGGCGCTTGCGTCTTGATGTCCCACTTGTAGTTGACACCGTCCGGGCCGACCTTCGTCGTGCCATCGGAGATGTCCTTCTCGTTGGCGAACAACTGCTTGGCCGCAGCGCCGCCGCCGACGCCCGTAACTTTCTTGAACAGAGTAGCTCCGTCCACACCTTCGGGTAGGCCGCGCACTTCGAGCTTGCCGCCGTTGGAGTAGATGAGTCCCTTGCCGTCGTCGGTTGCGCCGAGCGGCATCTGAGAATCGCGGCGATAGTTCTCCATCGTGTTCGCGTTCTTGACCGCTGCACCTGCGGAAGCTGCCGCTGCATTCGCAGAGATACGACCGTTGGCGTCGGTGTTGAAGTAGTGCGTCGCGGAGTTGTTGCCGGTGACCGACTGTTGGACGAGCGCATTCTGGCCCTGCACAACCGCAGCCAGATCCTTGTTCACGGTGCCGATCATCGCCAGAGCTTTGGTCGGGTTGGTGTTCATCAGTGCAGTGGCACCGGCCAGAATCGCGCCTTGGTCGGGCGAGATCATCGTGTGGGTGGCGTCACCAGCCGGGCCGACTACGGTAGTGTTATACCCCGTCAGCTTGCGGTTCTTGCCTTCGCCGGAGTATTGCGGGGCAATGGTGATCGCCGGGTTGTTCTTGTTCAGCCAGCGCATGTAGTCGCCAGCCGATTCCGGGTCGTCTTTGAATTTCTTCACGGCATCGTTGAACGTGCCTTCTTCGCGGATCGTGCGGATGTTGTCCTGCGATGCACGCAGTGCGGTCATGTCGCCGGTCAGGGCAGCGATGCGACCGATGCGCTGCTCGATCGCTTCACGGTCGGTCGTGCTCGATGCGTCGTAGGGACGGAACGTGGTCGTCGGTGCGCCCGGCTCCGACGTTTTGTAGCGCATGCCTTGACCGCCGCTCACCATGTCGGCGTCGTCGTTGTTCAGGCGTGCCACAGTATCGACGTAGCCCTGACCGCCAGCGTCGGCGAAAGCGCGGGCTTGCCCGTCGGCCATGCCGGTGGTGTTGCCGGTCATCGCTCCGTTCTTCATGTACGAGTTGATGCCTTCGCGCTCGTCGTCGAGCGATCGGTTGATGCGGGCGGTGCGGTCGTTCGCGTCGATTGTCTGCTGACCGAGACGGAATTGCTGGTCGGCAGCGCGTTGGCGGATCTCAAGTTCGCGGGCCGAATCCCAGGCGTCCGATCCCAACTTCATGCCACGATCAAATGAACTCATGGTCTGTCCTTAGAGCTTGGAGTAATAGACACCGTCGTACCCGTTGAACACGCCCTTGGCATGTGCATGGGGAGCGACGACGGCGACCTCGTCGGCCATCACGCCGATCTGTTTGGGGCCACCCCACTTGTAGTCGTAGCTGTAGACGGGCAGGCCGTTGGACAACTGACCGATGCGCACGATGTTGGTCTTCAAGCGGCGATCGGACGCAGCCGGCGCTGCCATCAGCATCTTCATGCCCACACCGGTTGCTGCACCCAAGACCGAATTCAAAGGATCGTTGTCGGCGGATGCCTTGTAGCCAGCGATCTGGTTCGAGTACATCGTGTTGAGCGTCTGACCCGCTTGCCCAAACATGCCTGCTCCGGTGGAGTAGCCCGCGTTGCTTGCGCCGCTTGCGCCCGCTGCGAGGCCGACGCCTGCGGTACCAGCGGTCAGTGCGGAATTGCCAGCGTTGTTCGACAGGCTTGCCGATGCAGTGCCGAACGAAGGCAGGCCGCGACCGAGGGCAGCGGCTTCGCCGAGGCGAGTCCAGCCGATCTGCTTGGCGGCGTCGCGTGTCTTGTTCACGGCTGCGGCTTCGGCCATCGCTCGTTGCGTGTTCGTATCCGACAGCGCGGAGATGGCAGCGCCCGAGTTGAGGCTGATACCGCGTGCTTGGAGTGCGCGAGTGGTCTGGCCCTGCGAATTGCGGAAAGCCTGCGCCACATCTTCACCGGCTTGCGACGCCATGCGCTCTTGTTCACCGGGTTCGTTGTACGACTTCGCGGCTGCGATGATCTGATCTTCGAGCGGAACCTGAGTGTTATCCCAACGGTCGTCGTAAATCTTGGCGCGGCCCAACGTGTAGTCTTGCAGCGCGGCAGCGCGGGTGTTCTGTTCGTCCGCTACGCGGGTCGCAGTATCGAGATTGTTCTGGATCGCGGGCGCGTAGTTGGTCTTGAAGTCAGCGTATTGCTGCTCGGCAAGATCCATCTGACGCTGCGCAGCTTCGCCGATGCGGGGGTCGGCAGCGGGTTGTTCACCCTTCTTGAACAGACGAAGCGAACGATTTCCACGACGCTCGAAAGCGCCAAGAGGGTTCATCAAGAACCCGTCGGCGTCCCGGCAGTAGCCTTGGGCGTCAAACATAGCGGCACTCCTCGCGCTTCATCCGATAAATAAACACATCAACTCCGCGACGACCTGCTCCTTCGAGTGTGGATTCATGAACGAACCCCAGGTGCTCATCAAACTTTTGGGCAGCGAAGTTGTCGGCCTCGACCCATCCGCTTATTCGTTTGCATCCCAACTCCACGAATGGGTAGTGGAATGCGTACTTCAAAAAGTCCCGTGTCAGCCATCGGCTACCGGGGACTGCTGCAACGTGCATCCAGATGTTTGCGCCGTTGAAGCTCTCGTACAAAACGCCGGCTACCAGATCACCATCACGCTCCAATCCGATTCCCTTCATGCCCGAAACTACCGGCAACGGAGAGAAGCGGGTTACGAAGTCATAGACCCTTGCAGGGTTCGAGATGATCTTGGTAGCCAACGCGCACCTTAGATGTCCAGGTCAGCGAGGGGATCGCCAGCCGGATCAGCCGGGGTGTCAGCAGCAGGTGCCGGGGCGGGCGCTGGTGCTTCTTGTTTCTTGGCTTTCTTGGGTGCTTTCTGCGCGGTGCCTGCTGCGTCGTCGCCTGTCGTGGCGTCAGAGCTGGAAGCTGCGACTTCTGCCTCGATGATTTGGATAGCGCGAACGCCGTCGTCGGTCAGAGAGAAGCCACCTTCGTCGTACTTGCCGACGAGAACACGGTTCAGATACACCTGTGAGCCGACGGTTTCAGCGCCAGCGTCCAATAGTTTTTCAAGAGACATGGTTATCTTTCTAACACGTTTACATGATTATCACTCAGTTCCCTGCAACCGAGCAACTACCTCATTCAGTTTTGCGATCACTTGAGCGAGGGTTGCATTTGATGCGAGGGGTTGGATCTCCGGCTGAGACTGAGCGGTGATGTACGCCACGTTCGTCCGCAGCGCCGATACAGCCTTGGCGACGGACTCCAGCGACGAGCCGGAAGGGGGTACTGCTTGGAACCTGCGGGTCATCCTTTCAGCTCCTCGACGGAGTCGGACATCTCTACCGCTTGCACGGGTACCTGTCCGGTCAGGGCGATTTCCCAATTGATTGCGCGAAAGCCTGACGGCAAGCGGGCCACCTGGTTCGGTTCGAGGCGACCCGAATATTTCAGGATGCCGCCCGCGTACACATACACGCCAACCTTGCGGTCGATCGTAGGGATCAGCTCATTGAGCGTCGATCCGTTGAGCGGGTACTCGTTGAGCATCATCTCGCCGAACGCATTCTTGAACACACCGGTTGCGTACTGCGCGATGTTGGCCGCATTGATCGCGGCGTTCGCCGCATCGAGCGTGGCCTGCGCCGCGACGGTCAGGGGATCCGGCTCGGACGAGACGACCTGAATGCACGAGAAGTTCTTGGGGTACGCCGCCTCGAACACCTTTGACTTCCATGTGTACGTCAGCGGCAGCGTGTTGAACGGGTCGAGGTTGTACAGGAAGTTCGTGTTGGCATCGACGTAGATCAAACGATCGGTCGTCGGTTCAAGATGGATCGCTGCCGCAGGGACGGCAAGCTCCACCATCGGGGGCGAGTCACCGCGTTTGATGACAAGAGCGCGAGTGACCCCATTGGCCGTGTAGAAGCCGAAGTACCGCTGGTCGAACACGACGCCCAAGATCGTGCTCGGCTGATACGTGGTCATTTCCCGGCGGGTCATCAGCGTGTTGGTGACGAGGCCGGTGTAGTTGATGCCGAGCGCCATCCATCCGTTCGGGCATGCATAGATAGCGCCCTGCTCGTCGCACGCCATTGAGCGTTTGGACACGCAGGGTTGCAGGTGCGGAATCTTCTCGAACGAGAACGACTCGGGATGCAAGCCCGATCCGACCGAGGGGTAACCCTTCGTGGCTACGGCGACGTTGTTCGAGAACGCGGCGATGGCGACGATCTGATAGTCGAACGTCTGCATGTACTTAACGGGCCATGCATGCGGGAATCCCGGCTCTGAGAACCACAGCTCGTTGTTGCGGAATCCGGCCAGTGAACCGCCGGGCAGGGAGATCAACCCTTGCAGATCGGACGGGGGCGGAAGCCAGCCCACGCTCGGAAGTACATCGCCGGGAAGTGCCGCCGCGAGGATGGCGTCAGCGTAGGTGGTCGTGGCGATCGGGATCTGTGCGACGAGCAATGCGTCGGTGCCGACCGAGCGATAGATGCGCTTGTAGACGAAGTTGTAGTTCGTCGTGACCGCAGGGTTTGCGATGCCGGTCAGGTTGACTGTCTGGCCGATGTTCATCGTCACGCTCATGCCCGGCGATGGCGCGGATTCTTCGAGCAAGCTGCCCATCTGCGTGACGTAGGTGTAGAAATACACGCGGGTTTCCGCCACGCTGCCGGTGCCCGTGAGGGTGTTCGACATCGCAGTGGTCGGAGCGGGCACGCCGATGTTCAGCCAGCCCGTGCCGGGGTAAGGCGCGCCGCCGGCAATGGCCATCGCAAGGTTAGTCTTCTTCGGTACACCGTCGCCCGTGTAGTAGATGCGCTGTTCACTATCCGACACCGGGCTGCGGGCCACGTCTACGTCAGTGCCCCATGTCAGGTAGTACCACGTTGGGTCGGTGCCCATTGCGAATACGGCCTTCGCATCGGTGACGATGTTCTGGAGGATTCGATCCGACTGATTGAACGCACGCAGTTCACCCGATTCCAGTCGCGTGTTGACTGCGGTCTGTGCGCCGTTTGCCGGCAGTCGCTTCGGCCCCATGCGAGGCGCGATGCCACTGAAATCCTCGATGCGAACTTTGGTCATTTCGTCAGGTTGTTGATCGTGTCGTCCTTCTTGGTCGACGAGCGGGTAGTGCCAAACTCGAACGAGAACACCTGTTCGACCCAACCGAGTGCGCGACCAAGGATCAGGCTGACGCCGGTCTTTGCTTCACCCGTCATGTCGCTGCGTGCGACGAGCACGACCAGGCATGCGATGACCAGGATAAAAGCAGCCGCAGCGATGACGTTCGCCCGGTTGTTCTTGAACCCTGCCTTGATGAATTCCGTGTCGCGTGCGCGTGCGCTCTGAACGTCGGCGAGGTACGCCTTGTCCAAGTCAGCTTCGTTCGCCATCACTGCTTTGCGAAACTCAAGAGCGACCGCTGGATCGGCACGCAGCGCGGTAAGGGCAAGGTCACCGCTGTCGGTTCCTGTGACCTGCTTCGCAATGTCGATGACCTTCTCCGCCGCGTCCGCAGCCTTGTCGTTGCCGGTGATCCACTTGATGACCGTAGGCGCGATCTGCGCCAGCCCCATAGCGAGAGTGATCGGATCCATCAGTTGTCCTCCGCCGCATAGATCAGGTCGTCCGCGATGCGGTTAGACCAGCCCGCACCGAAGCGCGAGAACGTGGTGAGCTTGGTCATGAACTTCAAGCGGTATGCGAGAAAGCGCAACAGCATGTCGTTCACGCCGTACTCGTTCACCATCTCAGTGACCGCAGCGCGAGTGACCGGGCCGATAACGCCGTCGTCTGCGACAGCGGCAGCGCGTTGCATGAAGCGGTTGGCGTTCGAGATGCCGTGGTTCACAGCGGCGTCGAGCATCTGGAATTTAAGTGCCGGATGCATGTCGCCGAGTGGGAGCCAGAAGTCAACTTCATAGATCGCCTTCGCCCCTTCGCGGGTCAGCGTCTTGATGTTGATGGTCGGATACGCACGCTTGGAGATACCCCACTGCGTTTCACCGCCGGGGTCTTTCGGATCGTTGACGTACCCGCCCTCGCTGGAGAGAACGCGGTTGATCGCTTTCTCGAAGGCCGCGTTCATTCGCCCCACCCAAAGAAGGATGCGATCTTGACGAGCAGTGCGCCGATGGCTGCTGCGCCGCCGCCCACCATCATCATGACCTTCCAGCCCCCGCGTGCCTCCGACAGCAGCGACTCGACTTGCTGTAGCTTCTCCAGCAATCGTTCGAGTTGCTCTGACTGACGGACGGAGTCGCGGCGCAAGCCCTCGACTTCCGCCTGCAATCGCCCAAATTCTTTCGCACTGATTTCGTTCATGTAACCGCTCCAAGGATCGACCCGTTGTTCGTGACAGTGAGGTTGGCGGTGCCTTTGGCGATGGCCTTACCAGCCGCTCCGCCTGCATAGCCCGCTTGCCCGCTGAACCCACCTGCGCCGCTGGTCGAATTGCCCGCGTTACCTGTCGCCCCTGTGCTACCTGCTGTGCCAGCGGATCCCGCTGCGCCCCAATCACCACCGGCTCCGCCCGTCCCACCGGTTCCACCAGTGCCGCCCGCGCCTGCGTTCGTGCCGCCGGCAGAGCCGCCAGCGCCGCCGGATCCCACTGAACCGCTTGCTTTGGTGACGGTGTGGCCTTGCCCCACACCCCCGTTACCGCCGACGCCGCCCGTGCCGCCTGCACCGCCGTCGAAATATTGGCGCGAGTACGACGTGCGCCATACCGCGTAGTACCACTCCGTTGCGTCTGTCGCCCCTTCGCCCCCGCCACCAGCGTTGTTCCCGCGAAGTACGCCACGGTGGTATGTCCAACCGCCGGCATTGCAATCGGAGCCGCCTGGGTCTGCCCCGGAGTAAACGAGCGTGGTACCCCAAAAGATTTGCAGGGTGCCGTTGGCGAACCACTTCCAGCAGTAGTTGCTGAACCCGCCCCATGTGTTCGAGTCCCCTTCGGTCACGGAGCTATCGCTATAGCCTTGGCCACCTTGACCGCCCGTGCCGCCCTGCCCTCCTTTGCCGCCTCCGCCTCCGCCTCCGCGAATAACACCGGCTGCGTTGTTCGTGATGGTCACGGTCTGGTTGCCGTAGCTAGCGTTGATCGCGTCCCCGCCAGCGCCTCCGACTCCAGACGTTCCCGCAGTACCAGCTTTACCGCTGATGGTTCCTGAGTTGTCAATGCGGATAACTGAGCCAGCGGGAAACTGGCCTACGTCGATGGCTGCGCCAGTCAGTCCGCCGACGGCTGCGCCTGCTGCGATCGAAAGCGTGACATCGGCTTGAGAGACGCCGTCCCACCCTTGCGCCACGGCAGTGTCACGCAGCTTCAAGTCCGTGACCGTGCCGGTGACCCGCAGGGAAAACGAATTCGAGCGGGCGCTTCGAGCTGCAAACGTCATGCGGGCACCTGTGACCAGGCACCTTCCCACTGCGAAGCCGACTGCACATAGGTCAGGATGAGCCATGTAGCAGAGTTCGCGGTGGTCTGGAGGGCACCTGTTGCCTTGACGTTGGCAGGTAGGGCGAAGCTGCGACCGCCGACTGCGTCTTGAACGACGCGAATGTTGATGGTCTGCCCGTCGGCGGGGTTGTTGATCGTGCTGCTCACGACGTTGGCCGTCAGCGCACCGATGTAGAAAACATTCGAGGTTGACGCGTCGATGGCCGGTGTCGTGCTGAACGCGACGGGTACGGGAGTGGTGCGTGCGCCGCCCGTGATGACGAGGAACGCAGCGGTGATCGCGCTTACGGCACTGACGACCGAAGCAAGGAGTTCGGCCCGCAGTTCGTTGAAGAACGCGGCGATCGGAGACAAGGTGACGGTTGCGCCCGATGCAAAGGCACGAGCGGCGGTCGAGTCCTGGGCACGCACGATCGTGAATGTGTCAGTCGAGCGGGCAGTGACCTTGATGATTTCAGGCACGTTGGACGCATCGAGAAGCGTCGCGTAGAAGTAATCCCCGCCGGTCGGGTTGGGAAACTTCGCACCCCCACCCGAGGTGACGGTGAAACTTGTCGCGGCAGCGGTCAAGCTGGCAGACAGTGTCGTGCGGGCGTTGTTGGACAGGAGTGCGCGTGGCATAAAACCTCTTTCCGAATTCTACAAACTATCTAACACATTAACAATGTTTCCCGTGAAACATTACGCGTCTTTGATGTTAAACAGCAGTTCATACTCGTCCACTCGTCCGCCCACCGTAGTGACCTTTACCGTTACCTTGTAGCGTTCGCCGCTGGTACCGGCGGACACCCACAGCGTCACGGCGCGGGCCGAAGCGACGGGCGCTTCAACCACCAAGGCGGTGTTCGAGGCAGTGCTCAGGCAGACGACCGTCGCGGTCGCGGAGAAAATCGTGTCGCCGCTGATGAGCCAGTCGTCGTAGCGAGTCGTGTAGTCCTTACGTTCGGACGGTTGTTTCGTATAGCGTTCGAGAATCATGGGATCTCCTTAATCAAATCGGCGGGTTGTTCGGCGTTCGTGCGGTCGGTAGCTCGTGCGCGATTCAGTGCTGTGCAGGATGTCCGGTGGCGTGGGGAGCACAACTTCCCGCAGCTCGGGCGGGCGCACAGTTGGGTGGTGGTTCGACCCATGCACAGCAGGGCGCATGACTTCGCGGTTCTCCGCCCCCTTCCAGGCTTCGTACTCGGACGGGGTGTAGATGTATGAAAACAGCGTCGCCACCACGTCCAGCACAAGAGCCTCGGTGAGAGCCACGTTGTGAAAGCGGGGAGATGTGACGCTGTCGAGTAGCGTGATCGCTTCGGTGATCGAGACGTTGTTCGCCAGCCCACCGGTCTGCGTGGTGCCAAGCGAGATCGCCTCGGTCAGTAGCGCATTCGCAATCTTGGTGACTGCGCTTGCGTCCGTCGAGTTGATTGTTTCTGTCAGGGCGGTGAGGAAGGCCGCTCCGCCAGTGGTTGCGTCGGACAACGATGCCGACTCGACCAGGCTCACCAGCATGGAGCGGGTGGCCGAAGCAGTGTCGAGCAGGGAAAGGGCTTCCGCGATCGTGGCCGTCATCACCTTCGCAGCGACCTGAGCGGCAGAGGTGGAGATCGCTTCCGTGACCGATTCGTTCCAGACGGTTGCGCCTTGCGATTGCAGAACATCGAGCGCGATCGTCTCGGCGATAGCCAAGTTCCAAACGACGAAGCCTGTAGACGGGCGTCGATCGCTGAGTGGGCGTGCGGCGATTGCGTGGAATCCGAGCATGGGTCACCAAGAAATTATGATTACGATCCCATCGCCGCCGCTTCCGGGGAGCGATGCGCCGGTATTGCCGTTCGTGCCCGCGCCGCCCCCGCCTCCGCCCCCGCCAAGAACTCCATCTCCTCCGTTGCCACCGTTGTTCGCGTTTGTGGTGCCTGCGCCCGTCCCGCCCTGCCCACCTGAACCCAACATCAGACGGCGGAAGTATGGATGCTGCGCGGGGGGCGCATTGTTTCCGGCGGCAGTTGCGGCGGGGGCTGACAACGGCAAAGGATCGGCGATGAGTTGCGGGCCTAGGCCACGGTTGACCGTGCCCCCGTTGATGCCTACTGCCGCAGCGCCGTTCAGTCCCCCTCCCCCCGCGCCGCCGGTTGTGACGAGTCCGGTCGTGGGCATGTTGACAACACTCGTACCGGTTACCGAACCGAATCCTCCGGCACGGCCTGCGTCCGCTCCGATTACGCTGTACATGGTCGCGCCTAGACGCTCCATGCCCGTCGCGTTACCTGCGAAGGATGCTGCGATGCCGCCCGCTCCACCGGCACTGACCGTGCCGACCGCCCCGAAGTTGCCGCCGTTCGCATTGAACAGCGTGTACGCCTCGTTCGTCGGAGGCCAGACGGTCATCGAACCCGGAATGCGGAGGCACACCATAGACCGTCCGCCCACGTAAGACGTGCCGGTGACCCACCGCCCGCCGCGACCGGGCATGACATAAAGCGTGTCGGGTAGGAGATGGAGCGGGATGATCGCTTGTATCTGGAGTCCGCTGGCTCCTCCTCCGCCGCCGCCCCCGGCGGTCGCCGCCGCCGCTGTGTACCCCGAGCCACCCGCCCCGCCCGCGCCGAGCACAAAGAAGTAGCCCATCGAGCATCCGCGTGGTTTTCGCCACTGCTGGAAATGCGTGATCCCGACGCCCGCGATATTCCCTTGGTACGTCGGACGGAAAATCTGAACGTCAGCGTTGCTTTCGCTTGTGATGTGACTGAGGTCGAGCATGCAACCTCACCAGCAAGTAATGATTACAAGCCCATCCCCGCCGTCGCCGCCTCGACCTGCATTGTTCGCTTGGTTGATTGCGCCGCCCCCGCCGCCTCCACTTCCGATCCCGCCGCGCCCGCCGGCACCTGCGTATGTGGCGCTGGAGGTCGAGTTCAAACCTGCGCCGCCTGCGCCGCCAGTGGAGAACATCGTGCCGAAGAAGCCGGACAGCCCGTTCGAGCCGTCCCCTCCTGGTGAAAACAGATCGGGCGGCTGGATTCCCCCGGTAACGTCCGGCTGGATCGTTGACATGCCGAGCACGATCGAGCCGCCGTCTTGCGCTCCCGCGACGCTGGTACGTGTGCTTCCGCCGCCTGCGCCACCGGACACAAACTGACCGCCCGTACTCGGGTAGTTCACGTTCGTTCCGTTGTTACCAAAGCCCGGCGACCCTGCGCCTGCGCCCCCCGCTGATCCCGCTTGACCCGCGATGAACGAGCAGATGCCCATGCCGGCGCGAGGCATGCTGGTTAGGGACGCGGCTGACGCGGCTGACCCCGCTGCCCCTGCGACTGCGATGCCTCCCATTGTTGCCCCGCCGCCTCCATTGGCCAACCCCAACAAGAACGCCTGGCTGTTCACCGGATACAGCGCAAGCAGGCTGGCGATACCCGCCCCGCCGTTGCCGCCGATGCCCCCTTGCCCGCCGCGCCCGACCGAAACAAACAAGACTTCCGGCAACAATGCAATTGGGAAGATGATCTGCGTCACGCCACCTGAACCGCCGCCCCCGCCGCCGCTGGCAGTAGCGTCAGGGGTGGCGTTGAAGTAGCCAGATCCGCCGCCGCCTGCACCCCCAATCATCAGGATGTGAGCCATCGAACCGCCGCGTGGACGATTCCAGGTCTGCCAACCGACGCCCGCAGAAACAGCACTAGCAGCGAAACGCTGCTGGTCAACCATCTGTGCGCGGGGCAGGTGCCCGAAGTCGATCATCAGTAGCTACCTGCGATCGGGGTCAACGCCCATCCCGAAGCGACTGCCGTGCTCAAGCCCGCAAGCACACGTTGCCCCGGAGCAAGAGCGAAATTGAAAGCGTAGTCCAGTTCAGCGGTCGGGGCAGTGGTAGATGCGGATGTGGCAGGGGTCGCCATCTCCCCATAGAACGTGTTGTTCAAGGTCGAGCCGTTGAGCGTGTCGCGGGTTCCGATAGGAGCCGTCTGCAAGAAGCTGTTCGTGGTCGTTTCAAAGTAGACCAGTTGCCCGCCCGTCACGTTGCCCACGTAGACGCGGTACTTCACTGCTGACGTGACCGCCGTCCAGCTCCAGGTGACCGAACCTGTCGGGCCGGTAACAGCCACCGCTGCTGTTTCGGCGGATGCGGTCGATGGCACGCCGTATTGATCGTAGGCGACAACCTTGGCGTAGTAGCTCCCGGTCGCCAGCGTGCCAGCGGTTCCAGCGGTTCCAGCCGGCGACGCGGGGGCCGAGCACATCGACAACAATCGGCCTTTGCCGTTGTTGATGAAGAAACGAATCACCGAGGCTACGTTGGTTCCGAGCGCCTTGGCTCGAACCCGTTGCAAGTATCCGCCGTTTGTCTCGTCCGCCGTGAAGATCACGTTGTAGTTGATGCTCTGGCCTGTGTAGTCGTTGGCCGCTGCGGTGAGAATGCCGCCGGCCTGAACGTCGCCGAGCCGACTAAAAATGGGATCGTTGTTCGCTGCCATGTCTGTTCCTTACGGTAGGCACATCAACCCGGTACGTGCGGCAAGCATCATTCCGGTGCCAGAGTTTTCGAGGATTTCTGCGGATGCGGTGACGAAGACTTGCTTCGACCCGGACGTGAAGGCGACCAGGTTGTTCGAGTTGCTCGATGCGCGAACTTCCTCGCGTGTCAGGCCGGTGCTTCCGTTGAACTGACCCTTGCCTGTTTCCCACTCGCCGTTCGTGTTCACGATGCAGTACGCGACTCGCGCACCCGTGGGGAAAGCCGTTGCGAATGCACGGAATCCCAACGGCGGTGCGTTGTCCAGCACGAGCGGCCCGGTGCCGGTGCTTGAAGTAGTGTCCTGAACGCGATCGGCAAGATAGGGCATCAGGCTTGCAGCGTGAGTTGCACGTTGAGCGTGTCGCCGTTCGACACAGCGCGGGTGCCAGAGAAGGAACCTGCTGAGTACAAGATGCCGGTCGTTCCGCTCTTGGTGTTGACCGAGTTCACGAACACGCCATTGATCGTCGCAGCGCCGTTGATGTTGAACGCCACGGCAGCGGATGTGACTTTGGTTCCGCCCGACGCGGCGGCAAACGCGATCGCTGGCCGGGTGGCGTTGGAGTACACAACCGATTCGATCCAGCCCGCGTGCGACGCCATCGTGTCGGCAGCGGCGATAGCGGTGAAGGATGCGTTGTCGACCAAGCCCATGAACCAGCCTGCGGTGTAGGCAGAGCCGGCGAAGTATTTGTCCAGTAGGTCGTTCTTGCCCGCAGTGGTCACCAGGTTGCGGACAGTCTCCGACCACTTGACGTTACCCTCGGCATCGCGGCACTCAAACTCGTACACAAAGTACGGAGCTTCGCCGCCTTCGCTCAAGCGGTTCGATGCGATGACTGAGGGGGCCGACTGGTCGAGCAGGGACAAAGAGATGGGATCGAGCATGGTTTTCCTTTAAGCGAACGGGCGCATCTGAACGCGGGCGTCACTGCCGAACGACCGGTTCAATTCAATGCGGGCTTCGGCAACGCCCTTCTGGAACAGAGCCGCCCCGCGACCTGCTTGATCGACGCTGGTGTAGGGCTGACCCGGAATGGAAGCGGTGGCCGCGATTGCGCCGCCGATGACTGCTTCGCGCCACTGGTAGCCGAGCGCGTCCTGAAAGACAGTGGCTCGGTTTTGCGGGGCGCAGACAACGACCACACGGGCGTCATATGCAGCATCCGGCTTCGGCCAGATCGCTAGGTTGCGCTCGGTGGTTTGATAGAAGATGCGCGGCTGTGCCGGCGCGGTATTGCGGTAATCCACAACGCGAGAGCGCAGCACTTGCAGGGTTGTTGCGACGATCTGAATGCCGCCGATGTACAGCTCCGACACCCCGATCGCGTCGGTCTGTGTGTCCGCGTAATCGTTCAGGTCGATGGCTTCGTCGCCAGCACGGACGGTAAAGGGGTTCACGTCGCTGACGATGATGCGAGTCGCCCGGCAAAAACGCTGTGCGGACTTCACCATTTCGCGGCGTGCTACGGGGCCGGGGCAACCCGGCACGTAGGGCATCATTTCTTTGATGAGATCGGAAACGCGGACGCTCATGCTTCGGATGCTCCGGTGGTGTCGTTGGGGGCACGCATGGTGGTGGCGTTGACGCCGGCATTGAGGCCGGATTCAAAGAGCTGGTGGTATTGCGTGGCGAGTGAAGCGTTCGCTGCGGCTTCCGCATCTTTCGCGTAGCAGCGGTACAGCACGTAGTTCGTGAGCGAGTTCACGTAGGTGTCGTCCACCACGAGCGTTGTCGTAGCGTCGGTGACTTCCGCAGGTTGCAGACTGACCACCGCTTCGAGCTTGAGCGCGACGGTCGGTGTCGGGTACACCATGTACTTACGCGGCTGCTTGAAGTCGTAGAGGTAGTGCTCGATCGCCGTTGCGGTCGTGGCCGTGGGCCAGTCCGTGTCGAACAGATCCATCAGCTTGCGGTCGGCGATGCGGATCATCGAGCCGGGGGTAACGCCGTCCACGCCCAGGTTGCGCGAGATATCGAGCAGGCGCAGTGTGCCGTCTGGCAGCGATTGCCGGTACTTGTTCGGGGCGACGGTCAGGGTGACGATGTCGCTGTACGCTTCCGGCACCAGTGTGACGAGTTCACGCAGGCCATCGGAGAGGTACATCATCTTTTCTGCGTCCGGCCAGCGATCGACGACACCCGTTTCGAGGGCGACGTTGTCTTGAAGCGCGATGCGGCAGCGGGTCAGAATCGTAGATACAAGCATGGGCGTTTAGCTCCGCTAGTGGAGCAGTTCACATGCTAACGTATTTACATGTTTTAAACAAAAGAAACGGGGCCGAAGCCCCGCTCTTGCTAACCTATTAACAGATTAGTTGACGATCAGAAGCGCGAGAGCTTCTGGTTTCACGACTTTGTAGCCGTACACCTGCAAACCACGGACGAGATCGCCGAAGTCGTTGGGGTTGCGCAGCGTCTCGGTCTTGGTCATTTGCGTACCGAACGCGATCGCGGCCTTGTGACCAGCCAAGATCACGCGGCGTGCAACTGCGCCACCTTGAGTCACACCAGCCGGTGCAGCCTTGGTCGGGAACGAGTTACCGGCGGTACCACGCGGGAGCTGGTTGCTCACGTACACGGTAAAGCGGTCGATCATGCCGATCATGCCGTTGCGAACCATCGACTTCGGATCGCCCATGAACTGAGCTTGCGCCAAGTTCGAGGACATCAGGAGCGTGCGGGTCAGCGGGTCGATCACGAGGAATCGTTCCGTCTCAGGCACGTTCTGCTCGTCCAGCACTGCGGCGAGGAGCAGCAGGGTTGCAAGGACGTTGGACGCGGTCAGCGTGACCGGGGTGTTGTCAGTACCCAGGTTGTACGAGCTGGAGCGAACACCTGCGGTGGCACCCTTGTTGGCAGCAGAGCCGCCGGCAAAGTTGTCACGCAGACATGCGTAGTCCATCGCAACGCGCATCTGTTCGGACGCATCGTTGGAGAACATGTCCATCAGTGCAGGTTGCGACTGATAGGCCAGCACGTCGTTGAGCTGGAAGGAGAACGACTTACCTTGATCGACCACCAGCTCGATGGTGTTCGGGGTCGGGACTTGGTAGCTCAACGTGCCACCCACGACGTAGTCGCTGATAGCGATGTCGGGGATGTTGTTGATGATGACCTTGTCGCCCACGCCCGTGATGTCGCCTTGCCAATTGGTATTGGTGATGGCGGCAAACACCGATGCAGCGTAGAACTTGACGTTCAGCTTGCTCGACCAGATAGCCGGAATGAAGGTGCCCGAATAAGCAGGCGCGTTGTTGAACGGGGGCGCGACGGGGAATACTGCGCCGGGGGTAATCGTAGACATGGTTTTTTTCCTTTCTTGCTAACGTATTTACACGTATTAGGCCGAGACAACTGCTGCGTAGTCGAGCGTGCTCTGCGAGAAGAAGATCGCCGACTTACCGGCAGCGACGGACAAACCGACGTTGACAGTACCGTTGTTGATCTTTCCGCCAACCGGGGGGTACACCAGCAACGCGTTCGCGCCGTTGTTCGTGACTACCAAAAGTTGACCGACTCCACCGGGTGCAGGAAGAATCCCGCCGGTACCGGTACCCACAGTCGCAAACTGCGTAACGCCGCCGGGGATCAGCAGTGCAGTTGCTTGGGAAGCACCCGCTGCGGTCAAGCCCAACTCGACGCCACCACACATCATCAGGTCGCAAGATACATATGCCATCTCTAACTCCTTCCGCGCTCTCGCGCTTTAGGCGGTGTTACTTGGTCACTCGACCAGCGGCCACCGCCGCATTGATACGTGCTTCCATCGTGAGAGCAGCGTCTTCCCGTCCGTGGTACTTGCCTCGGCGCAGATCGTCGTAGAACGCACTGATTTCCGATGCGCTAAAACTGTCTGCAACCTGCGTGTCCACTGGTGGGTTGCCACCTGCCCCCCTTCCGGGAGCTTGTTGCTCGTTAAGACTCGGGCCGGGATTCACGGGGGTCTGCGTCTGCGTGCTCTTGAACGCATTGAAGATGGCGGCACAGCGTTGTGGATTGAGTTCTTTAGCCGCTGCGTCGAGCGCAACTTGGCGGGGCAATCCATACACCGGATCGACTTGTCCTAGCCAGTTCAGGAACGGCTCTGACACGTTGATCGCTTCCCAATCTGGAACCAGCGTCGTCATCACACTTGCGAACGATTGTTCGGAAGCGGCGGCGGTGCTCTTTCCAAGACCGGCTACCTTTTGCTCAATTGCTGCCATGCGGTTAAGCAGTTCAGAAACATGAGCACCCAACTCTCCAAGCTCTTGAGTCGCTTGACGACGAACCATCTCAACTAGATCCGCGCCGAAAGCCTCAACATCTTTTGGATCCGGCATTCCAACTGGCTTGCGATCAGGGCTATCGAGCTTTGCTTTGATAGCTGACAGCGCATCGAGAGCCTGGGTCAACTTGCCTTCCGTATCGCGGTTCGCATCGCGGAGCGTCTTCATGTCGGCTCGAAGCATTCCTTCGATCGTCCGAGCTTTCTGCTCCGCAGCGGCCACACGAGCGGCTGCATCGTCAACAACTGGCGCACTCGGTGCTACCGGTTGAACCATCGGTTCCGCCACGGCCACCGGTACTTGCGGAGCGGGTTGCGTCTGTTGCGGAGCTTGCTGCGCTGGTGCGTGCATCGCTGCTTCAATCGCTTCCACGGCTTCTACTTGTGCCTGAATGGAACGGGGCAATTTCATCTCTGACATGTTTTCTCCTGCTGGCTCGAAGGCCGGTGCTAGGTTGGTGAATCCGTCACGACCACGTCACTGGTCGAGCCGGGGAAAAACTCACCGCTTCAAATTGCCGGCTGCTTGTTCAGCGCGTTGAAGCAGGTGCGCAATGAACTTGATCGCGCCTTGCGTCTGGTGGATTCGAGCGGGATCAATCGCTTCGACCAGGATCGCTATCTGCCGATCTCGTTCAAGATCCAACAACTCCTTCAACAAGGAGGAGACGTGGAGCGTGGCGAGGGCAGCGGCTTCGCGTTCTTTATTCATTACTTGCTAACATATTTACATGTTTACGGACAAGCGTCCAGTTAGGCGGCTGTCGGCGAAAAGTGATCCGAGACAGGCGCTCCGTTCATGAGCTGCTCTTTACCGGGTTCGGGTTGCTGCTGCATCTGTGCCTGGGCCGCGATCGCAGCGCGGGCGTCCAGTACAGAAGTTGACGGCACGACCCGGTCGGTGTCCATGTTGAGGGATCGAGCTGTCTCGCGCAGGACGTATGCACGACCGTCCACACCCATGATCTGCATGTCGATCGGGTTGGCGGTGCGTTGCAGGAATTCGTTGCGACGAACTTGCTCGGCTTCTTTGGTTGCCAGCGACAAAGCGCCGCGTGCAACGATGTTTACGTCGCCCTTCAAATCCGGGTCGTCGCTATAGCGCATGTTGTGGAAGTAAAGGCGTTCGAGCATCGGCTGGATGATGTGAACGTCGATGTTGCTCACCACGTTCTTGATCGTCTTGGATGCGTTGCCGATCATCATCGAAAGGCCCGACGCTGTGCGCCCCGCCCCGCCGGTTCCTTCGTTGCCGGTCATGTAGCGCGGAATGCCTGACTGTTCATCGGCCATCACGGAGAAGCGTTCGTACACGCTCATCAACTCTTGCGCGTTCGAGGTCGGCTGGAAGAACGTCACCGGGGGTGCCGTGCTGCCCATCGGGTCGCTCGTTGCTTGGTGGATCTTCCACGGATAGAGCTGTTCGACCGACGCGCCCGCTGGCATGCGGTCGACGTTCACCACGACCTGCGGGCCTGATGCGATCCCCAGGTTGTTCGCCATCGCACGCGCTGCGGCGTTGCACATCTTGCAGCAATCCTCGATCAGATCGAACAAGCTGTTGTGCCAGAAAGCTCCGGGGATGCGATCGAGGCCGGTGGTGTAGTACGGGCGACGTGCCAGCGGGTCAGCGTTGACCGTGCAGCGAATGACCCAATTGCCGATGAGCCAGACTTCCGCTTCGTATTCTTTGTCCGGGTCGGTGACTGCGCTGGCTTCCATGCCCCACTCGCGCAGCATCTTGCCGCTGACCGGCCCCCAAAACTGGAGCGCGTCGATCAGGTCGGAGTTCGACTCGCTCGACATCGGATCGCGGCCTTCCGCCTGCGCCTTGTCGGTCAAGATCTGGAGCCACATGTGCAGCCCGTTGGTGCCGTGGGCGTCAAGCACGGCGGAGATGGCGTCATCGGAATAACCCTCGACACCTTTGAGCGCGGCCAGCTTGCCGCGACTGAGCGTGTGATGCTCGATGAGCCACGAATCATTCGGGCCGGTGGAATGCGGTGCCGGGTACAGCTTGAACGGATCGACGCGATCCCAATCCTTGCCGAGTTCTTCTTGCAGTTGCAGCTCGTACTTGCCGCCCATCACCTGCGTCCACTTGAGCACGGTGCGCTTGCGGATGACCGGGCCCTTCAAGATCGCGGTCTTGAAGGTGGTCATGTCGTCGAGCAGTTCGTCGAACGCTTCGAGCCAGCCGCCTTCCTGGAGCTGATCTTCCATCTTGCGCTCCATCGCCGCAGCCTTTTCCTTGGCGATCGTCATCGTCTGGTCGGTGACGCGGGCGCGGTAATCGGTGAGGAGCTGGCGCACCTGGTCGCCGGTCATCGCTTGGCCGGCCATCTCTGCATCCATCACCTGCTTCATGGCGTTCTGCGCCACTTCCGCAATAAGCTCGGGCGAGATTTCGGGCGACGCCGTCGGCTTGATCGTCCAGGGTTTCTCGTCGCCTCCGCCGATGAGCGCGTCACGCAAAAGCGCGGCTGCTTGCCGGGCCTTGGTCGAGAACAACATCATGTAGATGTCGGAGCCGCCCTGCGCCCGGATCTCGGCTGCGATCTCCGGCTCGTACTCGCCACGGCGTGCGCGGACGGCGCGAAGCATGTCGCGCTCCACGGTGCGCTTGGCTTCCTGAGCTTTCTGAAAACAGTTGCGCACGTACCCGGCCAGCCCTTGAACGACCGGCATGGAGGACTGTTCGACTGCGCGTTGCCGTGCGTCGTCCACTGTCCGCTGCATCACGGACGCGGCGGACTCCATGCGCACCATGCCCCCGGAATAGACCGGAGCCGAGGGTGCGTTGAACATGGGCGTGGACGGATTCAGCCCAGGCAGTTGAAGACCGGTGCCTTGCATAAGTTTCCCAACTATCTAACTAGTTAACATTGTCACACGCCAGTTAGGTGTAGACAAATCGGCGCTTCACAACTTCCTTGACCCGGACTCCGTATTGCGCGTCGCCCCCCGGCTGGAAGTGCAGTGCGAGGTATTGCAGTGCCTCGGCAATGTGGCTGAAATGGTTCTTGTCGATCTGCGTTGCAGTCTGACCGCCCGTGTTTTTCTTGTTGCGGTAGCCCCAATCCATCGCCATCTGGAGGAACGGTACGTCCGGGCCGAAGCGCAGCATGGCGCCCCCACCCGCTTGCCGCATGAGCAGCGACTCGACCGCCGAGATCCGGCGCTCAGGCAGGTTGGTGGAGGTCTTGATGCACTCGAATCCACGTCGGCGAATCTCTTGCGCGATCGTCACCTCGTTCGCCTGCGACCGCTGGAAGCAGGCAGGATCGACCACGAACAGCACGTCGCGGTGCGGGATCTTCAAGTCGCGCAGCTTCGGGATGACAAGGAGATCGAGGAACCGGTCGTATCCCATCGAGTCGTTCTCCTCGACGAAGGCTTCACCGATCAGGTTGATGACGCCGAGCGCGTTTTCCTGACCGAACACAGCCGCCGCTTGCAGGCCGTTGTCCGATCCGATGATGATCTTCTTGCTGGCCGTCGGGATCGGCTTGAGCTGATCCGTCGTGATGTGGAAGTCCTTGCGAAACGTGGCGCGGAAGATGGGTTGACCGAACCCGCCGGCTCCGAACTTGTTCTTGAGGTACACGCCGATCCAGTCGTCACTCTTTCCTGAGATCAGGTTCGAGTAGTAGTCGGGGTGCAGGTTCTCCAAGTTCTCCGCTTGCGGATTGATCGAGCCATCTTCAAGCAGTGCCGGCGGCTGCATGAAAACTTCGACGTTGTCCGGCGGGTTGGTCATTAACTCGTGCCAGAAGGTTCCGATCGGTGGCGGGTTGGTCGAGACGATGACGCATGGGTACGTCACGCCGCCCGCATTCTTTGAAGGGAATCGCGCAACCCGGCCTTGTAAGCCGGAGAAAACTTCGCGGTCAACTTCCCGACCTTCTTCCACCCAAGCCGCCGTGCATTCGACAGACAGCAAGCGTCGCACGTCTTCCGGCGTGTCCGCTGCCATCATGATGAATTCGGTATGTACGCCCGTGCCATCAGGCAGGCGGATGCGGATCTCGAATGTGTTGTCCGACAAGCGCCATTCGCCGAGCGCGTGCTCGGGCATCTCGACGAACCACGCGTCGATCAGCGGCTTGATGGTGGACTTGAGCTGCGCCATCGTGTTGCGCAGGATGATGAACTTGCTGCGGCGGATGGTCTTGTGCGGATCCTGCTGCAACGCCATTGACCACATCGCCATGAGCGCAGTCGTGGACTTACCTCCCCCGACCGGCCCGCAGATGATCTTGATGAACTTGCGGGACTGTAGGAACAGCTTGCCGATCGGGGACGGTTTGAACTTCATACGGTAAAGGAGTCCACGCCTTTGCCGGTACCGTGATCGAGCGCCGATGCAACCTCGATGGCTTCGACTGCGGACTTGCCGAGATACATCGCGGCCAGCGCAAAGTCCCGGCCTGAACCCATTGCATGCACAGCCGACTCCACCTCGAACGGGATCGGCCCGTCTTCGAGTTTGTAGAGCTTGCCGTCAGGGTAGGCCAGCATGCACGCAGTGAAGTCCGCGGTGCGCTGCTTCGGTGGAAACTTCGACGGGTCGCCGCCTGACTCCAGCCAGTACCGTAGCTCCAGCGCAAGTGTCAGGTCACCGGACGCGGCCATGATGACGCCCGTGTTCAGCTTCCAGATCTTCGTGACCTTGACGCCGTACCCGTTGTTCGTCGCCTGCTTGTCGGCAGCAAGCGTCTTGCCGTCCCAAGCGACCGTCGTCATGCGGGGTCAGCTTCGCGTTCTTCGATGACCAGGCGGCGACCGTCACGCCAGATCGTCTCGATGGCCAGGGCCGTCGGGTGATCGAGCTGCACGGTGCGAATGGTTTGCCACTCACCTTCGCGGCGCTCTTGCACGCTCACGCGCACGGGATGGTCGGATGTGTCTGCGTTCTCGATGCGAATGTTCTTAGTCATTTGCTGCCACCGGGCCTTCCGCTTTGTCGCCAGTCAGTCGCATCACAGCAAGCATCGAGGCGGTTTGCACATGGTCGATCGCACGACGGATCTCGTCGCCGCATTCAAGCAGTGCGTTGTCGTCGCGGATGTTCATCAGCAGCGAGATCAGCCCACCGGTCATCACCTTGAGCGCGATGACATCGGGGTTGCCCGAGGGGTTGAACTCCAGGCGAATCTTGCGGCGTGCCTCCGGCGAAATCGCCAGGTTGACCTGCGCCGTCAGATCTTCAACGCCGGTACGGATTCGTTGTGCAGCCTCGGCGGGCTTGGGAAAGGGAATTGCATCAGGCATCTATGTCATCCATTTTGGGAAAGAACAGATCGAGACAGTCGTCATCCGACTCTGGCAGCTCGGGCGTGGGTTCAGCAGGTTCGGCAGCGGAAATCTCTTTCGCCTCGACATCGACGACAGCGGGTGCCAGCGTCACCTGTCCGGTGGAAATGAAGTCGCTTCCGAGATAGACGTTGACCGTGGGCCAGTTGTCCATCTTCCGGTTGGGTTCGACCTTGACCCCTTCGACGGTATTGGCGACGGTGTTGAACCAGTCGCGGTATGCGTTCGGTGATCCATCGGCACGAACGGCATCTGTGTACTCGATCCGCATTACGTCGAGGTCGCCAAGCAGCCCTTCGCGGAATTCGCGGAGTAGCTCGGACTTCGATTCTTTTACGGAGAGTGGTTGAGACACAGTGCTTCCAATCAGGTGGGCAGCACCGCAATCCTTTTTTGGAGGTCACCACACCATGTCAGCAGAAGACATCTCACGGTGCGCCCGGATGCAATTACAGCACATGTAAACATGTTAGTAAAGAAAAGCCCCGCCGGGTTGAATCGGCAGGGCGAAATACATCACATCGGGAGACAACAAGATCAAGGAAGAACTTGTCCTACGCAGTATCGGCGTTGTGTCCTACCCGTGTCAATAGTGTTAACACGTATCTGTTGTCTTACGTGGTTACATTTCCTGTCGAGTTAGAACCCGCTACATTTCTGCCTTCTTATATATGGAGGTATCTATGAAGGGATTGATCCTGGTCACGGCGCTGGCTTTGTTGGCGGGGTGCTCGGCTGGCGTTGTGGCATCGAGTGAGCGAAGTGTCGTGGTGTACGCAAACAGCGCCGGGACAGCACAGCCGATCGCGGATGCGCATTGCAAAAAGAATGGCCGTTTCGCTGAGTTCTCGGGGCAACCGATGGACTTTCAGTTCGCCTATCGGTGCGTAAATTAATAGGCAGTCAATAGGTTTACATAGACTCAAAAACCAGTTTTCCATTGTGAGCGGGTGCTAAGGGCCAGGCCACCCCACCCACTCCGTTGTCCCACCCCCCTCCCCCTGCCAAGTCACCCGGCCAACCACGCCAATCCAGCCCGCCGGACGAACGGCGCGACCCGCCGAATGTCCTAGTCTATCTGGACGTGTAAACATGTTTACCTCACAATAGAGCCACGTTAGAAATTTCTCTAACGTATTAACTAAATCACATCGGAGTTTCAAATGGCTAAATCTTCTAAGACCCAAACCCTCAACGCAACGCAGCACGCTCTCGTCGAGAATGCCCGCATGTTCGCTGACGTGGACGGCGCAGTGTTCGACAAGGGCGCGGCATTCGTCGGCCTGTTCTCAGAGCTGACCGTCGAAGACTTCAAGGCTCACCGCGCTTGCTGGATCGGCGCATACGACGCGGCGCATGGCACGGTGTCAGGTGCTCGACGCTTCACCGAGCTAGTCAACCTCTACGGTGTCATCAAGCCACAAAGCGAGGAGGCAAAGCGCAAGCAAGCGCAGCGCGAAGCCGCTAAAGCCGCGAAGGATGCCGCGCAACAAAGCGAAGTCATCGACGTGGAATCCCGCGACGTGACGCCGCCGACTACGGGCATCGAAGCGGCGGGCAAAGTCAAAATGGAATTGTCCTCCAGCGAAGCGCACCTTGTCGCGCTGTTCCGTGCGGGCAAGTTCGAGATGCTCACCGAGTACGTCGCTAGCGTCGCCGACCAAGCGTAAACAGAATTACCCTCCCGCCCTTTCGCCCGGTTCGTCCGGGCTTTTTTTCGTCTACAAATTGACTAGTAAATAAATTGACTAGTAAACCATTGGACAAAAAGCGCGACCCGCCGAATGTCCGGCGTCGCTTCGTTTACTAGGCGGCGTAAACATCTAGACGGCGCGGTGTAAACCTTATTACGTTGCGACGTAAACCTTTAGACGTTGTCACGAATTCCGGCCGTGACAAACGATTTTTCATGACAAATCTTGTGACACGATAAAATCGCGTAAGTCTTTGATTTTAAATAACTTTTTCTGTAAATTTGTTTACTGTCACAAATGTCATGAGGTTTTTGAAGGAGAGAGGGTGCCAAAATGTGCAGATCAAACTTGGCCACAAAATCCACCAAACTAAACCCATATCCAAAAGTATTCATTTTAAAAATTAATTTTTAGAGCACTCTCTTATTAAAAATCCTTGTGACATTCATGACAAAGATATTTATTAATTAATTAATATATATAAATCAATAACTTACGAGAGTTTTGTTTGTCATGAAAGTTGTCACAAGCGCGTCATGCCTTTGTAAAGCCCGTGACAGCCTTTGCACCCCGCCACCAAGCCAACCCCTCCCGCTCTGACACCCCGTGAACACCGTCACCACGCATCTCTGGCACGTCTACCGACTCGGCAGCTCCAAGCCCGACTCACCCGCCGAGCACATGACGCAGGCCGAGTGCGAGGATCGCTTTGCCGATCGCGTATGCATTCCGATTCCTGGCACTGCCCGACTGCGCACCCTGCCGACC
Source organism: Burkholderiaceae bacterium (assembly GCA_965227035.1). Classification (GTDB taxonomy): domain Bacteria; phylum Pseudomonadota; class Gammaproteobacteria; order Burkholderiales; family Burkholderiaceae_C; genus CBDDFQ01. Next base: position 1,976,812 of record OZ245724.1, read on the forward strand.
GACGCCACCCTACGCCCGAGCTACTTCCCCTACCGCTGACACCCCACCCTTTTATCTGTTAGATAGTCGATGTAAACATGTTGACAAACAGGCTAACATGTGGCACAATAGAGTCATCGAGTGGGAAAGCGACTTACCACACCTAGCACCCTTCTCGATAGTGCCCAACGCAGCGTGCATCGTCACGGGGCCAGCATCTCTAGTGTGATCCGCCGGACAAAAGGCGGAACCCGCCGAATGTCCTGCCACGTCAAACGGCGTGTTAGTTCGTTAACAATTCAACCGTACCGTTCAGCGCATGGCTTACACCCTAAACGCTGGCCGGGCAAGCCACTTGGTCTTTATGACGGACGCCGCTCTACTGCGGGGTCGCCGATACGTTCGGGAGTGCGGAGTAAAAGCCTCCACCGCCAGTCGCCAAACAAACTGCACAGCATGCGCTCCCTGCTCATGCATAGCTTGATTTACCAACGAGCCACCCTCATCGGTGCCCGCGATAGTCAACTGCACGCCGTGCTCGGGTTGCGACTGGTTTCGTAGCAGGACACGTAGCCCTGCGCTGACCGGTCACCCATGCCGCCAGCAATAAATCAAATCCAACGATCGAAAGATCACCAACCAAACCCGCGATCCGATTCGCTCCTAAACGAGTCGGCTTTCGAGTGCCCGTTGCTCGGCCTAACAGCCCGCCAGCGTGCAGTCGATGAAATCAATCACGGAGGACTCAATGCCTGACTTCAACCCCATGCTGCTGACCGATCGGCAGATAGACATTCTTCTGGCGCACCTGAACCACTACGACGGCGAGTGGGTCGTCGGCGGAAAGCGCGTCACCTTGGCCGAGCGCGAGTCGCTCATCTCTCAACTTGAAAACTTCCGGAAGGAACCCGCATGAGCAAGAAAAACAAAGACATCGAGCACCTAATCGGCCAGCTCTTTCTGGGGGCGCTGCTTGCGAGTAGGGGCAGCGGCCTTGCACCCAAGAAACCTCGTCGCGTCGTGGACATATCGCTCACGGCCATCACGCTCGATAGCGGGCACGTCGAGTGGTTCGCTTCACGGTTCTATGAGAACGGTCAACGCGGCATGTGCCCGGTGAGCAACCCGACCGACGGGCTGATCGTTCTGCAACAGCTTTGGGGCGACCCGAACGTAGTCATGCCGCCGTGCGACGAGATGCACTGGCAGATGTACACCGACTTCGTGATGCTCGGTCTGCTCGATTTCGCAGTCGAAGCGGACGCCAAGCATCAAGCCAAACAAGCGGCACCGCGCCAGCCCGAATCGGCGTGGCCCTTCCCTCCGATCCTCTGATTCCCGCAACCGCCAACTAAAGGAGAAACCCTATGGCAAAAGCAAAGCCCGCCGAAATCGGCCCCTTCCCCGCATCAACCCGGCCACTGCCTAACCGACCCGGACTCTACAAGCGCATCAGCGACAAGACCGGTGCGAAAGCGTGGGCTTGGTGGGATGGGCGCAGTTGGTTCCGCTTCGACACCAGCAAGAAGGGCGCACTGCGCAAGAAAGCTGATGGCGAGTACAGCAAGAAGAACCTCAAGTGGATCGGGTTCGCTGCCTGAACGACCGGACATTCGGCGGATCCCGCCGTTTGTCCAGGCTCTACCCGGTTGCTCATCAAGGTGGGCAACCGAGTGCAGCTTGCACTACTACACCGCACATCGCGGTTCACTCACTTACTGGAGATTCAACATGCGCATCAAACAAACAGGACAACGCATCGCACCGAAAGCCAACCCGATGGACGGGATGGGCGAACTGGCAGCGATGGCAACCAAGATCGCCTACGCCGAGGCCCAGACCAAGTATCTGATCGACGTGAAGGGGGTGGCTGTGAGCTACAAGCGCAGACGAGTCACGTCTGCATCTGTGTAAACAAGTTAACTGTTGGAGAACAACATGACTCTGCAAGAAATGTACGACACGGTGCTCAACCACCTTCGCAAGCAAGGCCGCGCCGCTGTCAGCGAGGAAGAAGTCATCTGCGTGTACCGCACTGACACAGGTGAGAAATGCGCAGCGGGTTGCCTCATCACCGACGCCGCATACGACGAAGATATCGAGGGCGCTCCCATCGACGGCCCCGCCCAGGCTGCACTCTTTGCATCGGGCGTGCCGGTCAACGACGTGAAGATCATGGATCTTCTGACCGAATTGCAAATAGCGCATGACATGTGGATGCCGTGGCCCGCTGGCCCGACGCCGCACAAGAACATAAACCAGTGGGAATCTGCGATGAAGGATATCGCGGCGACGTGGAGCCTCACCTACACGGCACCGCCTATCAAGGTGCTCGTCGCACCGCAGATTGCGAACGAGATGGCCGGCCTCGACACCGAGTGGCGCGGCTACTACACGTCCCCGATCAGCAGCGCACCGCTATGAACGCCGAAGAATTCAAGGCGGTGTACTCCGCATCACGCAACGGCTGCAACTACTTCGTGCGGCACTGGTTCAAGCAACGCTTTCAATTCAGCGATGGCGTGCAGGCATGCGCTGCGCTCGGCATCTACTGGCTGCTCGACATGCTGGCGATGGAGATGAACATGCCGAACAGCCACTCGCTCGGCGTGCTGACCGTGCGTGTCGCCAACAGCAAGGCCGACCTGTCACTCAGCTTGGCCAACGACGCGCCCGCTCACTGGACAAAGCATGTTGCCTTCACCGACATGCCTGACGGCGAGTGGATCTTCTTCATCTGCAACGAGGAGGGGGTAGTCAAGATGATTCTGCCTTCCGAATACTGATGGACGGCATCGAGAACCGCGAACGAGCACAGCGTGGCCGTCTCGCAATCATGGTCGCAGCGCAACGTGAACCCGCTGACGACCGACCTATGCATGTGGCCGACACGCTGGCCAACCTCATGCACTACTGCCGCGAACAGGAGATCGACTTCGCCGCAGCACTGACCCGAGCAACCAACAACTTCACTGGCGAGGTAGAAGATGACGAGTAAATTTCACTCCGATCACATGGTGACGGCGAGCTTCGTGTACGAGGGTTTCTTCTACCCTGATGGCGTGTTCAACATACCCGACGAACACGCCGAGGACTACGGTGGCGCAGTCGGTTGCACGTCGGCACTGCATGAGCTGGTGACCATCGACCTGTGCGCCGCACTCGAAGCCATCAACGCGAAGATGGTGGACACGCTGGAGTTCCCCGGCGTGTTCGACTACGAGGTGTCGGAGCAGGCGGGCGCAGCGTTTCGCTCGACCAACGATCAGGACGTGCTGCGACTGGTGATCGTGAAGTTGCTGCTCAAGTTCTTTCACCAGTACGACACCCTGACCCTGATGCCAGCGTGCAACCACCATGTGACAGCGCAGCAAATCTTTGAGCTTTGCTATGCGGCATGGGACGCGAGGATCCCTGCGCTGGACGCAGAAGAAATCGCTACGCTCGGCACGGCGGACATGACACCGCAGGATCCGCCGGCACCGCAGCAGGTTCAGTTGTGCGAACCCGACGACGATGGCCCCGCTGTCCAGGACTTCACCGAGTGGTGCAGCAATCCGTTCAATGCCATCGCACTGCTCGGCGGGGAAGCATTGAAAGATCAGGCCATCGAGATCGTGGCCGACTGCGCCGCCGAGTGGGAGAACATCGACGAGGAATTCCTTGACGACGTACTGCAACAGATCTCGTCGGAGATGCAGCTCGTATTCAACTGCCGTCGTGACGAGAACGATGTGGTCGATGGCTTCCGGGTGGCGTGGGGCCGAGCATGAAACGCGACGCACACCTGACCGGCGATCTTCAAGTTCGCAAGACCTACCGCACAGCGGAAGGGCTGGCCGTCGCTATCACCCACTACTCGGAGTCGATCAAAGCCTACGTCGGCTACGTCGTCGGGAGCAAAGGCGATGGCGATCTGTTCCGCAAGGACGGCACGCATCTCGGGCACGGGGTCGGCGGTGAGCCGAATCCCAAGATGGATCTAGTCATGGAGGAACAGATGGTTGAACTTCTAGACCCGGCGATCAAACACGCCAAGGCACCTGAACCAACAGGCAAGCCACACATCCACGCAAAAGAAATCAAGGCGTGGGCCGAAGGCGCAGTCATCCAGACCAGCGGCGACGGTGAGAAGTGGGAGCACGATCCGAACCCGACGTGGGATATCGCCCGCAAGTACCGGGTCAGGCCGCAGCTCACGAAGTTCTACCTACCTGTCAGCAAGCGAGACGGATTGATCGTGCTCGGCAGCAAGTGCGCAGAGATAGCAGGACTCGACGCTCACTACCCGAAGGATCAGTACCCCAACATGCTGACCCTCGTGTTCGGTGATGACATGTCGCTCGTCGCTGCAACCTGCGCACCCCGCCGCAAGGTGATCGTGCCACCCCAACCCACCCATTAACCGGACAAACGGCGGACACCGCCGAATGTCCACCCTGCGCCACTGACCTGACCCATCGGTGGCGTTTTCATTTCCGGGTCGCAATCAAGGAACTGAACTATGGCATTCGCCAAACTTACCCCCTCTCAAGCAGCTACCCTTCGCAACGCTCGTGCCGCTGGCAACGACGCCGACCGCAAGAAGATCAAGAAGGATCTGTTCACCGCAGTCAAGGCACGCTACAGCATCCCGACTACGCAGAAGTTGGTCGTCGAAGATGAAGGCCAGAAGGATCACTTCCTTGTGGTGCGTGACAAGCGGACTCGTCGCCCTCTGTTGATCGACGACCACGGCAAGTTCATCGGCGTTGCTGCGCCGGATGCAGCAGGTGCCAAGCCCACCGACAAGACGCTGTGGATTGCGATCGACCGCGACGCCATCCTCGACGCACTGAACAGCGCCGATGCGGATGACGATGCGACCCCGACCACCCTGCCCGACGACGCAAGCGTGTTCAACATGGGCGGCATCCAGTTCGCCGTCACCAAGGAAGGCCAGGTGTTCGCCCGCTCCTAAGCCTGACGCTCTGCCAATTCAAGCCCGCCTAGCAAGCGGGCTTTTTTATTTACTCAATTAAATTTTCGGAGTCAGCAATGACAACAGATGCTAAGTGGAAAGAGATCCTGTCGCGCAAGATCGACAGCGCCGATGCGTGGCAAGCCGCGTCAACCGAGGCGGGCAAGCAACCCGATTACTTCAAGCGCAACTGGTCGATGCCTTCCGGTTATGTCTCTGGCAACTACCTCCCCGAAGGTGGCGCAGCCGACTACTCGAAGTGGCAAGACACGTACTGGTACATGCGAGAGTTCATGCGTCAGACGTTCGGTGTGTACCCGCCCAAGCCGGATGTTCTCGACCTTGTGATTTCAGGTTTCAACCTTGGTGCCTACTGCATCCACGTCGCAAAAGATGACCCGTTCATGGTGGCATACACCCCATCAGCGGAAGACGGCAAGCGGGACAAGCAACTGCGCACCAGCTTCGGCAAGTGCCTGCGCAAGCTGTGCCTGCTGCTTACCGACGAACACATCGCCAAGCTGGACGCTGCGTTCCGCTCGGCGCAAGACCCACGGTTCTGGATCGCCACCGATGGCGACGAGATCGAGCGTGTCTACACCAAGATGCAAGGTGACTCGGGCTGCATGCGCTACCCGACCTCGCACTTCTACAACTCGAAAGACAAGAGCCTCATCCACCCGTCCCGCATCTACGAAGCACCGGGCATGGGCGTGGCCTACCTGCAAGATGAAGCGGGTGAAGTCAAGGCACGCTCCGTCGTCTGGACTAACCCGGCGGATGAAACCGACAAGCGATACGTCCGCATCTACGGTGACCGAGCACTCAAGAACAAACTTGAAGCGGCGGGCTACAAGATGCGCGACCTGGCAGGTGCAAAGCTCAAGGCCAAGCCCTACCTCAAAGAGAAAGGCATGTATCAGATGCCGTACCTTGATGGCCCCGGCGGGGATCAGGGCCGCAACGACGGTGTGTACGGATTCATCGACGCCGCCGAGCCGCAGTACGTGGTTCTCTGCGGGTACAGTCGGATGGAGAAACTGCAAACTGCTTTCGCTAATGACGGCTTCCGCTGTGACAGGTTCAAGTCCACCTCCGCCGTCGTCCACATCTCGACGGTCGACCTGACCACCTTGAAGTTCACCTGCCCGCTGACCAACAAAGAGTACGACCGCTCCGAAGTTTCATCGTCGATGGCTTGGGTGGACGACAAGATCCAGCGTGTCGCTTCGGCAGCGGTACCTACTACCTGGCTCCAAGCCCGCAAGTTCAACGAGCAGGGAGGGATCGACTCATTCTTCGCACCTAAAGAGTGGGTGACGGCGAACTGCTTCGAGAACAGCTACTACTACTGGTTCGACTCGGCGAAGGAACGCACGCATTGCGGCCTCGTCAAACCTTCCGCCCGGTTCGGCTACGACGACAGCAAGTACGTGAGTGTCTATGACTACACCGAGTACACCGACCCGGCGGACAACACCTCGCACTGGATTCTGCGCAAGGATACGGTGTGCGTGCTGCTCGATCCCGAGTCGAACGAGCAAACCCTTCTGCCCCGCAGCGTTGCCGAAGCAATGCGCAAAGCGAAGGAGATCGTTCGCTTGGCACCTATCGGCACCCGCACGATGGCAGCGGTGGCGGGTCACAAGTACGTCCATGTCACCCCGTCCGGCAAGCGCGTTGTCCAAGGCGTACACGAGATTCGCAAGATGCTCGACGGTCGCTACGACTTTGTCCGCAACCTTGAACACGGATCGTTCCTCGGACGGGATGCTTGGTACCCGAAAGACACGCAGTTGGCTGACTACTTGCTGACCATTGAAACGGAAGCTGCGCTGGCTCCTACCAAAGCCGCGCTCTCCAGCTTCTTCCGTAATCTGGTCGACGATTATTCGAACAACAACACTACGGCGAACGCCACCCAAAGGGCGCTGTCGCAAATCGAACGCACGATCCGTGCGGGTGTCAACGGCTACTCGTTCAGCCTCAATGGAGCCAGGCTCACCCGCACCGGAGCGCCGTACACCCCGGCCAAGTTCAAGGCTGCGGTCGACCGCATCAACGAGATGACCGACGACCAGATCGAAGAAGAAGTCTGGCCGGGCGCAGTGCCATGTGCCCGTGGATGGGCGAAGCTGATGCCGGTGATCGTGGATTGGATGGTCGCCGAGTACGACAGCGCCCTGCGTGCAGCGGGACGCCCGGACAGCGTCATCACCGATGGCTACCAACGATTCCCCTTGTCGGCGGCGCACACGGAAATTCCACCTGTCAGCGTGGCCGAGGTGGTGGACACCATCAACGGCCTGATGGCAAGCACGGTGCAGTTGACCAGTGCCACGGTCACCCACAACTGGAGCAGCAACGGCCCGCTCAACTTCAACGCAGTGCGTGAGGCAGTGCGCATTCTCGACAACGACGAATAACTGAAAGACTTCAATGACTAAAACCGCAGCACCCGACACCACCAACGTGTCCCCCTTCCCCACCCTGACCAGCCACCTTGCGGGCATGGCAGCACCGCCGGCCCCGGCTCCAGCTCCCGCCCCGGCTCCAGCTACAGTGGTGGACACCAAGGCCGACCGGGTATGGCCCCCGGCCAAGGTGGACAACCTGCTCACTGCAATCCTGAGCTGGCCCCGCACCCACGACAGCACGACCGAAGGGCTGTTCAAGACATGGCTGATGGCCAAGATCATCGAAGCCAAGCCCACCACCGTGGAGGTCGTCGAGTTGGGTTGCATCATGGTGACGGTCAAGCCGAAGGGCATGGCGAAAGACAAGTACCCGCCCAACATGTTCTCGTGCCACATCGACACCTGCGATGGCTCGACCAAGTACGCAACCGACGATCGCAAGCGCCTGAACTACGACGCGAACTTCGGCCTGATCGGACTGGACAACAACTCGATCGGCAATTGCCTGGGCGCGGACGACGGAGCGGGCGTCTGGCTCATGCTCAAGATGATCGAAGCCAAGGTACCGGGCACGTACATGTTCCATCGCGGCGAAGAAGTCGGCGGGCTTGGGTCGCGTGCCATCCTGACGGCCCGCAAGGAGTGGTTAGCCAAGACGTTCGAGCTGTGCGTTGCCTTCGACCGGGCACACAACGACGAGATCATCACGCACCAAGGCGGGCTGCGCTGCGCATCCGACAAGTGCGGGCTGTCCCTGATCCGCCAGTTGAAAGACAACGGGATGGAGTACGTGCTCTCGACACGCGGCAGCTTCACTGACTCAAAGACATACCGGGGCGTGATCGACGAGTGCTTCAACATGGGCGTGGGCTACGACCAGCAGCACGGTCGAAGCGAGTCGCTCGACTACGGCCACCTATGCGACCTGCTCGATGCACTGGTCGGCGTGCAGTGGGACATGCTGGTGATCGACCGCGACTGCACCTCGCCTGACCCGGCACCCACCTACTACGGTGGCTCTGGTTACGGCCGAGTCGGTGCGCAGTACGGCGGCACCACGAGTCGCCCGACGAACGAGGAGTACGGCGACCTGTTCGACCTGTCCGACGAGGAATGGGAGCGCCGCAAGGCCGAGCGTGCCAAGAGCCACAGTCGCCACGACTTCACCGATCCGGTGGAGTACAAGCAGCCGTCGTCCAACCGCACCCCGCAGACCGCGTCGACCAGGCCGACCCGCGAAGCCACAGCGGAGGATGCCTACGAAGATATGAAGGACACCTCGTTCAGCGACATGCTCTCTTGGGCAGAGATGGAGCCGGTCGCTATGACCGAAGCGATGTTCGATCTGATGGAGTACATCGCCGCCCTCAAAGCGCAGGTTCAGTTCTTGCGCGGCGTGTCCCGTTCCCATTGACTAACATGTTAGAAGGAGTAATATGCAAAACCCCCCGGATAAGGTAGTCGAAGTCAGGCACTTGTCCATACTCGGCCCCACGCAGTACGAAGTGCTGGTGGATTTGTTACAGGAGATCCAAGCTCGGCAGGTGAGGACGGAGACGCGTGTCGTGCGAATGATGCAGCGCCTCGGCCTCGATCCGTCGGGTGCCCCTGTCGATAACGACGCTGGTGGAGAAGCTCTGCCCGCTGTCGTGTAAACGTGTAAGCCTTTGGACATTCGGCGCACCCCGCCGTTTGTCCAGTCACCAAGGAGTTATTCAATGGACGTGAAAGAAGCAGCCCTGAACCGGGCAACCTCGATGCTGAAAGCATTGGGAGCGAAGTTCGCCATCGTGATGCCTGACGGCACCAAGCACGGGGAACTGGAGGTGGCGACCGAGCCAGCCAAGACACGGGTGAACTACCGAAAGACCGGGTACCTCGACGTGATTACAGCGATGCAGATCGGCGACGTTCGAGAGTGGGATCTCACCGAGATGCCGCTGCAACAACGCAACGGATTCCGCAGCTCTGTCTGTGCCGCAGCGAACACACGTTGGGGCAAGCAGTCGTACATATCCAACAGCAACGGCGAGAAGTTCGAGCTGTTCCGCACGGCGTAACCACCATGCGTTTCTACGAAATCACCTACGACGACGACGAGCTGGACAACCCCGCCACCATGCGTGTCGAGGCAACCCAGGCGGGAGCCAACTCGCTAGCGAAGCGGCTCAAGACGGAGGGCATGCGCCACGTCCAGGTCAAGCCAAAAGAGATCGGCGATCTCAAGGCTGACTTCCTTGACTACGTCAACAAACAGATGGAGCACTACGAATGAAAGCGTCGCACTACCACGCACCCCGCAGCCTTGCGGAATGTTCGTTCGTCACGTCAGCCGATCCGATCGAGCGCCCCACCCACAAGGTGACCGGGCACAGCGTATCGCTCTGGCTGATGGCGCTGGCGTTTGCGATCGCGGCCCTGATCGTGATCCTCCTGCGGGCGTAGCCACGTCTGCACCCAAGTAAATACGTTAACTCCACGGAGAACAACATGAAGAAACTTTATCTCTTTGCTGCGCTTGCGCTGCTCGTCATCTGCATGACCGGCTGCGTCACCGCCCCCGAGCAAGGCCCGAAGAAACCGGGCCAAGCATTCGCCGAAGCGTTCCCGAACATCGACCCGATGTATTGGGCGCGTGAACGTGAATCCACGCGGTTCAACCTGACCGTCATGAACCCCGGCTGCGAGGTGGACATGCCCGCCGGCAAGGGTGTGCCGATCTATTGGATCCGCAACTGTCCCAACGACAAAACCAAGTGGCGCTCCGACGCCCAACTGAAAGAGGTCATCAACCGATGAGCAACACCACACCACAAGCAGACACCGCCCAACCCATCACGTTCGATACGGCGGGACAAGAGATCCAGCAGGTCAGCGACGACGACATTCGCGTTGCCGTCCACATCCTCGTGCATGCATGCCACACCCGTGCTGCTGCCGCAGGATGGTGGGTCAACAACGAAGGCCGTCCGATCCAGGACAACCCCTACTGCTTTAGCAACAAGCTGATGCTCGTCGTCAGTGAGCTGGCCGAAGCGATGGAGGGTGACCGCAAGAACCTGATGGACGACAAGCTGCCGCACCGACCCATGCGTGAAGTCGAGCTGTGCGACGCACTCATCCGCATCTTCGACATGGCGGGCGCGTTCGACATGGACTTGCCCGGCGCTCTGATGGACAAGCTGAACTTCAATGCGATCCGCCCGGATCACAAGATCGAAGCGCGTCAGGCAGAGGGCGGCAAGACGTACTGACGGATGAACCCGCAGCACAACTTCAACAGGAAATTGCTTTCCTGGTTCTATTGCTGCAAGTGCGGGCTGCTCCTTGTGAACAACAAGCGCACCCGCAAAGCAGCCAACTCATCGTGCCCCGGCACACAAGATTGAAAGACTGACATGTACAACCCATCCCCCCGCGTCATCAAGTGGGCAGCAGCAGCCATCGTTGCGCTCATCGCTCTCGTCGTTATCAATCCATTCCACACCGTGCCGACCGGCTACCGTGGCGTGGTCACGCAGTTCGGTGCGATCAAGCAGGTCGAGAACGAAGGCATGGTCATCCTTCCGCCGTGGCAATCGCTGGCCCTGTTCAACATCCGGGCCGAGCAAGCTGACATCGAGAAGGCCGAAGGCAGCACGTCCGACCAGCAACCCGTCACCGTGTCGATGACCGTGCGCTATTCGATCAGCGTCGATCGAGTCACCGAGGTGTACGAGAAGTACAGCCACGACGGTAACTTGGCGTCGTTCGTTCAGACAGCGGCAGCGGAAACCTTGAAGGCTGTGACCGCACGGTACAGCGCACCCGATCTGATCGCCAAGCGTGCGCTGGTATCGAGCGACATCTCGGCCACCCTGCGGGACAAGATGAAACTCTACGGGGCGCAGATCATCTCGATCGACATGCGCAACTTCTCGTTCAGCGACAGCTACATGAAAGCTATCAACGAGAAGGTCACGCAAGAGCAACTCAAACTCGGCGCTGAAAACAAACTGCTCACCGTTCAGGCCGAGCAGAAGCAGAAGGTTGCGATCGCCGAAGCCGAGGCTGGTGCGCAGAAGGCACGAGCTGATGGCGAAGCGTATGCGCAGCTCAAGGTGGCAACCGCCCAAGCCGAGTCGCTCAAGATCCAGAACGCTGCTCTCGCGCAGAACAAAGACGTGCTCGAACTGCGCCGCATCGAGGTGGAACTGGCGAAGGCGCAGAAGTGGGACGGCAAACTGCCCCAAGCCATCTACGCCGGGGCACCGATCCCGTTCATGAAGGTTCCTCAGTAAGAGCGCAGGAGGGTAAAGATCATGGCAAAAGATCTACCTGAGCGGGACAACGACAAGCCATCAGAGCTGCAAGGTTTGTTCCGCAAGTACGAGGTGAGCCGCGTTGACGGCAAGCCGGAACACAACGACTGCGATTACTTCGTGCTCGACGTGACGCATGACCCGCATGCAAAAGCCGCGCTGTGTGCCTACGCCGACGCCGTCGAGGTGGACAACCCGACGCTGGCCGGGGAGATGCGCAGCCGCTACTGCCTGCCTACATCCCGCCACTACATCAAGGCACCTGCCGTGTCGATGGAGGAACTGGAAGAAGCACTCGCTGGCCCGTCCCATATCCCGGTTGCGGGGGATCGTGCCCCGATGGAGGTGGCGATTGTCGTGTCCGGCGACGACCACATGGCCACCGTGCAGTGGTTGTGGAACCCGATGCCGCCCGGCACCGTTCTCTACGAGGTGCAGTCATGAAGCGTTTGATTCACTGGCTCCGCATGATCTTCGAGCCGGATCACAGCGGACTCATCTCGCGCCAGCCCCGCCGCTGGTACGTGCTCTACGCCGACGGCCAGCGTTCGATCCCGATGGGCTACCGCATGGCGCATGAATACGCCGGCATGTTCAAGGGTGAAGTCAAACGATTCGAGGGGAAAGCATGAGCAAGAAACTAATCGCGGTCATGCGATTGGTCGACGGCTACCGGAACAAGGTGATGCAACGTGACTTCGTTGAAACCTCGCTTCGACAGCTACTCGCCAACAAACCCGTGGACATCGAGCAATGCCGGGCCGACTTCGAGAAGTGGTATTGCGAAGACGCAGCCAAGCAGGGGTACCTCCTGGTCGAAGGCATCGCCCACCTGCGTGACGGCAATCACTACGGCCAGCACCGCACCATGCTGAACGGCAAGTGGCAAGGCTGGCAAGCTGCGAAAGGACTGACGCCATGAAATTCTTCCAAGACCTGATGAAGCGGCGTGCGCTGAACAAGCGCGAAAAGCTGCTGCGTTTGGCGGAGACGCTGCACAAACGAGCGGTGGCTCTCGCATGCGACGCCTACTACATCGACCACATGGTTGAACCCTTGAGGTGGGCGCGTGTGTACAACGCCTCGTTGTGGGCGAAGCACCACTCCGACCGCTGCCGCCGCGACGCCCACGCCATCAAGGTGACGCCATGAGACGGTTCATCTGGAACATTCAGTACGCCCGACTCCTCCGCCGTTACGTGCGGTGGGCGCGGTGGCGTTCCGCCTGGGCCGCAGCCAAAGCAGCGGACGACTGGTACCTGTGGGGCGACACGCCCCTCGAAGCGGTGCGCAACGAGCTTGCGTGTTGGGGGGACTGACATATGTCACGACTACTCCAACGAGCATCGACCCGCGAAACCCGCATACTGCGCCCGCTCTACCCGGGGATCGAGTTCGCCGAACGAGAGACAGGCCAGATCGGGGATCGAGCGTTTCAATTGCAAAAAGAGTACGAGATCAAGCTGATCTTGTCTCAGAAGTTTTGGGCGAACGAGGAGCAGTACCGCACGCATCGAGACATCGCGTTGAAGGCATTGTCTTCCGAGCTGTACCGCGACCTGCGCCACCTGGTCGTCCGTGCCAGGCACCTCATTAACAACGGTGAACAGACGCAAGCCCTGCTCACCCTATCCGAACTCGAAGCGGAGCTGACGACATGAACATGAAGATCCGCGACAACCAAGTTGCGGTTGACCACTCGTATTTCTGGCAGCACATGTCCACCTGCCCACGCGGGGTGAAGGTGCAGCTATTGGGATCCGGCGGCGTTGCCACCTACGGCACGTTCAATGGGTCAGAAGATTTCTGGATCGGATGGGCACCGCTACCCAAGGTGCCGCAAGGAGGATTGAAGTGAGATGCCCCAAGTGCGTATTCGGTACCTGTGAACAGACTTTCTACGGCCCGCCCCGTGGCCGCAGCAACTACTCGTGCATGTCATGCGGCCACAAGTTCTCGCTGGCAGCGACGACCAATGGCGCACCCACCGTGCCCGTGACCAAGTCGTTGTCCGCGATCATCGAGCTGGCCCACATGCGCCACAAGAAGGTGCTGGCAATGTTGTCCAGCGGCATGACACCTAAAGCGGTGGCGATCGAGACAGGGTACACCCGCAACTTCGTCTACAAGATCGCCTCCGACAACGGCGTGCAAGTGAAAGCTATCAGCAAGGAACTCAAAGCCCGACGCGAGAACACCGATGAAATCAAGCGCCGCATCCTTGCCGGCGAACGGCAGTGTGACATCGCGGCAGATCTGAACCTACCCCGCGCAACCGTGAAGTCGATCGCCAAGCGGCACAAGCTGCAACGTGAAGACCTGTACCGCATCCGCTTCATGGCAGAAATGATGGAGAAGAAAGTTGCTTGACCTGGTGTACTTGGACTTCGAGACGTTCTGGAGTCAGGAGCATTCGCTCTCCAAGATGCTGCCGATCGAGTACGTCATGCACCCGGAGACGGAGATTCAGTTCTGCTCGATCAAGGTGAACGACGAACCCGTGACCTGCTCGTTCGGGGAATCCAATATCAAGCGGGCGCTCGACAAGATCGACTGGTCGAAGTCGCTGGCCGTCGCGCACAACATGTCCGGGTTCGACTCGATGCTGCTGGCTTGGCGCTTGAAGATCCGCCCCCGCATGTGGGGATGCACCTTGGCGATGGCACGACCCCGTCATGCGTTGACGACCGGGCTTGGCCTCGGCAAGCTGCTGACGCACTTCAACCTCGGGGTGAAGAACAACATCTGGCTCCAGCGCACCAAGGGCAAGAAGCTGCACGAGATGACCCGCGAGGAGATCCGGGGCATGACCGAGTATTGCAGCGAGGATACGGGCGAAGGGGCCAAGCTGTTTCATAAGCTGCGGCCCGACATCAACAACCGCGAGATGTGGATCATCGACGCCAACATCCGCATGTTGATCGACCCGCAGTTCGTGATCGACCGCCCCTTGCTTGAAGCGGCGCTGGTGCGTGAGCAGGCCAAGAAGCGCAAGACCCTGCTGCGCCTGGCCGATGCACTGCAAGTGAACCCTGTGCTGGCAGACGACGACCGGTTCGAGCACGTCCGCGCCCTGCTCTCGTCGGCACCAAAGTTCTCCTCGTTCCTTGCATCGCGTGACATCGAGACGCCGATGAAGCCGTCGCCCAAGGACGAGAACAAAATGATTCCGGCGCTGGCAAAGTCCGACCCGGCATTCATGGAGTTGACCGAGAGCGACGACGAGCTGGTGTCGATGGCTGCGCTGGCCCGGCTCGACATCAAATCAACCCTGCTCGAAACGCGCATCGGCCACTTCCTGAACGCAGGTCGGTGGACGAACGAGCACCTGCCCATCCCGGCAAAGTATTACGGGGCGCACACCGGGCGCGACTCGGGCGACTGGTACAACGCATTGAACATGCCGCGCATCGGGTGGGGCAACGACAACAAGATCATCCCCAAGCTGACGAATGCGCTGCGCCTGTCGCCCCGCGCACCCAAGGGCAAAGTCTGCATCGTCGCTGACTTGTCAGGCATCGAGCTGCGCATCAATCACACGCTGTGGAAGGTGAAGTATTCGACAGAGATGTGGAAGAAGAACCCTGTTGCCGATCTGTACAAGAGCACGGCTGCGTTCTACTACAAGGTAGATGAAGCGGAAGTGACCAAGCAGCAGCGGCAGTTCGGCAAGATCCAGCAGCTCGGCTGTGGATTCCAGGTCGGCGGCAAGAAGTTCAAGGTCGTGGCCCGCACGATGGGCGGACTGATTCTTACCGAGGAAGAAGCCGAAGCCGGTGTGTATAGCTGGCGAAACATGACGCCTGAAATCTCAGCAAAGGAGACGGGCGGTTGGGCTAGGTGTCAGACGGCCTTGACACACATCGCCAACGGGCAGGAGTATCAAGTTGATCCGTGGGGTTTGACCTACACCAGTCATCTTGGAATTCATTTAGCCTGTGACCGTGACCGGTTGATCTACTACCCCGAGCTTCGAGCAGTTCTTAACGAAGATAGCGGCTACGTTGAATGGAAGTACGGCAAGGGTCGAAACACGAAGTACATTTACGGCGGCAAGACAGATGAAAACATTGTTCAGGCACTCGGGAGAACCATCCTTATGGACAACGAGCTGGAGTTTTTCCGCCTCACTGGACTGCGCCCGGCACTGCGGGTGTACGACGAACTCTGTTATGTCGTAGATGAAAACAAAGCTGACGAATTGCTTGCACTACTTCTCAAGATCATGCGCACCCCGCCGAAATGGTGGCCGGAGCTGGTCGTGTGGAGTGAAGGAGACGCGGCACCAGCCTACGGGCTAGCCAAATAACAATGAAGTTATTAACTGCTTTACAAGTGTAAAGCACATGATAAGATAACAAACTTACAATAAACTCCGCGCACATCACATCACATATAAGGAGAAACCTAAATGAATCCAGCCGAGAAAGAGGCGCTGGCGTTAGCAGTCAATACGCTCATAGAAGACGGCGATGCCGAGTCCATGTACCAAGCAATGCGCGGAGTATTAGCAATTGCGCGTCGGGGAATTCCTGTCAACCTAACTGGTCGTCCAGCCGTTCTCAATCCGCTTATCGCACTAGCGCAATCGGACGAAGAAGCCTTCGACCGAGTGATCGACCTATGCAACCGCAAGCGTAAAGAGCGCGGGCTAACCTCCTTCGCTGTAGACAACCTCAAGAGGAGCTACATGCGGGAGTACATGGCCGAACGCCGGAGCCGGGCACGCAGAATGAGCAAGCTCTGGAATAACTTGCTGCCGACCGCCGATCAAATCAAAGGCAACGCCCGCCTAGACTTTGAACAGCAGGAATCAGCTAAGTGGTACGACGAGAAGACCCGGCGCGAAGAAGAACTCAGGGAACAATTGGGTCGTCGTTTAAAGAGGGACGAACTTCAATCTATAGCTCAACAGCTATGGACGGATGTAGACGAAGACTTAGATAACTTTGAGAAGTTTGTAGATGCAGAACTTGCAGCGCCGATCACCCGTCGCCGCAGCCCGCATGCTTTTAAATTTCAATTCGCCAACAGGAAAACAGCGTGATCCCTTACAAGATGCACATTCACCGCGAGGATGGAAGCAGCGAAGTGGTTGAAGTCGACCCTTCGCTCAACGGCACGAACCCTACCCTGTCCCTTGCCGATCTCAAGCAGGTCGGCGGCGACTACTACAAGAAGATGGGCCTGCAACCGTGGGCCGTGCTTGAAGATTGGCTCACCCAGGATCAGTTCGAGGGATACCTGCTTGGTTCGGCCATCGCGTACCTTGCCCGCTATAACAAGGGAACGGGCGATCGAAGCGGTATCACCGACGTGGGTAAGGCGGAGCACTACCTCCAGAAGTTGCAAGAGATCCACGGCAAGCGTGGCAAAAATCCGTCTGGAGCTGTGTAAAGTGGTTAATGTAACAAGCAAACCTGTTAAACGTGGCGTCGTCGTGCCGTGGTCTTACTCAGCGTTGACCGCGTTCGAGACTTGCCCGTGGCGCTACTACCTGACCCGCATCAGCAAAGCGGTGTCCGAGCAGCAGACACCTGCCACCATCGAAGGCAACAAGCTGCACAAGGCGTTCGAGTACGCCGTCGGCGGCAAGACCGCCCTCCCCCCTGAATACACGCAGCATGTCCCGCTCGTGAGCAAGCTCCGCGCTGCACCGGGCCAGCGCCACACCGAACTTAAAATTGCCTTAACTTCTGGCCTCAAGCCGACGGGGTATTGGGACGATAACGTATGGGTGCGTTGCGTAATTGACCTGGCGATCGTTCGCCAAAAGACAGGAACCCTGCTGGACTACAAGACCGGCAAGCGCAAGCTCGACTCCGATCAGCTAAAGCTGTTTGCTGTCGCAGGATTCGCCAACTGGCCGTACCTGCAAAAGATAACAACCGGATATCTCTGGTTGAAAGAAAACAAACTAGATCCCGAAGTCTTCACGCCCGACGATGTGCCGGCGATTGCGAGGACTTTCGCGGAGCGCGTGTTCATGATGGAACAGGCGCAAAAGAACGATGAGTGGCCGAAACATAAGAGCGGCCTGTGTCGTGAGTGGTGCCCGGTTGGACGTGGCAACTGTGAGCACTGTGGGGCGTAATCAATAACAGGGTACAAATAGAAATGCCATCGCGCTTTATGCACATGACAGCCAAAGAGATGTTGAAGTCCTTGGCAGTAGAACCAGATCTGACGAATCTGGAGGAGATCCTGATCGACCGGCTTACCGCCCACGTTGAGGAACTTGATGCCATGCACGAGAAGAATGCTGAACTGGAGCGACAGGTCGACGACCTACAGCTCTTGCTTCAAAAGAAGGAGGACGGGCAAGGATGACGCCCGAAGGTAAGGTCAAGAAAGCGGCGCGTGAAATGTTTGCACGACGCGGTCTACAAAGAATAGGAGCCGACCCGGTCGAGGGAGTCGTGCGCGGTAGCTACTTCATGACGCAGAACATGGGTCTTGGAGTCAGCGGCCTGCCCGACTTCATAGGGTCACTCGATGGCAAACCGTTCGGAGCCGAAGCAAAGGCACCCAACGGCAAGGCCACAACGATCCAGCTTGAGCGGCACGACGAGATGCGTGCAACCGGCTGGCTCATTTTTCTATTCGACGATGTAAAGGTGTTAGAACAGGAGATGTTCGGTGGATGAGAAACAGTTCGAGATGGCCGCTGAGTTAGAGCAGCGGCACCGCGACGCGGCGTTGGCGACCCATATGCGCCAAGTCAAACCGCCCGTCGATTTCAACGGCACGGACTGCGTCGATTGCGACGAACCGATCCTCGCTCCCCGCCTGGCCCTTGGCCGGTGGACATGCGTCGAGTGCCAGACCCGCAAGGAGAAACGCAATGGCTGAACCCGAAGTCACTCAGGTCGTACCCGACGAAGTCGCCGAAGCGCACGCCCGCATCTTGTCGGCAGCGGAGAAGACATTCAACGAAGCGGACGCGAAGCACCGCAAGCGAATGCTTAACCACCTCGGCGTCGCCCGCGCCAACTCGATGTCGTCGGTCGGCGGGTTGCGCAACCTGTTCCCCAACCTTGGCCGGCTCCGCGTGAAGGAATAAGCATGGACGATCTCAAGCTCCGCCTACTCACTGACATCAGCCAAGAGCTGCTGCACCTGTCGCCCGACTCCGCCAAGCGGATGTTCGCGCTCGGCACCCTGCCGATCCCGGCGTTCCGCATCGGCAACCAGAAGCGCGGCCCGCTCTACGTCCACATGGACGACTTGGAAAAGCACATCAACCAGATCCGCAAGCGTGCCTTGCAGCAAACACAACAGATGGAAAACGCGAAATGAACGCAGCCCTGATGATCGACATTGAAACCCTGAGCCTGCGGCCTGATGCCTACGTCACGCAGATCGGGTTCTGCATCTCCGACCTCGACACCAAGGCGGTGTACATCGAGCCGGTGAATCTCTGGATCTCCGACGAAGGCCAGGAGCAGCGGCACAAGGACATCGACACCATCCGGTTCTGGATGAGGCAAGAGGACAAGGTCAGAGCGGCGGTGTTCGTGCCCCCCGCCGATCAGATCGTCACCGCGAAGTTTGCGTTCGAGACGTTCGCTTCTTTGTTCGAGACATACGCCCCGACGGTTTGGGCCAGTCCGGTCGGGTTCGATCTGCCCATCCTGACTAGCCTGTGGGGTGGTGCGAAGCCTTGGCACTACGGCTCGGAGCGCGACCTAAAGACACTGTCCGCGTACCTCGATCCCTTGAAGCTGCTGCGCCCGCCGGCCAACGAAATGCTGCACAACGCTTCGGCAGATGCAGCGTGGCAGATGGAGTACCTGCTCAACCTGCACGCTAGATACACAGGCAAGGCGGTGGCCATCGCATAATCAAAGCAGTGGCGGTGTGACATGGGGGTGACAGCCCTTCGCAAAGCCAATGCCCATGCGGGTCGCCACCAAATCTATAATTTGTTCACTCATGAAGTTAATACCGCTGCCCGCCTTCTCCGACAACTACATTTGGATGTTGCACGACGGGCATCGGGCGGTGGTCGTCGACCCCGGCGATGCTCAGCCCGTTTTCGACGCAATCCGATCTCTCGGCGTCGAGCTTGACGCGATTCTAGTCACGCACCACCACGCCGATCACACCGGCGGTGTCGATGCACTCAGAAATGCGACCGGCGCCTCGGTCTACGGTCCGGCTTACGAAAAAATTCCCGAGCCTCTCACGCGACTGACACAGGGCGAAAGCGTCACCGTTCTCGGCCTTACCTTCAGCGTGATGGAAGTACCGGGCCACACTTCGGGCCACATCGCGTTCTATTCGGACGGCGTGCAGCTCGATGGACCAGATAGAACTTCGCGAGATCTGCCGGTGCTGTTTTGCGGCGACACACTTTTCTCCGGCGGCTGCGGACGTCTTTTCGAAGGAACACCGGCGCAAATGCTGGCCTCTCTCGATTCGCTCGCGGCCCTTCCCGCCTCGACGCTGGTTTGCTGCACCCACGAGTACACCTTGTCGAATCTCAAATTTGCGAGGGCGGTCGATCCGTCCAACGCAGCCCTCTTGAGTTACTCTGCGCGGTGCGTTGAAAAACGCGAGCACGGAGAGCCGACCTTGCCATCGACCATCGCCATCGAACGGGACATCAATCCGTTCCTGCGGTCTCGTAGCCCGTCGGTAGAAAACTCTGTCCATCAATTCGATCCAGCGGCGCGCGACGAAGTCGGCGTGTTCGCGGCACTCAGGCAATGGAAGAACGAATTCAAATGAAGTTTTTGCGAATCGCTGTTCAGCGCGTCTCGGTTTCGCTCTCGGTAGCAACAGCTATCTTTCTGACAGGATGCGCCGCCACCGCCCCCAACGGAGCAGCATCGAACGGCACGAACCCGACAAATTCCACCAACCCTCCGGCAGCGACGGTCAGTCCCAGCATTCCGCACCAGGCGGTGTATCCCACAGGTCCGTTGAGCCCAATCGCCCAAGGGCAGGCGTCGTCCGGCAGTGTGGTCATGCTGGCTCCTCCGGCCGATCTGTGGGAGCGAATCCGCCGCGGTTTCGCGATGCCAGATCTGCAAACCGATCTGGTGACCGACCGCGAACAGTGGTACGCCGCGCGTCCCGACTACATGCAGCGCATGACCGCGCGATCGAACAAGTACCTGTTCCATGTCGTCGAAGAGCTCGAACGGCGCGGTATGCCCACTGAACTGGCGCTGCTTCCGTTCATCGAGAGCGCGTTCAATCCGCAGGCGGTTTCAAGCGCAAAAGCCGCCGGCATGTGGCAGTTCATGCCCTCCACCGGCACTTACTTCGAACTCAAGCAGAACGTGTTCAGGGATGACCGGCGGGATGTGCTGGCATCGACCCGCGCTGCTCTCGATTACCTGCAGAAGCTCTACAACATGTTCGGCGACTGGCACCTGGCGCTCGCCGCCTACAACTGGGGCGAAGGCAGTGTCTCGCGCGCGATTGCGAAGAATCAGAAGGCTGGGCTGGGAACCGGGTATCTGGATCTGAGCATGCCCAACGAGACACGTTATTACGTGCCCAAGCTTCAGGCAGTGAAGAACCTCGTGGCGCATCCGGAGCGATTCAATTTCGAGCTTCCGCTGATCGAGAACCACCCGTACTTCCAGAGCGTGGTCATCATGCGCGACATCGACGTCGAGCTGGCAGCAAAACTGGCCGACGTTCGAATCGAAGATTTCCGCGCGCTGAACCCGGCGGCGCATCGCCCGGTCATTCTTGCAGCCGGACAGCCGCAGATTCTTCTACCGTGGGACAACGCAGCCGTGTTCTACCGAAACCTCGAGGCGTTCACCGCAGGTCAATACGCCAGCTGGACCGCGTGGACCGTTCCATCGACCATGACCGTCGCGGCGGCCGCACAACGCGTGGGTATGAGCGAAAGCGATCTGCGAAGCGTCAACACGATCCCGCCCCGCATGCTGATCAAGGCAGGCTCTACGCTGATCGTGCCGCGCTCCGCGAAGGTGGTCGAAGACGTCGCGCTTCAGACGGCCGAGAACGGCCAGTTGAGCCTCGCGCCCGAGATCGTCACCCGCCGTACGGTGGTGAAAGCGCACAAGAACGAATCGGTCGCCAGTCTGGCCGCCCGCTACAAGGTGAACGCCGCGAGCGTCGCCGAATGGAATGAAGTGTCTGCCAGGTCGACCTTCAAACTCGGCCAAAACGTGGTCGTGTTCCTGCCGATGACAGCAGCCAGACCCCGGGCATCTAGCGGCGGGCCGCGCGCCTCCACGAAATCGGTGAGCAAAACTTCACGAACTTCGAAATCGACTGCTTCCACCAGCAAGCGCGGCGGCACTCCGACGAAGAAAAAGCGCTGATTTCGCGGTGTTCGCTACACCTGAAAAGCGACGTTCGGTATAGAGTTGGTAACTTCTCGCAACCGGCATGATTGAACAGATGCACAGCTCCAGACGTTCCTTTATCGCGAAAATCGCGTCCACCGCAGCGGTCAGCGGCGTTCCAGCCGCCGGCATCTTCGCTCCCCGATTCGCCCGCGCCGCCGAAAAACTGCGATACGCATTCCCCGCGCCCGCGTTCCTCGCGTCCTTCACGCCAATCAACGTGGCCCAGATCAAGGGCTACTACGCGGCCGAAGGCCTGGATGTCGAATTCCAGACTGTCGCAGGCGGCGTCGAAGTGGCCAAGCGAGTGGCGTCCGGCGAATTCGATCTGGGTGGCGGCACCGGCGACACCCCAATTCTTCTCCGCCCAAAGGGTATGAACGTCAAGGCCATTGCGATCCTCGGCGGCAAGTCGATGACGCAACTGGTCATTCGACGTGAGAGCAATATTTACAGCCCGGAGAGTTTCAAGGGCAAGAAGATCAGCGTCACCTCGACGACCGACACCACCTACTACACCCTGCTCGGATTCCTGGCTTCCATCGGCATTCCGCAAGACTCCGTCACGATCGTCCCGTCTGGCCCTGTGAACGTATTCAAGTCGGTCATCGAAGGCAAGGTCGATGCGATGGCTGGCGTGCCGGACTGGGTCATTCCAATCCAGCGCAGCGGCGTAAAAACCATGGTGTTCCGCTCCGACGAATTCTTCCCGAGCCTGGCGCAAGCTTTGCTCTCGTCCGATTCGACGATTGCAGCGAAACCGGCACAGCTGCGCGGATTCGTTCGCGCAACCATGAAGGGTTTGCAGGACACGATCGCATCGCCGAAAGACGCGGCAGATCTGGTCTGCAAGACCTTTCCGCAGCAAAAAGGCAAGGAAGCCGAAGTGTCGGAAGTGATCCGATATTTCGCCGACTACGTGTACCCCGGCCAGCGCACGACTGGCGAGATCAACACGCTGCGACTCCAGAAGGTGCAAACGTTCTACAAGAACCGGAACATCATCGACAAGGAAACGCCGCTGAAAGATCTGTTCACGTCGCAGTTCGTCGCGTGATGGCGCTGCCGTCAGGCGGCGATCAGGCGATCTTGAATTTCTCTTTGGCCCGCTTCACGAAATCGTTCGTGAAGCTGCGTGCAATCAACGCATTTTGATTGGGCTGACTCTGCTCTGCCCTTCCCGGCTCCAGCAGGCTCGACACTCTCAACGCGATTTTTCCGCCTTCCGGATCGAATGCGCCATCGGTCGATATCGACTCCCGCGCTTTCTCGAAGGCCGCCAGATACATCGCCTTGTCGCCCATCCACAGGTTCTCGGGCACCGCCTTCATCATGTCGCCAGCCTCGGCCGTCTGAAGCCACTTCAAGCTGCGCACCATCCCATTGGCCACCGACTGCACCTGCGCAGGATTCTTGTCGATGTACTCGGCATTCGCGAACACGCAGGCCGACGGCATCGGCCCGCCAAACAACTCGATCGATCCTTTGAGGGTTCTCGCATCGGCCACGATTCGAAGATCGTTCTGCATCTCGAGCATGGTCATGACCGGATCCACATGGCATATCGCATCGACTTCGCGTGAACGAAGCGCAGTAATCGCGACCGGCATCGTGGGAATAGGCACCAGCGTCACCGAAGACATGGGCATGCCAACCTTTTGAAGTGCGCTCGCGACCATGGCACGAGACAGATTGGTCGTTGCAGACACCCCCACTCGCCTGCCGTACAGATCGACGATGGATCGATAGTTGGGGATGCTCTTTCCAGAGACGCCCAGACTCAGCGCGGGAACACGCCCCTCGACCACTATCGACTTCAAGGAAGCCCCGCTCGACGGAAGCAATGTCGTGTCGTAAGTGCCAGCGCCAAACTGCGCGGCGCCACTCGCGACCGCTTGCGCGACACGCTCGGTCGAGTTGAGATCGATGAATCGGGTGTTGAGACCTTCGGCGCGAAAGTAATCGAGCTGCTCGGCAATCACCATCGGCAGATGACACAAGCTCGCTCGCCCTGCCATGGCTATCGTTACCAGTCCCGAATCGGAAGACTTCTGAGACTCAAAAAATTTCTGCGCATTACCCCGCACGCTCCATGCCCCTGCACCCGCCAGCGCAGTGCCTGCAATGAAACTTCGTCTGCTGATGACAAGGTGCCGCGGGATCGGCATCTGTAGTTCTCCGTCTGTTGCTGATCTTCGAAAGATCGATTCCCCCTACCGTACCGGCGCATAAAAAAAACCGCATCGGGTCGATTCCCGAGCGGGTTTTCACGTAAAGGTAAATCAGGCCGTCAATGTGTCATAGAAGCGTGAACTCAATCACGAAAGTTCTAACCCAAAGACGAAAACTGCAACCTTGTGCACAGGTTTGCAGAAAGTTCTCAGTGATAACCCGAGAACAAAATCGCAACGTTCAACAGAAATCCTAGAAGCCACACAGCGCTTCTGACCGATGCCATGTCGGCCACGTACATGAGTATGTACAGCAGACGCGCAAAGATGAACGCGAACGCGAGGATGTCGAGACGCAGCTGCGGCGCGCCCAGCTGATGCGCGATGACGACCGCGCCGATGAAGAATGGCAGCGCTTCGAAAGAGTTCTGCTGCGCGCCATTCGCCCGAGCCCGCCAGTCCTTCTGGCCCGCCAGCCACTCACGCGGATTGTTATTGTCGAATCCGCCGGCCTTGGGCGCCTTGCCCATCAGTCCCCATTTGGCGATACCTGCGCAGACGATTGGCAAGATCGCTGCAATGAACACACACCAATAAGCGATCGTAAATTTCGTGGTCATCATGTTGCTGTGTATCCGAAGAATTTTGAAGTTTTAACGTCGATCGACCAGCGCATGCGCAATGGTGCCGAGGTCCACATATTCCAGTTCACTGCCCACCGGCACGCCGCGCGCGAGACGCGTGACCGTCAGGCCCCGAGACTTCAACGCTTCCCCGATGACATGCGCAGTGGCTTCGCCTTCTGCCGTGAAGTTGGTCGCGAGGATCACTTCTTTCACGAGTCCATCGGTTGCGCGATCGAACAGTTTTTTAAGGCCGATATCGTTCGGGCCAATGCCATCGAGCGGGCTTAGTTTGCCCATGAGAACGAAGTAGTAGCCCTTGTATGCGCCGGTGCGCTCCAGTGCCGATTGGTCTGCCGGGGTTTCAACGACGCAGAGCTTGCCTGCGTCACGACGAACATCGGAGCAGACGCCGCATATGCTGCGCTCGGTGAAGGTATTGCAGCGATCGCAATGCCGGATGTTCGACGCCGCTTCGTGCAGCGTGCGAGACAGCATCTCGGCTCCTTCGCGATCGTGCTGGAGCATGTGAAACGCCATGCGAGAAGCCGATTTGACACCGATGCCAGGCAGTCGGCGAAGCGCCTGAATCAATGCGTCCAGCGATGAAGAATCGGCAGCCACTAAATACTTTTACGCTCTGAAAACTAACTGTCGGCCAACTGGGCTTTTAGAACGGCAGCTTCATGCCGGGAGGCAAACCTGCCGTGAGCTTGCTCATTTTTTCGTTGCTGGTTTCTTCTGCCTTGCGCAGCGCCGCGTTGAACGCCGCAGCCACCAGATCTTCGATCATGTCCTTGTCGTCGGTCAGCAGGCTGGGGTCGATGGTGACGCGTTTGACTTCGTGCTTGCAGGTCATGAGCACCTTCACGAGACCCGATCCCGACTCACCTTCCACTTCGACGAATGCGAGTTCGTCCTGCGCTTTTTTCAGGTTGTCCTGCATGGCTTGCGCCTGCTTCATGAGACCTGCGAGTTGACCTTTGTTGAACATGTTCTTCCTTGTAAATTCATTGTGCCGTTCGACCGTGGAAGTCAAACGGGTTTGATGCTGCCTGTGACAATTTTCGCACCGTGGTCGCGCATCATTTCCTGCACGAACGGATCAGACAGGATTATCTGCTGTGCTTCTTCCTGGAGCGCCGCAGCCGCTGCAGCGTTACGGCGCGATGGACTGTCGCTGACGCTACCCACTTCCACCACCAGTTTGATCTCGTGTCCCGCCGCGATCAGCGCGTTCTGCAGTCGCTCGCGCGCCGCCTGCTGATTCAGCGATTCGCGCTCCACCCGGATCATCCATTGCCCCTCGTCACGCGCAATCAATTGCGACTGCAACGCGAGTTCGCGGGTGAGCGTGGCAATCGCGCCTTGCGAGACGAGCTGGCCGATGAGCTCGTACCAGAAGTCTCCCTCAGCCGTCAGCACGCCGCCGGTAGATGCAGCCAGCGGATTCGCCTGCGTACGCGGACCGGGTTCAGGCTGCACACGAACCTGCATCGCGACAAGATTGGTCACGGGTGCAGATACGGGTGCAGGTGCAGGGGGAGCAACTGTTGGAGGTGCCGCCGGCGCTGGCGTTGGGGTCGGAGCAGGAGTCTCGAGTGCGGGAGCCATGGCCGGTTGATGCGGCGGCGTCTTTACAGGTGCCGCGACCGAAACAGCCTTTTCAGCGGGCCGTTCGACCTGCCTCAGAGTTTTTTTTTCAGCCAGCGCCGATTGAGGTTTGAAGGCCATCAAACGAAGCAGGACCATGGTCAGGGCCGCGTATTCATCGGGCGCCAATCCCAATTCCGCACGCCCGTGAATGCACATGCTGTAGAGCAATTGCGTTTCGTCGCGCGGCATCGCCTCCGCCAGACGCGCGATTTCGGTCTCGTCGGGATCGTTCGGGTCGGACTGCACATCCACCGCCTGCATTACCGCCATGCGAGACAACACTGCGCTCATTTCTTCGAGCGTGGATGCAGCGCTCAAGCCGTTCAAGCGCAGGGCCTCGGATATCTCAACGACATCGCGCCCCTCGCCCTTCGCCAACGCATCGATCAAACGATAGACATACGAGCGGTCGACGCTGCCGAGCATGACTCGGACCGTCGCTTCGTCCAGCTTGCCGGATCCGAAAGCGATGGCTTGGTCGGTGAGAGACAAGGCATCGCGCATCGAGCCGCGTGCGGCTCGAGATAGCAATCTCAGTGCCTGCGGCTCGGCAGACACTTTTTCGGAATGAAGAACCGAGGTGAGATGTTCGAGAACGGTCTCGGGCGCCATAGGTCGCAGATTGAACTGCAGGCAGCGCGAGAGCACCGTTACCGGCACCTTCTGCGGATCGGTCGTGGCCAGCACGAACTTGAGATATTCCGGCGGCTCTTCCAGCGTTTTCAGCATCGCGTTGAACGCGGTGTTCGTGAGCATGTGCACTTCGTCGATCATGAAGACCTTGAAGCGCCCCTGCACCGGTTTGTAGACAGCCTGTTCGAGCAGCGACTGCACTTCGTCGACGCCGCGATTCGACGCAGCATCGAGCTCGGTGTAGTCGACGAATCTGCCGGAATCGATATCGACGCATGCCTGGCAGACACCGCAGGGAGTCGCCGTGATGCCGCCCTGCCCGTCGGGCCCCTGACAGTTCAAAGACTTGGCAAGAATCCGCGACACGGTGGTCTTGCCCACGCCTCGTGTGCCGGTAAAAAGGTAAGCGTGATGCAGCCGCTGCTGAGTCAGCGCATTGGAAAGCGCCTGCACCACATGCTCCTGACCCACCATTTCGGTGAAGTTCCGGGGGCGATACTTTCGGGCAAGCACTAGATAAGACATCGTTCGATTCTAGTGGCCCCGCAAACGTAACCTGCCGCTCTGAAAGGACGTTCCGCGTCGCCTACAATGGCGGTTGACGGGCCTCCTAGCATGGTAAAGCGGCCAACCGGGTCAGGTGGGGAACCAAGCAGCCCTAACTGTGGAGTCAGTGCCTGGGTAGGGCTCGTCAACCTTCTTCGAATTTCGGCAATTCACGCGCCCCAATGCGCACGTGCGACTCGATTGACCGACACATTTGTGGGATAGCATCGCTATCGCAAGTCCAACTCCAAAAAGCGACTCCACATGAGCCACGAAAGAGAACTGAACGCAGAACTCAACGCACGCGTGCGTGAGTTGGCCCGTCTTCTGGAACAAGTTCTGGAATCGCAACGAACCCGAAATTGGGACGACTTCGAGATGCTCGCCGGCGAGATGGATGCGCATCACGAGCGACTCATGGCCGCGATGTCTGCCATGGCTGCAAATCAGGCGCCCATCTGAATTCAGATTAGCTGGAGATCGATCAGAAGAGGTCTGCGCAGACCTCTACGCACCCTTCTGCAATCGACACATACCCGCCTCCCGCTTCGATCATTAGATCTCTCACCCACTGCTCGTCCACGCCGCAAATCGGCAATAGCGTCAAGCGCGCTTCGCCGAACTTTGCGGCGACCGCGAGTTGCAACAGTGCGGTATCCAGATTCAGTTTCACTGCGATAGATACGTCCTCTGCGTTGCGCAGGCGCGCAAGAAGTTCGGGCATTTGCTGGGGTTCGAAGGGCTTCATGTCGTTCATCTCGTTCTTGTCGTTCATGCCGTCGTGGCTGGATTGATTCGTCGTTAGGGTTACTACGCGGATCCGAGCCGTGTGGATTCACTCGATCTTTCAACCAGCCTTCGCCGTTTCCCTTTGCGTGCACAACTTCACGCATCTATCGGTTGCTATCACCCTTCGCATACGTGGTAACCGTAATAGGGTCGACCGCCGTCAACGGCAAAGCCAGACCTCTCGTTGTCCTTTCATGGTGACAACCGAAGCATCTCCAGAAGTTGTCGCTTAAAAAAAAGCTTTTTTGCCATGCCTAGAACCACAGCCTTGATCAAAGGAATAGCAGTCGGTCGATACGACGACGCGATCGTTCGAGCCTGGGTTCGTGCGCAGGGGCAATTGGTCACCGAATCGCGCGTCTACGCTATCGGCGTATGCAACAAGGCCGGTCGGATTTACCGAGGGATGTCGCTGGAGGGAATGGAATCGGTCCAACGGTTCATCGCAGAAGTTTGCCTGCTCGGGTTCATCTGCGATTCGATAGAAAAGTCGCCCGACGCGGTGCAGACCGGGTTCCATTTCGTATTGAAGCCGGAATCACCGTCCGCTTCCCCCGAATCGCGCGACCCTCCCGCACCTAACGCTGCGGATGCAAGCCTGGAGTCCCAGTAATGCAGGCCGCTTTCAGAATGGTCGATTTCGGATTGGGAACCAGCCCGCCAAAGGCCATGGGCCGCACTTCCACGAACTTTTGAAACGTCGACTTCCCCTGCCATTTGGGCTCCGCATATCGCGTTTGGTCTCGGTGCACGATCGTGCCGGCATTGCAATCGAGTTCGATATGCGAAAAGTACGACCGATACTCCTCGCCGCTGCCCATGATTCGCGGCTTGGCGAGGCTGACGCGCAATTCCATGACTTGTAGCGCACCTCGCCCAGTGATCTGATCCAGATTGAGTTCGACCAGATCTTCGTCGCTGTAGCCGGGATCACCCATCACGCTAAACCACGATCCCGAGTTCTGGGCCTGCGCTGCTGCAGCAATCGACAGCCCGGCAGCCAGGAGCGCCAAGCTGCGCGCCAATACGCCCAGCCAAATCCGCAGTCTCACGGGAGATTTCGTATGCGTTTCCATAGGGAAATCGCTAAAGGATCGATGGTCGGAACGTAACACTACTGTCATACGGCTGCGGTAGATAAATTTCGAAGTTGCCTCTAATATTTTCGGTTGCCTTTCTTCAAGAATCAAGAATCTCAGGACAACCTATGAACGCAATTAAAAAAGCCCGTCGCCTCATCCAAGCGAAACCGGACGACGCCGACAGCCAGGCACTGCTGGCTTTGGTCATGGCGCTGGAAACCGACTCGCCGTTTCACCTTGCCAAGCTTTACGCCATGAATTTCAAGGGATTCGAATTGGCCATGGAAATTCTTCAGGAGTGGCGCATCGACCGCTACTACCTCAGCAAAATCAAGCTGATGGATCTAGCCTGGCAGTACCAGCAGAAAGCCGCCGAATAATTCGGTTTCGGTCAGCCCTTACGCAACGCCGAGACAATCGATCAGACCGATACACGGCAGGTTCTGCGCGAACCTGTCGTAGTCCTTGTAGCCCGCCTGCTGACCGGCTATGAAGTTGGGATCGGACGTGCTCTGCAGCTTCTTGAATTCTTCCTGCAATCCGGACGTGATTGCGTCCTGCTTGAGTACCGCGTCCAGAGCAACCAGACGAAGAACCACTTCGTCGAGATGAAGTTCGTGAGCGTACTTCTCGCTTAAACCACCTACGAATCCGAGCACGGTTCTACGAATGTCGGGCGTCCATGAATAGGTGTCCGCGTACCCTGCAATGCCGAGCTGAATTTCGCTGATGGATGCGATAACGCCGGCCATCTTGTTGATGGTGTCGTAGGTGGAATCTGCAGGCGGCGCCTTGACAAACATTCGGCCCACCAATCGGAAAAAGCTGAGCATGTTTCGTCCTTAAATCGTCTTGCGTCGTTCGATGGAGATGCGACTTTACCCACGGAATGCAACGTGCGCTAAAAATTAGCTTTCCTTGCCACAGCTTGAAACAGATTCAAGAACCGTTTGCTGTCGTACCCATCGATCGATCAGATGTTTGCAAGATAAGCCGCTGCAGCCTGCCCTGCGATGGCCCCTGTCGCGAGACTCGCATTCATCAGGTAGCCGCCGGTCGGCGCTTCCCAGTCGAGCATTTCTCCCGCGCAAAACAAGCCCGGCATGGCGCGGCACATCAACGTGTCGTCCAGAGCTTCGAACTTCACACCACCCGCAGTACTGATCGCTTCGTCGATCGGCCGAGTTTTCACGACACGGACAGGCAGCGCCTTGATTCCGCGCGCCAGCTTCTCGGCATCATGAACATTGTCCTTGCCGAGAATTTCGTACAGCACGGCTGCCTTGATGCCGTCTATGCCAAGCCGACTCTTCAGGTGGCTGCTCAGCGAACGGGATCCGCGCGGATGCTTCACTTCCTTGAGCACTTCTTCATAGCTCTTCACCGGAATCAAATCGAGCATGAAGGTGGCGGAGCCTTGGCTTTCGATTTCATCGCGCAACAAAGCAGACGCGGCATACACCAGGCTGCCTTCGACACCGGTCGCGGTGGCAACGAATTCGCCCCGCTTCGAGAAGACTTGCCCGCTCGAAGACGTGAATGCCAGAGCCACCGCCTTGAAGGGCTGGCCGGCGAATTTTTCTGCGAAGAATGGCGACCATGCGCCCTCCACTTCGAATCCGCAGTTCGATGGCTTGAGGGTTGCGATATCGACCCCACGGGACTGCAACCACGGAACCCATGCGCCATCTGATCCGAGTCGCGACCAGCTTGCACCGCCAAGAGCGAGCACGGTCGCATTCGCGCGGACTTCGCGGACGCCCGTCGGAGTGATGAAGACCAATGCGCCATCGTCGTTCCAGCCCTTCCATTTGTGGCGTGTGTGCAGATTCAGTCCAAGGGTCCTGAGGCGATGCAGCCACGCGCGAAGCAAGGGAGCTGCTTTGAGGTCCTTCGGAAAAACTCGTCCGGAGGTACCCACGAAAGTGTCGATGCCCAGCTTGCCGGCCCACTCGCGCAATTGCGTCGGAGAAAACGCATCGAGTGCAGGTTGTAGAACGCCAGATTTGTTGCCGTATTTCGCCATGAAGTGGTCGATCGGCTCGGAATGCGTGAGGTTCAGCCCACCCTTGCCTGCCAGCAGGAATTTACGTCCGACCGATGGCATCGCGTCGAACAGGTGAACCACCTTGCCCGCTTCGAGTAATCTTTCTGCGGCCATGAGACCAGCGGGGCCGGCACCGATGATGCAGGCGTCGCGCGGGCCGAGTTCCAGTTTTTCAGTCATTCAATTTCAGTAGTTTCAGAACACACGCGGACAAAATCAAAGCGTATGAAAGCGTCCGTCGCCGCCTAAAAAGGCGGCCTGGACGACGGTGTCGGGGTGTGCAGCACGAACCGCGTCACGATACGTCGTGAGCTGATCGACCAGCTCGGCATCGAGATCCGGTCGCCAGCGCGACTTGTAATCGAGCACCCACCAATGACCGGTGTCGCGCCTGCGGACAAGCCGGTCCATGCGAAGCGATTGTCCCTCATGAATAAGCGCAACCTCGTTGCCACCCCAATCGATGATCGTCGTGTCCCATGCCCAGGCACCTTCGCCGCTCAGGATTCGTATCGCGATAGAGACCGCGAGGCTCGCCTGCGACGCGTCAAGCCGAAACTCTTTTCTGATGGATGCGATCTGCCTGTCGTTGAAGGCACCCTTCGCATCGGACCACTCCAGCAGCTTGTGTGCAGCCATGCCGACCAGGGCTTCGGTCGAAGAGACTTCGGGTTCGTCAATGTCGGCACCCTTGTTCGAACCGTCAGCGCGCTCGGCGCCCTCGGCGCTCAGGTTAGGCAAGACGCGTAACTCGTAAGCTGATCTCACTTCGGCATCCGGTGCGGACGACTCGTCTATCGAGCCGGGTTCGATCGGATCGCAAACGGCTTCGAGACGTCGCCACCAGCTCGAAGCCGGCTTCACATGCGGCGCCGACGACGAAATCACGAGCTCCTCGCGTGCGCGTGTCATCGCGACGTAGAGCGCATTGAGTTCTTCGCGCTGCCGCGCAGCTTTCTCTTCCGCGAAAGCCTCGGTTGCGCAAGCTGGCGGAGACTTTTCCCGCACCATGAACACGAACTTCGTTGGAACTGCCGAAGCGCCCGGCCACACGATCAGTGCGCTCATCGAATCGGCTTTGCCGGGGCCGCTGTCGGTGTCGAGCATCAACACGATCTTTGCCTCCAAACCTTTGGCGCCATGCACTGTGAGTAGACGAACCGCGTCTGCAGCTGCAACCGCAGATGCTTCGACCAAGCCCGAGCGGACGGCGCGAACGAATCCATAAGGCGTCGCGTACCGAGCCGCGTCGACACGCAGCGACGCCGCCAGCAATGCACGCAGATTCGCGAGCACCGATTCCCGCATGGCATCGGGCGCAGCACTGGCGTATCGCGCGATCAAATCGCCAGATTCGTAAATCGCGTCCAGCGCATCGTGCGGCGGAAGGCGCTGCAGCAAAGATTTCCAGGCGAGCATCTTCTTGCCAGCGTTTGAAATCACGGCAGGTAACGCTTCGTCCGAGTCGACATGTGAAGTGACGATATCGAACCACGAACGTGAAGAATCCGGATCTCTGGAAAGCTCTTTGCGCCTGGCCTGCGCAATCCAAACCAGGTCGTCGTCGGTCGCGCCGAATATCGGCGATCGCAACGTGCGTGCGAGCGACAGATCGTGCGAATTCGATACCAGAACATCCAGCAATGCCAGCACATCCTGCGCTTCGGCCACATGCGCCAGATCGTTCTTTTCGGGCTGTTGCGTGGGCAGGTGAAGTGCGCGCAATTCGTCTTGCATCAATGCAAGCTTGGAGCGGCGTCGGGCCAGAACCATGATCTCGCCCGGCTTCACGCCCGACGCAATCTTTCCATCGATCCACTGCGCCGCCTGACGGCATTCGAGCGTGGAAAGCTTTTCTTCCGGGAGGACACGCGGCGTCGTCAGACTGTCTCGCCATCCGGAGTCTTCGTTTGTGGCTTCGGCAGTCTCCACCGGCTCCTGTGCGTCGCCGTCTCTGGCGATCTGCGGCAGTTTTCCGATCACTCCCGGCATCTTCATCTGAGTCGTGTGATCACGGAATCCGTCGAACTCGCCCGAGTCCTGGGCCGCATTCATCACATCGTTGACGAGCCCGATCACGCGCGTCGCGTTGCGCCAGGTGTGATCGCAACTCAAGGTGTCGCCGCCCAGGGTTTGGGCAATGAACGCTTTGGCCGCGATGAACACTTGCGGCTCTGCGCGACGGAATCGGTAAATGCTTTGCTTGGGATCGCCGACGAGAAACACCTTCGGCGCGTCGGATGCGGCACCGCCATATCCGCTCAGCCACGCGTGAATCGAATGCCATTGAAGCGGGTTCGTGTCCTGAAACTCGTCGATCAGCAGATGTTTGACTTGCGCATCCAGACGCTCCTGCACCCAGCCGCTCAACGCGCTGTTGGAGAGCATGGTCTGAGCCGCGCGTTCGATGTCGTTCATGTCGACCCAGCCGCGCTCACGCTTCAATGCCGCGAATTCCGAAACCAGTAATCGCGTGAGGCGAGTCATGCGCTGCTGATGAATCCAGGCGTCATGCTGGGCTTGCGCGGCGCAGATGCTTGCCAGTTCCTGCTCGGCTTGTTGCGCCGCCTCGAATTTGGCGAGATTGGCTTTGAGCCGATCTTCCGTCGCGATGAAGATCGCTTTCTTCAACGCAGTCAGACGCGCCCGCAAGTCGTTGGCGCCAATGCCCTCGAACGCATCCACGATCGCTGCCGCTGCGGTCTTCGGTGTCTTGTTGCTTTCGCTGCCTAGGGCCGAGGACCACGCCATCCAACGGTGACGCGCGATGTCGCCATTCAACGCATCGGTAGGCGCGTCGTAGGTCGCCATCGACGGATAACGCATCGCGAAAGTCTGCACCGCGTCTTCGACATGACCACCTGCGTCGGCCAACACGAATTCGACGCGCTTGGACAAGGCGGCTTCGAGCGCAGCGCCAGCCTGGGATCGACCGTGGCTAGCGACAAGTGCTTCGTAATCGGCGCGCGCGGATTCATCGGCAACTACTGCGTTGAAGAAGCGCCGCCAGACCAGCTTGACTGCGCGACTGTCGTCTTCGAGTAATTCGTAGCTTGCGGGTAAGTCCAGCTCCTGCAGCAATGCCAGCGGTGCGATTCGAAGCAACGCCGCGAACCAGCTGTGGAAGGTACGGATCTGAACCGGACGACCGCCTTCGAGCATGTTTCTGTAAAGCGCCCGCAAACGCGGGACCGCCGCGTCCGCCTGACCTTCGCTCATGCCTCGAAGCGCGAGCTCCTTGCGCAGGACTTCGTCGTTCGAATGCGCGAATTTCTCGAGCCACTCGTGCAGACGTTCGCGCATTTCACCAGCGGCTTTTTTCGTGAAGGTAATCGCGAGGATTTCATGCGGTCTGCATGCCCGCGATCCGACTCCGTCCGATTCGAGCAAAGCACGAACTATCCGCGACACCAGCATCCAGGTTTTTCCGGCGCCGGCACAGGCCTCGACCGCGACGCTACGCCGCGGATCGCAAGCGATTTCGTAAAAGCGCGATGCCGCGACGCGTTGCCCGTTGTGCTCGTAGGCCAGTTCGGGTTGTGCAGCCTGTTGCGCCTGCATGGGCTTTCCGTCGGAGTCGGTCATTGCCAAAAATCCTTTCGGCATAAACCACGTGCAGCACAGTATT
Organism: Burkholderiaceae bacterium; assembly: GCA_965227035.1. GTDB lineage: Bacteria > Pseudomonadota > Gammaproteobacteria > Burkholderiales > Burkholderiaceae_C > CBDDFQ01. Next base: position 2,011,981 of record OZ245724.1, read on the forward strand.
CGCAGACTGCCCCCTCGCCCAGCGCGGGCAGCGATGCGCCTTTCGAGATGCGCTCCATGTCCACTCGAATACCCGCGAGCAAGGCATCTCGCGCCACTACCACTTCGATCTGTTCGACCGTGTTCGTTCCGTCGCGATCTCCGACGTTCACATACGCTGCGCGCAGCACGCCTGCCGAATCGCCGCTGTCCACGCCTTGGACAAGTGCCGCATAGAACGCGAGCTGCGTATCTTCAAGCGGAGTCTTCACCCGCTTTTTAGTCACTTCGTGATGCTCGGTTTTGTAGTCCATGACAAACACGTCGCCGCTTGTCTCACTGCTGCTGCCGACGATCCGGTCGATCCGGTCGAGTTGGCCCACCAGTGCAATTTTCCCGCCCTCGAAAACCAGCGTTTGTTCGAGCCGAACCTCGGCCTCGCCGAACGCGAGCCCCTGCGATTCGTGCGACGACAGCCACTTCAGATAGCCATCGCGCACTGCCGGCCATGTGGCTGCAAACGGAAGAAATTCGCCTTCCGGCAGTCTCATCGACTCGGTCGCCTGACGCGCGCATTCATCGAGAATCGACGCGCGCTGGGTCGATGGCGTTTTCGCGTCGACTCGGAGGTGGAATCGATTCAAAACCTCGTGCAGCCAGTTGCCGAAGTCGCGCTTGTCGAGCTCGGAGTCGAGTTCATCGGCTTCCTGCAGACCGAGATTTCTGAGCGCGAAGAATCGATAGGGGCATCGACGCAGATCTTCGTAACTGCTCGCCGACAAGCGCTTGAGCGGCAGCGTGTCCGCATGCGGCGAGGGACGTGTCGTTCCGCTTATGAGCACCTCTCGGGTGGCCCTAGGATCGGCGGACAAAGGCAGCGCGTGATCCAGCAGCAGCAATTGCACCAGCGGACTCGCAAGAATCGGCTCGCCAGTGGTATCGCTCGAGCGCCAAAGCAGATCGACACGAGCGAAGCCGAGCGAAAAATTCCAGGCCGCCCGAATCTGCGACTGCAATTTGTCCCGCGTCGGAAGACCGAGCAGTTCGCGCTGCGCAGCGGTCCACGCACCTGCCGGTTCCGGCGATGAAGCCAGTCGAATTTCGTCGCAGCCGGGGATCACCACAGCTGAGAAAGGACGCGCCAGCAACTGACTCATCGGAAGCACGATTACCGCGGCTTCGCGGCTCACTCGCGGCCTGAAACTTCCCGCTTCGAGTACCCCGTTTGCCCACGAAGTGAACTCGCCAAGACTCGATCGCTGCGGCTTCGCACCGAGCGATCGCACAAGCCCCTCGATGTTTTCGCGTTCGACGCCATTCATGTGCAACGCCGACAGCGCGATCTCGCCCGCCGAATCGGTTTCGAGAAGACTCCACTGCCCGGTTTCACGCAGTAAATCTCCGAACGCATCGATCCATTCGAGCAAGGGCCGTGATTTGCTCATCGCGTCGCGCCAGACGTCGATTCGTTTTGCAAGGCGAGCGGCCATCGTGTCTCGCTCGCCATCGATATTCACCGACGACCATCGGCCGGCGCCGTTGCGTCGCAACCATGCTTCGAGCATTTGGAGCTCATTCGCATCGACGGCCGGCGCCTGTTTGATCCAGTCGAGAACAGCGTCGCTGGATGCATCGAACACCAGCGCACGCAGCGCACTCATCAGATGAGCGGCTGCCCGGGTTGTCGACAGCTTCCACCCGGTCTCGTCGTCCACCTCGATGTTTTTGGCGGCCAGCCGCGCACGCACACGCCGGGTCAACTCACGGTCATTTGCAACAAGCGCAATCGGGGAAAGCCCACGTTCAACGTGTCCTATGACCACTGCGGCAGCCAATTCCGCCTCGTCTTCAGCATCTCTGGCCTGGTAGACATTCACCCCGTCCAATAGCTCGACGTCCGACGGCGCGGCGCGTTCAAGCTCGATCGCGATCACATGGCGGCATCGCGAAATGACGGCATCGGTCACCGGATCGTCCTGAAAGCCTTTCAGCAGCACCACGCAATCGATATCGGTCCAGGCTTCATCGCTGAACAGCACATCGGTTTCGTACGACGACATACCGGCCCATATCAACGCGAGATTGGCGACCGCAGCCTCCGCCTCCAGCACGCCAAGATCCATCTGCTCGGTAATGCTCGCCTGCATGCGCGATGCCCATTCGGCGCGTTCGCCGGGAGCATGGCTTGCGGCCACCGGCGCCAGTTGCATCGCGGCGTCGAGCAAACCCGGCGCCAGGGCATTTCGCCATTTCGCAAGCCCGGCTTTCTCGAGCAGCGACTGCGCAATGAGCACGTCGCGCGCAGCATCGAAAGTGAGGTCTGTTGGCGACACGACGATCGAATCGGCAAATGCGGATTGCATCGCAAGCGTTCGCGCTGCGTTGATCGTGGTCTCGATCCATGGAACGAACCCGGTGTGTCCGGTCAGCGCCCAGGTCGCACGCAGCGATTTCATCAGCTGTGCGAACGGAACCAGCACGAGGGTTCGCGAAGGATGCGCGCCGCAGGAATCGATGGCCGCCCGGATACGGTCGGGGAGGTCATCGGTTTTGGCTATTCGAGTCATAGCAACGCGGTTCCCGGAGAGACCTTGGTATCTGTCACAATTGCCCCACTTTTAGCTGTACCCCACCAATCCAGAGAGGATCCATCATGGCCAGCGATTTGATTAAACATGTTTCCGATGCCAGCTTCGAAGCAGACGTTCTGAAGGCCGACAAGCCCGTCCTCGTCGACTTCTGGGCCGAGTGGTGCGGCCCCTGCAAAATGATTGCACCGATTCTCGACGAAGTTGCGACTTCCTACGACAGCAAGCTCCAGATTGCGAAGCTGAATGTCGATGAAAACCGCGACATCCCCGGCAAGTTCGGTATCCGCGGCATTCCTACGCTCATGCTGTTCAACAACGGCAAGCTGGCAGCAACCAAAGTTGGTGCCTTGACGAAGGCTCAATTGACTGCATTCATCGATCAGCAACTCGCAGCAGCCTGATTTTTCTTGCACGAACGGAGCTTTTTGCTCCGTTCGTTTTTCCTGTCATAATCTTTTCAATTCGCTGACCGCCCACCCTGCGGCCCAGTTCGAATCCCGGTTTGTGAGGCAGATCTAGCCTTACCAAAAACCTCCCCCCGTTTGTCTATAGAGCTCCGCAAGGGGTCATTCCATGCACTTAAACGAACTCAAGGCACTTCATGTGTCTGAAGTACTGAAGCAAGCCGACGAGCTTGAAATCGAAAATACCGGCCGGATGCGCAAACAGGAATTGATGTTTGCCATCATCAAGAAGCGCGCCAAGGCTGGCGAGCAGGTATTTGCAGACGGCGTGCTGGAAATACTGCCTGACGGCTTCGGCTTTCTGCGCAGCCCCGATTCGAGCTACACGGCAAGCACCGACGACATCTATATTTCCCCGAGCCAGGTTCGCCGATTCAACCTGCACACCGGCGACATGATCGAAGGCGAAGTTCGCACTCCCAAGGACGGCGAACGCTACTTTGCACTGACCAAGCTCGATCAGGTCAACGGCGACCTGCCCGAGAACAACAAGCACAAAGTCATGTTCGAAAACCTGACGCCCCTGTTCCCCAAGGAACAGATGCGACTCGAACGTGAAATCAAGAGCGAAGAAAACATCACAGGCCGATTGATCGACATCATCGCGCCCATCGGCAAGGGCCAACGTGCCCTGCTGGTCGCCCCTCCCAAGAGCGGCAAGACCGTGATGATGCAGCACATGGCGCACGCCATTACCGCCAACAATCCCGACGTTCACATGATGGTTCTGCTGGTCGACGAACGACCGGAAGAAGTGACCGAAATGCAGCGTTCCGTGAAGGGAGAAGTTATTTCGTCGACCTTCGACGAACCCGCAGCACGTCACGTGCACGTGGCCGAAATGGTCATCGAGCGCGCCAAACGTCTGGTCGAGCTGAAAAAGGACGTGGTCATTTTGCTGGACTCGATCACCCGCCTGGCACGTGCCTACAACAACGTGGTTCCTTCGTCGGGCAAAGTTCTGTCCGGCGGTGTCGATTCGAACGCACTGCAACGCCCCAAGCGCTTTTTCGGCGCGGCTCGTAACGTCGAAGAAGGCGGCTCGCTCACCATCATCGCAACAGCCCTGGTCGATACCGGAAGCCGCATGGATGAAGTGATCTTCGAAGAGTTCAAGGGCACCGGCAACTCCGAAATTCACCTCGATCGCCGCTTGTACGAAAAGCGCGTGTTCCCTGCGATCCAGCTCAACCGTTCTGGCACCCGCCGCGAAGAACTGCTTCTGGCTCCGGAAATCCTGCAAAAAACCCGGATTCTTCGCCAGTTCCTCTACAACATGGACGAAATCGAATCCATGGAGCTCATGCTCAAGAACATGCGCGCTACCAAGACCAACGTCGACTTCTTCGACATGATGCGTCGAGGCGGCTGAAAACCTGCGAAATCATTGGTCTTAGGAGGCCCCCTGGCGCTCCCAAGTCCTTGATTTCATGCAATAATCTCGTTCTTTCGCGGAAAGTGCAGAAGCGCCCCAAGGCGTTGGCAATATGTGCCCTGTGGCTACCGCATCGCTTATAGGAAAATTTTCCATGCCGAAAAAAGACATTCACCCCAATTACCGCGAAGTTCTCTTCACGGATCTGTCCAATGGCTTCAAGTTCGTGACCCGTTCGTGCGTCGCGACCAAAGAAACCGGTACCGCTGAAGACGGCCGCGAGCTGCCGCTGTTCAAGCTGGACACCTCCAGCGAATCGCATCCCTTCTATACAGGCACGCAACGCTCGGTCGACACGCTCGGCGGCCCGGTTGCTCGCTTCCAGAAGCGTTTCGGCAAGGCTCCCGCTGCTACTGCCGCACCCGCTGCGACCGAAGCAAAAGCTTAAGCTTCCAAACGACTTTCTGTCGTCTGATAAAAAGGCAGCCTCATGGCTGCCTTTTTTTGCGTCTAAGGTTCCCGAGTCGCTCGACTCCGAAACTCACTGATAGCTTCGACCGGATTTAATCCGTATTTCAATAAGCGCTTTCCAAGACAATCCTTTTCCGAATGAATTCACCGACCCCCGCCATCGTTGCTCAAAGTGCCGTGCGCCGACTGCCGCGTCTTGCTTTGCTGATGCTGTGTCTGGTGTATGTACTCCCTGGATTCGTAGGACGCGAGCCGTGGAAGAGCGCAGACATCACTGCCTACGGGTTCATGTCGGAAATCGCAAACGGATTTTCCGGGTGGCTGCAACCCGAAATGCTTGGCAAGGCACCCGATGTCGATGCGCTGTTGCCTTACTGGATCGGTGCGATCACGCTGAAGCTCACGCCGAGCTTCGTGTCGGGAGACCTGGCCGTGCGAATCGTGTTCGGCCTCTTCCTTGTCTTTACCTTCGTGGCGACCTGGTACGCCGTCTACTACCTCGCACGATCACCTCGGGCACAGCCTGTGGCGTTTGCTTTCGGCGGCGAAGCCCGGCCCGCCGACTACGCGCGTGCAATCGCCGATGGAGGACTGCTGGCATTGGTCGCCTGCTTCGGGCTGGCTCAGCTGTCGCACGAAACCACGCCCGGATTGATTCAGCTCAGCATGACAACGCTCATGTTCTACGGCGTTGCGGCAATGCCATTCAGCGTGCGCGGCCCCGCAGTCGCATTCATCGTCGGCACCCTCGGACTTACTCTGTCCGGAGCGCCTACTGTGGCACTGCTTGTTGGACTCGGCGCATCCGTCGTATGCCTGATCGATCGTGCGGCCTATCAGGACACCTTCCAGGACGCGTTTCGCGCTTCGCATGACACCGAAGGCAGGAACTACACCGAGACACGCATCTATTGGGCCGTATTCACCCTCCTCACCACTCTGGCGTGTGCGGCCGTCGCATCGAAACTTCATCTTTGGCATTTCCGGATCGAGATGCCCGCTCCCAACCTGCGAACATGGGAAAGCCTTGGGCGTTTGTTCCTCTGGTTCACCTGGCCGGCGTGGCCGCTGGTGCTGTGGACTTTGTGGCGCTGGCGTGGACAGCTGTTCAATCGACATATGAGCAGGCATCTCGCGGTGCCCATCCTCTTCGCGGGCGTTACCGTTGCCACAACCATTGCCACCCCTGCATCCGACCGGTCGCTGCTCGTCGGACTCCCTGCGATCGCAACTCTCGCTGCATTCGCTCTTCCCACGTTGAGCCGAAGCGTTGCTGCGCTGATCGACTGGTTCACGCTGCTGTTTTTCACCGGTGCAGCGGTATTGATCTGGCTCGGATGGCTGGCCATGCAGACCGGCATTCCTCCCAAGCCGGCAGCAAATCTGTACCGCGCTTATCCCGGGTTCGAGCCCAGCTTCTCGATGCTCGCGCTGATCATTGCCATCGGTGCAACAGGCGCGTGGTTCTGGATCGTCAAATGGCGCGTCGGACGCAATCAGTCCGCTATCTGGAAAAGCATGGTGCTTCCCGCAGGCGGCGCGGTGCTCAGCTGGCTTCTGTTTCTGACGCTGTGGCTGCCGCTTCTCGATTACGCGCGCAGCTACGAGCCGATGGTGCGGCGTGTGTTGCCCTTCATTCCTCGCAGCGAGTGCGTGGAGGTCAGCGGGCTGAACGATGCCCAGATTGCAGCGTTCCGATTCCACGGACAGCTCCAGCTCAAACGCGCAGCGGCTAACCCGCGATGCGACTGGCTGATCGTGGCACCCGGCGGCTTCGAGGCCCTGCCCTCCTGGACACGCAAAGACTGGGCGCTACAAGTCATCGCGCGACGGCCCCGAAGCGATTCCGATGCGGTCGAACTCTACCGACGCCTAAGAAAGTAATCGCGCAGTGTTCGAAATTCGACAGATAGGCCGCCACGCCGGAACGGTGCTGGTCGGACAGCTCGCCGTCATGGCGTTCGGTCTCACCGACACGGTCGTCGCCGGTCGATACTCGCCGGAAGATCTCGCATCGCTGTCGGTGGGCTCGGCTGTTTTCATCAGCGTGTTCGTGGCGTTCATGGGCATCATCCAGTCGCTGCTTCCGGTTTGGGCCGAGCACCATGGCGCAGGACGACAGGAAATCGTCGGCAAGACGCTTCGTCAGTCCCTCTATCTGTGCGCAATCATCGTTGTGCTGGGCATGAGCATTCTTCTGTTCCCGGGGCAGCTCCTGAAGTGGGCGCAGGTTCCAGAATCTCTGCAGCCTGCGGTGCGTGGATACCTGAACGTGCTCGCCTTCGGGTTCCCGCCCGCCCTGCTTTTCCGTCTGTACAGCACCTTCAATCAAAGCCTCGGGCGGCCACTTCTAGTCACTTGGGTCCAGATCGGCTCGCTGTTTCTGAAGGTGCCGTTGTCCATCGTGTTTGCGTTCGGCATGTTCGGCTTGCCCGAAGGCGGTGCCGTCGGCTGCGCGTGGGCAACGCTGGTCGTGAACTACCTGATGCTCGCGTTCGCCATCGGCATGCTGCGCACCCAGAAGCTCTACGCGCCGTACAAGCTGTGGGATCGCATGGAAAAGCCGGACTGGAAGCAGATCGGCGACTTCGCCCGATTGGGCGTTCCAGGCGGCCTCGCGGTCATGGTCGAGGTCACCTCGTTCACGCTCATGGCGCTTTTCATTTCGCGCATCGGCGTGGTGGCGTCGGCAAGTCATCAGGTGGCCTCGAATGTTGCAGCGCTCTGCTACATGATCCCCTTGTCGCTGGCCATTGCCACCAGCGCACGGGTGAGTTTCTGGAATGGAGCTGGTCGGCTGGACAACGCGACTGCGGTCATGCGCACCGGGTTCATCATCACGGTCGGCCTCGCGCTCGTCATGGCGTCTATTGTGTTCTTCGGGCGGCACACCATCGCCGCGCTCTACTCGCCGACACCCGCCGTCGTAGCCACCGCGAGCGGCATGCTGGTGTTCATTGCGCTTTATCACCTGAGCGACGGCGTACAGACGCTCTCGATTTTTCTGCTGCGATGCTTCCGCGTGACCGTGATGCCGTTCGTTATCTATTGCGTGCTTTTATGGGGCGTCGGGCTGACAGGCGGATACCTGCTGGCCTACAAAGATTTCGCAGGCCACACCGCTTCAAACGCGCCAATCACCTTCTGGCAGACCAGCTCGACCGCGCTTGCCCTGACAGCAGCCACATTCGTGCTGCTGCTTTTCCGCACCGTCAAACGGGTGCGGCGCGAAGGCGGCTGGCAGGGAAAGTAATTCCGAAGGTCGAGCCCTTGCCGAGCTCGCTCGCGATGTGCAACTCGGCGCCATGACGCTGCGCCACGTGCTTCACGATCGCCAAGCCCAGCCCTGTACCGCCTGTGTCGCGTGAACGGCTTCTATCCACCCGATAGAACCGCTCGGTAAGACGCGAAATGTGTTCCTGCGCGATGCCCGGACCGCTATCGCGAACACTGAAATCGGCCCGGCCATCTGGCAGGCTTTGCCAGCGGACCGTAATGGTTTCGCCAGCCGGTGTGTAGCGAATCGCGTTAGACACCAGATTCGACAGCGCGCTGTGAATCTCGGTGTGCGATCCGGCAATTTCGATTCCTTCCGGCATATCGAAGGTGATGATGTGCTTGCGCCCTGACGATGCGGTCACTACCGACGACAAGGCCAGCGCTTCCTGCTCGCACTGGATCATCAGGCTCTTCACGGGTGTCCATTCGGCAACGCCGGGCGCGGGGCTTCCTTCCAGTTTCGAGAGCGTCAGCAGATCGCTCACCAGATTCTGCATGCGGCCCGATTGCTGCGCCATCATGCCGAGGTATCGGGTGCGCTCTTCGGCATCCAAAGGGAGTGTTTGAAGCGTTTCTACGAAGCCCGCAAGAACGGTCAGCGGCGTGCGAATTTCATGAGATACGTTCGCGACAAAATCGGTTCGCATGGCTTCCGCCTGTTCGAGCGCGGTGATGTCGCGCGCGAGCAGCAGCTTGCGCCCTTCGCCGTACGGATGAAGATTGACGGCCAGGCGTGTCGGTCTGGACATTGATGAACCACTCCCTGTCATGACGATGCCACGTGAAAAATCCTGGCCGGTCCAATACGCGGCAAACACCGGATCGCGAACCAGATTGCCGATGAACTGCAGCATGTCGCGCTGCGGATCGATCCCGAACTGCTCGCCTGCCGTCTGGTTGCTCCACTCGATTCGCCCTTTGGCGTCGAGTAGCACCACACCGCTTGGCGATGCCTGGATGGCGGCCAGGAAGTCATGAAGACGCCGCTCGCTTTGCACCACTTGCTGATCGCGCAGACGCACGATCCGGCGGGTTCTATCGGCTACTTCGCCCCAGAGACCACGCATGTTGGGCGCCTCGGCGAGCATCGACGGTGCATCGGCGGTGAGGCCGTAGCGCAACCAGTCGAGCACCCGGTTTCCCCGGTACAGATCGAACAGGAACCAGAAGAAATTGCCTACGAGAACACCGATGAATGCACCGCGTTCCCGAGCCAGATACCAACCGATTGCGGCGCCGACGAGGTCGAACGCCAGATAGAGAGCTAATCGAAAAACCATGCCGCCATTTTGCGGGACTATCGGCTTTGCGCTGCGGACGCCGAAGAATCGTTGGCTGGAGGCGTGGCAATTACCGCATTCTGGGCCGCGAGCCGGTAACCGGCACCGCGAACGGTTTCGATCATGGTGCCTGCGACGCCCAGAGACTCTCGCAGTCGCTTCACGTGGACATCGACCGTACGCTCTTCGATGAACACGTGATCGCCCCAGACCTTGTCCAGCAACTGCGAGCGGCTGTGAACCCGCTCCGGATTTTTCATGAGGAAGTGCAGCAGCTTGAACTCGGTCGGGCCCACCTTGAGCGGTGCGCCGCCGATGGTCACCCGATGCGTTGCGGCATCGAGCGTCAATTCGCCGATGGACACGCTGTCCTTGACCTGCTCCGGCGCACGACGACGAACCACCGCGCGAATTCGGGCAAGCAGTTCCTGCGTCGAAAACGGTTTGGTGATGTAGTCGTCGGCACCGGCGTCGAGGCCAGCCACTTTGTCCGGTTCATCGCCACGGGCAGTCAACATGAGGATCGGGACTGCCTTGGTGCGAGCATCTGCACGCCATTTACGGGCAAGCGACAGACCGCTTTGACCCGGCAGCATCCAGTCCAGCAGGATCACGTCGGGGAGAACCGCATCGAGTTCGCGCTGTGCGCTCGCGCCATCTTCGGACCACACCGGCGAGAAGCCGTTGTGGCGCAGATTGACCGAGATCAGCTCGGCGATTGCCGGCTCGTCTTCGACGATGAGAACGCGGGGTAGTTGCTTCATCTTGTTCTTGCTTACCTGACAGCCGATTCGACCTGGTCCATCGTGGTGTGGCGCACATCGGCGCCCTTGACGATGTAGATGATGAATTCGGCAATGTTCTTCGCGTGATCGCCGATACGCTCGACTGCTTTCGCGAGGAACAGCAGGTCCAGGCTCGAAGAAATCGTGCGGGGATCTTCCATCATGTAGGTGATGAGCTTGCGCACGAAGCCGTCGAATTCGCGATCGATCAGATCGTCTTCCTTCAGGATGGAAACGGCCATCGAGGTGTCGAGGCGAGCAAACGCGTCTAGTGCCTTGCGAAGCAGCGAAGCAGCCATGTCGGCGGCAACGCGCAAATCGGACGAAGGCAACGAACGACCGGTTCCGCTGGCGATGATCGACTTGACCATGCGCGAAATCTTGGTCGCCTCGTCGCCGACGCGTTCCAGATTGGCGGTGGTCTTGGAGATCGCTATGAGCAGGCGCAAATCACGTGCGGTCGGCTGGCGACGCGCAATGATCGACGACAGTTCGCGGTCGATGTCCATTTCCATGGCGTTCACGCGAATTTCCATCTCGGCAACCGTATCGGCCGCTTCGACGCTGAATTGCGAGAGCGCATAAATAGCCTGGCGAATCTGGGATTCGACCAACCCGCCCAGCTCCATCACGCGCGCCGAAACGCTGTTGAGTTCGCTGTCGAATTGGGTTGAGAGGTGCTTGTCGACCATATGGACTCCTTAGCCGAAACGACCGGTGATGTAGTCTTCAGTTTCCTTGCGGCGGGGCTTGAAGAAAAGCTGTTCGGTAGCGCCGAATTCGACCAGGTCGCCCAGGTACATGTAGGCGGTGTAGTCGCTGCAACGTGCAGCCTGCTGCATGTTGTGGGTCACGATCACGACCGTGTAATCGCTCTTCAACTCCGCAATCAATTCTTCCACTTTCGCGGTCGAAATCGGATCGAGTGCCGAGCAGGGTTCGTCCAGCAACAGAATTTCGGGTTTGATCGCAATGCCGCGAGCAATGCACAGACGTTGCTGCTGACCACCCGACAGGCTGGAGCCGCTCTGGCGCAGCTTGTCTTTCACTTCGGTCCACAGCGCCGCTTTGCGCAGAGCCCATTCGACACGTTCGTCCATGTCGACAGCGCTCAGGTTCTCGAACAGCTTCACGCCGAACGCGATGTTGTCGTAGATCGACATCGGGAACGGTGTGGGCTTCTGGAACACCATACCGACCTTGGCGCGCAACAGTGCGACGTCGGTTTTCGAGGTGAGCAGATTTTCGCCGTCGAGAATGATTTCGCCTTCAGCGCGTTGCTCGGGATAGAGCTCGTACATGCGATTGAAAATACGCAGCAGGGTCGACTTGCCACAGCCCGAGGGTCCGATGAAAGCCGTGACTTTCTTTTCCGGAATGTTCAGGTTGATGCCCTTGAGGGCGTGGAACTTGCCGTAATAAAAATCGAGATTACGGACCGAGATTTTCGAATTTTCTGTCGGGGCGGTGATGGTGCTCATCGTGACCTCCTGTTAGTTCTTGTTGCGGGTCAGCACGCGAGCCAGGATGTTCAGTCCGAGCACGGTGATGGTGATGAGGAAAACGCCAGCCCACGCGAGCTGCTGCCAGTTTTCATAAGGACTCATCGCAAATTTGAAGATGGTGACCGGCAAGCTCGCCATCGGCTCGTTCAGGCTCGAGGTGAAGAACTGGTTGTTCAGCGCCGTAAAGAGCAGAGGAGCGGTTTCGCCGGAAATACGTGCCACAGCCAGCAAAATGCCTGTCACGACACCGGCACGCGCTGCGCGCAACGTAATGCTGATGATGACTTTCCACTTGGGAGCGCCGAGTGCGTAAGCCGCTTCACGCAGACCTGGGGGAACCAGTTGCAGCATGTTTTCTGTCGTGCGAATCACCACCGGAATCACGATCAATGCCAGAGCGATCGATCCGGCCCATCCGGAGAACGCCTTGAACTGCGCGACCACCAGCGTGTACACGAACAGACCGATCACGATGGACGGCGCGGACAAGAGAATGTCGTTGACGAATCGGGTCGTATTGGCCAGCCAGCCTTTGGTGTTGTATTCGGCTAGATAGATGCCCGCCATGATGCCGATGGGCGTTCCGATGAACGTTGCCACCACCACCATCACGAACGATCCATAAATGGCGTTCAGAATGCCGCCCGGCTCGTTCGGAGGGGGCGTCATTTCGGTGAAGGTCGCAAGGACCAGACCGCCGACTCCGAGTCGAACGGTTTCGATGAGGATCCAGAACAGCCAGATCAGACCGAACACCATTGCCGCCAGAGAAAGCACCAGCGCAATTTTGTTGACCAGCTTGCGCTTTCTGTATTTCGATTCGCGAGTGCGTTGCATCGCCTCGGCTGCGGGATTCTTCATGACCGCGCTCATGATTTCGCTCCTTCGCTCTTGCGCAGCTGAGCCAGCAAAAGCTTGGACAGCGTCAGCACGACGAAGGTGATGAAGAACAGCACCAGGCCAAGATAGATCAGCGCGGCCTGATGCAGACCTGCGCCGGCTTCGGCGAATTCGTTGGCGAGTGCAGACGTAATACTGTTAGCCGCCTCGAACACGCTCAGCGAATTCAACTGGTTCATGTTGCCGATGACGAAAGTGACAGCCATGGTTTCGCCCAAGGCACGACCCAGGCCGAGCATGATGCCGCCGATAGCGCCTGCCTTGGTGTAAGGCAGAACCACTTTCCACATGACTTCCCAGGTGGTCGATCCGAGTCCGTAAGCCGACTCTTTCAGCAGTACGGGCGTCACTTCGAACACATCACGCATCACCGATGCGATGAACGGGATGATCATGATGGCCAGGATGATGCCGGCCGACAAAATACCGATGCCGACCGGAGGTCCCGAAACCAGGGCGCCCAGAAAAGGCACGCCCTTGAAAAGAGATTGAAGCGGCTGCTGCACGTAGGTGGCGAGAATCGGGCCGAAAACCAGCAGGCCCCACATGCCGTACACGATGGAAGGAACAGCAGCAAGAAGTTCGATGGCGGTTCCCAGGGGGCGCTTAAGCCACGAAGGAGAAAGTTCGGTAAGAAACAGCGCAATACCGAAGCTGACCGGAACCGCAATTGCCAGGGCAATGAACGACGTCGCAAGCGTGCCGTAGATCATCACCAGACCGCCGTACTCCTCTTTCACCGGGTCCCAAACACTGCTGGTCAGAAAGCTGAAGCCGTACTTGGAAATAGCCGGCCATGCGCCGACCACGAGTGACAGAAGAATGCCGAAAAGCAGTGCCAACGTCAGAAGGGCCGCACCTTTGGCAGCCCAACCGAACAGTCTGTCTGCCATGGGTCCTTGGCGAATAGGGTTCACGGGTGGCGGATTAGTAGTTTCGCGGGAAGACGCTTTCGGATCGAAAGACGCCGGATTCGCAGAAAGTGTAGATGACACTTTGTTTACCCGTGAGTTAATTTGTGGAATTGAAAGTTAGAAGGACCGGGTCGCGCTGACTTCTTTGCGCAAACCGGTCCATTTCCAATTATTTGAACGCCACGGCCTTGCCGGAGGTGTCCTTGATGTCGCCCCACGATTTTTCGATCGCGGTTTTCACGGTTGCGGGCATCGGCACATAGTCCAGATCGTCAGCCGTCTTGTCGCCGTTCTTGTAGGTCCATTCGAAGAACTTCAGCGAAGCGGAAGCTTTCTCGGGCTTGTCTTGCGACTTGTGCATCATGATGAAAGTCGCTGCAGCGATCGGCCATGCATCCTTGCCGGGCTGGTTCGTCAGGATTTGATAGAAGCTCTTGTCCCACTGTGCGCCGGCAGCAGCTGCCTTGAAAGCGTCGTCGTTGGGCTGGGGATAAGCACCTGCCGAGTTTTGCAGCAATGCGTAGGTCATCTTGTTTTGCTTGACGTAAGCGTATTCGACGTAGCCGATCGAGTTGGGCAGACGTGTCACGAATGCTGCGACGCCTTCGTTGCCCTTGCCACCTGCACCGACGGGCCAGTTGACTGCCGTGCCTTCGCCGACCTTGCTCTTCCACTCGGGGCTTACCTTGCTCAGGTAGTTGGTGAAGTTGAAGCTGGTGCCCGAACCGTCAGCGCGGCGGACTTGAGCGATGGGAGCGTCAGGCAGGTTCAAGCCGGGGTTCAGCGCCTTGATTGCCGGATCGTTCCAGTTGGAAATCTTGTTCAGGTAGATATCTGCCAGCACCGGGCCGGTCAGCTTCAGCTCGCCTGCCTTGATACCAGCGATGTTGACCACGGGGATGATGCCGCCGATGACGGTGGGGAACTGAACCAGGCCCTTGGCTTGGAGTTCAGCGTCGGTCAGGGGAGCGTCGGAAGCGCCGAAATCGACAGTCTTCGCTTCGATTTGCTTCATGCCGGCACCCGATCCGACCGATTGATAGTTGATGCGGACGCCGGTTGCCTTGTTGTAGTCTGCCGCCCACTTGGAATACAGGGGAGCCGGGAAGCTTGCGCCTGCGCCGGTGACGTCCTGGGCTTGTGCCAGGGGCGAGAATGCTGCCGCGGTGACCGCGAGGATTGCAATGCTGTAGTTCAATTTCATCAAAACACCTTTTATGGTTGCACTTGAAAAACACAGTGATCGGTAAGCTTCACTGCTCGATGGCTGGACTTTATGGGTCGTATGTGACACTGACGTGACATAAAAGATGCGTCACATAACTGTCACAAGGGTCCGAACCCGTTCGCATACGATTCGCACCAAACACAATGCAAAACGCAAATCAAAACGGCAAATTACTGGCGGCGGTCGACCTCGGCTCCAACAGCTTCAGACTGGAAATCGGCCGGCTCGACCATGGGCAAATCCAGCGTGTGGAGTACCTCAAAGAGACGGTTCGCCAGGGCAACGGTCTCGACGAGAACCGCAACCTGACTCAGGAAGCGATGCAGCGCGGCTGGGAATGCCTGGCCCGTTTTGGGGAAAAACTGGCCGGATTCAAGCGTTCGCAGGTTCGTGCGGTGGCCACTCAAACGCTTCGCGAGGCCAGAAATAGGGATGTCTTCCTAAAAAAAGCCGGCGAGATTCTGGGGTTTCAAATCGATGTGATTTCTGGCCGGGAAGAGGCGCGGCTAATTTATCAAGGGGTAGCTCGACTGTTACCGCAGTCGAACGAGAAGCGACTTGTGGTCGATATCGGCGGCCGCTCCACCGAAATCATCCTCGGGCAAGGCTTCACGGCCAACGCAACCGAGTCGTATCGGGTAGGCAGCGTTGCCTGGTCGATGAAATATTTTCAGGATGGCCAATTCACGGAGCGCGCGTTCCAGATGGCCGAGACCGCAGCAAAGGCGGTGCTCGATGGCGCGTTGGACATCTATCAGCCAGGCACCTGGGAAGTGGCCTACGGCTCGTCGGGCACGGTGGGTGCGGTGGCCGACATTCTGGGCGGCGCAGGATTTCCGGAAGGCGTCGTGACGCGTGAAGGCCTCGACTGGCTCCTGGACAGACTGATCAAGTCGCAGTCTGCCGACAAGGCAAAGTTCGAGCGATTGAAGGAAGACCGCCGCGCGGTCATCGGCGGCGGCGTCAGCGTGCTGCTGGCCGTGTTCGATCTGCTCGGCATAGAAGAAATGCACGCCGCCCAGGGCGCACTTCGTCATGGCGCGATTTACGATTTGCTCGATCGCGAACGCGATGAAGGCGATTTGCGCAGTGCCAGCGTGCAACGCCTCGCAACGCAATTTGCGGTGGTGCAAACCCAGGCGTTGCGGGTCGACAAGGTATCGCGTCAACTCTTCCGCCAGATCCACCGGGCGCAACCCGGAGACGATTCGACCCGTCCCGAACGCAAGCTCGAATGGGCCGCTCAGTTGCATGAAATCGGCCGGCAGATTTCGCACAGCGACTATCACAAGCACGGCGCCTACATCCTCGAACACACCGATGCGCCGGGCTTCGCGGTGCCCGAGTTGCATCGCCTCGGCTTGTTGGTTCTGGGCCATCGCGGCAAGCTCAAAAAGATCGAAACCGAATTGAACGACCCGTTGCTGGTGCAGCAGCTTCTATCGCTGCGACTGGCAGTCATCCTGTGCCACGCGCGGATGGATCCTGACATGAACAGCCTGCGAATCTCGGTGGACGACAGGCACGAATCGGTGTTCGTCATGACGTCTCGCGCGGGTTGGTCGGCGTCATATCCGCAGTCGGCGTATCTGCTTCGGGAAGAGGTTTTGGCCTGGCAGAAAACGCCCTACACATTCCAGTTCGACGAGGGTTGAGAGTCGCCTGAGAGTGGCTTTAAAGAGGTCTTCGCGAGTCGGTTTTGTGGAAATTAAACTGTTTATACTGTTTCCACAAATATTCGAAAGGACCTCCTTCTTATGGCAACTGCAAAGAAAACCTCCGCTGCAAAGAAAACTTCTGCCGCCGCGAAAACCAAACCGGCCGCGAAGCCTGTGACCAAATCGGCTACGAAGCCGGCCACCAAAGTTGCAGTGAAGGCAACCAAGCCTGCGGTCAAGAAGGCCGTCAAAACAGCTAAGAAGCCTGCAACGAAAAAGCCGGTCGCAAAGAAAACCGCAGCGAAGAAGACGATCGCCGTGAAGACTTCAGCGGTTGCGAAAAAGGTAGCCACCAAGACGGCTCCGAAAGCCTTATCCAAGTCAGCACCCAAGGCAGCACCCAAGGCGGCTCCCAAAACAGGATCGGCAAGGCCAGCAAAAGCTGCCAAGCCCAAAAAGCCCAAGCTGGTTCGCGACAGCTTCACCATTCCCAAAATGGAATACGGCGTGATCGACGAGATCAAAGCGCGCGTTTCCAGTCTCGGCCGTGCAGCGAAGAAAAGCGAAGTGTTGCGTGCAGGCTTGAAGGCCTTGTCCTCGTTGAGCGATGCAGCACTCGAAGCTGCACTCTCGTTGGTGCCCTCGATCAAAACCGGACGTCCCACCAGCAGCAAGAAGCCTGCTGCGAAGAAGACAGCTGCCAAGAAGCCCGCCGCCAAAAAGATTGTTGCGAAAAAGTCGGTAGCTACGAAGCCTGCAGCTAAAGAAATCAGCAAGGTCGCCAAGGTCGTGAAGGCACCGAAGGCCGCTAAAGCGCCGAAAGCGCCTAAGGCACCGAAGTCCGCCAAAGCCGTGAAGCCGGCCGTGACGACAGCTCCCGCACCGATGGTCGTGCCACCTGCAATGCCCATCTGATCGAAACCAAATTAGTTTCGACGGGTCGCCGCCTCCAGGCGACCGAACCCGAGACGGCTTAAAGCGTCTCGGGGGCTTGCACAGTCACCACGACTGTCTGCAACTGCCCTTCTCGCTCGCGGCTTTTGAGCCACCAGACGGCGCCCTTTCTGATCGACATTTCTTCGTCGTTCAGGTTCAGCAGTTTCGCAATTGCCTGCCCGAAAAGGGGCTGATGTCCGACGATCAACACAGGCAACTTTGCCTCCGGCCACTGAACGACCTGTAGCAAGCATTCGACTGTGCCATCGGGCGACAGCTCCTCTTTCACCCTGTATTTGCGATCCAGCGCAGCAACGGTCTGCTCGCATCGGCGAGCAGGGCTACACAGAATTCTTGTGCCTTCAGGCAATTGGCGATCGAGCCAGCGGCTCATGCGCATCGCCTGCTTTTCGCCGCGATGCGTGAGGGCGCGATCCAGATCGTCGCAGCCCTCTGTCCATTCGTGCGCTTCGGCGTGTCTCCAGAAGATCAGATCCATGTCGATCACCTCTCTCGATGCGCCAAACGAAACTACACGTCGGTCACGTCCGCAGATCCTGCGGCGTAACGTTGCATGAGCGCTCTCTGCGCACTGCGACTCTTGTCGGCCTTGGTATCGATGTGGTGGTAGATGCCGTCGGCACGCAATTCCCACGCATCGCTGTCGTCGTGCAGATAGGCCACCAGACATTCGTCGATCACGCGTTGGCGCAGCGCGAGATCGGTCACCGGCCAGGCGAGCTCGATGCGTCGCATCATGTTGCGGTTCATCCAGTCCGCGCTTGCCAGATACAGATCTTCCTGCTCGCCACTTCCGAAATAGAACACCCGTGTGTGCTCCAGGAAGCGGCCGATGATCGAACGAATCTTGATGTTCTCGGACACGCCGACCATCTGCGCGGGCAGCATGCAGGCACCACGCACGATCAGGTCGATCTTCACGCCTTGCTTGGATGCGCGAACCAGTGCCAGCATCAGCGCCTCGTCGGTCAGCGAATTCATTTTTGCGACGATTCGACCGGGTTTCCCGGCCTTCGCACCTGCAGTCACTTCGTCGATTTTCTCGATCAGCTTTTTATGCAGCTGGAACGGCGCGACCCACAGCTTGTTCATGCGCGGCAGCTTGTTCTGACCGGCCAGATGAACCATCAGGCTCTGCATGTCGGCAGTGGTTTCGTTGTCGGCGGTGAGATAGCTCACGTCGGTGTACAGACGCGCGGTTCGCGGGTTGTAGTTGCCGGTCGACAAGTGTCCGTAGCGCTTCAGGATGCGGCCTTCGCGTCGGGTCACGAGCAGCATCTTGGCGTGGGTCTTGAGGTTGACCACGCCGTACACCACCTGCGCACCGATCGACTCGAGCATCTCGGCCCAGTTGATGTTGGCTTCTTCGTCGAAGCGGGCTTTCAGCTCCACGACGACCATCACTTCCTTGCCGCGACGCACCGCCTCGCGCAGCAGTTCCATCAACACGGAATCGGCGCCGGTGCGGTAAATCGTTTGCTTAATCGCGAGCACTTGCGGATCGTTCACCGCTTCACGCAGGAATGCCAGTACGCCGTCGAAGCTCTCGAAGGGCTGATGAATCATCACATCGCCCTGCTTGAGGCGATCGAAAAACGATTCGCCCTGCTTGATGGCTTTCGGATAGCTGGGCTTGTAGGGCGTAAACAGCAGTTGGGGCGCATCGGCCAAGTCGATCAACTGGGTCAGTCGAACCAAGTTCACCGGCCCGTGCACCCGGTACAGCGCGCCTTCGGGCAGGTTGAACTGAGCAAGGAGGAACGACGACAGGAATTCGGAGCATCCGGCAGACACTTCCAGCCGAACCGCTTGCCCGTAATGTCGATGCTGCAGCCCTTGGCGCAAAGCAGTGCGCAGATTGCGAACTTCGTCCTCGTCGACCGCCAGATCGGAATGACGGGTCACGCGGAACTGCGAGAACTGATTCATCTCGCGTCCGGGAAAAAGCTCGGACAGGTGCGCGCGGATCACGCTGGATAGCGACACGAACAGCGTCCGGTTACCGGCAACCTTGTCGGGCATGCGAACGAATCGCGGCAGAACGCGCGGTACCTTGACGATGGCGATTTCGTTTTCGCGACCGAAGGCATCTTTGCCAGCCATGCGCACGATGAAGTTGAGCGACTTGTTGGCGACTTGTGGGAACGGGTGAGCAGGATCGAGGCTCACCGGGATCAGCAATGGCTTCACTTCACGGTCGAAGTACTCTTTCACCCAGCGCTTTTGTGCCGGGTTGCGATCTCCGTGGGAAATGATTTCGATGCCGTTCTCTTTGAACGTCGGCATCAGATCGTCGTTGTACAGCGTGTATTGACGAGCTACCAGATCGTGCGCGGCGGCAGACAGCCTCTCGAAGCTGTCGACGCTGTAGGCGCCCTTGCGGTCGCCCGCCTGCATGGCCGAGAGATGGGCAGCCGCACGCACCTCGAAGAATTCGTCGAGGTTGGACGACACGATGCACAAATAACGAAGACGCTCCAGAAGCGGTACCTCGGGGCGGCCGGCCCAATGCAACACGCGTTCGTTGAAGGCAAGCAGGCTGTGGTCGCGGTCCAGAAAGGGAACGCCGGTTTCACTCTTCGGCGATACCGTCACGGGGATCGGCATCGGGGTGTTTTCACTAACAGATAGCAAAGTCATACCTCAGTGTTCATTTGCCAGATGACAGGAATGTGACAGCTTGACGCTGGCTTGTCACATTGCCAAGGGCAGTGTCGACGAAGGACGCGTGCCGCGCGGGCACGAGAAACTTCGAAAACAGCCGAGTTGCCGCATCCCAGCTGAATTCCATTGCGCGCGCCCTCGCCTCGTGCCGTGGAACGGCCAGTGCGCCGAAAACTGCTGCCTGAAGGTCGTCGCTCAAAACGCCACCCTTGGATTGTTTGTTCGTATAGCCGAGCACTTCGAGCGGTCCATCGACCGGAAACGCTGCCACCGGAGTGCCGCTCGCCATCGCTTCCAGCATAACCAGACCGAAGGTATCTGCGTGACTCGGAAACACAAATACGTCTGCTGCCGCGTAGATTTCCGCCAGCTCGGGGCGAGGCATCACGCCCAGCCACCGGACCTGGGGATACGCAGCTTTCAGGCTTTCTTCGAGCGGACCGACTCCGCAGACTACCTTGGTGCCCGGAAGGTCGAGCTTTAAAAAGGCCTCGATATTCTTCTCGTAAGACACGCGTCCCACGAACAGGCTGATAGGACGGCTGGCCGGTGCGAGCTTGCCCATCGCGGCGGGTTTGTCGCTGTACTTGAACAGGTCCAGATCGACGCCATGAGTCCAGCTGCGCAGATTTTTGAAACCTCGGTTTTCCAGCATCTTCAAAACGCTGTCGGTCGGCACCATCACACCGGACGACGGTTTGTGGAAGTGACGAAACAGCGCATATCCCCAGGACACCGGAACCTTGGCGGCTGCATTCAGGATTTCTGGAAACTTGGTGTGGAAGGCTGTCGTGAACGCAAGGCCGCGCTTGAGGCAGTAGCTGCGGGCGGCCCAGCCGAGCGGGCCTTCGGTCGCAATATGAATCGCGTCCGGCTCGATGGCATCCAGTTGCGCGACCAGCTGTTTCTTGGGGCGCACCGCGAGATCGATTCCCGCGTAGCCGGGGCAAGGACGCGTTCTGAACATCCCGGGTTCGATCACATGAACCTCGTCGCCCGCTTCGCGCAATTGCCGCGTGAGCTCGACCAGCGTGGTGACGACACCGTTGACCTGCGGGGTCCATGCGTCAGTGATGAGTGCGAGTTTCATGCGAGCTCCTTGGTGTAGTCGTCTTCTGTTTCGACCTGCCGATCACGTGATACGGCGTTCGTTGAGGGGTGTTTGGACGTCTGCTTTCTGTGCGTTGGATGCGAGGCTTCCCATTCGACGAGTTCGAGCGTGCCGTCGAAGTGCTCGACCAGCGCGGTGCGGCTCTCCACCCAGTCGCCGTCGTTGCAATAGAGAACGCCGTCGATGTCGCGCATCTCAGCACGGTGGATGTGTCCGCAGACGACGCCCTGATGACCCCGCTTGGCAGCTTCCGCAGCAACGGCGGTCTCGAACTGATTCACGTAGCTCACCGCCTTCTTGACCTTGTGCTTGAGGTAGGCCGAGAGCGACCAGTACGGAAGACCCATGCGCGCGCGCAACGAGTTGAGATGCCGATTCAGGCGCAACGTGAACTCGTACATGTTGTCGCCCAGATGCGCGAGCCATTTGGCGCACTGAACTACGCCGTCGAAGTAGTCGCCATGAATCACCCACAGCTTGCGGCCGTCGGCAGTCAGGTGAACCGCTTCTTCAACTACATCGATTCCACCGAACGAGTGGCCTAAAAATTGACGCGCAAATTCATCGTGATTGCCCGGCACGAACACCACGCGGCATCCCTTGCGCGCACGGCGCAGAAGTTTTTGCACCACGTCGTTGTGCGATTGCGGCCAGTACCACTTACGGCGCAATTGCCAGCCATCGATGATGTCGCCGACCAGGTACAGGTTGTCGCTGGGGTGTGCCTTGAGGAACTCGAGGAGCTCCACCGCCTGGCATCCGGGCGTTCCCAGATGCAGATCGGAGATGAAGATGGTGCGATAGCGTTTTACGACGACGTCGTCATCCGGCTCGCTGCGGCCGTCGAAGTTGAGTTGATTCGTCCAGACAGTTGCAGCGTCGAATGTGGTTCGCATCAAACCCCCAGGAAGTGTTTTCGGTAGCGGGCGGGCAAGTCGGCAATTCGCATCAGCATCGGCAAATCGGCGGTGTTGAAATCCGGATCCCAGGCGGGTGCGCCGAGTACCCTCGCGCCTAGTCGCAAATAACCTTTGATGAGCGCGGGCGGCTCGATATCGAGCGTGTCGTCCAGGCGTTCCACCGGCAGCGGCAGACGCGGATGAACGTGAAACTCGATCGGTGCCAAGTGCGTGTTCTTCAGTTGGCGCCACACGCTTGCTGCAACGTCGCCGCTCACCGCGCCGTTGTGAAGCATCGGAATGCTGGCGCAGCCGATCATGGTGTCGAGCTGGTTGCGCACCATGAACTCGGCAAGAGCGCCCCAGAGCGCCATGATCACGCCGCCGTGGCGATGATCTTCGTGCACACAGCTGCGTCCGAGTTCGACCATGCGCGAGCGCAACGAGCGCAGGCGGGTGAGATCGAATTCGGTGTCGCTGTAGGTGCTGCCCACGCGCTTCGCTTGTGCAGGTGTGAGGACACGATAAGTGCCGATCACTTCGCGGGTGTCGGCATGGCGAACCAGCAGATGCTCGCAGTAGTCGTCGAACAGATCGACGTCGTGACCGGGAATCGTGGTGGCGAGTCGGGCGCCCATCTCGCCTGCGAACACGTCGTATCGCAGCTTTTGCGCCTGACGAACTTCGTCTAGATGCGTGGCCCAGGAGACTTCGATGCCACCTGCAGCACTTTTCTTTTGATCGTTCGGGTCAGGTCGATGAAGTGACCCCCTGTGCAGCACTGCGGGCAGCGCTACGGGTGAGAGTGGAAACGTTGGGCTCGGCAGTTCTTTCATCTGGTATCCCCTTCTTTCGATGAAGTATCGAAAGGGGGAGTGACGCAGATGTGTCAGTGAAGTGTCGGTTCAATGACATTCGCACAAGCGAATTGCTCGTACGGAACGCGGAATTTATCAGTGCATCGACAGCGTGTCGGCCAGGCGTTGCGCGCAGTGCTGCGCCTGCGCCGCGTCGCGTGCCTCGACCATGATTCGAAGCAGCGGCTCGGTACCGCTCGGACGAATCAGGATGCGCCCTTCATCGCCAAGATCCTTTTGCACCGATGCAGTTTCGTTCGCAAGAAACGGATTGCTTTTCCAGTCTTGCATGGGTTTCGATCCATCCTTCTGGTCGAGCCTGATGTTGAGCAACGTCTGCGGAAACAGCGTCACGTCACCCAGCAATTCGGCCATCGACTTGCCGCTACGCACGCAGGCTTGAAGCACTTGCAAAGCGCTGATCAGGCCATCGCCGGTGGTGTGTTTGTCGAGCGCAAGCAGATGCCCAGATCCTTCGCCGCCGAGCAGCCACCCGCGCGCTTCGAGATCTTCCAGCACGTATCGGTCGCCCACTTTTGCGCGAACGAATTCGATACCGTGTTTTTTGAGCGCCACCTCTACCGCCATGTTGGTCATGAGCGTGCCCACGACGCCGGCGACTTCTTCGCCGCGCGACAGACGATCGAGCACGATCAGATAAAGCAGTTCGTCGCCGTTGAAGAGGCGCCCGCTCGCATCGACCAGCTGAACGCGATCGGCATCTCCGTCGAGCGCGACACCGTAGTGCGACTTGTTGGCCTTCACCGCTGCAACGAGAGCTTCCGGATGGGTCGCGCCCACGCCTGCATTGATGTTGAGACCATCCGGCGCACACCCGATCGCAACGACTTCCGCGCCGAGTTCGTGGAACACTTTCGGAGCGATCTGATAGGCGGCTCCATGCGCGGCATCGACCGCGATCTTCAAGCCCTTGAGGCTCAGGTCGTGATCGAAGGTGCTCTTGCAAAACTCGATGTATCGACCGGCGGCATCCGCCAGACGACGCGCTTTTCCGAGGCTGATCGAATCGGCCCAGCGCGGGGGCTGTTCGAGTTCGTGCTCGACCGCCTGCTCCCAGGCGTCCGACAGCTTGGTGCCCTGCGCGCTAAAAAACTTGATGCCGTTGTCCGGGTACGCGTTGTGGCTCGCGCTGATGACGACGCCAAGGCTCGCACGCTGCGCACGCGTGAGGTACGCGACTCCGGGAGTCGGCAAAGGCCCGAGCAACACGACATCGACCCCCGCTGAGTTGAAGCCAGATTCGAGCGCGCTCTCGAGCATGTAGCCCGAAATACGGGTGTCTTTGCCAATGAGAACGACAGGCCGTTCCTCGGTGCGACGCAAGACGCGTCCCACCGCATGCGCGAGCTTCAAAACGAAATCGGGTGTGATCGGATCCTGTCCTACCGTTCCGCGAATGCCATCGGTGCCGAAATATTTTCTTGTCATGTTTTTGAGTTGTTCATGGCTCGCCAGACGCCGAGCGCAGCGACAGTTTCGCGCACATCGTGCACACGGACAATCTTGGCGCCTCGCTCGACCGCCAACACGGCTGCGGCAATGCTAGGAGCGACCCGATCCCGCATTTCCAGACCGGCGGCGGCGGAAAGGGACAACCCGGTAGCTGCTGCAAGAGACGACTTGCGCGACCAGCCGGCGAGCAACGGGTATCCGAGCTCCAACAGCGATGCCGTCTCGCGCAGCAGAGTGAAGTTCTGCGCAACTGTCTTGCCGAAGCCAATGCCGGGATCGATGGTGATCCGTTCGGGCGATACGCCATTGCTACGTAATGCATCGGTGACCTGCCGAAGGAAATCCTTCACTTCGGCCACCGGATCGCCCGCCATGGGCTGCAATTGCATGGTCTGGGGGTCTCTGTGCATGTGCATCACGCAAATGCCGCAGGAAGCGTGAGATGAGACCACCGCCATCGCGCCTTCGGACCTAAGCGCCCAGATGTCGTTCACGATGTCCGCACCCAGATCGAGAGCGGCGCGCATCACGCCGGCTTTGTAGGTGTCGATAGAGACCGGAACTCCAAGTTTTACCGCCTCCTGAATGACAGGCACCACGCGCACCAGTTCTTCTTCCAGCGTGACCGCCGGAGCGCCGGGTCGAGTCGACTCTCCGCCTATATCGAGAATGTCTGCGCCTTCGGCAACGAGCTGCTCGCAATGCCGCACGGCCGCGCGAATGGACGAATGCTGCCCACCGTCGGAAAACGAATCGGGGGTGACATTGACGATGCCCATCACGCGAGGCGCGCTCAGGTCGATTTGAAAGCGGGTGGTTTGCCAGATCATCTTGAAAAACAAAAACGGGGCTTACGCCCCATTTTCGATCCCTGAAAGTCTTTGCCTTGCGGCAGTCAGGTCACAGCTCAAGCTGCAGTCGGTGCAGGTTCGACCGGTTTCACGCCCGTACCCGATGCGCCGTCGTTGCCGCCACCACCGCTCGGAGGAATGCGAGGCGTCCAGTCGCGCGGAGGACGCGGTTCGCGACCAGCCATGATGTCCGACAGCTGTTCGTCGTCGATGGTTTCCCATTCGAGCAAGGCCTTGGCCATCGCGTGCATCTTGTCGCTGTTGTCTTCGATCAGCTTGCGAGCAAGCGCGTATTGCTGGTCGATGATGCTGCGCACTTCGTCGTCGACCTTCTTCATGGTCGATTCGCTCATGTTGTTGGTCTTGGTCACCGAACGACCGAGGAACACTTCGCCCTCGTTCTCGGCGTAGACCATCGGGCCCAGCGCCTCGGACATGCCGTAACGCATCACCATGTCACGGGCCAGTTGGGTCGCGCGCTCGAAGTCGTTGCTGGCGCCGGTGGTCATCTGGTTCATGAACACTTCTTCCGCAATGCGTCCACCGAACAGCATGCTGATCTGGCTGAGCATGTATTCGCGGTCGTAGCTGTAGCGATCCTGCGCCGGCAAGCTCATGGTCACGCCAAGCGCGCGGCCGCGAGGAATGATCGTGACCTTGTGCACCGGGTCGCACTTGGGAAGCATCTTGCCGAGCAAGGCGTGGCCGGACTCGTGATACGCCGTGTTGCGACGCTCTTCCTCGGGCATGACCATGCTCTTGCGTTCCGGACCCATCAGGATCTTGTCTTTCGCACGCTCGAAATCGGTCATTTCGACGACGCGTGCGCTGCGGCGTGCAGCCATCAGGGCAGCTTCGTTGCACAGGTTGGCCAAATCGGCGCCCGACATGCCAGGTGTTCCGCGAGCGATGATGCCGGCGTTGACGTCCTGTCCGATCGGGATCTTGCGCATGTGCACATTCAGGATCTGTTCACGGCCGCGGATGTCGGGCAGCGTGACATACACCTGGCGGTCGAAACGACCGGGGCGCAGCAACGCGGCATCGAGGATGTCGGGACGGTTGGTCGCAGCGACCACGATCACGCCCAGATTGGTTTCGAAGCCGTCCATCTCGACCAGCATCTGGTTGAGCGTCTGTTCGCGCTCGTCATTGCCACCGCCGAGGCCTGCGCCACGTTGGCGACCGACCGCATCGATTTCATCGACGAAGATGATGCAAGGCGCGTTCTTTTTGGCGTTCTCGAACATGTCGCGAACACGGGCAGCGCCCACGCCGACGAACATTTCAACGAAATCGGAGCCGGAAATGCTGAAGAAAGGAACTTTGGCTTCGCCGGCAATCGACTTGGCCAGCAAGGTTTTGCCGGTGCCGGGAGGGCCGACCAGCAAAAGTCCGCGCGGAATACGCCCGCCGAGCTTCTGGAATTTCTGTGGATCGCGAAGGAAATCGACAACTTCCTTCACTTCTTCCTTGGCTTCGTCGCAACCGGCCACGTCCGCGAACGTCACCTGATTGCTGTTCTCGTCCATCATGCGGGCCTTGCTCTTGCCGAAGCTGAAAGCTCCGCCCTTGCCGCCGCCCTGCATCTGACGCATGAAGTACACCCAGACGCCGATCAACAGCAGCATCGGGCCCCAGCTGACCAGCAAGGTCATGAGGAGGGAGCCTTCTTCACGTGGCTTGACGTCGAACTTGACGTTGTTTGCAATCAGATCGCCAACCAGACCGCGGTCGAGATAAGTGGCAGTTGTGCGGATCTTGCGATCGTCATTGGTCGTGGCCACGATTTCCGTGCCGCCCTGACCTTCCTGAATCGTCGCTGCCTTGATTCGGTTTCCGCGAACTTCCTCGAGGAATTCGGAATAGCCGACATATCCGGAGCTGCTGCTCGAACGCGTGTCGAATTGCTTGAACACGGTGAACAGAACCATGGCTATGACTAGCCAAACTGCAATTTTAGAAAACCACTGATTATTCAAGCGAGACTCCGGTAGGCAGACCAGTTGTGGGACCACTGGTACTTGCGACCCATTCTAGGGGTTTCAAGTCGAAGTCTCGGGCTTTTTGCCCTCTTCAGCCATAGGGGTGACACGGTCTTGCGACTGTTTCGGGCCGATACCTACCAAAAAAGTCTCGGAAGACTTGTCTCTCGACGATTTCGGCTTGATCGGTTTGACCGTTTTGAAGCTGTCCTTGAAGAGCTTGACCAGCTGGCTGTAGCCGCTCCCGTGAAATACCTTCACGACCAGCGAACCGTCCGGTTTCAGATGATTCAAGCTGAATTCCACTGCAAGCTCGACCAAATGCGCAATACGGGCGGCATCGGCCGACTCGATACCGGACAGATTGGGCGCCATATCGGACACCACCGAATCGACCGGTCGACCCTTCAGATGCGACTGGAGTTCGGCAAGCACCTCTGGCTCCCGGAAGTCACCCTGCAGGAAAACCACCCCCTCCACCGGCTCCATGGGCAACAAATCGAGCGCGATAATGGTTCCGTTCAGCTCGCCGACTGCAGCACCCGAGGGTGACAGCTTGCGCCGGACATACTGGCTCCAGGCGCCGGGTGCCGAGCCCAGGTCGACCACCAGATCACCCGGGCGGATGAGCTTCATGGTCTCGTCGATCTCCTTGATTTTGTAGGCCGCACGGGCGCGATAGCCGTCGCGAGCGGCCTGTTTGACGTAAGGATCGTTGACGTGGTCGTTCAACCACGCTTTATTGACCTTCTTCGATTTCGTTTTTACTTTCATCCTGCCTCGATAATACGGCCATGCCTCATATTCAACTTACTCCCGCCCAGCGCAAGGTTCACCGCGCTGAAGCCCACCATCTCGACCCGGTGGTGATGATCGGCGGGGACGGCCTCACAGCAGCCGTCAAAAAAGAAATCGACCTCGCGCTCAATTCGCACGGTCTGATCAAAGTCCGCGTTTTCTCGGACGACCGCGTTGCCCGGGAAACCATGTTCCAGACGGTCGCCGACGAGCTCAGTGCAGCCCCAATCCAGCACATCGGAAAACTGCTCGTCCTCTGGCGCCCCATGCCCGAGAAGGAAAAAGCGGCTTTGGACGAAGACCGCATGCCCGGTCCTCGCGACGTGAAGGTGTTGAAGTACAGCAAGCGCGGCGGTCAACGGCCCGAAGTTCGCACGCTACGCGTCCTCGGCAACCAGCGCCTGTCGCCCGGTGGCCAGGTGAAACGCGCCAAACCCAAACAAAAATCCATCAAAAAACGTCAGGCCGATTGAGTCCATGGGATCGCAGTCAGTCAGCGGCAGTCGCTCTGGTGCGCGTCAGCGCCACATTCTTTGCATGAAATGGGGCACGAAATACGGCCCCGAATACGTGAACCGGCTTTACGCCATGGTTCGCCGGCATCTGAGTGGCGACTTCAATTTCGTCTGCCTGACCGATGACTCGGTCGGCATTCGCGATGAAGTCCAGTGCTTGCCTATCCCTGACATGAACCTGCCGGACGGCATTCCCGAACGCGGCTGGAAAAAACTCGCCACGTTCAGCCCCGAGCTTCACGGCCTCGAAGGCACCGCGCTTTTTCTCGACGTCGATGTCGTCATCGTGGGCAGCCTCGATGGATTTTTCGAAGTCCCCGGCGAATTCCTGATCATTCACGACTACAAGCGTCCGTGGCGCATCACCGGCAATTCATCGGTGTACCGGTTCGAAATCGGTGCGCACCCTGACGTGCTTCATTATTTCCGCGGTCATGTCGACGAGGTTCGCAAACAGTTCCGAAACGAACAGGCTTACCTTTCCGACTTCATTCATCAACAAAAAAAACTGCGCTACTGGCCTGCCGGCTGGTGCCCGAGTTTCAAATATCACAGCATCCCGCCCTGGCCCACCAATTACTGGACCGAGCCAGTCATCCCAGCCGATGCACGAGTGATCGTGTTCCATGGCGAATGCAATCCGCCGGATGCACTGGCCGGAAAACGAAATCGGCGATTCCGCTTCATCAAGCCGGCGACCTGGGTGGCGACGCACTGGCGCGAGTAACACTAGACCGACGCGGCTATAACTCAGGCCTTGACCGGTTTGCGACCCACCGTCTTAAACAGCACCGCGCAAGCCAGCAGCCACTGCACCAGATAGAACGCCGATCCGACTGCGTGCCAGAGCTTCAAGTTTTCGCGCGCCAGAATTCGCGGTGACACAGCGAACTCGGACAACAGCGCCAGCAACATGCCTGCAACGATCATCGCGACGAGTCCCATGTTGGGCGTTGCCCGAGTCGCCGGTTCTTCGTCGAATGAAGGGCGCGGCGGACGATGGATCAAAAACAGGATGATGGCGCAGACGACGCTCAACCAGGTTTGAGCGGTAAACAGCTTCGCAGCCATATTGCCCGCGATCGCCATCGACGGCAGAAACTTGAACAGCAGCGGCACTACCAGAAAGCCCAACACCGTCATGCTTCCAGCCCACAATGCCGCCGCAGCAACACTCAGATAATTCTTCATGGCTGTCGGTCTACGTCTCTTTATTTCAATGGCTCAGATGTACTGAACTTTGATGATCTCGTAGCGCTTGGTGCCGCCGGGTGCCTGCACCTCGGCAACGTCGCCCGCTTCCTTGCCGATCAATGCGCGTGCGATCGGGCTGGAAATATTGATAAGGCCCTTTTTCAGGTCGGCTTCGTCCTCACCCACGATTTGATAGGTGACTGCGTCGCCAGACTCTTCTTCCTCGAGATCGACGGTCGATCCGAAGACGATCTTGCCGCCCGCATCCACCGTGGTCGGATCGATGATTTGCGCCGCCGACAATTTGCCTTCGACTTCCTGAATCCGTCCTTCGATAAAGCCCTGGCGATCCTTCGCGGCTTCGTACTCGGCGTTCTCGCTCAAGTCGCCCTGCGCACGCGCTTCGGCGATGGCATTGATGACCCAGGGACGATCAACCGTTTTCAGTTGATGGAGTTCGGTTTTCAGTTTTTCGGCGCCGCGCGCCGTGATTGGAATGGTTGCCATGTGCTTCTTTCGAGTCCAAAAGCGAAACCGCCGAGCGTTGCCGTTCGGCGGTGTCTAGTTAGGCCCATTATGCCGCCAAAGTTTTGGCGGGCAACGGGCTGGGCTTCAGTAAAACCCCTATGAAAAAACCCAGCGAAGCCTGTTCAAAAAACTCAGGCCGCTGTCAGTTGCGCATGCAGTTCCTGAATCGAGGTGACATCGAGTTCGTTCAAATGCTTCATGCCTTCCACCGCAGCTTCGGCACCGAAGATCGTAGTGAAGGTGGTCACGCGAGCAAGCAGTGAAGAGGTACGAATCGCACGCGAATCGGCAATCGCATTGCGACGCTCTTCCACCGTGTTGATGACCAGCACGATCTCGTTGTTCTTGATCATGTCGACCACATGCGGACGGCCTTCGGTCACTTTGTTGACCATTGCGCACTCGATGCCCGCCGCCGAGATGGCAGCCGCCGTGCCCTTGGTTGCGCACAGCGTGAAGCCCATGGCTGCAAGTTCGCGAGCGATGTTCACTGCGCGCGCCTTGTCGTTGTTCTTCACGGTCAGGAACACCTTGCCCGAACGGGGCAGGATGGTGCCGGCTGCCAACTGCGACTTCACGAATGCTTCGCCGAAGCTCTTGCCGACGCCCATGACTTCGCCAGTCGATTTCATTTCCGGGCCGAGGATGGTGTCCACGCCAGGGAATTTCACGAACGGGAACACGGCTTCCTTCACCGAGAAATAAGGCGGGGTGACTTCTTCGCCGATGCCTTGCGAATCGAGCGATTGACCTGCCATGCAACGTGCCGCGATTTTCGCGAGCTGCAGGCCGGTGGCCTTGCTCACGTAAGGCACGGTGCGCGATGCACGCGGATTCACTTCCAGCACGTAGATGACATCCTTGCCGTCGACTTCCTGAATTGCGAACTGAACGTTCATGAGGCCGATGACTTTCAGACCGCGCGCCATGGCTGCGGTCTGCTTTTTCATTTCGGCAATGGTTTCTGCACGCAGGCTGTAAGGCGGCAGCGAACAGGCGGAGTCGCCGCTGTGCACGCCGGCTTGCTCGATGTGCTCCATCACGCCGCCGATGAACGTGCGCTCGCCGTCGGAGATGCAATCGACGTCGCATTCGATCGCATCGTTCAGGAAGCGATCGAGCAGCACTGGAGAGTCATGGCTGACCTTCACCGCTTCACGCATGTAGCGCTCGAGATCGCGCTGCTCGTGCACGATTTCCATCGCGCGTCCACCGAGCACGTAGCTAGGGCGAACTACCAACGGATAGCCGAGGGTCGATGCTTTTTCGAGCGCTTCCGATTCGGTACGCGCGGTGGCGTTCGGTGGCTGACGCAATCCGAGTTCGTGAAGCAGCTTCTGGAAGCGTTCGCGATCTTCCGCCGCATCGATCATGTCCGGGCTGGTGCCGATGATCGGCACGCCGTTCGCTTCGAGATCGAGCGCAAGCTTCAAAGGCGTCTGACCGCCGTACTGCACGATCACGCCCAGCGGTTTTTCCTTGTCTACGATTTCGAGCACGTCTTCCAGCGTCAGCGGCTCGAAGTAAAGGCGATCGGAAGTGTCGTAGTCGGTGGAAACCGTCTCAGGGTTGCAGTTGACCATGATGGTTTCGTAACCGTCCTCGCGCATGGCGAGTGCCGCGTGCACGCAGCAATAGTCGAACTCGATACCCTGGCCGATGCGGTTAGGACCGCCACCGAGAACCATGATCTTCTTGTTGTTCGTCGGTTCGGCTTCACACTCTTCGTCGTACGTGGAATACATGTACGCCGTGTTCGTGGAAAACTCCGCAGCGCAGGTGTCGACCCGCTTGTAGACCGGACGCACACCGAGAGCACGTCGCTTCTCGCGAATGGCCGTGTCGGTCGTCTTGAGCTGCTTGGCCAGACGACGATCCGAAAATCCCTTTTGCTTCAAGCCGCGCAAGGTCGTCTCGTCGATCGCATCGAGCGTCGTCTTTTCCAGCGCCAGTTCGATCTTCACGATCTCTTCGATCTGCACCAGGAACCATGGATCTATCTTGGTCAGCGCGAAAACTTCATCGACGCTCATGCCCATGGCGAATGCATCGCCCACGTACCAGATGCGCTCCGGTCCGGGCTCGCCGAGTTCTTTCTCGAGCACTTCGCGGTCTTGCGTTTTTTCGTTCAGACCGTCGACGCCGACTTCGAGTCCGCGCAACGCTTTCTGGAACGATTCCTGGAAGGTACGGCCCATGGCCATCACTTCGCCAACCGACTTCATCTGCGTGGTGAGCCGCGAGTCGGCCTGCGGGAATTTCTCGAACGCGAAACGCGGAATCTTGGTGACCACGTAATCGATCGAAGGCTCGAAGCTTGCAGGCGTAGCGCCACCGGTAATGTCGTTGCGTAATTCGTCGAGCGTGTAGCCGATCGCCAGTTTGGCCGCGACCTTCGCAATCGGGAATCCGGTGGCTTTCGATGCCAGCGCAGATGAACGCGACACGCGCGGATTCATCTCGATGACGATCATTCGGCCGTCCTTCGGGTTCACCGAGAACTGCACGTTCGATCCGCCGGTATCGACACCGATTTCACGCAGCACTGCCAGCGAGGCATTGCGCATGATCTGGTATTCCTTGTCGGTGAGTGTCTGCGCCGGAGCGACCGTGATCGAGTCGCCGGTGTGCACGCCCATCGGGTCCAGGTTTTCGATAGAGCACACGATGATGCAGTTGTCCGCCTTGTCGCGAACCACTTCCATCTCGTACTCTTTCCAGCCGAGCAGCGACTCTTCGATCAGCAGTTCGCTGGTAGGCGATGCTTCAAGGCCGCGCTTGCAAATCGTCTCGAACTCTTCCGAGTTGTAGGCAATGCCTCCGCCGGTTCCGCCGAGCGTGAAGCTGGGACGAATCACAGTTGGAAAGCCGAGCGTCTTCTGAACGATCCATGCTTCTTCCATCGAATGCGCAATGCCGGAGCGGGCCGAGCCCAGTCCGATCTTGGTCATCGCATCCTTGAACTTCAACCGGTCTTCCGCTTTGTCGATCGCTTCGGGCGTCGCACCGATCAGCTCGACCTTGTACTTGTCGAGCACGCCATTGCGCCAGAGGTCGAGCGCGCAGTTCAGCGCGGTTTGTCCACCCATGGTCGGCAGGATCGCGTCGGGGCGTTCCTTGGCAATGATTTTTTCCACCGTTTGCCAGGTGATCGGCTCGATGTAGGTGACGTCGGCGGTTGCCGGGTCGGTCATGATCGTCGCGGGGTTGCTGTTGATCAGGATGACTTTGTAGCCCTCTTCGCGCAACGCCTTGCAGGCCTGCACGCCGGAGTAATCGAACTCGCAGGCCTGGCCGATGATGATCGGGCCCGCGCCGATGATGAGGACGGATTTAATGTCTGAACGCTTCGGCATTTATGCTTTCTCCGCAGTCTTGGCACCCGATGGGGATGCGGCGGATGTCGATTTCGAATGTGTCGTCATGAGGTCGATGAAGCGATCGAACAAATACGAAATATCGTGCGGACCGGGCGACGCTTCAGGATGACCCTGGAAGCAGAACGCCGGCTTGTCGGTGCGGGCCAGACCCTGAATCGTGTTGTCGAACAGGCTCTCGTGAGTGAGGCGCAGGTTGGCGGGCAAGGTTTTGGGATCGACAGCGAAACCGTGGTTTTGGCTGGTGATGCTCACACGGCCGTTGTCCAGATCTTTCACCGGATGATTCGCGCCGTGATGGCCGAGCTTCATCTTGAAGGTTTTTGCGCCGGATGCCAGCGCCATGATCTGATGACCCAGACAGATACCGAATGTCGGCACGCCCTTGTCGATGATGGCTTTGGTGGCTTCGATCGCGTAATCGCAAGGTTCTGGATCGCCGGGGCCGTTCGCGAGGAACACGCCGTCGGGATTCATCGCGAGCACATCGGCGGCAGGCGTTTGAGCCGGCACCACCGTGATGCGGCAGCCGCGTTCCGCGATCATGCGGAGAATGTTTTTCTTCACGCCGTAGTCGAACGCGACCACGTGAAATTTCGGATCGTCCTGATTGCCGTAACCGGAACCGAGCTTCCACTCGGTTTCGGTCCAGGTGTAGGGCTTCTTGACCGACACCACCTTAGCCAGATCGAGACCAGCCATGTTGGGCGCAGCCTTCGCTTGGGCGATCGCTTTTTCCACGATTGCAGGGGTGATGTCCTCGCCTGCTGCCAAACCCAGAATGCAGCCGTTCTGCGCACCCTTGGTACGAAGAATTCGGGTGAGCTTGCGGGTGTCGATGTTGGAGATCGCGACCGTGCCTTCGCGGACAAGGTACTCAGTGAGCGTCATGGTCGATCGGAAGTTCGACGCGATGAGCGGAAGGTCCTTGATGATGAGGCCGGCGGCAAAGACTTTCTCGGATTCGACATCTTCTGCGTTGATCCCGTAGTTGCCGATATGCGGGTACGTGAGGGTCACGAGCTGCTGGCAATAACTGGGGTCGGTGAGAATTTCCTGGTAGCCGGTGATGGCGGTGTTGAACACCGTTTCGCCGACTGTGGAGCCGGTGGCTCCGATCGAATTTCCGAAAAAGACCGTGCCGTCTGCGAGCGCGAGAATGGCTTTTGGCGAGACGGGAAGCACGGGGTAACTCCAATAGTTGGATACGCCCAGCACTAGCCCTTTATCTTGACGATTCGAGCACGTTTTGGAGAAGTGGTTCGAGGAACTGCGCTAGGCGTGTGTGTTGACGGGTAAACCGATCGATTATAGCCGGTCGGCACTTGCGTAAAGACAGATCGCAGCTGCCGCAGCCACATTCAGCGACTCTTCACCGCCGGGCTGCGCGATCATGACTTTCAGCTCGGCCATTTGCTCGATTTCAGGCGACACGCCCTGCCCTTCGTGACCCATGACCCAGGCACACGGAACAGGCAACTTCGCATCGTGCAGATCCATGCCGCCGTGGGAGCTGGTCACGACCAAAGGCAGCTCAAGCGATTCGAGCATTTCCATATCGGCGCCTTCGACAAGACGCAGGCCAAAATGCGCCCCCATGCCGGCACGAATCACCTTGCTGCTCCAGAGAGCGGCTGTGCCTTTCATCGCGACGACCTGGCCAAATCCGAATGCGCCTGCGCTGCGAAGAATCGATCCGACGTTTCCGGCGTCCTGCACCCGGTCAAGCACGACTGTGGCCACGCCCTTGAGCGCACCTGTCGTCTCCGGCAAATCCATGACGAATCCCATGGTCGACGGCGATTCGAGATTGCTGAGCGACTGGTAAAGCGCATCGGCAACGATCGCGATTTTGTAGCTGGGATCGGCCTTGATTCGATGCGGAAACGTGACCCAGGCAGATTCCGAGAACACGGCAACTGCAGGCACGATGCCACGATCCAGCGCGGCTCGCAAAAGATGATCGCCTTCCAGCCATACCTTGCCTACCTTGCGATACGCCGTGTTGTCCTGAGACAGCTTGCGAATTTCCTTGAGCAGCGGGTTGTCCCGCGAGGTGATGTGCACCGGCTCGTAATTGGCACCGTCTCGCGCGTCGGTCAAGTACGAATCTCCATGCTGACGGTTTCGGTAATTTGAATGGCGGGCGTAAACACAGGCGACTGAATCACTTCGATGGCCTGAACCGTCTGCTGAACTATCTGAATACTCAACACAGCCGCCACCGGACTGAATGTGCGCCGGTGGTGCGGACAAGCCCCGTGGTCTTTCAGCGCCTGCAGATGCTGGCGGGTTCCATAACCTTTGTGTCCGTCGAACCCGTACTGCGGATATTGCTCGTGCAGCGTCTGGCACAGCCTGTCCCGATGCACCTTCGCAAGAATGGAAGCCGCAGAAATCGATTTCACTTTTGCGTCGCCGCCGATGATGGCTTCAGAGAACACATCGAGTGACGGCAGCCGATTTCCATCGACCAATACTTTGCCCGGCTTCAAACGCAGACCCATGACCGCGCGGCGCATCGCCAGCATGGTCGCTTGCAGGATATTGATCTGGTCGATTTCCTCGACCGTCGCCTCGCCGATGCTGCAGCAAAGGGCGCGTTCCATGATTCGGTCGTAGAGCCTTTCACGTTGCAGCGCGGTAAGCACTTTCGAGTCGGCGAGACCCCGAATGGGCTTGCGATCGTCGAGGATCACTGCGGCTGCAACCACCGGGCCGGCCAACGGCCCGCGACCGGCCTCATCGACGCCGGCGATCAGGCCCGGTACATCCCATACCAAAGGAGCCTGCTCAGTTTTCAAGAATTTTCTGGATCGCATCGGCTGCGAGTTTCGGTGTGTCGCGCTGCAGGTCTCGATGCAGCGATTCGAATCGGGTTTTCAATGCGGCGATTCTCTCAGGAGCACGCAGCCATGCCAAGACGGATTCGGCCAAAGCCTCGGGTGTTGCTTTATCTTGCAAAAGCTCGGGCACCACGAATTCGCGGCAGAGGATGTTGGGAAGCCCGACCCAGGGCTGCAAGCCCTTGCCTTTGAGCATCTGCCAGCTCAACCAGTTCATGTTGTACGCGATAACCATAGGCCGCTTGAACAGCGCAGCTTCGAGCGTGGCGGTGCCGCTCGCGATCAGGGTGACATCACAGGCAGCGAGCGCCACATGCGACTGACCGCGCAGAACCTGAACGATGTTCTTTGCACCACTGTCTTGAACGATCCGATTCACCTTCTCGTAGAGCGACGGGATGGCCGGCAGCAGGAATTGCAAGGACGGATCCGCCTTGTGCATGACCACCGCCGCCTGCAGAAAGCGCCCGGCCAGATACTTCACTTCCGATTCGCGGCTACCCGGCAACAGAGCGACGATCTTCTGCCTTTCGCTCAAACCCAAGGTGTCCCGTGCAGCCTTCTTGTCCGGCTCCATTGGAATCACGTTAGCAAGTGGATGGCCGACATAAGTGGCCGCAATGCCGTGCGACTCGAGCAGCTCGGGCTCGAATGGAAAAATACAGAGAACGTGATCGACACTCTCTTTGATCTTGACGACTCGCTTCGGACGCCAGGCCCAAATGGAAGGGCATACGAAGTGCACCGTTGGGATGCCGCTTTGTTTGAGAGCGCTTTCCAGACCCAGATTGAAATCGGGCGCATCGACGCCGATGAACATGTCGGGCCGATTGGTCGGTTCAAGCAATCGCGCCTTGAGCTGATCGCGAATACCGACGATCTCGCGGTAGTGCCGCAGCACTTCGACGTAACCGCGAACGGCCAGTTTTTCCTGCGGCCAGAGCGACTTGAACCCGCGCGACATCATGTGCGGGCCACCGATTCCATCGGCTTGCAAGTCTGGCCAGCGTTCCTTCATGCCATCGATCAACAGACTTGCAAGCAAGTCTCCCGACGCCTCACCGGCGACCATGGCGAAGCGTCTATTCGCGGTCATGCGGGAGCTATCGAATGATGCCGCGCTGCGGCGTGGTCTTGGACAGGAAGTCCAGCATCATCGCGACGTCGGGAGCCGATTCGGGATACTTCTCGACAAGACCGGCAATGGCGGTTTTGGATTGCTCCAGCGTCAAGCCGTCGCGATACAAAGCCTTGTGCATAGCCTTGACCGCAGCCACGCGTTCAGGCGAAAAGCCGCGGCGACGCAGTCCTTCGAAGTTCATCGAGCGCGCCTGCGCGGGCTGACCCTGCGACATGACGAATGGCGGAATGTCGCCGAGCACCATCGCGCTGATAGAGGTCATGCTGTGCGCACCGACCCGAACGAATTGATGGATGGCGGTGAATCCGCCGAAGATCACGAAATCGTCTACGACGACGTGTCCCGCAAGTGCCGTGTTGTTCGCGAAGATCGTGTTGTTGCCAATCATGCAATCGTGCGCGATGTGCACGTAGGCCATGATCCAGTTGTCGTTCCCGACACGCGTCAAGCCGCCAGCGCCAGGCGAGCCGATGTTGAACGTGCAGAACTCTCGGATCGTATTGCGGTCGCCGATGACTAGCTCACAAGGCTCACCGGCGTACTTCTTGTCTTGCGGAATCGCGCCCAGAGAGTTGAACTGGAAAATGCGGTTGTCGCGGCCGATGGTTGTGTGGCCCTGAATCACGCAGTGCGGACCTACGGTCGTCCCTGCGCCGATTTTCACGTTCGAACCGATGATGGTGTAGGGACCCACCGTCACCGAAGGATCGATTTGCGCCCCCGGCTCGATGATTGCAGTCGAATGAATATTGCTCTCGGTCATGTGCTCGAACGGTCAAGCCACCGTGCGCATGGTGCACATCAACTCAGCCTCGCAGGCAAGTTCGCCGTCGACGGTTGCACGCGCCTTGAACTTCGAGATATTGGATTTCACCCGGCCGAGTTCCACTTCGAGGATCAGCTGGTCGCCGGGTTCCACGACTCGCTTGAAGCGTGCGCCGTCGATTCCTGCGAAGTAGTAGACGATGGTTTCGTCAGGCGTCATGTTCAGCATGTCGAAGGTGAGCAATGCGGCAGTTTGCGCGAGCGCTTCCAGCATCAGCACACCCGGCATGACCGGACGATGCGGAAAATGTCCCTGGAAATAAGGCTCGTTGATGGAGACGTTCTTGATTGCCTTGATGCGCTTGCCGGTTTCGATCTCGATCACGCGATCGACCAGAAGAATCGGGTAGCGGTGTGGCAATTGCTTGAGAATTTTGTGAATGTCCATCATGATTTTTTTTCGAGTTCTTTGAGCGTTTCGTTCTGTTCGAGTTGTCTGATGCGGTCACGCAAACGGTGTAGTTGCTTGAGGGATGCAGCGTTCTTCTCCCAGGTGGCATTGTCGTCGATAGGAAAGTAGCCGCTGTAATTTCCCGGTTTCGATATCGATCGCGTCACCACTGAAGCGACCGAGATGGTCACCCCGTCTGCAATGGTCAGATGACCAAGAATGTTGGCTGCGCCGCCGATCATGCAGTACGCGCCTATATTCGCGCTCCCCGCAACGCCGGTGTTCCCCGCAATCGCGGTGTGCTTGCCGATTCGAACGTTGTGCGCGATCTGGATCAGGTTATCGAGCTTCACGCCGTCTTCGATGATCGTGTTCGCCAATGCGCCCCGGTCGATGCACGTGTTGGCGCCAATCTCGACATCGTTGCCGATAACCACTGCACCTAGCTGCTCGATCTTCTCCCACTCACCCTGATCGGGCGCGAAACCAAAGCCGTCGGCTCCGATGACCACACCCGGATGGATGATGCACCGGTCCCCGACAACGCAATCCTCGCTCACCGTAACCCGCGATTTCAGAACGGTATCCGCGCCGATTTTCGCGCCGCGCTCCACCACGCAAAGAGGCCCTATGCGCGCCGATGGGTGAACCTGAGCATCCGGATCGACCACGGCAGAAGGGTGAATCTGCGGTCCTTTTATCGCTGGCAAATGCTTTTTCCACATCTGCGTGACGCGAGCGAAGTAAAGGTAAGGATGCGGATGAACGATGCAACTGCCACGATTCACCGCAGCATCTTGCATATTCGCCGTGACTATCACGCACGCCGCTTTAGACGAGGCGAGCTGAGATACGTACTTGGGGCTACCGAGGAAAGCGAGCGAATCGGGCGTGGCGTCGTCCAGCGGCGCAAGACGCTCGATGGAAGTCAGCGGATCGCCGTGAAGCGTGCCGCCGAGTTCTTTGACGATGTTGCCAAGTTGAAGAGACACACTTGAGACTTGCGCTTGGCTACCGGCGAATCAACGCGACGCGGGCGATGCAGCGCCGGTCGTGCTCGTAGACGCGTTCAGCGCCTTGATCACTTTGTCGGTGATGTCGTACTTCGGATTGATATAAACCGCGTCCTGAAGGATCAAGTCGTATTTTTCGGTTTCGGCCACCTGGCGGATGATTCGATTGGCACGTTCGAGGACTTGCTGAACTTCTTCGTTACGACGAATGTTCATGTCTTCCTGAAACTCGCGACGCTTGCGCTGAAATTCGCGGTCCTGATCCGACAGCTGACGCTGGCGGGTCGTGCGTTGGGTTTCGGACAGGGTGGGCGCTTCGCGTTCGAACGCATCGGATGCCGCTTTGAGAGTGGCTCCTTGCGCAGTGAGATCCTTCTCGCGCTTTTGCCCTTCCTGCTCGAGCTTGGATTGAGCAGATTTGGCAATATTGGCATCGCGAAGAACGCGGTCGACACTGACCAGTCCAACGCGGAATTCTTGAGCCTGCGCTACGGTGGCGGCAAGCGCCACAGTCACTGCGATCAGGGAGGTACGGATGATGGCCTTCATTAGAACGATGTTCCGATCTGGAATTGGAATTTCTGGATTTTATCCCCTGAGAACTTACGTACAGGGTTAGCAATTGCAAAACGCAACGGACCTAGCGGTGACAGCCAGCTGATACCCAGCCCGACAGACGCGCGGAACTGCGACAGCGAAATCGTTTCGTTTTCGGCAAAAATGTTCCCGGCGTCGACGAAACCGAACAAACGCAGCGTCTTGTCATTGCCCGCTCCGGGGAACGGACTGGAAATTTCGGTCGTCAAGCCGATTTTCTTCGGTCCACCGATGCTAAATCCGGTTACGTCCCGAACACCCAAAGTGCCCTGCTCGAAGCCTCGGACCGATCCAAGTCCGCCTCCGAAGAAATTCTTGAATACGGGGAAGGGTCGGTCGCTTAGCCCCTTGCCATAGCCGAAATCGCCGTTCAAGGACAAGGTGTACTGCTTGTTGATCGGGTAGTACTGCTGAATTTGGTAGCTTCCGCGCACATAACGGGCGTCGCCAAAAACGCCGGCTTCCGTGTTCAGGCGCTGGTACAGACCACGCGTTGGAACCAGCGCGCTATCCCGTCCGTCACGAGACCAGCCGATCGTCAAGGGGAATCCGTTGCTGTCGTATCCGAAACGCTGGGCGTAATCGAGGTATGCAGCGGGAATGGCGGTGCCCGGGCGGATCGAGGTGCGCTCGGCTGTCCCACCGAAATACACCGTGTCGAGTTCGCTGAAAGGAACGCCGAATCGAAGACCGGCACCCATCGTGACCAATTTGTAGTTACCGCCCTGTGTTTCGTACGGCGACTGTGTTTTGTAGAACAGGTCGACGGTCCGCGAAACACCGTCCTTGGTGAAGTACGGATCGATGGTCGTGACCACCAAAGTGCGCTGGAACTTGCTCGTGTTTACTTCGACACCCAGATAGTTGCCGGACCCGAACGCGTTTTCCTGTTTGATACCGAAGGTGAGCGACACTTTTTCGGCGTTCGAGAAGCCTGCACCCAGGCTCAGGTTGCCGGTGGGTTTTTCAACAAGCGTCACCAGCAGATCGACCTGATCGGGAGCGCCCGGGACGTCCTGAGTTTCGACGTTCACATCGGTGAAATAGCCAAGGCGGTCTACACGATCGCGGGACAACTTGATCTTTTCACCGTCATACCAGGACGCTTCGAACTGGCGGAATTCGCGTCGAATGACTTCGTCTCGGGTACGGGTGTTGCCGGCGAGATTGACTCGACGGACGTACGCACGACGGGAAGGATCTGCCTGCAGGACGAATGCGACACGGTTGTTCACTCGATCGATTTCGGTTCGCGCGTTCACCTGCGCAAAAGCAAAGCCGAATGAGCTGAAGTAGTCCGAGAAAGCTTTCGTCGTTTCGGCGACTTGATCGGCGTTGTAGGCCTCGCCCGGCTTGATCGTGACCAGGGACTTGAACTCGTCCTCGCGATCGAGGTAATTTCCCTCGAGCTTCACGCCGGAAACGATGTACTTCTGGCCTTCCGTGATGTTCACGGTAATCGTGATGTCCTGCTTGTCCGGAGAAATCCCGACTTGCGTCGAATCGATCCGGAATTCGAGATAACCGCGCGCGAGGTAGTACGACTTCAGCGTTTCCAGATCGGCGTTCAACTTGGTGCGGGAGTAACGATCCGACTTGGTATACCAGCTGAGCCATCCCCCGGTGTCCTGATCGAACAGGCCGGTCAAGGTGGATTCGCTGAAAGCCGTGTTCCCGACGATGTGGACTTCCTTGATCTTGGCCACGTTGTTTTCGGTGACGGTGAAGGTCAGGTTCACACGATTGCGCTCGATCGGAGTTACGGTCGTGATGACTTCTGCGCCGTACAAGCTCTTGTTGATGTACTGACGCTTCAATTCCTGCTCTGCGCGATCGACAAGTGCCTGATCGTACGGACGGCCTTCGGCCAAGCCGACTTCGCGAAGCGCTTTCTTGAGCACGTCCTTGTCGAATTCTTTCGTGCCTGCGAAATCGACGTCGGCAACTGTTGGACGCTCTTCGACGATCACGACCAGCACATCGCCTGCTGCCTCGATACGAACGTCCTTGAACAGACCGAGGCCGAACAATGCGCGAATAGCGGCCGAACCGGTTTCATCGTTGTACGTATCGCCGATTCGAACCGGCAAGGAGGCAAAGATGGTGCCGGGCTCGACTCGCTGGAGGCCTTCGACGCGAATATCGCGAACGGTAAACGGATTGATTGCCCAGGCCGTGTTGACCGCGAACGCCAGAGCAGCAACGGTACTCAAGGTACGCAGGCGAAAGCGATTGAATTTTTTCTTCATGAACTGGAGAAGTTTTTTTGGAAGCCGCGCGGAAGCCGCAAGCAGAAATCAGCTGAAGAGCCGCGTCACGTCGTTGAACAGCGCGACCGACATCATGACAAGGAGTACCGCAACGCCACCGCGCTGCAGTCTTTCCATCCACGCGTCAGACACACTTCTACCGGTGACACCCTCCCAAAGATAATACATCAGGTGCCCCCCATCCAAGACTGGTAAAGGCAGCAGGTTGAGCACCCCGAGACTCACGCTGATCAGCGCAAGAAACACCAGATATTGTGTTAGCCCCAGACTGGCGGACTTGCCGGCATAGTCTGCGATCGTCAATGGACCACTCAGATTCTTGATCGATGCCTCGCCGATGAGCATCCTGCCCATCATCTTCAACGTGAGAACCGACACCTGCCAGGTACGCACTACACCGTTCGATATGCCGTCAAGCGGACCGCGACGCACCTCGATCATCTGAGGAGGCGATCCCACATAAGCACCGATTCGGGCGACCGACTGACCGTTTTCCTGTTTCAGCTCCGGTTCGACGGTCACGAGGCGTTGTACGCCATTACGTTCGACGGTCCAGGCTGCTCGTAACGGCGATTGACCTTCGAACTGCGCACGAATCACTTCGCGAAGTTGCTGCCCGTCGCTAATCGCGCTCGAACCGATGTTGACGATGATGTCGCCCTGCTTCAGGCCAGCACGCACTGCAGGGCTATCGGGAGTGATTTCACCCAGAACCGGCGCGGTCCAGGGACCCACCAGACCGATACGTCGATAGAGCTGAGCATCGGCTTCCGTCACGTCCATGCTCGACAAAGGCAAAACGTGCGTTTTCAGCTCGGCGGAATCCTTGGCGTGGTATTCGACGACCATATCGTTGCCGTCCAACGCGGCTCTGGTCAGCGACCAACGAATGTCCTCGAAGGACGTCACGGGCGAAAGATGCTCCTGGTCGGAACCCATTCGCGTGACCGTCTCGCCACCCTTGAAACCCGCTTTGGCCGCAATCGATTCCGCAACAGGCGCGGCCAGAACCGGAGCCGGCTCCTGAACGCCTATCCAGCTGACGACTGCATAGAGCACGATTGCCAAAAGCAGGTTGGCCACCGGACCGGCAACCACGATCAACGCTCTCGAGCGCAGGCGTTGGGTGTTGAATGCCAGATGACGTTCCTCGGGAGCGACAGGGCCCTCGCGCTCATCGAGCATCTTGACGTAGCCGCCAAGTGGGAACGCTGCAATAACGAATTCGGTTGGTGAATTTTTCGGCTGCCACTTGAACAGCGTTTTGCCGAAGCCGATCGAGAACCGAAGCACCTTGACGCCACACGCGACTGCCATGCGGTAGTGGCCGTATTCGTGCACCGCTATGAGTACGGCGAGAGCGACGATAAATGCAACAACGGTGAGCATGAAATCTTTCGGTACTTCGA
The DNA here is from genome assembly GCA_965227035.1 of Burkholderiaceae bacterium. Lineage (GTDB taxonomy): Bacteria > Pseudomonadota > Gammaproteobacteria > Burkholderiales > Burkholderiaceae_C > CBDDFQ01. Next base: position 2,056,110 of record OZ245724.1, read on the forward strand.
AACGTAGGTGTCGAAAGTCTATGTAGGACGCTAATTCAGGCGTTCAGACGGTTCTGGCGTTTGCGCAAAATCGCCGAATCAAGCCGCGATTCGCGCGAACATGGACTCGGCGCAAGCACGAGCGTCGGCGTCGAGCGCGAGCAGATCTTCCAACGTTTCGGGCTTGGAGGGAATAAAAGCGTCCAAAGTTTCGAGGTTAATGCGATGAATCTGGTCGAAACGGATTTTGCGCTCCAAAAACGCAGCTACTGCGACTTCATTGGCAGCGTTAAGGACTGCGCAGGTTCCCGCTGGCCCATCCAGCGATCGCCAGGCCAGAGCCAATCCCGGAAACCGCTCGGCATGGTCGTTGCTGTCTATTGCTTCGAAGGTCATGGCCGGGAGATTTCGGAAATCGAGTGCAGCCGCACCCGATGTCATACGCTCGGGCCATGCCAGACCGAAGGCAATCGGAACCCGCATATCTGGCGTTCCGAGCTGCGCCACCACCGATGTGTCTCGGTACTGGACCATGGAATGGATGATGCTCTGCGGATGGATCACGACTTCCAGCGACGAGGGGCCAACGCCGAACAGGTATTTCGCCTCGATGACTTCGAGCGCCTTGTTCATCATGGTTGCCGAATCGACCGAGATTTTTCGGCCCATGACCCAGTTGGGATGAGCACAGGCTTGATCGGGCGTCACGTCTTTCAAAGCTTCGATTTTCCAGTTGCGGAAGGGCCCACCTGACGCGGTCAGGATGATCTTTTCGATCTGCCGAGACCAGGAGCTCCGGTCGTCTGGCAGAGACTGGAAGATTGCGGAGTGTTCGCTGTCGATCGGCAGCATGGTCGCGCCGCCCTGCTCGACCGCTTTGAGAAATACTTCCGATCCGACGACGAGCGCTTCCTTGTTGGCCAGAAGAAGTTGCTTGCCGGCTTTCGCGGCAGCGATGCAAGACGCCAGGCCGGCGGCACCGACGATGGCGGCCATTACCGTGTCGACTTGCTCGTGTGATGCAATTTGCGAAATCGCGTCGGGTCCACGGATGACGCGCGTCGCCAGACCTTCGGACGACAGACGCTCTTCGAGCTTTGCCGCATGCGTGTCACTGGCCATGACCGCGAATGTGGGCTTGAAGCGCTCGCACTGCGCGAGCATCAAATCGATTTGCGTGGCGCCACTCAGCGCAAAAACTTCGAATTTTTCGGGATGCCGCGAGATGACGTCGAGCGTGTTCGTTCCTATGGATCCGGTGGACCCGAGGATCGCAACCCGGCGTTTCATGATGAAAGCGACGCCAGCATCATGGCGAGCGGCAAGGTGGGCAACAAGGCATCGACGCGATCGAGCACGCCGCCGTGACCGGGCAACAGGTTACTGCTGTCCTTGGCACCCGCGCTGCGTTTTACAAGCGACTCGACGAGATCACCGACCACGCTCATCGCCGCCAGGAAGATGGACGCGAGCACGACCATGACATACCCCCGCGTCGAGAAAATTGTGTAGAGGCTGGGCACGGTGCCCGATCCATTCGCGCTTGAGCGATCGTCGATCGCCATCCAGATGAATGCGAGCGCGATCACGCCGATCATTCCGCCCCAGACGCCTTCCCAGCTCTTGCCGGGACTGACGGACGGTGCGAGCTTGTTCCTGGTGAACTTCATGCCAAGCGTCCGGCCGGCAATGTAGGCACCGATGTCGGCCACCCAAACCAGCACCAGGATGGACAGCAGAAAGTTGACCCCGATATAGCGGGCCTGAGCCATCGCGAGCCATGCGAGAACGAGGACCAGCACTCCGACTATCAGACGGACGGCCTTTGGGACGCCGGGCCAACCCGCCACACCGCGCTTGAGAAGCAATGCGCCGCCCAAAACCCACAGCGTGCCCACCACGAGCCACAGAACGCGCATCGATTTTGCCGGCCAGCCGAGATACCAGAGCAGCCCGCAAATTGCTGCGGTCACGACTCCGAGCACCACGGAAGGAGCAAACGAAACGCCGTTCAACTTGCCCCACTCCCAGCCCGCAGCGGCTATGAGGAGCAGCGCGATTGCCGAGAACGGAACCGGCGAGGAATAAAAAAGCGCAGGGAGAAGGATCGCCAGTAAAACGATGGCGGTGATGATTCGTTGCTTGAGCATGAAGTCCGATCCGATCAGGCAGCGTTCGCGACAACTTGCCGGGATGTCACCTGCTCCGAGGTTTTGCCGAAACGGCGTTGACGCGACCGGTAAGCGTCGAACGCCTCGTCGAGGCTCGCTTCGTCGAACTCCGGCCAGAGCTTGTCGCTGAAGTAGAGCTCGGCATAAGCAGCTTGCCACAGCAGGAAATTGCTGACGCGCATCTCGCCGCCAGTCCTGATGATCAGATCCGGGTCTGCGACATGGCCGAGAGCCATCTCGCTATTCAACGTTTGTTCGTTGATCGGCTCACCCTTTTCAGCCAGCCTCGCAGCTGCTTGCGCAATGTCCCAGCGCCCGCCGTAGTTGAAACAAACGTTCAGCACCAAACCACGGTTGTTCGCAGTGTCGGTCTCGGCTTTCTCGAGCCCTGCACGCACACGATCGGAAAGAGATTCGCGGTCGCCGGGGAAATGCAGCCTGACGTTGTTCGCCGAAAGACTCGGCACTTCTTTGGTCAAGGCTGTCACGAGCAACTCCATCAGAGCAGCTACTTCCTCCGCCGGTCGATTCCAGTTCTCGGACGAAAAGGCGAACACGGTCAACACATCCACTCCGCGATCGGAGCAAGCCCGAATGCAGCGACGCAGGGATTCGAGGCCCTGCCGATGGCCCGCGACGCGCGGAAGAAATTTGCGAGACGCCCATCGCCCATTGCCATCCATGACAATCGCGACGTGTGACGGAACAGCGGATTTCGCGCTCATGATTTCGGGTTGTTCGAAGTGTCGATCAAACCGCCATGATCTCGGCTTCTTTCGAGGCGATCAAGCTGTCGATAGCGCCGATATGTTTGTCGGTGACCTTCTGGATATCGGTTTCAGCGCGCTTCTGGTCGTCTTCAGATGCCAGCTTTTCCTTGACCAGCTTCTTGACCGATTCGTTCGCGTCGCGGCGCAGATTGCGGATCGCGATCTTCGCGTCTTCGCCTTCGTTGCGAACCACTTTGGTGAGTTCCTTGCGGCGCTCTTCGGTCATCGCGGGTAGCGGAACGCGGATCAACTCGCCCATGCTCGACGGGTTCAAGCCGAGGTCACTGTCGCGAATCGCTTTCTCGACCTTCGCGCCCATTCCCTTTTCCCAGGGCTGAACACTGATGGTTCGTGAGTCGAGCAGCGAGACGTTCGCCACCTGGGTCAGCGGAACCATCGAGCCGTAGTACTCGACCTGAATCGAATCGAGCAGCGCGGGGTTCGCACGCCCGGTACGAATTTTGGTCAGATTGTTCTTGAGGGAGTCGATGGAGCGATCCATCTTTCCTTCGATGAGCGTTTTGATTTCCGAAATAGTCATCTGAGTCTCCGTGATGAGCCGCGAGGCCCCTCACACATAAACAAGCGTTCCTTCGTCTTCGCCCATCACGACGCGCCTGAGCGCACCGTGTTTGAAGATCGAGAAAACCTTCACTGGCAATTTCTGATCGCGACAAAGCGCGAATGCAGTCGCATCCATGATGCCGAGATTCTTGCTGATCGCTTCGTCGAAGGTCAGCTTCGTGTAGCGTGTCGCGTTCGGATCGAGCTTCGGATCGGCTGTGTAAACACCGTCGACCTTGGTCGCCTTGAGCACCAATTCGGCACCGATTTCCGCACCCCGTAGAGCAGCGGCGGTATCGGTCGTGAAGAAGGGGTTGCCCGTGCCTGCGGCAAAGACGACGACTTTTCCTTCTTCGAGATATTGAAGCGCTTTCGGACGAACATAAGGCTCGACCACCTGCTCGATAGCAATAGCCGACATAACGCGGGCGATAAGGCCGGCCTTGTTCATGGTGTCGGCCAGCGCGAGCGAGTTCATGACGGTGGCCAGCATGCCCATGTAGTCGGCAGTGGCGCGATCCATTCCGACCGAACCACCAGCAACTCCGCGGAAGATGTTGCCGCCGCCGATGACAATCGCCACCTCGACCCCGAGGCGGGTCACATCGGCGATTTCATCGACCATCCGGACGATAGTTGCGCGGTTGATACCGAACTGATCGTCTCCCATCAATGCCTCACCTGACAGCTTCAACAAGATTCGCTTGTGGGCTGGTTTGGCGTCAGACATTGGCAGGCTCCTTAAAGTGCTGGAAGTGTAGCGCCCCGATCGACCGACCTTGTGGGTAAATCCGTCTGGCGGGGCTGATTTTCGCGGGGCTCAAGCTGCCTGTTTGGCAGCAGCCACCTGTGCAGCAACTTCTGCAGCGAAATCGTCGACCTTCTTCTCGATGCCTTCGCCAACCACGTACATGGTGAACGACTTGACCGACGTACCGGACGCCTTGAGCATTTGCTCGACGGTCTGCTTGTCGTTCTTCACGAAAACCTGGTTATGAAGCGACACTTCCTTGAGGTACTTCTGCACCGAGCCTTCGATCATCTTTGCGGCGATGTCGGCAGGCTTGTTCTGTTCAGCTGCCTTGGCAGTGGCAACGGAACGCTCGGTTTCGATCAGTACTGCGGGAACGTCGGCACTGGTCAAAGCGACCGGCTTCATTGCAGCAACGTGCATCGCAACATCCTTGGCTGCAGTTTCGTCGCCTTCGAATTCGACCATCACGCCAATGCGGCCACCGTGCAGGTAGGACGCCAGCTTAAGGCCGGAATCGAAACGCTTGAAGCGGCGGAAGCTCATGTTCTCGCCGATCTTGCCGATCAGGCCCTTGCGGACGTCTTCGACCGTGGGGCCGAAACCGTCTTGCGAGTATTCGAGCTTGCCGAGTTCTTCGACGTTAGCGGGGTTCTTCTTGACGATGAGCTCGACTGCAGCTTTGGTCAAAGCCAGAAAGCTGTCGTTCTTGGTCACGAAGTCGGTTTCGCAGTTGACTTCGAGGATTGCGCCGGTGGTGCCGGAAATGTAGGAGGTCACGACGCCTTCGGCAGTGACGCGGCTCGCAGCCTTGCCAGCCTTGCTTCCGAGCTTGACCCGAAGGACTTCTTCAGCCTTGGTCATGTCGCCTTCGGCTTCGGTCAGAGCCTTTTTACATTCCATCATCGGCGCGTCGGTTTTTGCGCGCAGTTCAGCAACCATGCTTGCGGTAATTGCAGCCATCGAAATTCTCCAAATATCAATTCGTTAGAAATAATCCGAGCTAAAAAAAACGGGGCAACGAAGCCCCACTTTTTTCGCTCAAGTCGCGTGAGCGGGGCAGATTACGCGGATGCGCTTTCCACTTCGACAAATTCGTCTTCGCCTTCAGCTGCAACAGCCTTGACGACATCGTTCACTGCATTGGCCTTGCCTTCGAGGATCGCGTCGGCGATACCGCGTGCATACAAGGTGACTGCCTTGGAGGAGTCATCGTTGCCGGGAATGATGTAGTCGATGCCTTCGGGCGAATGGTTGGAGTCAACCACGCCGATCAGCGGAATGCCGAGCTTGCGAGCTTCTGCAATCGCAATCTTGTGGTAACCCACGTCGATCACGAAAATTGCGTCGGGCAATGCGCCCATATCTTGAATGCCGCCGATGTCTTTCTCGAGCTTCGCGAGTTCGCGATCGAACATCAGCTGTTCTTTCTTGCTCATGGCTTCGAGGCCAGCTTCCTGCTGAACCTTCATGTCTTTCAGACGCTTGATCGAGGTCTTGACCGTCTTGAAGTTGGTCAGCATGCCGCCGAGCCAGCGCTGGTCGACGAAAGGCATGCCTGCACGTTGAGCTTCAGCCGAGACGATTTCACGAGCTTGACGCTTCGTGCCGACCATCAGGATGGTGCCGCGGTTTGCAGCAAGTTGTTTGACGAACTTGGCTGCGTCCTGGAACATCGGCAGCGATTTTTCCAGGTTGATGATGTGAATCTTGTTGCGATGGCCGAAAATATACGGGGCCATCTTGGGGTTCCAGAAGCGGGTTTGGTGACCGAAATGGACACCGGCTTCCAGCATTTGACGCATTGTTGCGGACATTGAATTAACTCCGAAGGTTGGGTCTAAAATCCAGCCCGTTTTGCGATCCGGAACTGGACCACAACACCTTGATGGGCTGGTTTGCGATTTGTCTCGTCACACACTTCAAAACCGGGCTGAGAGCTTATGCTTCAACTATGCGGATGCAGCTATGCGCGAAACCTGTCGATCATAACATAGCGATCCAGCCTCTTTAGCCCACACCAGCCGACCCTATTCATGCGCCAGGACATCCACTCCACCCTAAAGGCATTGGCCGAAGGTCGCACCACGATCGAGGTCGAAATGGCGGAATCGCTACGGATTTCCGAAGGTCCGTCGTGCGAATTCGCGTTCACCCGATCCATGTTCGACGACGCACTAAAGGTGGCTGCCCTGCCCCAGCCGGCCGATTCTGCGCTGATGGGTCTGGCCATATCGACCAAGGATTTGTTCGAAATTCGCGGGCAGACCACCCTGGCAGGCTCGAAAGTCATGGAAGGCTCCCCGCCTGCAGTGAAAGACGCGCTTGCGATAGAACGGCTCAAAGGGGCCGGAGGCATCGTGATCGGCCGGACCAACATGACCGAGTTCGCCTTCTCGGGCGTCGGGGTCAACCCACACCACGGCACGCCAGCGTTGGTGCCGGACGGGACCAGACTGCGCGGGCCTGCTCGAATTCCAGGGGGGTCCTCGTCTGGCGCGGCAGTCACGGTCGCCAGCGGTGCAGCCTTCGTCGGACTGGGCTCGGATACGGGCGGCTCCATTCGCATTCCAGCAGCGCTCAACGGTATCGTCGGATTCAAAAATACAGCCCGGCTCACGCCTGCAGCAGGCGCCTTGCCGCTCTCCAAAACCCTGGACACAGTCTGCGCAATGACCCGATCGGTGCGTGACGCGATTCTTGTCCACGAAATCATCTCGGCGACCAATGTCAAGTTGACCGACACGCCACTCGCCGAGCGTAAGTTTGCGGTGGTGCGAACCGTGTTCATGGATGGGCTCGATCCGAAAGTGACGCGGGCGTTCGAGCAGACGATGGCTGCACTACGGGAAGCTGGCGCCGTCATCGAAGAAATCGATCTGCCGGAAATAGACCAACTGGCAGAAATCAACGCCACGGGTGGCTTTTCGGCTGCGGAAAGCTACAAATGGCACGAGAAACTGTTGGCGGCAAAGGAGTCGAGTTACGACCCACGCGTTGCCATGCGAATCACAAAAGGCGCGGCGATGACGCCCGCGCAATTTGCTCAGCTTGTCGCCGATCGCGAGGCCTGGATCGGACGCATGGAAGCCGCGCTGGCTGGCTTCGACGCGGTCCTGTCGCCGACTGTTCCCATCGTTGCACCGCTGCTGTCTAGCGTCTCCCCGGGAGAAGGCAACGACGAGGAATTTTTCCGGGTAAATGCCCTGCTGCTTCGCAACCCGAGCATCGTGAACATGTTGGACGGTTGCGCCATGTCCATTCCCTGCCACGATCCCGGACAGCTACCGGTCGGCCTGATGATCTGGCACGCCGCCCTGCATGACGACGCCATTCTCGACATCGCCCTCAAAGCCGAGAGAGTTCTGGTCAAAAACTAGGCTTAAGGAAGTAGTCGTAGATTCGGCCTGATCGAAAACGCTGACAATGCGGGTCGCATTGTTAAATCTCTCAGTGCAGCCAATCTCTACGTGCAGAAGAAGAACTAAATGAAGATCGCCATCGTGGGAGCCGGAATCATCGGCGTCACCACTGCCTATGAACTTGCAGCCGACGGGCACACGGTCAGCGTTTTCGACCAGCGCGGCGCCACGGCAGAAGAAACCAGTTTTGCACCCGCCGGCATCGTCTCGCCGGGCTATCTGCGTGCCTGGCCGGCACCCGGCCTTCCACGTGGTCCGCGTCAATTCGTATGGCGCAAACCCGATCAACTCTCGAACGGCAGCCTGTTCGCCGGCGACACGCTTTCCTGGGCGCTGAAACGACGCCAGATAGTTCGTGCTTCGCGTCACGCACCTGCCGACAACACACCGTCCCAGCTCGCTCAATTCAGCCGCGATCGTCTTGCATTCCTGACCACGGAATTGCAGCTCGACTACGACCGGTCGGCTGGCTACACCGTGCTACTCAAATCGGAGCGCGAGAATAAATTTGCCCAGCCCGGCATTCAAGTCCTGAAGGACGCGGGCGTTCCGGTGAAGGTGCTCAGCCCCTCGGAGACATGCGCATTGGAAACTGCGCTCAACCCCGACGCCGAGTTCTATGGATCGATTCATCTTCCCAACGACCTCGCTGCAAACACACGGCAGATTGCACTACTTCTTCGCGCGGAAGCGCAGCGGCTGGGCGCGAACTTCGAGTTCAACTCATCGGTCGTGATCGACACCAGGGCGAGTTCGCAGGTTCAGGTGAAGGTCACCGCCAATGGCGAGCAATCGGTGCGAAATTTCGACGCAGTTGTGTTGTGCACCGGCTCGCACGCACGCGAATCGCTCAGGCAGATCGACGAAAAGATTCCGCTCATCAATCTTCACGGGCTCTCTATCAGCGCAACGATTCGCGAACCGCTGAATGCGCCGCGCAGTGCGCTGCTCGACCCTCGAACCAATACCTCGATCGTTCGGCTCGGCAACCGGGTTCGCGTGTCTGGCGGAGCACATGCCGGACCGATCCCCGAAGCCACACGCAAGACCATGCTCCTGTCTATGTATCGCGTTCTGCAGGAATGGTTTCCGGGCGCGGCGCACATGTCTTCGGGCGTGCAGGAATGGGAAGGCGCTTACGCCACGACGGTCGATGCACTGCCCGTCGTCGGCGCATCCGGCAAACCGAATGTCTGGCTCAACCTGGGCCATGGAACGAGCGGCGGCATGAACGCTTTCGGCAGCGCGCGAATATTGGCCGATCTGATCGCGGGCCGGGAAGCCGGGTTCGGAACAGAGACCAGCCCCGATAGCAATACCGATATCGCGTTCGATCGCGCGAAACTCGCGGCCTCGCGCTTCGCAGGCTAATTGATTCGCTGCTGCGCAGTTTGATCAAAATCACACGCATGCAACGAATCAACTCATACGCCGGTTCGCGACCGCTATTCGATGTCGATGCGACCCGTTCCATCGAACAGCGTCTGGCCGCGACACTTGAGCCGCACACGCTGATGAAGCGTGCGGGTCTCGCCACCGCCCGGCTTGCCCTCGCACTCGCCCCACACGCTCGAACAGTCTGGATCGTCTGCGGACCGGGAAACAACGGCGGCGATGGAATCGAGGCTGCGGTTCAATTGAATTCGCTCTGCGGCGGTACTAAAGAAATAATCGTCTCGTGGTTAGGTGCAGAAGACAGCTGCCCTCCCGACAGCAAGCTATCGTTCGAGCGTGCAAAAAATGCGGGCATCGACTTCAGGTCGAATCTGGAAGCGCCCGATCTGGACGCTCACGATATTTGCATCGACGCGCTGCTCGGAATCGGCTCGCGCGCGGTAAGCCGCTCGGACGATATTTCCTCCCGGAATATGGCAGCCGGTATCGACGCGATCAATCGCTCGGCTGCACCGGTGCTCAGCATCGATACGCCTTCTGGATTGAATGTCTCTACAGGTGCTGCAGACCTGGCAGTCGACGCCGATTTCACCTTGACTTTGCTCACCTTGAAGCCCGGCCTTTTTACAGCGCAAAGTCGCGATCTCGTCGGCGAATTGTGGTTCGACGATTTGATGAGCGATATCGCCGAAGTCATTCCGACTGCTCAACTGAACGGCAAAGCGTCAGCCGAGAAAAGACATCACGCGTCGCATAAAGGCAGCTATGGCGACGTGTGCGTCATCGGCGGCGCCAACGGCATGACAGGTGCTGCGACGCTTTGCGCGACTGCCGCCCTGCATGCGGGCGCTGGCCGCGTGTTCGTCTCCTATCTGTCCGACCGCGCGCCTCTCACGACACATGACGAGCTGATGGTTCGAGACGCCGATTCTTTCGACATCGAACACTCCACCACGGTGATCGGCTGCGGCGGCGGGGATGCAGTCGCTGCCCGCTTGCCGAAAATTCTCTCGTCCGCTCCTGCGCTGGTGATAGACGCAGATGCACTCAACGCGATTGCGCGCGACTCTTCGCTAGAAGCGCTGCTGATTGCGCGCTCGCGTCGCGGACGCCGAACGGTACTCACTCCTCACCCGCTCGAAGCGGCGAGGTTGCTGAAATCGAACGTGAAGGATGTGCAGTCGTCACGCCTGGATGCGGCGCAGTCGCTGGCGCAGAAGTTCGGTTGCGTGGTCGTGCTCAAAGGATCGGGAAGCGTGATCGCGGCGCCAAACATGACGCCGGTAATCAACCCGACCGGCAACGGCAAGCTCGCGACCGCTGGCACCGGCGACGTACTCGCAGGAATGATAGGAGCGCGGCTTGCGTCGGGAGCGGACGCAATGTCGGCGGCTTGTGCAATGGTGTGGATTCACGGGGATCTTGCCGACAGATGGCCGTCCGAATTGCCGCTCACGGCGGGTGCGCTGGCGCTTAAACGCCTACCGTAAATAAAGCTCAACCCAACGAACTCAGCCGCGGCCGATGTACGGCATCTTGTTGGCCATGACCGTGTGAAAGAGCACGTTGGCCTCGAGCGGGAGGCTGGCCATGTACAGCACCGACTTCGCAACGATTTCCACATCCATCGTCGCCTCCGGCACTACCGCGCCGTGCGCCTGCAAAATGCCTTTTTGCATTCGGTCGGCCATGTCGGTAGCAGCATTGCCGATATCGATCTGGCCGACCGCGATATCGTATTTGCGGCCATCGAGCGATGCGGCTTTGGTAAGGCCGCTCACAGCGTGTTTGGTCGCGGTGTAGGCAATCGAATTGGGTCTCGGTGCGTAGGCTGCAATCGATCCGTTGTTGATGATGCGGCCACCTTGCGGCGTCTGCGTTTTCATGACGCGAAAAGCTTCACGCAAAGCGTAGAACATGCCGTTCAGGTTGACGTTCACGACCGATTCCCAGGCGTCATCGGACAGATCTTCGAGAAGCGTTCCCGGCGTGTTGATGCCCGCGTTGTTGAACAGCAGATCGACTCGGCCCCACTTAGCCACCGTCTTCGCGAATGCATCTGCGACCGCAGCAGAATCGCTGACGTCCGCCGGAGTCACGAGCGCGGAATCTTCGTGACCGGACGCCTTGGCAACCTCCTCGAGCACCGACCTGCGCCGGCCGAGAAGCGCAACTTTGTAGCCGTCTTTCAGCAAGGCGATCGCAACCGCCTTGCCGATGCCACTGGATGCGCCTGTGACGATCGCGACTCGATGCATGCCTTCGGTCATCTGTCCGCCCTCAACCGCGACGCGGCTTGCGGCTCTTCTTTTTGGTCGCCGCTTTCACGGACGACTTGAGCACTTCGATAGGCGTTCGCGGCGCACGCCCGGATGGCGTCTGCGACGAACGCGACGCCGACGGAGAACGCTTCTTGGAAGCCTTGCCGGATGATTTTCGCGGAGCGTTGTCGAAGAGATCCCGACCGCCGTCACGGCTTCCATCACGGCCGCCTTCGCGTCCACCATCACGTCCCGATTCGCGGGGCATGTCGCGACCGGAATCACGCTCGGCCTTGACGCCCTTGTCGCGCAAGGCCCGATTCAACAGCTCTTCGCCTTCGCGCACCAGGCGGAAATCGATTCGACGTCCATCGAGATCGACCCGGCTCACCTGCACGCGAACCCGCGTGCCGATGGCATAACGCATACCGGTTCGCTCTCCGCGAAGCTCCTGCTTCACTTCGTCGAACTTGAAGTATTCGCCGCCCAGCTCGGTGATGTGCACCAAGCCTTCCACGTACATCGCGTCGAGTGTGACGAAGATGCCGAAGGTGGTGGCCGATGTGACCACGCCGCCGTATTCCTCGCCCAGATGCTCGCGCATGTATTTGCACTTGAGCCATGCCTCGACATCGCGACTCGCTTCGTCGGCGCGGCGCTCATTTGCGCTGCAATGCAATCCGGCCGCTTCCCATGCCTGCAATTCCGCAGTCATCTTCTTGGGCTTGACCGATGCAGTCGGCTCCTTGACCCGGGCATTCAGATTCTTCTGCAAGCGCTTGGCGAGCTTGGCATGCGCCTCGCCCGGAGTCGGCAATACCGGCAGTTGATACTTGGTTTTGGTGAGGATCGCCTTGATCACCCGGTGGACGAGCAAGTCGGGATAACGACGGATGGGACTCGTGAAATGCGTGTACGCATCGAACGCCAGGCCGAAGTGACCGCTGTTGATCGGACCGTAGATCGCCTGTTGCATCGAGCGGAGCAGCATCGAGTGGATCTGCAACGCGTCGGGGCGATCTTTCGTTGCCGCAGCAATCGCCTGAAACTCGCGCGGTTCGGGGTTCTCGGTGATTGTGAGACCGACGCCAGCCATCTTCAAATAATTGCGAAGAATGTCTTTCTTTTCGGGCGTCGGGCCTTCGTGCACCCGATACAGACCTGGATGCTTGCTCTGCAAAATAAAGTCGGCGCTACACACGTTGGCCGCGAGCATCGCTTCTTCGATCAGCTTGTGAGCGTCGTTTCGGGTGCGCGGAACGATCTTGTCGATACGTCCGCTTTCGTCGCAGATGATTTGCGTCTCGACGGTTTCGAAGTCGACTGCGCCGCGTGCATTGCGGGCGGTCAGAAGAGCGCGATACACGTCGTGAAGATTCAGCAGCGACGGAATCAGATCCTTGCGCTTGTTGGCCTCTGGGCCACGGGTGTTCGCAAGAATCGCTGCCACTTCGGTGTACGTGAAGCGCGCGTGGCTCCACATGACTGCCGGGAAAAATTGGTACGCATGCACCTCGCCCTTGGCGTTGATGAGCATGTCGCACACCATACAAAGGCGCTCCACTTCGGGATTGAGCGAGCACAAACCGTTCGACAGCTTCTCCGGCAGCATCGGGATCACGCGGCGCGGGAAATAAACGCTGGTCGCGCGATCGTATGCATCGATATCGATCGGCGAGCCGGTCTCCACATAGTTGCTCACATCAGCAATCGCCACCAGCAAACGCCAGCCCTTGCCGCGCCCTACTTTGGCCGGCTCGCAATAAACAGCATCGTCGAAGTCGCGTGCGTCTTCACCGTCGATGGTGACCAACTGCACATCGGTCAGGTCGATACGACCTTTGGAATCTTCCGGGCGAACCTTGTCGGGCAAAGACTTGGCCTGCGCCATCGCGGCTTCGGAGAATTCGTGCGGTACGCCGTATTTGCGAACTGCAATTTCGATTTCCATTCCGGGATCGTCGATCTCGCCCAGCACTTCTTTCACGCGTCCGACCGGCTGACCGAACAGCGCGGGAGGTTCGGTCAACTCGACCACCACCACTTGTCCAGGCTTGGCCGATCCGGTTGCGCCCTTCGGGATCAGAACGTCTTGCCCGTAGCGCTTGTCTTCGGGAGCCACGAGCCAGACGCCGCTTTCCTGAAGCAATCGTCCGATGATCGGCTGGGCCGGTCGTTCGATGATCTCCGTGACCCGACCCTCTGGTCGACCCTTGCGATCGGAGCGAACGACACGCGCCTTGACGCGATCTTTGTGCATCACTGCACGCATCTCGTTAGGCGGCAAAAAGATGTCCGATTCGCCGTCGTCGCGGATCACGAATCCGTGTCCATCGCGATGTCCCTGGATGCTGCCTTCAACTTCGTCGAGCAGGCTGCTGTTTTGGCTAAAATTTTTGATAGAATCTCTCTCTTTCCTGAGATGCCCAGGTGGCGGAATTGGTAGACGCACTAGTTTCAGGTACTAGCGAGTAACTTCGTGGGGGTTCGAGTCCCTTCCTGGGCACCAAAGTTAAATGTGAATTTAATCTTGGTTCAATATTACCGTGATGAGTTGGTTTAAAAACTCTTCTCGATAGGTGATTACAAGAATGAAGCCGCTGACGCATATGTGTCCAGCGGCTTTTTTGTTTCTTTTGCATTTTCGGCATTGTGACGCGCCGATGTGACGAATCGATGGGAGTCATTTCGCGACTCATTGACCTGACCATCGATCCCTGCTTCACGATATCCACTGATGCCGGTCGGATGCCAATCAGATCGGCACCGCCAGCAGATCGTGGCCCTGAACACCGACGATTCTTGCGCGGGTAAATTCCCCGGCCTTCATCGTCTTGCTCAGCTTTTCGGGCGGCAATAACTTCACCGTGCCGTCGATCTCGGGCGCATCGGCGTAGGTGCGACCCACACCACCCTTGCGACCCATGGCAGGTGCCGAATCGACAAGGACTTGCATGTTCGCACCGACACGACGTTGCAAACGACTGATCGACACTTCTTCGGCCACGCGCATGAACTCGGCACGGCGCGCCTCGCGCTCCGCCAGGGGCAGAAGACCGGCAATGTCGTTCGCGACGGCGCCGTTCACTGCGCTGTACGCAAAACAACCCGCGCGATCGATTTGCGCTTCCTTCACGAAATCGAGCAGATGCAGGAACTGCTCTTCGGTCTCGCCAGGAAAGCCAGCGATGAAGGTGCTTCGAATAACCAGTTCCGGGCAAATATCGCGCCACTTCTGGATTCGTTCGAGATTTCGCTCTCCGCTCGCAGGGCGCTTCATGGCGCGAAGCACATCGGGATGGCTGTGCTGGAACGGCACATCCAGATAAGGCAACACCTTGCCGGTGGCCATCAATGGAATGACTTCGTCGACGCTAGGGTACGGATACACGTAGTGCAAACGAACCCATGCGCCGTACGGCTCCGCGATTTCGCCCAGCGTTTGAACCAGCTCGAGCATGCGCGTTTTGACCGGCTTGCCATCCCAGAACCCGGTACGGTACTTCACGTCGACGCCGTAGGCCGATGTGTCCTGGCTGATCACCAGCAACTCTTTCACGCCACCTTCGAAAAGCGCCTTCGCTTCTTTGAGAACGTCGCCGATCGGGCGGCTGACCAAATCGCCGCGCATCGAAGGGATGATGCAGAAGGTGCAACGGTGATTGCATCCTTCGCTGATTTTCAGATACGCGTAGTGTCGCGGCGTGAGCTTGATGCCTGCTTCGCCGAATGAGTTCGGAACCAGATCGATGAATGGATCGTGCGGCTTGGGCAGGTTCAGGTGCACTGCATCCATCACCTCTTGCGTGGCGTGTGGTCCGGTCACGGCCAGGACGCTAGGGTGCATGTTGCGGACCATGTTTCCGCCACCCTCGGACTCGCGGGCACCCAAACAACCCGTCACGATGACTCGGCCGTTTTCTGCGAGAGCCTCGCCGATGGTGTCCAGACTTTCCTTGACCGCATCGTCGATGAAGCCGCAGGTGTTGACGATGACCAGGTCGGCGCCCTCGAAGGTTTTAGAGGTCTGGTAGCCCTCGGCGCTCAGCTGCGTGAGGATCAATTCGGAATCGGTCAGTGCTTTCGGGCAGCCGAGGCTGACGAATCCCACTTTGGGGACTGCATTGGGAACGGTGGGGCTTTTGATAGGAAACAGAACTTCGCTCATACCCGTATTGTCCCAGCAACTGACGTTCGGGCCGAATTCAGGTGAATTTGCCGCTTCGGATCAGGCATCTCCATGCTCACGGCCTTGGCTCACGCCCTTGGTTCACCGCCTGTATCAGCGCATCGCAAACTTCGTGCAGCGAGATGGCAAGAGTCGATCTTCGCGGAACGGAAATCTGAAGCTCATGCTGGACTGCCGGCTCCACGATCGGAATGACTTGCACCCCGGCAACCGAGGCCAAAGCGCGCACGTAGCCGGGAAACACGGCAACGCCCGAGCCGGTCACGGCCATTGCCAGACCCGCTATCGAAGTGCCGGTCTCTTGCACATCGTTGAACACGACGTGCGGCCGCAGGAACGAACTCAGCTTCAGAAAAGACGATTCATTCATGATGACCGAATGCCCCGCCAGCTCTTGCCAGCTCAAGCTTGGTCGATTGGCGAGGGCATGCGAATGGCCCACGAAGGCGTACCAGTAAGAGGTGAAAAATGGTTTGGTCTCGAACAGATCGTTCGATGGCAAACCGACCCCTATCGCCAAATCTGCCAGGCCACTGGCCAACGCATCGGGAATGCTGGAAGTGGTGATGTCGAGTGGGTGCACTCGCAAACGAGGCCAACGTTCCGCCACCGCAGACAAGGCATCGGGAAGCAACGATGCGATGACCGCCTGGGTGGTTGCGACCCGCACGATCGCATGCCCCTGGCGAACTTCGTGCGCATAACGATCCGCGTCTTTCAGATCGGTTAGTACCCGCTGAACGAACGGAAGGTATCCCCGCCCTGCTTCGGTCAGATGCAGTTTTCGGGTGGTTCGTTCCAGCACTGCAAAACCCAGACGAGTTTCAAGCTCACGCATGCTCAGACTCAATGCGGCGGGTGTCACGTGCAATGCCCGCGCCGCTTCGACGAAGCTTCCCAACCGAACGATCGCATCGAATGCGCGTAGCTGGCGGGTCTTGATTTCCATGCGTCGATTCTTACGGAAATGCTTAATGGTTGGCAAGAAAATCTCGCTTTTCATGCATAACGCCGGTGCTTACAGTGCAAGCACAGCGTCCTCGAAGGCGCGAAGTACAGGAGACAAGCATGAGCGACGGCAGTATCGAGTACCACTCGGAAAACGGCATTGCGACCATTCGCATCAACCGGCCAGATAAACGTAATGCGCTGACTGCAGCCATGTGCGATGAGCTGCGCGCAGCACTCGTGCGACTGCGCGATTCCGACGATCGGGTCGGTCTCCTTTGCGCGGCCGGCGAAACATTCTGTGCGGGCGCAGATCTCAACACGCCCCCCCAACATTTCTGGCAGGCCGTGCCGGATGTGGGCGTGCAAATCGGCAAACCGCTCATTGCCGTGGTCCAGGGACCGGTCGTGGGACTGGCAGTGACCATCGTGGCTTTTTGCGACTTGTGCGTTGCGTCGACCGATGCGCGGTTCATTTATCCGGAGGTTCGAGTCGGCGTGTCCAAAGGCCTGATCTCGGGACTGCCGGCGCGCATTCCGCACAAGATTGCTATGGAACTGATGCTGACCGGTCTTCCGATCGATGCGGCTCGAGCCTACGACGTGGGTTTCGTCAACCGGGTGGCCGAGAGCGGCCAGCAGATGACGGTTGCATTGGAACTCGCGACAAGCATTGCCGCTGCAGCGCCGCTGGTGGTGAGGCAGCTCAAGGAACTTTCCCGGCAGACCATACCTGCCAGCCCGGCGGAAGTCATGTATCGCACGACAGGGCTGATCGACAAGGTACTGGATAGCGCCGACGCAGCCGAGGGACTGGAGGCATTTCGGCAAAAGCGCCCGCCGAAGTTTCAGGGCCGCTGAACGCAATCGCGAGGAGCCGCACGCCTCGATGCGGCGCACAGACAAAACAAAAGGAGACAGACATGCCAAATCCAAAGTTTTCCATCGAACACACCGCGCCCGAAACGGTCCTCGATCACATGCTCGACGTCGGTCCGGCGCGCACATTGCGCAGACGCACGCTGCTTGCGAGCGCTGCTGCCGCACCACTCGTGATGAGCGGTCTGGCACGCGCTCAAGACCGCTGGCCGTCGCGGCCGGTGACCATCATCTCCCCCTACAACCCCGGCGGCACGAACGATATCGTCGCGCGCCTGGTTGCCGATCGGCTGCAACGAACACTGGGCCAGCCTTTCATCGTGGAAAACCGTGCGGGGGCTGCCGGCGTGGTCGGCGTTCAGTACGTCATGAAAGCGAAGCCCGACGGCTACACGCTGCTCTCGGGCAACAACGGCGCGCTGGTCATTCAGGCAGCCGGGCGGGTCAACGGGCCGTACGACCCGACCCGCCAGCTCACACCCATCATGCGTGTGGTGGAAGCGATGCAGTTCATCTCGGTCAGCGGCGACCTGCCAGTCAACAACGTCGGAGAACTGATCGCCTATGCGAAGCAACGGCCGGGCCAACTCAACTACAGCTCGGCCGGCACAGGATCTTTCGGCCACTTCCTGATGGCTTACTTCATGCAGCTGACCGGCACCGACATGGTCCACGTCCCGTCAAAGGGCAGCGCTGCGGCTTTGACCGAACTCATGGCGCATCGCATCCAGCTGCTCATGGATCCGATTTCACTTTCGCAGGCATCCGACAAAAGAATCCGGATTCTGGCGACGCTGAACCCTCAGCGTCTGGAGGCCTATCCGCAATTTCCGACCATGAAAGAGTCTGGAGGACCTGAGATCGATTTAGGCGGATGGTTCGGAGTTCACGGCCCGGCAGGTTTGTCGCCGGAGATCGTCGAGCGAATCAGCAGCGTGGGCCGAGCGATGCAGACCGATCCCGAGGCCCGGAAGATTTTCTCGACTGCGGGACTTGTCTCTGCATTCTCCGAACCCTCCGCGTTCGGCGAACTGGTCCGCGCCGATATGGAACGTGTGGCCGATATCCGCAATCGCGCAAAGATTCAGCTCGACTGACACCCGGTTCAACCTGTCCTCAAGCCATACGAATACATCATGACCCAGCAAGTCCTCTCCGGCATCAAAGTTCTCGACCTGACACGTGTCCTGGCGGGACCGTGGTGTACTCAGGCTCTGGCAGACATGGGGGCCGAAATTTTCAAGATCGAGCGCCCTGGCGTCGGCGACGAAATGCGCCACTCGCCGCCTTTTCTCAAAACCCCGGCGGGCGAACCCACGCGGGACACCCCTTCCTACTTCAGCGTGAACCGCGGCAAGCGTTCGGTGACCATCGACTTCACCAAGGAAACCGGAAAAAAGTTGCTGCTCGATCTGGTGGCGCGCTGCGACGTGCTGGCAGAAAACTTCAAGGTGGGCGATTTGAAGCGCTACGGGCTCGACTACGACAGTGTGCGTGCCATCAATCCGCGCATCGTGTATTGCTCGATCACCGGGTACGGCCAAGACGGCCCCATGGCCCAGTGGCCGGGCTACGACCCGGTTCTTCAGGCAATTTCGGGAATCATGAGCACCTGCGGAATTGCCGATGGTCAGCCTGGAGAAGGTCCGATGCGCTCGATGGTGCCGCTGGTCGATGTCATGACCGGGATGATCTCGACTTCCGCGGTGCTTGCAGCGCTGTTCCACCGCGAACGCACCGGCGAAGGACAGCACCTCGACGTGGCGCTTCTCGATGTGGCGATGTCGGCGACCACGCATCTTTCGCAAGGTTATCTGTCGGCAGGAAAGGTGCCGCGTCGCGCTGGCAACGGAAGCCTGCTGTTCGCGCCCTCGAATTGCTACATTTGTGCCGATGGCCCGTTGCTCATCCAGATCGGCAACGACAGCCAATGGGCTCGACTGTGCAAAACTTTGGGCCATGAAGATTGGCTGGTCGACGAACGCTTCAAGTCGAATGCGGCCCGGATGCAGCATTCGACTGACCTCGATAAGGAAATTTCTGCGGTCACGGCGAGTCTGCTTCGCAGCGAGCTTGCCCAGACGCTAGGCGCAGCCGGCGTTCCGTGCGGACCGGTCAACAACATCGCCGACGCCTATGAGCATCCGCAGGTGAAGCATCGCGGACTGCGGGCCGAAGTACCTCACGCGGTCTACGGAACCGTGTCGCTCGTGCGCAGCCCTTTCCGCTTTTCGCGGACGCCGGTCACGATGAAAGCGCCGCCGCAATTCGGCGCAGACACCGACTCGGTGCTGCAGCAGGAACTTCATCTGAGCGCCGACGAATTGGTCACCTTGCGTGACGCGGGCGTGCTTTGAGTGCAGATGTGCGAGTGAGGTAATTCAGCTGCCTGAACCAGATCCCGAGCCGGTACGTCCCATACCGAATGCACCCAGCATCTGCTCGGTCTGCTTCTGCATCTGCTCTTGAACCTTGGCGAACATGTCCTGCGACTGCTCTGCGTAGGCGCCCATCATCCCCTGCAGTAAGGGCGATTGCATGGTCATGTACTGGGTCCAGAGTTCCGGTGTGAGCGGCTGCGCGTTCTCGGCCACCTTGTTCTGAACATCGATCATGGCCTGAATGTTTTTCTCGAGATAGGAACCCATGAAGCCCTGCATGGCGTTGCCGTAGAAACGAATTATGTTGGCCAGCATGGCCTCGGTAAACATCGGCTCGCCGCCGGCTTCCTCTTCGAGAATGATCTGCAGAAGAATCGCGCGGGTCAGGTCGTCGCTGGTCTTCGCATCCTTCACCGCAAAAGACTGGCCAGACATGACCAGCTGCTTGACTTCGGTCAGCGTGATGTACGAGGAAGTGTTGGTGTCGTAGAGCCTTCGGTTCGGATACTTCTTGATGATGCGCTGGGTCGATTTGGACCCTTGGACCTTCGTGGATGGCACTGGACAACTCCTGATTCTTCGAGACGCGTCGGTCATTGATTCTGTCGGATGAATTCTAGAAGCGCATGCTTTTCGAACGCCCTAGGTTAACCCTGACCGTGCACCGCTTTGATGCGGCCGCTGCGTTTATTTGCGCTGTTTCCCTCTTACTCAAGGAAAACCCTAGCGAGTTTTGTCAGTTAAGTTTCAGTCGTACAGATTAGATTCGGTGATCGTTAAATCAAGCGAATTTGGGAGACAACAATGACGGCACTTTTAAAGCTGGCGTTGGCATACGACTGGGTCACTACACAACTCAGCAAAGTTGCGTCATGGGCCGTGTTGCTCGCCGCACTTATTTCCGCAGGCAATGCGTTCATTCGCTACGGACTCGACATCAGCTCGAACGGATGGCTGGAAATCCAGTGGTATCTGTTCGCGGCCACGGTCATGCTCGGCGCGCCTTTCGTACTGAAGATGAACGAGCATGTTCGCGTCGATATCTTTTACGGAAAACTTCGCGGCTACGGCCCGGTGTTCGTCGACCTTTTCGGTCTCACCGTCTTCCTCTTGCCGGTAATGGGCCTCATGGCCTGGCTCAGCTTTCCGCTGTTCTGGCAAATGTTCCAGTCCGGCGAAATGTCAAACAACGCAGGCGGCCTGATTCGTTGGCCGGCCATGATGCTGCTGCCCCTTGGCTTCGGTCTGATGTTCCTGCAGGGCATCAGCGAAATCATCAAGCGCATCGCTTATCTGCGCGGCCAGTTCCAGATGGACATGAACTACGAAAAGCCGGTGCAGTAAGCACCGTGCCCGCTTTCAGTTCCGCTTAAAAAATCAAAAAAATTCCAAGGCCAAGGTATCGCTATGCATATGGAAAATTTCGCGCCGATCATGTTCGGCAGTCTGGTCCTCGTGATGCTGCTGGGGTTTCCGGTGGCTTTCTCATTGGCCGCGCTGGGCCTTGCATCCGGCCTGTTCGCGATCAACATGGGCTGGTTTCCGCCGGCCTTCATGCTGAACCTGCCCCTCAATATGTTCGGCATTCTGTCGAACGACCTGCTGCTTGCCATCCCGTTCTTCACCTTCATGGGGGCAATCCTCGAGAAGTGCGGGCTGGCCGAAGACATGCTCGATTCGATGGGTCAGCTCTTCGGCACGGTCAAGGGTGGTCTCGGGTATTCGGTCATCATCGTCGGCTTCATCCTGGGCGCGATTACCGGCACCGTAGCAGGCCAGGTGATCGCGATGGCTTTGATTTCGCTGCCTGTGATGATCCGATATGGCTACAGCATGCGATACGCCACCGGCGTGCTTGCTGCGTCCGGCACCATCACTCAGCTGGTGCCGCCGTCGCTGGTGCTCATCGTGATGGCCGATCAACTCGGACGCTCGGTCGGTGACATGTACCGCGGCGCCTGGGGTCCCTCGATTCTTCAGGTGCTGATTTTCGCTGGCTACACCTTCGCTCTGGGCGTGTTCCGCCCCAAGGATATTCCCGGCATTCCGGAAGACGCGCGCACGCTCAAGAAATGGGCGCTGTGGGCCAAGTGCCTGCGCGGCATCATCCCGTCGGCCATCCTGATCTTCGCGGTGCTCGGATCGATGGGCGGACTGCCCTTCATCGACACCGCTATCGCGACGCCTACAGAGGCAGGCGCGATGGGTGTCGTCGGCGCACTCGTGCTGGCCGCGATTCACGGACGCCTCACTTGGAAACTGATCTGGGAATCGATGTCGGGCACCATGCGTTTGACCGCAATGGTAGTGTTCATCCTGATCGGTGCTCGCGTGTTCTCGATGGTGTTCCAGGGCGTCGACGGCGCGAAATGGGTCGAGCACATGCTCAGCGGTCTGCCCGGCGGTCAAGCAGGATTCCTGATCGCGGTGAACATCTTCATCTTCTTCCTCGCGTTCTTCCTCGACTTCTTCGAAATCGCCTTCATCATCTTGCCGATGCTCGGACCGGTCGCCGACAAGATGGGCATCGATCTGGTGTGGTTCGGCGTGCTGCTTTGCGTGAACATGCAAACCAGCTTCATGCATCCGCCTTTCGGATTCGCGCTCTTCTATCTGCGCGGTATTGCAGACACGCTGTTCAAGGAAGGCCGGATCGCCAAGCCGGTGTTGTCCAAGGACATTTACCTGGGCGCCATCCCGTGGGTGCTGATGCAATTGATCCTCGTGGCCATCGTTATTTTCGTGCCGCAAACCGTCACCATGTTCCTCGACAAGCAGGTGATCTACAACACGGACAACATGCAGATTGAAATGCCGCCGGACGAGAACGCGCCCACCGAAGATCCGACGATCACGCCCGATCCCACGGTGCCTGCGCCCGAAGCCAGCGAACCGGCCAAGAAGTAATGCCGAGGAACTGAAGGAATGATGTTTCCCGGAAAATCCGACGTCGCGGTCGCGCCGTTCGGCTTCAGATACACGCCAACCCGGTCTCGGATCGAGGGGCCGGCGTTCGGCAAAATCTTTCGAGTGATCGCCACGCTCATCGTGGCAGGAAGCGGAATCGAGCTGGCGTCTTTGTGGCTGAACTCGACCCAGGAGATTGCGCTGTACCAGCCCTTCGCCTGGTTCTGCCTGGCGTGGGCCATCATGGCTGTGATGTGGTTCGCGATGATGCGCTCGCGAACCTGGATCGACGACAAGGTGATCCACCAGGGCTGGGTCTGGACCAAGAAAGTCGAGATTGCCGACCTGGCGTACTGCAAGGTATTTCGGATTCAAGGACTCGCGTGGCTTATAGCGCCTCGTCTTTACGCCCGTACCTTCGGCGGCAAGTTGGGCATTTTTTATTTCGCATCCGACGAGCTGTATGCCGAGTTTTTGCGCATACAGGAAGCGCTTCGAAAGTTCGGTCGAGGCGAGACGATCCAGTAAAAACTGGACATCTCCAAGCAAAGACTTGGTCGATGAAATGGGCGGGTGACGCAGGCTAAGATTCTCTGCAGTACTTGAATCACCGATTCACTCACCGACTTCCGACTCAACACGGTCTTTATGCAAACTCCTCCTATTCCGTACGACGTCAACTCGCCTGCCGCTTTCGCCGACGCACTTTCTACCAACTTCACGGTTCCCAAAAGCGAACTCCGTGTCGTGTTGCTCGAAGGTATTCACGCTTCCGGCGTGAAAGTGTTCGAAGACGCAGGCTACAAGCACATCACCGCGCATGCCAAGGCACTGTCCCGCAACGAATTGATCGACGCTATTTCCGGTGCTCACCTGCTGGGCATCCGCTCGCGCACTCACCTCACGCCCGAAGTTCTGCAACACGCCAAACAACTGCTGGCCGTCGGATGTTTCTGCATCGGCACCAATCAGGTCGATCTTGACGCCGCGATGCATCACGGCATTCCGGTATTCAACGCCCCCTTCTCCAACACCCGAAGCGTTGCCGAACTTGTTCTTGCGCAGATCGTCATGCTGATGCGCGGCATTCCCGAAAAGAACGCAATTCTTCATCGCGGTGGCTGGATGAAAAGCGCGGCCAACTCATACGAAGTTCGCGGCAAAACGCTTGGCATCGTGGGCTACGGCCACATCGGAACGCAAATCGGCGTGCTGGCCGAACAGCTGGGCATGAACGTGGTTTTCCGCGATATCGAAGCGAAACTTCCCTTGGGCAATGCACGCGAAATGCCCAGCCTGGAAGCCATGCTCGCCGTTTCGGATGTGGTGACGCTGCATGTGCCCGAAACTGCAGAAACAAAAAACATGATGGGCGCTGCGGAAATCGCGGCCATGAAGCCTGGCAGCCATCTGATCAACGCATCGCGCGGCACCGTGGTCGATATCGATGCGCTGGCCGATGCGATCGAACGCAAGCATCTGCACGGCGCGGCAATCGACGTGTTCCCGATAGAGCCGAGTGGCAACGATTCGAACTTCGTTTCACCGCTCATCAAGTTCGACAACGTGATCCTGACGCCGCACATCGGTGGGTCTACCTCGGAAGCGCAAGTGAACATCGGCAAGGAAGTCGCTGCGAAGCTGGTTCGATACAGCGACAACGGCTCGACCGCATCGGCCGTGAACTTCCCTGAAGTTGCCCTGCCGCACCGCTCCGGTCGCAGCCGTCTGCTGCACATTCACCGCAACGTGCCGGGCGTTCTGGCGAACATCAACGAGCGCCTTTCTTCCTCCGGCATCAACATCTCGGCCCAGTATCTGAGCACCAACGAATCGGTGGGATACGTGGTCGTGGATGTAGATGAAGCCGGCAGCGCGATCGCCCTCGAAAAGATCGCGACGGTGCCGGCCACCATCCGTTGCCGGATGCTCTAACTTTCTCCGCTGCCGGATGCTTTAACGCAAAAAATCAACCCTTCAACGCTGCTTCGACCACAGTCGCAAGCGGCGTAGTCGGGCGACCGATCAACCGGCTTAACGCCTTCGTGTCGTCGAACAGACCTCCCTTGGATGCACCTACGTCTGATTCGGCCAGCATGTCGCCTAGCCATTTCGGCAGACCCACACTGACGAGCACGCCGGAGTAATCGGCTTCCGGCATATCTTTGTAGACCACAGGCTTGCCCGACGCCTTCGCGATTGCGGCAGCCAAGTCGGTGAGCGTGTACGAGGTGTCGCCAGCCAGCTCGTAAACTTTGCCCGCCTGCGAATCTTTCGAGGCCAGCACTGCGGCAGCGGCATCGGCGTAATCGGCACGTGCGGCCGATGAGATGCGACCGTCTTTCGCGCTACCCAACACCGCGCCATGCTGAACGGCGGTCGGTGCGCTCATGGTGTAGTTTTCGGTGTACCAGCCGTTGCGCAGGAACACGAATGGCAATCCCGATGCCTTGATCGCGGTTTCGGTTTCGCGATGCTCTGCCGCAAGGCCCAGGGGCGAGGTGTCTGCATGAAGGATGCTGGTGTACGCAATCAACTTGACGCCAGCACGCTTGGCGGCATCGATGACTGCCTGATGTTGGGCCGCGCGTTGACCGACTTCGCTCGACGAAATCAGCAGCAGTTTGTCGACGCCTTGGAAAGCGGCGTCGAGTGTCGCCGGCTTGGAATAGTCGGCCTCGCGCACTTGAATCCCCTTCGCGACGAGATCTTTCGCTTTTTCGGGACTGCGCACTGCAGCCACGATTTCTGCGGCGGGCACTTGTTTGAGTAGCGAATCAATGACGAGGCGGCCGAGTTGGCCGGTAGCTCCGGTAATGGCAATCATGATGTTCCTTTGGTTGTTGGATTCGATTGAAGTCGAAGGTTCTGCCTGAAGAGAATCCGAAGAATATGGGTTAAGCTAACTTTTTGTAAGTACATACCGAAAGGTTAGCTTAAAATAATTGTTCACCCTACCCAAACCAACACGTTCTAAAAAAAAGAAACCATGAATACCGCCTCCAAAAAAACCGTCCACACGGGCACCGGCCCACTGGCAGAGCAAATCAGACGCGGCGAAATATTTGCCGAGAACTGCCCGTCGCGAGATGTGCTCAAGCACGTCACCAGCCGATGGGGAGTGCTTCTATTGGTCGCGCTGCTGTCCGGCACTTATCGATTCAGCGAGCTTCGGCGCAAGGTGGGTGGGGTAAGCGAGAAGATGCTGGCGCAGACGCTTCAGTGGCTGGAAGCCGACGGATTCGTCGAGCGCAAAGCCTACGACGTGGTGCCGCCCCATGTGGAGTACAGCCTTACCCCGATGGGCGTCGAGGTGGCGAAAAAGGTGGAAGCGTTGGCCGACTGGATCGAAGGCAATCTGCATCGCATTCCTGCGGTCACCTCGGCCATCGAAGCCGAGATGGCAGCCACCTAAACGATTCCGGCTTCAGCCCGGAACTTCGTTCCAGCCACCGCCCAACACTTTGTAGGTGGTCAGACGATTGACCTGCTCTGCCAATTGCAGCGAGATCAGCGCCTGCTGCACCGTGTACAGCGAGCGCTGAGCGATCAACACGCTGAGGTAGTCGCCGCCGCCGTTGCGGAATAGCGCATCCGACAACTGGAACGACCGATCGGTCGATGCCACCAGCGACTGCTGGGCGCGCACCCGCTCGGTCAGCGCCTTCCGGTCGGCCAGCGCATCGGACACTTCTCGGAATGCGGTCTGCAGCGTCTTTTGATACGTAGCTACCTGAATCTTCTGCTGCGCCTCGGTCACGCGCACATTCGCGCGTCCTGCCCCGCCATCGAAAATAGGAAGCACCAGAGACGGCGCAATACTCCAGACTGTCGTGGCACCGTCGAACAGCGTCGACAAGCTGTTGCTTGCCAAACCGGCAGATCCGGTCAGCGTGATACGCGGGTAAAGCGCAGCGCGTGCCGCGCCGATGTTGGCGTTGCTCGACATCAGCGTGTGCTCGGCAGACAGCACATCGGGGCGCTGCTGCAGTATTTCCGAAGGCAAACCTTCGGGGGGCGCAAGCAACTGCGCTGCCGGATTCATCGCAATCACGAAATCATCAGGCGGCAGGATTGCGGCAGGTATGTTCTCGCCGACCAGAAGTCGAAGCGCGTTGAGATCCTTGGAAATCAGTCCCTCGAAGTTGGCGACATCTGCGCGTGCGGAGTCGACGGTGCTTTGCGCTTGCGCTAACGCCAAACCGGATTGAGCGCCGAGCGCATGCGCCCTGTCGATCAATTCGAACGACTTCTGCTGACTTGCCAGCGTGTTTCGAGCGAGCTGCAAAAATTGCCGGTCGGCTGCAAGCTGCAGCCAGGCGGTTGCCACCGAAGCCACCAGACTGATCTGCGTGCTCCGACGTGTTTCGGTGGTGGCGAAAAAAGTCTGCAATGCAGCTTCGTCCAAGTTGCGCACGCGACTGAAAAAATCGATCTCGTAGCTCGCAAGCGCCACATCGGCCCGGTAGCTCGACGCGATTCGACCGGTGTTCACGCCGGGAGCGGTCGTCGTCGACAACGCACGTGCTCTGCTTCCGAGCAGATCGGCATTGAAGGTCGGAAGCAATGCCGCATCGGTCACGTTGTACTGCGCCTGCGTCCGCTCGATGTTGAGCGCGGCGACCCGCAAATCGAGGTTGTTCCGAAGCGCGAGACCCACGGTCTGGCGCAAACGGTCGTCCACGAAAAACTGCTGCCAACCGATGTCCTGCGCTTTCTCGATGCCCACCGGAACCGGCGTGTTGGAGCTGGACTGGATCGGCGGAAACTGATCCGGAATCGGTGCGACTGGGCGTTTGTAGTCGGGCGCCAGGTTCACGCACCCCGTGAGAAAAGTCGCGAGCAATGCGGCGCCGCAGACCGGTTTAACCGAAAACTTGAGCGTAGACATCAGTGCGCTCCTCCCGTGGAAACTTCGCCATCCGAGGGTGCCTGACCTTCCGGAGAAGCGTCTTTGGACTTCTTCTTTGACTTCTCGAAGAAACTTCTGATCGTCACGAAGAACAGGGGCACGAAAAAGATACCGAGCAGGGTTCCAAGCACCATGCCACCAAGCACTGCGGTGCCGATTGCCTGACGTCCGCCTGCGCCTGCGCCTGTACCGATGGCAAGCGGAAGCACGCCGAAGCCGAAAGCCAGCGAGGTCATCAAAATCGGGCGCAGACGCATGCGAACCGCGTGCAGCGTCGCATCGAGCACGCTCATGCCGCGCTCCTGCAATTGCTTGGCAAATTCCACGATCAAGATCGCGTTCTTGGAAGACAAGCCCACGGTGGTGAGTAGTCCAACCTGGAAGTACACATCGTTGTTGAAGCCGCGCAGTCCGGTGAAAAGCAACGCACCGACGACGCCCAGCGGCACCACCAGAATCACCGAGAACGGAACCGACCAGCTTTCGTACAGGGCAGCAAGGCACAGGAACACGAACAGAATCGAAATGGCGTAGAGCAAGGGCGCCTGCGATCCCGACAAACGCTCCTGATACGACGCGCCGGTCCATTCGAAGCCGATGCCTTCCGGCATTTGCTTCATCACGTCTTCCACCGCGTTCATGGCAACGCCAGAGCTCACACCTGCACCCGGATCGCCCACGAATTCATAGCTCGAGCTGCCGTTGTAGCGCTGGAGTTGCGGCGGACCGTAAGTCCAGCGAGTGCTCGAGAACGAGGGAAACGCGACCATCTGACCCAGGGTGTTTCGCACGCTCCAGCGGTCGATGTCCGACGGCAGCATGCGGAACTGGGTATCGCCCTGCATGTACACGCGCTTGACGCGACCGTTGTTCAAAAAGTCGTTGATGTACACACCGCCCATGCCGCCCGACAAGGTGCTGTCGATGGCGGAAGTCGTGAGGCTCAATGCGCCCGCGCGTGCATCGTCGATATCGACCGCGAATTGCGCGGTGTCGTCCAGGTTGTTGCTTCGCACGTTCGCGACTTCCTTGCGTTGCGACAGCAGCTGGATGGCCTTGTCTTTTGCTTCGACGAGCGCGTTGTGTCCCAGTCCGTTTAAATCCTTGAGCTGAAAGTTGAAGCCCGCGTTGGCTCCCAGCCCTCGCACTGCCGGCGGCAGCACCACGAAAATTCGGGCATCGCGGATATAGCGCAAGTCTGCATTGGCCTTGCGTGCGAGCGCGGTCGAACTCTGCTCCGCCGTCTTGCGATCGCCCCAATCTTTCAATCGGACGAAAGCGCGAGCCGAACTCTGGTCACCGTTCTGGCCGGTGATGAAGTTCACGCTGACGACATCGGGCTGTTTGGCGAAGTACGACTCGATCTCGCGAAGAAT
The DNA here is from genome assembly GCA_965227035.1 of Burkholderiaceae bacterium. Classification (GTDB taxonomy): domain Bacteria; phylum Pseudomonadota; class Gammaproteobacteria; order Burkholderiales; family Burkholderiaceae_C; genus CBDDFQ01. The sequence goes on from OZ245724.1 coordinate 2,085,015, forward strand.
CGGTGTCAGCCGCGAGTTGGTCGAGCCTGGCGGAAGGGTCACCTGAACGCTCAGCGACGCCTGATCTTCGTCCGGTAAAAACGCAGTGGGCAGGAAGAGGAACATTGCTCCCATGCCGATGCAAATCAGCAGGTAGATGAACAAATTGGTCTTCTTGCGGCGCACGATTTTCTTCACTGCGCCCTGATAGCGATCGGCATTGCGATCGAACATCGAATTGAATTTCACGAACAGTCGATCGACTGCTCCCAGCAATCCGCGACGGCCGTGGTGCGGCGAATGCTCGCCCTTAGGAATCGGTTTCAGAATGGTTGCGCACAACGCGGGCGTTAGCGTCAACGCAACGAACACCGACAGCACCATGGCCGCGACGATCGTGATCGAGAACTGGCGATAGATGACGCCGGTAGAACCGCCGAAGAACGCCATAGGAATGAACACGGCAGACAGCACCAGCGCAATGCCGACCAGCGCAGGCGTGATTTCCTTCATCGATTTTTTAGTGGCTTCTTTCGGCGACAAGCCTTCTTCGCTCATCACCCGCTCGACGTTCTCAACCACGACAATCGCGTCGTCGACCAGCAGCCCGATGGCCAGCACCAGCCCGAACATGGTGAGCGTGTTGATCGTGAACCCGGCGGCTGCCAGCACCCCGAAAGTGCCGAGCAGGACCACAGGCACTGCAATCGCCGGAATGAGGGTTGCGCGCAGGTTCTGAAGGAAGATGTACATCACCAGCGCAACCAGAAGCATGGCCTCGAACAGCGCCTTGACCACCTCTTCGATGGACGCACTCACGAAGGGCGAGCTGTCGTAGGTGACGTAGGTCTGCAGTTGATTCGGGAAGAAAGGTTGCAGCTGCGCAATCTTGGCCTTCACGGCCTCGGCAACTTTCACCGCGTTCGCGCCGTCGGCCAGCACCACGCCCAGCCCGGCACCAGGCTTGCCGTTCAGCGTCGATCGGACAGTCAGATTTTCAGGTCCGAGCTCGATACGGGCGACGTCCTTGATTCGAACGACAGCGCCATCGGGCGTGGAGCGCAGAACGATGTTGCCGAACTGTTCCGGCGTTTGCAGCTTGCTGCGCGAGGTCACGGTCGCGTTCAGTTGCTGATTCTGGGCAGCAGGCAATGCGCCCAACTGACCCGCCGACACCTGCGCGTTTTGCGCGGTCACAGCCGTGTTCACATCGGATGGCATCAAGGCGAATTTGCGCAGCTTGTCCGGGTCCATCCAGATACGCATGGCGTAGCCGGTACCCAGCGTCTGCACATCGCCCACGCCGTCGATACGGCTCACCACGTCGACCAGATTGCTGGTGATGTAGTCGCCGATGTCGACTGCGGGCATGCTGTTGTCGGCCGAGAAAAACGAGATGACGATCAGGAAGTCGTTGCCGCCCTTGGTCACCGTCACACCGCGCGCCTGCACTTGTTGCGGCAGTCGCGACATGGCTTGCTGCAGCTTGTTCTGCACCTGCATCTGCGCGACGTCGTTGTTGGTGCCGGCATCGAAAGTGATGGTCGTGCGTGAGCCGCCCGAAGCATCGCTTGTCGCACCCATATACAAAAGGTGATCCAGACCCTTCAGCTGCTGCTCGATGATCTGGGTGACCGAGTCTTCGACCGTTTTCGCCGATGCACCCGGATAAGTTGCGCTGATCGAGACTCGCGGCGGCGCGATGTTGGGGTACTGCTCGAGCGCAAGAGTGCGGATCGACATGAGGCCGGCAAGCATCACGACGATGGACAGGACCCACGCGAAGATGGGCCGATTGATAAAGAACTGTGCCATTCGCTCAGTTCCCGATCAGTTGGAGGCAGTCGATGCGGGAGCGGACGGGGCGCCAGGAGCCGAAGCACCTCCAGCCGATCCGGACGCGCCGGACGCCCTACCTCCAGGCGCCGAGGCACCGCCGCGAGGACCGCGCAATCCAGGATCGACCGGTTTGACGATATCGTTTACGCGAACACGCTGCGATCCTTCGACCAGAATTCGATCGCCGGCCTTCACGCCGCTCAGTACCTGCCAGCGTGCGCCCACCGCGCGCCCGACGGTAATCGGACGCTTGACCACCTTGTTGTCCTGATCGATCAGAAGCGTCGTGGCGTTGCCATCGGGAGTGCGGGTCACCGCCTGCTGTGGAATCAGGATGGTGCTGTCGTCGGTGCCTTCCTGCAGCACGGCTTTGACGTACATGCCGGGCATCAACGAGCCCTGCTTGTTGGGAACGATCGCACGAAGGGTGACCGCGCCGGTTCCGGTATCGACCGTGACTCCGCTGAACGTGAGCTTTCCTTCGAAGGGATAGGTGCTGCCGTCCTCGAGCACGATCTTGACAGGCGCCTCGCCTGCAGCGGTTCGCTGCATATGGCCCTTTGCGAATTCGGTTTTCAGGCGGAGAAGCTCGCTGGTGGTTTGCGACACGTCGACATAGAGCGGATCCAGCTGGCGGATCGTGCTCATCGCGGTGGTCTGGTTGGCAGTCAGCAAAGCTCCTGGCGTCACGGTGGAAAGCTCGATCCAGCCGGAGATCGGCGCCAGGATTTTCGTGTAACCGAGGTTGATTCGAGCGGTCTGCTCGGCAGCGCGGCTCACGGCCAAGTCGGCTTCCGCCTGAAGCGCAGCCGCCTGTGACGTTTCATTGACCTGCGCGCTGATCGCGTCGATCTTCACGAGCTCGTTATTGCGGGCGGCGGTGGTTTTGGCGGTGGCCACGGCCGCTTCGGCTTTGCGAACACTGGCCGATGCGCTGGCGGCCGCAGCCTCGAACGGTGCCGGATCGATCTCGTAAAGAACCTGACCGGCCTTCACGAAAGAGCCTTCCTGAAAAAGCCGGCGCTTCAAGATGCCGCCAACCTGGGGACGGACATCGGCAGTAATAGGAGATACGGTGCGCCCGGGGAGTTCGGTGTTGAACACGGCTCGCTCGGCCTTCAGAACGATGACCCCGACTTCCTGAACACGTGGCGCCGGCGGCTTTGTGTCCGACTTGGAGCACCCGCTTAGTGCAGCCAGCACGACCAGTGCCGCTGTCGAGCACAACAATGGACCAGTGAATGGTTTAGATCTGAAGGACAGCAAGCGGCTGACTACGCTGGAAGCAGGCAAGGTGGGCGACATGTGTTCGTGAGTTGGTAAGCGCAAAACAGATCTTTTCACAGACTCGGGATGGAGCTAGACCGATATAAGCAAGTTCCTATCCAAGTCGCATTTAATCGTGAGCAAGTTAACGCTTGGTTAACGTCCCAAAAAATAGCGTGCGCTCGATTGAACGTGATCGGTGCAGGTTTCGGGTTCAAAAAAAGTGGAAGGAACGGGATGCTGGATCGCATACGAAACACCGAAGGATAGCTATCGGGAAGATGTTCAAGGCGAAAAAAAAGGACTTAGCGACTAGCTAAATCCCGTTTTATTCCTGATTCTCCTGCGCGCTGCCTGGATGCAACTGCGACTTTCTGGAGTGACTTTCTAAAGATCTACCAATATAAATATTGGTAGGCGCGATTGGACTCGAACCAACGACCCCCACCATGTCAAGGTGGTGCTCTAACCAGCTGAGCTACGCGCCTAAGGTCTTCCGAAGAAGCGAGATTGTAGCAGCAAAAAAATGCGCTTCTTGAGCAGCGGAATCGAGCGACTTATCTTCGTCGCGCCGCCTTCACGCCTGACACCTCGAGCAAGTTGGCGACGACCTTCGCAAGCTTCGCGGAATCGGCAATCTCGACCGTGAAAGTCATGAACGCCGTGCCCTTGATGCTCTGGGTCTGCACGCCCACTACGTTCATCTTTTCCTTGGCGAAAAGCTCGGAAATATCGCGCAGCAGGCCTTGGCGATCAGCTGCCTCGACCACCACATCCACCGGGTAAAGCGACGCGTTGACGTCCTTCGGAGTGCCCCACTCCACTTCGATGACACGTTGCTCCTCGCGCCCGGCCAATTGCCGGAAGTTCGGGCAATCGACGCGGTGCACGCTGACGCCTTTGCCGCGAGTGACGAATCCACGAATATCGTCGGGCGGCGCCGGCTTGCAGCATTTGGCCAGCTGGGTCATGAGCGAGTCGACGCCGACCACAAGCACGCCTCCCTTCGGCGATTTCTCGACGCTGCGCGACTTGCGCAGAACCACTTCTTCATCGACGGATGGCAGGGCCTCGGGCGGGTTCAGCAGCGTCTCGATGTTGCGCAGCGAGAACTCGTCCTTGCCGACTACTTCAAACAAATCGTCGGCGGATTTGAATCCCAGTTGGCTCGCCAGATCTTCCAGCTTCATGGCGGTGCGGCCTTCGCGCTGCAAAAGCTTTTCGACCGATTCGCGGCCGCGCGCCACCGTTTCGTGCGTCTGCTGCGCGTTGAACCAGGCACGAGCCTTCGCCTTCGCACGGCTGCTCACGATGTAGCCGAGTTCGGCGTTGAGCCAGTCGCGCGACGGCCCGCCCTCTTTCACGGTCGTGATTTCGACGGTCTGCCCGTTTTGCAGCGGCGTGTTCAGCGGCACCATCGCGCCGTCGACCTTCGCGCCGCGGCAACGATGACCGAGGCTGGTGTGCACCGTGTATGCGAAGTCGATCGGAGTCGCTCCTCGCGGCAAATCGATGACCGCTGCGTCGGGCGTGAGCACATAGATTCGATCGTCGAAGAGCCCGTGGCTTTCTTCGACCGCCGACATGTCCCGCTCCCATGCGATCAGTTGCCTGAGCACCGCGATCTTCGCGTCGTACTCGCCCTTTGCCGACACATTGCCGCCGTAGCCCTTGCTGCCCGCTTCCTTGTAGACCCAGTGCGCCGCAACGCCGTGCTCGGCATGGTCGTGCATCGCCTGAGTGCGAATCTGGATTTCGATGGGCAAGCCTGCATCGTCGCGCACCACTGTGTGCAAGGACTGATAACCGTTAGGTTTAGGTTTGGCGATGTAGTCGTCGAACTCTTCCGACAACTGGTTGAATTTCGAATGCACCCAGCTCAGCGTGGTGTAGCAGTCTTTCACGTCGGGCACGATCACGCGCAGTGCGCGGATGTCGAATACATGATCGAAATCCAGCGATTTGCCGCGCATCTTTTTGACGATGCTGTAGATGTGCTTCGGGCGGCCCTGCACCGTGGCTGCGATTTTCTGCTGTCGCAATTCCGATTCGAGCGCATCGCGCAACTGCTCGACATAGCCTTCGCGTTCCACACGTTTTTCATCGAGCAGACGCGCCACTTCCTTGTAGGTGTGGGGCTCCAGAAAACGGAAAGACAGGTCTTCCATTTCCCACTTGATTTGCCAGATGCCCAATCGATTCGCTAGAGGTGCGAACACCTGCAAAGATTCGCGCGCGACATCTATCGGGCATTGTTTTTTGGCCGAAGCGTAATAGCGAAGCGTCTGAAGACGCGAGGCCAGTCTGAGCAGCACAACCCGCAAATCTTTAGAGAACGCGAGCAGCATCTTGCGTACGTTCTCGTTCTGTCCGGCAGGTGCATCGGTCGACATGGCGGACGAAAAGTCGCGAGCCTGTTTTTGCACCAGCATCAGCTTGGTGGTCTCGACCGCGAGCGACGCGAAGTTGGCGCCGAAGCCCTTTGCGATCACCTCCTGCGGGCGATTCAGATACGAGCTCGCGTGCACCAGGTAGATGGCTGCTTCCATCGCTTCCGAGCCGCCGATGCCGCGAAGAATCTGCGCAACCGCATCCGCGTGAACCAGCGCGTTCTCGCCGGTGTCCAGCAACTCGCTGCCGATCAGCGGCTCTGCGAACGCCCTCGCGCGCGATAACGATTGCGGCTGCTCGGGCATGGCTTGCGCCGCCACGACCACCGCATCGGAAATCGCGTCGGGCGGGATGAATGCTTCGTCGTAAACGCTCTTCATTCGAACGTCAGTTCAGAAACGAAGTGACCGCTGCGAGCTGGTCCGGTGCGATCAAGGTGGGCGCGTGACCCACGCCGTCGAACGACACCAGCCTGGCCTTCGGGCCGCGCTGCGTCATGGCCTCGGCAGTCGCAGGAGTAAGCAGGTCGGATTGCCCGCCTCGTACCAGCAAGGTGTCGGCCTTGATGTTGTCGTAGATCTTCCAGAGCATCGCTTCGCCTTCGGCCATTGCCTGCTGGGTGGTCGAGCGGAAAGGCACGCCAATGGCCGGGTCGTAATGCATGACGAAAGAACCGTCGGACTGCGGTCCGGGCTTGATCATGTGGCGTGACAACTCGCGCCAAACGTCCGGCGAATGCGGGCCGAACCCGAGAGAAATAAGAGCCATCGCAGCCGCAGCTTCATCGAGTGATTTGTAGCTGACCGGTTTGCCGACGTAAGTACCGATGCGTTGGGTCGCACTCCATTCGATGGCGGGTCCGACATCGTTCAGCACGAGTTTGCGAATCGGCGCTGCAAGCGGCAGACCGGGTTGTCCCGCGACCACCATGCCGATGATGCCGCCCATGCTGGTGCCGACCCAGTCGAATACTTTCGCATCGAGCTTGGCCATGAGCGCGCTCATGTCGGCCACGTACACCGGAATTTGATAGCCCATCGGATCTTCGAGCCAGTCGCTTTGACCGCGTCCGACGACATCGGGACACACCACGCGATAACGCTTGCTCAATTCGCGAGCCAGCACATCGAAGTCGCGTCCCTGGCGCGTCAGGCCGTGCACGCACACCACCACATGCTGGTTTGCGGGATCGCCCCATTGCCAGTAAGCCATGCGATGACCGCCCGAGGTATCGGGGCAATCCACGTGATGGAGGGTGGGCTGGTCTGCGGTGATCGATGAGCTCATGCGGGAATATTAACGCCGGGAAAGTTAACGCCAGGATAGAGCGGGTTGCGTTGCCGACCTTTGATCTATCGCTGAATAGGCAGCGCCTCGTTCAGGACTTTTGCAAAGTCTTTTCCCAGATAGTCCCATCTCTCCACAAAACAAGTGGGGGTTGCCCCTGTCGCGTCGCAGCGGATGACGTTGACCGAATTCGGTACGCCCCACCGAGTGCGGACAGACACTGCCGTGCCGGCCTGCACCACCCAGGTACGTCGCGCACTCCAGTTTTCCTGCTCGTGGAGCGGCAAGAGATAGGGCAAATGAATGTGCCCTCCCAACAGCAAATCGGCACCCGCGTTGCTCCAGTGCGATGCCGCGCGAGGTCCCTCGATCAATCGATCGTGAATGTCTTCATCGCGAATCACCTGGGATGGCTGATGCGTCACGACAATGCGCAGCTGCTCGGGCCTTGAAGCGCGCAATCGCCTTACCGAATCCGACACCTGCTCGGGCGACACTGCGCCGTTCTTGTGCCGCCATTTACGCGTGGTGTTCACGCCGACGATCAGCACGTCGCGGAAGTCGACCACGGGCGACAGGTCCGGCCCGAACTCGCGAATATATCGCTCATAAGGGCTGGCTATTCGCGCAGCCAGATTGACCAGCGGAATATCGTGATTACCGGGAATGCTCAGCCATCGGGGGACTCTCAGCCCGTCGCAAAATCTGCGGGCCGCGCGAAACTGATCGCGTGTAGCGCGCTGCGTGATGTCACCCGAAATGATCAGCAGATCCGGCTTCAGACGATGCGCGAGATTCGTCAGTGCGTCCTGCACAGCCGGGGACTCGCATCCAAAGTGAAGATCGGAAATCTGCAGGACAACCGTCATTCGACAGCCACGCGATCCTGCGGCGAAGGCACCAGCAATTGCAGTTTCTCGTCGGCCACAGCGAACGTGAGCGGCGATGTCATGTACGTGATCTCGCCGTCGGTCGCGACCTTCACACGCTTGTGCCCGGGTACCCGCACGGTGAGTTTGCGCAAAGAAAAAGTCTGAACGTTTTCTGCGTCTCCCAGCTTGCCGAGTGCACCCCTTGCCATCAGTCCGAGCAATGCAAGACTTCCGACCGGTTTGATCAGCACTGCCGCCAGCATGCCCTGCGAAGGTGATGCCGCATCCTGTTCATCCACGCCGACCCGTTCGAGTTGAAGGCGGTTGTTGCCGACGAAAAGAGTGGGCGTTTCCAGGTTCATCGCGCGACCACCAAGCTCGAGGCAAATCACCAACTGCTTCCAGGATCGGATGATGGTCGCGATACCGGCAAATGCGGCGACGAATCGGCTGCGTCCGAACTTCTGTTTCCACGCTTCTCGATCTTCCAGAAGCTGCGGGTAGAGGCCCAAACTCGCGTTCACCAGAAAGATTCTGTCGTTCACACGACCGACCTGCGTGGGCTCGATCTTCGCTCTCAAAAGAGCTGAAGTCGCTGCTTCCAGATCCTGTGCAATTGCATGGTTGCGCCCGAAGTAGTTGAAGGTGCCCTGCGGCACGACGCCGAAGATGCAGCCCGTGCCCAAAACCTTCGATGCAACCGCATTGATGCTGCCGTCGCCGCCAGCGACCACCACCACGCCACCACTCTTCTTGGCTGCGAGCACAGCCAGACGAGCCGCTTCTATGATCGAAGTGTTTTCATCGGCAATATGGAAATCGACTTCGCGACCGCCCTGTGCAAACACCATCGCCATGCGCTCGCGGGTGTCTGACGCATCGTGGCGCCCGGAGCCGCTGTTCAGCACCACATGGAATGGGCCGAAGTCGTTGAATCCGCTCGCAGCGTCTGCAGTGGTTGCCGTATTCGCTGCCGTATTCGATACGGTGGCAGGCCTGTCTGCCGGATTCGCAGCAGGCTGATGGGTCGTCGGTTCCGGTGTGAATTCGGCCGCGTTCACTTCATCTGCACCGAACCGCTGACGTTCACGATGACCGTGGTCTTTCCAGCCTCCACCGGCACCGGCGCGGAATCGGACATGGCCTTGGCTTCCATCGCCATCATTCGCGGACGCGGTACTGAGCCCTGATCGCTTGAGCTGACCGACACCTCACGCAAGGTGAACGAGCTGAATCCGAACGATCTGGAAATTTCGGCCGCCTTGGCTTTGAAGTGGTCGATCGCCTGAGCCTGGGCATCGCCCTCGACCTTCAGCCGTTGTTCGCGGCTCAATCCGAATCCGACATTGGAAAGCGTCATGGTCGTGATTTTTCCGGCAGCCGCCGTGATTCGAGGAATATCGCGACCTTCCAGAACGAGCTCGGTGCTACCCACCCAGCCGTTGATTTTGGAATCTTTGCCGTAGCGCGGATAAATATTGAAGTTGCCAGTACGAACATCCAGCTGGCCCGGCGACGCGGTTTTTTTAGCTTCGGTCAGCGCGGCATCGAGCGCGGTTTTCAACTGCGACTGGACCGTATTGGCATCTGTGCCATCGCGGGTCGCGCTCAGCGTCATCGTGAGCATGTCCTGCTGAACCTCGACAGTTCCGGATGCGGCGAGTTGCGCGATGTTCTGCATCGGCGATCTGCCCGTCAACTGTTGAGCGCCCGCGAATTGGCTAGCGGTGGCCAAAACAATGGCGACAAGCGTCATCCCAAACGCGCCTTTTTTCCGGTTCGATGTGTTCTTCAAGTCGGTTCCCTGCCTGTTTTACTGATGAAATAAAAGTGTTTTTTCGCCAGTTTCTCAATGAAATTTGGCTCGCACGCGAAGCCTGCACTGTGGAGCCAGAAACCGCGACTGCTTGGGGCAACTTGTGTAACAGTGTGTCATTCAGAGGCGAATCACGGGTTTTCAGGCAGCTGAACAGGCCAGAATTGGCTCTGTTACAAATACAACGGAGCCTTCATGACCCAAGCCGTGGCACGTACCGACAAGATCCTCGTCGTAGATGACGACGCCCGAATTCGCGACCTCCTCCGCAGATATCTGACCCAGGAGGGATTCGAAGTAATCCTTGCCGAAGACGGAAAAGCCCTTAACCGCGTGCTTTTGCGCGACTCGGTCAACCTCATTGTTCTCGACCTGATGATGCCGGGCGAAGACGGCCTTTCGATTTGCCGCCGCCTGCGCGCCACCAACGACCGCACCCCCATCATCATGTTGACCGCCAAGGGCGAAGACGTGGACCGCATCGTCGGACTCGAAGTCGGCGCCGACGATTACCTCGGCAAACCGTTCAACCCCCGCGAACTGCTGGCCCGAATTCACGCGGTTCTGCGCCGCCGGCCTGCTCAGGAAGCTCCCGGCGCGCCCTCTTCCGACAATGAAGTGGCCACTTTCGGCCCGTTCAGTTTCGACTTGGGGTCGCGATCGCTTCACAAGAACGGTCAGGAATTGCCGCTCACGACCGGCGAATTCGCGATGTTGAAGACGCTGGTTCGCCACCCGCGTCAGCCGCTTTCCCGCGAAAAACTTGCGCAACTGGCGCGCGGCCGTGCGTTCGAGCCCTTCGATCGAAGCCTGGACGTGCAGATTTCTCGTCTTCGAAAGCTGATCGAAGCAGACGCAACCGCTCCGCGCTACATCCAGACGGTATGGGGCGTTGGCTACGTGTTCGTGCCGGACGGAACGGCGTAATTTCAGGCGCTCGAATCGACAACGATGCCTCCCGCTTCGCCTGATTTCACGCGGCCCGCGTCGCTCGAAGAACTACCCGCACACAGACCCGCTCCCAAGGTGGACGTGAGCCTTTTCTGGCGCACGTTCATCCTGATCGCGATTCTCCTGGTGGGTAGTACGGTTGCGTGGTTTCAGACTTTTCGTGCGCTCGAATACGAGCCGCGTGCGGTGCAGACCGCCCAGCAGATCGCATCGCTGGTGAACCTGAGCCGGGCCGCCCTGCTCTATTCCGACTCGATCGCGCGAATCTCGCTGGTCAAAACTCTTGCCGATCAGGAAGGCGTGCGAATCCAGCCGCGCGAACCGAAGGACATGTTCCAGGTGTTCGCGAAATCGGCGCTCGACGAAAGAATCACGGAAGAGCTGGCGCTTCGACTCGGCTCGGGCACCACCATCGCGAGCAGTGTGAATGGCGAAGACGGTCTTTGGGTCGGCTTCGCCATAGACGGAGATTCCTACTGGCTGCTGATGGACAGGTCACGCGTCACACCCGTCGGCGGCCGCACCTGGCTTATCTGGCTCATCACGGCGGGCGCTTTGTCCTTGACCGGCGCGGCAATCATCGCGCGACTCATCAACCGTCCGCTCAAGCAGTTGTCGTTCGCAGCGAGTCGTCTGCGCGATGGCAACTTCGACACCAGCAAGCTCGACGAACACGCGGTGACCAGCGAAATCCGCGCGGTGAACATCGGGTTCAACCGAATGGCCGAGCAGCTCGCAAAAATCGAGCAGGATCGCGCCATCATGCTGGCTGGCATTTCCCATGACTTGCGCACGCCGCTCGCACGATTGCGCCTCGAAACCGAGATGAGCGTGAGCGACGAAACCGCGCGTGCCCACATGGCGGCCGACATCGTGCAGCTCGACGCGATCATCGACAAATTTCTCGATTACGCGCGTCCCGATCATGTGCAGCTCAAGCCCGTTGGACTTCACGACCTGATCGAAACCTGCACCTTCCCGATCGAGGACAACCCGGAATTCACGGTGAACACCGATGTGCCTGCCAACATCACTGTGCTGGCCGACGAAGTCGAACTGGCGCGCGTCATCGGCAATTTGCTGGAGAACGCACGTCGATACGGCAAGACGCCGGATTCGGGTGTGGCGGTGGTGGACATCAACGCCAAGACCAACGGTCAATGGGTGCTGATCAAGGTGCGAGATCACGGCGTCGGCGTGCCGCCGAAAATTCTCGATCAGCTCACCAAGCCGTTCTTTCGTGGAGACGATGCCCGCACCGAAGCGACCGGCGCGGGCTTGGGGCTGTCGATCGTCGAGAAGACGATTTTGCGAATGGGCGGCACGTTCTCGCTGGCGAACAGCAGCACCGGCGGTTTAGCCGCACATATACGGCTTAAAAAAGGCTAGCGAGTCAGAAGCACGACCGCTCGCGCTTCCATCGACTTGCCTTCACCGACCGGCCCCATCTTCTCGGCGGTCTTGGCTTTCACGTTCACCTGATCGACTCCGATTTCAAGCGCTTGCGCAATTCGCTCGCGCATCGCAGAAATATGAGGCGCGAGCTTCGGCGCCTGGGCAATCACGGTGCTGTCGATGTTGCCGACCAGCCATCCCTGCGCAGCAATTCGCCGTCCGACTTCAGACAGCAGGGTGATCGAATCGGCTCCCTTGAATTGCGGATCGGTGTCCGGGAAATGCTTGCCGATGTCACCCAAGCCGGCCGCGCCGATGAGCGCGTCGATGATCGCGTGCAGCAGTACATCTGCATCGGAATGACCGAGCAGTCCAACGTGATGTTCGATCTCGACGCCGCCGATGATCAGCTTGCGTCCGGCGACCAACGCGTGCGTGTCCCAGCCCTCGCCGATTCGGAAAGATGGCGGTGAAGATGTAGATGTAGTCATCGAAGATTTTCTTTTGTCGATTCGCGCAACTGGATGATCGCGCCGGCCAGAGCGAAATCTTCCGGGAACGTCACCTTGAAGTTTTGCGCACTACCTTTGACCAGTAGCGGCTTCCTGCCAGCCCGCTCCATGGCGCTCGATTCGTCCGTCACCGTATCTGGCGCATTGCCCAGCGAATTGCCCAGCGCATCGTCGAGCGCGGCAATCAACTCGCCCAGAGGAAACATCTGCGGTGTTTGAGCCAGCCACTTTTCGGCGCGGTCGATGGTCGATTCGGCTCGTGGCAATTCTGCACGTGGCGATCCTGCCGATTTAGCTTGAAGTTTCAGGGTGTCCGGGAGCGGCTGGGCGATCAAACCGCCTTCGCCCGCCGTCAAACATGCATCGATCAACGCGTCGATCTGCTCAGGAAGAATCAGGCACCTTGCAGCGTCGTGAACCATGACCCAATCGGCATCGGCAGCGCCGGACTGCCGGAGCGACTTCAGGCCGTTCAGCACGCTATGGGCTCGTGTCGCGCCGCCCACCAGACGCTTGTTCACCGGATGCGCCATTTTGGGCAGCGCGGGAAACAGGGTGTCGCCTTCGCTGATGACCACCGAAAGCGTCTTCAGGCGAAGAACTGCGTCGAAGGCCATCAATGTCCGGACGACCATTGCGACCCCCGCGACAGCTTGATATTGCTTGGGCAAATCGCCACCGGCGCGCGATCCGTGGCCGGCGGCTGCAATCAGGGCGTGAACGGCCGGTATGTGGGTTTCTGTAAGGCTTGAAGTCATGAGGTGTCGCCCCATTCTAAAATCGACTTCAACACACCCCCGCTTTTCTTCGAGCGGGGGTGCTTTCTATTTTTATGGACCTACCCAAACTCTCGCCCGGCAAGCGCTTCACGATTCCGAAACCGGCGGGATCTGCCGATGCCCTCCTCCTGGCCCAGCTCGGTGAACGCGAGAAGGCGGCTGGCCGCCTGACTGCCATCGTGACCGCGAACGCGATCGACGCACAGCGCCTCATGGAGGAAGTAGCGTTTTTCGCGCCTTCTCTCCGATGCGCCATGTTCCCGGACTGGGAAACGCTGCCTTACGACACGTTCTCGCCGCACCAGGATCTGATCAGCGAGCGTTTGGCGACGCTCTGGCGGATCTCGCAGCGCGACAAAGAAACCGGCGCCGACGTGGTGATCATTCCCGCGACGACTGCGCTGTACCGGCTCGCGCCGCCCTCGTTCCTTGCGGCCTACACATTCCATTTCGCAGTCAAACAAAAGCTCGACGAAGCCCGATTCCGCGCCCAATTGGCACTGGCCGGCTACAGCAACGTTTCCCAGGTGGTAAGTCCCGGCGAGTACGCAGTGCGCGGCGGTCTGATCGACCTGTTCCCGATGGGATCGCAAGTGCCGTATCGGGTCGATCTGTTCGACAACGAAATCGATTCGATCCGAACGTTCGACCCAGATTCGCAGCGAAGCCTTTACCCGGTGCCGGAAGTGCGATTGCTTCCCGGCCGCGAATTCCCGATGGACGACGCCGCCCGCGCGAAATTTCGCAGCCGCTGGCGCGAACTTCTGGACGGCGATCCGACCCGAAGCCGTATCTACAAGGACATGGGCAACGGCGTTACCACCGCCGGCATCGAGTACTACTTGCCGCTGTTCTTCGAGAAAACCGCCACCGTGTTCGACTATCTGGGCGACGACGCGACAGTCGTGATCCACGGCGATGTCGAGCCGTCTTTCGCGCACTTCTGGCAGGACACCCGCGAGCGGTATCGACTGGTGCAAGGCGATCCGGAACGTCCGGTGCTCGCGCCCGATGCGCTGTTCCTGAACGGCGAAGAGTTCTACACGCGCGCGAATGCGCACGCGCAGTTGTCGATTCGGCCCGGTGTCGAGGACGTTGCCGACAACGCGCATTTCCAGGCCATCGGAGACTTGTCGGTGGTTCGGGGCGCCGAAGACCCGCTGGCACGGCTTCAGGCTCATATCCGCAACACGGCTCACCGCATATTGGTGCTCGCAGAAAGCGAAGGACGACGCGAAAGCCTGCTGGACTTTCTGCGAGCGAGTGGCCTGACGCCACCCGCATTCGACTCGCTGCAGGAATTCGAAGCGGCAGACGAAAAAATCGGCATCGCCACGGGTGCGCTGAACAACGGATTCATCTGGTTCGACCAGGGCATCGACTTCGTCACCGAGACCGAACTCTTTGCGTCCACGCCGATTGCCCGCAAGCGCAAAAAGCAGGAGCAGACCAGCGACGTCGAAGCGCTGATCAAGGATCTGTCGGAGCTGAATGTGGGCGATCCGGTCGTACATTCTGCTCATGGCATCGGGCGCTATCGAGGCTTGGTGAACATGGATCTGGGCCAGGGCAACAATCCGGATGGCACGCCCGCCATGCAGGAGTTCCTGCACCTTGAATACGCCGATGCCGCGACGCTTTATGTGCCGGTGAGCCAGTTGCACCTGATCAGCCGATACACAGGCGTGAGCGCCGATGAGGCTCCTTTGCACAAGCTGGGTTCGGGCCAATGGGAAAAAGCCAAGCGACGCGCCGCCGAACAGGTGCGCGATTCCGCTGCAGAGCTTCTCAATATTTACGCGCGACGCGCGGCACGCGAAGGCTTCCCGTTCCGCTATTCCGCGCAAGACTACGAAATCTTCGCGAACGATTTCGGCTTCACCGAAACTGCCGATCAGAACGCTGCGATTCACGCAGTCATTCAAGACATGATTTCGCCGCGTCCCATGGACCGTCTGGTTTGCGGCGATGTCGGATTCGGCAAGACCGAAGTTGCTCTGCGCGCCGCGTTCATTGCAGTGACCGGCGGCAAACAGGTGGCGTTTCTGGCGCCCACCACCCTGCTCGCCGAGCAGCACTATCAAACCCTGGTCGATCGCTTTGCGCGCTGGCCGGTGAAGGTGGCCGAGGTCAGCCGGTTCCGCTCGACAAAAGAAGTGAATCAGACGGTCAAGGGTCTCGCCGATGGGACTGTCGACATCGTCGTCGGCACTCATAAGCTGCTTAGCGAATCGGTGAAGTTCAAGGATCTCGGCCTGCTGATCATCGACGAGGAGCACCGATTCGGCGTGCGCCACAAAGAGGCGATGAAATCGTTCCGCGCCGAAGTGGATGTGCTCACGCTTACCGCGACCCCGATTCCCCGAACCCTCGGCATGGCGCTCGAAGGCCTGCGCGATCTGTCGGTGATCGCCACCGCGCCGCAACGCCGTCTGGCGATCAAGACCTTCGTTCGCACCGAAGGCAGCGGCGTGATTCGCGAAGCGGTGCTGCGCGAGTTGAAGCGCGGTGGTCAGGTTTATTTCCTGCACAACGAAGTCGAGACAATCGAGAACCGGCGAGCCGATCTGGAAAAGCTTCTGCCGGAGGCTCGTATCGCAGTCGCGCACGGCCAAATGCCAGAGCGCCAACTCGAACGCGTGATGCGCGAATTCGTCTCGCAGCGCTTCAACGTGCTGCTCTGCTCCACCATCATCGAAACCGGCATCGACGTGCCCACCGCCAACACGATCGTCATGAGTCGCGCCGACAAATTCGGGCTGGCCCAGTTGCATCAACTGCGCGGTCGTGTCGGGCGTAGTCACCATCAGGCCTACGCGTATTTGATGGTGCCGGACACCGAGTCGCTCACCAAACATGCGGCGCAGCGACTCGAAGCAATTCAGCAGTCGGAAGAGCTTGGGTCGGGCTTCTATCTGGCAATGCACGATCTGGAAATTCGCGGTGCGGGCGAGGTGCTCGGCGAAAACCAGAGCGGCAACATGCTGGAGGTGGGCTTTCAGCTCTACAACGAAATGCTGACCGAAGCGGTTCGTGCACTGAAGGCAGGCGAAGAGCCAGATTTGCTGTCGCCCTTGTCGGTGTCAACCGAAATCAATCTGCATTCGCCGGCGCTGCTGCCCAACGATTACTGCGGCGATGTGCATTTGCGCCTGTCGTTCTACAAAAAGCTCGCCACCGCCAAGAACACCGATCAGATCGACAACCTGCTCGAAGAAATCGTCGATCGATTCGGCAAGCTTCCGCAGCAGGCGCAAACGCTCATCGACGTGCATCGCTTGCGGGTGCTGGCCAAGCCCTACGGCGTGGTGAAGGTCGATGCGGCGCCGGGTGTGATCAACATCACCTTCAAGGCCAACCCTCCGATCGATCCGATGCGCATCATCGAGCTGGTGCAGAAAAATCGGCATATCAAGCTGGCCGGCAACGAGAAGCTCCGAATCGAGCGTGAGTTGAAAGAGCCGAAGGATCGCGCGCAGCTCGTTCGCGATGTCTTGCGAAGCCTGGGGCAGCCCAAAGCAGAGACTGCCGCAGTCTAAAAATCGATAAACCCACTTTGTCTTCTTCATGAGCGTCACTCAAAATTTTCTTCCCGGCATAGACATACAGCGCTTCACGCCGCCATTGCGCCTGAAGGATTTCAAGCTGATTGCCTTCGATATGGATTCGACATTGATCAACATCGAATGCATCGACGAAGTCGCGGATGCCGCAGGTCGCAAAGCGGAAGTCGCGGCCATTACGGAAGCGACGATGCGCGGAGAGATTGCCGATTTCAAGGAAAGCCTGCGCAGGCGAGTTGCCCTGCTCGAAGGCGTCAGCGTCGATTTCATGCAGCAGGTTTTCGACGAACGCCTTCAGCTCAATCCGGGTGCAGAGAATCTGGTGAACACCTGCAAGGAAGCCGGCATGAAAGTGCTTCTCGTCTCCGGCGGATTCACCTTCTTCGCCGACCGGGTGCGCGATCGCTTGAAGATCGACTTCACCCGGTCCAACGTGCTCCAGATCGAGAACGGCCTGCTGACCGGCCGACTGGTCGATCAGGCGTGGGGCGATATTTGCGACGGAGCCGAAAAACGCCGCATGCTGATCCAGACCTGCAAAGATTTAGGCATCGAAACATCGCAGTCCATTGCCATGGGCGATGGCGCGAACGACCTGCCGATGATGGGTGAAGCGGGTCTGTCGGTGGCGTATCACGCCAAACCGAAGGTGCGTGCCGAAGCGATGGTGTCGATCAACGAAGGCGGACTCGATCGCCTTCTCGAGCTGATGAACTGAAGGCGGCTGCAGATGAAAGCCTCGTACATCGAACCCTTCTTCGAGACGCTCAAAGAGGCGAATCCAGAGCCGGAAACCGAACTCGAATTCAGCAGCGCCTTCGAATTGCTCGCGGCGGTTTTGCTAAGCGCACAGGCGACCGATGTCGGTGTCAACAAAGCAACCCGGAAGCTTTTCCCGGTTGCGAATACGCCCAAAAAAATCCTGGCGCTCGGACTCTCTGGCCTCGAGGGCTACATCAAGACCATCGGTCTGTATCGCAGCAAGGCCAAACATTTGATGGCGGCGTGCCAGATTCTGGTCGACAAGCACGGCGGTCATGTGCCGCGCACTCGCGAGGAACTCGAAGAGCTTCCGGGCGTCGGACGCAAGACCGCCAACGTGGTGCTCAACGTGATATTCGGCGAAGAGACCATGGCGGTCGACACCCACATTTTTCGCGTGAGCAATCGCACAGGACTTGCGCCGGGCAAGACACCGCTCGATGTGGAGCAAGCGCTCCTCAAACGGGTACCGAAAAAATACATGGTGCACGCGCATCACTGGCTGATCCTGCACGGGCGTTACACCTGCATCGCACGCAAGCCGCTGTGCTGGCAATGTCCGGTCGCGAAGTATTGCGACTTCAAGGACAAGACACCGCCGCCTAAAAGCTGATCGCTTTTAGCTTTTCTTCAGGGCTGGCACTTCCGTTTCGGGGTAAGCCGTCTGCGCGCCGTTCATGACCATCGACAGGAATGTGTAGTAGCCGTTGATGCCCAGCAGGTCGATCACGCCCTTCTCGCCGAACAGGGACTTGAGCTTGTCGTGGGTTGCATCGGAAATCATCTTGTCGCGATGAATCTCGATGCAGAAGTCGTACACGGCAGCTTCCTGCTCGGACATCTTCGCAGGGCGCTCGCCGCGAGAAATCGCGTCGACTATTTCGCGTGAGATGCCCACCTTCAACGCGATCGGCGCGTGAATCGCCCATTCGAACTGCTGGGTCCAGTAGCGTGCAGTGACAAGAATCGCGAGTTCGGAAAGCACCGTGCCGATGGCGCTCCGGTAGCGAAGATATTCGCCCATGCGCTGGGCGCAATCCATCAACTCGGGGCTGCGCAGCAATGGCACGAATGGCCCGTACACGGCGCCACGCGGGCCGGCGATGATCGCTTCGGCGGTGGCACGCTGTTCCGGCGTGAAGTCGGCGGGGGCTATGGAAGGGTAGCGATCTTTATAGGCAGTCATTTGGCGTCTCGTTGACGAAGCTCTTGGTTGTAGCTTCCTGGTGGAATTTGAAGGGCTGACCGAATTTCAGACGCCATGTTAAGTCCAGAGCCTTCACCCACCCGGATTCTTCAAAGACAATTGGCCGCATGAAACCACTACGCGGCCTGGCCTGGCTTCTGGCACTGCAATCGATCGGCGAATTGCTCGCTCGCGGCCTGTCACTCCCCTTCCCCGGCCCGGTCGTCGGGATGATCCTTCTTCTCGTCGCACTTCAGAGCGAAGTCGTCCGCGATCCGGTCTCCTCCTGCGCCGACTTCCTTCTCTCGCATTTGTCGCTGCTGTTCGTGCCGGTCGGCGTCGGCGTGATGACCCATCTGTCGCTGATTCATCAAT
The DNA here is from genome assembly GCA_965227035.1 of Burkholderiaceae bacterium. Lineage (GTDB taxonomy): Bacteria > Pseudomonadota > Gammaproteobacteria > Burkholderiales > Burkholderiaceae_C > CBDDFQ01. The sequence continues at coordinate 2,103,988 of OZ245724.1, forward strand.
ATGGATTGCGTCTTGTCGTGATAGTGGTCGTGTCGACATGGACCGGACTGCTCGTGACTGCGCTGGTTCTCAAAGCCCTTTCGAACTCGGAATCGTCGGTGGAGTCGAGCGATGCCTAAATTCGTCGAACTCTGGATCTATCTATCGGCCACTCCGCTTTTCGGCCTGACCGCGACGCTCGTGGTCTATGTGCTGGCACATGCGTTCTACACCCATGTGCACCAGGCTCCGTGGGCCAATCCTGTGCTTTGGACCGTGATCTTCATTGCCGGCGGCCTGCTGGCTACCGACGTGCCCTACCAGACCTACTTCTCGGGGGCCCAGTTCATTCACTTCCTGCTAGGACCGGCGGTGGTCGCACTGGCCTGGCCGCTTTGGCTAAGGCGGGAAGAGCTTCGAAAGCGATGGGGCAAGCTTCTCATCGCAGCATTGGCCGGTGGAACTGCGGCAACACTCTCGGTCGTCCTCATGGGATGGGCGTTCGGCATGCCCAGCGATGTCCTGATGTCGCTGGTGCCCAAAATGGTGACCGCGCCGGTCGCCATGGGAATCGCCGAGAAGATCGGCGGCATTCCTGCATTGGCTGCCGTATTCGCGGTGCTCACCGGATTGGTCGGCGCGCTGAGCGGCAAATATCTTTTCGAGTTGATCGGCCTCGGCACCACCGCCAGTACCACTCCGAACGAATGGATGATTCGTGGATTCGCGCTAGGCGCATCCGCGCATGGAATCGGCGCAGCGCGAGCCATGCAGGTCAATCCGAATGCAGGCGCCTACGCGGGACTGGCACTCGGACTGCAAGTGGTGCTGACGACCCTTTTGCTGCCGTTCATTTTCAAGCTCGTTCATTGATGCAGCGCCGACAGGCAAAATCCCCCTCTCAAATCCCCCTTTCTATGGACGACCACGACAAACCCGCCGCGCCTATAAAACAGGCCCACAACCCGCTCCACGGCCTCACGCTCGAGACCATCGTGAAGTCGTTGGCCGACCACTACGGCTGGGACGAACTCGGCCACCTCATCCCGATTCGCTGCTTCACCCATGACCCGAGCGTTGCGTCGAGCCTGAAGTTCTTACGCAAGACGCCCTGGGCACGAGACAAAGTGGAAAGTCTTTACCTTTTCATGCTGCGCGATATCAAACGGGACGCGAATCGTCTGACTTAGGCCGGAGCGGGGATTAACCCGACCTTAACTGCGCGATTTAAGCCCGGTTCAGCCTGTCTATATGTCAAAAGACACAGGCCGAGTAATCACTTTCGGCTACCATTTCGGGCACTCCTAAAACATGCCCTTTCAGCCTTTTCCACACTCGACAGTATCGGCAAACTCGTCCGCTGATCCCATTGGCGAGCTTCGTGCCGCCTGTCTCTTGAACTGCTTTCCTCAAGCACAGTTCATCGAACATTGAAAGAACCCGGATACGTGCCTTCGTCAGAATTTCAGCTACCAGTGAATCTGGACAATTGCGATAAAGAACCTATTCACATTCCCGGCCATATTCAGCCGCATGGTGCGATGCTGGTCTTCGATTGCAACGGTGTCCTCACGCATCGCAGCGACAACGTGCAGTCGTTGCTCGGAGACGTAGCCCCCGCACTGGGCGAAAAGCTCTCGTCGAGACATTTCTCGTCGAGCATTGGATTTCACGATCTGATCGCTCAGACACAGGACACGCCCCAGGACGATCCGTACCCGCACGTCATCCAGATCTTCATCGGCGAAGAGCCTTTCGATGCCGTCGCCCACCGCATTCCCGACGGAGTCATCTGCGAATTCGAGAGCACGCGCAGTGCGGTCAAGGTGCCGGACAACTTTGCATTTACCGCGCACCGCAGCGTCGAGCGCCTGAAGCGGCAAACGTCGGTGCAATCGCTGCTTAACGTGGCTGTCGAGGAACTGCGCCGCATGACCGGCTTCGATCGGGTCATGGCTTACCGCTTCCGTCATGACGACAGTGGCGATGTGGTGGCAGAAGCGGTGTGCGATGAGCTCGATCCTTTTCTTGGCCGGCGCTATCCGGCCAGCGATATCCCTGCGCAGGCCAGGCGCCTCTATGTGCTCAGCACGCTACGCCTGATTGCAGACGTCCAGGCCATACCCGTTCGAGTGCAGGCTGCCGATGCGTCTCTACCGCCGCTGGATATGAGCCATGCCGTGCTTCGCAGCGTTTCACCCATCCACATCGAGTACCTGAGCAACATGGGCGTGGCTGCGTCGATGAGCGTATCCATCGTCCTCAACGGCAAGCTGTGGGGAATGCTGGCCTGTCATCACATGACCGCCCGACAAGTGCCCTATCGGGTTCGCATGTCGTGCGATGTGATGACTCAATTGCTGGCATCGAACATCCAGAGTGCGCTGGCCAAGGATTTTGCCAATCGTGCCGTAGAAGCGGCGAGCCTTCGATCGCGCGTGGTCGAGCGAGCGCTTCATTCGGACGACATATTGCACGCGCTCAATACCGACTCGGCCACCCTGCTGGAAGGCTTTCATGCGGAGTCTCTCGTGCTGGCCGATAACGGCAAAATCCTCACGGCGGGTGGTCTGCCTCTCGAGGTGGCGAGCGATCTGATCGAATGGCTCACATCGATGTCCGATCAGGCGGATCGAATGGTGCTTCGGGACAATCTGAATGATTTGCCTCATGCACTGCGAGAAAGCATGGGTGTCTGGTGCGGCTTTCTGGCCTTACGTTTCGGCGCCGAGATCCCGATGTGGGTGGTGCTGGTTCGCAAGGAACAGATCGAGACGATCAACTGGGGGGGCAAGCCGGACAAAGAGTTGGTGCCCGGCCCGCTCGGCCCTCGCCTGACGCCGCGTGGATCGTTCGATCTTTGGAAAGAAACCGTCAGCGGCAGCGCAGTGCCGTGGAACGAGAGCGATCTGGACGCCGCGCAGAAACTGCTGGACGAACTGCTGCGCGCAGACGCTGCTCGTGTTGCAGAAATCAGCCGCGCTCGTGGTCAGGTGATGGCGTTGCTGGGACACGGGCTGCAAGATCCGCTTTCGTCTATTTCGAACGATGCGAGCCAACTCAAATCGACCGGCAATACCTACGGCGATCGGATTCAATCTTCGAGTTCACGCCTCGAACGACTTGTGGGGCAGGTGATGGACATCTCTCTGCTTCACGGCGGTAAGGGCCTGTCGCTCCGATTCGAAGAGGGCAATCTGGTCGAGGCGCTCGAGCGATGGGTACAGAAGGTCCGGGAGGCGTTCCCGAACACCAAGATCATGATCGTCGGGCCGAATCGTCTGAACGCTCAATTCGATGCAGAACGTCTGTCTCAGGTGGTCGCTACATTGGTTCGGAATGCATGCCAGCACAGCGAGCCGAGCGAGCCTGTGCTGGTCCAGCTTTCACAAAATGGGGCCGCCATCGACATAGAGGTAAGCAACAGCGGCAAACCTTTGCCCGAGCATGTTGCGGCAAATCTTTTCCAGCCCTTCAAGCGTTCCGACCCGGAATCTTTCGCGAATGCGAGCGATCTTGGATTGGGCTTGTTCATAGCGAACCAGATTGCCCAAGCTCACGGCGGATCTTTGACGTACAGCTTCGCCGAACCCTACGTGGTGTTCACCGCCACCTTCCCGGCAGTTCAGGCCGCGTAAACGAGGAGGCTCCGGAGGTTCCGGAAGTTTCGAGTGTCGGAGTCCGAAACTCAGGGCTTGGGTATGGAAGTCGCGTGTAAAAGCTGATTGATGATCTCGGTCAGGCGGTGCGCAGCCTCTGCCGCGTCCTTGGCCTGCTTCTCCGCTTGCTCGGCCAATTCGAGCACCACGGCAGCGTCGATTTTTTCTCGCCTGGTACTGGCTTGATCCATCGCATCGCTTGCGGCCAATGTGGCGTTCTTGGCGCGAATCAGCGACGTATCGGCAATAGCGCTAGTGAGATCGTTATTCGATATGAGCAAACGGGCCTGGGTTGCAAGATCCTCTGCCGCCAGTTGCGCATCGTCGAGCTTTTTTTTCGCCGTCTGAAACGCGCTGTACACATCGATCAACTCGATGGCTTTGGTCAACTCGGGGTGGCCCAGAGCCGATGCCTTCATGGTTGCCAGCTCTTCCAGATCGAGCGGCACGATCACAGCCAGCACTTCTTGCGTAGTAGGCGGATTCGACTTTGCCAGGTCGTTTGCAAGTTGGTCAAAGTTCATATTTACCCTCTCATCAATCCTTTTTGGAATTGATGAGATGGTCACACGAACGGTTTTACTGTCGCGTAGGAACTCGCCTATTACACGGGTGGGATTTTTTGGATTCCGCTCATCGTTGTGCCGTGAGCACTGCCGCCACGGAAGGAGGCTTGCCGTGCGTTTCGGACCATTGGACCAGCAGCGCGTTGATCTGCGGTTTCGCCTTGGCCGTGACAGCTTGCAGGTCGTCGTTCTCTTCGAGTTCGACCAGACCCTGCGCGAGAACCGGGGCCAGCTCGATCGCGGCGTCACCCGCGGTCATCTTTCGCTTCTTGAGATCCGCCAGAACGCGGTTAGGTGCATCGTCCTTCAGGCCGGTTTCAAGAATCGTATGGAAGAAATCCCGGTCGATGTCTAGCGAATCGGCAATTTCCGTTGAAAAGCGGCGACCGAGATTCGAGCGTTTTCGCAACCAAAGCAAGGCGATCAGTACGATCCATAAAACATAAAACAGCGGTTCGTTCATGAGCTCTCCAAGACCGATCGAGGTTAACTGAACTGTTCAGTTCGGGCTAGAGCGAAAGCCATTCGACAGCATCGTTCAATTCCGCGGGTCGTATTTCGTGGGCTCCGGGGTACTCGCGGAAGGTAACGTCTATGCCAAGCGCCAGCGCGCGATCGCGAATCGTCGCCGACTCGGAGAAGGCAACCACGTTGTCGTCGGTGCCGCCGCTTACCCAAATGCGCTTGCCGGCGAACTCGCTGGCTGCCGGAATGGCGGAATTGATCTGGGGCATAAAGCGCCCGTGCAAGGCCATGGCCGCCGAAAACAGTTGTGGCTTGGTGAGCAGCATCGACACCGACATGATTGCGCCCTGGCTGAATCCACCGACGATCACATCGTCTGTGGCAACGCCAAGCTGAGTACTTGCCAAAGAAATCGTATCGGCAAGAATGCCCCGGCTCCTGGCCTCCTGCTCTTCGTCGACGATGCGGCCGGTCGGCGTGAACTGCACCGCAAACCACGCAAACGCCGATCCGCCAAGCGACACCGGGCCACGAATGCTGAGCACGTGGAAGTCGGTCGGAATGTACGGCGTGAGGCCGAAAAGGTCTGCTTCGTTGCTGCCGATGCCGTGCATCAGGATCAGGAGCTTCTTGTGGGGAGCGTTGCCGGCGGCGGCTTTGAAGAGATATTCGAGCGGAAGGCTTAGTTTCGTGTCAGTCATCGGAGCCTTGAAATTGCCTAGTGCAAGGTCATCGAGTCTAGGCGAAGCTGCGTGAAACCGACGAAGCGCCGCTCTTCGCTGCGAAGACCCCTGGAAGCTTTCGCAGCGCGCTTGTCTATCAGTTTTGCGATCTGGGCAGCCTTCTCCAGATTCGATGCGGTGGTCATTGCAAAAGCGAGCACGTTCGGGTGCACGTAAGACTTCTTGCAGACCGCGGGCGTGTTGCCGAGCGATTCCGACACTTCGACCAACATCTTCTTGAGGGTGAACGCCTTGTCCTGCTGCTGGAGCGCTCTCTCGGTAATTTCCAGCGCCAGCACCGACGCGTGCCAGGTGCGGAAATCCTTGGCGCTCACATGCTGCCCCGACACCTCGCACAGATACTCGTTCACCGCCGATGAGTTGATGCGATGCACCTGCCCAGACGCATCGGCGTAGCGAAACAGCGTCTTTCCCTTCAGGCTCATGCTCTGCTTCACGATGCGTGCGATATCGGCATCGTTCACTTCGAGCTTGTGGATCACGCCACTTTTGCCCTTGAACGAGAGTTCGAGCCTGTTGCCTTCCAGATGCACATGCCGGTTGCACAGGGTGGTGAGTCCGTAAGAGCCGTTGTCGCGTGCGTAGGAGTCGTTTCCGATCCGGCCTAGCGTGGTGTCCAGCAGCTTGACCACCGCTGCGGCCAGCACATCACGGCTGTGATCTTTCCGGCGAATATCGCGTCCCACCCTCCGGCGGATTTTCGGCAACAACTCGGCTACTTCCATCATGCGGTCGAACTTTTCGGCATCGCGTTCGAATCGCCAGTCGGGGTGATACCGATACTGCTTGCGGCCTCGTGCGTCCATCCCGGTGGCCTGCAAATGGCCTTTGGGTGAGAGGCAGATCCACACGTCTTTGTAGGCGGGCGGAATGGCCAGTTGGCGAATTCGTTTGAGCTCGTTCTCGTCGCGAATCATCTTGCCGTCGTGTCGGCGGTACGCAAAACCCTTGCCTTTGCGCAAACGGGCGATTCCTGGCTCTGCATCGCTCGTGTACGCCAATCCGGCAGGCAACGCGGGCAGTGAATTCGCCGCGGCAGAAGCCGCCGCTGCGGAGGCGGTGTTTGTTTCTGTCGGGGTGCGTGCAACTATGGTCATGGATCAGAACTCTATGACTCGCTTATACGGCGGGTACATGGCTGGGTTCTCAAAAGGATGTCGGACAAAGACTTGTCGCAGGCCCTTTAATGCCACTTCAGCAATACGCGCCTGTCGGCTGTGTCCCACAGACGCTGAGTCTTAAGACCTATACGGAACATTCGACGCACTCGGTAAATTGGCTCATCGCTTCAAGACATGCGCTCAGCGCAGAAGAACACACCAGATGGCTCACAACTCTTTTTCATACGATTCCGATTTCGATCGGAGCGATTTCATGAATGTCTTCGGCAACAACTATGCCGATGAAGTCATCGAGCTGAACGACCGCAGCTTCGTAGTGGAAGAAGATTCCGACACAGAGACAGATTTCGACGACGTTCTGAGCGGCATGCCGATTACACGTGCCGAATCGCTGGTGCCGCACGGTTGCCGTGCGGTCATAGTTGCGCCGCATCCGGACGACGAGATCATTTCATGCGGCGGACTAATGGCGCAGTTGAAGCATCTCGGACGCGACATGACCCTCATTGCGGTGACCGATGGTGACGCCAGTCACCCGGAATCGTCGCTGTGGCCTCGCACGCGACTGATGCATGAGCGCCCTCGCGAAACCCAGATGGCCCTCAAACAAATGCACATCGGCGGTCTGGACACCATCCGAATCGGGTTGGGTGACGGCAAGGTGCATTCGCACACGTCATGGCTCAGCTCGTTCATTGCAGCGCAACTCCAGCCGAACGACGTGGTGTTCTCGACCTGGCGTCTCGACGGTCACCCCGATCACGATGCGGTTGGATACGCATCGCACCACGCAGCGAATGCGGCCGGTGTGAAGCATGTAGAAATGCCGGTGTGGTGCTGGCATTGGGCAAGTCCCGGGGACAAGCGAATCCCATGGAACCGTGCACGCCAGTTGCCTATAGGCGACACATTGCTACGCCGCAAAAACAGGGCGATGCAATCGTTCAAAAGTCAGATCGAGCCGGATCCTTCCACCGGAAGCGCGCCGGTGCTGCCCGCCCAAGCGCTCCGAAAACTGATTCGACCCAGCGAAATCTACTTCGTCTGAGCCAAGCCGAGCTAGCTTGCGTCAGTGTTGGCGCGAGACGCCGGCCTCGTCGAAGCTGGCCATCTCGTTGAGCAATAGAACCGCCGATTGAAGCATCGGCCATGCTGCGAGTGCCGCCGAACCTTCGCCCAGGCGCAATCCAATATCCAGTAAGGGCCGCGCGCCCAGATGTTCGAGCATGTGGCTATGCCCGCGCTCTGCCGATCGGTGCGAAAAAATGCAGCGCTGCAAGATGAGCGGATCTAACGCGCTGGCAACAACGACCGCTGCGGTAGTGATGAATCCGTCTACCACGATCACCCTGCGCTCCGCCGCTGCCTCGATCACGATACCCACAAGCGTTGCGATCTCGAAGCCGCCGAATGCAGCAAGCGCCTCGAGTGGCGTCTTCGCATGGAGGTGCAACTTGAGCACTTTGTCGAGCACGTCGATTTTCGAAGCGAGCGCGCGATGGCTGAGTCCGGTGCCCGATCCGGTGCACTCCGCGATCGCGACATCGGCGATTCTCGCGAGCAACATGGACGCTGCCGACGTGTTGCCTATACCCATCTCACCCAGCAGAACGCTGTTGCCCGGCAGCTGCCGAACAATGGCTTGCCCGTTGCGGATTGCAGCGATGCACTGCGCATCGGTCATGGCTGCACCCACGAAGGAATCTGCAGTTCCGTAGGCGATCTTCTTGAAAATGAACTTCGGTTGCATAGGCGACAGATGCCTGCGTACCGCAATGTCGGATTTCACGCCGCAGTCGACCACGGTCAGCGCGACGTTGTGCTGCCTGGCGATGACGCTGGCCGCCGCACCGCCACCCAGAAGGTTCTCGACCATCTGCGCAGTGACTTCGCTGGGGTATGCAGATACTCCTCGCGCCGCGAGGCCGTGATCGCCAGCGCACACGAGCAACTGCGGCAGTTCGAGGGCAGGCGAATCGGTGCCGAGAATCAAACCAATCTGAAGCGCAACCGACTCCAGCGTTCCCAGAGACCCGAGCGGCTTTGTCTTGTTGTCGATTTTTTTCTGGATGCGCTCTGCGAGGGGGACGTGTTCTATGTCGACCATTGCCGGAAGAACGAGTTGCGCGAAAGGACCTGACTGCGTGGCTTGCATACTCAATTTTTCCGCAAAAGAGACTGAAGAAAATCTGGCGCGAAGAAGCGATCTATGTAATCGGCCAAACCGTCGAAGACTGAATCGAGTGTAGGTGCGTCGGCGCCAAAAAGCGCTTTTAAAACCGACGGATCTTCGAACATGCCGTGCATATACAACGCCAGCACGTTGCCCTGTGCGTTCTGCCACGACAGCCCGCCGGGCAGCACCTCCCGGGCAGATTCGTCACCGAATGCGTGCGCCTTCGTCTGCCCGTGGTGGATCTCATAACCGCTGATCTCGACACCTGACAAGGCAGCCCATGTACCTCGAAGGTTCTCGAATTTCATCGTTGTCCTCGACAGCGTTTTTTGCTTTTCGAAGCTGGTCACTATCGGCAGCAGTCCGAGTCCGGGGGCGTTGCCGTCTATGCCGTGCAGGTCGATCAATGCTTCCCCCAGCATTTGAAGGCCACCGCAAATGCCAAGCACGCTTCCGCCCTTCGACGCGTGTGCAGCAACCGCCGAATCGAGGCCCTCGTCGCGAAGCCATTGCAAATCTGCCGAGGTATTTTTCGATCCGGGAAGGATGATCCAGTCTGCGCCTTCGATGTCGGCGGGGGAACGCGCCCAGTTCAACGACACGCCTGGCAGATTCTTCAGCGGCTGAAACTCGTCCAGATTGCTGATTCGCGGATAAGCAATGACTGCGATGCGGCGAACGACCACGCCGGTGTTGCTCGATCTGGAATCGAACACACCGTCTTCCTCCGGCAAGCCGTGATGCCACCACATCGGAAGTGTCGCGACAGTTGCAACGCCGGTGAGTGCTTCGAGCTGCTCCGGGCCGGGCGACAACAGTGACGCATCGCCACGAAACTTGTTGAGCACGAAGCCGCGAATCAAGGCGCGTTCTTCGGCTGGGAGAAGGTGCCAAGTGCCGAAGAGATGCGCGAACGCCCCGCCGCGATCGATATCGGTCACTAAGAGGCAAGCGGCGTCTGCGTGCAGGGCCACACGCATGTTGACCACGTCGCTGTCTTTCAGATTGATTTCCGCAGGCGATCCTGCGCCCTCGATGACCACGACATCATGGGTGTGCCGAAGCTCATCTAGCGACGCGGCAATCTGCGGCCATACCGAAGCGCTCCGACCCCGCCAGGCGAGCTTCGACAAGCCTTCGTCGACCTGGCCCAGCAGCACGACCTGACTGCGGGTGTCGCCCTCGGGCTTGAGCAGCAGCGGATTCATTCGCACATCGGGCTCGGCGCGTGCTGCCAATGCCTGGAAATACTGGGCGCTCCCGATCTCTCCGTAAGCATGACCGCCGGCTCCCGGCACGACGCGAGCGTTGTTGCTCATGTTCTGCGCCTTGAATGGCGCGACCTTCAGGCCCTGGCGCGCGTACCAGCGGCAAAGCGCGGTCGCGAGCCAGCTTTTTCCGGCTCCGCTCGTCGTGCCGAGCACCATGACGCAAGCCGCCGTCATGCCTTTTTATTCTTCATGCCCTTGAGGATGACGCTGCATGCCGCCAGCAAAGCATCCTGCCGGCGCGGCGATTGCACGCTCACCCGAAACATTCCGGGCAGCCCGAACGACGCCGCATTGCGCAGCTTGATGCCGCGACTGCGAAGCTCGATAGCCAAGGTCTGAAAATTGACAGGCGACAACTGTGGATCGACGCAAAAGAAATTGGTCTCGCTAGGCCAGCAGGTCCATCCGATGCCCTGCATCAGCTCGATCATGCGCAACTTCCATTCGCTCAGCTGCACGCGACTCGCTACCAGCCAGGTCTGCACCGAGAGCAAGGACCACGAAGTCAACATCGCGACACCCGACACGCCGATCGGCCACGATGGTGCCAGGGATTCGATCGCTTCGACCATGACTTCCGACGATGTCGGAGCGATCGCGTAGGCGCCGCGAATTCCGGTCATACCGAGCGCCTTGTTCGGACTCCAGAGTTGCCAGAGCGAATCGGCGTGGGTGCGCATGAGTTGAGGCGACCGGTCGAGCCGAAGAGGCTCGTACGCGCAGTCGATGACCGTGTTGCGAGCTTTCGCTTCCAGCGGAACCGAAGCCGATACGCCAAGCGGACTCGCCGGCTCGGCCACCCATGCGAGGGTCGCGTCTTCTATGTGTGCCGCCTTGCCGAGCATCCAGGCGTCTGCTGCTGCGCGGTAGTCGCCGTACGCATGATCCGGAGTCCACACCGACGCTTCGCGATGCCGACTCATCAGCGATGTCATCCGAAAGATGAACTCGCTCGCGCTGGTGGCAATGACGATTCGAGAAGCCTCCACGCCATGCAGAACCGCGAGATGCTGCTTGAGAGCGGTGTAGGTGGGATCCGGATATCGCGACGGATCGGTGCGCTTGACTGCTTCGAGGGTGATCGGACACGGGCCGCATGCGTTGGCGTTGGTGGAAAAATCGAATTCGATTTCTCCGAGAGCGTCGCTGCCACCATGTAATCGATCTTTAGTGCTCACCAAAATTTCCTCGTGAAGTCTTCTGCAGCCGATAGAACGAGCATCGATGCCAAACCGATCAGTACCGCTCGCCACGCGAGTGCGACGGCTTCGAATGTATCCGCAGACCAAGCGTCGCGCCCGTGCAAATTCAACACATACACGCCCGGCTTGCTCAAACGAATGCCGAGCGCCAACGCCATTGCCGCCATAGGCCATCCACTGTTGGGCGATGGGGTCTGGCGCGCCTCGATTCCGAGCTGGCCTTTTCTTGTGGGCCTCTTGGTTCCCGTTTTGCCGTTCGTCTTGCGGTTCGAAGGCATGCCGATCATGAGCAACAACGCCGTAATTCGCGCAGGCACGCACGACAGGACATCGTCGGCGCGGGCGGCGAATTTGCCGGCGTATTCCCACTTGCCCCGATAGCCCCACATGGCATCGGCCGTGTTGGCGAATCGGTATAGCACGGCGCCCGGAAGTCCCAGCAGAGCGAACCAGAACAAAGGTGCAATGACAGAGTCGTTGAGGTTCTCGGCGAGCGATTCGATAGCGCTCTCGCGTACCTCGACCGAAGTCAAGGCACTGACGTCACGGCTCACCAGCCTCGACAAGGCAGCGCGACCTGCGTCCAGCGAAACGCCTAGTGCAGCTTCGACGGCAAGCGCCTCTTCACGAAGCATGCGCCATGCAAGCATCGGTTTAAGCGCAAACGATGCGATCGCAATGGCAATCCAGACGCTCAATTGAAGAAGCAGCGTTTGAATCGCGATCGCGATGCACACGACAACGCTCGCACCCACCCACCACCAAATCGCCCCAAGTAAGAATTGCGCCCCGTTGGATCTGTCCCGTGCAAAAACGTGACGTCCTGCAACGCTCAAATATTTCCCGACCCACACCACCGGGTGCACGGCCGCTTTCGGCTCGCCGAACAAATGATCGATCAGCATTGCGCCCATCGCCACGCCGGCAAGCGCGGTCGCGCTCATCTGCATGACGAAGGCGATCGGGAAGTCCATCAGTCTTCGATGCCGCGCTGCGCTGGAATGCCTGCATTGAAGGCGTGCTTGATCTTCTGCATCTCGGTCACGGTGTCTGCCATCTCGATAATTTCGGGTGGGCATCGGCGGCCGGTAAGCACGACGTGAACATCTCGCGGCCTGTCTTTCAGCGTCTGCAGCACCTCGTCGAGCGCAAGCCAGCCGTAGATCAGCGGATATGTGATTTCGTCGAGCACCACCATGAATAGCTCGCCCGACATGATCGATGCCTTGGCGCGTTGCCACCCATCGCGTGCGAGCTGGGCGGATCGCTCCAGATCCTGGCTCTTCCAGCTGAAGCCGTCGCCCAGTCCTTCGATAGGAATGCCGAGCTGCTCGAACACCCGGTGTTCACCGAATCGAGCCGACGGCACTTTCATGAACTGATAAATCTTCACGGCTTTGCTCCGGCCATGCGCACGCATCGCAAGTCCGAAAGCAGCCGTGCTTTTGCCTTTGCCGTCGCCCGTGTTGACGATGATCAAACCGCGTCGCTCGCCTTCGGGTTTGTCGTACGGTTTTTCTGTGGGTGGAGTTTCGATATTCATAAATTCTTTGGTTTGACGGAACGGGGCAGTACCACCCATTCGCCCTCTACTTCGTGAATAGAGATGCGTTTCTCGAACACGTCGATCAGCGCCCGATGAGTCGAGCCGTCCATGGACGCGCCCTGGTGAACCACCTTGCCTTCGCGCATGACGACCAGCACGTCTGCACGCATCGCGATATTGATTTCGTGGAGCACGCTCACCACCGAGGATCCCTGATCGACGCAACTACGCACGATGTCGATCCAGTCGGCCTGATGCGGCGGATCGAGGTTGGCAAGAGGTTCATCCATCAGCAGCAGGCTGGCTTCGACTGCAAGCGCGCGAGCCAGCAACACGCGTTGGCGCTCGCCGCCAGACAGCTCGCCCAGCGTGCGATCTTTCCACTGCAAGGACTGGGTCTGCGTCATCGCGCGTTCGACTGCGGCAATATCTTTGCCGCCAGGACCACCGAGCCACGCCTGATGCGGCACGCGTCCGAGCATGGCTACATCCCATGCGCGCAGATCCTCTGCACTCCCCTCGTTCTGGCCGAGCCACGACAAGGTGCGTGCGCGTTCCTTGAGGTTCCAGGAGCGTATGTCTTTGCCCAGCAACCCGACTGTGCCTTCGTGCCGCGCCACACCAGCCAGCACACGCAACAAACTTGTTTTTCCCGCACCGTTCGGGCCGACGATCGCAGTCCACTTGCCGGCATCGACCTCGATAGAAGGCACATCGACGACGACATGCGAGCCGTATCGCATGATCAGATTTCTTGCCGAAAGAATGCTGCTCATGACGACCGCCTGTGCATCAGTCGAAGCAGGTACACGCCCCCTATGAGCGCGGTGATCACGCCCACCGGCAACTCCTGTGGCGCTATCGCCCATCGAGCGATCACATCGGCGGCCAGCAGCACGACGCCACCCATGAGTGCCGACAGGAACAGCAGCCAACCGTGAGTCGGCTTGACTGCCGCGCGCACCAAGTGCGGCGCAACGAGCCCGATGAACGGCACCAGTCCCACCTGCGCAACCGCTGCGCCCGTCGCGAGCGCGAGTGCCGCGATCAGCACCAGCCGAACCTTGGCGAGTGGAATGCCAAGGCTTGCCGCCGTCGTCTCGCCAAGCGACAACGCATCGAGCGCGCGTGCGAATCCGATGGACGCGATGACCGACAAGAGCAGCAATGCGCCCATGATGGTCACGCTGGTCCAACCGAGAAACGCAGTCGTGCCGAGCAGGAACGCCTGCATCGCACGCATGATGTCGGGCACCCAGAAAATCACGAGCGAACTGAAGGCGGAAAGCACCATGCCGACGACGACGCCGGCGAGCAGCAATCTCAATGTCTGCTGCACGCCTTTCGCCAGGAAAAGCGTGAACGCGACGCCGAGAAGTGCGCCGATAAACGCTGCGCCAGTGAGGCCGAAACGTGCGGGCCAACCGGTGGCAGCCGGGGTCATACCGAGTGCCACCATGAACAGACTCACCCCCAGATTCGCGCCCGATGCACTCCCAAGAAGATACGGATCGGCCAATGGATTCCGGAAAAGTCCTTGCGCGATAGCACCCGCAACGCCGAGCAATGCCCCAGCCATCCACGCGCCTATCGTTCGCGGCAAACGTATCTGCCAGAGGATGGCCGACGAGGTATCGGCTTTGCCAAGCAGCGGCTCCCATCCCAGACTTCCTACCGCGATACCGACGGCTATCAAGCCGCAGGTCGCCGCGAAAAGCAGGCACCCGAAAATCAGATTCGCGCGGTTGGAGTCGGCGGCAGCGATGCTCATTTCGCGAATCGCTCCCCGCGAATGCAGCTGGCAAGAATCTGCGCTGCATCGGCCATGCGCGGACCGGGTCGCACCAGCGTGTCGCCTTCTGCGGCATTGAACTGGCAGATCTGTTTGTTCTTGAGCGCGCGCATATTGCCCCAGCCGGGTCGATTGATCAGCGCCACGGCGTTGCGATCACCCACCATGATGAGTTGCGGATCGGCTCTGACGACGTACTCCGGGTTGAGTTTCGGGAACGGTCCGAGCGACGCCGGCACGATGTTCTTCATGCCGAGTCGAGACAGAATTTCGCCTAAAAAGGAGATTTCTCCAGCTGCATACGGTGCGCTGTTCACCTCGAAATAAACCGTCGTTCCACGTTTCGCAGCGGGAATCGTGGCAGCCGCAGCGTCCACTCCCGCATTGATCCGCGACCACATCCTCGCGCCCTCGGACGATCCGACGATGAGCGCGGTTTTGTCGATCACGCGCTCGACGTCTTTCATCGTCTTCGGCTCCAAGGCCAGCACCTTGAAGCCCATGTTTTCCATTCGCGCGATCACGCGGGACGACGATGCGATCAACACCACATCGGGCTTGAGCGAATAGATCAGCTCGATGTTCGCTTCTTCTATGCCGCCCACATGCGGCAGTTTCTGCACTTGCGCGGGGAAGTTCGAATAGTTGTCGACCGCGACCAGCCTGTCGCATGCCCCGAGCGCGCAAACCGTTTCGGTGAGCGAAGGCAGCATCGAGACGATACGCTGCGGCGGCTGCGCGAATTCGACCGTGACACCGCGGTCATCGGTCACGCGATACGGCTCTGCGTTCGCAATGCCGCCAAGCATCACGGACAACAAAATCAAAAAACGCAGGAAAGTCTTCAAAGGTTCTTGTCTTTCAAAAACAGAGGAATGCCACTCGCCATGAACGTCGCCCGCTCGCACACGTTGGCCACCAGCTGATTCAATGTACCGAGTTGGTCGACGAAAAGCCGGGTTTCTGCACCCATGGGAATCACGCCGAGCCCGATTTCGTTGCTGACGATCACTGTCGGGCCCCTTCGATTCGCAATCGCGCGTATGAACGCGGCCACTTCCTTGTCGAAATCGAAGTCGTGGTTGAAGTAGATATCCGCACTTTCCGGCATCGACAGGTTCGTCAGCCAGAGCGTCAGGCAATCGACAACAACGAGTGTCCTGTCGTCCTGAGCCTGAACGACCGAAGCAATGTTCTTCGGCGACTCGATGGTCGCCATTTTCGGCACCCGCTCGCGTCTATCGGCGCGATGCCTTTCTATTCGCGATCGCATTTCATCGTCCCACGCGGTCGCGGTTGCGATGAAAGTTGCCTTGTTCCCGGCATCTGCGGCGAGCCAGGTCGCGGCGAGCATTTCTGCCCGCCGCGACTTACCCGAGCGCTGCCCACCCACGATGAACTCCGAGCTTGCAATTTCATTCATAGAGGGTTTTGGCATTGACTTGTCGCTCAGATAAATTGAAGGACCGGAGTCACTTCGGCGCCCACTTCACACTGGCCCACAGGGTGCGCCCTGCAGTCGCATAACCGTTGATCAGGCGATAGTCCTTGTCGGCCAGGTTGTCCACGCGAGCAATGAATGTCCAGTCGCGCGCGAATGCGGTGCTGGCGCTCAGACTGATGAGGGTGTAGCCACCCAGAATGACCGGCTTGGCAACTGCGCTGTCCGGACGCGGTCCGGAGAACTGTGCTTCTGCGCCCAGCGTCCAGTCGGCAATCCGGTAGTCGGCACCGAGGGTTCCGTGCTTGCCGGAACGGCGGGCCAGACGACGATTGGTCGTGAGGTCGATCGGGTCCTGCAAGTCCAGCGATCCGCGAAGATTCACTGCACCCAGCTTTTGCGTTCCGCTGAATGTCACACCGGTGTATTCGGCGCGGGCGGTGTTCGCGTAGCAGCCGAAAGTGGATGCGCAAGGACCGGGGGTGGCGAAGGTAATCAGGTTCGACACCTTGTTCTTGTATGCCACCACGTCGAAGGTGCTTCCACCCTCCGCGAACCGCAATCCGATTTCCTTGTTGCGGCTGGTCTCGGGTTGCAGTGTCGACACGCCGTATTCACTGAAGCGCTGATAAAGCGTCGGAGCACGGAAAGCGGTTCCGGTCGATGCGGTCACTCGCCACGCAGGTGTGATCGCTAAGCCATACGCAAGGCTTCCCGTGTTCTTGCCGCCGAATTCGCTGTCATCGTCGTGACGAACATTGGCCTGCACTGTGTGAACCTTGTTGGTCCAGCCATAGCCCAGTGCAATCGCGTCCTGGGAGCGATCGCGGTTGATAGGTGCGTTGGTCAGATGATCTTCGCGACGTTCCAGCGCCGCCGTCACCAGATGCTGGCCCATGCGAAATTCGTTCTGGAACAGATAGCCGCGAATGTTGGTGTCGGTCAGGTAAGGCGAGGGAATGGTCTCGTACTTGTCGTGCGAATCGCTCACGCCGATCTTGGTGCTCCAGATATCGGTCCATTGCGAATTCCAGTTGAGTCCGATCGTCTCGATCTTGCTGAGCGAGCGGGCATCGCCAGTCAGACCGCTGTCGTACTGCGCATTGACATCGGTGTGAAGGTAGCTGGCTTCGACGCGTTGCTGTTTGTTGATCTGCAGGCCGACGCGCGCGTTGATCGAGTCGTTCTTGAAGCCGTCCTTGTCGGGGTTCTGGCCAGCGACAGGGCGAGCGTTGTAGCCATCGCTTTCTTCGCGCGAAAGTCCGAGCGAATAGTCGAAGCCGCCGGTCGCGCCGCTGAAGCCGCCTTCGTATTTACGGGTGCTATAGGTACCGACGCCCACGCCAACATAGGGAGCGAATCCGGCTTCGCCCTTGCGCGTGAAAATCTGGATCACACCTGCAATTGCGTCGGATCCGTACACCGCAGCAGCAGGGCCGCGCAGGATCTCGATGCGATCGATCTGCGCCAACGACAGCGATTGCCACGAGGCGCCGCCAGTCGATTGCGAGTCGACCCGAACGCCGTCGATGAACACTGCGGTGAAACGCGTTTCGCCGCCGCGAACGAACACGCTGGTCGTGCTGCCGGGTCCGCCATTGCGTGTGAACTCGATGCCGGGTTGACGCGCCAGCAGGTCGGCCACGCCGCTCACGCCGGAGCGCTCGATGGTGTCGCGGTCGATGACGGTGACATCGGCAACCAGATCGGACAGGGGTTGCGCGACCCGAGTGGCGGTGACGACCGTTTCGCTCAGCTGGGCGACGGTTTGTGCGTGCGCTGCAACGCACAGTTGAAACACGGCGGCCGCAATGACCCCCGAACGTGAGGCGAGATGGAGTCGCGCCAAGGAATTGCCAGTTTTCATTTTTATGGAGAAGGAACAAGAGTCCGCACCGGCATCCCCGCCAGCGAATTGGACGTTACGGCGCGCGTACGAAAAAAATGAAAGGGCGGAAAACCCTGATTTCTCGCGTGCACGAGCCACCTTGTTGGCCGGTATCCGGGCTGGCGAAACTACTTTCAATCGCCTTCCCAGACGCTTGTTCAGGGCGTCCAGTGGCTGAGTGACGAAAGCTGGAACCGAAGATTCCGTTCGCTTACCGTTGCGGGGGCAGCTCGAGTTAAATCGAATTCGCGTGAATTCTTTCCTCTCGATTCCCGTTGAACTGCGGCATGCGAACCACACCGCGAGCACCAACCTAGTGATTTTAAGGTTGAAATTGTGAGCAATCCCTACAATCGTTCTCTCTATGGCCAGTCCGACACAAATCGACCAGATCGCCGAGCGCGTCGAGCGCCTGCTTGTCCGCTATGAGGAGCTTCAGCGAACCAACGCCCTGCTCACCAATCAGGTGACTGCGTTGTCGCAGGAGCGCGATTCGCTCAAATCGCGCCTGAATGCAGCGCGCGCCCGCGTCGATGCCCTGCTCGACCGGCTCCCCGATTCTGCAAACAAGGCCGCCGCCGTTGCGGTTTCGCCAGTCGCACGCGCGACGATGAAAGTCACAGCCAAGCCGGCTACCGGCAAGGACAAGCCATGAAGCAGCTGGAAGTCCAGATCCTCGGCCAAAGTTACTTGCTCGGTTGCCCTGAAGGCGGCGAGTCGCGATTGCTCGATGCGGTAGAAAAGGTCGATACCGCCATGTGCCGGATCCGCGATGCAGGCAAGGTCAAAGCGCGCGATCGCATTGCGGTGCTCGCCGCGCTCAATCTTGCGTTCGACCTGGGCGAAAGTGCTGCAAGCAACGAATCGCTTCAAGCCGCCGCAATCTCGGCCGCGCTGACTCCTGTGAAGCCGCCGACCACCAGTTTTCCCCCGGGCACGGCGGCAGACAGCGATGCCCGCCTGGCGATGCTCATCGGTCAACTTGACAATGCGTTAGGAGAAGACGGGCGGCTGCTTTAATAAATCGGCAAGCCGAAGAGCGCTTTTCCCAACGGAGCTTTTCCTCGCAGATTTACATTGATTCCAATCGTTTTTTTCAATGACCTTTTCCGCTTTTCGCCCCTTCGATCGCCTTAGAATGAATTCGTCTGCAGTGCGCGCCGGGCTTTATATTCCTTGTACCAATGCTCTAGTAGCACGGGCTTGGTAAATATCCCGATGGGTGTGATCATCTCGCGTCAGATGAACCCGAAGTTGGGCTGCCCTCGCCCACCTGAACCCCGGTTCAGGATGCCGGTCCGGTGGCACTTGCAGACACCTTTCTCTTCCTCCTCTCTCCCATCCCCTTTATGTCTCTCGATCTGCTATTCATAGTCGAATTGGCCGTGCTCGGCCTCGTCACGGGTTTTCTCGCGGGCCTGCTCGGCATCGGGGGAGGCATGGTGATGGTGCCGTTCATCACGTTCCTGTTTTCGTCCCATGGCGTCGTGGGTCCCCTGGCAGTCAAGATGGCCATTGCCACGTCGATGGCCACGATCATCTTCACCTCGATTTCCAGCGTTCGCGCGCACCACAAACGCGGGGCAGTCAGATGGGATCTCGTCAAGACGCTAGCTCCGGGAATCGTCATCGGAAGCCTGATTGCCAGCGCAGGCGTTTTCGCATTGCTCAAGGGCTGGGTGCTGGCCATCTTCTTCGGCATCTTCGTTGCCTTCTCTGCCACGCAAATGTTCCTCGACAAGAAGCCTCCCCCGAGCCGTGGCATGCCAGGCATGGGCGGGCAGCTGGCTGCTGGCGGTGTCATCGGATTCATCTCGGGCCTGGTCGGCGCAGGCGGTGGATTCATCAGCGTGCCATTCATGACCTGGTGCAACATCGCGATGCATTCGGCGGTTGCAACGTCGGCGGCACTCGGATTTCCGATCGCAGTGGCGAACGTAATTGGATATGCATTCGCCGGATCGAACATCGTTGGACTGCCGCCTTATGCCATGGGCTATGTCTGGTTGCCAGGTCTCGCGGTCATTGCGATCTGCAGCGTTTTGACTGCGCCGATGGGTGCTAAAGCGGCCCACGGCCTGCCGGTCAAGAAGCTCAAACGCGTGTTCGCGTCATTGCTGTACGTTTTGGCGGTTTATATGCTCTACAAGGGTGTGACGACCATAGGCGCTTGAGTCGAGAGCGGCACTTCTGTTGCACAGCCGCATAAAACCTGCCGATAGCGCGGCTTGAGGTAACTTCTCAGGCTCAGGACTTGCTAGTATCTAAACGATACGGGCGTTGCCTGCCACCACTAGAAGACATCGATGTCCATTCACGCCGCACTCAATCACGTCACGCATTACACGTACGACAAGCCCATCAATCTGGGCCCCCACGTCATACGCCTCCGACCCGCTCCCCACTGCCGCAGCAACATCATTTCGTATTCGCTGAAGGTCGAGCCGTCCAACCATTTCGTCAACTGGCAGCAGGATCCGTTCGCCAACTACCTGGCGCGAGTAGTGTTCCCCGAGAAAACCACGCAGCTCAAGGTCACGGTCGATCTGGTCGTGGAAATGTCGGTCTACAACCCGTTCGACTTCTTTCTCGAACCGCACGCCGAAAAATTCCCTTTCAAGTACACCGAGTCCCAGAAGGACGAACTCGCGCCCTATCTGGTGACCGAGCCGATGACGCCGCTTGTCAAGGCCTACGTAGACCGCATCGACAGGAAAGAGAAGCCGACCATCGACTTTCTGGTTGCGCTGAATCAGCAGGTCCAATCGGACATTGCCTACCTGATTCGCATGGAGCCGGGCGTTCAGACGCCTGAAGAGACGCTCAAGTCGAAGTCGGGTTCTTGCCGCGATTCCGGCTGGCTGCTGGTGCAGCTTCTGCGCCATTGCGGACTGGCCGCGCGTTTCGTGTCGGGGTATCTCATCCAACTGGTGCCCGACGTCAAATCCCTCGACGGCCCCAGCGGCACCACGGTCGATTTCACCGACCTGCACGCTTGGTGTGAAGTGTTCCTGCCAGGCGCCGGCTGGATCGGACTCGACGCCACCTCCGGCTTGATGGCTGGCGAAGGTCACATCCCGCTCGCCTGCACACCCACGCCATCGAGCGCAGCGCCTATCGAAGGCGTGCTCGACGAGGCTGAAGTCACATTCACCCACCACATGGCGGTCACCCGCATGTACGAATCGCCGCGGGTGACCAAGCCTTACGACGACGAACAGTGGGCCAAGGTTCTTGCTCTTGGCGAGGCAGTCGACAAAGAGTTGATCGAAGGCGACGTTCGCCTGACCATGGGTGGAGAACCCACCTTCGTGTCGGTGGACGATCGCGACGGCGCGGAGTGGAATACCGAAGCGCTCGGACCTACGAAACGTGGTCTTGCTACCGAGCTGGTTCACAAGCTGCGTGCCGAGTATGGCCACGGCGGTTTTCTGCATTTCGGTCAGGGCAAGTGGTATCCCGGCGAGCAACTGCCCCGCTGGGCGCTGAACATCTACTGGCGTGTCGACGGTCAGTCGTGCTGGAAAGATCCATCGCTGTTCGCCGACGAGCGCGAGGCTTTGCAATACACAAGCGAAGACGCGAAACGCTTTACAGACACTCTCGCGGGCAAGCTCGGCTTGTCGACCCAGTTCATCGAGCCGGGCTATGAAGACGTCTTCTATTACCTCTGGCGCGAACGCCGCCTGCCGGTGAACGTCGACCCCTTCGATTCCCGCCTCGACGACGAGCTCGAACGTGTTCGCCTCCGCCGCGTGTTCACGCAAAAGCTCGATTCCGTGGTCGGCTACGTGCTGCCCCTGATGGCTCCCACCGAAGGCGCTGCCGCACTGCGCGGCCCCGTCTGGTCGACTGGCCCCTGGTTCGTTCGCGACGAACGCATGTATTTGATTCCTGGCGATTCGCCGATGGGCTATCGCTTGCCGCTGGATTCGCTTCCGTGGGTGACCAAGGCCGACTACCCCTATGTGGTCGAGCAGGATCCAAGCGCACCGCGCGGATCTCTGCCTACCTCGGCCGAAATGCACGCCCGTTATTCGGTGCCCTACATGGCGGGTGCTCCGGTGCAACGCGAGGCCCTGCGGGTATCGCAAGATTCACGCGGAAGCGTCGATGGCAACGCTGCCTTCGGAAAAGCAGGTGAAGCCGCCCGCACCGGCGTCGGCGCGAATGCGACCAAACCTGGCCAGCCGGAGCCGAACAACATTTCTCGCTCGCCGAACAAGTTCGAATCGGCCAGCTGGATCACGCGTACCGCTATTTGCGTCGAAGCACGCGATCCGCGCCGCGCCAATGGCCCGGCCGCCGAATCGAAGGGCGTCAAGAGCGGCATGCTGTATGTGTTCATGCCGCCGCTGGCGCGTCTGGAAGACTATCTCGACCTGCTGGCCGCTATCGAAGCCACGGCAAAAGATCTGGGCGTGAAGATCGTGCTCGAAGGCTATCCGCCGCCGCGCGATCCGCGTCTGAAGCTGCTGGCCGTGACGCCGGATCCGGGCGTGATCGAGGTGAACATTCATCCGGCGACGAATTGGGATCAGCTGGTGTCGCACACCGAGTTTCTGTACAAGGCCGCGTTCGAAACCCGTCTGACCGCAGAGAAGTTCATGACCGATGGACGCCACACCGGAACCGGCGGCGGCAACCATTTCGTCATGGGTGGCGCAACGCCTGCCGACAGCCCGTTCCTGCGCAAGCCGGAAATGCTCGCGAGCCTGCTTCTGTACTGGCACAACCATCCATCACTGAGCTATCTGTTCAGCGGCATGTTCATCGGGCCGACTAGCCAGGCGCCGCGTGTGGACGAAGCACGCAACGACCAGCTCTACGAGCTCGAAATCGCACTGCGAGAAATTGCACGCAACCGAGAGATCTACGGGCAGGACATGCCGCCATGGCTGGTCGATCGTTCGCTGCGAAACATTCTGGTCGACGTGACCGGCAACACGCACCGGAGCGAGTTCTGCATCGACAAGCTTTATTCGCCCGATTCCGCGACCGGCCGACTCGGTCTGCTGGAGCTTCGCGCTTTCGAAATGCCGCCTCATGCTCGCATGAGCATCGCGCAGCAATTGCTGTTGCGAGCTCTGGTCGCGCGCTTCTGGAAAGAACCGTACAAGGCTCCGGCAACCCGTTGGGGCACCGAATTGCACGACCGATTCCTGTTGCCCACTTTCGTGAAGATGGACTTCAACGATGTGATGGCGGAAATGCGCGACGCGGGTTATGCCTTCGACGACAGTTGGTTCGCGCCGCACCTGGAATTCCGGTTCCCGCTGCTGGGCGAAGTGCAGGTGCAAAGCATCGAGATGAGCCTTCGCAACGCGCTCGAACCGTGGCACGTCATGGGCGAAGAAGGATCGGCGGGCGGCATGGTTCGCTACGTCGATTCGTCGCTGGAGCGCGTGGAAGTTCGCGTGACCGGCCTGAACGAAAGCCGCTACGTCATCACCTGCAACGGCGAGCCGCTGCCACTGCAATCGACAGGCGTGAAAGGCGAGTACGTCGCCGGGGTGCGCTACAAGGCGTGGAACCCACCTTCTGCGCTGCATCCTTCGATCGGCGTCGATGCGCCGCTCACCTTCGACATCGTCGATACCTGGATGAAGCGTTCGCTGGGCGGATGCCAGTACCACGTGGCTCATCCGGGCGGTCGCAACTACGTGACCTTCCCGGTGAACGCCTACGAAGCGGAAAGCCGCCGACTCGCACGCTTCTCGCGTCTGGGCCACACGCCGGGCAAGATCGAGGTGCCGCCAGCCAGCATCGACGTCCCGGGAAGCAAAGAATTCCCGTTTAGCCTGGATTTGCGTCGTGCGAAGACCGCCGTGGGCAAGCCGATCAAGTAAACGCGACCGTAAGCGTTATATAAACACCGGTGGATAAAAAAAATAGCTCCCTTTTCCCGGCCGATGTACCTGAGGCCGCAACCGATCTCGCGGCTGCGCTAGCCCCGCCCGCCGACGCGGGCCATTTCGACGAGCTTCGCGGCGTGCAAAAAGCGGTCACAGAAGCGGATCCCGAGACCGTCGAAGAGACGCCCGCCGACATCAAATCGGAGCCCGGCCTTTCCCCGCAATGGGCGCAGTTCTTCTCCCATCTGGGCGTCGACGGATTCAGCGATCTCGATCGCCGCACAGCCAATCTGGAACGCCAGATTCGCGACAACGGCGTCACCTACAACGTGTATGCAGACAGCGGCGGGCCGCAGCGCCCCTGGTCGCTCGATCTTTTTCCGCTGATCATCTCGCCCGAGGAATGGACCCAGATCGAGGCCGGTGTGCAGCAGCGCACCCGCGTGCTCGATCATGTGATGGCCGATGTTTACGGCGACCAGAATCTCCTGTCGGAAGGTTTGCTGCCGCCGGCACTGGTGCAAGGTCACCCCGGTTATTTGCGCTGCATGAAGGGATCGAAACCGGCGGGTGACACTCACCTGCACATCGCGGCTTTCGATCTGGCGCGCGGCGTAGACGGCAACTGGTGGGTGGTTTCGCAGCGAACCCAGGCGCCATCGGGTCTGGGTTATCTGCTCGAAAACCGCCTGGCTATTTCCCGGATTTTTCCTCAAGCCTTCGAGTCGATGCAGGTGCAGCGGTTGGCCGCAACTTATCGCGCGCTCATCGACGGCATGAAGTCGATGAGCCCCGCTGGCGCCGATTCGCACATTGCGCTGCTCACGCCCGGCCCGTACAACGAAACCTATTTCGAGCACGCGTACCTTGCGCGATACCTCGGGCTGACGCTTGTCGAAGGCAGCGATCTGACGGTTCGCGATGAACACGTCTACCTGAAAACGCTCAAGGGACTCGAGCCGGTTCATGGGTTGCTCAAGCGCCTGGACGATCAGTTCCTCGACCCGCTGGAACTCAAGCCCGACTCGACGCTCGGCGTGCCGGGCCTGCTCCAGGCCATCCGCGCGGGCAACGTGCTGGTCGCGAATTCGCCCGGATCTGCTTTCCTCGAATCGACTGCATTGCTCGGATTCCTGCCCGCGCTTTCTCGCCATCTGCTTGGCGAAGAACTGATGCTTCCCTCGCTGCCCACCTGGTGGTGCGGCGAACGCGCTGCCATGGAAGAAGTGCTTCCGATGCTTTCCGAATGCGTGATCAAACCGACTTATCCCGGCTCGGCATCGCACGGATCGTTCGATGCGGTGCTGGGAAATTCGCTGTCCCGCCGGGGACTCGACGAATGGGCCGGCCGCATCATGCGTCAGGGTGACGAGCACACGATCCAGTCATACCTTCCGATGTCGCAGATGCCCACCTGGGAGAACCAGCGGATCGCACCGCGCTCCGTGATGCTGCGTGTGTTCGCGGTCTCGAACGGTCCGCAATCGTGGCAAGTGCTACCCAGCGGACTCGCCCGAATAGCCACGGCCGACGAAGAAATTGCCTCGATGCAGCGCGGCGGAAGCAGTGCCGACGTCTGGGTTCTCACCAACGGCGAAGTCGACAAGACCACCCTGCTTCCCCAGCGTCTGTCGCCGGAATCGGTGGCGCATCGCAAGCGCGTGGTCACGAGTCGCGCGGCGGAAAATCTGTTCTGGCTCGGGCGCTACACCGAGCGAACCGAAAACACGATTCGCCTCGCACGCATCACGCTCGAATGCCTGAACGGCGAAGACCAGTCCTCGCACGGCCTGCTGTCGTGGATAGACGAAATGGCGAACGCGAATGCATTGGTATTGCCCGACGTTCCCTCCGCCCTGCAAGCCCGCCGCGTGTTCGAGCGCAGCCTGATTGCCGGACTCGGCGATGTCGAAGTCGCCACCAGCGTGGGCTACAACCTGCGCGCCTTGATGGACTCCGCCTCCGCAGTGCGCGAGCGCCTGTCGCAGGAACAGTGGAACCTGATCGTTCGCGCAGAGAACGAATTCTTCCTGCGATGCCGGCAGTACACGGAAGACGGCGACTATTCGCCGGTGGAAGCGCTGCGGGTTCTCGAATCGGCCAGCGCGCACATGGCTGCGATGACCGGCGCGCAAACCGACCGCATGACGCGCGACGACGGATGGCGACTGCTCAGCATCGGGCGGAACATCGAGCGTCTCGGCTTTTACGCATCGGCGCTGTCGGGTGCGTTTGAAACCGGAACCATCAATGAAGACGGTGGATTCGAGGCCGTTATTGCGCTGTTCGACAGCACGATCACTTTTCATGCGCAGTACCAACAGCGCCGCGATGTGGCTGCGTTGCTCGACTTGCTGGTGCTCGACGGCGACAACCCGCGATCGCTGGCATGGGTCGCGCAAACATTGCGCGGACGCATCGCCAAGCTCGCAGGATCGGCCCCCGGAGAATTCGATGGCATTGCGAAATCAGTGCCGGATCCGGCGAGTTGGTCGCTGGTGCAGATGTGCACTGCCGACGACGAGGGCAAGTATTCGCTGCTGATCGATCTGCTCGACAAGTGCACCGCCGCCACCTACGAGTTGTCGGACCTGATCAGCTCTCAGTATTTCACCCACTCGCGCGCCGACGGCCAAACGCTGGGAGCCTGACATGTTGCTTCAGGTCACTCACGAAACCCGCTATGAATACGTGCCGACGGTCGAGACCGCTCAGCACATGCTTCATTTGAAGCCGCGTCAGACATCGACGCAAAAGTTGCTCGAGTACGAGCTCGACATATCGCCAGAGCCGAGCGTGCAGAGCGACACGATCGACGTCTACAACAACACCCGCACTTTCTTCTCGCTGCAGGGCGTGCACAACGAACTCGTCGTCACTGCGCGCAGCATCGTCGAGACCCGCGATCCGCCACTGCTATCGAGCCTCGGCTCTGCGGCAGTCGGGGCGGCATCGGTCTCGTGGGAGTCGGTGCGCGAACATTTCAGATATCACAAGGGCACCGCCTACGATCCCGCCGCCGAGTTCGTTTTCGCGTCTCCCTACGTTCCGCGTCACGCCGACTTCATGGCGTACGCCCGTCCGAGTTTCGCAACAGGCGTTCCCCTTCTCATGGCCGCCCACGATTTGATGGAACGGATCCACACCGACTTCGACTACGACACCGAGAGCACCGAGGTGAACACCCCGACGCTCGAAGCCCTCGCGCTCCGGAAAGGTGTCTGCCAGGATTTCGCGCACATCATGGTGGCTTGCTTCCGCTCGATGGGACTGCCAGCCCGATACGTCAGTGGCTATCTGCTGACCCACCCTGCTCCCGGCCAGCCACGACTCGTCGGCGCCGACGCATCGCATGCATGGGCTTCCATCTATGTACCCGGCCTGCCCAACGGAGGCTGGTGCGATTTCGATCCCACGAACAACCGCACTCCCGGCGAAGACTACGTTTTCCTCGCGACCGGACGCGATTTCTCCGACGTGTCGCCGCTTCGTGGCGTCATCCACGGCGGGCGGAATCACACGCTGCACGTGGGCGTTACAGTGGAGCCGATTTCCGAGGCGGAGGCTGAACCTGTCGCCTGAATCAACTAAAAATCTAATCGAAGGATCATCCAATGAGCGTTTACAACACACTGCAAGAGCTTGGCATTTCATTGCCCGCAGTCGCGACTCCCGCTGCCGCCTACGTGCCGTTCGTCCAGACCGGCAAGCTGGTTTTCATCAGCGGCCACATCGCACGCAAAGACGGCAAGCCGTGGGTCGGTCAGTTCGGCAAGGGCATGACCACCGAGGAAGGTCGTACTGCCGCTCGATTCATCGCGATCGATCTTCTCGGAACCCTTGAAGCGGCAGCTCGCGCGGCAGGCACCGACCTGAACGGTGTGAAGCGCATCGTGAAAGTCATGAGCCTCGTGAATTCGACCAGCGAGTTCACCGAGCAGCATCTGGTCACCAACGGCGCCAGCGAACTCTTCGCGCAGGTCTTCGGCGACAAGGGATCGCATGCACGCAGCGCGTTCGGGGTGGCGCAGATTCCGTTCGGCGCCTGCGTGGAGATTGAACTGATCGCGGAACTGGCGTAAGACCTTGGCGAGGATGTGAACTTCTTTTGGAAGAGGTTCACTTAAGGGGCGTAATTCACTCGACGCATCGAACGATGCCCCTTTCCCGATGCCATCCGCCCAAATCAGCCCCCTCGCAAATTCGAGCCTGGGGCAAAACATTCCCGCTTACGCCCGGCAAGATTCCACAACCTCGGTCGGAAACGCGTCGAATCCGAACGCATCGCGATCGATACTCCCGACAGACATTTCCGACCTGCTGAAACACAGCGGCGCGTCACACGAGACCGAACGCAAGGTTTCCGATCTCGCGGCGGCGCTCATGCAAGCGA
The DNA here is from genome assembly GCA_965227035.1 of Burkholderiaceae bacterium. Classification (GTDB taxonomy): domain Bacteria; phylum Pseudomonadota; class Gammaproteobacteria; order Burkholderiales; family Burkholderiaceae_C; genus CBDDFQ01. Next base: position 2,132,085 of record OZ245724.1, read on the forward strand.
AGGACTACGAAAACCTCGGCGAGGACCCCCACACCGCAAACGACCCTTTCAGTCAGCTGATCAGGCAACCCATCGACTGGTCAGACGTACAAACGTATTTAGGACAGCTCCTGGGCGATGAGAATGCGACAGCACTGGCGCCGAAATTCAAATCGCTCGTGGAACTTGCTTCACCGCTCTCGTGGCAATCGTTCCCCATCAAGAGCCAGTTGACAAATGTGCAAATGGGCCAAGCCGAGAGCTGGTCGGCAGAAGTGATCGAACCGCTGCTTCGCTCGCACAATCTCGTCGGCGCCGACTTGCGTAACGCACCCCTGAAACACGTCGACGCGAGCAATCTGAACTTCTCGGCGGCAGACCTTTCAGGCGCCGATCTGCGCGGTGCGCGCCTGGACAAGTCCAACTTCAATGGCGCCAAGTTCAGCGGAACTCATTGCGTTGGACCTTTGGTGAGTCAGTACGATGCGTTGCACAAGAATTCCGATTCGTTTCTTGGCCTGTTGCACCCATTGACCGAAGCATTTGCGTCATCGGATCAACTCATGAAGACCCCTGCTGCACGCGCCGATTTCGAGAAAGGGCCGCTTCGCGCCTACGCTGAGGCGTGCAAGTCGAATCTGCTTCCAAACGACATCAGCCCGCAGGCAGCAGACTTACTGGCGGAGAGTCTCATTACGCGATCCACCCAGCCGAACTGGGTAGGCGATCACCAGGATCTCATCAGCCAGCTACTCCACAATGCCGATCGAATTGGCCTGGATCCCAATCTGCGCAAGAGTCTCAAAGAACACATCTACGCCGACCCGAAGGTCAAACCTTTGCTCGACGTTCTGCGCAACGAAGAGGACTGGGAAAATCATCTGATCGGAGTGGATCCTGCCACCGGAGAAGCAGGCGCGGTGCCGGCAGCCGCTTACGAAGAAGTTCAGGACAAACTGAAGAAGACACCCACCTTCACGCCCGAGATGCTGCAGACCATCATCGGCATGGCTGCCTGGGCGGTGGGCTTTGCTATCAGCTACAGCATCAGCTACCGCGGAATGATGGGCGAGATGATGAAATTCTTCAACAAGCCCAACACCAAGATCAACCTTCCTGGATTCGGGTCACACGGCTCGGCTTGAAGCCGAGATCCGCTGCCTTGCCCTTGCGACCACGAGCTGCACGGGCATTGTTCAGGGAGCGGATCTCGAGCGTTTCTTCGCGCTCTTTGCCGCCACGGCCAATGCCCTCGATACGCACGCTGCGCGTATAGGCGGCAGCGCCGGCAAGCGTGTCCTTGGCTTCGAGGTCGATCAGCATCAAGCCCCGGCCTCCGCTAGCCATGGTTTTCAGCTCCGAAATCTCGAATGTGAGGATGCGACCGAGCGTGGACGCACAGATGACATGCGTCGCCGCAGGAAAAGGTGTCGTCGCCGTGGATCCACTCACATGCGATGGAGCGCACACGGTCTCCCCAGCACCCAACGACAAGAACGATTTGCCCGCCTTCTGACGCGAAATCATGTTCTCGAGTTGAGCCATGAATCCGTAGCCGCCCGAGTTCGACAGCAGCAGAGTCGCGTTGGTCGGGCCCGCAAAGAAGTGCGCAAGTTGTGTTCCCGCTTCGAGTTCAATCAGCGTAGTCACGGGTTGGCCATCGCCACGAGCACCCGGCAGCAAAGCAACTGCGACCGAATACACACGCCCGTTGCTACCGAAGGCCAGCAGGGTATCGACCGTGCGGCATTCGAAGGTACCGTACAAGCCGTCGCCTGACTTGAATGCGAAGGCGCTTGCGTCGTGCCCGTGTCCGGTGCGAGCCCGAACCCAGCCCTTGGAAGAAATAACGACTGTCACCGGCTCGTCGACGATCTTCACTTCTGCGACTGCGCGTTTTTCTGGCTGAATCAGCGTGCGACGCGCATCGGTGAACTGCTTCGCATCCGCTTCGATTTCCTTGATCATCAAACGACGAAGCACCGCGGGGCTTCCGAGAATTTCTTGCAGCTTCTTTTCTTCTTCGCGTAGGTTCGACAGTTCCTGCTCGATCTTGATGGCCTCGAGTCGCGCAAGCTGTCGCAAGCGGATTTCGAGAATGTCTTCGGCCTGTCTGTCGCTCAACTTGAAGCGCTCTATCAACGCAGCTTTCGGTTCTTCCGAAGTGCGGATGATCGCGATCACTTCATCGATATTCAGCAGCACCAGCTGACGACCTTCGAGAATGTGGATGCGCGCCTGAACTTTCTCCAGACGATGCTCGGAGCGCTTCTGAATGGTCGAATGACGAAACTCGATCCACTCGTTCAGCATCTGTCGCATCGACTTCTGCACCGGCTTGCCGTCGATCCCGACCATGGTCAGGTTGATCGAGGACGAAGTTTCGAGCGAGGTGTGCGCGAGCAGCGAGGTGATGAGTTCCTGCTGATCGACCTTGCTGGTCTTGGGCTCGAACACCAGACGAACCGCAGCGTCCTTGCTCGATTCGTCGCGCACCACGTCGAGCACGTTCAGGATGCTGGCCTTGAGCATCAACTGGTCGCTGGTGAGCGCCTTCTTGCCGGCGCGCACCTTCGGATTGGTAATTTCTTCGATTTCCTCGAGCACCTTCTGCGTGCTCACGCCTATCGGCAATTCGGTCACGACCAATTGCCATTGACCGCGCGCCCGGTCTTCGATTTTCCAGCGCGCACGAACCTTGAGCGATCCGCGACCGGTGCGATACGCCTCGGCAATATCTGCCGGCGGGTTGATGATCTGCCCGCCTCCCGGATAGTCCGGTCCGGGAACCAGCGTCAGCAATTCTTCGTCGGGAAGCTTCGGATTCTTGATGAGCGCAACACAGGCCGAAGCAATTTCGCCCAAGTTATGACTTGGAATTTCGGTCGCCAATCCAACCGCAATACCGCTGGCACCGTTGAGCAACACGAAGGGCAATCGTGCAGGCAACTGAACCGGCTCTTCGGTCGATCCGTCGTAGTTAGGCGCAAAGCCCACCGTGCCTTCGTCGATTTCGTCGAGAAGCAAAGTGGTAACCCGAGACAATCGCGCTTCGGTGTATCGCATCGCCGCAGCACCGTCGCCGTCTCGGCTACCGAAGTTGCCCTGCCCGTCTATCAACGGATATCGCTGCGAGAAATCCTGGGCCATGCGCACCAAAGCGTCGTATGCGGCCTGATCTCCATGGGGATGGAACCGGCCGAGTACGTCGCCGACCACGCGTGCGCTCTTGACCGGGCGCGCTCCGGTGGCGCCGGAGAAACCGAGTCCCATGCGCGCCATCGAGTAAAGAATCCGGCGCTGAACCGGTTTTTGGCCGTCGCAGACATCGGGCAACGCACGGCCCTTCACGACGCTCAGCGCGTATTCGAGATACGCCCGTTGGGCATAGGTGGCCAGGTTCAGGGAATCGTCGCCCTCGGGCGGCGTGTTGGTGAAATCGATAACGGTTTGATCGCTCATCTAGAAAGTCAGTCGCTCAGTCGCGTTCTATTTTGAAATTGATGGGTGCAACCGGGACGCCGGAGGCGGTCGGGTCTGTCGACAACGCATTTGGATTTGGGTTAGTGCCGATTTGCGGCCTCGCTGGCGCGCCTAGCAGACTCGGCGGCATGTTTCCGCGGCCCACGGCGCCGCCGACCGGCCCTGCTGCAGGTCCGCCAATTGGCTTGCCGGTCAGCTCCATTCGCACGCGCGTTGGAGGACGGCGAAGATCCGCCACCGCAGTGGGCGGTTTGAGGATGCCGTACAGCTGCATCACCGTCTTCACGTAATTCTGGGTTTCGCGGTAATCGGGAATCTGGTTTCCCGCGCGCTTCACCGCGCCCTCTCCGGCGTTGTAGGCAGCCAGCGCCAGTTTGAGATCGCCGGAGAACAAATCGAGCATCGCGCGCAGGTAACGGGTGCCGGTGCGAATATTGACTCGCGGATCCTGCAACTTTTTCTCGATCGTATTTTTCTTGTCGCCCTCGATACCGTATCGCTGCGCGGTCGTCGGCATGACCTGCATCAAACCGACAGCGCCTTTCGGAGATAGCGCCGTCGGATCGAAGCCCGATTCGGTCGCGATCACTGCCTGGATCAATTCGTAGTCGATGTCCTGGCTCACGGCAGCTTCGCGAAGAACATGCTTTACCGCTTTGTAATTAGGAGAGACCTCGAAATAAGCGATCAGCTTGGGCGGAAGCGTCGGCACAGCCACGGCACGCGGCGTGGCATTGGCAATTTGCGAGGTGTCGAAGCTTTCACCGCCCTTGAAGAAGAGCTCGTAGCGGTCGTCCGATTTTTCGGATGAGAAATGCGCGACACCTTTGTCGTCGATATAGCCCCAGACCTCTGCACGCGCAGGCGAAGGCGCAGCTGCCAGGAACAATCCGGCAACAAGTGCAGCAGCGACAGAAAGGCTGGCCCGATGGGCGCGGAGCAATTTCATCAATCGGTTTAAAAATCAGACGTCGATTTCGACTTCGTCGCCGTGAAGCTCCATGAGCTCGCGGCGGGCAGCAGCTTCGCCCTTGCCCATGAGTTTGGAAATCTGCAATTCGGTTTGCGCAAAGTCCAGCGTACCCAATTGAACCGGCAAAAGGCGACGCGTGTCGGAATTGAGCGTGGTTTCCCACAATTGTTCCGCACTCATTTCGCCCAAACCCTTGAATCGGCTAATAGTCCACGAATTCTCTTTGACGCCTTCCTTGCGGAGTTTGTCGAGAATCGCGACCAGCTCGCCCTCGTCCAGCGCATAACTCTTGGAAGCAGCTTTCTTGCCACGCGCCGGTGCGTCGACCCGAAACAGCGGCGGACGCGCCACGTACACGTGACCGGCCTCGATGAGTTTCGGGAAATGGCGGAAGAACAAAGTCAGCAATAAAACCTGAATATGCGATCCGTCCACATCGGCATCGCTGAGGATGCAGACCTTGCCGTAGCGCAGATTCGACAAATCGACCGAATCGTTCGGACCGTGAGGGTCGACGCCGATTGCCACGGAAATGTCGTGAATTTCGGTGTTGGCGAACAAGCGGTCGCGCTCGACTTCCCAAGTGTTGAGCACCTTCCCGCGCAAAGGCAGAACCGCCTGGTTTTCCTTGTCGCGGCCCATCTTGGCGCTGCCACCGGCGGAGTCGCCCTCCACCAGGAACACTTCGTTGTGACGAATGTCGCGGCTTTCGCAATCTGTGAGCTTGCCAGGCAGAACCGCCACGCCCGATCCCTTTTTCTTCTCGACCTTCTGGCCTGCACGCTGGCGAGTCTGAGCCGCTTTGATCGCGAGTTCAGCCAGCTTTTTTCCGTATTCGACGTGATGGTTGAGCCAAAGCTCCAGCGACGGACGCACGAAGCTCGACACCAGTCGAACCGCGTCGCGTGAGTTCAGCCGCTCTTTGATCTGCCCCTGGAACTGCGGGTCTAGCACCTTCGCATTGAGAACGTAGGAAGCTCGCGCGAACACGTCTTCCGGCATCAGCTTCACGCCCTTGGGCAGCAAACCGTGCAGATCGACGAAGCTTTTCACCGCGTTGAACAGGCCGTCGCGCAATCCGCTTTCGTGGGTGCCGCCGGCAGTCGTCGGAATCAGGTTGACGTAGCTTTCGCGAACCGGCGCGCCGTCTTCGGTAAATGCCACGCACCAACCGGCGCCTTCACCGACGGCGAATGTCTCTGCAGTCTCGGCAAAGCCTTCGCCTTCGAACAGCGGAATGACAGGTTCGCCGGTGAGCGTCTGCATCAGGTAGTCGCGCAGGCCGCCTTTGTAGACCCAGACGTGGTTTTCTTTGGTTTTTTCCACCGCCAGCGTCACGGTAACGCCGGGCATGAGCACTGCTTTGCTGCGAAGCAGGTGCATCAACTCGCTCATCGGAAACTGCACCGATTCGAAGTATTTCGCTTCCGGCCAGACCCTCACCGAAGTACCGGTTTTTCGGTCGCCTTCGCCGATTTTTCGCTTCACCAGGGGCTCGGTCACGTCACCATGTTGAAACACGATGGTTGCCGCAGTGCCTTCGCGGAAAGACGTAACTTCGAGGCGTTTTGACAGCGCATTGGTCACGCTCACGCCAACACCGTGCAGCCCGCCAGAAAAACTGTAGGCCCCACCCGAGCCTTTGTCGAATTTGCCGCCTGCATGAAGCCGGGTGTAGACCAACTCGATCACTGGCGCTTTTTCTTCGGGATGCAATCCGAACGGAATGCCGCGACCGTCGTCGTCGATGGTGACCGAACCGTCGGCATGCATCGTCACCTTGATTTTCTTGCCATGCCCGGCAAGCGCCTCGTCGGCTGCGTTGTCCAGCACTTCCTGAACGATGTGCAGCGGATTGTCGGTGCGGGTGTACATGCCCGGACGCTGCTTGACCGGCTCGAGCCCCTTGAGGACGCGAATCGAGCCTTCAGAGTAATCGGATGACGAGCCTGAGGGTGTCGAGGGAGTTTTGGTAGCCATGGCCGCGATTGTAGTGGGAGCACGAAAATAACACTGTATGCACATACAGACCGAGGTTTCGCCATCACGCGCCCTTGCGAATTTAGCTACATTCACCCGTTATGCAAACCTCGCCCGTCGCCCCTCCAGACACCACCGCACTGCCACCCCGAAAACTGTCGATGGCGCAGGTTCTCGTTTGCGGCGCATTGATCGTCGGACTCGCAATGGGCGTCAGGCACGGCTTCGGCCTCTGGCTACAACCCATCACCCAGGCTCAGGACTGGTCGCGCCAGACTTTCTCCTTCGCCATTGCAGTCCAGAACCTGTCCTGGGGCATTTTCGGCGTGGGCGCAGGCATGCTGGCCGACAAAATCGGGGCCTTCAAGGTGCTGGTCATCGGCGCTGTTTTGTACGCGCTCGGCATGGCGGGAATGGCGTTCAGCACCTCGCCCCTTGTCTTCGTACTCACCGCCGGGGTGCTGATAGGTCTCGCGCAATCGGCCACGACTTACGCGGTGGTCTACGGTGTGATCGGTCGGCAGATCGCACCGGAAAAGCGCTCCTGGGCGATGGGCGTTGCTGCAGCGGCTGGATCGTTCGGGCAGTTTCTTCTTGTTCCACTCGAAAGCTGGATGATTTCCACCTTCGGCTGGAAGGAATCGCTGGTGATTCTGGTGCTTGTGATGCTCGCGATCATTCCGGCGGCCATCGGTCTACGCGAGCCGGGCTTCACGCAGACATCAAAAATCAGGCGCGATCAAACCATCGGCGAAGCGCTTCGCGAAGCCTTCAAATACCGCAGCTTCCAATTGCTGCTTGCAGGCTATTTCGTCTGCGGATTCCAGCTGGTTTTCATCGGTATTCATATGCCGAGTTACCTGAGAGATAAAGGGCTGTCGCCGCAGGTTGCCGGCTATGCGCTGGCGCTGATCGGACTGTTCAACGTTTTCGGCTCCTACGCCGCAGGAACGCTGGGACAGCGATTCAAGAAAAAATACATCCTCTCGTTCATCTATTTCGCACGAGCGATCGCCATCGGACTGTTCGTATTTCTGCCGCTAAGTCCCATGAGCGTTTACGTATTCGCCGCGGCGATGGGCCTGCTATGGCTCTCGACAGTACCGCCGACGTCGGCCGCAGTCGCGCAGATCTTCGGGGTGCAACATCTGTCGATGCTGGGAGGATTCATCTTCTGCAGCCACCAGATCGGCTCGTTCATGGGCGTCTGGCTGGGCGGCTACATGTATGACCATTTCGGCAGTTACGACCTGGTCTGGTACCTGTGCATCGCATTGGGTGTGTTCGCCGGACTCGTCAATCTGCCGGTCAACGAGGGGCCGATCCGTCGGGCGACGTCTGCTCCGGCAACGGCTGCCATATGACCGTCGACGCATCCGCCTCACTGCAAAAAGTCGCGATCTGGGTGGCGATCTGGGCCGCTGTCGTGCTTGCGCTCGCCGGTACGTTCGCGCTGTATGCCCGACCCGATTTCCTGGTCACGCTGGCGGACCATATCTGGGCCTGTTTTTAACCCCACAAAGCCTCCCTATTTGAGACTTCTGCACTAGGTAGAATGCTCCTTTTCCGAATCAAAACGTGGACATGACACCTATTACTGGCAGCATCGTTGCGCTCGTCACACCGATGCTTGAGGACGGCCAAGTCGACTATCCGGCGCTTCGTCGACTGGTCGACTGGCACATCGCCGAAGGCACCGATTGCATCGGCGTCGTGGGAACGACTGGAGAGTCGCCCACGGTCAGCGTCGAAGAACACGTGGAAATCATCCGCGTGACTGTCGAGCAGGCCGCCAAAAACAAGCGTCAGGTTCCCATCATGGCCGGCTGCGGCGCCAACTCAACGGCAGAAGCCATCGAGCTCGCCAAGCGCGCAAAGGCAGTCGGCGCGCATTGCCAGTTGCAGGTCGTGCCCTACTACAACAAGCCGACGCAAGAAGGCCAATACCAGCATTTCAAGGCCATCGCCGAAGCGGTCGATCTACCGACCATTCTGTACAACGTGCCCGGACGCTCGGTCGCCGATATGGCACACGACACCGTTCTGCGTCTGGCCCAGGTGCCCGGCATTGTCGGCATGAAGGAAGCCACCGGCAACATCGAACGCGCCCAGTGGCTGATTCGCGAAGCGCCCAAGGGATTCGCCATCTATTCCGGCGACGATCCGACCGCCGTCGCGCTCATGCTTTGCGGCGGTCACGGCAACGTCAGCGTCACGGCCAACATCGCACCGAAACTCATGCACGAACTATGCGTCGCCGCCATTGCGGGCGACACAAAGCGCGCCATGGAAATCCAGTTCAAGCTGATGCCGGTTCACAAGCATCTGTTCGTCGAATCGAATCCGATCCCGCTCAAGTGGGCCATGAAGCGCATGGGTCTTTGCGGCGGCACGATGCGCCTGCCCATGACCGACCTTTCGAAGGCGAACGAAGCCGTCGTCGAAGCTGCTTTGAGCGCCAGCGGACTGCTTTGACCAAACCCTCTTCCCTCCCGTCTCCACAGACATCAAACACAGATCACACAAGGGACTGCCCGTGAATAACATCGCAAGACTCGGAGTGCTCAGCATGGCACTTGCGCTTGGCGCCTGCTCCATCATGGATGGCGAGAAAATCGACTACAAGAGCGCTGCCAAAGGCAACTCGCTCGAAGTGCCTCCCGATCTGACCCAGATCAACGCCGACAGCCGCTTCATCGTTCCTGGCGCCACCGTGACCGCATCTGGCTATCAAGGTGCGAAGACCACGGTCAGCACAGCAGGAACCGCCAGCAATTCGATGGGCGACATTCGCGTCGAACGTCAGGGCAACACTCAATATCTCGTGGTGGACCGTCCCGCAGACAAGCTCTGGGGTTCGATCCGCGATTTTTGGCTCGACAACGGGTTTCTGCTTACGGTAGATCAGCAGGAAGTCGGCGTCATGGAAACCGACTGGGCAGAAAACCGCGCCAAGATCCCGCAGGATTTCATCCGCAACACAATCGGCAAAGTTATCGATTCGGTCTACTCGACTTCCGAGCGCGACCGTTTCCGTACTCGCCTGGAACGCGGTCCTAACGGCACCACCGAAATCTACGTGACGCATCGAGGCGTGGAAGAAGTCTTCAGCAACCGTGCGCAAGACTCCACCGTGTGGCAACCACGCAAGGCCGATCCCGGACTCGAAGCAGAATTTCTGCGTCGCATGATGGTTGCACTGGGCACTTCGCAAGAGCGCTCCAAGGTTCTGATCGCACAGGGCATCGACATCAAACCCACCTCGCGTGTTTCGACCGTCAACAACGTGCCGGTCGTTCTGGTCGACGACGATTTCGATCGCGCATGGCGCCGCGTCGGCCTGTCGCTCGATCGCACCGGCTTCACAGTGGAAGATCGCGATCGCAGCAAGGGAACGTACTTTGTTCGCTATGTGCAGCCGAATCCCGACAAGAAGGAACCTGGCTTCTTCGCCAAATTCTTCACCTCCAACAATGCGGTTCCTCCGTTGAAATATCGCATCACGGTCAGGAGCGAAGGCACTTCGTCTACCGTTTCAGTGCTGAACGCCGACGGTGCACCGGAATCTTCGGACAATGCCAAGCGCATCGTTCAGGTCATCGCAGACGACATGAGGTAGCAGGCGCAGATGCTCCGTTTCCGCAGTCTGGGTAGCGGTAGTTCTGGCAATGCAACAGTGGTGGAGGCGTCGTCCGGCGTCACCACCACGAGAGTCCTGATCGATTGCGGACTCGGCATCAAACAGCTCGATTCGAGGCTCGCTCAGGCGGGCCTTTCCGCTTCCGATATCGACGCGATTTTCATTACCCACGAGCATGGCGATCACATCGGCTGTGCAAAGCAGTTTGCGATTCGGGAACACGTGCCCGTGTGGATGAGCTACGGGACTTTTTCTGCGGTCAGCGCAAGCGTGTTCGACGGGCCTGAAGCCGCCGCATTTTTACGAATTGCGCGCGACGGCGTGCCGATTTCTATTGGCGATTTGCTTCTGAATCCGTTCACGGTACCGCACGACGCTAAAGAGCCGTTGCAGCTCACCTGTACCGACGGACTTAAAAAAATTGGGATCCTGACCGATCTCGGCCATGCAACGCCGTACGTCATCAGGCAGCTTCAGAATTGCCATGCGTTGCTGCTTGAGAGCAATCACGACGAGGCGATGCTCTCGATCTCGAGATACCCCGAGTTTTTGAAACGGCGAGTCGGCGGTCTTTGGGGACACCTCGGAAATTCGGCCGCGGCAGACATCGCGGCCGCTTGCCTTCATGAATCGCTTGGTCGTGTCGTCGCCGCTCATCTGAGCGAGCAGAACAATCGACCCGAACTAGCTCGTGCGAGCCTTTCGAAAGCATTGAATCGATCGGAAGGCGACATAGATGTCGCTCATCCGATCGATGGAACCCACTGGTTCGAGGTTTAAGCGCCTGTCGATGCTGCTGAAGCAGGAGCCATCACGCCGGGAGCAGGCGTGGTCATGGTTCCGGATGCTGCATCGGAGGGAGCAGACGAGCTCATCGACGGTGCAGGTGCGGGCATGGGTGCCGGAGTCGCGGGAGCCGGCATGGGCGCTGGTGCTGCCACGGGGGTGTCGGCGGGCTTGTTGCAGGCGGTCAATGCAACGACCGCAGCGAAACTCGCGCTCAACAGCAGGGATCTTTGGATGGATGTTTTCATGGCTATCTCCTATTGGTTGTTTGGGGCCGGAAGGCCTCAAAAAAATTATAGGTAGCCCATCGCTTACAAACCGGCCTTGTCACACACTGAATCAATCGCGCGTTAGAGCGGGCGAGACCCTGAATCAAAGTCCCAGCGTGGAAGACGGAAACGATGGCGAACTGATCCTCAGGTGTTCGTCCAGCACTTCCTTGAGCGCCTGCCTGCGATCCGGCTGGTCGCCGCAGACACCGGTGCTTCTTTCCAGATCGAGCCGCCTGAGACTCCAGGCGTTGCTCCAGATTGCACTCGGAAAACTCATTTCTTCGACGGACGGACATGCGCGGCATTCGATGATGTGCGCCCATGTTTTTCGCCATGTCACGAAACGCGCATGACGGCGAATCAAATCGTCGTAGCGACGCGCAAGGATGGTGATTTTTCGGCTGCTATGAGACCACTCGTTGAGCGATTCGGCCACCGCGCGTTCGCCCAATGGCCAATCGAAAAACGTGGAGTCGGAGATGATGATTTCGCGCCAGCCATCGCGCGCTGCAATCTCGAAAGTAGAGCGAACCAAGTTCTGGAACTCGACCCGACCCTCGAATCGCTTCGAAGGTAGATGGTCCAGTTTTTGTATCTCGGAATCATGTTCGTCGCTCATGTTTTCCTCACTGTGCAATTCGAATCAAACAGCTTTCAACCAACCTGCTTCGCGCCAGTTTGCCATCAAGGCGCGGGCGCCCTCGCTGGCTTTCGAAATCTCCTTTGCATCGAGCGATCTATCGTCTGCCAGCTTGCGCATGAGCGTGGCATCTTTGCCGGAGGCCAGATAACTCTCGCCGTTGATGAAAACATGATTCGCGTCGTACATCATGCGAGTGCGTCGATCGAGTCGCACCGCTGCGTTTTTGGGAAGTGTGTCTGTGTCTTCCCCTTCCTCGTTCGCCTCGTCGAGCTCTTCGAACCATACGTTCGGCTTCGGCTCGGTCATGATTTCGCCAAGGGCACGCTCGAGTGCCAACGGTTGCGATAGCAGTGCTGTCAGCCCCTGCCGAGCAAAGTTCTGCAGTCGCACAGGAATGTCGGCGGGCGATGCAGTCGCGGGCTGATCGGAGTCTTTGTAGAGAACCGCGACGGCGTCGTCTTCCGGCTCGTCGGCCATACGAAGAAGAATCTCTCGCGCCAGACCATCCGCATCGGGTGCGCGAAACCCGATCGACCAGGTCATGCATTCGCCGCGCGCAACGCCGTCGTGTGCGTAGCGTGGCGGCAGGTAAAGCATGTCGCCGGGTTCCAGCACGAACCCTTCTTCGGGCTTGAAATCACGAAGTATCTTGAGGGGCGCGCCCTCGACCAGTGTGAGATCTTTCTGCTTGCCGATGTTCCACACTCGCGTGCCGTGCGCCTGCAACAGGAACACGTCATAGCTGTCGAAATGGGGGCCTACCCCGCCGCCGTCGCTGGCGTAGCTGATCATCAAGTCGTCCAGCCGCGCGTCGGGCACGAAACGAAATTGCTCGAGCACCCAGCGAACGTCGTCATGGTGGCTGTCTACGCCTTGAACCAGCAGGCTCCATGCTTTTTTCGAGGGCGTTGGCAGCGATTTGCGATCGAACGGACCCGGCTTCATGGTCCAGGCCCCTTTGGAGTCTTTTGCCACGAGGCGCGATTCCACGCCTTCGTCGCCGGCCATGTCGAACAACTCATCGCGGCTGACCGACGGCACGAAGCCGGGCACTGCGTTCTTGATGAGCAAAGGTTTTTTCTGCCAGTAACGCTTCATGAATTGGGCTGGCGACAGGCCGCCCAGAAGCTGCAAGGGGTGATTCACGTCCATGGGACAATTCTCCTATGGAAATCTCTCAACAATGCGTGGTCGCACTCACCTGGACCCTCAAGGACACCACAGGTGACACCCTGGACGTACTCGACGATCCCGTCGAATTTCTCATCGGCGGCGACGATCTGTTCAAAACGATCGAAGACGCGCTTCAAGGCCATGTAGCGGGCGACGTGGTGAATCTTCATCTCGAACCCGAGCAGGCTTTCGGCGATTACAACGAGAACATGCTTTTTCTAGAACCCCGTTCGGTGTTCCCGAAGGAAATCGAAGAAGGCCTGACCTTCGAAGGCGTAGCGCTGCCGGAAGGTGTCTCGAAAGATATGCCGAAAGATGCTCTCTACACGATCACCGAGATTTATCCGGAACACGTGGTGCTGGACGGCAACCACCCCTTGGCAGGAATTGCGCTCCGACTCAGCCTGACCGTCAAGCGCGTGAGAGACGCCACCGAAGATGAAATTGGCGCCGGTACCGCAGGCACCGGCTTCTTCAGAATCCAGCCACAAGCGCCCGGCAACAATCTGCTGCACTGAGCGCAACCGAAGAAGTTTTATTTTTTCCCGGTCGATCCGTAACCACCCTCGCCACGGTCGCTCGCCGGAAATTCGGTCACCACGTTGAACTCGGCCTGCATCACCGGCACGATCATCAGTTGGGCAATGCGTTCCATCGGCTCGATCGTGAACGGCACTTCGCTGCGATTCCACGCGCTCACCATGAGCTGGCCCTGGTAATCGCTGTCGATCAGGCCAACAAGATTACCCAGCACGATTCCGTGTTTGTGGCCCAGCCCCGAGCGCGGAAGAATCAGCGCGGCATAGCCCGGGTCTTGAAGGTAGATCGCGATGCCGGTCGGCACCAGCTTCCATTCGTTGGGACCCAGGGTAAGTGGCGCATCGAGGCAGGCGCGTAGATCGAGTCCGGCACTTCCGGGAGTCGCGTAAGCGGGCAATTGATCCGCCATGCGCGGATCGACAATTTTCACGTCGATTTTCATAAAAGTCAGAGCTGAGAAATTAAGTTCGAACCGGTTTGCCGCTGTGGGCTGCGATGTCTGCAATCAACTGCCGCGCGAGTTCCAGTTTCGATGCACGCTTCAGTTCGCGGACACCGTTGGCGTCGACGATGATGAGCTGGTTGTCGTCGCGGCCGAATGTTTCGGGGCCGATATTACCGACCAGCATGGGCACGCCCTTGCGAGCACGTTTTGCTTCGGAATTGGCGACCAGATCTTCACTTTCGGCAGCAAAACCAACGCAATAAAGCTTGCCCGATTTAGCGCGATCGCTTTGCGCCACGCCAAGAAGAATGTCCGGGTTCTCGATGAATTCGATCATCGGCGTCTTGCCGGTTCCGTCTTTCTTGATCTTCTGCGAATTGATGGCTGCGGGGCGCCAGTCGGCCACGGCAGCAGTCGCCACGAACACATCCGCCTTCTTCGATTCGGCCATGCAGATCGCGTGCATCTCTAAAGCCGATTGCACATCGATTCGGGTCACGCCGCGCGGCGTCGGCAAGCCGACCGGACCGCTGATCAATGTCACTTGCGCGCCGGCTTCGTGCGCAGCGCGTGCAATCGAATAGCCCATCTTTCCGGAAGAACGATTCGTGATGCCGCGCACCGGATCGATGGCCTCGAAAGTTGGGCCGGCGGTGATCAGCATCTTCTTGCCGATCATCGATTTAGGCTGATAGAACGCGATGATGTCTTCGAGCAATTCGGGCGGTTCCAGCATTCGCCCGTCTCCCGTTTCGCCGCAGGCCTGATAGCCGCTTCCGACCCCCATCAGGTTTGCACCGTCGGCATCGAGCTGCGCCAGATTGCGTTGCGTCGCCGGATGCGCCCACATCTCGCGATTCATGGCTGGCGCGACGAACAAGGGAACTTCGCCCATGGGGCGTGCAAGGCACAGCAGACTCAAAAGATCGTCGGCTCTGCCGTGAAGAAGTTTGGCCATGAAATCGGCACTGCACGGCGCAAGAATGATCCCGTCCGATTCACGGCTGAGATTGATGTGCGGCATGTTGTTCGGCTCACGGGCGTCCCAGGTGGAGTCGTACACCGGGCGTCCGGACAGCGCCTGCATGGTCGTCGGCGTGATGAACTGCGCTGCGGCTTCGGTCATGACGACCTGAACGGTTGCGCCCTGTTTGATGAGCGCCCTGCAGAGTTCGGCCGCCTTGTAGCAGGCGATGCCGCCGGTGAGTCCCAAGACGAAGTGTTTGCCGGCTAGATCGTTCATGCGGGCAATGTATCAGAGGATGGCAAAAACGGAGCTGCCATCGACAGGCCACAAGATTTATCCCAAGATGGCTCAGAAGATGGGAGGACATGCCGTGCACCTCTATAATCTCGCTTTACCACCTCCCCGGGATTGAATCCCGACCCTGACATGACCAAATTTGTCTTCGTCACCGGCGGTGTGGTGTCCTCCCTCGGCAAGGGAATCGCCTCAGCCTCCCTCGCTGCGATTTTGGAATCGCGGGGCCTCAAAGTCACTCTAATCAAGCTCGATCCGTACATTAACGTCGATCCAGGCACGATGTCTCCGTTCCAGCACGGTGAAGTTTTCGTGACCGACGACGGTGCCGAAACCGATCTCGATCTCGGACACTACGAGCGCTTCATCGACACGCGCATGGCGCGCGTGAACAACTTCACCACCGGTCGAATCTATCAATCCGTTCTCGAAAAAGAACGTCGCGGCGACTATCTCGGAAAGACCGTTCAGGTCATTCCGCACGTCACCAACGAAATCCAGGATTACGTCAAACGCGGCGCTGCCTTCGGCACTCCCGACGCGGTCGATGTCGCCATCGTCGAAGTCGGCGGAACAGTGGGGGACATCGAGTCGCTGCCCTTCCTCGAAGCCGCTCGCCAGATGAGCCTTCGCCTGGGTCCGAACAACACGGCTTTCGTCCACCTTACCTACGTGCCTTGGATTGCAGCAGCCGGCGAGCTCAAGACAAAACCCACCCAGCACACGGTGCAGAAGCTGCGCGAAATCGGTATTCAGGCCGACGCCCTGCTCTGCCGCGCCGATCGCAAGATCCCCGAAGACGAGCGCGCCAAGATTTCGCTGTTCACCAACGTTGCCGAATGGGGCGTCATCTCGATGTGGGATGTCGACACGATCTACAAGGTGCCGCGCATTCTTCACGAGCAGGGTCTCGACGGCCTGATCTGCGACAAGCTGCGCCTGAACACCCCTCCTGCCAACCTGAAGCGCTGGGACGATCTGGTTTATGAAACCGAGCACCCCAAGGGCGCAGTCACCATCGCCATGGTTGGCAAGTACGTCGATCTGTCCGACAGCTACAAGTCGCTCAACGAAGCGCTGCGCCATGCCGGCATGAAGAACCATGTTCGCGTGAACATCGAATACATCGACTCCGAAACCATTTCGGCCGACAACGTCGCCCAACTGGCGAAGTACGACGGCGTTCTGGTTCCCGGCGGATTCGGCAAGCGCGGCATCGAAGGCAAGATCGCTTCGGCCCGTTTCGCTCGCGAGAACAAGCTGCCCTACCTCGGTATTTGCCTCGGCATGCAGGTCGCGACCATCGAATTCGCGCGCCACGTGGCTGGCTTGAACGAAGCCAACAGCACCGAGTTCGAGCCCGATACGCCCAACCCGGTCATCGCACTCATTACCGAGTGGAAAGATGCCGACGGCACGATCAAGACTCGCGATGCGAACTCCGATTTGGGCGGCACCATGCGCCTGGGCGCGCAAAGCTCCGATGTGGAAAAGGGAACGCTGGCGCACGAAATTTATGGCGACGTGGTGACCGAGCGTCATCGTCATCGCTACGAAGCCAACGTGAATTTCCTGGACAAGCTGCGCGAATCCGGTTTGGTAATTTCGGCTCTCACCCAGCGTGAGCAGCTAACCGAAATCGTCGAGTTGCCTCGCTCGGTTCACCCGTGGTTCATGGGCGTTCAGTTCCATCCTGAATTCAAGTCGACACCGTGGGACGGCCATCCGCTGTTCAACGCGTTCATCGCTGCCACGCTCAAACAGCAAGCTGGGCAGCAGGCTGGTCATCAGACCGGCACGGGCGCTCCCGGTACCGGCACCTCTCTCAAGGCGGTTGCATGAAGCTTTGCGGATTCGAAATCGGCCTCGACCAACCTTTCTTCCTGATCGCAGGCCCATGCGTGGTCGAGTCCGAACAATTGCAGATGGACACCGCCGGCACGCTCAAGGAAATCACGACTGAGCTTGGCATTCCGTTCATCTTCAAGAGCAGCTACGACAAGGCCAACCGCTCAAGCGGCACCACCTTTCGTGGCCCGGGCATGACCAAGGGTCTCGAGATCCTGGCCAAGGTCAAGAAAGAGTTGAACCTGCCGATCCTGACCGACGTGCACACCGAGGCGGAAGTGCCGCATGTGGCGTCCATTGTCGACGTGCTGCAGACGCCCGCTTTCCTGTGCCGTCAAACCGATTTCATCTACGCAGTGGCTCAATCGGGCAAGCCGGTGAACATCAAGAAGGGCCAATTCCTTGCGCCTAGCGACATGAAGAACGTGATCGACAAGGCTCGCGCCGCTGCACGCGACAAGGGCCTGAACGAAGACAACTTCATGGCCTGCGAACGCGGCGCCAGCTTTGGCTACAACAATCTGGTAAGCGACATGCGTTCGCTCTCGATCATGCGTGAGACCAAAGCTCCTGTCGTGTTCGATGCGACGCACTCGGTGCAATTGCCGGGCGGCCAGGGCACCACTTCCGGCGGACAGCGCGAGATGGTTCCTGTGCTTGCACGAGCCGCCATTGCGGTCGGCGTGGCGGGGGTGTTCATGGAAACCCATCCCGATCCCTCCAAAGCGATGAGCGACGGCCCGAATGCGGTTCCGCTCAAGCACATGAAGGCGCTACTCGAAACGCTGGTAGAGCTCGATCGCATCACCAAGAGGAACGGCTTTCTGGAGAACAGCTTCGAATGAGCGCCTACATCATCGCCAACGTGAGAGTGACCAATCCGGAACAGTACGAGCAGTACAAGGTGCTGTCGACGGCGGCCATGAAAGCTTACGGGGCAGAAGTCTGCGTACGTGGCGGCGCGGTCGAAGTGCTCGAGGGCGACTGGACACCGGATCGCCTGATCGTTCTGAAGTTTCCCACCGTAGAGGCAGCGAAGGCCTTCAACGACTCATCGGAATATTCCAAAGCACGCGCATCGCGCGACGGCGCAGCGATCATGCGCATGGTCGTGGTCGAAGGCACTTAGATATCTCCCCTTTTTAATTTTCAAGATCCAAAGAGAACAAGACAATGAGCGCAATCGTAGACATCGTAGGACGTGAAATTCTGGACAGCCGCGGCAACCCCACCGTCGAATGCGACGTGTTGCTGGAATCGGGAACCATGGGACGCGCCGCAGTGCCGTCCGGCGCATCGACCGGATCGCGCGAGGCCATCGAACTGCGTGACGGCGACAAGTCGCGTTACCTGGGCAAGGGCGTGCTCAAGGCGGTCGAACACATCAACACCGAAATTTCCGAAGCCGTGCTCGGCCTCGATGCCACCGAACAAGCCTTCCTCGATCGCACCCTGATCGATCTCGACGGAACCGAAAACAAATCACGCCTCGGCGCAAACGCCATGCTGGCCGTTTCGATGGCTGTTGCGCGTGCAGCCGCCGAAGAGTCCGGCCTGCCGCTCTATCGTTACTTCGGCGGCATGGGTGGCATGCAAATGCCGGTGCCCATGATGAACGTGATCAACGGTGGCGCACACGCCAACAACAACCTCGATCTGCAAGAGTTCATGATCATTCCGGTGGGCGCACCCAACTTCCGCGAAGCCGTTCGTTACGGCGCAGAAGTTTTCCACGCGCTCAAGAAAATCATCAACGACAAGGGCATGAGCGTTGCGGTCGGCGATGAAGGTGGCTTTGCACCGAACGTTGCAAGCCATGAAGCAGCTATTCAAATGGTTCTGGAAGCGATCGAAAAAGCGGGCTTCGTGGCCGGTGAGCAGATCGTTCTGGGCCTGGACTGCGCAGCCAGCGAGTTCTACAAAGACGGCAAGTACGTCCTGTCCGGTGAAGGCCTCACGCTGTCGTCCGAAGAATGGACCAACGTGCTTGCATCCTGGGTCGACAAGTACCCGATCATCAGCATCGAAGACGGTATGGCCGAAAACGACTGGGACGGCTGGAAGTACCTGACCGAGCGTTTGGGCAAGAAGGTTCAGCTGGTGGGCGACGACCTGTTCGTCACCAACACCAAGATCCTCAAAGAAGGCATCGACAAGGGCATCGGTAATTCGATCCTGATCAAGATCAACCAGATCGGCACGCTCACCGAAACCTTCGCCGCCATCGAAATGGCCAAGCGGGCCGGATACACCGCAGTCATCAGCCATCGCTCCGGCGAAACCGAAGATTCGACGATTGCCGATATCGCTGTCGGTACCAACGCCCTGCAAATCAAGACCGGTTCGCTGAGCCGCTCGGATCGCATGGCCAAGTACAACCAGCTTTTGCGCATCGAAGAAGATCTGGGCGATGTCGCAACCTACCCCGGTCGCTCGGCTTTCTACAATCTGCGTTGATTCGATAGACAGAAGAACTTATAGGACACGCCTCACCGCTCATGGGCTCACGTTTTATTCCCGCCGTCTTGATTGCACTGCTGGTCGTACTGCACGGTCAGTTGTGGTTCGGACGTGGGAGTATTCACAACGTGGCCTTGCTGCAGCAGAAGCTCACCGCCCAGACGACAGCCAACGACAAGGCCCAGCTCGCGAACGACCGACTTGCGTCGGAAGTTCACGACCTTAAAGAAGGTCTGGAAACCGTCGAGGAAAAAGCGCGATTCGAACTGGGCATGGTCAGGCCCAACGAAATATTTGTGCAAGTGGCGGGCGCACCTGGCGGCCCTGCGCCGCGAACCGCTACCCCGGCAACCGGAAAGCCCGCAGTCGAGAAGCCCGCCGCCAGCCCTACTGAACCGAAGAAGTCCCCGGCGGCAACTCCTGCACGTCCTTGAAAATCTGCACCGCATCTACCGCATCGAAGTGGTAGTGCTGCCCGCAGAAATCACATCCCACCTCGATCGTTCCACGCTCCGCGATGATGCTGTCGGCCTCTTCCTGGCCCAGGCTTCTGATCATGTTGCTCACTCGTTCGCGGCTGCAGGTGCAAGCGAAATGCGGCGCGCTCGCGTCGGGCTCGAAACGAAGCAGTTTTTCTTCCCAGAACAGACGATGAAGAATCGTGTCGACATCCAGCGTGAGCAGCTCTTCTGATGTGAGGCTTCCCGCAAGAATAGACAACCTGTTGAAGTGCTCGTTCATGCCGATTTCGTCTTCGTTGTCGGCACTCACGAACGAGCCGGCCAGGTTTTTCTCCCCGACGATCGGCAGGCGCTGCAGCAGCAAACCTGCAGCCACCTGTCCGTTGGCGGCTAGCACCAGCTTGGTGTCGAGCTGCTCGCTTTGCAGCATGTAGTGCTCCAGCACGTCCGAGAGCTTCTCGATTTTTTCGCCCTGATCGTCATACAGCGGCACGACGCCCTGATACGGCTGCTGACCCGGGAATTTGGTTTTCGGGTCCAGCGTGATCGCGCAGCGGCCCTTGTTGTGCACGTTCACCATGTCCGAGAGATGCGCGTTCGCGTCGAGCTCGCCCACGACCTTTGCTGTCGAGCGCACCGCGAAGTTCGATTGCACTTCGGTCACCGCAACCTTGACCGGTCCGTCGCCAAAAATCTGCAGCACCAGAGAGCCGTTGAACTTGATGTTGCCCTGCATGAGAACGCCAGCTGCGGTCATCTCGCCGAGCAATTCCTGAACCGGAAGCGGATAAGCGCCGGGCGCTTCCGAATAGCCGGTCGACACCCTGCGCGTCAGGATTTCCTGCCAGGCATCGGTCAGACGGACGATCATTCCGCGAACCGGAAGGCCGTCGAATAGGAATTTATGCAGCTCGCTCAAAGAATTCTTTCGGGTACTTTGTCGTCGTTGAAGACGGTTCAAGAAACTTTTTTCAGTCCGTTTCGATACCGGATCGACCGGTTCGCGTAGTTGTCGGCGCTTGCCTTCAACTTCTCGACCGTGGCGTCGTCCAGCGTGCGAATGACTCGGGCCGGACTGCCCACGATGAGCGAATTGTCCGGGAATTCCTTGCCTTCGGTGACCACGCTGCCAGCGCCAACGATGCAATTGCGGCCAATCCTTGCTTTATTCAAGATCACCGTCTGTATTCCGATCAGGGAATTGTCTCCAATGATGCAACCGTGCAGCATGACCTGATGCCCGACGGTAACCCCCTCGCCGATTTCCAGCGGACATCCTTCGTCGGCGTGCAGCACGCTCAAATCCTGAATATTGGAGTTTCTTCCGACCTTGATGAGCCCGGTATCGCCTCGGATGACCGCGCCGAACCAGACGCTGGCGCCTTCGGCCAGTTCGACCTCTCCGATGACTTCTGCGCTATCGGCCACCCAGGCGTTCTTGCCGAGTGTGGGGACATGGTCGTCGAGCTGATAAATAGCCATCGGGGCGCCTCTTTCTCTTTTATTGTTGAAAGTTCAGATTATCCGGTGAGTGCTTTCAGTTCGTCCTCGTCGAATCCCGCAGCCCGCCTGGCATCGAAATTGAACGGTCCTCTCAAGCGGGGAGCTTCGTATTGAACCGTCAGCGCCTCGTAGGTAGCAATCGGCTCCAGACTTCGCTGTTCGCACAAATATCGGTACCAGCGATTGCCCACCGCCACATGGCCGATTTCATCGCGCAGGATGATGTCCAGAATCGCGCCGCCGGCGTGATCGCCGATCGAGACGAGCTTGCCCTTGACCGCCGGCGATGCATCGAGTCCGCGTGCTTCCAGCGTGCGGGGCACCAGAGCCACGCGAGCCAGCAAATCGTCTTTGGTGCGCTCGGCCATCGACCACAAGCCATCATGTGCCTTGAAGTCGCCGTAGCTGAATCCCAGAGTTTCCAGGTGCTCTGCGAGAAGCGTGAAGTGATACGCCTCTTCCTTTGCTACCTGCACCCATTCGCGATAGAAATCGTCGGGCATGGACGGAAATCTCCACACGATGTCGAGCGCAAGATCGATCGCGTTGCGCTCGATGTGAACGATCGAATGCACCAGCGCCGCATGTCCTTCGCGTGTAGTGAGCGGCGCAGGTTTGATCTGCGTATGCGGCACTAACGTTGGCTTGTCCAGGCGTCCCGGCACCGGCACCTTCGCGACCATGTCTTCGACCGAACCGACGAAGATATCGGCGACCAGAGCGGTCACGCCGCGCGCTTTCTCGAACGGATCCGCAATCGCCAGGAGGCGAAGGCATTCGGCGCGCAGGGTGGTGGTCTCTTCGGAAATCATTTCAATCTTGCTGAATCAGACTTGTTGGGTCAGTCTTGTTGAAGTTCGGCCAGATCACCGTAGAACTTGTCGACCTGCGATTGCGCGTGCAGCTTCATCGCCTCGTTGCGCGCCTTGCTCGCCTCGACGGTTTTTTCCGCCGCACCCGCATCACCGACACGCCGCGATCCGTCTTGCACGAACTTGCAGACCGGATAACGCTTCTCACCGAAGGCAGTTAGCGCGCGATCCAGGGCATCGGACGATTCGAAAGCATCGGGCGATGCCAGCATGTCTGCCAGCATCACAGCGTCCTGAATCGCCATCGCGCCGCCCTGCCCCATGAACGGGGTCGATGCATGTGCTGCATCGCCGATCAGCAGAACTCGACCACGATGCCACGGCAGCGGCATGGCGATCTCTTCCACTGCGGTGTAGAGAATCTCGCTTCGATCGGACAACTCGTCGAGGAACTGCTTCACCGGCGCGCCGAATTCTGCGAACTTCTCGCGCATCGTGTCGGGCCAGTTTTCTTTCGGGTAGTAGGTGCCCTTGTCTTCTGCAACCGTGCCGAAAATGTAGAGCTTGTCCTCGCTGATCGGCATGATGCCAAGGCGCTTGCCGACGCCCATCATCATGATCTTGTCGACCAGATCTGCGGGGCGGTTATGCACGCTGCGCCATACGCCGAGACCTGAATACCGCGGCGTGACATCGCCCCACACCAGTTGCCGAATCTGCGAGCGGATGCCGTCGGTGCCGATGATCAGATCGAACTCGCCCGACGTACCGTCGCTGAACGTGACTTGCGAATCGGCTATTGCCGTCACGGTCGTGCCCAAGCGGATATCCACATCGAATTCTTTCAGCCGATTCGACAGCACCCTGTGCATTTCCGCCCGCTTGATGCCGATGATTTCGGGCACCCCATCGGCGACCGACGGATAGTAGGTGTCGACGATCGGATGGCTTTCGTGATCGAGATAGATATTGCGGCCCTTCTCGATGGAAAAGCCTGCCGCAACCATGTCGTCCATCACCCCGAGCCGACGCATCGATTCCAGGCCGTTGCTGTAGACGAAGATGCCCGAACTCTGGAAACGCCAGACGTCCTGCTTCTCGATAATCGTCACCTTGACGCGATCGGTCCCGAGCTTGCTGGCGAGTGCGATACCCACAGAACAACCGGCAATGCCGGCACCGACGACGAGGACTTGTTTCTGCTGATTGTTCACGTTGATTTCGCTCACGGAGGAATTGGCGTTATGGTCGGTCGATTGTGTAAGCTGAACGCCGGATTTTCCACCGAATCGACAATCGTTTCATGAGCAAAATACTGATCGAAAACGCCGCTTGCATCGCCACCATGGACGATGCAGGAACCGAGTTACGGAATGCCTCGATTCTTGTCGATGGAAACCGTATCGAGGCGATCGGTCCCGCCGGCGAATTAGCCGCATCGGCCGATGAAAGCATCGATGCGCGCGGTCATCTGGTCATACCCGGACTGGTCAACACGCATCACCACATGTACCAGTCGCTCACTCGTGCATTGCCGGGCGTGCAGGACGCCGAGCTTTTCTCGTGGCTGAAAGGTCTGTATCCGGTCTGGGCGCGCCTCACGCCCGACATGATCCGCGTGTCGACCCAGACCGCAATGGCCGAGTTGCTGCTCAGCGGTTGCACGACTAGCAGCGACCATCTCTACATCTACCCCAACGGAAGCCGTCTCGACGACAGCATCGATGCGGCAAAAGAAATCGGCATGCGATTTACCGCGTCGCGTGGCGCGATGAGCTTGGGCGAATCGAAAGGTGGACTGCCGCCCGACGCAGTCGTGGAAAACGAAGCAGCCATCCTCGAAGACACCCAGCGCGTGATCGAGAAATACCACGACGCGTCTTTCGGCTCGATGCTCCACATCGCAGTCGCCCCCTGCTCTCCGTTCAGCGTCACGCGCGACCTGATGCGCGAATCGGCAAATCTGGCTCGCGCCATGAAGGTGCGCATGCACACTCATCTGGCCGAGAACGATCACGACGTTGCATTCTCGAAAGAGCAGTTCAATCGCACCCCCGCGCAGTACGCGGAGGACCTCGGTTGGGTCGGGCGAGACGTCTGGCATGCGCACTGCGTGAAGCTCGACTTCGAAGGAATCGGCCTGTTCGCCCGAACCGGAACTGGCGTGGCGCACTGCCCTTGCAGCAACATGCGCCTGGCGTCCGGCATCGCACCGATTCGAAAAATGCTCGACGCGGGCGTTCCGGTCGGACTCGGCGTAGACGGCAGTGCAAGCAACGACGGCGCGCACATGATCGGCGAGGCGCGACAGGCGATGTTGCTTGCCCGCGTCGGCAAATCGCTGGAGTCGTTCGGATGCGCCGCTGGACCTTCCGAGATGACTGCGCGCGACATGCTGCGAGTTGCCACTCGCGGCGGCGCGGAGGTACTCGGACGAACCGACATCGGTTACCTGGCCAAAGGAATGTGCGCCGACATCGCGATGTTCGATTTGCGGACGCTGGGCTTTGCCGGCGGCGCGGTACACGACCCTGTCGCGAGCCTGCTTCTGTGCGCGAGCGCCAATGCGGCGTACACCATCGTCAATGGCCGAATTGTCGTGAGGCAAGGCCGACTCACCAGCCTCGAGCTCGAGCCCTTGATAGAGCGCCACAACCGCATGGCAGTGTTGCTCGCGAGCGGATCCTGATATGCAAGAAAAAGAATCGTCGTCTTCTATACGCTCGGTCGAACGCGCGATAGATCTGCTGCTCGCGCTGAATCGATATCCGGTGAGCAGTCTCGATCTGCTGCACAAGCAGACCGGCATGCCCAAGCCGACCATCGTTCGATTGCTTAAAACGCTGGAGAAGAAAGGCCTGGTCGCGAAGTCGCCGCAGTACGGCGCCTACGGGCTCACCTCGGGCGTAAAGACGCTGTCGTCGGGCTATCACGGCGAGCCGCGCATCGTGGAAGCAGCCATCGGCGCACTCGACGAATTCACCGAAAAGGTGAAGTGGCCGGTTGCCATTGCTGTGCTCGACTACGACGCAATGATCGTGCGCTACAGCACGATCCCCAACTCGCCGCTCGCGCTCCTTCACTCGACGATCAACATGAGGTTGAGTCTGGTGGGGCGCGCGCTGGGTCGCGCCTATCTTGGCTTTTGCGGACGCGAAGAGGCACGCGCGCTGATCGACATTCTGAAACTCTCGGAACACGAGGAAGACGCGATGGCACATGACAGCAAGGCGGTGCTCGCGATGATCAGGGATACGCGCAAGAAAGGCTTTGCGCTGCGATCGCCGGGCATCAGACCGGTGTCGGGAACTCTGGCGGTGCCGGTGTTCGAGGGCTCGCGTGTGGTTGCCACCATCGGCATGACCTGGATCGCATCGACCTTGCCGAACGATCAGGCAGTGGCGCGATATCTAGGCCCGCTTCAGGAAGCGTCGGCAAACATCACGAAAAAGCTCGCCGAGCTTTGATCGTCAAGCGGGAGCAAGTCACGCTGTAGTCGTAGCTTCTTCCGGCATCGGGTATTCGCTGGCATTGCAGACCACACCCTTCTTCGAGAAGTCCATGCGCGGCGGTGCAAATATGTCCACCAGCACACCCACTTCTTCACCCACATTGCGGCTCGTATGAATGACCTTCGGTGGAACCACTAGCAAAGAGGGCGAACCGAGTTCTTCGTGCTCGTCGTCGTGCCACATGGTCATGTCGGGCGTCCACGGATAACGAAGGTGATGCATGTAGGCACCATTCAACGCTAGCGATCCCTGTTCGAAATCGACGTGGCTGTGCGGGCTGACCTTGCGCACATCGCGCGGGACCACACGTTTGACCAAGGGGTTCACCATCAGCTTGGTGGTGCGGAAAATCCGCATATTGCTGTCCGGCTTGGTGTACTCGGGGAGGTTGTACGAACGGATTTTAAAGCCTTCCGGCGGATCGGGCCAGGCGACCAGAGGCGCGACATCCGGGTTGGGCGTGTCGTAAGTTGCAGCGTTGTCGGCGAGCGCAGCCAGATCTTTCACGTCCGACGAAAACACCCGACTCACGAGGCCCGATCCCTTCAGGCGAATCGTGGTTTTTCCCGGAGGAAGAATGTTCAGCGTGTCGACTCCGGCTTCGACTTTTTCGCCGGGCGCTTCGAGTGTGGCGGATACGCCTGATGTCTCCGGCAACAGCAACACGTACTCGTCGATGTTGTCGCGAGTCAGCAGATCGCCGTCTTCGACCTTCGACACCACCACAACGAAATTCGCGCCTCGGGTGACCCACGAGGTCTTGCAGGTATCGCCCGGCAGTTGGCGCGGTGTGGTCTTGTATTGATTCGCGTAAGTGGCCAGTTGTGATTTAGCGAGTGGCATGACACTTCCTTCCGTTTAATGATGGCCGCGCAAGTCAGGCGGCGTGCGAGACAGCCTGCGCCGCCTGTTTCAGCAAGCTCTGATCGGAGCCGATGACGAACCAGTTGGCACCGAGCGCTGCGAACTGATCGCGTTCTTGTACGCCTGACACATGCATGCCGGCGAGCTTGCCCGCCTTCGCGGCGAGCGCCAGACATTTTTTCGTCGCTTCGAGAACGTTTTCGTCGCGAGAGTTTTCGTAGCCCATGGACAAGGCGAGATCGGCGCGTCCGATGAAGATTCCGGCTACGCCGGGCGTTGCGAGAATCTCTGCGCACTCTTCGACCGCCTGCGCGCTTTCGATCTGGCAGATCACCTCGGTGGCGTCCCCCAGACGCATCGCGTCTTTCATCGAGATGCTGCCGTAGGAATTTGCGCGTGGCGATATCGAGAATCCACGCAGACCGTTCTTGTAGCGGGCCATGGCCACCACATCGAGTGCCTGACGTGCGGAGTCGACGTGCGGCACGACGATGCCTGCTGCGCCGATATCGAGGGCAGACAGGATGACCGCCGCGTTGACTTCGGCGATGCGAATGTAAGCCTTGATGTTCGCGGCGCGCGACGCCATGACCATGATGTCCAGCGTTGCACGATCCATGGGTGCGTGTTCCGCATCGAGCACGACGAAATTCATCGTGGTCGAGCCGATGATCTCGACAATATGCGGCGATGCCGTTTTCACGAAGGTGCCGATCTGCGTCGCTTTCGTGTCGGGGTTCGGTGCTGTCATGCTTTTTCCTTGGGGGCAGTGCCCGTGGGCAACGCCTGCAATATCGGCCGCTCGTGAATGGTGCCCAGCTCCGCGTAAAGCGGTCCACCCAGACGCGATACCGGGCGCAGCTTGACGCTGTCGACATAGCGGCCGTCGTAGATGTGATCGGACAGATGGAAAGCGATGATCTCGCCGATGTAGAGCGTGTTCAATCCGCGTCCGAGCTTCACGGCGCGCTCGAGCTTGCACTCCATCTGAATTGGCGACATGGCCACACGCGGCGGCTTCACGAAATCGCTCTGCAGCAATTCGATGCCGAGCTCGGTGCTTTCGCTGGCTTCGGGCGGGTAGTCGGCACTGGTGCCGTGCATGGATTCCATGTTGTCGACTGTTGCGACATTCACCACGAACTCGCCGGTTTCCACGATGTTGCGCGCAGTGTCCTTCAACTCGCCGTTCTTGGTCGCGATGTTGATCGCCAGCATCGGCGGGCTATGCGCCACGTAGTTGTACGAGCTGAACGGCGCGACGTTGACGATGCCGTCCCTGCTCTTGGTCGTGATCCAGGCGATCGGGCGCGGCACCACTGCTCCAACCAGCAGCCGATAGGCGGTGGCGGTATCCATGGTTGCAGCGTCCAGTGTTTTGTAGGTGTAGGTCATGAAGGCCTTCAAGCTTTTTTCGTGCCACCCTTGACGAACACCCGCTTGCCGGTGTCGTGATAGACCGCCTTCTTCTCGGCTTCCGTCAGCAGCGCGGCGGAGTCGATCATGCGTTGAACCATATCCTTGTAAGTACCGGACGAAGTGCCGATGTCGGAACCCCACATCAAGCGATCGGCACCGTACATATCGACTGCCTTGCGCAGAACCTTGTCTGCCGGAATGCCGGACTCGCGGCAAATGTCGAGGTTGATCGATGTCCACTTGAACGACACCCGATCGTAGGGAATGAGCTTCTCGTAGTTCTCGTCCAGACCGAAGTGGTCGCCCTCGTCCATTTCGGGTTCGAGCAAATGATCGAGCACCATGCGCACGTTGGGATACTTCTCAACCAGCTCGATGAGCGCAGGAACCGACGGTCCGCCGCCGCCGTGCGACAGCACTTCCAGATTCATCACGATGCCGAACTCGTTGGCCACTTCCCAGGTCTTGAGCGCCATGGGCGAATTGAGCCAGGGCATGCTGCCGTCTTCCTGGCGTCCACCGAAGAGGCGAACACCGGCAAGGCCGTGCTTCTGGATCATGTTGCGCACAGTGGGCGCTGTGTTCGGATCTTCCGCATCGAGGATGACGACGGCAGAAAAAATCTCGGGATATTTGTCGGAAGAATCGAGGATGTAGCTGTTGTCGTAGCGATAGATCATTCGCTTTTGAACAGCGACGAAACCATCGACGTTCTCTTCCTTCATCCACTGCATCATGCGCGACACATCAGGCACTTCGTTGATCGGATTCGGGCCGTGATGACCACCTGGCTTGCCGATCACGCCGGGCAAACGGAACGGCGCGTTGGCCGCACGCTGCATCGGATTGCGCGGGTACGCGGTCTGGTCGTCGGCGACGAGATGCGCGTGGGAATCGAACATGAGGGGACGGGTAGCCTGGGTCATAAAACTTCCTGAAAAAGCACTTCCTGAAAACTCTCTAAAAAATAATACCGTTTCGTCGAACGATCACTCCGCGCGGATGCTTGCCGTTTCGATCACGTTCTTCCACTTCTTCGCGTCTTCGTTGATCAGCTTGGTCAACAGCTCCGGCGGACCCGCATTCACGACCGCACCGTACTGCTGCATCTTGGCCTTGCCGTAGGTGGACGAGATGATCGCGTTGATTTCGCTGTTGAGTTTCTTGATTACTTCCGGCGGTGTCCCGGCCGGGCCCACCACCGCAAACCAGACGGTTGCGGTGATGTCGATGCCCTGCTCTTTCGCGGTCGGAATGTCGGGCAGTCCGGGGAAGCGCGTTGCAGAAGTCACGGCCAGTCCTTTGAGCTTGCCGGCGCTGATGTTCGGGATGAAAGCGGTGATAGGTGCAGACAAACCTTGAATCGAATTACCCAGCAGATCGGTCAGCGCGGGAGTGTCGCCACGATACGGAATCCCGGTCAGTTTCGACTTGGTGCTCATGCTGATGTACTCGAGCGCGAGATGACCGATCGTGCCGTTGCCGGGCTGTCCTATCGTGTACTTCGACGGGTTCGCTTTAGCCGCCGCGATGAATTCCTTCAGGTTGTTCGCCGGTACTTGCGGGTTCGTCAAAAACACCAGCGGGATCTCGCAGACCAGCGCGATTGGCGCCAGGTCTTTGTCGGAATCGAACGGCATGTTCTTGTAGAGGAACTTGTTGTTCACCAAAGGGCCCGAGGTCGACAGACCCAGCGTGTAGCCGTCGGGCGCAGACTTCGCGACCAGATCGGTTCCGATGTTGCCGCCGGCACCGGTGCGGTTGTCGACCACGAATTGCTGGCCGAGTTTTTCGGACAAGCCTTGCGCAATGTAGCGAGCGACCAGGTCGGTGCTTCCGCCGGGAGGGAACGGCACGATGATGCGGACCGGCTTGTTGGGATACGCACTTTGAGCCAGCGCCGGCGCTGCGAAGCCGCTCGTCAGAGCCAGCACGCCCGCCGCGATCGCGAAGTTGAAAAGTCTTTTGTTCATAAATGTCTCCTTGAAATCTCAGTTAATTTTTTGCACGCGCCGAATCGATCGCACGCGCCTCGCCGAGATCTTTCAGGATCGCCGGCATACGCGACTCCGCGCGTTCCTTGAGCTGGTCGTAAATGCTGTTGCCCTTCGCGTCGATCGACACGGTTGCAGGACCGAGCGACTCCACCCGCATGGTGAGCAAGCGGAATTGCGAGATGTATTCGTTCCAGTGCGAGCTCACCACTTCACGCAATCCGCGCGAGAGCAAAGGCGCGCCGCCGCCCAGGAACGAGAGGTAAGCGCACCCGGCCGATTGCAGCGCCTTCACGCTCGCATCGTCCAGACCACCTTTGCCGCCGACGAGTCGCAGGCCGAGTCCGGTCACGATGTCCGGCATCCATTCGTTGTATCGGGTGCTGGTGCTCGGGTTCATGTAAAGCGGCGTCGATTTGCCGCCCTCTTCCTTCACATATGTGCTCAGATGAAAGAAGGCACCGCCGGTCAGATCGATGGGCAGCTTCTCCTTGTTGCGTACAGCCGCGGCCATGCGTTTGTGCGTCGGGATGCCGATGCTGCAGGTGATGTTGCCGGTGAGCGTGACCATATCGCCGCACTCGAGTTCGCGAACCTTCTCGAGAGACAGGGGCAAGGTGAGTTGATGAAGTTTGCTCATATCGAATCAACCGCCATTACCAGTTCATGTCTTCCACGCGACCATCGTTGTAGATGCGCGCGGAGGTGCGACGGTTGATCCAGCAGTTGAAGCAAACTGCAATGGGAACGAAGCCATGACTCGCCGCGTAGTCGATGTTCACCGCCATCGCGCTCGCGTCGCCGCCTGTACCCATGGGGCCGAATCCCATTTTGTTGATCGCATCGAGCAGACGCTTTTCCATGGCCTCGAGAATCGGTTCCGGATTCTTTTTACCGAAGGGACGAAGCACCATTTCTTTGGCCATCTTCGCCGCGTAATCGAAGGTTCCGCCAATGCCGACGCCCACCACGATCGGCAGACAAGGCTGTGAGCCGGCACGCATCACCGTGTCGAGCACGAATTTTTCAATCTGCTCGTGCGTCGGATAAACGAAGGCGTCTATCGCTTCCCAACGCCCTGTTCCCATGGCCTTCGGTGCGCAGACGATTTCCATGTAATCGGCATCGTCGATCACATCGAAAGACACGATCGGCATATCTTTGCCCGCGTAGCTACGCTCCTGCGTCAGCGGGTTGGTCACCATCTTGAGAATGGGTGGGTTGATGTTCTTCGCGAGATCGGCAAAGCCGTCGACGATGGCCTTGCGCACCGGCCCGTTGAACTGCACCTTCGTGCCGATCTTGATGCTGTACGTAGGAATGCCGACGTCGGTGCAAACCAGCTCGCCGTTCCTGTTCGCAGCATCGGCGCTTTGCAACATGATGGTGAGCGTGTGCCTGGCGGTCTCACCTGTTTCGGCGGCCTGCTTGGCAGCGAGCACATCGCGGGTGTCGTCGGGTATTTTCTTCAGCGATCGCTCGTACAGCGATGCGGTAACCGACTTGATGAGGTCGCTATCGATGGGCATTTTTTTCTCTTGGCCTGACCGTTTGTCTCAGGCTCCGAGAATGCACTTCCCCCAATGAAACGACAAGCGGAAATTTCCCGTATTTCGCTCTGCGAAAAACTGTCCTCCCTCTCTTTTTGTAGGCATAAACCCTAGGGCAACCGGTGGCAACTTTTTTTCGATCCGCCGCGCGGCTCGCCGCCTTATCCGCGAGGGTGATGCTGCTCATGCAGCGACTTCAGACGCTCCCGCGCGATGTGGGTGTAGATGGTGGTCGTCGAGATATCGGCGTGTCCCAAAAGCATCTGCACTGCGCGTAAATCGGCCCCGTGATTCAGCAGATGGGTCGCGAATGCATGACGCAAGGTATGCGGCGACAACGGCGATGTGATGTCGGCAATCAAGGCGTATCGCTTGATCAGCATCCAGAACATCACTCGTGTCATCGCGCTCCCGGTCTTTGCGCCGCGACGAGTCACGAACAAATCGTCCGAGGCTTTACCGCCCAGAAGTTCGGCCCTTGCATCGGCCAGATATCGGGTGATCCATTCGCCTGCGATTTGACCGAAAGGAACGAGCCGCTCTTTCGAGCCCTTACCCATGACGCGCACCACATGCTCGCTCATGCTGATGTTGTAGAGCTTGAGCGATACCAGCTCGCTCACGCGCAATCCGCTCGCGTACATCAATTCCAGCATCGTGCGATCGCGTATGCCAAGCGCGGTGTTGACGTCGGGCGCATTCAAAAGATCTTCGACCTGTTTCTGCGTCAGCGTTCTTGGGACGCGAAGGGCCTCGCGCGCGCGCTCGAGTCGAAGGGTCGGGTCGGCGGTGATGAATCTTTCACGCACTGCCCAACGGAAATATCGTTTGAGTACCGTCAGCCGACGATTGGCCGATGTCGCTTTGGTGGTCGCGTGCCGTTCCGAGAAGTACGCCTGGATGTGATGCTCCTGCGCATGATCGATCGACTGGCGCTCGTGCACTTCCATCCATTCGCCGAACATCGAAAGATCGCGCCGGTAAGCGGCAAGCGTGTTTTTAGACAGCCCCTCTTCAAGATAAAGGGCATCCACGAAAGTGTCGATGCGGGAGATGCTGTCTGCAAGCATCTCCGCACCATAACAAACTCAGCTTTCGGCTAGCTTATTTCCGCAGTTATTCGAGCTTGAGTTTTTGCTGTTCGACGACTTTTTTGTAAACCGCATATTCAGCTGCAATCTCGGCAGTGAACTGTTCCGGCGTATTCGCCACGATCAGCGATCCGGTGTCTTCGATTCGTTTGCGCACAGCCGGATCTTCCAGCGATTTCTTCACGCCTGCGCTGATCTTGTCGACGACGTCGCGCGGCATGCCCTTGGGTCCGAGGATGCCGTAGTACGCCATGCGGTTCACCGGAGCGAGTCCGACTTCGGCGAACGTGGGCACGTTGGGTAGAGCGGCGAGTCGCTGCGGTGCGCTCACCACGATAGGAATCAATCGACCTTGCTGGATGAACGGAAGCGCAGACGGCAGGTTGTCGAACATGATCGCGACCTGACCTGCCACTACATCGTTAAGAGCGGGACCTGCGCCGCGATACGGAATGTGCGTGACGAAGGTGCCGGTCAAGCTCTTGTACAACTCCATCAGCAGATGCCCGATACCGCCAGTGCCCGACGATGCGAAGGAATATTTGCCCGGGTTCTTTTTCAGCTCGGCGACGAAGCCCGCGTAATCTTTGGCGGGAAAACTAGGATGCACCGCGATGATGTTCGGCGTTGCAGCGATGTTGATCACCGGTGTGAAATCGGTGAGCGTGTTGTAAGGCGTTGCCGGGTTGATCGCCGGATTTGTGGCTGTCGTCGAAACGGTTGCGATGCCGAGCGAATAGCCGTCCGGTGCAGCGCGCGCGGTTTCCGACGCACCGACGATACCGCCGCCACCCGCCTTGTTCTCGACCACCACTGCCTGACCCAAAGTTCTGCCCAGCGGGTCTGCAATCACGCGGGCCACGATGTCGGTCGTGCCGCCGGGTGCGAATGGCACCTGCAAGCGAATCGGGCGGTTCGGATAGTTGCTCTGAGCGAATGCGGTCGAAATGAAAGCCGAGCTTGTGGCTACGGCCATGACCAGCGCGATCGTTTGACGGCGTTGCATGTATTGACTCCGGGTGTTTATGGATTGAAGCAAACGATGCTAAAGAAACAATCGACCTTCGCCCACTCTGGATTACCTCTAGAAACCGGACGCCTTCTCATGCCTCTCATGGCGGCGCGACCCTAAGGGATAACCCGCAGCCTTGTTATCCTCGAGGGGTGAACTACGCCCAACTCCTCTTCCCCGACTTCTCGCTCATTCTTTGCGGCTACCTGGTTTGCCGATTCACCAAATTGAATCGCACCGTCTGGGAGCAGGTCGAGAGCCTCGTCTACTACTTTCTATTTCCGGTATTGCTGTTCACCTCGATCGTGCGCAGCCCGCTGGATGTTCATGCCACATCCAACCTGATCCTTGCCGGTATCACGGTGTGTGCCTCGGGCATCGCCCTGTCCTATCTCATTCCCCATCTGCCCTTCGTCGGCAAGCATGTGGACAAACGCGATCACGCCGGTGCCGCACAGATCGCGTTCCGATTCAATTCCTTCATCGCATTGGCGATTGCCGAACGTCTTGCCGGGCCGACAGGGGTGCAACTGATTGCCGTGCTGATTGGATTCGGGGTTCCCCTGTGCAACGTAGGAGCGGTGTGGCCGATGGCGCGTCATGCGAACAAGGGCTTCCTCGGCGAGTTGGTGAAGAACCCGCTGATCGTGGCAACGGTGGTAGGGCTGGTGAGCAATCTTGCCGGATTCTCGCTGCCGATCTGGCTGGAGCCCACGCTCAATCGAATCGGCGCCGCTTCGATTGCGCTCGGGCTTCTCGCAGCAGGTGCCGGTCTGCAATTCGGTTCGCTGGCAAACAGCAAGGCGGTCACGATCGGCGTGTTGTCGATCAGGCACTTTTTTCTGCCGATCGTCGCGGCGCTTGTCGCGCACGCGCTGAAGCTTTCCGCAATGCACACCACAATCCTGCTGGCGTTCTCGGCACTGCCGACCGCTTCCAGCGCTTATGTTCTCGCGGCGAAGATGGGCTACAACGGACCGTACGTGGCCGGGCTGGTGACGCTGTCGACCTTGCTCGGCATGGCAAGCCTGACCTTTGCCTTGGGCGTACTCAGGTAGCTCGATCGGATTCCGAAAGAGCCCACGACACGTGCTCACGCACGACATCGTCTTCGTGCTCGAGCCTTGCGCCCAACGACGCCTTGATCTCTTCGGCGGCTGCCGCCTGGACCATCACGCGCCCGGACAATGCGTTCCCCATTGCAACCGCTATGTTGCGCAGCCACCTCGCATGACCGATTCGCCTGATAGGACTGCCCTCGGTACGACGCAAAAATTCCGCTTCGTCCCATCGCATCAACTGCACCAGCGAAGATCCCGACATTCCGGGCCGCTCGTCGAAATCGGGCAAGGCATTTCGCTGCGCAAACTTGTTCCACGGACAAATCAACTGGCAATCGTCGCAGCCGTAAATGCGGTTGCCTAAGAGCGGACGAAGTTCGGGATCGATCGAGCCCGCATGTTCTATCGTCAGATACGAAATGCAGCGACGGGCATCGAGCTTGTGCGGCGCGACGATTGCCTGCGTCGGGCAGATGTCGATGCAAGCCTCGCAGCTTCCGCAATGAGGCGTGACTGGAGCGCTCTCGGGGAGCGCGATGTCCAAGTAGATCTCGCCCAGAAAGAACATCGATCCTGCCTCCCGATTGAGCACCAGCGTGTGCTTGCCGCGCCAGCCCTGCCCGCTACGCGATGCCAGTTCCGCTTCGAGCACCGGGGCAGAGTCGGTGAACACGCGATGGCCCAACGGGCCAATTTCATCGGCAATGCGATCGCTGAGTTTTTGCAGACGGGAGCGAAGCACCTTGTGATAGTCGCGTCCTCGCGCATAGACCGACACGATGGCTTCATCAGGATGTAAGTGACGTGCGAATTCGCGCTGCTGCCAGTCTTCCGGCGTGCTTCGCGGAAGATAATCCATGCGCGCCGTGATGACGCTGATCGTGCCGGGCACCAGTTCGGCCGGGCGTGCACGCTTCAGGCCATGGGCCGCCATGTAATTCATACTGCCGTGGAACCCATTCGCCAGCCATTGAGTCAGACCGGATTCCGCCGACGAAAGATCGACACCTGCGATGCCAGTCTGGGAAAATCCCAGCTCAATGGCCCACATCTGAATTTGAGAGACGAGTTGACTGCTGCTGACATTCACACATCGATTGTAGGAACCCCGAGCCTTCTGGTCTGCAAAACCGAGGACGACACCGCCGACTTCGCAAAACGGCTCGCATCGTCCGCCGCCATTTCGAACGCATTCATCGAACTTCGCGGCGATCTGGGCGCTGGCAAGACCACCTTCGTTCGACACCTGCTCCGGGCACTCGGCGTCACCGGCAAAATCAAAAGCCCCACCTACGCGGTCGTCGAGCCCCACGAAAGCCCATCGTCTCCGCACGGCAACCTCGCCATCTGGCATTTCGATTTCTATAGATTCAACGATCCGCGCGAATGGGAAGACGCGGGTTTCCGCGATATCTTCGCGGCTCAAGGATTGAAGCTCGCCGAATGGCCGGACAAGGCAGCGAGCTATCTGCCCACTGCCGATCTGAAAATCGATATTGAAACCATGGTCGACGAGTCCAGACAACTGACGCTGACTGCGATGACGCCTGCCGGGCAATCGTTGGCGGCTGCGGGACTGGCGCGATGACGATGGACAGACGCACGCTCATCAAGCAGGGCACCCTGGTTCTTCTACTCGGCTCGGCGCAGATTGCTCGTGGCGCCACGATCTTCGCGGTTCGTGTCTGGCCTGCACAGGATTACACCCGGGTCACCATCGAATCGGACGGCAAGCTGGAGGCCAAACAGTTTTTCGTCGCAACCCCACCTCGGCTCGCGGTGGACATTTCCGGCATCGATCTCAACCCGGCTCTTCGCGATCTGGTGGCTCAGATCAAACCGGGCGATCCGTTCATTTCAGGCGTTCGAGTCGGGCAGAACGCACCGAATGTGGTGCGTCTGGTGCTCGATCTGAAGCAGCCGGCCGACCCTCAGGTTTTCTCGCTCGCGCCTATCGCTGCGTATCAGCACCGACTCGTGTTCGATTTGTATCCCGCCAAACCCACCGATCCGCTCGAGGCCCTGATTGCCGAGCGACTCAAAGAGGCGCCTGCCGCTTCGGCTACCGCTCCGCAAGCCCCGATACCCGACCCCCTGGGCGAGCTGATCGCGAAACAGGCAGAGCAAAAACCGAATCTAAAACCGAACCTTCCACCCAGTGTCCCGGTGCTTCCGCCTGTGCTTCCGCCCGTGATTGCGCAACCCGCTGCTCCATCGGTAGCCACCCAATCGCGTACCGACAGAATCATCATCGTCGCGCTTGATCCCGGGCATGGTGGGGAAGATCCCGGAGCGATAGGCCCCGGCGGGACCCGCGAGAAAGACGTGGTTCTGCGAGTGGCGCATCGCCTTCGGGAAAAAATCAACGCGACCACGATCAACGGCAGCCCGATGCGGGCTTTCATGACTCGCGATGCCGACTTCTTCGTCCCGCTGGGAACCCGCGTTCAAAAAGCCCGACGAGTTCAGGCAGATCTGTTCGTGAGCATCCACGCCGATGCGTTCATGACACCGGCGGCGCGCGGCGCAAGCGTGTTCGCATTGAGCCAGGGCGGCGCGTCGAGCGCGGCCGCACGCTGGATGGCGAATCAGGAGAACAAGGCCGATCTGGTCGGAGGACTGAACGTTTTGTCGAAAGACGCGCATGTGCAACGCGCGCTCATCGACATGAGCACGACCGCGCAGATCAACGACAGCCTGAAGCTCGGTGGCGCGATGCTCTCCGAGATCGGCACCGTAGGAAAACTTCACAAGGGCAGCGTCGAGCAGGCCGGGTTCGCGGTGCTCAAAGCGCCCGATATTCCGAGCGTGCTGGTCGAAACCGCGTTCATCAGCAACCCAGAAGAAGAATCGAAACTTCGCAGCGACGACTATCAGGAAGAGCTTGCAACCGCGTTGATGCGCGGGATCGAGAAATATTTCGCGAAAAACCCGCCGCTGGCGAGGAATCGAACCCTCTAGCGCTCTGGATCGTTGCCTTCAACCCCCCGTTCATCGGCTTCTTTTGCCGACATCTGAATCAGCCCTCTCCTACAGGGCTCGGGAACCCACTCACTTAATCTACCGCTACAGACAGACGGCAGCAGTCTTTCAGCAGCGAATGTCTGAATCGTTAACTCCATAAGGACTCAAAATGAAGAAGACCAACGTATTCCTCGCAGTTGCAGCAGCATCCCTGATTGCATTGACAGGCTGCTCCACCTCCCCTACGAACGCTCAAATCGGCACTGGCGTCGGCGCAGTTGCTGGCGGTGTGCTCGGTAGCGCAGTCGGCGGAACGGCTGCAACCATCGGCGGCGCTGCAGCAGGCGCGCTGATCGGTAACGAAGTCGGCAAGCGCTAAAAACAAAAGGCCAGGAACTCTCGGGTTCCTGGCCTTGTTTAGTTCGTTTTTCTTCGTTGAGAAACGAATGTTCAGGGCTCGATAGTCGCCCGATTTTTTTTGTCGTCTTTCGAAGCCTTCAAGCCTCCAACGATCGCAATCAAAGTCGGAATTATCAACAGAGCCCAGATGATGTAGCTCAGATTTGCCTTCGCCCAAGGCAAATTACCGAACAGGTAGCCGGCCCCGCAAAGGCCGATGACCCAAATGCACCCGCCAGCGATGTTGTACGCGCTGAAGCGGGTGCGATTCATTTCCGCGACCCCAGCCACGAATGGCGCGAAGGTG
The DNA here is from genome assembly GCA_965227035.1 of Burkholderiaceae bacterium. Taxonomy (GTDB): domain Bacteria; phylum Pseudomonadota; class Gammaproteobacteria; order Burkholderiales; family Burkholderiaceae_C; genus CBDDFQ01. The sequence continues at coordinate 2,170,517 of OZ245724.1, forward strand.
CGCACGAATGGCATGAAGCGCGCCAGGACAATCGTGATTCCGCCGTGCTTTTCATAAAAAGCATGCGCTGCGTCAAAAGCCTTCTTGTTGAAGAACCTTGAGCTTTCCCAGCCAAACACTTTTGGGCCCACCTTCCGGCCAATCATGTAGTTGCATTGATCGCCAAGAATTGCCGCTGCGAGCAACACAGCAATTGCCAACGGTAAATTCAATAACGTGGCTCCGGCTAGCGTGCCCACGATGAACAGCAGCGAATCCCCCGGCAGGAACGGCATGACTACCAGTCCGGTTTCGACGAACACGATAACGAAAAGCAGCACGTAAACCCAGGTTCCGTAGGCGGTGACGAACTCCTGTAGATGACGATCTATGTGAAGAATGAAATCGATGAGTTGAAGTGCGATATCCATGAATGTTCCTTGGGGTCGCATTATCGGGGTCAAAAATTAAGGGTGGCTTTGCCCTGACAAGCCCACCGGTTTTTGCGGTGCCTGAGCCTGCGGAATGCTGCGGAATGCGGCGGAATGCCGCCTAGAATCGTTGCGTGAACGCCATTTTTTCGCCCCCACCCGCCCGACGCCCGATCCGAGAACTCCCCGACGAGTTGATCAGCCAGATCGCTGCCGGCGAAGTTGTCGAACGTCCTGCCTCGGTGGTGCGCGAGCTAGTAGACAACGCGCTCGATTCCGGCGCGAGCGACATCGTCGTGCGTCTGCAAGCTGGCGGCGTCCGACTGATATCCGTCGAGGACAACGGTGGCGGCATTCCCAAAGACGAAATGGCTTCGGCGGTCAAACGCCACGCCACCAGCAAAATCGCGAATCTGACCGATCTCGAATCGGTCGGCACCATGGGATTTCGTGGCGAAGCTTTGGCCGCCATCAACTCGGTGTCCGAGTTGACGCTGCTGTCCCGATTCGAAGGGCAATCGAGCGCCTTCACTTTGGACGGTCAGACAGGCGAGATCGGACCTGCTGCGCGTGCGGGCGGCACGACAGTGGAAGTGAAAGAGCTTTTCTACAGCACCCCCGCCCGCCGCAAGTTCCTGAAAACCGACGCCACCGAACTCGCGCATTGCATCGAAGCCGTTCGCCGGCACGCCATTGCGCGCCCTGAAGTGAGTTTTTCGATCTGGCACGACGGCAAGCTGGTCGAGCAATGGCGCAAAACCGAGTCTTTCGATCAGCGGCTGGCAGATGTTCTGGGCGATGAGTTCCTCAAGAATTCGGTGCTGATCGAACATCGCACCGGCACGGTTCGTGTGACCGGTCGGGCCGGCATCCCGGACGCCGCCCGTTCGCGCGCCGATCAGCAGTTCTGCTACGTCAACGGGCGTTATGTTCGAGACAAAGTCATCACGCATGCTGCAAGAAGCGCCTACGAAGACGTGCTTCACGGACACAGACAGCCGGTCTACGCACTTCAGATTTCCATCGATCCGACGCGGGTCGATGTCAACGTGCACCCCACAAAAATCGAAGTCCGATTCCGCGACAGCCGGGAGGTGCACTCTGCGGTTCACCACGCGGTCAACAACGCGCTGGCCACACCCAGATCGCAAAGCGGCGTCGCTGTCGCATCGCTGATTCCAGTCGACTCTAGCAACGGCTCGCCGACATTCGGCAACTGGTCGCAGCCTTCGATTCCGCTCGATCAGCGGTCATCTTCTGCGGTCGCTCCTTTCCTTGTCAATGCAACACAAGGCTTCTCCACTTCGCCGGGTCATGCCTCCGATTTCGAAGCGATGTGGCCGACGCAATCCGGGCAGTTCGCCCAGTCCAAGGACTCCACGGCATCCGCTTTACAAACCCCGCTGCCAGAGGGCGACTGGCCGCTGGGCCGCGCGATTGCACAACTTCAGGGTGTGTACATCCTGGCGGAGAACCGCCAGGGCCTCATCATCGTCGACATGCACGCGGCCCACGAACGAATCGTCTACGAACGTTTGAAATCGCAGCTCGAGGGCGACTCGATTTCTAGCCAGCCACTGCTGATTCCCGCGACCTTCGCCGCGTCGCCGCAAGAAGTCGCTACCGCCGAATCGACTGTGGAAGTTTTGAAGGTGCTCGGCCTGGAAATCACACCTTTTTCGCCCAAAACGCTTGCGGTGCGGGCGGTGCCCGCCAGCCTGGCGCAGGGCGATGCGGTCGAGCTGGCACGTAGCGTTTTGGCGGAACTCGCGCTTCACGACGCGGCAACCGTGGTCACTCGCGCGCAGAACGAGCTTCTCGGCACGATGGCGTGCCACGGTGCGGTGCGTGCGAACCGCCGCCTGACCATCGAAGAGATGAACGCGCTGCTTCGCCAGATGGAAGAGACCGAGCGCTCGGACCAATGCAATCACGGCCGCCCGACGTGGCGACAGATGACGATTCGCGAGCTGGACTCGCTGTTCATGCGCGGCCGGTAGGCCTGCCCTTCGCTCCCCTACCCGGCGGCAAACTCACGCGACCGTTCCCTCGTCCGCGCAACTTGCTGCGGATTACTTCACATCCTGAGACCCCGATTTACCCTGTGTTCTTGTAACGTAGGTCATCCCTGCGCTGCATGGCGCGTTTGTTGCTCATCTCCGGAAGAACACTTTCTTTTATCTGAACCGATGAGAGAAAGCTGCCCGAGCATGTAGACCCGAGTTGTAACGCCCTCCTAACCGAGAACTTTCTAGAAGTGAAGCACTCAACAAGCTGGATGAATCGATTGAATCGCTGGATCACCCCTTCGTTTCTGGGAATCTTCGGACTGGCGGCAGCTTTGCTCGTTGGCGGTTGCAGCACGCTCGACGAAAAGCAGCGTGCGTGGATTTTCCAGCCCAGCGATCGCAACTGGGGCGATACCACCGAAGGCATGGCCGATCTTTACATCGACTACGACGCGCCGAACATCAAGGATCCGGTTCGACTGCATTCGCTTTGGTTGCCTTCTGAGCAGCTATCGACCAATCCCAAGGCGCCGGTTCTGCTTTACCTGCACGGCGCCCGCTGGGCGGTAGGCGGATCGGCCACCCGAATTCGCCGGATGCAGGAACTGGGTTTCTCGGTTCTGGCTATCGACTACCGTGGATTCGGCAAAAGCACTGCCGGCCTGCCTTCGGAACAGACTGCGTACGAGGACGCACGCGCAGCCTGGGATTGGCTGAGCGTCAACTATCCCGGCCGCCCGAAATACATCTTCGGCCACTCGCTCGGTGGCGCGATCGCGATCGACCTGGCGTCGCAGGTCAAGGACGAAAAGGGTGTCATCGTCGAAGGTACCTTCAGCAGCATTGCAGACGTCGTCGGCACATTCAAATGGGGCTGGCTGCCGGTGTCTCTGCTGATTACCCAGCGCTTCGAATCGGTCGACAAGGTAGCGAGCATCGGATCGCCGCTGCTGCTGGTTCACGGATCGGCCGACGCTTTGATCAAACCCGATTTGGGCAAAAAGCTTTACGACGCAGCGGCCGAACCGAAGCGTTTCGTGCTGGTCGAAGGCGGATCGCATCACAACACCAATTCGGTTGGTCAGATGCAATATCGTGAAGCGGTGGGCGATTTCTTCGGCATCAAATACCGCGCACCCGATAGCAAGCTCGCTGGCGACAACGCCCAAGGAATCTGATCGCTGGGACGGCTTTTCCGGCTCGCTTCCCGAGGGCGTGAATCGGGCGCCATCTGTTAACCTCAGCGCGATGTCTGCCGCTTTCACAGTCTTGCTGCTGTCCTTTCTTCTCGGGCAGCAACCCATCACCACAGATCTGAACGTTCCGTCTCTACCGTCTATGACGGAGTACTTCGGTGCGCAGCTCTCGCAGGTTCAACTCACGCTCTCGGCGCTGCTTCTCGCGTTCGGCATTTCACAACTGCTCTGGGGTCCGCTTTCCGACAAATACGGCAGACGCCCGGTCATGCTCTGGGGTCTGTCGGCCTATGTGGTTGCATCGATCTTCGGGGCCATGGCGACATCGGTCTCAATGGTGATTCTGGCTCGCGTGTTTCAGGGCGCGGCATTGGGCGCAAGCGTCATGTGCGCACGTGCGGTGGTACGCGATCTGTATGCGCCGCAAGATGGCGCGCGGATCATGTCGAAGGGACTCACCGGGCTTGGCATCATCGCGTGCTTCAGCGCGCCATTCGGCGGGTTCATTGCTGCACGCTGGGGATGGCAGGCGCCGCTTGTGGCCAACGCAGTGTTCGGCGCGTTCTGCGTCGGGCTAGCGGCCTTCGGATACCGCGAAACCAATTCGCGCAAGAACCCCGAGGCGCTTCACTTTCCCACGCTCACTCGCACCTGGAAATCGATTCTTACGAACAAGACATTTCTTGCGTACTCCACGGTCGCGGCCACCAGCTACGGCGTGCTGTTCCTGTATCTCACTGCGTCTTCGTACGTCTACATTCGCACCTTCAAATTCCCGGTGTCGACCTACGGCTGGTTCATGCTCACCATGACAGCCTCGTATCTGGTGGGCACGGTGCTTACGCGCATATTTTTGCGTCGGGTCGGCCTGCCTAAAACCGTCGCTATTGCCGGCGGACTTTCGCTCGTGGGTGGAACCGCCATCGGGTTGATCGGAATCTTCGGAACACACACGCCAACCACCGTCACGGTCGCGTTCATCGTGATGATGGTGGGTCACGGCATTCATCAACCCTGCGGCCAGGCGGGGGCAATCGGGCCATTCCCGGGCGCCGCAGGAACTGCATCGGCCATCAACGGCTTCGTGATGATGACCATGTCGTTCATCGTGGGCGCCGTCTTCGGATCGAGGCTCGATGGCTCGGTCGTCAACTTCACAACCAGCGTCTGGATCATGGCGACGCTGACTGCCGTTCTGGCATGGACACTCGTACAAAAATATGGCGACTTCAATCGCAAATAACGTGGCGACGAACACTCGCTGCATCGCCCTTGCCGGACCCACGGCATCCGGCAAAACTGCGGCGGCGCTCGCGATCGCATCACAAATTCCGGTCGAGATCATCAGCGTCGATTCGGCCCTTGTCTATCGCGGGATGGACATCGGCACCGCCAAGCCGACCGCCGAGGAACGGGCGCTGATTCCGCATCACCTGATCGATATTCGCGATCCGCTAGATGCATACAGCGCCGCAGAGTTTCTGGAAGATGCGAGCCGATTGATCGACGAGATTTCTGCTCGCGGCAAAACGCCGCTGCTCACCGGCGGCACGATGCTCTACTTCAAGGCTCTGTTCGACGGCCTCGACGCCATGCCGAAAGCCGATCCGGAGGTGCGCGAAGAAATCGAGCGCCAGGCAGCTGAGCGCGGCTGGCCGCAGATGCATCACGAGTTGTCCTTCATCGATCCAGCAACCGCAGAGCGGCTCAACCCGACCGACTCGCAGCGCATCCAACGCGCGCTCGAAGTGTTCCGCATCAGCGGACGACCCCTCTCGTCGTTCCATACCGGCGATGCGCGTCCCCCAACCGACATCTCGAAGCGTACTACCCTGATTTCGCTCGAGCCTGCAACGCGCAAATGGCTGCACGACAGAATCGAAGTTCGCTTCGACACCATGCTCGAAGCCGGTCTGGTGCAAGAGGTGGAAAAGCTTCGTGCGCGCGGCGATCTGACCATCGACCATCCTTCGATGCGTTGCGTCGGCTATCGCCAGACCTGGGAAGTGCTGGACGGAACCGTCCCCATGAAAGAGTTGCGCAATCGCGGGATCTTCGCGACACGCCAGCTGGCAAAACGACAACTCACCTGGTTGCGCTCGATGCCTAACAGACAGGTTGTTGCCTGCGACGACGACGATGCGCTGGCTCAGGTGGTGGATGCTGCGATCCAGGCGACCAGAAGCAAATCATGAATCTCGTCGTCGACAGACTTTCCAAAAAATACGGCGAAGCCGTGGTGTTCGCCAACGTCACGCTGAACGTCGCGCGTGGAGAGTTCGTCGCGATCATCGGTGAATCTGGTGTCGGCAAATCCACCCTGCTCAATTGCATGGCGGGTCTCGATCAATGGGACAGCGGCACGGTGACTGTCGACGGCACGGACATAGGCGCGCTGAGCGCCGACGCGCGAGCCGTGTGGCGTCGGCAAGCCGTGGGATTCGTATTTCAGGCATTCCACGTCCTGCCGCATCTCGATGTGAAACAGAACATCTGCCTGCCGCTGTTGCTCCTCGGCGAGCAGGATAAAAAACTGAACGACGCCAAAGCCGATGCGATGCTCGAGGCGGTGGGTCTTGCAGGCTTGGGACTTCGACTGCCACAGGAACTGAGCGGCGGTCAGCTTCAGCGCGTCGCGATCGCACGCGCGTTGATCCACTCGCCCGGCCTGGTGCTGGCGGATGAACCGACCGGCAATCTCGACCCAAGCACTGCGGCTCGTGTCATGGATGTGCTCATCGAGCAAACACGCGCACGCGGCAATTCGCTGGTGCTGGTCACTCACTCGGAAGCAGCGGCAGTGCGCGCAGATCGCGTCCTGCGCTTGGGCATCGATGGCATCGACAACTCTGCTGCTTGAGCTGCTGCGGCAGTTCTCCTGGCAGGAGATTCGCCATCATCCGTGGCGCAACGCCGCTGCGGTAGTTGCGGTCATGCTGGGCGTGGCGCTGGCGTTTTCGGTGCAGATCATCAATGCGTCGGCGCTGGCGGAGTTTTCGCAGGCGGTTCGATCGGTCAACGGACAGCCCGACATCGAGCTGCGCGCAAGCCGCGGGCGAATGAACGAAGACATTTTTGCGAAGCTGGTGCATCACGAAGGCGTGGCGGTTGCCAGTCCGGTGCTGGAGGTGAACGCGCTTGCGTACAAGAAAGCCAACATCGACGCGACTCCGCAGCGCGTGCCCCTGAAAATCGTGGGCGTCGACGCGCTGGTGGTGGCGCAGGTCGCACCGGGTCTTCTGCCCAAGCCCGATGCCGCTGCGCGATACCTCTCGCTGTTCGCCCCTGCTCAACTTTTCGTCAACCCGACCGCCTCCGAACGCCTGATGAGTTCGTTCGACTCGACCATCGTGATAGAGGGCGCGAACGTCGTAGCTCACACGAACATCGGTGGAAGCATTTCACTGAGCGGCGCGCCTGTCGCCGTGATGGACATCGGCGCTGCACAGGAGCTTTTCAATCTGCAGGGACAACTCAGCCGGATCGATGTTCGATTCAAACCCGGCGTCGACCGGGCTTCGTTTATAGAGTCACTGCAACTGCCGCCGGATGTAATCGCATCGGAGCCGGGCGATTCGGCGCAGCGCGTGAGCAACCTGTCGCGCGCGTATCGGGTGAACCTAACCGCACTTGCGCTGATCGCGCTGTTCACCGGCGCGTTTCTCGTGTTTTCGGTCCTGTCGCTGAGCGTGGCGCGACGTGCAAAACAATTTGCCTTGCTCGGTGTGCTCGGCCTTACCTCCAGGCAACGACTTGCGATTGTCCTGCTCGAGTCGGGCTTGCTTGGGCTTGCTGGAAGCGTTGCGGGTGTGGCGCTCGGAACCGGTCTGGCAGCACTCGCGTTGCGGGTTCTAGGCGGCGATCTGGGCGGTGGTTATTTCGCCGGTGTTTCGCCTTCGCTTCAATGGGATACGACCGCCGCCGTGGGTTATGCGGTCGTGGGCGTAGTCGTGTCGGTCGTAGGCGGTTGGTGGCCCGCGCGAGCAGCCGCCCTGCTCGCACCCGCGCAGACACTCAAAGGCTTCGGCGGAAACGCGCGCACCAGCAAGTGGCGATGGGCAAGCGTGGTGTTGATGCTAGGCGGCGTGCTGCTCGCGCTTGCGCCTCCCGTATTCGGATTGCCGATTGCAGCGTACGCATCCGTGGTGCTCCTGCTCATCGGTGGCATCACCGCGCTGCCGGTTCTGATCGCACTGATGTATGGGCGACTCGCACCCCTCGTCTCGCAGAAGCCACTGCCGATGCTGGCGGTAGAGCGCGCACGGCGCATGCGCGATACCGCGGCGATCGCGGTAAGCGGTGTGGTTGCGTCGCTGAGCCTGGCGGTAGCACTTACCGTCATGGTCAGCAGCTTCCGCGAATCGGTGAACACCTGGTTGAGCGCGGTGCTGCCGGCCGATGTTTACCTTCGCGTGAACGCATCGAGCGACACGATCACTTTCGACAATGCGTTCGTCGAGGCGATCGGCAAGCTGAATGGGGTGACCCGCACAGGAACGCTCAAGAGCAGTTCACTTAACTTGTCCAACGACAAACCCCCGGTCACGATGATCTCGCGACAGATAGAAGGTGACCCGGCCAAGAGGCTTCCGCTCGTCGGCGACTACCGCCCTGCGCACTCGGGCACCATTCCGATCTACGTGAGCGAGGCGATGGTCGACCTGTACGGCCTGAAGGCCGGTGGATATGCGGATGCACTGCAATCGCAGTTCCGCACCGACAGAAAATTCTTCGTGTCCGGCGTCTGGCGAGACTACGTGCGTCAGTTCGGTGCAATCGCAATCGACTCGCGCGACTACATTGCGTTGACGCAAGACACGGGCCTTAGCGAAATCGAAATCTGGCTCGCACCCGGCACGAATCTGGGTGAACTGCAGAACGAAATCCGATCGCTTGCGCGTCGAAGCAATTCCTCGTCCGCACTCGCCGATCTCATCGAGTTCTCATCGACGGCCGATATTCGTGCCACCTCGCTGCGGATTTTCGATCGCAGTTTCGCGGTCACCTACTGGCTGCAGGCGATCGCCATCGGCATCGGCCTGTTTGGCGTTGCGGCAAGTTTCAGCGCGCAGGTTTTGGCACGCCGCAAGGAGTTCGGCCTGCTGGCCCATCTCGGTTTGACCCGGCGCCAGATACTGCTGGTGGTCGCGGGCGAAGGCGCTGCGTGGACCGTTGTCGGATCGGTCGCCGGATTGCTTCTTGGACTCGCCGTGTCGGTGGTGCTGGTGCATGTAGTTAACCCGCAAAGCTTTCACTGGACGATGGAGCTCGAGACGCCCTGGTGGCGGCTCACCGCACTTTGCGCCGCAGTGATTGCAGCTGGCACCGTAACCGCCTGGCTCGCAGGGCGCGCAGCGTCCGGCGACGATGCGGTGCTGGCAGTCAAGGAGGACTGGTGATGCGTCGTCGCGACCTGATCTCGCTCGGGGCATTGCCGATGTTGCCGGCGTTGCCGATGTTGTCGCGCTTTGCATCGGCACAAGCACCGCGAACGCTGAGCTTCCCGCGCGATTTCGGATCTCATCCTGATGACAGAACCGAGTGGTGGTACATCACCGGATACGCGTCTGACGCAACCGGTCGTGAGTTCGGATATCAGGTGACCTTCTTCCGTTCGAGGGTCGAAGCGACGCAAGGCATGAAGTCGGCGTTCGCAGCGAAGCACTTGATCTTCGCGCATGCGGCGGTGACCGACCTTCGCGGCAAAAAGCTTTTTCACGATCAGCGAATCGCCCGATCGTCGGGGAAAAATTCGAGCGTGGATGCCGCCAGCGCGAGCGAAGCCGATACAGATGTGAAGCTGCGCGACTGGTCGCTGGTACGTAGTGGCGAGTCGTATCGCGCGCGTGTCGAATCGAACGACTTCACGCTCGACCTCACCTTCGCATCGACCCAGCCCGTGTTGCTGCAGGGCGTTGCCGGGCTGTCGCGCAAAGGGCCGTCACCGGAGCAATCGAGTTACTACTACAGCGTGCCGCAGCTCGCTACTACCGGATCGCTCAAGCTGAGCGCCAAGGGCTACGAAACTTCGGCTCAACTGAACGGACGTGCCTGGCTCGATCACGAATGGAGTCGGGAGTTTCTGCATCCCGATGCAGTCGGCTGGGACTGGATCGGCATGAATCTGGATGACGGATCGTCGTTGACCGCGTTTCGAATTCGCCGCAAGGACGGCTCGTCCATGTGGGACGGTGGATCGTTCAGATCGGCCGCGGGCGAGTTGAGAATTTTCAGCGCCGGCGAAGTGACTTTCGTCGCCGGACGCACCTGGGCCAGTTCATCTACCAACACCACATATCCGGTCGAATGGACGGTCAGTGCAGCGGGCAAGACCTACCGCGTCGCGTCGCTGCTAGACGACCAGGAGCTGGACAGCCGCAACTCGACCGGCTCGGTCTATTGGGAAGGCGTGTCGAATCTGCTCGACGCGAGCGGCCAACGCGTGGGACGCGGTTATCTGGAGATGACCGGTTACGCGCAGCCGCTGCGAATCTGAAGACTTCCGTTCAATGCGGCAGATCAATGCGCGCCTGCAGCAGCATCGGCGCCACCGGCTCCCGCCTTCTGCGGCTTGGAAATCCAAACCAGCGGGATCAACAGAATGAACAGTGCAGCCGATACGTAGAACAGATCGTCTGCGCCCAGCATGAACGATTGCTGATCGATCAGGCGATTGATGTAACCCAGCGCCTGGTCGTAGCTCATTCCTTGCGATTGCAATCCCGATATCGTCGCGACGGCAGTCTGATTGTTCAACGACACCGCCTCGGAAAGCTGCGCATGATGCAACGACGCGCGGTTTTCCCAGACCGTCGTCGCAATCGAAGTACCGAAAGCACCTGCGGTAATACGCGTGAAGTTCGACAAGCCGGAGGCAGCAGGAATGCGATCGGGTGGCAGTCCGGACAGCGTAATGGTGATGAGCGGGATGAAGAAGAACGCCATCGCCACACCCTGAATCACCGTGGGAATCAGCAGCGTCGTGATGTCTGCGGAAGTGTCGAATCGCGAACGCATCCACATGACCAGCGCGAACACGATGAACGCGAAGGTAGCGTATTTACGAGGGTCGACCTTGCCGATGGTCTTGCCGACAAACGGAGAAAACACGAGCGCCATGAGCCCCACCGGCGCCATCACCATGCCGGCCTGAGTTGCGGTGTAGCCCATGTACTGCTGCAACCACAGCGGCAGCACCACCACGTTGCCGAAGAACAGTCCGTAAGCCACCGACACGCCAAGTGCGCCAGACCAGAAGTTGCGACGGGCAAAGAGTCGAAGATCGACCACCGGATGCTCCGCCGTGAGCTCCCAGATGATGAAGGCGATGAATCCGATCACCGCGACGACCGCGAGCGTGACCACGGTTGCCGAATGGAACCAGTCGTTCTCCTTGCCGATGTCCAGCATGATCTGCATCGAGCTGATCCAGATCACAAGCAAACCCAGCCCTATCGAATCGATCGGCAGGACCGTGATTTTGGTTTCCCGCTTTCTGTAGATCGACCAGCCGAGCATGAAGGCCGCAAAGCCGACAGGAATGTTGATGTAGAAAATCCAGGGCCATGCGATGTTGTCGGTGATCCAACCGCCTAGCAGCGGCCCGAGCACTGGCGCAATGAGCGTGGTCATGGACCACATCGCCATTGCCAGCCCCGCGAGCGCCCTCGGGTAACTAGAGAGCAGCAAGGATTGCGACAGCGGAATCATCGGACCCGCCACGAAGCCTTGCAGCGCACGGAACGCGATCAGCGTTGTCATGTTGGGCGCGAGGCCGCACATCCAGGAGGCGATCACGAAAAGCACGACCGAAGTCAGGAACAGACGGACCTGACCGAATCGCTGCGACAGCCATCCGGTAAGCGGCACTGCAATCGCGTTGGCAACTGCAAAGCTGGTAATGACCCAGGTGCCCTGGTTGGGGCTGACGCCGAGGTCGCCGGCAATAGCGGGAAGCGACACGTTGGCGATAGACGTGTCGAGCACGTTCATGAACGTCGCGCCCGAGAGCGCGATCGTTCCCCACATGCGGGCCGATCCGGTTAACGGACCGATCTGGCTGCCATCGGCACCGGTTGCCATTACAGAACCTTGCCGTCGCGGTTAGCGGTGTCCACGGTCACGTCCATCGACAGGCCGACGCGAAGGGGATTGGTCTTGAGATTCTCCGGATCGAGCGCGATGCGCACCGGAACCCGCTGGACCACCTTGATCCAGTTGCCGGTTGCGTTCTGGGCGGGCAGCAATGCGAACGCAGCCCCGGTACCTGCACCCAGGCCGGCGATCTTGCCTGTGTATTCGATCTTCTTGCCGTAAACGTCGGCAGTCAGCTTCACCGGTTGGCCGATGCGCATGTTGCGCAGCTGGACTTCCTTGAAATTGGCATCGACCCACACGTTGCCGAGTGCGATGACCGACATGAGCGGTGCACCTGCAGCCACGCGTTGACCGATCTGTACGGTGCGACGTGCCACATAGCCATCGACAGGTGCGACCAGCGTCGCGCGGCTCACGGCGAGTTCGGCTTCGCGAACCTTGGCCGCTGCAGCAAGCACGGTCGGATGGTTCTCGACAGTCGTGCCTTCCGTGTTGGTCTTGTTGCTGGAGAGCTGCTCTTTCGCGGTGAGCACTGCTGCCTGCGCACCCGCAAGCACGCTCTTCGCGTTGGCCACAGCCGATTGCGCATGGTTCAACTCTTCGCCCGATACTGCACCGTTGCCGGTGAGGGCCTGACGACGTGCCAGATCTTCCTGAGCACGAGCGATGTCGGTTTGGGCACGCGCTACATCGGCTTCACGCAAGGTGATCTGCGCGTTGAGCGATCCGTTGTTCGCGTACAGCGTGCGAACCTGACGCGTCGTCTGCGCGAGCATTGCCTGGGCTTGCTCGAGCGCAACTTGTGCATCGGCGGGATCGATCTTCACGAGCGGCTGGCCGGCCTTCACTGCATCCGTGTCGTTGACCAGCACTTCCTTGACCGTGCCACCGATCTGCGGCGTGATCTGCACGATGTCGGCCTGGACGTAGGCGTTGTCGGTGTTCTCGTAATGGCTCGCAACCAGGTACTCGTAGGCACCCCATGCGCCACCCACTACGACCACGACGACTGCCAGTGCAATCAGCGCTGTCTTGCGCTTGGAACGCGCTGCGGGAGGTGCGAGGGATGGATCGTTCGGAGCGGATGTTGGGGTGTTGTTGTTTTCACTCATGGCAATCTTTCGGATGACTAGTTCGTTCGTTGTTTCGTTGGGCTGCTGCTTATGGATTGGCCTGCGCGAGTTGTGGCTCCGAGGACGGGACGTATCCGCCGCCGAGTGCACGCATCAGGTTGGCGCGGTTATCGATTGCGCGCGCGGCCAGATCGACCTCGAGTCGGCGTTGTGCAATCACGCCGGTCTCTGCGGTGAGCACCTGCAGATAGGTGCCGAGGCCGGCTTTGTAGCGCTGGGTCGCGATATCGAATGCCGACTCGGCCGCCTGGGCCGCATCGCGCTGCTGGATCTGTTGACGCGTGATCGATTGCGAAGACGCAACCGCATCGGCCACATCGCGCACTGCGTCGAGCACCGAAGCGTTGTAGCTTTCGATGGCTGCGTCGAGGTCGGCACTCTTGGCGCTCAGGTTCGCGCGAAGACGACCACCTTCGAAGATAGGCAGACGAATCGCCGGACCGACGCCCCACTGCTGGCTGCCGGAATCGACGAAGTTGTTGAGGCCGATGCTGGAGAGGCCGGCGAATGCCACCAGATTGATGTTCGGATAGAACTGCGCCTTTGCATTCGCCTGATCGCGATTGGCGACTTCGACGCGCCAGCGAGCGGCGTTGATGTCGGCGCGTTGGGCCAGCAGATTCGCGGGCAACAAAGTGGGCACGACTGGCGTCTTGAGCGAGTTGAACATCGCGGTATCGATCTGCTGCTGCATAGTCGCGTTCGACACGAATGCGGCGTTGCCCACCAGCGCGGTCAATGCATTGATGGCCAGCGCTTTCTGCTCGCGATAAGCCTCGGCTTGCTGGCGAGCCTCGGGCAATGTGCCTTCGCTTTGACGCAGCTCGAGACGGGTATCGAGTCCGGCATTCACGCGATCGCGAACCAGCGTCAACACCTGCTCCCGTTGCGTGAGGGTGCGCTCTGCGAGGGCAAGCTGTTCGTTCAGGCGAACGATCTGGAAATACCCGCGAGCCACCTGCGCTGCGAGCAAAACGCGGGCCGATTGAACATCGGCGTCTGCTGCCTGCGCTGCGCCCAGTGCTGCATCGAGTGCCGCGCGGTTCTTGCCGAAGAAGTCGATTTCCCACGAGAGATTGAAGTTGAGCGTTGCGCTATCGCGAATCGAGCCTGCGAGCGGCGGAGGCACAGCGCCGTTGGCGGTGTAGCGCTGGTGCGTGGCGTCGAGAGCGGCGCCGACTTGCGGAAGCAGCGATGCATCGGCCACTTCCTTGACTGCTTGAGCCCGCGTCAGGCGCGCACGGGCGATCGCAAGATTGGGGTTGTTCTTGAGCGCTTCTTCCACGAGCGAATCGAGCTGGGGATTGCCGAACTGCTTCCACCATTCGGCATCGACTCGTGCTTCGGTCATGGTCGACGCCACGGGCAGACCGATCTGCTCGGCGTTGCGCAGGGACGCGGTGGATTTGATGCCCGACATGTCGGCGCAGCCGACCAGCGAGAACACGGTAAGTACCACGATGCCTGCGACGCTTGCGAAATAGGCAGCGCTGGCCAAGGCGATTTCCTTGCGATCGGGATGACGGTTTTCGTTGTTGCCGTGCTCCACGCACAGCTGATTAGTTGTCTTGTTCATTTGAATTTTCCGTGGCCTTCTGGCCGACATTGAGTGCTGCGGCGTTCGTCAATAGCCGCTTTAGAAATGCTTTGAGCTGCTCGCGCTCTTCCTCGCTGAACCCTTCGAGAACCTGCTCGTTCACCTCGGACAGGATGGACGGAATAGGTGCGCAGACTTCAGCGCCCTGCGGCGTGATTTCAACGTTCACCACGCGTCGATCCGACTCGGAGCGCACCCGGCGGCACAGCTGTTTGGCTTCCAGGCGATCCAGCAGACGGGTCATGGAACCCGCGTCGAGATCGCATCGGCGGGCCAGATCGGCCACCGTGGCCGACTTGGTGCTGGCCAGCTTGAACAGCGGCATCCACTGTGCATGGGTGATCCCATGGTCGTGTATGCGCTGCTCGATGGCGACGCGCAATTGCGCGATGACAGTGCGCATGAGATAGCCGATGTTGGCCTGCGCGAGTGACTCGAAAGAGTCCATCGCTACGCAGCCTGGTATCTCCTGCTGCTTTCCATCCTGCAGCTGTTCGGACAGCTGATCCGGCTGGTGTTCTTGCTCGTTAATTGACATGGCCTGAATATTACTTGCCTAGACAATGATTGTCAAGCCGGTAATTGCATTGCCGTTAATTGTCTGAAAGGTAATTGACAGAGCGGGTTTTGCGTACACTTGAGTCCATGGCTACTTCTTCGACTCTTTCCCGACCCGCCGGTGCTCCACGTTCTTTGTCGGGACTCGTCCCGTTCCTGCGCCCTTACAGAGTTCGGATCGGGCTTGCACTGCTGTTCCTGGTGATGGCCGCGGTGTCCACCCTCGCCTTTCCGATAGCGATGCGACAGCTGATAGACCAGGGCATCGGTGCCGAGTCGCATGGAGAAAGAGTGATGGCGCTGCGCGAGCACTTCGTGGCGCTGTTCGGTGTAGCGGTCGCGTTGGGCGTTTTCTCGGCACTGCGCTTCTATACCGTGAGCTGGCTCGGCGAGCGGATCACGGCGGACATTCGCAATCGTGTCTATTCGCACGTGCTGAACCAGAGTCCGCAATTCTTCGAAACCACGCAGACCGGCGAAGTGCTGTCGCGTTTGACCGCCGACACCACATTGGTTCAGACCGTCGTGGGCTCATCCTTGAGCATGGGCCTGCGAAACGCAGTCATGGGCATTGGCGCGTTGCTGGTGTTGATCTGGACCAACCCATTGGTGATGGTTCAGGTGCTCGGTGTGCTGGTGCTGGTCGTCGTGCCGAGCATGCTGTTCGGACGCCGGGTACGCAAACTGTCGCGTGCAAGCCAGGACCGAATTGCCGATTCGAGCGCGATCGCCAGCGAAGTGCTCAACGCCATTCCGGTCGTTCAAAGCTACACCGCCGAGCAGCGCGAAGCCCGTCGATTCGACGATTCGACCGAGCGCGCATTCAAGACCGCTGTCACCCGCACTCGCGCACGATCGGTGCTGGTGGCGTTCATCATCATCGCGACGTCTGCTGCGTTGCTCTGGGGTCTGTATCAGGGCACGCAAGCCGTGCTTCGCGGCGACATCACTGCCGGCCACCTAGGGCAGACGGTTGTCTACGCGATCATTCTGGCGAGCGCTGCCGCCGTGCTTGGCGAGGTCTATGGAGATCTTCTTCGTGCTGCAGGGGCCACCGAGCGACTGATGGAATTGCTGGACACGCAATCTCCGATCACTTCGCCGGCCAGCACCTCGCTGCTGCCCAAGACTGCGAACGGAAGCAATCTACGAATCTCGGACATCACGTTTCACTACCCTTCCCGGCCTTCACGTGCGTCGCTCGCGAACTTCTCGCTCGATGTTCGCGCGGGCGAGACGGTTGCTCTGGTCGGTGCCAGCGGTGCCGGCAAAACCACCGTATTCCAATTGCTCCTTCGCATGTACGACCCTGCGGTCGGACAGATATTCCTGAACGATATCGACATCAAGACGCTGTCACTGGAAGAGCTGCGCTCCCATATCGGGATCGTCCCGCAGGACGCCGTGATTTTTTCTGCGACTGCACTCGAAAACATTCGGTATGGCAAGCCAGGTGCGTCGGTCGAAGAAGTGCACGCTGCGGCAAAGGCCGCCTTCGCCGATGGATTCATCCGCGATCTACCCGATCAATACGACACCTTCCTTGGCGAGCGCGGTGTGCGGCTGAGTGGTGGGCAACGCCAGCGAATCGCGATTGCACGTGCGATGCTCAAGAATCCGCCGCTGCTACTGCTCGATGAAGCGACAAGCGCTCTCGATGCCGAAAGCGAACGCATGGTGCAGGCTGCGCTGGAATCTGCGATGACCGGTCGTACCACCCTCGTGATTGCACACAGGCTGGCGACGGTTCAAAAGGCAGATCGAATCATCGTGCTGGACCACGGCCGCATCGTCGAGCAAGGCAATCATGAATCGCTTGTGGCGGCGGGTGGCGTCTATGCGCGCTTGGCGGCGCTGCAATTCACGAGCTGAGCGCCAAGGCCAGAGCGAGCGGTTCGATCATCGAACTACTGGATCGGACCCTTCATCGAATCCGGGATCGGGAGCGGCAGCACCGCGATGCCCTCCTCCACCAATTCGCGCGTTTCTTCGGCTGACGCCTGACCTCGAATCCCGCGCTCTTCGGTTTCGCCGTAATGCATACGACGCGCCTCTTCGACAAAACGATCGCCCACGTCTTCCGTGTTCTTCATGACATGACCGACCATCTTGAGCCACGCGGCCTGCATATCGTTTGAAGTTGGCGATGCGACTGCAGTGCCCGTAGCGGTATGCGTCTCGGTTTTGACCGCCACGTCGGTCACCCGGGAAGCGCTCGCGCCGTGCGACAGATTCAATCGCGGTGCCGACAGCATTTTGGATATCGTGGTGTCACCGCAAATTGGGCAGCTCACCAGATCGCGGGAAAGCTGAGACTGAAAATCGTCTTCCGAGCCGAACCATCCCTCGAAGGAATGGTCGTGAGCGCAACGGAGATCGAGAACTTTCATGCGCCGATTATCGCAATCAGGCGTCTTCCCACACGAGCTGCCAGTTCTTTGCGACCACGTTTTGAAGCCAGAGCGCACCGGTCAAGGTTTTGGCATCGGTAACTTTGCCTTGGGCGCACCACATGAGAAGCTCTTCAGTCGATGCCGCGAAAACTTCGAGGAACTCACCTTCGTCCAGCTGGGCGTCGCCAGCGACGAGGCCCTTGGCAAACCATATTTCGATGAACTCGGTCGAGTATGAAATGACCGGATGCAACACACCGGCTTTCGCCCAGTGCGTGGCCGTGTATCCGGTTTCTTCCAGTAGCTCACGCTGCGCGCAAACTTTGGTGTCTTCGCCGGCGTCGAGCTTGCCAGCGGGGAATTCGATCATCACCCGATCGACCGGATATCGGAACTGCCGCTCGAGGATCACACGTCCATCTTCGAGCATGGGAATGATCATGACCGCGCCCGGGTGGATCACGTATTCGCGAGTCGACTCGCTACCGTCGGGCATGCGGACCGTGTCGCGAAAGGCGTGAAGAAACTTGCCCTTGAGAAGTTCAACACCCGAAACTTTGATTTCCACCAGGGATGAATCCGAGTTGCGGTCGGGGTCGGCGGCTGTGGTCAAGGCAAGTCCATCACGCGCTCAGGAGCGGTGCTTCATCAGGTAGCGGTAAGTGAATCCGGGAAACGCGAAGGTCAGGAACAGCGCGCCGGTCACGGCATAGAACTGCCAGTCTTGCGGCGAGATCTGACCGGCGCGTTTTTCGAGCAGCAAGCCGAGGCCGCCCGCGAGGAAATACAGAACGATCAATTCGATCAATCGAAGCCCGAGCGACTTCCCGGCAACGGGAATCACACCGAACAGGCGAGTCGAGATGAACGGAAGATTGGCCGCGAAGAAGGCGACCAGAATCACCAGCCAGATCGACGCGGTCTGCGTCACGTTCCGAGCATTCGCACGATGGCGTTCGCGCAGAGTGCCATGAGTCCGCCGGGAACAATTCCCAGGATCAGGATGAGCGCGCCATTGGTGCCGAGGACGATGCGGACATCGGCAGCAGCCGAAACGGTGGTTGCGGTGATGGGCGAGTCGAAGTACATGACCTTGACCACGCGCAAGTAGTAGAAAGCGCCGATCAGCGACATCACCACCGCGAACACGGCAAGCGCGATGTACAGCGAAATGCCGGTCGCCACCAGCGACTGCAAAACAGCCAGCTTCGCGTAGAAACCGACCAGCGGAGGCAGGCCAGCCAGCGAGAACATGCAAATTGCCATGACGCCTGCGTAGAACGGGCTGCGTTGGTTCAAACCGGCCAGATCGGAAATCTCTTCGCTCTCGAAGCCTTCACGCGCCAGTAACAGGATGATCCCGAATGAGCCGAGCGTGGTCAGCACGTAGGTGATGACGTAGAACATCGACGAGCTGTAGGCGTTGGCGGCGGACAAGGTGTTGTTGTTCACCACGCCCGCGGTGAGACCGAGCAGCACGAAGCCCATCTGCGAAATCGTGGAATAGGCCAGCATGCGCTTGAGGTTCGATTGCGCAATCGCGGCCAGATTCCCCACCAGAAGCGAGCCAATCGCCAGCACTGCCAGCATTTGCTGCCAGTCGATTGCCAAAGGCAGCAAGCCTTCGACCAGAAGACGAATACAGATGGCGAAGGCAGCCAGTTCAGGCGCAGCGCCGATCATCAAAGTGACCGAGGTGGGCGCGCCTTGATAGACGTCGGGCACCCACATGTGGAAAGGAACCGCGCCCAGCTTGAAAGCCAGACCGGCGACTACGAACACCAGGCCGAACACCAGCACCTGATGCTTGATGTGGCCCGAGTTCACAGCTTTGAATACTTCGCCGACGTTGAGCGAGCCGGTCGCGCCGTAAATCATGGACAGGCCGTAAAGCAGGAAACCGCTGGCCAACGCGCCCAGCACAAAGTACTTCATGGCCGCTTCAGTGGAAGTCGCGTGATCGCGGCGCAGCGCGACCAGTGCGTAGCTCGATAGGGTCAGCAACTCAAGGCCCAGATAGATCACGATGAAGTTGTTGCCGGAGATCATTCCGAACATGCCCAGCAAGGCGAACATGCTCAGCGTAAACACTTCTCCGCCGCGCATCATGTCGCGCTCGCTCGAATACGGACGGCCGTAGATCAAGGTGACCATCACGGCGATGCACGAGAAACATTTCAGCCAGTTGGCCATCGGATCGCTGACGAGCATCGCGCCGAAACCGTATCGGGTGACACCTTCGGCAGCGAGCCAGGCGTGGATGATGGCGAGCGCGCCGAGGGTCAGCAATGTGAGCACATAGGTCAATGTGCGCCGCTTCGAAGTCACCGAAAGGTCGACCAGCGCGATCACGCAGGACATGACCAGCAGGATCACATCCGGGAAAACTGTTATCCAGCTGATTTTGTCGATCATCTCAAGTCTCTTGGTTTCTAGCGATCTGTTCGGATCAGTTCAGTTTGGACGTAGCGACATGCTTGAGCAGTCCGTCCACGGACACGTTCATCACATCGGTAAACGGCTTCGGATAGATACCCATGACCAGCACCGCGATCGCGAGTACTGCCAGCATGAGGAATTCGCGGGCGTTGATGTCCTTGAGTTCCTCGACATGGTGATTCGTCACCGGGCCGAGGTACACGCGCTTGAACATCCAGAGGGTGTACGAGGCGCCGAAAATCAGGGCGGTCGCGGCCGCGAAGCCGATCCAGAAGTTGAACTTCACGGCGCCCAGAATGACCATCCATTCACCGACGAAACCTGCGGTGCCAGGCAGGCCGCAGTTGGCCATCGCGAACAGCAATGCGAACGCAGTGAACTTGGGCATCTTGTTGACGACGCCGCCGTACGCCGCAATTTCACGGGAGTGAACACGGTCGTACAACACGCCAATGGACAGGAACATGGCGCCCGACACGAAGCCGTGGGCGATCATCTGGACCAGTCCGCCGGACACGCCGAGCGGGTTGAAGATGAAAAAGCCTAAGGTAACGAAGCCCATGTGTGCGACAGACGAATAAGCCACCAGCTTCTTCATGTCCTTTTGAACCAGCGCCACCAGGCCCACGTAGACCACTGCGATCAGCGATAGCGTGATCATGAGCCACGCCCATTCACGCGATGCGTCGGGAGCGATCGGCATCGAAAAGCGAAGGAAGCCATAAGCGCCAAGCTTCAGCATGATTGCCGCCAGAACGGCGGAACCGCCGGTAGGTGCTTCCACGTGAACGTCGGGCAACCAGGTGTGGACCGGGAACATAGGCACCTTCACCGCGAATGCCGCAAAGAACGCGAAGAACAGAAGCGTTTGCGCAGTGCGGCCCAGTGGCAAGTTGTGCCATGTGGCGATGTCGAAACTTCCGCCCGACTTGCTGTACAGATAGATAAGCGCGATCAGCATCAGCAAGGAGCCGAGCAGCGTGTACAGAAAGAATTTGAACGCGGCGTAAATTTTGTTCGGACCGCCCCAGACGCCGATGATCAGATACATCGGGATCAGCGTGGCTTCGAAGAACACGTAGAACAGCAAGCCATCGGCTGCAGCAAACACGCCGATCATGAGGCCGCTCAAAATGAGGAAGGCGCCCATGTACTGGTTCACGCGCTCGGTAATGACTTCCCAGGCCGCGATGATCACGATCACGTTGATGAACGCGGTCAGGATCACGAACCACATCGAGATGCCATCGACCCCGAGGTGATAGTTGACGTTGAAGCGTTCGATCCACGAGAACTTCTCGACGAACTGCAGCGCAGCAGTCGATTGGTCGAAGCGGGTGTACAGCGGGATCGTGACCATGAAGCTGATGACCGCGCCGATCAGCGCAATCCAGCGAACCGACTTGGCATGCTCGTCGCGACCGAGCGCGAGCAGAATCGCGCCGAAAGCGATCGGAATCCAGATGGAGAGACTCAACAAACTCATTTTTATTCTTCTCCTACTTGCTGAGCCACTGGTCGAACCAGACGAAATAGGTCATCAGCAGAACCACGCCGAGGATCATGACCAGCGCGTAGTTGTAGATGTAGCCTGACTGGAACGACTTGACGAATCGCGCGATGCGGCCGATCAGCTTCCAGGAACCGTTGACGAAGACACCTTCGATGATGGCGCCGTCGCCACCCTTCCAGAGTCCGAATCCGAGCATGCGTGCGCCGCGTGCCAGAACGTTTTCGTTGAACCAGTCGAGGTAGTACTTGTTCTCGAACAGGGTGTAGATCGGATGGAATATGCGCTTGATAGCCGCTGGCAATGCCGGGTTCACCATGTACATGTAGTACGCGGACACGACGCCAGCAATCATCAGCCAGAACGGAAGCGTTTGAACCGCGTGCAACGCCATCGCGACCGGGCCGTGGAACGCATGCGCCAGTTCTTCCATCGCGGGATGCTTCTCGAGGTTCACGAAAATCGAGTCCTTGAAGAAGTCGCCATACAGCATCGGGTCGACAAGGATGTAGCCGATCACGACCGATGGAATCGCCAGCAGGATCAAGGGCAGCGTGACTACCCAGGGCGACTCGTGCGGCTTGGCGTCGTGGCCATGCGCATCGTGAGCGTGGCCGTGAGCATCCGGCTCGGCGTGAGTCTCGTGTGCGTGTGCGTCGTCGTGACCATGCGCGTCATGCTTCGCGTGAGCTGCGGAGCTTGCATGATCATCATGACCATGACCGTGCGCATCCGGGTTCTGGTCGTAGCGCTCTTTTCCGTGGAACACCAGGAAATACATGCGGAACGAATAGAAAGCGGTGACGAACACACCTGCCATGACGGCGAAGTACGCGAAACCAGCTCCCGCCAGATGACTCTCGCCCACCGCTTCGATGATGCTGTCCTTCGAATAGAAGCCAGAGAAAAACGGTACTGCAACCAGAGCGAGCGAACCCAGGAGCGAGGTGATCCAGGTGATGGGCATGTACTTGCGCACGCCGCCCATCCAGCGGATGTCCTGGTTGTGATGCATGCCCATGATGACCGAGCCCGCTCCGAGGAACAGCAGCGCCTTGAAGAACGCGTGGGTCATCAGGTGGAACACAGCCACCGAATACGCCGATGCACCCAGTGCCACGGTCATGTAGCCCAATTGGGACAGCGTGGAATACGCGACGACTCGCTTGATGTCGTTCTGGATGATGCCGAGGAAACCCATGAAGAGCGCGGTAATGCCGCCGATGATCATGATGAAACTCAGAGCCGTATCGCTCAGCTCGAACAGCGGTGACATGCGGGCCACCATGAAGATGCCTGCGGTGACCATGGTCGCCGCGTGGATCAGCGCGGAGATAGGCGTCGGGCCTTCCATCGAATCCGGCAGCCACACGTGCAGCGGAAACTGAGCCGACTTACCCATCGCGCCGATGAACAAGCAAATGCAGATCACCGTGATCAGCATCCAGTTGGTACCGGGGAATGTGATGGCCGCGATTGCGTCTGCTTTGGCGAACGCCTCGGTGTAGTTCAATGTTCCCGCATAAGCTGCGATCAAACCGATGCCCAGGATGAAGCCGAAGTCGCCGACCCGGTTCACCAGGAACGCCTTCATGTTCGCGAAGATCGCCGTCGGGCGGTTGAACCAGAAGCCAATCAGCAGATACGACACCAGACCCACGGCTTCCCAGCCGAAGAACAGCTGCAGCATGTTGTTGCTCATGACGAGCATCAGCATCGAGAAGGTGAACAGCGAGATGTAGGCGAAGAAGCGGTTGTAGCCCTCGTCTTCCTCCATGTAGCCGATGGTGTAGATGTGCACCATCAGCGACACGAAGGTCACGACGCACATCATCATGGCTGTGAGGCCATCGACAAGGAAGCCGAGTTCCATCTTCAGACCGCCGACCACCATCCACTCGTAGAGCGTCTGGTTGAAACGGGCGCCATCGTGGGCGACGCTGTAGAGCGTCATCGCGGAAATAACGAAGGCGATGAAGACGCCGAGGATGGTCAGCGAATGGCTGACCTTGCGTCCGATTCGGTTGCCACCGAAAGCAGTGCCCAGAACACCGGCAAGAACCGAGCCGACCAGCGGCGCGAGCGGGACTGCCAGCAGTGTCGAGGCGGAAAGCGTTTGACTCATGACTCGATCAGCCCTTCAACGTATTGAGATCGTCCACATTGATACTGGACTTGTTGCGGAAGAGCAGGACGAGGATCGCAAGGCCGATGGCCGATTCGGCCGCCGCAACCGTCAGGATGAAAAACACGAACACCTGGCCGTGCAGGTCGCCGAGGTAATGAGAGAACGCGACGAAGTTCATGTTCACCGCCAGAAGCATCAGCTCGATCGCCATCAGCAACACGATCAGATTGCGACGGTTCAGGAAGATGCCGACCACCGACAGCGCAAAAAGAACTGCGCCGAGCGACAGGTAGTGCCCGAGTGTGAGGGAGAACGACATTATGGTTTTACCTCGTCAGGAGGAGTTTCTTTTTTGACGCCGGGACGCGTGGCCGCGATGTCCAGCACCTTCAGGCGATCCGATTTGCGCGCCTTCAGCTGTTCTGGAACGCTTGCGTGACGCGCATCCTTGCGGACACGCAAGGTCAGCGCGATGGCGGCGATGATCGCGACCAGAAGAATGACCGCAGCGATTTCCAGCGGATACAGATACTGCGTGTACAGCAGCTTGCCCAGTTCTTTGGTATTCGAGAGTTCGACTCCGCCCGCGGTCGCAATCACCTTCGCCGGCTCGCGGAATCCAGCGAGCAGAACGCCGGCCATTTCGAGTGCGATGACCGCGCCCACGCAAAGCGCGAGGAACTTGTACTTCTTCGATTCCTTTTTGAGTTCATCGAGGTTGATGTCCAGCATCATCACGACGAACAGGAACAGCACCATGACCGCGCCGACGTAGACGAGTACGAGCGTGATGGCCAGAAATTCGGCTTCCAGAAGTACCCAGATTGCGGCAGCCTGAAAGAATGCGAGAACGAGGTACAGCGCAGAGTAAACCGGGTTGCGCGAGGTGATCACCTTGAATGCCGAAACGATCAGCACGATGGCGAACACGTAAAAAAGAGCGGTCTTGACGTCCATGTTTTTTTGTCTCGAGGTCCGTCTTATCGATATTTCGCGTCGGCTGCCTTGGCCGCTGCGATTTCGGGTTCGTACTTGTCTCCGACCGCGAGAAGCATCTCTTTGGTGAAGTAGAGATCGCCGCGTTTTTCCCCGTGGTATTCAAGGATGTGGGTCTCGACGATCGAGTCGACCGGGCAGCTTTCCTCGCAGAAGCCGCAGAAGATGCACTTGGTCAGGTCGATGTCGTAGCGCGTGGTACGGCGCGAGCCGTCGTCGCGAACATCGGATTCGATGGTGATTGCCATGGCCGGGCAGACTGCCTCGCACAACTTGCAGGCGATGCAGCGCTCTTCGCCGTTCGCATAACGACGCAGCGCATGAAGACCGCGAAAGCGCGGGCTCATAGGAGTTTTCTCTTCGGGAAATTGAACCGTGATCTTTCGGCTGAAGGCGTACTTGCCGGTCAGCGCCAAGCCCTTGAAGAGTTCGAACAGCAGGAAGCTCGAAAGAAAATCTTTCAGCGAGAAGCCTGACGACGTGGTCGTAGCGGGAAATGCGGTTTGTGTGCTCATGGGGTTGTCCCCTTCACTTCCAGATATTGAACGAGGTCTGCATCCATGCGCCGACCACGACCAGCCACACGAGCGTGACCGGAATAAAAATCTTCCAGCCCAGACGCATGATCTGGTCGTAACGGAAGCGCGGGAAGGTCGCACGCACCCAGAGGAACATGGTCACCACACAGAAAGTCTTGGCACCGAGCCAGATCCAGCCTGGAATCCAGTTGAGCACAGCGATGTCGAATGGGGGGAGCCAGCCGCCAAGGAACAGCAACACGGCAAGGATCGACACCAGCCACATGTTGGCGTATTCGGCAAGAAAGAACATCGCGAAGCTCATGCCCGAGTACTCGATCATGTGACCGGCCACGATTTCGGATTCGCCCTCGACCACGTCGAACGGATGGCGGTTGGTTTCAGCCAGGCCGGAGATGAAGTACACGACAAAGATAGGCAGCAGCGGCAACCAGTTCCACGACAGGAAGGTCAAGCCCTTCTCGGCCAGCATGCCCTTGCCTTGCGCCATCACGATGTCGGTGATGTTCAGGCTACCGGTAACCATGAGCACGATGACCAGGCAGAAGCCCATTGCAATCTCGTAGCTCACCATTTGTGCGGACGCGCGCAACGCGCCGAGGAAGGCGTACTTCGAGTTGGATGCCCATCCCGCGATGATCACGCCGTACACCTCGAGCGAAGTAATAGCCATGAGGAACAGCAGGCCGGCGTTGATGTTGGCCAACGCGATATCGGGACCGAAAGGAATGACTGCCCATGCGGCAAGCGCCGGCATGATGGTCATGACCGGGCCGAGGAAAAACAGCGGCTTGTTCGCGACCGTCGGAATAATGATTTCCTTGGTCATCAGCTTCAGTGCATCGGCAATCGGCTGCAAAAGCCCCATCGGGCCAGTGCGGTTCGGGCCGATACGAATCTGCGTGAAACCGATCGCCTTGCGCTCCCAAAGGGTCAGGTAGGCCACGCATCCCATGAGCGGCAGTACCACCAGGACGATCTTGATCAGATTCCAGATGACCGGCCATGCAATGCCGGACCACCAACCCGCAGCGATCAAACCCATGCCACCGTTGTAGATCGTGTCGATCATGCTGCGACCTCTTCGAGCGATGCGATCTCGTTGAACTGACGCGCATCGGCGGTCAGTTGCAAGGAAGTCGCGCGGCGAACGAGTCCGTCGAGCTGATAGATGCTCGCAACCACCGGATCGGCAACTTCGCGGGCCAGCACTTCGATGGAAGCGCTGGTCTTGTTATCGAGATTCTTCAAAGCGTCGTCGAGCTTGGCAGCCTTCAGCACATCCTGCGAAGTTTCGTAGTCGAAGCTTGGCAGGCCGAGCATGTTGCCCAACACGCGAATCACCTTCCATGCCGGACGCGTGTCGCCGAGCGGCTTCACGACTGCGTGGAAACTTTGAACCCGGCCTTCGGCGTTCACGAAAGTGCCTGACGTTTCGGTGAAAGGCGCAATCGGCAACAGCACGTCGCTGAATTCCAGATTCGTCTTGAACGAGCTAAGCGTCACGACCATCTTGGCCTGGTTCAGAGCAGCAACTGCAGCAGCACCTGCTGCCGTGTCGTACTCGGGCTCGACGTTCAGCAGGATCGCAGCCTTCAGGCCACCTTCGAGCATTTGCTTGGCGTTCAGGCCGCCAGCGCCAGGCATCGCGTTAACGAGCTGCGCACCGACCGTGTTGGCTGCTTCGGTGAGGTAGCCCACCGACGCGCCGGTCTGCACGCCGATCCAATGAGCGATGGCCAACAAGGACTCGGCATTTACATGGTGAGCAGCCGCGTTGCCCAGCAGGATTGCCTTGCGATCGCCGGTGGTGAGTGATTCGGCAATCTGCGCAGCGATGGCGGAGTTGCCAGCGGTGCCGGTCACACCAGCGGGCAAAGCCGCGCCGGTCTTGGCGGAAATTTCAGCGGCAACATCGGCCAGGGCTTGATCCCACATACCGGCAGGCGCGATCAGCGAATTCGCGATCGGCATGGCCCAGTCGTATTCGACCGAGTTGATGACCGAAACCGAAGCGCCCTTGCGGGTCGCCTGACGAACACGCTGTGCGAACAGCGGATGGTCCTTGCGCAGATTCGATCCGACCACCAGCACGCGCTGCAGGTCGGTCAACGACGCAATCGATGCGCCCAGATAACGGACACCTTCGGGCGTCGGGAACTGCGCGTTGCGAAGTCGGTAGTCGATGTTCTTGCTGCCGAGGCCATTCACGAGCGCGCCGGCGAGGAACAACTCTTCGACAGTCGAATGCGGGCTGACCAAAGCGCCGATGCTGTTCGCACCGCTGTTGGAAGCAATGTCTTTGAGGCCGGTTGCCACGTATTCGAGCGCAGTCTGCCAGTCGACTTCATGCCACTCGCCGCCCTGCTTGATCATGGGCTGGGTCAGACGATCGGTGCTGTTCAGAGCCTCGTACGAGAAGCGGTCGCGATCGGCGATCCAGCATTCGTTGACTTCGGAATTCTCGAAAGGCAGAACGCGCATCACGCGGTTCCCCTTGACCTGCACCACCAGGTTGCTGCCGGTGGAATCGTGCGGGCTGACGCTCTTGCGACGCGAAAGCTCCCAGGTGCGGGCGCTGTAGCGGAAAGGCTTGCTGGTAAGCGCGCCGACCGGGCAGATATCGATCATGTTTCCGGACAATTCCGAATCGATCGTGTCGCCGATGACGGTCGTGATTTCGGAATGCTCGCCGCGATGGATCATGCCGAGTTCCATGACGCCGGCAACTTCCTGACCGAAGCGAACGCAGCGGGTGCAGTGAATGCAGCGCGACATTTCTTCCATCGACACCAGAGGACCGACGTCCTTGTGAGCGACGACGCGTTTTTCTTCTTCGTAGCGTGACGACGATCCGCCGTAGCCGACCGCGAGATCCTGCAACTGGCATTCGCCGCCCTGATCGCAGATCGGGCAATCGAGCGGATGGTTGATCAGCAGGAACTCCATCACGGACTGCTGTGCCTTGAGCGCTTTTTCGCTCTTGGTGCGCACGATCATTCCCTGCGTGACCGGCGTTGCGCAAGCAGGCATGGGCTTCGGCGCCTTCTCGACATCGACAAGACACATACGGCAGTTCGCCGCGATGCTCAGCTTCTTGTGATAGCAGAAGTGCGGAATATAGGTGCCTGCCTTTTCGGCCGCATGCATGATCATGCTGCCTTCGACAATCTCGACCTTCTTACCGTCTAGATCAATTTCAACCATGGTGGCCTGCTTTATCTAAGGCTTCATCGAACGGCTTACACATACTGGTGAACCATGCAGTGTTTGTGTTCGACGTGATATTCGAATTCGTGGCGGAAGTGTTTGATCATGGCGCGCACCGGCATGGCCGCTGCGTCGCCGAGCGCGCAAATCGTGCGGCCCTGAATGTTGTCCGCAACCGAGTTCAGCAAGTCCAGATCGGACTGCTTGCCGTGACCGTTCTCGATGCGATCGACCATGCGCGACAACCATCCGGTGCCCTCGCGGCACGGCGTGCACTGGCCGCAGGATTCGTGCATGTAGAAGTACGACAGGCGCTGCAAAGACTTGACCATGCAACGGCTGTCGTCCATGACGATGACCGCGCCAGAACCCAACATCGAGCCGGCTTTGGCAATCGAGTCGTAGTCCATGGAGGTCTCCATCATGATGGACGCTGGCAGCACTGGAGCAGACGATCCACCGGGGATGACGGCTTTCAGTTGGCGACCTTCGCGAACACCACCTGCCAGCTCGAGCAGCTTGGAAAACGGAGTTCCCATCGGGATTTCGTAATTGCCGGGACGCTCGACGTCACCGCTGATCGAGAAGATCTTGGTGCCGCCGTTGTTCGGCTTGCCGCATTCGAGATATGCCTGGCCGCCATTGCGAATGATCCACGGAACTGCCGCGAACGTTTCGGTGTTGTTGATGGTGGTCGGCTTGCCGTACAGGCCGAAGCTCGCAGGGAACGGCGGTTTGAATCGCGGTTGACCCTTCTTGCCTTCCAGCGATTCGAGCAGAGCGGTTTCTTCGCCGCAAATGTAGGCGCCGAATCCGTGCGATGCATGCAACTGGAAGTTGAAGCCGCTGCCCATGATCCCGTCACCGAGATACCCGGCTGCGCGAGCCTCTTCCAGCGCTTCCTCGAACCTGTCGTAGGTCTGGAAAATTTCGCCGTGAATGTAGTTGTAGCCCACCGTGATGCCCATCGCGAACGCGGCGATAGCCATGCCTTCGATGACCATGTGCGGGTTGTACTGCAGCAGGTCACGGTCTTTGCATGTACCCGGCTCACCCTCGTCCGAGTTGCAGACCAGATACTTTTGTCCGGGGAACTGGCGGGGCATGAAGCTCCACTTCAGTCCGGTCGGGAAGCCCGCGCCGCCACGTCCGCGCAAGCCGGAAGCCTTGACTTCGGCGATCACCTGATCGGGCGTCAAGCCTTCGCTCAGAATTTTTCGGAGCGCCGCATAGCCGCCACGAGCTTCGTAATCTTTCAGACGCCAGTTGGTGCCGTCGAGACCCGCGTAAATTTGCGGATTGATATGACGGCCATGGAAACAGGTCTGAACACCGGTC
Source organism: Burkholderiaceae bacterium (assembly GCA_965227035.1). Classification (GTDB taxonomy): domain Bacteria; phylum Pseudomonadota; class Gammaproteobacteria; order Burkholderiales; family Burkholderiaceae_C; genus CBDDFQ01. The sequence goes on from OZ245724.1 coordinate 2,200,070, forward strand.
GCTTGAAACTGCGAAAGGATTTTGTCGGCGGATGTCATTGCGCCTCCGTGGGTTTCTTCGAGGGCACGGATGAGCGAAGTCCTTCGATCAGCTGATCCAGGCGCTCGTTATTCATGAAGCTGCACATCGTGCGGTCGTTCACCAGCATGACCGGCGAATCGGCGCATGCACCCAGGCACTCGCTTTGTTGAAGGGTGAACACGCCATCGGGCGTGGTGTCGCCCATCTCGATACCGAGCTTTTCTTCGAGATATTTCAGCGCTTTGCCACCGTCGCGCAACTGGCACGGCAGGTTTGTGCAGACGTTCAGCTTGAAAGCACCCAGTTTGGTCTGGTTGTACATGTTGTAGAACGTGGTCACTTCATGCACCGCGATCGTAGGCATGCCCAGATACGAGGCGATTTCTTCTTCGCTCTGCGTGCTGACGAAACCTTGTTCCTGCTGGACGATTGCCAGACAGGCCATGACAGCCGACTGCTTCTGGTCGGCCGGATACTTCGCGACTTCGCGATCGAAGCGAACTCGGGTTGCGTCTGAAATTACTGTGGAAATCATCGGTCGATTTCTCCAAAAACAATGTCCATGGTTCCGATGACCGCGACTGCGTCGGCAATCATGTGTCCACGAGACATTTCATCCATCGCCGCCAGATGCGAGAAGCCAGGCGCGCGGATTTTCAAACGATAAGGCTTGTTCGCGCCATCGCTCACCAGATAGATGCCGAACTCGCCCTTGGGATGCTCGACGGCGGCATAGGCTTCGCCTTCGGGCACATGGAAACCTTCGGTGAACAGCTTGAAGTGATGGATCAACTCTTCCATGCTGGTCTTCATCGCTTCGCGCGACGGCGGCGCCACCTTGTGGTTGTCGGTAATGACAGGGCCGGGATTCACGCGTAGCCAGTCGACGCACTGTTTGATGATGTTGTTCGACTGACGCATCTCTTCGACGCGGACCAGATAACGGTCGTAGCAGTCACCGGTCTTGCCGACCGGCACATCGAACTTGATCTTGGAATACACGTCGTAAGGCTGCGTCTTGCGCAAATCCCACGCAATGCCTGAGCCACGAAGCATCGGGCCGGTGAAGCCCAGATTCAATGCACGTTCCGGCGTGACCACTGCAATGCCGACCGTGCGCTGTTTCCAGATCCGGTTGTCGGTGAGCAGGGTTTCGTATTCGTCGACGTACTTGGGAAAGCGAGCGCAGAAGTCGTCGATGAAATCGAGCAACGACCCTTGACGGTTTTCGTTGAGCTTGCCGATTGCACGCGCATTTTTGATTTTGCTTGCCTTGTACTGCGGCATCGTGTCCGGAAGGTCGCGATACACGCCGCCCGGACGGAAGTAAGCCGCGTGCATGCGCGCACCGGATACTGCTTCGTACATGTCGAACAGATCTTCGCGTTCGCGGAAGCAGTAGATCAACATGTTCATTGCGCCGCAATCGAGACCGTGCGCGCCCAACCACAACAGATGATTCAGCAAACGGGTGATCTCGGAGAACATCACGCGGATGTACTGCGCGCGCTCCGGCACTTCAAGACCCATCATGCGTTCGATGGCCAGGCAGTACGCATGCTCGTTGCACATCATCGACACGTAGTCGAGGCGGTCCATGTACGGCAGGTTCTGAATAAAGGTCTTGCTCTCGGCAAGCTTTTCGGTCGCCCGATGCAGCAGACCGATGTGCGGGTCGGCGCGCTGGATGACTTCGCCATCGAGCTCGAGCACCAAGCGCAGCACGCCGTGCGCGGCCGGATGTTGCGGGCCGAAGTTGAGGGTGTAGTTTTTAATTTCTGCCATGACACTAATCTGTCGTCGAACAAGCCAGCGGCTCGTCGATCAGTGCAGTCCCCCGTATTTTTCTTCGCGAATAATGCGCGGCACCACTTCACGAGGCTCGATGCTGACCGGCTGATAGATGACGCGCTTTTGCGCTTCGTCGTAACGCATTTCGACATGACCCGACACCGGGAAGTCTTTGCGGAACGGATGGCCGATGAAGCCGTAATCGGTCAGGATGCGACGCAGGTCGTCGTGACCTTCGAAGATGATGCCGAAGAGATCGAACGCTTCGCGCTCGAACCAGTTGGCCGCGTTCCATATGCCGTTGATCGAATCGACCACAGGCATATCGTCATCGGCACAGAACACTTTCAAGCGAACCCGTTGATTCAGCGACACGGACAGCAATTGGACGACGACTGCGTAACGCAGGCCCTCGTAGGCACCATCGCGGTACAGGGAATAGTCCATACCGCAGAGGTCGATCATCTGTTCGAACTGCAGGCCCGGTTCGTCGCGGAGGGTTTGCGCAACTGCCAGGTAGTCGGAAGCCTTGACGACGAGCTCTGCCTCGCCAAGTGAAACGGAGACCGACTTGGCGCGATCCCCGAATACCGATTTCAATTTCTCTGCGAGTTCTTCGGGCAGGACGGCAAATGTCGTCATCTCACGCCCTCGCAATCGTGTTGGTGCGGCGAATTTTTTGCTGCAGCTGAATGACGCCATACAACAGCGCCTCTGCAGTGGGCGGGCATCCGGGAACGTACACATCGACTGGGACGATGCGATCGCATCCGCGAACGACCGAATAGCTGTAATGGTAGTAACCGCCACCGTTGGCGCATGAGCCCATCGAGATGACCCAGCGCGGTTCGGCCATCTGGTCGTACACCTTGCGGAGCGCGGGAGCCATCTTGTTGCACAACGTGCCGGCCACGATCATCAGATCGCTTTGGCGGGGAGACGGACGGAACAGCATGCCGAAACGATCGATGTCGTAACGGGCAGCGCCCGCATGCATCATTTCGACCGCACAGCAGGCAAGACCGAAAGTCATTGGCCACAAGGAGCCTGTCTTCGCCCAATTCGCCACCGCGTCATAAGACGTAGTGACGAAACCTTCTTTCATGACGCCATCGAGTGACATTGCATCAAGTCCTGGTTATTCCCAATCGAGGGCGCCTTTTTTCCACTCGTAGACAAAGCCCACGACCAGAATGCCCAAGAAAATCATGACAGCCCAAAAACCGACCGCACCGAGATCTTTCAGCGCGACAGCCCAGGGAAAAAGAAACGCGATTTCGAGATCGAAAAGAATGAACAGAATCGCTACGAGGTAGTAGCGAACGTCGAACTTCATTCGAGCATCTTCAAATGCTTCGAAACCACACTCATAAGGGGAATTTTTTGCTTGATCGGGCTTGTTGGGCCCAAGGATGAAGCCGATGACCTGAGGGGCGACGCCGACACCGACGCCGACCAGGATGAACAAGAGGACGGGTAGGTACTGATGGAGGTTCATCTGGGGTTCTGCTTCACCGCAACAGCCCGCCAGAAAATTCCAGGAGGGCCTAAGTTGGTGCGGTCGGCGAGACTCGAACTCGCACAGCTTTCGCCACTAGCCCCTCAAGCTAGCGTGTCTACCAATTTCACCACGACCGCGGTTTTGCATTACTTGGATGGCATGAGGAACCTTACGGCATTTGGCTTTCCAAGCAAGCTAGTAGTTTACCCTGAAATCACGTCGCTCTTGAGTCGAGGACGTGATTTCAAACACGATTTACTTGGTCGGAATCTGTCCGGCGCCCGAAGCAGGTTTCGCTGGCGTCGGAACAGCCGCCGAAGAGGCAGCCGATGCCGGGGTCGTGCCGGGAATCGAGCCGGCTGGCGTGGAAGATGCGGCTGCCGGCGCGCCGATTGCGGCACCTTCCAGAACGCTTCCCGCGCTGGGCTGACGCAGGTTGCCGAAGTACGCGAGACCCAGCGTGCAGGCAAAGAAAATTGCTGCCAGAACTGCAGTTGCACGCGACAGGAAATTGGCACTTCCGGATGCTCCGAAGAGGCTGCCGGAGCCGCCGCTACCGAATGCAGCACCCATGTCGGCACCCTTGCCGTGCTGAATAAGGACCAGACCGATCATGACGATGGCAGCGATCATCTGAACGAACAGGATGATGGTGAGAACGACGTTCATTTTTTTGGATACTCCTAGATTCTTTATGCCGCTGCGACCGACGTCGATCCAGCGTTTGCGGCCGACGATGCGGCAGCGATGATGGCGAGGAAATCGGGTGCCTTGAGCGATGCACCGCCGATCAATCCGCCATCGATATCGGGTTGCGAAAGCAGTTGAGCGGCATTTGCCGCGTTCATGCTTCCGCCGTAAATGATTCGAATGCTCGCGCCCTTCTCGCTTGCGGCAAGAAGTTGTGCACGCAGCACTTTGTGAACTTGCTGAGCCTGTTCCGGCGTTGCGGTCTTCCCGGTACCGATGGCCCAGACCGGCTCGTAAGCCACCACGATTTCGCTGACGCAACGGCCGTTTTCGTGGATGACCGCAGCGAGCTGGCGACGCACCACTTCTTCGGTCTGCCCCGCATCGCGTTGCTCCAGGGTTTCGCCGACGCAAACGATGGGCGTCACGCCCGCAGCCAAGGCACGCGCAGTTTTGGACGCGACAATTTCGTCTGTCTCACCGTGATACTGGCGACGCTCGGAATGACCCACGATGGCGTAACGGATCCCGAATTCACGCAGCATGGAAGCGGAAATTTCACCGGTGTATGCACCGGATTCAAAAGCGGAAACATCCTGCGCGCCAGTGGATACCGGGCCGCGCTCGAGGATCACACCGACTTGCGTGAAATATGGCGCGGGAACGCAAACAGCGACATCGCACGACGGTGTGCCGATGTCGGCCAGCACCGCGCGCAAAAGCTGATCGTTCAGCGACACGCTGCCGTTCATCTTCCAGTTACCCGCGATCAGTTTTTTCTTCGATTGCATCTGTCGTGTGCGTTTGTCTGTTTATCGTTTGTGCTTGGTTGCTTGTTTACTTGTCTGCCGCTCTCGTCGCTCACCAGGTGAGAACGATCTTTCCGATGTGCTGATTCGATTCCATCAGCACATGCGCTTTAGCCGCTTCCGAAGCCGGAAAGGTGCTGTGGATGACGGGCTTGATTTTCTTCTGCTCGATCAGTGGCCAAACCTTTTCGCGCAGTGCTTTCGCCACGCCGGACTTGAACTCGATCGAACGTGCGCGAAGCGTGGAGCCGACGATGGTCTGGCGTTTGTACAGCAGCTTGCCGGCGTTGAATTCGGCTTTGACGCCGCCTTGCACCGCAATCATCGTCAACCGGCCGTCGATGGCCAGGCATTCGAGTTCACGCGCCACGTAGTCGCCAGCCACCATGTCGAGGATGACGTCGGCACCCTTGCCGTTGGTCAACTTGTTGGTCTCTTCGACAAAGTCGCTGGTCTTGTAATTGATGGCGTGATCCGCACCGAGTGCCAGACACGCCTTGCATTTTTCATCGGACCCAGCGGTCACGATCACGGTTGCACCCATTGCCTTTGCAATCTGCATGGCCGTTACGCCGATACCGCTCGATCCACCCTGGATCAAAAGCGTCTCGCCTGCTTTGAGGTAAGCACGATCGAACACGTTCACCCAGACGGTGAAGAATGTTTCGGGAAGCGATGCCGCCTCGATATCGGTCAAACCCTTGGGAACCGGCAAACATTGACCGACAGGCGCGGGGCAGAGGTCGGCATAGCCGCCACCCGACACCAACGCACAGACGCGATCACCCACGGAGAATCCGGCCTTCGCCATTGCATCCGCGTCACCCGACACGATCACACCGGCGATTTCCAGACCGGGAATATCCGATGCGCCGGGGGGCGGTGGATAGTTGCCGGCACGTTGAGCGACATCCGGACGGTTCACGCCGCTTGCCGCGACGCGAATCAGCACTTCGCCCTGCCCTGCAACCGCGTCGGGACGCGTAGCGGGCTTGAGCACTTCAGGCTTGCCGAAGGATGTGATTTCAATGATGTTCATGAGGATGTACGAATCTGCTTATCGACCAATGTATCGATCAGTTTGTCGACCGATGACAGCCCGGATGACCGCTCGACGCGAACGAACGCATCGAGCTGTGTCACCCCGATCAGACTTTAGTTCTGACCGTGGCCGTCGTTCTGCGCAAACTCCTGCTGCGGACGTTCCTGGAGCGCCTTCATCGAGAGCTTCACGCGACCTTTTTCGTCGGTCTCGAGAACCTTGACCTTGACGATCTGGCCTTCGCTCAGATAGTCGGTGACTTTCTCGACGCGTTGATGCGCGATCTGGCTGATGTGCAGCAGGCCGTCCTTGCCGGGCAGCAGGTTGACTAGTGCGCCGAAGTCGAGGATCTTGGTGATCGGGCCTTCGTAGATCTTGCCGATCTCGACTTCCGCCGTGATCATTTCGATGCGGCGCTTGGCTTCTTCAGCCTTTGCCGGATCGGACGAAGCGATCGTGATGGTGCCGTCTTCCCCGATGTTGATCTGCGTGCCGGTTTCTTCGGTCAACGCGCGAATGACGGAGCCACCCTTGCCGATGACGTCGCGAATCTTCTCGGGGTTGATCTTCATCGTGAACAGACGCGGAGCGAAGTTCGACACTTCGGTCTTCGCTTCGCTCATCGCGTCCTGCATCTTGCCCAGGATGTGCATGCGCGCTTCCTTGGCCTGAGCCAATGCGACCTGCATGATTTCCTTGGTGATGCCCTGGATCTTGATGTCCATCTGGAGAGCGGTCACGCCGTTGGTCGTGCCGGCCACCTTGAAGTCCATGTCGCCCAGATGATCTTCATCTCCCAGGATGTCGGTCAGAACTGCGAAGCGGTTCGCATCCTTGATGAGACCCATGGCGATACCTGCCACGTGTGCCTTCATGGGAACGCCAGCATCCATCATCGAGAGGCAGCCGCCGCAGACCGAAGCCATCGACGAGGAGCCGTTGGACTCGGTGATTTCACTCACGACACGAATGGTGTACGGGAAGTCTTCCTTCGAAGGCAGCACTGCGTTCAATGCGCGTTTTGCCAGACGGCCATGGCCGATTTCGCGGCGCTTGGGCGTGCCCACGCGGCCGGTTTCACCGGTCGCAAAGGGAGGCATGTTGTAGTGCAGCATGAAGCGGTCTTCGTATTCGCCGGCCAATGCGTCGATACGTTGTGCGTCGCGTTCGGTGCCGAGCGTGGTCACGACCAGCGCTTGCGTTTCGCCGCGGGTGAACAGGGCCGATCCGTGGGTACGGGGCAGGACGCTGTTGCGGATTTCGATGGGGCGAACCGTGCGGGTGTCGCGACCGTCGATGCGGGGCTCGCCGGCCAGGATCTGGCTACGGACGATCTTCGCTTCGATGTCGAACAGCATGCCTTCGACTTTCACGCCGTCAAACTCGACAGCTTCGGCCTTGAGCGATGCCATCACGCCAGAGGTTGCTTCGCGCAACGCCTGAGTGCGCGACTGCTTGTTGCGGATTTGATAAGCCTCGCGGAACTTGGCTTCTGCCAGTGCTTCCACCTTGGCGATGAGCGCGGTGTCCTTGGCAGGAGCTTCCCATGCCCAGACCGGCTTGCCTGCTTCACGAACGAGTTCGTGAATCGCGTTGATCGCGATGTTGCCTTGCTCATGACCGAACACGACTGCGCCGAGCATGATTTCTTCGGACAGTTGTTGTGCTTCGGATTCGACCATCAGCACAGCCGCTTCGGTGCCTGCGACCACGAGGTCGAGCGTCGAATCGAGGCGTGCGGTCTTGCCGGGGTTCAGGACGTACTGGCCATTGACGTAGCCGACGCGTGCAGCGCCGATGGGGCCGCTGAAAGGAATGCCGGAAATGGACAGTGCCGCGCTGGTCGCGATGAGCGCAGCAATGTCGGCGTCGACTTCAGGGTTCAACGACAGCGTGTGGATGACCACTTGCACGTCGTTGAAGAAGCCTTCGGGGAACAACGGACGGATCGGGCGATCGATCAGGCGCGAGGTGAGGGTTTCGAATTCGCTGGGCTTGGCTTCACGTTTGAAGAAGCTTCCGGGGATCTTGCCGGCAGCGTAGGTTTTTTCGAGGTAATCGACGGTCAGGGGGAAGAAGTCCTGCCCCGATTTGGCGGTCTTGGCTGCAACGACAGTTGCGAGAACGACGGTGTCGTCCATGCTGAGCAGCACAGCGCCGCCAGCCTGACGAGCGATTTCGCCAGTTTCCATGGTGACGGTGTGATCGCCCCACTTGAAGGTCTTGGTAACTTTATTGAAAAGACTCATGTTTTCTCCGAGAGACACCCGAACATTCGGGTGCGTTTGAGAGGTGACGGCCACCTCTCAAAGCCTGGAGTTGCTTCCCAGAACACGATGCCATTCCATCAGGATCCTTGCGATCTTTCAGGGTGTCGGACTGGCTGTCCGGACGACCTCTGCCGGGCAGGCAGACCCTGATGGAATGACACAGCTTCGCTCTGTTTTGCTTCTCCGAAGTGAAAAACGCCTGAGCTAGCGGACTAACCCAGGCGTTTATTCATTTGATTCGGTTTACTTACGCAGACCCAGCTTTGCGATCAAAGCGGTGTAGCGGTCGGCATCTTTGGACTTGAGATAGTCCAGCAGCTTACGGCGACGGCTCACCATACGCAGCAGACCACGGCGACCATGATGGTCCTTGGCGTGGGTCTTGAAATGGGGGGTGAGTTCGTTGATGCGGCCGGTCAAAATTGCGACTTGCACTTCCGGGCTACCGGTATCGGTTGCACTGCGTGCGTTGTCTTTGACGAGGTCGGCCTTGACGATGGGGGTCATGATGATTCCTGTAAATGTTTAACTTGCGACAGGTGCTGGAATTGCTCCTGACGTGCGCCCCGCAAGACGCGAGGCCCGGCGATTATAGCCTGAGCCAGTTTCTGAGCCGGGACACCCCTTCGCCCAGCCGGGCTGTATCTTTCGAGGCGAAGCACCATCGCAGCCAGCCCTGCGCTTCCGGCGCAAAAGCATTCCCCGGTGCCAAGCCGATGCCCGCTTCGGTCACCAGCCGCTTGGCGGTGTCCAGCGAATCGTCGTAACCGTCGAGCTTGAAGAATGCGTACATGCCGCCTTTGGCGGGCGCCAGCTTTACGCCGGGCACCGCCTGGAGCAGGGGAATGAGCGTGTCACGGCATTGCTTCAAGTGCGCAACCACGCGCGGAGTCACCTGCTCCCAGTGCTGAATTGCTGCCAGACCGGCCTTTTGCGTAAACACACTGGCGCACGAGGTGTTGAATTCGATGAGCTTGCCCATGCCTTCCACGAGCGATGGCGGCATGACCAGCCAACCCAAGCGCCAGCCGGTCATGAGAAAACTCTTGGAAAAGCTGTGAGCGACGACCAGCTTGTCGTCAGGCTCGGCGAAGTCAAGAAAGCTGGGCGCGCATCCTTTGGAAGTGGGTTCGTAATACAAACGTTCGTACACCTCGTCCGCCAGGATCCAGGTGCCTGTTTTGCGGCAATGGTCGAGCACAGCGCGCTGCTCTTCCGACGTCATCGTCCAACCGGTGGGGTTGTTGGGCGCGTTGACGATTAGAACCTTGGTTTTGGAAGTGACAGCAGCACGCAGCTCGTCCATATCCAGCATCCACGCGCCCGACGCGTCGGGTTTGAGCGCCAGCGTTTTGACGATGCCGCCCATGATCGCGGGCTGCGCGGTCAGGTTGGGCCATATCGGCGTGACAGCAAGCACTTCATCTCCCGCATCGACCAGCGCCTGGATTGCGAGCATCAGGGCATTGACGCCGCCCGAGGTGACGGCGATTCGGCCGGCGTCGACTGGCTTGTGCAGCTTGCTGGTGTATGCCGCGATGGCTTCGCGCAGTTCCGCGAGGCCGAGGTTGTGGGAATAAAAGGTCTCGCCCTTTTGCAGCGATTCGATAGCTGCCTGGCGAATGAAATCGGGCGTGACTTCATCGCTCTCGCCGAACCAGAACGGCAACACATCGGTGCGCCCTAGTCCCGCGTTGGCGACTTCGCGAATCTTCGATGCTTCCAGGTTAAGAATGGCCTGTCTCATGTCTGTCTACTTTCCAAAAAAACTCTGATCTGTTTGGCGATCGGCTCAAACCTTGGGACGAACCATACGACAACTCGACGGTTGCTCCGCGCGTTCGGCTGGAATCGAGCGAATAACGCGGAAGCCGTAGCCGGAACCTTCCACGTCGAACTTCACGCCGGGCGACCCCTGCTTGGCCATGACGCCGACAACCAGCGGTTGCTGAAACTGATGATCTGCGGCGCGCATGCGGCCGGCCCGTCCACTCAACTCCACCTGCGCAGATTCCATTGCCGCAGCCACTGCGCCCGCCTCGGTCGATCCGGCTTTTTCGATCGACTGAGCGAGCGTCTCGACCAGCAGCTGCATGCGCATGTGCACATAGTCGTCCGCCGATTTGGGGAAGCGTTCGCGGAAAGATTTGTAGAAGGCCTCGGACTCCGGCGTCTGCACATTCGGCAGCCAGTCCGCAACCGCGATCACCTTGCCGACGCCTGCGTCACCTATGGCGGCAGGCGCACCCAGAGCATTGCCGTAAAAGGTGAAGAAGCGGCCTTCGTATCCGACTTCTCGCGCAGCTTTCACGAGCAGCGTCAAATCCTGGCCCCAGTTGCCTGTGAAAACGGCCTGTGCGCCGCTGGCCTTGATCTTGACTGCATAGGGCGCGAAATCTTTCACGCGTCCCAGCGGGTGCAACTCGTCGCCGACGATTTTCACGTCAGGCCGGACGATGCCGATCTGGCGTCTCGTCTCGCGCAACACCGCTTGGCCGAAGCTGTAATCCTGGCCGATGAGATACACGCTCTTCACCTCGGACTCGTCCTTGAACACGTCCATCAGTGCAGCCACACGCATGTCCGCATGCGCATCGAAGCGGAAGTGCCAATAGCTGCACTTCTCGTTGGTAAGTACCGGGTCGACTGCGGAGTAGTTGAGGTACAGAACACGATGCGAAGGCTCGCGCTCGTTCTGCTTGCCGACCGCGTCGATCAAGGCTGCTGCAATCGTCGACGAATTGCCCTGCGCGATAAACGACGCACCGTTGTCGATAGCCGCGCGCATGGCTGCGAGCGCCTCTTCGTTCTGACCCTTGCTGTCGTACCGTTCGAGCTTCAGAGGCCTGGCGCCGCCCTGCGAAGCGGGCAGCTTCACACCACCTCGAGCATTGACCCGCTCGACCGCCCAAAGCAGGTTGCGATAGACAGCTTCCCCGGTGTTGGCGAACGGGCCGCTCATCGATTCGACCAAGGCCAGCTTGATCGGTTGCGCCGGAGTCTGCGCATGAACGCTCGCAGACGAAAAAGCCAAAGCAGATAGTGATGCGACAACGCAATTCAAGACCGCGTAAATCTTATTTTTCATTGGTGAAAATGTCTCTTGAAATGGGAATTGAACGACGCAGATATGTCTCAAGCGGAAATCAACAGATCAACGGCACGCATCTAAAAAAGATGAAGCAGAAGATGAAGCAGTGTTGGAAGCCGCGCAGTTTACGGGACGGTTCGAAGCAATTGCCGACAGCCGTTTTATTTTTAAATTGAAAAGGATTTCATCATGTTTTTTGCTCCCTCCCTCGTTAGCCGCCGCGTCGATTCTTTCAGCCCCTCGTTCCGCGTGGCAGACCAGAGCGTTCAACGCTTTCTTCGCGACGCCTACACCAACGCCGACAAGAACTACGAGTTCGCACAAGACGACACCTCCTGGACACTCTCTCTCGACGTTCCCGGCCTGTCGCGTGAAGACATCTCGGTCGACATCGAAGTCGACGTCGTTCGCATTAAGAGCAAGGACGAAGCCAAACGCAAGGTTCGCGCGAGCTATCGTCTGCCGCAAGAGATCGATGCTTCTGCCAGCGAGGCTCGTGTCGAAAACGGCGTGTTGACCATCAAGCTTGCCAAGAAGGCACCGGTGAACAACGTGACCCAGTTGACCGTCAACTAACGTTCCGTTTAGGCATCGATCCAGACGCGCGTCACGCCGTCTCGATGCTGTCCAGAGGCCAGCGAGGTTTTACGTCGAAAGCGTAGATCTCGCTGGCTTTTTGTTTGCCCGCGTTCAAACGCATTGCACCGGCCATCGCGATCATTGCGCCGTTGTCGGTGCACAAATGAAGCTCGGGGTAATGCAGCGTGACTCGCATGGCCTTGCACGCAATACCGAGTTGTTCGCGCAGCTTTTTGTTCGCGCCGACGCCACCTGCGACGACCATTGTTTTGATCTTCGTCTGCTTCAACGCGGCAACCGATTTCTTCACCAGCACTTCGACGATTGCCGCCTGGGTCGAGGCGGCCAGATCCGCCTTGCGCGATTCGAGGTCGTTACCCAGTTTTTTGGCTTGGGTCATGACGGCGGTTTTAAGCCCGGCAAACGAAAAATCGAGGTTGCCGCTGTGAAGCAAGGGGCGCGGAAGCTTGAACGCTTCGCCATTGCCCGAGTCCGCCATTTTCGAGAGCGCTGGGCCACCGGGATATCCGAGTCCCAAGAGCTTGGCGGATTTGTCGAACGCCTCACCCGCTGCGTCGTCGATCGTCTCACCGAGGATTTCGTAACTGCCGACGCCTTCCACCAGCATCAACTGCGTATGACCGCCCGATACCAGCAAGGCAATAAACGGAAACTTGGGCGGATCGTTGCTCAGGAAGGGCGAAAGCAAGTGCCCTTCCAGATGGTGAATGCCGAGAACCGGCTTTCCGAGCGATGCGCCGAGTGCGCATGCCACACCCGCACCCACCAGCAACGCTCCAGCCAAACCCGGACCGCGGGTATAGGCGATGACATCGATATCGGCGAGTTTTTTGTGAGCTTCGCCCAGCACATGCTGGGTCAGCGGAAGAACACGGCGAATGTGATCGCGGCTGGCAAGTTCGGGCACCACCCCACCGTAGGCCTCGTGCATTTCGACCTGACTGTGCAGAGCGTGTGACAAAAGTCGCGGAAGGACAGCTTCCGGCGCATCCATAGACGCATAAGAAGATGACTCGACGAGCGCGACGCCCGTCTCGTCGCATGACGATTCGATTCCAAGTACCAGCATTTGCCTCGAGTGTATGAGACACGGCACGGCTATTGCTGCACCGAGGTCATATGAAGTCCGGCCTCTCCTTTCTGATTGCAGCGCGCGAATGCGAAATCGTGGAACTCGATCAGCTCTCGCGCACCAGTTCGCTGGTGAGCCTGCTGGGGCACCTGATTCACGTCCTGCAAAAGGAGCGTGGTCGCTCGAATCTGTATCTGAGTTCGGGAGGTAAACGCGGACACAACAACCTCGTCGATCAGATCAACGAATGCCTTCAGATCGAGCAGGAAACGCGTGCCGCCTTCGATCATCTGGACACCGGCGATGCCAAACTTGGCAACGGCGCCAGATTGTTCGGACGCATCGCCTACGTATTACAGGGTCTGGACGCTTTGCCCAGGTTGCGCGAACGCGTTGCCGGACTCGAGATTTCCCCCGAGGAATCGACCGCCTCGTTCGTTCGGCTGATATCGGGCCTGCTGGCCGTGGTGTTCGAAGCGGCCGACACCGCGACGAATCCGGAAATCTCGCGGCTCCTGGTCGCCATGTTCAATTTCATGGAGGGCAAGGAGTTTGCCGGACAGGAACGCGCAACCGGCGTTGCGGCTTTCGGATCGGGTGTGGCCGATATGGCGAGTAAGCAGCACTGGCTCGACCTGATCGACTCGCAGGAACGCTGCTTCCAGATATTCGTCGAGTTCTCTCCTCCGGGACCGCTGGCCTCGTGGTTCGCATGCACCAGCGGCGAAACCATGGCCGAACTGGAAAGGCTTCGACGTATCGGCTGCACCGCATCGCCGGGCGCGCCTCTCGACACCGAATTGAGCCAGGCGTGGTTCGATTGCTGTACCGACCGGATGGATGCAATGCATCAGGTCGAAGCGCAACTGGCGGCCAGTCTGCTCGATCTGTGCAAACGAAAGATCGACGAAGCAGCGGCTCTGTTATCGACCGACAGGACGCTGTTGGACCAGCGCGAGGATCCTCCGGCATTCGACTTCTTCGGTGACTACACAGGTGAGCAGTCGGCGGCTCGGCCCTTGCAGACCTACGGTCGTCATGTGGAGCGCTCGGTACTCGAACTGGTTCAGGAACAGTCCCAGCGAATGCAGGCGATGCGCGACGAACTCGACAAGGTGCGAGCCAGCCTCAACGAGCGGAAGGTCGTCGAGCGCGCCAAGGGACTGTTGATGGCGCATCGGAATCTGACCGAAAGCGACGCGCACAAAATGCTGCGCCAGACCGCGATGAGCCAGAACCGCAAACTCGTGGAAGTAGCCGAGTCGGTGCTCGCCATGTCGGAGCTGCTGCCGCACCAAGCTGCGGCATCGCGCACCTAAACGAACCTGCTGCTTGCCACTACGTGGCCCTAAAACGCCACTTTCGGCGTACCGAACGGCAGAAAACGGTTGGCACACTTTGTGCAACGCAACATACGTGAGCCGGCCAATGGCGGTCGGATCGCACTGATTACCTGGACAACGGCGTCCATTTCCGCTCGACAAAAACGCGAGCAGGAAATGGACGCCGTTTTCGTTTCCGAACCGCTTTTTGTTTGCCCACGATCGAAGGAACTTGAACATGACCTTTAAGCCATCCGACACCGCGCCACAGCTCGTAGATAGCGCGCAAATTCCCGCCAGTCCTGCTCGACGCGATTTCATCCGCAAAGCGGGTGTTGCCAGTGCGGCCTTCTACGCGACCCTCGGGCACAGCGGCGTCTGGGCTGCTGGCTCAGATGCGCCGGAGCAGAAGGAAGTCAAGATCGGCTTCATTCCGCTGACCGATTGCGCGAGCGTCGTGATGGCGTCGGTGCTGGGCATCGACAAGAAATACGGCGTGACGATCATCCCCACCAAGGAAGCAAGCTGGCCCGGCGTGCGCGACAAGCTGGCTAACGGCGAACTCGACATGGCGCATGTGCTGTACGGCCTGGTCTACGGCATGCAGCTCGGCGTGAGCGGCCCCAAGAAAGACATGGCGGTGCTCATGACACTGAACAACAACGGCCAGGCGATTTCCTTGTCGAAGAAGTTGGCGGACAAGGGTGCGGTCGATGCGATGTCGCTAGCCAAGGTGATGAAGACCGAGAAAGCGGAATACACCTTTGCACAAACCTTTCCCACTGGCACGCACGCGATGTGGCTGTACTACTGGATGGCGAGCGCAGGCATCAATCCGTTCAAGGATGCCAAAGTCATTTCGGTGCCGCCTCCGCAGATGGTGGCGAACATGCGCGTCGGCAACATGGATGGCTTCTGCGTGGGCGAGCCCTGGAATCACCGCGCGATCATGGACGGCATCGGCATCACGGCTGTCACCTCGCAGGACATCTGGAAAGATCATCCCGAGAAAGTTCTGGGCACCACTGCGGACTTCGTGAAGAAGAATCCGAACACTGCACGCGCGGTGACGGCCGCAATTCTCGAAGCAAGCAAATGGATCGATGCCGGTCTTCAAAACAAGATGAAGATGGCCGACACGATTGCCGACAAGGCCTATGTGAACACCGGTGTCGATGCGATCAACCAGCGTATTCTGGGTCGCTATCAGAACGGGCTGGGCAAGACCTGGGACGACCCGAACTACATGAAGTTCTACAACGACGGCCTGGTCAACTTCCCCTATCTTTCAGACGGCATGTGGTTCCTCACGCAGCACAAACGCTGGGGTCTGATCAAGGAGCATCCGGACTATCTGGCAGTAGCCAAACAGATCAACCGGATCGAGATCTACAAGGAAGCTGCCACTGCAACAAAGACGCCGGTGCCGAAGGAAGTCATGCGCACCAGCAAGCTCATGGACGGTGTGGTGTGGGACGGAAAAGATCCTGCGAAGTACGCCGACAGTTTCAAGGTTCACGCCTGAAACATCACCCGAACCCACATCCGAACCCGTAAAAAACGCCAAGGAGATCGACATGGTCAGCGCCGTTTTTCATTCACCCATTCAGGAGCCGCTCGATGCAATTCCGGCAGATAAACCAGTGAGCAAAGCCATCGAGATTTCGGATCCTCAGGCCATGGCCAAACCGGCGGCCAACGAAGCGAAAGCTTTGCCCGCAAAGCCCGCGAAAACTTCCAGGCCTTTCGATTGGCGCGGCTTGGGCATGCAGATTCTTCCGCCTGTCGCGGGCCTGGCCCTTCTTGTCGTGGTTTGGGAAATCGTGGCGCTGAAAACCGGCGCGGGCTTTCCGGCACCGCGCGAAACGCTCGATCAGGCAATCACCGTGTTCAGCGATCCGTTCTACAGCAAAGGCCCGAACGACCAGGGCATCGGATGGAACGTGCTGTCGTCGCTCAAACGCGTGGCGGTCGGCTTCGGTCTCGCGGCCATCGTAGGCATTCCTGCGGGCTTCATGATCGGCCGATTCACGTTCCTGTCGCGCATGTTCAACCCGCTGATCAGCCTGCTGCGACCGGTGTCGCCGCTCGCGTGGCTGCCGGTCGGTTTGCTGGTGTTCAAAGGCGCGAATCCTGCAGCCATCTGGACCATCTTCATCTGCTCCATCTGGCCGATGATCATCAACACTGCCGTTGGCGTGCAACGTGTTCCCAGCGACTACATGAACGTGGCGCGTGTGCTGAATCTTTCCGAATGGAAGATCGTCAGCAAGATTCTTTTCCCCGCTGTTCTGCCCTACATGCTCACCGGCGTGCGACTCGCCGTCGGCACAGCATGGCTCGTGATCGTCGCGGCCGAAATGCTGACCGGTGGCGTCGGAATCGGCTTTTGGGTATGGGACGAATGGAACAACCTGAACGTCAAGAACATCATCATCGCGATCTTCGTAATCGGGATCGTCGGATTGATTCTTGAGTACGCACTCATCAAGCTCGCCACGGCATTCACATTCGAAGAGGTGAAGGTATGACCAACGAAACCATCATGGCCGCCGACAAATTCATTCAGGTCGCCGATGTCGCGCAGACGTTCAAGACTGCGAAAGGCCCCTTCCCTGCATTGCGGGACATCGATCTGACAGTCGCAAAAGGTGAATTCGTTTCGCTGATCGGCCACTCGGGCTGCGGTAAATCGACGCTGCTGAACCTGATCGCGGGTCTCACGCTGCCGACCGAGGGAACGCTCATTTGCGCAGGCCGCGAAATCGCCGGACCCGGACCGGAACGCGCCGTCGTTTTTCAAAATCATTCGCTGCTTCCGTGGCTCACCTGCTACGAAAACATCTACCTGGGTGTGGAGCGCGTGTTCAGCTCAACCGAATCGAAGGCGCAGCTCAAGGCTCGCACAGATGCCGCGCTTGCGTTGGTCGGTCTTACACCTGCCACGCACAAGCGTCCCGGCGAAATCTCGGGCGGCATGAAGCAACGAGTCGGCATTGCACGCGCACTGGCGATGGAGCCGAAAGTGCTGTTGATGGACGAGCCCTTCGGCGCACTCGATGCGTTGACGCGCGCACGACTGCAGGACGAGTTGCTTGCCATCGTCGCCAAGACGCACAGCACCGTCGTGATGGTCACGCACGATGTGGACGAGGCAGTGCTGCTGTCGGATCGCATCGTCATGATGACCAACGGACCTGCTGCGACCATCGGCGAAATCCTGACCGTCGATATTCCGCGACCGCGCAATCGCGTGGAACTAGTCGAAGACCCGACCTACGTGCATTGCAGAAAAGCGGTGATCGATTTTCTGTACACCCGGCAAGCCAAGACCGATCTGGAGGCCGCATGATCGAAGCCGAAAATTTGGCGAAGGTTGACTCGACGAAACCGAAAATGCGCCTGGTGATGATCGGCAACGGAATGGCCGGCGTTCGCACGCTGGAAGAGCTGATCAAGATCGCACCGGACATGTACGACATCACGGTGTTCGGTGCAGAGCCGCACCCTAACTACAACCGGATTCTGTTGTCGCCGGTATTGGCCGGTGAGCAGACCATCGAGCAGATCATCCTGAACGACTGGGATTGGTACACGGACAACAAGGTCACGCTGCACACCAGCCGCAAGGTGGTCGAAATCGACAGACGCAATCGCATCGTCAAGGCCGACGACGGCACCGAAGTGCAGTACGACCGCTTGTTGATTGCGACCGGGTCGAACCCGTTCATGTTGCCGGTGCCTGGCGCGGATCTGGATGGAGTTCTCGCGTATCGCGACATTGCCGATACGCAGGCGATGATCGACGCGGCGACCAAATACAAGAACGCAGTCGTGATCGGCGGCGGATTGTTGGGCCTCGAAGCCGCCAACGGTTTGATGAAGCGCGGAATGACAGTCACCGTGGTGCATGTCAACGACTGGCTGATGGAGCGGCAACTCGACAAAGTAGCCGGCAAGCTGCTGCAAAAATCGCTGGAAGAACGCGGCATGACCTTCCTGTTGAAGGCGCAGACGCAGGAGCTGGTGGGCAACGCAGACGGCCGGGTCAGTGCCATCCGATTCAAGGACGGCAGCGAAGTACCGACCGATCTGGTGGTGATGGCGGTGGGCATTCGCCCCAACGTGGAACTCGCACAAAAATCGCGCATTCATTGCGATCGCGGAATCGTCGTGACCGACACGATGCAGACGATTACCGACGCACGAATCTACGCGGTGGGTGAATGTGCGAATCATCGGGGCACCGCGTATGGACTCGTCGCGCCACTGTTCGAGCAGGGCAAGGTGGTCGCGAATCATCTGGCGCAATACGGCATAGGCCGATACCTCGGATCGCTCACCTCCACCAAGCTGAAAGTCACCGGAATCGACCTGTTCTCGGCCGGCGAATTCAGCGGCGGCGAAGGCACCGAAGAGATCGTCATGAGCGACCCGTTCGGCGGCGTCTACAAGAAGCTGGTCATCAAGGACGACAAGCTGGTGGGTGCATGCCTGTACGGCGATACGGTCGATGGAAGCTGGTACTTCAAGCTGCTTCGCGACGGACGCAGCGTTGCGGACATCCGCGACAAGCTCATGTTCGGCGAATCGAATCTTGGCGACTCCGGTCACGAAGGCCACAGCAAAGCGGCCGCGATGGCCGACGACGCAGAGGTGTGCGGATGCAATGGCGTCAACAAGGGCACGATCTGCAAGGCCATCAAGGACAAAGGCTTGTTCACGCTGGATGAAGTGCGCAAGCACACCAAAGCCAGTGCATCCTGCGGCTCATGCACCGGCCTAGTCGAACAGATCCTCATGTTCACGGCCGGCGGCGATTACTCCACCGCGCCGAAGAAGAAGGCGATCTGCGGCTGCACCGATCACAGCCATCAGGAAGCACGCGATGCAATCAAACACCAGCGTTTGATGACGATTGCATCGGTGTACGAAACCATGAAGTGGCGCACGCCGAATGGCTGCTCCACTTGCAGACCGGCCATCAATTACTACCTGATTTCGACTTGGCCCAAAGAAGCGCGAGACGATCCGCAAAGCCGCTATATCAACGAGCGCAGTCACGCGAACATCCAGAAAGACGGCACCTACAGCGTGATTCCGCGCATGTGGGGCGGCGAGACGACGGCGTCCGAGCTCAGACGCATCGCCGACGCGGTAGACAAGTACAAGATCCCGACAGTGAAGGTCACAGGCGGTCAGCGTATCGATTTGCTTGGCGTGAAAAAGGAAGACCTGGTCAATGTCTGGAAAGACATCGGCATGCCTTCGGGCCATGCTTACGCAAAAGCATTGCGAACCGTGAAGACCTGCGTGGGCTCCGAATGGTGCCGATTCGGCACTCAGGACAGCACGCAGATGGGCAAAGATCTCGAACGCGCGATGTGGCGCATGTACGCACCGCACAAGGTCAAGCTCGCTGTCAGTGGATGCCCGCGCAACTGCGCCGAGTCCGGCATCAAGGACGTCGGAATCATCGGCGTCGACAGCGGATGGGAACTGCATGTGGCCGGCAACGGCGGCATCAAGACCGAGGTTGGCGTGTTCTTCTGCAAGGTGAAGACCTCCGAAGAAGTCCTGGAATACAGCGGCGCGTTCCTGCAGCTCTATCGCGAAGAAGGCTGGTATCTGGAACGGACGGTGCATTACGTGAATCGAGTAGGAATGGATTACGTGAAATCGAAAATCCTGGACGACGCGGAAGGTCGCAAAGCATTGTGGGAGCGCCTGCAGTACAGCCTCGATGGCGAGCCGGATCCGTGGTTCGACTTCGACAAGGCGTCTATCGATACGCGTCAGTTCGATGCGATTTCGGCACCCGTGATCAAACCCGAAGTGGTTGCTGCTCTCGCGGCAAGCGTGAACTGATGGGAGCGCCTATGGAAACGACCGAACTGCAATGGTTGCCAATCTGCCGCGTCGACGATATTCCGGTACTCGGGTCGCGACGCGTGAGCAGAAGCGAAGGAAGCCATGTCGCCGTGTTTCGCAACGACCAGAACCAAGTGTTCGCGCTGATCGACAAATGCCCGCACAAGGGAGGTCCGTTGAGTCAGGGCATCGTGTTCGGCACCAGCGTGGCATGCCCATTGCACAACTGGACGATCGCACTCGACAGCGGCTGCGCCAAAGCGCCCGACGAAGGTTGCGCACAGCGATTCGCGGTGCAGGTTGTCGATGGCACGGTGCACCTCGACGCTCACGAACTCGCCACCTTGGCGCTGGACTGAGACCGCCATGATGAAGACACGCTCGACCTGTCCGTACTGCGGTGTGGGTTGTGGCGTGATCATCGAAAGCGATGGCAAGCAGATCACCGGGGTCGAGGGCGACCCGGATCATCCGGCAAACTTCGGACGCTTGTGCACCAAGGGATCGACGCTGCACTTGACTGCGACCGCTGCGGTGAACCGGCAAACCCGGCTGTTGCAACCGATGCGCCGATTCCTGCGCGGGCAGGCTCCCGTCGCGACAAGCTGGAACGACGCGCTCGATCTGGCTTCGCGCAAGTTCGCAGCCGTCATCAACCAGCACGGCCCGGACTCGGTCGGCTTCTATGTGTCGGGCCAACTGCTCACAGAGGACTATTACGTCTTCAACAAACTCGCCAAGGGTTTGATTGGCACCAACAACATCGACACCAATTCGCGGCTGTGCATGAGCAGCGCTGTGGCGGGCTACAAGGCAACGCTAGGCGCGGATGCACCACCCACTTGCTACGACGATGTGAATCACACCGGCTGCATCTTCATCGTCGGAAGCAACACAGCATTCGCGCATCCTGTGCTGTTCCGCCGCATCGAAGACGCGCGCGCGGCGAACCCGGAAATGAAGATCATCTATGTCGATCCGCGCCGCACCGACACCGCCGAAATCGCCGACCTTTACCTCGCGATTCAGCCCGGCACCGATGTGATGCTGTTCAACGGCATGCTGCACATCATGTTGTGGGAAGGCTGGACCAAGCCAGAGTACATAGCAGCGCATACGAACGGGTTCGACGATCTCAAGGCCACGGTTCGCGATTGCACACCCGACCTGGTCTCGCAAATTTGCGGCATCACGAAGGCGGATTTGCTGGCGGCAGCTCGCATGTTCGCCACGTCGACTGCAACGCTGAGCCTCTACTGCCAGGGCTTGAACCAGTCGAGCAGCGGCACGATGAAAAACGCTGCGCTGATCAATCTTCATCTGGCTACCGCGCAGATCGGCAAGCCGGGTGCCGGGCCTTTTTCGCTCACCGGTCAACCGAACGCAATGGGCGGGCGCGAAGTGGGCGGACTCGCCAACATGCTCAGCGCACATCGCGATCTGTCGAACGCAGAACATCGTGCGGAGGTCGCAGCGGCTTGGGGCATCGACGATGTTCCTTCGACTCCAGGCAAAACTGCAGTGGACATGTTCCAGGCAGCCGCCGATGGCGAGATCAAAGCACTTTGGATTGCGTGCACCAACCCCGCCCAGTCGATGCCGGATCAAGCAACCGTTCGACGTGCGCTCGAACGGGCGGAGTTCGTGGTCGTGCAGGAAGCGTTCTCGACGACTGCTACCTGCGACTGGGCCGATCTGCTGCTTCCAGCAACTACGTGGGGCGAAAAAGAAGGCACGGTCACGAACAGCGAACGCCGTATTTCCCGGGTGCGGGCCGCTGTGGAATCGCCCGGCGATACCCGACACGACTGGCTGATTGCCTCGCAATTTGCCGATCGTATTGCTCCGCTGTTGAACGGCAGGCGTCCCGCGAATCTGCATTACCCGACGCCTGAGTCGGTGTGGAACGAGCATCGCGAGCTGACTCGCGGACGCGATCTCGACATCACCGGCATGAGCTACGCGAAGCTCGACGAAACGCCGCTGCAATGGCCGATGCGCGAGGGTGATCCGATCGGCAAGACCCGCCTCTACGAAGACGGCGTATTCCCCACCACAGACGGCAAAGCGAAATTCGCCAATGCAATCTACAAGCCGCTGGCAGAACCACGCGAATCGCGTTTTCCGTTCTCGTTGACGACCGGTCGACTGCGCGACCAATGGCATGGCATGAGCCGTACCGGCACAGTCGGCCGACTTTTCGGACACGTCGCGGAGCCTTCGATAGAAATGAACGCGCAGGACATGTCGCGATTGAAACTGGTGGACGGTGACTTGGTGCACATCACGTCGAAGCGTGGCTCTATCGTGTTGCCGGTACTGCAATCGAGCGAGGTTGCGTTGACGCAGGCATTCATCGCGATGCATTGGGGCAGCGAATTCGTGAGCGGTGTGTCGAGCACCGGATCGCCGCTGGCGGGTGTCAATGCAATCACCAACTCGGCTTACTGTCCGACCTCGAAACAGCCCGAGTTGAAGCATTCGGCGGTCAAAATTCTGAAGGCCGAAATGCCTTGGGCTTTTTTTGCCATGACTTGGATAGACGAAAACAAAGTGCACGAGGTGCGCGAAGAGCTGTCGCACTTCATGACGAAGTTTCCCTTCGCGACCTGCGTTCCGTTTTCCAACAACGTGCCATTGGCGGATTTGAAAAACCAGCCGTTGTTGCAACGAAGCGGCTTGCTGTTTCGGGCTGCGGCGTTCGAAGCCCCTGAAAAAGAAATTATTGAAGAGCTTCGTGCGCTGCTAGGACTCGATGCGCCCGAGGTGCTTCAGTACGCTGACAACAGGCGTCACCAGTATCGTGCCGCGCGCATGGCCCATGCAGTGACCCGGGACGGCGCGAAAGAGGTGCATCTCGAAGGCTTCATGCTGGCCGGAGACATATCCGCTCAAAGCTGGATTCGCACTGTTTTGCAGGATTCGCTGCCGGCGCAGACCTACGGCCGAATGGTGCTGGCGCCGGGGGTAAAACCGCCGCAAGCCATCGAATCGCGCGGCAAGCCGATCTGCAGCTGCCTCAACGTGACCGATTCGGAAATCGGGAGCGCGCTGAAGGCGTACCGGCTGGAGGGAATCGGAGATGCGGACACCCTGCTCAAGTCGCTCCAAGGAAATTTGAAGTGCGGGACAAGCTGCGGTTCATGCGTGCCGGAGTTGAAGCGGATGATCCATGCGAGTGACGTTCGAGTGGCACCCGCTTCTTCACCCTTGGCACCCTCGGCACCCTCGGCACCAGAGCCGGAATTGAGCAAATAACCCGAAGTAATGAGTCATCAGGGACAATTGGAATCCATGGGAATCGCTCACTACATCAAGGAAATTGGCCGCGGCAAGGACGGTGCTCGTCCGCTGACGCGCGAGCAGGCAAAAGATCTGTTCGGGCAAGTGCTCGACTGGACCGTGACCGATCTCGAAGTCGGCGGATTTTGTCTGGCCATGCGCATCAAGGGCGAGACCGCCCAAGAGATGGCGGGCTTTCTGGATGCAGCGCATGAGCGCCTGTCGAAGCCTCTGGTACCGGAAGGCCGCACGGCAATCATTCTTCCGAGCTACAACGGAGCGCGCAAGCTCCCGTTGCTCACGCCACTGCTGGCGCTTCTGCTGGCCCGCGAAGGTCTACCTGTTTTGATTCACGGTACTCAAACCGAATCGACCCGAATTTCGGTAAACGACGTGCTGACGGAACTGGCCGCACTCGGTGAGAAAAATATCGTGGTCGGTGCGTCCGACTCGCTCGAAGCCGGCAAGGTCACCTTCATCGCGACCGAAGCGCTTTGCCCTGGCCTGAAACGGCTGCTCGACGTTCGGCGCGCGGTCGGCCTTCGTAACCCTGCGCATAGCCTGGTGAAGCTCATGTCGCCGGTTCGGGGAAACAGCATCGTCGTCGGCAGCTACACCCATCCGGAATATGCGATCTCGATGGCCGCAACATTCGCCCTCACCAGAACGTCTGCCATGCTGCTTCGCGGCACCGAAGGCGAAGGCGTGGCCGATCCGCGTCGTACGCCTCAGATGCAGGGCTTTATCGGTGGCGTCGCTACCGTGCTGCAGGAGTTTCAGCCTGGCACGCTGGCCTCGGTGCCGGATCTCCCGACTGCTATCGACGCAAAGACGACCGCGCAATACATTCGCAGAGTGCTTCAGGGTGAAGCGGCATTGCCATCGTCGATCCGCGCTCAGGTCGAGCACCTGATTCAACTTGCGCAACTTTCTGTTCAACCTCGAAATCTTCAGGCAGCCGAGCAACCGGCAACCCAAGCATCATGAACAAGCCTCTCGACAAACACCTCGCTTCCTGCACTCTTGTAGGCGCAGGCCCGGGCGATCCGGAACTGCTGACCATCAAGGCCCTGAAGGCCATCCAATCCGCAACCGTGTTGCTGGTCGACGATCTGGTGAGCGACGAAATCGTCGCGCATGCCTCGCCTGAAGCACGCATCGTGTACGTCGGCAAACGCGGCGGATGCAAAAGCACACCGCAAGCCTTCATCGAGAAACTGATGATCACTGCAGTTCAGGACGGCGAGCGCGTAGTTCGCCTGAAAGGTGGCGATCCGTTCATCTTCGGGCGCGGCGGCGAGGAAGTTGAACATTTGCGCGAGGCGGGCATCGAGGCTGTCGTGATCAACGGCATCACATCCGGGCTCGCGGCAGTCACATCGCTGGGTGTGCCGCTCACGCATCGGGATCATGCGCATGGCGTCGTGTTTCTTACCGGGCATGCACGGCCGGGGGTCGACGCCGATCGGCAGGCCAAAGACTGGCAGGCGATTGCGGCGACCGCACAGGCCGCGCGTCTCACTCTCGTGATTTACATGGGCGTTCGTGGCAGCGAGCGCATTCAGAACGATCTTCTTTGCGGACTTGCGGCAGACACGCCGGTCGCGATCATCCAGAACGCGAGCTTGCCGACACAACGCTCTGTCGTAACGACGCTTGGCGACCTGAGCGCGACCATTGCTCGCGAATCCATGGCGAGCCCGTCCGTGATCGTTGTCGGCGACGTGATCAAAGGTATCGCCGCCGTCGCGCAAACGCCGGCCCAGAATTTGCGCATAAGCTCGGTAGGATGAATCAGAGTCTTTCGGCGAATCAATACGACGTCATCATCATCGGCGCAGGCGCTGCCGGTCTTTTCTGCGCAGGGATTGCAGGCCAGCTAGGACAGAAAGTCCTGCTGATCGACCACAGTGAAAAAGTGGCCGAGAAAATCCGGATCAGCGGCGGCGGTCGAAGCAACTTCACCAACCGCGACCTCGATACCGCTGCACCGCAAAAACATTTCATCAGCGACAACCCGCACTTTTGCCGTAGCGCGCTGACCCGCTACAAGCCTTCGAATTTCATCGAGCTGATGGAGCGCTACAACATTCCGTATCACGAGAAGCACAAGGGTCAGCTGTTCTGTGATCGCTCGGCGGAAGATTTGATCGACATGCTGGTTGCCGAGTGCGATGCGGGCCATGTCACACGCTGGCAACCGTGCGGCGTGAAGTCGATTCGATTCAATGATGCATCCGCACTCCGATACGAACTCGCGACCGATCGCGGCGATGTGTCCGCAAAGTCGCTCGTTATTGCCACCGGCGGCTTGTCGATTCCGAAAATCGGCGCTACCGATTTTGCGTATCGCGTGGCCAAGCAATTCAATCTGCGTATGGTCGATCCCCGCCCTGCACTTGTGCCGCTCACCTTCGACGGCGACGGCTGGGCTCCTTACTCTTCTCTCTCGGGTCTGTCCTTACCCGTGGTCATCAGCACCGGGGTAAAGAAAACGTCGATGTCGTTCTCCGAAGACCTGCTCTTCACCCATCGCGGGCTGTCGGGTCCGGGCGTATTGCAGATATCGAGTTACTGGAAAGACGGCATGCCGATTCGAATCGATCTTGCACCGGAAGCGCAACTCGACGCCACGCTCTTGCGCGCAAAAGCATCGTCGAAAAAATTGATTGCGAACGAGCTGTCGCAGCATGTGCCGTCGCGATTGGCCGATGCGTGGACTTCGCAAGATGCGGCACTTCAAAAGCCGATCAACGAAGCGACCGACAAGGCGCTGGCCGGTTTGGCGAACAGGTTGTCGAACTGGGAAATCACGCCAAACGGCACCGAGGGCTATCGCAAGGCGGAAGTGACTGCAGGAGGCGTCGATACAAGGGATCTGTCGTCGCAGTCCATGGAATCGAAGCAGCCGGGTTTGTATTTCATCGGTGAGGCGATAGACGTGACCGGCTGGCTCGGTGGCTACAACTTCCAGTGGGCCTGGGCCAGCGGGTTCGCCTGCGCGCACGGGCTGGCTGCGGCGAACCAAACCTAGGGATTCGCGGTCGAGGAAGGATTCGCGCTCGCGAAGGCCTTTGCGATTTCACCGCCGGTCGTCACCCAGCACTTCTCGGCATTCGCCGAAATATGTGCGAGCGCCCGGCGTAGATGCTTCACGCGATACGGCTGTCCCACGATCATCGAGTGCAATGCGATGCTCATCACCAGCGGTTGATCTTTCGATTGCTCCAGCATCTCGTCGAACTGGTCGACGATCATGTCTGCGAAATCGGATGCGTTCATCTGGCGACCGATGATGGCGGCGCTATCGTTCAGTTCCTGAGGGTACGGCACCGACAGAATTTTTCCGCTGCGCGTCTTTAGCCATACCGGCTGGTCGTCCATGCACCAATCCATCAAATATGAATAACCCGCCTCCGCCAATAAATCAGGCGTGACTGCGGTTTCGGCAATCCAGGGACTGAGCCAACCGCCGGGCACCTTGCCTTCGTGTTTCACGAACTGCGCAGTCACCTCGTCGACCAATCTTTTTTCATCCGCTTCGTTCAGCTCAGCCTGATGCTCGGAGTTAGTCCGCCCATGAGATGCGATCTCGGCACCCTCTGCGCGGAACGCATCGATGAGCTCGGGGCAATGCGAATAAAGCTCGGAGTTGATCAGCAGTGTCGTAGGCAATTTCTGCTGCTTCATCAACTCAAGAAGGCGCCAGGCACCGACGCGATTGCCGTAATCGCGCCATGAGTTGTTCAGCACATCGGGGGCAGGAATGCCGGGTACCAGATCTTCCACAAGGCCTTCGCCGAAAGCGTATTGCTCCAGGTTCAGCGCAACGAACACGGCAAGTCGTTTGCCACCGGGCCAGCTGAAATCCTTGCGTTGGGTGATGGGCGAATAGTCGTACCGTCCGCTTTGCTTCAAGGGAAATTTCAGCGAGAACTCCAGCTTGCTCATGAATCGAATCAGGCTCCGAATTTCTTGGCGATAGCCGGATTCACGCCGGCCAACTCCCGAGCGGGCAGCTTCGAGTAGCTACCGACCTTAGGCTTGATCGCCTTCGTGTTCACCAGCACTTCTGCCTGCCGCACAGCGCAGCTCACACCATCCAGAACCGGCACATCGATGCTCGGCTGAAGGCGTGCTGGCACACCCGCCATCACAGCGCCGGTGAGCACGATCACTTCTGCGTAATCCTGCTCAATCAGTTCTCTGCCGGCCGCCACCGTCAGCGCATCGATCTCGCTTTGATCGCCCGCCGAATACGCCGCATTGCTTTCGACGCACCGATATCCTGCAACCCGATCCTGCAAGCCGTAGCTCTTGATCAATTCCTTGTAGAGCGGTAGCACCCGCTGTCCGAACACCACCACGCCAATCTGACCACCCAGCATGCAGGCGGTCAGCATCGCAGCTTCGGTAATACCGACCACGGGAATGTTCAACATTTCGCGCGAGGCGCGCAAAGCGACGTCGTAAGAAACCGCGATGACCACCGCGTCTACATCGTTCGAGTGCTCGGCAAGAAGATCGATCGTCATGTGCTCCGCAATGGCGAGTTCGGTGCGGGTGCCGATGATCTTGCCGCCGAACGTACCGGTGGCCGAAACAATCTCGGTGCCTGGGCTCGCCACATCTCGCGCAGCTGCGGCGCATTTCTCGGTGACGTATTCCGATCGATTCGAATTGACGACGAGGATGCGCATCAGGCGAACACGTCTTCGAGAGACAGCGGTTTGGCCTCGGGGGGAGAAAGATCCAGCGAATGCTCGATGTGATCGAGGTGATGCGTCATCAGCTGCTGAGCTCGCTTCACGTCTCCCGCCTCGATCGCATCGACCAGTTGTTCGTGTTCGTTGTCGGGACAAGTCTGCCCGTTGGGGGCGTCGTACAAGATGATGATCAGGCTGGTGAGCGACTCGAGCTCGCGCATGGATCGGGCGAGAAAGCTGTTGCCAGCCATATCTGCCAGCATCAAATGGAAGTCTCCGGTTAGCGTGAGCAGCACGTAGGGCGCATCACCGGCGCGTGCTTCGCTTTCTTTCTTCAGATGCGCGCGCAACTGAGCTACCTGCGTCGGTGTGGCGTTCTTCGCGACCTGAGCGACAAGCGACGGCTCGATCAGACGTCGTGCCTCGAAAACTTCCCTGGCCTCTTCAGCGGTTGGACTCGCGATGAATGCTCCGCGATTCGGAATGTTGATGGCAATGCGATCGTGAACCAGACGCCCGGTCGCTTCACGAATCTTGGTGCGGCTCACATTGAATATCTGCGCGAGCTTGTCTTCGACCAACTGCATGCCGGGCAGCAGCCGATGCTCGGAAATGGCTTCGAGAATTCGCTCGTGGATTTGCGCCGACGTGAGCGACTTGCGCTTCGCTGCTGCCTTGCGCGGCGCACGAATCGCCTTTTCAGAGCTGGCGGTGGAACTTGTGGATGACTTCATTTTGGATGATCACTACATACATTTTTCGGGCCACCCTTTTGAGCAGGAATGTGCACCAAAACAGATTCAATCTTCACCAATTTTGTGCAGCGAGAAATTCATCGCACCAAATAAATCCAATTAAGTTGTTGATTTAAAAGGAATATTTTCTTTGACAAATTGCATACGATCTTCATACATTTAGCGCTCTTCTACCTAACAGAATCAGACTAAATGCCTATAGATGCGCAGTCCGCAGCGCTCATCATCCGACATGCACACGTCCTTTGTCTGGATGACGGAAACCATGAATGGGACAACGCGGACATTGTGATGGTCGATGGGCGAATCGTAGCAATTGGCCCGGACGCCGCGACGAAATGGACCGGATCGGTCGAGCGAACCATAGACGCCAAAGGCATGCTGGCCATGCCGGGACTGATCAACGCGCATTTCCATTCGCCGGGGAATCTCATGAAAGGCGCGCTAGATGGATTGCCGCTTGAGTTGTTCATGTTGTACGAGGTTCCCCCGCTGGCGGACGAGGGTTCGGCGTTGGGTCAGGATCTTTCACGACTGACGTATGTTCGGACCATGATTGGCGCGCTCGAGATGCTCAGGCGCGGGATCACGACAGTTCACGACGATGCGTATCACGTGCCGGTCGTCACCCGCGAAAACATCGACGCGATCATGCAGGCTTATTCCGATTCGGGCATTCGCGCAGCCGTTGCAATCGACCAGCCGAACATCGTCGAATACGACAAGTATCCGTACCTCAGAGAACTCCTGCCCCTCGAGGAAAAAGAGCGCATGGATGCGTCTCCGTTTCAGTCGGCCGAAGAGCTCGTTTCGCTCTACGAATATCTGATCGGCAAGTGGCACGGCACCCAGAACGGGCGCCTCTCTGCGGCCGTTTCCTGCTCGGCCCCCCAGCGCGTGACCAAAGAGTATTTCCGCGCCCTCTCCGCGCTGTCGAAGCAGCACGACATACCCTTCAACATCCACATTCTCGAGACGCGGCTGCAGAGAGTATTGGGGCAGGAAGTGTTCGGTCAATCGCTCGTGAAATATGTTCACGAGCTGGGGCTGCTGGACGAGCGAATGATGGTGATTCACTCCATCTGGGTCGACGACGAAGATATCGCCCTGCTCGCGCAAAGTGGCTGCACCGTCGCGCACAACCCGGTCTGCAATCTGCGACTTGGCAGCGGCGTCATGCCCTGGAGAAAACTCATGGATGCCGGCGTTCCGATTTGCCTCGGAACCGACGAAATGAACACCGACGACACGACCAACCTGTGGTTCGTTGCCAAGGTCGCAGGAATGATTCATTCGCTATCCAACGACGAACCTTCCCAATGGTCGCAGGCGGCGGAAGTTCTGAATGCAGCCACTCGCGGAGGTGCTCGCGCCATCCGCCGTAGTGCCGATCTGGGCCAGCTTCGCGAAGGATTCATCGCCGACATCTGCCTGATCGATCTGGACACGCATGCCTTCACCCCGCTCAATTCGCTGATTCGCCAACTCGTCTATTGCGAGGACGGCTCGTCCGTGCGAATGACCATCGTGAACGGGAAAATCGTGTTCGAGCAAGGAAAGATAGCGGGTGTCGATGAGAAAGCATTGCGCGCAGAAGCAAGAGCGCTCACGGCAAAACTCGCGTCAGCCACAGATGCGCTCAACGCCGATGCAGCTCGGCTGGCCCCTTACTACATCGAAATGCTCAGGCGAGCTCGAGAAGTCGACGTCGGAATGGATCGCCGGCTATCTGGAATGGATCGTGCTTAGTCACCGTGTTCTCTCAATCCAACAGACCCGGAGGTATCCCATGTCCCGTTCCCCCTCGATCCTCGCCTGCATGGGCAAGCTCGTCGGCCGCGCTGCCCTGACAGCCGCGACCGCAGCCACGATCGCCGCAGCCCCCTCGATCGCAATGGCAGACGGCCCTACCGGTATGCGCGTTGCCGGTAATTTCTCCTCGAATACCAAGCACGTCGACGCTATCGAACGACCCTTCTTCACGGCGCTGCCCAAGCTGGCCGACCTGCCCTTCGTGGTCAATTACAACGCCATGGACACCGTCGGCGTGAATGCAGCCGATGCCCTGCGCCTGCTACGTAACGGCACCTTCGACGTGATGAGCGTGCAGATCGGCATGGCCTCGCGTGACGACCCCTTCTTCGAAGGCCTGGACCTGATCGGCGTATCGACCGACATGAAAGACCTGCGCAAAGCGGTCGACGCCTATCGCAAGGTGTTCGACGAGCGTCTGCAACGCCGCTTCAACGCCAAGGTCATGACCCTCTGGCCCTTCGGTCCCCAGGTGTTCTATTGCAGCAAGCCGATCAACTCGCTCGACGACATCAAGGGCCTGAAGGTTCGCAGCTTCACGCCTTCCATGGCAGCGCTCATCGAGTATCTCGGCGGCACGCCCATCACAATGCAGTTCTCGGACGTCTACCCTTCGCTGCAACGCGGCGTTGCCGACTGCGGCGTGACCTCGCCCTCGTCGGGCAACTCCGGCAAATGGCCTGAAGTCACCTCGTACTTCCTGCCGCTGTCGGTGTCGGGATCGGTCCAGGGCCACTTCATGAACCTCGACTACTGGAACAAGTTCACCCCCGAACAAAAGGCCAAGGTCGAAGCCGGCTTCCGCAAGATGGAAGATGAAATGTGGTCGCTCGCAGAACGCACCAATGGCGATGCTGCGAACTGCAACATCGGCGTCGAGCCCTGCAAGGAAGGCACGAAGTTCAAGATGAAGCTCGTGACCGTGTCTCCCAAAGACGTCCAGAAAATCAAGACTGCGGTAACCGCAACCGTGCTGCCGGTCTGGAAGGCGTCCTGCAACAAGGTCGACCCGAACTGCACCAAGACCTGGAACGAAACCGTCGGCAAGGCGCGCGGATTCGAAATCAAGTAAATCTGGTTCTCGCTAATTAACTAGTTCGAAAGTTCGCGTTTCCGACGCTAACTTCGCAACGAAGGCTGCTGCCGGGTCGCTCCGGTTCGCAGCCTTTTCTTTTTTAGGACAGGAAACCGGGAAATCCCGTGCTTCTTAGGGTTCGCGCGTCTTGATCGAGCCACTTCGAACGCTATAATCCGAGGCTTTGCTGGCAAAAACCCGCGCGGGGCCCGATCTTCCCCACGCACATTATTGAAAACTCATTACGTAATGACCACCATCCGTGTTAAAGAAAACGAGCCCTTCGACGTGGCTCTGCGCCGTTTCAAGCGCACCATCGAAAAACTGGGCCTGCTGACCGATCTGCGCGCTCGCGAGTTCTACGAAAAACCCACCGCCGAGCGCAAGCGCAAAAAGGCAGCAGCAGTGAAACGCCATTACAAGCGCGTTCGCAGCATGCAACTGCCGAAAAAGCTTTATTAAGCTCGGCGCTCCAAACGCTGTGTTGCTCTAGCAATCCAGCGCGGCCAAAAGCCTTCAAAGGCCTGCACGAGGACGCTCGAGCAGGCCTTTTATCTTTGCGGCGCAGACCCATCTATCAGCCTGATTGCACATCATCGAAGGAAATAAAAGTGTCACTCAAAGAACAAATCACCGAAGACATGAAGAACGCCATGCGTGCCAAAGACAGCGAGCGCCTGGGCACCATCCGTCTTTTGCTGGCTGCCATGAAGCAAAAAGAGGTCGATGAACGTGTGGAGTTGGACGACACCGCAGTTATCGCCATCGTCGACAAGCTGATCAAGCAGCGCAAGGACTCGATCGCCGCTTTCGATCAGGCCGGCAGAGCCGATCTATCGGCCAAGGAAGCGTCCGAGATGACCGTGCTGCAGGCCTACCTGCCGCAGCGTCTCAGCGCCGATGAAATCGCCGCAGAAGTGAAGGCTATCGTGGCTGGAATTGCCGCAGAACTGGGCCGCGCGCCGGCTGGGGGCGACATGGGCAAGATCATGGGCGCGGTGAAGGCCAAGCTGGCCGGCAAGGCCGATATGGGTCAGGTGTCCGCTGCGGTGAAGGCGGCGCTAGCGGGCTAACCATGCACCGGCACCGGAAGCCGGCAAAGCACCACAAGAAAAAAGGCCCCTCGGGGCCTTTTTCATGAGTGGCGAGCGTCAGGACCCCGCCACCTTCATCTTGTTGATCAGAATCGAGCCGACCGTCTTCGCGCCGTAGTTGTAGGCGTCAGATCCCACCGCCTGAATGCCCAGCAGCATGTCTTTCATATTGCCGGCAATGGTGATTTCCTGAACCGGGTAGGCAATGACGCCCTTCTCGACCCAGAAGCCGCTCGCACCGCGCGAGTAGTCGCCGGTCACGTAATTCACGCCAGATCCCATGAGTTCGGTCACCAGCAGACCGGTGCCCAGCTTGCGCAGCATTTCGTCCAGATCGTCCGATGCCTTGGTGAGCTTCGAAGTCAGGATCAGGTTGTGCGATCCACCGGCATTGCCAGTGGTTTTCATGCCCAGCTTGCGAGCCGAATAGCTGCCCAGGAAGTAGCCCTGAACCTTGCCTTCGTCGACCACGTTACGGGCCTGCACGCGAACGCCCTCTTCATCGAACGGCGAGCTGCCCTTGCCTTTGAGCAGGAACGGATCTTCCTCGATCTGAATGTGCTTGGGGAACACGCGCTTGCCCATCGAATCGAGCAGGAACGAGCTCTTTCGATAGAGCGATCCACCGCTTACTGCCTGCACAAATGCGCCGAGCAGTCCGGCAGCCAGGGGCGATTCGAAAAGCACCGGGCATTCCACAGTCGCAGGCTTGCGCGATTTGAGTCGGCTCAGCGCGCGTTCCGCTGCGTATCGACCTACGGCTTCCGGCGATGCCAGATCGGCCGCGCTGCGCATCGAGCTGTACCAGGCGTCGCGCTGCATGTCGCCTTTCTTGCCGGGCAAGGAAGCGATGGGCGCCACCGACAGCGAGTGACGCGAGCTGGCGTACCCGCCACGGAATCCGCGTGTGTGCGCGCTGAAAAAATGCGATTGCTGGGCCGAAACGCCAGCACCTTCGCTGTTGGTGATTCGCTTGTCGGTAGACAACGCGGCAGCTTCGCATTCAAGGGCGATTTTTGCGGCTTCTTCGCTGGTGATTGCCCACGGGTGGAACAGATCCAGATCGCGATGTTCCGTTGCGATGTCGTTCGCATCGGGCAGCCCGGAAAACGTGTCTTCAGCGGTGAATCGAGCGATGTCGTAGGCGGCTTGTACCGTCTGCTTGATCGCGGCTTCAGAGAAGTCGGAAGTGCTCGCGTTGCCGCGGCAGTTGCCCAGATAAACCGTAATGCCCAGCGACTTGTCGCGATTGCGTTCCACGGTTTCGAGTTCGCCCTTGCGCACCGATACGCTCAGCCCGCAGCCTTCGGACGCTTCCGCGCCTGCATCGGTGGCGCCTAGTTTTTTGGCGTGCGACAAAGCGGTGTCGACCAGATTCTCGAAAAACGGGCGGCTGTACGAAAAGCCCGCCTCCGGTTGCGCATCGCGCGAGATTGCTCTGGATTTGGTGGGGGTTGCGGTGCTTGCGCCGCTCTTGGAGGGTTTCTTCATATCGGAAGCTATGATACTTGCCGCTCTATTACATACCGGCGAAGGCGCGACAATCACCTGAATTGGCCCGCCGGTATCACCACCTTACGCATGTCACGCAAACCCAAAAAAGGCTATTACGTCCAAGGCAAGTTCGTCGCTGAAGGCAGCGAACTCGACCTCGAGCTCAAGCGCGAGCTCAAAGGAACGGACTCGGCCACCAGAACCGATCTCAAGCGTGAAAGCGATGAATTGCAGGCGCTAGGCACCGAACTGCTCACCCTGCGCCAAAGCTCGATGGACAAGCTCGGCTTGCCCGAAAAGCTGGTCGAAGCCGTGGCCGAAGCCAAGAAGATCACCAATTTCGAAGGCAAGCGCCGCCAGATGCAGTTCATCGGCAAGCTGATGCGCAAGCTCGAAGAATCCGACACGCTTGGCATTCGCGCTGCGCTCGAAGCGCAGAACCGTGGATCGGCCCAGGAAACACTGAGCCTGCATCTGGCCGAGAAATGGCGCGAACTGCTGTTGCTCGACGACGATGCTGTCGCCAAGTGGATGGCCGAATTTCCCGGTACCGACAGCCAGCAGCTTCGGGCATTGGTTCGCCAAGCCCGCAAAGACGCCAAACCCGAACGCCCGGGTGAAGCGCAGCGTCACGGACGTGCCTATCGCGAACTTTTTGCGTTGATCCGCGAACAGGTTGCCGAAGCCGACGAAGAAGAAGCCATTGCGAAATCGCGCTCTTCCGACGACGAGGAAGCGAATGACTGACGCGGTTCGTGTCGGCATCGTCTCGATCAGCGACCGTGCATCCACAGGTGTTTACGAAGACAAAGGCCTGCCTGCGCTCAAAGAGTGGCTGGGTCGAGCGGTGGCGAATACCATCGAGTTCGAATCGCGCCTGATTGCCGACGAAAAAGATCTGATCGGCAAAACGCTGATCGAACTGGTCGATGCGGGTTGTTCGCTTGTGCTGACCACTGGCGGCACCGGCCCTTCGCTGCGCGATGTCACTCCAGAGGCGACTCTTGCAGTGGCCGACAAAGAGATGCCCGGCTTCGGCGAGCAGATGCGTCAGATCAGCCTGAAGTTCGTGCCGACCGCGATTCTGTCGCGTCAGGTGGCGGTGATTCGCGGCCAGAGCCTGATCATCAATCTGCCCGGTCAGCCGAAGTCGATTCAGGAGACGCTCGAAGGTCTCAAAGATGCGGACGGCAAGCAGCTGGTTCCAGGAATTTTTGCGGCGGTGCCGTATTGCATCGACTTGATCGGTGGGCCGTACATCGAGACCAACGATGACGTTTGCAAGTCGTTCAGGCCCAAGACGGCCATCAGACCTAAGACGGTTTGATTTCGCTTATTTGCCGACCAGCTGATTGAGCTTCTCTGCAGAAAAGCTCTCGTGCCTTGCGGCGTTTTCCGGAACGCAATCGCCCTTCTCGCCGCCTGCAGACAACTGTTCGATCGCTTTCCAGAGCATCGCAATTTGCTGCTCCTGCCCGGCGGCGCTGTCTATCAATCCGCGCATCGCCATGCTCAACGGGTCGTCGTTTTCGGTAATGCCGTAAGCCGAAAATCCCATGCGCGATGCCGCTTCTTCGCGAACCACCGCCGCTTCCGCCTGAATGATTCGCGCCGGATTGCCCACCGCCGTCGCGCCAGCGGGAACCGGCTTGGTCACGACAGCGTTCGATCCCACCTTGGCTCCATCGCCCACCGTAAATCCGCCGATGACTTTCGCGCCCGCGCCTATCACCACGTCTTTGCCGAGAGTGGGATGGCGCTTCGTGCCTTTGGTGAGCGAGGTGCCGCCCAGCGTGACGCCCTGATAAATCGTGCAGCCGTCACCGATTTCGGCGGTCTCTCCGACCACGACACCCATGGCGTGATCGAAGAAAACGCGATCGCCTATGGTCGCGCCGGGGTGAATTTCGATGCCGGTGAGGAATCGCGAAACGTTCGAAGTGAAACGGCCCAGCCACTTGAGGCCGTTTATCCAGAACCAGTGCGACAGCCGATGCAGAACGATCGCGTGCAGACCCGGGTAACACGTCAGCACCTCCCACGTACTGCGCGCGGCAGGGT
Source organism: Burkholderiaceae bacterium (assembly GCA_965227035.1). GTDB lineage: Bacteria > Pseudomonadota > Gammaproteobacteria > Burkholderiales > Burkholderiaceae_C > CBDDFQ01. The sequence continues at coordinate 2,236,429 of OZ245724.1, forward strand.
CGCGGTCGAGAATGCATTGGACGTCGGATCTGAGACGAGAAAACATGAGTTTTTGTTCTGTATCTGGGAGATTCGAGTCTATCGGTTTGCTTTTCCCGCAGATTCAGTCATGGCTTTGGCTATGCCGCGAAGAATATGGATTTCTTCCTCGCTGAGCTGCGCCCGATTGAACAGCTGGTTCAAGCGCGGCATGAGTTTTTTCGGCACCGCCGGATCTAGATAGCCGATATCGACGAGCGCCTTCTCCCAGTGACCGAGCATGCCGTTCACCTGAGCCGCATCGGCCAGCTTCGAAGGCGCCACACCGCCCTGAACGCTCTGCGTGTCCCAGCCCCCGATGGCCATGCGCCAGTCGTAAGCGATCACCTGGACCGCAGCGCCGATATTGAGCGATCCGAATTTCGGATTCGTCGGAATGCTCAAGGCCACGTTGCAGCGATAAACGTCTTCGTTGGCCATGCCGAATCGCTCGGATCCGAACAGAAACGCCATGCCTTGGCCAGGCGCGTTCACGCTGGGAGCGACCTGGGCGAAGTGCTCTCGAGGAGTACGGGTGGGCGGTCCGAAATCTCGCGGCGTCATGGCGGTTGCGCACAGGTGTGTCATCCCTTCCAGCGCCTCATCGAGGGTATCGACTATTCGGGCGTTGTTCAGAACATCGAGGGCGCCAGACGCACGCTGGATCGTCTCTTCTCGACGCAACACGTTGGCCCATCGCGGCTTTACCAGCACCAGATCGTCGAAACCCATGACTTTCATGGCACGGGCGGTAGCACCCACATTTCCGGCGTGGCTGGTCGAGATAAGGACGAAGCGGGTGTGCATCGGCGTGTGCATCTGGGCGTGCATCGGGGAGTGGATTTCTGCTGGACTGGAAGCTGAATTCAAGGGGTATTTTCGCGGGCGGGTAAAATCACGCCTATTGTCGCCGCCCGCATCGCCGGGTCGGTTTTAACGGAAGAGCCTGCAGCACTGCGCGTTCTTCCACGCTCCCCCTGCTCTTCCTACAACTTATGTCGCCTAACCTGCATCCCATGCTCAACGTGGCCGTCAAGGCCGCTCGCGCCGCCGGCGCCATCATCAACCGCGCCGCACTCGACGTCGAGTCGGTCCGCATCTCTCAAAAGCAGGTCAACGACTTCGTGACCGAAGTCGACCAGGCGGCAGAAGCCATCATCATCGAGACCCTTCTTACGGCCTATCCCGGCCACGGCATCCTTGCCGAAGAATCGGGCTCCGAGCACGGCGCCAAAGACTCCGAATTCGTCTGGATCATCGATCCCCTCGACGGCACCACCAACTTCATTCACGGTTTTCCGGTTTACTGCGTCAGCATCGCGCTCGCGGTACGCGACAAGATCGAGCAAGCGGTCATTTACGACCCGTCGCGTAACGATCTTTTCACGGCCACAAAGGGTCGCGGCGCGTACATGAACGAGCGCCGCATCCGGGTGAGCAAGCGCATTCGCCTGAACGAGTGCCTGCTGTCCACCGGTTTCCCCTTCCGCCCGGGCGACGACTTCCAGCGCTATCTGCAACTCATGAACGACGTCATGCCCCGCGTGGCCGGTCTGCGTCGTCCAGGCTCGGCAGCGCTCGATCTGGCCTACGTGGCTGCAGGCTTTACCGATGGATTCTTCGAAACCGGTCTCAGCCCGTGGGATGTGGCTGCGGGCTCGCTACTGGTGACCGAAGCCGGCGGATTGGTCGGCAATTTCACCGGAGAGCCGGAATTCATCGAACAGCGCGAATGTCTGGCCGCTAACCCGAAGGTTTACGGTCAACTCGTTCCGATGATGAGCAAATACAGCAAGTTCGCATCGGCCGGCCAGAAAGCGGAAGTTCGCCAGGCGACCGACGAAGCGCGCGCTTCGATGACCCTCCGCCGCGAAGCCCAATAAATTTTTCGCCTCACTGTTCTTCACGCGTTAACGTAACGAATGATCACGACACGCCCATAGCGGCGTCGTGAATGCGATCATTGTGCGTTCTTTAAAAGGAACGCTCAGTCGATGGATGAACTCGTGAAACTGTACGACCGGATGCCGCCGTGGGTTGGCGTTCTGGTCCTCGCCCTGATCGCAATTCTGGTCGGGCTGATCATCCAGCGGGTAGTCGGAATGATTCTGCTGCGCGCAACGCGCCGCACCCCGGTCATCCATGCGATCGCATCGAATTGCCAGAACGCAATGCACCTGGTTCTGCCGCTCCTTCTTCTGCAAATCGTCTGGACCGCCGCCCCCGACAAACTTCAATACATCGACACGGTCCGGCATCTCAACGGACTCATGTTGATCGCTGCTTTCACATGGCTGTGCATCTCTGCGGTCAACGGCGTTGCGGCGGGAATCATTGCGCAGCACCCCTCGAACGTAGAAGACAACCTCAACGCGCGTCGAATCCACACCCAGGCTACCGTGCTCGCGCGCACCGCCATTTTCGTGGTGCTGATTGCAGGCGCGTCTATCGCGCTCATGACCTTTCCCGGCGCCAAGCAGGTGGGTGCGTCGCTGCTCGCGTCCGCAGGGGTCATCGGTATCGTGGGCGGTCTGGCGGCCAAGCCGGTGTTCAGCAACATCATCGCGGGTCTGCAGATTGCTCTGGCGCAGCCGATTCGCATAGACGATGTGTTGATCGTCCAAGGCGAATGGGGCAAGGTGGAGGAAATTACCGGCACCTACGTGGTTCTGAAAATATGGGATGAGAGGCGACTCATTATTCCGCTGCAATGGTTCATTGAAAATCCATTCCAGAACTGGACTCGCAACAGCGCCGAACTCCTGGGAACGGTTTTCCTGAACGTCGATTTCACATTGCCTATCGAGCCGTTCCGCGCCGAACTCGAACGCGTGGTGCCTACCTTCCACGAATGGGACAAGCGAGTCTGCCATCTGCAGGTGACCGACACTACCGAATACACCATGCAGCTTCGTATCCTGGTGACCGCAGCATCGTCGCCGCTTGCATTCGATTTGCGATGCAAGGTGCGGGAAGCTATGATCGATTTCGTGCAGCGCGAATACCCGCAATGCCTGCCCAAGCGCCGCATGGATACGAACGTCGAGACCTACGAACGGCCTGCTCATAACGGCCCCGAATTCGACGGATCGCCCAATGCGTTGCCCAAGGGCACCCTGACCAAGAGCGAAGCCTCTGCGCCCGGAATCGGAGACGGAAAAGGCCCCGCCGTTCCGCCGAACGGCCCGTCAGCCGAGGTATCCTCCAAGGTCTCATGACCTTCCAGGATTTACGCGCACTTCTCATCTCGAAGCGACTGCTTCAAAGCCGCATTGGAGATTACGTAGAAAAAGCGATTCGCGTCGGCTTGAGCCAATACGTTGCGAACGGCATGACCGTGACCGTCGGACTGGTCGTCATCATGCTGCTGATTCTGGAGACCGCCGGCTTCGCTGGCGCATCCAGTGCGGCGGTCGGCATTCTCATCACGAGCATCCCCGATCAGCCTGCGCCTCGCAAACGCAAGATCATGCAGATGCTGCCGTCGGTGCTGCTTGGCACGCCGTTGTTCGCACTGGTGCAACTGGTCGATCACGATGTCTGGCTGCTCGGAATCGTGCTGGTGGCAGGCGTCTTCCTCGCGACCATGATGATGGCCTGGGGCAAACGCGGCGGGCCGATCACCTTCTCGCTGATTTTCGCGATGGTGTTTTCGATGGCTGCGCCCAAGATGGAAACTCTGGAGCAGATCGCGGTTCACGTCGGATGGTTTCTGCTGGGCGGCGTGCTGTACCTTATTTGGGCGGTCATCACGACCCATGTGCTGAACCAGCGCTTTCGATCGCAGTTGCTCGCCGAATGCCTTCACAGCTTCGCCGCCATTCTTCGCACTCAATCGAAGCGCTTCTCGAATCAGTTCGATCAAACCGCGGTGCTTGCAGAAATGCTCGCGCAGCAAGCGGCGTTTGCCGAACTCATACAAAGCACTCGCGATGTCGTTCTGGAGTCCCCCACGACGGCGCCTCGACAGCGAGTCGCCGCGATGCTTTTGAGCCTTCTCGAAGCGCGCGATCATCAACTGGCTTGCGATCTCGATCTGGACTTCCTTTTGGAGCAGGACGGCACGCTGCTGGTGCTGCCGTCACTTCAACACACGCTGCTCGATACCGCAGACGAACTCGACACCTTGAGCCTCGCGCTGCTGCTGGGTCTCACATCGAAGAACATCCCGCTGGTGCCCGACCTACGCGCGCAACTCAAAGGTGCGGTGCCCTACGCCACCGCGCGTGCCGCCAGAGACCCGAGCACGACATCGCCGACAACCCCTGAGCCGCTGCTTACCGAATCGCCCGACGAGCACGCGCTGCTGAACAACATGGTCGATCGCATCGGTCATATCAACGATGAAGCGACCAAGATTTCCGCCATTGCGCGCGGCGATGTTGCCGCAGAGATTGCCGATGTGCGAACCCAGTGGCAGTTGTTCGTGAGCACGACCCGCTGGGCAGCGGCGCCGTTGCTCGGACAGCTCACCTGGCGCGCACCCACCTTGCGATACGCACTTCGAGCTGCCATTGCGGTGGCGGTCGCCTACGGCGTGTCGTTGCACCTGCCATGGGCCGCGCACAAATACTGGATCCTCGCGACAGCTATGGTGGTCATGCGCGGCAACCTCGCGCAGACGCTGGAGCGACGCAACGCACGTGTCGCGGGCACGCTCACCGGCTCGCTCTTCGTCATGGCTTTCCTCTTGACGCACCCTGCCCCTCGCGAAATGTTCCTAGTCATCGCCCTGTCGATGGGGTTCGCGCATGCATTCGCGCTTCGTCGATATCTCTACGCATCGATCTTCGCGACCATTGCCGGTCTGCTTCAGGCTCACTTGCTGCTCGGCGCAGAACTCGAACCGCAATTCGCCATTTGGGAGCGCCTGGCCGACACCATTCTGGGTGCATCAATCGCATGGATGTTCAGCTACGTGTTGCCGGCTTGGGAACGCAATCAGATTCCCGGATTGGTCAAACGAAGCGTCACCGCGCAGTTGCAGCATGCCAAGCGCGCGTTAGCCTTGCTCGATAGCGCTCAAACATCCGATGTGCATTGGCGACTCGCACGCAAAGAGGCATATGACAGTCTGTCGGCGCTCACGCTAGCCACGCAGCGGTCACTAGCCGAGCCAGAGAAGGTTCGCCCGGCACTTCAACCGCTGGAGACTTTGCAGGCGCGAAGCTATCAGCTGCTCGCACAACTCACCGCCATCAAATCGATGCTGCTTCTAAGACGCGCGCAACTCGATCTGAGTGTTGCAGTGCCTGCGCTGGACGATGCGTCGCGCAAGATCGAGAACGCGCTGAAGGGCGACCCTGCGACAGCGACCTCAACAGCGGACGCAGTCGTTGCAGGCCAGCCGTATCAACAGAAACCAGACGCGCTGATCGCCTCGGATTTGACGCCTTGGCTGCTCAGGCGGCTGGTGCTCGCGACGTCGATGGCGCATGAGCTGCAATTGGCGGCGTCGAAATTGAAAAAGTAATTTGCCGCTGTCGGCGCTCAAACCATCGCCGGAAAAAACGCATTCGTCTGGCAGGCCTCGTCTTCGAAGCGAATTTTTTTGATGGTTCGCTTGATTACATCGACAGATGAGCTCTGGCCGGCTCGGGCGCTTGCTTCGAGAACTTCGGGAAATCTCGCGTCGAGGCGTGCGCACCAGTACAGGACGCACTGGGTGTAGTCGTCCACACACTTAGGCGGAATCGTCACGACGTTTGCGTCCACAGGTTTGAAGTCGAGCGTCATTCTTCCGCGCTTGATCGCGTGAACGATCTTGGCGAACAGGATGTCGCGGTCTCGATCGAGTTGCGCAATCGGCATGGTGCGCTCGCATTGGATGTCGCTCATCTGAACGAACCTGGACACATCGAGGCTGCTCGAAAAAGTCGACTCGCATTCCGCGTCGCTGCCTCGTGAGCTGATGGCCGGAAAAAGAGTCTTGGACTGAAAGTTGAATGACATGATCGCTCCTGTGGGTGCTTATCTACAGTAGTCGTCGCCGGGCCTCTTAGGGGTAACGGCGCGTAGTCATTTCGGATGGTCTCGCGTGGGACATCGTGAAGTTAGCTGCGAGAGCGACACTTAAGTGGTGGTTTAGCCAAGGCTAAAAATCGCTGGAGGGGTTAACCCTTGGCAGTTCAGTCTGGACAGTGAACACCGATCGCCAATTCTTCAATCCCCAATGATTCTCTTCAAATACGCATCGAGCACCGACACATCTGCGTTCGACTCGATGCAGCCCACATAACTGTCGGGGCGCATCAGATACGCGGCGTCTCGAACCAAGCCGACTCCTTCATGAGCCGCCGTGAATTCGAATCGATGCAGCGCGATGCCTTCGGCTTCACACCACGCGATCAGGTCATCGCGGGTGTCGCCGTAAACATGAACCTGCCACGCAATGCTCGATAGCGATTCATAGTTGTCCGCCTCGCGCACCCACGGTAGGCGATCGCCGCCGTGAACATCGCCTGCAGCACCCTGCGCAATCGGTCCATTGCGATAGCTGATCATGGCTTGCGAGACCATCCGGAATATGTACTCGCGAATGGCTTCGACACGAAATACCAACGGTGCGAACAGCGGTGCAATGTGAATGCGCATGAACTCCGCGAAATTGCCGTCAGAGCTCACGAACGAAAACATCCTGTCGGTTGTCTCGACCAGCTTCAGGGCAAACGCGCGGCGCTCGGCTTCGTAGCTGTCGAGCAAAGAATCGGGCGCGTTTTGTTTCATGACCGCAGCGAGTTTCCACGCAAGATTTATCGCATCTCCGATGCCGGTGTTCATTCCTTGCCCGCCTGCAGGACTATGAATATGCGCCGCGTCACCGACGATGAACGCGCGTCCACGCTTGTAGCGGTCGGTCACTCGGTGGTGCACGTGATACGTGGAGAACCAATTCACCTTCTCGACTTTTAGCCCGATGCTATCCAGCGCATCCTGACCCACATCGTCGAAGGTCATGCTCGCGGCTTTGTCCTTGTCGATAGTTTCACCGGCATTCGACGCCACACCTATGAGCCTGCCTTTGCCAGAGTCGGTGTACGGCAGCCAGGCGACGAAGTCTGAGCTGTCGAGCGCGATGTTCGCCTCTCCGTTCGCTGCAGGCCCGCTCGCTTCGACGTCCGCAACATAAAAGAATTTCTCGTAAGTCCCGCCCGGAAACGCTGCCCCTATCCCATGCCGAACGATAGATCGCGCGCCGTCGCATCCGACAATGAACGCCGATTCGAACCGCTTCTCGAGACCATCGGGCAAACGCAAGGTGGACAAAACATGGTCGCCCTTGTCCTCGAAAGATATGCATTCGGTGCGGCGTTCCACCTCGACGCCGAGCGCCTTGAGTGTTGCCACCAGCAGCCTCTCGTGCTGGTCTTGCGGATACACGAACAGATAGGGATACGGCGTGAGATCGATCCCGGCTGTGCCGAAGGCGAGCGTTGCGCGTTTAGTGCCGGCGGTCCACAAGTTGATGGCGGGCGTGATGTGGCCAGCAGCCAGCACCTCGTCGGTCAGATCGAGCTGACGATAGAGCTCCAGGGTTCGCGCCTGCACTGCCATTGCGCGCGAAGTCGTACCCGGCGCATCGGTCTTGTCGACGATGCGTACTTTGACGCCCTGCTTTGTCAGCCACATGGCGAGCACCAGGCCGGAAGGGCCGGCACCAACGATCAGAACGGTATCTCGCATGAGTGAAGAATGCATGACAGAGCCCTTGGGCATAAAAAGTTACAGCGAACCGGGATGCGAGTGTTAAACACTCAATCTTGCATTCATTCATGCAGCGCTTCATGCAACCAACCAAAAGGAAAATTTCATGAGTATTTTCGGCAGCATCTTCTCCAAGATTTTCCCTTCAGCCAAAGCGGCTCCCGTGGTCAACCCCGCACCGGTCGAAACGATTACGCCTACCCCTTCGAACGTTGCCCCGGCAGCGCCTGCTCCTGCCGTGCCCGCACCGCCTCCATCGATTCCGCTGGGCGACGTGCCCGCCATCTTGAGCGCCATGCCCGGCGCATCCGCGCTCAACTGGAAAACCTCCATCGTCGACCTGATGAAGCTGCTCGGCTTGCCCAGCGATCTCGCTACCCGCAAAGCCCTGGCAGACGAACTTCTGTACTCCGGCGACAAGAACGATTCCGCCACGATGAACATCTGGCTGCACAAGCAGGTCATGACTCGGCTTGCTGCGAATGGCGGAACTGTGCCGACCGAATTGCGGGGGTGACGGGGTGAAGGAATACAGTAATCAGCGAGGGTAAATACCCGGCGAGTGTTCGCCGAACCGAAGACAAAGCCCCGATCACTCATTGATGCTTTTCATCATTGTTTGATCAACCAAGGGGCATCTCATGAGTCTTTTAGGCACACTCGTCAACGCAATTACCGACACCAAAGACGACGCGAAGGCCGCAGCGTCTTCGGCTGCCGGCCAAGGTGAATCACTGCTCGGCGGCCTCGCCGGCATGCTGGGTGGTGGTGGGCTCGGCAACATCGCCGAACTCGCAGAAAAGTTTCATGTCACCGACATCCTGAAAGAAGTGGGCATGCCGACCGACATCGGATCGATCGTGAAACTCGCGGGCACGCTTGGCTTCGACGGCGACCACAGCGATCATCACGGCGTTCAGTCGTGGGTGAAGGAAAAATTGGTCGGTGTACTGGCAGACAACGGCGGAAAGCTGCCCGACCATCTGAAGGCGTGAGCGGGAGCTCTTGCCTTTTAAACGCTCTTCTAAACCTTAGTCAGACGACCCGAACGCGCCGTACAGCTCGCGCGGGTTGTCGACGAGGATTCGTTTTCGCAACGCTGCGTCGGGCACCCACTCGGTGAGCAGATCGAATAGATCTCCATCGTTGGGCATGCCCCGACCGTTCATGTTCACGTGCGGCCAGTCTGTGCCCCACACCAATCGCTCGGGCGCGGCAGCCACCAACGCGCGCGCCATGGGCGTGACGGCAGCGTAGGGGAAATCGCCATCTGCGCATCGCATGGGTCCGGACAACTTCACCCAAACGCGACCTGATTCGAGCATTTTCAGCAGCCGCTCAAAGCCGGGTTGCGATGTGCCCTTTTCGGCGCGCAAGGCCGCGAAATGATCGAGCACCACAGGTACCGGCAGTGCGAGCAGTCGATCGGCGAAGTCGACCAAGTCGTCAGCGGCTGGATAGAACTGCACATGCCATCCGAACTCTGCAATCAACTCAGGGATTCGAGAAGGCAAACGTGGCAATGCGCCTTTATGACCGTCACTGACGAAACGCGCGGCTCGCACGCCGAGCTTGTCGAGCCGAACGATTTCATCGCGAGTGACGGTTTCCGGCAGAAGCGCAACGCCTTTGAATCGACCCGGATATTTCTGCAGCACCTTGCACAGATGCGAGGTGTCCATGCCGTACCCACCACCGCTCACGACCACAGCACCAGCAAGACCGAGCGTGTCCTGCAAATGGATGTTGGTCTCGGGCAGTTGATCGACCGACGTGTACTTGCTGTCCGGATGAAACGGATGCTCCGCTGCGGGTCCGAACAGATGAATGTGGCAATCGATCGCACTTGGGGGACAAGGCGTGACCGGCTTGCGAGGCGCAGGATCTGCGGGTTGGGTTAGTGGCGGGGGCAACGAAAGATTGGTCATCGAAACGATTATTCAGCCTTGATACCCGAGCGTTTCACCACGTTCGCCCACTGGGGAATCTCGGCATTGATCAGGTTGTTGAACGTAGCCGCGTCGGTCGCCAGAATCTCGACGCCGTCGCCGGCCAGTTTGGTTTGAACTTCAGGTTGCTTCATGGCCGCGATGGATGCCTTGGTCAACTCGCTCACCACTGCTTGCGGCGTACCTGTGGGAACGAGTACGCCCATCCACAAGATGCCTTGATAGCCAGGAACCCCGAGCTCTGCAATCGTCGGCACGTCGGGCATGAGCGGCGAGCGCTTCAGGCTGGCAATCGCGAGCGGCTTCAGCTTGCCGTTCTTGATGTACGCAGACGAAGTAGCGATGGTGTCCATCTTCAGGCCCACCTGCCCTCCGAGCAGATCGGCCATGGCTGGCGCGGCACCTTTGTACGGAACATGCGTGATCTGGATATCCATGCGTTGCAGCAGCAACTCCATGGTGATGTGCGGCAAGGTTCCGATGCCGGCCGATCCGTAGTTCAGCTTGCCGGGGTTCGCCTTGGCATAGGCAAGAAAACCCGCGAAGTCGTTGTAAGGCTGGCTGGCGTTCGCGACCAGCAGTTCGGGAATCTGCGCAAGCAAAGACACCGGCACGAGATCTTTGGCTGTATCGAACGGCAAGTTAGGAATAAGCGCCGGATTGATCGTGTGGTTCGGCGTCGTGAACAGCATGGTGTATCCGTCCGGCGCGGCTTTGGCCACGCGAGTGGTAGATATCGCGCCGCCCGCGCCAGGCAGGTTTTCGACCACGACCGAGCCCTTCAACTGCCTGCCCAGTTCCGCTGCGTACTGTCGAGCGACCACGTCCACTGTGCCGCCCGCCGAGAACGGCACGATGAGCCGAATCGGGTGATCGGGGAATGCGGCCGCTGCGGGGAGCGCTGCGCCAAGCGATGAAGCCAACGCGGTGAGCGCCAGGCCTTTGCCCAGCAAGTGCCAGAATCTGTTCATATCGATGTCTCCGAGTTTGGTTTTTACGAAGTAAAGCATCTCGTTGCTGCGCAGCACAAATGATTTGTTTGCACTGCCCGATGAGCGTAGTTCATGAGGGTTCGTGCTCGCGAGGGTTTTCGAAGGGTCATGCAGATTCATTCAATGACGAGACATAAAAAGACAAGGCAAAAGGAATTGGCGTGCATCTTGATTTTCTAGGTCTGCAGGCTTTCGTCGCGATTGCCGAAGCAGGCAGTTTTCAGCAGGCAGCGACCCAGCTGAATTTGTCGCAGACTGCCATCAGCCATCGCATGCGCAAGCTCGAAGAATCGCTCGGGGTTCAGCTGATCACGCGCACCTCACGGGAGTTCCTGTTGAGCGAAGCCGGACACGCATTGCTGCCTCGAGCGCGCCGCGCGATGCAGGAGTTGTCGGCTGCTTGCGAGGCCGTGCGGATTCACGGCATGCGCGCGAACGACTGGCTTTGTTTTGCCTGCCTGCCGACCATCGCTGCAGGAGTCATGGCACATCTGCTCGCTGATTGCGCGGAGCGGTTTCCCGAAGTGACCGTGCGGGTTTTCGACGGATCTATTCCCGAGATCGTCGAGCTGGTGGAGTCACGGGCAGCGGCCTTCGGCATTACCGTGATGCATGCGCCGCGAGCAGATCTTCAATACGAGAAGATCGGCGACGAGCCCTTCGTTCTGGTGTGCCCGGAATCGCACCGATTCGCGAAGCTCAAGCGCATTGCATGGGACGAACTCACCGACGAGCCGCTCATTCGCATCAGCCTGCCATCGGGCAACAGCATGACCATCGACGACGCCCTTGGACCGCTAAGAGATCGACTGCAATGGCGATACGAAGCGCAGCACAACGCGCTGGCACTGGACATGGTGCGCGGTGGTTTGGGACTCACCGTCGTGCCAGCACTGTCGGTGCAACCCCGCACCGGACTCGCAGTGGTTGCAATCGACCACCCGGCTATCAAGCGAGAGATTGCCCTGCTTACGAGGCGCGATGCGCAACTGCCGGAGCGCGAGGCATGGACTCGCGATGCTCTGGTTCGACAGGTGCAGGCGGCACTCGTCACGATGTCCTGAAGTCGGCAGCATGAATCTGGCGCATCCATCGCCTTAAAAAATTCATTTGATAGAAGGCCGGTACGCATCGACACTCTGGTGGACGAATCATTCAGTCGCAGAACTGAAAGAAGAGAGAGCTGAAAGAAGAGAGCGTGCTGAGCACAACCACAGGAGACAAGAATGCAAGACAAATTACAGCCCCTTCTTTCGAGACGACAGGTCGTCGTCGCCGGCCTTACGCTCATGGGCGCGCAGGGTATTTCGTTCGCACAAGCCAGCTACCCGACACAACCGATTCGCGTGATTCTGCCGTTCGGCCCTGGCGGGCTTGCCGATATTTCGATGCGCCTGGTCGCGCAAAAGCTAAGCGAGAAACTGGGCCAGCAGGTCATCGTAGACAACCGACCCGGCGCAGGCGGTATCGTCGCTGCGAACGTGGTGCTGAGCGCTCCGCACGACGGCTACACCCTCACGCTTTTTGCCAACGGAACGGCAATCAGTAAAAGCCTGTTCAAGCTCAAGTACGACCCCGAGACCGACTTCATTCCGATCTCGACCATGGCGTATTTCGACTTGATTCTTCTGGTTCGCAAAGACAGCCCCATCAAGGATCTTGCCGGTCTTCAAGCGCTCGCGAAGACACGCGAAATCAACATCGGTACGATCAATCCCGGCAGCACGCAGAACCTGTCGGCCGAGCTTTTCAAAACCACCGCGAAACTACGCGCGCAGGTCATCCCGTTCAAGAGCACCCCGGAAGTGTTGACTGCATTGATTCGTGGCGACGTCGACGTGGGCTTCGAGTCTTACGCAGCGCTCAAGGGCGCAGTAGACACCGGTCAAATTCGCGCGATTGCCGCGACCGGCAGCGCGCGTTCGGCCTGGTTGCCCAACGTTCCTACCGTGAAGGAAGCGGGCGTTCCCGGGTACGAAGTGAGTGGATGGAACTCGCTCTACGCGCCTGCCGGCACGCCGCCCGCCGTGATTCAAACATTGAACGCCGCCATGCGCGAAGTCATGCAGATGCCAGACGTAAAACGCCGCTTGCTCGACCTTGGCACCGAAGCGAAAGCCAGCACCTCTGCCGAGATGGCGGAGATATTCAAAGCGGATGCAAGCAAGTGGGGTCAGGTGATCAAGGAATCGGGAATCAAGGTCGAGTAATCGGTTGCAGTCATGAACAACACCACAAACAGCACATCGCCATTCGACACGCCACTGATCGATTCGCATGTTCATATTTTCAAGAAGGACATGCCGCTGGTGCCGAATCCGCGTCATGCGCCCACCTACGAATTCACCGCAGAGCAATTGGAACAAAAGCTCGCCGAGCACGGTGTGTCGCATGCAGTCATCGCTGCAGCGAGTCCCTGGGGCGATTGCAACGACTACGTGATCAAGTCGTTGCGTGAGCGCCCCAACTGGCGCGGCACCGTCATCCTCGACCCGTCGGTAGAACGGCACAACCTCGAACAAATGTCGCGTGATGGCGTGGTCGGTGTGCGCCTGTCTTTCATCACCATGAGCACCCTGCCCGACATCGACACCTGGGACTGGCGCAAGTTCTTCTATCGATTGCGCGACCTGAACTGGCATGTGCATCTGCATCTCGATGGGCCGCGAATTCCGCAAGTGCTTCCCGCGCTCGAGAAATCAGGTGTCACGTTGGTCATCGATCACATCGGACGGCCCGATCCGGTCGAAGGTATCGACAGCGAAGGCTTCAAAGCGGTAGTTCGTTCGGTTCAGAAGGGCAACACGTGGGTGAAACTGTCAGGCGCCTATCGCCTCGGAGAACAAGCCCTAGGACAAGCACAAGAGCTTTGCAAACAGGTGGGCACCGAGCGCATGGTGTGGGCCAGCGATTGCCCCTTCGTGGGCGATGAATCGAACTCGTATCAAGGCACCATCGACTGGCTCAAGCAGGTGCTGCCCGATGCCAACGAACGCAGGCGCGTGTGGGCTGAGAACCCATTGCGGCTGTACTACCTGAACCGATAATCTCCAGGTCCGCTCGCTTCGAGGCCGCTAGTACTTCAGGTTGTGCCTGAAGCAGTTCAAATCCTGTTCGTCCTTGCAAGTTTTGTGATTCGGCATGAGGTCGTTCACATTCATGTTCATGTTGTTCAGCGAATTCACACCTCTGTTGGGCGGCGAGAAACTGCAGACCACATGCATTGCATTTCGGCGTGAATCGAGTTCGCGCGCGGTAGACGTCGGCACTGCCGCTGCTCCCTCGTAGTTGCGACGCGCCTGCTGGCAATCGTATGAAGGCAATCGCGGATCGGATCGAGAGACGACCAGCTTGTACTGCTGCGATGTCTGCCCATGTGACTTATTAGGTGGTGGGCCTGATAACGTCGCAGCCCGCGCCATTGGCGTTGCGAGCGTGACCGCCACCACCATGCCGATGAACACGCCGGTCAGCACGCCTTCCACGAACGCCGCGCAAGGTCGCTCGAACAGCGACACCCTCGAAGTTGGAACACTCCCCATCTGAAGCCCCCCTCAATTGGACGTCCGCGACTTGCGGTTTTCAAATTGAGTGGGGGTGTGGAATCGGAGAGTTCGGGCCCGGCTATTCGCCTATCGCCGTACTAACGCCAGCCGACTGCAGCCATCCCGTAAACCCGCGAAGAATCGACCCCGGCCAGCACCAGCTGACTGCTGCCGCCGCTCAAGGGGCTCGTCACGGCCACACCGCGAATGGTCTGGCCTATGGGAAGGTCGCAGACGCCCGAGTTGAAGGTCAAGCTCAAGTCGAACACGTTGATGCCGGAAGCTCTGGGCGTCATCGCACCGGTGAATGCACAGGCACCGGCTGCGCTGGCTATTGCGCCACCGGAGTAGACGTTGAAGACGAGCGAGCTGCCGGTAAAGGTAGTGAGGGTCCAGCCGCCCAAGACGGCATTCGGATTCGCAGGGCGGAAGTAGTCATACGCCGACACCGAGGGTTCTGCCGCCGAGAAGCCGAGGGTCGTGTCGGGGTAGTTCCAGGTGCCGCCAATGCTGCCACCGCCGTAGGTCGCGCTGACCGAAGCATCGGCTACCCGGTGGTCGCTGAAGTCGCGCATGTTGTTGGAAATGAAGCTGCCGTCGTAGCTCGATCCCTGCCCTTGTACGAACCCGCGCGGTTGCAGGCCCAGGCCGGTCATGACACCGTAAACGCTCCAGAAAGAATCGTCCTCGAGCACGATCATCTGCATGGAACTGAAGCCGGTGTTCGACAAGCTGCCTTGATAGAAACCTTCGGCAGGTGAATAGGCGGGGCCGCTATCGCCTCCTCCGCAGGCAGAGAGTGCGAGAGCCAATCCGCTCGCGACTGCCAATGAGAATGCCGACCGTAGGTTGAATTTCATGAATGCGATTTCTCCGGGTTAGGTT
Source organism: Burkholderiaceae bacterium (assembly GCA_965227035.1). Lineage (GTDB taxonomy): Bacteria > Pseudomonadota > Gammaproteobacteria > Burkholderiales > Burkholderiaceae_C > CBDDFQ01. The sequence goes on from OZ245724.1 coordinate 2,251,522, forward strand.
TACCGGTGAGTGGAGATGGGGGTGCACGCGGTTCGGCATGCAGGGTAAGCACCGAGTCGCACGGGCATTTATGCCGACCCACCGGCCGAAGGCGAGGCTTAGACTGAATCACGCATGTCCCGGTCACGACGGGCGCAGGCGTCAATCCAGTCAACCCAGTCAGTCCTCTCAAAAAATTTAAAACTCCGGAGACTTCATGCGCAACCTTTTCCACGTGCCGGCACGCGCCGCCGCGCTGCTTTCCTGCTCGCTCTCATTGGTTCTTTCGACGCTGCCACTGCAAAGTGCTCAGGCTCAAACCTATCCCAACAAAACGGTTCGCATCATCGTTCCCTACGCCACAGGCGGCGGGTCCGACACGCTCGCGCGGCAGGTCGGCGCGAACCTGCAGAAGCAATGGGGCCAGGGAGTCGTCGTAGAGAACCGCGCTGGTGCATCTGGCAACATCGGCACCGAAGCAGCCATGCGCGCTCCTGCCGACGGCTACACCCTGCTGCTGCAGAACAGCTCGGTCATCAGCAACGCGGCACTCGGCGTGAAGTTCAACTTCGACCCCGAGAAAGACTTCACACCGATCATGATTCTCGGCATCACGCCGATTGCGCTGGTAGCCAACCCATCGCTCAACGTCAAGAACATGGCGCAGTTGCAGGCGTATGCCAAAGCCAATCCTGGCAAGCTGAGCTACGGCTCGTGCGGCATCGGCACTGCCATGCATTTCATCGGCGAGTCGATCAAACAAACCGCAGGCATCGACGCGGTGCACGCGGGCTACAAGGGCTGCTCACCGGCCATCATGGACGCAGTGGCCGGGCAGGTTCCGCTCGCCATCATCAGTGCAAACCTGGCCGTGCAGTACGCCAAGGCGGGCCGTCTCAACGTGCTGGCTATTTCAAGCCCGAAGCGCTATTCGCTATTGCCTGACATCCCCACCTTCAAGGAACAGGGAATCAACGCACCCGATCTGGCGAACTGGTATGCCTTGATGGCGCCGGCAAAGCTGCCACCCGAGCTGGTGAAGAGCATTGCTGCAGACGTCAACAAAGCGCTGGCCGATCCCGAGGTAAAAGCCAGCCTGTCGACTGCAGGCATCGAACCACTCGACGGCAACGATGCCGACCTTACGCGCCTTCTGCGCGCAGACAAACAGCTGTACGAGCAGCTGGCGAAGTCGCTGAATATCAAAGCCGAATAAGAGGGCCCGGAAGCCTCGAACAACATCACTAAAGAACAAGAGACAACATCATGCAAACCGAACACACCAACGAGCCAAGACTGCTCATTCCCCAACTCCAGCCTTTCTACGACAAGGTCAGCGCACTAGGCTGGCCGCTGGTTCGATTCGCAGTCGGCCTGAACCTGATCCTCCACGGCTGGCCAAAGATCATGCGCGGCCCATCGAGCATGGTCGAGACTTTCGAGAAGATGGGCTTCGCTCCCGGCGCAAGCTGGGCCTGGGCCGCGGCCATCATCGAGCTGGTCGGCGGCATCTGCATCATGCTCGGGCTGGGCACGCGATTCTTTGCGGCCGCGGTGACGGTAGAGATGGGCTTCATCTTTTTCTCGTACCTGCCCAATGGATTTTCATGGCTGGCGCGCGGGTATGAGTACGTGCTGCTTTGGGGATTGGTGTCGCTCGCGATTGCGCTTCGCGGGGGCGGGGCTTATTCGCTGGATCGGAAGTTGGGGGTTCAGCTTTAAAGGCGGAATCTGCTGCGCTTGGGCCAATGGTTCAAGCGGTCTAGGCGGCCCGGAGGGTTCGTGTCATGCTCACACGCGTGTACTACTCTGGATCCGCCACCATGTTCCCCGTCCACGCCCTTCTCGCCTACGGGCTGGCCTGCCTGCTGATCATCGTCTCGCCAGGCCCGGACAACATCCTGGCGATCGGTCGCGGCATGAGCCAGGGCAAGCTGGCGGCGCTGCTCTCGGCCTCGGGCGCAGCGCTCGGCGTCATGTGCCACACCATCGCGGCAACGCTCGGGCTCTCGCTTATCCTGCAAACATCGCCGATCGCGTTTTGGGTGGTGAAGGTGGTGGGCGGTGTTTACCTGATCTGGCTGGGCTACAAAGCCATCAAATCACGCGACATGATTTCGTTTGCGCCGAGTGCGCTGCAAAGCAAGAGAAAGATATTTGCGACTGCGCTGCTGACGAATGTGTTGAACCCGAAAGTGGGATTGTTCGTGCTGGCGTTTTTGCCGCAGTTCGTCAGTGCGGAGAGAGGGTCGGTGACCGGGCAGTTGCTGGTGTTCGGGGGGATTTATGCGGTGCTGACTGTTTGCGTATTTGGTTTGATGGGGGTGTTTGCGGAGAGGTTGGCGGGATGGGTTAAGAGGAAGCCAAGGGTTGTGGCGGGGATTAATTTGGGGGTGGGGGTTGTGTTTTTGGGGGCGGGGGTGAGTGTGTTGGGGTTGAGGCGGTGAAGAGGAAATATCGATGAGCGATATCCCACTTTTGCCTACTAAGCTTTTCACGCCCGTTCCAGAGGTCGCGGAGATTCAGCCGGTCGTTCAACGGAGACTGGGCCGTTGCATTCTCAGAGTGCAGCAATATGAATTTCTTTTGAAAAAAATAATTCCGATCCTGGACATCGGAGGAACAGTCGATAGCCTCCATACGAATCACGCAAAACGCGTGAATGAAATTTCCAAGTGGACGCTTGGAATGGCAGTTAACTTCGTTAAAACGAACTACGTAGTCACAGACGCTGACATCGAAGCTCTGGACGCGGGCCTGCGAGAACCAAAAATCGACTCCCCGAAGGCGAATTGGATCAGGCACCGCAATTTCCATGTGGTGGATGAACCAACCAAAATTTTCGAGCACCAACGTCTCGACTCCGTCGTTCTTTTAAGGAACACGCTCGTACACCATCTCCAAGAAAGATTCCAGTTGGCGACTGTACCGGGGTGCGAACTGGCGATCGCGTATTTGCTTGCAGCGCACGATGAAATCGATCAACGACTGCAAGATCTTTGGCGTTGGTACAGCGAAGTGGTCCGCACTGCCGAAATTGGCGCTTCGCTCGACATCGATGCGTCACTGGACGCCGCCGCAAAATTCATGGATCGGTCGATAGGCACTGAGGAGACAGTCGTCGATTGCTTCAAGAACGCAGAATCACAACTCGCGGTTTCGGGGTGGACATATCTGAACGATGCAATTTTGTTCGTAAAAGATAGACACCCTTCACAAACGCCTCAACTCAACGAACGCAAAGGCTGGAAGAGCGTCTTGAAAGCTACGAAACAATTCGATATCGAAACTCGTCACAACGAAGAGACCGGCGTCGGCAAAACGTACTACCGCAGCAAGGCGTTTACTGTGCCCGCGGCTCCAGCAACACAGCCCTAACCTTCTTATATTCCTCAACCCGCGCCAGATCCTTCAGATCCTTGTCTGTCGGCGCAGCAATCCTCTTCAAGTCCATGTTGTCCGCTACATCGGCCAACTTCACCACCCGCGAAATCGGATTTGCAGCCGCCCGCTTCGCGGCATCGAGACGTGCTTCGCCTTCGGTCTTTGTAAGTGCGAACACCGCACTCAATATGTCCTCGCTAAATCCCTCCGCACGCAATGCCTCGATCGTCATCGGCGTGTCTTCAACAATGTCGTGAAGCATTGCGGCGATTCGCTCCTGCTCGGTGGTTACCGACAGCATGACGCGCATGGGATGGAGGATGTAGGGTTGGCCAGCCTTGTCGACTTGGCCGGCGTGAGCGCGGGCTGCGAGTTCTATCGCTCGTTCTAGAGTGGGCATAGCAGTCCTTGGTAAGTACGCTCAGCGCCCGCAAGACGCTGCATGGCGCTGAATTAATTATCGCAGCGGGCTTTTTCCGCAATCGACGCATACAAAAAAACGCGTTTTCTATACATGTCAAATTGATGTTCATAGAAAAACGCGGTTTTCTATACATGACGCTGCCTCTGAAGTGCAGCCGGAACGGCGTCTTCTTATCGACCCGCCAGACGAGGCAACGCCTCGCCCGGCAAATCTACTTACCGCGTCCCAAACGCCGCCGTGCCCACCGTCCGCGTCGAATCCACCCCCGCCACGATCAACTGATTCTTGCCGGTCGCCAGCGGATACGTCAATGCAATTCCGGTAGCCGTCTGGCCCGGCAATGCGCAAGGTGCGGCACCGAAGGTCAAGCTCAGGTTGAACACGTTCTTGCCGGAAGCACGAGGTACTGCGCTGCCGGTGAACGAACAACCTAGCGAGGACGTGCCGGTGATTGCTCCTCCAGCGGCAATCGAAACATTCAATGTCTCACCCGACAGCGTAGTCAACGACCAAGCTCCAGCAATGGCCGCCGGGCTAGCTGCGTTGGTGTAGACGTAGAAGGTCGATGCGGGCGGCTTGCCTGCAAAGCCGACGGTGCCCGATGGATTCGCAATGGTGCCGTTGATGTCGTAGGTGTTGGTGTACGTCGCGTTCAAAGAACCCGATGCAGCTGGCGCCACCCCGAAGTCCTTTGCGGTGCTCGATGTGAACTGTCCGTTCGACGAGGTACCGCTTCCCTGCACGAAGCCGCGTACCAGGAACACCGAGGCTGACGGCGTGCCGTACAGACTCCAGTACGTGCCATCTTCCAGAAAGAGCAACTGGAACCCGGTGCTGGTGCTTCCGGTCAATGTGCCCTCGTACACGCCTTCGGCCGATACCGTGACTGCAGGAGCGCTGCTCCCTCCTCCGCCGCAGGCGACAAGGCTTGCGAGAACGATCGATGCTGCGGCTGCGATGGCTGCTTTTTGTTTGTTGTTCATATCTCTCTTTGCTGTGGTTTAAGTTCAGGTTGCTTGGGTACTACAAATGCCACTAGCCGGTTATCGGCCGGTGTTCTTTCCTTTGCCCTCCATCGTCTTGCGACGAAGAAAAGCGGGAACCGTTGCGCTGTCGGTCTCATCCACGGAGAACGAGGTCTGGCAGAAAGCCACCACCCGATTCATTCGACTGCCTGCGTAGTGCAGCTCCTTCGCGGTCATCTCGGCGTCGCGGTTGGCAAGTTCGATCAGGGCGTTAACTTTTTCAAGTAGCCAAGCGTGGGACGCGACTTTTACTTTCAGCGCCTGCAGAAGCTCGAGTGCTTGCTTCTGATCGCCGGCGTTCAGCAGTTTTCTGACCTCGCGTGTCGCGGCTGCGAATTCCATTTCAATGAGGCGCTCATTCACGAGTGCATCGACAGACAGCGACAGAACGTCAGTGGGAGTCATGACTGGCAAGCTCAAGACGCCGGTGTGAATTTCGACGGCAAGCCCTTTTTCGTCTTTGCCCTGAACGGTCGCGGCCAGAAGATCTCGAGAACTTCCTGCTTCCGCTGTGTAGTGCAGACGAACCAACAGCAAAGACTCCGAGCCGTAAGCGAGGTCGGTCATGGGCAGCCATTCACCGCCTTCCCCCAACAAACCCAGAGGTTCCACGATCACGCCTTTAGCAGGCAGCAACTTCACTTTGATCGAGCGAAGGCACAACGCCTGCAAAAGAGAGAACTCTTCATCGAAGCTGTCCTGAAGGTCGGCAGCCGTCTGCCCGTAATAGCTTTGTCCACCACCGGCCTTCGCCATGCCCACCATGAGCTCTTCATTGAAGCCGCGGCCCAATCCGACCGTGGTCGTTGAAATGCCTTTGGCAAGCCATTCGCGGCAGCGCGCCTGGATGACGGTGGGATCGGTCTCACCGCAATTGGCCTGACCATCGGACAGCAGCACGACTCGAGAGATTGCATTGGGAGTCGAACCCTCAAGCTGGCTCGCGCCTTCAGTCCAACCCTGAAACAGGTCGGTCGATCCGCCACTGCTGATGCCTGCCAGTGCAGCTTCAACTTCATTCGCCACGCCTGCCATGCGCAACTTCACTGGCACGTTGACTACGTTGTCGTAGGTGACCACTGCGATTTGATCGTGCGACGTGAGTCGTGCGGCGATGTGGCTCGCGCACCGCAACGCCTCGTCCAGAGGTGCGCCATCCATGCTGCCCGAGCGATCGATGACAAGCGCGAGTCGCAACGGAGTGCGTTGTCGCTCGGCACCTGCGGACGCTGACGGTGCCTGGACGCGGACCAGCACGTCTAGCGTGCCGCCCGCGCTAGAGATACCGGTGCGGATAGGCGTGAGAAGTGCTTGAGTGCTGTCTGGAGCAGAAATTTGAGTAGTAGTCATATAGGTCCGAGGATTAATTAATAAGCATTAGTTCAAAGTCGCCACTGGCCGTTAATGGAGATGCGACCGCTTGATCCGATGAGCCGCAGTCACCACCGCATCGCCATCAGCCACCACCGCGTACACATCGAAGTAGCGTTCAGCCTGAACGTATTCCCGGCGAGTCAGGACTTTCTCGAGTCGCTTGCGGGTCGACTTGTCCACTGTCACGACGCGAGCGCCGCGGCCATCGTGAATCTGCTTGCCGTGGGCAACGAGCAGGTCCACGAACCAGGGAGGTATGCCGCGTTGCTGCATTCGCATCGAGGCGTGATGTGTCAGAGATAAGTCTTGTGTCATGAAGTCCTCCGCTGGTTGGTCAGTTCAAGTTGCTGGATGCGGTTAACACCGCTGCGATGGACTGATCTTGGAAGACCGGCTCTTCATGGCGAGAGCCTTGAAGCACTGATCGTTTCAACAGATTTCGTGTCGAATTCCGTAAATCGCAGGCTCACCCGATGAGCCTGATAAAGGATTTACTTTGCCGATTGCAGCAAACCGGTGATGATTGATGAAACGCAAAATAATTAGAGGGTCGAGGGATGAGTGAGTCAGTGCGCCTGTTCTCGTATTCGCGATTACTTGGAGGTAAGCGCGGCATGACCGCCGCCGCATTGCAATCGACCCTCGAGATTTCCAAGTCCACCCTCACCCGCGATATCACCAAGCTCCGAGACCAGATGGGCGTCGACGTGAGGTTCGACCCAGATCGCGGCGGCTACTACATCGATCCCGATTCCAAAAGCTCGGAGCTACCAGGCCTCTGGTTCGACGACAACGAACTCGCCGCCCTTCTCACGCTTCAACACTTGCTGCGCGAAGTAGCCCCAGAGCTACTTGGACCAAAGCTTGAACCACTGCGCAAGCGCTTCACGCAACTCATAAACCAACGCAAGCTGCCCACCACTGATTTCGAGAAACGAATCAAGGTGCTGCATGCCGGCAAACGCAAACTGCTCCCGCAAAGTTTTGAGCAAGTGGCAAGAGCGACCATCACGCGCAAGCGAATGATGGTGAAGCATTGCAATCGACAGAACGCCAGCGTGGTGGCTAGAGAAATCTCACCACAACGTGTCGTGCAATACCGCGACAACTGGTACGTCGATGCCTGGTGTCATCTGCGCGACGACGTACGCAGCTTCTCTATCGATGCGTTTGAAGCTATCGAAATCCTCGACACGCCAACGAAAGAAGTGGCGGACAAGACGATCGATCAACTGCTATCGGCCAGTTATGGAATCTTTTCCGGTAACCCGAAGGCGTGGGCGAAATTGAAGTTCACCCCCGAACGTTCGCGATGGGTGATGCATGAACAGTGGCACCCGAACCAGGAGTCGAATACCGAGGCTGACGGGAGCTATGTCTTGTCGATTCCGTATTCGGATGACAGAGAGATTCTTGGCGACATCATGCGATTTGGTGCAGATGTACAGGTGCTTGAGCCGGCGGATTTGCGGGCTAAGCTGCAGAAGAGTTTTTTGAATGCGGCGGCGAGGTATGTGTGATTGATTTAATTCACAACATCGATACAGATAGGCCGATTGGTAATCACCAGCAGATCATCAAAAAAGCTCTTGCAGCGGTAAGGCCTGTTTTCCGGCTTGATATTAACGACGGCATTCACGGCATAAGCCACTGGAGTCGTGTGTGGCATCACGGGAAGTTTCTCTCCGCGCAGCTTGATATCAATCCAGATGTATTGACCTGGTTTGCCTACTTGCATGACAGCCGTCGATTCAACGACGGCTACGACCCCAAACACGGATCAAGGGCCGCAGACTTTGCAATGTCATTGCGGCGTGAAGGTGTCGTGAATGAATTGAGCGATCGCGAATTTGAATGGGTTTGCGAGGCGATGCGTTTGCATAGCGATGGGCATACGGAAGCGGATATTGCGATCTGCGCTTGCTGGGATTCGGATCGGCTGGATTTGGGGAGGGTTGGGTTTGTCCCGGATCCGAAGAAGTTATGCACTATGCCTGCGCGACATACGCGAGTGATAGATGAGGCAATGCGAATGTCCGCGCATCACGCTGAGCAGGAAGGTCGGAAAAGCGGATGCAATTTGGCAGTCAATAGAATCGGGAGGACCAGACAGTGATCGCTTTGTCAGTAGCTTCGGTGCATCTGCAGGTAACCGGCGGTTTGCCAATCCTCTTGATGATCCGCTTTTTCAGACTCTTTCTTCTCCCAAGATTTGCGCGGTGGTTCCGTCTAAGGTCCGTCTTTGAAAGAGCTCTGGATTTCAAAGTGTTAATCCCTTCTAGAGAAATCAACAAGCTATTTGCTCGTGGCATACACCTAAGTCGCTTGATGTGGGTAGCATCGCCTCCGGAATCGCCAATGTTGCGATTCGCTCCTCATTGACGCAGCGGCGATGTCTGCGTACTTGGCATGGAACGACCTATTGCTATCGGAGTTCTTCACTCCTGACGCTGCGGGCGAGGAGATCTGGCTGCACACAACGGCTGTCGAGCTTGACTCATTTGGATTGCATCTCGGAGGGGCAGCCGGGTTGGCCGAGGCGGTTGTGGAAGGCGCACCATGGCTGCCGAAAATGCGCAGCTCATGCGCCGAGGCAGCGCAGCTCTTAGTCGAACAGCGCAAGGGGCCTGTGCAACCGCCGGATTACCAAGATCCAGGCGTTGCGAACGCGCTTTACGCGGGGACGCGCGCGCCAACCTACCTGCCGATCCTCGCACTCTGGGTGCTCGCATCTTCTGACGACCATACAGGCGGTTTTTACTCTGCGGTTGAAGCCCGACTTGGCGGCACCAGCAAGTTCCCCATGGATGGGAGGGTGACTACGGCAATGAAGTTGACATGGGAAGATCTTGCGCACTGGTCTTACACAGTCGCCGACGGACGCTTTGGCATCTTCCAGACACGCATCTTAGGGGTTCATCGATTCGTCGGGCTGACCCGATCACAGGGCTTGGTAGGCAGGGGTGATGCGCGTGATCTAGGCAGACTCTTCAGTGAGTTCCACCTTAGGCCTGGCCAGGCACTCACAGATCGAATTTTTGGCGGCCTCATTGAGCGAGGCCGTGAGGCTTTTTTTCTTAGCAGCGGGCTGCGTTCGGCGATGCGTGATAAAGACTACGCGGAGCCGCTGCGCGAGCGGCTCCAGCGCATGCTGGATGTGTGGGATGGACGTCGCCCGCATGCCAGCACAACGAATGCCGCAAATAACGCCGCACAAGGCGCGCTCAATGCCTTGTCGTCGGACCTCGTCTCCTTGCTCCTGTCCCAATCCGATGAGCATGAGAGATGGGATATTCGCTGGCAGGTTCCCGCCCCGGTCGACGTGCGCGACTGCGTCATCGAGTTTGAAACTGGAAAAGTGCTTGCCATCTTGAATCGAGCTGAGGCAGCATTCCTCACTAGAGCAGACAGTGATGATGCTCCGGTGTGTTTCGACGCCCTGTCGCGCTCCGCAGCAGCATCCGTAGACGTGAAGATCTTGGTTGATGACGAGATCGGCAGCGGTTCTGGGGATGCAAGTAGGTCTGCCAAAATATTGGCGGCCAGCCGGCGCATCCTCTGTTGGAATACCCCTGATCCAAGATACGGGCAGTTTCTGATTGAACGCGATATCCCGCTGTACGGACCGTTCTATCTACTCTGTAGCCCGCCGGAGCGCGAGCGAACAAAGGCATGGCTTCAAGCTGAGGGAGTTACGTTCTCGCCCGTGTCATCAACAGGCCTGCCGCACGGTTGGTGGTTTGTTTGCATAACACGGGCGGAATCTCTCCGCTCAGATCAACGACAGCACGTCGCCGATTTGCAGCCTGCTGGAGAGTTGCCACGTGCACGCGTCCGTTTTGTTGGTGGTCGACCCCTGCTCCGGGGCGGCGCGAGGCTCTACCCCGCGTACGACTTACCGTTGATCGATATCGAGGCCCCTGAGGGTGCCGACCTTCGGGCAACGGGTTTGCAACTTGAGGAGGCCCGTCCAACAGCCAACCCACTCGGCACGCCCTCCAGTCGGCGTTTTCTAATCCGCACGGTTGACGCCAACCGGCACGTTTTCCAGCTCAAGGTGGTATTAGCAGGCGCCGTGATCGCAGACGCAAAGTTGAGAGTTGCGAGCGGAGAGGCTGAAGGACATGGGTCAGGACGGGCGTTTTCGCTTGGGCGCTTAGGGCAAACCCTGTTCGAAGACACTGGCCTCCGGGGAACCGTCGTCGGCACCGGCCAACCTGCGGCCCATCAAGATCTCCTCGAAATTAACATCAGCGACATCGAATCGGACGATGATGTCGCCCCCGCGCAAAGCGTGGCCGCGAAGCTGCTGGATACGCTTGCTTCGCAGGGATCGATCAGTTTTGCCAGTGCGAGGGATCAAATCCTCAGGTTGGACGAACAGGCTGAGCCCGTTCCACTTCTTCTGGAGCTCCGTGCAAGGGGATTCTTGGAGATCCAGACGAACGACAAAGGGCACCTCGTGCGGCTGCATCGCGTCCCACCCACCGTCTACGAATTGCCGGTTGCTGCAGAAAGCCTCGCAATCGCCGCCGTCGCGGGCACATTGACGTTTGGACAGTGGACAGCACTGCAAACAGAGCCGAGCCTCTTCGTCATTGCCCACCACCAACAAACAGGCTACATGCCAGGTTTCAGGCTTTTGTCCAGCACCATCGACGAGATCGAGGCAGCTAGCAAGAAGCACGGCTTCTTGTTTGTGCGGGGGGCGCCCCACTCCATCGCTGAATGGTCAATGTCCGTGGACGACGCCCAATCAACGTTTGCGACAACTGGGTGGGAGCATTTTTCAGCGGAACTCGCGCAGCTTCAACACCTGACTGCCAAGTCAGCTCGGCTCATGCCTGTTGGCACCGGCCAAATGATGATGAGCCCATGCATAGGCGCCCAGCTTTTCAGATTTGACGACCCCCAAACATCCGCACTTCAGCTCTACGTGCTTGGCGTCCGAAGGGAAGGCGCCTGCCGCTACTCCCATATCCATGACTCGAGATGGGGTGTCTGGCTCTCAATGCTCGCCTTCGCCCGCATGCTCAAGGATCAACATTCAAATTCCTTGGCCACCCCGTGGCCGTTTCCATACAACCCGCGCACGCGTGATTTTTGGCTGCCGGCCCGGATGCGCCCACCTGTCGTGCTGGAGCGAGCCTTGACGTTGTGCTCGGGCAGTGCCGCCGAGGTGGTGAGGCTAAAGCGCCAAGACGGTACTTCGACGGCGCTTGTACTCGCGAACGCGCTTGGTACCACCGTCGGCAGAGTCAGCAACGTATACGAGCATATGGTGCCGGGCTTGTGGTTGCGCTTTGGTTTCGTCCCGCCGAATCTGGCGGAATGCGTTGCGAACCGTCTTGGCGGCAAATTGGACTCGGTGCTGGGTTAGCCTTACGTTCGGACACGGGGACTTGCAGCTCGGCTGCGAAATGAGGACTAGATGAACAAGACTATTGGGAAAGATCCAATCGGATCCTGGGGTGAACTTCAAGAACACTTAAAGAGGTACGTCAAATCTGCGTTTGCCACGGACTCCGCTACTTTCGAAGCAGACCGGGGCAGGCTCTTGGATACCCCCGGGGTCTTCTTTCAAGCACCCTATCTCGAGCTACTACCTCAATACAAAACCGGCAAGAGCTTGTCGTCGCTTGACGTTGATGATCTTCCCGAACTGTCTGAGCGCGCGAGGAAGGGATTTGTCGGGATTGCTGGTGCTGGCTTGATGCCTACTAACGCGACGTTGTACTTGCACCAGCAAAGGATGCTTCATGCTTCGTTGTCTGGAAAACATTGCGTGGTCGTGACCGGCACGGGTTCCGGGAAGACGGAGTCATTCCTACTTCCTGTACTCGCGTCCATCGCAAGGGAAGCACTGCGTGATGGCGGCTGGAACAAGGCCAATGCGCGCGCTTTGGATTCGACGTGGAGAGACTCGCCACCCGCTTGGGATCTTGACCGAGCAATTCACCGGGGGGAATCGCGAAAACCTGCTGTTCGCGCGCTACTGCTCTATCCGATGAACGCTCTCGTTGAAGACCAAATGTCACGCCTCCGCAAGGCGTTGGATTCCGACGAGGCTCGAACCGCACTCGACAGGCACTGGGGTGGTAACAGGATCAGGTTTGGCCGATTCAACGGCACCACGCCCGTCTCCGGTCACCCATTTAGGTTTGCACGAAACGGGAAGCCGGAGCCCAACGACGGAAAACGAAACGAGCTTAGGGGTGAGATGGCTGATGCAATCGAGCGGCACGAGAAGCTGCAAGCGGCACTCATGGCAGCTCAAAGGAAACTGCAGGCCGCCCAAGAAAGCGGCGATGCAAACCTCGAACCTGCCGAGCGACAGCTGCAAGAGTTGCAGGAGCAGGCGCGGTTTGTACCAAGAATGGCGGTTGACGCGGCTGAGATGTTCCATCGCTGGGAGATGCAGCGCTCCCCACCTGACCTGCTGATCACCAACGTCAGCATGCTTTCGATCATGCTGATGCGCCAAAGGGCACCGGGTTTGACTGGCGACCGCGCAGATGCCGACATCTTCGAACAGACGCGTGCATGGTTGGCGGAGGACCGCAAAAACCACGTGTTCCAACTCGTCATCGACGAGCTGCACCTTTATCGCGGCGCCGCTGGTACCGAGGTGGGTTACCTGCTGCGGTTGCTCATGGATCGACTCTGCCTAGCCCCGGACAGCAACCAACTGCAGATCCTCGCATCGAGCGCCTCGTTGGATGGAACCTCCGACAAGACGTTCGATTTCCTTGGCGGGTTGCTCGGGATGGATGCCTCGTACGCGCGGTCTAGATTCCACATTGAGGGAGGTGAACAGATCCACAAGCAGCCCGTGGGCAATCCAGAAATGCCCAGCAGATTCGCAGCCGCATGCGTCGAGGTTGGACGCCAGCCCGACGAGGACGTCAAACTTAATGAACTCGCACACGAATATGCAACGGCAACTGAACTCAGCGCGCTTGCGTCCCGCTTGGCCGGCGCGTTCTGGGATAGCAGCGCCAACCGCCATCGGGCGATGGCGCTACCCGACTTGCTCTTTGCGCTCTTCCCCAAACTTTCCGTGGGCGACCAACTTCTTGCGGCACGCGGGCTATTCGCTGCCGCGGCATCCGCGGCAGCGCTTGCCGACAGCCGTAAAGTCGTTCCGGCAACCGCGCTGCCAAGGGTCCGCTTCCACTGGATGGTCAAGAACATTGATGGCCTCTGGGCGACCATTCAAAGGCACGACACGGATCGGAGACGACGAACGGGTCAACTCCTCGCCGAATCGCGGATGGAAACCGCCGGCAAACGCGTTCTGGAAGTCCTGTATTGCGAGTGCTGTGGGACGCAGCTCCTTGCTGGATTCAAGACCCACTCGCCGGTCACCGGGGTGTCCGAGCGTTACGAGCTCGCGCCCATGCCGCCCGCGCTCGAGGGACTCCCCGAATCCGACGCGTCCACTCGCACAGATGCACAGCCGTATTCAAGCTTGGGCGTTGTCCACCTCCTCCCATCCGATTGGGCAGGAATAGAGGCGCCAAGCGAATATTCCTGGAGCCATCGATCGGAAGAGCGGGAGGAGCAGTCCCGCCTTCCAATCTCCAAGGCACCAGCGCGCTGGATTGAGGCCTCCATCGACCCGCGAACCGGCGTCGTCGTGTTAGGCGCCAAGCATGCATCCGAGGCGCTCCCTTGCTTGTGGTTCAAGCTCGATACCCAGGACCCATTGGGCGAGACGACACTTCCGGCCATGCCGCAACGCTGTCCCTCGTGCCGGATTGACTACTCCGAACGCCGCGCCGGCCGAACAACCCCCATACGGTCGTTCGCCACCGGTTTGAACCAGATCTCGCTGCTACTCACCAAGCACCTGATGGGGGTTATGCCAGCAGGTTACGGTCGCAAACTGGTGTCTTTCTCCGATAGCCGCCAGTCGGCTGCCACCCTTGCAAGTGGCGTTGAGTCCGAGCAGTGGCGACACCTCCTTCGCCTCGGTGTGTTGCGCGAGCTCAAGGACCGCGCTGCTGGGGGGCTGGAAGGGGTTAAGTCGTTGCTACTCGCGGAACTGCGCTCAAATGGCGTTGGCCCTGCGTCCGACCTATTGCGCGAAATGCAAGCGCGAGTGGATATACCCGCGTTCAGCGAGCTGAGGGCCTTCTGGCGCGATGCGAAGTCGGTCCATGACGACAAGGAGCTGGCCCCGGATGATGCGCAGGAGCATGTTTCCCGCGTTGAGCAACACAGTGCTGGCTTCGTGCGGGTCGAGGAGTTCCTCGCGAATCCCTCCCCTGAAAGCCGGAAACTCCCGCCACTTTGGGAATACCTAACCGGTCTAGGCGTCAACCCTGCGGGACCGGGCATCGAGTCGAGGCGCGTGGATCGCAAAGATTGGACTTCACTAGTCGACTTCGGGGACGCAGCGACTCGTCCACGCCTCGCCAGTACGACGATGTCGTCGACCGAGGTTAACAAGCTTGCATCGTTCGGAACATCCACGCGGCGCGAAGCTTGGCGCGCTCTGTCCGGCAAGCTTTTGTACGACCTCGAGGCACAGGGAATCGGTTACCTGACCCTACCGCCAGGGGAGTTGCGAGCCAGCGTGCACGGTATGCATGCCAATACCTTGCGCGCAATCTGCGAGACGACGCTACGGATCCTGTCGGAAGAGCGGCGCACCGACCCATCGCAAGGCAGGTTTCCAATCGAGCCTTGGAAGGCCGATCAACCCCGCGGAAGTGCGCGCGAGGGTGCCGACAAGAAAAGGACGGTTCGCTACCTCAAAGCCTGCGCCCAAGCGCACGGGACCAGCTGGGAGGTCCTGCGTGATGGCGTGCGCGACGCACTGGTCTCCGCAGGCCATGGAACCAAGGACGGGTGGGGCTTCGTGCAGATGTCCTCCCTATGGGTGAAGGTCGTCCAGCGCGACGCTAGGCCTTGGAACTGTGGCAACTGCGGCCAGCTCCACTGGCAACAATCCGGCAAGATTTGCTCGCGTTGCACCGCCCCAATCGCCGATTCGCCGGATGCGGCCCGCACCGCTGCGGACATCGAGTCGCGCCATTACTACGCAAGACTGGCCGGTGACCCAAATGCCACTTTCCGCATACACGCAGAGGAACTGACGGGTCAGACGCATGACCAAGCGCAGCGGCAGCGGCACTTCCGGGACATTTTTCTCGATGGCGAGACGGTGGACTATTTGGTGGAGCGCGATGTCGTGCCGCTTGTCGACTCGATCGACTTGCTCTCGGTGACCACGACGATGGAAGTCGGCGTGGACATCGGGGCACTACAGTCGGTGTTTCAAGCCAACATGCCTCCCGAGCGGTTTAACTACCAACAGCGCGCGGGCCGGGCAGGTCGAAAGGGCCAGGCCTTCTCCGTCGTGCTGACCTATTGCCGCGGGCAGACCCATGACCGCATCCATTTTGACCACCCGGAAGAAATGACGGGAGGCATTCCGCCCCAACCCACAGTCTCCGTCACCGACAAGCAAAGGATCCTCGCGCAACGGCTCGTCGCCAAGGAAGCGCTTCGCCGGGCGTTCCGCGCTGCTGGCTGCACATGGGCTGACGCCGGCACCCAAGGCGACACCCACGGCGAAATGGGACTGGTCGGGGGATATGAGGACAGGCACCTCCAGATCGAGCAATGGTTCCTCGACTCGCCCAAGGAGCTTGCTGATGTTTCGGCCGTGGTTGCGCGAGGAACCAGCATTTTGGCAACAAGCCTCGAGGACGAAGCCCGCGCTCTTCCAATGCGTCTGCGCGAAGTGGCCCGCAAGGAATGGGACAAATCCAGAGGATTGGCGACGGCCCTTGCCGAGGCCGGCGTACTTCCCCTGTACGGAATGCCAACTTCCGTCCGGACGCTGGGCTTCGACTTGCCAGCGCACGGGGGAAGCCATGGTCGCGAAGCGAAGACTCTGGACAGGACGCTGGAGCAAGCGATCACCGAGTTCGCGCCGGGCTCCGAGCGAATTTGGGACAAGCGATTGCTCACGCCCATCGGCCTTGCGTCAAATCCCAGGCACGAGTACGGAAGCAAATGGGTGGCCGCAGACGGGCCAATTGGAGCGGCATCGTGGCAGATGTTCTGCCCGGAGTGCCGGAACCTGACGGTGTACCCAGCGGACCGATCGACATTAATGCCAATGCCGTCATCCCCCATATCTGGTTGGGATGCGTCTTGGATATCCTCTGCTAGCCGGCAAGTGGAGTGCCCTAATTGCCAGACGGCGAGTGCGCAGTTGTCCCTCGCAGTCGTGCCAACTGGCTTCATCACCGACTTTGACATCGAGAAGCCGCTGAACTCGCGCAACTCGCGATCGAGCGGTCCCCGCTCCTTTGTGGGCTCACCAACGCTTAACGCCAGAGAAAGGTTCAACTTCGGCAGGGCTTCCTTGGCGCTCGATCCCCAAGGCAAGGTATTCCGGATCTCACACGCGCCTGACGGGCAGCCTTTCGCCTTCCGCCGACGCAACGAGTTCGTATCCGAGAAGCGCCAGCGCCTTGCAGGAGAAATCTGGCAGGAAACAAAGGATACAGCGGATGTTCGCGCGAACCTTGTCGCGTCCAAGACGACCGACATCCTTAGCATCCGGCTCGTTGATGCCAAAGGACTTGAGTTCTTCGATTCATCGCGCTTGCTCGCCTCGCGTCGCGCGGGTTGGTTTTCGGCAGCGACGATCCTTCAGCGCGCCATCGCTCTGGAGCTGGATGTCGACTCCTTAGAGATCGAAATTGCATCGGTCCATAAGTTCTCCGGAAGCGAGGAAGCCTTCGGGGCCGAGCTGTACCTCGCGGATGAGCACCCGAACGGTGCTGGGCTGGTGGATTGGGCTTATCAGAACTGGGCCGAACTCCTAAATGGCGTGGTGGACGCTACAGGCCCAATCCCACGACTGGGCCGGATGATCCGTGGGGAGTGCACGAGGGCCATCGAGACTGGGCAGGTCTGGCGGTCCCCGGACGTGTTGCTACGAGGCTTTCGCAATCGACAGCTCCATGGGCTCATCGATTGGCGCTTGGGACTTGATCTACTGCAGGTCATGCGTGACCCATCGTTCATTCCTGGCCTGCACGACATCTGCTCGGGCTGGGGAGTCGGCGAGGCATCTTGGATTTCCGACGCTGGCCATATGGCTGATGTTTACTGCTCGACCTACGAAGGGAATTCGGCTGCCCATTTAACCGGGCCAGCGGGAACCCATGGTTGGCTTGCACCCAGAGGGGGCAGCAACGAGCTCGCCCTTCATCTTGTGAGCCACCCGTTCTGGGGAAAGTCCATGTTGCGGGCAACGCCCTTCGGGCATGACCTGCAGCAGTGGGCGCGGGCGCGCGGCGCCTCCACCATTTGCATGGTCGATTCCTTCAACCTGGGGCGGCGCATGGCTTGGGCGCGCGGCAATTTGCCGATGTTCCCCGAATTCGACCTTGTAGGCGACCCTTCGGCCGTATCGGTGCAGGCTTCTTCATGGTTTGAGCAACTTCTGGTCATGCAAGAAGGACAGACTATGGAGCACGAGGGCTGGCAATTGACCCGGGTGCATGTCAGTGATGGTTGGTCTGCGACGCCAGGATTTTGGATCGCAGATATCAACGGCCAACCGGCAAAGATCAGGATCACGAACCATGCGGGGGCAGGCTACATGGTCAAGGTGCTCGGAGCACATGCACCGTTGCAACGACAGGATTGCCCCGTCATGCCGCTTTTTGCGCGACGTGCGAACTAGGAACGCTGAAATGCCAAGACTCATAGGAAGAATCACCGCGGACAAATGGGAACGGGAAGTAAGGCGCGAACTCGCTTCCCAGTTGCCCTCGGACTGGATCGTGGTGTGCAACGTCAGCTGGACATATGCGCCGGGGGGTGACCGGCCCAAGGATGGCCAAAGCGACTTCGTCATCCTCGTGCCCGAATTGGGCATGGCAATCCTTGAGGTCAAGGGTTCGCGTGGTGTTCGCGTTGCCGATGACGGCATCTGGTATCGGCAGGAGATCATCAGGCGCACCGGTCAAGTGACAGCAGAGACTGCGATCGACGAGCCCCCGCCCGAGCAAGCGTCACGCAACATGTACACCCTCGCAAGGATCGTCTCCGATAGGCTTCCGCGATCGACGTTTCCCGGCGTCTACGCGTACCTAGTTGCATACCCCAACGGCAAGGTGGCCGGCGAACCTTCCCTCTTTGACCGCACCACAATAGTCGACAGTAGGGACATCCACCGACTTGCCTCCCGCATCAAGCAAGTGCTGGTAGCGAGGACCCCTGACGAAGCAGGCCGATCAGAATTCACCGCCGAGATGGCGGCACGCGTAGCCGCGATACTTGGAAACGTCGGATTCCAGATCGAGGGTCACGATACGCCGCTCGATGCACGCGAGGATACGACTTCGGTCGAAGAGCTTACGCGCCAGCAATTCGCAGCACTCCGCGGGGCCTTCGAGCTACCGCGAGTCGCGGTCACAGGACCGGCAGGCTCGGGAAAGACGTTGATGGCTCTCTGGAAGCTCGAGGCATTGCTTGAAGAAGGCCGTCGCGCCGTATACGTTTGCTACAACAAGTCCCTCGCTGAGCACTTGCAACGCACGCATCCAGGCATGGCCACCTCGATCATTAACATTGACAAGTTGTTTGCGTCGCTAGTCAAAGTACCGAGCTCGGTCCCTGTGAACTACTTCCTCGAGCTCCTGCCATCAAGCGTGCAGGACTTCGCCTTCCAAATGCCGCTTGAAGAAAAGTACGATGACATCATCGTTGACGAAGGACAGGACTTCGGTCAGTTCCGGCTAATGGCGCTGCTCGAACTGCTTGTTGAAGAAGGCCAGTGGCTCGTGTTCGCTGATTGGAGCCAGAACGTCTATCGCGCAGCGGAACAGGCCCTTGTCGGTGCCGAAGTCACATTCCGGCTATTCCACAACTGCCGCAACACGAAGTCAGTCAACACCGCTGCCAACAAGTACTGCGAACAGTCAATTGAGTCCTTGCCGGGCGCGCCGTTGGGTGTGCCTCCGATGGTGAGAAAGACCAGCCTAGCAGTCATGGCCGCCGCCGTTTGGGAGGCCGCGCACAACCTCGCCCCTGAGGGCGGCGTCGTCGTGCTATCTCCGTTTCGGCTCGAGAACTCGTGCTTGAAAAACGCAAGGAAGGCCTACAGGCTGGAACTCACGGAAGACCTGTCCAAGCTAGGGGCTCCCGGCTACGTGTTGTTCTCCACGGTCCGCTCTTTCAAAGGGCTTGAGGCCAACAACGTGGTGCTCGTACATGCCGACATTCCGAACCGGTCGGACGCTTTCAGCGAAGACGATCTCTATGTTGCCTGCACGCGGGCAACCGGACGGCTCGCGATCGTAACTTGTTCAGAGGAAGCCGGGGAATGGTACGCGGACCGGATTGGGCAGCAGGCACGCTGATTGCCTGAGGCGGCCGATTTGGGCTCAGGTTTTTGGACAACCAGCGAACGAGCCGCTTAACATCTGAAGCAGCCTTTACTGTCGTGAAGGCGGCCTGAATATAGGCAGTTCAGAAATACCATCCGGACAAACATCAAGAGGCCTTTAGAGCATTTCTTACACGCGTACCACCCGCCATATTGCTCGAATCTCGGATGGCGATTGCTTCACTGGTCTGCGCGCGAGCTTGGGCGAGAGAGGGAAATCGAACCAATCATCGAAGAACCGCTTTTCGTCACCGCATCCACACCTTTTTTAGGAAGTATAGAAGCGGACCAGGAAATGCAGAGGCTGAATTCTCGGCGCCAGCAATTGGAAACGCAGACCGATGATTCGCATTTGCTGCATCGCAGACGTGGCAAATGTGGAGTTCTTCCGCACTTCTCGCATTTTGCTTTTATTTATACGTAAGCTCCGCTTCTAAGGTTTTCCGATTGGAACAACTAGCTTCAAGTTGACCGTAGCGGGATTCGTGAATCCATCATTCCAATTTGGTTTTCCGTTAGTGTTTCCCGATCCGCGTTAATGCCGGGCGCGAACGCGTTCAAAATTTCTAATGAGCCACGCAGCAAGACCTGCAGCATCTTGGATTTCGTGTTCCCAAATTCGAATTACAGACCAACCAGTCTTGAGTAATGCATGCTCCACAAAGCTGTCCCGAGCCCTATTGCGCGATAATTTCTCAGACCAAAAGGTTGTTCTAGACTTTGGCATCGTGCCGTGCAACGGGCACGAGTGCCAAAAACAACCATCAACAAACAACGCAACCCTATCTCGCACGAATACGAAGTCCGGTGCAACGAATGCACGGAAGTTGCGCAAGGCCTGAACCGACTGCAATTTTGGATTGAGCGCGTGATTGTCCCACCGTATGACTAAATGTCGCCTCCAACCTTTAATGCCACTTAAACGAATGACTCTTATCAGAGCTAGCTCGGTCGTTTCATTCCCCCTTCCCCTTATTCGCCGCATTCGCTCAGAGCGCTGCTCGATTGTCAGTATGTCAGTCATAAGGCAGCTTCAACCGAATCAAAGGGTGTAGACCGCTGGCGTAGGAAACAGCATCGCTAAGTTCGCGCCGCGCATCTTGAACAGGTAACCATGGTCTCCAGCACTTTTACTTCCGTTCGCGAGAGTGACTTCTTTCGCGGTGTAGTCGAGCTCAACGTGCCCGCTTTTAATCATCGGAATGAAGTTCGTAAGCAGCGGGCCTTTCGTGTGGTAGACCTTTGTAAACTTGAAAAACTCTTCCCCATCTATCGTCTTAGTTTGGGCATGCACCCAAAACGTCTCTCTATGTTTTGCTTCTAGAGCATCTCTAAGAACGTCTGTGCTCCATTGCATCACCTCAACCGGCGACGAATGAGCGTCGTAGGAAGTATGCATTGCAAAAAGCTTTCGATCATCCTCGCTGATCACCAAGAAGTGCCCTAGTGAATTGGGACTCGTACTGAGTGAACAATAGAGCTGCCGTCGATCCTCCAGTGAACCTGCGGTTTTTGCTTTTCTCTGGTAGCCATACTTGTTCAAAAGTGCTGCACTCCCTGAGATCGAACTTAAGGCCCAGTCCGGTGTTTTTGAAAACAACGAGGTGCGTGTTTTCGCATGCGACGCTTTTAGAGCGACGCGAGCTGATTTAATTTCGATGCCCTTGTAATCAGGCAATCTCGAACTGTTCGCTCTTATCTCCAGCAGCGTCTCCAAGGTGTACCCGATACCGGTGGATCCCGATCTGAGCGACTTAATCCAACCTTGACCAGCGATGACGCGCAGCTTCTGCAAAAGCTCTTCAGCAATTTCTTGTCCATCTGCTCTTATTTGGTTGATTAAGTACTGCAGAGATGGCCCGAGCTGCCCATCAGCTGCGAGGTGAACGGGATCGCTAAGGTTGACCAGAAAGATTTGCCCTCGATTTACGAAGACAGCAATCAAATTTTCTGCTGAAGCGACAGACGCTAGCTTTGAAACCCAAAGCCTAGGATCGCCATCTTTGGATTCAGGTCGATACAGCGACATGGTCGAATCAATTGACCCATCATGCGCGAGCAGATGCACTGGCATCAGCTTTTTGCTTGCTGGTCCCTTAGGCTGCAACGAGTAATCGTGAACGCCCTTTAGCCGGAGAAAGTCTCGAAGATCTGCATGTGCGTCCAGAATGGATTTGTTCATGCCAGTTGCCGTTGGTACGAAATAGCCAGCTTCCACGCCCTCGCGAGCCAGCACCTTCATTACGTACTGTAGATCGCGATCTGACATCTCCAACATGCTTGCTACTTGTCCTTGCGGTTTTCAAGTTCAGACAAGAAAGGGTTCTGACAACCGGAAGAGGTAGTTGCAGTTGGATCAAGACGCTACCTGATCTTGGCCATCCAATCAAAGCCTGAACAGAGGCTGAATTTGGAATGTAACCGCCAATCAGAATTTCTGCGAGATTTACGCAAGATTTCTGCTGATTGCGTTCCGAAGGGAAAAAACGTAGGCGAACTTTCGCGTAGATTGGACGAAAGCTCGTAGGAAATACAATCCGCGCCGAACTCTGGGGAGCGGATGAAAAGTTAGCGTTTTGACCCTTCGCTATTCGCTAAGCCTGGACTTTGCAGCGCGTCCCGCTTAACATCTTCTACACAGTGGATTACCTGCTGACAAATTCGGAAAAAGAGATCTCTTCAGTGAACTACATAGAGCTATTTGCAGGATGCGGCGGTCTGTCGCTCGGCCTGAAATCAGTCGGCTTTGAATTAACTTTTGCCAACGAACTGTCGCCCATGGCTGCCGAGTCGTACGCGTATAACTTTTTCAATGAAAACCTGACTGCAGAATCGGCAAAAAATAATCCAAAGGTATTCAAAACGCTCTGGCTTAGCAGTCAATTCGAGGCGGACGAGCTCGAGTCAAGGCTTAAAGAAAATCCAAAGGAGTTCCCCGAACTAGGACGTGGACACATAGATATTGCCGCAGACGGATCCAACCTCAACGGTAGTCTGGTCGTCGGCAGCATCGTCGATCTAAATGTCTGGATGGAAAAACACCCGAAGGTTGCTGCTCAAGTTCGCGAAGGGTTTGGTCAGGGGGGCGTGGATTTGGTGTCGGGGGGACCTCCATGTCAAAGCTTCAGCATGGCGGGTTTAAGAGAGAAAAATTCCGACAAAAATTCTCTGCCCTGGGAATTTGCGAAGTTCGCGAAGGCTGTGCAGCCCAAACTAGTCGTACTTGAAAACGTCACTGGAATTCTTCGCCCCTTCACCGAGCATGGGAAGAATTACTACGCCTGGTTTGAGCTGGCCAAAGCGTTCGCACAGGTTGGATACGTTCCCCTTTGCCTGCATGTCAACGCCAAACTGGCGGGAGTCCCGCAGAACAGGCCGCGATTCATTCTGTTGGGCGTGAGGCGCGATTTCCTAGATCTTTTAAAGCCCACCTTCAATGAGGCGGAAGCCACTCTGTTCGCGCAACCAACCACCTTCTACGAGCGCGCCAAAACTGGAAAAGACGTTCCAATGGACGAACTGCAGTTTCGTGATGTTGTGCGCAGCGCCGACTTAAAGCTATTTCAAGACTCGTTCTTGCAGCCGTTAGTTGCGTCGGCAGAAAGACATGTTTCGGTTCGAGATGCGATTGATGATCTCCGGGAAGAGACAACAATTGGTTCGAAATACGCCAACGAACTACGCAAGACTTTCTCCTCAGTCTTACCGAAGCGAAATATTTCCAACCACGAACTTCGTACTAACAGCCCATTGGTCCAGAGAAGATTTAGGCTGTATCAGGTACTCCAAAAAGTCGACACCTCGATCCGTAAAAGCGTTCTTGCCGTGCTGCAAGGACACAGCGATGAGCTGCCCGATGAATCATGGAAAGCGCTTGCGCCGCACGAATATATTGTCGAAAGTGGGAGGCGAGTGAAATTTAAAGCGAAGAATGACTTCTTGGCTTTCTTAGACCGTCATCCCACTAAGAAGCAAACACAAAAGGCATTAGTGGCGGATCAGCCTGCGCCCGCTGCGTTGTCTATTCCAGATGACGCTTGCCACTATGACGACAACGTACAAAGGACACTCAGCGTTCGCGAAATGGCCCGGATTCAATCGTTTCCAGATAACTTTGAATTCAGATCTAAGGTGACTACGGGTGGAAAGATGCGGAGTTTTCAGGTGCCTCAATACACTCAAGTCGGCAATGCTGTCCCGCCGCTTTTAGCACGGGCACTAGGCATCGCGACCTCGGATTTGCTAAGCAGGTTATCGAAGCCTCAGCGAACACGTGCCTCCAAGGCTGCCAGTGCCAAATCAAACACGCGAGCACGCGCGAAAGAAAAACTAAATCAACTCGAAATCGGTTCGGCTTAACTGCCGCGCCGGCATCTCAAATAAGAAGTTTGAACAGATGGCAGAAGCACCTGAAAACTTAAAGAAGCTATCGAGTCGACACGAGGCTTTTGCGCTGTTCCTCGATGAGCTAACCAATCGCGCGCGCAAACGCGGCATTGTCATTGATCGAGCAAACTTCATCGGACGCAAACGAGATTTCATCGATCTGGCACGACGAACACGGGCGGAGCTAGCGCCACTTGGTGAAGCCTCGTTCGAGGAATACATGAAGAAATTCGGAATCAAATTCCCGCCGTCAACACCGACTTCCCGTGCAGATCGAATCCTTCACACCCTCTTTTTATAAATCGATTGCATTTGCCTTGATGGATCGGTGTTGGATCTCGGATGTTGCAAAGCGGGCCGGATTTGTTTATCGCCAGAGTCTGTGAAAAGCACCAAGACATCAGCGTCCACCCCCGTAAAATCCCCGCATGTCCGCCCCCCTCCCCACGCCGCCCCACACCCCCATGATGCAGCAGTACCTGCGTCTCAAGGCGGACTTCCCGGACACCCTGCTCTTCTATCGCATGGGCGATTTCTACGAGGTGTTCTTCGCCGATGCTGAAAAGGCTTCGCGCCTCCTCGACATCACTTTGACCCAGCGCGGGCAGTCTGCGGGCGAGCCGGTCATCATGGCTGGCGTGCCGTTTCATTCGGTCGACACCTACCTGTCGCGTCTGATCAAGCTGGGCGAATCGGTGGCTATTTGCGAGCAGATCGGTGAGGTCACCGGGGGCAAGGGGCCGGTAGAGCGCAAGGTGGTGCGCGTGGTCACGCCGGGCACGCTCACCGATACCGAGCTGCTATCCGACAAGTCCGAGGCAATTCTTCTAGTCGTGCACCAAGGCCCGCGCAATCAATCGGGTTTGGCCTGGTTCAGCGTCACGCAGGGCGAGATTCAATTGGCTGAATGCGCGAGCGATGAAGTCGATGCGTGGATCACGCGTCTGGCGCCCAGCGAGTTGTTGTACAGCGCGGGGGTCACGCTCGCTTTCGAAGCGCGGCTAAAGGCTATCAAGGCATCGTCGCCCTTCTCTCTTACGCCCCGCCCCGACTGGCAGTTCGATTCCGCACTCGGCGAACGCAAGCTGCTCGAGCACTTGAAAGCCGCGAGCCTGGCTGCGTGGAGTGCCGATGGCATGTCTCTCGCGCACGCGGCGGCCGGCGTGTTGCTCGGCTACGCGGAGCACACGCAGGGCCGCGCGCTCACGCACATCCACGGCATTCGTGTGCAAAAAGATGGGGACCTGATCGACCTTCCGCTCACGACGCGCCGCAATCTCGAGCTGGTTCAAACCCTTCGCGGCGAAGACTCGCCCACCCTCTTCTCGAGCCTCGACACCTGCATGACCAGCATGGGCAGTCGTGCACTGCGTCAATGGTTGTTGGAGCCCAATCGCGATCGCGCCGATGCATCGAGGCGACTCGCTGCCATCGGTGTGCTGCGGGAAGCGTCGAACGCACGATCGGTGCGCGCCCAGTTGAAGGGGTCTAGCGACATCGAGCGCATCACCGCTCGCATCGCCTTGCGTCAAGTGCGACCGCGTGAGTTGCTCGCCTTGCAGCAGACGATTCTCCGTACCGAAGGACTGGTGCTGCCATCGCATGAAGCGTTGGCCTCGATTGCCAAAGACTTGCTCTCGCCCGATGGATGCGCCGCCATGTTGCGCGGGGCCATATCGGAAGAATGCAGTGCGCTGGTTCGCGATGGCAACGTCATCGCGAACGGCTTCGATGCCGAGCTCGATGAACTGCGCGGCATACAAACCAACTGCGATGCTTTCCTGCTCGACCTGGAAGCACGCGAACGCGCTCGCACCGGCATTAGCACGCTGCGTGTTCAGTACAACAAGGTGCATGGCTTCTACATCGAAGTCACCCAAGGCCAGCTCTCGAAAATTCCTGATGACTTCCGCAGACGGCAGACGCTGAAAAACGCAGAGCGTTTCATCACGCCTGAGTTGAAGGCCTTCGAAGACAAGGCATTGAGCGCAAACGAGCGCGCCCTCGCCCGAGAAAAACTTCTCTACGAACAACTGCTGGATAACCTGCAGCCGCAGGTTGCGCAACTCACTTGCGTGGCGCGGGCAGTTGCCACACTCGATGCCTTGTGCGCCTTGGCCGAACGCTCGCTCACGCTCAACTGGTGCGAGCCGCAGTTCGTCAAAGAGCCCTGCATCGAGATTCGTGCGGGGCGTCATCCTGTGGTCGAAGCCCGCTTGGCCGAGACCGGTAGCGGCAGCTTCATTGCGAACGACACGTCCCTCGGCTCCAAGCACCGCATGCAGATCATCACCGGGCCGAACATGGGCGGTAAGTCCACCTACATGCGGCAGGTTGCGATCATCACGTTGCTGGCGAGCATGGGATCGTACGTGCCCGCCGCGCAGTGTCGGCTCGGGCCAATCGATGCGATTCATACGCGCATTGGCGCGGCGGATGATTTGGCCAATGCGCAATCGACCTTCATGCTGGAGATGACCGAAGGCGCGCAGATTCTTCATTCGGCGACCGCGCAGTCCCTGGTGTTGATGGATGAAATCGGGCGCGGTACTTCGACCTTCGATGGTTTGGCGCTCGCTAGCGGAATTGCGGCGCATCTTCATGACAAGACGCAGGCGTTTACGCTGTTTGCGACTCACTACTTTGAGCTCACCGAATTCCCGGCGAAGCATCACAAGGCCATGAACGTGCACGTGAGCGCGGCTGAGTCGGGTGCCGACATCGTGTTCCTTCACGAGATACAACCTGGCCCGGCGAGTCGCAGTTACGGGATTCAGGTGGCGCGACTCGCGGGGATGCCGGCTGCAGTGGTGAACCATGCGCGTCATGCGCTGGCTGCGCTGGAGTCGGGGGCCGAGGAATCTCGCGCTCAGGTGGATTTGTTTGCACCTGCGCCCGTCATGGATGAATCCGGGCCAGGCCCGGTCGAGGCGGCATTGGCTACGATAGACCCTGACGCGCTTTCTCCGCGCGAGGCATTGGATGCGCTTTATGCGCTGAAGAAGCTCTCGGCAAAAAGCTGAAGAACAATCGAATAAACAAAAGACTCGGACAACACATGACGTATTGCGTAGGCATCAAGCTGAATGCCGGACTGGTATTTCTTTCGGACTCACGTACCAACGCGGGTCTCGATCAGATCAGCACTTTCCGCAAGATGATCGTCTATGAAAAGCCGGGCGATCGCTTCATGGTGCTGCTGTCTGCGGGCAACCTGAGCATCTCTCAAACCGTTCGCGAAATCCTTCAGGTCGAACAGATCGAGGACATGAACGGCGGCCCGCCCATCACCATCTGGAACGCGAAAAGCATGTTCGATGCAGCGCGTGTACTCGGCTCTGCTGTGCGACATGTGTACGACCGCGATGCGGAAGCGCTCAAGCATGCAGGCGTCGAGTTCAATGTGTCGCTCATCTTCGGCGGTCAGATCAACGGCGAAGCGATGCGCTTGTTTCAGGTGTATTCCGCAGGCAACTTCATCGAAGCTACCAACGAGACTCCGTATTTCCAGGTGGGCGAATCGAAGTACGGCAAGCCGGTGCTCGATCGCGTCATCACCCCCGACACGCCTTTGGCGGAAGCCGCGAAGTGCGCGCTGGTGTCGATGGATTCCACTTTGAAATCGAACCTCTCGGTCGGCTTGCCGCTGGACCTGGTGGTGTACGAAGCGAACCAGTTGCATTCCAATCAGATCGTCTGCATAGACTCCGACAACCCCTACTTCCGCATGATGCACAAGAGTTGGGGCGTGAAGCTGCGCGAGGTGTTCGACAGCATCGAAGATCCTGTCTGGGACGACGCGCACACCGAAGTGCCGCTGCGCATGCCGGACAGCGCGAACAAGCCGCTGAAAAAAATCACCAACTCGGACGAGAAGTTGATTTAAAGCAGCTCGTCAAAGTAGTTCCGGCACGAACCCATCACCTTCGTCCGAGTACGCTCTTCTGAGCCGCATCGCGGTGGTTCCGCGTTGATGCGCGAGTAGCAGCAATCGGTTCTGCTCGAACGAGTCTTCAAGAAGCTTTCTTCGCGTGACGGCCGCCTGCTTGCCGTCGGTGCACAGACGCGACGACCAGTCGGGCTGCACCACCTGCACCGGACTGTGGATCGCGTCGCCGGTGAACACTGCGCGTGACTTGCCCCTATCCAGATAGAGCCCCATGCAGCCCGGCGTATGCCCAGGCAGCAAACCGAGCGACAGGCCGTCCGCGAATGTGTGGCCGTCGTCGACGAGCTCCGCCAGCTTTGCCTCGACCACGGGCAACACACTCTCGTCGTAGGTCGGCAAAGGTTTGGTCTGACGCTCTGCTTCCCAATACGCGAGCTCCTTGCGTCCGATGAGGTATTTCGCGTTGGGGAATGTCGGCACCCAGCGACCATCGACCAGCTGCGTGTTCCACCCGGCATGGTCGGCGTGCAGGTGGGTGCACATGACGTAGTCGATCTTGTCCGGGGAGACGCCGGTTTCGATAAGACGCGTAAGAAAGCCGGTGTTCGTGCGCTGCGCCCAGTCGTCGCGATGCAGGTTCTTATGTTCGCCGACGCAGGTGTCGACCAGGATGTTGAGGCCGGCGACGCGCAGCAGCATCGACTTGACCGACAGCCGCAAGGTGCGCGCCGAAAAACCGACGTGCATCGGATCGAGCCACCATCGATGCGGCTCCAGCGCTTCGAGCGATGCGTCCGGGAAAAAGGTGTCGAAGGGCAGATCGAAAGGGTCCATGTCGACGACTTCGTCGATGCGGCAATCGCCGATGAGGAATGACATTAGTGTGGACCTCCTACTTTGCAGACTGCCTGCACGATGACATCGCGGGGAGCGCTCTGCATGTCGCGGAATGCGAGTGGGCGAACGTCCTGAAGCGCATAGTCGTATTGGTGCATCTCGCCGGTCCAGAGGGGCCGCTCGTAAAGCCGTTGCGCGACGTGGCGCGATGACCGATCGGTGCAATTGACTTCGACGCGTGATACGTAGGAGCGAAACTTGAAACCGTCTCTTGCGGTGCGTTGCGATGCGCGGTTCACGCGCAAGTACAGGGTGCGTTTGACGCCTTCATACCGGATGCTGTCCGCGTCGGCTTCGACCAACTCACTGTTCGAGTTGCCCGGATCGCCCATCAGCGTTAGCCAGGGGCCGTCTTGGGCGAAGGAAGACGATGGAAGCGAGGCTGCGATTGCGGCAATAGCGCTGGCTGCGCTGAAAAATGCTCGAAGGTGAACGCGCCGACCCTTCATAGCGTCTGATAGTCGGTTGGTTCGTCGGGACGTGTCTTGGGAAGCTTTTGGCGAACCATGGGCAAGGTCACAAGCCAAAGAAAACCCAGCAACGGAAGAATTGCGCCGATTACGACCCAAGTGAGCATCTGGCGCTTCTTCCAGAACTCGGCAGTAATACCCAGGACGATGGCTTGAAACGCCCAGACGATGGCAATTTGAACGAAGTCCATGCTGAGAAGTGAGTTCAGATGGACGCGATTCTACGGTCTGTTACACGAAAGACAATCACCGACCTGACGTTAAATCCGCCTTTAATGACGCGCCAATGAGGCGCCAATGGAAGACTTCAACGTTGCGGAATAATTTGTCCGGTTTTAGGGTCGAGAGTCACCGTGCGCACTTCCCCGTTGCGACCCGGAAACCCATCGAACAGCGCGCGAGCCAGATACGGAACGAGATCGGGCAGGTCTTCGTACAGGCCCTCGTAAACGCCGGTAGATTCGAACACCGTACCCTGACGTCCTCCAGGCAATGCACGTGATTCGAATATGCGCACCTTGAGCTGACTCACCGTGATCGTTCTGTACGTGGTGCGGTCGCCCAGGTACTGAGGGCCGAAGGGATCTGGCGCCCAGTAGCCCGGGTAGATCCGGCCTTCGCGATCTCGACGCGGCGGCACGAACACCGGGTAATCGCGGAACACGGGCGTATTGAAAGCCTGAGTGCGCGCCTGGCCGCTTGCGTTCACATCAACCAGAAATCGCCCTACCTGATTCAACTCGGCGCGACGCAAACCCTTCTTCTCGAGTTCTACAGCCACATACTCTTCATAGGTCGATTGCTCCAGCTCGTTCACTGTGCCGACGACGTGTGGCGCGAAGCTGAAAGTTGAACCAATTCCGTCCGAAGGCCACGCATTGAAGTTGGTGACCTTGGCGGTAATCGTGCTCGCGCAACCGGTGAGCAGCGCGATGACGACCGCCCCCACTGCGAGCGAGACGCGACGTACTAAATTGGTATTCATGAAGTCCATGGATCGATTATGGGTGGCTAGCTCGTATGGTCAATCCTTCCAAACCACCAGTCCGCTCCAAGCTGTAACAAGCACCACGATTCCAAACACGATCCGGTACCAGGCGAACGGAACGAAGTCGTGAGAGGAGATGTAGCGCAGCAACCAGCGCACGCAGATCCAGGCGGCTGCAAACGAGACGATCAAACCGACGAGGAATACGGGCAGATCTGCCATCGACAGCAGCGCGCGTTCTTTGTAAAGGCTGTAGACGCCGGCGCCGATCAAGGTGGGGATGGCCAGATAGAAAGAGAAGTCGGTCGCTGCGCGGCGGGATAGCCCCAGCAACATGCCGCCGATGATGGTCGAGCCGCTCCGGCTGGTGCCTGGAATCATGGCGAGACATTGCACCAGGCCAACCTTGAGCGCGTCGAGCGGCGTCATTTCATCGACATCGTTGATTCGGATCGTCGCGGGGTTCTTTTTGGCCCGGTTCTCGGCCCACAAAATAATGAAGCCGCCGATGATGAACGTGGTTGCCACGACGATGCCGTTGAACAGATGTTCCTTGATGACCTTGCCGAACAGCAGGCCAAGCACCACTGCCGGCAGGAACGCGATAAATACGTTGATGGCGAAGCGTTGCGCCCGCTTTTGCGTCGGCAGAGCAATGATGGTGTCGCGGATTTTTTGCCAGTAGACGATGATCACGGCGAATATGGCGCCGGTCTGAATGGCGATGTCGAAAACCTTTGCCTTGTCGTCATCGAAGCCGAGCAGCGAGCCGACGAGAATCAGGTGTCCGGTAGACGAAATCGGCAGGAACTCGGTAAAGCCTTCCACCACACCCATGATGGCGGCTTTGATCAACAGCAAGGTATCCAAGGCGGAAACTCCAGAATTATTCAAGCGCCAAGCTTATTCGAATCTGAGTGCCTGAATCGGTAGCAGTTTGGAAGCGCGGCGTGCCGGATAGAAGCCGAAGAACACGCCCACCACGCCCGAGAAAACAACCGCCGCGACAACCGACGACCAGGTCATCGAGGTGGACCACCCCGCGAAATGCGCGACCGCCCAACTGCCCGCTGCGCCTAGCAGAACACCGATCGCGCCGCCGAGCACCGACAGCGTTACAGCTTCGATCAGGAACTGCGTGAGGATGTCGCGCCCTCGAGCACCCACAGCCATGCGCAAGCCGATTTCACGCGTGCGTTCGGTCACGCTCACCAGCATGATGTTCATGATGCCGATGCCGCCCACCAGCAAGCTCACACCGGCAATCGCTGCCAGCAACCAGGTCATGACCTGACTCGATTCTTCCTGCGCCTGCAGCACCTCGGTGAGGTTGCGAATGGTGAACAGGTCTTCGGTGTCGTCGGGCACTCGCATGCGTTGACGCATCAACACGCGAATGCTCTCTTCCGCCATTTGCATGCTCTGACCTTCGACCACTTTCACGTTGATGCTCGCGACACGGCGCAAACGTCCCCACCAGTTGCCCTGAATGCGGTTGCGGTAAGTGGTGATCGGGATGATCACGATGTCGTCCTGATCCTGACCCTGCGAGTTCTGTCCTTTGGGCGCGAGCGTTCCCACCACCGTAACCGGCACGTTCTTGATGCGGATGACCTTGTCGATCGGGTCGTCGTCGCCGAAGAGTTGCAACGCTGTGGTCTGCCCGATGAAGGCCACCTTGCCGCTGCCGGTCTGCTCCGAGGGATCGAACATTCGGCCGCTCGCCAGAGTCCAGTCGCGTGCTTCGAGGTAGTCGTTGGTAGTGCCGATGATGGTGGTCGACCAGTTGGTGTTGCCCGCGATGACTTGCGCAGTGACCCGCGATTGCGGCGCAGCCACCTGCACTTCCGGAATCTCGCGAGCGATGGCTGCTGCATCGTCTTCCGACAACGATTGCCGGGTCTGCGCGCCCATGCGCACACCCGCTGCGTTAACACCGCCGGGCACCACCAGCAATATGTTGGAGCCGAGGCCCTTCATTTGATCCTGCACACGCTCGGTCGCGCCGCGACCCACGGCCACCATGGTGATGACCGACGCCACGCCGATGATGATTCCGAGCATCGTGAGGATGCTGCGCATCATGTTGGCCGAGAGTGCGCGGAAGGCGGAGCGCAGTGCGGTGAAGAAATTCATTTCGCTGGAACCGCAGTCGAGGAGTCTTCTTCTATCCGCCCATCGCGAAACACGATCTTGCGACGTGCCCACGCGGCTACGTCATGCTCGTGAGTCACCAGCACCACGGTCATGCCCGATGCGTTCAGATCGGCCAGCAGATTCATGATGTCTTCGGAGGTTTGCGAATCGAGCGCGCCGGTGGGTTCGTCCGCAAGAATCAAACTGGGCTCGTTGATGAGTGCGCGTGCAATGGCCACTCGCTGTTGCTGTCCGCCGGAAAGCTCCGATGGCGTGTGGGTGTAGCGCTCGCCGAGCCCCACGCGATCTAGCGACTTCATTGCGCGCTGTTTACGTTCCGCCGCGCTAACGCCGGCGTACACCAACGGCAATGCGACGTTCTCCAAGGCCGAGGTGCGCGGCAGCAAATTGAACTGCTGGAACACGAACCCGATGCGCTTGTTGCGGATTGCGGCGAGCTGATCGGCGTCAAGCGATTCGATCGCATCGCCGTTCAACCGATAAGTGCCGGAGCTGGGTTGATCGAGGCATCCGAGAATGTTCATGAGCGTCGATTTGCCGGAGCCGGACGATCCCATGATGGCGACGAATTCGCCTTCTTCGATAGACAGGCTCACGCCCTGCAACGCATGCACAGCGCGATAGGTTTTGACCAGGTTGTGAGCTTCGATGAGCGCCATGACTTGAATGCGCCAGCGATGTCTAGAAAGGCAGACGCGGTCCGCGCGATGTCGTCGGCGGCATGGCCACTCCGGTCACCACGCGGCGGCCTTCTAGCGGAATGTCCGCGTCTTCCGCACCCACCAGTTCGGTGTGCGTGCCGTCCGTGATTCCGGTCTTCACGTTCACGAGTTCAGGCTTCGACTTCGAATCTTCAGACGATCCGGCAGACACCAGATAGATGCGGCCATTGGTCAAATTGTTCTTGCGCACCGGCACTTCGTCGGCATCCATGCGAACACGCAGTGCGGCGTTCGGGACCTTGAGTACGTTCTCGCGCGCGTCGGTCACGATGCGGACGTTCGCAGTCATGCCGGGCAGCAGCTTGTTGTCTTTGTTGGCGAAGGCAACGACCGCCACGTAAGTCACTACGTTCGACACGTTGGTAGCCGATTTACGAACCTGATCGACAGTGCCGCTGAAAGTCTGGCCGGGAAACGCATCGACAGTGAAAGTCGCAGGCTGCTTGGACTTGATGCGTCCCACGTCGCCCTCGTCGATGCTCGCTTCGACGCGCATGTCTTCCAGGTTCTGCGCAATGATGAAAAGCTCCGGCGCCTGCAGGCTCGCAGCCACCGTTTGCCCACGCTCCACGGCGCGCTTGATGATGATGCCGTCGACCGGCGACCGGATCTGCGTTCGGCTCAGGTTGATTTGCGCCTGCGCCAGAACCGCAAGGCGCTGCGAGACGGCGGCTTCCGCAGCCTTGACCTGCGCCTCGCTCACGCCGAGCTGCGCGTTGACCGAGTTCAGCATCTCGTTGCTGGTGTTCACCAGCGCCTTGGCACGATCGCCTTCGCTTTGCGCAATGAACTGCTTGCTCACCAGGTCGGCTTTGCGGTCGAGATCGCGCTGGGCCTCGGTCAAGTCCACCTTCGCGCGCGACACCGCTGCCGCACTGGCGATGGCATTCGCTTTGGCCACCAGCACCTGCGATTTGGCAGCATCTACGTCAGCTTGGGCCTGGCGCACCTGATATTCGAATGACTGCGGATCGATTTGCGCAATAAGCTGGCCCGCCTTGACCTGCGAGTTGAAATCGACGAACAGCTCCTGGATTTGCCCGGACACCTGAGTGCCGACGGTCACCTGCTTGACCGGGGTGACCTGCCCCGACGCCGACACGGTCGATCCGAGCTTGCCGCGCTCGATGACTGCGGTTCTGTAACGAGGGCCTTCGCTGCTGCCGGAATACGACTTCCAGCCCCAATATCCGCCGCCGATGACCACAACCGCCACCAGCGCTGCCGGGATGGCCTTTTTCCAGAACTGTCGCGGGGCGGGTGTCGATTGCATGTGTAAGTCGTCTTTGTTACCGGATTCTAGGGGTGAGGAGAGACAAATCCGGGAGCACTTGGCGAATCCCCCTTGCAGTTCACTCCACCGATCCTGCGTTTCGTCGCAGAACCGTTGATGAGACAGAGCCACTTCGACAAAGTTGGTTCCATGCAACTCACACCACTCATTGCGGTACACCTGACCGCCGCGATCATCGGCATCGCCATCGGACCGGTCGCCCTCTGGGCGCGACTAGGAATGCAGCAACGTCCGAAACTCCACCGCGCTTTCGGATACGCCTGGGTCACCGTCATGCTGATCGCCGCCACCTCGGCCATATTCATACGCGACTACAGAATCCCGAACATCGGCGGATTCACCCCCATCCACATCCTGATTCCAGTCACCTACATCGGCATCTTGGTTGGGATGTGGAGCATCGCGAAGGGCAACATCAAGGCGCACAGGCGTTCCATGCAGCGAACCTACTTGGGCGCATGTGTCGTGGCAGGAATCTTCACGCTGCTGCCCAGCCGGTATCTGGGTGGCTTGCTGTTTCACAACCTTTTGGGGATCACATGATCGCTGCTCTTCTCGTCGCGGCGACCCCGGCAGTAGCAGCAGTCGACTGGTTCCGACGCCGCAGATAATCTGACCACGATGCAATCTCCCGGCACTTCCAAACTGGCCATGCATGCGCTGGAAACTGCGCTAGTCAACACGGTCGTCGCCTCGGCTATCACGG
Organism: Burkholderiaceae bacterium; assembly: GCA_965227035.1. Lineage (GTDB taxonomy): Bacteria > Pseudomonadota > Gammaproteobacteria > Burkholderiales > Burkholderiaceae_C > CBDDFQ01. Next base: position 2,286,640 of record OZ245724.1, read on the forward strand.
CTTTCGGCGATCGCGGCTTTCTGGTGAACTTCATTTATTCGCAGTGCATCGGCATGAGCATCTGGGCGCTGATCGACCTCGGTCGGCTTTGGGTGATTCGCGACGAGAAGCGCCATGCGAAACGGCTCGTATGGTGGGCGCCGGTGGGTGCGGTCGTCGGCTACCTCATAGGCACTTTTCTGGGTGACACGTTGTTTGGAGAACGCCAGATGTTCGTGCTGTTTCAGTCGAGCGACGGAGCGCGGAAAACGACCGGTTATCTGCTGATGAGCGTGACTCTTGCTGCCGCAGCGAGCTACTTCTATCTGAGCAGAGAGCAACTTCGATCGGCCCGCGACCAGGCAGAAAAAACGCAGCGACAAGCCACCGAAACTCAGCTTCGAATGCTGCAGACACAGCTGGAACCGCACATGCTGTTCAACACGCTCGCCAACCTGCGCGCGCTGGTGTCGACCGACCCCGCACGCGCCGAAGTCATGCTCGATCGAATGATCGGATTTTTGCGGAGCACGCTGGACGCATCGCGGCAATCAGAGCACTCCCTGGCCGATGAATTCGCTCGGCTCGAGGACTATCTGGAGTTGATGTCGATACGTATGGGTGCGCGGCTTTCGTACAGCCTGAATCTGCCTGAAGATTTGTCCAACGAACTGGTGCCCACGCTCTTGCTTCAACCGCTGGTGGAGAACTCGATCCGGCATGGCCTGGAGGCCAAGGTGGACGGGGGATCTGTCAACGTCGAAGCCCTGCGGGAAGGCGACGCATTGCTGATTCGCGTGTCGGATACCGGGGTAGGGTTTGCTGCAAACGCACGGGAAGGCACAGTCGACGAATCGGCACGAAAAGGCTTCGGAATAGCGCAACTCACCGAGCGGCTTGCGACGAGCTACTCGAACGCTGCGAGCGCCACGGTTCGATCGGCGCCGAACGCGGGCACCACGGTTGAAATTCGAATTCCACTAGAGAGATGACGCGACCGACTGCCCTCATCGCAGAAGACGAGCCGTTGCTCGCAACGGCGCTTCAACGCGAGTTGCAAAAAGGGTGGCCCGAGCTCCATGTGGCCGCAGTCGCGGGCGACGGGAAGTCTGCAGTCGAACTTGCCCTGAAGCATCGGCCCGATGTGCTTTTCTTCGACATTCGAATGCCTGGGCAAACAGGTCTGGAAGCCGCAGAAGAACTTGGCGATGCGTGGGACGCGGACCGGGACAGGGGCCCAGCCGACAAGCCTTTTCCGCTTCTGGTGTTCGTGACCGCCTACGACAAGTACGCGATAGACGCCTTCGAAGCACAAGCCATCGACTACATCATGAAGCCTGTGAACGCCGAGCGCCTGGTCAAAACAGTGGGGCGTTTGCAGAGCGCACTCGCGGCACGGCAGGACGCCGAGGAGCCGGATGCCGATGGCACATTCGAGAAGTTGCGAAAAATGCTCGCCGACAGTTCGTCGAAGGCAGTCCCCAAGCTCACTGTCATCCAGTCGAGTCTCGGTAATCAGATCCACATGATTCCGGTAGGCGAGATCGATTATTTCGAAGCGTCCGACAAGTACGTTCGCGTGTTGACCGTCGATCGCGAGTATCTGATTCGCACGCCGCTCAAAGAGCTGGTGCCGCAGCTGGATTCGGAACAGTTCTGGCAGGTGCATCGCAGCGTCGTCGTACGTGCAGAGTGCATCTCCCGGGCGCAACGCGACGAATCGGGCAAGGTCACGCTCTCGCTGAAAAATCGGAGTGAGACGTTGCCGGTCAGCCGGCTTTACGCAGGCCGATTTAAAGCGATGTGATCGCCTTCACGTGATCGACTCACGTGGCCTGATTCAAGATGCCGGCGTGAGGCGCATGAGCTGGCCACGCGGCGAATCTTCGATGAGCCACACGGCGCCGTCCTTCGCCACCGCCACATCGCGAATCCGGCGCTTCAAATCCCACCGATCCACCTGTTTGGCATCGCCGTTGGCCGCGATGGCCACGCGTATCAGCGCAGTCGAGGCCAGGCCGCCGATGAGCGCCGAGCCCTTCCACTGCGGGAACATGTCGCCGGTGTAGAACACCAGCCCTGCGGGCGCGACGATCGGTGTCCAGTACAAAGCTGGCGCCTGAAACTCCGGACGGGTGCGATGACGAGGAATCGGAATGCCGCTGTAGTTGTCGCCGTTGGAAACGATGGGCCAACCGTAGTTTTTGCTGCGCTCGATCAGATTCAACTCATCCCCTCCGCGCGGCCCCATTTCGTGCAACCAGAGCTTGCCGTCGGGCGCGAACGCGAGTCCGTAAGGGTTGCGGTGCCCCATGCTCCAGGTCTGCGCGCGCACGCCGCCTTGCGACGCCATCGGATTGTCGGCGGGCACCGATCCGTCGAGTCGAAGCCGAATCACCTTGCCGGCTGCCTGCTCGGGGTCCTGCGCGGTCTCTGGGCGCATGCGGTCACCGGCGGTGAGGAACAGGAACTCCGCATCGGGCGAGAACGCAACGATGCCCCCCGGCTGGCCGCCAGAGTTCGAATAGGCCTGGCGCCAGACGGTCTTGAGATTCGTCATTCGGGTCTGATTGCCGGTGCCGGACAACTCGGCTTTGGCGAGAACAAGGCTTCCGCCGTTGTCGCTCGGCGCGACGTAGGTCAGGTAAATGGATTTGTCGTCGGCGAATTTCGGCGATACAGCCACATCGAGCAGACCGTTTTGCCCGCGGTAGTACACCTCGGGTACGCCGGAAAGCTCCTGCTTTTTGCCATCGGGAGAAACGACGAAAAGCTTGCCTGGTTTTTCGGTAACGAGCATGCGTCCATCGGGAAGAAACGCCATTGCCCACGGCGTGTCGAAGGTCGCAACCGATTGGACATTGAAGGGAGCGGGCGCCGAGTTGGCGGCAATTTCGCCAGCGTTGACCGAGGTCTGCGCCTGGGCTGGAATTTGAAAAACAAAAACAAAAACAAAAGCGACTGCCAATGCAGCGCTAGCTGCGGCAGTCGCTTGAAGCTGGGAACGAGGCAGAAAAATGCGCATCTGGCTGAACTCCTGAAACACCTGAGCGGCCACAATTGGCGCGCTCAGGTTTTATAGCTCAGCCGTTCAAAGCCCTTGTAACCAAGGGCCGTCGAACGATCAGCGGCGATGGTCGGGACCGCGACCGGGACCGCGGTGATCCCAGTGACCACGACCGTAACCATGACCGTAGCCGGGGCGGTAATAGACCGGGGGCGGCACGTACACAGCCGGAGGACGGTAGTAAACCGGAGCCGGCGGATAGTAGACCGGAACCTGGTTGTAGACCGGCTGAGGCGCCGGGTAATAAACCGGTGCAGGATAAGCTTGGTACACCGGGGGTGCAACCACCACTGGGCGACCGTAATACGGACGCGGGGCGTTGGACACGCCGACATTCACGCCAGGGGCGGCATGCACGCCGACAGACCAATAGACATCACCTGCATTGGCGGTGCCGGTGAATGCCACGGCGGCGAGTGCAACGGCTGCAATGCCTGAGCCAGTCAACAATGTTCGGAAGGTTCTCATCGTTATCTCCTTGCAGGGCGACGATGCCCTTGCTTTCATTAACGCAAGAATTCTGTATCGGACTACCGGGTGCACAGTGAATACTCGTTGCAGGAAGTAAGTCGTGTGCCGGGAGCCTAAAATCATTCGATGAGCTCAACCGCCAATAAAAACCAGACCAACGCCCCAGGCGACCCTTCCGCCGCCGAAACCACGAAACCGAGCAACTTTCTGCGCCAGATCATCGAACACGATCTGGCAAACGGCACTTACACAAACCGCAAATGGGCCGGCACGCCCGGCGACGCGGCGCATCAGGCAACCGGCCAGCCCGATCCCGCCAAAATCCGCACCCGCTTCCCGCCCGAACCCAACGGTTACCTGCACGTCGGGCACGCGAAAAGCATCTGGCTGAACTTCGGTCTGGCGGAAGAATACGGCGGCATTTGCCACATGCGTTTCGACGACACCAACCCCGAAAAGGAAGACACAGAATATGTGAACTCCATCCTCGATTCGGTCAAATGGCTGGGGTTCAATTGGGAGGCCAACGGCACGACCCATCTTTATCAGGCGAGCGACTATTTCGACTTCATGTATCGCGCAGCCGAGTACCTGATCGAATCGGGCAATGCATATGTCGATGAGCAGACCGCAGACCAGATGCGCGAGAATCGCGGCGACTTCACGACCCCCGGCACCGACAGCCCGTTCCGCGCTAGATCGGCGCAGGAGAACCTGCAACGCTTTCGCGACATGCGCGATGGCAAGCTGGCCGACGGCGCCGCCGTGCTTCGAGCGAAGATCGACATGGCGTCGCCCAACATCAACATGCGCGACCCGGCCATCTACCGCATTCGTCGTGCCACGCATCATCACACCGGCGACAAGTGGTGCATCTACCCGATGTACACCTTCGCGCACCCTATAGAAGACGCGCTGGAGCAGATCACGCACAGCATCTGCACGCTGGAGTTCGAAGATCAGCGCCCGTTCTACGACTGGCTCATGGACCGGCTCTGCGAAGGCGGATTGCTCGCCAAGCCCAGCCCCAAGCAATACGAATTCGCGCGACTCAACATCACCTACGTCATTACCAGCAAACGAAAGCTCAAAGCGCTGGTCGACGACGGGCATGTGAGCGGATGGGACGACCCGCGCATGCCGACAGTGGTGGGCCTTCGCCGTCGCGGCTACACGCCAGAAGCACTGCGACTCTTCGCGGAACGCAGCGGTGTGAGCAAGTCCGGCGGATGGATCGACTACAGCTCACTCGAGATTGCGCTGCGCGATGACCTCGACGAGAAAGCGAAGCGCGCGATGGCGGTGATTGATCCGATCAAGCTGGTCATTACGAATTGGGACGAGGTGATGGGGGCCGGCACGCTGGACGCGTGTTCGGCGCCAGTGCATCCGCATCATCCGGAGATGGGCAAACGCGAATTCAAGATCGGCAAGGAAGTCTGGATCGAGCGCACCGACTACGAAGAGACGCCACCCAAGGGATTTTTCCGCCTGTTCCCCGGCAACAAGGTTCGCCTCAAATACGGCCACGTCATTGAATGCACCGGCGCTGCCAAAGACGATGCGGGCAACGTCACCGAAGTGCACGCGAAGCTCATTCCCGACACCAAGAGCGGCACGCCTGGCGCCGACTCGGTAAAGGTAAAGGGCACGATCACCTGGGTCGGCGTGTCAGACGCCATCGGCGCAGAGATTCGCCTTTACGACCGCCTTTTCTCCGATCCACACCCCGACGCAGGCGGTAAGGATTTCCTGACCGCGCTGAATCCGTCGAGCCTGAAAATCGTCAACGGATATGTCGAGCCGTCATTGGCAAACGCCAAGCCGGACGACAAGTTCCAGTTCGAACGCCACGGATACTTTGTGGCCGATCGTGTGGATCACACGAGCGGCAAGCCGGTGTTCAATCGGGCGACGGGGCTGAAGGATTCCTGGGGGAAGTGATCGGCTGACCGGGTAGTCGAATTTTCGAGAGCGAATGTTTTTCTAGAACTTTTTAGCTATCGAATTCTGATTGGCGCATTCGCCGGGCAATCGATAGCACATAACGTTACCGGCCCTGCTCTTCTCAGAAATCCATCCTTGCGTGGATGATCACACATCAACACCGAGCCCACCACCATGAAGACACCCCTGATCGCCTATTTCTCCACCCTCCTCGTCATCCTTGTCATGGATGCCATTTGGCTTGGCGTTGTCATGCCGGCGCAGTATCGCGCGTGGATCGGCGGTCTGATGCTCGACACGCCGCGCTGGGTGCCGGCGGTGTTGTTCTATTTGCTCTACGCCGTGGGCGTGACCGTGTTCGCGGCGCTGCCCGGCGTGCGGGAAGGCAGCTGGACGACGGCGCTCATGTACGGCGCGCTGCTTGGGTTGGTGGCTTATGGAACCTACGACCTGAGCAACTTCGCGACGCTCAAGGCATGGCCGATGCAACTGGTCGTGGTCGACATGATCTGGGGCGCGTTCATTACTGCAGCCGCTGCGACCGTTGCATTCTTCACGGTCAAGTGGTGGGCCTGAAAGCGCCCGTCCCCTGCTGCTTCTCCTGCTCCTGCTCCTCCTCCTCCTGCTCCTTCACCTGCTTTTAGTGAGCAGCTGCCGCCTTACGGGCTGGCAGCATTTTCTTGATCAGCGTCACTACGACGAGCACGATCGCGCCGGCGACGATGCCTACGATCAGGTTGATGAACATCGGCGCAAGCGATGACAAAACCGCTCCTGCCGTGGGCATGTTTTCGAGTGCGGCCAACGACTTCGACGTGTCTTCGATGAAGTGATGCGCGGCGGCGTAGCCGTGAGTCAGGATGCCGCCGCCGACCAGGAACATGGCTACCGTTCCCGCGACCGACAGAAACTTCATGAGCCATGGCGCAAGCCACAACAGCGCACGGCCCAGCGCCTGTTTCCACGACGCGGCCAGCTTGCTCAAATACAAACCTGCGTCGTCCAGCTTGACGATGCCCGCTACCAGTCCGTACACGCCGACCGTCATCAGAATCGCGATGCCGACCAGCACGGCGACCCGGGTACCGAACGCGACATTGGCCACGGTGCCCAGCGCGATCACGATGATTTCCGCCGAGAGAATGAAGTCGGTGCGGATCGCGCCTTTGATCTTGTCCTTCTCGAGCGCGACCAGATCCACATCCGACTTCGCGAGTGCGTCGACCAGCTGAGCCTTGTTCGCCTCGACTTCTTCTTTGGAATGCAGGAATTTGTGGGCGAGTTTCTCGACGCCCTCGAAGCAGAGGTAGAGGCCACCCAGCATCAGCAAAGGCGTGATCAACCACGGAAGGAACGCGCTGATCAACAGCGCTGCCGGAACCAGGATGGCCTTGTTGACCAGCGATCCCTTGCAGACCGCCCAGACCACCGGCAGTTCGCGCTCGGCTTTGACGCCACTGACCTGCTGCGCGTTGAGCGCGAGGTCGTCGCCCAGGACGCCGGCGGTTTTCTTGGCTGCTACCTTGGTGAGGACCGACACGTCGTCCAGGATGGTTGCGATGTCGTCTAAAAGTGCGAGAAGGCTCGATGCCATGAGAGTCCGTTGGTTATTTGGGCAGCGTCGATTCTCGCCGTTGGTAATGACGCGCCCAGAGATGTCCTTCACGTTTATCGGGCACTGCATTGATGCGCAGTGCACCCAGTCCGATCATGCGATCCCCAACCAAATGCAATTTTGGTTGAGATGCGGCTCTTCTCTCCTGTTTTGATATTCCTCAGCGAGGAATTCGAGGTTGGCTCGATTTATGCGATACCCCAACGTCACAACCAATATCAACCAATTTACCCGGTTGACAATAATGGTTGCCACTGGTTGAATTAATCGAAGTTGAAGACGCCGTCTTCATCGCCGTCAGAAGTTTTTCGGATTGCAGTCAAAGGAATAGTGATGAGCAGCACCCTCGAAGCACCTACACCTGTCGCACCCGCCACGCCGGAACGCGAAGCCGAAATGAAGGCGATGTACGCCGACATCAACGCGAAAAACATGTTCCCGTTCTGGGCCAAGCGCTCTGACGTCGAGCACGATGAAATCAAATCGCTGATGGACGGTGTCAAGGCCGTTCCGTTCTGCTGGAGCTACAAGCGCGATCTCGAACCGCTGATCCTGCAATCGGCCAAGCTGATCACGCATGTGGATACCGACCGTCGCTCGCTGGTTCTGGTGAATCCGGGCTTGAAGCCGAAACGTGCGACCACGACCACGCTGTACACTGCCTACCGCCTGAACGATCCCAACGAAGTGATGCCTCCGCATCGCCACACCGCCAGCGCGATACGTCTCGGGCTGACCGGCCAGGAAAACTTCACCGGCGTCGAAGGCGAAGACATCGTGTTCGGCCACGGCGACATGGTGCTCACCCCGCGCGACACCTGGCACAACCACGGCAACGTGGGCAACGAGCCAGCCATCAACCTGTCGGTACTCGATTTCCCGTTGGTCGAAAGCCTGAACGCGCTGTTCTTCGAACACGACCTCAAGGAAGACGGAAAAATCGTGAAGAAGCAGACTGCTCGCTTCTCGCCCGATTACTCGTCGCGCATGTACAGCGGCGGTGGTCTCACGCCCCGCTTCGTCGATCACAACCGCGGTGTCGGCGGCTCCTCGCCGATCTACGTGTATCGCTACGACCAAATTCGCGAAGCGCTCGAGCTGAACAAGGATTGGGACACCAACCCCTACGAAGGCCTGGCCATCGAGTACACCGACCCGATTCGCGGCGGCCCGGTCTACAAGACCATGACTTTCTTCATGCAGATGCTGCGCCCCGGTGAAAAAACACTTGCGCTCAAGCAGACCGCCAGCCTGTTGATTTCTCCGCTCGAAGGCTCATGCAAGTGCATCGTCGACGGCGTGCCGTTCGCAGTCGACAAATTCGACACCATGGCAGTGCCCGGCAACTGCTGGATGGAATTGCAGAACACCAGCGCAACCGAACCCGCGATTCTTTTCGTGGCCAGCGACGAAAACGCGCTGAGCGCATTCGGTTTGCTGCAACGCTTCGGTCGTACCGCCGGCGGCGACACCATCCGTCTGGTCTAAGGGGTTCACTTGGCTCGTGCTTTCAACACGCGTTTGCTCAGTCATGTGGACTGCCAGGGTGGCGGTCAGGTCTGGGTCGACAAGAACATCATGTACGTGTCGCACATGCGACCGCCGGATGGCACGTCCATCTACGACGTGACCGATCCGCGAAATCCCAAGCTGCTTCACAGAATGGAAGTGCCCATGGGCTGGCACTCGCATAAGGTGCGGGCTCAGGACGACATCATGATCGTCAACTACGAGAAGTTTCGCGAAGGCGCGCCGGACTTCGGCGGCGGCCTCGGCATCTTCGACGTGAAAGATCCATCCAAGCCCAAGCTGATCAACAAGTGGCAGGTGAGCAGTCGCGCTGGCGGAGTGCACCGCTTCAGCTTCGACGGTCGCTATGCGTACATATCGCCCACCGCAGATGGCTTCGTGGGCAACATCATGAAGATCCTCGATTTGCAGAATCCATCGAAGCCCGAAGAGGTCTGCAGCTGGTGGATTCCGGGACAACATGTCGGGGGCGGCGAAGAGTATCCGTGGGACAACTTCGTTGCACCGCGATGCCATCACCCGCTTCGCATGGGCGATCGTTTGTACGTCTCGTACTGGCATCACGGATTCTTCATTCTCGACATTGCCGACATGTCGAATCCGAAGCTCATCTCGGGCGGTCAGACCAGCCCCGCGTTCCCGCATCCCACGCACACCGCAATGCCGATTCCGTGGAAGCTGAAGGGTCGCGACATCATGATCAAGGCCGATGAAGACGTCGCGAAGCTGCGTCCTCATGCGCCGGGATTCACCTGGATCTACGACATCACCAACGAGTACCAGCCGACGCCCATATCGACGTTTCAGGTGGAAGGACTCGACGTGGACGGCGCGCCGCAGGACATGATGATGGGCTGCCACCAGCCCTCGGAAAAGTTCTTCAGCAACATCATTCCGTTCGCCTGGTTCGCGCAAGGCATGCGGCTCGTAGATATTTCCGATCCGTTCAAGCCGAAGGAAGTCGGTTTCTACGAACCCGATATTCCGAGCGGATGCGCACGCGTCTCGTCGAACGACGTGACCATGGACGAGCGCGGCATCGTCTACCTGATGGATCGCCAGCACGGGCTGGACATCATCGAATGCTTCCCCACTTGAAACCAGACTGAAAAAGAGAAATTGAAATGAGCGACGTTCAAGTCTTCGGCAAGAAGAATCCCAACCTTCCCTTTCATCCTGCAGTGCGCGCGGGCGACTTCGTGTTCCTGTCCGGTCAGGTCGCAAAAGACGAAGTGGGGAACATGATCTGCGGCAGCATCGAAGAAGAAACGCATGGCACGATCAAGGCCTGCCAGCGCATTCTCGAACTCGCAGGTTGCTCGCTGTCCGATGTGGTGAAGGTCACGACCTACCTCGAAGACGCGCGCGATTTCGGCCGATACAACGGCGTGTTCAAGGAGTACTTCCCCGAGGGTCGGCTCGCACGCACGACCGTGGAAGCACGCGCTGCGATCACCACCCGAATCGAAATCGAGATGACTGCATACAAGCCGCTCGCAAAATAAAACCCATCGATTCAATCCATCGATTCAACCCATCCATCGAACTCATCCATCCATTCAGAAATAAAGGAAGACACATGTACAAAGTTCTAGGTCGTGCCAACTCCGGCAACGTTCAAAAGGTTCTGTTCCTGCTCGAAGAACTGGGCTTGCCCTACGAGCGCGCCGACTACGGCCGCACCTTCGAAAACACGACCACTTCGGCCGAATACATCGCGATGAACCCGACGCAAAAAGTGCCGACCCTGGTCGATGGCGATCTGTCGATCTGGGAATCGCACACCATCCTGCGCTACATCGCATCGAAAGAAAAATCGAAGCTCTACCCCACCGATCTGGCGGCGCGCACTCAAGTCGAGCGCTGGATGGACTGGATGCTGGCCGCATTGAACGGCGCCTATCTGGGCGGCTTCAAGGATGCCAAGAAATCCGAAGCAGAACGTGCTCCCGACACGGTCAAGAACCTCACTGCCGAACTCGCGATTCTCGAAAAGCAGCTCGGAAAAGTGCCCTACGTTGCAGGCAATGAATTCAGCCTGGCGGACGTCGCTTTCGCATCGGTCGTGAAGCGTTGTGTCGCGTTTCCGTTCGGCATGCCTGCAATGCCCAACATCGCCGCCTGGCTCGAAAAGATGAACAAGCTCGAATCGTTCAAGAAGGCAACTGCGGCGGGCTGATCGCTCGATCGGACACAAGCCACGAACGGACATCCACCCATGCGTATTTCGCCAGACACCACGATGCCACCTACTTCACCTCCACCGACCGCCGCGCCGCATATCGAAGCGCGCGGCGTCTCTGTCGACTTCACGCATGCGGGTATCACCAACCGCGTGTTGCACAACATCGATCTGTCTGTCGAGCGTGGTGGTTTCGTGTCGCTGATCGGCCCGTCCGGTTGCGGCAAGAGCACGCTTTTGAAGGTGCTTGCCGGACTGCAACCGCCGACCGAAGGAACGGTGCAGGTGGCAGGTGTATCGCCGGCCGAAGCCGCACGTCAGCGCCGCATCGGTCTGGTCTTTCAGGAAGCTACCCTCATGCCCTGGAAGAACTCCATCGACAACGTGAAGGTGTTGATGGAAGTGGCGTACAAGGATCGCGCGAAGTCCGAGATTGCCGACAAGGCAGCGGAGATGCTTCGTCTGGTCGGCCTCGAAAAGGCGGCCCTTAAACGCCCATCGCAGTTGTCCGGCGGCATGCGTCAGCGCGTGGCAATCGCACGCGCCCTGGCGATGGATCCCGAAGTACTCATGATGGACGAGCCCTTCGGGGCGCTCGACGCGATCACGCGTGAAGAGATGAGCGAATTTCTGCTTGAAATCTGGGAGCGCACCGGCAAGACCATCGTGTTGGTGACCCATTCGATCGATGAAGCGGTGTTCCTGTCGAAACTGGTGAACGTGATGGGCACCGGCCCGGCGCGAATCATCGAAGCGATGCCGATCACCCTTCCCTACCCGCGTGTCGAAGACACGTATTCCATGCCGGAGTTCGCAGCCGCGTCCGGCCGTCTACGTCGACTGTTGAAAGACGGTCATAGCGCGAGGCCCACCGTATGAGCGCCGTCATGACTCCAACTCCGCCGGTCACCCCACCGGTCAAAGCCGCCGCAGGCGAAAGCGCGTTCATGCGCGCCTTCCGTGCGCTGCAGCCCGCAATCATTTTGTCGATCGTCATCCTGATAGTTTGGGAAGGCATATCGCGCATCTTCAATTTGCCGCAGTTCGTGCTTCCTGCACCAAGCGCCATTGCGAAGATTCTCTGGACCAAGCAGGCAACCCTGTCTGTCGCGGCATGGGTCACCGCCGAAGAAATCATGTACGGCTTTCTGCTCTCCACGCTGGTGGGAATGATCATCGCCGTACTGATCGCGCGATTCGAAAGTGCGGGCAAGGCGGTCTATCCGCTGATGGTGCTGTTCCAGAACGTGCCCAAGATCGCACTCGCACCGCTGTTCATTCTGTGGTTCGGCTACGACCTGACACCCAAGATTCTTCTTATCGTGGTGATGGCCTTTTTCCCGGTTGCATTGAACATGCTGGTCGGCCTTCGTTCCGCAGATCCGAACCTGGTCACGCTCATGCGAACGGTGGGCGCCACAAAAACTGAAATCCTGATGCGAGTTCAGATTCCGCATTCGCTGCCCTACCTCATGTCGGGAATCAAGATCGCGATCACGCTGTCCGTGATCGGCGCCATCGTGGGTGAATTCGCAGGTGCACAGGCCGGCCTCGGCTACATGATCCAGTTCGCTTCCACGCAGATGGAAACCTCGCTGGTGTTCGCCGCCCTCATCGAAATCTCACTGCTTGGAATGATCTTCTACTACGCCATCGAGTTCATCGAATGGAAGTGGATTTCATGGTCGCCCAAGCTTTAAAAAATCAATCGAAGTCGTTGTCATCAGTCTCCCTTGATATGTCCCTGCAATCCAATCCTGAAAGGATGAAAGTCGTGAAAACAAACCTCTCCCTGCTTCGTTGCTTCGCTGCGGTCACCGCTGCGTTCGCGATGGCCTCAAGCGCTTTCGCACAAAAAATGGATGACGTGACGGTCCAGCTGGACTACGTCGTCCGCTCCGATCACGCGATGTTCTTCGTCGCTCGCGACAAGGGCTTCTTCGCGAAGAACGGCATCAACGTGACTGCCATCCGCAAGGGTTCGGGCTCGGTCGATACGCTTCGCCTCGTGAGCAACGGCAATGCCGATTTCGGTTACGCCGACTTGCCCACCCTGCTGGTCGGTCGCACGCAAGGCGTGACCGCTGTGGCACTGGCCGCAGTGAACCAGCGCAGCCCCATGGCGATGATTTCGGTGAAGTCGAAAAACCCGATCACCAAGCCACAAGACCTGAAAGGCATGAACGTCGGTGTGCAGCTCTCCGGCTCAACCTACATCTTCCTGAAGGCGTTTCTGGCCGCCAACGGCATGACCATGAACGACATCAAGCAAAGCACCGTGTCGCCGCCGTACGAAAGTTTCCTGGTCCTCGGACGCGTCGACGCGGTTCCCGGATACCTGAATGCAGAAGTGCCGATCATCGAAGACAAGACCGGCGGTCCTGGCTCGCTGTCTGTGGTTCAAGGCTCCGACTTCGGTTATCACGCTTACGGATCCGGCATGTTCACCTCTGAAAAGATGATTGCCGAAAAGCCCGATCTCGTTCAGCGTTTCACCACCGCTTACCTGCAAGCGTTCGAATACGTCGCCACGAATCCGAAGGATGCAGTGGATGTGATCGTGAAGGCCAACCCCGAGTACGCAGACAAGGTCGACCTGCTCACACGTCAGCTCAACGCGAACATGACCCGCAGCTTCTTCAGCGATTCCACCAAGACCAACGGCGTCGGCTACATCTCTGCCACGCAATGGAAAGAAACCGTGGAAACCCTGGCTGCGCAGGACGTCCTGCCCAAGGGCACCAGCGTCACCGCCGGCTACGACGTGAAGTTCCAGCAAGCTGCCAAGGCTTTCAAGAAGTAAATCGACCTATCAGTAATTGAATTAGCAATGATCAACGAGCCCAAAGCTGCAGGTCCGCAAACTCCGGTCATTCCGGTGAACGACGGACTTTTCTATGGCGGTGCGTGGCACGCGCCGGCGTCCGGTGACTATCTCGAAGTCACCGATCCCGGCAGTGGCAAGCGCCTGGGACGCGCAGCGATCGCAACGTCGGCAGATGCCGATCTTGCAGTCGCTGCCGCGAAAAAAGGTTTCGCCGTCTGGCGCGACATCCCGCCCATGGAACGCAGCCGCAAGCTCAAGGCCATTGCCGCAAAACTCCGGCTGCATGCCGACGAGCTCGCGCTCCTCGATGCAGCCGATTGCGGAAACCCGGTCAAGGAGATGGCATCGGACGTGTTCGCTGCCGCCGCCCTGTTCGAGTTCTTCGCAGGTCTTGTGACCGAACTCAAAGGCGCTTCGATCCCGATGGGACCGGACGCCGTCAATTTCTCGGTGCGCGAACCCTTGGGTGTGGTCGCGCGCATCGTCGCTTTCAATCATCCGTTCCTGTTCGCCGCCGCCAAGATGGCCGCGCCGCTCGCAGCAGGCAACGCCATCATCATCAAACCGCCGGAACAGGCGCCGCTGTCTGCGATTCGACTTGCGGAACTCATTGGCGACATGTTGCCGCCCGGCGTGTTCTCGATTCTTCCCGGCGGACGCGAAGTCGGAATGGCATTGGTCGCGCACAAAGATGTCGCGATGATCGGACTGGTCGGAAGCGTTCCTACCGGACGTGCAGTCATGAAGCTCGCAGCCGAACGCCTGAAGCCGGTGCTGCTAGAGCTGGGCGGCAAGAATGCGCTCATCGCGTTCCCCGATGTCGATCCGGAAGCCGTGGCTGCCGGCATCGTCGCTGGCATGAACTTCACCTGGTGCGGTCAGTCGTGTGGATCGACCAGCCGGGCTTTCGTGCACGCCGATATTTACGACGAGGTTGTTGCGAGCATCAAGGCACAGTGCGCCGCTTATGTGCCGGGCCTGCCGACCGATTACGCGACCACCATGGGTGCGCTCATCAACAAGCAGCAGTTCGACAAGGTGCTCGGCTATATCGACTCAGCCAAGAGCGAAGGCGCGACGCTGGTGTACGGGGGCAAGGTGCCGGCCGCGCCCGAGCTGAAAGACGGCTTTTATGTGGAGCCGACCATCTTCGGCGACGTCACGCAAAACATGCGAATCGCTTCGGAAGAAATCTTCGGACCGGTACTGTCGGTGCTCAAGTGGACCGACGAAGCGGCCATGATGGAACAAGTCAACAGCGTGGACTACGGCCTCACCTGCTCCATCTGGACCAACGATCTTGAAAAAGCACATCGCACCGCACAGCGCACCGAAGCCGGATTCGTCTGGATCAACGAAGTGGGCAAGCATTTCATTGGCGCGCCGTTCGGCGGCGTGAAACAGTCGGGAATCGGACGCGAAGAGTGTCTGGGTGAACTGCTTGCGTTCACGTCCGAGAAAAACATTCACATCAGCCTGAAGCGAGTTGCACCGAAGAAATGAGTGACTCCTACGACTATGTAATCGTCGGCGCCGGATCTGCCGGTTGCACTCTCGCAAACCGCCTGACCGAAGACCCCGATGTAACGGTGCTGCTTCTCGAAGCGGGCGGCTGGGACAAGGATCCGTGGATCAAAATTCCGCTAGGCTGGGGAAAGATTCTTCAGAAGCGTTTGTACGACTGGATGTACTTCGCCGAGCCGGAAGCCAATGTCGATGGACGCCGCGTCGAATGCGCACGCGGCAAAGTCATCGGCGGCTCGTCTTCGACCAACGCGATGGCCTGGGTGCGCGGCAATCCGAGCGACTTCGATCGCTGGTCTACCAAATACGGCTTGCCCGAATGGAACTACGCGCATGTGCTGCCGTACTTCAAGAAGCTCGAATCGTGGGAAGACGGCGCGGTGAACGATCGTGGTGGCGATGGCCCGATCGGAGTTCAGCGCTGCAAGTACGAAGACCCCTTGCTCGGCGCGTATGCAGCAGCGTCGAAGGAAGCCGGTCATACGTGGACCGAGGACTACAACACGACGAAGCAGGATGGCTTCAGTCGCCTGCAGATGAGCATCAGGAACGGTGCGCGTTGCAGTACCGCAGTGGCGTATCTGCGCCCTGCTCTCGGTCGGAAGAATTTGACGGTGAAGGTCAACATCCTTGCGTCTAAAGTGACTTTGGGCGGAACGAACTCCGCGTCCACTGCCACCGGCATCGAGTACGTCGAAAACGGCGTCACGAAAACAGTGAACGCGACTCGTGAAGTGCTGCTCTGTGGCGGTGTCATCAATACGCCTCAACTGCTCATGCTCTCCGGCATCGGCGATCCGAAGCAGCTCGAAGTTCACGGCATAAACACCAAGGTGACCTCGTTCGGGGTCGGTGCGAATCTGCAGGATCACGTGTCTGTCATCGTGATGTACACCCGCAAAGAAAAGGGTCCGTTCTACAAGATGATGCGGCTGGACCGGATAGGCCCGGCCATCGTGCGTGCGTATCTCACCGGCAAAGGTTTTGCGGCGGACGTGCCCGGCGGCATCGTCGGATTTCTGAAGAGCAAAGTGGGTTTGATAGAGCCCGATCTTCAGATGCTGCTGACCGCTGCACCCCTGCCCGCGTGGCCTTACTTCAAACCTTTCAAGCAACCTTTCAACGATGGATTCGCTTGCCGCACCGTGCTGCTGCATCCGGAGAGTCGCGGGCGAGTCGAACTCGCATCGAGCGACCCGGCCGCTGCGCCGAAGATTTTCCAGAACTTTCTGGGCACCGAAGGCGACTGGAAAGCGGTTCGCGAAGCCGTGCGATTGATCCGCGAAATCGGCAAGCAGCCCGCTTTGTCGAACTACGTTGCAAGTGAGTTGGCGCCGGGAGCCAAGGTCGAAAGCGACGAAGCCATCGATGCGTTCATTCGCAAAACAGCCATCACGGTGCACCACCCCGCCGGCACCTGCCGAATGGGCGCCGACGGCGATCCGATGGCGGTCGTCGACTCGCAGTTGCGCGTATACGGCGTGAAGAATCTGCGCGTGGTCGATGCGTCTGTCATGCCCGACCTCACCTCAGGCAACATCAACGCACCGGTCATCATGATTGCCGAGAAAGCAGCCGATCTGATTCGCGGACGTGCCCCGCTCGCCCCGGCAATGGTCTGATCGCCTCATGTATTCGCAGCGTCACAGCGTTCTAGTCACAAGGCCGATTTCCGCCGATGCGATGGCGCGTCTACAGACTTTTTTCGATGTCGAGACGCACATCGAAGACCAGGACTTCTCGGGCGAAGAGTTCATTGAATTGCTGAACGGCAAAGCAGGAGTAATGACCGATTCGCGTCACTTGTTCGATGCTGCACTGATCTGTCGTGTGCCCACCCTGAAGGCGGTTTGCAATCTCGACGCGTCGCACGACAACATGGACTTGCCGGTGCTCACCAGCGCCGGGATTCGCGCGACCAACACGCCACAAGCAGTCTCCGGATCGACGAGTTCGATGACATCGATGGCGCGCCGCTGGGGTGCCAAGCCTTCGCTCAGCGGACTGGTGATGGATCCGGATGCTGATGTCTACCCAGAGTTCACATCCGACGATCCGACCCGCGTCGCTGCCGAAAACCTCGTTGCATCGCTGGGTTTCGGTCGATACGGATGGCACCCGCCGCATCTGATCAACAAAGAGATTCTTTGCGAATCCTGTTGCTGAGCAACCCTTTGCGAACCCTGTTGCTGACCAAGCCTCGGCAACTCACCGAGAAGTAGATGCGTCGGCGTCGTTCGCTGGCACAGGAGTCGGCGAGATGCGATCGAGAATCTGGCGCTGGACCATCTGCAAATGCGCGCGCATCGCTTTCTCTGCACCGTCGGGATCACGCGCTGCAATCGCATCTGCAATCGCGTGATGCTCGCTGTCGCGTTGACGCAATCGACTCGAAGGACGGGGCTTTCGGTTTTGCACGTAAATGCGAGCGTCGGACCCGATCTGCCGCAACAAGGAATACAAATCGGCGGCCAGGGTGTTGCCGGTTGCGGCGGCAATCAACCGATGAAATGCCAGGTCGTTGGACGAGCTTTCGTTCTCGGCCAATGTGGTGGCCGCCTTCTCGATACGGATGATGTCGAGCGGTGTGGCGCGCAACGCAGCCAGCCGCGCGAGGATCGGCTCAAGTGCAAGTCGCAATTCGATCACTTCGATTGGATTCGTGCCCTTCGCGAGCGCTGCTCCACCGCGCAACAACGCGGCACTTCCGCGCGGCGCGTGAGCATCGAGCTCGCCCGATTCGCGTAGAAGAATGAGTGCTTTTCTGAGGGTGTGGCGCTTGACCTTGAGCTGCTCGCCAAGGGTGCGCTCGGCCGGGAGCTTCTCGCCACTGGCGATGCGCTTTCGCAGGGTGGCCAGAAGAGATTCCAGCGTCGCCTCGCGGCTGGAATCTTCCTGCGCCAGTGCGCCATCTATTGTTTTAAGACTACCGTCGAGGGCCGCTTGTTCCATGGCCCAAGTATAGAGGGCGCAACCAAAAAAAGTGTTGGTTGAACGCCTTGGTTGCAGTGTAAATACAGAGGCCTTATTCGCCTTTGATATTCGCGGCCTTGGCGAGGTCCGCGTATCGAATCAGGTCCGACTTGATCAGCTTGGACAGGTCGGCCGCATCGCCGCTCAACGGTTCGACACCCGCACCGGACAAACGCGATTTGACTTCGGGATCGGCCAGCACTTTTTGCACGTCGGCATGGATCTTGTTGACGATGGCGGGCGGCAGGTTCGCAGGGCCCATCAGGGCGTACCAGATGGAGAAATCGAGCGGCTTCAAACCCTGTTCCTCGAAGGTCGGCGAATCGGCCATGGCACCGTAACGGGTCGAGGTGGAAACTCCTACGGATTTCAGCTTGCCCTGCTTCACGTAGGGCGCAATCAGGTTGGCACTCAGGATGGCCAGCGGAATCTGCCCGCCGACCAGATCGGTCAGGGCCGGTGCGCAACCTTTGTAGGGCGCGTGGGTGGCTTCGACGCCGGTCTTTTGCTTGACCAGTTCCATCACGAAATGCTGGGGCGTTCCGGTCCCGCATGAACCGTAGCTCAGCGCCTTCGGATTCGCTTTCGAAAATGCAATCAGATCCTTGAGGTTGTCGATCTTGGCCGAGGGATGCGCCCCGAGTGCGATCGGCGTGAGGCCCAGCAGCATGATGGGCGTGAGATCTTTCTCGGGGTCGTAGTTGAGCTTGCCGGCAATCGCGGGGTTTACCACCATCGTGCTGTTTTGCAGCAGCAATGTGTAGCCGTCAGCCGGTGCGCGCACCACCGCTTCGGTGCCGATGTTGCCGGAAGCGCCTGCTCGGTTCTCCACTGCAATACCCTGCCCCCACATGGTCTGCAGGCTGGCTCCGATCTGACGCGCCAGAATGTCGGAACCACCACCCGTGCCATAAGGAACGATCAAGCGAATCGAGCGTGAAGGCCAGTTTTGCGATTGCGCCTTTGCGGTCCGAGGTGTAGCCATCAACGCCATGCCAATGGCGGCCATCGCAGCCGCCACCGCAGCAATCTTGAAAAATTTCGAACTCATATTTTTGTCTCCGTGATTCTTTTTTTTAAGCGCTACAGATTAAATGTCGAATCAATCGATGGAGCCGACTCTGCCCTGCCACAACGTCCATGAACGAACGATCTGCGAATCGTTGGTGTCGGATGCCATCTGCGCTTCTTCGGGATTCAGGTAAATGACTTCGCCAAGACCGATCGCGTTCAACTGAAGCTTGGCGTTGACCTCCGCGTACACCGCGCGAAACACAGCTTGCTCCAGCGAGGCAGTGCCCACGCAAGTCGATCCATGACCGCGCATCAGCACGATAGGTGTGTTGCCCAATGCGGCAGCGAGCGCAGCGCCCTGCTTGCGGTTGCGGATCAACAGATCGGTGTTGCCGTCGACATCGCGCATTTCGAAATGCGACGATCCGGATCCGAGGAAGCCAGCCATGTGAAAGATCGGCATCAGGCGATTCTTGGTCGCGCCGAAAGGGATGACGCTTTGCGAATGGCTGTGAACCACCGCGACGACATCGGGGCGCGCGCGATAGATTTCCGCGTGAATGAAGCGCTCCAGATACGGACGCTCGGTGGTATCGGACACAGCGTCGCCATCGAGGTTGTAGCAGGTGATGTCCTTGCGTTTGACCAAAGCCGGCGCGCGATTGCAGGACAGCAAAAACGTGTCCGGCATGCTGTTGTGGCGAACGCTCGCGTGCCCCAGACCGTCTACTACGTTTTGGTCATACAGGATGCGGTTGGCGTAGACCAGTTTTTCTACGAGAGCTGGATCGGGCGCCACAAAATTGGCAGAAGCCATGAGTACTCCACAGTGCAAGGATTGAATTAATAAGCATACGTACTTTATTTAGACTCGCCTTCGGTGATAACCCGAGTAGAAACCCGAAGAGAAGTCCTCGAGTAGGTACGATCGACGTATGCCTCAGTTGTCAGATCTAATCGTTCACGAAGACCCGCGCTTCATCGTTCTGCGCAAGCCTGCCGGGCTTCTGTCGGTGCCGGGCCGCGGCGAGGACAAGCAGGACTGCCTGAGCGCACGAGTGCAAGCGGTCTATCCCGAAGCACTGATCGTTCATCGACTCGACATGGCCACATCGGGATTGATTGTCATGGCGCGAGACATCGAAGCGCAACGCGAACTAAGCAATGCATTCGCATCACGTGAGACACGCAAGGAATATGTGGCCGTGGTGCATGGCATCGTAGAGAACGATGAGGGCAGTATCGATTTGCCGATAGCCGCCGATTGGCCGAATCGCCCGTTGCGCGTGATCGATCATGCGAACGGCAAGCCGAGCGTCACGCACTGGAAGATCGAGTCGACGAGCGGAAGCGATGAAGCTACGCCGAGAACTCGATTGATGCTCATGCCGATCACCGGAAGAACTCATCAGCTCAGGCTGCATCTGCAAGCGCTTGGTCACCCGATAGTGGGCGACGCACTTTACGGAAATTCAGAGATGGACGAAGCGGTAGGAGCGTCGCGGCTGCTGCTCCATGCAGCAAGGCTCTCGTTTGCCTGCCCCTCGTCGGGCAAGGAACTGTCGTTCGCAGACAAGCCGCCTTTTTGACGGATTATTTTTTGTCGGGTACGGCTTGTCTCACGACGAGAACAGGTATCTTCGCGCGGGCCAGCACACGTTGCGTGACGCTGCCCAGAAGCACCTTCTCGAAGCCCTGTCTGCCGTGCGATCCGATGATGATCAGATCGGCGCCTGTAGCAACCGCCTCGGCAATGATGGCTTCATGCACCACATGTTCTTCCACCACCTTGGTTGCGCACGGAACTCCGGATGCGTTGATGACCGATGCGATTTTCGCAACTGCCTCTTTCGCACCTGCCGACGCAGCCGCGAGGTATTCGGTTTGGCCGAACGCGTAATCGCCCCCGACACCGACGAATGGATATTGATCGACAGCACAAATCACCGTGACCTTGCCATCGAAGGCTTTAGCCAACGAAACCGCTTTGTCAGCGGCTGCAAAGCCGGCGGCGGAACCATCGACCGGGACCAGAATATTTTTGAACATGGCTGCCTCGCTTTCTGTGTAGTGATGGGTCTTCGCCAGTTGGCTATGTTCGGCTCGTCCCATTGAATTTACTGTAGCGCGTTCATGCTGAGGCCGGAACACCCTCGCCCTGAAAGTTACCACTTCGAAACGTGATGACCAGCGTGTCGCGATACCCGCCCGATTCGCTCAGGGGCTGGATCGGTGTGGTCTCGTGGATCATGCGCGCGTCATCGAGCAGGATCAGCGTCCACGGATCGACCATGGTGAACCGCTGACCGTTAGGGCCTTGCGCATCGAAGATACGGGTCTCGCCACCTTTGACGTTGTCGCGCCCGACCAAAATCACCGCCACGAAGTCGACACCATCGCGATGTGCGCCCTCGGGAGTAGGACGGCCGATGCCATCCGTCGTGTCGATCCTGAACTGATGTGCTTCGACAAACCAGGTGTCGACGTTCATCGCACCCGAACAAATTCGTCCCATCGAAGCGATCAGCTTGTTCCACGCAGGAGAGTTCACGACTTCGCGATTCATCGGCTCGAACATGCGCTGCATGCCGCCGTGAAGCGCGTTGTATTCGAGCGGTTGCCAATGCGCGCGATGCGGCTGGATCGAGACCTCGTCGCCTTCGACCACGAAGCAGGTGTGTCGACGTTTGCGATATCGTCCGCCGTCTTTCAGATACTGATCGGCTGGTAAATCGCTCCATGATTTCGTGAGCGCCGAAAGCTCATCGGAAGTCACTTCGCAGAGCTTTTCGACAGCAGACGGATTGAGCACTGCATAGCCCTGCTGGCGAAGAATCGGGACGACCTGCTCCAGCGGCGAGAAGGGCGGGATGAATGCGGGAGGCAAAGTGGACATGCCCCAACTTTAAATCACGCGACCTATCCGTTTTTGCGAGCGGAGTTCATCCCGAATTCTTCGGCGAGAAGCTCGTACGAACGCTTGCGCGCCTCTTCGTCGTGAGTCCACGTAATGATCGCGATCTCGTCGACTCCGGTGCGCGCCGCCAATGCACGCAACTTGTCCGCTACTTCCTTGCCGCTGCCGACCAGCGCGTCCCGCCGCATGTTCTCGAGGTATTCGATTTCTCCATCGGAATAATCCCGCTCCGCCTCCTCTGGCGAAAGCATGACCGAGAGTCGCCCCGTCTGTCGGTCGACCTTGATTCGTTCGCGACTTTTGTACAGACGGAATGCTTCTTCGGTGGTGTCTGCCGCGAGCGCCCAAACGCACAGTAGCGGATGCGGCTTCGCATCGGGATTGTTTTCAGGCGCTTTGAACCGAGAGCGGTAAAGCTGGATCGCCTCGTCGACACCTTGCCCGTCGGTAATGAAGTACGCGAAGGCGTAAGGCAGGCCGAAATGGGCTGCGAGTTGCGCCCCGTAGTTGGAACTGCCAAGCATCCACAACGTAGGTGCCGTTGCCGCCTGCGGATATGCAAACACGCCATGGCCAGGATGCCCTTGAGGAATGGGCGTTCCACTGACCCAGGCTTGAAGCTCGAGAACTTCCTGCGGAAAGTTTTCAGAAGAATTCGGATCTGGATTGAGCAGTTGCGAGGTGCGTCTGTCACTACCCGGCGCACGCCCTACTCCCAGGTCGATACGCCCCGGTGCCAGGGCATCGAGCACTCGAAACTGTTCGGCCACCTTGAGCGGTGCGTAGTGCGGAAGCATGACGCCAGCGCTGCCGATTCGAATGTGTTCGGTGCGCATCGCAATCGCGGCCATCAGCACCTCGGGAGAGGTGCCCACGATAGTGGGGTGGCTGTGATGCTCACTCACCCAGAATCGCTCATACCCCAGCGACTCGGCGTGTTGCGCCATTCGCACGGTGTTCTGAATGGCTTCGGTGTGGGGCCTGCCGGCAACGGCAACAGACTGGTCGAGGACTGAAAGTTTCAACATGAAAGCAAGCTTCTCACAGGTCACACAAGCATGGGTCCATTGGCAATAATGACCGTATGACCTCAAGCGCCCCCAGTACTCCCACCACTCCCACCACTCCCCATGTCCTGATCGTCGGCTGCGGATTCGGCGGACTGGAGGCCGCACGAGCATTGCGTCATGCCGACGTCCGCATCACTCTGGTCGATCGGACCAATCACCACCTGTTCCAGCCACTGCTGTACCAGGTGGCCACCGCCGGCCTATCCGCACCCGCGATTGCCGAGCCGGTGAGGCATCTGTTTCGCGATCAGAAAAACGTCACCTCGCTTTTCGGCGAAGTGACGGCCATCGACGCCTCCACTCAAACCTGCGTCCTGAACGATGGCGACGAAGTGACCACCGTGAACTGGGATCATCTGATCGTGGCGTCGGGCGCAACCCACAGCTATTTCGGCAACGATGCCTGGGCAGAATTTGCACCTGGATTGAAGACTCTGGAAGACGCCTTCGAGATTCGGCGCAGAGTGCTCTCCGCATTCGAATCGGCCGAGAAGGAATCGGATCCGGACGTTCGCAAGGCCTGGCTTACTTTCACTGTCGTCGGGGGTGGTCCAACCGGAGTGGAGATGGCGGGCACCCTATCGGAAATCGCGCGCCACACGCTGAAAGGCGAATTCAGAAATATCGATCCCGCGAGTGCCCATGTATTGCTGGTCGAAGGCAGCGACCGGGTTCTCCAGGCCATGCCGGAAACACTGAGCGAAAAGGCGAAGCACCAACTGGAAAAACTGGGCGTGGAAGTGCGGTTGAAATCGCGCGTCGTTCACATTGACGACAGCGGCATGAAGATTCATCCAGGCGATAGCGATGAATATTTTCTGGCGAGCAGATGCGTGGTGTGGGCCGCTGGCGTCGCGGCATCTCCACTCGGAAAAATAGTTGCGCAGCAGACCGGAGTTGAATTCGATCGCGCGGGTCGGGTCGTTGTGGAACCCGATCTTTCGTTGAAGAGTTTTCCTCACATCAGCGTGGTGGGAGACCTCGCATCGGCGCGCAGCTATCGCAAGGGAAAAGAACCAACACCTGTACCCGGCGTGTCGCCAGCAGCCAAGCAAATGGGGCGTCTTGCGGCGGCGAACATTCTTCGTCGTCTAGCCGGCCAGCCGACGAAGCCATTCGTCTACGCCGACTACGGAAACCTGGCGACCATCGGAAGAAACTCTGCGGTTGTCGATCTGACCACGCAATTCGGCCCTATCCGTTTCAGCGGCTATTTCGCCTGGCTGTTCTGGCTGTTCGCGCACATCTACTTTCTCATCGGTTTTCGCAACCGTATCGTGGTGCTGATCGACTGGGCTTCGGCGTACTGGAGCTTTCAGCGATACGCGCGCGTCGTGGCTACGCCCGCGCAAAAACATCACCACGCTTCACCCAAGGACGACGGCTAGCCCACCCAACTCAAGCCGCAGGATCGCGCGCGTCGTGTGCCTCTCGGCCCTCGCGTTCGTCTCGCTCGTAATTGGGCAACACGTGCCCGCAGTGCATGCAGAACGCGGCGAACGGCTGGTGACCCTCGGTCAGGCACTCGTGACAGGTTCGGGTGGTCACGATGTTTCGCGCTCCACCGAAACGTTGCGCGGTCATTTCCGCCGTGACGATTCCGGTCGGAACCGCGAGCGTTCCCCATCCCACAAGCATCATGAGCGACGACAGAAGCCGTCCCACGTCGGTACGCGGCGTGATGTCGCCGAACCCTACGGTGGTCAGCGTCGTGATAGCCCAATAAACCGATGTGGGAATACTCGTGAATCCGTGTTGTGGGCCTTCGATCACATACATGAGCGTGCCCATGACCAGCACGATCATCATGACCACGGACAGGAAGACCAGCACCTTGCGGCGGCTTGCCACCAGTGCCGCACCGAGCAGTTGAAACTCGTCGACGTAGGCAGTAAGTTTGAACACCCGGAACACGCGCAACAAACGAAGAACCCGAACGTCGATGAGCGATTGGGCTTCCGGATAGAAAAGCGCGATGTAAGTAGGAAGCAGCGCCAGCAAATCGACCACGCCGAAGAAGCTGAGCGCATATTTCAGCGGCCTGCGAACGCTCACGAGTCGCGCGATGTATTCGATGGTGAAGAGCAAGGTGAAACCCAGCTCCAGCCAGAAGAAAAGACTTTGGTGGACTGCGTGGATGGACTGCACGCTGTCGGCAACCACCACCGCGACGCTCAGCAGGATGACGCCGATCAGTATCTGGTCGAACAGCCGGCCGGCGCGAGTGTCGGCCTCGAAGATGACGGTGTAGAGCCTGAGGCGCCAGCCCGAGAGCGGCTTGCCGACCCGATCGGCGAGCGTCTCTTTGACCGGTTGCGCAGTGGCTTGGGGCGATTGATCCAGAGGACTTTTCATGCGGCGCAGGATATCGCACTCGATGGCTGCCGAACCAGCATAAATGACAAAACGCGCTTTTCAGGCACCACTCACGTGCATGACGCGCACCAAATTCCCGACCCGTAGCGGCACAGGAGTTGCATACAGGTGCGTTTATCACACCACCCAGGAGCACAAACCATGAATTTCACCAAACGCCAGTTCGCTATCGCAATGTCCGCGGCGGCCTTGTTTGCAGCTACCGGCGCTCAAGCGCAAACCGCCCTCGACGACATCATGAAGGCCAAGGTCATCAAGATCGCGATTCCAACCGACTATCCGCCCTATGGCTTCGTCGGCACCGATTTGAAGCCCCAGGGCCTGGACATCGAAATGGGTAACTACATTGCAGCGAAGCTGGGCGTGAAGGCAGAACTGGTTCCCGTCACCAGCGCCAACCGTATTCCTTATCTTCAAACCAAGAAGGCAGACCTCGTTATTTCGACCCTCGGCAAAAATGCCGAACGCGAAAAAGTGATCGATTTCACCTCTGCCTACTCTCCCTTCTTCCAGGCTGTTTTCGCAGCCAAAAGCATGCCGATCAAGAGCTTTGCCGACCTGAGTGGCAAAACTGTCGCTGTGACTCGCGGCGCAATGGAAGACCAGGAGCTTGTCAAAGTAGCGCCCACCAACGTGGACATCAAACGCTTCGAAGACAACAACGCAACGGTCGCAGCATTCGTGGCTGGCCAGACGCAAGTGATCGCCATGGGTGCATCGGTCGCCGGCACCCTGATGCAGAAAAACCCCGGCTTGAACACCGAATACAAGCTACTGCTCAAGGACAGCCCCAACTTCATCGGCGTTGCCAAGGGTGAAGACAAGCTGCGCGAGAAGGTCAACGAGATCATCGCGTCTGCGAAGAAGTCTGGCGACATCGACAAGATGGCGCAAAAGTGGCTTGGCCGTCCGGCTGGCGATCTGCCCAACTAACCAGTCTTACAGCCAAACGCGTCCCACCCTCCAGTAAAACCCGGATCATCCATGCGCATCGAACTTGAATTCATGGCGGTCCTCAACGAGTGGCCGATTCTTCTCAAGGGCGTTGCCTGGACGGTCGGTCTCACCGCCATTTCGACGGTCATCGGCATGGTGGTGGGCGTGGCCTGCGCATGGGCTCGTGCCAGCGGGCCGGTGTACCTGAAATGGTTGTGCGGAACCTACGTGGAACTGATCCGAAACACACCATTCATCGTCCAGCTGTTTTTCATCTTTTTCGGGCTGCCGGCTGCAGGTGTGAAGCTGTCTCCTGAAACCGCATCGGTCATAGCGATGGTGCTCAATCTTGGTGCATATTCGACCGAGATCATCCGGGCCGGAATCGAAGCGACGCCGCGCGGGCAGATAGAAGCGGCGATGAGCCTGGCGCTCAACCGGATGCAGACTTTCATGCGCGTGATCCTGCCCCCGGCGCTCAAGAAAGTATGGCCGTCCATGGTGAGCCAGATCATCATCGTGATGCTCGGCTCGGCGGTGTGCGGGCAGATTTCCACTCAGGAACTGAGCTACGGGGCCAACCTGATCCAGAGTCGAAACTTCCGCGCGTTCGAGGCTTACATCGTGGCCACAGCCATCTATCTCGCGCTGGCTATCGGCCTGCGGCAACTGCTCAACTGGGCAGGTCCCAAGTACTTCTTCGGCAAATGAACCAGCCCAAACAGAAAGCCGAACATGGTTGAATTTTCGATCTGGGACATTTTCCGGAACCTGCTGAATGCGCTGCAGCTGACCGTTGCACTCTCGCTTATCGCGTTCGTCGGTGGTGGCATCGTCGGTGCGATCCTGCTGTTCCTTCGCATCTCCAACATTCCCGGCGCCAACCGGATCATCGGCGGCTATGTGCAGTTGTTCCAGGGCACGCCGCTTCTGATGCAGCTCTTTCTTGCCTACTTCGGCATCGCCCTGTTCGGCATCGATACGTCGCCGTGGACTGCAGCCGCCATCGCGCTCACGCTGTACACCAGCGCGTACCTCACCGAAATCTGGCGCGGTTGCGTGGTGTCGATTCCCAAGGGTCAATGGGAAGCCGGGCAAAGTCTTGCGCTGAGTTTCATGGAGCAGATGCGCCATGTGATTCTTCCGCAGGCCATTCGAATTGCCATCGCGCCAACCGTCGGATTTCTCGTGCAGGTCATCAAGGGCACTGCGCTCGCATCGGTCATCGGGTTCATCGAACTCACCAAGACCGGCAGCATGATTTCGAACGCCACCTTCAAACCTTTTCTTGTCTACAGCTGCGTTGCGCTCATGTATTTCGCGCTCTGCTTTCCTGTGAGTCTCTACGCCAAATATCTCGAGAGGAAAGTCAATGCAAACCGTCGCTGAACCTACATCCGTTGCGACGCCCGCCTCGGTGGACTTGAGCATGGGGCCAGTGGTGCAGATCACTGCGCTGCGCAAGTCCTACGGCAAGAACGAAGTGCTCAAGGGCATCGACCTGCAAGTCAAACGCGGCGAAGTCATCGCGATCATCGGCAAGAGCGGATCCGGCAAGAGCACATTGCTTCGCTGCATCAACGGCCTCGAAGAGTTTCAGGATGGCTCGCTTACCGTCGATGGCAAACCGCTGCTCTACGAGAGCGCCATGGCAATGCGCGAACTGCGCCAGCGAGTGGGAATGATCTTTCAGGGCTTCAACCTGTTCCCGCACCTCACAGTGGGCAAGAACGTGATGCTCGCACCCACGTTGGTAAAGAAAACCTCCACCGCCGACGCAACAGCGCTCGCGAAGAAACTGCTTGCACGTGTGGGTCTTGCCGAGAAGTTCGACGCCACGCCGGATCAACTCTCCGGCGGACAACAACAGCGCGTCGCGATTGCACGTGCGCTCGCGATGGAGCCCGCGGTTCTCTTGTGCGACGAAATCACGTCTGCACTCGATCCCGAACTCGTGGGCGAAGTGCTCCGCGTAGTCGAGTCGCTCGCCGAAGAAGGCATGACGCTGTTGATGGTGACCCACGAAATGAGCTTCGCCCGCAAGGTCAGCGATCGCGTGATCTTCATGCATCAAGGTCGCGTGCATGAGATGGGACCGCCGCAGGAGTTGTTCGGCAATCCGCAGACCGATGAACTCAAGCAGTTCCTGTCGTCGATTCATAACTGAGGTTCCCAAGGGCTTTGTCATTCACGAGAAATAGGGATGCATGAGAATGACTCATGCGTTTCATTTCCAGGCTCGCCCTGCTTTCGGTATTGATGCCTCTCGCTTCATGCGCGTGGTTCTCTTCGCCCGGTCCCGCGCCTGTCGACAGAGCGGTGCCGCCGCGTATCGCGAACGGGTCGTTCGACGTGCAAGCCCATCGGGGTGGGCGAGGTCTGCTTCCGGAAAACACGCTTGCCGCTTTCGACAAGGCACTCGCACTCGGCGTCACGACTCTCGAACTCGATACCGGTATCACTGCCGACGATCAGGTGGTGATCTCGCATGACGCGACACTCAACCCGTTCATCACGCGCGATGCGAGCGGCGCTTGGCTGCCTTCGCGAGGGCCCTCGATCCGGTCGTTGACTTTCGCGCAGCTTCAAAGCTACGACGTCGGTCGCTTGCTGCCGGATAGCAATTACGCGCGCGCCTTTCCCGAGCAGAAGGAGGTCGATGGTCAACGCATCGAACTGCTATCGACCTTGTTCGCGCGGGTTGCGAATGCGGGCTCGCAAGCCGCGAACGTTCGATTCAATATCGAAACCAAGCTGGAGCCGGAGCCGGGAGTTACCGCATCGCCCGAAGTATTCGTTCGCGAGATTCTGAAAACGATCGAAGCAGCGAGCAGAACGACGCCATCGCTGCGTTCGCGCGTCACGATCCAGAGTTTCGACTGGCGCTCGTTGGCTATCGTCCAACGCGTGGCGCCGGACATTGCGACTTCGTATCTCACGGTCGGGCAATCGACAGCAGATAACGATGCTGCGCCAGAAAAAATCGTAGCTGCCGGCGGGAAAATCTGGTCGCCCGGCTACAGGAATCTTCAGGCGCGTCATGTAACTCAGGCTCATCGACTAGGTTTGGCAGTGCTGCCCTGGACCGTGAACGAAGAGTCGGACATGCGGCGTTTGATCGACTATGGCGTGGATGGAATCATCACCGACTATCCGGACAGGCTGTTGTCGGTCGTCCAAAGCATGAAGTAACACGACAGAGAGCCCGCCGCTTGATAATCGGCCGATGAGCAAATCGGACGACACAACTATCAAAGGCGATGTCCTCAAAGGCGACATCACCGATGTGCCCGGCATCGAGGTCGGTCATTTCACCGAAACGCGCCGCCCTACCGGCTGCAGCGTAGTCATGACGAAGAGCGGTGCAGTTTGCGGAGTTGACGTTCGCGGATCCGCACCCGGCACACGCGAGACCGATCTGCTTTCTCCGGTCAATTTCGTCGACAAGGTTCACGCGCTATTGCTCTCAGGCGGAAGCGCATTCGGCCTGGATGCCGCGACCGGCGTGATGAGGTGGCTCGAACATCGAAGCATCGGATTTCCGGTCGGCCCCACTGTCGTTCCCATCGTCCCCGCAGCGGTGCTTTTCGATTTGCATGTAGGCGACGCAAGCGTCAGACCTGACGCGGCCGCTGGCTACGCAGCATGCGACGCAGCGAGCTCGAATGCCATTGCGCAAGGCTCGGTTGGCGCCGGCACTGGCGCAGTAGTGGGCAAACTCTTCGGCATGCATCGCGCCATGAAAGGCGGCATCGGATCGGCATCGATTCGCGTCGGCGACATCGTCGTGGGCGCGCTGGTCGCGTGCAATGCGGTGGGCGATGTGATCGATCCATCGACCGGCAACATCATCGCTGGTGCCCGCACGGAAGATGGCAAATCTTTTGTCGATAGCCAACGTGCCATTCTTTCAGGCGAACGAAATGCGAAATCGCCGCTGATGTCGGCCGGCGCGGCGAGCCAAGGAAGCATCACCAACACCACCATCGGCGTGGTCGCGACTAACGCGACACTCACCAAGGCACAGGCGCAGAAACTTGCGCAGGTGTCGCACGATGGTCTCGCAAGAACGATCCAGCCGGTTCACACCATGTCCGACGGCGACACCATGTTTGCGTTGGGCACTGGCACGGTGGAAGGCGCGCCAGATATGCTGACGCTCTGCACAATGGCCGCGCACGTCACTGCACTCGCTGTCGTGCAAGCGATCAAGATGGCCGAAGCGCTTCACACCCCCGATCTGCCCTCCTACTCGAGCTTCAAAACACGATGACCAAATCGATTCGCTACACCCTCCTGTCGATCCGCGATCTCATCGTTTCTGCCGGCCCGTTCGCGTTCCTCACGATCGGGCTGCTGGTGCTTGCCTACTGGTGGCTCGACCCGACGCCGCCGAAGACCGTGACGCTTGCGACTGGACCGGCACAAAGCGCCTACGAACAGTTCGGCAAGCGATACGCCGAACAACTGCGCAAGGACGGTATCGAGGTAAAGCTGCTACCCAGCCAGGGCTCTTCGGAGAATCTGCAGATGATTCGCGACGGACGCGCAGACGTCGGCTTCGTTCAGGGCGGAAGCGCTGCAGTTGAAGACGCGGAGGGCAATGTCGTCTCGCTGGGCAGTCTTTTCGTAGAGCCGATCTGGCTGTTCTATCGGGAAGACTCGGCCAAAAAACTTAACAAGACCGCCACCATCGACTCGCTGGTGCAACTCAAAGGTCTGCGGGTAAACGTCGGCACGAACGGTAGCGGCGTTCCGAGGCTGATGAACCAACTGCTGGACATCAACCATATCGAGCCAGCCTCCATCAACCTCAGCCGGCTGGAGCAAACGCCTGCCACGGTTGCATTTCTGGGTGCCGAGCTCGATGCGATCGTTTTTGCATCAGCTCCCGAATCGCTCATGGTTCAGATGCTCTTGCAAACACCGGGCGTAAAGCTGATGAACTTCGCGCAAAGCGAAGCCTATTCCCGCCGATTCGCGTTCCTCACACCGGTCGTATTGCCGCGCGGCGTGGTCGATCTGGCGGCAGACTTACCGCCCGACGATGTGAAGCTCGTGGCATCGACGACTTCTTTGCTGGCAAACGATTCGACGCATCCCGCGCTACTTCAGCTTTTTGCCCAGGCCGAGACCGAGCTGCACGGCGGCGCCGGCTGGTTCAACAAAGCCCGCGAATTCCCGAACACCAGCCACAGCGAATTTCCGATATCGCCCGAAGCCGATCGCGCCTTCAAATCCGGCCCTCCGCTGATGCAGCGATATCTGCCCTTCTGGATGGCGAACCTGGTGGAGCGGATGTGGCTGGTCCTCGGCATCATCATCGCGATCGCGCTGCCTGCCAGCCGTATCGTGCCGCCGCTCTACGAATTCCGGATTCGCTCGCGTGTGTTCAAGTGGTATGGGCGCCTGCGTCAGATCGAAGATCAGGCCGACACACCGGATGCGCCCGGCCACAGCCCCGAAGAGCTACTGCGCGAACTTGCCGAACTCGAAGTAGTGGTTGGAAAGGTGAACGTGCCGCTGTCGTATGCGGACGAACTCTATTCGCTGCGCAACCATATTCATATGGTTCGCAAGAAGATCAGGCCGACCTGACGGGCAGGCTGACTAGCCGCATGGCCAGTCGACCCACCGGTTCAGATATTCACGTCGACGCTGTTTCGCATGGCTTTTTCGGCCACTGCGTTCAGTGCGCCCGCCACGACGTTCTGCTCGCCTAACAGGCGGATCGCGCCCTCTTCCTGAAGTCGATCCAGCGAACGACGCGTCATCGAACGCGCAATACCGTCTGCGTCCGTGAACATGAACAGCGTGCCATACGGACTGGTCCATGTGAGCTGCGTGCGCACCCAGCGGTCCTTGGTCTTGAGCTCCACCCAGGCGCCCAACGCAATCGCATAGACGCTTCCGGGAGTCGGCTCTGCAGCCGCGTACTCCGCCGCACGCGCCGCGCGATCCGCAGTTTCCTCGTCATCGAGCGGTTCCTGAACGGTGTCGTCGGAAACGAGGTCGGTGTCGGGAAAATAACTCTTGGCATTGCCGCTGGCACCTCCGCCAGTCTCGTGAAAAGATCCGCCTACCGAGGCCTGCGCCTCTTCCGGACTCATGAACCCCGACTGCAGTGCTTCGGACGGTGCCAGCCAGGTGCCTGGTTCCTGCTCCTCCGCAATTTCGGTAGCAGGCGGCAAGGTTGCGGGCTCGTCGCTCGATGTGACGGGTACATCGGAAGACATCTTCGAAGCGGCGCTTGCCGGCGTGGCTATCGACTCGCCAGCCGTGACTGTCGCACCGGATCCTTCCGAGGCGTCCTGCGACAACTTCGGGATCTCCGGCAATGGAGTCATCGCCGTACGAGCAGCGTTTCCGGACTGCAATGCCTGGCCGTGAAGACTGGTCATCTCGCTGAAGAATCCGCTGGATTCCTCCGGCGGGAAATCGATGGACGACAGGCCCTTGCGGATTCGTGTGAACAACACCGGAATCATTCGCGTGAGCTTGGCGGTGTTGTTGCGAGCGAGCTCGGGTTGCGTGCTCCAGAGTAGGTCGTTCACCAGTGCCATGTAGCCGTTCGGGTCGGACTGGCCTTCGGTGTCGAGCAAACGCGCTTGCGCCAGTACTTGCGACCACGGACCGCAGACGAAGTTGACGATGGACGCAGGCGCAAGCGCAGTTTCGGGACGCGCCCGCAAATCGCGCGCAATCTTTTCTGCAAGCAGGTTTCGTTGTTCTGCGTGAAGCAACGCCTGCACAGCCTTGCGTCGTTTGCGGTTCTCGGTTTTGGCGGAATCGCTCCAGAATTCTTCCAGGCTCCTGAGCGCAATCTCGAACGGCTCCGGACCTTCGACAGGAGCCGACGCCAATGCCCCGGTCACTTGCACCAAAGGCTCCATGAACGCATCGAAACCGGGCGAGTCGACACGTTCGAACGCCAGACTTCGCTCGGTCATCTGTTCAAGCAATCGGCGTGCAGGATGCTGCTTGTCGCTGAAGAAGCGCGGATCGATCATGGCAAGGCGAAGAAGCGCGGGTTCCATGGCGCGAACCGCGTTCTGCACCGGCACCAGCAGCCGGTTGTCCTTCGCGATGTTCTCGACCATGAGGTTCACCACCTCGAGCCCAAGCGCCTGACCGACGCCGCGGGCGGTGCTGCGCAATTCCTGGCGCAGGCTGATCGCGGGATCCATCGATTCGAGCTGAGTGAGCGGCTTGCCGCGACGCTGCGACAGGCGATCCATCACGTGCTCGACCTGGTTCATCTGCTCGAGCACCTCGAACGCGGCCGGAACCGTGTGCCCGAAGTCGGGCTGAGGCTCGGGCGCGGGCGCTGTGGGCATGGCTGGGGCCGACTTGTTGTCGAGTCCCCCGCGCAATGAAGCACGGCCCGACGAACGACCGAGCGCGCCAGATCCCGTTGTGGGCTCGTCACCCTGAATTCCAATACGCGCCTCGAGCGCGTCTACACGTGCATCGAGTTCACCCGCAAGCAGGCGTCGAAGCTGATCGACCGTGAGCAGTGTTTCTTCGCGAGTGCGCTTGCCATGCTCGGTATCGTGAAACAGATTCGGATCGGTCGGCGCGGCACCTCCGATGAACGTGCGCACGTGATGTGGCTGCATGATTTCGGTTCCGCCGAAATCCCAGTCGCTTCCGAAGTCGAGTTGTCCACTGACCGGAGGTGCTGCGCCCGGTACACCGGGAGGCGCGGGAGGCGCGACATGCGTCACTACACCGCCGCCGGGAACATGCACATGCACGTGAACCGCACCTGCCGCACCTGGCGCACCAGCCGGCGGAGGTGCCAGCGCAGCCGCGACCGCAGATGCGGTCTGCTCGGCGCCCGGCATGTTGGTGTTGTTGAGCGAGTAGCTCGCGCCGGTCACGCCAGCTTCACGAAGAAACGTGATCTGGCGCTTGTACAGAAGGTTGAGCTCTTTTCCGAGCGTAGTTCCCATGAAATGCAACCAAGACAATCGCACCGCGGGATCGACATCGCATTCACCCATGATGGTGCGCAACGCCTTGATGAAAATGTCCGGTCGCAGGGGGTTGCGATCCGGATGCACCGTTCTATGGCCCTGAGCTGCGCTGATGAGCGAATTGAGCTCGGTCAGAGAACTTTCGGAGGCCAGGATCGCGGTCTGCTGCGCACGAGCAATTTCCACGCTTTCCTGGACCTGAGTCTCGTCCATCAACTCCAGGTCGTCGAAGCTCGGCACTGCGCGCTGCGCAACCACGGGCTTGTCGGCAGCGCCAGATTCCACGAAAGCCGCAGCGAGCGCTTCCGGATATCGCTTGCGCAACTGTTGCTCGTACTGATTGAGCAGAGGCACCGAGTCGAGGCGGGTGTTGAGCCCCTTCAGATCTTTGTTGGCACCACCGGAAGACAGGTTCTGCCTGGCGACCGCAGCCATGAGTTCCATGAGGACCTCACCCTCGGCGGCAGCGCGCCGAAGGCAATCTCGATAGATTTCCGCGTATCTTGGATTGTTGACTGTGGTGGTTGGCATTGAACGAAGAAATGTTTACTTGAGTGCCTTGTAGCGCACTCGTTTCGGTTTCGCGCCTTCTTCACCCAGACGCTTCTTCTTGTCGGCCTCGTACTCTTGGTAGTTCCCGTCAAAGAATACCCACTGGGAGTCGCCTTCGCAAGCGAGGATGTGAGTAGCGATACGGTCAAGAAACCAGCGGTCATGGCTGATGACCAGCAACGAGCCAGCGAACTCGAGCAGCGCGTCTTCCAGTGCGCGCAGGGTTTCGACGTCCAGATCGTTGGACGGTTCATCGAGCAGCAGCACGTTGCCGCCGGCAATCAGTGTCTTGGCCAGATGCAGACGTCCGCGCTCACCGCCCGACAAAGTGCCGACGCGCTTTTGCTGGTCGGAACCGTTGAAGTTGAAGCGGCCGGCATATGCACGGCTGGCCATCTGAAATTTGCCGACGTTCAGGATGTCGAGTCCGCCGGAAATATCTTCCCAGACGGTTTTGGAGTCGGTGAGGTCGTCGCGGGTTTGGTCGACGAATGCCATCTGCACCGTCTGACCGATCTTGACCGTGCCGGAATCTGGTTGCTCCTTGCCGGCAATCATGCGGAACAGCGTCGATTTACCGGCACCGTTCGGGCCGATGATGCCGACGATGGCACCTGCGGGAATCTTGAAGCTCAGGTTGTCGATCAGCATGCGATCGCCGAACGATTTGCTGACATTCGTGAACTCGATCACTTCGTGTCCGAGGCGCTCGGCCACCGGAATGAAAATTTCCTGAGTTTCGTTTCGTTGCTGGTATTCGTGGCTTGCCAGTTCTTCGAATCGGGCAATACGCGATTTGCTCTTGGCCTGACGACCCTTGGGGTTCTGGCGAACCCATTCGAGTTCCTTCTTCAATGCCTTGGCGCGGGCTTCTTCGCCCTTTTGTTCCTGCGCCAGACGTGCGCCCTTTTGCTCCAGCCAGCTGCTGTAGTTGCCCTTGTACGGAATGCCCAAGCCCCGGTCGAGTTCCAGAATCCATTCGGCAGCATTGTCGAGAAAGTAACGATCGTGGGTGATGCCGACCACTGTTCCCGAGAACCGATGCAGGAACTGCTCCAGCCAGTCGACCGATTCCGCGTCCAAGTGGTTGGTCGGTTCGTCGAGCAGCAGCATGTCGGGACGCGAGAGCAGCAGGCGGCAAAGCGCCACACGGCGCTTTTCGCCACCCGACAGATTGCCGACTTTTGCGTCCCAGGGAGGCAGTCGCAGCGCATCGGCGGCAATTTCAAGCTGATGTTCGGTATCGGTACCGGCGGTCGCGATGATGGCTTCCATCTGTGCCTGTTCGGTCGCCAGGGCGTCGAAATCGGCGTCCTCTTCGGCGTAGGCCGCGTAAATTTCCTCGAGGCGCTCTTTCGCCTTGAACACGTCGCCCATGCCCTGCTCGACACACTCGCGAACCGTCAGTTCGCCGTCGAGCAGCGGCTCCTGCGGCAAGTAGCCCACATTCAGGCCAGGCATGGCCATGGCCTCGCCTTCGTATTCCTTGTCGACGCCCGCCATGATTTTCAGGAGCGTGGATTTGCCGGAGCCGTTCAGGCCCAGCACGCCGATCTTGGCGCCGGGAAGGAAGCTGAGGGAGATGTCTTTAAGAATATGACGCTTCGGCGGCACGATCTTGCCGACGCGGTTCATGGTGTAAACGTACTGAGCCATTGGTAATTTGTCTGCCTTGAAGTCTGCGGGTAAATCTGGGAGTGAGCGTGTCGAGCGACAGCCCGTCTCGCGGGATAACCCCGATTATCAGGCCTCATTCCCGATACCGAGAATTGCCATGCGACAATACGGGTTCTGGCGCAATTCCAGTTCTGCGCCACGTCAGCGATTCGCTGGGGACACTCTGCTCCCATCCTGTACCCGTCTGCCTTTTGACTGGTTCGGTGCCTCCCAGGCACTGTGAAAGGCTGATCACCCCAAGCGCCCGGACGGGCGCACTCTTATGACTTTTGATGAACTCAATCTGGCCCCGGCCATCCTGAAGGCTGTGCGCGAGCAAGGCTACGAGATTCCTACGCCCATCCAGGCACAGGCAATTCCCGCAGTACTCGCAGGGCAAGACCTTTTAGCCGGTGCTCAGACCGGTACCGGCAAGACGGCAGCTTTCATGCTTCCCATCCTGCACAAACTCAGCATGGCTCGCAGTGCCGTGAACAAATTCGGTGGAACCGGCGCCCGCGCCTTGGTGCTCACCCCCACCCGCGAACTCGCAGCGCAAATCGAAGACAACATTCGCGCCTACGGCAAGTACCTCCAGATCTCGTCCACCGTGATCTTCGGCGGCGTCGGCATGAACCCGCAAATCTCGCAGCTGCGTAAGGGCGTCGACATCATCGTGGCCACCCCTGGCCGTTTGCTCGACCTGCAACAACAGGGCTTCCTGGACCTGTCGACCATTCAAACGCTGGTTCTCGACGAAGCCGACCGCATGCTCGACATGGGCTTCATTCACGACGTGAAGAAAATCCTCGCGCTGGTGCCGAAAGAAAAGCAGAGCCTGCTGTTCTCGGCCACCTTCAGCGATGAAATCCGCGATCTGGCATCGGCCCTGCTACGCGATCCGCAAAGCATTCAGGTCACACCGCGCAACACCACGGTTCAGCGCATCACCCAGACGATCCATCCCGTGGGTCGTGGCAAGAAAAAGGCGCTTCTGGCGCACATCATTCAAGAGCACGACTGGAGCCAGGTTCTGGTGTTCACACGTACGAAGTTCGGTGCGAACAACGTGGCCGAATTCCTGACCAAGAACGGCATCAAGTCGATGGCGCTTCATGGCAACAAGAGCCAGAGCGCCCGTACGCAGGCCCTCGCAGGATTCAAGTCCGGCGATCTGCGCGCGCTGGTGGCAACCGACATCGCAGCACGCGGTATCGACATCGACGAATTGCCGCATGTCGTGAACTACGAAATCCCGAACGTGAGCGAAGACTATGTTCACCGCATCGGCCGTACCGGTCGCGCTGGCAACAGCGGCGAAGCGGTCAGCCTGGTTTGCCTGGACGAAGAAGGCTTCATGCAGGAAATCGAGCGCTTCACCAAACAAAAAATCGAAGTTCGCGTGGTCGAAGGATTCGGTCCTGAAACAGGCGAAATCGCAGAACCCATCGCAATGGGTCGCCAAACGATCTGGGGCGGCGCAGGCCGCGCACCCAGCCGTGACGTGATGGCTGCAGCAGCCAAGAACGCCCGTACCGAAATGATGCAGCGCATGCGCGAAAGCAAGGCGGCAACCGGCGAAGGCGGTGGTCGCGGCGGCAATGGTGGTAGCGGTGGCGGTCGTAGTGCCCAGCCTGCTCGCGGGCACGGCGGCGGTAATGGTGGCGGTAATGGAGGCGGCGGTCGCGGTGGCAACGCAGGTCGCAGCAATGGTGGCGGCTTCGGTGGCGGCAACGGCGGTAGCAATGGCGGCGGTTACGGAGACGGTCAACGCGCTCCGCGCGATGGTCAGCCTCCAGCAAATCGCGGACACGGCGGCGGATTCGCCGGCGGCTATGGTGGCAACGGCGAGCAGCGCGCTCGCGGTCCCCAGGGCGCTCCGCGCGGTCCGGCTCCTCAAGGTGGCGCAGCGCGTCAACC
Source organism: Burkholderiaceae bacterium (assembly GCA_965227035.1). Lineage (GTDB taxonomy): Bacteria > Pseudomonadota > Gammaproteobacteria > Burkholderiales > Burkholderiaceae_C > CBDDFQ01. The sequence continues at coordinate 2,325,175 of OZ245724.1, forward strand.
CGATCCTCTCCGCACCAGCGTCGACATGATGGCTGAGCGCGGTGCTCGCGGTGGTCCTCGCGGCCCCCGTACCGGCGGCAACGGCGGTGGCGGCGGTGGTCAGAATCGCGGCGGCTTCGGCGGTTCGCGTTCGGGTGGCAATGGACGCTCGGGCGGATTCGGTCGCTAAGCCGATTCTCTGAATCCAAAAGACGCCGGATGTCCGAGAGGACCATCCGGCGTTTTTGTTTTTGCGCTGCGCGAACCAGCGTTTGTCGGGAGAATCGGCGCATCTCCCGTTTCCAGATTCCAGATTTACAGACTACAAGGCCTCAATATGCAATTTCTCCACACCATGCTGCGCGTCGGCAATATGCAGCGCTCTATCGATTTCTACACCAAGGTGCTCGGCATGAAGCTGTTTCGTACCACCGACAGACCCGAGCACAAGTACACGTTGGCGTTCGTCGGTTACGCGGCGAATCCTGAGCAGGCCGAAATCGAATTGACCTACAACTACGGCGTGGAGTCGTACGACATGGGCACCGCGTACGGCCACGTCGCGCTCGGCGTCGAAGATGTCTACGGCGCGTGCGAGAAAATTCGCGCTGCTGGCGGCAACATCACGCGTGAACCAGGCCCTGTGAAAGGCGGCAACACCGTGATCGCATTCGTGACCGACCCTGACGGCTACAAAATCGAGCTGGTCGAGATGAAGTCGTTTATCGACAAGTCGTAACGCCCCGCCAACGCGACACGAAAACCGCGCCTAGACGCTGAATCTTTCTGGCGGATCACGCAGCTCGCAAGCCTGCCTTGCAAGCTGCGTTATTTTTTTCCAGTCGCCGGCTTCGATCGCATCGATTGGCGTGAGCCAGGATCCGCCCACGCACTGCACATTGGCAAGCGCCAGAAACTCGCGCGCATTCGCGATCGACACCCCACCGGTCGGGCAAAAGCTCACGTCGATGAACGGTCCGCCCCAAGCCTTGAGCATCGCGATGCCGCCTGCTTGCATGGCGGGGAAAAACTTCAACTCGTTATAGCCATCGGCCTGAGCCTGCATGATTTCGCTTCCGGTCGCGACACCCGGCAGAAGCGGCAATCCGAGCTCGTGACACGCTACGCCGACAGCATGCGTGTAACCCGGACTCACCGCAAATTTGGCGCCGGCAATTTGCGCGGCTTGCGCGTCCGATGCATTACGCACCGTGCCCGCACCGACGACCGCTTCCGGCACATCTCGCGCGATTCGCTCCATGCACGCAAGAGCAACCGGCGTGCGCAGCGTCACCTCCAGCATGCGAATGCCACCTTCGACCAGTGCCCGCGCCAAAGGCACAGCATCTTCTTCACGATGCAGCACGATGACCGGAATGACCGGCGCGTCGCGCATGATTTCGAGCGACGACAGCCTGCTCTCGATCGTTTTGTTCAAAGCCATGTGCATGCCCCTTCTTCGGCCATCAATGCATGACGGCGCATGTTGGCGAACAACTCGCGACCCAGACCACCCGAGTTCGCGATCATCAAATCCTTGGGCATGAGCGCCACTTCCCGCGCATCCCACTCTGCTGGGTCGCAGATCACGTTCAACGTGCCGGCTTCAGCGTCGACACGAACGATGTCGCCGTCGCGCACTTTCGCAAGCGGCCCGCCTGCCTGCGCCTCCGGAGAAACGTGAATCGCGGCGGGCACCTTGCCGGATGCCCCGCTCATTCGTCCGTCGGTGACCAGCGCAACCTTGAAACCTTTGCCCTGCAGCACACCGAGCGGTGGCGTGAGTTTGTGAAGCTCGGGCATGCCGTTGGCCTGCGGTCCTTGCCAGCGCACCACGCACACCACGTCGCGCTCCAGCTCGCCCGCGTCGAACGCGTCTTGCAGTGCCTGCTGCGAGTCGAACACCTTAGCGGGCGCTTCGACGATGTGCCTGTCATCGGGCACCGACGATATCTTGATCACGCTTCGCCCCAGATTGCCTTCGAGAAGACGAAGGCCGCCGGTCGGGCTGAACGGATCGCTCGCGGGGCGAACAACCTGATCGTCGCGCGAGTCTCCGATGTCCGACCATGTCAGCTTGCCCGCGTCGTCATGCGGCTCGCGGGTGTATTCGCGGATACCGCCTTCGCGAACAGAAAGCACGTCGTCATGCATTAAACCGGCATCGAGCAATTCGCGAATGACGTAGCCGGGTCCGCCCGCCGCCTGGAACTGATTCACATCGGCAGACCCGTTCGGATACACCCGGCTCAGCAGGGGCACCACATCGGATAGCGCCGAGAAATCGTCCCAGTCGATGGTGATGCCGGCAGCGCGCGCCACTGCGACCCAATGAATCAGATGATTCGTGGATCCGCCGGTCGCGAGCAGAGCCACCATCGCATTCACGATGACGCGTTCGTCGACGATCTGACCGATTGGCGCAAATCGTTTCCCATGGGTAATGCCAAGCACGGTGCGAGCAGCCTCGCGCGTCAACTCATCGCGCAGCTGCTGCCCTGGGTTCACGAACGCGGTTCCCGGCACATGCAGTCCCATGGCTTCGAGCAGCATCTGATTGCTGTTGGCGGTGCCGTAGAAGGTGCACGTGCCCTGCCCGTGATAAGACTTCGATTCGGATTCAAGCAGCTCCTTGCGCCCGACCAGTCCTTGTGCCGCCTGTTCTCGCACCTTGGCTTTCTCGCTGTTCGAAAGACCCGTCGTCATCGGGCCTGCGGGCACGAACACGACCGGCAAATGTCCGAAGTGCAAGGCGCCAATCAACAGCCCCGGCACGATCTTGTCGCAGACACCGAGCATCAGCGCGCCATCGAACACATCGTGCGATAGCGCGACCGCTGTAGACATTGCAATCACATCGCGGCTGAAGAGGCTCAGTTCCATGCCGACAGTGCCCTGTGTCACGCCATCGCACATGGCGGGTACGCCGCCTGCCACCTGCGCGGTGGCGCCGTGCTTGCGAACCTCGGCTTTGATCATGTCCGGGTAGGTCTGAAAAGGCGCGTGGGCCGAGAGCATGTCGTTGTATGCAGTCACGATTCCTATGTTCGGGCCGCGTTCGGTGACCACACGGAATTTGTCGTTCGATGGAAGCGCGGCGAAAGCGTGCGCCACGTTCGCGCAACCCATCCGATCGGCGCCGGGTTTGCGGGCTGCGCCGGCGTCTACCTGCCTCAGATAAGCAGCACGTCCATCGGCGCTTTTCTTCTTGATGCGATCGGTGACCGCCTGAATGGTGGGATTCATTTTCATGGTGTTCAAGTCTGGGATAAGTCTCGCTTTACAGACAATTAAACGCCTCTACCGTTCAGTATTTGTGAGCAGGCGTTGCGTCCTGTCCACCCATGGGGATATAAAGTCGTTATCCGCCAATGATGCCCCCCTCGCCACCATCGCACTTCTCGTCGCCGGTCATCGAGCCTCGCGCGTCCATCCCGACGCCCACGAGAGATCCGGTGCCCATGCTGCAGGAGGCGATTCGTCAATGGGGCGGTCGTGACGACCTGTGGGTCTTCGGCTACGCATCGCTGATCTGGCGGCCAGATTTTCACTATTCGGAAAGACGTCTGGCGCGGGTTCACGGCTGGCATCGCGCCCTCAAAATGTGGAGCCGGATCAATCGCGGCACGCCGGAATGCCCGGGCTTGGTCTTCGGCATGCTCTCGGGCGGAAGCTGCGCCGGCATGGCTTTCCGGATCGACAAAAGCATGGCCGAAGAGACCCTCGTGAAGCTCTGGGATCGCGAAATGATGACCGGGGTCTATGACCCCAAGTGGCTGCGCTGCCAGACCAATGAAGGCACGGTCACCGCCCTCGCCTTCACGCTGTCACGCAAAAGCCCCAGCCACACCGGGGAACTCAGTGAAGACCAATACCGCCAGATCTTCTCCAAGTCGTGCGGAAAATACGGCTCGACGCTGGAATATGTCACCATGACCATGGACGAACTGGTTCGCATGCGAATCAGGGACAGGGCACTGGAGCGATTGCTCAAGCTCTCCGAAGAGCAGAAGCCCGAACTGCCTTAATCTTCGATCAATAGTCGCCAACCCCCGGCGACGCAACGAACCAGACAAGCCAGATGACCGACATTGCCGACCTGCGCAAAAGCTACGAGCGCGCCGAACTCGACGAGAAACAATCGTCCCCGAATCCGCTCACACAGTTCGACAAATGGCTGAACGAAGCCATCGCCGGGAAAATTGCCGAACCCAACGCCATGACACTCGCGACCGTGAGCGCCGATCACAAGCCGAGCACACGCATCGTGCTCATCAAGGGCTACGACGAACGAGGCATCGTCTGGTTCACCAACTACGACAGCCGCAAAGGGCATGAGCTGGCAGTCAACGCGAACGCTGCCTTGCAGTTTCACTGGGTCGAGCTCGAGCGCGTGGTTCGAATCGAGGGAACTGTCGAAAAAGTGAGCGACGAGGAAAGCGATGAGTATTTCGCGAGCCGTCCGCTCGATTCACGAATCGGCGCATGGGCGAGTCCGCAGAGTCAGGTGATCGAATCGCGGGCTGTACTGGTGACGAATGCCGCCAAATATGCAGCCCAGTTTCTGCTGAAGCCACCTCGCCCTCCGCATTGGGGCGGCTATCGCCTGAAGCCCACGAACTGGGAGTTCTGGCAGGGGCGCAAGAGCCGATTGCATGACCGGCTGGCGTACCGACTCGATGGCGTCAACTGGGTTCGGGAGCGCCTCGCTCCGTAAGCTTTAGCTTTAGTGACCGTAAGCTTCGCTTTAAGTGAAATACTTCTCGACGATGTACATCACGAACGAAACCGTGAACACTGCAACGCCTGTCGACACCGCGACACTCGCCGTGATCAACGCCTGCTCTACCTTGTAGCGCTGGGAAAACAGGAACACGTTCGCGCCGATCGGAAGCGACGCGGCAATCAGCATCACGCCCAGCGACATGCCTCGCAACCCAAGTACCCACGCGAACGCAAAGAAGAGCAGCGGATGCACCACCGCCTTGACCAGCGAGATTCTGAATGCACGTTTCAGATCGCCGGCGATTTTTGTGTGGGCCAGCGAAATACCGACAAGGAGCAACGCGAGAGGACTGAACGCCGCGCCCAGCCACTGCAGCGGCTGATCGATAAGCGGAGGCAGGTCAAGACCGGTCTGAGCGAACAGCAGGCCGGCCAGAATCGGCAAGGGCACCGGGTGAAGAATCGAGTTCTTCATCGCACGAAGAACGGTTTTGACGCCGTGCTCTTTCATGCCCAGTTCGGCAGCAGCTTTCTCCTGTGCCACCTGGATTTCAAGAACGATGGTCGCAAGCGTCAAAAGTACTAGTGCGTGAAGCGAAATGAGCGTGACAAGCTGAACGAAGCCGGCTTCACCGAATGCCAGACGCACCAGCGGCATGCCGATCATCACGGTGTTGCTGAAGATGCAGGACAAGGCCACCACCGTGCTTCGGCGGTTCCAACCGTTGACGACGATCATGCCGACGAACAGGACGGTGGCCACCAGAAAATAAACGCCGATCGGCTTGAGATCGAGCTCCCCCAGATGCACCTTGCTCATGGAGCGAAACAGGAGCGGCGACAGCAAAACCAGGAAAACCAGATTGGTCAATTCCCTGATCGATACGCCGGTGATCCAGTTCAGTTTGCCGGCGGCAAAGCCCATGCCGATAAGAAAAACAACGGGAAAGAGCGAAGCTAGAACTGAATTCACAAAAGACTACCGGTGGCGCAGGACGATATCCGCCTGCACGCAAAAAAAGGGCCAGCGCGGATTATCCCGCGCCAGCCCTTGATCTTCACGTTTTCGACTTTAGAAGCTGGCCTGCAGACCCACCTTCAAACTGCGGCCCGGCAACGGCGATCTGCCGGGCACGGTCTGCGTGAGGATCGAGCTGGCGGAGTAGCCCAGCTTGTCGCCGATATTGTCGAGGCGCGCGTACCAAAGCAGGTTGGCCATCGATGCCTTCATCCAATAGGTGACTGCGGCATTCCACATGGTGTAGCCCGCGGTTTCGTTTTCGCCGGTGGGCACGCGCGTTTGGCGCGCAGAGGTGTCGAAGCCCAGGCGTGCACCCCAACCTTCTTGCCCCCAGACCAGAGTTGCGCCGGCGCGCGCGGGTGCGATTCGCGCCAGCGGTTCGCCGGACGTGAGGTTGTCGGCCCGAACTACGCTGCCGCGCATTTCCAGATCGAGTGTGGATGTGCTCTGCAGCAGGCGAACACTGCCGTTGGCTTCGACGCCACGGAATCGCGCTTTCACCGGGCGGTAGATATAGTCGCCGAGGATTGGATTGCCCGGATCGTTGTCGTCTATGCCGTCGCCATTCAGGTCGGCGGGATTGATCGCGCCATCTTCCTGGCCACGCGTGTTGCCGGTGTTTTCGAGCGAAATGTAGTTCTTGAAGCGGCTCATGAACGCGCTTGCCGCGAACTTGTTGTGCCCTTCTTTCCATGCGGCACCCAGGTCGAGGTTGGCCGATTTCTCGACGCCCAGATTCGAGTTGCCGGTTTCCCACGAGCCGGTAGCCACGTGAGGGCCGTTCGCGTAGAGCTCGTAATCCTTCGGTGCACGCTGGCTGAACGAGAGGTTCGATGTGAGCTGCCAGTTCGGTGCCACATTGACGAGGCTGCCGAACGAATAACTGAACGGATCGAAAGTCCTGCTGCCCGGCGTAAAGCGAGTGACCGAAGGATCTGGATTGCCGAAAGACTCGACTTTCACATGCTCTTTGCGAGCGCCGAAACTCAGCTTGCCCCACGACGTGGCGAGTTCTTCGTATGCAAACAAAGCGAGTTGATTCGTTTTGCTGAAAGGCGCGAACGCCTCTTCGCCATCGGCAGAGAACCGGGTCGATTCGGCCTGCAAACCGACCATGCCACTGAAATTGCCGAACTGTCGCTGCTTGGCTTCGATTCGGAGATCGTTGCCCTTGTTCGTAAACACGGTGCCGGGCGAAACGCCTTCGTATTCGGTGTGCTTGTAGTCGCTGTGTCCGAACTGCGCCTTGATGCTGCTGAAGAATGGGCCGATATCGCGCAACTCGCCTTCCAGCGCGTACCGATTCGACTTCATTCCGATGGTCACGTCGTCTTCCGCCACCGTTCCGTAGGTGCTGCGATAGGTGGACGCAGATGCGCCGATGTAGCCACGATCGAAAAACAGCGTGCCGCCTATGGCGCCGCCGTCGGAATCTGCAGCCGAATTGCAGATTCGTTTCGCCATCGATGCCGAGCCGGGTTTGGCACAGGTGAGATCGATAGGCGCGTTGACGTCGTCGCTCTTGCGTTTGAAGCCGTCCACATGCAGGGCAAACTGGCCGTTGCCGGTTTCGATCAACCCGGAAGCATTGCGCTCCTTGCTGCCGCTGGAATAGGAGGTGTCCGCCTTGCCATTCACGCCCTGAACAGGATCGCGCGGAATGCGGTTGTCTATGACGTTCACTACGCCGCCGACCGCGCTTCCGCCGTAGAGCAAAGCGCCCGGACCGCGCAGCACATCGACACGCTCGACCGTGAGCGGATCGATCGGTACCGCATGGTCGAAACTCAAACCGGATGCATCGACACTCGCGCCGCCGTTCTGCAGGATTCGAATGCGATCGCCATCCATGCCGCGAATGATGGGGCGACTCGCATTGGGGCCGAAGTAGGTGCTGCTGACGCCGGGCAATCCGTCGAGTGTTTCACCGAGGGTGGATTTCCCTCGAAGCAGAAGCTCGGGGCCGGAGATGGTTTGTGCCGGCGCTATCTCACCGTCGGTACCCAGCGGGTTTCCGGTGACCGTGACTTGCTTGAGCACCGTGTCGGGCGTTGTCGAGCCGGATGGCGATGAAGGTGTCGATGAAGTTTGCGCGAAGCCGTTCTGGCTGCACGCGGCGATAAGAGTCAGCGTCGCGAGCGCACGCGAATTGATCCGAAAATATTGGGACATGTTTTTTCATTCGTGAAATGGATATGCAGCGAAGTGATCGCGGGTTCGCGATCTTTCGATCTGGCGAACACACGATGACGACGCATCAGCGGGATTTCAACGAATGAAAGGAGGACCGCGCGCTTCGAAAAGCGCGGCCCATCGGGCGACTGCTTCGCCAGAAAAATAAGCGAGTAGAAAGAACGGCGTGACCGGCGGAAGCGCAACGAAAGGAACGCATGTTGCAGCGTCACCGGATGCGAGTTGATCGTAGAGCCGACAGTCGGATGTTTCGGTGTGATGACTAAACAGCCGCTCTAGCGATGAATGCGAATGCTGCGTGCCGGGTGCATGAAGGATCTGGTGGATCGATCCGAGGATTGGCGCAATGAGAACGCCAACAACGAGCGCGAAGACAAACGCTTTTCGAAGAGCGAATGTCCTGAGTCGATGAAGCGCGTGCGTTGCCTGCATGCGCAGGATTATGCCTTCACCTTGCTCGCGAAGGTCTTCTTGAACTTCTCTACCTTGGGTGCGGCGACGAACGCGCAATAGCCCTGATTCGGGTGGTTCACGAAGTATTCCTGGTGATACGCCTCGGCGGTGGAATAGTTTTCGAGCGGTACCACTTCGGTCACCACCGGACTCGAATATGTCTTGGACTGGGCGATCTCTTCGAGAACTGCCTCGGCTTCCTTCTTCTGCTCCGGGTTGGAATAGTAGATGCCGCTACGGTACTGTGTGCCCACGTCGTTGCCCTGACGATTGAGCGTGGTTGGGTCGTGAATCACGAAGAAGATTTCCAGGATCTCGCGAAGAGTAATTTTCTTCGGATCGAACTCGACCTTGACCACCTCTGCATGACCGGTGGTACCGGTGCAAATCTCTTCGTATGTCGGGTTCTTGGTATGCCCGTTGGTGTACCCGCTCTCGACGTCGGTCACGCCTGCCACCTGGTCGAACACCGCTTCGGTGCACCAGAAGCAACCACCACCCAGAGTGATGGATTGGGTGCCTTGGGTTTGAATGTCGTCCTGCATCTGTCGGCCTCTTTTTCGTTCAAGTTGATTCAAATGATCAGCTCGACAAATGCTATCGAAACTTTATTCGTAACGCTTGCCTGTTTCAATTAGCTCGTTGGTTCCGATGGCTTTGTTGATGCCATCGAAATCTTCCATCCGGTCTTTCCACGGAAGAGTCGTTTTGTGCTCGTGAAGGCTGCCGTAGTAGCCCTTGAGCATGTGAACCACCGCGCGGGCGGTGCCACCCGGGAAGATGACGATCTTGAAGCCGCGGGCGCCGAGTTCGTCTGCGCTTTGAACCGGCGTTTTGCCGCCCTCCACCATGTTGGCCAGCAACGGAATGCGCGAGGCGAATCGCTTGCAAGCCGCATCCATCTGCTCGGGGGTACGAAGGGCTTCGATGAACAGGGCGTCCACTCCGCACTCCAGAAACTGCTCGGCACGGTCTAAAGCCGCTTCCAGACCCTCGGTTGCGATCGCGTCGGTACGGGCGAGGACCAATGTCTTTTCGGATGTGCGCGCATCGAGCGCTGCCTTGAGCTTGCCGACCATTTCATGGGCGGGAATGACGCTCTTGCCGTCCAGATGTCCGCAGCGCTTGGGAAAGGTCTGGTCTTCGAGCTGGATCATCGCTGCGCCTGCGCGCTCGAAGCCGCGGACCGTACGCATGGTGTTCAGTGCATTGCCGAAGCCGGTGTCGCCATCGACGATCACTGGTGTTTTCACGCGCTCGGTGATGTTCGAAAGCGTTTCAATGACTTCGGAATAAGTCGTGAGACCGATATCGGAGCGACCGAGCTTCGTGTAGGCGATGGATGCGCCCGACAGATACAAGGCTTCGAATCCGGCCTGCTCTGCGATGAGCGCGGTGAGCGCGTCGTACACACCGGGTGCAAGCAATGCTGCCGGTTGTTGAAGTCGAGCCTTCAGATCGATGTTGGCCATGATGAAACCGTTCCTTATTTTTTAGTCGCGTCGATGATCGCGTTGGCGGCAATGTGCCCGCCCGCGAATGCGCTGAGCAACCCGTTGCCCGAGAGATATCCCCACACGGCGTTACCCGAAACTCCGCGCGCGGCACCGCCTGCAGCGAAGAGTTTGTCGAACACGCTACCGTCTTTCTTCCTGACGTGACATTGCGCGTCGATATCGAGTCCGCCCTGTGTGTGGAACAAAGCGCCTGTTACTTTGACTGCGTAGAAAGGCGCGTTCAATTCACGCTCGAACCGTCTGCCGAAATGATCTTTCACTTCAGGAGAAACAGTACCGAGAGTTTTGTTCAGCGCTGTGACGTCGCACTTGATGACCGATGCGAGTTCACCCGCGTCGGCGCAAGCCTTCAATGCGCCGGCAGCCTCTGCGTCGCAGAAGTCGGGGAAGGTTCGCAGCAAGTCCAGCACCGGCTGATCGAACACGTTCCATGCGACGCTGCCCGGTTGAGCGAGTACATTCACCGCCGCTTCGGAATAGCCGTGGGTTTCGTCATGAAAGCGTTCGCCGTTCGAGTTGATCTGTACCCCGCCGTCCATGATGACCGCCCAGCTGATGAGTGCGCCCTGCGGAGTCGCCCACGATCCGTGACCCTGGTAACCACCCAGATCGGCGAGCGATGCGTTCAGCTCGCGCCCCCATGCAATGGCAGATCCGTCGTTGCCTTCGTGCCCCGCAAAAATCGCGTCGCGCATTTCGGGCAGCAGTTCCTTGACCATGGCCGAATTGCCGCCGAAGCCGTTGCAGGCAAGGACGAGATATTCGCAAGCGACATGCTCCATGCTGCCGTCGGGACGCTCGTATCCGACGCCAAGAACCTTGTCGTCATCGGTGAGCCAAAGCTCGCGGACCAACGCTTGCGTCACCAACATCGCACCGCTCTCGTTGGCAGCACGCTCCAGATGCGTCATCAGTCCGACGCCTGTTTTCTCGCGTACCGCATGCATCCGGCGAACCGAATGGCCGGGATATAAAAATCCGTCGAGCACATGAAACTCGATGCCGTGTTTCGTTTGCAGGTTATCGATGGCCGGTGCGACAGCCTCGGCGTACGCACGCACCAGATGCGGCGCTGCGGTGCCTTGGGTCTTGCCCATGATGTCCGAGGCGAACAGCTCGACACCATCGTCTATGCCCAAGGACTTTTGAATCCTGGTGGCAGCAGCCGGAATGAATCCCGACGACAGCGCAGTCGACCCGCTAGGCGACGCATCGCGTTCCAGCACGACACAATCGATATCCGCATCGCGCAGGGTGATTGCAGCGATCAGGCCGGCCGCGCCACCGCCCACAATGACCGCGGGAACTTCGAGTTCTGCCTGCATGCCTGGCGCACGCACGATGACCGGCTTTGTCGACGATGCCATCGGTTCAGGCTGCGTTGAGCTGCGCTATGAGCTCGTCGCAGGTGAGCACGTTGGCAACGTTACGCATGTCGGCGATCGATCCTGCGTGCACCTCGTCGCGGAACGCAGCGCATCCATCTTCGAGCACGAAGGTGTGGTACTCACGCATGTGCGCATCACGAACCGTACTTGCCACACCGCCGTTGGTCACGATGCCGCAAACCACGACCGTGTCGATGTTCGCGTGGCTCAACACCCAGTCGAGCTGCGTATTGAAGAATGCGGAGTAGGCAACTTTGCAGACGTTCACATCGACGAGCGGAACCAGAGAATCGACATTGGCTTGACCCCGACTGCCGGGCGCGAAATCGCCCTTGGTCAAGTAAGGGCGCAACGCGAGCAGATGCGGCGCGATCATCGGTTCGCCCTTCGCGTCCGGCCACAAGGTGAACAGACTCGCCGCGACCATGCCGCCCTTGGCCTTCAGCGCCTTCGCGACCTTTGCGATCTTCTCGGGCAAGGCAGCGGCTTTGGCGCTCTTGTCGCCGCCGCGCGCATAAGCACCGTCGGGCGCGATGAAGTCGTTCTGCAGATCGATGATGACCAGCGCAGTGGTCGCGGGGTTTATTTTGTTCATGATGTCTTGTTCACGGTACCTTGTTCACGACGCGGTGATGAGCAGGTTGCCGAGCGGGTCGACCGTCGCGGTGAAGCCGGGTTCCAGCCACACCGTGGTGTCGGGTTGCTCGAGAATTGCGGGGCCCACGATCTTGTGGCCGATAGGCAGCGGCAGTCGTGCAAAACGTTTCGCATCCCACCATTGGCCAGCGTGGAAAACTCGCTGGATACCCACCGACTCGGTCGAGCCTTCGCCCTCGGGAGCGAGCACCGCGAGATCGAACTTGGGACGAACACCGATGCGCGCGTAACGCAGGTTCATGACGCGAATCGGGATGCCGGAAAGCACACGGCCGAACGACGCGAAGTAAGCGGCTTCGAAGGCAGCTTTCAGGCCCTCGGCGTCGATCTTGTCGCGCGCAACGGGCACCGCTACGGTATGCGTCTGCCCTGCGTACAGCATGTCGAACTCGACGACTTCCTTGACTTCCGCAAAGCGCACGCCAGCGGAGTCGAGGCGCTCCTGGCACTGCACCCCGAGTTGCTCGACTCGCGAACGAACCTGGTTCATGTCGAGTTCGTTCAAGCCGCGATTCAAGGTTTGCACCGAGTCGTGGCGCATGTCGGCCATCACGCAACCGAGCGCGGATGTGACGCCGGGGTAACGCGGCACGATGCCGGTCGTCACACCGACTTCACGCATCATTGCGCACACGTGCAGTGCACCCCCGCCGCCGAAAGGCATGTAAGCGAACTGGCGCGGGTCGTGACCCTTCTCGATGGACACGACGCGAATCGCGCCGGCCATGCGTGCGTTCGCCACGGTAAGGATGGCTTCTGCCGCAGCCATGACATCCAGTCCCAATGGCTTGGCGACATGCTCTTCGATAGCCGCGCGGGATTTCTCTGCGTCCATTGCTGCGAGCAATCCGCCGCCGAGCGGGCGATCTGCTGCGATGCGATTGAGCAGCACGTTGGCATCGGTCACCGTCGGGCGGGTATTGCCGCGACCGTAACAAGCCGGGCCAGGAATGCTGCCTGCAGATTCAGGGCCGACCTGCAGCATGCCGCTCGCATCGACCGATGCGATCGAGCCGCCACCGGCACCGATGGTTTCGATCTGGATCATGGGTGAACGAACCACCATGCCGAACTCGATCGATGTTTGAGCCGCAAGTGCCGCTTCGCCCTTCGCGACCAGGGACACATCGAAGGATGTGCCGCCCATATCGCCGGTGATCGCGTTCGGGTAACCCGCAGCGCGCGCAATAGCAGCACATGCGATCACGCCTGCGGCCGGGCCGGACAGCGCAGTCCGCACCGGCACATCGCATGCCGTGGTGCGCGACATCACGCCGCCGTTGCTTTGCACGATCAGCAGTTCTCCGCCGAAGCCTTGTGTGCGCAGATCGCCTTCGAGGCGCGTAAGGTAGCTGCCGACAACCGGCTGCAAAGCAGCATTCAGCGTGGAAGTGGAGCAGCGTTCGAATTCGCGAATCTCCGGGAGCACTTCGCTTGCAGCCGTGACGTATGAGTTGGGCCAGACCTCGCGAACCGCAGCGACGGCTGCCTGTTCGTTGGTGGGGTTGGCGTACGTGTTGATGAAGAAAACGCAGACCGCTTCGCAACCGGCGTCGATCAGCGATTTCGCTGCGGCGCGAACCTGATCTAGATCGACTTGCGTGTGCACCGTGCCATCGGCCAGCACCCGCTCGTCGACCTCGCGGCGCAGCTCGCGTGGAACGATAGGCTCGAAGCTGCCGCGCAGACCCCAGGTTTGCGGACGATCGCGTCGGCGCATCTCGAGCACGTCACGGAATCCGCGCGTGGTGATGATCCCGGTGCGTGCGACCTTGCGTTCGAGCAATGCATTAGTGCCGACCGTCGTGCCATGCACGATGGTCGAAATAGCGGTTGCGGTCGCCTCTTTGCTGGCGCCGGCGGCCTCACCTACTTTGGCAATGCCGTTCATGAAACCACGCGATTCTTCACCGCGAGTCGATGGCACTTTGACGATGCTGGCCTTGCCGCTTGCTTCGTCGAGCACGAACAAGTCGGTGAACGTGCCGCCGACATCGACGCCTATGACCAGACTACCCTTGGATTCACTCTTCACCGCGCTCATGCTGCTTTTCCTGAAACATTTCCCGAGACATTACCTGCCACGTAACCCATTGCCGCGTCGCGTTGACGCAAGGTCACGCTGCGTGCATTCGCATCGCCCCATCCGCCGCCGCCGGGCGTTTGAAGTCGAACACGTTCGCCCTTCTTGAGCTTGATGCCGATCATCTTGGAAGCCATGGGTGGCTCGCGCCACACGCCTGCGTTCTCGTAGCTGAAGACGTTCAACGCACCTTCGGTTCCGCCGGCAATACCCTTGGGCGCTGAGCGTCCACGTTCACCGAAGATGAACACATCGGCATCCTGTTCGAGCAACTCGATTTCGTAAATTGCACCGAGTCCGCCGCGATGCTCCCCATCGCCGCCAGAGCCTTCGCGCAAGGCCCATTGCGTGAACCGGACCGGATACGCCGCTTCGAGAATTTCGAGCGGAGGGATCGTGGCGGTAGAGATGGGCGCGTTGCCGTGATTCAAGCCATCACCGGCGGAGTGGCCGCCATGACCGCCACCGAAGAAGCTGAACATTACCCAGCGCTGTCCCTTGCGGGCAGCATCGGTGCGATGCCCCGCGATCGAGAGTGCATTGATCGTGCCGTAAGCCTGTGCCACGGCGCGTTTCGGATCGGCCTTCGCCGCCGCACTAAAAATTACGTCGATCATCCGCAGAATGGTTTCGGTGTATCCACCGACAGGGCGCGGACGCTCCGCCGAGATGACCAAACCATCGGGCAAAACGAACTCCACTGCATCGAGCACGCCAGCGTTCGCCGGAACGTCGGGGAACAGATGCTTGAGCGCCACGTAGCAGGCCGCAATTGCAGTAGCCCGCGAGATGTTCACTGGGCCGGCACATGCGGGCGCCGTGCGAGAAAAATCGAGTGTGAGCTTGTCACCCGCGATGGACATGTCGAGCGCGATCGTGAGCGGCTCGTCTTTCACGCCATCGTTGTCCAGAATATCTTCGAACGAATATTTGCCGTCGGGGAGTTCGGCAATATGCGATTTCATGAGCTTGACCGCGCGGGTGCGCAACTCGCTCATGCCTTGCAGCACGATCTCGTCGCTGTACTCGTCGAGCAATCCGCCCAGACGACGCACGCCGAGTTCAAGCGCCGCGAGTTGTCCGTTCAGATCGCCCCAGAGGCTGTCCGGCAGGCGCGTGTTGGCGCGAAGAATCGCGAGCACATCTTCCTCGATGACGCCTGAACGCTGAATGCGCACGGGCGGGATCTGCACGGCTTCCTGCCAGCATTCGGTAGCTGCGGGGTTGTAGTTGCCGGGCACTGCGCCGCCCACGTCATGCCAGTGCGCAGCCGATGCGAGGTAGCAAAACAGCTTGCCGTTGCGAAAGAACGGACGAACCAGCTTGAAATCGTTCGCGTGAGTTCCGCCTTCGTAGGGGTCGTTGAACAGCCACGTGTCGCCGTCCTTCATGCCACCGCGGGTCGACGCCGCATTGGCCGCAGCGCGCACCGCGAAGGCCATCGCGCCGACAAAAATCGGCAGGCCGGATTTACCCTGCACCAGCGTATCGCCGCTCTGTCCGTCGTAAATGCCGTGGCAGGCGTCATGCGCCTCCGCGATGATCGGATTGAACGCGCTGCGGTAAAGCGTCGCGTCCATTTCGTCGGCGACCTGCTCGAGTCGTCCCTTGAGGACGGCGAGCGTGACCGGGTCTAGTTGTTTGGAACTTGTTTGTGTCATAGGGAACTCGTTGTGCTCATGCGTTTCTTGAGCGTGTTCATCAACCCGCCGGCTTGCGCCATGTCGAGCAAAAATTGGGGAATGGGTTCGCACACATACTTCTTGCCCGATGCAGAAGTCACGACCAGAGTTTTGAGATCGAGATCGATCTGCTCCTTGTCTTCTATCTCGCCGATATCGGCGCAGGTCAGAAGCAGCAGGCCCAGATTGAACGCGTTGCGAAAAAAGAGACCGCTGTACGACGGTGAAATCACTGCGGCAACGCCCAAGTGTTCGAGCGCGGCAGCCGCCTGCTCGCGCGACGATCCGATGCCGAAGCCGGGTCCCCCGACCACGACATCGCCGCGCTCGACTTGCGCCGCGAACTCCGGCCGGATCGATTCGAGGCAATGTGCGGCAATGACATCGATGCCCTGCTTCATGTAGGCACCCGGAGCCAGCGCATCGGTATCGATGTCGGAGCCGAATTTCCAGACGCGATGTGTCATGCGACCACCTCGCGAGGATCGGTCATGAAACCGCGCAACGCCGATGCAGCAACCGTGTACGGGGACGCCAAATACACCTGCGCAGTAGACGAGCCCATACGGCCCTTGAAATTGCGCGCGGTGGTGGACAGCACATTCGAGTTGTCGGGAATGCTGCCGCCGTAGCCAGCGCATGCACCGCAAGATGTGGCGAGCACGCTCGCACCCGCATCGCGCAAGGTTTGCATGTAGCCTAGCGACTCGGCCTCGTTCTGGTCCTTGATGCTGGCGGGGGCAACGATGAGCTGCACACCACCGGCAACGCGTTGCCCCTTCAGCACGCGAGCTGCGGCTGCGAGGTCGTCGAGCTTTGCGCCGGTGCAGGCACCGATGTAAGCCACATCGACCTTGACGCCGTCAAAATCGCCAACGTCTTTGGTGTTTGCCGGGCTATGAGGTGCGGCCACCTGCGGAGACAGCAGCGCGGCATCGAACTCGTGCTTTTCGACGACCGCATCTTCATCGGTTTGCCAGCGTTCGATTTCGCATTCGTTCACACCGACTGTCTTGAGCCAGTCGCAAGTCGTTTGATCCGGGGCGACCAAGCCGGTTTGCGCGCCCAGTTCGGCGCTCATGTTCGACAAGGTCATGCGCTCCTGCATCGACAGTGCTCGCACTGCGGATCCGCAGAACTCGACCGCCTGATAACGACCGCCGTTCATGCCGAAGCGCCCGACCATATGCAGCATCATGTCCTTGGCGGTGACGGCTTCGTGCAGCTTGCCGTTCCATTGCATCGAAATCGTCTCGGGCACTCGAACCCAGATCTCGCCGGTCACCACGACGCCGAGCATTTCGGTGCTGCCGATACCGAACATGTAAGAGCCGAAGGCTCCGCCGGTTGGCGAATGGGAATCTCCGCCAACGCAGAACATGCCGGGCTTCAAGTGCCCTTGCTGCGGCAGAACCACATGGCAGATGCCCACACTGTCGTAGACGTGAGGCAAGGCTTGATCGCGCGCCCAGTCGCGCGCGATCCGAACGATCTTGCGCGAGTCGTCGTCGGTCTCCGGCACGTAATGGTCCATGACCAGAACGATCTTCGACTTGTCCCAGATTTCTGCGCCCAACTCTTCGAGCATGGGCTTCAATCGGCGCGGGCCTGACGAGTCGTGAAACATCGCGAGGTCGACCGCGCAGTTGACGATCTCACCCACCTTCACTTGGTCTCGCCCTGCCGCGCGTGCGATCAGTTTTTGCGCGAGCGTTTGCGGAATTTTTTTGTCAGGCATCGAACTACATACCCAAATAAGCGCGTCGCAGGTCGTCGCTGGCCAACAGTTCCGAAGGCGATCCCTGGAACTTCACGCCACCGTTTTCGAGCACGTAAGCGCGCTTGGCAATTTCAAGCGATTGACCGACGTTCTGCTCCACGAGCAACACTGCAAGGCCATCGGAATTCAAACGCGCTATAAGCGCAAACATTTCTTCGACCAGCAAAGGCGAGAGTCCGAGCGATGGTTCATCGAGGATCAGAAGCTTGGGCTCGGCCATGAGACCGCGTCCGATAGCGACCATCTGCTGCTCGCCACCGCTAAGCGTTCCGGCCTTTTGTTCGATGCGTTCTTTCAAACGCGGAAATGTCGCGAACACTTTTTCGATGTTCTGGGCGCGGCGCTCGCGAGCACGCGTGAACGATCCGAGTTCGAGGTTTTCGAGTACGGACAAATTCGGAAACACTCGGCGGCCTTCAGGCACCTGAATCAATCCGGCCTTCACGACATCGCGGTAATGCGCCCCGGTCAGATTCGCACCGTCAAAGGTGATGCTTCCGCCCCACGCTGGATAGAGTCCGCACATCGTGTTGTTGAGCGTCGATTTGCCTGCGCCGTTGCTGCCCAGCAGCGCGACGATTTCGCCTTGGCCCACGCTGATGTCGACCCCGCGCAAAACTTCGACTGCACCGTACCCGCCGCGCAGTCCCTTGATTTCAAGCAACGCGCTCATGAGGACACCTTCGCTTCTGCGTTGGATTCTGCTGCGGCTTCTGCTTTCGCCTTCGCTTCCTGCAAACGTTTTGCAGTGCCATGACCGAGATAAGCCTCGACCACTTTTTCGTTGCTGGTCACCTCGCCAGGCGAGCCTTCCGCAATGAGTTGACCTTGCGCGAGCACCCAGACATGCGACGCCAGATTCATCACGGCTTGCATAACGTGTTCGATCATGAGCACGGTCACGCCGCCATCGGCGATGCCTCGCACCACGGGAATCATCTCGGCAATCTCTTGCGGATTCAGACCTGCAAGCACTTCATCGAGCAGTAGCAATTTGGGTTGCGTCGCCAATGCTCGTGCGAGCTCCAGACGTTTGCGTCCTGCGACCGTCAGATCGGAAGCCGGCTTGTCCAGTTGCGGAGCAAGACCGACACGCTGGGCAATAGCCTCGGCGGCCTCGAGCGCCAAGCGACGATTGCCCTGATGCAGATGCGCACCGACAGCGATGTTCTCGCGAACGGTTTGTGCTGCGAAAGGCTGCACGATCTGGAACGTGCGCGTCATACCCAGGTGCGCGTTCAAATGCGGCGCGCGACCTGTGATGTCGGTGCCGTTGAAATGAACCGCTCCGCTATCGGGCTTCAGGAAGCCGGACATCAGCGCGAACAGCGTGGTCTTGCCGGCTCCGTTCGGTCCGATCAAGGCGGTGAGCGTGTTCGGTTGAACTTCGAGGCTCACGTTCTGAACCGCCTTCAAACCGCCGAACGATTTGGAAACGCCCTCGATGCGGAGCAACGACTGTTGTGCATTCGTCATGATGATTTCCTGAACGAAAGCTTCTTGCCGAGCGAACGCAGACCGCCCATCAAACCGCGCGGCATGAACGTGACTATCAATATGAGCACCGCACCGTAGATGACGAGGTTGATGCCGGGCAAGGTACCGAACATGTTTCGGGTGACGTCGGCCAGCACGTGCAACGCAACTGCGCCAAGAATCGGCCCCCACAAGGTTCCGATGCCGCCGACGATTGCGGCGACCAGCGCTTCGACCGAGCTGGTTGCGCCGTAAGCGATGCCCGGATCGATGTACTGGAACACCTGCACATAGAACGCGCCCGCCGCTCCCATGAAACCGCCCGAAAGGCAGATGGCCGCGAGCTTCACGCGGAACGGATTCACGCCGATGGCGCGCGCTGCATCTTCGTTGTCACGAACTGCCTGAAGGTAAGCGCCGAAGCGCGACGACTTGATCCACGCAGTGACTAACAAGGCTGCCACGACCAGTCCGAGGATGAGGAACAGAAAGCCGCGTCGCGATGCGAATTGCATGTTCGCTGCGCTCTCGCGCAACGGAACCATCAGGCCCACGCCTGCACCGGTAAACGGAACCGACAGCGCGGTGATGCGGAAAACTTCGGCGAATGCCAGAGTGACCAGCGCGAAATACGAACCCTTGAGGCCATAGCGGAACGACAGTGCGCCGATGAACGCGCCCACCAGCGCGGCGCCGGCAATGGCGGTCGGCAAGGCTGCCCACGGATTGATGCCGAATTGCAGCTGGGCAATCGCCTGGATGTACGCGCCGGTCCCGAAGAACACGGCATGACCGAACGAGAACTGTCCGCCGAAGCCGCCGAGGATGTTCCATGCCTGCGCTATCAGCGCGGCATACAGAGCCATCATGACGAAGTTGAGGACGACGCCGGATTCGGTCGCAAACGCGAGCGCCGCGACGGCAACCGCGAAGATTGCGATTTTGGTGAGATCTTTCATGGGACTAGACCTTCGCGCCGAACAAGCCTTGCGGCCTGAACAGCAACACGCCAATGAAGATCAGGAAGATGCCGATCTGCCCGAGCGACTCGCCCAGATACAAACCGCCCAACGATTCGACCACCCCTATCAGCAATCCGCCGACGAGTGCGCCCGCGAAACTGCCCATGCCACCCAGCACCACGATGGTGAACGCCACCAGGACGAAGCCGGAGCCCACGCTCGGGTTCACGTAATACGCGGGCATCAGAAAACATGCAGCAGCACCCAGGCATCCGAGACCGATTCCGAAACTCAATGCGTACACATGATCGACGTCGATGCCCATGAGCTTGGCGCCCTGACGCTCTTTAGATACCGCGCGAATCGCACGGCCCAGATCGGTCTTGGTGACGATCCAGAGAAGAACCGCCGACGTAACCAGCGCACCACCGAACGCAATCAGCTTGGGCAATGAAATCATCGCGGGGCCGATAGGAATCGTGGTGAGTGTGTAGGCCGTATCGATGGTGCGCGTGTCCGACTTGAAGAACAGCAGCGCCAGGTTTTCCATCACGATGGAAATTCCCAGCGTCACCAGAAGAATGTTTTCATCCTTGCCGTGACTCGCACGGTTGATGATCCCTCGTTGCAACAGATAGCCCAGCGCAAACATGCCGGGCACGAGTATCGGCAAAGCCAGATACGGATCGATTCCGAATTTTTCCTTGAGCATGTACACGGCGTAAAGCGCCAGCATCAACGACGCGCCGTGCGCGAAGTTGATGATGTGCAGCACACCGTAAATCAGGGTGAGGCCCAGCGCGATGAGCGCATAGACCGCCCCGGTCGTCAGTCCGTTGAGGACCGACGCGAAGAGAATCCCGAAATCCATCATCTACGTAGCTTCGCCTTAGGTTTCGTCAAGCCTTGAGCGGGAACACGGGATCGGTTTCGCGGTATTCGCGCGGAATGATCACCTTGATATCGTTCTTGTAGACCTGAGTCATGAGCGGCTGTGCACCCTGATTCTGTCCGTTGACGAACTTGGTGGGGCCGTACGGCATGATGTGATTCGAGAAGGTGCTGGAGTTCAGCGCGTCGATGATCGCGGCGCGGTCGGTCGACTTGGCACGCTCGATCGCATCGGCCAGCAGCCACATCGAGGTGTAGGTCATGAACACTTCGTAGCTGAAGAACAGGCCTTGCGCTTCGACGCGCTTTTTCAGTTCTGCAGAACGCTTGTCCTTCGGGTTGAACCAGTGGTTGCAGTCGATGATGCCGTTGGCTGCATCGGGAAATTCTTTCACGAACTTGTAGCTCGAAGCCGCACCGCCGAGCACCGAGAAAATCGCCTTCGGGGTGACCTTTTGCTGTTGCATGGTGCGAACCAGCAGCGCGTATTCGTTGTAGTAGTTGGCGGGAATCACGATGTCGGGGTTCAACGACTTCATGCGCAGCACGATGTTGTTGAAATCGCGCGTGGGGTTCGCATGCGGCACGGTAGCGACGACGTCGTAGCCGAAACCGGGCAGCTCCTTGCCCAGAAGTTGCGCAGTGCCAGTGCCGAACAAAGAGTCTTCGTGAATGATCATCACGGTCTTGGCCGGCTTGCCTGCCGATGTGTTCAGCACATGCAGGTTGGCAACTGCGACTTGTGCGCAGGTGCGGTAACCAGGACCGAAACGGAAGGTGTTCTTCAGACCGCGTTCGACGATCTGATCCGCTACACCCACATCGACCACGTGCGGCAGGTTGTACTTCGCTGCGGTTTGCGTGGTTGCCAGACAGATGGCCGATGCGAATGCGCCAACGATCGCCGACACGCCAGCTTCGTTCATCTTCTCGACTTCAGCCGATCCGGCTTGCGGCGACGATTGCGCATCTCCCAGCATCGCTTCGATCTTCGCGCCGCCGAGCGACTTGATACCGCCAGCTTTGTTGATGTCTTCGATGGCCATCATTGCGCCGACGCGGCACTGTTGGCCCGAGTAAGCGATGGCACCGGTGACGGGGTGCAGGACACCGATCTTGACCGTCTTGGGCTGGGCGCCCGCGATCAAAGGAAACGCCAGGGCAGAAGCGGCCGCAGCCGATTCACCGATGAATTGGCGACGAGATTTATGCGACGTGGTCGATTGGCTCATGGAAGCTCCTTTTTAAGAACGATCAAGGGAAAAAAACTGACAACTGAACAAACTGGGTGCCATCCGGAGCTCAGGTAAAGCGAGCCGACAGATCCTTGCTCACCCAAACTTTCGCGTCGATGCTGCCGACACGCGACAACTCCATCTGATATTCATAGCGATCGGGTCGATACAGGCCGTGAAGCCACTGGATCGGCCTGTCGTCTTCGTCGTAAATCAGGCGCCGGACCGCGAGCAACGCCGTACCGACGGAGACGTCGAGATGTTCCGCCGTGCTCGCGTCTGCGAGCTTCGCCGAGATCGTCTGATGCGCACGTCCGACGCGCACACCCGACTCTTCGAGCAACAACAAGATGGGTTTGCGCGAGAGCTCCCTGCGGCCAAACGAATTGGCGAGGTGCTGCGGCACATAAGTGGTGATGAGAGACAGCGGGCCTTCGCGGGTGCTTCGAACGCGAACCGCCTTCTGCACTTCGGTGCCTGTAGGGATGCCGAGCGCGCCGGCTACCGATTCCGAAGCGGTAATGCCGCTGACTTCGAGCACTTTGACCGAAGTCTTCAGTCCCATGCTCACGAGGTTTTCCAGAAGCCCGGTCAAGTGCGCCTTGCGTTCGCCGCGCTCGTTGTTCAGCGTGGAAATACCGCCGGGCACTTCGATAGGACGAGTGCCACGTCCCGGCTCCCGCGAGATCAAACCCTCTGCAGCGAGTTGCCCAAGCGCCCGGCGCACGGTGACTCGCGCCACACCGAACTGCTGCATCAAGGCATGCTCCCCGGGAAGACCACCGGCAAACCGACCATCGTCGAGTTGCTCGCGCAACACCAGATAGATGCGGTGGTATTTTGGAAGAGGCAATGCCTGGGTCATGGGGGAGAATCCTACGAAGCGTTTTAATGTTCTGTCAATGGAACATTTCAAAAGATATTGGTGCAGTCAACTTCTGCGGGAACCTCGCTTGACTCGAAAATTCTCGGCACATACATTACTAACCATCAAGTCAGTAAAAGAGATTTTTCCGACGCCCCCGCAGTCGACCGTTCCGCCCGCCATCGATGTCCCTCTCCAAATTCATCTGCCGAAAAAAGGATGCGTCCGCAGCACCCAAGCGAGAACGTCGCAAGGAAGCGCGTCCAGGTGAATTACTGGATGCCGCTCTCGATCTGTTCGTAGAAAAAGGATTCGCCGCCACTCGATCGGAAGAAGTCGCGTCTAGGGCTGGCGTTTCCAAAGGAACACTTTTTCTCTACTTTCAAAGCAAGGAAGAACTGTTCAAGGCAGTCGTTCGCGAGAACATCATCGGCCGTGTGAACGAAGGGGCTGCCCTCATTCCTGGATTCAAGGGAACGACCGAAGAACTATTGAGATTCGTGGTGCTGGAGTGGTGGACGCGCGTCGGGGCGACCAAGGCCTCCGGCATTACCAAACTCGTCATCTCCGAGGCACGAAATTTCCCGGAAATTGCCGACTTCTATCAAAAGGAAGTCGTGTTGCCGGGCAAAAAAATCATCGCCTCGGTTTTGCAGGCAGGTATCGACAAAGGCGAGTTCCGCCCAATGGATCTGCACTACGCGGTCTACAGCATCACGGCCCCAGTCATCTTCCTCATGATGTGGAAGAACTCCATGGGTGTTTGCATGGCCGACGAAGACATCGTTCCGGAAAAATTCCTCGAGAGCCAGCTAGACATCATCCTCGGCGGAATGCTGACCCGTCCGGCACCCTAAAATCACGCCTGACCGAAGATCACACCGATCCAGACATTTCATTCGAAGCAACATCATGAATACCCACGAAACCCTCGAAAGCGCCCGATACAAAATGATCGAGCAACAAATCCGCCCCTGGGATGTGCTCGATATGGACATTCTTGACCTGCTGAATGTCGTCAAGCGGGAAGACTTCGTGCCCGCTGCGCACCGTTCGCTGGCATTCGTCGACATGGAACTGCCGCTGCCCGAAGGCCAGACCATGTTCTCGCCAAAAATGGAAGCGCGCATCCTGCAGGACCTGCACGTGCAGCCCCACGAAACCGTTCTCGAAATCGGCGCTGGCTCGGGCTACATGGCGGCACTGCTGGCAGCACGTTCGCAACGCGTCACCAGCCTCGAAATTTTTCCTGAGCTCGCCAATCTGGCTCGCGCAAATTTGCGCAACTCGAACGTCGCCAATGTCGAAGTTTTGCTCGCTGACGGTGCCGATGTGAAAGATATTCAGGGCACTTTCGATGTGATCGTGCTGAGCGGATCGCTGGCCGAAGTGCCGCATGCGCTTCTCGCGAAGCTCAATATCGGTGGCCGTCTGTCATGCATCGTCGGAAACGATCCGATGATGCGGGCGAGTTTCGTGACGCGTCAGAGCGATACCTCCTTCGTGACCGTGCAGCCCTGGGATACCGTCGCTCCGCGCCTGGTGAATTTCGCCGAGCCCTCGAGCTTTCACTTCTGAAGATCGGCCACCGATGATCACTGAAATCCGCCCCGCCCAACTCGCTTCCTGGATCGGCTCGGTCGCTCCTTCCGAAGCGATCGTTCTCGATGTGCGCGAGCCGCTCGAGTTGCAAACGGCCAGCGTGTCGGCCAACGGTTTCAAGCTCGTGGCAATTCCAATGGGACAAATCCCGGCATCGCTGAACGATCTGGAAAAAGACGCGCCAATCGCATGCCTGTGCCATCACGGCGCGCGGAGCATGCGCGTGGCGCAGTACCTGTCGCAAAACGGTTTTACCAATGTCGTGAACATCGGTGGCGGCATCGATGCATGGTCGGCAGAAGTCGATCCGGCAGTCCCGCGCTACTAATCCGGCTGACGCTTCGACCCGAAGACTCGGACACCCAGAAGAATTCGTTGCACAAATATTGCTTGTCACAGGATCAACATGAGATCGTTTCGAATTCTTCCCTTTGCCTTGGCCCTAAGCGGTGCGGTCAGTGCGAACGTGCAGGCACAAAGCCTCGTCGAGCTGTATGAATCTGCTCGCGGATTCGACGCGAGTTATCAGTCCGCTCGCGCCCAGTACGAAGCCAACCTGTTTCGCGCCGAGCAGTCACGCGCATTGATCCTGCCGACCGCCAATGCATCGACCGGTGTCACGCGTTCCAACTACGACAACAACAACCCGGTCATCAGCCGCGACTACACCACAGCCAACGCTTCAGTCAC
This sequence comes from Burkholderiaceae bacterium, assembly GCA_965227035.1. Taxonomy (GTDB): domain Bacteria; phylum Pseudomonadota; class Gammaproteobacteria; order Burkholderiales; family Burkholderiaceae_C; genus CBDDFQ01. Next base: position 2,350,374 of record OZ245724.1, read on the forward strand.
GGCCTCCCAGCCTCTGTATCGCCCGGCGAATTGGGCCAGTTACCAGCAAGGGCAGCGCAGCATCGAGCAGGCACTGGCAATTCTTAACTCGGCAGAGCAGGACCTCATCATTCGTGTGAGCCAGGCGTATTTCGATGTACTTGCAGCACAGGACACGTTGACCTTCGTGCGTGCGCAAAAAACAGCGGTGGCCGAGCAGCTCGCCGCTGCGAAGCGCAACTTCGAGGTCGGCACGTCGACCATCACCGATTCACGCGAGGCGCAGGCGCGGTACGACCTGGTCATCGCGCAGGAAATTGCGGGCGAGAACGACCTGCGTGTGAAGCGTCTCGCGCTCGATACGCTGGTAGGACGAATGAACACGCAACCGAATCCGCTTGCGACACCGGTGGTGATACCCGCACTCACTCAGGACGACGTGAACGTCTGGGTTCGCGATTCCGAAGACTTCAATCCGACTGTTCGGCAAAACCGGGTCGCGGTAGACATTGCGCAGCTGGAAACCGAAAAGGCAAAAGCCGGCCACAAGCCCACGGTCGATCTGAATGCAAGTTACGGCGTGTCTCGAAATCAGGGTGGCAGCTCTACCTCGTCCCTCACCTATCGCACCAACAACGCCGCGATCGGAGTGGTGCTGAACGTGCCGCTGTTCGCAGGTTTCGCCACCGAAAACCGGATTCGCGAAACGCTGTCGCTCGAAGACAAGGCGAGATCCGATCTGGAAGCCTCCAAGCGGGTTGCGGCGCAGTCGGTGAGATCGGCTTACTACGGCGTGTCGTCGGGCCAGGGGCAGGTTCGGGCGCTGCAGGCAGCAGAGGCGTCCAGCCAAAGTGCGCTCGATGCGAACAAGCTCGGATATCAGGTCGGTGTGCGAATCAACATCGATGTGTTGAATTCACAGAGCCAGCTGTTCCAGACCAAACGCGACCTGGCGCAGGCTCGCTACAACGTGCTCTTGGGAAATTTGCGACTGCGTCAGGCGGCCGGCACGCTCAAGCCGGAAGATCTTCAGCCGACGAATGCGCTGCTGACACCTTGAGACCGTCGACGATTTCGGCGACCGCTTTTGCGGTCTTGCTCGCAGCACCTCGATGTGCCGCCGCAAATGCCAGCCCCTGATTCGCCATGGCAGATTGCGCGGCAGGATCGTTCACCAGTGCGATGGCGCAACGCACCGCTTCACTCATGTTGTCCGCGCGAACGGCAGCTTTCGCATCGATGGCCAATTCGGCGGCCTCGGCGAAATTGAAAGTCGACGGCCCGAGGACGACCGGACATCCACAAGCCGACGCCTCGATCAAATTCTGACCGCCGAGAGGCTCGAAACTGCCTCCTAACAAAGCTACATCGGCCAGGCCGTAGTACAGCGGCATTTCGCCTAACGAATCTCCGATCCAGACATCCGCGTCCTGTGCGCCATCGGTCCACCCGCTTCTTCGCGAGACGCTGAAGCCTCGCTCCTTCGCGAGCATCGCGACCTCGTCGAATCGTTGTGGATGACGCGGCACGATCAACCACTGGATCCGATGCCGAACATCGCCCGATGCTCTGAGCGCGTCGATTTCGTCGAGGAGCAAGGCCTCTTCACCTTCACGAGAACTCGCGATCATGACCACGGGATTCGGCGTGGCACGGCGCCAGGCTCGGCCTTGTTCCAGAAGCACTTCATCAGGCGTGGCATCGAATTTCAGATTGCCGAACACGCCCTTCACATCGCCACCTATTTGACGGAACCGCGCTGCATCAGATTCCGTCTGCGCCCACACGGCGGCAAGCGACTCGAACGCAGGCTCGGCAATCGAGGACAGCTTTCTGTGCTGCGCCAACGATTTTTCATTCAGGCGCGCATTGGCTAGCACCATCGGAATTCCGCGTCGAAAAGATTCCCGCGCCAGGTTCGGCCACACCTCGGTCTCCATCAATATCCCGATGCTTGGCGACCATTGATCGAAGAATCGTTTGACCGCCTGTGGGGTATCCCATGGCTGCCAAGTCTGGACGTCACCCGGCAGCAAAAGCTTTGCGCCCTCTTCTCGTCCGGTAGCGGTGCCACAGGTCAAGAGCAAACGAAGATTCGGAAACTCCTTGCGCAATTCCTTGAGCAATACGCCCGCGGCTCGCGTCTCGCCGAGCGACACCGCATGAATCCAGATTCGCCCGGTATCGGGAGGCAGGTCGTATCGGCCGAATCGCTCTGGCACCTTCACCAGATAGCCAGGTTCGGCCACCCCGCGACGCTTCATTTTTCTTCGCACGAACGGCTGCGCTCCCCACATGAGCGTGGAATACAGCGCGTGAACGATTTGAGTTGCGTCCACCGAGGCGGTCAGTGAGCCGCAGCTTCGAACTTCGCGTCGGGCTTCACACTGCGGAGAAGTTCGAGCATTGCCTTTTCGATCCTGTGCATGGCTTCCTCGGTATGTCCTTCGAAACGAAGAACAAGAACCGGCGTGGTGTTCGACGCGCGAATCAGACCGAAGCCATCCGGCCAATCGACGCGCACACCGTCTATCGTGTTGATCTTTGCAGGCGCATCGAACTTCGCGGATTCGATCAGCTTGGCAACCACCTCGTGCGGCTCGCCTTCGGCGCACTTCACGTTGAGTTCCGGTGTCGAAAAGCTGGTGGGCAGTGCATCGAGCACCGCATTCGCATCCGGGCTTTTGCTCACGATTTCGAGCAGACGGCAGCCTGCATAAGTGCCGTCGTCGAAGCCGTACCAACGTTCCTTGAAGAAGATGTGTCCGCTCATCTCGCCACCGAGCGGCGAGTTCACTTCACGCATCTTCGCCTTGATGAGCGAATGGCCGGTTTTATACATCACAGCCTTGCCACCAGCCGCCTCGATTGCCGGCGCCAGGCGCTGCGAACACTTCACGTCGAAGATGATCTGCCCGCCGGGAACCCGCGATAGAACATCCTGTGCGAACAGCATCATCTGGCGATCAGGGTATATGTTGTTGCCCTCGCGGGTCACGATGCCGAGTCGGTCGCCATCGCCATCGAAAGCCAGACCGAGCTCGGCGCCGGAAGTCTTGAGCTTGGCGATCAGGTCGCGCAGGTTTTCGGGCTTGCTCGGGTCGGGATGATGGTTCGGAAAATTCCCGTCGACCTCGCTGAACAGTTCGATCACTTCGCAACCGATGGCACGGAAGATGTCCGGAGCCGATGCGCCGGCAATGCCGTTGCCGCAATCGACGACTACTTTCATGGGACGAGCCAGCTTGATATCGCTTGCGATGCGCTTGCTGTAATCGGCCGAGATGTCCACCTTCGTTACCGACCCGCCGTCTTTCAAAACCCACGACTCGGACTCCATCGTTTTGCGAAGAGCCTGGATTTCGTCGCCGTAAATGGCTCGGGTCGCCATGACCATCTTGAAGCCGTTGTAGTCCTTGGGGTTGTGACTTCCGGTGACCTGAATGCCGCTGGTGGCAAGCGTGCTCGCTGCGAAATACAGCTGAGGCGTAGTCACTGCGCCTACATCGATGACTTCGATGCCTGCTTCCATCAGACCTTCGATGAGTGCAGCGACCAAAGACGGCCCGCTCAAACGACCGTCGCGGCCGATCGCCACTTTTTTCTCGCCCAGCGCAAACGCGGCCGTCCCGAATGCCCGACCCAACCCCAGCGCAACCTGCTCGTCGAGAGTAGACGGCACGATGCCGCGAATGTCGTAAGCCTTGAAAATGGATGAGTTGATTTGCACGTTCGATGTCCTTTGATTTCGCGTCTGGCAAGGCGCTGCCGAATTGTAGGGGGACACCCCCAAGACATCCTGTCGGATAAAACCGCGTAAACGATGGGTGGCGACCGTAAGAACGGGCCTCGCGACGACGAACACCCGCGAACGGTTCAGACCGGACAAGATTCGGAGTGTTCGGTCACGCACGGTGCGTATGATCCGCCCCATGAGTAATGCAGGCCAATCCACCGCCAAGCCCTGGGTCGTGGATTTCATTCTTTTGTCGGCCCTTTGGGGCGTTTCTTTTCTTTTCATGCGAATCTGCGCACCCGCGTTCGGCCCGTTCATGACGGCCTGGTTGCGTGTGCTGATCGGCGGTGCGTTGCTGGTGCCGATGATGTTCGCGAGAGGCCTCGGACCGGATTTCAGACGCCACTGGAAGGGAGCTTTCGTAGTCGGCCTATTCAATTCGGCAATCCCTTTCGGCTGCTTCGCCTACGCACTCCTCACGATTCCCAGCGGGCTGTCGGCCATCTTGAATGCGACCGTGCCGCTCATGGGCGCGCTGGTCGCCTGGGTCTGGTTCAGCGAGCGTCCGTCGTTCTGGCGAACCTGCGGTCTTGCCGTCGGGTTTCTCGGTGTGCTGATGCTGGCGTGGGACAGGACCAGCTTCGCCCACGGGGGATTCGATCTTGCGAGCGGTGTCGCATTGGGCCTGTGCATGATCGCCACACTGAGCTACGGACTTGCGGCGAACTTCGCCAAGAAATATCTCGCGGGCATCGATCCCACCGTGACCGCGGGCGGAAGCCTGATCGGTGCAGTTCTTGTTCTGTGCATCCCTGCACTTGCCACTATTCCAGTCGCGATGCCGAACGCCTACGCTTGGGCCGCATTAGTCGCCAGCGGCTTGCTCTGCACCGGCCTTGCGTACATTCTTTATTTCAGGCTGGTCGAAAACGCCGGGGCGCCAAAGGCGCTGGCTGTGACGTTCATGGTTCCGGTCTTCGCAGTGATATCGGGAGCCCTATTTTTGAGCGAGGAAGTCACGCTCTGGATGGTGCTGTGCGGTATGGTGATTTTGGTCGGCGTGCTGCTCTCGACCGGTGTGCTGCCACGCCAGCAGCGGGTGGGCTGACGAAACGAGGGTTTCGATTTATTGCTGCAACGACTGCCAGTCGGTATCGGCGATGGTCGGCGCCGTGGGCTCCGATTTTTCCTTGATCAGATATTCATCGACGAATACGCGTCCAGCGCCGACCGCAGCGGCAAGCGCTTGGCCCTCATCGGCAAAGTTACCGGGCACCTGCTTTTCGCAGAGCGTCTTGTCATGCGTAACACGCATCTTGAACACAGCGTAAATCCCGATCCAGCTGTGCGTACCCACACGGCGCGCGTGCGGGTAAATTTTGAAATGCTCGTTATAAATCAGCACTTGAAACTCCAGGCGATTTACAAAGTATGAATCACCCGGAGGTCAGTAACAAGGCAAGTAGCTGTCATATATGACAGGTAAATCCCTTAGATGTGAATTGCGTCGCGCTGGCGCAGCAGTCCTTCGACTTACATGGGCGGCGCGAAGCCGTTTCTGCCGGTCAGAATGCGCAGAGCGGTGGGCTTACCGGCACGTTCGGTAGCGGTAATGACGACCTTCGCGCCGGGAACCAAAAGGGACTTGTCGGCTGGCTTGAAGGTCACGACCGGAACGCTTTCCGGCACGTTCAGGATCTTTTCGCCATCCTTGTATTTCAGTGTCAGCTTGCGGCCCTTGGGAGCGCTCGCCAGATCGGCCACAGTAGCGTTCGTCATCGTGCTTTCAGGCTGGAGATCCCAGGGGAAATGCCCTTCGCCGGTTCCACGAGCCGCTTCGGGAAAAACAAGTACCTCGAGCGCCTCCAGGGTGCCGTCCTTGTTGGGCATGGCTGCAGTGCCGATGTAGCTGCCGGGCTTGATGTCGGCAAGTGCAATCGGCACGACTTCACTGATGCCCACGTTGTCCGCCAAGGCGAGAGCGATGGTTTCGCCGCGACGCTCCTTGATGGTCACCGTGGTGGCGTCGACGCTTTCGATGGTGCCGCGCAGGCGGACGGTGGGTGCGGGAGGAGCGGAAGGCGCGGTAGGAGCGCTTTGCGCGAATGCGGTGGAGGCGACGAGGGTGGCCGCTACTGCAAGGGCCAGATTCCGGGAAATGGTTTTTAGCATGGTGTTTGACCGGTTGTTGGATTTGACGGCCCACTATAGGCTGTACTACGAAATACCGCAGGCTTCCTTCCCCCTTCAGATGCGTTAAGGGTGAATCGGTTACCTATTCGCCGACTTCCGCAAACGCACCGGGCCACCTTTCCGATTTACCGATGATGTCATCGGATGTTCGAGATTCACTTTTTAATGTCCTGAGCCTACATTCTCGGCAAGCGCCTTTCTCCTCGACGAGAAGGGAAATCGAACGGAGACAAGAAGGAATTTCATGCGTGTCGTGATCATCGGGGCCGGACTCGGCGGCCTGTCTGCTGCCCTCGCCCTCATCAAACGCGGCTTCGACGTGCAGGTGCTCGAGCAGGCCAAACAACTGGGCGAAATCGGGGCGGGTATTCAGATCAGCCCGAATGGAGCGCGGGTGTTTTCGGCACTCGGCATCGAAAGCCAGATCGAAGCCATTGCCTCGGAGCCGGCCGGCAAACGGGTTCGTCTCTGGAGCACCGGGCAAACCTGGAACCTGTTCGACCTCGGCGCCGTGTCCCGCGAACGCTACGGGTTCCCGTACCTGACCATGCATCGCGGCGATTTGCACGCCATCCTGGTGGAGGCAGTACGCGCCCTCAAACCCGATGCGATTCGACTCGACACTCGCGTTGATGACATTCGCGATGACGGCTCCAGCGTGAAGATTTTCAGCGGCGAACGCGAAGTAGCGACTGCCGATTTCGTGATCGGCGCGGACGGTGTGCATTCGCAGGTGCGGCAAAAGCTTTTCGGCGACGACCAGCCGCGCTTCTCGGGAATCATCGCGTGGCGTGGCGTTATCGAAACCAAGAAGCTGCCGGAGCATCTGCGTGTGCCGTATGGCTTCAACTGGGTCGGACCCGGCAAGCATGTCATTCACTACCCGATGCGCAGCAACAACCTGGTGAACTTCGTCGGCGCGGTCGAGCAGAGCCGCAGCTGGGAAGTGGAATCGTGGTCGCAAAAAGGAAGCACCGAAGATTGCCTGAAGGACTTCGCGGGCTGGCATGAAGATGTGCAAACACTGATCAAGGCAATCGACGTGCCGTACAAGTGGGCCATGATGATTCGCGACCCGATGAAGACCTGGACCAAAGGTCGCATCACGCTGCTCGGCGACGCATGCCATCCGACCCTGCCCTTCCTGGCGCAGGGCGCAGTGATGGCGCTGGAAGACGGATTCCTGCTCGCAAGATGCCTGGCCGAATACGGCGGTGACATTCAGCAGGCCACGGCTGCTTATGAAAAAGCACGAGTCGATCGCACCGCGAAAATCGTCGAAGGCGCGAATGCCAATGCCAAGCGTTTTCACAATCCCGAACTCGCGAATGCAGCGGGCGCGGCCGCGTATGTCGATCGCGAGTGGACAGAAGCTCGGGTGAAAGAACGCTACGAATGGCTGTTCGAATACAACGTGGAGACGCTCCCGCTATGAGCACAGCGATCGCAAAACTTGCGCCGGTGATCTACGGCAACGGACCGCACAAAGCCATTGTCATGAACGGATGGATGGGGTCGGCGTCGCACTGGCAGACCATGCTCGATGCGATGGATCTGTCGCAGGTGCACATCGCCGTTTTCGAGTACCGGGGCTACGGAACACGTCGCGATGATGCAGGCCGATTCACATTCAAGGAAGCGGCCGAAGACGTGATCGGACTTGCAGACAAACTGCGTTGGGACAAGTTCGCGCTCATCGGGCAATCGATGGGCGGAATGGCGATTCAGCGTGTGGCGCTTACTGCGCCCGATCGCATCGAGGGGATCCTGGGACTCGCGCCCGTGTCTGCAGCAGGATCGGGCATGGACGCCACGCGTCTTGCCATGTTCGAGCCGGCCGCGAATGACGCCGCAGCGCGCAACAAGATCATCCAGTTCTCGACCGGCCAGCGACTCACGCAGGCATGGAGTCAATCGATTGCTGAAGACGCTTCCGATCATTTGCCAGAAGCCATGCTGGGCTATCTGCGCGAATGGGCGGTCGATGGATTCGTGCCCGAAGTCGAGGCCCTTTCCTCGCGCAAGATTCCGGTGAAGGTGATGGTGGGTGAACACGACCCAAGCATCAACCTGGCCTTGGCGGAACGCACTTGGCATGTTCACTATCCGTATGCAGACATCGAAGTAATCGGTAATGCCGCGCACTATCCGATGCAGGAAGCGCCGCTCGCAGTTGCCGCGAAAGTTCAGGCCTGGCTGCTTTCGCTGAAGACTGCAAAGGTTTAAGAAAACCGTATGTACGCTTTTTCTTATCTACGCCCGAAGACCGTGGCAGAAGCGGTGGCCATGTTGCGTGAGCATCCCGAGGCGAAGCCGATCTCCGGTGGCATGACGCTCATTCCCACGCTCAAGCAGCGCCTGAGTGCACCATCGCATCTTGTCGACTTGAGCCGCTTGCCAGAGACACAAGGTATATCGAGAGATGGCAACGTACTGCGCATCGGCGGAACGTCCAGGCACGCAGCAGTTGCCGATTCCGACATCGTTCGAAACGCGATTCCAGCTCTGGCAGATCTTGCAGGACTCATCGGCGATCAGCAGGTTCGCAATCGCGGGACCATGGGTGGCTCGGTTGCCAATAGCGATCCAGGTGCGGACTACCCCGCCGCAGTGCTCGGATTGAACGCTACGGTCATTACCGACCGTCGTCGCATTGCGGCAGACGATTTTTTTACCGGCATGTTCGAGACTTCGCTCGACATCGCGGACGGCGAAATCATCGTCGGATTCGAATACCCGATTCCCGCTCGAGCGGTCTATCGCAAGCATCGTCATCCGGCATCGGGTTATGCCGTCGTCGGCGTGATGATTTCCGAGACCGATGGAAACGCCAGGGTTGCAGTGACGGGTGCAGGTCATTGCGCATTTCGCTGGACGAAAGCGGAAGAAATTCTCTCCGGGCACGCGCCGGAAAACTGGTCCTCGAAATTGCTTGCCGATATGCAACCCTCTTCCGCCACATTGAACGACGACTTGAGTGCGACTCCCGCCTACCGCGCGCACCTCGTCGCAACGCTTACTCGCCGGGCAGTGGACGCAATCGACTCATCGGCACTTGAGAAAGCCGGGATGAACTGACATGGAATTCAAAGGACAACAAATCATCAAGGCCCCGCGCGCTGTCGTGTGGGCAGGGCTCAACGAGCCGCAGGTTCTGCAGCAATGCATAGACGGTTGCGAGTCGTTTATCGCGTTGAGCGAGGATCAATGGCAGGCAGTCGTGCGTGCATCGGTCGGACCGGTGAAAGCTCGTTTCAAAGGACTGCTCACGGTGAGCGAACGCGAGCACCTCACGGGTTACAAGCTCGTCGGTGAAGGCGAAGGCGGCATCGCCGGATTCGGCAAGATGATTGCGAGCGTGAAGCTAGAAGACGCCGGGTCCGACACACTACTCACCTACGTGGCTGAAGCCGAAGTGGGCGGCAAGCTCGCGCAGATCGGATCTCGCCTGATCAGCTCGGTCGCCATCAAGATGGCCGACGCTTTTTTCACAAAGTTCAATGAAGTCGTGACCTCGATCGATCCGTCGGGAACCACGTCGAAGGTCGCCCCTGCATTTGCGAAAGCTTCTCCGGTTACCTCGAACCTGGCCGTCGACGACACCGCGAACGTGGAACTTACCGTGAACAAAAAACCGGTACGCATGAAGGTCGACGATCGCACCTTGCTGGTCGAGTTGCTGCGTCGGGAACTGCATCTCACCGGCACTCATGTGGGCTGCGACACCACGCAATGCGGCGCTTGCACCGTAAACCTCGACGGCGTTGCAGTGAAGTCGTGCACCGTGCTCGCAGTACAGGCGAGCGGCGGTGAAGTGACCACCATCGAAGGTATCGCACCGGAAGGCAAACTGCATCCGCTGCAGCAAGGCTTCATCGAGTGCCACGGACTCCAATGCGGCTTCTGCACGCCCGGCATGATCATGGCGTCCGACGGACTGCTTCGCTCGGGCAAGGCCGTGAACGACGAGTCGATTTGCGAGGCGATCGAAGGAAACATCTGCCGTTGCACCGGATACGTGAACATCATCGAAGCGGTCAAGTTTGCGGCGCGTGAAACGAAGTCCGGTGGAGGTCATCGATGAGCGATCACTCCAAAGATGCGTCTGCGGCGTGGATCGGCCGCCATCAGCCGCGCAACGAAGACCAGCGACTGGTGCGCGGCAAGGGCCAGTACACCGACGACGTCGATATTCCCGGACAGGCATGGGCGGCGTTCCTGCGATCGCCCCATGCGCATGCGCGGCTGAAGTCGATAGATATCGAAGCGGCGAAGAACATGCCCGGCGTGGTAGCGGTTCTTCTTGGTGTCGACTATGTGGCCGATGGCTTCAAGGGAATCGACCATGTTCCGAATCCGGCTGACGCTGTGCGCCATCTGGAGAAGGCATTTCTCACCTCCGAAAGCGGCACGGTCTATAACCGTCGTCATCTGCCACTGCCTGTCGACAAGGTTCGCCATGTCGGTGAGGCGATCGCGATGGTCGTTGCCGAGACACCTCATCAGGCGCGCGATGCCACCGAGGCCATCGTCGTCGACTACGAAATACTTCCGGCGCTGGTAGATGCAGAAGATGCATTGAACGCAGGCGCGGAACAGATCTACGACGATCTGCCGGGGAATCTGTGCTTCAGCATCCAGATCGGCGATCGCGTGGCGGCGCGCGCTGCGTTCGCAAAAGCGGCGCATGTGGTGCGCCGCGATTTCAACAACAGCCGAATCGTCAACGCGCAGATGGAGCCGCGCTCCGCCATCGGCAGTTACGACCCGGAAAAAGACGCGTACACCCTTATCTCGGGTAGCCAGGGCGTGACACGCCAGCAAATGGGTCTGTGCGATGCCTTCGGTGTGCCTCCCGCCCGCATGCGCGTGGTGAGTCCCGATGTCGGCGGTGGATTCGGCCCGCGTTCATCGCTCAACATGGAACAGGTAGCGGTGCTCTGGGGTGCGAAGCGAGTCGGCCGCCCGGTTAAGTGGACTGGCGACAGAAGCGAAGCCTTCGTAAGCGACTACCAGGGGCGCGGCATGACGTTTCATGCGGCCATTGCGTTCGATTCCAACGGAAAAATACTCGCGCTCGACAACGTGCTCGTGGGCAACGTCGGTGCGCACACCGTGTCGTATGTGCCCATGTCGAATGCATCGCGCATCACCACCAGCGTGTACGACGTGCCGGTCGCAGCGCTTCATGTATCGGCTGCAATCACGAACACGGTGCCTACCGCCCCGTATCGCGGCGCAGGCCGGCCGGAGAGCATGCACGCGATCGAGCGAATGCTGGACATCGCTGCGGATGAACTGGGCATCGATCGAATCGAGATTCGCCGCCGCAATTTGATACAGCGGAACACCCTGCCGCGTTTGAGTCCTATGGGTTTGCCTTACGACTCCGGGGACTTCCCACGCAACATGGAACGCGTGGTCGAAATGTCCGATTGGGCTAACTTCGAGTCGCGTCGCAAGGAAGCGTTGACCCGAGGGAAACTGCGTGGCATCGGACTGTCGAACTACATCGAGTCGCCTGTAGGAGCGCCTAAAGAGCGCATCGAAATTCGGATCGAGACCAATGGCACGGTGGACATCGTCTCAGGCACGCAATCGACCGGGCAAGGGCATGAAACTTCGTTCGCTCAAGTCGTGGCAGATCATCTGGGTGTTGGCTTCGAGACGATCAAGCTGCGTACCGGTGACACCGCTTTCGTGAAGCTGGGCGGGGGCACGCACTCCGATCGATCGATGCGACTCGGCGGCACGCTGCTGGTGCAGGCATCGGCAAAGATCATCGAACGCGCGCGCATGGCTGCCGCCGACATGCTCAAGGTCGACGCCGAGAAGCTCACCCGCGAAGGTGAAAGCTTCATCGCTAAAAGCTGGTGGCGTAAACGCAAGGTCACGCTGGTCGAGATTGCGCGTCACATCGCGAAGCACGGCATGCCCGATGACCGAGCGAACAAGGCCCTGTATGCCGATGCGGAATTCAACGGGCGCATGCCTGCTTTCCCGACCGGCGCCGCAGTGTGCGAACTCGAAGTCGATATCGACACCGGTGAAGTGAAAGTGGTGAAGTACTCGGCGGTCGACGACGTGGGCCTCGCGATCAATCCGTTGATCGTCGAAGGGCAAGTACACGGCGGTCTTGCACAGGGCCTGGGTCAGGCATTGACCGAAGGCTACGCAATGGATAGCAAGACCGGCCAGGTGCTGTCGGGCTCGTACATGGACTACGGCATGCCACACGCCGGAATGCTCCCACCGCTCAACGTCGAACTCACCAACGACCCGACGACCAGCAATCCGCTGGGCGTAAAAGGCGGTGGCGAAAGCGGCATCACGCCGGCCACCGCATCTACATTCAACGCCCTTGCCGATGCCCTGCGCGACTACACCAAGGATGAGTTCCCGATGCCGGCAACGCCGCTTGCGCTTTGGGAAATCATTCATGCGAAGACGAACGGCAAGAACCGTTCGTTGAGTAGCGACAGCCGCGGCAGTGACCGTAGACAAGACAACTCGAATAACGAAGACAAGGAATCCCAACATGAGCAATCCATCGGACAGCACCACTAGTGCAAGCGCAGCAGTCAAAATCGAACGAGCAGGTCCGCTGCTCACGATCACACTCGACGATCCTGGATCGGGCAACCTGGTCGATGCGCTGATGGCCAAGGCCATCGTCGATGCGGTCAAGGGAATCGACGACGAAGTTCGCGCAATTTGCATTCGCGGAGCTGGTGTCGATTTTTGCGCTGGCCGCAAGTCGCCGACTCCACCCAAAGGCGGTGCCGTGCCCACCGGCGAGCAGCTTCGCAAAGTAGTGGCGCTTCCCGCATTGGCCTTGTACGACGCGATTAAATCGGCTCCGGTGCCAACCATCGCAATCGTGCAGGGGCGTGCCTTCGGCGTCGGCGCCGCACTTGCGTCGGTCTGCGACATAGCGATTGCAACCGACGACGCGACGTTCCAGATCCCCGAACTCGAACGAGACATTCCGCCGACTCTTGTGATGGCCGCCCTGTGCGACCGAGTCCCGCAAAAGACTCTGGCGTATCTCGTGTTCAGCCGCCGCACATTCACTGCGTCCGAAGCGATGGCGCACGGCTTGGTGAGCGCAGTCGTCAACGCAGCCGACATTGAATCGAACAGCGCCGAAATGATTGCGACGATCACGAGTACAGGCGCTGTGGCATTGCGCGCATGCAAACAGTATTTGCAACATGCGCCTGCGATGAATCCGGTTGCGGCGAGCGCATTCGCGAGTCACGTAGCTGGCACTGCACTGTCGGCGCGCTACTAAAAAACAAATCAACAGGAGACAAATCCATGAAACCTTCGACCTTCAAACGACGCGCTGTAGTTGCACTGGCTGCAGCGCTTTCACTTGCACCATTCATCGGCGCGCAGGCACAAGACAACTACCCGAGCAAACCTTTCCGGATGCTGGTCGGCTACCCAGCCGGCAGCGGCATCGACATCGCGGCACGTCAACTCGCACGCCAGATCGAACTCGCAGGCGGACAGCCTGTGCTGGTCGATAACCGTCCCGGCGCGCTCGGCAACATCGCAGCGTCTGCGGTCGCGAATGCGGTCGGCGATCCGTACACGATCCTGTTCACGCCCAACTCGACTCACGCCGCGAACGTGCACCTCTTCAGGAAAATGCCCTTCGATCCGGTGGCCGACTTCACGCCCGTCAGCAGCGTCGCGACGCTAGGTTTCGTGCTCGTGACCGACCCGTCCCATGTGAAGGCCACCAACGTCAAGGAACTGGTCACACTTGTGCGCCAGGACCCCACTAAGTTCAGCTTCGGCAGCGGCAATGCCACAGGGCTGGTTGCCGGCTCGATGTTCAACACAATGGCCAAGACGACGATTCTGAGCGTGCCCTACAAAGGTGTTCCACCCGCGATGACCGATCTGATAGGCGGTCGCATCCAGATGGTGTTTGCAGACGCAACGCTGGCAATCCCGATGATCAAACAAGGCAAGTTGCGCGCCCTCGCTGTAACCGGACACGATCGCGCTGCCGTCCTGCCCAACGTGCCGACCATGGAAGAAGCCGGCTTGCCGGGCTACGACCTGACCGGATGGTTCGCAGTGTTCCTGCCAGCCAAAGTTCCTGCCGGCACCGCGGAAAAGCTCAATGCAATCGTCCTGAAGGCGAGCAAGGATCCAGGGTATGTCGAGTTCATGCGCGGCATCGGCGCAGAACCTGAAACGTCGACGCCTGCGCAGCTCGCGCAACGCGTGAACACCGACACCCAGAACTGGGGCAAGCTGGTGAAGATGGCAGGAATCGAGGCCGAATAACTTCGGCCGATCTCTGCCGTCTCAAGAGATGCGGTTCAAGCGAACTGCATCTCGGTAATAGCCGCAAGGTGATGCAGACCATCACCGAAAGTCATCTCCACTTGCGTGAGACGCTTGAAGTAGAAGCTCAGGTCGTACTCGTCTGTCACGCCTATTCCCCCGTGCAATTGCACAGCCTGCTTACCCACGAACTGCATCGATTGCGATAGTTGGTACTTCGCCTGCGACAACGCAAGCCGACGCAGGGACGGCTCGTCGTGCAATCGCAGACTCGCGTAATAACTCATGGAGCGCGCAAGCTCGACCTGCATCTTCATGTCGGCCACACGATGCCGCAGCGCTTGTAGCGTTGCGAGCGGCGCTCCGAACTGCTGGCGTGTCGTCAGATAGCCCACCGTCATCTTGAGGGCCGTCTCCATTGCCCCCACCGCTTCCGCACAGGATGCGGCGATGCCGATACCCACAGCCCATTCCAGCGCGTCGAAGCCATCCAGAGCGATAAGACTTCCCTTCGCGTGCTCGAACTTCACCGAAGCCGAACGCGCGCCATCGAGCGTCGAATAACTTTGGGTCGTTACGCCTTGCTGCTCCCGCTCGACAATGAAAAGTGCGAGCTTTCCGTCGATCCGCGCCGGGACCAGAAAAGCGCGCGCCAGATCCCCGGCGGGCACGTTGTCTTTCGTGCCGCTTATCTGGAATTCGTCGTCCTTCGACAAGACTGCGGTCGCCTCGCAAACATCGAGTCGATAACGTGCGGCCCGCTCCTGATATGCAAGTGTCACCACCGCATCACCCGATGCAATCGCCGGCAGCCAGTTCTCTTGAATCTGCTTAGACGCGAACTTCGCGATGGTCTGGCTCGTCATGAACGCCTGAGCCAGTGGCTCAAGCACCGCGTTGCGACCGAACTCCTCCATGACCACCATCGATTCGATGGCACCCATACCCATGCCGCCATGCTCGTCGCCGATGTTCAAGCCGAGCAAACCGAGGTCTGCGAACGATGACCAGACTTCCTTTGCGAACCCACCTTCCAATACGATTTTTCTACGGCGGGTCGGTGAATATTCTTTCTCCATCCAGCGCGCCACGGCGTTGCGCAGCTCGATCTGGTCGCTGTTGAAATCAAAGTCCATTTGAGCCCCCTTGGCTGAATACGACTTGCGCAACGATGTTCTTCTGGACTTCGTTCGCACCGCCGTAAATCGTGGTTTTGCGTTGCTTGAAGAATGTCGATGCCAATGTCGCGTAGTCGATCGCGCCGCCAGGGAAAGAGCCCTGCCACCCGGCTGTCATCGCATCCTCGATCCACGGTAGTCCGTAAGGCCCTGCGATCATCAACATCAGCTCGGTGTAACGCTGCGTGATCTCGCTGCCGCGTATCTTCAGAAGGCCTGCGATATCGAGCGGATTGCGCCCCGATTTTTCTGCCGACAAGACGCGCAGCACCAGCATCTCGAGTGCTTGCACATCTACTTCGAGTTTGGACACCTCATCGCGAAGGCGGGTGTCGCTGGTCAGTCCTTCGGCCCTTAGCAAACGCTTCACACGGGCCAACTCGAACTTGCTTCGGTTGATGTCCGCAATGCTGGTTCGCTCATGAGCGAGCAGATGCTTCGCATAGTTCCATCCCTTGTTTTCCTCCCCGAGCAGGTTCTCGATCGGGACCTTCACGTTGTCGAGGAACACATCGTTCACATCGCACTCGCCGTCCATGAGCTTGATCGGACGCACCGTCACACCAGGCGACTTCATGTCGATCAACAGGAACGAGATGCCGGCCTGCTGCTTGCCCTCGGTGCTGGTGCGAACCAGGCAGAACATCCAGTCGCCCCATTGGCCCATGGTGGTCCAGGTCTTCTGGCCGTTCACCAGATAGTGATCGCCCTTGTTTTCTGCGCGTGTGCGTAGCGATGCAAGATCGGATCCGGCACCCGGCTCGCTGTAGCCCTGACTCCACCAGACCTCGCCACTTCCGATGCCTGGAAGAAAGCGCTTTTTCTGCTCGTCGGTGCCATAGGCCATGAGAATCGGCGCGACCATCACGGGTCCGAAGGGCACGAGCCTCGGCGCGCCAGCCAATGCGCATTGCTCCTCGAACAAATGCTTCTGGATTCCATTCCAGCCCGGACCACCGTGTTCCTTCGGCCAGCCGTATCCGAGCCATCCTTCTTTGCCGAGAATCTTTGCCCAGCGCTGGTGATCGTCTCGATGCAAGCGCTGACCGTTCTTGACCTTAGATGAAATATCCGCCGGAAGATTCGCGGCGACCCATGCGCGCATGCGCTCGCGAAACTGCTCTTCTTCGGCTGTGAATGCCAGATCCATGAATGACTCTTTCCGATTATTTCTTCTGTCTTTGCGGACTGCCGAGGTCATGCAACGCGGCCCGCATGGCAATGAGAAGTTCCGGATCCAGGTGCCCGAAAGTCTCGCGTTCGACTCGTCGCATGGCAGCCTCGCCGGCCGCGACCGCCTTACGGCCCTTGTCGGTGAGCGTCACCTGAAGGATTCGCCGATTCTCGGGGTGCTCGGCGCGTTCGATCATTTCACGATCTGCGAGTGCGTTGAGCAACTGCCCCATGCCCTGCGGCGATTTGTAGAAGCGACGCGCTAGATCGGCAGACGAGATGCCGGCTCGCTTCTTGAGCATGATCAGAATCGTCAACTGCAAACCTGTGAGGCCGATCGGTTTCAGCGCGGGCTCGAACTTCAATCGCAGCAGATGGAATGACTGCACCAGCAACCAAGAGTTGCTCAGCGACTCCGATGGCATCGCGTATCCGGTGGGATCGCGCTGCTTCAACACCGCACTCATGGCGATGGGGCCTGCGCCACGTATTTGGTCACCAGATAAGCCTCCATGCCTTCGATGCCGCCTTCGCTGCCGTAGCCACTGTCTTTCACGCCGCCGAACGGAGATTCGGCCACCGCGATCATGAAGGTGTTGATTCCCAGCATGCCGGTCTCGACCTTGTCCTGAAGCCGCGTAATGCGATCTGCGTTGTTGGTGAAGGCGTAGGCAGCCAGGCCGTAAGGCAAAGAATTAGCAAGTGCAATGGCTTCTTCTTCGGTGTCGAAAGGCGCGACCAAAGCAAGTGGTCCGAATGGCTCTTCGGTCATGACCTTCGCGTTACCGGGAATGTTCTTGAGCACCGTCGGCTCGAAGAAAAATCCATCCGACTTCATGCGTTTCCCGCCTGCTGCAATGTCGGCGCCTTTGGACACGGCTTCATCTACCAGCGAGGCCATCACATCGACACGGCGACTGCTGGCAAGCGGCCCCATCTGACTGGTTGCTTCGGTCGATGCACCGGTGTTCATGGCCGAGGTGACTTTCGCCATGGCTGCCACGAACTTGTCGTGAATGCCGCGCTGAACGAAGAAGCGCGTAGGCGATGTACACACTTGGCCCGCATTGCGAAACTTGCCCATCGCGCAAGCCTTGGCGGCGTTGTCTACATCGACGTCATCGAATACGAGAACAGGTGCGTGACCGCCCAGTTCCAGGGTCACGCGCTTTACATTTTTCGCGGCGAGTCCGGCAATGATTCTTCCGACCGGAACACTGCCGGTGAAGGTGACTTTGCGCACTATCGGCGACTCGATGAGATACGTGGACACTTCCGACGGCACACCGAACACCACATTCAACACGCCCGCAGGCAGACCGACTTCTTCAAAGATCTTCGCCATCATGATCACGCCTGCAGGCGTTTCCTCCGATGGCTTGATGATGATCGAGCATCCGGCAGACAGCGCGCCTGCAATCTTGCGAGCCGGGATCATCGTCGGGAAATTCCAGGGGGTGAACGCGGCCACCACGCCGACCGGTTGTTTCAATACGAGCTGCCTCCATCCGGCTTCACGCGATGGAATCACTCGTCCGTAAAGACGACGGGCTTCGTCGCCGCACCAGTCCACGACATCGGCGGCCGCGAACACTTCGCCCTTGCCTTCGGCCAACGGTTTGCCCTGTTCCAGCGAAATGCATTCTCCGATGATGTCTGCACGTTGTCGCATCAACGACGCGGCACGACGAAGCAAAGCGCCGCGTTCGGTGGCTGGAACTTCGCGCCAGACCGCAAAACCCTTTTCGGCCGCTTTCAGTGCATCGTCCAGATCGGACTTCGATGCGTGAGTGAGTTCTTTCAGCACGGTTCCGGTCGACGGGTTGTAAACCGGCTCGGTCTTTCGTCCGTCGCCTGTTCGCCATTTGCCCTCGATGAACAATCCCAGATCGGGGTAATTGCCGGATGTCTTGATGGGTGGGTTGCTGGTCATTGTTCGTCTCCTGTTGTCGATCGGTTGTTTGTTCGGCGATTCAAATAGACCCGAGAAGAATCGAATTGAAGAGCTCGGGTTGCTCGTACATGACCCAGTGGCCCGCACCGGGAACGACATGGCGCTGCGAGTCGGGCCTGCGTGCCGCAAGCGCTGCCATCTGCTTTTCTGCGGCTCCGTTCGGGCCGCTTCCGAGCGCATCGAATTCGCCACGAATGGCCACCAGCGGACAGCTGATTCTTTCTACTGCACGCTCCAGACCGTCGTGTGAAAAGTCGGTGGGCCTGACAGTCGAGCGGCGAATATTTTCGGCGTGCAGATCGATTGCGCGATCGTCTATGGTGCGTTCGTCCTTGAGCATCACCACGCCGAGATTGTGTTGATGAACCGCACGTTCTTCGTCCGCAGCCAAGTTCTTCCAGCCCTTCATTCCCTGCGGAAATTGAGGAACGAGTCCATCGAAAGTTCCACGAATCAGCACGACCCGATCGAAGCGTTCCGGCTCGGCAAGCGCCATGCCCTCAGCGAGTAGCGCGCCGAAGGAAAAACCGACCAGCGTGATTTTCCGGTTGCCGACGATCAATCCAACATCCTTGAGCATCAGCTTCGCCAGCTTGAGGAAATTTCGCTCGCCTAAATCTTTCGAATCGCCATTCCCCGGCAGATCTGGGACAAGCACGGTAAATCGGTCGGCCAGCGCCTCGATGTTAGCGATCCAGTGAGTCCACGAACCGGAACTTCCGTGCAGAAGCAGCACGACCGGCTTTTCACCCGATTCACCTGACTCACCCCATTTGCGCCAGACAGTGCCGGTGCCGGCACCGGGGGTGACCACTCTTGCGGCGCCGTCGAGTTTGGCAGTCCACTGTGAAGTGTCGGTAGTTGTGTTCAAGCGCGTGTCTCCAATGTTTTTCCGTCACGAAATTTATTACGTGATCTAAGCGCAAACCCTGATTCTGAAATAAAGGTCGCTGATATAAAGTTTATTTACATTGAAGCCGCCACGCAACACGGTGTTTACGCCAATAAGCGAAACGACCTAAGCACAGCGAGCTCGATCTGACAAACGGTATCCACAGCAATCTATCCAAGGAGTTATTCGATGAACGACGCAGTCAAAGAAAAAGCAGCACCTATTTCGGCCGAAGAAGCGGCAGCCATCCAGAAAGACGCAGTTTTGCTGCACCGCGAGAACGGCATTGCATGGGTCACCATCAACCGCCCCACCAAGCGCAACGCCATCAATCCTCCGGTCGTGTATCGCATGGTCGAGATCCTGGCCGAACTCGAAGTGGATGACTCGGTGAAAGTGGTCGTGCTCACCGGCGCAGGTAACGCATTCAGCGCCGGCATGGACCTTCGCGACTACTTCCGTGCAACCGATGGCAAGCCCTCGGAGCAACTCAAGCTTTTCCGCGCAAACGCGCAGTGGCAATGGAAGCAACTGCGCTTCTATTCGAAGCCCACCATTGCCATGGTCAACGGCTACTGCTTCGGTGGCGCGTTCACCCCGCTGGTCTCCTGCGATCTGGCTATTGCATCCGACGACGCGACCTTCGGCCTGTCCGAAATCAACTGGGGAATCATTCCCGCTGGCGTCGTGAACCGTGCTGTCGCCCAGCTGGTGAACGAGCGCGATGCCATGTACTACGTCATGACCGGCGAGCCCTTCAACGGCAAGCGCGCAGCGCAAATGGGTCTGGTGAACGAATCGGTTCCCGCAGACAAATTAAAGGAACGCGTCGTCGCGCTGGCCGAGGTCCTGAAGGCGAAGAACCCCACGGTTCTGCGTGCCGCGAAGATCGCTTATCGCAATGCGCAAGAGATGACCTGGGAACAGGCCAACGACTACCTCATGGCCAAGAACGATCAGGCCATGCTGCAGGATTCAGAGAACGGCCGCAACACCGCCATGGCTCAGTTCCTCGATCACAAGACCTTCCGTCCCGGACTCGAAACCTACACACGATGAACGCTCGCGACATGTCCAAATCGCTGGAGTCCGATCGCGGTACCGAGAAGGAACTGATGATCGGCCGACTGCTCGCGCCGAAGTCGATCGCCGTGGTTGGCGCTTCGCCTGACGCGAACTCGGTATCGGGTCGCGTGCGTCGCAATCTGAAGTTGATGGGATATACCGGCAAGGTGTATCTGGTCAGTCGCACACGCGATGAAGTCGACGGCGAGAAATGCTTCAAGACGATCGACGATCTTCCGCATGGCATCGACGCCGCGGTGCTGATCGTGCCGCAGGTGGCCGTCGAAGAATCGATCGAGTCCTGCGCACGTGTGGGCATCGGCGGTATCGCCGTGTTCGCATCCGGATTCGCAGAGGGTGGCGATGACGGCATTGCGCTGCAGAAACGCATCGGCGAGATCGCTCGCAAGAACGGCATCGCTTTGCTGGGCCCGAACTGCATGGGCCTGATCAATTACGTCGAGAACACACCGCTTTCGTTCGAAGAATTCGAACTCGAGATGTGCGCCGATGGACCGCAGCTCTGCATCGTCGGGCAAAGCGGTGCAATGACTGCGAACACGCGCCTTGCATTGATTGCACGTGGTCTGCGTGTGAGCTATTCGATCTCGACCGGCAACGAAGCCGCGTGCGGTGTCGAGCAGTTCATGTCGCATCTGGTGGAAAGCAAAGAGATCGATCTTTTCGCGATCTTTGCCGAAACGCTGCGCAACCCCCAGCTGTTTCTATCGACAGTTCGACGTGCGCGGGAGCTCGGCAAACCGGTCGTTCTCTTGCATACCGGACGAAGCAAGGAAGCGCAGGAGGCCGCGAAATCGCACACCGGTGCGCTGGCTGGCGACCATGACCTGATGCGCGCGCTCGTCTCGCGCGAAGGCGTCTCGGTAGTCGACACGCTCGATGAATTTTTCGATGTCACTGCAATTCTTGCGCGATATCCGAAGCCGATCTCTTCAATGGAAGCCGCGGTGATTTCCAACTCAGGAGCGCTGCGAGGAATCGCAATCGACATGAACGCGGATCTAGGCGTGAAGCTCGCTCGATTGAATCCAGACACGCTCGCATCGCTGGCTGCGGTGCTGCCCGCTTTCGTCACGCCCGACAACCCGCTCGACATCACGACTGCAGGCATGCAGAACCCGTGGCTGTTCGGCGAGTCGTCGCGTCTGGTGCTGGCCGATCCTAAAGTCGGCAGCCTGGTCATGGCGCTCATGGGCGGTCTCGGCGACTCGCAGGTCGCAAAAGCCGAAGCGATGATTCCGGCGCTTGCAAATGTCGACAAGCCGGTAGCGTTCGTGCTGATGGGCGACGAGACTCCGCTGGACCAACGTTTCCTCAAAATGACGCGCGACAGTCACCTGCCATTCTTCCGCTCGCCCGACCGCGCTTTGCGTGCAATGGCGCATGTCCACAAGCGTGCGCAGGCCTTGATCGACGCCGAGCAGCGCGCCCCAAAGTCAACTGTGTCCACACAGCCTGCACTGAAGAGCGGCCCGCTTGCCGAATACAAGGGCAAGCAGTTGCTCAAGACCATCGGCATTGCCACACCGAAGGGTGAACTGGCAAAGACGGTCGATGACGCGATCGCGGTGGCCAGCAAGATCGGCTACCCAGTCGTTATCAAAGCTCAGGCGGATGAGCTGATGCACAAGAGCGACGTAGGCGGCGTGGCAGTTGGCATCAAGGACGATGCCGCGATGCGAGACGCATGGACACGCATGCAGGCCGACGTTGCCAAGGGCGCGCCGGGTCTGACTCTCGACGGCATTCTTGTCGAAGGAATGGCCTCGAAAGGCGTCGAAATGGTGCTCGGGGCACGACGCGATGAACAGTGGGGACTCGCGATTCTGATCGGCATGGGCGGCGTGTGGATCGAGGCGCTCAACGATGTGCGATTGCTGCCGCCGGATCTATCGGAAGCGCAGATCGAGTCGGAGTTGAAGAAGCTCAAGGGTGCTGCCCTGCTCGATGGGATTCGCGGTCAGCCTGCCGTAGACACCAAGGCTTTGGCTGCGGCAGTTCGCAAGCTGTCCGACTTCCTTGTTTCGCACGAAGAGATTGTCGAAGTGGACATCAATCCATTGCTCGCGCTGCCGCAAGGCAAGGGCGTGATTGCACTGGATGCCGTGTTCGTCTCGAAATGACGCTGCAATTTTGATCGATCTAGGAGTTGTGATTCAGCAATAACCGGTCGGGATCGCGTCCCGAATTTTCGACAGACATAAAGACAGGAGACAAATATGAAAAAACGCAATCTGATTCTCGCGGCGTCCATCGCTGCACTCTCGCTCGCAACGACCAGCGGCACCGCATTCGCACAAGCGAACTATCCGGACAAGCCGATTCGCCTGCTGATGCCCTTCCCTCCCGGCGGGAGCAGCGACGTGATCGCGCGCATGCTCGGCCCGCTGATGACGGAAAAGCTCGGCCAGCCGATCGTCATCGAGAACCGTCCAGGCGCAGGCGGCGCGATCGCACTCGATGCAGTGGCACGCGCAAATCCGGATGGCTACACCCTGGGCGTTGGCACAATCGGTGGACTCGGCCTGGGCAAGTTGCTGGGCCAGCAACAGAACTACGATGCCTTCAAGGACCTCGCACCGGTCGGCATGATGGTCACCTCGATGTTCGTGATCGTGGCCAGCAACAACTCCAAAATCACGACCTTCGCAGACCTGACCTCGCAGGCCAAATCGAATCCGAACGGTTTGTCGATGGGCCATGGTGGCAATGGATCGCTCATGCATCTCTCTACCGAGCTGATCAAGATCATGACCAACGCGAACATCGTTCCGGTTCCCTACAAGGGCACAGGACCTGCAACTCAGGACGCAATTGCCGGTCAGATTCCGCTCGCAATGAGCGACTTCCCGAGCGCGATCCAGCAAATCAAAGGCGGCACGGTCAAGGCAGTTGCTGTAACCAGCGCCAAGCGAAGCCCTGTTGCGCCGAACGTTCCTACCCTCGCCGAGCAGGGCCTGCAGGGCTACGACTCGGTGGGCTGGATTGCCGTAGTAGCGCCCGCCAAGACGCCGCAGGAAATCATCAACAAAGTGAACGCCGCATTGAACTCCGCATTGCAGAACAAGGAAATGCAGGAACGCATCTACGCGACCGGATCGGAACCCACACCGATGACGCCTGCGGAACTCGGCAAGTTCATGCAAACCGATTACGACAAGTGGGCGAAAGTCGTCAAGACCGCTAACATCAAGGTCGAATAAACCTCGGCGTACCCATGTACGCTCCGCACGCCCATGAATTTGAATCTCCGACAGTTGAAGGCTTTTTTGGGCGTTGCGGAGTCGAGTAATTTCACCAAGACCGCGCAGAAGCTGCACATGAGCCAGGCCGCTCTGAGCGGTGCGATTCGCGAGCTGGAAATCCAGCTCGGGTGCAGTCTTTTCGAGCGGACTACCCGCAATGTGGTTCTCACCGAAGCGGGGCGCGAGTTCCTTCCCACCGCCGAAAGCGTCGTAGGTAACCTGGAGGCTGCCGCGCAGTCGCTCAAGGAAATGGAGCGCCACGGGGTTGCCCGATTGCGTGTCGGCTTCACGCCGATCATTGCGAGCAGCGCGGTACCCGACATGCTGGAGCAGTTTGCGAAAACTCATCCGGGAGTCGATGTCGAATTGATCGACGACAGCCCGCAGAGCCTTCAGCAACTGGTGGAAACCGGCGAGATAGATGCCGCATTCGGAGCGTTCTTCCAGAAGGCATCCGGCATCGAACAACTGCCTGTCATTCCATCCACTTTGGTGTTGGTGCATTCGAAGAATCTCACCGAGATCGGCGCTGAAACGCCCTGGAAAATTCTTGAGGATCACACGGTCATCGCGCTCAACGATGCAAGTCCGGTGCAGCAACTTGCGCAGAGCACAATCAAAAAATCCGACCTGAAAGTAAACAAGCGGATGACGGTGAACAACCTCGAAACCGCGATTGCGCTTGCAGAAAAAGGATTCGGCATCGCGGTCATTCCCTCATTCGGCGCCGCGGTTTGCAAGCGGTACGCAGTCAAGACGGCCGAGCTCGTCCCATGCGTTCGATTCAACTACTGCCGAATCATGAAGATGGGCAAAACGGCGAATGCGAACCTCGAGAGCTTCACTAATCTGGTGATCGACACGCTGCAACGCAGCCAGTAGGCACATTCGGTCCGAGCAATAAAACCGGTTGGTCAACTCACTTCAAGCCAGTGCCTGCGGATTCGATCATCCGCACGGAAATCTGCGACGCTGCCGGTGAACACGATCTGTCCGTGCCCCATCACCAGCACCCTGTCGCTCACGCGAAATGCGAGGGATAGTTTCTGCTCCACAAGCAACACCGCCAAGCCGCGACGCTTCATCTCCAAAATGGTTTGGCCGACAACTTCGACGATCGTCGGGGCGAGGCCTTCTGTCGGCTCGTCTATAAGAATCGCGGCGGGATTTCCCATGAGCGTTCTAAAAATGGCGAGCATCTGCTGCTCACCACCGCTGAGGAATCCAGCCTTCACATCGCGACGTTCTTGTAGGCGAGGAAAAATCGCATAGAGCTCGTCGAGCGTCCAAGTAGGCATGTCCGCATTTCGCGGTGGTTTGCAACCGATCAGCAGGTTTTCCTGCACTGTGAGATCGGTGAACACCAGACGCTCTTCCGGCACATAGCCGATGCCGGCTCGTGCGACAGCGTGGCTGGGCAGACCGCTCACATCGACGCCGCCCAGCCGCACCTCGCCAGTCTGTCCCGGCAGAGAATTCAAGATGGCTTTGCAGGTAGTAGATCGACCGCTACCGTTGCGCCCAAGCAGCGTGACCACCTCACCACTCTCGACTGTGAAATCGACGCCGCGAAGGACCTGCACATTGCCGTAGCCGCCGTGGAGGCCTTTGACTTGGAGGTTCATGTTTGACTGCTCATACTTCAGGCGGATAAGCCGATTTTACGGAACGTCCGCCAGACACACTGAGACCCCACTATCGAACAGCGAGTCTTTCGATTTGGGGTTTAAACGGATATCGCGGATTGAGCATCGCCGGCCCTGCAAATCCTGCGCATACAGAACGGAATCGTCATACAGACTTGCAACGAGCACTTTGCCGCGCGCGAGACTCACCGCAAGCATCTCGCCTTTTTCATTTGTGACCGACGAGCCTGTGCGCAGCAGATTTCCTTCGCCGTCTCTCACGGTTAGAACCACTCGCCGAACTCGCCTCATGCCCAAGTCAAGATCTATCACGGCACCTCGCGCGGCTTTCACGTCCAACAGTCCCCTGTCGATCTCGATGTCGAGTCCAACAGAGTTGGTCGCCACCTCGATTCGGGACTCACGGTACGCGTTGTAATAAGGCACTGCGGCGAGTCCGAAAGGGCCAGACCAAACTGCGCCCCCGGGTGTTTCGATTCGAACACCGGTCACGTCGGCGGTGCGTACGATTCCGAAACTATCCTGGGCTGCGTGCGGCGACATAGCGATACCGCTTCGGGTCGCGACGATCGAGCCAGTCGCCGATCCGTAGAAGCTGCTTGCAGACGCCGATTGCGTCGTTCCGAAATCGACCGATGTGTATCGTGGAACCGTCGCGACCGACACCGAGCTGGACTGTGCACTGCTGGCGCCGAAACTTCGATCGGTCGACATCGTCACCTGCGCGATTTGTTGCAGCTGCGTGCTGAACGACGAACCGATCTGGCCGCTCGCTCCCTGATAGCGCAAATGACTTCGCATCGAGCTGGGAGACCCCAAAGGGATGCTGAGGTTCGCGTAGAAATAAGTGTTGCCTCGATTTCTACCGGAAGCTTCAAACGAAGATTTAAAGGTCGAATGCGAAAGCCCGAGTGCGAAGTTGGCTCCGCGCCAATTCGACGACCATCCCACGCTGTAGGTTCGCCCGATATCTCCGAAAGCAGATTTGTCCTGTGTCACGCTCCCGTTGATACCGCCTAACCAGGCATCGTTCCAGGTCGCAGTCAGGCTCGATTGCACGCTCGATCGGGAAGATTCATCGACTGCAGTCGAATCAGGTCCAGATGCCTGTTGCAGCGCCCGATACTTGCCCGCGCGAACATTGAGCGATGCGCCTGCCGAGAAGCTGTCGCTCAGTTGCGATATCAGGCCGCCGCCGGTTGAGATGCCGTGTGCGCTATTGCGAATATCGTGAGTCGTGATGGCCTGCAAGAACAGCGCGTGCTTCTGGGCGTCATCCAGACCGACATTGATCTGTGCTCCTGTCGATGCGTAGCCGTGGGAAAGCAATGCACCGTTGGTGCCGGTAACTTCTAGAAGACGCCAGCCTTTCGATGCGGTGGCCACGAGCGGACTCGCCTCGTTCGTTGCGCGACTTGCTCGCCAAAGCTTGCCGGCGCTCACATGCAGTCCACTGACGAAGCTTCGTCGAAGCGACTGCATGAGAAGGGTCGCGGGGACCGTGAACGACTGCGTTGAGCCGGCATCGCCCACCACGCTGACCTGAAGATCGGATGAGCTGTTTCTAAGCGGATAGTCGGACAACGAGAAGGGGCCAGGAGGCACGATCGTCCGGAGCAGAAGTAAGCCGTTCTGACGTATCTCGACGGTAGACCTGGTTGATGCCATGCCGGTCACCGCGTAGCTCATCTCAGACCTTGCAGCGGATTCGGGAATCCACTGGAAGCCATTGATAGGCAGACCACCGAACAGAGGATCCTGGACGTTGATCCGTCCGAACTGCAGCATCTTGCCCCGGTCCAGAAACGACTTCTTCACGTATGCGCCAGACCAGTTGAACCGCTGCACGCCATCGTCGATGCTCAAGCTCTGATCGGATCGAAAAATCCAGTCGTTAAGGTTGAGCCCTGCCTGCGTATCCACATATTTGCTTGCAATACTCGCGCCGCCACCGAGCTTGCTTTGGGTGGCATAGGCACGGTAGTTAAGCATGGCACCGACACCACCCGAATCGAAAACATCGCTGTTGGGCACCGGTACCAAATGCTCGGCCGGCACCGTAATGTCGACCGTGCCGCTAGTCGGTTTCAGGGTAATGAGCGCCCGGGAAGAGAACGCGCGGTAGTCGGCGCAATATCGATCCGGGAGCGTTCGAAGCAGCGCTTCTTCGATATCGACAAGGCCGACCGAGCGAGTGAATTCCTTGGTGAAACACAGATCGCCGGTTGCGTTGAAGATCGCATTGATCTTTCCCATTCCGAGGCCGTTCACAGTCACGTCGACAATCTGAGCGCCTGGAGAAAAGCGGGCTCCATGTCGAAAATATTCGGCTACTCCCGCGCCTATCCCGAGCGACTTCAACTGCTCTTCATCGAATTGCGCATCCTGCGGAATTTCAGCCGATGCGAAGGTTGTGGAGGCCAGCATCCAGCCACACAACATGACGCAAAAACCGGCAACAGGCCCGCACCTACGATGCAGGATTCGATGCTGGTAGCTCAACGTCGTAGGGGTCTACCGAGAATCCCCAAGGCGAAGCCGGGAAAAATCGCAAACCGGTTACGGTGTGGGAAAGGATGTCACCGGGCAGCGTGACGTCGAAAGATTCGCCGGGCAAGACGTACGGACGCTGCAGCAACATCACAGTCTTGTTGGAAGGTGCGAGCTGCACCTCTTGCTGAAGGCGGACCACATAACGACTCGGATTGCTCACCGTGATGCGAGAGGCGGTGCGCCGAAATTCGAGCTTGGTCCAGGGTTCGCGAATCTGCTCGAGGCCTTTCGGCGATATCACGAGCGGCAGAGTCGTCCTGATGTTTACCCGAACCGTGTTGATCTCGTCCGGGTTATTCGATTTTGGGGCCAGTCCTTCAATGCTTACCCGCTTCAGAAGTTGGACCTGAAGAGGCTCCGCCGACTTGTCGAGCACGAACCGGATCACCTGCCGCTGGTTCGCGTCGAGACGGGTGACAGGAGGCCACACGAGCACCGATACCGACTCATCGTCGCCGGCGAGTTCGATGATCGTGGTGTTGAGAAGGAGCGGGAAATTTTCTGTGTTCTTCACGCCGAGTTGCGCTTGTCCATCGGCTTCGGACATCACCAGAATCGGTGCGTCCGGCTGCGCTCCGCTAGCAAACGCTTGCAACGCACTCAGACAAAGAATCGCAAACGAAGCGACGATCTTTTTGAAAAATGGAAAACTCATTGTTTGCAATCCTTTGCCCACCGCACGTTGCAGACCGACAGCAAGGTCGGCCTGCAGGTTTCGTTAGATGTAGTTGACTGTGAAAGTCGACAGACCGTCGATCGTGACGGTGTCGTTGAGGTTGGTCAGGATGTCTTTATTGAAATAAGACACGACATTGAGGTTGCCGGTGACCACTTTGATCGGGCCTGGAGTCAGGCCTGCTGCCACTGCGGTAAAGCTCAGGTCGTTCGACGGGCTGAAGTTCGTTTGTTGCAGCCCAACGGTCGCTGCTGCGAACGGAGTTGCCGAGAACATGGGTCGCACAAAAAGTGCGCCCGGAGCCACGGGAGCGGATGCGTCCGGCGAGATGGTGACCGCAGAGAAATCGACGCGGTACTGACCGATCTTCTTGTTTTGAATCGGGTCGACACTCAGGCCGTATCCATAAGCATCGCCTGTGTCTACAGGAGACGCAGTGCCGCTTCGCTTGTCGGCCAGGCCGATAGAAATCTTGATTGGCGAATCGCAGGTGATTGCGAGTGAAATTGGCACAGCTGCCGCTTTCCACGCGGTCGTGACATCGGTCAGATTGGTCTCGATGTAATCCTTGGACATGGGACCGTAGTTCACCGTACCAGCGTCGCCCAGCTTGATGGTGCAAGCATTGGGAGAAATCGTGCCGATGACCTTCAGATCAGCCGTAGGAGCGACCGGAGCCGCGAATGCGTGGGTAACACCGATCGACGCCAGAATCGCGCCAGCGATGATTGCTTTCTTGAACATAAAACTTCCATTCATTTAAAACTGCGAATGGCAATTGCCACCCGCGGGCGGATTTAAGCCTTGCAAGTTGCTGTCAGCAATCGCGCGACTCAAACACCGCTCCGTGCGCAACGAAGCGCCGGGTGTCCGGAACGAATTTCAGAATCGGCGATGCAGGCGCATCGCGCCATCAGGGATAGTGAATCGTGAAGGTAGACGAACCGTTGATCACGATGCGTTCGAGCGCGTTGTCCACGAGGGACTTGTTGAAGTAGCTGTTGATACTCAGCATGCCGCTGACTCGGTAGGTGGGGCTGGGCGTGCTCAAACCCAGAAGCTCGAACGCCAGATCCTGAGTGGGCTGAAATTTCGCTTTCATCGAACCGGTTGCCACGTTCCAGCCTGTCGAAGAATTACCGTTCGGCCGAACGAAATAGCCGAGCGGCTTCATGTACTGCATCGAGGGATTCGCAGTGACCAGCAGATTGGCGAAACTGACGTGATATTGGCCGATCGGCTCGTTGTTGGAAGATTTTCCCAGTCCGAATCCATGGATATCGTCGGCAGGTCCGATGGAGAAGACGCTGTCGGACCTGTTGTCCGAAATGCTTATCCAGATGTTCTTCGAGGCATTGCAATCGATTCCGAAGGCAACGAATTTCTCTTTGGCTTCGTAGGCGATACCGTTCTTTTGCGGATATGCCTGCACTTCGATGCTGGACAAGGTTCCGTAATCGACATTCCCGTTGTTTCCCAGGACGAACGTACACGGACTGGCGTTGATCACTCCGGTGAATGTCATGTTGGCGGTGTTGGCCGCGATTGCATTGCCGCCAGTGAGTGCTGCGGTTGCGAGGCCGGCAGCTATCAGTTTTTTGAACATACAGATTCCATCCTTGAGAAATTCGAGCGGCGGGCTAGCCCACCGTGGCACTAGATCGCGCCAGCGCCGCATTTGAAACGCGCACGCCACGGTTGAAACGTCTTCAACTCAATTCAAGATGTAGGCGTCACGAGTTGGAGGAATGGGAGAACGAATTTGGTTCTGGGGTCGATTCCTGAGTTCTGTGGGCGACATCGACAGACAAGTTAGGCGCAGAACTTGCGACACTTGCAATGCGTACTGCTTTAAATAGGGAAGGCGTGGGACATGAAACAAATGGAGCTATCCACTTTGGCGATCCTGATCGCCGTTGCCGAACAGGAGAGTCTGTCGAAAGCGGCCCTCAAGGTACATCTGGCGGTAGGGGCGGTAAGCAAACGCATTACAGATGTAGAAGCGACCCTTGGTACTCCGCTGTTCTACAGACACGCAAGAGGCGTGCGACCGACGCCTGCCGGGCACAGTCTCGTGCAGCACGCGCGCAGCATCCTGCTCGATGTGGAGCGCATGCAGGACGACATCAGCGAGTTCTCGAAAGGAATCAAGGGTCATGTCCGCATAGGAGCAACGACGACCACGGTGACCCAGCATCTGCCGCCGATGCTGAAAAAGTATCTGGACGAGCACTGTGCAGTACAAGTGGATCTCACCGAAATGCTTAGCGAGGACGCGGTGGAATCGCTACAGGCTGGCCGCATCGACATCGGAATATTCCTGAAGTCAGTCAGGCACGATGGCATCGAGATATTTCCGTATAGAGACGAGCATTTCTGTCTGGTGACCCTGCCCGGCCACTCGCTGGCAAAACGCAAATCACTGAAATTTGTCGATGCACTCGATTGCGATTTCGTGGCGCTGGATCACGCGCGCTCGGTCATGGACTTCGCTCGGCGACAGGCCGGCTCGAAACTTCGATTGCGCATCAAAGTGCGCAACTACGATGCGATGTGCC
Source organism: Burkholderiaceae bacterium (assembly GCA_965227035.1). Taxonomy (GTDB): domain Bacteria; phylum Pseudomonadota; class Gammaproteobacteria; order Burkholderiales; family Burkholderiaceae_C; genus CBDDFQ01. The sequence continues at coordinate 2,381,550 of OZ245724.1, forward strand.
GAGTGGTCAAGCTGGGACTCGGCGTAGGCGTCATGCCAAATTCGTTGGTGGCCGACTATGTACGCAAGGGCGAGCTCAAGGCGATACCTCTGCAAGATGAATGGGCCACCCGCGAGCTCGTAATTGGAGTGCGATCCAAAGAGTCACTGACTGTCGTCGCTCAGGAACTGTTGAAGCACCTGAAAGTCCTTCCTCGTCGGTAGTACTAGCGAGGCGTTTCGCGAGAGCTTTCACCAATCACGAAAGCTCGTTTCTCGCAATAAGGATTGTTCCGTTTGCCTGGCGTTCATACCATGTGGCGTGAGTCTCAAGCTTTTGCTTGCCCTTGGGACCGATCGCCGTATCAAACTGCCTTGACAAATCAAGGACACAACCCAAGGACATGTCATGTCGCTGAAAGTTCGAAATTTCGCTGTCGTATCGCTGCTGCTTGTCGCGTTTGCAGCGACTGCGCAGGCCCAGTCACAGGACTATCCCAACAGGCAGGTGCGAATCATCGTCGCCTCGGTCGCAGGCGGCACGGTCGATACGGCTGCGCGAATCATGGGCCAGAAGCTCTCGGAGGTCTGGGGGCAACCCGTCGTCATAGAAAACAAGACAGGTGCAAGCGAAATGATCGGCGCCGACTACGTATCGAAAGCGACGCCCGATGGCTACACGCTGATTCTGATGTCGCTGGCGTCTCTCACGATCAATCCCGCGGTGTTCACCAAGCTGCCCTACGACGCAGAGAAAGCGTTTGCGCCGATTGCATCGATCAACGTGAACCCGATGTCGCTTGTCGCGAATCCGAAGGTGCCTTACAACACACTCAAGGAAATGATTGCGTTGTCCAAGCAGACGCCCAAAGGCATCTCGTATTCGACGCCGGGTCTGGCGACCAACAACCACATCGCGGGCGAATGGCTTGCGGCCGAAAGCGGAGCGAAGATCGTTCACGTGCCGTACAAGGGAGGTCCTGCGGCTGCCAACGGAATCATTGCGGGCGATGTGGAGTTTGGTGTGATCTCGCTCGTGCAGGCCTTACCACTGGTGAAGGCCGGCAGCCTTAAACCGCTGGCCATCACGACCGAGCAGCGCAGCGCTCTGGCACCCGACTGGCCTTCGGTTGCGGAACTCCTGATCCCGGGCTACGACAACGCAGTTCGCTCTGCCATCTTCGCACCCGCGAACACCCCGAAGCCCATCCTGGCGAAGATCAACGCCGATGTGAACAAGATTCTCCTGACCGCAGAGATTCGCGAAAAGTTTGCAATCGCAGGATCCGAGCCGTGGATTTCCTCGTCGCAAGAACTCTCTGACTTCATCGTGAAGACACGCCAGCGCACCTTCAAGATCGTGACCGACGCAAAGATCAAAGCTGAATAAATCAACTAGAAGACTCAACTAAAAGAATCAACCAAAAAGTCATCCAGGAGACAACGATGAATGCACCTGAGAAAATTGGATCGATGATCGTGCACGACACGCCTTCGCCCTCGACACCGGGCGAAGAAATCTGGGGCAGCGATGCGATCGCGTCGATGCTCCAGGAGCTGGATATCCCCTATCTCGCGATCAATCCTGGCGCAAGCTACAGAGGGCTTCACGACAGCCTGGTGAACTACACCGGCAATGTGAAACCGCAGATGCTGCTGTGCCTGCACGAAGAGTCTGCCGTTTCGATCGCGCAAGGCTATGCAAAAGCCAGCGGCAAGATGATGGGCGCGGTGCTGCATTCGAACGTCGGGCTGATGCACGCGTCCATGTCTATCTTCAACGCATGGTGCGATCGCATCCCGATGCTGCTGCTCGGAGCGACAGGGCCGTGGGACGCCAACAAACGCAGACCGTGGATCGACTGGATTCACACCGCATCCGACCAAGGTGCGCTGGTACGCGACTACACCAAATGGGACAACCAGCCCGCCTCGATTCCCGCCACATTCGAAGCGCTGTTGCGCGCTGTCCAGATTGCCGATACGGCTCCACGCGGACCTACCTACGTGAACCTCGATTCGGCCATGCAGGAAGCGAAGCTCGGCAAGGCATTGCCGATTCCCAAGGCGAGCCGATTCGGTGCACCGCCACCCACCCTGCCGTCTCATGCGCAATTGAACGAAGCAGCCAAGCTGCTTTCCGGCGCCAAGAATCCGGTGATTCTGATGGGGCGCACTTCGCGCAACGAATCGGACTGGAAGAATCGGATCGAGCTTGCGGAGAAGTTGCAGGCTGTAGTGCTCACCGACACCAAAATGCCGGCGGCTTTCCCGTCGACGCACAAGCTTCATCCGTTCATTTCAGCCTCTTCGCTATCGCAGGCAGCTTGCGAATACATTCGCACCGCCGATGTGATTCTGTCGCTCGACTGGTACGACCTTGCAGGCACGCTCAAACAAGGATGGGAAGGCGGCGAGATCACGGCAAAGATCATCAATGTCTCGCCGGACCAACTGGTGCATCGCGGATGGAGCATGGACTATCAGGGTTTACCGCCCATGGACATTTACATGATGTGCGAGGCGGACCCGGTGGTGCCACTGCTTACCGGCGCAATCGCAACGCGCCCTAAAAGTAACCCGCCCGCTCGGCCGGTACTACCGCCAGCAGATCGAAGCGCGGTATCGATCAGAACACTCGCCGATGCGGTGAACGCAGAAACCGAGGGCATGGATGTCTGCTTCGTCGGACTACCCATCGGATGGAACTCGGCCTATCGCAACTTCGATCATCCGATGGACTATCTGGGTAGCAACGGCGGAGGCGGCATCGGGGCCGGGCCGGGGATTTCCATCGGCGCCGCGCTTGCGCTGAAAGGCAGCGGTCGCCTTCCCATCGGAATACTCGGCGACGGAGATTTCCTCATGGGCAACACGGCCCTGTGGACAGCCGTGCACTACCAGATACCCTGCCTTTTATTGATCTCGAACAACCGCTCGTTCTACAACGACGAAGTGCATCAGGAACGCGTCGCCAAAACACGAGACCGGCCTGTCGAAAACAAATGGATCGGCCAGCAGATCAACGAGCCGGACATCGATCTGGCGATGATGGCGAGATCGCAAGGCGCCGTTGGCATTGGACCTGTCAAAGAGGTCGACGACCTTCGCGAAGCAATTCGCCAGGGCATAGAGGCTGTGAAGGCCGGCAAGACTTGTGTGGTCGATGTGCGCGTGCTGCCTGGCTACGATGTCAACGTGACGAAGTCGAAGACCAGTCAAGCACGGTGATAGGACTAGCTATCCCAGCTTCAGATTCACATTCTTCGTATACGTGAACTCGAGCAGTTCGGCGAAACATTCCTCCCGCCCGATGCCCGACTGCTTCACGCCGCCGAAGGGCGCTCCCATGAAGTGCTGGCTCGAATTGTTGATCCACACGAAGCCGGTGTGGATGCGCTTGGCGGCTCGATGCGCGGTGTTGATGTTCTGGGTCCAGATCGATCCGGTGAGCCCGAAATCGACGCCGTTCACGTCTTTCCACAACGCATCTTCATCGGTCCACTTGAACACAGACATGACCGGGCCGAACACTTCCTCCTGCGCGAGTCGCATGTCGGCTTTCATGTCGGCGAACACGGTGGGTTCGTAGAAGAAGCCATCTTTCAGCGCAGGGTCCTCGGGTTGTTTGCCGCCGGCGACCAGTCGACCGCCGTCCTCGATGCCGACCGCGACATACCTCTTCACCTTCTCGAGTTGCGCTTTGCTCACGAGCGAACCCATGGTCGTTTTAGGATCGGTCGGAATACCTGCCTTGTGGCGTTGCGGCAAAAGTTGTACGACCCGATCGAGAATCTCGTCGTGAATCGATTCGTGCAGGAACACGCGGCTGGTCGATCCGCAACTTTGACCCGACCAGGTGAAGTTCATGCCGCCGATGATGCCGTTGACCAGCTTCTCTTTATCTGCATCGGGATAAGCCACCAGGGCGTTCTTTCCGCCGAGCTCCAGCAGGATCGGCTTCAAGTTGTCCGACGCGGTTTTCATCACGGCTTTGCCAGTGGGTACGCCGCCTACCAACGTAATTTTTTGCACCAGCGGATGACGTCCCATCGCATCGCCGCATTCACGGCCCCCGCACAGGAAATTCACCACGCCCGGAGGGAACAGGTGTCCGATAAGTTCTGCGAGACGGATGATAGACAAGGGTGCCTGATCGGGGGCCTTCACCACCACCGTATTACCGGCAGCGAGCGGTGCTGCGAGACGCGCCGCCGCGAACATGAGCGGGTGGTTGTAGGCGACGATGCGGGCTACCACGCCGAGGGGTTCCTGCAACGTGTAGTTGAAGTTGCCATCGCCCATGGGAATCGTCTCGCCCTTTATTTCGGATGCGAGCCCCGCGAAATATTCGAGTGCATCGGCGGCGAAACCCGCGTCCATCGCAAGCGCTGAAACCGGATTGCCGTTGTTGAGCGAGTCGAGTTGAGCCAGCGGCATCGCTTGCTCGCGCAGTACTGCGGCAGCCTTGCGCATCAGACGGCCCCTTTCGATGGGCGGCGTGGCGGCCCAAGCGGGGAACGCGGCGTGTGCTGCCTTCACGGCGGCGTCTACGTCGGAAGCATCTGCAATCGGAGCTGCCGAGATGACTTCGTTGTACGTCGGGTTGATCGTGTCGGCATAAGTGCCTGCCTTGGGGGCATGAAATGCGCCGCCGTAATAGAGGCCGTTTTGTGTCGGCAAAATTCCGGCGGGGATGTCCTTGGTGCGCATGTCGAGAAAACTCCTGATTGCTTTGAAGGTTTAGCTTTTATTCGGAACGGGTAAGACCAGCGGTCATTGCCGCGCTATAGCCGGTGCTCACGATCACATCGATCACGAACGCCTTCCCGTCCTGCACAGATTTCAATCCCTGCGCAATCGCTTTTTCGAGTTCCGCGCCGGTTTCGATCGGGCCGACGCCATCTATGCCCTGGCCTCTCGCAAGCATTGCAAGGTCGGGATTCGGATTACCGATTCGCTGACCTATCCATTTGTTCTCGACAGGCCGATCGCGTTGTCGTGCGACCCGCTCCTGATGCACTTCGTCGTTGAAGAACGACCGGTTGTTCACCACGATGATAAGCAGAGGTATGTGAGCGTTCGCCGCAGTCCACAGCGCGTTCACGCCCATGAGGTAATCGCCATCGCCCATGACCGCTACGGGCAGTCGGTCGGTGCCCTTCATGGCTAGTGCGGATCCGATCGAGATGCCGGGGCCAGCGCCTACGCCGCCTCCGCCTTCGTAGCCCAGGAAGTCGAGCGGATGCTCGATATCCCACATTTCGCCGCTCCAGCTCAACGGTGCGCGAATCAGGCTGACCTTCTGGCCTTTGACATGTTTAGCCGCTGCTTTCAAGGCTTGCGACACCATCGGCACGGTAAGCGGACCACCTTGAATCAAAGCCGTCACTTCCGGCATCGGCGGGCGGGAGTGCGAGACCAGCTTGCGCGGTGTCACTCGATCGACCAACAGCTTCACAGCCGGCTCCGGCTCGCACATCAGGTACACATCCATGGGAGGTAGACCTTGATGATCCATGCTCCAGCCGTTGTGGATGTATTGGTCGACAGACACCTGGATCACCTTGCTGCCCACCGGCTTGTTGCCCCACGCCTGTTTCAGCGTACCGGCCAGATCGGTGAAGTCGAGGCTCAGGACCACATCTGCGTCCTTCAAAACAGCCATCGCGCCGGGCGAAAGGAAGGTTCCGGCAGGCGCTGCATACAGGGGGTGCGTTGTCGGAAACGCGCCGCCCACTTTCAGATCGGTCAGCACTTCGGCATTCAACTTCTCTGCAAGCGCGATTCTGTCGGCCCAACCCTCTTCGCTTCGCGAGACTCGTCCCATCAACAGCACCGGTCTGCGTGCGTTCGAGAGAAGCGCAGCTGCTTCGTCGATCGCTTCGTCGGAAGGACGTACGGCCGGTGCGGCCTTGTAGCGAGTCGTGTTGAGAATCTCCGGCATGGCATCGAGCTTGGACTCCTGCAAGCCGGCGTCGAAGCAGACATACACCGGGCCTTGCGGCGCAGTCGTCGCGATCTGGACCGCACGCAATAGTGCTTCCTGCGCAGCGCCGATGGACGATGGCTGGCAATCCCATTTGATGAAGTGTCGAATCAAGGCGCCCTGATCCTGCGCGGTATGAATCCAGTCGATCCACGGTCTGCGTTTTGCTGCATCGACCGGGCCAGTGGCACCGAGAACGATCACCGGCATGCGGTCGGTCCACGCGTCGAAGATGCCCATCGATCCGTGCATCAGACCCACGTTGCTGTGAAGAATCGCGCCCAGCGGTTTGCCTGTCACCTTCGCGTATCCATGCGCAATCGCGACTGCATGCTCCTCGTGCAGCACTACGATCATCTGCGGCTTTTCATTGCCGAGATGATTCACCATGCTGTCGTGCAAACCGCGAAAACTCGCTCCTGGATTGATCAGCAGATACGGAATCTCGAGAGCACGCAGCATCTCGGCAATCGCATCGCTTCCCCAGACGGATTGCTTGGCTTCGATGGGAGCAGGAATGTCGCGGCGAACAACGGGAACCGGCTGCGCTGGTTTGGATAGATCGGTCATGAAAATCCAGGATGGTTGACGATGGTCTGTTCGAGCGGCGGCCAAAGCCGCCACTGCTCAATCAGGTTTGATGTTGGCTTCCTTGATCACATCTGCCCACCGTTTTTGATCGGTCGCGATGAGCTTGGTGAATTCTGCAGCGGTACTGGACTCCGCGTAAATACCCTGTTCCGCCAACTTTGCTTTGACCTCCGGAAGGGCCAGCGCGCGACGGAGTTCAGCGTTCAATTTATTGATGACTGCTGGGGGCGTTTTGGAAGGAGCCACCATGCCGATCCAGATGTCGCTCTCGTAGCCAGGAACGGTTTCTGCAATCGTCGGTGTATCGGGCAACAACTGCACGCGTTTCGTGCCAGTGGTGCCGAGCGCCACCAGTTTGCCCGCACGAATATGCGGCAAAGCCGTGTTCATCGGGCAGAACATGACGTCGACTATTCCACCCAGCACATCGACCACTGCAGCAGCCGACCCCTTGTACGGAATGTGTTTGATCTGGGTGCCTGTCATCGACTTGAACACCTCGGCGGCCATGTGTTGCGGACTGCCGGAGCCGGCCGACGCATAAGACAGCTTGTCCGGATTCGCCTTGGCGTAGGCAATCAGCTCGCTAACGTTTTTCACGTTCAGCTTCGGATTTACGACGAGCACGATGGGCACCGATCCCAGCATGGTCACACCGGTCAAATCCCGCGAAACGTCGAATGGTAGCTTCGAATAAAGCGCCGGATTCACGGCCACCGTCTGATTCGGCGCAATGCCGATGTTGTAGCCATCGGGCTCCGCTTTCGCGAGAAAGTCGGTCGCAATATTCCCTGCAGCGCCAGGCTTGTTATCGACAATGACCGGCTGGCCGAAGGTCTTCTGCATCTCCTGGCCGAGAACGCGCGCAAGGACGTCGTTCGAGCCACCCGGCGGAAGCGGAACGATGATATGAATGGGTTTGGTGGGGTACTCCTGCGCGAACGCAGGATGTACTGCGGCGACTCCGACGGTCAATGCAAACGCGGCTGCCAACCACGCACGAATCTCGAACTTCATGGTCTGTCTCCTTCGTTGTGAATTTCTCATCGGCCGCCGTCGCTGAAACGATCTGCGGTCGACCTTGCCGGCAATCCTCATAAGCGGGATGCGCAGCAAGAGCTGTTTCAATTGCTTGAATTCACAAGAATGCAGCAAGCAGGAGGCGGGAGGGGATGGGGTTTGCCCTGCTCGGGCAAAGATGTCTCATGAGGTGAGACAGGATTCGATTTTTCTTTTCGATCGAATCCGGACCTCGACATCGAACGGCAGAAATCCGAAGGGGCCGAAGCCGGATATTTTTCCCTCACTTTTCTACGGCTGCCTCGTATTCCTTTTCGACCGAGGAGAAATATTTCCAGAACAGTCGCGGCTCGGCTTTGTTGAGTACGTCTTCAAGGATCGCGGTGTGCGCGTCCCATCCGCTCATCACGCTAACGACTGCTCCGCGAGTACCTAAGCTCTCATGCACGATCGTAAGCAGAACGTGCTGGCCCTTCGGGGTTAATTCGTAGGTCACTTCGGTGTCGCCGCTCGACCATGTCCATGTGTGTGCAAGCATGCGCATCGGCTCGAGCTTCGTGATCACACCCACGAAATTTCCGACTCCGTCATTCTTGTGATTGTCTGGACGCTCGGTATCGCTCGATAGCCTGTCATTGTCGAATTCGAGATGCACTTTTCCGCCGACACGAAGGTCGAAGTCGCCTGCGCAGAACCATTTTGCCCGCTTGTCCGATTCGACAAGATAAGACCAGACTCGCTCTACCGGCCCGGGTAGAAGACGTTCGAATCGCACCGCTCCGGGTGCCATCAGGGTTGCTTTCATTTGCGTTTCCTTGGGTTGATGCCGGACGACTTCCCTTTGATGACGGGCGCGTCGGCGTTGGAGGGAAAGGGAGAATTACTTCGAGGGGGTTTGGAGCCGCGAGCAATATCGATCGCATCTTCCGCACGCAATGAGGCGTCGAGTGCGTCCAGTCGACTCGACCAGAAGTCGCGCGTCTTCTGCATCCATGTCGTGAGTTCGTCGAACGGATCGCGGCGAAGCGACAAGAAATGATCGCGACCCACCACGCGTCGCTCTACCAGTCCGGCACGCTCGAGCAGCTTGATATGTTTCGAGACGGAATTGAGCGAGATGTCGAACGGCGCCGCAACCTCCGTGACTCGCGCATCTCCGATGGCGAGTCGCTCCAGAATGCCGCGACGCGTCTCGTCTGCCAGCGCGATAAGTGTTTGATCAAGATCCATAAATCTATATTCACCCATTTAGGTGAATATGTCAAACACACCACAGCGGCTGCAGATTTGACGGGTGTTTACGGTCGGGTCGACCCTAGAATTCAGCAGCTTTCCTCCACCTGCTCTCCCCGAACTACCCTTTATTCCCGCCATGCCGCTTTTCGCTCTGACGGTTTTTCTCTCTGCCTTTCTTCTGTTCCAGGTCCAGCCCATCGCAGCCAAGATGATCTTGCCGTGGTTCGGCGGATCCTCCTCGGTGTGGAGTGTGTGTCTGATGTTCTTTCAGGTCGAGCTGCTTCTGGGCTACGGCTATGTCCACGCAATGTCGCGACTTCTAAAGCCAAGAAAACAGATCGTGGTTCATGCGGTGTTGCTGCTGCTCAGCTTGCTCGCGCTGCCAGTTGCCGCCAACGCGTCGCTCCGGGACACGTTCAGTCAGTTGCCCGAACTTGCGGTACTTCTCGTTCTGGCAGGTGCAGTCGGCGTTCCTTACCTGATGCTCTCGACCACCGGCCCGCTCATGCAATCGTGGTGGGGTTTGATCTACGGATCCGGAAGCGGTGCCAAGCACACGTATCGGCTCTACGCACTGTCGAATCTTGCGTCGATGCTGGGTCTGCTTACCTACCCTTTTATCGTCGAACCGGTGTGGGCGCTCGACACCCAGGCACTGGTGTGGTCGGCGGGTTACGCGGCATTCGTTTTGTCGTGCGCCGCTACGGCTGCTTTTGCGTCGCGACGCGTTTCCAGTGCGCTCGATCACGTTGCAGCAAGCGAGACGACGAGCGATGCTGCGCCAAGCTTTCGGCAATGCCTTTTGTGGATTGCATTGGCCGCAACGCCTTCGATACTGCTTCTCGCACTCACCAGCTATCTCACGCAAGACGTCGCTCCGGTACCGTTCTTATGGGTACTTCCGCTTGCGATCTACCTGCTCAGTTTCATCCTTTGCTTCGATGCACCGCGTTACTACGTAAGGACGCTGTTTCTGTGGGCGCTGCCGGTCATGCTCGGCGTGGTGATTTTCGTGTCGACGACTTCGCTGGAGGTGCCCGCACTCGTTGCGCTGATCTGTCTTGCACTCTTCGTGTTCTGCATGGTCTGCCATGGCGAGCTCGTCAGACGCAAACCGCCGGTCGCGCATCTCACGCTTTTCTATTTGATGATGTCCATCGGTGGCGCTGTCGGCGGTATTTTCGTCGGCCTGATTGCACCGACTTTTTTCCGTGGCGAATACGAACTGTCGATCGGCCTGTTCCTTTGCGCAGCCCTTACTGCCGGCGTGATCTGGGTTTCGCTGTCGCAATGGCAGCGCGTGGTAGTGCCTGTTGCAGTCTGCGCTTTCGGCGTATGGCTCGCGTACGACCAATGGGACGCCCTGCACGGCTACCGCGCGGTGATGCGCAACTTTTATGGCCAGTCGCGCGTCGTCGACACGAGCGCGAAATAGCGGGCCCGGTACGCATGATGCGTCACGGCGCGATCAGCCACGGCGAGCAATATCTCGCGCCGGGTATGAAAGACAAACCTACCGCGTACTACTGCGAGCTGTCGGGTGTAGGCCAGGCGGTTCGCGCTCTGCAAAAAGAAGGCCCACTCAACATGGGCGTCGTCGGATTGGGTGCAGGCACGCTGGCCGCGTACGGACGCGCCGGCGACAAAATGCGTTTGTACGAAATCAACGAGCAGGTGTTTTATCTTGCGAAGACCGAATTCACATTCCTCACCGACACGCGTGCAAGCATTACCGAAGCACTCGGCGATGGTCGCTTGCTGCTCGAGCGCGACCCGCCGCAACAATTCGATCTCCTCGTCATGGACGCCTTCTCGGGCGATTCGATTCCGGTCCACCTGCTCACGCTAGAGGCCTTGCGCGCGGACATGCGGCACTTGAAGCCGGGCGGCATGCTCGCAGTTCACATCACCAACACCTACCTCGACTTGCGACCCGTCATGGCCGCTGCGGCGAAAGAACTCGGCCTGGTCGCGCGCCTGTACGACATCGCACCGGACGACAAGGATGTTTATTGCCGCAGATCATCGTGGGCGCTGCTCATGACGCCTGATCGTGCGGCACACATGCCGCCCGGCCTTGCATCTGGCGTGAGCCTGGAGACGCGACCCGGCTTTCGCGCGTGGACCGACGGGTTTTCGAATCTGATGAGCGTGTTGAAGTAGGCTGCAGAAGTCGCAAGTTAGAAGTCGTCGGTGGTCAACAACAGCGGCCCGCCACGTTCGCGAAATTTCTCGATCGCGACCTCGTCGATATCGACCGCATTCTTGCCATACGCCTCGACCAGTGTGTCGGGCAGCTTGGCCTGCCCGCCGAAGTTGTCTTCCAGCGCTTCCGGCGTAATGCTTGCGATGATCATCTTTCCATCCACCTGTACGGCGAAAGATACGGCTCCCGATTCGAGCCTTGGGGCGTAAATTTTTTGCATCGGGGAATAATAAATCGAGCCGGGAACGATCAACCTCAAAAAGCGAAGATCACTGAATGACCGATCAAGAAATCGTAGATACCGTTTTCGACCTACTCGATGCACGTGCGCCCGACGCGACGATCTGCCCGTCCGATGTCGCACGAGCGCTTGAATCGGACGAAAAACGCTGGAGAAAGTTGATGCCCGAGGTGAGGCGGATCGCAGCGTCGCTGGCGGAACAAGGGCAGCTGCGTGTCACGCGAAAAGGGGTGGAGGTGGATGCGCTGAGCAAGGGAGGGCCGATTCGGTTGGGTCGGCCCTAGCGCGGGATATTCCAAAGTTTGAAATTCGAATTCCAAAACTCAACAACGGTTTCTCGCAGGGTGCTGAAAAACGCATTAATCGAGCGCACAAAGAAAAAGGGCCACAACTTTCGTTGTGGCCCTTTTAAATTCCCGAAGGAATTTGGCGGAGCGGACGGGACTCGAACCCGCGACCCCCGGCGTGACAGGCCGGTATTCTAACCAACTGAACTACCACTCCACGTGGCGTGAACTTCTACTCTTGCGAGTCAAGTGCCACGAAACTTGGCGACCCCACGGGGATTCGAACCCCGGTACTCACCGTGAAAGGGTGATGTCCTAGGCCTCTAGACGATGGGGTCAAAACCTTTTTTGGACTTCCGTCTCGACACTCGTTTGGTGGAGGTAAGCGGGATCGAACCGCTGACCTCTTGCATGCCATGCAAGCGCTCTCCCAGCTGAGCTATACCCCCTCTGGACTGCGATTCAATTGCTTGATTCGTTACCCCAATCAGGTGTCGAGCCTCGAATTATAGAACGAAAATTACGCGGTTTCTAACCTCTGCAAAACCTTTTCTTTTCCGCTCAGTTCGAGCACCGCATCCAGGGACGGTGTTTGCGATGTTCCCATCACCAACACACGCACAGGCATTGCGAGTTGGGGCATTTTAAGCGAGTGCGCAGCCAAGGTTTGCTTGATGGCGGCGGAAATCGAAGCTTTGTCCCATTCGGTTGTAGCAAGCGTCTGCGCAAGCGCGGCAATCGCGGGCTTCACCGCGTCGGTCACATGCGTGGCACGCTCCTCGGCGGACGCTTGCACATCGGCGTAAAAAGCCTTCGCCCACGATGCAAGCGCCACGGTTGTGTCGCAACGATCCTTGAACAAACCGCAGATGCGCGGCAGGCGCTCGTCTGAGTCGATTCCCTCTTTCTTCAACTGCATCGCAACCAATGGCGCCAGCTCGTCGTCCGGCGTGGTCTTCATATGTTGCGCGTTGACCCAGCGAAGCTTCGCTTCGTCGAACTGCGCTGCACTGCGACCCAGATGATCCAGGTTGAACCATTCGACGAACTGCGCGCGGGAAAAGATTTCGTCGTCGCCGTGAGACCAGCCCAGGCGCGCGAGATAGTTCACCATCGCGTCGGGCAGATAGCCTTCGTCGCGATACTCGGTGACTGCCTTCGCACCGTTGCGCTTGCTCATCTTCTCGCCCTGCTCGTTGAGCACGGTGGGCAAGTGCGCATATACGGGCGGCGTCTTGCCGAGCGCTTCGAAAATGTTGATCTGCCGCGGCGTGTTGTTCACATGATCGTCGCCGCGAATCACGTGCGTGATGTTCATGTCGATGTCGTCCACCACCACACAGAAGTTGTACGTGGGCGTGCCATCGGGACGCGCAATCACGAGGTCATCGAGTTCATCGTTGCTGATCTCGATTCGACCCTTGACCTTGTCTTCCCAGACGACCGAACCACCCTGCGGATTCTTGAAGCGCAGCACTGGCTGCACGCCTTCGGGGATCGCGGGCAGTGTCTTGCCGGGTTCGGGGCGCCAGGTGCCGTCGTAGCGTGGTTTTTCCTTCGCTTCGGTTTGCCTGTCGCGCAGCGCGTCGAGCTCTTGGATACTCATGTAGCAGGGGTACACCATGCCACTGGATTTCAGCTGTTCGAGCACTTCCTTGTAGCGACTCATGCGCTGCATTTGATAGAACGGACCTTCGTCGTGATCGAGTCCGAGCCATTTCATGCCCTCGATGATCACGTCGACCGATGCCTGCGTGGAACGCTCGAGATCGGTGTCTTCGATACGAAGAATGAAATCGCCGCCGGTCGAGCGTGCGAATGCCCACGGATACAGCGCCGAGCGGATGTTGCCCAGATGGATGAAGCCGGTGGGCGAAGGTGCGAAACGTGTTCTGGTTTTTTGTGTCATGCGAGCTTGCCGATCGTGTGCACGCCACGTGCAAGATCGGCTTTCAAATCTTCAATGTTTTCGAGTCCGACCGCGACGCGGATCAGCCCTTGGCTGATGCCGGCTGCGAGCCGCTGTTCTTCCGACAGGCGTCCGTGCGATGTGCTTGCCGGATGCGTGATCGTGGTCTTGGTGTCGCCCAGGTTCGCGGTGATGCTGCACACCTGTGTGCTGTCGATCACGTGGAACGCGTTCTTGCGTGCAGTCGCGGGATCGCCGCCGACCATATCGAAAGACACCACTGCGCCACCCATGCCGGACTGCTGGCGCATTGCGAGTTCATGCTGAGGATGCGACTTCAATCCGGGGTAATAGACGCGTGCGATGCCCGGCTGCGATTCGAGCCAGATGGCCAACTGCAACGCAGACGCGCTTTGCGCCTGCATGCGAATCGACAAGGTCTCCATGCCTTTGAGCACGACCCACGCGTTGAACGCAGAAAGCGACATACCAGCACTGCGCATGACCGGAACGAATTTCTCGTCGACCATCTTCTTGCTCGCGCAGATTGCGCCGGCCAAAACGCGACCTTGTCCGTCGAGATATTTCGTTCCCGAGTGGATGATGAAATCAGCGCCCATCGATGCAGGGCGCTGGAGTGCCGGAGAGCAAAAGCAGTTGTCTACCGCAAGCCACGCGCCCGCATCATGGGCGATATCGGCAAGTGCCTGGATATCGCAAATATCGGTCAGCGGGTTGGTTGGTGTTTCAGCGAACAGCAGCTTGGTGTTCGGCTTGATCGCTGCTTTCCACTGCGCTATGTCGGTCTGCGAAACGAAGCTGGTTTCGACACCGAACTTGCCGAACTCGCTTCCGATCAGCTTGATGGTGGATCCGAAAACCGACTGCGAGCAGATGACGTGATCGCCGGCCTTTAGCAACCCCATGCACAGCAGAAGAATGGCCGACATTCCGCTCGACGTTGCAATGGCCGCTTCGGTTCCTTCGAGTGCGGCCAGGCGCTGCTCGAACGACGCGACGGTCGGATTAGTGAAGCGCGAATAGATGTAGCCCTCTTCTTCGTTGGCGAATCTGCGCGCTGCGGTTGCCGCGTCGGGCTGCACGAAGCTGCTGGTGAGGTACAGAGCTTCGGAGTTTTCTCCATGCTGGCTGCGCTCTACCGCTACGCGAACCGCGAGCGTGTCCAGATGCAGACCTTCAGGCAATTTTCTTGTCGTCAATTCAAGCCTCTTGTGTGGAATCTTCGGCGTTCGGGAGAGAAAGACGTGAAGTGTCGTTTTCAACCTCGGGCTCGACTACCCGCCCTGCGTTCATCTCTGCAATGCTCTCGACCGTGATATCGCCAGTGACGTAGACGCCATCGAAACACGACGCGTCGAAATCCTTGACCTTGGGATTGAGTGCGCCGACAGCACGCTTCATCGAATCGACATCCTGATAGATCAGCGCATCGCAACCGATCAGCTCACGAATCTCTTCGACGGTGCGACCATGCGCGACCAGTTCGTCCGGCGTCGGCATGTCGATGCCGTAAACGTTCGGATAACGAACTGGCGGCGCTGCACTTGCGAGATAAACCTTTTTCGCGCCAGCGTCGCGCGCCATCTGCACGATCTCTCGACTGGTGGTGCCGCGAACGATCGAATCGTCCACCAGCAGGACGTTGCGACCCTTGAACTCGCTCGCGATCACGTTGAGCTTCTGGCGGACCGACTTCTTGCGAACGCCCTGCCCCGGCATGATGAAGGTGCGCCCCACGTAGCGATTCTTAACGAAGCCTTCGCGATACGGCACGCCCAGCAAATGCGCAAGCTGAGTCGCGCTCGGACGGCTCGATTCCGGAATCGGAATGATCACGTCGATTTCGTTCGGCGGCACGGTAGACACCACGCGCTTGGCAAGCGTTTCACCCAGATTCAATCGCGCCTGATAAACCGAGATGCCATCGAGCACGGAATCGGGACGGGCCAAGTAGACGAACTCGAAAATGCACGGGCTGAGTTGCGGCTTCTCGGCGCATTGACGCGAATGCACCGTGCCGTCGAGCGAGATGAACACCGCTTCGCCGGGATCGATATTGCGTTCGAACTCGTGCGAGGTGCCTTCGAGCGCCACCGACTCGCTACCTACCATGATGGTGCCGTCTGCACTGCGGCCCATGGCCAGCGGGCGGATGCCGAACGGATCGCGAAACGCGAGCACGCCGTGACCGGCGATCAACGCGATAACGGCGTAGGAACCGCGAAGCCGTTTATGGACTGCGCTCACTGCGTCGAACACGTTACCCACCTGAAGCGGCACGCCGCGGGTTGCCCGATCGAGTTCATGCGCGAACACGTTGAGCAGAACTTCGGAATCGCTCTCTGTATTGGTGTGGCGGTGATCGGTGAGGAACAGCTCCGATCGCAGGGAATGGGCGTTGGTCAGGTTGCCGTTGTGCACCAGCACGATGCCGAACGGCGCATTAACGTAAAAAGGCTGCGCCTCTTCTTCGCTGAACGCGTTTCCTGCGGTGGGATAACGAACTTGCCCAAGACCGCAATTGCCCGGAAGGGCGCGCATATTGCGGGTGCGAAAGACATCCTTGACCATGCCTTTTGCCTTGTGCATGAAGAACTTGCGTTCCTTTTGCGTGACGATCCCCGCAGCGTCCTGTCCGCGATGCTGCAGCAGCAGAAGCGCGTCATAGATAAGCTGATTGACGGGGGCACGACTGACGACGCCGACGATTCCACACATGTGTTGATCCTAAATTTCGTTGGATATTTCGTTCGCCGTTCAGGGGATGAATTTCCCGAACTGCTCCGGAAATACCGGCTTCAAACCTTTGAGCGCTGCTTCGAGAATTCCAGCACCTTTCGACTCACTCCACCATGTGCTTGTCTGCTGACCCATCAGGTTCACGACAACGGTTGCTGCAAGCATCAGCACGACTGCACGCATCAAACCGAAAGCTCCTCCGAGCACACGATCGACCGGTCTCAGGCCCACAGCCTCGACCAGCTTCTTCAATCCCCAGGCCACCAGCCCAGCCCCGAACGCCACCGCGATAAAGACAATCGCAAAACCAGCGGCGTATCGAAGCGGATCCGGCGCCTTTGCCAGCGGAAGCATCGCAGCCACGTCAGGCGCGAAATACTGCGCCACGAAAAAAGCTGCAATCCAGCCAGCCAATGAAATCAATTCGTAAACCAGGCCGCGCCACGCGCCGATAACAAGCGACACCAGCAGCGCGCCGATCAGGATCAGATCGAGAGCTACCACGCGGCGCTTTCAGCCGATCTGCGCATTCGCCCACCCTTACAAGGTGAGGACGGCCGCACTTAAATCCAGTCCCTTGATCTTCGCCGCAGCTTTATCGGCTTCAGCGCGACTCGCGAACGGCCCGACGCGAACCCGCGTGCGTTTGCCGTCTTTCGTGTCTGCCACCTGCGTATATGTTTTCAGCCCCGATCGTTCGACTTTCATGCGGGCTTCGCGCGCTTTGTCGGCGTCGGCGAACGCGCCCACTTGAACCACGAAGCGCCCGGAGTCGGACGCCGTTGGGGTAGACGCGTCCGGGGCTTTGCCTTCGAGCAGAGCCAGTGCTTTCGCGCCGTCGTTGTTTTTAGCGGGCGCAGCGGCGGCAGGCGCTGCGGCGGGCTTGGAGGCTGCGGCAACGGAGGGCGGTTTAGGTACGGGAGGAGGCGTGACGGCAGCGGCCGCGCTGGGCGCTTTTGGCGGCGTCGTGACGATTTCTTCTTTGGGCGAGAGAGCTGCGTTGGCCGGGACCTTGTCGGGCACGACTTGCGCCACTGTCGACGATCCGGAAGCGGAGCTGGACGAAGGCGTGGAAGAAGATGTGGATGCCGCGGCGACTGCAGGCGCCGGCATGGCCAGCGGCTTCACCGAGTTTTTGTCGGGAATGACGATGGGAACGTCGACCGCAATCGGGCGCGGCTGGGTATCGAATACAAGGGGGAATCCGACCACGCCGGCAATGACCAGCACCGCAGCACCGATCAGGCGGTGCTTGGCGCGTCTGCGCATGGCCTCGACGCTCTCCGGGTGAACAGATGCGGCGGTTTGCTGGCGGTCGCCACCTTTGCGGAACTTGAAAAAAGCCATGAAGTGTGGAGCTCGGGTGTTCAGTTATTCAGGTGTTGTGCGTGCAAACGTGGAATCCCGTTTTCGAGGACGCCGCCTACCGTGTAGAACGATCCAAAGACGACGATTCTATCAGTGGGGTCTGCAGCAGCTATTGCCGCGTCGAGGGCAGATTGAGGGTTTTCGAACGCGAGTCCTGCGACATCTTTCCGGTTTCCGGCAGCGGCCTGAAATTCGTTCCAACGCGCCAGCAGATTCGCGCCCGATTCGGCACGCGCCGTCGGCAAACTGGTGAAGTACCAGCGGTCGATCACCGGATCGACCTTGGCTAGCATCGGGGCAAGGTCCTTGTCGGCCATTGCGCCGAACACAGCGTGCGTCGTGGGATAGAAACCCATTGCATCCAGATTGGCGGAAAGCGCAGCCACGGAATGCGGGTTGTGCGCAACATCGAGGACCAGGGTCGGCTGGCCGGGGATGATCTGGAAACGGCCGGGCAATTCGACGAGTGCCAGGCCATTGCGGACCGCTTGGGCGGTGGCGGGAAGTTGTTGGCGCAATGCCGTAACTGCCGCCAGAACACCCGCAGCGTTCATGAGTTGATTCGCGCCCCGAAGCGCCGGATACGCCAGCCCGCTGTATCGACGGCCTCGGCCGGCCCAGCCCCACTGCTGCTTGTCGCCGGAAAAGTTGAAATCCACGCCAAGCAACCAAAGATCCGCCCCGATTTCCTTCGCACGGTCGAGCACCGACTGAGGGGGAGACGGATCGCTGATCACCGCAGGCTTCTCTGCGCGCATGATCCCGGCTTTTTCCCGGCCAATAGACTCGCGATCGTTACCGAGGAACTGCATGTGATCGAGATCGATACTGGTGACGATCGAGCAATCGGCGTCGAAAATATTCACAGCGTCGAGTCGACCGCCCAGTCCGACTTCCAGAACCAGCACCTCCAGATCCGACGCGAGCATCAGGCTGACTATGGCCAGCGTGGAAAACTCGAAATACGTCAGCGACACCTCGCCGCGAACCGCTTCGACTTTCGCAAAGTGCTCTGCCAAGTGCTCCGGCTTGGCCGATTCCCCTCGAATACGGCATCGCTCTTCGAAATGCACCAAATGCGGCGACGTATACACACCCGTGCGATACCCCGCTTGCATGTAGATCGCCTCGAGCATCGCGCAGGTCGACCCCTTCCCGTTCGTTCCGGCGACCGTGATGACTGGCATGGTCGGCTTCAGCCCCATTCGATCGGCGACCAGTTTCACCCGATCGAGCCCCATGTCGATGTTCTTGGGGTGCAGTTGCTCGCAATGCGCGAGCCATTCGTTCAGCGATTTCGTCATACCGGGCAAATTGTCGCGTAAGCGGCAAGTCATGACGGAGAATTGGGGAATGATCACTGTCTACGGCATTCCCAACTGCGACACCGTCAAGAAAGCCCGCACCTGGCTCGACGAGAACGGCGTCTCCTATGTCTTCCACGATTTCAAGAAGCAGGGGCTACCTGCCGCCACGTTCGACAAGTGGGCGAAAGCAGCGGGCTGGGAACTGCTGATAAATCGAAAAGGAACCACCTGGCGAAAGCTGGATCCGACGGTGCAAGGCGAAGTCGTGGATGGTGCGAGCGCAAAAAAGCTCGCTTTGGACCAACTCAGCGTTATCAAGCGGCCGGTTGTGGAATGGGGAAGCGATTTTTCGAACCAAATTACCGTGGGATTCGACTCAACCACCTGGAAATCGCTCATTGCCGACTCCAGATCCTGATTTCCTCGCGAAATCGCCTTCGAATCGCCCACAAACGTAATGAAAGTTGCGTAATTTTTACGCACTCTTTACCGGTTTTTGACCACGTAAAGATGCCCCGGGCGGTAAACTTTCTTCATCGTTCTTACGTTGAACGCTCCAAGGAGCAAACCATGAAAAACACAGTAATCGGTTCCGCAGTTTTCACCGCCCTTGCCGGTATTTCCGGTGTGGCGTCTGCCCAAGGGCAGGAAATGGGTCGCGTCATCTCGACCACCCCCATCGTTCAGCAAGTCAGCGTCCCGCGACAGGTTTGCAGCAACCAGCAAGTCGTCACGGAAGAGCGCAAGTCAGGTGCAGGTCTGGCCATCGGCGCAATCGCTGGTGGATTGCTGGGTAACACTATCGGTCACGGTAGCGGTCGTGCAGCAGCTACAGCCATCGGCGTGATGGGTGGTGCAATTACCGGCAACAACCTCGAGCGTGGAGGCGGATCGCAAGTTCAGAACGTGCAGAACTGCAGCACGCAAAACTTCTACGAAAACCGCACAACCGCGTACAACGTGACCTACGAATACGCTGGCAAGCAGTATCAGGTTCAGATGCCGAACGATCCGGGCCAATGGGTGCCCTTGCAAGTGACGCCTTACGGCGGCGCGCAGCAAGCTCCGGCGTACCAACAAGCTCCTGTGTATCAGCAGCCTCCCCAGTACATTCAGCCGCCGGTTCAATACATCCAGCGCGCCCCGGTCGTGTATCAGGAGGCACCCTACTACGTGCGTCCGTACAACCCGGTCAGCTTCTCCATCGGTCTGGGCTACTACGGTGGTCACGGCGGTTGGGGCGGTCACGGCTGGCGTTAAAAGCTGGCTCGGTCGAAGTATTTCGACTGCCTGAAAACCAAAAAGCCGCCCTCGGGCGGCTTTTTGCTGTGCGCAAGTATCTACAGCGTTGTACGAAGCAAGGGACCTTTGAACAGCACCGGTCCAGTCGGGCCGGAGCCAGGAGGCACGCCGCCATGGGGTTCGAGCGTGATTGCAAGAGTCGGAACCTGTTGGACATCGTTCGGAGTAGCTGTCAGACGGACAACCGCATCGCTGCCCAAAACACCCAGCGATTTCGGACCGCCGGTTTCCGGCAACGCCCACAACTGCAGCGACTTGTCTGCAGATTCCTGATAGTTGCCGACCCGCTTAAGGGTGATCGTTCGCTTGGTAGGATCAAAAGTGGCGAGCATGGTCGCTGCCTGCTTATCGTCCGATAGCACCGAGACGTACTGGATTTGCGGCGTCGACTGAAGCCGCTCGGTCAGTGCCACGTTCTGCTGCTGCGCGGCTGCGAGCTGCATGTCCTGACTCTCGACTTGCTTGTGTGTAGTCACCGCGACCAGGACTGCAGCAATTGCCGTCGCGCCCGAACCCAAGGCCACCCCTCGCCAGACGCTCATCAGTCTCTTGAGCTTTTCCGCAATCGCAGACGTCATGCCGGATTCAGCAACGCGGCCCGGCTCCGCTGCGATCAGATTCTCGATTCGTTTCCAGACGTTGGCGCTCGGCACCTGTTCCGGCTGCAATTCGGTCAGCGACGAAAAACGTTCCTGCCAGATGAGCGTGGAAGCACGCACCGTCGGACTCTGGCGTGCCATCGTTTCGAAGCGGCTTCGGGCACGACCACGCATGGTGCCGAGCGCATAGCTCGCGGCAAGTTGCTCCAGCAGATCGGGATGTTTTGCAATGTTCATGGTGTGTCGAGCGTTTTCTTCGATTCACGCAAAGCGCGACATACAGGTGCGCAGTTGCTCGATGCCTCTGCGAATCCAGGTCTTGATGGTGCCGAGCGGGATCTTCAGCTGATCGGCCAATTCGCCGTGGCTCATGTCCCTCAGGTAAGCGAGGCTCACCGCCTCACGCTGCTTCGAATCGAGCTTGCGCAAGCATTCATGGAGCGCCCAAGCCTGCTCGCTGGCTTGCGCGGTGTCCATGGGCGATGGCGTATCGGATTCGATCGTCTCTCCGATGCCGTCGTCGATATCCTGCGTGTGATCCGCCCGCTCCGAGGTCCGGCGCCGCAGGAAGTCGAGCGCGCGGCTTCGCACGATCAGGCCCATCCAGGCGAAAGGCGGGCTGAGCGTGGCGCGATAGCTCGACGCCGAACGCCAGATATTCATGTACGCCTCCTGCACCACGTCCTCGGCCCAATCGCGGTTGCCGGCTACGCGAAATGCGAGGCCGAACAGTCGTTTGGAGGTGAGGTCGTACAGCTCGCGCATTGCCACTCTCGAGTCGGCGTTTTGCGGTGCTATCCGGTCCAGCAGGGCGATCACGTCGTCATCCATAACTTCATTTGCCATGGCGGGATTGTCAGGGCTTGGAAGCAATACGCAAAGCACGGGGATTTGGATTCTTACAGTCGCTAAAATCTCCGCTTTCCGGAATCTTTTTTCCCTTTCTTTTTATTAGCCCGCCCGCCGGGCGCTCGAAAGCACCATGTCCGATTCAAAGAAAACCCCGGTCGCTGCCGGACCCAAGAAGGTTGTTCTCGCCTACTCCGGCGGTCTGGACACCTCGATCATCCTGAAATGGCTGCAAGACGAATACGGCTGCGAAGTCGTTACTTTCACGGCTGACATCGGACAGGGCGAAGAAATCGAGCCGGCGCGCCTCAAGGCCATCAAGATGGGCATCAAGCCCTCGAACATCTTCATCGAAGACCTCCGCGAAGAATTCGTGCGCGACTTCGTGTTCCCCATGTTCCGCGCCAACGCGCTGTACGAGGGCGAATACCTTCTCGGCACCTCTATTGCACGCCCCCTGATCGCCAAACGCCTGGTCGAAATTGCCCGCAAAACCAACGCCGACGCGATCAGCCATGGCGCGACCGGCAAGGGCAACGATCAGGTCCGATTCGAGCTCGGCGCCTATGCGCTCATGCCGAACGTCAAGGTGATAGCACCCTGGCGCGAATGGGATCTGCTTTCCCGCGAGAAACTGCTGGCCTACGCCGACAAGCACGGCATTCCGGTCGATTTCAAGAAGCGCAAGGGCGGCGCGCCCTACTCCATGGACGCCAACCTGCTGCACATCAGCTACGAAGGCGGCATCCTGGAAGATCCCAACTTCGCGCCCGAAGACAACATGTGGCGCCTGACGGTGAGCCCCGAGAAGGCGCCGTCCAAACCGCAAATCATCGAACTCACGTATGCCAAAGGTGACGTGGTGGCCATCGACGGTGTCAAGCTGAGCCCGGCCAAGGTGCTCACCATGCTGAATGAAATTGGCGGCAAGCACGGCATCGGACGTCTGGACAAGGTCGAGAACCGTTACGTCGGCATGAAGAGCCGCGGATGCTACGAAACCCCCGGCGGCACGATTCTTTTGTCGGGCCACCGTGCCATCGAATCGATCACCATGGACCGCGAAGTGCTCGCGCTCAAGGACGATCTGATGCCGCGTTACGCGCGCCTCATCTACAACGGCTACTGGTTCAGCCCAGAGCGCGAACTGCTGCAAGGCTTGATCGACGCATCGCAAGCCACCGTGAACGGCAAGGTTCGCTTGAAGCTGTACAAGGGCACGATCATGTGCGTGGGCCGCGAGAGCAAAACGGACAGCCTGTTCGACATGAAGATCTCGACTTTCGACGACGACGGCGGTGCATACAACCAGGCCGACGCTGGAGGTTTCATCAAGCTGAACGCACTGCGCATGCGTATTGCCGGCAATCTGAAGAACTCGCGTGCTGCGCCCAAGGGCAAGGTCAAACCTGCAGCCAAAACTGCACCCAAGACCACCGCAAAAGCGAAAGCGCCCGCAAAAAAGGGATCGAAGAAATGACAGTGGAAAAACTCGAAGCGGTCAGTGTTTCGACCAAGGCGAACGTCTATTTCGACGGCAAGTGCGTGAGCCATTCGGTCACCTACCCAGACGGCGAGAAGAAATCGGTCGGCGTGATCATGCCCGCGACCCTCACCTTCAACACCGGCGCCGCCGAAGTGATGGAGTGCGTGTCGGGTGCTTGTGAATACCGTCTCGACGGCACGACCGAATGGGTCAAGTCCGGAGTAGGAGAGAAGTTCAGCGTGCCTGCGAACAGCAAGTTCGATATACGCGTTTCCGGCGAGCCGTACAGCTACATCTGCAGCTTCGGCTGATCACAAAACGCTGTCTTAAACGACAACGGGTTCGGGTTCCAGACGGATCCCGAATCGCTCGTAAACGCTGGTCTGGATAGCTCCGGCCAGCGTCATGACTTCTCCTCCGGTTGCACTCGTGCCTTCTTCCGCTTTGCCACGATTGACCAGCACCAGCGCCTGCTTTTCGTAGACGCCAGCATTGCCGACTGTCTTGCCCTTCCAGCCGCATGCGTCGATCAACCAGCCTGCCGCCAGCTTGATCGTGCCGTCTGGCATGGGGTAATGAACCACTCGCGGCTCGCGCGCGATGATGTCTGCGCATTGGTCCGGCGTCACAGCCGGATTCTTGAAAAAACTTCCGGCGTTGCCAATGACCCGCCAATCCGGCAATTTCGCGCCGCGTATGGCGCATACCCACTCGTACACCTGCTGAAACGTCGGCTCTGTAATGCCGGTTTCAGCGATTTTCCTTTCCAAATCGAAATAGCCGAGGACCGGCTTCCAGGGCTTGGGCAAACGGAATCGGACGCGCAGGATAAGCGCGCGTCCGGCAAGTCCGAATCCACCGACGTGGTTGTCGTTCGACTCTGCGGGTGGCGCGTGTTTGAACACGGAATCGCGATAGCCGAAGCCGCATTGGGCCGCGTCGAGCGTGAATACGCGACCGGTCGTGAGGTCGATTGCATCAAGAGATTCGAATCGATCCTGAAGCTCGACTCCATAAGCGCCGATGTTTTGTACTGGCGATCCGCCAACCGTCCCCGGAATGAGTGCGAGATTCTCGAGTCCCCCGTAGCCTTGGGCGATGGTCCACGCGACGGTATCGTGCCAACCCTCGCCTGCACCTGCTTCCACGATGACCGCGCGGGAGGTTTCCTCGACGACTCGTCGACCTTTGACCTCGACCTTTAGTACCAATGCCTTCACGTCGCCGGTAATGACGATGTTGCTGCCGCCACCCAATATGAATCGCGGGGCGTCGCGCAAATCGGGTTGCGCGATCAGCTGGCGAACGTCCTCTTCATTCGTGACACGTACAAGACGAAAAGCTTTGGCGACGATTCCGAAGCTGTTGTAGCGCTGGAGGGGTACGTTTTGCTCGATGAACATGGGAGAATTGTCTCATTCAACCTACTCAATTAAATCGAGACCATGCCTTCATTTGATACTGTTTGCGAACCGAATCTGGTCGAAGTCAAAAACGCCGTGGAGAACACCACGAAAGAAATTTCAACCCGTTTCGACTTCAAGGGTACTGCCGCTGCAATCGAGTTGAAGGACAAGGAAATCACGCTCCTGGGCGACGCCGATTTCCAGCTTCAACAAATTTTCGATGTGCTGAGCAACAAACTCACCAAACGCAATGTAGATATCCGTTACCTCGATAAGGGCGACGTTCAGAAAATGGGCGGCGACAAGGTCAAGCAGGTGATCAAGGTGCGTAACGGCATCGAAACCGAGCTGGCCAAGAAAATCACGCGCCTCATCAAGGACAGCAAGATGAAGGTCCAGGCATCCATTCAGGGCGACGCAGTTCGTGTGACGGGTGCGAAGCGAGATGATCTTCAGGAAGCGATGGCGCTGGTTCGCAAGGACATCACCGACTTCCCGCTGACCTTCAACAACTTCCGCGACTAAGCCTCGTCATCAAAGCCTCATAACCGAGCCGACCAAAGCCAAACCATGAATCGCACAACTGCCGCAGCACTCCTACTTTCGGTCTGCGGTTTTTGTGCCGTATTCGACGCGTCGGCACAGAATGCGCCGAAGGGCCCGAGCATTTTTCTTTCGGGAACGGTGGGCACGAAGGCGCTGCTGGTCATAGACGGTGCGCAGCCGAAAATGGTCGCGCCTGGCGAAACCTTCAAGGGCGTCAAGGTCGTATCGGCAGGCAGCGATCAGGCGATCGTCGAGATCGACGGAAAACGCCACACACTCCACATGGGCGATGCGGCGATCAGCATGGGCGGGACAGCACGTGAATCGGGATCGAAGATCGTCCTGCAAATGGAGCGTGGCGGACACTTCTTCTCGCTCGGCTCGATCAACAACCAGAGCGTTCAATTCATCGTGGACACTGGCGCAAGCGTCGTGAGCATGGGCGTGAGCGATGCCGAACGTCTCGGCATCAACTGGAAAAATGGTCAGCGGATCATGATGAACACCGCCAACGGCTCAGTCGTGGGCTACAGGCTGACTCTGAATTCCGTACGAGTGGGTGATGTCGAAGTGTTCAACGTCGACGCGGTCGTCGGACAAATGTCAATGCCTTACGTCCTCCTCGGCAACAGCTTCCTCTCCCGATTCAGCATGCGACGCGACAGCGACCAGATGGTGCTCGAGCGCCGCTATTGACCTGAATTATCGGGAGAACATTCAGGTCCGCGACGTCCCCGATTTCTTTGCACCGATCCGCGATTCCTTGCCTTCCACCAGCCGAAGAATATTTCCCCAATGGCGGTATAGAAGCAGCGCCGACATGACCAGAATCGCCGCCGCGATTTTCTGATCGACGTCCCAGACGGCCCCGTCGCCGATGATGTAGAAAATCGGCGCGAAAACGGCGGAGACGATCGATGCGAGTGACGAGTATCTGAAGAAGAACGCGATGATGACCCAGGTGGCGAGGGTCGCAAGCCCTAGCGCCCAGCTGATCCCAAACAACACGCCCAGCGCGGTTGCAACGCCTTTGCCGCCCTTGAACCCGAAATACAGCGGATATAGGTGCCCAAGAAACGCGGCAACGGCGACCATTGCCACAGTGCCCTCTTCCATTCCGTAAGGCGTGCCATACATCGACACCAGAAACATCGGAAGAAAACCTTTCAGCGCATCGAGCAGCAAGGTCACTATCGCTGCCGGCTTGTTGCCCGATCGGAGCACGTTGGTCGCGCCTGGATTTTTGCTACCGTAAGTGCGCGGATCGCTCAGGCCCATGAGTTTCGTGACGATGACCGCGAAGCTCAAGGAGCCGATCAGGTACGCCGCGATCGCAGCCACCAAGGGATAGGGGTTGTCCAAGAATTTGTCTCCAGTCGCCAAAGAAGCCGCCATTTTGCCAGCGGCGGCCTCGTCGGAATCAAACGGCCGGATCGCGGTCGGTCCAGCGAATGTCGTCGATCGCTTTTAGCAGCTCCGGCGACAGCGTCTTGCCGTAGGCATCGACGTTTTCATCGAGCTGAGCCACGGTGGTCACCCCGATGATGGTGCTGGAAACCACCCATTTGTTGTAGCAAAAAGCCAGTGCCAGCTGAGTCGGCGTCATGCCGTTTTCCTTGGCGAGTGCGTTGTACTTTCGGGCGGCTTTCAATGCGTCGTCCCGTCCCCAGCGCTGAGCGCGTACCGAGTCGAAAATCGTGATGCGACCATCCTTCGGTGCATCGGCGCCGGTGAAGCCGCTTTTGTCGTACTTGCCGGTCAGCGCGCCGAAGGCGAGCGGCGAGTATGCAAGCAGGCCTACTTTTTCGCGGAACAGCGATTCGTCCAGACCGTTCTCTAGCGAGCGGTTGGTCAGGCAATACGGGTTCTGGGTGCAAGCGATCTTCGGCAGGCCATGCTGCTCTGCAATGCGTACGAACTCATGAATTCCCCAAGGCGTTTCGTTCGACAGTCCGATCGCGCGAACCTTGCCGGCCTTCACCAGCTTGCCGAATGCTTCCAGCTGCTCCT
The DNA here is from genome assembly GCA_965227035.1 of Burkholderiaceae bacterium. GTDB lineage: Bacteria > Pseudomonadota > Gammaproteobacteria > Burkholderiales > Burkholderiaceae_C > CBDDFQ01. Next base: position 2,408,640 of record OZ245724.1, read on the forward strand.
GCACCGACGGTGCTTCGCGCTCGTTGGCCGGATCGAAATACATCTCGCCGAACGCAGGAACCTTGCGTGCCGGCCAATGCAACTGGTACAGATCGATCACGTCGGTCTTCAGGCGCTTCAGGCTTCCTTCGCAGGAATCGATGATGTCCTGCGCGAAGAAACCGGGGCGCCCTTCGCGAATCCAGTTCATGCCGCGCGACGGGCCGGCCGCTTTGGTCGCAAGCACGACCTTGCTGCGCATGCCCTTGTTTTTCTCGAACCAGTTGCCGATGATTTTTTCTGTGGCACCGTAGGTGGGCGCGCGCGTGGGCACCGAATACATCTCTGCCGTGTCGATGAAATTGACGCCTCGCTCGACCGAGCGGTCGAGGATCGTGTGAGCTGTGGCTTCATCCACCTGTTCACCGAAAGTCATGGTTCCCAAGCAAATGGGGGCAACGTGCAAGTCGCTCGTGCCGAGTTGAACTGTTTTCATGCGGACCTCTTACCTCGATTTTTGTCGAAGGATCGAGTGTAAGAGTCCTTATGATTCTTCGCATGTACAGCCCAAAGCGCCCCTCCCGTTCCGAATTCGTGCCAGTGCGAACCGCCCGTTATCACGTTCAGCAATGGGGCACTCCCCAGGCTGGCGTCCCGCCGATTTTCATGATGCATGGCTGGATGGATGTGGCCGCATCGTTCCAGTTCGTGGTCGATGCCATGAAGTCGGATCGTCGTGTGATTGCTGCCGATTGGCGCGGCTTCGGACACACCGAATCGCCCAAGACCGACCATTACTGGTTCACCGACTATCTGGCCGATCTCGAATTGCTGATCGACCACTACTCGCCGGACGCGCCTATCGATCTGATCGGTCACAGCATGGGCGGCAACGTGGTGATGATGTACGCCGGCGTGCGGCCTACGCGCATCCGAAAGCTGGTGAACCTGGAAGGGTTCGGCCTCGCAGCGACCTTGCCCGATAAAGCTCCACGCCGATATGCCGACTGGATCGACGGAGTCAAGGAATTCAACCGAGGCAATGTCACTCTAAAGAGCTACCCGACTCTCGAGGCGGTCGCCGACCGTCTGATGAAAACCAACCGCAGGCTCGCGGCCGACAAGGCGCTCTGGTTGGCTCAACACTGGTCGAAGCGCACGACAGACGCCCAAGGCAATATCCAATTCGAGATCCTCGGCGACCCGGCCCATAAAACCACCAACTCACAGATCTACCGCGCCGACGAGGCGGTCGAGCTCTACAAACTCATTACCGCGCCGACGCTGATGATCGAAGCCAGTGACGACACCCTGGCGGGCTACTACAAGAACGCCGAATACACCCGGGACGATTTCCACAAGCGGCTCGAGAACGTTGCCGACTATCGAATCGAGCTGATCCCGGACTCGGGGCACATGCTGCATCACGACAAACCGGAGCTTGTCGCCAGCCTCATCGAGGACTTTTTGGGGTCATAAAAGCCGGGGGTGGGCCGCATGAGAAAATACGAGGTTCGCCGGCGCTGAAGCGCAAGCACAGCCACCGGCCCCAATTCTTGAAAATCAGACAGGACCCCGTCATGGAAGCAGAACGCATCAACACTATCGGTACCTCGCTCGCGGATTTGACCGCGCGTACCATCGATTTACGGGGGTATCTTTGACTTCGATGCCAAATCCGAACGTCTGAGAACCGTCAACGCGTCACTGGAAGACCCTTCCGTCTGGAATGACCCGAAACGAGCCCAGGAACTGGGCCGCGAGAAAAAATCGCTCGACAGCGTGGTCGTCACGCTCGACAAACTCACGAGCGAGCTGTCCGACAGCACCGAGCTGTACGACATGGCCAAGGAAGAAGGCGACGAAGGCAGCCTGCAGTCGATAGAAGCCGACGCTGCCAAACTGGCCAAGATCATCGAAGACCTCGAATTCCGCCGCATGTTCAACAACCCGGCCGATTCGATGAACGCTTTTCTCGATATCCAGGCCGGCGCAGGCGGCACCGAAGCCTGCGACTGGGCAAGCATGCTGCTTCGCCAATATCTGCGATACGCGGAACGCAAGGGCTTCAAGCCCGAAGTCATGGAAGAGTCGGCGGGCGACGTGGCCGGCATCAAGAGCGCGACCATCAAGCTCGAAGGCGAATACGCGTTCGGCCTGCTGCGAACCGAAACCGGTGTGCATCGGCTGGTCCGCAAGTCGCCGTTCGATTCGTCGGGCGGACGTCACACGTCGTTCGCGTCTGTGTTCGTGTACCCCGAAGTCGACGACAACATCGAGATCGAAATCAACCCGGCCGACGTTCGTGTCGACACCTACCGTGCCAGCGGCGCGGGCGGACAGCACATCAACAAGACCGATTCCGCAGTTCGACTCACGCACATCCCCACGGGTATCGTGGTGCAGTGCCAGAACGACCGATCGCAGCACCGCAACCGCGACGAAGCGTGGAGCATGTTGCGCTCGCGGATGTTCGAACACGAAATGCGCAAGAAGATGGCCGAGCAGCAAAAGCTCGAAGACAGCAAGACCGATGTCGGCTGGGGTCATCAGATTCGCTCTTACGTGCTCGATCAAAGCCGTATCAAGGATTTGCGTACCAACGTGGAAGTGTCCAACACGCAGAAAGTGCTGGACGGCGACCTCGACCCCTTCATCGAAGCTTCCTTAAAACAAGGCGTTTAAGACTCGACAAGAGCTTGAAGGTCACCAAACAATTTCTGGAGATCCCGCATGATGCGTGAAGGACAAACAACGGTGATTTGCCGTGAAGACTACGCTGCCCCGGCGTACTGGATCGATACGGTCGACCTGTGCTTCGACCTCGATCCCGCGAAGACCCGTGTGCTCAACAAGATGCATCTGCGCCGCAATGCCGACGTCGCATCGCAACCGCTCAAACTCGACGGCGACGAGCTGAACCTGGCGCGAGTTCTGGTGAACGGCCAGGGTACCTCGTTCAAGATGGAAGAAGGTCGACTGGTGCTGGACAACCTGCCCGACGAGTTCGATCTGGAAATTTTCACGACTTGCGCGCCTGCCAAGAACACCAAGCTCATGGGCTTGTACGTGAGCAACGATTCCTTCTTCACGCAATGCGAAGCAGAAGGCTTTCGCCGCATCACCTACTTCCTCGACCGTCCCGATGTGATGGCCATGTTCACTGTGACGCTGCGCGCCGACAAGGCGAAGTATCCAGTGCTGCTGTCGAACGGGAATCTGGTCGAGCAAGGCGACATGACCGGCGAACACGCTGGCCGCCATTTCGCGAAATGGGTCGATCCGCATCGCAAGCCTTCGTATCTGTTCGCGCTGGTTGCGGGCAAGCTGGTGGCGCGTGAGCAGCGCATCACCTCGCGTGCGGGCAAGGATCATCTGCTGCAGGTGTTCGTGCGTCCTGGCGATCTGGACAAGACCGAACACGCGATGAACTCGCTCATGGCATCGGTCGCGTGGGACGAAGCGCGCTTCGGCCTGCCGCTCGATCTGGAGCGATTCATGATTGTCGCGACCAGCGACTTCAACATGGGCGCAATGGAAAACAAGGGCCTGAACATCTTCAACACCAAGTACGTGTTGGCGAATCAGGCAACTGCCACCGACAGCGATTACTCGAACATCGAAAGCGTTGTCGGCCACGAGTACTTCCACAACTGGACCGGCAATCGCGTGACCTGCCGCGACTGGTTTCAGTTGAGCCTGAAAGAAGGCCTCACGGTTTTCCGGGATCAGGAATTCAGCCAGGATCTGGCGGGTGAAGCATCGGCTCGCGCAGTCAAGCGCATAGAAGACGTTCGAGTCCTTCGTACCGCGCAGTTCCCGGAAGATGCAGGCCCGATGGCGCACCCGGTTCGACCCGACAGCTACATCGAGATCAACAATTTCTACACGGTCACCATTTACGAAAAAGGTGCCGAAGTCGTTCGCATGATGCAGACGCTGGTAGGCCGCGCAGGCTTCGCCAAGGGCATGACCTTGTACTTCGAACGTCACGATGGCCACGCGGTCACCTGTGACGATTTCGCGCAAGCCATTGCCGATGCGAACCCAGACTCCGACCTGGCTCGCCTGCTGCCGAAGTTCAAGCGCTGGTATTTCCAGGCCGGCACGCCCCGCCTGAAAGCCACCGGCGTGTACGACGCGGCGAATCGCACCTACACACTCACGCTCGCTCAAAGCTGCGCTCCCACGCCCGGTCAAGCCGTCAAGTTGCCGTTCGTGATTCCGGTTGCCCTGGGCCTGCTCGATGCATCCGGCAAGGAACTGCCCCTGCAGTTGCCGCATTGGAACGAGCCGGAATTCGGATCGCGCACCTTCGTCTTGACAGAAGACACCGAGACCTTCGTCTTCACCAATATCGACAGCGAGCCGGTTCCTTCCATCCTTCGCGGATTCAGCGCGCCCGTGGTTCTCGAATACGACTACACCGATGCGCAGCTGCTCACCCTGCTGGCCTTCGATCCCGATCCGTTCAATCGCTGGGAAGCAGCGCAGCGTTTGGCGATTCGTCGTGCACTGGCGTTCGTGGCGCAGCCCGCGTCCGAACCGATCGAGCTCGACGCACCTTTCGTCGAAGCGCTGCGCGCGGTGTTGCGTCACCCCGAGCTTGATGCTGCATTCAAGGAACTCGTGCTCACGCTCCCCGGCGAGAGCTACATTTCCGAGCAACTCGCACTGGTCGACCCGCAGCGAATCCACGCGGTGCGCGAAGCCATGCGTCAGCAGCTTGCCGAGGCGTTGCAATCCGACTGGGCTTGGGCGGTAGATACCTACACCGAGCACGGCGCGTACAAACCCGATCCGATTCCCTCGGGTCATCGTGCACTGGTCGGCATGGCGCTCACGAATCTGTGTCTCGCGGCTCGCACCAGCGGCGACACGATCTGGCCTGGCAAGACCTATCAGCGATTCAAGGACGCCGGCAACATGACCGACCGTTTCAACGCACTGTCGGCGCTGGTGTCGAGTGGTCATTCCCTGGCGGCCGAAGCCTTGGCGAAGTTCCACGCCATGTTCAAGGACGAGGCGCTTGTTCTGGACAAATGGTTCGCGCTTCAGGCCGGTGCTCCCGACCGCAACGGGAACATCCTGCCCGCAGTCAAACAGTTGTTGAAGCACCCCGACTTCAGCCTGCGCAATCCCAACCGGGCGCGCAGCGTGATCTTCAGTTTCTGCAGCGCGAACCCCGGCGCGTTCCATCGTTCCGATGCAGCAGGCTACGTGTTCTGGAGCGAACGCGTCATCGAACTCGATGCGATCAACCCGCAGGTTGCGGCGCGCCTCGCACGTGCGCTCGATCGCTGGAGCAAGCTCGTGGAACCCTACCGCAGCGCAGCGCGCGAAGCGATCGCGCGAGTTGCCGCGAAACCCGACCTGAGCAACGACGTTCACGAAGTCGTGACGCGTGCTCTTGCCGATTGATCTGGATATATTTATGACCAAACCGATTTCACTTACCCGCTATCTCATCGAGCAGCAGCGTCGCGCCGAAGGCGGCGCGTCCGAAGCGCCGGGGCACGTTCCCGCGCAACTGCGACTGCTTATCGAAGTCGTTGCACGCGCCTGCAAGAGCATCAGCCATGCAGTGAACAAAGGTGCGCTCGGCGGCGTGTTGGGTGCAGCCGAAACCGAGAACGTTCAAGGCGAAATCCAGAAGAAGCTGGACATCATCGCCAACGAAGTGCTGATCGAAGCCAACGAATGGGGCGGCCATCTGGCGGCCATGGCCAGCGAAGAGATGGACACGATCTACGCAGTGCCGAATCGCTATCCGCAAGGTGAATATCTGCTGCTGTTCGATCCCCTCGACGGTTCTAGCAACATCGACGTGAACGTCAGCATCGGCACCATCTTCAGCGTGCTCAAGAAGCCCGAAGGCGGCGCCGACGTGAGCGAAAAAGATTTCCTGCAAGCGGGTGCGAAGCAGGTGGCTGCCGGATATTGCGTCTACGGCCCGCAAACCACCCTGGTGCTGACATTCGGCGCAGGCGTCGCGATGTTCACGCTGGATCGCGAGCAAGGCTCTTTCGTGCTCACCCAAGACGACGTGAAAATCCCGGAAGACACCAAGGAATTCGCGATCAACATGAGCAATATGCGCCACTGGGACGAGCCGGTGAAGCGATACATCGACGAAGCCTTGCAGGGCAAGGAAGGCGTGCGGGGCAAGGACTTCAACATGCGCTGGATTGCCAGCATGGTGGCCGATGTGCACCGGATCCTGACCCGCGGCGGCATCTTCATGTACCCCTGGGACAAGCGCGAGCCGAACAAGCCCGGCAAGCTGCGCCTGATGTACGAAGCGAATCCGATGAGCTGGCTGGTCGAGCAAGCCGGTGGCGCATCGACCGACGGACGCCAGCGCATTCTCGACATCGAGCCGACGCAGTTGCATCAGCGCGTGAGCGTGGTGCTCGGCTCGAAGAATGAAGTCGAACGCGTCACCTCGTATCACACCAAATAAAGCAGAAGCGTAGAGCACCATGAGCGAAAACACTCCCATCCCAGAGAACACCACAGGCACCCCCGACACTGCGGCAACTGCTGCTCCGGCAGACACCCTGCCCGATCATTTGTCGGTAGATCCACGCAGCCCGTTCTTCAACGCTGAAGTCTGCGAGCGCGATATCGGCATCCGCTTCAACGGCAAAGAGCGTCAGGACGTCGAGGAATATTGCATCAGCGAAGGCTGGATCAAGGTTCCTGCCGGCAAAACGGTCGACCGCAAAGGTCGCCCTCTGCTGATCAAACTCAAGGGCAAGGTCGAGGCTTACTTCGAGTGATCGAAGTCAATTCATCGACACGAGAATCAAGATGACCATCAGCCTGCAAACACCCCGCTGGACCAATCCGAAACTGACCGCCGCTCAAAAAATCGAGCTGGCCAAGCAAGTGGAAAAAGTCGGCGCCAAGAAACTTGCGCTTCGCATGTGCCCTCCCGACAAAGCGCGCTTTTCGTGGGCCATAGGCGGAATAGTTGTCGGCATGCTGATCGTGATTCTGTTGGGCAACGTGTCCAAGCACTTCCTGGTTGCCGGCACATTCATCTCGCTGCTCGGATTCATCATGTTGCCCGTGGCCATCTACGGCACCACGGTCAACTACATCAACAGCTCGAACTGGCTGGCCGAGATCGGCAAGTACTACGGGCGCGATCGGGCCAAGTACGGCAATTGAATGGGCGATTGATCAGGCAATTCGTTGGGCAATTGATTGCGCAAAAGACCGGGCTGGCGTGGACTCCGAATCTCTAGATCTTTTCGCACCGGACTTGCCGCCTCCGGTGCAGCACCTTGCACCCGGTGCAGTCGTTCTTCGCGGCTTCGCGCTTCCCTGGGTCGACGATATCCTTCCGGTCATAGAAGAGCTGGACGCTGCTGACTCGTTCCGGAACATGGTCACGCGAGGCGGCTACACGATCTCGGTGGCGCTGACGAATCTGGGCGAGTTGGGATGGACATCGGACCGGCGCGGTTACCGCTATTCGCCGCTAGATCCTGAAACCGGCCGACCCTGGCACGACTTGCCCGGAGCGTTTCGCTCGCTTGCAGTCGCCGCCGCCGAGGCCGCGGGCTATCCGGGTTTCGATCCAGATGCCTGTCTCGTGAATCGATACCTTCCCGGTAACCGTCTTACCTTGCATCAGGACAAGAACGAGCGCGACTTCACCGCGCCCATCGTTTCGGTATCGCTAGGACTGCCGGCCACTTTCCTGTTCGGCGGCGACGAGCGATCCGACAAAACGCAGAAAGTGAAGCTGGTGCATGGGGATGTCGCGGTTTGGGGAAGCGTAAGCCGAATGCGATATCACGGCGTATCGCCATTGAAGGACGGCAAGCACCCGCTCCTGGGTTCGAGACGAATCAACCTGACATTCCGCAAAGCCGGGTGACGCTTGCAGCCAACACGACTGCGACAGACGCCACACTTGCCGCGACTTCCATCTGTAAAGCTGACCGAAGGAACCAAAACCTGATTGCGTGCAGCAATTCTTCGGTTAATCTCGGAATATGTAACAAACTGAGGGGTTAGCGATGGCAATTCGATTTGCGCAGCGGCTTGCCTTTGCCATTTCGGGATTCGCGGATTCGTTGAGTTTTGGACAGGTGGTCCGTTTCAACGACAGTGACGACGTCGACAAGTATCTCGATCTCACCGAGAGCCAGAAACAGCGCGTGATTCCCAGCGAATCCGACGAGCGCGAACGCGACATGCTGTTCGCCAAAATCATCCGCGACATTCGCAAGCGGCACATCAAGCTGTCTTTCAAGCCGGAAACCGTGACTATCGTGACGATTCCACCGGAGGACGATCCGATGCATCTGCAGGCGCTCTTTTTCTGGTGCGCCTACTTCGACGAAGAAATTCCTCGAATCCTGGAGGCCTACACGCTGCTTGGCCCGGATGCCGACGCAGAAGCCATGCGTCGCGCAATAGACAAGATCACATTCGAGAACAGCTCGCATCGCACCGACGCTTTCATGGCGGTGTCCCAGCGCGAAGGCGTCGATATCAGGCTCGATTAGGTTCGGCGTCGGGACAACTCGTACAAGGAAAGTAGCGATCCCGCCTGCTCGAAGCTCTTGAGCGTCTCGAGTAGTTCGCGGGCGATGTCGGCACTCCCCAACGACACGCCGACCACTGACAAAAACTTCTGCTCGATATCGTTCCACGACAGCGGGTTACCTATGCTGCCCAACGCGTGTTCGACGCGCTGCTCAATGAGCTCGCCACCCTCCAGCGCAATTTCGAGTCGAGCCGAAGTACGGCTGATCGCGTCGTCGGAAACAGACTCGACCTTCCGAGAGAGCGTCTGAACATCGTGTTCGATAACCCGTTGCGGCTCGAAATCGTCCATCGTGGCGGCATATCCCTGCAATCCGAGCGCAACACAGTACGCCATGCTGAACTTGGCCTCGGTCGTCGTCTTCGGATGTTCGATGTTGGCGATCTTGAGCGCCAGGGGATTCACATAGGCCCTCACCGTCTTGATTTCAGCCAGATTCAATCGTGGTCCTACGGCTCGCGCAGCGTCGATTGCAGCGTGGGTCAGCTGGCAGGCCGCATAAGCCTTGAAGCTGTTGCGCTTGATCTCCCAGACCTCTTCGAAGGGTGCCATGGTGAACTTCGAGTCGCGATACTGCAGCAGCGTCTGAACGAAGCTGCTGTCTGCGTCCAGCACACCCGTCGGCCCGGTCAATCCCGCTTCGGCCAGCTCTACCGATAGCACCGCGTCCATGGCCGCCTTCCCTATCTGCAGGGGCTTGGACATGGTGCCGAACGCCGCAGTCAACCCCGACGCTTGGGTCGCGGCAATACCGAGCGAATGCGCAATCAGCGCTGGCTTCAGATCGACCACCACCGCAAGCGCGGCCGCCACCGCGACACGCCCCATCGCCGGCGTGGCATGCCATCCGTTGTTGTTCATCCGAATACCGATGCCGTTGTCGCCGATACGAGCGGCGATTTCGAAGCCGGTGACGAATGCCTTGAGCAGTATCGATTCGTCAACTTTGCGGTCGGACCCTACCGCGAGAATCGCAGCCCACATCGGACCGCTCACGTGGATCACCGACGGAATATGCGTGTCGTCGTAATCCAGGCAGTGCGACAAGGTGGCGTTGATCATCGCCGCGATTGCAGCGCAATTCGTCTCGCCTTCGAGCAATTTTGCGTTCCCGCTGCTACCCCAATTCCCGAGCACCGATTTCACGATTTGCGCCTCGGGCGCCCCGTAAGCGCCCACGCAAACTGCCACCCAATCGACCAGACACTTTTTTGCTTCGTCCAGCACGTCGGGTGGGATCGGCCGGGTGCGAGCGCCTGCAATGTAGTCGCAGACCGCCTGCGTTTGAGTTCTTGCATCGGAAAGCATGTCAGCGCTCAATCGAAGTGGAAGAGACCGGCGCTGGAGTCGAGAATGTGGTGGCGCTCGGTAGCATTAGGCACCCATGTTTCCAATTCGCGAACCGCCTTGCCTACACCTTCGGTCGATTCGTGACGGGTATGAGGCCAGTCGCTGCCCCACATGAGACGTCCGGTTCCCATGCGATCGATGAGAATCCGGGCGGCTTTGACGGCCGTTGCTGACCCACGCCCTGCGTCTCCGTTTCGATACGAAGCCGACAGCTTCACCCACAGGTTCGGTGAATCGCCACGACGCACCAGATATTTGAACCCCAGGTCTTCGACGCCAAGGTCGTCATCCGGTCGACCGAAGTGATCGACGACGATATCGATGCCGGTTTCGAGCAAGGGATCGATCAGAACGGGAAGATCGCGAGCCTGACGATGCACTTCGATCTGCCAGCGACGTTTCTTCAGCGCGTCGAACAAACGTTGCCATTTCGAGGACGCGAAGTCGGGCAGCGGCAGTCCATCCAGGTTCAGACGAATACCGACTATCCCGTCTTTGGCGAGGGCGTCGAGCTCGTCGTCCGACACATTCACATCGACGGTCGCAATACCGCGAAAAACGTCGGGAAAGCGGCGCGTGATGTCGCACATGAAACTGTTGTCGGTCCCGAGAAAACTCGGCTGCACGATGACTGCCCGCGTGATGCCGTTAGCCTTCATCAGCGCGCGATACGTCTCGACAGTGGCGTCGTAATCGGGAACATAACGACGCACTGGCGCCAATGGCAAACCTCGCACGAAAAGGTGGACGTGTGTGTCGATCATTCGGGATTTTCCAGCGGGTGCCGAGGTGCAGCTTTCATGATTCCGTTGACCAAGGACACAGGCGCATCGCCATTCATCACCCTGATCATGTTGTCGAAGCCGAACTTGCCTCTTCGGACCCAGGTGTCTGCCGTAGTGCCACCGCTGTGCGGAGACAGCACTACGTTATCGAGCTTGAGCAAGGGGCTGTTCGGATTCACGGGCTCTTCTGTGAACGCATCTATGCCCGCACCCGCAATCACACCGGTTTTGAGTGCATCCACGAGCGCCTCTTCGTCGATGATGGCGCCCCGACCGGTGTTGATCAGGATGGAAGATTTCTTCATGCTGCGCAGACGCTTCGCATCGACGAGATGCCTGGTGTCCTCGGTCAGCGGTGCATGAAGACTCACGATGTCGGAGGTTTCGAACAACTCGTCCAAAGACACAAAGCTCACATCGAGTTCCCGTTCTTTCTCTGCACTCAACCTTGTCCTGCTGAAATACTGCACTTTGGCCTCGAAGGCCTGCACTCTTTTCGCCACTTTCTGCCCGATGTTGCCCAGCCCGAAAATGCCCACTGTCTTGCCCGCCATCTCGAAAGTGTTGAGACCCGTCGTTCCCCTTTGCCACTGCCCCTCTCTAACCTCGCGGTCGGTGTCTATGACACGGCGATACAGAGAAAGCATCAACAACAAGGTCTGGTCCGCGACTGCCCAGGAGTTCGCGCCGCCGTTGTTCGCGCAAGGAATGCCAAGCTGGGTGATCAAGTCCATGTCGATGCCGTCGTATCCCGCAGCCAGCAGCTGGATGAACTGGGTGCGGGTCGCGTTTTTCAAAATCTCGGGCGTGAGCTTCGATCGATACATCATGATGAAATCGGCGGTGGTTGCAGCGCGTACCTGCTCGTCGCCCGGCACATCACGCGCAAGCGCGGTGATCTCGAAATGAGATGGAGCCGCCGATATGACCAGATCGGCAAGGGGTTGATCGAGGCCATGTAGAAACAGAACTTTAGGATTCTTCAAAGGCATGTGGCGGCGCTTTCAGGAAAGCCGTTCGCGGATCGCGACATTCAAAATGCCGCCGTGCTTGAAGTATTCGACTTCTCTGGTCGTATCGAGGCGAACCTGAAGTTTGATCTGCGTCGTGCTTCCGTCGGTACGTGTGATCCTGCAGTTCACGAGAGACTTCGGAACGATCTCGCCGGCGAGTCCGTCTATATCGAACAACTCGGAGCCGTCGAGCTTCAGCGTCTTGCGGGTTTGCCCATCGGTAAATTGCAAAGGCACCACGCCGATACCCACCAGATTCGAGCGATGGATACGTTCCAGCGATTCCGCAATCACCGCCCTGACTCCAAGAAGCCGCGTGCCTTTCGCGGCCCAATCGCGCGAAGAGCCTGCTCCATATTCTTTCCCCCCAATCACGATGACCGGAACGTTGTCCGCGCGGTACTTCTCGGCCGCGTCATAAATAAACATCTGCTCGCCATCGGGCATGTGCTTCGTGTAGCCGCCTTCGACATCTGGCGTCATCTCGTTGCGAATCCGGATGTTCGCGAAAGTGCCACGCGTCATGACCGAGTGATTCAATCGACGCGCGCCGAAGTTGACGAAATCTTTTTGCGCAATACCGAGCGACTGCAGGTAATTGGCGGCTGAGGTGCCCAGGGAAATTGCACCGATGGGCGAAATATGGTCGGTGGTGAGCATGTCGCCGAAGATGGCGAGCGGACGCGCGCCGACGATGTTTCCAGGCGCTACGGGCTTTGCCGCCAGCTGGTCGAAAAACGGCGGGCGGCGCACGAAAGTACTGTCCTGCCATTCGAACAAAGCGCTGTCGGGTGCCTTTATAGAACGCCATTCCTCCGTGCCCTGCGTCACGTGCGAATAGCGCCGGTCGAAGGCCGCCGGATTGAGCGACGCATCGATGATCGCCTGCACTTCGCCGTTCGCGGGCCAGATGTCCCGCAGGAACACAGGCTTGCCGTTTTGGTCGTTTCCGAGAGGCTCCGTAGCCAGATTTTTGTTGATCGATCCGGCCAGCGCATACGCCACCACAAGCGGCGGCGATGCCAGAAAATTCGCGCGCGCACTCGGATGCACCCGCCCCTCGAAATTGCGGTTGCCGGACAGAACCGCAACTGCGGCAACGTCCTGCTCACGGATGCTTTTTGCCAGCTCATCGTCGATGCCGCCGGAATTGCCTATACAGGTCATGCACCCGTACCCCGCAATGTTGAATCCGAGTTTTTCGAGCGACGGCAACAGTCCGCTGCTCTCGAGGTAGTCGCTGACGACGCGCGATCCGGGCGAGAGCGAAGTTTTCACATGCGACGGAACCGTCAAACCCTTTGCCACTGCATTTCGGGCGAGCAGGCCCGCCGCAACCATCACGAAGGGGTTCGCAGTGTTGGTGCAACTGGTAATGGCCGCGATGATCAGATCGCCATCCTTCACCAGAGCCGACTGCGAGTTGGCATCTTTTTTCCGATTCGAATCGGCCAGCCATTCCGAGAACGTAGCCGGAGCATTTTCGATCGCGATGCGCTGTTGCGGATGACGTGGACCGGCAATCGAAGGACTCACTTCGTCGAGGTCGATCTCGATGAGCTTGGTGTAATCGGGCAAGGCATCGGCCTTGCTGCGCCATAGTCCCTGCGCCTTCGCATACGCTTCGACCAGCTCGACTTGCTGCGTGTGGCGGCCGGTGACGCGAAGGAATCGAATCGTCTCTTCGTCGACAGGAAAGAATCCACAGGTGGCACCGATTTCAGGTGTCATGTTCGCAATGGTTGCTCTATCCAGAGCCGAGAGATGCTCCAGGCCTTCGCCTATGTATTCGATGAACGCACCCACCAGCGCATGCTTGCGCAATTCCTCGGTCACGGTAAGCACGATGTCGGTTGCCGTGATGCCCGCTTTCGGTTTGCCCTTCAACACGCACCCGACCACTTCGGGGATCAGCATCGACACCGGTTCGCCCATGGCCGCGGTGCCGCCCTCGAGTCCACCGACACCCCACCCGACCACGCCAAGGCTATTGATCATCGGGGTGTGACTGTCCATGCCAAGTACCGAGTCCGGATATGCCAAGGTTCTTCCGTTTACTTCGCGCGTCCAGACGACCCGCGCCAGATACTCCAGATTGATCTGATGGCAGATGCCGGTTCCAGGTGGAATCAGACGTACGTTGTCGAAAGCCTGCGCGCCCCACTTCAGAAACGAGTAGCGCTCCTGATTTCGCTGAAATTCGAGCTCGACGTTCTTGCGCAATGCATCCGGCGTGCCCGAGTAATCGACGATCACCGAATGATCGACGATGAAATCGACAGGAATAGACGGATTCACTTTTTGTGGATCGCCGCCCAGTTCATGAAGTGCATCACGCATCGCGGCCATGTCGCCCATGCAGGGAATGCCGGATGAATCGACCATCATCACTCGCGCAGGCTTGAATCCGATTTCGTTATCCGACGACCGCTTGTCGAGCCAGCTCACGAGATTGATCACGTCGTCTGCGGTAGCCGATCCTTCGGCATGCTGGCGAAGCAGATTTTCGAGTAGTACCCGTAGCGTGTACGGAAGGCGAGCCAGGTCGGGCAGGCCGCGCTGCCGGGCATCTGCGAGGCTGTAGTAGTCGTACTGTCGATTGCCAACCTTCAAAACCGCAGGGGCGAGCGGCGCGCTGAACTTTGTCATGACTTCTCGTGAAACTGTCTTTTATCTTCTGTCGTTGTTGCTTTACCGAAAAGTTTGCATTGTCTATTTAGACGCAAGAACGTGATCGGCAATCTCGTTTCGAGTGGCAACCCACGCTCCCGATTTCGCAGCTTCCGCCATGATTTGCGCGTAGTAATAGGCGCCGCGCGGCCGGCCGAAGATGTGTGCATGACTGGTGACATCGATGACACAGGTCTCGCCGTGTGAGTCGGCCACCTCGAGGTTCTGCATGAATGACTCCACCATGTTCTTCGGCGGTGCACCGTATTTCATGAAGGGCATGTCGTTTACATCGGTGCCCAACGGAATCGCGACGATTTTCTTGTCGCCGAACTCCTGCACATAAGGGAGGTCGTCGTCGAAAACATCGCCGTACCACTTGAAGCCTGCTTCGGCCAGGAAGCGTGCCGTGTTGGGACTCGGTGTGCCACGCGGGCTCAGCCATCCAGTCACCTTTTTGCCGGACGCACCTTCGAGCAGATCGACGCATCGTTTGATGTTGGCCTTTTCAGCCGCTTCGTCTAGCAGTGCCGGAATCACGTCCATCGAATATGAATGCGACAGCACCTCATGCCCGCCCTGCCCGATGGCTTCGACTGCTTCCGGAGCGCGTTCCGCGATGATGCCGTTGACCATCATGCTGGCCTTCAGGCTGTGCTTCGCGAACGAATCAAGCAGGCGGTAGATGCCTTTCTTGTAGCCGTACGACGCCCATGAAATTGCCATGTTGTCCAGCACACCCGGCGGCAACGGATTGCCCATGGGACTGATGCCGGGCGCCTTGCCATCCGACCACGCCTCCACGCAAACGTTGAACACCACAGCGATCTTCTTGCCGCCAGGCCAGGTCATATTCTTAGCTGCCATTTTTGTTCCCGTATTACCTTCGATTCGCCTTGAAAATTATTCAGGCTTGATGCCCAGACTCGCCACCACTTGCTGGTAACGCGTCGCCTCGCGCTTCACGAACGCGCCGAACGCTTCCGGCGAAAGCGGATTCGCCTCGGATCCCTCGCGCTCCATGGCCGCCGTCACATCGGGCATCGCGATGATCTTGTTGATCTTCGCGTTCAGCGCCTGCACGATTGCCGGTGGCGTTTTTGCAGGTGCGAAATAGCCGCCCCAAAGCGTGAAGCTGAAGTCCGACTTGGTCAGTTCCGCAATCGTCGGTGTGTCCTTCATGAAGCGCGAACGCTTCTGCGACGACAGTGCCAGCACTCTTACCTGTCCCGACTTCACGTGCTGTGTGATTGCGGTCACGCCCGAGAAGTAATAGGTCACGTGCCCGGCGATCACGTCCACCAGCGCAGGTGCAGCGCCCTTGTACGGCACATGCGTGATTCCTGCGTTGGGCGCCATGCGCTTGGCAAGCTCCTCACCTGCCAGATGCCCAGGGCTGCCGCGCCCTGCGGAGGCAAACGTGATGTTGCTACCCGGCTTCTTCGCCGCATCCATCAGGTCATCCAGCGTTTTGTAGGGCGAGTTCGACGCCACCACGAGAGCGAGCGGTACGTCGTACGCAAGTGCAACCGGCGCGAAATCTCTCTCGACGTCGAAGCCGGTGTTCAGCATGAAGAACTTGTTCACAGCCATTTCTGCCGTGTTGCCGAAAAGAATCGAGTAACCATCGGGTGCTACAGATCTGGCAATCTGCGTCGCCGCGATGTTTCCGCTCGCGCCGGGCTTGTTCTCGACCACGAAGGGTTGACCGAATTCGACGGCGAGTTGCTGAGCGACCAGTCGCAGCATGAAGTCGGCAGTGCCGCCCGCCGAATACCCCAGCAGAATTTTGGTGGGCTTGTCCGGGTAGCTTTGCGCAAATCCGAGTGAAGGCAACGCGCTCGCGAATGCTGTTCCACCTGCATAAGCCAGCAGGTGACGGCGCGAGATGGCTTTCGGCATCTCGAGAGCTCTGTTGAATGTGCTCATGGCTTGTCTCTTTAAATTTCCAGCTTTATTTTTGGATTTTTCTTTATCACTCGTTGAGCTTGATACCGGCCTTATCGATCACCTGACCCCACTTCACCGATTCGGTTTTTATCAACTGATTGAATTCTTTCGAGCTGGTGCCAACGGCGTCGAAACCTTGCGCCTCGATGGCCGTCTTGACCGCCTGTTCTTCGAGCACGCTGTTCACGGTCTTCTCGATTTCGGCAATGACGGCAGGCGGTGTTGCAGCAGGTGCCACGATCCCGGTCCAGCCTTCGATCAACATATTCGGAAGGCCCGACTCGATCATGGTCGGCACGTCCGGGAAGGAGGCCAGACGTTTGCGAGAAGCAACGGCCACCAGGGTGAGCTTGCCTCCGCGAACGAAGCCGATGGCGGAAGGCAACGGCGCGAACATGATGTCGGTCTGACCGCCCATCACATCGACCAGTCCAGGAGTGTCTCCCTTGTTGGGAATGTGCGTCATCTTCAAGCCCGCCTGACCCGCGAACAGCTCGCCCGCCAGGTGGCCCAGATTGCCGACGCCAGCGGAGCTGTAGTTGACGCCGCCCGGTTTCGTCTTGGCAAATGTCACTACTTCCTGAACCGACTTGAGCTTGAGCGCAGGGTTGGCGTAGAGACCGAACATGATCGATGTCGTCTGAGTGACGCCCACCAAGTCTTCGAGTGGCTTGAACGGCATGTTCTTGTAGACGAAGGGATTCACCGTCATGACGCTGGGCACTGCGAGTCCGAGCGTATAGCCGTCGGGCGCCGATTTCGCGACGATGTCCATCCCCAGATTGCCGTTGGCCCCAGGCTTGTTGTCGACGATGACCGGCTGCTTCCATTTTTCGCCGAGTCGTGTTGCGACGATTCGCGCGACCACGTCCGCCGAAGAACCTGGCGCGTTCACGACCACGATTCGAACCGATTTCGAGGGATACGACTGGGCGCTGGAAAGCGCCGGTGTCAGGAGCAATGTCGCAGAACACAGCAACGGCGTAATCATTTTTCCGACCATCGACAGGCGTCGGAACGCCTGTCCATCATTCATGTGGACCTTCATGTCTGTCTCCATTTATTAAGTTTTTAACGTCAGCTCTCGATATCGAACTTCCGGTCGTTCGCAAAATTACGCGGCACGTCGAACGACTTCCGGATTCACCATTCGCAAAGGTCCGCCAGTCGCGAAATTGCGAACCTGCTCGAACGCTTCGCCGAAATAAAGCTCGAAGGTTTCGCGATCCGCCCAGCCGAGATGCGGCAGGCAGATCACGTTTTCCATCTTGAGAAGCGGGTGATCGCCATTGAGCACCGGCTCCACCTCGTAAACGTCCACAGCCGCGAAACCAGGCGAGCCGGCATTCAATGCGGCTACCAGTGCGCCTTCCTCGATCAGCTCGGCGCGTGCGGTGTTCACCAGCAGTGCCGACTTTTTCATCATGGCCAGATCGGCGCGCTTGACCGCATATTTGGTGCGATCGCTGTAGCGCAGATGAAGGCTCAATACATCGGCTCGGCGGAAAAAATCCTCACGACTTTTTGCAATCTCGTAACCCGCTGCGGCGCCTCGTGTCTGCGACCCCTCTCCGCCCCAGATCAGCACCTTCATTCCCAGCGCGGCGCATGCGCGCGCCACTCTCTCGCCAATGACGCCAAAGCCGTAGATGCCAAGAGTCGAGCCATCGAGCCGATACGAGAACGTCTTCGGCCATTCACCGGCTTTCATTCGCGTTGCCTCGACCACCACGTTGCGACGCGACGCCAGGATGAGCGACATGGTGAGTTCGGCCGGCGCAATCGGCGATGCGAACACACCGTTGGTCACGACGATGCCGTGCGCGGTGCATGCAGCGAAATCGATGGTCTTGCTATGCCGGCCGACCAGCGCGATCTGTTTGAGTCTGGGCAGCGCTGAGATGACCTCTGCATCCAGCGTGATTCGTTCTCGCACCACGACGACGATGTCTGCTGACGAAAGGCGCTGGATCAACTCCGCCTTGTCTTTCGCTGCGGTTTCGTAGACCGTGACCTCATGACCCGCAAGCAACGGATAGCAGTCGAGGTCCCTGACGCAGCGCTGGTAGTCATCGGCAATAACGATATTCATGAATGTCTCTTGTGTTTTTTTGAAATCTGCGGGAAGGCTTGGAAGGATGTTAGGCATCAAGAGCACTTGATGAGAATGCCTATGCTGATATGACCAAATGTCATGACTCGAGGGCGTCCGTGCCCGGAAAATCTGCGGGCTAACCCGTAGGAGGCCGCTGGAACGATGCGCTTAGTGGCTCGCGCTTCGTGAAGCAGCCATGATCTCGACTTCCGCCTTGATGGCAGATGCGACTTCCTGAAACCCGTGCACACGCGGACGGTTGTTGGGCGCCGCGAGAATCATCGAACGCCTCACCTCGGGCGAAGTCAGGCGGGTGAGCTGAATCTCTCCACGCAATTCTTCTTCACGCACCGAGTGCTCAGGCAACAGGCAGCGCCCCAATCCCGCCTTCACCAGCGACAGGATGGATGAAAGGGAATCGGCTTCCACGCGAATATTCAGCGTGAGGTTTTGAGCGACAGCGACCGCTTCGAGCTGCCGCCGAAGTCCGTGATGCTGGCTGGGTGCAATGAGTGGCACCTTGCCCAGAATGGCCGAAGGCACCGACTCGCCGAGCCAAGGTGCATCCTTGCTCGAAATCAGGCAAAGCCTTTCCTCCATCAGGACTTCGGCGCCAAGGCGGTGCGTGGCCCAGCTCTCGTAGAAGACCGCAATGTCCACTCGCCCTTCGTCTATCCACTCCAGCAAATTGCCGGTGAGGCCTTCGAGAAAACGCAGCTTGACCTCGGGAAATTTTTCGAGGAGTCGCTGTGCGAGCGGTCGCACCAGAACGCGGCCCAATGTGGGCGGCATGCCGATGACCACCGAGTTCAACGCGATGTCGCTGGCGCTCATCGCCTCCTGCTGTGCAAGTCGCAATTCTTCGAGGGCTTTCGACGAACGCGCGAACAGTCGTGCACCCTGCTCGGTGGCAACGACGCCGCGCCCATTCCGGTAGAACAGCGAAACGCCGAGTTCTTTCTCGAGGTTCGTGATGTGACGCGAAAGCGCCGATTGATTGATGCCCAGCGCAACGGCAGCGCGCGAGAAACTCCCGCACTCCGCTACCTTGCAAAAATATTCGAGATGCTGGGACTTCATCGGATGTTCATGAAACAGGAAAGGTGCAGGAACGAGAACATCCGTTCCTGCACATGCCCAGTTTAGGGGCGCGTCGGGTTAGGTTCAACGGGTATGAACCCGTGTGCAAGAATCCGCCGATGCCCAATCTGGTGCCTTCAGGAATTGCCAATAAAGTGCCGCGCCTCGCTGCGTGGGTACTGATTTCGCTTGCTGGCTGTGTATTTTTAGTGCGGAGCGAGTTGGCGCAGCAACGCGAACTGTTCGATACCGACGCCCGCATCGCCCATCGACTCTTGAGCCAGCAGGTGGTCCAGCACGACGCGATCCTGGGAACACTTGCCCTGTTGCAGCCAGACGCGCAAAGCGATAGCTCCACGCCCCCGGAGCAGCGGCTCACTGCGCTGTATCCGCAAATCATCGGCGTCATTCGGCGCGACCGTGAGCGGGCGTGGCCCGATGCGGCTCTTGCCAGCGCGGAGGCAACTTCGCGTGCAAAAAAACAGCCGGCACTTGCAGACACGGACTTCGCCAACGAACGTTATCGGGTCGTGCTGGCCGCCGACCCGGCGAGCTTCGCCCTGGTGATCCAGGCGCGGAACATGGTCCCTTGGTCCGATTGGCCCATGGATAGAAATAAGAGTCCGGTTCAGGTAAGACTCGAGCACGCCGGGCAACACCTTACGCTTCAACCCGGAAATCTGGCCGATGCTGGCTCATGGGGATGGCGCCTGGAATTTCACAAGCATCTCGCCGCAGAAAGCCAATCGTTCGATGTGGTTGCCTTGCGCGACGTGTCGTGGCGGGAACTGCCGTGGGTATCGATGTTGTCGTGGTGCGTGGCAGCAGCAGTCGTTCTGCAGTTGCTGGGAAGCCTGCAGGCTCAACGTGCCGCTCGCAGACGCGCCGAAGAATTGCTTCGTCTAGGCCAGGTGGCAAGGCTCAACACCTTGGGCGAACTCGCTGCAGGCATGGCGCACGAACTTAACCAGCCGCTCACCGCAGTTCTCGCGAATTCGCAGGCTGCGCAACGATTGCTGAACGACGCGCCACCGGATATCGACACCGCGCGGGAAGCCATGAAACTTGCCGCCGAACAGGCGCGCCGTGCATCGGACGTCGTCACGAGGTTGCGCCGCGCAGTGGAACGCCCTGACGCCGCACAGCCATCGAGAGATGTCGACTTGCGCGCGCTGGTTGCCGGAGTGATCGATCTACTGGAGCCGGAAGTCGTTCGCAGAAAAGTCTCGGTTGTCATAGACGCAAGCTACGCCGTATCGGTTCGCGCCGATCCAGTTGCGCTGGAGCAGATCGTCCACAACCTGATCATGAATGCGATCCAGGCCATGGACGGCATGCCAGAAAAGGAGCGCCAATTGACGCTTCTCATTGCGCAACGAAAAGACTCTGGTGTGCTGGAAGTTTCCGACAGCGGACCCGGAATCGCGCCAGAAGCATTGCCGCGAATTTTCGAGCCATTCTTCTCGACGAAAGCCGATGGCCTGGGCCTCGGCTTGAGCCTTTGCGAGACGTTGGCAGCAGGCATGGGAGGCAGCCTGTCGGTGTCGTCGAACGTTCCTCGCGGCGCGGTATTTACCTTGCAATTTCCTCTGTCCTCCACGAGCGAGGCATCCGAATCATGAACGACAACTCCGCGAACGCTTCGACAAGCCGCTCAAACGTGTCGGCGCAGACGCTTTCTCCGCTCGTGCATCTGATCGACGATGACGAAGCAGTTCGGAGCAGCCTCTCGCTGCTGATAAGCACCGTGGGACTTCGCGTGCAGGGCTGGGCGGACCCACAGGAGTTTCTTGCGCGCTTCGATAGGCAATCGATAGGCGCCATCGTGCTCGATGTTCGGATGCCGGGCATCAGCGGGCTCACTGTGCTCGACACCCTGGTTGGACAAGGAGTCGACCAGCCCGTCATCATGCTCACGGGTCACGGCACGGTAGAGATGTGTCGTCGTGCGTTCAAGGCGGGCGCGGCCGAGTTTCTGGAGAAACCGGTCGACGACGAAGCATTGCTGGAGGCGCTGCAATCGGCAGTCCGACAGCATGTGAAATCGCGCCAGCGCAATGCGGCCGATATGAATGCCCGCGAACGATTTCAGCTGCTCTCCGACCGGGAGCGCGAAGTGCTCGGAATGATCGTCGAAGGATTGACCAACAAGGATGTGGCAAGGGCGCTGGATCTTTCTCCGCGCACCGTGGAAACCCATCGCGCCAATCTGTTCGCCAAGCTGGAGGCCGAATCGCTAGCCCAACTCATCCGCCAATACGCTTCGCTGGTGGAAGAAGGCGACCAGTCTTGAAGCGTTCGGACCCCGAAGGCTGAAACGGGCAACTCCGTAGTTCTACGGAGTCCTGCGCGTAGCGGTACGAATGGGCAAAAACACGCCTGCTTTCTAAAGTTCTCTTCATGGTCGAACACGTTGATTCGATCTGAACAATCCAAGGAGAGACTTCATGAAAAAAACCGCATTCGTATCCGCTTCCATCGTTGCCGCAACCATGTTGCTGGTTGCCACTTCCGCCAGCGCCCAGTCGGTTCGCACCGAGAAAAACATGTCGCTCGAACTGGCATCGCAATTGGCGTCTGCGGGCGTTTCGGCCTGCGCCGCGAACGGATATGCAGTCTCGGCAACCGTGGTCGATCGCGCTGGCGGTGTGCGCGCCGTTTACCGCGCCGACAACGCTGGCCCGCACACGCTCGCTGCCAGCCAGCAAAAGGCTTTCACATCCGCATCGGCCAAGAACACGACCCTTGCAATCATGGAAATCGCGCAGAAGAATCCTGGCGCGGCGAATCTCGTGAACATTCCCGGTTACCTGCTGCTGGGTGGCGGCGTGCCGGTGAAAGTCGGCAATGAAGTCATCGGCGCGATCGGCATCGGTGGTGCGCCGGCTGGCAATCTCGATGAGCAATGCGCAATGGCTGCCATTGCCAAGGTGCAGGATCAGTTGAAGTAATCGACACGCTCAAGATAGTTGACGTTACGCCAAAGGAGATCGATATGAAGAAACCGGACATTCGCGCTGTGGTGACAGCCCTGTCGCTTGCAGCATCGTTTGCCGCGACCTTCGGTGTAACGGCAACTTCGATGGCGCAAGTCGCGCCGTCCGCATCGGAAGCTGCTGCATACACAGGTCTGCATGCGGCAGCCCTGCGCGGAGACACGGCCAAAATAGCGCGGCTCGCTGGCACCGGTGCCGATCTGAACGCACGCGATGCGTACGGTCGCACCGCAATTCATGTCGCCGCTTTCGCCAAACAGCGCGATGCAATTCGTGCGTTGGTCAAGGCTGGCGCGAACATCGATCTTCTGGAAAGCGACAAATACGATGCAGTCACGATCGCGTCTGTTGCCGATGACGAAGAGACTTTGCGCGTACTGCTTTCGCTGGGAGCCAGCGCAAGACAAACCACGAGTCGCTACGACGGCACGGCGCTGATTGCCGCCGCACATTTGGGACACGACGGCGTGGTGCGCCAACTCATTGCGGCAGGCGCACCGCTAGATCATGTGAACAACCTTCACTGGACTGCGGCCATCGAGTCCATCGTTCTGGGCGATGGCGGCAAACGTCATCAGGCCACGCTCAAAGCACTGGTAGACGCTGGCGCGAATCTGCAGCTGACGGACCGACAAGGCAGCACGCCCATGCAACTGGCGCAGGCTCGCGGGTACAGGGAAATGACGGCGATTCTCTCGAATGCGCCGTCCAGGAAAAAGTAAATTTAGTCGGCCGTAGCCCCCGAGGTGCGAACCGCCTTGCCCCACTTCTCGTATTCGCGTGCGTAGAACTTCTGCGTTTCTTCGAGCGACATCACGGGCAAATCGAAGCCGAGCTTGGTGACAGCGTCGCGAACCTCCGGCAAGGCAATGGCCTTGTTGAAATCGGTATTGATGCGCTGCTGGATTTCGCGCGGCGTCCCTGCCGGCACCGCGACGATGTACCAGCCACCGGACTCGAATCCCGGCAATCCCGACTCGGACAGCGTAGGAATATCGGGGTAGGCAGGCAAGCGTCGTGCCGACGAAAATCCGAGCATCTTGAGACGCCCGCCTTCGATCATCGGGCTGAGCGGTGGGTAGGAGTTGAACATCAGATGCACACCACCCGCGACCAGATCGACCGAGGCCTGCTGCACGTTTTTATAGGGCACGTGAATCATCTCGATGCCGGCGGCAGAGGTGAACATGACCGACGACAGATGCGCAGCGCTACCCGCACCGATGGACGCGTAATTGAGCTTGCCCGGGTTGGCTTTCGCGTACGCGATGAACTCGCTCAGGTTGTTCACCGGAAGCTTGCCTGTAATGAACACTGCGAACGGTGCAATGCCCAGCACCGCAACCGGCACGAAATCCTTCACCGGATCGAAACTCAGCTTCTTGTAGAGCCACGGGTTAATCGCGAAGCTGGGGCCGTTGTACAAAAGCGTGTAGCCATCGGGCGCGGCACGCGCCGCCAGATCCATGCCGATGTTGCCTCCTGCCCCGGCGCGGTTGTCCAGAACATAAGCAGCCCCGTTGGACTGCGTTACCTTGTCCGTCACGACGCGCATGATCGCGTCGGCCACACCGCCTGCGCCGATCGGAAGAATCATGCGCACCGGTTTGTTTGGATAGCCTTGAGCTGCACCGCCCGAGCCCGATTGCGCGAGAGCCGAAAACGGAACTGCGCTGGCGGCGGCCGTTGCGCCGATTGCGCCTACGAAATGTCTTCTGTCCATGTTGTCTCCTTCGTTTTTTTACGCGATGCCGAACAGGCGGGCTGCGTTGCCGCCGCAAATCAGATCCTTGTCTTCGCGAGATATCGGCAGCCCTTCGACGACGCTCGTGTCGGTCCCGATCATCGGTTCGTCGGATCCGAAAAGAATGTGATCGGCGCCGACGATGTTGTGCGCCAGCATGAGAGTCGGGGCGAAGAACGACGCTGTGTCGTAGTAGAGGTGCTTGGCGTATTCGCTAGGCAACTTGCTGATGTACTTACGGCAATCGGCAAACATCTTGTAGCCGTTGTCCAGGCGTTGCAAAAGAGGAAGTAACGCGCCGCCTGTGTGCGCCATGATGTACGGGAAGTTCGGATATCTCTCGAATACGCCCGAGTAGATGAGACGCGTGGCGCAGCTCGTCGTGTCGAACACGAAGCCGAGTCGAAGTGGCATTTCGAATTCCTCCACGCCCATGTTCGGCGGAAACATGGGGTGCTCGAACACCGGCAGTTTCAACGCATCGATCTTTGCCCAGATGGGCTCAAACTGCGCTTCGTTCAGCTGAGCACCGGCCACGTTGGAGCCGATCATCACGCCCTTCATGCCAAGCTCCTGCGTCATGCGGTCGAGCTCGACAAGCGATGCCTCTATGTCTCCCAACGGAAGCGTTCCGATGCCGAAAAATCGGTCTGGATGCGCCCGCACCGTTTTAGCGGTGACGTCGTTCACATACCGCGCGATCTTCGGCTGGTTCGCCGGACTCCAGTCGTACACGCTGGGTGACGATAGCGACAGTGCGCGCATGTCGATGCGTTGCTCGTCCATGGTACGGAGCCGCGCATCCATGTCGAAGAACCCGTCTTTCCACCACATGTAGGTGTAACCGTCGCGTCGGAGAGAGGTTTTGCCCGGCTCCGACTTGTCTTCCTGGAGGCCCAAATCTTCCATCATGGCGTCGAAGTAGCCTCGGTCGATCAGGTGGGAATGCACATCTATTCTCAATTTATGTCTCCATCGTTCCGTTGGTTTGTGTGGTCTGGTTTGCTCAGGTGGCTCGCTTGGGTTATGTCAGAGGCAAAGTTGGGCGTCGATAGAGACAAGCCCGTAATAGCGGAATGAAAGGATGTAACGCCGGATGGGATGTAACGCTTATTGAATGGCTCTTACGCTGGCCATAATCAAATCGTCATGCCGCAAGACCCTATGCCATCCGGCGACTCGGCCGAACGCGAAATCTTGCAAAGGTTCTACGAGTCGCCTTCTGACGAAGCCATCGTCGTGATGGATGCGCAAGCCTGCATCGTCGGTTGGTCCAAGGGCAGCGAGAACCTCTACGGTTACGTGCCTTCCGAGATGCTCGGAAAATCGATATCGAAAATCTACACTCTAGAAGACCGGGCGAAACATATTGACGAGTTTGAACTCGAGGTGGCCCGCCGTGAAGGTTCGTCCGAAGACGACCGGTGGCATGTCAGAAAAGATGGCTCCCAGATTTGGGTAACCGGCACGCTGGGTGCCGCGCGCACGCCGGACGGTGAATTGCTGGGTTACGTGAAGATCATGCGCGACCGCACCGACCTCAGAACCCGTCTGGAATTGCTCGAATCGGAACTCGCATCGGCGCGAGAACGAGCGGAGTCGATGAGGTTGTTCATCGATACCCTAGGCCACGAACTCCGCAATCCACTTGGAGCCCTGTCGATGGCTCTCAAGGTTCAGGATCTCGATGGTTCGGCCGCCAATTCGGCCGAGGTCAAGCGCATCGTGCTGCGGCAACTCGGTCTTATCGAGCGCCTCACAGACGATCTGCGCGATGTGTCGCAAGTCGAGCGAAGCGTCCTTCAAATGACGAGTGTGCCCTTGGTGCTGCAGGAAGTGCTGGGCGCTACGGTGGACGATTTCCGCGCAATTGCGGAGTCCAAGGGGCTGGAGTTGCGAGCGACCTATCAGGATGCGCCTATCGCCGTTCACGGGGACGCCCAGCGTCTCAGCCAGCTATTCAACAATCTGCTCAGCAATGCGCTGCGATACACCCCTTCGGGCGGATCGATCGCGGTTCGTGCAGTCGAGGAAGTGGACGAGGCGGTGGTTCGCATAGACGACTCAGGCATCGGTATCGGCAGCGACATGCTGCCCAAACTGTTCAAGCTTTTTTCGCGAAGTGCCGATGCGAGGTCAATGGTTCCTGCGGGGCTGGGAATCGGACTTGCGCTGTCCAATGAAATTATTCATCGCCATGGGGGCAACATTGCGGTCAGAAGCGCCGGAAGCGGCAAGGGAACGCAGGTAGTACTTCGCTTCCCTCTGTCCGCAAAGTAGGAGATCTTTACGGTGGGATCGAAATTACTTACGAACCGATCGAGCGGATCAGGCAGCCTCTGGATCGAGAAGGTTTCGCAGGACGGCGTAATCCACAGGTTTTCTCAGAAAATGATCGGCCAGATTGATTGCGACCTGAGCCCGCTCCGACCCGTCGCCCATTCCGGTCATCGCAACTAGGACTATGTCCCTCGGAAAGTCGGCATGAAGCACTTCGGCAAGCTCTGCCCCGTCCATCTCGGGCATCACTACATCGAAGATGATTGCCTGCGGAACTCCCTCTTTCACGCGCTTGATAGCGTCCTTTCCGTTGAATGCGACACGAACGTCATAGCCGTCCATGGACAGGAGGTCGGCAAGGGTAAGCGCCGAATCCTGCGAGTCGTCCACGACAAGGATACTGATTCTCTCTTCCGAAAACTGGTTGTTATTTCTATTGGTCACCCCCTTAATATGCGCATGCTTTCCGGCCTGAAAAGTAGGAGGACGCGCCGTCCTCTTGCAATAGTGGAGCTTTCACGCCTTTAGGTGACTATCGTTATGCGCGAAGATGCACTTAGAATTTGAAACTTACCTGTGATGGAACGTCGAATCATTGTTTTTGCGCCGACCGGGCAGGATGCCCCGATCACCGAGCGCTTGTTCAACGAGGCAAATATTGCCGTCGTTGTCTGCGATGCGGAGAACAATCTTGCCGATCTTCTGATGGCAGGAGCAGCGGCACTGCTGATCGTCGAAGAGGCACTGACTCCACCTGTGCAGAACACGTTGCAGCGCTACCTCGCGAAGCAGGAGCACTGGTCCGACTTGCCGGTGCTGTTGCTTACCAAACGTGGCGCCAACAGCATGGACGTCCAAAAGGCCATCGAACGGCTGGGCAACGTGACCCTTCTGGAGCGGCCGGTGCGAACTACCGCGCTCATCAGCTCTGCGAAGTCGGCGCTCAGGGCGCGCGCAAGGCAATATCAGGCGCGAACGCTCGACAAACGCAAGGATGAATTTCTCGCGACCCTCGCGCACGAGCTGCGCAATCCCCTATCGCCTATCCTCAACGCAACCCACATCTTCGAGCGTCAGCATCCATCCGATCAGACGACGCGCATGGTGGCGATGGTTCGAAGGCAGATCGATCACCTGACTCGACTGATCGACGATCTGATGGATGTCGCGCGCATCACCAGTGGCAAATTGAAGTTGCAGATAAGCCCGACATCGGTCGGAAAGATCGTGACCCAGGCGCTGGAAATTGCGAGCGGCACGGTGGTGCAGCGCAAGCACGAACTCGAAGTGACGGTGTCCGATTCGGATTCATCTACCCCGATGACCGCAGACCATGTTCGTCTGGTTCAGATACTCGCGAATGTTCTGGTCAATGCCGCGAAATTCACGCCGGTCGGCGGGAAAATCGTGTTGTCTACCGAAGTCGATTCGAAGTCGGCAACGTTCCGTGTCAAGGACACCGGCCGTGGACTCTCCCCTGAAGAGATCGACAAAATCTTCGAGATGTTTTCACAAAGCCGCGCAGTGGGTGAGCCTTCCACTGGACTCGGGATGGGCCTGCATCTGGCGCGCGTGTTTTCGAAAATGCACGCAGGTTCCATCGAAGCGTTCAGCGATGGCAAAGGCAAGGGCAGCGAATTCGTCATCAAGGTTCCGTTGAACTACCAGGGCAAGGAAGCACTGCGCCTTCAGGACAACGCAAGCGAACGGACTTCGACGTCGAACCGGCGCGTACTGGTGGTCGATGACAACCGCGACGCAACCGACACTCTGTCGACGATTCTCGCCAGTGCTGGCATGACTACATTTTCCGCATACGACGGGAGTACGGCTGTCGAGATGGAGAGGTCCAAGCTGCCGCACATCGTGATCATGGACATCGGCATGAAACCCATGAACGGCTACGAAGCCGTCAAGCTGATGCGAGCGAGAGCGCCTGCGGAAAACGGTCATCGACCCACGATCGTCGCATTGACCGGTTGGGGTCAGTTCACCGACCAGGCACTCGCGAAAGAAGCAGGTTTCGATCACCACTTCGTCAAGCCCGTCGACGTGAAAACCCTTCTCGATTTCATCGCCTCATCCAGCAAGCCTGCCTAATCTCGGCAGGCTTGCCCGATCAGCGGAAGCGACTCGGGTGGTTTATTCGATCTTCGTGAACGCCGTTTCCCGAAACGGCTCGTTCGGGCCATACGTCCCGTTATAAATTTTCGTCTCGATGATGCGTGGGTTGTCCATGCGCACCTTCATGAGCCAGGTTTGCTGATTCGATGCACAGGCCGACTTCTGAAACTTGATGACGCGGTACTGAAACGGATACCCGCGCGCGCCTTCACTCAGGCTGTGTGTGGTGGGATCCAGCACCATGTACATCGCCTTGCCGCTGCCTTGCTCGACAACCTTGAAATCACCCGCGCAGGTCGGCTTCTTCTTGTTGCCGGTCGGAAAGACAGCGCGCTCGCGACTGAAAACTACGCTGCGATTCTTCTCGGTCACGTCGGGCAGTTCCGGCGCGACCAGCGTACCCATGAAGTAGATGTCTCCCGTAGGCTCCTGAACCAGCTCGACTTCACGAGCAATCGTCGCGTGCACGCCCGAGGCCAGCCCGGTTGACATCAGGGCAGCGACGAATGCTTGGCGCGAACGGATCATCAGGCGGTGGCTCATGTGTGTACAGGCTCGATCTCTCGAAGGACGAAATCCAAAAAAATGGCAGTTCAGGTTTGTTTTCGGCAGATCGGTCGAGTTACTTTAGACATGGCGTGTAAATACTCGCCGCCCCGCGCTTGCCAACATCGCCTGGCCCGGGCACGATGTTCATGCGTTCCGATGAAACTCGGCGTCGAAACGCCAACGGGCGATTCGCCCACCCTCCCCTGATTCACGAGTGATTCTTCCCGGGACACGCTCATGTTTTTCTTGTGGCCGCAGTACCTCTGGCTGCTGATCGCGTTGCCTTTGATGCCGCTGCTTTACTGGTGGCTGATCAGTCGTCGCGGCAAGACTGCGCTGCGCTACAGCAGCCTCTCGGTCGTACGCGGCGCCGCCGGCCGCAATTGGCGAAGGCATGTCCCGCCCGCACTGCTCTTCGTAGCGCTCTCGACCCTGCTGCTCGCGGCCGCGCGCCCTGTCACACACATCACCCTGCCGTGGACCCGATCGATCCTCATGCTCGCCATGGATGTGTCGCTCAGCATGCGTGTGAGCGACGTGAAGCCGAATCGAATGGTCGCAGCGCAGGAAGCTGCCAAAACCTTCCTGAAGGACTTGCCGAAAGATATCGAAGTCGGTCTGGTGACCTTCGCTGGAAGCAGCCAGGTCGCGCAAGCCATCACGAAAGATCGAGCCATGCTTGTCTCGGCGATCGACGGAATCCAGATGCAGGTGGGCACTGCTGTGGGCAACGCGATCGTGCAATCGCTGGCCGAACTGTTCCCCGATCAGGGCATCGATCTTGGCCCCATGAATCTGGGCTATGGAATGAATCGGCAAGTCGGCCGCAGTCTCGACGACAAGAACAAACCGCCGCCGAAAGAAATCATTCCTGTGGAGCCGGGTTCGTACACCTCGGCCGCAATAATTTTGCTCAGCGACGGCAGGCGCACTACCGGTGTCGACACGATGATGGCCGCGAAGATGGCTGCGGATCGAGGCGTTCGGGTGTATGTGGTCGGGCTCGGCACTGTGGCTGGCGACGCGGCGGCGGCAGAAGGCATGCCGATCTATCTGCAACTAGACGAGCCCACCTTGAGAGAGGTCGCGCGCGTGACCGGCGGCGATTACTTCTTCGCGGGTTCTGCAGAAAAGTTGAGCAGCGTCTATGAACACCTCGGATCGAGACTGCAGGTACAGACCCGCGAGACCGAAATTTCCGGAGCACTGGCGTTCGCGGCAGCCATCGTCGCAATGATTGCTGCAGTCATGTCTGCGATCTGGTTCGGCAAGATTCTCTGATCCCGAACGCTCAGGACTCGATCGAAAACTGCATCGCTTTCTCGAGGTCTCCTACCCACTGCTTGTAGCTATCTGAACGCCTCGCATCGTCCATGCGCAGCAGGGCAGACGGATGCAAGGTAACGAACACCGGCCGGCCGTCCGCGCGCTCGTGGATCCATTCGCCGCGTTCAGACATGACCGCCACATGGCGATTCAAAAGACTGCGTGCAGCAGTGGCTCCCAACGCGACCAGCGCTCGCGGCTGCACGATATCGATTTCGTTGTCCAGCCACTGCGCGCAAGCCGCAGCCTCCTGCTGCGATGCAGTTTTATGAATGCGCTTCTTGCCGCGCAACTCGTATTTGAAATGCTTCACCGCATTCGCCATGTACACCGCTGGACGCGGCCAATTCAATTCGTCCATGGCTTCCGCCAGAAGTTGCCCCGCCGGTCCGACAAACGGTCGCCCTGCCAGATCTTCCCTGTCACCCGGCTGCTCGCCCACCAGCATGTGAGTTGCGCCCAATGGACCTTCACCGCACACCGCCTGCGTCGCACCGGCTCCAATGGGGCAAAGGGTGCAAGCGTTGGTCGCAGCCCGAAGTTCTTCGATCGATGTGGGCGTTTCGCCGGACAGAACCGGACGCATCGGCTGCAGCAGTTTCATAGGCCTTGCCACTGTCGCCGGCGCTTGAATCATGGCCGAGCTTCTCTCCACCGCTTCGTCGTACAGGGGAGCTATGAGCTGCGCTTCGGGCAGATTGGGCCAATAGCGGCGCGGCATTTCGCGAACCATCATTGCGAACTTCGGACGCGCAGGATTGAAGGTGCTGCGGTAATAGGCCAGCCATAAATGTTCGCTCGCATCGGCCGGCGGTTTGTCTTCACGCGACGCGGGTGGCCCATAGACAAGCTTCTCGCCGTTCCATTCGACCGACAGGTCGGGCGTGAGGATGATCCAGCGCATCTGCGCAAAGCGTCGCACGAAAAATGGTGCGTTCGCTTCGACGATGAAATGATCCGGCTCGAACCACGCGACCCGTTTGTCCACGCCGTCTTCTCTCACTTCGGTGAAGCGCACGAAGGCCCGCATCTTGTGAACATCGCGACGCACCGCTTGAGCCATTTTGTTGGCAAGCATCATGTCCGCGTCGAGAGGATCGTGACGGAGTGCGGGTTCGCGCTGAAGTCGCCAAAGCAGCCGGTACATCAGATCGAACCGGGACGGATCGCGATGCAGAAGAACTTGCCCGCAGAGCTTCATGAAACTCGGTGGAACCTTGAGCTTCGAATCACGATCGGGAGCATCGTGGGT
Organism: Burkholderiaceae bacterium; assembly: GCA_965227035.1. GTDB lineage: Bacteria > Pseudomonadota > Gammaproteobacteria > Burkholderiales > Burkholderiaceae_C > CBDDFQ01. The sequence continues at coordinate 2,440,399 of OZ245724.1, forward strand.
TAGTGGGGAAGCGACTTCCAAACCGGTCGATGCTTCAGGTTCATCGGTAAGCGTCAGTTCCGATTGCGAATCTCGAGAAGCGCGAGCCTGCTCGGCTTCTGCCACTCTCCACGAAACGCACGCAGGAGGCACTCCATTTAACGCGAGACGTCTTGCGTGTCTGCGAAATCCGGCAAGATCCGTCGGCCCCGCGAGGTCGACGTATTCGGTGGCCATCTCTCGGCGTTGCCCAGCAGCAGTCATCAGAACAACGCGTGCTGATATGTTTGTCGCAGATCGGTTTGCCGAATCGACTGCGGTCGATGACCGTCGGCGACGACGAACTGCATCATTTTTTGCGTGGGTCCGTGAAGACGACTGATATCGTCGACTCGAATGCGACGAACGCGCCGCGCCTGCAATAACTTGCCCACCGATTTCACGCCAAGGCCAGGTACTCGCAGCAGCATTTCTTTTGGCGCTGTGTTGAGGTCGACCGGAAAGCGTTCTTCATGCGCCAGTGCCCAGGCGAGTTTCGGGTCGACGTCGAGCCGCAAAAGGCCGTCCGATTCGGCAACGATCTCTTCGTGAGCGAAGCCATAGAAACGCATCAACCAGTCGGCCTGATAAAGACGATGTTCACGAACCAGCGGCGGCGCCTTCAGGGGCAAAGCGCGCGCTGCATCGGGAATAGGACTGAAAGCCGAGTAGTAGACGCGGCGCAATCCGTAGGAGCCGTAAAGCGTGGCGCTGGTCGTGAGGATGTCGCGATCGGTCGCAGCATCTGCACCGACGATCATTTGGGTGCTCTGGCCGGCCGGTGCGAATCGGGGCGGCTTCGCCGCTTTCGGCGCGCTGCCGGGAAGCATTCGCGGAGCGGCGGGCTTCGCCGCCTGTTTGGCATCGGCAATGTGAATGGCAAGACGCCCCATCGATCGCTTGATTTGCAGCGTATCTTTTTCGGGCGCGAGAGCCTGCAATCCTTCGATGGTCGGCAGCTCGATGTTGATGCTCAACCGATCGGCGTACAGCCCCGCACGAGCGAGCAATTCTTCGCTTGCGTCGGGGATGGTCTTGAGATGGATGTAGCCCCGAAAATCGTGATCTTCACGCAGCGATCGCGCAACCTCGACCACCTGCTCCATCGTGTAGTCGGGAGACCGCACGATGCCGCTGCTGAGGAACAATCCTTCGATGCAATTGCGGCGGTAAAAATCGAGCGTGAGGTTCACCACTTCTTCTGTGCGAAACCTCGCGCGAGGCACGTTGCTCGATGCCCTGTTGACGCAGTACAGGCATTCGTACTGGCAATGATTGGTGAGCAGAATTTTGAGCAGCGATATGCATCGACCATCCGGCGTATAGCTGTGGCAAATGCCTGATCCCTCGGTCGATCCGATGCCTTTGCCTCCACGCGAGTCGCGTTTGTTCGTGCCGCTCGACGAACACGAGGCGTCGTATTTTGCGGCGTCGGCGAGTATGGAAAGTTTAGTGACGGTGTCCATAAGATAGGTCTATGTTCTGTATGAATATACAGTGATCGACCTGCTTCTGGAACCTTGTTACCTGCTGCACAGCAGGGCTTCTTTACTGCCGAGTTGCAGTGATTCGGTGGCGTCTAACGCGACAACAGTTGCGGCACGGAAGACGCAAGTAGCGCGACGCCCGAAACGGTCAAAAGCGCGAGGATGATCTGACGAAAACGTACTTCCGATATACCGATATACAGACGAGTTCCAAGCAGTGTCGGCACCAGCATGGCGGGCGCGACGATAGCGAACAAGGGCAACATCTCGCGCTTGACCAGGCCGGTGCCGATGTAGGTCGCCATCGTGACCGTTTGCATAGCCAAATTGAAGTTCTGAATGATTGCCCGTTGCGTATCTTTGTTCATGCCTCGCAGCGTGCACCACAACGTGGGCACGACGCCGGCAAATCCGCCGAGTCCACCCATCATTCCGCCAGCGATCCCCACCGCGGCGTCCGCAGCGGATCCACCCCGCGTAATTTTCGGGAGATCCTTGCTGAACAGCATGGCAGGGCACCAGAACACCATCAGGGTTCCAAGCAGCGCCTTGAAAACCACTACGTCGAGTCGTGGCAGAAGCCACACCCCCATTGGAATGCCCGCGAGACCTCCCAGAACGAAGGGAAGCAGAAGCTTCCAGTCGATGCTTCTGCGCACCGAAATAGCGGCAATGATCTGCCCGGTCATTGCGCCGAACACCGCCAACACGGCAGCGAGTTTCGGATCGAGCGTCCAGGCCCAAATAGACATGGACACGAGGCCGAACGCGAAGCCTGAGAGCCCTTGCACGAATCCGGCCACGATGGCGCCGACTGCGACGATGAGATAGATCGATTCCATAAGGTGTTCGGTTTTTGTTTCCGGGATTCTGATGCATCGCGAAGGCGGCTTTGCGGTTACATATGCGCGTTTCGCTTTTGCATCTCTACAATTCCCTTCGACTTCCCGTCGCACGAATACCTCGAATGAAATCTTCAAATCCCCACGACAAGGCCGTCCCGACCACCTTCACCGGACGCTCGGAGTTTCCGGAAGGAACGCCGATCGAGGATGTGCTGCAAGCGCTGCGCGACAGCGAGCAGCAGTTTCAAACCTTGTTCGATTCCATCGATGAAGGCTTTTGCGTCATCGAATTTTTCGACGGGCCGCATGGGCCGTTGAGCGATTACGTACACATCGCCGCGAACCCTGCATACCTCGCGAATGCGGGAATTGCGAACGTGGTGGGGCAAAAGGTTCGTGAGATGGTTCCCGACGAAGCCGACGCTTGGGTCGAGATTTATCGCGATGTGCTCATGACCGGTAAACGCATTCGTTTCGAACGCGAATTGGTCGCGACAGGCCGTTATCTCGAACTCTCCGCATTTCGAATCGAACCGATAGAGCGCAAGCAGGTTGCCGTTCTTTTCATCGACGTCTCCCAACGCCACCGCGCCGAAAAAGCACTTCGTGAACTCAACGAGACGCTCGAGCGCCGGGTAGCGCAAGAAGTGACCGAACGGCTTAAAACCGAAGAGGCGCTGAGGCAGGCGCAGAAAATGGAAGCTGTCGGACAGCTCACCGGCGGTATCGCCCACGACTTCAACAACATGCTGGCGGTGGTGATGGGATCGCTCGAATTGCTCAGCAGAAAATTCGCCGGCGATGATCCCAACGCCAAGCGCTACATCGACTCCGCGAAGGATGGCGCAAAGCGCGCCGCTCAGCTCACCCAGCGCCTGCTCGCGTTCTCGCGCCAGCAGCCTCTGCAGCCCGAATCGATAGATGCGAACAAGCTGGTCACCGGTATGTCCGATCTCGTTCGTCATTCTTTGGGTGCAAGCATCAAGCTCGAAACCGTCCTTTCCGCTGGACTCTGGCGCACCAATGCAGATCCGAACCAGCTCGAAAACGTCATCCTGAATCTCGCGGTCAACAGTCGCGATGCCATGCCGGACGGGGGGCGATTGACGATCGAAACCGCAAATTGCCATCTGGACGAACGCTATGTTGCCGATCATGTCGGTCTGCCGGTCGGCCAGTACGTGATGATTGCCGTGAGCGACAGCGGCGCAGGCATGACACCGGAGGTCGCCGGAAAAGCGTTCGATCCGTTCTTTACGACCAAAGAAGTCGGCAGGGGCACAGGGCTCGGGCTGAGCCAGGTCTACGGCTTCGTCAAGCAAACCGGTGGTCACGTAAAAATCTATTCGGAGGTTGGGCAAGGAACAGCCGTGAAGATCTACCTCCCGCGACTCATTGGCAACACACAGGAAGAGGCCGCGGCGGAAGAAACTCGAGCCACCTCTTTCGGCGACACACAAGAGGTCGTACTGGTCGTGGAAGACGAGCCGGGCGTGCGGCAATTCTCGGTCGATGCGCTCAAGGAACTCGGCTACGGCGTTCTAGAGGCCGACGGCGCGGCGGCTGCCCTGAAATTGCTCGATGCGAATCCCAATATCGCCCTGCTGTTTACCGATGTGGTCATGCCCGAGGTCAATGGTCGCAAACTTGCCGACGAGGCCGTCAGGCGCCGGCCCGACCTGAAGGTGCTGTTCACCACGGGCTACACCCGCAACGCGGTAGTTCACAACGGCGTTCTCGATGCCGGTGTGCACCTCATCGGCAAGCCTTTCACCATCGACGAGCTGGCCGCCCGGGTTCGCGAAGTGCTGGATTCGCCAGAAAAATAGCTTCGCGAGATACTTCGCGACGCCTTTTCGACAATTTCTGGCCGATTAGCGCAACACGGACATTGAAAGTCTTTCGATAATTGCCGGGTGGCATTGCGCATGCCCGATCAAAAACAACGATTAGAGCGATCATCCAATGACAACTTCGGCAGCAAGCACCCTCGACGCGAACGGCATTCCCGACGCACCGCCGACAGCCCCACCGGCAGCATCGGCGCCCGCCAAGGGAAAGCCCGCATTCGGCATTCTGGCGGCCATCAGCGGCTCGCACATGATCAACGACATGATGCAGTCGCTGATCGTGGCGATGTATCCAATCCTGAAGGGCGAGTTCTCGCTGAGCTTCGGTCAGATCGGCCTGATCACCCTCACCTATCAGCTGACCGCTTCGTTGTTGCAGCCGCTCGTCGGCACCTTCACCGACAAGAAGCCCATGCCGTATTCATTGCCGTGCGGCATGACGTCGACGCTTATCGGACTGATCCTTCTTGCATTCGCGCCTAGCTTCGGATTCGTTCTTCTCGCAGCTGCGTTCGTCGGTATGGGCTCCTCGATCTTCCATCCCGAATCGTCACGCATCGCGCGTCTCGCATCGGGCGGCAAGCATGGTTTTGCGCAATCGATTTTTCAGTTGGGTGGCAACTCAGGTACCGCAATCGGCCCATTGCTTGCTGCGCTGGTGATTGCACCGTACGGACAAAAAAGCGTCGCGTGGTTTGCTTTCGCTGCACTCATCGGCATTTTCGTGCTCACTCAAGTGAGCCGCTGGTATTCGCGCACGCATCTCTCGAACGCCAAAAAGAAAATGGCCACCGTCGTCTCGCCGTACCCGCGCCGAGTCGTCATTGGCGCAGTGGTCGTGCTGATGGTGCTTATGGTCTCGAAGTACTTTTACGTGTCGGGCCTCAGCAGTTTCTACACCTTCTATCTGATCGAAAAATTCGGCTTGTCGGTCCGAGATGCGCAGTTCCATCTGTTCGCATTCCTATTCGCTTCCGCGCTCGGCACCATGATCGGCGGCCCGGTGGGCGATCGCATCGGACGGCGTCCGGTCATCTGGATGTCTATCCTGGGCGTTGCGCCTTTCGCGCTTTTGCTGCCCCACGCTAACCTGTTCTGGACGACCGCGCTCACCATCGGCATCGGCCTGATCTTGTCGTCTGCGTTCTCGGCAATCCTTGTGTACGCACAAGAACTCATGCCCGGGAAAATCGGCATGGTGTCGGGTCTGTTCTTCGGATTCGCATTCGGACTCGGCGGATTGGGCGCCGCAGTGCTCGGTATGTTTGCCGACCGAACCAGCATCACCTTCGTCTACCAGACCATCGCGTATCTGCCCCTCTTCGGCATGGTCGCGATCCTGCTTCCGAAGGACGCGAGCAAGGTCAAGGCCTGAGCACGGCAAACGCCAAATCGACGGGCGGATGGATCGACGGATTCATCGGCGTCGTGATTTTTGCGGGTTCGCTCCCGGCAACCCGCGCTGCCGTGGTCGACTTCGATGCGATCTTCCTGACCTGCGCGCGAGCATGCATCGCCGCGATCATCGGTTGGGTATTGCTGGCAGCGCTTCGTCAGCCGCGACCCGGTAAATCAGAAATTCCCGCACTGGTCATCGTCTCGGTCGGTTGCGTCATCGGCTTTCCGCTGCTCACCGCGCTGGCACTGAAGCACGTGACGTCCGCGCACTCGATCGTCTTCGTCGGACTGCTGCCGATAAGCACCGCCATCTTCGCGGTAGTCCGGGGAGGAGAAAGACCCAAGCCCGCCTTCTGGTTCTTCTCGATTCTTGGCAGCCTGTTCGTGGCCAGCTACGCGGCGTCGGGTGGGATCGAAGCCTCACTCGAAGGCGATCTGTTCATGCTGGCCGCCATCGTCGTGTGCGGCCTCGGATACGCAGAAGGAGCAGCGCTTTCGCGCAAGCTGGGTGGCTGGCAGGTCATCAGCTGGTCTCTGTTGCTGTCCCTGCCTTTCATGTCGATCGCAGCAGTCATGACAGCTCCGCCGACGTTCCGCAACGTAGGCTTATCGGCGTGGATCGGATTTGCCTACGTGTCGATCTTCAGCATGATGATCGGCTTCGTGTACTGGTATCGCGGACTCGCCAAAGGCGGCATTGCAGCAGTCGGACAACTGCAGCTGCTGCAACCCTTCTTCGGCTTCGCACTAGCGGCAATTTTTCTGCACGAGTCGGTAAGCTGGTCGATGCTGATCGTCACTCTTGGCGCAGTAGCTTGCGTTGCTGGCGCCAAGAGATATTCGAAGTAGCCAGGCAAAAAAACTACGCTTTGACCGCCGACGAGTTCAACAGCGAATCGACCATTGCAAGACCGGCCAGGCTACGCAGACACGCCTCGGCAACTTCGGTGCCCTTCACCGCGAAGTGACGCTGGAAGTAATTGCGATGCTCCACGTGTTCATGGAAATGGTGCGGCGTGAGCACTGCCGAGAACATCGGCACATTGGTTTCGAGTTGCAGCGTCATGATCGAATTGACCACCGTCGACGCCACGAACTCGTGACGATAGATTCCGCCATCGACCACCAGTGCGCAGCAGACGATTGCAGCGTAGCGGCCCGAGAGCGCGAGTCGTTTGGCGTGAAGAGGAATTTCGAATGCGCCGGGTACATCGAAAATGTCGATCCGATCGCGTGTAACGCCCTGGCGTTGCATCTCGGCAAGGAAGGCATCGCGTGCCTGATGGACGATATCGGAATGCCATTGCGCTTCGACGAACGCGATGCGGCGTTCACCGATGCTGGCCACTGAGGAGACTGGAAGGTCGTTGAGCTGACTCATGATTTGCCTTGCTGCGGAGGATTTGAAGATGCCCTGCGCAGAATTCTAGAGCAGCGATGAACAACCGATCGCCCAGCAGAAATTGCCCCTAGTTGTGCTCGCTCGGTCCCATGATCACGATGCCTTCGCTCTTCTCGACATGCCGCACGAAAATGTATTTGTCCTCTAAGCCGTCGCTGTGTTTGCGCTTGATGTCGCGCTGAACAGTACCAGCCACTTTCGCCACCACGATATACGGCTCATCGGCGGCTAGCCCCTTGGCGCAATGCTCATCGAACTCTTCGAGAGTGCGTGCGGTGTGCGCCCGGGTGACTCCCGCGCCGCGCGCAATCGCAGCCAGATCCACGCGACCCGATGCCGTGTGAGTGGGTGGCCCACCGATCGACAGATAGCACTCGTTGTCCCACACCACGACGAACAGATTCTTCGGCTGTTCATTGCCTAGCGTTGCCAGGATGCCGAGATTGAACATCATGCCGCCGTCGGTATCGAGCGAGACGATTCGTCTATGCGGCAACCCGGCCGCGAGTCCGAACGCTTGCGGTGTGACGCATCCGAGTTGCTGCTGGAACAGACTTGCTTCACGCATGTGAGGCGCGGCGTTGTACCACTCGTCCACGCTTCCGCCCAGCGACAGAATCACGAGCTCGTCTTTGAGGCGCGCAGCCAGCGCCGTCATGCAATCGAATCTTTTCATCGCACGATGCTCCCGCCCAATGCGACTGCCGAGTGGTAGTACGCGGTGTATGACCATTCGTAGGCGTCCTTGATGGAACGCTCGATTGCGGCCTCGTCTTCGACAACCTTGTAGGGAATGCGCAATGCGTTGAGGATCGGCTCCATGGTGATGCCGTGCGGAATTGCCCACCAGTTGTTCTCGCCCATCTGTCCTCGATAGCTCATGAGCATCACTACGGGAATACCGGCTCCGAGGCCCATTCGCGCGAGCGGCTCCACCGATGCACGCAGACCGGAGTTTTCCATGATGAGGGCGGCGCGTTTGCCCGACAGGAAAACCCCGCCGCAGATCGCTGCGCCCTCGCCTTCGTTAGTCACCCGGATCGTACGGATATCGGGGTCGGCATCGAGTGCCGGATAGAGTTCCTTGAACAAGGAATCGGGTAGATAGCAGACGACGGTAACGCCAGCAGCTTTGAGGCCACGAATGACGGCCTGCACTGCGCTCGATTGCATAAGGTCTCCTGAAGCGGTCTGAAGCGGTCTGAAACGGTTTGACGCGGTTTCGATTGAACTCAGCGAGTCAGCGGCACTTTCGCGCCGGTGTAGAGCGCGTCGCACTCGTCTGCGGCAATGCCGTCGACCACGGTCAAGTCCCAGCCCACCATCTTCGCGAACGACTCCACGCTGTAGTCGTTGAAGTTGAAGGCGAGCTTCGCGGTCTTGAGGATTCGTGCGTTACGCGCGCCCATAACCAGCGTCTTGATGCCCGAGTTCAGAATTGCACCCAGGCACATGGGGCATGGCTCGCAAGTCGCATAAAAAATTCCTTCCGGAATTTCGCGGCGCTTGAGTTTCTGCGTCGCCAGACTCACAGCGCGCGTCTCCGCGTGCGCAGTGCAGTCAGACATCGCCACCTTGACCGAGTGCGTGCGGATCACCACTTCTCCGTCGACAACGACGACCGCGCCGAAAGGCTGCTCGCCCTCGGCCGCGCCCATCTTCGCTTCCTCGATGGCAATGGCCATGTATTTACCGTGATCGATTTCGGTGCTCATTTACTGCGTGTCTCGAATGGAGTTGCAAAGAAAAATCAACGTGCTGCGGGCAACATGCGATCGGCTTTCGCGGGCAAAAAGCTGCGATCGAAAATCTCGGCAACCTTCGGCTTCGTCTGCAGGTCGTAAGCCGCAGCCAGCGTGTCGATGGATGCAGAAAGACGCGCGTCCTTCAGATCACCCAATCCGAGTTCGGCGGTCTCTGGCGTGCGCATCTGCGCGTTGAGCGTGTAGAGCATGCGTTCTTTTTCGATGGCTGAATTGGTCAGCGGCTCCACCGTTTTGAGAACCGCAATTCCAGCATCGGGGTTCGCAGCGATGTCCTGAATTGCTTTGTGAATTGCCTTGAGCAAGCCCTTGACCGCTTGAGGCTGTTCCTTCGCGAGCTTCTGCGAAACGATGATTCCGTTGGAATACATGTCGAGGCCCAGATCGCTGTAGAAGAACCACTTGAAATCCTTCTGCGGATCGAGTCCCATCGACACGAAGTTCATGTAGCTGGTAGGCGCAAATTGCGCGACCGCATCTGCGTCGCCGCGAACGAGCAACTGCTCGATCAGGTTAGGCGTTGCGTTGGCAACTTTCACCTTCGTCGGGTCGGTATTGTTCTTGCGGGCGAGTGCCGGAAACAGCTTGAAGGTGGCCGATCCTGCTGGCGTTGCAATCGTCCTGCCTTCCAGATCGCTCAAGGTTTTGATAGGCCCGTTCGACTTCGCGATGATCGCAAACGGGGCGCGGTTGTAGAGCAAGGACACCATGACCGGCGCCTTGCCGGGCGCTTGCGCTGCAGCCTGCACCAGCGCATTGATATCGCCGAAGCCGGCGTCGTAGGTGCCGGAAACGATGCGGGTCACTGCGGCCGCGGAGCCATCGCCCTGATCGATCGTGACGTCCAGACCCTCTGCCTTGAAGTAGCCCTTCTCCTTGGCCAGATAGAACCACGAGTGAGGCCCCTGCGCCTTCCAGTCGAGGATGAATCGGATTGGCGTGTCGGCAGCGAATGCAGTGCTGGAAGCTGCACCTGTGATTGCCACCACCGCAGCGGCAACGAACGATCGTAGAAAAGACTGGCGGGTGAACAGCGGTCGGGTCTTGGGCATGGCGGGCTTTCGTGTGTTGACGTTGGAGCCATATTAGGAAATCGAACTTGTTCCCGATAGACTAGATTTAAAGAACTCCTTGTTCACTTAAAGGCAACAACTGTTATGGATCCGCAAAAGATCGGCCTTGTCGCGCAGCGGCTTCACTACTTCCAAACTGTCGTTCAGCACGGATCCATCCGGCAGGCATCGGCCACTCTGGGAGTTGCGCCCTCGGCGATCAGCAGGAGTATTCGGCAAATGGAGGAAGACATGGGCACCGCGCTGTTCGAGCGGATCCGTCAGCGCCTTCAACTGACCAGCGCCGGAGAAACCCTGGCGTACCACGCGCGAGCCAGCCAACGCGAACTGGGCCGCGCCTGCGCCTTCATCGAAGATCTGCAAGGCTTGCGCCGGGGTCGAGTCAACATCGTGGCAGTCGAGAGCGTGTCCCGCAGCCTGCTGCCCAAGGTGCTCACCACCTTCTGGAAGAGCCATCCCAATGTGACCGTCGACATTCGCACCGCCGGGTCGCAGGAAGCAGTCGAAGCGCTCACGAATGGCGACTGCGATCTGGCCATCGCATTCGACGTGCGCGTGCCACGCAAATCGAAGCGCCTGGCGACGGCGAGACTGAATCTGGGCGCGTTGGTATCGCCGGCGCATCCATCGGCCAAGAACATCAAGGGCATGAGGCTCAGAGACTTCGCGAACGAGAGGGTTCTCATGGCGGATCAAACGCTCACGCTTGGACGCTTGCTAGACGACGCGTCGGCCGATGCCGGGCTCGAGTTCCAGACGCGCGCAGTGTCGACCTCGATCAACAACCTGATCGCCCTTGCCGTAGGTGGGCACGGCGTGACGTTCCAGACCCGGGTGGGAATCGAGCAGGAATTGGCTCGCGGCGAACTGGCGTTCATCCCCTTGCTCGACTCAGCCATCAAACCGAGGCAGTTGCATTTGATGGCACCCGCGCAAGGTCAGTTGAGCGAGGGGCCTGCGTCGCTGTCGATGTTGCTGTCGCAGGCTATTGCGGGGTTGGATGAGAGGTGAGGTTGCGCGTGTCGATCACGCCTCGCCCGGCGAAAACTTGCATCACGCCTCGCCAGGCGTGAAGTGAAATTACGCCTCGCCCGGCGTGAAGGTCATCGCCACACCGTTCATGCAATAACGAAGACCGGTCGGCTTGGGGCCGTCGTCGAACACGTGTCCCAAATGCCCGCCGCAAGTGGCGCAGTTGACTGCCGTGCGGGTCATACCGAAGCTGCGATCTTTCACCTCGCCAACGGCAGAGGGCAATGGCTGCCAGAAGCTCGGCCAGCCGGTGCCGCTTTCGAACTTGGTTTTCGACGAAAACAGTTTTGTGTTGCAGCCCGCGCACGCGAATTTGCCGGCGCGATGCTCCTTGTTGAGCGGGCTGGAGTACGGACGTTCGGTGCCTTCTTCGCGAAGCACATCGAACTGAGCGGGGGTGAGTTGCTTGCGCCACTCGGCTTCCGGCTTCATCACCGGGAATTTTTCTGCGGGCTTGTCTGCTGCGACGGCCATTTTGGTGTTCGCGCCTAACAGGGCGGCGAAGGCGATGCCTAGCGATTTAAGGAATGGCCTTCTGGCGGCTGAGTTGACTTGGGATTTGGGGTCATCGCGCATGGTGAGTACCTTTTGGAGTTGGGCGACCGGAGGAGTTGGTAGCTCGTTATGTTGGATCTGATACTACGCGGGGGGATAAGTTTCGGATTCAAAGCAAACAATGATGACCGAGGTGCCAGAGGGGCATATTCGCGATGATCCGGGAGATCGACGCGCAATCTGAATGAGAGAGGCGATTTAAGGGCCAGTCAGTGCGTTGGGGTGTTATTCGAAGCAATGCGCCAGGGTCGACTCAGCTTTATTCGGCATTCACGAAATGCACAACTCCATCCTCGGTAAGCACCGCGAACGAATGTCCATCGCTCAACTTGCGAGTCATGATCACGCGCGTAGGCAAGTCAATCGATGTGCCCTCGGTCCATTCGGCTCCGGACTTCAGCACGCGTAAAGTACGCCCGTCCTGACTGGGCACGACCAACGAATCTCCGATCCAGACTGACATGTCCAGCTCGCGCGTCTCTATGCGGTGTGTTGCAACGTTGCCTGTGATTTTCTTCTGAACGAGGTGATCGCCTCCGAGCCGATATTCGAACAGCACCCCGCCGATATGAGGCGTGTGCACCGCCATGATTCGCATGCCGTCTGTCGTGGGCGACATCCAGCGATGCGAGGTTCCCAGGTCGTCGCCAAGCGCCAACAACTGCAGACCATCTGCGCGATTGGCATCGGACGCGATCAGCGCAAGTTGCGAGCCGCGCGGACCGGATCGGATCGTTAGCAAGACGCTTCGATTGCCGATGCGTACGACACGCGGGGCAATGTCTTCGAACACGTACGGTGCGGGAATTTGCAACGATCGAATCGCTTTCAGGCTCTGCGTGTCGAGCGACAACACGCTAGTTGCTTCGATGTCATCGCCGATGACGCCGTGGCGATAACGGGAAGCGTCGGGGCCGCCAAGCACGACGACCTGACCGCCGTCCAATTGACCATCGAGAGTCGCCAACACGGGGCGCGCGTCGGGCAACACCGCTTCGCTAGATCGGGCTACTTCGCGCCACATGTTGCTCGAATCGAATTCGAACCGTGCAAGGTATTGGGAAGCTCCGCGCGACACCACCGCGATAAGCGCGGTTGGCAAAATGAGAAGCCCGGCGTGCGGTGCGATAGTCGCATCGGCGGTCTTCTCAGACTTGCCTTTCGACCACGCCCACAGCGACCCATTCTTCGTCCGCCCCGCGACCACGGAATCTGTCGCAGCGAGCGGCGAAGCGGCATCGATTCCGCTAGCAATTTTGAGGTTCTCTTTTCCCGATGCCGACACCGCGAACACGTTGCCGTTCGCGCTCGTTGCCAGCAGGCCGGACGGACCGCCTGCCTGAATCGCAAGGATTTTTTCGTCGAGGGTGATCGTCTTCATCCTCCACACACTTTGTGCCGAGACAGAAGTCGCTAGCGGCAACAACGCGCCCGCCGCGAGCATGCGTCTTCGTGAAAAAAGCAAGGAGTCGATGAACATAAAAATTCTCGATAAACGCACGGCTAAGAACGGGTTGTCGGTTCGGTCAACCGCATGAGTGACGCATCCACGAGAAGTGTTTCGATTTGCTTGTCGAAGCCAGTAACGAGAGACAGCCCGATCGGAATCATGATAACGCCGAGCAGCTTTTTCGACCTTGCCGCCGAACCTACTGTGTTGATGGTGTTAGCGAGGCGCCAGTGACATAAGCATTGACAAAAGAAAAGCCCCTAACCACGACAGTTAGGGGCCTTCAATTGGTGCCGGAGAGATGAATCGAACACCCGACCTTCTCATTACGAATGAGCTGCTCTACCGACTGAGCTACACCGGCTAAGCCTCGAATTATAGCCGTGAAAAATCCGCCGATTTCCGTCCCAATCCCCTCCCCTGGCCCGGTTACGAGCCTCCTGTAACAGCCCATTCGCGGGCAGTTCATAGAATCGCCCATGCACTCACACAACCTCTCGGCCTGGACCCACACCCATCAGTTCGATACCGGCAATCCCGGGGCGGAGCGAGGTGCTCGTTGGGTCATGTGGATCACGCTCATCACCATGGCGGTCGAGATCGGCGCGGGCTGGGTCTTCAATTCAATGGCTCTGCTGGCCGACGGATGGCACATGAGTTCGCATGCCTTGGCGCTCGGATTGAGCGCTTTCGCTTATCGATCGGCACGGCGTCATGCGAACGACACCCGATTCGCGTTCGGTCCGTGGAAGATCGAAGTTCTTTGCGGCTTCGCTAGCGCGACGATATTGCTGGGTGTAGCGCTGCTGATGGTGTTCGGCTCGGTGGAGCGCCTGTTGTCGCCGCAGCCGATTGCTTATGGCGAGGCAACCATTGTTGCCGTCATCGGACTCATCGTGAATCTGGTGTGTGCGCTGATTCTCGGCAAGTCGGACAGCCACGGACATGCTCATGGCCACTCTCATGGGCACGGTCATGGACACCCCCACGGAAACTCACACGGCTCACACAGTTCACACGGCCATGAACATTCACATCATGGCCACGCGCATGGCGGTCACGGTGCCGAAGACCTGAACCTGCGGTCCGCCTACCTGCACGTCATTGCCGATGCTGCTACTTCCGTCCTCGCGATTGCAGCACTCATCGGCGGCTGGTTGCTGGGCTGGGCTTGGCTCGATGCGGCGATGGGCATCGTCGGCGCGGCGCTGGTCGCGGTCTGGGCCAAAGGCCTTCTGATTCAAACTGGCAAGGTTCTGCTCGATCGCGAGATGGATCACCCGGTGGTCGACGAAATACGTGAAGTGGTCGAGGCATTGCCGGGCGAGACACGTTTGTCCGACCTGCACGTGTGGCGCGTCGGTCGCAATGCTTTCTCGTGCGCGCTGTCGGTGGTCACGCACGACGCCGCCGTCGACGCGAACAGCGTTCGCAACAGCCTGAAAATTCACGAAGAGATCGTTCATGCGACGATCGAAGTTCATCACTGCGGTTGATCGAATTGCCTTCGATCGATATTCATACACAACAGTCATCCCCAAAAACCTCCCTCGAAAGATCCTCATGACCACCACCCTCCACTACATCCACGACCCTCTTTGCGGCTGGTGCTACGCCGCGGCTCCGCTCGTCAAGGCTGCGCGAGAAACAGTGACTGTGGTGGGTCATGCGGGCGGCATGCTCACCGGAAGTCGTCGCCGTGAGGTGACGCCCGAGTTTCGCGATTTCATCTTGCCGAACATCCAGCGAATTCGCGGCATGAGTGGGCAGGAGTTCGGATCTGCGTACACCGATGGCCTGCTCAAGGACACATCGGTGGTGCTCGACTCCGCTCCGCCTACCGCCGCAATTCTTGCGGCGGAAAAGATTGCGGGGCGTGGACTCGATCTGCTGTCGCGCATTCAGAAAGCGCACTACGTCGAAGGCCAGAAGGTGAGCGATCAAAGCGTACTGATGTCTCTCGCAAAAGAAATCGGCCTGGACGAAGATGCTTTCGCCGCTGCGATGGCCGAGGTCGAGCAAGAAGAACTCTCAGATCACATTGCCGCGAGTCGCGACTTGCTCAATCGTGCGGGTGGGCAAGGCTTTCCAACGGCGCTGCTGGAGAAGGACGGCAAGATGGCCCGCTTCGAGATCAGCCAGTTCTTGGGGAAGCCGGATGAGTTCAAGGAATGGCTGAAGGAAATCGACGCATCGGCTGAGAGTTTGTAGACACAAAACAGGAGACAAAAAATGAAAGAAGCAAAGCACTTCTACGTGGTGAGATTCTGGGTCGCGCCCGAAGGTCGCGATGGACTATTGAGCTGGATCAAGAACGGGCATGTGCAGGAAGTCGTGGACTACCCGGGCTTTCTGTGGTGCCGGCACTTGGTTCTCGACGAGAAAGACGACAAGGGCTGGGAAGCGCATTCGATGATTTACGGCATCGAATCGAAAGAGGCTTTCGACAAGTACGCTGCCGACAAGGAACTGCCGGTGAAGTTCGCCAAGCAGCGCGAGTCCTTCGCCAAGTACATGCGCATCGAGCGATTCGATGCGGAGCTACTCGATAGCTACGAACACAAGTGAGATGAGAGCCTCGTTGGAAACTGGCAGCTCGCAACGAGCTACCAGCCCAGCCCCACATGCAGCGCGAGATAGATGATCGTGCCTGCAACGATGTTCACGAGCACATCGCGTCGCCAGAAAAAGAAGCACAGCGCGCCGCCTGCAACCGCGAACAGGCGCGCGTCTTTCCAGGTCGAGATGAGGTGCCCTTGGGTCATCACGATTTCCGGAATGATGACTGCCGCCAGAGCCGCTACCGGCGCGTATTGCAAGCCGCGCTCCACCCAATGCGGAAGCGTCCACTCTTTGCTCGACAAGAAGAAGAACGAGCGGGTCACCACGGTGATGATCGCGAGTCCCAGAATGATCGAGACGGTCCAGAGATCGGTCTTGTTCATGTCGGCTCTCCATGTGTCACAGGCTTGGTTTCTCTAATCTGCTTCGCGGGCGTTCTGCCCAAAGGCGTCTTCTCGAGCAGAAGGCACATTACGACTCCAACCGCAATTGCCACGATGACGTTCAGCTTGAGCGGCAAGGCGTAAGACGCCACAGCAGCGGCGCCGGATACGACGACGGCAACGAGCCGCAGCTTGCTGGTGAGCATCGCGTACGTGACGCCCAACAACGCCAGAATGCCCGCGAACCCCAAGCCCCACGATTGAGGAATCGTGTTGCCTAGCGCAACGCCGATCATGCTCGACACGGTCCACGCCATCCAGCCGGTAGCGCCATTGCCGAGCCAGTAAGCCTCTTCGGCTCGGCGTCCTTCATCGGTAGTGGCGGGCACAGGGAAGCGCTGGACGAATTGCACGTAAGTGAGGTCGCTAGAGATGTAGCCGCTGAACATTCGTCTCCAGAAGCTTTGATGCATCACGTATTTGCGCAGGTGAACGCTGAACACCACAAAGCGCAGATTCACGCAAATCGATGTCGCGAAAATCACCCACATCGGCGCGCCCGCCATGATCAATGGAATGGACGCGAGTTGCGAGCTGCCGGCAAACACCAGCGTGCCCATGAGGATGACTTCGATCAGGCTCATGCCCGACTTCACCATCGCTACGCCCATCATCAGGCCCCATGCGGACATGCCGATTGCAACCGATCCGATTTCTCGCGATCCCACCCAAAACTCCGGGTGCTTCAACAGATTCTTCATTGTCTTTAGTTCTAGTTTTAGTTAGTTCTATTTAAACAGTACGTCTCGCGCCGCCTTCGATGGGAACACGCATGACACATCGTGTCCGCAGGAGGGAACCACGGTCACGCGGCGAACCTTGTCGGGTGCGAGCAATCGTTGATCGTAATCGGCATAGGCCATTCCGCGCTGAAGTCGAAACGGGCCTTGCAGATTCGCGGCGCACGACTTGTCCAGGATGCCGTAGTACGCGCCGCGAATGTTCGCGTTGTCGTTCTCGGCTTCCATGTATCGAATATCTGCGGACGCGTAAACCGCACGAGCCTGCTCGGCCGTGCGCTTGAAATGCGAGGGCAATGCGTCGGTGCCGTACTTCCATCGGTTGGCGTTCGGGCAATCGGCGTTCATCGGGGCAACGATGGGATCGAAATAAAGCCAGGTGCCCGGGTCAGCAACGACATATCGAACTTTCAGGGTGGAAGGAAAATGCGCGTCTGAGAAGCCGATGTATTGCTGAACGAACTGCGCGCCCGCAGAGAAGCCTGCTACCGTGATCGCTTTCACGCTCGGATAGCGCCGGGCAATCTCCTGCAGCAGAGCATCCATGGCTCTGAACGAATCGGTGTCGCGCGCCTCCGACTGCCCGCCCTCGATCCACGATTCGCAGGTCCACAGCGGCTCACCCACCGCAGGCGAAGGCAGTCCGTTCGATCTGCACTTCTCCGATTTCGCATCGGCCACCTGAAAGACAGGGGCGACGACCAAAGTCGTCGCCTGAACACCCGCATTGCTTACCGCAGCCAACGTTGCGTCGTAGGTCTTGACCGCATCGCGCGGATGGCCGTGGACCGCGACGATTGCGGTCACCGGCGAAGCAGTATCGGATGCGAAAAAATTGAGTTGTGCGTTTGCATCGAAGCCGAATGAAACGCTGGCTGCACAAAACGCCAGAAGCGCGAGTTTCTTCATACCCCCATTCTCGCGAATTGCGATGACACGTCTTCGAGCGACTGCCAGCGCTTTAAATTGCCGGCGATTGTCCTGTTTATAGGCATAGTCCCTCCCAGATCCGACCCCTAGTGAACCGGGTGTGTAGCCACTATATTTATGAGTGTAGGAACGGAACCGCGTTACACCGTACCCACTGAAAGCAAGCCATGACCACACAAAAATTCCCCACCTTTTTCGTCTCGCACGGCGGCGGCCCTTGGCCGTGGGTCGACGGAATGAAGGAAATGTTCGCCAAGACTGCAAAAGAGTTCGCCCTCATGCCCGCGCTGCTTCCGGAAAAGCCGAAGGGCATTCTCGTGATCACCGGCCATTGGGAATCGGATCGGTTCACCGTCTCGACGGCAGAACAGCCGCCCATGGAATACGACTATTACGGCTTTCCTGCGCACACTTATCAAATCAAATACAGCGCGCCCGGATCGCCTGCACTCGCTGCACGCGTGCGTGAATTGCTCGACGATGCAGGCTTCGAAAGCGCGGAAAACGACAAGCGCGGCTTCGACCACGGCACCTTCGTTCCGCTCGCGTTGATGTACCCGCAAGCCGAAGTGCCGGTCGTCATGCTGTCGCTCAAATCGAGTTATGACCCGGCCGAGCACATTGCCTTGGGCAAAGCGCTGGCACCCTTGCGTGACGAAGGCGTCCTGATCATGGGCAGCGGCCTCACGTATCACAACATGCGCGGATTCCGTTCGCCCGGCGCGGGCCCGGTCGCGGCCACCTTCGAGGACTACCTCAACAAGGCGATCACCGCGCCTGAAGACACGCGCGATCAGATGCTCGTGAATTGGGAAAGCGCCCCGATGGCACGGCAGGCGCACCCCCAGGAGGACCATCTGATTCCGCTCATGGTGGTCGCCGGTGCGGCCGGCGAAGACCTGGGCCACCGCGTGTTCGTGGATCACGCCATGGGCGTCGATATGGCTTCGTACCAGTTTGGCTAGAGCGCGCCAATCGACATAGGAAGGCGCAGGATGAGGGCAGGACAGGGTCAGGAGTAACACGTGTAGGCACGTAGTCGGGGTGTCTCGCTAATAGTAGAGAATGCCTTTCATGATTGCCGCCCCCAAACCCGCCAACGAAGCCCGCCGAATGGAAGTGGTGCAGAGCCTGGCCTGCTCTTACGCTCCACGAGAAGAGCGGTTCGACCGTATCACCCGAAGTGTCTGCGGACTGCTCAACGTTCCGATGGCGCTCATCACCGTTCTTGATGACGACGTTCAGTGGCTCCGCTCGGCGCAAGGTATTGCTGCCACGCAAAGCCCTCGCGACATTTCGTTCTGCGGTCACGTGGTTGCCATCAACAAACCGCTCATCGTGAACGACACGCTGAAAGACCCGCGCTTTTTCGATAACCCGATGGTCGTGGGCAAACCGTTCGTTCGGTCCTACGCGGGCATACCTCTCGAAGTGGAACCCGGCATCGTCGTGGGATCGCTTTGTGCAATCGACACCATGCCCCGTCAATTCACGACGACCGAGATTCTCTCGCTGCGCGACATGGCCGACATCGTCGTGTCGGAACTGCACAAGCAGGCCACGCAGAAATTGAACGAGCAGTTGATCAAGGATGCGACACCAGAAATTCGAGAAGCTCAACTCGACGACCAGACTGGCCAGTGGAACAGAAGCGGCCTGCTGCGCGCGCTGGGTCAGGCAATTCGCCATGCCCGCGAACAATCGCAACTCGCATTGGTGACCATTCGGGTGTTCTCGTACGACTGGTCCAGGAACGACGCGGACCCACTTCCAAAAGAGGAAGTGATGGCGATCATCGCGCAGCACATTCAGCAGCGTCTGCCTGAAGAAGCAGTTCTGTCGCGGCCTGAAACCGATGTGTTTTGTGTGGTGCTGCCGGGGCTGCATCGAGAAGACGTGAATCAATTGGTCAAGCTCATTACCGAAGACGTCGTACTTCCGAACGTGAACTCGAACGCGGTCGAGAAGTCGTCATCGGACAGGCTCGAGCTTTCGCTGCGTCTGCAATGCTCCACAGCGTGGCTGGATGCGAACGCGGAAGATATTTTGAATCCGGAAACCGTGTTGCAGAACGCATTGATGTCGGTCGCAGCAGCGTGAGGAAAATTTTGAATTCGACCTTCGCGCGATGATTGCGGCACTTCTGATTTTTCTGGCGACGATCACACTCGTGATCTGGCAGCCGCGCGGACTCAATATCGGCTGGAGCGCGAGCATCGGCGCCGTTGTGGCACTGGTCGCAGGAGTCGTTCATCTGCACGACATTCCCACCGTGTGGCACATCGTGTGGAACGCAACCACCGCTTTCATTGCGATCATCGTGATCAGCCTTGTGCTGGACGAGGCTGGATTTTTCGAATGGGCTGCTTTGCACGTGGCGCGCTGGGGGCGAGGCAGCGGGCAGCTTCTATTCGTGCTCAGCATTCTTCTTGGCGCTGCCGTGTCGGCCATCTTCGGCAACGACGGCGCTGCACTCATCCTCACGCCTATCGTCATTCCCATGCTGGTTGCGCTCGGCTTCTCGGCACCCGCCACGCTTGCGTTCGTCATGGCCGCAGGATTCATCGCCGATGTGGCCAGTCTTCCGCTGGTGGTGTCGAATCTGGTCAACATCGTCTCTGCCGACTTCTTCAAAATCGGATTCGACCGTTACGCATCGGTCATGGCACCGGTCAATGTCGTCGCGATTGCCGCTGCCATCGTGGTTCTGCTTTTGTTCTTTCGCAAAAGCATCCCGAAAACCTACGAGCTGGATCAACTCAAGCCCGCCAAAGATGCGATCAAGGACTCGGCCACGTTCAAGGCCGGCTGGATGGTGCTGGCGCTGCTGATCGTCGGATTCTTCGCGCTCGAACCCATCGGCGTGCCGGTGAGCGCAGTGGCTTCTGCAGGAGCGATCATCCTGCTGATCGTCGCAGCGCGGGGTCGCACGATTTCGATTCGCAAAGTCCTGCTCGGCGCGCCGTGGCACATCGTCATCTTCTCGCTGGGCATGTATCTGGTGGTCTACGGCCTTCGCAATGCCGGCCTCACCGATATGATCGCGCGGGTTCTGGACAGGCTGATAAACACCGGCGTTTGGGGTGCGTCGATTGGCACCGGCCTGCTGTCGGCGGGGCTGTCGTCGGTCATGAACAACCTTCCGACCGTGCTCATCGGAGCGCTGTCCATCGACGCGTCGCACGCGACCGGCGCCGTCAAGGAGGCGATGGTCTACGCCAACGTTATCGGCAGCGATCTGGGCCCCAAGATCACCCCGATCGGATCGCTCGCAACGCTGCTCTGGCTGCATGTGCTGGCCCGCAAAGGAATCGTCATTACCTGGGGGTATTACTTCAAGGTGGGTATCGTGCTCACGCTTCCGGTGTTGCTGGTGACGCTTGCGGCATTGGCAGCGCGCCTGACGATCGGGTAGGCTGCGCCGGATAGTCGAATCCGGAATTTGTTAACTTCCGATGAAGTTTGCTGCGCTGCGTCAAAAAGTTGGGGACAATTGCGAATAATTCGCAAATAACGCTTCAATACAGCCATGCCGTCCACGCAAACCAGCCTCCCTTCCAAAGCCAAATACAGCAAGTTTCTTCGTTACTCCCACTGGATCGCCGTCGTACTGGTCGTATCGGCCTACATCACGGTGCTGGCTCGTAAATGGTTCGAGCGCGGATCGTTCGAGCGGACAACCACCCTGCAACTGCACTTCCTCATCGGCGCGATCATTTTCCTGATCACCATTCCTCGAATCGTGCAACGCCTCAAAACCACCGCGCCGCCCATCGTGCCGCCGCAGGGCATCTGGCAGGATCGACTCGCCAAGGCTGCGCACATCGCGCTCTACACATTCCTGATCGTGATGCCTATTCTCGGAGTCATCACCCGTCTTACCGGCGGCAACGGCATCGGCATTCCATTCACCGACCTGGTCATTCCGTCGATCATGAAAGATCGGGCGCTCTCGCATAAATTCGAAGACGTCCATGTGTTCATTGCCGACGTTTTCTATTACGTGATCGGCTTTCATGCGCTGGCTGCGATCTACCACTGGATAGTCCGCGAGGACAACGTGCTGCAGCGAATGCTGTGACTGATCAATCGACACGTTTTCGGCACTCCTACGACCCACCCCACCCGTCGGTTATCGCTTCAGCCTAATAATCGGCACAGATGTCTGAACGTGTGAGCGACCCCGCCGATGCCGGAGCAGTAGTGCCCGCTGGCAATCTGCACGCGCCTTTATGGCTGCTGGCGCTGGTCACGTTCTCGGGCACGCTGGCCATGCACATCTTCGTGCCAGCGCTGCCCAACGCCGGCGACAGCCTGCACGCGAGCCCCAGCTCGATGCAGATGACCATCAGCCTCTACATCCTCGGCCTCGCGTTCGGGCAACTGTTCTACGGTCCGCTTGCAGATCGATTCGGCCGACGGCCGGTCTTGATCGCAGGTCTTTCCATCTACACGGTTGCCGGGCTGGCAGCGTCTCTTGCGCCCGAAGTCAATTCGCTCATCGTGGCAAGACTGTTCCAGGCTCTCGGCGGATGCGCGGGCCTGGTGCTTGGACGAACCGTCGTGAGAGACACATCGGCGCCGCATGAAACAGCACGTCGCCTCGCGATGATGAACATGATGGTCACGGTCGGCCCCACAGTCGCACCGCTCATAGGCACCGCGCTTGCAACTACGCTCGGTTGGCGCTCGATCTTCTATTGCCTGTTCGCCCTCGGTCTGACCGGACTCTTCTTGACCTGGCGCCTTCTGCCAGAAACGAACCTTCGCGGCGCGAAACTGAGCGGCCCTGCGCTCGCCAAAAACTACCGGCAACTGCTGACCTCGCCGGCTTTCATTTGCTACGCAGTCGGCGGCGGCTGCGCAACGACAGCTGTGTACGGATTCATCGCGTCGGCACCGTTCATCTTCGTGCATCAGCTAGGCCGGCCGGTGCACGAGTCCGGCCTCTACATCGCCGGACTCGTGTCGGGCATCTGGCTCGGAACTCTGCTTACCAGTCGGCTCATTGCACGCATGAGCGTCGAGACATTGCTCGTCCGATCGAATGCCCTTGCTGCTGCGGCCGCGTTCGCATTTTTGGGATGTGTCTTGACTGGCCATCTGTCCGTTATCACGACCATGACGTGCATGTTCGTCTACACGGTGGGCATTGGGATGTCTGCGCCGGCGGCATTGACGCAGGCCATGAGCATCAACCCGAACGTGATCGGATCAGCGTCCGGGCTTTACGGATTCAGCCAGATGAGTGTGGGTGCGATCTGCACCGCACTGGTCACCTTGACGACCAATCCCGCGCTTGGCGCAGCACTGGTCCTGGCAGGCGCGGGACTTGTGTCGCAAATCGGGTTTCAGATCGCCTCGCGCACACAGAGGCGGCTGCTTACCAGCTAGCGCGCACTATCACTTCATCGAGTGCATTCCGAACATATTGCCTTCGGTGTCGGTAGCAAGTGCGATCCAGCCGTTTTCGCCGATCGACATTTTTTCCTTGACCACTTTTCCGCCCGCCGATGGAACGCGTTTGGCAGTTACCGCGCAGTCGCCGGTCATGAAATAGACAAGAACGCTGTTGCCACCGGAGGGAAATCCATCCATCTTCACCAGCGCGCCGGATGCGCCCATGCCACCCATGTCCATCGGGAACACAAGCATCTGAACCTCTTTGGGCGTGTTGGGCATCGCGGCGATCTTCACTTCGAAAACCGATTCGTAAAAACGTTTCGCGCGATCCAGATCCTGCACGTAGATCTCGAACCAGCCAACCGGGTTTTTGTCTTTCGATTCTTCAGCCATGTCGTCTCTCCTTTTGAAGGTTGAACTCAAAAAAATCAGGCCAGTGGCATCACCGCGCCGTCCATCATGACCTGTGCGCCGGTCACGTAGCTTGCACTGTCGGAAGCCAGAAACAGCGCAGTATTTGCAACTTCTTCGGGCTTGCCGTAACGCCCCAGCGGAATCCGCTTTTCGCTCTCGCGCAAAATTTCGTCTTCGCTTTTGCCGGTCACTTTCGCTTCGGTTTCCAGCGCGTCTTTCACCCGTCCCGTGTAGGTAGATCCCGGGTTGATCGCGTTGACTCGAATGCCGTGGCCGCCCCAAGCATTCGCCAGTCCTGCCGACACCAGAAGGAGCGCGGCATTCGCAGCGCCGCCAGGCAAATGAATCGCGCTGGCCACCTTACCTCCGCTGCCTACGATGTTCACGATGGAGCCGGTTCGACGCGCCGCCATCGACTCGATGACAGCATCCATCGCGTGAACGTAGGTGAAGAATTTCGCGTCCATGGCGGTGTGCCAGGCTTGGGTGTTGAATTCGGAGGGAATCGATTTTTTCGCCGCGCCGGCCGAGTTCACCAGCACATCGATGGCCCCAAGCGCCGCCTCTACCGCAACCACCATGTTCAACGCCTGCGAGGCTTCGACCAGGTTCGCGACCACCGTGAATACTTCGAAGCCCTTTTCGTTCAAAGACGCAGCCGCCGCCTTCAAGTTCGATTCGTCACGAGACGCGATCGCGACCTTCGCGCCCTCTTCTGCGAAAGCGTGCGCGCAAGCCAGGCCGATACCTTTGCTACCGCCTGTGATGAGTACGACCTTGCCCTTGAGTTTCAAATCCATTGCCTGCCCGATGTTGATGAGGTAGGAGCGAATTCTCACCCGGTTCGGACTGTCGCGTCTCAGCGCACCAGGGGCGTCGGATTCAGCGGTGGAATGACCGGCGTCTGCTGATCCGGATCGACGGGGAGGTCAGCAGGGTCGTGGGGTTTAGTGGCGCCCGCCTTTATGTACAAGCCGACTGAATATCTTTTTTCGTGTTTGCGCATATGGATCTCCAAATACAGCCCCAGATAGGTGCGGCCGGACACATGTTTTCGCTCAAAAGCGATTTCCACGATGTCGGACGTCAAGCCGTGATTGGGCAGCAAGTGTCTTTTCACGTAGGCGAATTTCCCGCCCCTGCGACAATGTGGCCCAATCACTCAATCCATGCATTCATACACACGCCCATCCACTTCGCCGCCCACAAGCCAAAAACCGGGGTTTTGGGGGGTATTGGCGGGCATTGTGATGGCCCTGTCGGCAAGCCAGACAGCTTATGCGGCAACGGTGGTTGATCAGGGCGGCAACAGGCCCAACAAACCGTCCAGCTCCAGGCCGGTTTCGTCGTCTACCGACCTATCCGGCGCAACCAAATGGCTCACCATTACCGGCGATTCGGAAAACGATCAGGTCGACACCATCATGGTGGCGCCCACGCCTGTCGAAGTCCACGGCAATGTTCGGGCGATGTCGGTTCGGGTGAGTCGCGCAAAAGTCAGAACCAATCCGGACGGCATTAAATTTCGCTCGTTCGAAGCGCTGACCGAATTCGATTGCGACAAACGAACGGCCCGCTATGTGCGCACCGAGTTCTACGAAAAGCCTTTGTGGAACGGAAGCCCTTTCACAAAAACCGAATATTCGAAGAACGATGTTCGATACATGGCATTCCGCGACGTCACGCCGAATCCGAACGTTCGAATCATCAAAGCGGTCTGCTCCATCAAGAACGTCGCGTCGCGCTGAAAACGCATCGGCTCGCGCTGGAGCCGGAAGCCGGGAGCCGATGTTGCGTTGTTAAGCTGCAGCTGGCGCAGGTTCCGCGCGCTTCACGTCGGCCAGCAGGTTCACCAGCTTGTTCATGTTCGCGAGCGACACCAGGTGTGCATAGATCCAGGCCAATTCGCCGGATCTGAAAATTGCGAGCGCCTTGTCGTCGGGCATCGCAAGCAGCTTGCGTTCATCGACGATCAGCAATCCATTCACGGCGAAAGTGGTGCCGTCGAACATGTCGGCTTTGGCATTCATCTCGGTCAACAAATCGGCCTCTTGAACCCGTGCGCAGAACTGCGCGGTGCGTGAATGCTCCATCTGATAGCGGTTCAGAAAATCCAGCGCGTTTTGAAGGAACGGCGTGCTCTCGCCTTTCGAGTCGAAGAGCGCTTCGCCTTCGGTGTCGTTGATCGCAGGGCAAGCTTCGTCTATGCAAACACCCAGCTGCTCTCCGTCGAGTTGTGCCAGCACGAAGGGGTAACGGCGAACGAACGCGGGAATGTAATCGACCGCCCATGACCCGTCGGCTTTGACGAAGAGGTTTTCCTGGGGCCTGAGGCCCAGCATGGCAACCGGAACGACCGTGCCGTCCGGCTGCTTGGCGAAAACGATGGGGTAAGACTTGCACGCTTCGGGAAACTCGATGCCGGCCACGTAAAGCGAGTTAGCCTTGCGCGCGAAATCCAGGCCGTCGGCGGGTTTGATCTTCTTGTTGCGATGGGTTTCGCGGTTCAACAGCACCGGCTTTTCGTAAAACAGAACAGAAGTCACCAGAGTCTCGCTTTCGTTCGATCGGTCGGATCGTGGTTGTAGTGAAGGGTCGCTCGCGATTATGTTTCGCCGGACCTGCCTCAAGCAGAATGTTTCACGCCGGAAGTGGCACGAACGTGATCGATTCGACGTCCTTCCAGTTCGGTGACCGTGAAGGTCCACCCGGCACACTCGATCTCATCGGCGACATCGGGAAGATTGCCGGCCACGTACATCATCAAACCCGCCAGCGTGTTGTACCGGCCGCGATCTTCTTCGGGCAATTCTTTGATTTCCAGACGCGCCTTCAGCTCGTTCACCGGCATCAGCCCGTTCAGGATCCAAGATCCATCTTCGGTGTGAGTGGCCCAGGCGTCTGCCTGCACGCCGGGCTGCAGTTCGCCGGTGATGGCTTCCAGCAGATCGCGAGGCGTCATCAGGCCCTGTACGACGCCGTACTCGTCGACCACGAACACCATTCGTCCCGAGCGTGCCCGGAACTGCTCGAGCAACTCCATGCCGCTCAAGGTTTCGGGAACGAAGGTCGCTTGCGTGACATGCTCGCCGATCGGGCCAGCGTGTTGCGGGCCCAGCTGCATCAGCTTGGCAAGGCTGATCATGCCAATGACATCGTCCAGATTGCCGCGACACACCGGGTACCAGGATCGCGCGGTGCGCAAGCCGCCATCGACCGCGTGCGCAAGGCTTTGCGCGGGCGTGAAAGACGCCTCCAGCCAGTCGATATCGGTGCGCGGAATCATGAGCGAGGTGAGCGGCCTGTCGTCCAGATGGAACACGTTGCGCACCATCTGGTGCTCGTGCTCTTCGATCAGCCCGGCATCCACGCCCTCTTCGAGGCTGGCAGAAATTTCCTCTTCGGTCACTGCTCGGTCCGAAGTATTGTTGATGCGCAAAAGCTTTAGCACCGCCTGCGTGCTGAACGACAGCAGTGCCACGAACGGCTTGGCTATCTTCGCGATCCAGGTCATCGGTCGCGAGATGAGACGTGCCATGGTTTCCGGATAGAGTTGCCCGATGCGTTTGGGAACCAGCTCACCGAAGACGATCGTGACGAAGGTGATGATCGTGATGACGAGACCGGTTGCGGTGTATTCGGCGGGCTTGGCGGCCAGGCCGAGTCGGGTCAGCCATTCGGCCACCGGCGCGCTGAAAGCAGCCTCGCCCAAAATGCCGTTGAGCATGCCGATCGAAGTAATTCCGACCTGCACCGACGACAGAAATTGCGTCGGGTTCTCGAGCAATTTGAGGGCTGCTTTCGCGCCTTTGTCACCGCTTTCGGCAAGCGCCGCCAGGCGGGCTTTTCGGCTGGACGCGAGCGCCAGTTCGGACATCGCGAAGATGCCGTTGAGCAGTGTCAACAGCGCGATCAGGAAGAAATCCATGTATGGAAGAACTAGAGGAACAGCATGTCAATGTACCTGATCGGAGATGTCCAGGGCTGCGATGCCCCGCTGGGCCGTCTCCTGCGCAAGATCGATTTCTCGCCCTCGCGGGACAAAATTTTCTTTTTGGGCGATCTGGTCAATCGCGGTCCCGAATCGGCCGCGACTCTTCGCCGGATCATGTCGCTAGGCTCGTCGGCCCGCTCGGTGCTGGGAAATCACGATCTGCATTTGCTGGCTGTCGCGCACGGCGTCAAAAAAACCGGCAAGGGCGACACGATCGACGACATCCTGAATGCGCCCGACCGGGAAGAAATGCTGTCGTGGCTGGCCTCGCAGTCGATGGGCATTCTGGAAGACACACCCATCGGGAAGCTGTTGATGGTGCATGCGGGCGTTTTGCCGGCTTGGACCGCAGAACAGGTGGTCTCGCTCGGAAAAGAGGTTCACGATGCCATGAAGGCCGATCCGGCGAGCTTTTTCTCATCCATGTACGGGAACAAACCGAACCAATGGACCGACTCGCTCGATGGCGACGACCGTTTGCGAGTCGTCGTCAACGCCCTCACCCGGATTCGTCTTTGCCACGCAGACGGCAGCATGGATTTCTCGGTGAAGGAAGGCGCTGCCAAGGCCCCTGCCGGCATGACGCCGTGGTTCGACTTGCCGGATCGCCGGACGGCCGACGTAACCGTCGCATTCGGTCACTGGTCGACGCTGGGACTTCAGTTGCGCGACAACCTGGTGTCGCTGGACACCGGGTGTATCTGGGGAGGATGCCTGTCGGCCTTGAAGATCGACTCAGGAGGCAAGACGTCCAGCCCTGCCCCAGAAGTGATTCAGATCAAGTGTGATCAGGAACAGGTGCCTGGTTGACACTTGCTGGCGCGGGCTGATGCACGACCGTATCGGCCTTGAACAATGCAGCAACCTTGCGCTTGGGCTTGATGTTGGCCGAAATCGACGACCTTGTCGGTGCACCCTTTGCACTGGCTTCCCAGGCGGGGGCCTGATCGACCTGCGGGGTTTCGTAAGGCTTGTTGAAGAACGGATCGACCGACTGAACCGGGCGAGCCGGGCGCCGATCGCGCGATTCGCGTGATTCCCGGAAATCGCGCGACTCGCGTTGAGGCGCATCCACCACCGGGCCGTTACGCGGATCGTTGCCGTTGTCGTCGCCGTACATGCGCCGGCCGGTGTTGATCCGACCGCGCGGGCGATCGTCTTCGTATTCCAGCGCTTCAAGCTCGATCTTCTTGCCGATCAGCTTTTCGATATCGCCGATCAAGCGGGCATCGCTACCGGAGACGAAGTTGACTGCCAGACCCGATGCACCCGCACGACCGGTACGGCCGATGCGGTGAACGTAGTCTTCAGCGTTGTATGGGATGTCGATGTTGAACACCGCCGGCACGTCCTTGATGTCCAGGCCGCGGGCGGCCACATCGGTACACACCAGCAAATCGACTTCGCCCTTTTTGAACGAGTCCAGTGCCTTCAGGCGCTCGTCCTGACTCTTGTCGCCGTGAAGCGCGGTGGTCTTCAGGCCGTCACGCTCCAGAGCGCGCGCGAGACGCGCACAACCCAGTTTGCTGTTCACGAACACAAACGCCTGCTTGATGCCCCTTGCTTTGAGTACGGTGTGCAACGCGCGGCGTTTGTCGTCGTCGTTGCCGACGCTGTAGAAATGCTGCTCGACGGTGGAAGCGGTCGCATTGGAGCGGGCCACCTCGATGGTGACCGGATCCTGCAGATAGCTGTTGGCGAGACGCTTGATTTCAGTGGAGAACGTCGCCGAGAACAGCAATGTGGTCCGCTGCTTGGGCAGGAAACTCAAGATTCGCTGCAGATCCGGCAAAAAGCCGATGTCGAGCATGCGATCGGCTTCATCCAGAACCACGTACTCGACCTGATTCAAAACCGCATTCTTGGCCTCGATATGGTCGAGCAGACGGCCGGGGGTCGCGACCAGGATTTCGACGCCTCGTTTCAATTCGATGGTTTGCGGCTTCATGTCCATGCCGCCGAACACCACTGCAGTCCGCAGCTGGGTGTACTTGGCGTACGACTTGATGGCCTGGGCCACTTGATCGGCCAGTTCCCGGGTGGGGAGCAATACCAGCGCCCGCACTGGATGGCGGGCGGGTGATGTGGAAGCGCTTTCGTGGCGCAGCATGCGCTGCAGCAAGGGAAGAGAGAAAGCTGCGGTTTTTCCGGTGCCGGTCTGGGCAGCGCCCATGACGTCCTTGCCCGACAACACCACCGGAATCGCCTGTTCCTGGATGGGTGTCATGCTTTCGTAGCCCATTTCGGCGACGGCGCGGGAGAGTGGCTCAGCGAGCGATAAGTTCGAGAAAGATGATGTCATTTAGCCTGCCATTGTCGCATCCGCGAGCAAAACGGCCTAACCGGGGCCGTTGGCTGCTTACAAAGTAGTGGCTTTGAAGGTGTCACACGCCTTCAACTCGCCGGTTTTATAGCCAGTGTTGAACCACCGAACCCGCTGGGCGCTGGTGCCATGCGTGAAGCTCTCGGGCACCACGGTTCCCTGGCTGCGCTTCTGAAGCGCGTCGTCGCCGATCTGCGCAGCCGCATTCAAAGCCGACTCGATATCGCCCTGCTCGATGATCTGGCGCGCGTTCTGCGCCTTGTTCGCCCACAGGCCCGCAAAACAATCGGCCTGCAACTCGAGTTTTACGCTCAGCGCGTTGTGTTGCGTGGCGCTGACCCGGCCTCGCGCCTGATCCATCTGCTCGCTGATGCCCAAGAGGTTCTGCACATGGTGTCCCACCTCGTGCGCAATGACATACGCCTGCGCGAACTCGCCGGGCGCACCCAGCTTGTTCTTGAGGGTTTGATAGAAATCCAGATCGATGTAGACACGTTGGTCTGCCGGACAGTAGAACGGACCCATCGCAGATTGCCCTTGGCCGCAGCCGGTACGCGTCGCACCACGGAAAAGAACCAGTTTTGGTTTGACGTAGGTGCCGCCTGCCTGCGCGAACACTTGAGTCCAAACATCTTCGGTGTCGGCCAGAACGGTTGAAACGAATTTGGCCATTCGATCGTCTGCGGGCGGTGCGTGCGCCGGAGCCTGCTGGGTTTGAACAACCGGTGCGCCACCGCCGCCGCTCAGCATGCTCAAAATGGTCAGCGGGTTGATGCCGAAAATCCAGCCGCCCACCAATGCAATGACGATAGTGCCTATGCCGATACTTCGACCGCCGAAAAGGCCGCCTCCGGAAAATCCGCCGCCGCCGCTGTCATCGCGTCGATCTTCGACGTTGTCGGATTCGCGATTGCCTTCCCATTTCATATCTGGCCTCCGGGTGCCTGCCGCTTGGGCATTCTTGGTGTGGTTGTGTGTGGCTGTCCGAGGCGATAGTAGCCTCTCGAATTACAAAAGCCCGCGTGGGGCGGGCTTTTCAAAGCGTCTTTTGGTAACGGATCAGCGTCTCTAGTCAATGCTACGCAGCGTGCTGACTTTCATTACCTGATGCC
Organism: Burkholderiaceae bacterium; assembly: GCA_965227035.1. Taxonomy (GTDB): domain Bacteria; phylum Pseudomonadota; class Gammaproteobacteria; order Burkholderiales; family Burkholderiaceae_C; genus CBDDFQ01. Next base: position 2,471,193 of record OZ245724.1, read on the forward strand.
ATTACCTAACGAAAGCAACCTGCCGAACCCCAGATTCCATCACTCTGCTCGAGTTCGCGGACGAAACATTTCCAGTAGCGTAGCTTCCACCGGTGTATTGAGCGATGTACTGCTCTGCCGTCGGCACTTGGATGTTCGAGTTCTGGGCCACGACTCCGCCTGCCATGCACTCGCTCATGCGCTCGGTCGAACGGTGTTCTATGCATTGCGCCAACGCAACGCTGTTCGCGCTGGCGGCCCGGTCACGGAGGTTCGCCTTTTGCACTTGCCCGTCAGCCAACCAAGCCAACGCGATGAGCTGCGCGCAGATCAGGCCAACGGCAAACGCCAGGAACCAGAACCCGTTGGGAATGTCGTAAATTTTTTGAGCCAAACCCTTGACCATGATGAACCTCTCTTCTGGAGCTAATTTGATCTTCGCCTCGTGAACAGTTGATGACTGCCGCTGTTCCCGTGACTGAATACTAGAGAGAGGTTTTTCAGGATTCGTCGGTGTTTCGACTCTACCGGATGTAGGACGGAATCGAATCAGCCGTGCGGCTGTTACGTTTGGGTCGCCAGAGTACCGGGCGTTTCGAAATTCCGCCGTACGCCTTAGCGCTGCGCGTTAGTTCTACGCCTCAATTATTACGCCTTGGGAAGCGTGACGCCGGTCTGGCCCTGGTACTTGCCGCCGCGATCCCGATAGCTGGTTTCGCACACTTCGTCGCTTTCGAAAAACAGCACCTGGGCGCAGCCTTCTCCCGCGTAGATCTTGGCCGGCAGCGGCGTCGTGTTGCTGAATTCCAGAGTGACATAGCCTTCCCATTCGGGCTCGAACGGGGTCACGTTGACGATGATTCCGCAGCGGGCATAGGTGCTCTTGCCCAGGCAGATGGTGAGGACGTTGCGGGGAATGCGAAAGTATTCGACCGTGCGAGCCAGCGCGAAGCTGTTGGGCGGGATGATGCAGCTGTCGCCGTGGAAATCGACGAAGCTTTTTTCATCGAAATTTTTGGGGTCGACCACGGTGCTGTGGATGTTGGTAAACACCTTGAACTCGGGCGCGCAGCGGATGTCGTAGCCGTAGCTGCTGGTGCCGTAGCTGATGATTTTCTTGCCATCGGCCTCGCGGACTTGCTTCGGCTCGAATGGCTCGATCATTCCGGTGCTCTCGGCCATGCGCTTGATCCACTTGTCACTCTTGATGCTCATATTTATTCCGGTATTTTTTTCGTCGAACGGGACACGGCGAAGGCCAGCCCGTTGTTTCTCGCTCGGTCGCTATTTTATGTATTGGCGATCACGGTTTTCGCTATTGCACGGTCGTCGCCCAGCACGATCAGTGCGAACAGGAGTTCGTCCAGATTGCTCGCGGCCGATGTTTTTCTGGTCAGCATGGTCGTGGCTTTAGGGTCTATCACCACGTAATCGGCCTCGCAGCCCGGCTGCAGGTTGCCTATCGCCGGTCGTCCGCTGTCACCCGACAAGCCCAGAGCCTCGGCAGCGCCGGCTGTGTGCTGCCACCAGAGGTGCTGCGGCGACAGGGAAACACCCGGTTTGGTCTGCCCTTCACGCCCCACGTAGTACGCAGCCAGCATCGTTTGAAACGGGCTGAAGCTGGTACCGCCGCCGACATCGCTTGCCAAGCCGTATTTGAAGCCCACGCGATCGGCGCCCGAGTAATCGAAAAATCCGCTGCCCAGAAACAGGTTGCTGGTGGGGCTGACCGCCGCGGCGGTCCCGGTGTCTCGCATTAGCGCGCGATCTTCGTCGTCGAAATGGATGCAGTGCGCGTAGATCGCGCGGTCGCGCATCAGGCCGAAATCGTCATAGATAGACAGGTACGAGCGCGATGCCGGGAACAGCTCGCGAGCCCATCGAACCTCGTCGAGGTTCTCTGCAACGTGCGACTGGATCCACACATCTGGATATTGCTTTGCGAGCTCGCCCGCGCCACCCAATTGTTCGGGCGTGCAGCTAGGGGCGAATCGCGGCGTGATCGCGTAACCGAGCCTGTCAACGCCGTGCCATTTATTGATCAGATCTTCGGTGTCTATCAGGCTCTGCTTCGTGTCGTCGCGAACCCCATCGGGCGAGTTGCGATCCTGCAAGACCTTGCCTGCAATCAAGCGCATGCCGCGCTTTTGGGCCGCCGCAAACAAGGCGTTCACCGATTGCGGATGCGATGTCGCGAAGGTCAGCGCGGTGGTCACACCGTTGCGCGACAACTCGTCCAAAAACACTTCCGCCAGTTCGGCGCCATACGCCTCGTCGGCAAAGCGACTCTCGTGCGGAAAGGTGTAGTTCTCGAGCCAGGGCAACAGCCCCGCTGCGGGCGATCCGATCACATCGGTCTGGGGAAAGTGGATGTGCATGTCCACGAATCCCGGCGCGATGATCTTGCCCGGCAGATGCTCGATCGCCACCCCCGGAAAATTGTCTTTCAAGGATTCGTACGATCCCACCGCGCGAACGACTTGCGTGCCGTTCGGATCGGCGGCGTTCGGGCCGATGACCAGCAGGCCATCTTCTTCGTAGGTGGCTGTGCGGTCTTCGTTGAATCGAAGAATCGAGCTTCGTAGGGCTTTCATTGGGAACTAGCTTAATCGAGGTTGTCGGAGCTTGATGCGGGTTGATCTTGGGGGGTCGCTCCTCAGGGCAATTTTCCTTGCACGCCTTCGGCGAGCCAGTTCATGTTGAGGATCTGCTCGTCGGTGAGCGCAGCGCCTTTGACAATTCGCACTTTTCCGTCGTTGCTTTTGACAGCCGCATTCACCGCCCGGAAGGGGTGAATTTTCTCGGCCGCCATGTCCTTCTGAAGATTCAAAACCTCGGTCTGCACAGCCATCGGTACGCGCGATCCGAAATCGCCGACCTGAATCATTCCTTCTTTCACACCGCCCCAAATCGATTGCGATTTCCAGGTGCCGTCCATGGCAGCCTTCACGCGCTGTGTGTAGTAGTTGCCCCATCGATGCGTCACCGCCAGGATCTGCGCATCGGGTGCGACCTTGCGCATGTCGGAGTGATAAGCGACCGCGAACTTGCCGCGCTCCTGCGCCGCAACCATCACCGCGTCGGAGCCGGTGTGAAACGCGAGAACATCGGCACCCTGATTCATCAGGGTGACCGCGCCATCGCGCTCGCGAACCGGATCGAACCAGACGCCTAGCCAGACCACTTTCACTTCCGCCTTCGGGTTGACCGAGCGCATGCCCAATGTGAAAGCATTGATGCCCTGCAGAACTTCCGGAATCGGAAACCCCGCGACATAGCCTGCGACATTCGACTTCGTCATGCGGCCTGCAGCAACGCCGGCGAGGTATCGCCCCTCGTAATAACGCGCGTTCGATGCCGCAACGTTGGGTGCGGTTTTGTAGCCGGTCACCGATTCGAACTTCACGTTCGGAAAGTCTTTGGCCACTTTGAGAGTCGGCTCCATGTAGCCGAAGCTCGGCGTGAAGATGATCTGGTTGCCCTGATTGGCCAGATCGCGAATCACGCGTTCGGCATCTGCGCCTTCGGAAACGTTCTCGACGTAACTCGTGACGACTCGGCGAGGCCCACCGGGAGGGTTTAGCGCGGCTTCGACAGCCAGGCGTGCGTTCTCGTGTTGCCTCACCCAGCCGGCGTCGGTAATGGGTGCGACGTAGACGAAGGCGGCTTTGAACGGAGCTTGGTTTTGTGCGTCGGCGGGTAACGAAAGAAAGGTCAGCGCGAGTGCGGCAACGAGTGAAAAAAAAGACAAGCCCGCGTGGGTGAAAACAGCGTTTCCGAAGCGAAAAAGGAGCACGGCAGGCTTGCGTATTTTAGAAGTAACGCTCTTCATGATTTCCCTTTGAGGACTGACGATGGGTATTCGCTCCACCCATATTTCGAGCGGTCGCGAACCTGGAATTGTGCCCCACCACGCTATGCTCCCATCAACAGGAGATACCGATATGGCGACAAGCGAACTCATTGAACTCAACGAAGAAATGCGCGGCCCGGTAATGTGGCTCACCATCGATCGCGAAGAAAAGCGGAACGCGATCAGCCCGGGGGTGTTGACGGCCATGTCGCAGGCCCTTGCCCGCGCGAATTCGAACCGCGACGTGCGCGCGGTGGTTATTACCGGCGCGGGAACGAAAGCGTTTTGCGCGGGTGCAGATCTGCAAACCGGCAACTCTTTCAAATTCGATTACTCCGAGCCGCATATCGGCTTCGCGAACCTGTTTCGCCAGGCGCGGCAATCCACTGTTCCGCTGATCGCTCGCGTCAACGGTGCCTGCATGGCAGGCGGCATGGGCATCATGGGCATGTGCGACATGGCGGTCGCGGCCTCGCATGCAATCTTCGGATTGCCGGAAGTCAAAGTCGGATTATTTCCGGCGCAGGTCCTCAGCGTCATTGGCCACACGATTCCAAAACGGGTGCTCGCAGAGATGTGCCTCACCGGCGAGCCGATCTCATCGGCGAAAGCGCTTCAATACGATCTGCTCAACGCAGTTGGCGACGATGTGGATGCGCTGCTGCAGTCGCTGCTCGATCGCATGCTCGACAAATCTCCAGCGGCGATTCGGCGCGGGCTCTACACGATGAAGAAGATCGAGGCGATGTCGTTCGAGGAGTCGATGTCGTTTACCGAGAGCCAAATTTCGCTTTTCGCACTCACCGAAGATGCGGCAGAAGGCCAGTTGGCGTTTCGAGAAAGCGCAAGCCGGTCTGGGCCGGCCGCTAGTCGCGCCGCAGAGGCCCCGCAGAAGCCCCGCGCAATTAGTAATTACTTGAATGACTCGAAAGATTCGCAAAGCGCGTCGAGGTATTTCCGACGGGTTTGATCGCCGACGAAGCTGGCATCGAAGCTGTTCTGCGCGAGCTGCCAGGCGTGATGTGCAGTCATGCCGGTGGCCGTGAAAGTCTGCACGAAGTTGTCGTTCATGTAGCCACCGAAGTACGCCGGGTCGTCCGAATTGATGGTCGCGACGAGTCCCTCATCGAGCAGATGCGCAATGTTGTGCTCCTTCAGATCGGGGAACACGCACAGCTTCAGATTCGACAACGGGCAAACAGTGAGCGGAATCTTGTCTTCGGCCAAACGCTTCATGAGCTTCACGTCTTTCGCCGATTGCACGCCGTGGTCGATCCGCTCTACCTTCAGCACGTCGAGCGCACTCCACACGTATTCGGGCGGTCCCTCTTCGCCGGCGTGCGCCACAAGGCGCAATCCCATTTCGCGGCACTTGGCAAACACCCGCGCAAAGTTCTCGGGCGGATTGCCCACTTCTCCCGAGTCGAGTCCGACTCCGATGATCTTGTCCAGAAAGGGCTTGGCTTCTTCAAGTGTTTCGAACGCTTCGCGCTCGCTCAGATGACGCAGGAAACACATGATCATGGACGCGTTCACGCCCCATTTTTTCATTGCATCGCCGCATGCGCGATGCAGGCCGTTCACCACGGTGGCCATCGGGATGCCACGGGCGGTGTGGGTTTGCGGATCGAAAAAAATCTCGGTGTGAATGACGTTGTCGGCTGCGGCGCGTTCGAAATACGCCATCGCCATGTCGTAGAAATCCTGCTCGTTGATCAGCACGCTCGCGCCGGCATAGTAGATGTCCAGAAAACTTTGCAGATTCGAAAACGCGTAGGCCTTGCGAAGCTCGTCAACGCTCGAATACGGCAGCGCAACCGAGTTGCGTTTTGCCATCGCGAACATGAGTTCAGGCTCCAGCGACCCCTCGATGTGAATGTGCAGTTCCGCTTTGGGCATGCGTTTGAGCAGCTCGGAAAGGCGATCGGCGGCAACTGGCTTGATGGATTGTTCGGTGCTCATGCGCACTCCCTCGGATTAAACAAAAAGAGCCGCCCGAAGGCGGCTCTTGGGGCTTCGAATGAATGAAGCTTACTTCTTATCGGCCGGATACTTGCTGTCCACGCCCTTGACGTAGAAATTGATACCGCCCAGGAACTTGTCATCGGCGACGGCGTCTTTTTCAACCATTGCCTTGCCATCCTGTCCCACGATCGGGCCCTTCCAGATCGCGAACGATCCGTCTGCCAAGCCCTTCTTGACTTCGGCGACCTTGGTCTTGGTGGCTTCCGGAATGTCGTCGGCCAGCGAGACGATGTCGATCGCGCCTTCCTTGACGCCCCACCAGCTTTGGCCGGTGGTCCACTTGCCGTCGAGCATGTCGCGGGTGGCCTTGATGTAGTACGGACCCCAGTTGATCACGGCAGAAGCCAGATGAGCCTTGGGACCGTAAGCCTGCATGTCGCTATCCCAGCCGAAGGCGCGCTTGCCCATTTTTTCTGCGGTCTGCAGAACTGCCGACGAATCGGTGTTTTGCATCAGCACGTCGGCGCCGCCGTTGATCAGCGAGGTAGCTGCTTCGGTTTCTTTTGGCGGATTGAACCACTCGTTGACCCAGATGACCTTGGTCTTGATCTTGGGGTTCACCGACTGCGCGCCCAGCGTGAAGCTGTTGATGTTGCGAATGACTTCGGGAATTGGGATCGAGCCGACCACGCCGAGCGTGTTGGTCTTGGTCATCGAGCCTGCAATCACGCCAGCCATGTACGCGCCTTCGTAGGTGCGGCTGTCGTAGGTGCGCATGTTCTCTGCGGTCTTGTAGCCGGTGGCATGTTCGAACTTCACGTCCTTCATGTCGGCTGCGACCTTGAGCATGGGTTCCATGTAGCCGAAGGTGGTGCCGAAGATCAGCTTGTTGCCTTGCGATGCCATGTCGCGAATGACGCGTTCTGCATCGGCAGATTCAGGAACTTTCTCGACGAAGCTGGTAACGATCTTGTCGCCCATTTCTTTTTCGAGCGCCTTGCGTCCGTTGTCGTGCGCGAAGGTCCAGCCGCCGTCGCCAACAGGGCCGACGTACGCGAAAGCAATCTTCAGGGGTTCGGGTTTTGCGGGTGCGGGAGCAGATGCAACGGGTGCCACTGCGACAGGTGCCGGCGGCTCCTCTTTCTTGCCGCAGCCTGCGATTGCTGCTGCCGCAACGGCCGTCAATGCTGCGAGCTTGAGCATCGAGCGCTTGTTCAAATCAGTCATGTCGTTTCTCTTTCACGAGTTATCAACGAGGTTGGCGAAAAATCCGATTATGAACCGGGGTAAAAGGGTTTTCCAAGCGATGTCGGCATGTTGATGCGAATCCAAGCCGGGTTCCGGGAAATCAATGCAAGCACGACGATGGTCGCGATATAGGGGAGCATGGTGAGGAACTGGCTGGGTACGTCGACGCCCACACCTTGAAGGTGAAATTGCAGCATCGTGACGCCGCCGAACAGGTAAGCACCCAAAAGTATTCGCGCGGGGCGCCAGGTGGCGAACGTCGTGAGCGCCAGAGCGATCCATCCTTTGCCGGCGACCATTCCCTCGACCCACAACGGCGTGTAAACGATGGAAATATAGGCGCCTGCCAGGCCGCACAGAGCACCTCCGGCAACCACCGCAGCAAGGCGAATCTTGCGTACCGGATAACCGAGCGCATGGGCCGACTCGGGTGACTCGCCAACCGATCTCAAGACCAGACCGGTGCGAGTCTTGTAGAAGAACCACATCATGACGAATACCAGCGCAATGGTGATGTAGACCAGAGGATGTTGCCGGAACAGTGCGGGCCCGACGAGCGGAATATCGCCCAGAACCGGAATGGAAAAATGCATGCGTTCGGGCAGTTTTTCCTGGACGTACTTGATGCCTGCGAATGCAGAAAATCCGGCGCCGAACAAACTCAGCGCCAGACCGGTCGCGTACTGGTTGGTGTTGAGCCATATCACCAGCACCCCGAAAATAGCCGCCATGAAAGCGCCCGCCGCCATGCCGGCAACGAAGCCCATGACGTCGCTTCCGGTTGCCACCACGGTGGCGAATCCAGCGATGGCCGAGCACAGCAGCATGCCTTCTGCACCCAGGTTCACAATGCCCGCTTTTTCGTTGATGAGAAGCCCGAGCGCGGCAATAGCCAGCACGGTTCCCGCATTGAGGGTTGCCGCCAGCAGCAGTGCATACGATTCCATCACGCGCCTCCCTTACGTTTGATGCGATACGCCACCAGCGTGTCGCAGGCGAGCAAGGTGAAGAGAAGCAATCCCTGGAACACACCGGTCAACGATTTCGGCAAGCCGAGTCGCGATTGCGCAAGCTCGCCCCCGATGTAGAACATGCTCATAAGGATTGCAGAAAAGATCATGCCGACCGGGTGCAACCTGCCGACGAAGGCCACGATGATCGCGGCGAAACCGTAGCCTGCAGGAACGTAAGGGGTGAGCTGTCCGATCGGGCCAGCCACTTCGAGCGCGCCGGCCAGACCTGCTGCACCACCCGATGTGAGAAGCGCAATCCAGAGCGCACGACGTGAAGAGAACCCGGCGTAACGCGATGCGGCAGGCGCCAGTCCGCCCACCTGCTGCGCAAAACCCGCCCGAGTCCTGAACAGGAATACCCAGAGTGCGCCCGCACCGACAAGCGCGACGATCAATCCGATGCTCACTCGAGACCCTTTGAACAGACGCGGAATCTGCGTGACCACATCGAAGGTTCTTGTTTGCGGGAAGTTGTAGCCAGCCGGGTCTTTCCAGGGGCCGTAGACCAGGTAGCTCAGCACCATGTCGGCCACGTACACCAGCATCAGGCTCACCAGAATTTCACTCGCGTTGAACCGGTCGCGCAGCAACGCCGTAATACCCGCCCAAAGCATTCCGCCGACGACGCCCGCCAGCATGATCGGCACGACTATCCAGCCGCCTGTCGATTTGTCGGCGAGCAGTGCAACACCGCCTGCGAACACTGCACCGATGATGAATTGCCCTTCGGCGCCGATGTTCCAGACGTTCGACCGAAAACACACGGCCAGCCCCAATGCGATGACCAGCAACGGAGTCGCCTTCACCATCAATTCGGAAATCGCGTACTGCGATTTGATCGGCTCCCAGAAGAAAACCAGCAGGCCCTTCACAGGATCTTTGCCGAGCGCCACGAAAAGCACGACTCCGATAACTACCGTTACCAGCAGCGCCAATATCGGTGACGCGTAGCTCCAGAAGGTCGAGGGCTGTGGGCGAGACTCAAGCTTGAACATGCTCGGCCTCCTTCGCAGTACTCGAAGAGCCGTTCCAGAGGCCGCTCATCCACTCCCCGATCTGGGCGAGCGTCGCGTCCTTTCGTTTTACCGAGGGCGAAAGCTTGCCCTTCGCAATCACGTACAGACGGTCGCTGATTTCGAACAGCTCATCGAGCTCTTCGCTCACCACGAGTACCGCACATCCGGCATCGCGAAGTGCGAGGATTTCACCGCGAATCTGCGCCGCTGCCCCCACGTCGACGCCCCATGTGGGTTGCGACACGATGAGCAGTCGGGGGTTCGCGTCGATCTCGCGACCGACGATGAATTTCTGCAAGTTCCCGCCCGACAAGGACTTCGCGCTGGCACCCGGCCCGCCCGCCTTCACATTGAATCGGGCGATGATGTCCTGCGCCTGTTTTTGCAGTGCTTTCACATTGATCCATCCGCTCTTGCCGATGGCGTTACGGCGGGTGAGCATCAGGTTTTGCGCGAGGCTGAGCGTGGGAACTGCGCCGCGTCCGAGTCGCTCTTCAGGGACGAAATGCAGGCCCAGCGCACGGCGTCTTCCGGGGCCGAACTTTCCGCAGTCCTGCGCCAGAACCTGAATCATGGCCGCACCGGCGCGAGTGTCTTCCCCCGACAGCGCGTAGAGCAATTCTTTCTGCCCATTGCCCGACACGCCCGCAATGCCGACGACTTCTCCGGCGTGCAACTCGAGGCACACGTCATCCAGATCTACGCCGAACTGATCTTCTCGCGGTAGCGTCAGCGAATTCACACGAAGCACCATATGCCCCGGCTCCACCTCGCGATGCTCGAGTGCAGGAGGCTCGGCACCGATCATCATCCGGCTGAGCGATGCATTGGTTTCTTCGCGCGGATCGCACTTGCCGGTGACCTTGCCGCCGCGCATCACGGTGCATGCGGTGCACAGCTCGCGTATCTCGTGCAGTTTGTGGCTGATGTAGAGAATGCTGCATCCCTCGGACGCCAGCTTGCGAAGCACGATGAAAAGTCGTTCGACCGCTTGCGGCGTCAGCACCGAGGTCGGCTCGTCGAGGATCAGCAGCTTCGGATCGGTGAGCAGCGCGCGGATGATTTCGACGCGCTGCATTTCACCGACGCTCAGGGTGTGAACAGGGCGTGCCGGATCGATGTCGAGCCCGTATTCGGCCGCCTTGGTGACGATGCGTCGGGTGACTTCATCGAGGCTGCTGGATTTATCGAGTCCCAGCCAAACGTTCTCGGCCACCGTGAGCGTGTCGAACAGACTGAAATGCTGGAACACCATGCTGATGCCCAGCGCACGCGCCTCCTGCGGATTTCGCACTGTCACTTCGCGACCATTGAATTCGACTGTGCCCTCGTCCGGCTTCACCGAGCCGTAGATGATCTTCATCAGCGTCGATTTGCCAGCGCCGTTCTCGCCGAGGACCGCGTGTATTTCGCCGGCTTGCACGGTCAGCGAGACATCGCTGTTGGCGACCACGGCTGGATACCGCTTTGTGATGTGACTCAACTGAAGTCGAGGATGACTCAACTGAAGTGGAGGATGACTCGACTGAGGTCGGGGAGCGTTTGCCATTGTTCTGTTATTTTTCTACGTTCTTTTGTCTTCACTCGACTCGGAGCCCTGCCGCCACCGATTTGATTCTTTCGCGCAACCACTTGGCCGATGCCGATGTGTGGGTGCGTTCGTGCCAGAGCTGGTAATACATCATGCGGGGGAATTTAACCGGACATTCCAGTATTTCGACCGGCAAATCCTTGAATCGCTCGCAATATTGGCGCCCGGTCGTCAGCACGAGCAGGCTCGATGCCACCATGGCCGGGATCAGGCCGAAATGCGGGCATCGGGCGGTTATGTTTCTGGCCAGGCCCATCTGGTCCAGCTGCTCGTCGATCACGCCTTTCGCACCGGGAAATGCAGGCGTGGGCGCAATGTGTTCCGACGCCAGCCAGCTTGCCACGTCCCATTTGCGTCGCACCGCCGGGTGATCGCGGTTCACGAGGCAAACCACGTCGTCGCCGAAAAGACGCCCCATGTGCAGATCGCCCGGCACCTTCAGCCAATTGCCCACGACCACATCCAACTCACCCTGCGCCAGATGCACCTGGTAGTCGGATGCCGCACTCAGCGGATGAATCTCGATATGGCAGAGCGGCGAGCGCGACTTGATGTCGGCGACCAGGCGCGGGAGGAACAGGGGATCGAGGTAATCGGTCGCGGCGACACGGAAGGTGTGCGAAGCGGTTTTGGGATCGAATCCGCGGGCATCGCTGAAAAGCACCTCGGCGGCACGAAGAATGCTGGCACTGGGCTCGATCATGCGCAGCGCAGTATCGGTAGGCACCATTCCGGAGCCGGATCGCACCAGAAGCGGGTCACCGGCCAGATCGCGCAATCGCTTGAGAGATGCCGATACCGCCGGCTGGTGCATGCCCAGCCTGATAGCCGCCCTCGATACGCTGCGCTCGGTCAACACGGTGTGGAGAACCCTTATGAGATGGAGGTCGATCTTGTCGAAAAGCGTTTGATCTCTCATATCCCATTGCGCATTCGCGTCATATGCATCGACTTATGTGGAGTGTTCCCGGGCGCTCTACCCTCTTGAACAACTGTTGAATGCGATTCCCAGCTATCGCAACCTTCGCTCGTCGCAGAGAATAAACCATGACCACGCAAAACATCCAGTTCATTCGCCGAGGCGAGCTTGTGACGCTCGCAAATGTCGCGCCCGACCGCACTTTGCTCGAAGTACTACGGGAAGGCCTGGTCTGCAGCGGAACCAAGGAAGGTTGCGGCGAAGGCGACTGCGGCGCCTGCACCGTGGTCGTCGGCGAACCCTCGGCCAGCGGCAAGGGGATCGACTATCGCGCGATCAACAGCTGCATCCGCATGGCGCATTCGATAGACGGCATGGCACTGTGGACCGTCGAGGACATCGCGGAACATGAAGGCGGCGACACCACGCTTCATCCGGCGCAACAGGCGATGGTGGACTGCCACGGCAGCCAATGCGGTTTCTGCACTCCCGGTTTCGTGATGAGCATGTTCGGCATGTACCAGAACCATGTCTGCAAAGGAAGGTCGATCTCTCGCGAACTGGCGCAGGAAGAACTCTCCGGCAATCTTTGCCGATGCACCGGCTACCGCCCGATTTTCGATGCGGCTCAGCGTATGGAGTCGTTGCCAGCGGTGAAGATCGACGAGAAGGCGCTGCTGTCCCAATTGAAGGCCATCAGGAAGTCGAACGACTCGACCTATCTCGCACCGGAATCGTTGGGCGAGCTGTTGACGGCACGCTCGCAGAATCCAGACGCGCAAATCGTGGCGGGCACGACCGACGTCGGCTTGTGGATCACCAAGATGCACATGCGATTTCCGAAAGTGCTCGACGTGACTCGCGCACGCGAGATTCGCAGGATCGAAAACTACCCGAATCACATCGCCATCGGCGCAGCGGTATCGCTCAGCGACGCTTACGCCGCGCTGGTGAAAGATCGGCCGCAACTCAAGGAATTCTCCAAGCGATTCGCCGGATTGCCGGTGAGAAATTCCGGCACGCTGGGCGGCAACGTCGCGAACGGATCGCCCATCGGCGACTCGATGCCATTGTTGATTGCACTAGGCGCCAACGTGGTGTTGATGAGTGCGCGGGGCCATCGCGAAATGCCGCTGGAGAAGATGTATTTGGGCTACCGAAAATCGGTCATGGCCGCCGATGAAATCGTCGCGTGGATCAAGATACCGAAGCCTGCCCGCACCAAGCCTGCGGAGTTCACGCGGGTCTACAAAATTTCCAAGCGATTCGACGACGACATCTCTGCGGTGTGCCTTGCGCTTCAGGTTCGCATCGATGCCAGCGTGGTGACACATGCATCGATAGGCGCTGGAGGCGTTGCCGCGACGCCGGTCAGAGCGTCGAAGACGCAAGCCTTTCTCGAAGGCCGCAAGTGGAATCTCGAAACGGTGCGTGCAGCCGCCGCTTGTATCCGCGAAGAGTTCTCGCCTATCTCGGATATGCGCGCATCGGCTGCGTATCGACGAGAAGTGCTGGGCAATCTGATCGAGCGCTTCTGGCTCGAATCGCAGGGCATGACACAGATCAACCTGGAGAGTTTTGTCGTGGAGGAGCAGGTATGAACGCACCCGAAGCTATCTTCGCCGAAGTCTCATCGAAGACTGCAGCAGGTAAATCGACGCCGCACGAAAGCGCGATTGCGCAGGTGCAAGGCGCAGCCACATACGTAGACGACATCCCGGAACTCAAGGGCACGCTCTACGCCGCGCCGATTCTCTCGAACATCGCCCACGGCAAGTTCAAAGGCTTCGATGCCAGCGAAGCGCTGGCCATGCCGGGCGTGACAGGCGTCGTGAGCAGCGCCGATATTCCCGGCGAAAAAATCCTTGCGACCTACATGCACGACGAGCCGATCTTCGCGTTCGACAAAGTCGAGTTCATCGGACAAGTGGTCGGACTCGTGATTGCAGACAGCGTGATGAATGCGCGCCGTGCCGCCAGAAAAGTGAAGCTCGATATCTCGCTGCTTGCGCCGGTGCTCGACGTTCGCGAAGCTATCGAAAAGAAGAATTTCGTGCTGCCACCGATAACCGTGACACGGGGCGATCCGGTCGCCGCCATGAAGTCATCGAAACACAGGCTGAGCGGCAGCCTGTCGGTGGGTGGTCAGGAACATTTTTATCTGGAAGGCCAGATTGCCTACGCACTTCCGCTGGAGCAGAACCAGTGGTGGATCTATTCCAGCACCCAGCATCCGGGAGAAGTGCAGCACTGGGTTGCGCATGCTTTGGGCGTAGACAGCAATGCGGTGCGCGTCGAATGCCGACGCATGGGCGGCGGTTTCGGCGGCAAGGAAACCCAATGCGGGCATCTTGCGGTGTGGGCTTCGCTTGCGGCGCGCAAATTCAATCGGCCGATCAAGCTGCGACTCGATCGCGACGACGATTTCATGGTCACCGGCAAGCGCCATCCCTTCGAATACGACTATGAAGTCGGCTTCGACGACAGCGGTCTGATCACGGCGATGAAGTTGATGATTGCAGCCGACTGCGGATTCAGCGCCGACTTGAGCGGGCCAGTTGCGGATCGCGCAGTCTTCCATGCCGACAACGCTTACTACCTGTCCGATGTCGAGATCGTCTCGTATCGCTGCAAGACGAACAGGCAAAGCCATACAGCGTTTCGCGGTTTCGGCGGGCCGCAAGGAATGATCGTGACCGAAGCGGTCATGGGCGAGATCGCGCGCACGCTGAAGCTGGATCCGCTCGATGTTCGATTGGTCAACCTGTACGGCACCGCAGATCGCAACGTCACGCATTACCAGATGACTGTCGAAGACAACATCGCACGTCCGTTGATGACGCGACTGGAGAAGACTTCGCGCTATCGACTAAGGCGCAAGACGATTGCCGCCTGGAACGACAAGAGTCCGGTCATCAAGCGCGGCATTGCGCTGACGCCGTTGAAGTTCGGCATTTCATTTACCGCGAGCTTTTTCAACCAGGCAGGCGCGCTGGTTCATGTGTACACCGATGGCAGCGTGCAGGTGAATCATGGCGGCACCGAAATGGGCCAGGGCCTTCACACCAAGGTCGCGCAGATCGTGGCCGACGAACTCGGCGTGAGGCTCGACCGGGTGCTGCTCACCGCAAGCGACACTAGCAAGGTGCCGAATGCATCCGCTACCGCAGCGTCCGCTGGCACCGATCTCAACGCGCGCGCCGCGCAGTTCGCAGCACGGCAGATTCGCGAGCGACTCTCGGCATTCGTCGGCGAGCGCATGGATTGCGATCCGAAAACAGTCATCTTCATGGATGGTCAGGTGAGCACGCCCAAGGGCCACATGACTTTCGAGCAGGTAATCGACGATGCGTATCACGCCCGGGTTCAGCTGTGGAGCGACGGTTTCTACAAGACGCCGAAAATTCATTACGACGCCAAGACGCTAACCGGACGACCTTTCTTTTATTTCGCCTACGGCGCTGCGGTGTCGGAAGTGGCAATCGACACGCTCACCGGCGAGACCCGCGTTCTGAAAGTCGACATCCTTCATGACGTGGGCCGCTCGATCAACCCGGCCATCGACATCGGCCAGATCGAAGGCGGCTTCGTTCAGGGCATGGGATGGGTTACCAACGAGCAGTTGGTCTGGAACGACAAGGGCTATTTGCAGACGCATGCCCCTAGCACCTACAAGATTCCCGCCACCGGAGATATCCCCGCTCATTTCAAGGTAGATCTTTGGCCCGAACCCAACCGCGAAGACAATGTTTTTGGGAGCAAGGCAGTGGGCGAACCACCGTTCATGCTGGCGTTAAGTGTGTGGGAAGCGATTCGCGATGCGATCGCGTCCACCAACGCGGGCAGCACTGGTGGAAACACCAATGCGAATGGAAATACCGCTTACGCCGGGGTTAGGGTTAACGCGCCCGCGACTGCCGAGAATGTATTGTTTGCGCTTCACAATCGGCAGCTCGACCCGCTAAAGTAAACGAAGGTAATCGGTTCTGAGCATTCCTGCGAGAGAATCGACGCAACTTAGTCGGAGCCGTACTTGCCAGTCAACGCACAAATCGAACAATTGCTAGAGGAGCCAGGCGCACTGCCGCAAGTTCCACGAGCCGCAGCGCAGTTGATTGCGACGCTGGACAATCCAGACGTCGAAATGGAAGAGATCGAAGCGGTCATCGCCCTCGATCCTGCGCTGGTCGCAAAACTTCTGAAGCTGGGTAACTCAGCCTACTTCTGGCGCGGTCGCACCATTGGTAGCCTGGAAGACGCGCTGAAGATGATCGGTATGCGCAAAATCCGCGCGCTCGCTCTGAGCATGACGATCAATCAAGCCTTTCCCAATATTCCCCGCGACAAGGTCGAGCAGCTCTGGAGCTACAGCAACAATACGGCTGAACTGGCGCGCCGCCTTGCGATGTCCATCGGCATCGACGAAGGCGAAGCTTTCACCTCTGCGCTCATCCATGCGATTGGCGAGTTGCCTATGCGCGTCGGCATGGGTCCGGCAATGGAGCGCCTCGACACCATTGCGGCGCCGCTCGCGCTTAATCGAGCTAATGCGCAGGATTCGATTTTTGGCTACACCTATGCAGCCGTCGGCGCGGAGCTTGCCAGGCGCTGGAAGTTTCCTTGGCGCATCGTGAACGGCGTTGGCAATCATGTGCAGCCCTACGAGAACGATGTGTACGAGCCGCTTGCGGGCATCATCCACATCGCAGCATGGCGCGGGCGCGGAATCGAGCTCGGCTTGTCGCGCAAAGAGCTGATCACCACTTACCCCGATGAAGTCGGAGAAGCGCTGGTGCTGGATCCGGACTTGATTCTCGACTACACCACCGGCGCGGAATCGGACGAAGACTTCTGATTCCGCTTCCGGCTTCTTTGTGCTCGCTCAGTAGAGAACGCGTTCGGCCATGGGTGGTGGCGCCCACTGGTACAGCCATGTTTCGGTCAGCGGCTGGCCATCGCATTGCAAATACAGACGCAGGTCGATAGGCGCGATGTTGTCGGCGTCGGGCTTCAGGTCGAAGCTCGCACGCCATCCTTTCACAGACGCTAGTGGGCGGGCCGCGACAAGCTCTACGGTGCCTCGCGAAGCCGTGATGATCGCTTCCACTTTGGCGTCGGTGCCGAGCAAGGAAAAGTCTCCGCCCGAAAAGTCAACGTTGAATCGACGCGAGTAATAAAGGCGCTTTTGCCCGACGACACCGCCCAGCCCGGTTCGCGTTGCAACGCACTGCGCGAGGTTCGGTTTGTACGGCGGCTGCGCACCCCAGTGGAGTCGGTACGCAAACAAAAGCTCATCGCCCGCAGCAGGTTTCTGGGTTGGGGTCCAGAACGCCACGATGTTGTCGAAGGTTTCATCGACCGTAGGAATTTCGACCAGTTGCACCGATCCAGAGCCCCATCCCGATTTGGGCTCGACCCAGAGGCCGGGGCGCTTGTCGTAGAACACGCCGTCGTCCTGATAGTGGGAGAAATCGCGATCGCGCTGAAGCAGGCCGAAGCCCTTGGGGTTGTTGTCCTGATAGGCGTTGTATTGCAGGTTGGCCGGGTTCGTGAGCGGACGCCAGATCCATTCGCCTGCTCCGGTCCACATCGACAGGCCGTCGGTATCGTGGATTTCCGGACGCCAATCCCACGCCATGCGTTTGTCGTTCTCGCCGTACTGGAACATGCTGGTGCAAGGCGCAATGCCCATACGTTCGATGGCCTTGCGCGGATAAAGTGCAACGTCCAGATCCATCACGTGCGTATCGCCGGGAGTGACGACGAATCGGTATGCGCCGCTCACGCTCGGTGAATCGAGCAGCGCGTAGATCGTCATCGAGCTGGATCCGACCGCAGGTTTTTCGAGCCAGAAACCGATGAAATCGGGGAACTCCTCCGGGTAAGGCATCGCGGTATCGATGGCCAGTCCGCGGGCGGACTGGCCGTACTGCCATTCGCCGCCTACCGCGCGGAAATAGCTCGCACCGAGGAAAGCAGCCACGTCCCGCACTGGATCGGTGTGATAGTTCAGGCGGAACCCGGCAAAGCCCAGCGTGTTGGGGAAGGACTTGCCATCGGCGCCGCTCTTGCCGTAATCGAACAGGTCGGGCGTGTAAGCCAGCTCGGTCGCTTGCCCAGCATTCAGTTCGTACATTTTTACGGGCGACTTGAAGTACAGGCCCAGATGGAAAAACTTCGCGACGAAGCGCAGTTTGTCTGTGCCCCATAACGCGTGATCGTCGCGAAAGCGAATGGACTGGTATTGGTCCCAGTCCAGATTCGCGATCGAGGGTGGAAGAGTCGTCGGCCTGGCCTCGTAAGGAGCTGCCGCGCGGGCCTTCGCCTGGCCCTTGAGCAACGCGTAATCGAAAGGTGTTGGAGCGCCGACACCCGCAAGCCCGGCCGCGCGGGCGGTCTCGGAAATAAAGGGAAGCGATCCCGCAAGGCCGGCGGCACCCAGCGCTTTGCCGGCATTCGATAGAAAGTTTCTTCTTTGCACTCGTTGATTTCCGTGTTCGAGGGTGATGAGAGAGTTGGAAAGGATTCTATGGGCGGCAACGATCCTGTCGGGCAGCTCCAGCGCAAACCTTAAAGGGTAAACAGTCGGGTTCGCAATCGATGCCTGCCATCCGTTGCAAAGAACACGCTTTCGTTACCTAACTTGCAGGTATGAGTGGAGATTCGAAACGCGATCGTTCTTAGCATTGGCCCGCAACGTGAGCGAGGGCTCTCTAGCATCACAACATCAAGGAACCAAATGGCAGCAACTCCCTTCTTCGGCAATCGCGACAACGATCCTTTCTCGGCGCGCAAGACCGCTCCCGGTGCTACTGCGAATCAAGCTTCAGCAACCACCGCCGCAGCATCCGCTCCGGGCGCAACGTCCCAGCCGACGCCTGCAGCCGAGAGCGGTAGCAAGCTGACAGTCGGCCCCAATATCAAGCTCAAGGGAGTCGAGATCACCGATTGCGACACGCTGGTAGTCGAAGGCACCGTCGAGGCCACCATGGATTCGCGCGTCATCCAGATTTCGGAGCACGGCGCGTTCAAGGGTTCTGCGGAGATCGACATTGCGGAAATTCGCGGAGCATTCGATGGCGATCTGACGGTGCGTGACAAGCTCAAGATTTTCTCCACTGGCAAGGTGACCGGCAAGATTCGCTATGGCAAAGTCGTGATCGAAGAAGGCGGGCAGCTTGTGGGCGATGTGCAGTGCGCGGCAAACAAGCCGACCCTCCTGGCGGCCTGATCCTGGGGCCGGGCGTGGCGCGGAACACACGCCACGCGTAAGTCGCCCGGCCCTGCCCCTGTAAGACACAAGCCCCTTCGCTTCGGGCGCTGCAGCGCAGGGCATCAATCCCGCAATTTCGTAATTCGCCCCCTCTATACTGGCCTCAGCCATAAGAGAGGGTGCATGTCCGAAGATTCAAAAAACGAAAAAATCGTAGTCGCAGATTCAACTACGCCTGTCACGAACGAGGTTGTCGCTGTGCCTGTCGCGCCCGCGGTGTCGTCTAAATCGACGCGATTGCAAAGCAAGACATTTTTGCTGCTGCTGACGATCGTCACGCTTCTCTTCGGCATGATTTTGTGGCCGTTCTACGGCGCAATTTTCTGGGCTGTCGTCCTCGCGATTCTGTTCGCGCCAATGCACCGACGTATTCTCAAGCGCTTCAATGGCCGCAGCACCTGGGCCGCCCTGGCTACGCTCACGATATGTACCGTCATCGTGATTCTTCCCCTCGCACTCGTGACCGCATCGGTCATTCGGGAGAGCGCAAGCATCTATGCGCGCACCCAGAGCGGAGAGCTCAATTTCGCGAGCTACTTCGATCAGATCGTTCATGCGCTTCCGCAGTGGCTGGTCAACTTGCTGGATCGATTCGGCATCAACACGATCGCGTCGCTTCAGGCTCGCCTCTCGACCGCTGCAGTGCAAGGCAGTCAGTTGATCGCGAGCCGCGCAGTGACGATCGGGCAAAACACATTCGAGTTCGTCGTGAGCTTCGGCATCATGCTGTACCTGCTCTTCTTCTTCCTGCGCGACGGCGGCTCTCTCACCCGTCGCATCAGAAGCGCGATTCCGCTCGAGGAAGAACACAAACGCAGCCTGTTTGCCAAGTTCGCGACCGTTATTCGTGCAACAGTAAAAGGCAACATTGCGGTTGCGGCGGTTCAAGGCGCGTTGGGTGGTTTGATTTTCTGGATTCTCGGTATACAGAGCCCCATGCTCTTCGGTGTGTTGATGGCATTCCTGTCGCTGCTGCCTGCCGTCGGTGCAGCCATCGTCTGGGGCCCGGTCGCCATCTATCTTGCCGCCACCGGCGCCATGGTTCCGGCCATCATTCTCGTGGCGTTCTGCGTGCTCGTGATCGGGCTGGTAGACAACTTGCTGCGCCCAATTCTGGTCGGCAAGGACACCAAGATGCCCGACTATCTGGTGCTGATTTCCACGCTAGGTGGCATTGCGATTTTCGGTCTCAACGGATTCGTGATCGGCCCGGTGATCGCGGCCCTGTTCCTCGCGACCTGGGACATTTTTTCCCACAGCGAAGAGGCGAACGAAGTCCCGCCTTCCAACTAGTCAGACGCTGCGGCCAGTTTGGCGACCCAGACCGCACGAAAGTCGTTGACGTTCGTGTGAGTCGGGCCGGTCACAACTACATCGTTCAGGGCTTGGAAGAAACCGTAAGCGTCGTTTCTCGCGAGGTGGTCGTCTATCTTCAAACCAATTGCCGCGGCTCTTGCCAACGTGTCAGGGATGACGAGTGCCCCCGCGTTGTCTTCGACACCATCGATGCCATCGGTGTCCGCCGCGAGCGCGTAGACGCCGTCTCGCCCTTCCATCGCTTTCGCGAATCCAAGACAGAACTCGCCAGCGCGGCCTCCGCGACCTTTGGCTGCGCCGGGTTGCCGAGGTTTGATGGTCACCGTCGTCTCGCCACCGCTCAGCAGAACGCAAGGCGCTTCGAAGGCCGAAAAACCATTCTTCGCTTCCAGCGCGTCGATGGCGAGCGCCGCATGCATGGCGCCGATGTCCCGAGATTCCCCCTCGATTCGATCGCTCAACACGTAAGCGCGAATGCCCATGCTTTTCGCGAGCTCTGCCGCTGCCTGCAAAGCTTGCGCAGGAGTCGCAATCATGTGGACCTCGCTGGGCGCGATCGAGCCAGCCTTCGGCGTTTCGAGAGCACCTGTGTCGAGGGCGCTCATCGCGTCTGCGGGCACATCTATGCCATACCGCTTCAATAACGCAATTGCGTCCGCGCAGGTCGATGCGTCCTCGACGGTCGGCCCGCTCGCGATGATCGAAGGGTCGTCGCCCGGCACATCGCTGATCGTTAGCGTGATCACCTTTGCGGGTGCGCAAGCAGCGGCGAGCCGTCCGCCTTTGATCTGCGAGAGATGTTTGCGAACGCAGTTCATCTCGGAAATAGAAGCGCCGCTGGACAGAAGTTGCTCGTTAATTTTTTGCTTGTCGGCGAGCGTGAGTCCCGCAGCAGGCAAGGTAAGCAAGGACGATCCGCCGCCGGAAATCAGGCAGACCGCAATATCGTTTTCATCGAGCGATGTCGCGAGTTCCAGAATGCGCCGCGCTGCGTTCATGCCCGAATCGTCCGGCACCGGATGCGAAGCCTCGACGATTTCGATTCGCTGAGCCAAACCTTCGGGACGCGGCGGCGTGTGTGCATATCGGGTGACCACCAAACCTTCTAGCGGAAGATCGGCCGGCCATAAGGCTTCCATGGCATGTGCCATCGCGCCACCTGCCTTGCCTGCGCCCAAGACGACGACCCGTCCGTTTTTAACTTGTCGGGCCCTCGCCATGTCGACTATCTTCGGCATGAATGGCTTCATGCATTCGTGTGGCAGCGCTCGCGTTACGGCGGCGTCGTAGAGCTGCCTCAACAACTCGCGCGGATTCGAATCGGACATTGCGCTTAGCGGTTCCGGGCTACTGGACTTTCGCACCGGCCAGAAACCACTTCCCGATCAACGCACGTTCGTCTTCGGTAATTTGAGTTGCATTGTTCATCGGCATGATCCTGGTGACCACGGCCTGCTGATATACCGACTGGGCATGCTGCTTCAGCGCGTCGGGCGAATCGAGACGCACGTTCTTCATTTGCACGGCCGCCCCGTGGCACATGTAGCAGCGTTGTTCCAGAACCTTCTGTACTTCGGCATAGGACACAGGCGTTGCAGCAGAGGCTGCAGACGGTAGCGGTGCAGCCACAGGGGCTGGCCGCAAGACGTAGATCAGTCCAACCAGAATCAGCACGCCAACCAGCGCGTACGGCAGCGGATGCTTTGCGCGTCCAAGCTTGTAGTGGTGACGCACCACGAAGAACTGACGAATCAAGGCACCCGCCAGCATGATCGCGATCAGCAGCAGCCAGTTGTACTTGTGGGTGTAGGTGAAGCTGTAGTGATTGCTCAGCATCGTGAAGATAACTGGAAGCGTGAAGTAGGTGTTGTGCACGCTGCGCTGTTTGCCGCGAATGCCGTGCTCGGGGTTCACCGGTTTGCCGTCGCGCAAGGACTGCACGTTTTCTCGCTGGCCTGGAATGATCCAGAAGAACACATTGGCGGTCATGGTCGTGGCCAGCATCGCGCCCACGAGAATGTATGCGGCTCGCCCGGCGAACCAGTGGCAGGCCAGCCATGCCGCAAAGCAGATGAACACGAAAATCAGAAAACCGACGAGCGCATCGCCGTTTTTCCACTTGCCGAAGATCTGGCAAATGCCGTCGTACACCACCCAGAACACGACCAGAAAAGTGAGAGCCACCGCAATGGCAGCACCGGCGGACCAGTCCATCAGCGACTTGTCGATGAGATAGGTACTCGCGTTCCATATGTACGACACGATGAACAGAGCCATGCCGCTCAGCCAGGTGCTGTAACTCTCCCAGAACGACCAGTGCAGGTGTGCAGGCAGCACTTTTGGCGACACCGAATACTTCTGCATGTTGTAGAAGCCGCCGCCGTGAACCGCCCACTGCTCGCCACCGACGCCTTTGTCCTTCGACTCCTTGTCTTCGGGTGGCTCCAGGCTGCTATCGAGCATCACGAAATAAAGCGAGGCGCCTATCCACGCCGCAGCGGTAATGACATGGATCCAGCGGATCAACATGTTGGCCCAATCGAGGTAGTAGCTTTCCATCTATCGTTCTCGTTTCATCGTTCTTGATTTTCGGTATTTCACGGCTTCCGGCGATCCTGCAACAACTGTGCCGCCACCGCCACCGCAATCACCTCCGGCTCTTTGCCCTCAATGCCGGGAATGCCTATGGGACAGGTCACAGCCGCCAGGTCCTCGTCGGTAAATCCGCGATCCCGCAACCTGGCGCGGAATGTCGCCCATTTTGTCTTGCTTCCGATCAGTCCTATCCACGGCAGGTCGGTGCGTTCGCGACGTCGCTTCAGACATGCCGCCACCACGTCCAGATCTTCTGCGTGGCTGAAGCTCATGATGAGCACACGTGAGCCGGGCGCCAGATCGTTCACCGCCAGATGCACTGGATCGGAATGTTCGCAGACGACACGACCGATGCTGCCCGACTCGAAATCCTCCGGAAATATCTCGTCGCGGCTGTCGATCCAGGTGAGCTGCACCGGCAACATGATCAAGATGCGGGCAAGCGCCCTACCCACATGTCCGCCACCAAATAGCGCAACCGGCATGTCCTGCGGCGCGAGTGCCGTTTCCAGGCGGGATGCGTCTGCGGCGGTGACCTGCTCGAATTCGAGCACCACAACCCCACCGCAACATTGCCCCAGGCTCGGCCCGAGAACCACTCGTCGCGACTCGACCGACAGATCGCCACGAAGTATCTTTCGGCCGGTATCGATGGCTTCGTATTCAAGGTGCCCGCCGCCAATCGTTCCTGCAATGGATTCGGGGAACACAGCCATCCAGGTTCCGGGTTCACGGGGAACAGACCCTTCCGTTGCGGTCACTCGCACGATCACGGCATGGGCAAGGTCCACCGTCTCTCCCGTAGAAGGCGAATTTGCCAACCTGTGCAGCAATGTCTCAAGTGCTTTCAAAAAAATGGCTCGCGGAAGGTGGTTAGGTTGACGAAATCAGTAGTATCGGCTCGGAGGCCCCCATGAAAAATACAGAAAACAGTAACTCGGCTAGAAGAACCAGCATCTTCGGCGCCGTTGCCACAGGTGTTGCCACCGCATTGGCAGCGATCCTCACCGCTTGCCAGGGTGTGGTTTCGCCAGGATCGGCTCCGGTAGCTACCCGTCCGGTCGAGCCTACCCCGCTCCCCCCGCCTGTTCCTACGACTCCGGTTCTGCCCGCGCCGACCGTATCGAACGCGTCGACGCCTCGTGACTATCGCCGCGCTGCCGCGAGCAACATCTACGAGCAGAACGCGTCGCGAATCTACAAAGGCCGCCTGCCGCCGCATCTGTACGCCGTCGGTGTATTGCAGGTCGAAATCAACCGGACAGGCGACGTCATGGGCATTAGCTGGATGCGCGCTCCCAGACACGCGCCCGAAGTCATGGCCGAGATCGAAAAGACAGTTCGCGCCGCCGCGCCCTATCCTCTGCCCGCCAAAATGGGGCGTGTTACCTACACCGACACCTGGCTCTGGGACAAGAGCGGCAAGTTCCAGCTGGATACGCTCACCGAAGGTCAGGACTAGCCCCATGGTTCGCTTCGGTTCTCCGCCCTAAACTGGCTTCATGAAAATCGACGCGAACATCAAGACCGCAGCAGCCACCGGCGCATGGGCCGGATTCTGTATTCCGCTTTTCGAGGCCTGGTACGGGCTTCAACAATTCGGCTCATCGTTCACTAGCAGCATCGTGTTGGTAGTCATGGCCGCGCTTATTCTGGTGCCGCTTCAGTTTTTCGTTTTCGGCAAACAGGCTCCGCCGAGTCGGGTGTTCAAGCTCGATTCCGAAGAAGGCCGTGTGTACATGTCGATGCTCAAACGAATACTCGTCTGCGGCGTCGTTGCGGGGTCGGTACTGCTGGCGTGGCGCCTTTACCAGCAGTAAAGAAACACATCGCCTTGAACGCAATTTCGTCTTACATCGCATCGTTCGGATCGCGGAAGCATTTCGCGGGCATTGCGTTCGTGTTCCTGTTTTTCCTGCTTGGCAGCTCGCTGCATTTTGTGAAGACCGACACCGAAGTGTCGATCATGCCGCCGTACATTCCCTACCCGTATGCAGCAGTCATCGTGAGTGGTGTATTCGAACTTCTAGGCGCAATCGGATTGCTGTTTCGACGCACGCGTTGTTATGCCGGAATCGGGCTCTTCCTGCTGACGATTGCGGTGTCGCCTGTTCACATCTACATGCTGCAATACGCCGAGAGATTTCCTGCAGTGCCGTACTGGGCATTGGTGGTGCGTATTCCATTGCAGCTTCTGCTTTTGTGGTTGATTGCGTGGAGCGTGACGCCGTCTTGTCGAACACGCTTAAGTAGCGCAGCTAAAACGCAATCGAGGCTTTGAGGGCTGAAAACATGTGGGATTCCATTAGACGGATTCAGATGCTCTCGGTGGTTGCGGTACTCGCTTTCTCAATGCCTGCGCTCGCGCAAATCACCGAGAAGGTGGTCGATATTCCAACGCGACCCGGCGTCACGCAAAGAATGCTTGTGCTGTCGCCGCCGGAACCCAAAGCCACCGTCGTGTTGTTCGCCGGCGGTCATGGTGGTCTACAGATATTTCCGAACGGTTCCATGAAATGGGGCGAACCCAACTTTCTGATCCGCACCAGAAAATTGTTTGCCGAACAAGGCATGTTGGTGGTCATCGTCGATGCACCGTCCGATCGCTTAAGCGGCTCGTTCCTCGGTGGCTTCCGTCAGCGTCCGGACCACGTGGCCGATATCAAGGCGGTCATCACATGGGCGCGCACCGCTGCGGGCCTGCCGGTGTGGCTTGTGGGCACGAGCCGCGGCACGCAATCGGTCGCATACATCGCGACAGAGTTGAGCGGTAGCGAAGGCCCTGACGGCATTGTGCTCACGTCCACGATCCTTACCGATAAAAATGGTCACACCGTTCCCGCCATGCGACTTTCGAAGATCCACGTGCCGGTACTGGTGGTCCATCACGAGCAGGACGGATGCGCGAGCTGCAATTTCTTCGACTTGCCTAACCTGATGACCAAACTAACGAATGTTCCACGCAGCCAACTTCTGGCCATCAAGGGCGGCGTAAGCCAGGGCGATCCGTGCGAGGCGATGGCTTATCACGGGTTCAATGGGGTCGAGCAGGATGTAGTGCAACGGATCGCGGCGTGGATTTTGAATAAATAGGTTTGCCAGCAGGTTTACGCCTAAACGATTTTCTTTTGGCAGTTGGCTCCGGCTACCGGGCCCAAAGCAAACCTCGGTCCGAACCCTCGAGCCAATCGTAAGAAGCCTCGAAATCGCTTTACGGCACCTTTACGCCCGGTAGTCAACGTTCGGTCTTGAGGCGTCGTTGATCGCTTGTTGAAACAACGAACAAGCAAGAGGCTGAAATGAAAATCACCGCGTTGATACCTGTGGCGCTTGTCGCCGCGTCGCTGAGCGGCTGCGTCGTCGCTCCCGTTCGACCCGTTTACGTGGCGCCCCCCGGCGTGACCTACGTCGAGCCAGCTTACGTATCGCCCGGCCCAACTTATGTATGGGCTTATCACGCTCGCTACGGCTGGGGTTGGCACAGCCCACGATACGGTTGGCATCGCGGCTGGCGCTAATCAGAGCAGTCGTCGGGCATCCTGAGCTTGCGTTATTCATGCGAAGCGCTTGTTTGGCGCGCTTCATAATCGACCCCTCTCCTTTTTCGGGTTCGCCAAGCTTCGTCATGGATAAATTTTTGCTGCAGCAGCAGGTGCTGGAACGGCTCGCCGACGATTTGCAGCAGGTCGAGCTGGCGGCGCAAGCTGCTCATCAAACGGCAACTCATGAAGAAAACGTCGCCGAGAACAAGTACGACACCTTGGGACTCGAAGCTGCCTATCTGGCCACCGGCCAAGCACGCCGTGCCGACGGCATCCGCGAGGCGATGGCCAAGTGGCAGCAATTCCGTCCCCGTCCCTACGACGCAAGCAACGGCATACAACTCGGTGCGCTGGTCTGTCTGGTCGATTCCGACGACAAGGAGCAACACCTTTTTCTTGGGCCGGATGGAGGCAGCATGAAGTTGGTCATCGACTCTCAGCTCGTGCAGGTAATTAGCTGCGAAGCACCTTTGGGCAGAGCCATGCTTGGGAAGGGCGAGGGAGATGAGGTATCGCTTGTCGCTCCAGTCCGGCAGCAGTTCGAGGTGCTGCGAGTTCAGTGAGCGCAGGCGACCCGACGCGAATCTGCTGTCGGCACATCACCTTTGCGCCGTCCCCACACATTCACCTCCGTACGTTAAGCTCCCGAAAAACCGGGAGGCCAGATGCAGGCAGGGAAATCCGCAAGTTCAGACAAGACTTCGATCCACAAAGAAGTAATGCGCGCGTCGATCAAGCCATTGCTGGCCTTGTTCGCTATCCCGCTCATTACGCTCGCGTTCCTGCTCTATGCCGTCCCCGATCTGGACGCGAAGGCTACGACTTCAATGCTCGAGCAAATCGACAAGTCCACCTCGCTACCTCCTGCGGTCCGCTCGGACCTCCGCAATACAGTTATCAGCTATCCACCCTCCGCTGTTTGCGCGGGCGCCGGCGCGAACGTCGGCGTCGATCCTGAATATCGCGAGGTGATGTGTCCGGTTTACTCCACGTCCTGGCACTTCTGGATTGCAAGGAAAGTCGCGTTCGCAACGGTGGCGCTCGGCGTGATCACGTTCGCGATCATCTTCGCGCTTGGTGCACTTGCCTTCAGCAATCGCAAAGTGCAGTTGAAGAGTTTTTTATCGGGATGGAAGTTGTTGATTGGCGTGAGCGCAATCGAAGTCATCGTGCAAAGCGCCATTGCAATCTGGCTGTCGTATTGGGTGCTGGCTTACGTCTTCCACATCGTTGCTATCAAGCTTGTGCTTATCGTGTTGTTCGTTGCAGCGTTCGCGGTGTTTCATGTGATTCGTACGATATTTCGGCGCCCGCCGGAGGCGGCTCCACTAGATTGCGAATTGATCTTGGAAGACGATGCGCCCAAGCTATGGATGCATGTTCGTGCAATGGCGAAGATCCTGAAAACGTTGCCGCCCAAGCAGATAGTCGGTGGAATCGACGCGAACTTCTTCGTGACCGAAGCTCCGCTGTCGATCAAAAGCAGCGAAACGGTGCAGTCGCTCACTGGTCGTACCTTGTTCGTGAGCCTGCCTTTGCTGCGAGTTCTGAATCGTGCAGAAGCCGATGCGGTGCTGGCACACGAGCTGTCGCATTTCCGCGGAGGCGACACGGCGAACAGCGCCGTTCTGGGCCCGAGCCAGATTCGCTATGACCACTACATGTTCTCGATGTATGCGGGCGCCGGGACGAGACCGGTGTTTCATGTGCTGTCTTTGTATCGACTGATTTTTCAGATTGCATTGGGACGTGAATCGCGGCGTCGTGAATTCAAGGCGGACAGCTCCGCCGCAAAGCTCGTTTCTCCGCAGGCCATCGTTCAAGCGTTGGTGAAGCTGTCGGCTTACTCCAGGTATCAGCACCAGATCGAAAGCAATATCTTCGGGAAGCGCGAGAAACAAAGCAACGAGCTTGGAATTTCAAGCCTGATCGGGTCCGGCCTTCAGACCTATGCGGGGTCGCAAGACTTTCTTGACGACATGCGCGAGGCGAGGATCCCACATCCCTTCGACTCGCATCCGTCGCTGGCCGACCGCATGAAGAACGTCAAATTCAATTTGCGTGAGGAAGACTTCAAGGGGGTAGTTGGCATTGCACCGGTCAATACATGGATCGACGACATCACCCATGCAAGCGAGATGGAACGCCGGCTGTGGGCCGACTACGAGGCAAAACTCGCGCAGGCCCACGAAGAAAACCTGGCGTACCTTCTCGATCCGAAAGACGACGAATCGCGAGACGTCGTCGAGAAACATTTTCCGGAACGCAGGTTCGAGTTGAAAAATGGCAAGTCCATCGAAATCAATTTCGAAGGAATGGTGCTGCCGGACACGACAACGCTCCTGAGCTGGGACGACGTGAAAGCCTATCGATACATCGACAGCAGCTTCGGAGACATCCTGATCCTCACGGTTCCGGGCCGCAAATGGTATGGCGCCAAGCAAACCGTGAAAGTCCGGCTACGTGGCCTCAAGAAGCAGAAGGCAGATTTTCAGGCTGTCCTGCATCAGTACTATCAACGTCACTACGTGATGCGGTCTCAGCAGGCGATGGAGTCGCGAGTGCTCGTGGTTTGAGTTCGATTCGTCGGCAAGTTCGACATCCAATCAACCAGGCACGAAAGTCACGATCTCTCCATTCGCTCGGCGAAGAATCATGCTGCCGTTCAGCATGCGCACGTCGCTGCACTGACTCGCTCCCCTTATCTCGGTGCAGATCTGGCCGTCCCTGGTAGACCAAATCCCGCTCGACGAGGGGCCCTGACTGGGGTTGACGTAGATCGTGCCGCTGGAGCGGAAGTCGTAGCGCGGCATGGCGCCGTTGGCGTATTTGGTGGTGTAGACCTTATCCACAAAAAACTGCCTGATTTCCTCTGCCTTCGGAGTGGTCGCGCCATCCGCAAATTCCTCCGCGTAAGACAGAACCACGGTAACCGAAAGCACGATCGCCACAACGAACTTGTTCATGAGGTCTCCTGGCAGTTTTCCGCGAATTTAAATCACGAACCCCGATAAGTCGAGTAAGTCCACGGACTGACGAGCAGAGGCACGTGGTAGTGCTCGTTCACATGGGCTATCCCGAAATCCAGTGACACCTTGCCGAGAAAGTTGGGCTTGGGCAGGGAAATGCTGCGCGACTTGAAATAGCCTTCGACGTCGAAAGTCAGGCGATAGGTGCCGCTCTTCATGTCGCCGTCCTTGTACAGGGGCTCGTCGGTGCGGCCATCCTTGTTCAAGGTAAGCCGTTTGACCAGATACGCCTGATCGCCGATGACGTTGTACAACTCGACCTGCATGCCCACAGCGGGGCATCCATGCATGGTGTCGAGGACGTGGGTACTGAGGCCCATGATCGTTCCTTGAAAGTTCTTCGAAGCGGGATGACCACCCATCTAGTGGGTGGCCGATTTATTGCTTAAAAGTGTATACAGTTATCGCTCGAAACCCACCATTCGACGGCATATTCCCACGTACTATTTGGGCAGCTCAACCTAGCCAGACATGACCGACAGCCAACTCAAACACTACCCCCGTGACATGGTCGGCTACGGCCGCCACGTTCCTCATGCTCAATGGCCCAACGGCGCAAAAGTCGCGGTTCAGTTTGTGCTGAACTACGAAGAAGGCGGCGAAAACAACGTACTGCATGGCGATCCGGCATCGGAGACCTTCCTGTCGGAAATGGTGACCGCCCAGGCCTACGAGAACCGCCACATGACCATGGAATCGATGTACGAATACGGCTCGCGCGCAGGGGTATGGCGAATCCTTCGCGAGTTCGAAAAACGAAATCTGCCGCTCACCGTATTCGGGGTGTCGATGGCGCTTGAACGTTACCCGGAACTCACATCGGCCTTCATGGAACTGGGCCACGAAATTGCATGCCACGGCTTTCGCTGGATTCACTATCAGAACCTGCCCGAGGCAACCGAGCGCCGTCATATCGACATCGGCCTGCACATCATGCGCGACCTCACCGGCGGCAAATGGCCTCATGGGTGGTACACCGGCAGAGACAGCCCCAACACGCGCCGCCTGATCGTCGACGCAGGTGGCATGGAATACGACAGCGACTATTACGGCGACGATCTTCCCTTCTGGATGGAAGTGCAAAAAACGAATGGCGATGTGGTGCCGCATCTGGTCGTTCCCTACTCTCTCGACTGCAACGACATGCGCTTCGTGCAAGCTCAGGGCTTCAACACGGGCGATCACTTCTTCACCTACCTGCGGGACAGTTTCGACGCCCTCTACGCGGAAGGCGACGAAGCTCCCAAGATGATGAGCATCGGCATGCATTGCCGACTGCTCGGTAAGCCAGGCCGCATCGGATCGCTGCAACGCTTTCTCGATCACATCGGAAAACACGACAAGGTGTGGATCCCGCGTCGAATCGACATTGCGCGTCACTGGAAGGCCACGCATCCTTTCGCAAAAGCAGATTCACAAGAGTCGAAAGCGGGCGTTTGATATGGCGTTGACCATTGAGCAGATCAATTCTTCCAGCGCGGAAGAAGCTCTCGCCGTCCTCGACGGCACTTATGAACACTCGCCCTGGATCATCGAACGAGCGCTGCTCGCGCGTCCTTTCAAAACACTCGCGAATCTGAAAACGGAACTCGCCAGGATAGTGACCACCGCAACCGTCGACGACCAGCTACGTCTTATCCGCGCTCACCCGGAACTCGCCGGCAAAGCGATGGTGTCCAACACGCTGACAGCCGACTCGACCAACGAGCAGAGCAAGGCGGGCCTCACCCAATGCACACCGGAAGAGTTCGAGAAGATTCAGAAACTCAACGATGCGTACAACGAGCGCTTCGAATTTCCTTTCGTGCTGGCGGTTCTTGGCGCGCGCGGAACTGGTTTGAGCAAGCAGCAGATCATCGACACCTTCGAGCGACGGGTTTCGCACCCGCGTGATTTCGAGCGTGGCGAGGCGTTGCGAAACATCAATCGAATTGCCGAGATGCGGCTGAACGCGAAGTTCGATGTGTCGCCCGTCGTCGGCAACGACATCTGGGACTGGGCCGAAGAACTTGCGACCCATACCGACCCCGGCTACGAGAAGACCGGGCAGCTCACCGTGACCTATCTCACCGAAGCACACCGCGCATGCGCTCGGCAGATTTCTCTCTGGATGCACGAATGCAGGTTCGATGAAGTGAGCATCGATGCGGTCGGGAATGTAGTCGGCAAGTACCACGCTGCCACATCCCACGCGAAGACGCTGATGACCGGCAGTCACTACGACACGGTTCGCAACGGAGGCAAATACGACGGGCGTCTTGGCATCTTCGTGCCGATGGCATGTGTAAGACAGCTAGCAAGAGACAACAAGCGCTTGCCGTTTGCGATCGAGGTCATTGGATTTGCCGAGGAGGAAGGCCAACGTTACAAGGCGACCTTCCTCGGTTCCGGAGCCCTGACCGGCAGCTTCCAGAACGAATGGCTCGACCAGAAAGATTCGGCAGGCATCTCGATGCGCGATGCGATGTCGCATGCGGGTTTGAAGATCGAGGACATTCCCTTGCTCAAGCGAAAAGCAGAGGACTATCTCGGCTTCGTGGAAGTGCATATCGAGCAAGGCCCGGTGTTGAACGAACTTGAGATTCCGCTCGGCATCGTCACCTCGATCAACGGGAGCGTTCGATACGTAGGCGAAGTTATCGGCATGGCGAGCCACGCAGGGACGACACCGATGGGTCGTCGTCGTGATGCAGCGCTTGCAGTCGCAGAGCTTGCCCTCTTCGCCGAGAAGCGGGCATCGAACGACGCCGATTCGGTCGCCACCATGGGCATGCTCGAAGTGCCGAACGGCTCGATCAACGTGGTGCCGGGCAAGTGCAAATTCAGCCTCGATATTCGAGCGCCCAAAAACGAACAGCGCGATGCAGTGGCGTTCGATGTGCTGGCGGAACTGCAGGCTATCTGCGACCGGCGCGGGCTGCGCTACACGCTCGAAGAAACGATGCGTGCCGCCGCAGCCCCCAGCGACCCCAAACTTCAACAACGCTGGGAACGAGCGGTGAGCGATATCGGATTGCCGGTGTTTCGCATGCCGAGCGGCGCGGGACACGACGCCATGAAGCTTCACGAAATCATGCCGCAGGCCATGTTGTTCGTTCGCGGAATGAACTCCGGCATCAGCCATAACCCGCTGGAGTCGAGTACCAATAACGACATCGAACTCTCGGTGATCGCGATGATGAATTTCCTCGAATCAACCGCCGCCGATGTCCAGGCCCAAGCAACACAGACGCAATAGAAGCGAAAACGAAGATGAGCATTTACGAACGCCTGGATTCATGGATCGACGAACACTTCGATGAGGAAGTTAAGTTTCTGCAGGAGTTGGTGCGGGTGCCGACAGACACGCCGCCCGGCAACAACGCGCCCCATGCGGAACGCACCGCCGAACTGCTCGCTCCATTCGGCTTCGAAGCAGAAAAGTTCGCTATGGACTCGGCCGCCGTCAAAGCCTACGGACTCGAATCGATCACCAACCTGATCGTGCGTCGCCAATACGGCAGCGGCCCCACCATCGCGCTGAACGCACACGGCGACGTGGTGCCACCCGGCGAAGGCTGGGCGCACGATCCCTACGGCGCAGAGATCGAAGAAGGCAAGATGTATGGCCGCGCGACTGCAGTCAGCAAAAGCGATTTCGCGTCGTTCACGTTCGCGACGCGTGCCATCGAATCTTTGAAGGCCAAGTTGCAGGGCAGCATCGAGTTGCACTTCACTTACGACGAAGAATTCGGCGGCGAGATGGGTCCGGGCTGGCTGCTCGCGAACAAGAAAACAAAGCCCGACTTGATGATTGCAGCCGGCTTCTCGTACCAGGTGGTGACCGCGCACAACGGCTGCCTGCAAATGGAAGTGACTGTGCACGGCAAGATGGCTCACGCCGCCATCCCGGACACAGGCGTCGACGCTTTGCAAGCTGCAGTGAAAATCCTCAACGCGCTGTACGAGCAGAACACCATTTATCGCAAGACGACTTCGAAGGTCGAAGGCATTTCGCATCCCTACCTGAACGTCGGCCGAATCGAAGGCGGCACCAACACCAACGTCGTCCCCGGCAAGGTGATGTTCAAGCTCGATCGGAGAATGATTCCCGAAGAGAACCCGGTCGAGGTGGAGGCGAGCATTCGCAAGGTCATTGCCGATGCGGCTGCAAATCTGCCGGGCGTTACCGTCGATATCAAACGCTTGCTGCTCGCCAAATCGATGCAGCCGTTACCCGGCAACAAGCCGCTTGTCGATGCAATCCAGAAGCATGGCAAGGAATTGTTCGGCGAAGAAATTCCTGCGATGGGTACGCCGCTCTACACCGACGTTCGCCTCTACGCGGCCGAAGGTATTCCAGGCGTGATTTACGGTGCGGGTCCGCGAACGGTGCTGGAATCGCATGCCAAGCGCAACGACGAACGGCTCGATCTTGAAGACCTGCGCCGCGCGACGAAGGTGATAGCGCGAACGCTGGCCGATCTGCTTAAGGCGTCGTAACCGGCACCGGTTTAACTGCGGTCGCTGGAGCGGTCGCGCTCGACGTCGCGTTTGAAGCAGCGGCCTCTGCCTTGCGCATCATGATGGTTCCGCGATGCACTTCGGTTTCACCTGAACGAACAAGCAACTCCATCAGATTCTTGCGAATCAACATGCCCGGTCGATCCGAATCCATCGAGTACTCGACGCCGCGTCTGCGCATGTCGATCACCGCATCCGGATCTGTCGATTCGAGAATGTCCTTGTCTTCGCGCGTGATCTCTTCGTCGAACTCGATCAACATTTGTGCCGGGCAGCTCTCTTCCGTGTCGTTACGGAACAGCCATTGGCACAACTGCATGCGGCCGTCATCGATGGGCGTGAAGCAATTGATGATGATGTGACGGATGCCCGACGGGTATTCGATATCGAGACGACGCGAGAACGGCAGGAAATAAGCGTTGCGCATGTGGCGTGTGGTGATCGGATCTTTCACGCCGCTGATGCGCTGGAATCGCTCCGGATTTGCAGCCGAAATAACGGTCTCTGCATAGAAGCCGGTTTCGTTTTCGACAAGCTGATATTTACTCGGCGCCGGTTGATCGGGCACACCGAACGTGGCCCGATGCACGAAGCTGAAATGCGAGTTGTCGAACGAGTTTTCGAGAGCGCGCATCGGGCTGGTGGCCCACTCTTCGTAGAACTGGAAGATGGTGCGGTAGCCCGGATCGCTGAACTCCGGAATTTCGGGAATATCGGCAATCGGGTCGTCTAGCGCGACCCACGCGTAGCCGTACGCGGCCTTGCAATGGAACGATGGCGTTTTGTAATCGGCAGGCACTGCGCGGTCGGCGCCGTACTGCGGAATCTGCACTACCTTGCCGCTGCGGTCATAGGTCCAGCCGTGGTAGCCGCACCGCAAATTTCCCTGTGCACATTGATTGCCGCCTTCGTCTACACACCAGCCCTTGGAGAGCTTGGCGGTTCGATGACAGCACCTGTCGCGCAGCGCGGCAGGCTGCCCCGATGCATCGAGGAACACGACGATGTTCTCGCCGAGCAGTGTGAAAGGTTTCGGTCCTGATTGCAGGTCGGTCAGCGGCATGACCGCGTTCCAGAACTTGCGAAAGATGGGTTGTTGGGTGACGAGCATAAAAGCGACGAAGCTCCAAAGTGTTCCAAAGAGGTTGGGCCCTTGAGCAATTTCCGACAGATAAGAATCTGCTGAACGCTTCTACTCGTGACGTCGGATTTTCAAGCAATCTGCATACCAGCGCCAGTCCTGATTTAAGCCGACTCAATTGCTCGGGCACATGCACCAAGACGTGCACCACGACGAATCACGCTGCTGCAGATCGGCGCACACCCGACCATAAATTGCATACAAAACAGTGCGGAAACGTGTGCCGGCATCGTTTATTGGATCCGAACACGCTGGCACAGAAGCTGCATTGCCTGATGCAAGAGTAGAAGCGTTCAGCAGACATCGGGTTAATGGATGTCCGCCCGGAAATTGCTCTTGATGCGTCGTCGTGTGCGGTCCGGTGGGCCGGGCACGACGGTTTATTCAAGACCATTTTTATATCGGGTGACCCCATGAAACGTCGTGATTTCATCGCAGCCGCGTCTGCGTCGGTAGCTTCTCTCGCAGCTCCCTCCGTCTGGAGCCAGGGTGCCCCCCGCTCCGCCACACTTATCCCCGTCAAGTACACGCTCGATTTTCGGGTCACCGGACAGATCGCGCCATTTTTCCTCGCGCTATCCAAAGGCTATTACCGCGACGAGGGACTCGATCTCACGTTCGATGTGGGTAACGGCTCGGTGTCGACCATTACGCGGATTGCAAGCGGCGTGTACCAGATGGGGTCGGGCGACATCAGCTCGCTCATCGAATTCAATTCGCAGAATCCCGGCACGCCCTATGTGCAGGCTGTTTACCAGTACTACAACCGCGCGCCCTTCGTGATCATCGGTCGCAAGGACAAAGGAGTCACCAACGACTTCAAATCGCTGCAGGGCAAGAAAGTGGCAGCGGCCGCCGTCGAAGCGACTCGCAGGGCGTGGCCGATGGTCGCGCGCAAGGTGGGCATGTCGCCCAATGCATTCGAATGGTCCACCACCGATTTTTCATCGCGCGACAACGTCATGGTGCGCGGCGACGTAGATGCAGCCACCTACTTCCACGACTCGGCCACGTCGCTCTTCGCACGCATGAAGATGGAAGACCTTTCCATCCTGAAGTACTCCGATGCGGGTGTGAACCTGTATGGCAATGCAATTCTGGCTAGCAGCAACCTGATCGCGCAGAACCCCAAGGTAATTGCAGGCTTTTTACGCGCGACGAATCGCGCGATCATCGAGACGCTTGCCGATCCGATTCCTTCGATTGCAGCGACCAAGCAGCGCGAGCCGATCCTCGACGAAAAGGTGGAGCTCGATCGCTGGAAGATCACAGCGCAATACCTTGCCGCGCCCGACACGCAGAGCCACGGCATCGGCGACATTCGCAAGCTCTATCTGGAACGTCAGGTGGATGAAGTGGTCGACATCTTCGCGCTCAAGAATCGTCCTAATGCAGAGACGATCTTCAACTCGTCGATGCTGCCTCCGAAATCCGAACGCATGGTGAAGGCTTGACGGGCCATGGGTGATATGAACATAGACACGACGCCGCAGGAACAGTTGCTTGCCGATCCACGCGACAGCATGTACATGAAGCAGGCAATCGACCTGGCGTTTGCAGGACGCGCACGCGGCAATCGGCCTTTCGGTGCGGTCATCGTGAGTCCACACGGCGAGATCATGGCCGAGGCCTTCGCAGATTCGGTCGAGACCGGCGATTGCACCGGCCACGCCGAGACCAATGCAGTGCGGATCGCATCGCCGAGGTTCTCGCGTGATCAGCTCGCGGAGGCAACGCTCTACTCCTCCGCCGAACCTTGCGTCATGTGCGCAGGCGCCATCTTCTGGTCGAACATCGGCCGCGTGATCTACGGCATAGACGCGGTGCGTCTGCGCGTGTTCCGCGGCGAGCGACCCGAGCAGCGCGATGCCGTGCTGTCATGCCGCGACGTCTTTGCATCGTCGCCCCATCCCATCGAATGCATCGGACCTGTCATGGTCGAGGACGCATCCGCCCCTCACATCGATTTCTGGAAAAGTTGATTCATGCAATCCCCTGCAATCCCCTTGATAGACCTTACCGATGCGCTCGCACCGGGAGCGCCGCGCACAGCGGAGGTCGCGTCGACGATTCGCGGCGCGGCGACGACATCCGGATTTTTCTACGTGAAGAACCACGGCGTGCCGCTGGACCTTATCGATGAGCAGTTCCAGATCACACGCGAGTTTTTCGATCTGCCGCTCGAAGACAAAAATAGCGTGACGCTTAAAAACTCGACATCGGCACACGGCTGGGAATCGCTCGGCACCCAGACACTCGACGCCTCTGCCAAGCCGGATCTGAAAGAAAGTTTCTACGCGGGAGTGGAGTACGCCGAAGACCATCCCTATGTCTTGAAGAAGTATCACAACTACGGGCCCAACCAATGGCCCGAAACGCTTCCGGCCATGCAGGCGCAGTGCACCCAATACATTGCGGCCATGCGCAAGCTTGCCGAGCGAATGATGCAGTTGCTGGCGGTATCGCTGGGATTGCCGGAAGCATATTTCGGCATGGTGCACGACAGTCCCATGGCAACGCTGCGTTTACTGCGCTATCCGCCGCATCCCGAAGGTGCCGACGAACTGACTTTCGGCGCCGGCGCACATACCGATTGGGGTGCGGTCACCCTGCTCGCTCAGGATAAGCACGGCGGCCTCGAAGTCGCCATGCCGGACGGAACATGGGTGCCAGCCACGCCAATTCCGGGCACCTTCGTCGTGAATCTGGGAGACATGATCCCGCGATGGACCAACGGCCGCTATCACTCGAATCCGCACCGAGTTCGCAATGTGTCCAGCGGTGGCGCTCCGCGTTACTCCATTCCGTTCTTCTACAACCCGGATTTCGAAGCGGTCGTCTCTCCGGTCTCGACCTGCGTTTCGGAGGAAGACCCTGCCAGGTTCGAGCCGTGCACGGTGGGCGAACACCTGGCCGAGATGTACCGAAAGACCTACGGAATCGCCGCTTGACCGGAAAATGTTCACCCGCCCAAAAAAGGGAGCAGATGCGGGTCGCCAAAGCGGACGCCGGCTAAATGCACCACTTCAGGGTAACTCCTGAGCAAATCGGCAAGCGGTGACGGCTTTTTTGCACCACACACGAACAAAATCCTTGCAGCCGTTCAGCACGCGAATGGTGCGCATCGCAAGCGGACTGTTGCCCCATCGGGCATCGTTTTTGCTTGAACAGAACTTTAGCAATCCACGTATTGGAGCAATACACATGACGAAGCGTTTATTCCTGAAGACATCCGTGGCATTGGCCGCCGCAGTTGCGTTCGGTAGCGTCAGCGCACAGACCACGCCCATCAAGTTCCAGCTGGACTGGCGCTTCGAGGGCCCCGCAGCACTGTTCCTGGTGCCGGTCGCCAAGGGTTATTTCAAGGACGCCAAGCTCGACGTGGTCGTCGATGCAGGTAACGGCTCCGGCGGCACGGTTACCCGCGTCGCGTCGGGCAGCTACGACATCGGCTTTGCCGACATGGCGGCGCTCATGGAGTTCCACGCAAACAACCCGGACGCTCCCAACAAGCCGGTCGCGATCATGATGGTCTACAACGACACGCCCGCGTCGGTCATGGCGCTCAAGAAAAGCGGCATCAAGACGCCGGCCGATCTGAACGGCAAGAAGCTCGGCGCTCCCGTGTTCGATGCAGGTCGTCGCGCATTCCCGATCTTCGCAAAGGCGAACAACATCTCCGGCGTTCAGTGGACCGCCATGGATCCGCCGCTGCGTGAAACCATGCTCGCTCGCGGCGATATCGACGCGATCACCGGCTTCACCTTCACTTCCCTGCTGAACCTCGAAGCGCGTGGCGTGAAGGCATCAGACGTCGTCGTGCTGCCCTATCCCGACTACGGTGTGAAGATGTACGGCAATGCGATCATCGCTTCGCCCAAGATCCTCAAGGAGAACCCCGCTGCAGTTAAGGCGTTTCTTGCAGCTTTCACCAAGGGCATGAAGGACGTGCTGGCCAACCAGGCAGCCGCCATCGAAACGGTCAAGGCTCGCGACGGCATCATCAACTCCGAACTCGAAACGCGTCGCCTGAAACTGGCTATCGACACCGTCATCAACACGCCCAACGCGCGCGAAGAAGGCTTTGGGCAGATCAACCCCGGTCGCATGTCGCTCATGGCATCGCAGGTGTCGGACGCATTTGCCACGAAGACCCGCGTCGACCCCAATGCGGTGTGGTCGTCTGCATACCTGCCAAGCACGGCAGAGCTGAACATTCTCAAGAAGTAATCAGCGATGGAAGAGAGGGCAAGCGCCCTCTCTTCGTTTAGTCGCCCGGTCTCGTTTCACGTCTGGATACCTCATGGATGAACAGAAGAATTTCGTCGATTTCCGCGACGTCTGGCTCGCGTACAACGACGAATTGCTGGCACAGAATCATTTCGCTGTCGAAGCGATCGACCTCAAGGTCAAGGAGGGCGAGTTCATCGCCATCGTCGGTCCTTCCGGATGCGGCAAATCGACCTTCATGAAGTTGACGACAGGTCTGAAGATGCCCTCGATGGGCAAGATCCTGATCGACGGTCAGCCGGTTACCGGCCCCCTCAAAATTTCCGGCATGGCGTTTCAGGCGCCATCGCTTCTACCCTGGCGCACGACCGTGGACAACGTGCTGTTGCCTCTCGAAATCGTCGAGCCGTATCGCAGTAACTTTCGCGCCAAGCGCGCCGAGTACGAGGAACGCGCGCGCAAGCTCTTGCAGAAGGTCGGTTTGGGCGGTTACGAAGATAAATTCCCGTGGCAACTCTCCGGCGGCATGCAGCAACGCGCCAGCATTTGTCGCGCCCTGATTCACGAGCCCAAGATGCTGTTGCTCGACGAGCCTTTCGGTGCGCTCGATGCATTCACGCGCGAAGAGCTCTGGTGCATTCTTCGCGACTTGTGGACCGAGCAGAAATTCAACGTCATCCTGGTGACGCACGATCTGCGCGAATCGGTGTTCCTTGCAGACACGGTCTACGTGATGAGCAAGAGTCCCGGCCGCTTCGTCGTCAAACGCGAGATCGATCTGCCGCGTCCGCGTGACCTGGCAGTGACCTACACCAAGGAATTCACCGACATCGTTCTGGAACTTCGCGGACACATCGGCGCGATTCGCCAGACCAACAACGTAACTACGCAGAATGCGATTGCCCAATGATGCAAGTTAACAAAAGACAGGTCGAGATCTGGTCTCCCTGGATCCTGCTGCTGGCGGTGATTCTGCTGTGGCAATTCATCTGCTCTGCCTTCAGCGTGTCCGAATTCATATTCCCGAGTCCGTGGCGCATCTGGACCCAGTTCATGGAATACAAGGGCATCATCGCGGGCCATGCGTGGCGCACCTACTGGGTCACCATGACCGGATTCGGAATCTCGATCCTGGTCGGTGTCTTGCTCGGTTTCGCGGTCGGTAGTTCGCGGCTGGCTTATGCCGCCATGTACCCCCTCATGACCGCGTTCAACGCCCTGCCTAAAGCCGCGTTCGTGCCGATTCTGGTGGTGTGGTTCGGGATCGGTGCCGGCCCGGCAATTCTTACTGCGTTCCTCATCTCGTTCTTCCCGATCATGGTGAATATCGCAACGGGCCTGGCCACACTCGAGCCCGAACTCGAAGACGTGCTCCGCGTGCTGGGTGCCAAGCGCTGGGATGTGCTCATCAAAGTGGGGCTGCCACGCTCCATGCCGTACTTCTTCGGCTCGCTGAAGGTCGCGATCACGCTGGCTTTCGTTGGCACTACCGTGTCTGAAATGACTGCTGCCAACGAAGGTATCGGTTACCTGCTTATCTCTGCCGGTTCTGCCATGCAGATGGGACTCGCGTTCGCAGGTTTGCTTGCCGTGGGCGTGATGGCTATGGCCATGTACGAGTTTTTCAGCCTGGTCGAAAAACACACGACCGGCTGGGCACACCGCAGTTCGCAAAACACCTGATCACGCTGAATGATCGAAGAGGGGCCATCGCGCGAGCAGGTCGTCAAACACCTGCGCCGTGCGAACGATGTTGCGCGTCGTGCCATGGACATGGGACGCCATCCATTCGGCGCGATTCTGGTTGCACCCGATCATGAAACCGTTCTTGCCGAGCAAGGGAACATCGACACGGTGAATCATGCGGAGTCGACCCTTGCAAGGTATGCGGCGGACGATTGGGACAGCGCATATCTTGCGCAGTGCACTCTCTACACGACCTTCGAACCCTGCGCGATGTGCGCCGGGACTGCCTACTGGGCGAACATCGGCCGAATCGTTTATGGTGCGGAGGAATCTGCGCTGCTTGCCTTGACCGGAAATCACGCCGAAAACCCAACGCTCTCTTTGCCATGCCGCGAGCTGTTCGCAGCAGGACAAAAGGACATCGAGGTGATCGGGCCGGTGGAAGAGCTTGCAGAAGAAATGATGGCGCCACACCGGGGTTTCTGGTCGAAGCGCTAA
Source organism: Burkholderiaceae bacterium (assembly GCA_965227035.1). Classification (GTDB taxonomy): domain Bacteria; phylum Pseudomonadota; class Gammaproteobacteria; order Burkholderiales; family Burkholderiaceae_C; genus CBDDFQ01. Next base: position 2,512,591 of record OZ245724.1, read on the forward strand.
CCAAAAATCAAGCCGGAAAAAACAAATGCAATTCGAACAGTGGGTTATCGACCGCGTGGTCAAACGTCAGGGCAAGCTGCATCCCTACGATGAAATCGACGGAAAGAAAACCGCCTTCGTTGTCGTCGACATGCAGAACTATTTTTGCAAGCCCGGCTTCCAGGCCGCCTGCGATTCCGCAGCGCTTACCTTCGAGTCGATCAACCGCATGGCCGACGCGACTCGCAAGGCCGGTGGCATAGTCATCTGGATCCAAACATCTTCCGAGCAGGCCGCAACCCTGTGGTCGCACCACCACGACAACATGTATGCGCCCGACAAGGCCGCACGTCGCGATCGCGAACTCGATCCGTCGAACGAGGGCTATCTGATTTCGGAGGGGCTCGATGTACAGCCCGGCGATCTGCGCGTCGGCAAGACTACCTACAGCGCGCTTACGCCTCACGGCGGCAAGCCATCGGAGTTGCAGAACGTCCTCATTCAGCGCGGCATCGAAACCGTGTTGGTAGGCGGCACCGCGACGAATGTCTGCTGCGAATCCACCGCGCGCGACGCGATGATGCTGAACTACAAAACCATCATGGTCGACGACACGTTGTCTGCCATGCGCGACGACGAACACCAGTATTCGCTGCGCAACTTCATCCTGTTCTTCGGCGACGTCATGAACGTCGACGAAGTGGTCGAACGCCTGAAGTAATTCAGGCCGGCTTCGAGCGCCTCAAAGGAATCGCTCGAGGATTTTTCTGGATGGGCGGTCGAGCGCCGCGCGGTTCGCGATTGCGAACTGCACGCCATGGCTCGCGCCGATCAACAACGATCCGTCCTGAAGACGCCGAATATCGTCCTCGCCCTTCAGCACGAACGATGTCGATCCCTTGTCGGTTTCGACATCCCATGTGCTCGGCGTCGAGTATGTGGATACACCGACGATTCGGGAAATGACCGGCACGAAATCGCGCGAGGCCATCGCCTCGTCGAGGACCGCTCTTTGCGATGCATCCAGATCGTCGAGGCTCGCGATCCACGCCACCTCATGACCGTCGGTGCCCACGAGCGAAATGTTCTCGCGCGGTGACGTGAGCGGGAACGCACGAACCGGTGACACACCTTCATGACGCGTGCCCTTCGCGTCGATCGCAACCAATTGCGCGAAGGCATTTTTCTCGAGCGTGAAATTGAATTTGCTCATGACGCCTCCACCGTTGCATGACCCGTCAGTTGAACGCCGTGCTCGGCCTCGGCCTGCCGCACCTGCGCTTCATACAGACGCCAGTAAGCCCCTCGCTTTTGAATGAGCTCGTCATGAGGTCCGACCTCGACGACTTGCCCCCTGTCCATCACGACCAGCCGGTCTGCCTTACGCAGAGTGGACAATCGATGGGCAATGGCGATCGTGGTGCGACCCTGAACCAGATTGTCCAGCGCCTTCTGAATCTCTTTTTCCGTCTCGGTATCGACCGACGAGGTGGCTTCGTCGAGGATCAAAATTTTCGGATCGATCAGCAGGGCTCGTGCAATAGACACGCGTTGACGCTCGCCGCCCGATAGCCCTTGCCCGCGCTCTCCGACCAGCGAGTCATATCCCTGCGGCAATCGAAGAATGAATTCGTGCGCATGGGCAGCGCGCGCCGCAGCGACGATTTCTTCACGAGTCGCATCCGGCTTTCCATACGCGATGTTCTCTGCGACGGTACCGAAGAACAGGAACGGCTCCTGAAGCACAAGTCCGATGTGTTTGCGGAAGTCCGCCACGGCGAATCGGCGCACATCGACCCCATCGATCCTGATCGCGCCGTCGGTCACATCGTAGAAGCGGCAAATCAGGTTGACCAGGGTGCTCTTGCCAGAGCCGCTATGGCCGACCAGCCCGATCATCTCGCCGGGTTTGATCTGCAGGTTCAGGCCGCGAATCACCGATCGATTGCCGTAGCGGAAGCCGATGCCGTCCATCTCGATGCGACCTTCGATTTTCGGCATGCGAACCGGGTTTACCGGATCGGGCACGTTCGATACGTGATCGAGAATGTCGAAAATTCGCTTGGCACCCGCAGCGGCTTTTTGCGTGACAGACACGATGCGGCTCATCGAGTCGAGCCGTGTGTAGAACCGGCCGATGTAGGCGATGAACGCGGTGAGCACACCGACGGTAATCTGCTGACGCGAGACCAGGTAGATACCGCAGGCCCAAACGACCAGCAGACCGATTTCGGTAAGCAAAGATACTGTCGGCGAAAACAGCGACCAGGTCTTGTTGATCCGGTCGTTCACCTGCAGGTTGTGCTCGTTCGATTGACGAAAACGCTTCGCTTCGCGGCTCTCTTGAGCGAAGGCCTTGACCACGCGAATGCCGGGAATCGTGTCGGCAAGAATGTTCGTGACCTCGGACCACACCCGGTCGATCTTCTCGAACCCGGTACGCAGTCGATCGCGAACGATATGGATCATCCAGCCGATGAAGGGAAGCGGCAGCAGCGTGACCAATGCAAGCCACGGATTGATCGAGAACAGGATGGCCGCAGTCATGAGAATCATGAGCACGTCGGTCGCGAAATCGAGGGCATGCAACGACAGGAACACGCAGATTCGGTCGGTTTCGGAGCCGATTCGCGCCATCAAGTCGCCGGTGCGTTTGCCGCCGAAGTAGTCGAGCGAAAGCGTGAGCAAGTGCTCGAACGTAGCAGTACGCAAGTCAGCGCCTATTCGCTCGGACACCAGGGCCAGCATGTAGGTACGAATCCAGCTGAGCGCCCATCCGATGAGTGCAGAACCGAGCAGGCCGCTCAAGTAAAGAACGACCAGGCGCGTCTCGATCTGCTGCCCGTTCTGGAACGGAATCAGGATGTCGTCCATCAGCGGAATCGTGAGGTACGGAGGAATCAGGGTTGCGGCGGTGGACGCCAGGGTCAGGAGAAACCCGATGATCAACTGCTTGCGATAAGGCTTCGCGAAGCGCAACAGCCGAAGCAGCACCCAGGTGGATGGCGGTGGCGTCAATTCTTTCGCGCAGCTGGGACAAACCTCGGAGTCGGGCAGCAAAGGCGTTTGGCAGGAAGGACAAAGAGCCGGCTCGTCGTCGATGGACATATCGTCGTCGACCGCTCTGCGACTCATGCGAGCGATCTGCTCATCGAAAACCTTGATCAGGCGAAGCGCCGCTACGTTCACCGACAACGTGAATCGCCAGCTGCTCAACAGGCCGGTGGAATCGACCAGCTCGAGGGTGCCCAAACCCGCGTGATCGAAGTGCCTGAGGGATAGTCCGGGAGACAGCTCGGGAGACAAATCCCATGCCTTCCACTCGGACTTTCCGGAGGAGTCGATCTCTTCTGCCAACAGACGTCGATTGGTAACCGCGAGCTGCCCATTGGAAAACCGGAGGTCCCGGTTCAGGTCAACCGTCAGCTTCGCCAGAACGTTTTCACCGTTCAAAAGTGGGAGCTGCAGACCGGAATCCGGTCCTGCTCCTCTAGAGGTTTCAGCAATATGGTTATGTTGCATTTTGAGTTGTTGTCGGGCACTCCAGGCCTCTGTACATCTGTTCGAGGATCGCCTGGAGTCACGTCCGGATTTTCACCCAAACGCGAGTGTCCCCATCTTCGCCGCAAAGACCGCCCGAATCGAAAAACGAACGGAATCTACTATTCGGATACCCATGAGGTGGCTCATGGGCGATGATTACTTCGTAAATTACTCCGTAAAATCTCCAACGCCCTCCTCTCAACACCGGTTGACCACAGCCGGGCACAACGCCTCCATGAAAAAAAAGGAAGACATCAAGCTTCTGCGCATCAACTACTTGCGCGGCCCCAATATCTGGACTTACCGTCCTGTGCTGGAGGTATGGCTTGACCTGGGTGAGCTCGAAGCATTCCCCTCCAACCTGATCGAGGGATTCGCCGATCGCCTGGTCGAATTGCTGCCTGCGCTGGTGGAGCACCACTGCGGAGTCGGCGAACGCGGCGGCTTTTTACAGCGGCTTCAGGAAGGCACCTGGGCCGGTCATGTGCTCGAGCATGTGGTCATCGAACTTCTGAATCTGGCTGGAATGCCGACCGGCTTCGGCCAGACCCGCAGCACCAGCAAGGAAGGCGTCTACCGCATGGTGTTCCGAGCCCGCGACGAGCAGGTGGCCCGATCGGCTTTGACAGAAGGTCATCGCCTGATCATGTCGGCCATCAACGGCGAGCCTTTCACTGCTGCCGATGTCGAGGCAGCCGTCTCGCGGATTCGCACCAAGGTGGACGACTGCTATCTCGGACCGAGTACCGCATCCATCGTCAACGCAGCGGTCGATCGCCGCATTCCGCATATTCGCCTCAACGACGGTAATCTGGTTCAGCTCGGCTACGGTGCGCGTCAGCGCCGCATATGGACCGCCGAATCGGAGCTCACCAGCGCAATTGCCGAGGGCATCGCGGGCGACAAGGATCTGACCAAATCGCTGCTCAAATCTTGCGGCGTTCCGGTGCCTGAAGGCGAGATAGTCGAAACCGTCGAAGCAGCCTGGAGCGCAGCGGAAGACATCGGACTGCCCGTCGTGGTGAAGCCGGTCGATGGCAATCACGGCAGCGGCGTGGCGCTCGAGCTCAACTCGCGTGATGAGGTGGAAGCCGCGTTCAAGAATGCCCAGGGCTTCAGCGACGACGTGATCGTCGAGCGATTCATTCGCGGATCCGAGCATCGATTGCTCGTGGTCGGAGGCCGTTTGGTCGCAGCGGCTCGCGGCGATGTGATTCATGTCAGCGGCGACGGCAAGCACACCGTGGCGGAACTGGTCGACACGCAACTCAATTCCGATCCACGCCGTGGTTACGAAGAAGACTTTCCCCTGAGCCTGATCGAAACGCACAAAGACGAAGGCGTTCTGCTCGAACTCAAGCGACAAGGGCTCGCCCCTGACTCGATTCCCGAAGCATCACGTCAGGTGATCATCCAGCGCAACGGCAATTTAACGGTCGATTGCACCGACGATGTTCATCCGGAAGTGGCCTACATCGTGACGCTGGCTGCGCGCATCGTCGGTCTCGATATCGCAGGCATCGATGTGGTCGCACAGGATATTTCCAGGCCACTTCAAGAGCAAGGCGGAGCCATCGTCGAAGTCAACGCCGGCCCAGGTCTGCTGATGCATCTGAAACCCGCCGTAGGGTCTCCCCGGCCAGTCGGTCGCGACATTTGCGATCACCTGTTCCCCGACGAAGAAGCAGGCCGAATTCCGATCATCGGCGTCGCGGGTTCGCGAGATACCCAGACCATCGCGCGCCTGATCGCCTGGATCGTTCACCTGAGCGGCAAGCCCACCGGTCTGGCATCCCGCGATGGCCTGTTCCTCGATAGACGCCGTGTCGAATCGGTAGATAGCGCGAACTGGGAAGCTGGCCATCGCCTGCTGATCAACCGGGCGGTAGAAGCGGCGGTGTTCGAGAACGGTGCAGCGAGCATTCTTCAGGATGGCTTGGCCTACGACCGATGCGTCGTCGGTGTCGTGACCGATCTCGATGGATATCGGGGACTCGAGCATCACGATGTTCGCGAAAGCGACGACCTGATCCGCGTCATGCGCACCCAGGTCGACGTGGTGCTCTCGGAAGGTTGCGCTGTGCTGAACGCAGACGACGCCCGAGTGGCGGCTCTTGCCGATCTTTGCGACGGCAGCGTCATTTTCTACACCACCGATCCACGAAATGCAGCCGTTACCGCGCATCGCGAAAAAGGCGGCAAGGCGCTGTTTGTGAGACAGGATCGCGTCGTGCTTGCAACGGGTATGACCGAAGTGTTCCTGCCCGGCATGTCCAAGCTTTCCGTGTGGCGAGGACGTCACGGACCGGCCCCCGACGAAACCCTGCTGCCTGCGATTGCCGCAGCATGGGCCATGGATGTTTCGCTGCATCTGGTGGGCGCTGCTATCGAGGCATTCGAGCCCGATCTGCAAACGTCCCTCAAAACCACGCAACTCGAGCAGCAGTCGCCAGCTTCGCTGCGCACTCATTAACCCATCGCATCAATCCATCGAACGGCCGAACGCAAATGGAAGTTTCTCGCATACGTGCCCTGAGGGGACCCAATCTCTGGAGCCGCCATACCGCAATCGAGGCGATCGTGAAATGCGACTCTGCCGAGAGCTCGATTGCCGATGTGCCCGGACTCGAAGCCAAAGTGCGCGCGCTCTTCCCCGACATCGGCTCGCTCGAATCGAACGGCGACAAATTCGTATCGCTGGCGCATGTGGTCGAATCGGCAGCACTCGCGCTTCAAGCCCAGGCAGGATGCCCGGTCAGCTTCAGCCGAACATCGTCCACGCTTGAGGCCGGCGTGTTTCAGGTCGTCGTGCAGTACAGCGAAGAAGCCGTCGGCAAACTCGCGGTGGAGAAAGCGCAAGAGCTCATCTCGGCAGCGCTAGGCAACACACCTTTCGACGTGACCGCAGTAGTGAACGAGCTTCGAAGCCTCGACGAAGACGAACGTCTCGGCCCCAGCACCGGATCCATCGTCGACGCTGCGGTGGCTCGCGGCATTCCGTTTCGCCGCCTCACTCGCGGCAGCATGGTTCAGCTCGGATGGGGATCGCGTCAACGACGCATTCAGGCCGCTGAACTCGACGTCACCAGTGCGGTGTCCGAGTCGATCGCACAAGACAAGGATCTCACCAAGAAACTGCTGCGCGCGGCGGGCGTGCCGGTGCCGTTCGGTCGTCCCGTGAAAGATAAGGACGATGCCTGGGCTGCAGCCGAAGAAATCGGATTGCCGGTTGTGGTCAAGCCGCAAGACGGAAACCAGGGCAAAGGCGTGACGGTCAATGTGGTGAGCAAAGGCCATCTGGAGGTGGCTTTCAACGCGGCTGCCGAGTACGGCGAAGTGATGGTCGAAAAATATCTGCCCGGTCAGGACTATCGGCTCCTGGTGGTGGGAGATCGCATGGTTGCGGCATCGCGTCGTGACCCGCCGCAGGTCGTGGGCGACGGCGTGCACACCATCAAGGAACTGGTCGATATCGTCAACCTCGATCCGCGTCGCGGCGAAGGTCACGCGACTTCGCTCACCAAAATGCGGCTCGACGAGATCGCGGTCGCACGCCTCACGGTTCAGGGTTTGATGGTTTCGTCGGTTCCAGAAAAGGGACAACGGATCATGCTGCGCAACAACGCGAACCTGAGCACCGGTGGATCCGCTACCGACGTCACCGACGACGTCCACCCGGAAATTGCGGCTCGCGCGGTTGCTGCAGCGCACATGGTCGGCTTGCATGTCTGCGGTGTCGACATCGTCTGCGAGACCATGCTCAAGCCGCTGGAAGATCAGCATGGCGGCATCGTCGAAGTGAATGCAGCGCCCGGACTACGCATGCACCTGGCCCCCTCGTTCGGCAAACCACGCAACGTGGGCGAGGCCATGGTGGCGCAGCTGTTTGCAAGTGATGACGACGGGCGGGTGCCGGTCGTCGCGGTCACGGGCACCAACGGAAAAACCACCACTGCACGCCTTACCGCACACCTGATCGCGTCAGACGGATTGCGCGTAGGCATGACCAACACAGATGGCGTGTATGTCAACGGCAGGCAGATCGACAGCGGCGATTGCAGCGGCCCGAAGAGCGCGCGCAACGTGCTGATGCATCCCGAAGTCGATGCCGCCGTTTTCGAGACCGCGCGCGGAGGCGTGCTGCGCGAAGGTCTCGGTTTCGATCGATGCCAAGTAGCCGTGGTCACCAACATCGGTGCGGGCGATCACCTCGGGTTGAACTACATCACAACCGTCGAAGATCTCGCCGTGTTGAAGCGCGTCATCGTGCAGAACGTATCCACCAACGGATATGCGGTGCTGAACGCAGCCGACCCTATCGTCGCGAACATGGCTACGGTGTGCCCGGGCAACGTCATCTTCTTCGCAGCGGATCGCAATCATCCCGTCCTGGCGACTCATCGCGCGCAGGGCCATCGCACTGTGTATGTCGATGGCGATGCGATCGTTGCTTCGCAAGGCACGCGCCGCGAAAGCGTCCCTTTGCGGGATATACCCATCACCCGAAACGGCACCATCGGATTTCAGGTCGAAAACGTCATGGCCTCGGTGGCGGCAGCATGGGGCATCGGCGTTCACTGGACCGCGATTCGCAGTGGTCTGGCAAGCTTCGCGAGCGATTCCGACAACGCGCCAGGCCGTTTCAACATCATGGAGTTTCGCGGTGCGACCGTGATTGCCGATTACGGCCACAACCCCGACGCAATGCGTGCGCTGGTGTCGGCGGTCGATGCAATGCCGTCGAAAGATGGGCAACGCCGGAGCGTGGTCATCAGCGGCGCGGGCGACAGACGCGACAGCGATATTCGCGACCAGACCGTGATCCTCGGGAAAGCATTCGACGACGTCATCCTCTACCAGGATGCAGCGCAACGCGGACGGGCGGATGGCGAAGTCATGGCGCTGCTGCGCGATGGACTGATAGGAGCGCCTCGTACCAGTCACATCGAGGAAATTCGTGGGGAGTTCGTCGCGATCGATTTCGCACTCGATCGTTTGCGTCCGGGCGATTTGTGTCTTGTGCTGATCGATCAAGTGGAAGAAGCGCTGGCGCATCTGGCCAAGCGAGTCGAAGAACAAAACGCGGCCGTCTGAGTCGTCTGCGAACCTCCGGCGTCTAAACTCCAAGCATGCCCTGGCACGCCCGATTAGACCTTTCCTACCGAAGCACGCAGTCGTCTCAAACGACCGTCCCGCCCACCATGCGTACGGTTGCCGACTTCCGCCATGACGGGCCGCTCCGCATCCTGCAAAGCCTCTATCCGGAAGGCGATACCGTCTGCCACAACGTGCTGATCCATCCGCCCGGTGGGTTGGTCGGCGGCGACACGCTGGAGATCAATGTGAACGTTGCGGCGGGTGCGCATGGCTTGGTCACCACACCGGGTGCGAGCCGCTTCTACCGCTCCGAAGGCGATCTTGCCCTGCAGCACACGCGCATCAATCTCGAATCGGGGGCGCGCCTCGAATGGCTGCCACTCGAGGCGATTTGCTTCAGCGGCTGCATCGGCAAAAATCATCTCGACGTGACGCTCGAATCGGGCGCGGAAATGATCGGCTGGGACGTGACCGCACTGGGTCTTCCCAACGCCGACAAACCATTCGACAAAGGCGTGTTTCAGCAGCACATCGAACTTAAAGGATCGTGGCTGGAACGCGGTCGAATCGATGCGTCCGATACGCGGCTGCTAAACAGCCGTCTGGGTTTCGCGGGTCGTAAATGCCTAGCGTCTATTTTCTTCATGAGCGGCGATCCAATCCCGCGCAACAAACGCGATGCGATCCTCGAATCTGCGCGCGCTGTGATCGATGCGCACGAGCTTGGCGAGTTCGCAGGAGCGACCTGCCCGAACGACCGCGTGATCGTCGTGCGTGTGCTGGCGCCAGTAGTGGAACCGGCCATGGGAATGCTGCGCGAAGTATGGACTGCCTGGCGCAGCACCTGCTGGAGAATGACCAGCTCGCGCCCGCGAATCTGGTCGATGTGACCTAAGCGATCAGATAGCCACCAACTGGCGCACGCCGTTGGCTTCCATATCCTTGCCCTGGCCGCGTGCGATGAATTCACCTCGCTCCATGACCAGGTAGTCGTCGGCGAGTTCCTGCGCAAAGTCGTAGTACTGCTCGCACAACAAAATTGCCATGTCGCCACGATCGGCCAGCATGCGAATGACGCGGCCAATGTCCTTGATGATGCTCGGCTGAATGCCCTCGGTGGGCTCGTCCAGGATCAGCATTTTCGGTTTTGCGGCAAGTGCACGCGCAATGGCGAGTTGCTGCTGCTGACCGCCCGACAGGTCGCCGCCGCGGCGATTCAACATCTGCTTGAGAACCGGGAAAAGTTCGTACAACTCGGCCGGAATCGGCGTGCTGGCGCTTTTGTAGGCAAGGCCCATGCGAAGGTTTTCTTCCACGGTAAGACGCGCAAAAATCTCGCGTCCTTGCGGCACGAATCCTATGCCCGCACGCGCCCGTTCGTAGGGTGTCGCCGATTGAATCTGCTTGCCGTCGAATTCGATGGTGCCGGTGCGAATAGGCACCAGGCCCATGAGCGATTTCAGCAGCGTGGTCTTGCCGACGCCGTTTCGTCCGAGCAGCACCGTGACCTTACCCAGACGCGTTTCCAGGCTCACATCGCGAAGAATGTGGGAGCCGCCGTAGTACTGGTTGATGTTCTTTGCGTTCAACATGTCATCGACCCAGATAAACCTCGATCACCCGCTCGTCGGCCTGCACCTGATCGAGCGTGCCTTGCGCGAGCACCGAGCCATCGCACAGCACCGTGACTATTTCCGAAATGGTGCGAATGAAGCTCATGTCGTGCTCAACCACCATCAATGAATGCTTGCCCTTGAGCGTGAGGAACAGTTCTGCGGTACGCGCAGTTTCCTCGTCGGTCATGCCTGCGACAGGCTCGTCGAGCAGCAGCAGTTTCGGATCCTGCATCAGCAGCATGCCGATCTCCAGCCATTGCTTTTGTCCATGACTCAAATTACCAGCCATGCGCGAGACACTTTCGGCCAAATGAATCGTGGTGAGCATTTCGGCCAGCTTGTCGCTCTGGGCTGAGTCGAGCTTGAAGAACATCGAAGCCTTCACGCCCTTGTTCATCTTGAGCGCGAGTTCGAGGTTCTCGAACACGGTGAGTTGCTCGAACACGGTCGGCTTCTGGAACTTGCGCCCTATGCCCAGCTGCGCGATTTCCGATTCGCGATGGCGAAGCAGATCGATGGTGCTGCCGAAGAAAACCTGACCCTCGTCGGGACGTGTCTTGCCGGTGATGATGTCCATCATCGTGGTCTTGCCGGCGCCGTTCGGGCCGATGATGCAGCGCAACTCGCCGGGCGCAATATCGAGAGACAAATTGTTGATCGCCTTGAAGCCATCGAAGCTCACGCTCACGCCTTCGAGATACAGAATCCGGCCGTGTGAGACGTCGACTTCGCCCGGAACCATCCGGCGCCCGAAGCTCGCGTCGCGACCACCGGATTCGGTGTTGCCGGTTGCCACCGGCGCGCCGTGCGAGCCCAGACGGCGTGCGCCCTCTTCCATCAGATCAGGACTCATTTGGCACCTCGCTTCATGAGTCTGCGGATCAATCCGACTACACCGTCGGGAAGAAAGATGGTCACCAGGATGAACAGAAGTCCGAGGAAGTACAGCCAGAATTCCGGATACGCGACTGTGAGCCAGCTCTTGGCGCCGTTCACGATAAATGCACCGAGGATCGGACCGATCAATGTTGCACGACCACCTACTGCGGTCCAGATGGCAATCTCGATGGAGTTGGCGGGACTCAACTCGCTCGGGTTGATGATGCCGACCTGCGGCACGAACAAGGCGCCGGCAACGCCGCACATCACGGCCGAGATCACCCAGATCGTGAGCTTGTAGCCGAGCGGCGAATAGCCGGAGAACATCACTCGCGTTTCCGCATCGCGAATCGCCTGCAGCACGCGGCCGAACTTGCTCGCAACCAGCCATTTGGCGAACAGGAAGAAGCCGAGCAACACGAGTCCAGTAATGACGAACAGGGTCATGCGCATCGTGGGCGTTGCAATCGGGATATCGAGGATGCGTTTGAAATCGGTAAAGCCGTTGTTGCCGCCGAAGCCGGTTTCGTTGCGGAAGAAAAGCAGCATGGTCGCGAAGGTCATGGCTTGCGTGATGATCGAGAAATACACGCCTTTGATCCGCGAGCGGAACGCAAAGAATCCGAACACGAAGGCGACAAGGCCGGGCGCGAGAACGATCAGGAACAGGGTTGCAATGAAGCTATCGGACAGCGCCCAATGCCAGGGAAATTCTTTCCAGTCCAGGAACACCATGAAATCGGGAAGATTGCTTTTGTAATTGCCGTCGGTGCCGATCTGGCGCATCAGGTACATGCCCATTGCATATCCACCCAACGCAAAGAACACCCCGTGACCCAGCGACAGAATTCCTGTGTAGCCCCAGATCAAGTCCATCGCCAACGCGCAAATCGCGTAGCACATGATCTTGCCTATGACTGCAATCGAATAGTCGCTCAGGTGGAAGGCGCTGCCGTCCGGCACCATGAGGTTGAGCACAGGCGCGAGTGCGCACACGACGAGCAGCGCAACGATGAAAGCGCTCCAGCCGGTACGTGTGAACAACGGCCCCTTAGTGGGCAGAACGGGAGTGGGCGTGACGATCTTCGGCGGCGGCACTGCATCGGGATTGGTGGTGGCCTCGAGCGCCACGCTTTCTTTTGTGACGTCGTTCATGCTTCTGCGCTCCGGCCCTTCATCGCGAAGATGCCTTGAGGGCGCTTCTGGATGAAGATGATGATGAACACCAGCACCGCGATCTTCGCGAGTACGGCGCCGGTCCATCCTTCGAGGAATTTGTTCAGGATGCCGAGGCCCATCGCCGCGTACACCGTACCTGCAAGTTGGCCGACGCCGCCGAGCACGACCACCATGAACGAATCGACGATGTAGCTCTGGCCCAAATCGGGTCCGACGTTACCCACTTGCGAAAGCGCGCAGCCCGCGAGGCCCGCAATGCCCGATCCCAAAGCGAATGCATAGGTATCGATGCGCGCGGTGTTCACGCCCATGCACGAGGCGATGGGGCGGTTTTGCGTGACACCGCGCACAAACAGGCCCAGTCGCGTCTTGCTGATGAGAAAGGCCATGCCCATCAACACCAGAATCGCGAACAGGATGATGAAGAGCCGGTTGAGCGGCAAAGTCAGATTCGACATCAGTTGAACCCCGCCGCTCATCCAGGCCGGGTTTTCGACGCCGACGTTCTGCGCGCCGAAAATCGTGCGCACGAACTGCTGCAGCATCAGGCTGATACCCCAGGTGGCCAGAAGCGTTTCGAGCGGACGGCCGTAGAGGAATCGAATCACGCTGCGTTCGAGGATCGCACCGACGAGTGCGGACGCAAGAAATGCAGCGGGAATGGCGGCAATCAGATAGAGATCGAAAAATCCGGGAAAGAACTTCTGGAACACGCCCTGCATGACGTAAGTGGCGTACGCGCCGATCATCATCAGCTCGCCGTGAGCCATGTTGATCACACCCATCAAGCCGTAGGTAATTGCCAGTCCTAGGGCAACCAGCAGCAGGATAGATCCGAGGCTGATACCGGTGAAAACCGCGCCGAGACGATCGCCCCACACGAGCGTCGCATCGATCTTCTTGATGGCGGCCGAGATGTGAGATTTGACATCGGCATCGTCTTCGCTTTGCAGGCGTTCGTTCAGCAGCAGCTTCGTGTCGGGACTCTTGCTTTCACCCAAAGCATCTGCAGCAGCAATGCGTTTGGCTTTGTCCGTGCTACTCAGCAGCGTTGCCGAACGAGTCATCTCGAGCTGCGCCTTGATGACTGCGTTGGTTTCCTTGGCCAGCGCTTTTTCGATGATGGGTAGCCGCGATTCGTCGGGCTCCTTCACCAGGATTTTCACTGCTTCGAGCCGAACCGCTTCATCGGGGCTCGACAGCTTGATGCCCGCCTGTGCGCTCTCGATGGAGGACCGCATGTAGTTGTTGTTCACGACATCTTCGGCATCGTCGGGCACCGGAATTTCTGCGCCGGTCACGGGATCGGTGCCCTTGTCGCCCTTCATCACGATGACTGCTTTGTCGGTGAATTTCACCGCGTCATCGGCCATGGCCTGAATGAAGGCCTCGGTCTTCGCATCTGCGTTGAGAACCGCCTTGCCGAGCGCTGCCGATCGTGCGTCGGCATCGCCAACCGCCATCGCCCGGGCTTCTTCCTTCGTCAGCGCGAATGCGCTTTCCGATACTCCCGTCGTTCCTGCAGCAAGCACGAACGCGAGAGATAAAAATCTGATCCAGCGTCTGGAAATCAAAACTGTCACCTTGAAATCTGCACTCGAAACAACTCGCGTGCTTAGTAGGTTTCTTCACTGCTATCCAGCACGAACCTGCGGGAGACGAATCTCCCGCAGGTCACTCTCAACTCAACTCCACTAACTCCTCCGCCTCTTATTTCTTGGCAACCTTGGACATATCGGGTTCGTCCTTCTTCTTGTCGTTGCCTTCGATGTATGGGCTCCATGGCTTGGCCTTCACGGGACCAGGCGTCTTCCATACGACCTTGAATTGACCGTCGGACTGGATTTCGCCGATGAAGACCGACTTGTGCAGGTGATGGTTCTTTTCATCCATCTTCGAGATGATTCCCGACGGAGCCTTGAAGGTTTGGCCAGCCATTGCTGCGATGACCTTGTCGGTGTCGGTGGACTTGGCCTTCTCGACCGCTTGCTTCCACATGTTGATGCCGATGTAGGTGGCTTCCATCGGGTCGTTGGTCAGGGGCTTGTCCATGTGACCAGGAATCTTCTTGGCCTTGGCGTATGCAGACCACTTCTTGATGAACTCTTCGTTGGTGGGGTTCTTCAGCGACATGAAGTAGTTCCATGCAGCCAGGTGACCGACCAGGGGCTTGGCATCGACGCCGCGCAATTCTTCTTCGCCGACCGAGAACGCGACGACAGGAACGTCTTTCGCCTTCAGGCCTGCGTTGCCGAGTTCCTTGTAGAAAGGAACGTTGGAGTCACCGTTGATGGTGGACACCACGGCTGTCTTGCCGCCTTGCGAGAACTTCTTGATGTCCGCAACGATGGTTTGGTAATCGGAGTGACCGAACGGCGTGTATTTCTCGTCGATGTCGGTTTCCTTGACGCCCTTGCTCTTCAGGTAAGCGCGCAGGATTTTGTTAGTGGTGCGGGGGTACACATAGTCGGTGCCCAGCAGAACCCAACGCTTGGCGCCGCCGCCTTCTTTGCTCATCAGGTAATCGACTGCGGGAATAGCTTGCTGGTTAGGCGCTGCACCCGTGTAGAACACGTTCTTGGAGAGTTCTTCGCCTTCGTACTGGACGGGGTAGTACAGGAGCGCGTTCGCTTCTTCGTACACCGGCAGCACCGACTTGCGGCAGGAAGAAGTCCAGCAACCGAAGGTCACTGCAACCTTGTCTTGCGAGACGAGTTGTTTTGCTTTTTCAGCAGCCAGGGGCCAGTTCGATGCGATATCGACAACCACGGGTTCGAGCTTCTTGCCCAGAACGCCGCCCTTGGCGTTGATTTCGTCGATGGTCATCAAAACCGTGTCTTTCAAGACGGTTTCGGAAATTGCCATCGTGCCGGACAGGCTGTGCAGAACGCCGACCTTGATCGTGTCTTGCGCGAAGGCCGGTGCGGCTCCGAAGGCGGTCAGGGCGACTGCCGCCGTGAATGCCTTGAGGGTGAATCGTCGTTGCATTTGCTTCTCCGAAAAGAGTGGTGGTTTGGGAAATCGGCGCGTCCCACTTTTTTGTGAGGCGACGTAACGGAGAATAGAAACAAGGTTCTCTCTGCGATATACGCCGGGTGGCGTATATCGGGAACGGCAAGCCGAAGTGCGTTCGGCAATGGTTTCCAGGAATGGCTTTGAAGTGGTTTTTCGCCCGATTCGGTAAGTCCGTAAAATGATCCTGTGACTTCCATACTCAACGCAGACCTCCATTGCCACTCCGTCGTATCCGACGGCACGCTCACTCCAGAGGAGTTGGCCAAGCGCGCGGCTGCAAACGGAGTGGAGCTTTGGGCACTCACCGATCACGACGAGATCGGCGGGCAGGCCAGAGCAGCGGCAGCGGCTCACGCCAACGGCATGAAGTACCTCACCGGCACCGAGATTTCCGTGACCTTCGCCAACGAGACAGTGCACATCGTCGGTCTGGGTTTCGACGCGGAAGATCCGCAAATGGTGGAAGGCCTTCAGGCTACGCGTGGCGGCCGCGGCCAACGCGCCAAAGAGATGTCCGCAGATCTGGAACGCGCGGGAATCAAAGGTGCGTACGAAGGTGCGCTCAAATTCGTCGGTAATCCGGAACTCATTTCACGTACGCACTTTGCGCGCTTCCTCGTGGAGTCGGGTGCCTGCAAGGACACCTACGAGGTGTTCCGCAAATACCTCACCGAAGGCAAGCCGGGATATGTTCCGCATCGCTGGGCTTCTCTGAAAGACGCGGTTCAGTGGATCACTCGATCGGGCGGCATGGCGGTCATCGCGCATCCGGGCCGATACGATTTCACCGCGAACGAGGAATACGCACTCTTCAGCGAATTCAAGTTGCATGGCGGCGAGGGGGTCGAAGTGGTCACCGGCAGTCACACCGCTGCCGAATACGTCACGTACGCCGACGTTGCTCGCGAGTTCGGTCTCGCGGCATCTCGAGGAAGCGACTTCCACAGCCCCAACGAGAGCCATACCGATCTCGGAACCCTGCCTTACTTGCCGGGGGACCTAACGCCAGTCTGGGAAAAGCTCGCGGACCGAATCCGGTGAGCCGCACACTCTGTCGGTGGGCATTTGAACCAAGCCGCTAGCTGTGGCGCCATACCTGGGCTTTCTGCCGTCACCCCGACTTGAGATCATCGGTTTCGGGCGCATCTAATCGGTCAACAGATACACCACACCGCTCTACAGGCACCAATAGGCACCCCCGCACAACATGGCTCAATATTTCGAAGTTCATCCAGAAAATCCGCAGGCACGGTTGTTGAGTCAGGCGGCCAAACTGCTCGCGCAGGGCGGAATAGTCGCCATGCCCACCGACTCCAGTTACGCCCTCGCCTGTCACTTGGACGACAAGGCTGCCAGCGATCAGCTGCGCCGAATCCGCGGCGTAGACGATAAGCACCATCTCACGCTTTTGTGCCGCGATCTGAGCGAGCTGTCGAGCTACGCAAAGGTCGATAACCGCCAATACCGCCTGTTGAAAGCCGCGACTCCCGGTGCATACACCTTCATTCTTGAAGCCAGCAAGGAAGTGCCTCGCCGCCTGAGCCATCCGCAGCGAAAAACGATCGGCTTGCGAGTTCCCGACCACGCCGTAACCCAGCAGCTTCTTGCCCTGCACGAAGGCCCATTGCTCGCCACCACATTCATTCCGCCCGGCGAGACAGAACCCTTGAACGATCCGGAATTCATTCGCCAGCGCTATGAAAAGCTGCTTGCTGCCGTCATCGATGCAGGCGCCTGCGCAACGCAGCCCACGACCGTCATCGACCTCACCGAAATGGGAAGCGGCGGCGACCCGGTCGTGGTCCGCGAAGGCCGCGGCAGCCTGTCGGCCCTGGGCCTCTGAGAGAATCGATTCCGTGGACTTCCAAAACATCATCCAGACGGTTCTGATCTACGCCCTGCCGGTGCTCTTCGCGATCACGATTCACGAAGCGGCGCACGGGTATGTGGCGCGCTATCTGGGAGACAACACCGCGTACATGCTGGGTCGTGTCACGCTGAATCCGATCAAGCACATCGATCCGATCGGGACGATCGTGGTGCCCCTTCTTCTCTATTTCGGAACCGGCGGGGCATTTCTGTTCGGCTACGCCAAACCTGTGCCGGTTCAATTCGGCCGTTTGCGCAATCCCAAGCGCGACATGGTCTGGGTTGCGCTTGCAGGACCCGCGTCCAATTTCATCCAGGCCATTCTCTGGGCTTTGGTGCTGGTCGCGCTTATCGGATTCGGCGTGGAAGAGCGCTTTTTCGTGTCGATGGCGCGCGCCGGTATTCTGGTGAATCTGGTCATGTGCGCTTTCAACCTCTTTCCATTGCCACCGCTTGACGGCGGACGAGTACTTGTCGGCCTGCTGCCGTGGCGCCAAGGTCAATTGGTTTCGCGAATCGAGCCTTATGGATTCTTCATCGTGCTGGCGTTGGTTTACGTCGGTATCGTCAGCAAATACTGGCTTGCACCGCTCATGTCGGTGGGATACACCGTGCTGAACTTCATCACCGCGCCGCTCATCGCCTTGATCCGATAAGACAAACATTTCCGATAACGCCCTCACCATGACCCAGTCTTCAGACAACACCAAAGTGACTCGTCACCTTACCGGTATCACCACCACCGGCACGCCCCATCTGGGTAACTATGTCGGCGCGATTCGTCCTGCAGTTCGTTCGAGCAAAACTCCTGATACCGAAAACTTTTATTTCCTCGCCGACTACCACGCGCTGATCAAGTGCGACGAGCCTGCGCGTATCCAGCGCTCTACGCTCGAAATCGCGGCCACCTGGATTGCGGCAGGTCTCGATCCCGAAAAGGTGATGTTCTATCGACAGTCCGACATTCCCGAGATTCCCGAACTCACCTGGTTTCTGACCTGCGTGCTGGGCAAGGGCGTGCTCAATCGGGCTCACGCCTACAAAGCTTCGGTCGACAAGAATGTCGCTGCCGGTGTCGATCCCGAGTCGGACATCACGGCCGGACTGTTCATGTATCCGGTGCTGATGGGCGCGGACATTCTGATGTTCAAGGCGCACAAGGTGCCGGTGGGTCGCGATCAGATCCAGCATCTCGAAATGGCGCGCGACATGGCGCAGAGCTTCAACCACCTTTACGGTCAGCACCTTGTGCTGCCGGAAGCGGACGTCGACGAAACGGTGGGTACTTTGCCCGGCCTCGACGGCCGGAAGATGAGCAAAAGCTACGACAACACGATCCCGCTGTTCGCGCCGCGCGAGCAGATGCGAAAGCAGATTGCAGGAATCGTGACCGATTCGCGCGCGCCCGGTGAGGCCAAGGAGACCGAAGGGTCCGCCGTGTTCGAGTTGTATCGTGCGTTCGCCACTAAAGAGCAAACCGCCGATTTCGCCAGGCAGTTCGCATCGGGCATTTCATGGGCGGATGCCAAGCAGTCCTTGTTCGAACTGATCGATGCCGAGATCGGACCGATGCGCGAAACGTATGAACGCCTGATCAACGATCCGGCGGAGGTAGAACGAATTCTTCTGGTGGGGGCCAAAAAGGCTCGCGCATTAGCAGTCCCGTTTATGGGGGGATTGCGACACGCAGTCGGCCTGCGAAATCTGGCCGAAGGCTCGAATGCATCCGGCAAATCGAAGCCTGCAGCAAAAGTTGCACTGCCCAGCTTCAAGCAATACCGCGAAAAAGACGGACTGTTTTATTTCAAGTTTCAGGACGCCCAAGGCAAGTTGTTGTTGCAGAGCTCAGGTTTTGCTGCACCGCGCGAAGCTGGACTCGCGATAGCGGAACTTCAGACCCAGCCGGGCAAAGAATTAAACCCTTTGATTACGCTTGCGGAAAACATTACTGCAAACGATGTACATGCGGCTCTAAAGCAGTTGGCAGATGCGGTAAACGCGCACCCCAATTGACCTTTTTAGAGGGTATGCTTATGAATCGATAATTAATCGCAGCATACTTTTCTCCCCAAATGAGCCTTTACGTCATCGATGATCACCCGCTAATGCGTGACGCGGTCGTCATGTTATTGCGTCGCCAAAAGGCTGGCGCTAACGTTGTCGAACTCGACCGACTTGACCGCGTGAAGGCAGCCGTCAAAACGCACGGTGAGCCCGAACTTTTTTGCCTCGATCTGAAGTTGCCCGACGTCAGCGGTGTGTCCGGTGTTATCGAACTGAAGAAAAATTTCCCCACAACACCGCTCGCGGTTCTGTCGGCATCGCCGGCTTCGGATTTCGAAGAGCAGTGCCTTGAAGCGGGTGCCGACATCTACATAGAGAAGTCGGTGGGTGCCAATCAAATCGGCGCAGCGCTCCGCGCACTCATGACGCCGGACAGCGGCTTCGACGACCTCACGAGCACTGGCGCGACGGACAACAAATTGTCCAAGCGCCAGAAGCAGCTGATCATTCTTCTCGACAAGGGACTTTCCAATCGGGACATTGCCGACGAACTCGGAATCAGCGAGCACACAGTCAAAGTCCACTTATGGCGTCTCTTCCGTCGCCTGGGTGTGAAGAGCCGCACCCAAACCATTCACTACGCTCGAAGCCACGGGCTGCTGGCCAATTAGTTGGCGAGTTGATTGGTAGTTAACTGGTTTGGCGCAGCGAGCGGCAGGACATCAAAAAAGCGGCCCTCGGGTCGCTTTTTGTTTCCAGCTTCGAATGCATACCTCAGCATGATCCCTCGAAGCGCTCGTGATCGACAGGAAAGATCAACGGGAATCGAGGTCGATCTGAATGGCTGATTTTCTTTGATCTTCAAGCGCCTGTCGGTATTGCTCTTCCATCAATTCCGCAGTGTCCGATTCCCTCAGCTCGAGCCTGAACGAAGTGCCACGCCCGGGGCGCGATCTCATGGTCAGCTTGTGGCCGATAGCAGCAGACAAGCGCGAAACGATCGCGAGTCCCAGACCGAAACCGTCATCGGTTCCTCCATGGGCAGACACTTTGTAGAACTCGCGAAAGACGTTGGCGTGATGCTCCGTTTCGATGCCGATGCCGGTGTCGTGGATGTCGACGCGCACACCCTCGTGCGTTTTGCGAGCGGCGATGACTACGCCACCATTCGACGTGAACTTCACCGCGTTCGACAACAGATTTCCCAGAATACGCTGCAGAAAAATCCGGTCGGACACCACCGTCACGTTGACCGGCCTCACCCGAAGCTCGATGCCTTTCGATTCGGCAATCGGACGATATTGGATTTCGAGCTCACGCAAAAGCTTGCCGATATTGACCGGTTCCAGATTTACTTTCACCTGCCCCGAATCGAGTCTTACCAAATCGAAGAGCGAATCGAACAGGGCATTCACCGCCTTGGTTGCCTGCAGAATTTTTGGAGCGATTTCGTAAGCCATCTCGGGCTCGCTCGACAGCCAGTCGGCGTAGAGCGCCAGGGCATGAACCGGTTGCCGAATGTCGTGCGCAGCGCTTGCAAGGAAGCGATTCTTGATCGACATCGCGTCGAGCGCAGCCTGCGTCTGGCGCATAAGCGAATCGATAAGCTGCGTGTTGCGATACTGGAGTTCCAGACCCTTTCGCAGCGCACGGTGTGCCTGCCGCCCTACGTGAACCAGCGACTGCCAGTAGACGAGCACAAGGATCCACAGCCAGTAGTGATAAGACGGACCATCGAACCGGTGAATCACGACGATATGCCAGCCGACGACCAGGAGAACGGTCAGCGACAGCGCGGTGACATAGGTGTACATCACCTTCATATTTCCAGACAGGCTCTTGATTGCGTATGTACCTATTCCTGCGATGCCGAGCCAGCAGAGAAACTGCTCAGCGACGGGTGCGTAGTCCATGAACAGGGCCGCAGTCGCTCCCCACAAAATACCGCTCAGCGGCCAGATCATTCGTTGCCTGCCAAGAAAGGCCTGCTGGCCAGCCAGATCGTCGCGCGCATAGGCACGGTAGTAGCGCGTCATCATGGTGACTCGCGCGATAAGCACGCCGACGATCGCGACGATCCATGTATTGAGCGCCCACTGAGGCGTGTTACCCCACAGAATACCGGCCATCAAAGGAATAAGCGCGACGGCCACGAACGGCGTGCCGCGGGCAGCAATCATCAATTGCCGGATCAACTCGCTTTCGACCCATGCGGTTTCCGAAGTTTCACTGTTCAGGGAAGGTACCGGCGCTTGCATAAGCCCCGAGTCTATTCGGTGAACGGTCTTTCGAGGCGCGCGAACGGCGCATTGGGAAGATCGTCAACGAATAACATTGGCAACACGTTCGACATCGACCCTTCGACTTCTGCTTAAGTTCTAAAAGGAGCATCCCCAATGAAGCAAATCATTCGTCTCGCAGCCGTCAGCGGCGCGCTTCTCGTCTCGCTTGCGGTCACCCAGGCGCATGCGGTCACCGCTCAATGCACATTCGACGACGGGAAAGTGGCGAAGGGAACCTG
This sequence comes from Burkholderiaceae bacterium, assembly GCA_965227035.1. Taxonomy (GTDB): domain Bacteria; phylum Pseudomonadota; class Gammaproteobacteria; order Burkholderiales; family Burkholderiaceae_C; genus CBDDFQ01. The sequence continues at coordinate 2,534,293 of OZ245724.1, forward strand.
CACCGGCTCGACAGTTCCTACTTGCGATTTCAAGACCAAGAAAGTGAAGTGCGGCCCGGATCCGGCCAAGGCAACCGGCTCGCCGTCCGGCAACGCGGAAAAGCCCACCGACACCGCCGACAAGCCCAAAAAATAAACGGCGCTTTCGGCAAGGTCCGCAGGGTCGATTCGATCAGCGTCGCGGGCCGAACTTCAACTCGGCAGCTATAGCCGCAATCACGAGGCCGCCGATGACGGTGATGTGTTCCAGAGCCACATGCATCTCCGTGATTTTTTGCTCGCCGGTCATGTTCCAGAAATGATGAGCGATCGGAATCGTCGCTGCGGTAAAAAGTATCAACATGCCCGCGCCTAGCCATGCATAGCGCTTGCCAAAAATCTGGATCAACGAGCCGAGCAGCAGGATGATTGCGCTACCGATCGCGAAGAACGGCGCCGGCGTCAGATTGAAATGCGTCATCTCGCCCAGCGCGTTCTGGTAATTGATCAGCTTGTCCAGACCGGCTCCCCAGAACATGAAGGTGACGAGCACCTGAGCGAAGTAATAGAAGACGGTAGACGCCAGTAGCCGATTCATGAACTTGCCCATTGAGTGCTCCTCGGTGTTGTGAAATTTCGGCGATTATTCCTTGAATCCCCACAATTCACCAACTCGCGCACGTCCCGGAATTACTTCGAAGTCGGCATCACGAACTCGGCACCCTTCGAAATGCTTTCCGGCCAGCGCTGCATGATCGATTTCTGTTTCGTGTAGAAGCGAATGCCTTCTTCGCCATACGCGTGCATGTCGCCGAACAGACTCTTCTTCCAGCCACCGAATCCGTGCCAGGCCATCGGCACTGGAATGGGCACGTTGATACCGACCATGCCCACCTGGATCATGCGAGCGAATTCGCGCGCCACATGACCATCGCGCGTGAAGCACGACACGCCGTTGCCAAACTCGTGCGCGTTGATCAAGTCGACCGCCTCGGCAAAGGTTTTCACGCGAACGCATGCGAGCACCGGCCCGAAAATTTCTTCCTTGTAGATTCGCATATCGGGCGTCACGTTGTCGAACAGCGTGCCGCCGGTGAAAAAGCCTGCTTCATGTCCGGGCACTTTGAAATGGCGGCCATCGACTACGAGCTTCGCGCCTTCTTTCGTGCCGACCTCGATATAACCTTCGATGCGTTCGAGCGCTTCACGCGTGACGATAGGACCCATTTCGGCGTCCATCTCCATGCCGTTCTTCACCTTCAGGTTGCGCGCACGCTCGGCGATCTTGTCGACCACTTCGTCGGCCACGTCACCCACAAGAACAGCAACAGAAATAGCCATGCACCGTTCGCCGGCGGAGCCGTAGCCCGCGCCGACCAATGCATCGACCGCCTGATCGATATCGGCATCGGGCATGACGACCAGATGATTCTTCGCACCGCCCAGCGCTTGCACTCGCTTGCCGAAATGCGCACCGCGCTCGTAGATGTACTGCGCAATCGGTGTCGATCCGACGAAGCTCACGGCTTTCACATCTGGATGTTCGAGCAGCGTGTCGACCGCGAGCTTGTCGCCCTGCACGACGTTGAACACACCATGCGGCAAGCCGGCTTCGGTGAGCAGCTTCGCCATGAAGAGGGATGCGGACGGGTCGCGCTCGCTGGGTTTGAGGATGAAGCAGTTGCCTGCTGCGAGAGCCATCGGGAACATCCAGCAAGGAACCATGCAGGGGAAGTTGAAGGGCGTGATGCCGGCGACAACTCCGAGCGGCTGACGGATAGTCCAGTTGTCCATGCCTGTGGCGACCTGATCGGTGAAATCGCCCTTGAGCAATTGCGGCGCGCCGCATGCGAACTCGATGATGTCGATGCCGCGAGCGACTTCGCCCTGCGCATCGGTGAACACCTTGCCATGCTCGGCCGTGATGATTGCCGCGAGTTCATCCTTGCGGGCATTCATTAGCTCCAGGAACTTGAACATGATTCGCGCGCGGCGGAGCGGCGGCGTGTTCGTCCAGCTCACCGATGCCCGTTGCGCGCTTTCGATGGCGGCATTCACATCTTCCAGACTTGCAAGGTGCACTTGCCTTGCAACCGCGCCGGTTGCGGGGTTGTACACCGCCTGCTTCCGCGATCCGGACGACGGGACCGTCTTGCCATCGATGTAATGGACGATGTCTGCACTGTCCGCAAACGCGGGAACTGGGGCGATGTTTTGTTTCATGGGTGAAGTCTAGGCGCTCGATTTTTTATTGCCTAGACCTAAAAACGGAAATCATTGTTCGAAATAATGAACAATAGAGCGATGGAAAAAGCTTCTACCTCCACCGACAAATCCGGATCCATCGCCTCGCTTTGGGGTCATCTGCATTGGCTGACCGTTCTGGCGCAGCAAGGAAGCTTTACTGCCGCTGCAGCCCGACTAAAGGTGAGCAAGGCCACCATGAGCCAGCGCATAGCGGAGCTTGAAAAAGCAGCGGGCGTGCTTTTGGTGAGGCGCACCACTCGCAGCGTTCGATTGACCGAGGCCGGGCAGCAGCTTGTGGACAGCACTCACGGTGCGTTCGAGCAGATCTCGCAGAGCTTCGAAGGCATACGCGACCTTGCCGATTCACCGCGCGGCAAGCTGCGGGTTACTGCGCCGGTTGCCTTTGCCCGACAGCAATTGATGCCGACGCTGTCGCAGTTTCTGCGCGATCACCCAGACATACAGGTCGAGCTCGAGCTGTCGGATCGACTGAGCGCACTGGCAGTGGAAGGGTTCGATCTCGCGATACGCCACACCAGTCGCGCACCGGATACGCATGTCGCGTGGACGCTGTGCGACACGCATTCGGTACTCGTGGCAACAAAAGCATATTTGCGGAAACGCGGCACGCCGGAGCGTCCGCAGGAGCTTGCATCGCACGACACGCTTCACTATCCGCGTCCCCAGGAAAAGCCGGCGTGGACCTTCGAAAAAGGGGCAGACCGAATCACCGTTCCTATTCATGGCCCGTTCGCAGCGAACAACAGCGAAACACTTCGCGACGCGGCGCTGTCCGGTCTTGGGATCGCGCTGTTGCCGGACTTCAGCGCACAGGATTCGCTTCGATCGGGCAAACTCGTGCAAGTACTTTCCGACTGGCAACCCATGAGCGTTTTTGGTAACAAGCTTTTTGTGATTCGACCTTATTCAAGCCATGTGCCACGTGCGGCGCAGGCACTTGTCACCCATCTTCGCGGCGCGTTCGGCGAAGGTTTCTCGGCATGAGTGCGGCACAACGAATGACACCCGCGCGGGTCTTGCAAAAACCCTGGTTTATCGTCGCAGCGGCCATGGTTTGTCTCGCGGTTGCGATGGGTATCGGACGCTTCGCATTCACGCCTATCCTGCCGATGATGCTGCACGACGGCATCATCGATCTGCCGTCCGCAAGCTGGCTCGCGAGCGCGAACTACGTGGGCTATTTGCTAGGTGCGTTGCTCTGCGCGTTTCAACCGCGCATCTGGAAAATGTTCCCGGCACTTCCGAAACTTTCGTATTCGAGTCTCGTGCGCTTCGGATTGATATCCACCATCGTCCTGACCCTGAGCATGAGCTTCAAGCTGCCGCATCTTTGGCCCTGGCTTCGATTTTTTGCCGGCATCAGCAGCGCGCTGGTGTTCCTGTTCGTGTCGAGCTGGTGCATGACCCGGCTGGCCGAACAGAACCTGTCTCGCCTGTCGAGTGCGATGTTCGCGGGGCCGGGTCTTGGGATCATGCTCAGCGGAATTTTCGCAACGGCCATGGTGCAGGCCGACTGGTCTTCGTCGTCGGCCTGGATGCTCTTCGGCATTCTTGCGCTGGTGCTCAGCGCCTTCGTCTGGAAATTACTCGATGGTCATGATCTTCGGCTCGCACCCCTTGGCGAAAGCATCAGCGCATCTGTAAGCGCAGACAGCAACATCGATGCACCTGGCGAAACACCGTTGCTGATCGCGGTGTATGGCCTTGCTGGCTTCGGCTACATCATCACCGCCACTTTCCTGCCGGTCATCGCGCGCACCGCCCTGCCCGGCTCGCCGTGGCTCGATCTGTTCTGGCCGATATTCGGTGTGGGCATCATTCTTGGGGCGCTTATCTCGACGCGTGTTTCTATTCAACGCGACCTGCGCTACCTGCTGGCGCTTTGCTACCTGCTGCAGGGGGTGAGCGTGGTTGCGACGGTCATCGTGCCCACGCTGGGCGGATTCGCGACCAGCAGTTTTCTGCTGGGCATTCCGTTTACCGCGATCACTTATTTCGCGATGCAGGAGGCGCGGCGATTGCGGCCGAGCCAGGTCACGGCGACCCTGAGCGCCATGACTGCGATGTACGGCATCGGGCAGATCGTCGGCCCGCCGCTGGCGGCTTATCTGCTTGTGCGCGCGCCATCGCAATCGGCGGGCTTTCAGTGGTCGCTCGCAATCGCGTCGGGCTCGCTCTTCATCGGAGCCATGCTGTTTCTATTGATGACTCGCTGGTATCCGAAAGTGCCACAACACCGCACGACCTAGCGAGTGGGGGCAGTCAGTCGCCAAGCGTTTCGTGGTGGCCCGCCGCTCCGCCCTTCCAGTAGCTCGATGCGCGGATGCGGCTCTTGTCCATGCCCCACGATTGCACCAGCTGCTGCCGGAACGCCGCAATCGACGCTGCTTCACCCGCAGCCCATGCATAGCCTTCGCCAGATGGTTTTTCGATTTTTGCAATTGCCGCTGCCAATCCTTTGGAGTCGGCACGATCCAACCACACCGACTTCAAATCGGCCTTGGTCGAAAACTCGATTTCGCTTGCGGCATCTTCTACCTCGACGATAACGATCGCCTGCTTGCCGGCAGGAAGCTCTTCGAGTCTGCGTGCAATCGCGGGCAAGGCGGTTTCATCACCTGCAAGCAGATGCCAGTCGAAAGCCGTAGGCACGATGAAAGATCCGCGCGGACCGCCGATCTGAAGCGTCTTGCCGGGTGCGGCGTCGAGTGCCCACGAGGCGGCGGGGCCATCGCCGTGCATGACGAACTCGATATCGAGTTCTTTAGACTCGTTGTCGAATCGGCGCGGCGTGTAGTCGCGCATGACGGATTCGCCGTTGGCGAGCGGGAAGAACAGCTTGATGTGATCGTCGAACGATGCAGATACGAAGCTGTCCAGGTCGTCTCCGTGAAGGGTCACACGCAGAAGACTGGGACTGATCTTTTGGGTGCCGGTAACGGTAAGTGTCCTGCGCTTGATCTCGTGACGGACACGCTGAACTTCGTATTGAGATGATGACTCACTGGAATTGATGGAATTGGACATTGCGTTTGTTATTTAGTTGATAATAACAACCAGTTTAGAAAAATAGGTTGATGACGTCAACCAATTTGACATTTCCCCACCGGAACGAAGGCCATGACCAAACAGGACGACGCGCTAGACCATATTCACGCATTGATGTCGCATTTCAAGTCTCACATGCACCAGGCCATGCGTGGCTGCGAATCTTCGGGCGACCCGGAAGGGATATCGATGATGGAGGCACGCGCACTCGGCTTTTTCTCGCGCCATCCGGCAAGTACGTCTACCGATCTGGTCGCGCACTCCCGTCGCGACAAGGCGCAGATTGCACGCCTGGTCAAGAGTCTTGTCGAGCGTGGACTCATCGAGGGGCGTCCAGACGAGCGGGACGGCCGCGTCGTACGCTTCGAAGTAACTGCGGAAGGAAAGTCGGTTCAAAAGACGATGCAGCAGCATCGGAAGAAATTCGGCGATCGACTCACCGCAGGGCTCACCGCTAGCGAACGCGAGCAACTGGGCGCGCTACTCGGGAAGATCCGCAAGGAGCTCGAGCACAAAGATTGATTCAATGACAAAGGGCCGCAATATCGCGGCCCTTTTTTTCGTTCGGTCTCGATCAATGATCGTGATGCAGATAGCTTGCCTGTTTCGGGAGTCGCAGACTCACCAGGAACGCAACCACCATCATTGCCGTCACGTACCAGTAGAAAGTCGACTCTATTCCCATGGACTTCAACCAGAGAGCCACGTATTCCGCCGATCCACCGAAGATCGCGTTGCCCAGTGCGTAAGCAAGTCCGACGCCTAACGCGCGAACTTCCGGCGGGAACATTTCGGCCTTCACGATGCCGCTGATCGACGTGTAGAAACTCACGATTGCCAGCGCCAGGGTAATGAGCGCGAACGCAAGATACGGATTGGTCACGTGCTGAAGTGTCGTAAGAATGGGCACGGTACATATCGCTCCGAGCGCGCCGAACAACATCATGTTCGTGCGCCTGCCGATTCGGTCCGACAGGGCACCGAACACGGGCTGCATGCACATGTACAGAAACAGACATGCGGTCATCACATTGCTTGCAGTCTTGATGGACATGCCCGCAGAGTTCACCAGGTACTTTTGCATGTACGTAGTGAATGTGTAGAAGATCAGCGAGCCGCCCGCGGTGTATCCAACCACCGTCAGAAACGCGGCGCGATGGTGTTTCCATATGCCGGAAATGGTGCCCGCGTTCTTGTTCGCACGGGTTTCCGCCGTGGAAGTTTCATGCAGCGTGCGACGAAGCATCAAGGCCACGATGGCTGTTATGGCTCCGATGACAAACGGAATACGCCAACCCCACGCGCGCAACTCTGCTTCGGTGAGAAACGATTGCAGAATCACCACCAAGAGCACTGCCAGCAGTTGGCCTCCAATCAGCGTCACGTACTGAAACGACGAGAAGAACCCGCGTTTTCCACGCAGAGCCACTTCGCTCATGTACGTGGCAGTGGTTCCATATTCGCCGCCGACCGACAGGCCCTGCACGAGTCGCGCCAACAGCAGAAGCGCTGGCGCCCATGCACCAATTGCGGCATAGGTCGGCAGAAACGCAATCAAGAGCGACCCGCCGCACATCATCACCACCGAGGTGACCATGGAAGTCTTGCGGCCCCGGCGATCTGCCAGTCGGCCGAAAATCCAGCCGCCGATCGGTCGCATCAGAAACCCGGCAGCGAATACGCCTGCTGTGTTCAAAAGTTGTGCGGTTGGATCTGACTTGGGAAAAAAGGAAGGTGCGAAGTAGATCGCACAAAAAGCATAAACATAAAAATCGAACCACTCGACCAGGTTGCCGGACGAAGCGGCGACGATGGCGAAAATCCGTTTTCTTTTCTCTTCGAAGGTGTATGCGCGAGGAGCCTCTCCACTTGTGACGGAGCCGGCCTCTGGATTGACTGTTGACATGAAAAATCTCGGTTCTTGGAGTAGTTTTTGGAGGCCTTAACTGTAAGCGTCTAGCCGAACGCCTCGCTGACAAGGTTATTGCAGCCCTGACCGTTTAGCTGTAGGCCGTCACCCCTTTTTGGATACGAACTCCTTGGAAATTTCCGGTAGTTGGCGATTTATTTCGTAGCGGGGAGTGCGCACTTTTTTGCCCAGCCTTCACTCACCCTTTACGGGCCACTCAGACCATGAGGGCTCATCCACGGAAAAAGGGAAGGCAACATGTATCGCAAAACGCTAGTCACGACAGCAACTGCTCTAGCCATGGGCGTCAGCTCGATGGCATGGGCTCAGCCCATGGGCGGACCTAACGGAACACCGGGTCGTCCTGGCCCGGGCGGTCCTCCCCCCCAAGTTCAGAACGCCCCTCAGCGTCCCCATGCGATGCCACCTCCGCGTCCGCCGGGCCCGATGCATCATGCGCCTCATCACGCCCCGCATCACGGGCCTGCGTGGGGCCACGGCCATAGACCACCTCCGCCCCCGATCGCCTATCACAGGCCGCCTCCGAGGCCAATCATCGTCGGGCCAGGAGCGGGGCCGCAGCACAACTTCTACACCGGTCAGTACATACCTCGTTACTACCGGAGCAATCAGTACGTGGTCAACGACTACCGGGTTCACCGCTTGCCGCCTCCACAGCGCGGCTACCACTGGGTTCAGGTGGGAGCCGACTACGCAATGATCGCCATAGCGACCGGCCTGATCGCGCAAGTGCTGATCGGCCAGTAGCGCTCTCGCGTTGACTTACCGCAGTCTGCCCACGTTCGGCAGGCTGCAGGTTCGGTCGATGATTCGTCGCGCAGGATTCTGCGCAATGTCGACGAACGCCATCTTGTAGATACGTGCGTCCGGATAGGTCAGCGTTTTGGGATCGCCCTTCCACAAGGGCTGTGCGTAAAACGATTGGGTGGCATGAAATGCTTCGCGGGTGTCGCAATGCACGACGACAATCGATTTGTAAGAGCGAAACTTTCCCGCACGGCCGTCACGCTCGGTGGCGCGGTTGACGCGAATTGCAATCTCGCGAGTAGATGCGTCGCCGAAGACGCTATCGGCATCCAGTTCCACGGTATCGACACTCGAATTTTTTGGATCTCCGACCAAGGCCATCCACGGGCCGTACTGGGCGAACGAAGCAGCGGGGATCGCCAAGGCCAGCAACGAATACGCCAGATTGCAGACGAAGGTTCTCACTAACTTTCTCATCTCCGGTTCCTGTAATTTTTACTCATTGTGCCGTCAAGCCGGACATGGGAGACATTCGCATTGAAACAGGCAAGGGAGAAGCAAGGGAGAGGCAAAGGAGATGTGAGGAAGGCGTGCGGAAGACGTATGGGATCGGTATTTCAACAGCATGCGTCGAGATGATCGAACACCCTGCCGTCTTCGCGATCGTGAAATACCAGGCTCGCGCCCAGCGATTCCTCGCGCGCAATCTGAACTGTCCCATGATGTTCGACGTGACTGATTTTTCGCTCGGCGAACAAGGCTTTCGTGGCCTGCATGTCGCTACTTCCAAGAGCGACTGCCGCAATGAACGGTAGTGTCGGAACACTCATTCCGGGAAGGTACCGGGCGACGTCTTCTTTTGCGATCAGGTGAACGCTGCCTCGATCGGTATCTACAACGCATCGATTGCCAGCCTGCCTGAAATTGCTTCGAGCGAATCGTGCGAACTGCGAGGCGCGATCTGCAGGATCTTCTACAACGACCAGCATTTCGCTGAGTCGGTCGGCACGATTGGCGTGACCGACGAGCGACGGATGCCACATCGCGTCCGGTGACATGGTCGGAAAAACAATCTGGACCCGACCTTCAGGCCACGCTTTGGGATCGAGTCGAACGATGCTCGCCGAGATCTGTTTTTCGCCGTCTGGCGTCATATGCATACGGCGCAAGTTCGCAATCGGCGCGGGATCCAATCCGTCCTGCAACAGTGCCGCGTGATGCGCTGCCGCGTGCCATCCGCTGAACGCGATCAGATGCAGTCCAGGATATCGTGCGAGCTGTTTTCGCAGCTGAGCGGACATGGGCGTGTCGTGCGTGGGAGCGGTGGTCGGTCCAAGCACTTCGATCATTCCGCTGCGCAACATGGCGCAACGATTGCCGGTGCCAAGCGGCGCGTAAGGCTCATCGGCCCGCAGTTTGCTGGTGTGCGCCCTAAAAGGCGTCAACGTGAATCCCAGGCGTTCCATCACGCGCCCCGACTGGTCGAACTCCTCGACTAAGATTGCTGCGTGGTCGAGGAAGACTTCTCCCGAGCGGGGGAACTGATTCGGATTGACAGTCATGCTTTTCACGCGCGTGGTGGCGGCGAAACCAGTTTCTTCAAAGTTTCGGGATCGACGTTGCCGCCCGAAAGAACACACACCACTTTCTTGAAAGGCGACAGCCTTTCGCGATGCTCCAGCAGACCCGCGAGACTTGCAGCGCCCGAGGGTTCGACGTAAAGCTTTGCACGCGTCATGACGAGCCACATCGCTTCGATGATTCGTTCGTCGGGCACCAGCACCACCTGCTCCACCAGGTCGCGGTACACCGGGTAAGTGAACTTGCCGCCGAAGGGATAAGCCAGTCCATCGGCAATGGTCATGGGTGGTCCGGGCAAGTCCACGGGTTGACCCGCAGCCAGACTCAGCGACATCGTGTTCGCGCCGATGGGCTCGACACCCACAACTCGCGCACGCGATCCCACGGCACTGATTCCGGTGGCTACGCCGGCACCGAGTCCACCGGCGCCGACCGGCACCATGATGAGATCGGCGTCCGGCAAATCTTCGTGAATCTCCAGACCAATCGATGCATGTCCCGCGATGACCTCACCATCGTCACTCGGAGGAATAAACACGTATCCGTGCTCGGCCACCAGTTGGTGCATTTTCTCGAACGCGTCGCGCGATGTTCCGATCTGTATTACCTCTGCGCCATACGCCGCAGTGGCGGCAACCTTCGACGCACTGGCGTTCGCCGGCATGACTGCAATGGCCCTGCATTGCAGCCGTTGCGCGGCGTACGCAAGCGCTTGAGCAGCATTACCAGCCGAGACCGTGATGACGCCTCGCGAACGCTCCTCGTGGTTGAGCGACAGCATTTTCGCGACGATGCCGCGCGGCTTGTAGCTGCCCGTTTTCTGCAGCAGTTCGGCCTTCAACCAGAGCTCGCACCCCAGCATGTCGCCCAACACTCCTGCATGCAGCAAAGGTGTGCGGTGTACGTGGGGCGAAACCTTTTCGCGAATGCGTTTTAGCTCTGGCAAGGACCAGATGCGACGATCGTCCTGCATGAATTATTCCGGCTGGATCCCTGCTTTTGCGGTAACCCGCCTGTAGGTTTCGTAGCTGACCTTGGCTGCGTCGCTCAACTGAGCGGGTGTCAGATCGCCGGTCACTTCGAATCCGATTTCTCCGAAGCGATCACGCGTTGCAGGCGTCTCGATGATTTTTTTCATTTCGGCATAAACCCGATCGACGATGGGTTTGGGCAAGCCTGCAGGTCCGAGCAAACCAATCCAGGTGTCTTGCGGCGTGAAGTTGGGAACACTCTCGGTGACTGCAGGAATGTCAGGTGCGGCCTTGGCCCGCTTGTCGGTGAGCACTGCGAGCACACGCAGCTTGTCGGCCTTTACTTGAGGCATGGCGGACGACAGCACCGTAATGCCGGTGTCGATCTGTCCGCCGAGAAGGTCGGTCATCATCAAGCCGCCGCCCTTGTAGGGCACGTGAATCATCTTGATGTCTGCGGCTTGTGCCAGCAGTTCGCCGAAAAGTACAAGCCCGCCGCTGCCGTACTGAACGCCTTGCGGCGATGCTTTCGCACGAGCCAGAAACTCGTTCATGTTCTTCGCGGGATTCGAGGGATGCACCGCGAGCACGGTCGTGATTTTTGCTGCGGCAATGATCGGGGTGAAGTCCTTCACCACATCGAACGGGACGGCTTTCTGAATGAATGGCAGTGAGTAATGCGTTGCGAAAGTCACGAGCAAGGTGTAGCCGTCGGGCGCTGCCTTGGCCACCTGCAACGATCCGATCGTGCCGTTGGCACCTGGTTTGTTTTCGACCACCACGGGCTGGCCCAGGGCTTCGGACAGCTTGGGTTGAATCGTTCGAACGAATGCGTCTGCCGTCGCGCCGGGCGGGAATGGCACGATCAAGTGGATCGGTCGCGATGGCCATGCATCGGCACCGGTTTGTGCGAGTGCCATCAAGGGTGCGCCGAATGCGGCTAAACCGATCAACAAGAATTTCGATGTTCTCGATTTCACAAAAACTCCCTCTTTCCAGATTTTCAGAAACCGACGGCTTGGCCATCCCTGCGGCCGTCGCTTGCTGCGACGTAGCCGGTTCCGGGAACGCGCCAGATGAATTGCCCGGAGCCGAAGTCCATGTACGGATCTTCGATCGATTGAAGCTTGTGCCCCTTCGCTTCTAGCGAAGAAACGATGTTTTGCGGAACGCTCGATTCGAGATCGACGGAATAGTCCTTGTTGACCTTCCATCGCGGCGCGTCGCAAGCGGCTTGCGGCTGCTGCGAGTAGTCGAGCATGCGAACCAGCGTCTGCACATGGCCTTGAGGTTGCATGTCGCCGCCCATGACGCCGAAGGACATCTGCGCTTCGCCGTCTTTGGTAAGGAAGCCGGGAATGATCGTGTGGAACGGCCGCTTGCCGCCGTCGACCACGTTGGCCGATTTCGGATCGCGCGAAAAACCTGCACCGCGATTCTGCAAGCTGATGCCGGCACCCGGCACCACGATGCCTGAGCCGAATCCCATGTAATTGGACTGAATGAACGAGACCATCATGCCGTCGTCGTCGGCGGCCGTGAGATACACCGTGCCTCCCGCATCCGGGCGACCTGCGCTCACCTCGCTCGCGCGCTTGCGATCGATCAGCTTTGCACGTTCGTCCAGATAAGCATCCGACAACATCTGCTCCGGCGTGACCTTCATGCCGCGCGGATCGGCCACGTATTCGTACAGGTCTGCAAACGCGAGCTTCATCGCTTCGATCTGCAGATGCGCGCTCTCGGGCGAATCGGCTGAAAGCGAGCCGAGATCGAATCGTTCGAGAATGCCCAGCGCCACGAGCGCAGCAATGCCTTGCCCGTTAGGCGGAATCTCGTGCAATTCGTATCCGCGATAGCTGCGCGAGATCGGCTTGACCCAGTCGCATGTGTAGTTACGCAGATCGTCAGCTGTCATTGCCGCTCCGCTCGCCTTCGAATGCGCAACGATCTTCGAAGCAATTTCGCCTTCGTAGAAATCACGCGGGCCGACTGCGGCAAGTCTGCGCAACGTGGCCGCAGCCGCCGGAAATTTGAAGAGCTCACCTTCGGTAGGTGCACGTCCGTTCGGCATGAACGTTTCCGAAAAATCCTGGAACGACTTGAGTTCGGGAATCGCTGCGGCCCATTTGCGGGCGAGTACGTAAGAGACGCCGTAGCCGCGCTCGGCCAATTCGATGGCGGGCTGCAGAACCTGCGCGAATGCGAGACGCCCGAATTTCGAATGAATCGCCTCCCACCCAGCGACCGCTCCGGGGATCGTGACCGCGTCCCAACCGCGTGTCGGCATCTGCATCGATGCGCCGTATTTCTTGTCGAAGTATTGAGCGTTCCACGCAGCGGGTGCCGTGCCGGAGGCATTCAAACCGTGAAGCTCTTTGCCATCCCAAACGATTGCAAAAGCGTCACTGCCCAATCCGTTCGACACCGGCTCCACGATCATGAGAGCTGCGGCTGCGGCAATGATCGCGTCGGCCGCATTGCCGCCCTGCAGCAGCATCGTGAGTCCCGCTTGCGCCGCGAGGGGTTGGGAGGTCGACACCACATTGCGCGCGTGCAATGCATGTCGGATCGTCGGATACGGGTTCTGCCAATTGAAAGTCATAAATGCCTATGAAAGCCAAGCGGTAGGCGCTGCGCCAATAAACGAATATCGCCAACCGGAAGGTGATTGGGATCTGGATTTTTGCTGCGGCGAGTTTGCCAGAAACGATCACTTTGTAGTAACTAAATTCGTAAAGAGGACTACGTTCTGGTTATGATTTTGCAATCGTCTACGGAGCGTTTCATGTCTGAATCAAACCTGGATTCGCTGCTGAAAAGCGAACGGCAAAACTAGATCGAGCAGTACCTCACGGGTAGCTTGAAGATGCGTCATCTCAAGCTGCTGTTGGCCGCTGCGAATCTGGGAAAGGTAGGCAAGGTGGCGAAGGCATTTCAGGTGAGCCAGCCCGCAATCTCCAAGCAGCTTGCGGAAATAGAAACTGCGCTCGGGCTTCGGCTGTTCGACCGCTTCGGGCACTCGCTGCGGCTAACCGGCGCCGGCGAACACGTCATGCGAAGCGCAAGCGCAATGCTTGTGGAGATGGAAGACCTGGCCAAACAATTGGGCAGTCTGGGTGAAGGCATTACCGGCAAAGTCGCATTCGGAGGAGTTGCCACTACCTTCATTACATTCATTCCACCGGCAATGAAGCGATTCAAGTCGAGAGCGCCGCATTCGTCGGTAAGTCTTCATGACGGGTCCGCAGATTCTTTGCTCGGTCGGCTACGCGACGGAGAGATCGACCTGTTCATCGGAAGGATGAATCAGCGCGCTTTACCGAACGACATCAGGTCGGAGGACATCCTCGATGATCCGAGTCTCATCGTGTCGGGCGTGTCGCATCCACTTGCGCGTAAAAGTTCGGCGGACTGGAGCAGTCTTGCGGGTCAGAACTGGATTCTTCCTCCGACGAACCTGCCTGAATCTCGCATTTTCCTGCAGTGGCTGGAGCAACGCGGAGTCAAGCTGTCGCAGGGAGTGATCGAGTCGCGTTCTTTGCTCGCAAACATCGGTCTTCTCGAAACCGACGAATACTTGTCGATGATGCCGCAGAGCGCCGCGCGCGTGTATTTGCGGGAAGGAAGAATTGCACGACTCGCGTTCCCTGCGTGCGACCTTCTGGGGCCCATGCAGATCGTCTGGATGGAGGGTCGGCTGAGTCCCGCAGCCAAGCTATTCGCGGAATGCCTGCGGGACGTTGGACACACTCTTCGCTGATTACCCGACGCCGCCTCCAGACACCGTCCGGAGCCGCTGCATCACACTTCAAGCCGCCTTGAGCCTCCAGAGCGATGTCGTTTCGGCAGCACGCGCTTTGTGAAGCGGATCGGATTCGTCCTGGACTCGCGGATGCGACGGCTTCACATCGAGTTTCTCGATGACTTCGAGGCCACCGGCCGCAATCCATTCAAGCAGTTGTTCGCGCGAGCGCAGCCCAAGATGCTCTGCAAAATCCGAAAGGACCAGCCAGCCTTCTCCGCCTTCGCTCAGATGCTCGCGCAACCCACCCAGAAAACCTTTGAGCATGCGACTGTCTTCATCGAAGATCGCACGTTCGATCGGCGAGCTCGCGCGAGCAGGTACCCAAGGCGGATTGCAAACGATAAGCGGCGCACGGCCCGCAGGAAACAGATCGACCTGCTGCAACTCGACTTGATGCAATACATCGAGGCGTTTGAGGTTTTCTTTCGCGCACGAAATTGCGCGTGCATCGGTGTCGGTTCCTACGATTTTTTGAACGCCGCGTCGTGCAAGCACTGCAGCGAGCACTCCGGTGCCGACCCCGATATCGAACGCGAGTTCGGTCGATGGCAATTCCGTCTGCGCAATCAGCTCCACGTACTCGCCTCGCACCGGCGAAAACACACCGTAGTACGGGTGGATTCGATCGGTCTCTTCGGTGCCTAGTGCCGGTACTTCGACACCCTTCTTGCGCCATTCGTGAGCGCCGACCAGTCCGAGCAATTCGCGAAGCGAAACCACCGAGGGCTTGCCGCTTGCCGGACCCCAGGCCTCGTTGCAGGCAAGCTTGATATCGGGCGCGCGACGCAGGGGGATCGAGTAGTCGCCGTCCAGCGGAATCAAGACCATCGACAAAGTGCGCGCGCGTTGCGACTGTGACTGTCTGTGCAAATGGAAGGTTTGGGCAAGCGATGTTTCGGCAGCGGCACGAGCGGTTCTGTCGCGCGCCTTTTTGCTCGATGTGCGTGGCGCCCTGTCGGTGCGGCGCATCAGGGCTTGCAGCAGATGACGCGCGTTCTGGAAATCGCCACGCCAGAGCAGACCGTTGCCTTCGCTCGCCAGGCGGAACGCAGCGTCTGCTGCCATGGTGTCGTCGGCGACGGTGACGCGTTTTGGGGGAGCAACGCCGCTTTCCGAACGCCACGCGGCATGATTTTCCTTGCCGGCTTCGGTCCAGGAAATTTTGTTGATATCGATGTTTTTGGGGGCGTCCGCGCTATCGCGGGACGGTTTCTGGGAGCTTGAGGTCATAGGCCATCTTAAGGGCCTCCAGATCGGCCACGGTATCGATGTCCGAAACGGCGCCGGCATCGTCCACACCCAGCACTTTGAGGGTACGAGATCCGGACGCGCTTTCGACGACGGCCATGGCGCCGCGATCGCCATGCAAGGCGCGCAAAGCGGGTCCGTGGGACGCATGAAATCCGACTGGATGACCGCGCTTGTTTTCGAAGCTCGGAACGACGACTGTGGATTCTTCGTCTATCGCGCAGGCGACGGCCAGCAAGGTGTCCGGAGAAATCATCGGCAAGTCGCCGGGAAGAATCAACCAGCCGTCGGCATTCGGTGTGGCCGCAACTCCTGCAGCGATCGAATCGCCCATGCCGTTGCGACTTTCGTCGGCCTCGACCAGGTGATACGGCAAGCCGCTCGCGACTACCGCATCGATCGTGTGCTGCAGCACGGTTTTGTCGCCGATCATGGCCGCGAGTTTGTGAGTGGTGCCACCGGAGGCGGTGAATCTTTCACCCTTGCCGGCAGCAAGAACGATCACGTGCACCGATGAAACGCCCGGCTTGCCAGCTTTTTGCATCAGTCCGTCTTTGGCCTGAGCCACCTGCATATCGCGCGGAAGCGTCACATTGTTTTTAACCGCCAACACCTCGGCCATGATGCTCACCGCGATTTCCGCCGGCGTCTTGCTTCCGATGTATATGCCTATTGGCCCGCGAAGGCGTGCAAGCGTTTCCGGGGTCTGATCGAAGTGTTCGATCATGCGTGCGCGGCGAGCTTCGTTGTTCTTTCGCGATCCGATGGCGCCGATGTAGAAAGCGTCGGTCTCGAGTGCTTCCAGAAGCATCAGGTCGTCGAGCTTCGGATCGTGCGTGAGAGCGACTACGCAGGTTCGACGATCCACATTGAAGCTTCGAATCAGGTCATCCGGCATTTCGCTGCTGAGATGCACACCGGGCACCGACCAGCTGCCTCGATACTGCTCACGCGGATCGCAAACCGTCACCGAGAAGCCACTGAAGATTGCCATGGTGGCCAGATACTCGGTCATCTGCCCTGCGCCGACGATGAGCATCCGGTATTCCGGCCCGAATGTGTTGATCAGCCGATCGCCGGTAAGCACCAATTCTCTCGGCGACTTCGCAACGGTCAAGATCACGGTGCCGTCAGAAATAGCCGTGCTTCGCTCCACCAGATCGCCGTGCTCGAGGAGAGTAACCAGCTCCGTGAGCTTCGAATGATTGGGGTCGTATTCCAATAAAAGTTCGAGCGTGCCGCCACAAGGCAGGCCGAACCTGTTCGCCTCTTCGGCGGTCACGCCGTATTTGACAAGCTGAGGCTTTTTGGAAATTTCGAGCGAAGAAAGGGATGAAGGTTTCGCGTCTTGGCCATTGGAATATTGATAGATCAAGTCGTCTTCAATACAACCGCCAGAAACCGATCCGACAACAGCGCCGTCTTCACAGAGGGCCATGATCGAACCAACGGGACGGGGCGAGGAGCCCCATGTCCGAACTACCGTGGCAAGAAGCGCGCGTTTGCCGGCGCCTCGCCAGTCGCGGAGGGCCCGAAGCACCATGACATCCAGATTTTCCATCTGAAAATCATAGGTGCTTGCGAGCCCCGCCGCACTGTCTCAATGCAAAAACAGTGCAATCAAAATGATGATTGGGATTGGTACACCGAGAAAAAACAGAAGTAGTGAGCGCATTTTTAAGTCTCCAGATAATTAATGAGTTGAGCTATCAGGCTTGGATTGACGAGTCGATCAATAGTCGCGGCGGCGACCACCGAAGGTAGCCATCAGGCTTGCGACGAACGCGCCAATCAGCAGCGAAACGAAGAGCCACATCGAGGCATAAGCGGTTCCCTTGCGGGTCTTGTCCGCTGCGTCGCGCGCTGCCGTTTCGGCTTCGCGAGCCTTGGCGACCATGCGGTTGTAGACGTCGGTCACGCGCTTTTCAGCATCGGCCTGGCTCAGTCCCGTGCGTTGAGCGACCAGTTGACCCACGTAGCGGGTGTCTTCTGGCGAGATGCCGTTGTTGCGAGTAGACGTCGCGAAGATGCGCAGCACTTCGGCGGTGCTCGATGCATTGTTTGCCTGGTTAGCACCCTGCATGCCGGCCTGATTGGGATTGGAATCGGTAGCGCCCATCATTGGCGACGATGCCGAAGCTGCGGGCATTGCGCTCGCATCGCGACGGAACAAGGTGTCGACGAAGTAGTTCACAGGATTCAATGGCGATGCCATCGTGCCCGAACCCGAACCGGCAGCACCGGCAGCAGCCGCGCCTCCAGCAGCCACTGCAGTGCTTGCCGCGCCACCCACGACCGATGCGCCAGCTTGTGCCGCACCTCCGACGATTGCCGCAATGGACGAGGTCAACAACGCCGCCGTTAGAAGGGTTGCGACTGCCCATGCCAGAAAGCCGTGTGCCGTGTCGCGGAAGTAGACCTCATCGGTATGCACGCCTACCCATTTCGTACGCAGACGGCCTGCGATGTATCCGCCCATACCTGAAGCAACCAGTTGCGTGAACGTGATCCAGATAATTGCCGAGATGCCGAAGGTAGCGGCGCTAACTCCGTTGTTGGCCCATGGCGATACCGACGACAGGCCCAGGCCTGTGCCGAGAATCAAAAGGATCAGCGAAAGTGCCGCAGCGCCGACGGCACCAGCAAAAATCGCACCCCACGACACGCCGCTTGCGGAGTGCACGACATCGGTCGAGCCGACGTACGCTGAAGATGCGATTGGTGTCTCTGTATATGTTGAATTGACCATTTTTCCTGTCCCAAAGTTGTGGGGGAAGAATGACAAATTCGCGGACGTTTCCCTGTCGGAACCTCTACTTTCGGCGCGTAGGCAAACACGCCGTATTTCTTACGGCACAGCTTCCATTTAGCTATCGCTCAGCTTCGGTTTGCGCAACCGGTCAGGCGCCTATCGACTCGACTTCAACTTTCATCTCGCCCATTTCGAGCGGGTGCGATGCGTAATCGGATATGAACGCGACATCGGCCGCGTCACGCCCGTAAGCCAGCACGATACGGCCCCCTCGGGGAGCGTCTTGCGTTGCATCGAAGGTGTACCAGCGACCGCCGATGAACACCTCGAACCAGGCGTGCAGATCCATAGGATCGAGCTTATGCAGATAGCCGACCACCATGCGCGCCGGCATGCGAAGACTGCGACACAAGCCGATGCCGATGTGCGCGAAATCGCGGCATACACCCGCCTTGTCGTTCAGCGTGTCCAACGCGTCGGTCGTGCCGGAACTCACGCCATATTTGTATTCGATGTTGGCGTGGATCCACGAGCGGATCTTCTCGGCTTGCTCGTAGCCCGACACAGCGTCACCAACGATTTCACGAGCCTTGTCTTCCATCTTGTCGGATGGGCAGTAGCGGCTTTGCAGCAGATACTGCAATGCATCGTCGGGCAGCATGTCGATGGGCGTCGATCGCGCCTCGTGATCGGTCGCGATCTGATCGTCGACCTCCATGGTCATCTCGACCGCGATGATCATCTCGCCTTGCGGCACGACGAATCGCTGGCAAAGATTGCCGTAACTGTCGACATACTCGGTGATCGGCACTGGGGGATGGATGTCGTAGCTTTCGCGAACCATCCATTGGGCATGTCCACTTCGCGGCCTGAGCATGGCCACTATGGGGCAATCGCTTTTGGCCTTGACGGTCATGGTGCACGAGGCGGTAAGTTTCATTTTGATCTGCCTGAATTGCTTGAATCGTTCGAGCTGCCTGGGCGGCTCAAGCTGCGTTTGTTTGGACCATGGCCAGCCCGATATCCTGAAAATCCTTGTCGTGCGATTTCATCAAGAGCGCACCGGCCTGTCGTCTGAAATCAGGCGTTGCGGTCGACGGCACTTTGCGCAACCATTCGAGCGCTTCTTCGCGCTGTCCCTGCGCAGCGAGCATGCCGGCATAGTTAAATTGGCCGCGGAAATCGCCGCCCTCGGCGCCCAATCGATAGCAATGAAAAGCCTTCTCGAGGCTCTTTGGAACGACCAGGCCATCCTCATGAAAGCGGCCGACTTTGGTCATCGCCTTGACGTTTCCGAGCAGTGCTGCCTTGCTGTACAAATCGAACGCTTTGCCCGGATCTTTAGGAATCGCCTCGCCCGATGCGAGCTGGTTCGCATAGTTGTACATACCCGCGTCCAGCCCGGCTTCTGCAGCTTTGCGAAACCACTCGGCAGCGAGCTTCAGATCGACAGAAGTACCCCACCCGTTTTCATAGCAGCGACCCGCCATGTTCATGCCCATCGCATGACCTTGCTCTGCAGCTTTCAGGAACCAGACCAGTGCATCGGCTGCGTTGCGTGGCATTCCATGGCCGTCCAGAAGCCATTGGCCACGCACCGCCTGAGCCATCGGGTGCCCCAATCGGGCAACCGAGGTCATCCACTTGGCGGCTTTGGCCGCGGGCGCGTTGAAAACCGTCTGCCATTGCCGCTCGCTTAACCGATTGGCGTCTGCCAGCGTGCCTGGCACAGGAGGCAATACCGTTGGGTTAGTGGGTCGAGAGGAAGACGATAGTGAAGCCATGGCCGATACACGCGAGTGAAAGAATCTGGCGTCGATTATGCAAGCCGGCTCGAGCCGAAACTTCTTCAATCCATCAGGTTAAAAAAGGTTTTGCCGAGACACTCACCGTTCACGAAGATATCGACCTCATGCTTGCCCGTGTAGTGGACGCGAGTCGAAAAGTCCTGAATCAGCTGAGACTTCGACAAGGTGACACTTGCATGAGGTGCAAGGTCCAGGCCTTTCCACTTGAACACCTTGGGCGCGGTGTTCCCCGATTTCTTGACGTAGTGAATCGCGTAATCGACGACGAGGCGCTGAGCCTTTTTGGAAGTCGAGCGCAAGGTCATGGACAAAGTCATGCGCGAACCGCGATTGAGTTTCGCTGGCGATGCTGCAATCGCGCTCAAAACGACTTCTGCTTTTTCTCCGGCACCGATGACTGTGAGCGCGCGTTTGTCGCCTTTCTTGATCAGGCTTCTGAGCGCATGCTTTGCGATCCAGGCGCTGTGAGCGTTCGACAAGTCCCAGCTTTCGATTCGAGCGAGCGCGAGCTGCGGGTTGTCCTTGGTGATGTCGTTGAGGTGATTCGCCACCGACTTGCGAACATAGAGGCTCGGATCCGCCTTGAGCTTCTCCAGAATTTTCGAGGTTGGCGTCGCATCTTTCACCAAAGCTTCGATGCGAAACGACCAGGGCAATCGCGGGCGACTGCCCTCGCTTGCAAGGCGACGAACATGCTCATCTTCGTCGTCTGCCCAACGCTCCATTACTTTCAGGGTGCGTTTCAAATCGCGCTTCAGAAAATGTCTGATCGCGAATTCGGAGGTGCCGAAGGGCGTGAAGAATTTGAGCGCATCCATCGACGTTTCGAAGTCGTCCTGCCCGTACATCGCAACATAGTTCGACAAGGTCACCGCAGCAAACGAATGATCGAGTGACGGTGCAAGTTTGCGAAGAATCGACACTGCCCGTTTGAAGTCGTGCGGCAGCGTTTCATGCATAGCCTCGCTGATGCGATCGATGCGTTGCATGATCGACAGCTCATCGAGGCCTTTGCCGCAGATGGAAACGAACGATTTCGAATCGAACGCCGGATACACGACGCTCAACTCTTTAGCGATTAGCCGAATGCGTGCGAGATTGAAAATCTCCTTCAGCGCAGGGGCAGCGTCTTCCCTTGTTCCGCTCGGCATCTGGGTGTTGTACTGGTGATCGGCAGATTTATTTCAGATCGCCGCCAGCAAGCCACGCAGCCCCGCGTTTGTATAACGCGTCGACCACCGGGCCCTTGAGCATCGGCATGTCCATCTTCACGGTGTAGCCGATTCGGGTCTGGATGTAGGCCAGATGCCGGTAGCCTTCGGGAAACCCGGCCAGAGCTTTCGCGTCGAGCTTCACCTGTGCGGTGGAATCGACCGGATCGATACGATCTTTCTCGTAGATGGGTTGACGCAAAAGTACCTTCCACTCACCTTCGTGCTTGACGACGAAATCGTAGAAGCGCCCTGTACAAACCACATCGCACAACACCGGGCCATCGACACCTTCGACCATGCCCCGCTGCGAAATCGTCATCTTGGTTTGTGCAATTGCACGATCGCCGGCCACCTCGATTGCGGAGCCACCAAGAAAGTGAAGGATGCTCACGCCCTTGGCCCAGCCTTCCTGCGTCACCCGAATGAAATCTTTGTAGTGGCCCTGGAACCAGGTGGCCTGCATGACCCCCTCCGGATGCCAGACAGTAGCGAAGCGATCCCAATCGCCCGCGTCACGCCAAACGGCCCAACGCTCCACCAGCTGCCGAATGCGCAATTCTTCTTCGAGGGTCGAATTCATTTGTCTCTTCCGGAGTTAATTGTTTGTTTTTGATTGCGTCGATTGACAGCGTTGATTGACTGCCCCCGCGACTATGCCAGCGGCGTCGCGTTCGCGTAAAGCCGATCGAGCATCGATCGCAGTTGCTTCACTTCGGCAGCCGTGAAGTCGTTGGTGGCGACTTCTTCGAAATGCTGCGCCATCGGGATGATTGCTTCCACCACGCTTTGCCCGAGATCGGTCAAGGCGAGTTGCATGGCGCGTCCATCCGTCTCGGATTTCTCGCGAACGACCAGCTCGCTCTTCTCAAGCCTGTCGATGATTCTGGAAAGCGCGGAAAGATCGACCGAAGCATTCGTCGAAAGCACGGTCAGTGTCTGATGCGGCCTGTGGTTCAGTGCCGCGCAAACCCGCCACTCGACAAGGCTCACGCCGTAAGGTTCCAGCGCTTTCGAAAACGAGTCGCCCATGCGAGCGCCCGCTCTTGCGACGAGGAAGGGAACCGCCTTGTTCAAGTCGTGCTGGAGCATCGTTGCCGTGTCTGTCTCGTTTATATCTACGCTTGTGTCTGCGCTGTTGTCCACGCTTTTGCCTTCGTTTGCCATCAGGGTTTTCATTGATAAATACTTGCTGATTCAACTATATATTGCATTCGTTCAGGTTATTTCACAACAGGACAGATGGAGACAAAAATGAAACTGGATCGTATGAAGCGCCTTGCGCTCAAGTCAATTCCCGCCGCAATTTCGCTGGCAGCGTTCACCCTCATGAACCCTGCGTTCGCTCAGACCGCAGCAGCCAAATGGCCTTCGCAGCCGGTGCGTTTCGTGGTTCCGTTCCCTGCCGGCGCCGCTCCGGATGTCGTGATCCGTTTCGTAGGCATCAAGCTCCAGGAAAAATGGGGCCAAGCCGTCATCGTCGACAACAAGCCGGGCGGTAGCGGCGTCATCGGAATGAACACCATTCTTTCCGCACCCGCAGATGGCGCAGTGTTCGGGTTCGTTCAAGGATCTGCTATTTCGATTGCGCCGAGCACCATCAAGGGCGTGCAATGGGATTTCCAGCGCGACTTCGTGCCAGTGACTCTTGCGACCGTGACTCCGCTGGTGTTGGCAGTGTCCACCGATTTGCCGCAAAAAACTCTCGCTGACTTCATGACGGTGGCCCGCGCCAAGCCGCAATCGGTCGAAGTTGCCGATCCCGGCCGTGGCACGTTGCCGCATTTGGCAGGAGCATTGCTGGCCCTCAATGGCAACGCGCAATTCCTCGAAGTGCACTATCCCGGCGGCGCGCAAACCATGCAAGCGACGATGGCCGGACAGACCAAGATGATGATCGACTCCTACAACGTGATGCAGGGCAACGTCGAAGGTGGACGTATGCGCGTTCTTGGCGTCATGAGCGATCGCGTGGAACCCGGCCTCGAAAAATTTCCGGTTGCAAAGGACACGGTGCCCGGCGCAGTCGCGTACGGCTGGTTCGCCGTGATTGCCAAGAAGGGAATCGATCCCGGCATCGTCGCCAAGATGAACAAGGACATGGCCGATGTGCTCGCGATGCCCGATGTGGTCAAGAAGATGAACGAGCTGGGCAACTATGTGCGTACCGGCACGCCCGAACAGCTCGCGCAGTTCATCGTCGACGACCGCAAGATGTGGCAAGGCGTGATCGACAAGCTGGGCATCAAGCCCGAATAAGTCGTCTCTGTCTCGTGAAGTTTCGAAGTAAAGAAAGCCTGCAGTAATGAAAAACAAGATTGCGCTCGAAGAGCATTTTGCGATCGATCTCACGATCGCCGACTCCGAGGTTTACGCGCGTCCGGAAGTGTGGACCGGCCTCAAGAGCAATTTGCTCGATTTCGAGAAGCAACGTCTGGATCAGATGGACCAGTGGGGCACCGAGTTCTCGATTCTTTCGCTGAACTCGCCTGCGGTACAGGCGATCTACGACACCAAGCGCGCGATTTACGTGGCGCAGCAGGCCAACGACATTCTTGCGGAACAGGTCAAGCGCCATCCGACCCGCTTCGGGGGCTTCGCAGCCCTGCCGATGCAGGATCCGGATGCCGCTGCGCGCGAGCTGGAACGCTGCGTGAAAGATCTGGGCTTTCACGGCTTTCTGGTGAACGGGT
This sequence comes from Burkholderiaceae bacterium, assembly GCA_965227035.1. Lineage (GTDB taxonomy): Bacteria > Pseudomonadota > Gammaproteobacteria > Burkholderiales > Burkholderiaceae_C > CBDDFQ01. The sequence goes on from OZ245724.1 coordinate 2,558,337, forward strand.
TTTCCCAAGTGGGCGATGAGAACACCGTCGTCTATTACGACGCACCGCAGTTCAAGGATTTCTGGGCTGCCGCGGCCAAACTGGGCAAGCCTTTCTACATGCACCCGCGCGATCCGCTCGCGAGCCGTGAACCGATTTACGACGGTGCGCACTGGCTCACCGGGCCGACATGGGCTTTCGCGATGGAGACCAGCATTCACGCTTTGCGTTTGATGTCATCGGGCATGTTCGACAAACATCCAGAACTGCAGATGATCCTCGGACATTTCGGCGAAGGTATCCCTTTCAATATTTGGCGCGTCGATCACATCCTGCGCAAAGGTCGGCGCGGCATGCCCTGCGAAAAACAGATCGGCGATTATTTGCGCAGCAATGTGCACATCACCACCAGCGGCAACTTCCGCACACCGACTCTGCTGTCGACCATGCTGGAAGTGGGCAGCGACCGGATCATGTATTCGGTGGACTACCCGTTCGAGAAACACGAAGACGCGGCCAAGTGGTTCGACACCTGCGAGATCAGCGAAAACGACCGGATCAAGATCGGTCGCGATAACGCGAAGAAGCTGTTCGGGTTGAAGTAGCCTGCCGCGCCTTTGGGTGTAGCTAGATCACCTTGCCCGCGTTGAGCAGGTCGAGCGGATCTAGTGTGGACTTGAGCAGGCGCATCAGTGCCAATTCTTCTGGCGAACGCGACACGTTTAACCATTCTTTCTTCTCGAGCCCGATGCCGTGTTCGGCCGAAACCGCGCCCTTGAACGCGCGTAGCGGCTCATAGACAAGAGATTCGACCTCGTGCGCGACATCGGCCTTCGGGGCGATGGAAACGTGCAGATTGCCATCGCCCATGTGGCCGAAGATCCAGCAATGTGCTTCGGGCCAACGGCTCGCCACTTCCCGTTCGATGTTTTCGGTATATGCCTTCATTTCGGAAATGGGCAACGACACATCGAAATTGTGTACCGGGTGATGCTTGAACATGTGCTCGACACCATCGCGAATACGCCACAGGCCTTCACGCTGTTGAATCGATTGCGCGATGGTCGCATCGACCACGAACCCTGCTTCCATTGCGGACTCGAGTGCCGAGGCGAACTGCGCCGCATCGCTTTCGTCGTTGGCGCCGAGAGATTCGATGAGCACGTAGAACGGGTACTTCGCCTCGAAGGGCGACTTTTCGCTGGCGGTCGGGCCGGTGACCAGATCGAAGTAATCGCGCCACATTACTTCGAACGCGGCAAGCTGTCCGCCGAGCCTGCTGTCCATGACCTTGAGCAACCGCGTGACAGATTCGAAGTCCTCGCAAGCCACCAACGCTGTGCATTGGCTGACCGGCATCTCATGCAATCGGAGCACCGCTCGAGTGACGATGCCCAAAGTGCCCTCGCTCCCGATGAACAGTTGCTTGAGGTCGTAGCCCGAGTTGTTCTTCATCATCGAATTCATCGATGAAATGATCGTTCCGTTGGCGAGCACCGCTTCGATGCCGAGCACCGAAGCGCGGGTCATGCCATAGCGGATCACACGGTTGCCGCCGGCATTTGTCGCAATGCCGCCTCCGATGGTCGCGCTACCGCGAGAGCCATAGTCGACACCGTAGTAAAGGTTGAGGTCTCGCGCTTTTTGCTGAATGTTTTCGAGTACCACCCCTGCCTGAGCAGTGATCGTGCGACCGACCGGATCGATGGCCTCGATCGCATTCATGCGCTCCATGGAAATGATCAGTTCATCGGGTGATGCTTCGCCGCCATGCACCAACCCCGTCTTGCCGCCGAGCGTGACCACGGGTTGTTTGGCTGCGGTGCAGAGCTTCAGAATTTCCGACACTTCCTCGGTGGTTCGAGGGCGTGCAATGGCGAATGCCTTCAGCCCATCGCCGTTCAGCACGCCAGCGATGCGGGACGTGACATCGGTGCCGGTAAGCACGCCGCCCGCCCCGAGAAGTTTTTCCAAAGCCGATATCAATTCAGTTTTCATTTGAGATGTCATGCACTAACCATGCCGGTTGCTCGGAAACCAATAGTAGAGAAAAATCGGCCCCTAATTAAAAAGGAACAACAGTGAGCGATATCTCCAGCTTCCCCATCACCAAAAAATGGCCCGCACAGCATCCTGACCGCCTGCAGCTTTACTCCCTGCCCACTCCCAACGGGGTCAAAATTTCGATCATGCTGGAAGAGCTCGGCCTTCCCTACGAAGTGCATCGCGTCGCGTTCGACAAGAACGACCAGATGTCGCCCGAATTTCTTTCGCTCAGCCCGAACAACAAAATTCCGGCCATCCTGGACCCCAACGGCCCGGACGGCAAACCTTTGGGGTTGTTCGAATCCGGCGCAATCCTGATTTATCTGGCCGAGAAAACCGGGAAATTTCTTCCGAAAGACGCTGCGGCCCGGTACGAAACCATTCAATGGGTAATGTTCCAGATGGGTGGCATAGGCCCGATGTTCGGGCAGGTCGGCTTCTTCACGAAGTTCGCCGGCAAGGACTTCGAAGACAAGCGTCCCCGGGATCGCTACGTAGCCGAGTCGAAGCGTCTTTTGGGCGTACTCGACAAGCACCTCGAAGACCGCCAATGGATCATGGGCGACGACTACACGATTGCAGACATCGCCACCTTTGGATGGATCCGAAATCTGGCGGGCTTCTATGAAGCGGGCGAGCTGGTGGGCGTAAAGGAATTCAAGAACGTGATGCGCGTTCTCGAAGCGTTTCAGGCTCGTCCTGCCGTCGAACGTGGCCTGGCTATCCCCGCAGCGCCCCCAACAAACAAGACCTGACGCCTCGGTTTGCCTCTTGCCTTTCGCGCTTTTGACAAGGTTCTCAGAACCGGGATGGTGCGTAAGGTGCGGGGTCGATGAACGGGGTCTTACCCTCGATCATCTCGGTGATCATTCGACCGGTCACCGGGCCGAGCGTGAAGCCCTGATGCGCATGGCCGAAGTTGAACCAAAGGCCGGGGTGCTTAGGCGCGGCGCCCACCACCGGTTTCATGTCTGCGGTGCAGGGACGATTTCCCAACCACGGTTCCGCTTCGACTGGCGTTGCCAGATCGAGCAACTCTCGAATGCAGTCTTCCGCCGCGTACAACTGCTTGGGTGTGGGTGCATCGCCGAGCTTTGCAAACTCGGCGCCGGTGGTGATTCGAAGCCCGCGCGACATCGGCGCAATGACGTAGCCACGCTCGGCGTCGAGCAGTGGAAGATTCGGCATGGGAAGGCCCACGTAGTGTCGGTGGTAGCCGCGTTTCACGAACAGTGGCAGCTTGTAGCCGAGCGGTTTGATTGCCTCGTCCGCCCACGGGCCCAGCGCGATCACCGCGTGCTGGGCAGTGATGGTTCCGGCCTCAGTGGACACGCTCCATCCGCTTTGCACCTGACGCAAGGTCTTGGCATCGCCGTGATAGAACTCGCCCTTGTTCTGCTTGAACAGCTGTGCATAGCGGGCGACAAGCTCGCCTGGATCGCGGACCGACCAGGGATCGCTCAGGTGCAATGCGCCGGCAAGCGATTTTTGAAGTATCGGCTCCGCGGTTGCAAGCGCGGCGCCGCTCATGACGGAGTGCGAGAGTCCGTATTCACGAGCAAGGCGCTCATATGTCGAGATGGCATCTTGAAACCCCTTGTCGGTGCGATAGATGAATCGATAACCGTCGCGATTCACAAGATCGTCGGCACGCGCTTCATCTATCAACACCGAATGTTCCGCAACCGACTGCGCTACCAGACGGCTCCATTCTCTTGCCGTTTGTCTGTATCGCTCGGGTGCCGATTCCCACCAGTAACGAGCCAGCTTCGGCAACAGCGAAGGCAATGCGCCGAAGTGATAGTTGACGTCGATTCCCTGTTTGAAAGCCACGCGAAGAATCGTCGAAATATCTCGTGGAAACGGATAGGGCTCGACCACATCGCACTGAATGACTCCGGCGTTCCCGTAAGAGGTTTCGCGCCCTGGTTTCTTGCGATCGACAAGAACGACCGAATGACCACGGCGTGCCAGATGCAACGCGGTGCAGGTGCCGACCATGCCGGCACCAAGAACGAGTACGTCAGATTTCACGGGAACAGCTTCGGTGCGTTAGGCAATAAAACTAGCTGCGCTGCGCCGCAACCACCGTGATTTCGATCAATCCGTTCGGATCGAGCAGCGTTGCAGCGACCGTCGTGCGCGTTGGCAGCGGCGCTTTGAAACGGGTCTTATAGACGCCGTTGTAAGCGGCAAAATCGCCAGGGTTTTTAAGGTGAACCAGACAGGTGACGACATCGCTCAGATCGAGACCCACGGTCGCGAGAGTCTCGGCGATGTTATCCAGCGTTGCCGTGGTTTGCGCTTCGATTCCCTCTGGCATCGAGCCGTCTTCGCGGTGAGCCATCTCGCCCGAGAGATTGACGAACCCGTTGACAATGCGCAGGGGGGAAAAAGGAAGTGAGCTAGGTGTAGTCATGACCTGATTATGCGCAATTGACTTGGGAGCGATTTGTCGCCAATCTAGACCCTTAAAACCCGTATGACGGAACGCTCGACAAAGTCCTCCCGCGAAGTATTCGCCATTGGCATCGCCGTCATCGGAATCGGTGCAGCGAGCGCTTTGCCATCAATGGCGCAGGAAAAGTTTCCATCGCGCCCAATTACCTTGGTCGTGCCCTTTCCTCCCGGTGGTGCTGGCGACGTCCAGGCGCGGTTAATCGGACAACAGCTTTCGGAAAAGCTCGGTCAACCCGTCGTCATCGATAACCGCGCAGGCGCAGGTACTGCCATTGGAGCCGGATTCGTTGCCAATGCGCGTCCCGACGGATACACGTTGCTGTGGAGCTCGAACTCGACCTACACGGTCAATCCAGCTATCCGCAACAACCTGCCGTACGACACGCTCAAAAGCTTCGACTCGCTCGGCATCGGCGGTCGGACTCCGCTGGTTCTACTGGCCAACAAGGACGTGCCGATCAACAACGTGAAAGAGTTGATTGCCGCAACCAGGGCGGCGCCGGGCAAGTATTCGTATGGTTCGTACGGAGCCGGTACCACTGCACATTTCGGTGGCGAAATTCTGTGGCGAGCGATCGGAGCAAAAGTCGTGCACGTCCCCTACAAGGGCAGCGCACCCGCCATGACCGATCTGATCGGCGGACAAATTCCGCTCTCGATGGACACCACCACGTCGGCAGTACCCCAACTCAAGGGCGGCAAGATCAAGGCAATTGCAGTGACCTCGACCAAGCGAGCTTCGCAACTGCCGGATGTACCCACTTTCACGGAGGCCGGATTTCCCGATGTGGTCATGGAATCCTGGGGCATGCTGGCGGCGCCGCGCGGCTTGAAGGCCGAAGTACGCGCGACGCTGGAGCACGCATTCGCCGATGTCATGGCCGATCCCAAAACGAAGAGCGGCTTCCTGGCTCAGGGCGTCGATCCGAGATATTCAACACCGGCCCAGGCAATCGCACAGATCGAACACGAACTACCGGTCATGCGTGCAATTGCGGCGCGAGCGAACATCACGATCGACTGATTCTTTTTTGTCGCGCTGGTCGACGACCGCAGGTGAGAGTAAAGGAAAGGAGCCTACTGGGCAAAGCGTCATCATCGACGTACACGCGTAGGGAAAAGCTCACACAGCGCGATGGCGTTATTAGCGCGGTGCTGACGATGTATCGAGACTATCTCCGGAGCACCTACAAAAATAAAGTTCACCCATCGACAAACAGACGCATCGGTGAACCGAAATGACCAAGCAACTCTCCATCAAACGTTCCGCTTCGGCAATGGCAACGCTTCTCGTGGCATCCATGATCGCGGTTGGCACGCCTGCCTTTGCATCTAACGGTGTGAACACTTTCGGTGTGTCTGCAAATCTTTCGAGTTCCTGCTCCATCAGCGGCTCGACCCTCAACTTCGGTACAGGCATCGACCCGATCCAGGCAGCCGTACCGCTGAATGCAACTTCCACTCTGAGCGTGACGTGCTCGAACACCACGCCGTATATCGTCGCTCTGGACGCTGGCACCCACGCTGGCGGTACGTCGAACTTCTCGGCAAGAAAAATTCAGAACGGCACCTCGACGCTGGGCTACCAGCTTTACACCGACGCGGCCCATCTGCTTGTCTGGGGCAACGGTATCGGCACCGTAACTTCCATCGGCATAGGCACCGGCAGTACTCAAGCAGTGTCCATTTACGGCCAGCTGCCCGATTTGACCGGCGCTATCCCCGGTACTTACACCGACACGGTGACCGTGACCATCACCTACTGATTCAAATTTCGCTTCAAGTTAGCAGGGCCTAAAGCTTTTCGGTTTCCACCCTCGCCGCAATAAACGGCTTTCAACTCCGAGACTTCGGTCTCGGAGTTTTTTTCTATCTGGTTCTAGTTCTCTTCCAGGCAAAAACCCATGCCGTACACCGACCGGATCCAATCGTGTGCAGGATCGATATCCGCAAGTTTCTTCCGCAGATTCTTGACGTGGCTATCGAGAGCCCGCTCGTTGACATCCAGATCGTCGGGATAAACGAACTCCAGTAGCTGCGCCCGAGAGAACACCTGCCCCGAGCGCGATGCCAGCGCGCTAAGAAGCATCAACTCCTTGCGAGTCAGTTCCAGATTTTTTTCATCCAGCGTCGCTGTGGCTCGGTCCACATCGACGTTCAATCTGCGTTCCGACTTCGGCAGCGCCATGACCTCGGTGCGTCTGAGCACGGCTTTGACGCGCGCCACCACTTCTCTGGGCGAGAAAGGCTTGCACATGTAGTCGTCGGCGCCGAGCTCCAGACCAGTCAGCCTGTCTACTTCTTCGACCCGAGCCGTCAGCATGATCACCGGCACGTTGCTGATCTTGCGGATCGAACGCAACAGCTCGATGCCATTCATGCCCGGCAGCATCACGTCGAGCACGATCAACGATGGAAGCGATACCTGCAGTGCGTCGAATGCTTTCGCGCCATTCGCGAAGTGCCTGGCGTCGTAGTGAGCTGCGTTGAGATAGTCCACCAGCACGGTTGCGATGTCGAGTTCGTCCTCGACAACCATGACTTTTCGTTTTTCGTTGCGGATTTCCATTCGGGTGCTCGCGCGGCTTGGTTGTGCGGGTTTATAAGTTTCGGCAGGTGCAGCGATCATGATTGATTCTTCAAAGTAAATGCAACGGTGACGCGCAATCCGCCCAGGGGCGACGCGCTCGCGTGAATGGTTCCGCCATGGGCAGACACGATGGCCCGGCAGATCGACAACCCGAGTCCGCTGCCGCCGGTTGCGCGAGCACGAGAACTCTCCGCCCGATAGAAGCGATCGAACAGCCGATCGAGGTCTGCGGGCAGGGGCTGCGGCGGAGAGTCATCGAGAAAAATAGAGAGTACCCACGCTTTGGTGGACTCGTCTTTGGCAATGGTGGCACTCACCTGGAGCACGCCACCGGGTTCTGTGTATTTGAGGCTGTTGTCGAGCAGGTTGGAAAAGACCTGCGACAGACGTCCGTCGTCGCCCTGAATCCGGCAATCGACATCGTGATCGAGCATTTCGATTTGATGCACACCAAGAACGCGGATGTCGGCTTGTTCAAACCGGGCGCCCATAGATGCAATGCAATCGCAGAGCACTTTAAGCGGAAGGACGTCGCCCGTGTCTGCGGACATGGCATAGGTATCTTCTGAAACCAGCCGAAGATCGTCGATGAGTTTGCCGAGTCGCATGACCTGGCCGTGCAGGCGTTGTGCCGCATTCGAATCGAAGGTTCGAATTCCGTCCTGGATAGCCTCGATCTCGCCTCGCATGGCGGCGACCGGTGTGCGCAGTTCATGCGCCGCATCGGACAACCAGCGCTGTCTGGATTCCTCGATGGAAGCCAGCTTCTGCGACATGTGATTGAAAGTTGTGGTGAGGGTTGCGAATTCGTCGCTGCCCGAGTTGTCGACCACATGACCGAGGTCGCCCTGCGCGAGTGCCTGCGCGCCCTTTACCAGCCGCTCTATTGGAGCGAGCCAGCGCCGGGCGAGCCATCCGGATAGAAACAGCGCGATCAGCAATCCAAGAACACCGGTCACAAGAATGAAGCTCAACTGCTTCGCCGCGAACGTTCGATCTGCATCGGTGCGGATGCCGTCGAGCGGTGCAAGAGCGAGGAATCCGACTGTCTTGCCACCGGACGTCAGCTTCATTCGAGCCGAGCTCTCCATCGCACGGATCGAGCCGGCCACGAGTCTTCCGTCAGCTGCGTCGATCAGCGCAAGCCGGTCATAGATCATGTCGCGTGGCCCGCCGCGAAATCCGTCGCGCTCCGGCGGCGGCGGAAAGTCCTTGAAAGGCAAAAGTGGAAAGTCGTTTTGACTCTCGTCGATTCGACTCTCCGCCGTGCCACTGGACGACATCGCGCGGGGTCCGCTCATGAAAGGCGGTGGACGTCCGCGGCGCATCTGCTCGCGGAAAAATTCACGCGAAGGCGTCAGTGCCGCACGCCATGAATCGTTGTTCGTAAACGATTGCCAGCCTTTGTCGCGTGCGTAGGCCTCCTGAAGATTCGCCACTACCCAGTCCAGTCTCGACAGCTCGATCTCGGCAACGTATTGCCCGATTCCCTGATGCAGGGCTAGTCGCGACAGCCCGACGAAAAGCACCAATGAAAACGACAGAAGCAGCGCCAGCGCGACGAACAGTCTTTTTCCGAGCGTGAGTCGAAACATCGATCACGCGCGCCGTGAAGGCCCGTACGGAAGGTATAGCGAATGCATCGTCGAAATTGTCGTCGCCGAATGGGTAGAAATCTTGTAAAGCGTGAGACTTTAATAAGGAAGTGCTCATTTTATTAGCACTGATTTCTGGACTTTATTTTCAGTTTCCTGACGAACCTGACGTTAGTCGCATGCAACTCATGTTGTTCCATCAACCAACGGAGAGAGTTATGAGAAGCGTATTTACAGGTACGAAGTCACGCTATTCGGATCGCGATTCTTTCGCACGGATTTCGGGCAGGACCATGAAGAAATCGGCAGTGGCTGCTTTGCTGGGTGGGGTAGCACTGACGATGCTGGGGGGAGTGGCGCATGCCGGAACCGCGGGCTCGCTGTTTCAGGTGACGGCCACGATAACGAGCGGTTGCTCGGTGAGCGCGTCAACCGTCGGCTTCGGATCCATCAATCCAATTACCGCCACAGGGGCGTTGCCAGCCCAGGGCGGGCTTCTCGTGAAATGCACGGGCAATACAGGCTATTCGATCGCGCTCGACCCGGGGCAAAACTCAGGGGCCACGCCAAGCGTCAACTCCCGAAAAATGAAAAACAGCGCGACCAGCGAAACTCTGGCGTACCAGCTATATCAAGACTCAGGTCGCACGACCGCCTGGGGTAACACCATGGGCACCAGCTTGGGCGGAATGGGAACTGGAGCGACTCAAAGCATTCCCGTATATGCGCAAATACCGGACGCCACACAATCGACTCCTGGCAGCTACTCGGATCTCATCACCGTAAGCGTCAGCTATTGAGCTTTGGCGCAGCAGTTGTTCGCTTGTAGTTTGTAGCGCGTCCACTTCTGCGCACGAGCTCTTTTGCGGTGCCTTGATCCATCATCTGCGCAAGCACGACACCCAGCTCACTGCTAGCTGGGTGTGCGCAGTGCGGGCGCGAGCCAGGCGTCTCTATCGCTAGCCTTCGCGGTCACGCAGCAAAGGAATTCCGACACTTATTTGATCATTGCAATCGTCGAGCAATGCATTGCTGTAGGGAATCCCCTACGAGACGTTCCAGCCAAGCTGTCGGCATGTCGACTGTGCTTTGCGACTACTCGCTTCTCTCCTCAAAAAATACAGTTCATACATCGGTTCACGAAGAAGTAAAGAACCAGTCAACAACGAACTTTAGAGGTGGAATGAAATGAACAACGCACGCAACATCGCTCTGATCGCTACCGAAAAATCCAGCGTGGATTCGTTCCGCAAGCTCACCAAGACCACGAGCATCAAGTCCGGCTTCGCGGCCTTTCTCGGCGCTGTCGCCCTGATCATGGTTATCTCCACCTCGGCGCGCGCTGCAACGGCTTCGAACACCTTCCAGGTCACTGCCAACATCTCCAGCAGCTGCATCATCTCCGGTTCGGCCATGAACTTCGGCTCCGGCATCGACCCGATCGCCGCTGCCGTTCCCCTGAACGCCACTTCCAACCTCAGCGTGAAGTGCTCGAACACCACTCCTTACGTCGTGGCTCTGGATGCTGGCACCAACGCAGGCACCTCTTCGAACTTCACCGGCCGCAAGATCAAGAACGGCACCGCCACCCTGGCCTATCAGCTCTACACCGACTCGGCGCGCACCACCGTGTGGGGCAACGGCGTGGGCAGCTCCACCTCTTCGGGCACCGGCTCCGGCGGCACCCAATCGGTTGCGATCTACGGCCAACTGCCCGACCTCACCGGCGCCGTTCCCGGCACCTACACCGACACCGTCACCGTGACCATCACGTACTGATCTCCAGTTTTCTTTTTGGTTGTCTCCAAACCTCGTCTCAGCAAGACGTTCCAAGCCGGGTTCAAGCCCGGCTTTTTTTCGTCTGGTCTGCCTCGATGAACAAGTACGCGGTCAATGGGAGATCGTCTTGGAGAACATGTTGATGACGATCACGCCGGCAATGATCAGCCCCATGCCTGCGATGGCTGGTGCGTCGAGCGCCTGGCCGAACCAGATCCAGCTCACGACCGAAATCAGCACGATGCCGATGCCAGACCAGATCGCATACACGATGCCGGTGGGGAGCGTCTTGAGCGTAAGCGACAGGAACACGAAGGCGATCAAGTAGCCCGTAGCTGTGATAACCGATGGCCAGAGACGCGTGAATCCCTCGGAGCTTTTGAGGAAAGTGGTCGCGATAACTTCGGCGACGATGGCGATGGCCAGGTAGGAGTAAGTGACGAGCATCCAGCGACTCTACGCGAGCGGCGCTCACCGCGTAGTGACCCCGTAGTGACCCCGTCGTGACCCGGATGAAAATACTGTCCAATCGAGACGCACAAGGATGCTACGTAAATGCTCAAAAATATTTCCTCGAAACTCGGTCCGCGGCGACTCGTCTACGGACTGATCGCAGGGATCGTCGCCGGTTTTCTTGCGTATCCGCTGGAACCCATGACTCGCGGGCTGGTGGGGTGGTGCTGCGGAATTGCGGTCTATCTGTTTTTGGCCTGGCGACTCGCCGTGACCTTCGGTCCGGAGCAATGTCGCAAGCGGGCGCAGTCGCTCGACGATCCCAACGTCCTGATCCTCGTAGTGATGCTTTGCATTGCAGCGGTCAGTCTGGGTGTGATCGTGATGCTGCTCAAGAATGTGAAAGGCCTGAGTGACGCAGAACGTGCAGGACACGTCGTGCTTGCACTCGTATCGCTGGCGGGTTCCTGGTTGATGATCCACACGGTCTACGCGTTTCATTACGCGCACCGTTACTACAACCAGGAAAAGGACAACAAGGTTTCCCATGGAGGCCTCGACTTCCCCGGAAAGCTTGATCCCGACTATTTCGACTTCCTGTACTTCTCGTACGTCGTAGGCATGACCTCCCAGGTGTCTGACGTCCAGGTCACTTCCAGCACGATGCGGCGCCTCACGCTCGTCCATTCGGTGCTGTCGTTCGCGTTCAACATGCTTGTCGTGGCACTGTCGATCAACGTGGTCGCGAGCGCGCTTTAACGAGTGTTCGCCATTCGCCGACCCTTGTCGGATCGCTGAATTTTTTGCCTGTCCAGGCCCGGTACACATTTCTAGTTCAGAATGATTCTTCTTTGGCTCGACCAAAAGAATGTTTTAGTTTTAAGAATTAACAGATTTTCGTGACCACCATCGCCCTTACCGAGCTAAAACCCGGCCAACCTGCAACCGTCGATTCAGTCATGTCAGTCTCGGAACTGTCCGACTCGGTCGCGCTGGAACGGTTGCAGGAACTCGGGTTTCTTCCCGGCGAACCCATTTCGCTTCTTCGGCGCGGACCGAACGGTATCGAGCCGATCGCCGTTCAGATAGGTGAAACCGTCTTCGCGTTGCGCCTGAGCGAAGCTCGTTGTATTCAGGTCGAGGTCTCAAAGTGACTACAACCACCGCCGGCCCAGGCTCACTGAAGTCGCCTAATTCGCCACCGCAATTCGCGCTGGTGGGAAATCCGAACTGTGGGAAGACTGCTCTTTTCAATCTGCTTACCGGCGCGCGTCAAAAGGTAGCCAACTACGCCGGCGTGACGGTGGAACGCAAGGAAGGTCACGCGAAATTGCCCGATGGCCGTTCGGTGTCGATCACCGACCTGCCCGGCGCATACGGCCTCCACCCCACATCGGCAGACGAAGTCGTCACGCGCGATGTTGTGATGGGCATCCGAGAAGGCGAGCGACAGCCAGACGTGATCATTGCGGTCGTCGATGCTACCAATCTGCGCATGAATCTGCGTCTGGTTCTTCAACTACGCGCCCTCGGACGTCCGATGGTGATGGCGCTCAACATGATGGACGTGGCGCGCGCCCGCGGCATGAAGATCGATCTGGCGCGATTGTCCAAAGAACTGCAGTTGCCCGTGGTCGAAACCATTGCGGTGCGCAACGGACTGATTGCATCGCTCATGAAGCGATCTTTCGACAACGGACGCGCCAAGCTGCTCGAAGCCGCACAGAACGCGCTGTCGACGACAGTTGCTCCGGTGCCTGTCGCGGTCGATTCTGTATCCAAGCTTGACGAGCTCAAGGCACTGCAGCACAAGGTCAATCACATCCTGTCGGTCGCGGTGTCTTCTTCGTCGCAAGTGCAACGGGTCAACCAGGGAATCGACGCGATCGTGATGCATCCGGTCCTTGGGCTGGTGATTCTTGCTGCGTTGCTGTTCCTCATATTCCAGGCGGTATTCGCTTGGGCGAACATGCCTATGGACGCGATCAAGGATGGGATGACCTGGGTGGGAGAATTTATCAATGCACACATGAGCGAGGGCTTGCTGCGTAGCCTGCTCGTCGACGGCATCGTCGCAGGTGTGGGCAGTGTGCTGGTTTTTCTTCCGCAGATTCTGATTCTGTTTTTCTTCATCCTCATTCTTGAAGAATCGGGATATTTGCCTCGAGCCGCGTTCCTTCTCGACACGTGGATGGGCAAGGTCGGTCTGTCGGGTCGCGCTTTCATTCCCCTGCTCTCGAGTTTTGCGTGTGCAATTCCTGGAATCATGGCGACACGCACAATTCCTAACGCTCGCGATCGGCTGGCAACCATCATGATTGCGCCGCTGATGACCTGCTCCGCACGCCTGCCCTTGTATGCGCTGCTGATCGGGGCGTTCATCCCGGCGCGCGATGTCGGGATCTTCAATCTGCAGGGCATTACGCTTTTCGCGCTTTACATCGCAGGCATTGTTTCTGCCGTGTTGGTCGCATGGGTGTTGAAGCGCACCTGGATGAAGTCCAGCTACCAACCTTTGATGCTCGAATTGCCGCCCTATCGCCTACCGAATCTGCAAAGTCTGGCAATCGGTCTGTGGCAACGTGCAGTGATTTTCCTGAGCCGGGTCGGAACCATCATCTTCTCGCTGATGGTGGTGTTGTGGTTCCTCTCGACCTTTCCGTCTCCACCTACCGGCGCAACCGGACCGGCCATTCAATACAGCTTTGCAGGAATGATCGGCCGAGCGCTCGAAGTCATCTTCTCGCCCATCGGTTTCAACTGGCAGATCTCGATTGCACTGGTGCCCGGAATGGCCGCTCGCGAAGTGGCGGTCGGCGCTTTGGGCACCGTTTACGCTCTTTCCGCCACTGCCGAAGACGCGGCCACGGCGCTCAGCCCGCTGATCTCCCAAAGCTGGAGCCTTGCGACTGCGTTTTCGCTGCTGGCCTGGTATGTTTTCGCGCCGCAATGCCTGTCCACACTGGCAGTTGTAAAGCGCGAAACCAATTCCATGAAATACCCTCTGATCATGGCGGCGTATCTGTTCGGACTCGCCTATTTCGCATCCTTCGTCACTTACCGAATTGCACTGTGGTTGACAACATGAACGCCGCCGTCCAGTCACTTGTCGTTTACGTGATCGTCGCTCTTGCTGCCGCATTCAGCGTGTGGCGATTGCTGCCCCGGAGCGCGAAGAAGCGGCTGGCAGCCGGTATCCAGAACAGCACGTTGGTCCCAAAGACCTTACGCGATAACTCCGCCAAAGCACTGATGGTCGAGTCCGGATGTGGATCAGGTTGCGCGGACTGCGCGCCGAGCCCCGCAACCCCGGGCAACATCGAAGAAAAACCGATTCGATTCGTTGCAAAGCCAAAATAATTGGCGCGCTGGTTGCCTTTCAGGTTGCCCAGTTCGGCATGACGTCATTCCAATCGACCGGACGACGCGCTGAAGCAAAAAAACGAATTCTCGCCTGTCATCGGGCACACGAATTGCTTGAGTACTGAAGCGATTTCTAAGAAACTTCGCGTTAACCGAATACCTTTCGGTTTTAGCAAGTTCCCAGCTTATTTGTCCTTCACGATTGGAATTTCCGATGTCGAACCCGATGCGGCGCAACGCCATAAAGTCTTTCTCCAAGATCCTCGGCGTGGGCGTTCTCGCCGTCGCATTCGGTGCGCAGGCGCAGACGCCAGCACCCGCCCTCGAGACGATCGACTATCTTTTGCCCGCCCCTGCCGGCCTGATTGCGTTCGCACCCTGGATGATCGCGCAGCACAAGGGCTACTACGCACAGGAAGGCCTCAAGATCAACTTCATCGCAGGCCGCGGCGGCGTCGATGCAGCCAAGCAGATTGGCGCCGGCAACGCGCCCATCGGCCATTCCTTCGGCGACACCCCCATCATTTCGCGAGCTGCCGGCGTGCCGGTGAAATCGGTGGCGCTGCTCGGCGGTAGATCTCTCATGCTGCTGACGGCTCGCGAAGACTCTGCCATCAAGGGCCCGAAAGATCTGAAGGGCAAGGTGGTCACGACCACGAACTATGCCGATGCAACCTACTACTCGCTCCTTGGAACGCTGGCCACTGCCGGTTTGAGCAAGAACGATCTGGACATTCAAGCCGCCGGTCCGGCGGGGGTGTGGCAGCAGTTCGCTGCCGGTAAAGCCGATGCGATGGCTGCCGTTCCCGAATGGATCGCGGAAGTGCGCGCGACCGGTGTGAAGGTCCGCATCATGCCGGCATACGATTATTTCGGCAGCATGGCTCAGGCCATCCTCGCCTCGGATGAAATGATCCAGAAGCGCCCCGACATGATCCGCAAGGTAGTGAAAGGCACGCTGCACGGCCTGAGCGACATCATGAGCGACCCGAAAGCAGCCGCGAAGGATTACATCGCCGCGATGCCTATTTATGCGGGCAAGGAAGCGTTCGTCGAAGAGGTGTTCGCGCTGTATGCCAAGTACGTCTACCCCGATCAGAAGGTGCTCGGCATGATGGATCCGGCTCGCATGGATCTGGTGCAGAAGTTCTATGTGAAGGAAGGCATCGTGACCAAGTCGACCCCCTTGAACGACCTCTTCACCAATCAGTTCGTCCAGTAACCCGCTCTCTTCCTCCCGGGCGAGGTGTGTTCTTACAATCGCTCGGGATGACTGCCAAAAAGACTTCCGTCAAAACTATCGCAGAGCCGCTACCGAAGGCCAAGCCAGGCGCGGCGGCGAAGCCTGCTCGGGTGTCGAAGCCCAGGTCGGCCAAGCCGAAAGCGCCCACAGCCGAAGAAACGCTTTTGATGGATCTGTATGACCAGCCAGGTCATCTGATGCGACGCGCTCAACAAATAGCGTTGTCGATGTTTCACGAGACGATGAATGCGGACGTCACTCCAGTCCAATATGCAATTCTTCGAATGCTTCAGGAAAAGCCGGGCATCGATCAGGTCACGCTTGCCGGGCTGATCGCTCTCGACAAATCCACCACCGCCGACATTGCGGCGCGTCTCGAAAAGCGAGGCTTGATCCACCGCGAGGTCATGGCACGTGGCCAGCGCAAACTGTCTCTCACCTCCGAAGGCGAAGCATCGATCATCGGCATGGTTCCGTCGGTTCACGAGCTTCGGCACAAGCTCCTCGCCAGCCTCGACGACGACGAAAAAGAAGAATTCGTGCGGCTGCTCAAGAAGTTCGTGCACCTCAATAACGATCAAAGTCGCGCTCCGCTCAAACGCGGCTGACATCCAGATTTTTCGTCGAATTTAGGGAAATCCCTGCCAATAAACCGGCAATCGGCCATAGATTTACATCTCCACGTTCCGTACACTGAACGACGAATTAGCAAGTACGGAGACGCCCCATGAACGATGTCGTCGCACCCATCGAGGTGACGAGAAAACTCAATCCATTTCCGCTCGACCGATGGTATGTCGCAGGCTTCTCGTGGGAGCTGAAAGACAAGCCGGTCGCACGCACACTGCTGTCCAGGGCGATGGTTCTCTTTCGCAACGAAAACGGCGAAGTCGCTGCCTTGCAGGACCGTTGCTGCCACCGGGAACTGCCTTTGTCGTGCGGCAATATCGAAGGCGCAGGATTGCGCTGCGGCTATCACGGACTGCTGTTCGACACGAGCGGAAAGTGCGTTGAAATTCCAGGGCAGGAACTCATTCCCGACAAGGCACGCGTGCCCGCGTATCCGCTTCGCGAAGTCGATCAGATTCTGTGGGTATGGATAGGATCGTCGCCCGACGCTGCGCCGAAAGACGAGCCGCCGTCGTATCGATTTCACAGCGATCCGGAATACAAATTCGGAGGCGACGTCTATCACTACGACGCGCCCTGGCAATTGATCCACGACAACCTGCTCGACCTGAGTCATCTGGGCTACGTGCATCTGAAAACCATCGGCGGCAATCCGAAGATTCACATGAACGCGAAGCTCGATGTGAAACGCACCAACGAAACCGTCACCGTGCTGCGCCTGATGCCGGAGTCCGATCCGCCTCCCACCTATTCGTCTGCGTGGCCGTTCAAGGGAAAGATCGACCGTTGGCAGGAGGTCGTGTTCCATCATTCGCATTGCGCCATCTGGACCGGTGCCATGGATCACGGATCGGGATCGTATGACGACCCCGACAGGTACGGATTTCATATGCGCGGATTTCACGGGGTCACTCCCGAAACCGAAACCACCACGCACTACTTCTGGACGATCGCGACGAATCCGCACAAGGACAGTCAGGACGTCACGCAACTAGTCGTCGACCAGACCGCAGCCACCTTCGTCGAAGACAAAGTCATCATCGAAGCGCAGTACCAGAACCAGTGCAGGTTCGGCATCAAGCCGGGCGTGACCGGTGACATCGATATTCATGTCGATGTCGGGCCTAACCAGGCCAGGCGAATCATCGAGCGCATGAAGTCGGCTTAGAAGTTTCTATTCCATCGATCCACACCTCATCAAGGTAAAACAATGAAGACACACGAGACTAATTTTTCTTTGAAATCCACCATCCTGGCGCAGGTCGTGCTCGGAGTTGCGGCCATCGTTTCCGTATCGGCGCATGCTCAAACGACGCCCTTCAAGATCGGACTCATCCTGCCGATGACAGGTCCGTTCGCATCGACCGGCAAACAGATCGACGCGGCTGTGAAGCTGTACATGGCGGAAAACGGATCGACCGTTGCGGGACGCAAAATCGAAGTGATCCTGAAGGACGACGCTGCAGTGCCGGATCAAACCAAGCGCATCGCACAAGAGCTTGTCGTGAACGACAAGGTGGATGTGCTCGCCGGTTTCGGCGTGACCCCCGCAGCACTCGCAGTGGGTCCGATCGCTACCCAGTCGAAAACGCCGGCGGTGATCATGGCGGCCGCTACATCGGGCATCGTCGCGAGCTCGCCTTTCTTCGTGCGAACCAGCTACACGCTGCCGCAAACCTCTCTCACCATGGCCGACTGGGCATCGAAGAACAACGTCAAACGTGTCGTGACGATGGTGTCCGATTACGGCCCCGGAATCGATGCCGAAAAGAACTTCAAGGAGCGGCTCACCAAGAACGGTGGGCAGATCGTCGAAGAGATTCGGATTCCCATGCGCAATCCCGATTTCGCGCCGTTCCTGCAGCGCGTTCGCGATCTGAACCCCGAGGCGGTATTCGTGTTCGTGCCCTCGGGACCTGCCGCGGCATTGATGAAGCAGTTCACGGAACGCGGAATGGACAAAGCAGGCATCAAGCTCATCGGCGATGGCGGTGTGACGGACGACGATCTGCTCAACGACATGGGCGACGCAGCGGTCGGCACGATCACGTCGTTCCACTATTCCGCTTCACACGATTCGCCGCTGAACAAAAAGTTTGTCGACGCGTTCGGCAAAGCGAACAAAGGACTGCGCCCCAACTTCATGGCGGTGGGCGGATACGACGGCATGCGCGTGATCTACGCCGCGCTGGAAGCAACGAAGGGCCAGGGCAAGGGTGAGGCATTGGTTGCAGCCATGCGCGGTCAGAGCTTCGAAAGCCCGCGCGGCCCGATCACCGTCGACGCACAGAACGGCGACATCACGCAGAACGTGTACATCCGCCGCGTCGACCGCAAGGACGGTCAGCTCTGGAATACCGAAGTCGACACGATCAAGGCTGTGAAGGCAACGGCTACGCCCTGATTAGCTCGTCTGATTAGATCGCCTGGTCAGGCGCCGGTGAACGCGAAGTTCACTTCAGGCGCCAGTCCGCTGACGATGCGTGCAATGGATTTTCCGGATCCGCACGCATGCGTCCAACCCAGAGTTCCGTGACCCGTATTGAGGAACAGGTTGGGATATTTCGTCTTGCCGATCAAAGGCAGGTTGCTGGGCGTCGCGGGACGCAACCCCGACCAGAACTGGGCCTTCGTCGTATCGGCTGCGCCGGGGAACAACTGCTCGACTCTTCGCACGATGGCATTGCAGCGAACCTCGTTCAACTCGCGTCCATAACCGTTGAATTCCGCCGTTCCGGCAATTCGCATACGGTCGCCTTTTTCGGATGTGTAGCGTGAGAACACGAGCTTGAATTCGTCATCGGTAAGCGACACCTGGTGCGCCTTCGACGGGTCGATGACGGGCAGCGTGACCGAGTAGCCCTTGGCCGGATAGATGGGAAGTCTGAGTCCGAGAGGCGCCGCAATCAGCGGACTGAAGGATCCCATGGCCAGCACGAAGGAATCGCCGTTTACGCGTTCATAACGTCCGTCTCGATCGGTTATTTCGACATG
Source organism: Burkholderiaceae bacterium (assembly GCA_965227035.1). GTDB lineage: Bacteria > Pseudomonadota > Gammaproteobacteria > Burkholderiales > Burkholderiaceae_C > CBDDFQ01. Next base: position 2,577,469 of record OZ245724.1, read on the forward strand.
ATCGATTTTTCCGCCTACCTTGTTGATGGCCGTGATGTTGTGACCCATCAGGAATTTCACTCCTGCCGCTTCGGCCATCGCAGCCAGATTGCGGGTGAACAGGTTGGCATCACCCGACTCGTCTTCTCCGGTGTAGGTAGCTCCCATCAGTTGCGGGCGAATGTGCGCGAGAGCCGGTTCCAATGCAAGGGCCTCGTCTGCTGAAATGACACGTCGATCGCATCCGAGCTGACGCATCTGCTCAGCCGGGCCGACAGCGTTGTCGAATTCTTTTTGAGTCGTGTAGAAGTGAAGAATGCCCTGCGTGCGCTGCTCGTATTGGATATTCGTGTCTCGGCGAAGCTGCTGCAAGGTGTCGCGGCTGTAAGTGCCAAGGCGAACTATCTGTTCGATGTTGTGACGGGTACGCGCCGGTGTGCATTCGCGCAGAAATTGCAGTCCCCACATCCATTGACGCATGTCGGCGCGAAGGCGAAACAGCAGCGGCGCATCTTCCTTGCCAAGCCATTGAAGCAGCTTGACTGGCGCTGACGGATTGGCCCACGGCTCGGCATGGCTGACCGAGATCTGCCCGCCATTGGCGAAACTTGTTTCGGCACCGGCAGATGCCTGCCTGTCGATAACAGTCACATCGTGACCGAGCTGTTGAAGGTAGTAGGCCGAAGTAATGCCGAGCAGGCCGGCACCGAGAACTATCACGCGCATAAGGAACCCGTAAGTTGCAGCGCCTGATACCGAAAAATTGGGTGCCTGAATAGAACAGGGCAACCGGACTCTTTCGATCCAGGCTGCCGCTCCCTCTGTCCTTGGTACCTGAGAGATTCACCCGTTGCGCCCGCAACGGATTTGCTCCTTCGGTGCATCACCTGCGTGATGGCTCTCCAGTCGGCTTTTACGTGTGAAGCAGTACAGACTCTTTCGAGTTACCTGAGCGTTTATGGGAGTTTGCGCCTTCGGTGGGTTCGATCGGCCTTTAAGGCTCGATTCGATCCGCTCTCCTGCTTCTGTGGAAATTGTACCGGGGGCGCGGAAATGTCTGGGAAAAACTTTTCAATCAGATTCAGCCCGCGTCCTACATTCGCCATGACGGAGTCTTCATAAGTTGGCGAAGTGATTCAAATACGAACGAAAGCCAATTTATGACCGCCAAGAAACAAACGAAATCGCCTAGCGCCAAGCCGGGACTCTACGCAAACATTCATGCAAAACACGAGAGGATTGCACACGGCAGCGGAGAGAAAATGCGCAAGCCGGGATCGAAAGGTGCGCCAAGCGCGAAAGCATTCGAAGAGTCGGCAAAAACCGTAAAGAGCAAGCCAGCAAGAAAGTCCAAGACCACAGATTAACGAGGTCGAGGTCGAGGTCGAGGCAAACTTATTCATTGGACTTGTAGGCGCCTCTTACGTTCATCGCGAACAACGCCACCTGCAGGACGATCAGCGCGTATGCACGCGAATAAAGTGCCCATGCAATCCATAGAAAATTGCTGAGCACAAACACATAAAAGCCCCATCGTCGGGTGCTCTCATTTTTAGAACCGACAAAGCCGGTCGCAAGGACAGTCACCAGTGTGGCTGGCCATTGGATGTAGTCGATCCAGTCTGGAAGATCCATTTGATGGGCAAAGATCGCTTTAGATCGAATTCGAATGGTGCGAGAACTGGTAGTGGAAATTGAGCCAGTTACTGAAGCTTGCCTTCCATTGCTCCGAAACTGCGGGCAAAGTGATGTGGGCGTCGACCAGGGTTTGAACTTGATGTTCCATGAAACGAACTCCTTGAATGACCGTTGTTGTGTGTCTCATATTTGGATCGCGTCCTTTCCTGTGTTGTAGGACACACCGCGTAGTTGCTGTGAGAAACCAAGGATGGACAGGACGGATGGCTGAAATCCCGCCTTCTTGGTTCAAACTGTTTTACTGTCGCGGCTAACCGCGAAAGGCCTATCCAATGACCAACGAATCCCCCAGACCGCTTACGCCTGTAGAACTTGCATCTCTTGCTTTCGACAAAGAGGCCTACGCCGCGGCAATCGGCCCGAATAACACGGCGTTCTATTTGAAGAAATTCGAGGTGTTCCACCTTGGCGACAAGTCGCTAACCTGGAACTGGCCCGCGTCGTTAGTCACTTTCTATTGGCTGGTGAGACGAAAAATGTGGATGTGGATGATCGTCTACTGCGTGGCGCCATACATCGCTGCCTACCTGCTAGCGTCGATCGCTGCAATTTTTGGGTTTCCTGCGATAGCGACTACGGTAGTGGTGATCCTCGTCTTCTATCTGGTGCCTGGCTTTATGGGCAATCGGGCCTATTACCGTAGATGCCGTCGACTGGTGAACCGCAGTCGGGAGACTTATCCGGTCCGTAGCGAACAACTCGATTACCTTCGAAACGCGGGCGGCTCCGGAACATGGCCCCTGGTGATTGCAATGATCCTGTCCATCATCGGCGTGGCCGGGATAGTCGGTGCGATAGTGCTGCCCGCTTATCAGACGCTCGTTTTGCAGTCACGGGTCAACAGCGCGTACGCGAACATGCGTATGGCTTCGCATGCCATCGAACAACATTCCCTCGTAAAAGGAAAAATCCCCGCGTCGTTAGCCGAAGCGGGGATATCCGATGTGGCGAGCGATGGAACCCAACTCGCATTCGATTCCGGAACAGTCACCTTGATCGCGTCGTTTCAGTACTTGCCTGGCAAGGACGGAACGATCGTGTTCAAGCCGGCTAAAGCATCGAACGGCACGATTACATGGGTATGCAACTCTCCGGATATCGACCCTGGGCTAATGCCCGAAGACTGCCGTTGATATCCGAGCCGTGTCGATGCCGAGCCAGATCAGCCTTGTGCGCGATGCGTGCTGATGTCGATCTGGCGAGCCTGAATCGCTTCAGCCTTCACTTGCTCACGGCTCTTGGTTGCATCTGCCTTATTAGCTGCTGCATTGGGATACTTAGCGGGATACAGCTGGTTCAGAGCGATACCGGTGCGTGCATCGACAACTTCGCCGTTGCGAACTGCATCTTGGCGTTCGGCTTGCACTTGAGCGCGGCTAACTGCGGAAGCTTGTGACTTCGCGTTGTACTGCGAGGGATACAGCTGATTCAAAAGCAGGCCGCTGCGGGGTTCTTGAACGTCGCCGTTCTTGACCGCTGCAACATAGTCCGATTGAACTTGAGCGCGAGATACCGTTGTCTCTGCATGCGCTGCGCCGACGGTGGCGAGTGCTGCAACTGCTGCGAACATGATGTTTTTAGAGACTTTCATTTTCTTCTTCCTTAACTAACTTTGGATTCATGGCAACAACACCGACCGGCATCTGCAGCTTCTTTTTGGGAGCTGCATTAGTTGCTGCCATGGGAAGAACTTTAAGACTCTGGAGCAAGAAGATAAACCGCCAACTCGGCAATAGACTGTTCTACGAACAGGAACAATGCGAGGGCTTGAAATTTGAGAAAGTGCCCCTCCACATGCTTCCATGAGGAGGGCGCACAACGAAACTTCAGTTCAAGGGCAACTGAATTTGATTCGCACAACGATGGCAACTCGCAGACTCGACACCGTCTCGGGTTTCGAAGTGCAATGCATGCTTCAAGCCTTCGAATACCCAGCACTGAGGACAGTGTTCGCTTCCGTGCACCGGGAAATACGCGTGTGCCCTTTGTTTGGCACGCACATGACTGAGCTTGCCAGAACGTAGTTGCGCTTCTTTTAGACGTTTAGCCGCAAGGGTAGATTTTCCATCTGCGTTGTCCATGATGCCGAACTCGAAACGAGCGAGCTCGATGTACGCCAACTGAAAAAGCTCCGCCTGGCGAGGATCCTGCCCGCCAGACAAACTGGAATTTCCAAGCATGGCGTCCGATGCCAAAGCATCGCCGGACGTAAGACTGGCAAAACCGGAGATGAAAAATGAGCTCATGGTTAAAACGTTGTGCTGAATGCTTCGATAGCAGCAATTGAAATCGACCCGCAATGAAGTCTCTGACGTACATCCTGTCCAATGTTCGTAAGAATGCGCCTACGTAACAGTGCAATCAATGCCGCTCATCTGGAAAATGGCCACCTCGCGGCTCACTCTCGATAGCGCGGCTAAGACCCGTATTCGCGGCCGATAGCTTTAGCAGCATCCTGCATGTGCCTGAGGTAGTTGCTCACGATGTCCGGAGTTGACGCCAACTCGGGGTGCCATGAACAGCTCAGGCAGGCCACCAGGGTGTCTCCATTAAATATGGGCACTGCAATGGCACCGTAGCGCTCCGGTGAAGTCAGCGGGGTGTGAGACGCGTCGCGTAGTGCGTAGCCGTGCGCTTTTGTTTGTGCCACCAGTCGTTTCAAGCTATCCGCGGCCAAAGCCGCCCTGTCGGATGGATCGGTCGAATGCGAGAGCGCAGAAACGATCGCGTCTCTCTCATCCTTGGGGCAAAAAGACAAATAACAGCGTCCGAGTGACGACCTCAGCATCGATGGCCGGAAGCCGAGCAGCCTGTAGTTCGCGGCAATGCTCTGCAATCCGGAATCGGGGCCTTCGATGATGAGCATATGCGAGCCATCGCGAACAGCCATATCGATCGGCCAGGGCACACGCTTTTGCAATGCGAGCCGGAAGGGATACGCGGCATTTCCTAATTTCTCGTGGGCCGCAGGCATCTTCAATCGGTTCGCGTGGCCGGCGAGTTCCGCCATGTAGCGACCGTTCGATTCGTTTCGGTGAATCCATCCGCTTGCCACCAAGGTCTTGAGAATACGGACCAGCGTGGCTTTGGGAACTCCCGTGGCACGCTGCAAGTCGGTGAACGTGATGGCCGATGCCTCATGGATGGCGCGCAGGACGTCGAGCCCTTTTCTAAGCGACTCGACATGTTTGGTGCCTTTGCTCAACTCGCCAGAAGCGATGGAGGCCGGTTCACCAGGAGATTTTTTCGAAGTCATGGTTGCGAACACGTGAGGAGTTTCACTGAGTGAAACTATAGCTTGCGCAGGATGAGGCGCAATTTCTACATTCTGGTTGTTCATCCGATCAACCCACCAGCGAACAATCATGTCCCAATCGATCCGTCCGGCGAACGCTCAACGCCGTCAACAACTGAGCGCAGTCATCGTGGCAGCAACCTCCCTGATCGCTACCTTCAGCGGCGTCTCCGCTCACGCGCAGGAGTATCCCTCGCGGCCGATCAATATCGTGGTGGCATATCCCGCCGGCGGCGACACCGACGTTCTCGCGCGCCTTTTCGGCGAGAAGCTGCAAGCGCGCCTGCATCAAACGGTCGTCGTCGAAAATCGCACCGGCGCTGGCGGCACCATCGGCACCGCTTACGTCGCACGTGCAAATCCGGACGGCTACACGCTTTTGCTGGCACCCAATACCGTCGTGATCTCCCCGCTGGTGATGAAGCCCGGCTCAGGCGCGAGCTACGACGTCAAGACCGATCTCACTCCAATCATGGAAATCGGCACCCAATCGCTTTATGTCGTTGCCGCGACGTCCACCGGAATCAACAGCACCAAAGAGCTGGTCGATGCCGCCAAGGCTGGAAAGATCACCAGCTACGCCAGCCCAGGTCAGGGCTCGCCCATGCACATCCTTGCCGAGCTGTTCGACAAATCGACCGGCACCAAGATCACTCAGGTTCCTTATCGCGGAAGCGTGCCGGCAGTCGCCGACATGGTTGGCGGTCATGTGCCGATGATGTACTCGACCATCGGTCCGGTTCAACCCTTCATCGACAGCAAAAAACTCGTTGCGCTCGCAGTGGCCGACCCACAACGCACCGTGTTCATGCCCAATGTGCCGACGCTCGCCGAGCAAGGCATCAAGGGTGCGGACGTCGGCGCCTGGCAAGCCTTCATGGGCCCGAAGAACATGCCGCCTGAATTGGTGAAGAAGCTCAATGCGGAGTTCAACGAGATCCTGAAAATGCCCGACGTCATCGCCAAGATGAATACGATGGCGGTTCAACCCATAGGGGGCGATCCGTCGCGCCTGGCAAAGCTACTCGCGGACGACCAGGTGAAATACACCCGCATCGTCAAGGAATTCAACATTCAAATCGATTGAGCGGTAAAGCATGACGGCAAGCACGGCAAAAGAAATCGCGTTTATCACCGGCGGAGCGTCCGGCATCGGTCGCGCGACCGCGACGCGATTGGCGCATGACGGATTTCGCGTGGTGGTGATCGACAGGAACGCGGATGCAGTCGAGCGCGCCGTGAGCGAAATCGAAGCTGCTGGATTCAGCGCAGGCGGAGCAGTCGCGGACATTCGGGATCGAGCTGCGATCTCCGCTTTGCTGGACGCGGAAAGTCGGGTCGATGTGATGGTGTGCGCGGCAGGCATCGGGCCGATGCGGATGTTCGACGACATCACCGATGAAGATTTTCGTGAGGTCATGGATGTGAATCTGCTTGGCACATTTATTTGTGCGCAAGAGGCGTCGCGCCGCATGAAAGAAGGCGGACGAATAGTGACGATCTCTTCACGCGCTGCGGTGGGCACATCCAACTTTGCGCACTACGTCGCGTCGAAGGCCGGTGTGTCCGGTTTGACGCGCGCCATGGCCATGGACCTTCGCAAGAAGCGTATTTCGGTGAATGCGATTGCGCCAGGATTTACCGATACCGGCATGACCCGCATGCTGACGCCCGAACAGCATGCGGCTGCGAGCGCGCTCGAGCCCTACGGCCGTCCGGCAGATCCGTCGGAAATAGCCAATGCGATTGCATTTTTCGCGTCACCGAACACTACCTTTGTGACCGGACAAACGCTCTTCGTCGATGGCGGCAAGTCGCTCGGAGGACTGGGTCTGTGATCGTCAGAAGCGCAATCCTCGAAGGCACGGTCAAACCGGAAGACAGCGAACGATTCGACAGGGCCATGAGGGATGAGATCGTTCCGCTCATGAAGCAATTTCCGGGCGTGAAGTCGGTGCGTGTCGTTCGCGCGAAAACCATCGAAGACGACGGCTTGCCAATTCACATGATTTTCGAATCGGTCTATGAATCGGTAGACGCGATGAACGAAGCATTCAAGGCACCGGTCCGCACGGTGCTGAAAGCGAAAATCAAATCGATCATGGAAATGTTCGACGGACGGATGTTTCACATCACCCAGGAATTGCTTGCCGACGAAACAGTTTGAACCCGGGCTATTTCGTTTCGCGAATGCGCGCCACTGCAGTTTCCACCCGCTCCCATTTCGGACGATCGGGTGCGAACCTGCCGCGCATGTGAATCACGAGGTCGGCGATTTGCCTGTCGTTGAGGCTCTCGTTGAAAGCAGGCATGAAGCCGATATCTCGAGAAGACGGCTCGCGAATTCCTTCGAGAATCACGCGGACCAGATTGTCGGGGCGGTCGCTACGCAAGTTGGTGTTGAGCGCCAGCGGCAGGTTCACGCCCAGCAACTTCGGGCCATTTCCATCGTGATGGCAGGCGGCACAGGCAGCGTCGAAAATTCTTTGACCTGAGGAACCTGGCAAGGGAGCGTTGGACGACGCTGTCTGTACCCAAGTTTTCGCCCAGGTTTTCGCTTTTTCGGCCGAGGCCTCGTCGTTAGCAGGAGGGTTGAACGACGCAAGGTAAGTCGCCATGGCTTTCACATCGGAGTCCGGTAACGAGGACAGTCCGTGAATGACAGGTGCCATCGGGCCTGCTGCTATTCCATGCGTTTCGGTGTGCCCGCTGCGCAAGTAGCGATAGAACTCCTGCTCGCTCCACGACACCGCTGCGCGCGATGCGGATGTCAGCGCGGGCGCCTCCCATCCATCGACGAATGCGCCCGACAGAAATGCCTTGCCGCCCTTCACTGCACCCATCGCGTTGCGTGGCGAATGGCATTCGGCGCAATGCCCGACGCCGTTGACCAGATAAGCGCCACGATTCCACTCTGCTGATTTTGCGGGCTCGGCCAATGGGCTATCCGTCTCGTGAAACATGCCGTTCCACGCAGCCATCAGAGGGCGCACATTGAATGGAAAAGCGAGCTTCGTTTGCTGCGGCGTGGAACTCACCGCTGGCTGCGCCATCAGGTGCGCGTAGATCGCCTGCAGGTCGTCATCGTCGATTTTTGCGAACGAGGTGTACGGAAATGCCGGATAAAGATGATGGCCGTCCCGCGAGATTCCGTCGCGCATGGCACGCGTGAAAGCGTCGAGCGACCACGCGCCGATCCCGGTCTCGGCATCGGGCGTGATGTTCGTGGAATAGACCTTGCCGAAAGGCGTGTCCATGGCACGTCCGCCCGCGTTAGCCACGCCGCCCGGTGCGGTGTGACAGACCACGCAGTCTCCGGCCGCTGCAAGCATTCGGCCGCGCTCTATCGTTGCGTCGCTGTAGGGCGATGTCGTCGCGGAGCTCGCCGCAAGTCTGATGGGCGCCACCGGCGCGAATGCGCTACGCCATCCGATCAATGCAAGCGCCAGACCGAACAGTCCGCCTGCAATACCGATGGCCCGGATTGCCCATGCGGCTCGCCTCGGCGGCGAAGCTGTCGTGGGCCAGGGCGACGGCATGGTCGGCGACAGGGGCGGCGCCACGTCAGGCGGCGTAGTTTGCGGCGCCATCAGCGGACTCAAGCCCGCACGAATCACGTCCGGTGTGAATGGCGGCTGGCGAAATCGCACGCCGGTCGCGTCGAAGATCGCGTTGGCGATTGCGGCAGTGCCGGGCACCGATGCAGACTCGCCGACACCCATCGAGGGCTCGCCCTGCCTGGGCATGTGCAGCACCTCGATAACCGGCACATCCCGAAAGCTGAGGATCGGGTAGCTTCCCCATTCTTTGGTGTCCAGCGACGTGCCGCTGGTTCTGCTCGACGGCGCTGCTTGCGATGGCGGCGTGAACTTCACTTCCTCCATCAAGGCGCGACTCGTCGTCTGCAATACGTTGCCATGCACTTGATGCTCGACGCCTGCCGGGTTCACCATCAGACCGGCATCGTGCCCGACGACAACACGGCTCACATGGACTTCGCCGGTTTTGGTGTTCACCTCGACATCTGCCACCCACGCGGCCCAGGCCGCGCCGAAGCCTGGCCATTTGCTGTGTATGTATCGCGCGTAGGCGAAGCCACGGCCGGTGACGATGTCCCCCTTGGGCGCGTTCGATGATGCAGCCGATCGAGGCGCACCGCGAGGAATCCACCCGGCGCGCTCGGCGGTTGCGCGCACCAGTTCTGCCGCGCGTTCATCGCTCAGATAGCGAAGCCGAAACTCGACCGGATCGACTCCCGCCGCAGTGGCCAACTCATCGATGTAGGACTCATGCGCGAAGCTGTTGGGCAACGCAGAAACACCGCGAAGCCATGACGCGCGCACGATAGGCGCCATATCGTTCACAGCCACGCGAAGGTTGTCGACGTCGTACGGGGGCCGCGCCGTGCGATCGCCCATCTCGTAGGCCTGCGCAGTCGGCTCGATAGCCCTGGTGAGCAAAAGCGCAAGAGTCGGCGCACCGTTGGACGGGTAGTAGGTCTGAAAATCGTAGGCTGCAATGGAGCCATCGGCGTTCAGGCCACCGCGAACCTCCATGAGTTGCGCAGCCCCTTTCGGCTCCCACAAATGCTCTTGCTTGCGCGTGAGTTGAACGCGCACCGGCGCGCCGACTGCGCGCGACAGCAAGGCCGCATCTGCAGCCACATCGTCGGCGCAATTGCGCCCGTAGCAGCCGGATGCTTCCATGCGAATCACATCGACGTCGACATCCTTCATGTCCATGAGACGGGCAAGATCGGCGCGCAGGACATGTGGGTTCTGGGTGCCGGCCCACACTTTCAGATGCGCACCGTCCACCTGCCAATCGGCCACCGCGCAGGACGGGCCGATGGACGCGTGCATTTGATACGGCCAGACGTAGTTGCGCGGCATCGACTGGGCAGCACCTGCAATCGCAGCGTCGACGTTGCCCTCGTCGATCAGGGTGCGGCGTGTCGATGGGTTGTTGCGCAGCGCGTTCGGAATGTCGTTCATTTCCGGAAAGCCCGGCCACGATTTCCAGTTCACCCGGAGTTCACGCAAGGCCTGCTCGGCGTGTTCCTCGCGATCGGCCACTATTCCTACGAAATCGCGAATAACCACGATTGCTCGGATGCCGGGAACATGCGCGATGGAAGACCGATCGACCGATTCGAGGGTGTTGCCTATGAAATCACCATGATCCGCACCGGCGTACGGAGGGCGCACCACGCGTCCATGCAACATACCCGGCACGCGCATGTCGTGAACGAACACCAGCTCGCCGGTGGCCTTGGCAGACAGATCGACGCGAGGCGCTCGGGTACCTACAAGTTTGTAGTCGGAAGGATTTTTGACCGGCGTGGTCGTGTCCAGCAGTAGCTCCACTTGCTGCATGCGAAGCAATTCGCCGTACGAAATGCGTGTCGATGCATCGCTGGCAAGCTGCACCATGCCATCGTCCACGAGTACGAATACCGGATCGACGCCCCATTTTTTAGCTGCGCTTGCAACCAGCCATGCCTTGGCCTGGGCAGACGCGATGCGCAGCGGCTCTGCGTGTTTCTGTATGGAGGTACTCGCGATGGTCGCGCCCTGGTTCGGCGCGCGTGCCGTATCTCCGAGAACCATGTTCACACGAGCTAGCGATACGTCCAGCTCTTCCGCGACGATCTGTGCAAGCGCAGTGCGAATTCCCGTGCCGAGGTCGACATGACCGTTGAGCGCGGTGACGCTACCGTCATCCCAGACCGCGACAAGAATCTCGACGCCCTCTTCCGGATTTGCGAACACGGACGCGGGCTGCCCTGCCGCAGGTGGCGGCGGAGGCGGAGGATTGCGGGTGACGACGAGCACGCCATTCGCCGACAAAAATTCGGCGCGGGTCAGGGGCAAGTCTGCGCGTCGGTTCATCGAGTGGCTGCCTGCGCGTTTAGTTTTGCTGCACGCAGCACCGCTCGAACGATCTCGACATGTGTGCCGCACCGACAAAGATTGCCAGTCAACTCACGGCGTACATCGGCCTCGGACGGATCCGGATTCCTGGCGAGCAGCGACGCAGTCATCATGATCATTCCCGACAGGCAGTAGCCGCATTGCGCCGCTTGTTCGTCGATGAACGCCTGTTGAATAGCATGGAGACTCTTGCTGGTGCCAAGCCCTTCGAGGGTGGTGATTTCTCTGTCGAGCACACCAGCCGCAGGGATGACACATGAACGCGCTGCCACACCGTCGACCAGCACAGTGCATGCGCCGCACTCCCCGAGTCCGCAGCCGTACTTGGGGCTGTTGAGCGAAAGATCGTTTCGAAGAATCGTGAGCAGCGAGGCGTTTGCCGAGTGCGGCACCTCATGCTCAAGGCCGTTCACCCGCAATCGCATGGAGCCGGCATCCATCGTGCTCAGACGCTCAGGTAAGCACGTCGAACTTCTTCGTTCGCCGCCAGATCTTTCATGCTGCCCTGAAAGCGGATTTGTCCCTTCTCGAGAACGTACGCCCGATCGGAAACCAGCTCTGCGAAATGCATGTTCTGCTCCGAAAGAAGAATACTCACGCCTTGCGCCTTGAGCTCGACGATCATCTGCGCCATCTGCTCGACGATGACCGGGGCCACGCCTTCCGAGGGTTCGTCGAGCAGCACGAGATAAGGATTGCCCATCAGCGTTCGCGCCACCGTCAGCATCTGCTGCTCGCCACCGCTCATGCGACCACCGGGTCGCTGCGGCATCTCGCCGAGGTTCGGGAAAAGCTTGAACAATCGCTCGGGTGTCCAAAGCGGCGCCGAAGATCCGTCAGGCCATTTGCGAGCAGGCTGCTTGCCCACTTCAAGATTTTCCATCACCGTGAGATCGGTGAAGATGCGCCGGTCTTCGGGAACGAATCCGAGTCCCATGCGCGCTGCATGGTGCGACTCGGTCGTCGAAATATCGCGACCGAGAAACTCGATTCGACCGCGACGTTTCGCGAGCATGCCGATGATCGCCTTGAGCGTGGTCGATTTGCCTGCGCCGTTGCGCCCCATGAGTGCGACGACTTCGCCTCGCTTCACCTGCAGGTCGACGTCGTACAGAATCTGCGCGGCGCCGTACCAGGCGGCAAGGCCTTTCGTCTCCAGAAGCATTTCCGTAGGCGAACTCATGACACCACCTCGGCCGCATCGTTTTTCTCGAAGGTCTTTCCGGTACCGAAGTACACCTCCTGCACCTTGGGATGATCGCGAATCTCCAGCGGCTTGCCTTCGGCGATGAGTCGTCCTCGCGCCAATACGATCATGCGGTCTGCATAGGCGAACACCACATCCATGCTGTGTTCGGTGAACAGCACGGCCATGCCGCGATCGATCACTAGTTGTTTGGTCAATGCCATCAAGTTGTTGCGCTCCTGCGGTGCCATGCCGGCAGTGGGCTCGTCCATCAGCAGCAGCTTGGGGCCATTCGCCATGGCGATGGCGAGCTCGACACGTTTCACATCTCCATAAGCCAGCACGCTGCACGGCCTGTCGGCTTGCGATTTCATTCCTACCAAATCGAGTAACGCAATGGCCTCGTCGCGTTTGTGATCGGCTGCGCGTTTCCAGGTCGAGAACAATTTGCCGTCGCTGGACAGCAATGCCATCTGCACGTTCTCGACCACGGTAAGAGACGCGAAAGTCTCGGCAATCTGAAAAGTGCGGCCGACACCACGACGCCAGATATCGCGCGGCTTGCACCCTACGAGTTCCTGGCCATCGAAAACGATCGATCCCTGGTCGGCCTTGAGCTGGCCGTTCACCATGTTGAAAGTGGTCGATTTACCTGCGCCGTTGGGCCCGATCAGTGCGAGCAGTTCGCCTGCCGCGAGATCGAAACTGATGCCGTCCACCGCCTTTACGCCGCCGAACGATTTTCCGAGGTTGTTTACTTTGAGGAGACTCATGCCTTTGCCTCCTTCAATGCCACCGAATCGAGCGAATCTCGTCTACGGTCGATCAGGTTTCTGAAGAACCCGGCGATGCCTTGCGGGAACAGCAAGACGAGCAGCAGGATGATGCCGCCTAGCATCGCGCGCCAGTAGTCGGTGTTGCGAGCCACTGTGTCGTGTAGCCAGCTAAAGGTGACCGCGCCGACGACCGGGCCTGCGAGAGTCTGTATCCCACCCAGCAACACCATCACCAAGCCATCGACCGATTTCCCCACGCTCATGGACTCTGGCGAAATGCTGCCTTTCGAGAATGCGAACAAGGCGCCAGCCAGACCCGCCACACCGCCTGCAATCACAAAAGCCGCCCACTGCATGCGCTTCACGTCGATGCCGATGGCGTCGGCACGCAAGGTCGAATCGCGACCGGCGCGAAGCGCATAGCCGAATGGCGAGAACAGCACGCGGCGCAGCCACAACACCCCCGCCGCCACAAATACCAGCGTGAGCAGGTAATACGCGCTCTTGTCGGCCAGCCACGAAGACGGCCAGACGCCGGTGAGTCCGTTGCTCCCTCCTGTGAAGCTATCCCACTGATAGGTGATGGCCCAAGTGATCTGCGCGAACGCGAGAGTGAGCATGGCCAGATACACGCCAGAAAGCCGCACCGTGAACCAGCCGAAAACAAATGCGCCCAGCGCTGCCACCAAGGGCGCAACGACAAGCGCAACTTCCATCGGCAGACCGGCGGATCTTGCAAGCAGTGCGGCACCATAAGCGCCGAGCCCGAAGTAAGCCGCGTGACCGAACGAATGCATACCGCCCGGCCCCATGATGAAATGAAGGCTCGCAGCGAACAGCGCGGCCACCATCAGGTCGATCATCAGCACCAACGTGTACGGAGACTGCGCCGCGAGCCATGGCATCGCAAGCAGTATCAATCCGAGCACAGCCGCGCCGATGGCGAAGGGTTTGGATGCGCGACGAAGCGGCTGCTCGATCATCCCGGTGAACCGGCTAACGGCCTGGGGTCTGCCGAAAAGTCCCCAGGGGCGCCACACCAGCACGACCGCCATCACGAGAAACTCCACGACCAGCGTGAGCTTGGAAAACGAAACGCTGTAGCCGAATATTTCGACCACGCCGAGCCAGATGCATATCGCCTTGAGTTCGGCGATCAGCAGCGCCGCCGCATACGCACCGGGTAACGACCCCATCCCGCCTACAACCACAACGACGAACGCAGCGCCGATGGTGTTGAGGTCGATCTCGAGGGTTGCCGACTCACGCGGCAATTGCAATGCGCCGCCGAGACCGGCGAGCAATGCGCCAAGTGCGAACACCGCCGTGAACAACCACGCCTGATTCACACCGAGAGCGCTCACCATTTCGCGGTCTTGCGTGGCAGCGCGTACCAGCGTGCCGAAACGAGTGCGGGTAAGCAACAACCAAACCAGACCGAGCACCACAGGCCCGATCACGATGAGAAAAATATCGTAGGAGGGAAACTGACGACCGAGAATCTCGACCGATCCGGCCAGACCCGGCGCACGTGGGCCGAGCAGCTCGTCAGGGCCCCAAAGCCAGAGCACGGCATCCTTGATGACGAGCACCAGCGCGAACGTCGCCAGCAATTGAAAGAGCTCAGGCGCCTTGTAGATGCGCCTGAGCAAAAGCATTTCTACAAGAGCACCGAAAACGCCGACAGCGATCGCCGACAAAACGATCCCTAGCCAAAACCCCACACCGCCGGAGAAGGCCGGTATGGCCATCAGCTTCGTGACGAACGAATAGGCCACGTAGATGCCCACCATGAAGAGCGATCCATGCGCAAAGTTGACGATACGCGTGACACCGAATATGAGCGACAGACCTGCAGCTACAAAAAACAGTGTCGACGCGCCCGCCAGCCCATTGAGCATTTGGACGATGAAACCGGAAAAACTCATGGTGGGCGATCTCGGAAATTACAACTAATCGATGCGCGTCGACACTCAGTCGGCAGCTCGCATCTTCTTCACGTCGGCAGCGGGAGGCTGGAACTTCGCACCGTCGAAGTAGGTGTAATCGACCATCACGCCCTTGCCGCCTTCGTTCTTGGTCTTGCCGACGAACGCGCCCATGGTGGATTGATGATCTTCCGCCCGGTACACGATCTTGCCGAATGGCGAGTCCACCGACAGGCCTGCAAACGCTGCAGCGAGTTTTTCGCTGTCGGTGCTCTTGGCCTTGGCAATGCCTGCTGCAATCGATTTGATCGCGGTGTAGCCGACGACCGATCCGAGACGCGGATAGTCTTTGTACTTGTCGTGGTAAGCAAGGAAGAAAGCCTTGTGCTCAGGCGTCTGGATTCCGTACCAGGGATACCCGGTCACCAACCAGCCATTGGGCGTTTCTTCCTTCAGCGGATCGAGGTACTCGGGTTCGCCGGTGAGCACGCTCACCACTTCGCGATCCTTGAACAGACCACGCGTGTTGCCTTCGCGAACGAACTTGGAAAGATCGGCACCGAAGAGGACGTTGAAGATCGCATCGGGCTTCGCATCGGAGAGCGCCTGAACAGTGCTGCCGGCATCGAGACGGCCGAGCGGTGTTGCCTGATCGCCGACGAACTCGACGTCGGGTTGAGCGGCCTTCAGCAGCTTCTTGAATGCTGCAACTGCGGACGTGCCGTATTCATAGTTGGGGTACACGAAAGCCCAGCGCTTTTTCTTCATCTTCACAGCATCGGGCACGAGCATCGCGGCCTGCATGTAGGTGCCGGGGCGAAGGCGATAGGTGTACTTGTTGCCGTTATCCCAAATGATCTTGTCGGTGAGCGGCTCGCCCGCCAGATAAAAGAATTTTTTCTGCTTGGCGAAGTCTGTGAGTGCCAGACCGGTGTTGGAAAGAAATGCGCCTGCGAGCACATCGACCTTTTCGCGCGAGACCAGTTCCTCTGCAAGACGCACTGCATCGGCGGGGCTGCCGTTGTCGTCGCGTGTGATGAGCTCGAACTTTTTGCCGTTCACGCCACCTGCTGCGTTGATCTGTTCGATAGCAAGGTCCATTCCCTTCTTGTAGGGCTCCAGAAACGCAGGCTGCGATTTGTAGCTGTTGATCTCGCCGATCTTGATCGTTCCTTGCGCGTGCGCAGGGGTCATCGCGAACATGAACGCCGCGGCGGTGAAGGCGTACGGGAGGGGATGAAGCAATTTCATGAAAACTCCTGGGTTACTTGAAGGAAAGAAAAATTGAAGGGAACAAACATCGAATGCAAAAAACGCTGACTTGATATTCTGAGAGCTAGGACCTGTTGACACCACGTCTCAACGCAGACCGTCCACTCCCTTGATCTCGCTGGATTGCAAACCACCGACGCGCGGCAGCGGTCTACCGCTGTCGGTTATCACGACGGCCACCACGATTTCGTTCGCGCGCGGCGCATCGGAAACACGCGCTTCCATCGCATCGAAATGACTGCGTACGAATGCCGCGTCCTTGTGGCCCAACGGCACATCGATAGCGGTGCCGAGACCGCCCTGCTTCTTTGAAGAGGGAACAAGCGCCGCGCCCTTCTCGACTGCGACGCGAAGCGGGGCTCCAAGTTTCGGATGAAGGATAGCGGCTGCATGTTCCAGCTCACCGTTTTCTCCCACGATCGCTGCCTTGCCATAACTCTGCGCCGCGGAAGGCTCGATGCCCAGTGCATTGACGCACTTGTCACCCAACAATCCACCCAGCTCTTCACCGATGGCAATGAGCTGATCGAGGTTGTCGCTGTAGTGTCCGGCGTAGGGGTTCTCTATAACGGCCATCGCGAGCGCGCGCCGAGTCGGCGGTGTGATGTCACGACCCATCTCGATTCGAATCTCGTCGACCTGCACTACGATTTTTCTGATTTTTGCTGCCATTGATTGACTCCCTGATTGCGGCCCGCGATTAGCGCAAGCCGTCCCACAAACTGATCTTCGATGCATGCAGTCCACCGACGCGCGAATGCACCCGAGGCCCGCAACTCATCACGAGGATATAGACGACTTCGTCGGACGCCGGCGCGCCAGGTACACGAACTTCCATCGCATCGAAATGGCTACGTACATAACTTGCATTGATGTGCGTGAGCGGAATGTCGAGTGCCGTGCTGGGGCCCCCCACCTTCTTGGTGGAAGCGACGATTGCAAGACCGTTGCCGGGCTGACCGGTTTTGACTTCGGCCTGCCCTTTGGCATAAGCGTTGCGATCGCCCTTCCAGCCGAGCAGCTCTCGCATTGCGTAACCACCGGGCACATGCCACAACGCGCCATGCTCGAGCTCGCCCGCGGCCCCGATGATTGCGCCCTTGCCATAGCCTTGAATGCTTTCGACCGGTACGTCCAGCGCGGCTCTCAATCTATACGCCATGTCGATACCCACAGGTTGCAGGGCATCCATCATCGGAAGAATGTTCTCTTCATAGCGGCCCGCATACGGGTTGGTCATGACAACCGCAACGAATCCGCGACGCAGAGGCACATCGGCGACCGGCCCGAACTCGTGATGAATATCCTCGACGTGCGTGAACACGCGACGCACCTCGATCAGGTTCTTAGCTGTCGATGCAGTCATTCCTGGATATCCGTAAATGGTTGATGCATGGTTTTTACTTTTTTACTTTTTACGTTTTCTGTTTTTGTTCAGGCCGCATCGGCTAGCGCCACGCGACTATCCACAATTCGAATCTGTCCCTGGCAAACCAGAACTGCGGATTCGATAAGGCCGCGCCTTTGCAAGTCCTCTGCACGACGCGTGCCAGCTTGAATCGCCTGAGCCACCAGATGCGCCGGCAATTGCGGTACATCGACGGTCACGGGAATCGCGCCCAGGTCGCTACCGTCTTTCACCTCGTCGGCTGGGATGCGCAGAATCCGGTCATCGGCAACGTTCACTTCATTTGCAATCATCGATGCCGCAGCATCGGCGCGCGCTGCAGTCGTCGCGAGCACGGTGACGCTATCTGCAATGCCGAGAGAGAAACTTCTGCCTCGCCATCCGCTCGTTGCAATGCCGCGCACAGGCATGTCGGAGCTTACCTCCAGGGTGCCGTCGAGATTCAAACCATCGCTCAGCTGCTGGACGTCAAGCCGGGAGATATCGGCGTACAGCCCAACGCGAAACACATTCGATAAGGGGCGAGCGTCCCGATCTGAACCGCTGTCGCGAGAAAAGTGCAGCGCTATATCGCCGCCGTTGTTGACCCACGCCTTGTCGATCCCGTCGCGATCGAAAAAGGCAATCAACTCGTCTGCCACCGAACCCGCTACGGCTGCCATCGGTGTGATGAACGTCGCGCGATACGGAGCGCACGCGCGCCACATGCGGCGCGCAACCACGCCTTCCATCGGGCATTCACCGATGCGTGAGATTGGGCTTTTAAGCAAAGACAGTTCGGTCACGAGATCGTCGAGAAGGTCCTCGAATCTGATCCACGCCGATTCGAAAGCCTGGTCCACTGCTTCCGCGTCGCCATGTGCGCTCAACACGATGTCCATCGGTCCGTGCTGGAAATGCCAGCGGTCGGCGGACAGAAGAGTGCGTTGAGCGGTCATTGTTCGATTTACCTGATCAACCGAGCAGTGGGGGCTGCCCAAGGGGCCAGGGATTGGCCGCAGCATTCGAGACCCAGAGCCGCGCGGTGGGTGCACCGTCCTCGTTCCATGCGCCACGGGTCAACACATCTTGCAGGCTGCGGACGTAATCTACGTGACCACCTAGCGCGCGATAGTCCTCGAGCTTCATGCTGAACTCGATGGGCGCCACGAGAGCCGGTGTCGGGACGGTGCCGAAACTGTTGTCTGGCATGCGCATCACGTCGACCATGACCGTGATGCCACCTCCCGGCCAAACATACGCGGGCGCACCGCCGGCGGTCACGTTGACCAGGGCGTTCTTGATCGAACGCGTCAACAGTATCGGGTTGTCGGTCACGCCCGCACGAAGGCTTCCGCCGGCGCCGGCGAGAAACAGCACCGTCGTCATCGAAGGCTCGCAGTTCTCTCCAATACGATCGACGATGTCCTTGACGGCCTGAGGCATCGGCTGCTCTACAGGAGTGAGCGATTCATCGAGCACATACCAGGACGCGTGCTCACCGGTGGTCGAGGTCATCAGGAGTTTGAGTCCAGGTTTGGTCACCTCCGGGTCCCAACCCTCGATGATCGACAGCGGATCGGAAATGTCGGTACCGCCCCAGCCTGTGCCGGGATTCGCCACCTGAAAATATCGTCCCGGAGTGGACTTGCGGCCGATCATCGAAACACCCGACGGCGGCATGTCGAGACACTTGCCCGCCTGATGTTCGGTCAGGACTCCGGTGATGTGATCGTCGACGACCACCACCTCATCGACAAGACCGAATAGCTGTCGCGCGAAAATCCCGATGGTGGCGGAGCCGCAGCCCACGCGCATGCGCTGCTCTTCGATACCGTTGACGATAGGTGCCTTACCCGCTTGTATAACGATGCTGGAGCCGCCATCGATCGTCAACTCGACCGGCTTTTTATTTCCGAGCAACTGCATGACTTCCAGCGTGACTCGCCCTTCTTTTTTGCTCCCGCCGGTGAGGTGATGCACACCGCCCAGCGACAGCATCTGCGAGCCGTATTCGGCAGTGGTCACGTGGCCGACGACCTCACCCTTGCACCGAACATTCGCCTGCTCGGTACCCAGGAATCGGTCGGTATCGATCTTGATCTTGAAGCTGCAGTAGCTGAATATGCCCTCCGTGACCACCGTGACCATATCGACACCTGCCTGCTGCGAGCCGACGATGAAAGGTGCTGGTTTGTAATCGGGGTAAGTTGTTGACGATCCGATGCCGGTGACGAAGACTTCATCGGCGTGGAGAAGGTCGCCAGTCCACTCGGAATTCGATGGGCTGCTAACGATAGACACGTCGTTCGATGCCAGGTGGTCTGCGACCGCACCATCCTCTTGTATGGCTTGTGGCTTGCCGGCGAACGGAACCAGCTTCACATCGTCCTGCTGCAAGGTGCGACGCAACAACACCACCGGATCCACCCGAACCAGAGCTCCATCGCGATTGGCGTAACGATCGCAGGCGCCGGTCCTGCCTTCCGAGATCTGGCAGAGAACCGGGCAGGCGTTGCACTCGATTTTCGCCACAGACATTTTGTCGCTGCGCGGGCGCGACTTGTCGAGCACCTGTGCCATTGGTGGAGAATCGATACCGGGAAGACCATCGGTCTTGGTATGTTCGGTCATTTCAGCATTTCTCGCGGGTTCAGGAACTAGTCCTTGTATGGCCGATTCATTCTGTGTAGCATTCACTTAACAAATATGTTGTGTTCGCTACATTTTTTGTGAATGTATATGATTAATACAACCGGCGCAATGATGATTTCACGGTGATTTTCTAGAAGTGTTTCTGCCCGTTTATGGGGCGCGATAATCACCAAATTGGTCATCCGATTTTCAGTCCGGTGCGGTGCACCGGGTTTTTTCCAATCCGAATTATTCCGACAACATGAGTGCCTTCAACGAAGAAACAGTCCTCTCGGTTCATCACTGGACCGATCGCCTGTTCACATTCACGACAACGCGCGATCCATCGCTGCGCTTCTCCAACGGTCACTTCACGATGATCGGGCTTCGCGTCAACGACAAGCCGCTGCTCCGCGCTTACAGCATCGTGAGTCCGAACTATGAAGAGCAACTGGAGTTTCTCAGCATCAAGGTCGAGAACGGCCCGCTCACATCGCGTCTGCAACACATCAAGGTGGGCGACAAGATCATCGTCGGGAAGAAACCCACGGGGACCCTGCTGATCGACTACCTGCTTCCCGGCAAGAATCTCTATCTGTTGTCCACGGGCACTGGCCTCGCCCCTTTTCTGAGCATCGTTCGCGATCCGGAAACCTACGAGCGATTCGAAAAAATCATTCTGGTGCATGGGGTGCGTCAGGTCGATGAGTTGGCCTACCACGACATGCTGGTGGACGAACTTGCGCAGCATGAGTTCCTTGGAGACATGGTTCGCGAGAAGTTGCTCTACTACCCCACGGTCACGCGCGAGACCTATCGCAACATGGGCCGTGTGACCGACCTCATGAACAACGGCAAGCTGTTCAGCGACCTGAACCTGCCGCCGATGAACCGTGAGGACGATCGCGTGATGCTGTGCGGAAGCCCGGCCATGCTGGTCGATCTGAAGCACATGCTCGAAGCGCAGGGATTTGCGGAAGGCAATACCTCGCGTCCGGGAGACTTCGTCATCGAACGGGCTTTCGCAGAGAAATAAATGCGCGCTGCTGCCAAGCCGGCCTCTACTCGCGACAACATCCTGAAGGCCGGGATCAAGGTCTTCGCGAAGCACGGCTACGACGGCGGAAGTGTCGAGAAAATCTCGCGTATGGCGAAGTCGTACGACCGGATGATCTACTACTACTTCGGCAGCAAGGAAGGTCTCTACATCGAGGTCATCGAAGAGACCTACCGCCGCATGAACGATGCCGAAGCGGAGCTCGATCTGGATGTGACGAAGCCGGTGGAGGCGCTTGTGATGGTGATTCACTTCGTGCTCGACTACTACCGGAAGAATCCGGAATTCGTCACTCTGCTCAACACCGAGAATCTTCATAAAGGCAAACACATTGCCAAGTCGCTGAAGGCCCGGGAATATTCATCGCCTGCTATTTCGGTTATTGGGCAGATCCTTGAAAACGGCATCGAACAAGGCGTGTTTCGCAAGGACATCGTCGCGCGCGATCTGTACCTGCTCATCGCCGCGACAGGCTACTTTTATATGTCGAATAGATTCACGCTCGCGTCGTTCCTGGGTGAAAACCTCGAAGCCACCGATGCGGTCGCGCACTGGAAAGAGTTCGTCATAGATACTGTTATGCGAACGGTCGATCCGAAGCGCGCACAAACCCCCGAAGGAACTCTCAATGGCAGAAGCAGCTAGCACCGGCAAATCCGGCAAGGTCGTCCTCAAAAACATTGGCCTGCTTCTGTCGGGTGATATCGACAAACCGATTCTCGACGCCGACACCATCGTCGTGATGGACGGACTCATCACGCAGGTCGGCAAGGAAAAAGACTGCGATACCGAAGGTGCGACAACCGTGATCGACGTCAAGAAAACGTGTGTTGCGCCCGGCTTGATCGACAGCCATGTGCACCCTGTTTTCGGCGACTGGACTCCGCGGCAGAACCAGCTCGGATGGATAGATTCAACGATGAATGGCGGTGTAACCACCATGGTGTCGGCAGGAGAAGTGCACTTGCCCGGTCGACCGAAGGACATCGTCGGCCTGAAAGCACTCGCAATTACCGCGCAGCGCGCATTCGACAATTTTCGACCTGGCGGCGTCAAGGTGCTGGCGGGTGCGCCGATCATCGAGAAAGGCATGGTCGAGCAGGACTTCAAGGATCTGGCAGAAGCCGGCGTCTCTCTGTTGGGAGAGGTCGGACTCGGTACGGTGAAAGCAGGATACGAGGCCAAAGAGATGGTGGCGTGGGCCCGGAAGTACGGCATACAAAGCACCATTCACACGGGTGGTCCGTCGGTTCCCGGATCGGGGCTGATCGACAAGGACGTCGTGCTCGAAGCCGATGCCGATGTCATCGGGCACATCAACGGGGGCCACACGGCCCTGTCGGAACAACACGTTTGCGAGTTGTGCGAAAAATCTTCGCGAGCCATCGAAATCGTTCACAACGGCAACGAAAAAATTGCCATTGCTGCAGCGCAGGCGGCTTTGCAGTTGAAGTGCCCGCACCGGGTGATTCTCGGCACCGATGGGCCTGCCGGATCGGGCGTTCAACCACTCGGCATCCTTCGCATGATTGCGTTGCTGTCTAGCCTGGGAAATATTCCGGCTGAGCTGGTGTTTTGCTTCGCGACGGGCAATACCGCGCGCATCCGAAATCTCAACTGCGGACTGATCGAAGTAGGTCGTGCAGCGGATTTCGTGTTCATGGATCGCGCGCAGAACACGTCGGGCGCCACGCTGCTCAAGAGCGTAGAGCTGGGCGATCTTCCCGGCGTCGGCATGGTGATGATCGACGGTTTGGTGCGATGCGGCCGGAGCCGCAATACGCCACCTGCAACAGAAGCGCCGGTCGTCGTTTCAGGGCACTAGCCCCAACAACCGCTCACTCGGCCTTGACGACTTTCGAAGCGCGTTTCTCAAGGAAGTCGCGCACCCGCGATTTCGCGGCAGCATCCCCTTGCACGATGCCGATCATCAACGACTCGATGAACAGGCCGTCTTGCTGCGGCAGGTCTGCAATTCGAGGCAACGCTTGAAGCACCGCGAAGTTGGACAGCGCGGTGTTGGACGCGATTTTCACAGCCAGCTCGCAAGCTTTCTCGAAGCCCTTCCCCTTGGGCACGACATAGCGCGTGAAACCGACCGCCTTGCCCTCGTCGGCATCGATGACGCTACCGGTGAGCATCATTTCGGTCATGCAGGCCACGCCGATCAGGCGCGGAATACGCGCGGAGCCACCGCCACCCACGAAGATTCCACGCTGGCCTTCAGGCAAGCCGTAGTAGGCGGTCTCTTCGGCGACACGTATGTGAGTCGCGCTGGCCAGCTCCATGCCGCCCCCTATGACCGCACCGTGCAGCACCGACACGACAGGCACGCGTCCGAACTGGATCGTGTCCATCGCCGCATGCCAGCTTCGCGAATGAAAAACACCCTCTGCTACCGACCGTTCGGTGAGTTCCGACAGATCGAGTCCCGCGCAGAAATGATCGCCTGCACCGCTCAAAATCGCAGCACCTATCTCGGCGGGCATGTTCACAAAACAAGTCTGCAATTGCGCAACCATCGTGTCGTTCGCCGCGTTTCGTTTTTCAGGGCGATTGAGGCGAATGTGCATGACCGCACCGCACACTTCGATATGAAGCAAGTCCAGCGCCGCGAGCAGGCCGCTCACCGGTTTGAAATCTAATGACATGGATTGTTCGTTTCTGTGGAAAGACCTACTGGAGATCGCTGCCCGATGCGGATAGAACGTCTGCCCGCAACTGGTTCTTGTCGGTTTTCCCGATGATCGTCTTCGGCAATGCGTCGACGAATCGCACTTGTCTGGGAAGCTTGTATTTCACAAGCAGCTCGGCAAGATGCGCGAGGACTGCATCGGCGCTTAGGGAGGGATTCTTCGACACGACCGTGGCAACGAGAGATTCGCCGCGATAGGAATCGGCAACCCCCACGACGCCTGCTTCGACGATGTCCGGATGGGTCACCAATGCGTCTTCGACTTCGCGCGGGTACACGTTGAAGCCGCCGACGATCACCATCTCTTTTTTGCGATCGCGAATGTAGAGATAGCCTTCGGCATCGAGCTCGCCGATATCGGTCGTGTAGAGCCAGCCGTCGCGCAAGGCAACCGCGCTTTCGTCTGGAAGACCGCGATAGCCCTGCATCATCTGCGGGCCACGAGTGCGAATCTCGCCGACTTCGCCGACACCCAGAACACGCGTGCCCGTATCGGTATCGACGATCTGGATTTCGGTCTCGGGCACTGCAATGCCCACGGAGCTCAGCTTGCGAGTGCCGAATCGCGGGTTGAAAGCAATCACAGGGCCGGTCTCGCTTTGCCCGAAGCCTTCGCTCACCACGCAGCCAGCAGCGGCTTCCCAGCGATTCAATGTTTCGGCAGACAGTGCAGACGCACCGGACGGACAAGCGCGCAGCGAGCTGAGATCGTATTTGTCGAAGCCTTCGTAGTTCATCAATCCGATGAAGATGGTCGGGCTGCCACCCATCATGGTGATGCGATGGAGTTGTATGGATTCGAGAACAATGTCGGGCCGATAACGCGGAATGATGACCAGCGTGCCACGCGAATAGCAGGCGAGATACAGACCCATCGCGACCGCGTACACATGAAACAGCGGTGTGATCGCGAGAACCCGCTCGACATCCATTTCTGCGGGAAACACACCCTGCCGCTGACTCACGTTGATCGCCACGCTACGGTGGGTCAGATTCACGCCCTTCGATTTTCCGGTGGTACCGCCTGTGTACTGCAAAGTCGACAGCCACTCGGTATCTGGCAACGGGAGCGCGTCGGCCAATGTCGGCTGATCCTTCCGCTTCGTGAACCTGTGCGCCCCTTCGCCGACCTCGAAACAGCAATTGGCCTTGAACATGCCCAGCAGCGAGGACAGCGTCTTCGCAGTAGCGCTGTCGAAAAAGATGGCCTGTGCCTGCGCGCTCTCGAGCATCGGACCGAGTTCAGCTGCGGTGTATGCGGGGTTCAGCGGTACGACTTGCGCGCCCGCGGCTTGAACCGCGAAGGTCGCGATCGCAATATCGTTTGAATTGGCCATGACCAATGCAACACGCGATCCGTTGGCTATTCCGAGCTCTTTCAACTCGTAGGCCAGGCCTGAAACGCAAGCTGCGTATTCACGATACGTGAGCGACTCCTCGCCACACACCAGCGCGAGATGATCGGGCGAACGCTTCGCGGCATCGGCGAGCATGTGCACCACGCTGGGCCACACATGCGGCATCGGCGTTTTTCCGATCGTGCTCATTTGATGTCCCTGACCTCGACGATGACAGCCATCGCGGTATCTCCTGCAGCGCATCCGACGAACATGCCATAGCCGCCACCCTTCATGACCAGCTCCTCGATCATCTCGATGACGCCGCGCAATCCGGTCGGACCTTGAGGATGACCCCAAACGAGCGAAGAGCCGTAGTTGTTGAATTGGGTGGCGTCGATGTCGAACGCCTGCGCCAGGCACAGATCGTTCACGATGAACGGGTTATGTGTTTTAAGCACCTTGATCTGCGACATCTCCAGACCTGCGTTCTTCAGCGCCCTTTTCGCTGCGGGCACCGGCGCTGCAGGCATGTGCGCCGGCTCTACCCGCGACTGAGCGAATGTGACCACACGAATGCCGATGTTCGGCTGCTTGGTGAGCTCGGGCAATTTGGCGGCCGTGGTGACGACGATGGCCGAGTTGCCGTCGGCCGGATGCGTCTGTCCGCCGTAAGTCACCGTGCCGCCTTCGATCACCGGCTTGAGTTTTGCAAGTCCTTCGGCTGTCGTCGGAAAAATTCCTTCGTCGCCGCTCATGGTGCTTTTCGTTTTGCGGAAGCTGGCGTCGGGCACTTCGAAGGGGAAGTCCATGAAGCGTCGGTGGAACGCGGAATCATCGGCGGTCGCATCGGCGTATTGCTCGTAGCGTCGCACTGTCAACTCGTTTTGCTGCGCAGTCGTGATACCGCATTTACGGGCCACGTTCTCGGCCGTCTGGATCATTGCGACCTTCGCGTAGGGATCGATTCCGAAGTTATCCAGAATCCAGTTTTCGCTCTGGCCGTTGCCACCGGGACCATCGGGTGCCGGGTAGTAGATATGCGGGCCGTTCGATGTGCGGTCTGCGCCTATCGCCAGACTCACGGTAGCGTTGCCCTCGCGCAATTCGGCGGTGCACGATTGAAGTGCGCGAACACCGCTTGCGCATGCCTGCGAAATCGTCGGGCCTGCAACCGATTCGTTGCCCACTAGTGCCATCAACCACGGAAGACCGTAGAAAGCGCCCTGCTGCGGCACGCTCAATCCCAATGCGCCGTGATCGAACATCGAGACGTCGATCTCTCTTTTTGCGAGGGCTTTCTTCGCGACGTGCGCCGCGAACTTCAGGCTGTGCAGATGCGCAAGGCTACCCTGCCAGCGCGCGAACGGCGTTGACCAATAGGCGCCGTAAGGTATGTAGATGTCTTCCATTTTTCTTGTCTCGTTTCGTCTTTAACTCGGCAACAGGAACATGACGATCCACTGTGCAGAAATAACTGGCCGCTCTGCATCGGGTCGTTGTGCTTCCACCAGAAGCGACATTCGAGCAGCACCCGCGCTCTCGGTCAACTCCTTGAGCACGATGCGCCCGCGCACACGTTCATCGACAGGGAGCGATCCCAGAATGCGAACTTTGTCGTAGCCGTAATTGACCGGCACGGCCGGATCGGGAAGCCAGGCGTCGACAGCCTGTATCCACGATCCGAATCGCGCCATCAAAAGCGATGCCTGAACGATGGTCGATCCGAAGCGTGAGGCGTTGGCGCGAACAGGATCGTTATGAATCCACAAATCCTCGCCCGTGATTGCGCCATAGGCCGTGATTTCGGATTGGCCGTAGGTTTCCCATTCGGTCACGCCTATTTCCTGGCCCACGCATTTGCGCAAACGCTCGAGCGAGGTCTGCAAATCGGTCATGAGACCAGTTTGAACTCGTTAGGACGGATCCAGCCGTTCGAGTACGGCACGAAGGACATGGTCTTCTGGTAGACGCTGGCTGTCACGCCTTGCAGGATCGGAATGGAATAACCGTTGTCGACCGCGAATTTCGCGAATTCGCGATAGCCGGCAAAACGTTTTTCTTCGTTGGACTCGACGAAAAGTGGATCGAGTTTCGGCGATATGTCGTCGCTCTTCCATGCGGAGAACGGGAACTTCGGATTGAGCAGATAGCCGATGTACAACTCCGGATCGCCGGTCATGTTGCCCCAGCGGTACATGGTGGCTTCGGGCAATGTGCCCGCACGCAGGCGCTCCTGATACTGCACGAATTCGATGGTTTCGACCTTTGCGCGAATGCCTACGCGTTGCCACATCTGCGCAATCACGCGGCTCATGTCGAAGTCGCCGGGGAATGTGCCGTTGGTCGTGAACAGCGTGATATCCACAGGCTTTTCTGCCGAGAAGCCGGCTTCCTTCAGCAAGGCGGTGGCCTTGGCTACGTCATAGGCGAATGTGTAGTCTTCAGGCGAGCCGGGCGTGTTGTGTGCAGCGGGAACGGAAATCGGCTTCGCAATGCCGCCGAAAAGCGCCTTGCTGATACCGGCTTTGTCGATCGCGTGGTGAGCAGCGAGTCGAACACGCTTGTCGGTGAACGCACCCGTGTTGCCGACCTGGAGCAGATAGATATCGGTGAAAGGTGCAACGCTCGAACGCAGTCCGGGATCGGCCTTCAGGCGGTTCGCGTCGCGAACGGTCATCTCGGTGGAGATGCTCACCCGCTTGCTTTCGATTGCCGATGCACGGCTGGCCGCATCGCCCAATATTTCGATGGTGACCTGTTTGAAAGCCGGTGCGCCACCCCAATACTTGTCGTTGGCCTCCAGCAAAATTCGCGAGTTCTGGCGATACGAGGCCAGCTTGTACGGGCCGGATCCGACCGGCTTGGCCTGAAAGCCTTCTTTGCCGACCGAGGTCATGTAGTTCTTCGGCACCACGAAGCTCGCCAGGAACGCAAGCCACGGAATTGCCGAGGGCATAGGATCGGTGAACTTCATGATGGCGCGCGTCGGCGAGGCCACCTGGATATCCGACAGACGACGCCAGATGCCGGTCAAATCGCTGCGCTCTGCACGCGGACGCTCGAAGAAGGTGTAGCGAATGTCCTTGGCTTCGAGGCGATCGCCGTTATGGAAATAGACGTCGTCGCGCAATTCGAGTTCGAGCGTCTTGCCGTCTGGGGACATCTGCCACTTCTTCACGAGCGCGGGTGCGAGCTTGAGGTCGGAGGTGTAGGTCAAGGGCTGATCGAACACCGATTTGTAGATCGAGTGACCCACCACGTGCGTGCGAAGGTTCGGATCCCACGCCGGAATGTCGCCCGGGTAGGCAATGATCAGGCTGTCCTTAGACGTTTGGGCCATCACCTTGCCGCCATTCGACAGCAAGGCGCCAAAGCCTCCCATCGCTGCGAGCTGCAAAGTCTGGCGTCGATTCATATTGCTCAAGTCCATTGGGTTTCTCCGGTTGGTGGGATAGCTTCGACAGGTGCGTCCGGCGGACAGGCGTCCAACAGTGCGCGGGTGTAATCCGAGTCGGGATTCTCGAAAACTTTTTCGACGGTGCCAGCGTCGACCAGACGCCCTCTGTGCAGCACCATTACGCGATCGCAGAGATAGCGAACGACCGACAGGTCGTGGCTGATCAGCAGCACGGCCAGGTTGTTGTCGTCACGTAATTGCAAAAGCAGATTCATCAATTGGGCTTGAACCGATACGTCGAGCCCGGACACAATCTCATCGGCGATCAGGATGCGCGGAGCCTTGCACAAAGCACGCGCAATGTTCACGCGTTGACGTTGTCCGCCCGATAGCTGGAACGGAAAGCGCGCGCCCATTTCAGGCGCGAGACCGATTGTGGAAAGCAACTGCTTTACCTTCGATGCGCGGTCTGCGGTTCGCGGCTGCACTTCCATCGCCTGCGTCACCAAATCGGCCACGGTGCGCCTCGGATTCAGTGACGACTGCGGATCCTGAAACACCATCTGCATCGCGTCGCGACGTAGCTCGCCGGTGCGACGCGGATGACTCGATACATCGATATCGTCGATGTTGATCGTGCCGGTCGTGGGCGTCTCGAGTCCCACGAGCAAACGGGCTAGCGTGCTTTTGCCGCTACCACTTTCACCCACGATACCCACGATTTCTCCGGGGGCGACCGTGAATGAAATCGGTTCGAGTGCCACCGTGGCACGCCGTCCGAATGCGCCGCCGAAAACCTTACCGAGGTTTTCGGCCTTGAGAACCGGGTTCGTCGAAGTCGCCGAAGAATCTGGCAACAAGCTCGCCACCAATCCGGTCGATTGCACCCCGCAGCCGGTCGAACAGGTGACTTCGTGATTCGCACCTAACGTGCGCCATGTCGGCGGCGTCACACGACATTGCGCATCCGCCACGGGACAACGACTCGCAAACCGACAGCCGGCAAATCCCGCAAGTGACTTGAGTCCAGGCATCGTCCCCGGCAGCGGAGAAAGCTTCACCCGAGGACCCGTGACGCTTGGATTGGCCGCGAGGAGCGCGCGCGTGTAGGGATGCGTCGGCGTTGCGAACAGCGATGCGGCCGGGCCTCGCTCAACCGGGTCGCCGGCGTACAGAACCATGGCCTTGTCGCAGATCTGCCGCGCGAGCCGTAGATCGTGCGTGACGAACAGCACGCCCGTTTTATGCGCCGCCTGCATCTTGCGAAGCAGCGCAACGATGGTGCTTTGTGTGGTGACGTCGAGGGCAGTCGTCGGTTCGTCCGCGATGACTAGCGCTGGCTGACTGGCGAACGCCATCGCGATAAGAACGCGCTGACATTCGCCGCCCGAGAGTTGGTGGGCGTATCTGTCGAGCGCACCGGACGGATCGCGCAGCCCGACCTCATCGAGCGCGGCGACCATGCGTGCGCGTCGAACGGACCGGTCGACTCCGATTCTTGCGAGGTGACGCCCGAACTGCCAACCGATAGTACGAACAGGATCGAGCGCGACAAGCGGCTCTTGCGGGATGTATGCGATTTCCCGTCCGAGCAATTCACGGGTGACATGCTCCGGCTGGGAAAGCAGGTCTTTGCCTTTGAACTCGATCGATCCTGACGTGACTGCGAACGACGCGGGCAACTGCCGGGCAATCAGTCTTCCAAGAAGACTTTTGCCAGCGCCCGATTCTCCGACCAACCCGAGCACCTCACCTTCCGCCAGCTCGATCGAGATCCGCCGAAGCACATCGACCCGCGAGCCGCCAAGCGTTGCAGAAACTGTGACGTCGCGCAATGAAAGCAGGCTACTCATGCATCACCTCGCGCGAGCAGGCGTGGATCGAGTCGACGACGAAGGCCGTCGCCTAGCAGGTTGAAGCCAATGACCGTCAGCACGATCGCCAGAACGGGTGCGAGCATGCCCCACGGCATTTCGGTCATGTTGGCGCGGGCGTCGGCAATCATCTGACCCCATGTGGCAACGTCGGGTGGCACGCTCATCCCGACGAACGACAGAACTGCTTCCACACGAACGGCGATACCCATTTCCATAGCCATCAAGGTGATGAGCGTGGGCATGACGCCCGGCATGACTTCGCGCCACATGACACGCAGTGGACCGAAGCCGATAAGCTGCGCTGCCGCCACGTAGTTCTGGCTGCGAATGACCAGCACTTCACTTCGAACCACGCGGCAGAAGCGGGTCCAGTCGACCAGCACGATGGCGAAGACGACATTACCTATACCGGTGCCCAGCGCAACCATCAACAGCAGCGACAGCACGACAGGCGGAAACGACATCCACAACTCGACCATGCGCGAGATGACCCAATCGACCTTGCCGCCCAGAGTGCCGGCTATGACGCCAAGAATGGCACCGAAGAAGGCAGCCCCGATGGCTGCGAGGAAAGCGACGACGCAGGTGATACGCGCGCCCCACATGAGCCGCGACAAAATGTCGCGCCCAAGATGATCGGTTCCGAGGAAGTGCAGCGGTGGCTCGCCACTCCAGTTAGGCCATTGCAGGAGCGCAAGCAAGTCCATGTCGTTGGGCGAGGTCGGCGCGATCCACGGCGCAAAAATCGCGACGATCACAAGGATGGCAACGAGCACCGCACCCATCCATCCTTCGAGCGGTAACTTCGCGCCGCGAGATTTGGCAGGCGCGATGTCTGCAATCTCGATTTCGACTGTGGGTTGAACTGGAATGTCGCTACTCATGATTTCCGCAGCCTTGGATTGAGGGCGACCGACGTGAGATCGACGATGAGGTTGATGACCAGCACGCCAAGGCAATAGATCAGTGCAGCGCCCTGGATCATCGGCATATCGCCGCCGCGTGCAGCAGTGACCATCAGGTTGCCCAGTCCCGGCCATCCGAAAATCGCTTCGACAAGCAGCGTTCCGCCAAACATGAATCCGGCCTGCACGCCGATAAGACTCAAGGTAGGCAAAGCGGCGTTTCTGAACGCGTGCGTCATGAGCACCTCCCGCTCACCCAGGCCGCGCAGGCGAGCGAAATGAATGAAGTCCTCGAGAATCACGGTGAGCAGGCTAGAACGAAGAATGCGCGTGACCATGGGCGCAAAGGCAAGACCGAGGGACACTGCGGGCAGGACTAGATGCATGAATGCATTTCGGAACGCCGCCCCCTGGCCAGCCAGCAAGGTATCGATCAGCATGAAGCCAGTCACTTCGTTCACGACGAACCCTGAATCGATTCGGCCGATGAATGGCAGCACCTGCCACCAGACTCCGAACAGGAGCACGCCGAAGATTGCCCACACGAATTCGGGCACCGATACCAGGATCGAAGTGACGATATTGCCAACGGGTTCGAGAGCGGTTCCACGTACCGAGAAGAGCAGAAGTCCACCTCCTACCCCAATGGCAATGCCGACCACCAGTGCAGAGGCCACCAGTTCGAGCGTCGCTGGCAGAGCCTGCGCAAGAGGCGGTCCGACATCGGTCCGAAGGTTGATCGATGTACCGAATTTGCCTTGCGCCAGATTTCCCGCCCAACGCACATATTGCTCCGGCACCGGCCGATCGAGGCCGAACTCTTTCATCACCGCCTGACGCTCGGCTTCGGTCGCACCTGGAGGCAATGCAGATCCGACCGGATCGATCGGCAGCAGCCTGAGCACGACGAAGACGAGCATCGACACGAGGATGACCATGAGCAGCCCGGACAGCAATCGGGGCAGGACGATACGCAGAAGATTCGCGATGCGATTCATAGGCGCATCACATCCGCGTCGTCGTTATCGAAAAGCTTCTCGACCAGATGGGCACGATGCCTGATCGCGAGCTTCTGATTGATTTGTCCTTTGTCAGTGGTCTCGCCTGCAGCGAGCGAAGGAACGTCGTCGATCAAAAGAACGCGAGCGATTTTTCTGCTGGATGCAGGATTGGCCTCGTTGAAAACACTCAACAACTCCAGAAGCCTGCTGCGCAATTCGGTCGAGCAGCTCAATGCCTTCAAGTCGGCATCCGGGTTGCTCACGAACTCGCGGGACGCAGTCAAATGCGGAATCGCAAGGATGCCGAGCTCGGTGCGATCTTCCCCCACGATCAGCACATCGGCGATCAAAGGCGAGGTGGCGCCTACGACCGCAGTGCGCAAATCGCCAACCCGTACCCAGGTGCCCGATTGCAGCTTGAACTGATCCGTCAGGCGCCCTTCGAGTTGAAGGCCGAGCTCCGGTCGTTTCGCGTCGACGAGTCGAACTGCATCGCCGCTCTTGTACCAGCCCTGTTCATCGAAAGCCTGCGCCGTCAGCTCGGGCGCACGAAAATATCCGGGCGTGATGTTGGGTCCCTTGGCACGTAGCTCAAGCTTGTCGTCCATCGGAACCAGCTTCACGATAGATCCCGGAATCGGCAGACCGATCATTCCGGGCCTTCCTTCGCTCCAGTGGAGGCTGGTGTGAAGCGGCGCCATTTCGGTCATGCCGTACGACGACACCATCGGCACTCGGTAGCCCTTCACCGATTCGCAAAGTCGCTCGAGTTCGTCCCACAAGGGCGTGGGCATTGCTGCGCCGGAGTACACGATGCAATCGAGACGACCAAAGAAGTTCTCGCGCAGTTGACTGTCCTTCGCCATCTGAAGCACGAGTCGGTCGTAGCCCAGCGGTACGTTGAAGTGCAGCGTAGGAGAAATCTGTTCGAGTGCGTGCAAGGTGGGCGCAAACGCAGCGTCTGTGGTCGGCTTGCCGTTGTCGATGTAATAGCTTCCGCCGTTTCCGAACACGGTGTGAAAGTTGTGGCTGCTGCCGCCGCAGTGATGCCAGGGCTGCCAGTCGACAACCACCGGAGGGTGGTCGACGAGAAACGGAAATATCTGGGTCTGCGCTTTGGTGTTGGAACACATCATGCGATGCGTATTGACGACCGCCTTCGGCTCACCTGTGGAGCCGGACGTGAACAGGATTTTCGCTGGGGCGTCGACGTCTACAGCCTCGAACGCGGCATCTACTTTCGTCGTCGCATGGTTCGCAAGCAACTGCGAGAAAGGCATACAACCATCCGCTTCTGGGGACTCGTTGCGTTCGAAGACCACGCGCACGTCGTCGGCCAGCATTGCGATCGCATCCTGATACGCAATGCCGTCATCGACCAGTACCAGACCGGGCGTGACTTTCTGCAGGCAGGCAGCAAGCCGGCCACGAGCTTCGGCTCGCAGCGAATAGGCGGGAGAGATAGGACATGCGGGAATGCCTACCTGCATGGCCGCGAGCGTCAACACTGCTTGCGCAAGGCTCTTCTCGGAGAGCATGACAACCGGTCTTTCGCCTGAGAGACCCATGTCGAGCAAGGCCTGAGATACGCGATCGCACCGATCGCGCAGCTCTCCATAGGAAATCGTTTCGAGCGAACCGTTTGCATCCCATTGACCCAGGGCAATTCGATCCGGAAACTGCGCCGCACCGCGCCTGATCCAGTCGCCTACCTGCCTGTCGTAGGCGACAAGATCCTGACCATGCGTGATGAGCATGCAGCCGTCATCGTCGACCGAGACTCGTGCGACAGCAGGAGCAAAAACCGGCGATCGTGGATCGCCTTTAGTTGTCGAATTCATGATCGAATCAATCGCGCCAGCCGGGATAGGTTCGGTCGAGCAGACGCATGAGCGCTGGCCATTCGAGGATGTGCGGGCCGAGCGGATAGCTCTCGAGCTGCCGTGCCGAGTGCTCGCACACCTCGACCGGCGGAGCTCGAAGTTTCGTGTTGCAGGCCAGCGCATCGAGCTGGGCACGCGCCGCCAGATCGAGCTGATACATGAGGCTGAAGGCCTCTGCCGCATCGCGTCCGCATGTGAGCAATCCGTGATTGCGAAGCACCATGGCTTTGTGTGTTCCCATGTCCGCAATCAGACGATCACGCTCTTCCATGTTGAAGGCGACACCCTCGTAATCGTGATAAGCCAGCCTGTTGTAAAAGATCATCGATTTCTGGCTGATCGGCAGCAATCCGCAGTCGAGCGCCGAGAAAGCCTGCCCTGCCTGCGTATGCGTGTGCATCACGCAATTGGCATCTTCGCGAGCCATGTGCAATGCGCTATGGATGATGAATCCCGCTTCGTTCACACGCCCTTGATTACCGATGACTTTTCCGTTCGCATCGATGCGGATCAGCATCGAGGCCGTGATCTCGCCGAACATGGTGCCGAACGGATTCAGCAGGAAGTCGTGCGTTCCCGGAATTCGAAGGGAAATGTGGGTGTAGACGATATCGTCGAGATTGAAGTGCGCGGCGAGTCGATAGCAGGCTGCAAGATCGACGCGTGCTTGCGCCTCTTCGGCGCTCCAGTTGTTGCTCATTTCGTTTTTGCCTTCGTGGTGCGCGCCGGGGCGCGGGTTGTCTTTGGCCGGGCGGGTTCGGCAGCTTCGGCAAGCGCCGGTTGCGCCACCCCACCGAGCGCAATGCTGGTGTAGCTGCGAACCAGCTCATCCATGGGAATACCGCCTTCGGGGCGATACCAGCCCGACACCGCGTTGCACATGCCGAGTACGGCAAATGCCATGAGCTTCGGGTTTTGGGTGGCATCGAATTCGCCGGCAAGTTGCCCTGCCTTGAACAGCTCCACCCAATGCTGCTCGTACTCTTTCCAGACGCGGCGCAACTCGACAATGCCAGGCGCAGGATTGCTGCCGGAGAGCTCACGCAACGCGACCGTCATCTCGACGTAGGTGGGATTGAATCGCTCGAGATGACTGCTGATCGCCAGCGCCAGACGAGCCTTGGGAGCGACGTCGAGCGTGTTGAGGCGCTCCATGCCGCGAAGCAGTGCGTCGCTGTGCGGACGAATGATCTCGCAGAGGATTTCCGACTTGTCGCGGTAGTAGTAGTACACCGCTTCACGCTTGACCCCAACCGCCAGAGCAATATCTTCCAGCGAAGTTCTGGACACCCCTTGCCGATCGAAAATCTCCGCTGCGCGGCGCACGATTTCAGCTCGACGTCCCGCGTTTCGTGGGGAGGAAGAAACTGCAGGTGCTTCGGTGCTTGAGCTCATCGGTTTGGATTCGATCTACTGGATTTACGTGACGAAGAAATGATAATTTTATTTTACGTTGGTGTAAATAAAATACTTTCGGCGCTGTCCTGCTATCGAATTTGCTTGGTAATTGCCCAGGATCAGGATTTACCCTGATGTAAATTAAACCAACCCGACTGCCCATTTCCAGAATGCGGAATCGCAACTTTCGGAGCGATAACCGGACTTGCGCTAAGCTCCAAAAAAACTACCTGGAGACCTTCGCATGCTTTTTCCAACCACCATCGTCGGGAGCTTCCCGCAACCCGAATGGCTCATCGACCGCGCAAAGTTGGCTGGTCGTTTCCCCCCGCGGGTCCGCGCCAAGGAACTGTGGCGCATCCCTGCCGAATATCTCGCCGAAGCCCAGGACGATGCGACGCTTGTCGCGATTCGGGCGCAGGAAGAGGCTGGCCTGGACATCATCACCGACGGTGAGATCCGGCGCGAAAGTTACTCCAACCGATTCGCCACGGCGCTCGAAGGCGTCGATCTCGATAACCCCGGCGTCGGTCTCGACCGCTCCGGTCATCCCAATCCGGTTCCTCGCATCACGGGCAAGATTCGCCGCATGCATGCGGTCGAGGTCGGCGATCTTCAGTTCCTTCGCGCCAATACCGATCGCATGGTGAAAATCACCGTACCCGGCCCTTTCACGATGCTTCAGCAGGCGCAGAACGATTTCTATAAATCGGAAGAAGAAGCGGCCATGGATTACGCGGCGGCGGTGAACGAAGAAATCAAGGATCTGTTCGCAGCCGGTGCCGATGTCGTACAAATCGACGAGCCCTATATGCAGGCGCGTCCTGTGAAAGCACGCGAATACGGTCTAAAGGCATTGAATCGCGCCCTCGAAGGCGTCACGGGAACAACCGCAGTGCACATCTGCTTCGGTTACGCGCACGTGATTCACGAGCGTCCGAGCGGATATTCTTTTCTTCCGGAGCTCGCGCAATGCGGATGCAATCAGGTCTCGCTTGAAACCGCGCAATCGAACCTCGATTGCAGCGCGCTCGTTCCTTTGAAAGACAAAAAAATCATGGTTGGCTGCGTCGATCTGGAAGATCCGAAAGTCGAGACGCCCGAGACCATCGTTGCGCGAATAGAGCGTGCAATGCCCTATATGGAAAAGGAAAACATCATCCTCGCTCCCGACTGCGGAATGAAATATCTGCCTCGCGAAACTGCCATCGGCAAGTTGAGTGCGATGGTCGAGGCCGCGAAAATCCTGCGCAGCAAGTACGCGGCCTGACAGGTACTCAGGCCGAGCTACTTAAAGGCATTCTTATTCAAGGCGTTCATTCCGCCTTGATCTTTGCGATCCTTGCGATCTCGGCGTACCGGGGTCGCTCGGAGTCCAGGATTTTCGCGAGGTCGTCGCCGTTGCCTTTGTAGATTTCCACGCCGGCATCCGCCAGGTTGGCGGCCACGGTTTTTTCCGCCAGTATTTTGTCTATTTCGATTCGAATTTTCTCGACGATAGGCTTGGGCATGTTGGCTGGCCCCATCAGCGCAAACCAGTTGGTGAAGTCCAGACCTTTCTGGCCCTGCTCATTGAACGTGGGCGTGTTGGGCAGCTGGTCGTAGCGCGTTGCCGCCGAAATTCCGACAGTATCGAGCTTGCCCGCCTTCACGTGTTGCGTCACCAGATTCGCACTCACGATGGCCAGCGCAATTTGCCCGCCCAACGCATCGACCACCGCTGGCGCGCACCCACGATAAGAAGCGTGACTGATGTCTTCGGTCTTGGTACGAATCTTGAGCAGCTCCATGATCATGTGATGCGGCGTGCCCACTCCGCACGAACCGTAGCTCAGCGTGTTCGGATGTGCCTTGTCGTACTCCACCAAGTCTTTCAGCGACTTGATGCCGTATTTCGGATTGGCAACCAGCGCAGAAGGCGTTTGCGCAAGAAGCATGATCGGGGTCAGATCCTTCTTCATGTCGAAAGTGGACTTCACACCTACAGCTTCCGCCACGACCATCGAGTTGTTCTGAACGACGAGCGTGTAGCCATCGGCCGGTGATTTCACGACCACATCGGTGCCGATATTGCCGGATGCGCCGGGCTTGTTTTCGACCACGACGCCCTGTCCCCAGATTGTTTGCAGGCGAGCCGCAATGGTTCGCGCCAGTACATCGCCAGTACCCCCACTTCCATACGGCACGACGATACGAATAGGCCGCTCCGGGTAGCTCTGCGCGTGAGCGGAGGTAAGGCCAAGCACTGCGTGCGCCAGCATAAGTGCCGCGACGGTATGAATCGATTTCATCTATGTCTCCGTTATCGTCGTTGAACGACTGATCTTCTTGTCATTTCGGCTCGTTTGACTGAAGCCGGCGGCATGATCACATGCGATCTCGTGCCGGTCTATAAGCGACTACCCGAGCACTCGGAGCAAATAGCGTCGGGCGTCTCACTCGATGACACATTTCATCGAAATAACGCAACGCGGCTTTGTTGCGTAGCGATGCCGAGGCGTCTAAAGTTCCCGAAAACCAATCATCCCGATACACACATGCAAGCTTTACAAGGTCTCAAAGTTCTTGAGATGGGACAACTCATTGCGGGCCCGTTCGCCGCTAAAACGCTTGCCGACTTCGGCGCCGACGTCATCAAGATAGAACCTGCCGGCGTGGGAGATCCGCTTCGCAAATGGCGGATGCTGCGCGATGGAACTTCCGTGTGGTGGGAGGTGCAATCGAGAAACAAACGCTCGGTGTGTCTCGACCTCAAAACTGCGGAAGGTCAGGACACGGTTCGGATGCTCGCAGCGGAAGCAGACGTGCTGATCGAGAATTTTCGGCCTGGGACGCTCGAGGGATGGGGCATTGGCTGGGAGCAGCTTCACGCGATCAATCCGAGGCTCATCATGCTTCGCATTTCGGGGTATGGGCAGACAGGGCCTTACAAGGACAAAGCTGGATTCGGCGTGTTGGGTGAGGCGATGGGCGGTATTCGACATCTCACCGGCGAGCCTGGACGTGTGCCGGTTCGCGTGGGCGTCTCGCTAGGTGACACACTTGCCGCGCTTCATGGAGTCATCGGCGTGCTCACCGCGCTTCGTCACCGCGACAGCAATGGCGGCGAGGGTCAGTTCATCGACGTTGCTTTGTACGAAGCCGTCTACAACGTGATGGAGAGCCTGGTACCCGAGTACGACGCGTTCGGCGCAATTCGCGAACGCGCCGGCAGCGCATTGCCGGGCATTGCACCCACCAACGCGTACAGGTGCAAGGACGACAGCTACATTCTTGTCGCAGGCAATGGCGACAGTATTTTCAAACGACTGATGCGAGTGATTGCGCGACCCGATCTGGAGAATGATCCCGCGCTTGCGCACAACGATGGTCGAGTGGCCCATGCCGAAGCTCTCGATGCGGCCATAGAGGCATGGACGAAGCTGCATTCGCCTGAGGAAGTGCTGGCAGCACTGGATGAAGCGAAGGTTCCGGCGGGGCAGATCTACTCCGTGGCAGACATCGCGAGCGACCCGCAATATCTCGCGCGAGACATGCTGGTCGACGTTCCCACATCGGACGGCAAAACGCTAAAAGTTCCAGGGATAATTCCGAAGCTCAGCGCAACGCCCGGCCGAATCGCCTACCCGGCCCCCACATTGGGGCAACACACGGCGGAAGTCGGCGAGGCTGGCTGGCCCGCTCGAAAATGAAGCTCACAGGTGAAGCGCCCAGATGAAGCTCGACAATTCCTAGTCGGGAGGGAAGTGATCTATGCAGTATTCGAAGAACGCATCGAGTTCGGTCGACTTGTCGAACACCGCATTTGCACCGTCTTCAAGGCACCTCGCGCGCATATCGGGCGTTGCGTAATTGGAAAGCACTAGAACATGTTGACCCGGGTTGCGATCCTTGGCGGCTTTGACCACCGTCAAGCCGGTTCCGGCTCTTAGAAAGAGATCGATCACGGCCAATTGCCAAGTGTCTTTATGTGCCTGCAGGGCCGCGAGCCCCTCGTCAGCGGTTTCCGCGATTCCGATGACCTCGATACCGGCAATCTCGTTCATCGACGGGATCATGGCATCCCTAATTGTTTTGTTGTCCTCAACGAGGATCGT
Source organism: Burkholderiaceae bacterium (assembly GCA_965227035.1). Taxonomy (GTDB): domain Bacteria; phylum Pseudomonadota; class Gammaproteobacteria; order Burkholderiales; family Burkholderiaceae_C; genus CBDDFQ01. Next base: position 2,617,207 of record OZ245724.1, read on the forward strand.
CCTGATCGCCATGGATAAGTCTCGAAATGCTCAAAAAAGGTGACAATGAAAGAAGACGGGAGAACTCCCCTCTTGTCATTTAAGCGAATGCCGCAATACTGTCGTGTAGGACAAGCGCCATTGTTTGTATACCGTGACCGTTTTTACTGTCGAGCTTTGTCTGCATACCAGGATTAGTCTTTTATGAGCGACACATCGTCCAAACCTCAAGCCACCGCGATCGACAGAGAGACGATTGCGGAAGCGCTCGACAAGAATCAGCAAGCGACCGAAAGCATCAAGGACGCAACCGAAGAGCTCGCCGTCGTCCACGCAGTGCTGGACAAGCAGGTCAATGCTCTGGCGACTGCCACGCAGGATGTGAGCGCGGCAGTGGATCGAGCGAACGAAATCGAAAAACGCCTGACCGAATCCGCCCAGACTCTGGACGAAGTCAACGAGCTTTTGAGTGCGCAGGTGAACTCGACGGCATCCAAGTAGGTCTCGCGCGTACCGTCGATTCGGGGCCGCGTTCCGGTCCATGTCGGCGCGCCGGCTTGAAACATAGCCCTGTTTATCGGCGACAATTTCCGACCGATGGCGATCTTGAATCGTCAAATAGCCACCCACTAAAGACTTCCCGCTTCAATGCCCCAAGACGAATTGCAGGTTCTGGTCGTCGACGATCTTGTCGACGTGGCATCGACCCTTGCCGAGCTGCTCGAACTCGAAGGCTACAAGGTCCGCACGGCAAGCAACGGCAAAGAAGCGCTCGCGCTCATCGAGGAGTCGGTGCCGGAATGCGTGCTGATAGACGTGAACATGCCGGTCATGGACGGCACCGCTCTCGCGCGCGAGCTGCGGTCCAAATACAGTGACGAAATGGTGTTGATTTGCATGACTGGCATGGGCGATCAAGCCGATCGAGTCGCTGAGGCTATTTCTTTATCGGACCATTTCATCAGGAAGCCGGTCGACTTCGAAATGCTGCGCCGCCTGCTCCGTCCGCGATAGCTATGGACGACGGAACGGATGCTTACGAACTCGACGAATACATTCGGATAATGAGCTCGTAATCAAACAGGGCGTCTTCACCGACTCGTACAGCCATGACCACCGACAACATCTACGACGCGCTTCGTGAAAGCCACGAGATACAGCGGGAGCTTTGCCGCAAACTTGTCAGAGCTAAACCGGCAGGTTCCGCTCGCGCAACCCTTCAACGAGAACTGCGCGTCGAACTCGCAGCGCATGCGGCGGCGGAAGAACGCTATCTCTATGTGCCGATACTCATGGACGACGGTGGCCTGAATTCGTCGCGTCATGCAATTGGCGAGCATCACGAAATGGACGAGCTTGTCGAAGACCTCTACAAGGCAGACACGCAGGGCGACAAGTGGCTGGAGGTGGCCAAGAAGCTGTCGCACAAGGTGCACCATCATTTGAAAGAAGAAGAGAAAAAGTTCTTTCAGGTCTCGGGAAAGATTCTGACTGAGCCCCAGAAGTCGACGCTGGCCAAAAAATACCGCAAAGATTATTTGCGTCTGCACGTGACGCTATCGTCGAAAAAATAAAAAAGCCCGCTAAGCGGGCTTTTTCAATGCTGCACTTTCTTATGTGCGCAGGCCCATCACTCGGGTTCGATCTTCGCGTCTTTCACCACCTTGGCCCAACGAGGCGTTTCCGATTTGATCAGCGCCGCGAATTGCTCGGGCGTTCCGCCACCCACTTCGTTGCCCTGCCCCAAGATGATTTCCTTGAGAGCGGGATCCTGCAGCGCTTTGTTGCCGACAGCATTGAGCTGCGCGACCAATGCAGGTGGCATGCCCTTGGGACCGATCAAACCTTGCCAGTTGAGCACTTCCACTTCCGGGTAGCCTTGTTCGCCCATGGTGGGCACATCGGGCAGCAGCGGTGAACGCTGCTTGCTCGTAATGGCGAGTGCGCGCAGTTTGCCTCCGCCCTTGATGGAAGGCATTGCCGCATACATCTGCTCGAACATCAGCTCCACCTGCCCGCCCATCAAATCGGTCGCGCCCGCTGCTCCGCTCTTATAAGGCGCATGGATGATGTCGATGCCTGCCGCGTTCGAGAACAGAGCGCCGCTCAGATGATGGGTGCCGCCGATGCCGCCAGATGCGTAGGCGAGTTTCCCGGGCTTGGCCTTGGCCGCCGCCACCAGTTCCTTGACCGACTTGTAGGGAGAGTCGTTGCGCACCATCAAAATCAGCGGACCCTTTTCGATCAGGAAGATCGGCACCAGATCGGTCGCGGGGTCGAAGTTGAGCTTCTTGAACAGCGATTGATTGACCGATAGCGGCGCGAAGTTGCCCATGCCCACCGTGTAGCCGTCCGGTTTGGCACGCGCAATCATTTCGGTGCCGATGTTGCCCCCCGCGCCCGCTTTGTTGTCGATGATGATGGTCTGGCCCAGCAGCTGGCTCATTACTCGTGCCACCTGACGCGAACGGTTGTCGGCATTGCCGCCAGCTGCGTACGGGCAGATCCATGTGATGGGTTTGCTGGGATATTTGTCCTGCGCGAAGACGATTCCCGGTGATCCAACGGCACCGGCAACGGCGCCGCCTGCCGCTTGAAGCAGTGTTCTGCGTTTCATGAATTAGCTCATCTCTGTAGTTGTGTTTAGAGTGAGCCTAAGTGGGGCGGGAATCTGCTGCACTTGGGGTTTACTCTCGTACAAAACTAACCAGGCCTTAATGCGGCGTTAAGAGCCGGGTCGTGTCTAAGACATCCGAGTCATAGTGCCGGGGCTATTCGGTCATAGCGTATTGACGCATTGCCGGGAGAGCGCCTGCCCGATTCAATACATACAGCACCACTCGCAAAGCTATTTGAAAGCTGAAGCTAAGACCGGTGCTCGAATACCAAGAATCGGAGACAGACATGACCCCCACGACCCGTGGTTCGACGGTGACACGCCGTCGCGTCCTCACAGCATCGGCAGCACTCGTTGCAGCATCCCTTCCTGTTAACGCCGCTTTCGCGCAGGCCGCAGCCGACGCATATCCGAGTCGGCCGATCCGATTCGTTGTGCCCTATACCCCGGGTAGCGTCGGCGATCTGTTCATTCGGCCAGTTGCGCAGCAGCTTGCGGACAAACTGGGACAACCCGTCATCATCGACAACCGTCCGGGCGCGAGTCAGGCCATCGGCGCAGAGTACGTCGCGCGTGCTGCGCCAGACGGCTACACCGTGTTCATGGGAACGCAATCGGGTCTGGTGCTGAACGCTGCAGCACGCAAGAAGCTGCCGTTCGATCCGGTGAAAGACTTCGCACCCGTGACCATGTTGTTCGTCACGCCGATGTACCTTTTCGTGAGCTCGGCACTGCCTATCTACTCGATGCAGGACTTGCTGACGCAGGCCCGCGCCAAACCCGGCAAGCTCACTTTTGCTTCTATAGGACCTGGCACCTCGTCGCACCTGGCGGGCGAGCTGCTCAAGTCTCTCGCGAACATTGACATGCTTCACGTGCCATACAAGGGCGGCCCGGAAGCAACGAACGCGTTGGTGTCGAATCAGGTGGACATCATGTTCAACGGCGGCAATGCATTCCCGCAGATGAAACAGGGCAACATTCGCGTGTTGGGTTCGGCCGGCATGCAGCGCACGATCGCGCTGCCGAACGTTCCCACGTTCAACGAATCGGGTGTGTCGGGCTTCGAAATTTTGCCGTGGTTCGCGATGTTCGCGCCAGCGGGAACGCCCCGCCCGATCATCGACAAGCTCAATCGCGAGATCAGCGCGATCATCAAACAGCCTGCGACTCAAAAACGAGCCGAGATTCTGGGGGTCGAAGCTGCGCCGAGTACGCCGGAAGAACTCGCGGCATTGTTGAAATCGGATTTGCCGGTCATGACGAAGGCGATGCGCAAAGCGGGAATCGAAGCGGAGTGATCCGCTTCGCCTCCTTCTCCGCCGCCGCCGTCGCTAAGGCTTCTGCCAACTAGCGCACAGGAAAGATCAAAGAGGCGCGAGGATTTCCTCGCGCTTTTTCGTTTCTGCGCCGTTGTCGCCCGACTGTGCTGGATTCTTCAACCCAAGAATGTGTCGCGCATTGGTGTCGAGAATTTTCACGCGATCTGGCTCGGACACGCCGGCTTCTTCCAGCATGCGAAGTGCTTCAGCGGGACTCCAGCAGGGGTAGTCGCTGCCGTACATGATGTGATCGACCCCGTAGTATTCGACCGCGAACTTGATACCCATTCCGTGCGGCGACACCGTGTCGGTGTACATGCGCTTGATGTAAGTGCTCGGTGGCTTCGGCAGCTTCGCAGCTTTGGAGTTCTTGTCCATGCGACCGCTCTGATAGGGCAACGCTCCGCCCGTATGCGACATCACGATTTTCAGGTTCGGGTGACGCTCCATGATTCCCGATAGAACAAGGCGATACGCAGAGACGCTCACGTCGATCACGCGGCCAAGGCTGGTGTAGAGCGCACCGTTGTATCCGTCGAGGATGTCCTGGAACATCGTGTCGGTCGGATGCAGGAAGATGGGAATACCGAGTTCTTCCACTCGGTCGTAGAACGGCTCCAGCCGTGCAACGTCGATGTTTTCTTCCGAGCCGATGCTACCGGGCATATTCACGCCCATGAGTCCCAGTGTTCCGATGGCATGCTCCAGAACCTCGAGCGCCACCTTCGTGTCGCGCAACGGAATGGCGGCACTTGCCCATAGACGACCCGGATAACGCTTCTGCGCCCAAGCCATTTCCTCGTTCCATTTCATCGCTGCTGCGCGACCTTCTTCGACTGGAATATCCGAGAAGTGAACCGAGAAAGGGCCGATGGACGACACAACATCGACCTCGAATCCGAGCGTGTCCATGTGCGCCATCTGATCATCGAGATCGAACCATTCGGCGTTTGCCTTGAAGCGCGGCGGCACGCCCGCTTCGCGCCAATAGTCGTATCCGCCATTGGCGTTCTTGCGGGCACGCGGATACTCCTCGCGCTTGCAAAGCTCCTCGAAAACCGACCTGGGCCACCAATGAAAATGTGAGTCGACGATACGCATGAGGCACCTCCTAGTGCAAAAGGTTTTCTTCGGGAAGTTGAGATGAAATCTGGTTTGCGCCGAGCATGTCCCGAATGACGGACTCATCTTCGGCGTTGCCCAAAACGCGGCGGCATTTATCGAGCACATCGTCGGCATCGAAACCCAGCTCCGGATCACCCGGGCTGTTTCTGACGAAGATCTCGCGGAATTGGCTTTCGTCATGCAATTCAACGACGAGGCGCGCGGCGTACTGCTGCGGATACAGTGCATCGAGCGAGGCGTCGGCCTTGACCGTCACCTTTTTTGCAAATTCGACGAGTGATGCATCTTCGGCAATCGAGTCACGCGCGACATCGTCGAGCAGCTCTGGTTTCAATGCGGTCAATGCAAGCTGCCATGGGGCACTCACCATGCTGGCAATGCGGCTGCTGCGGGCATCTTTGCGATCGATCATGGCGGCGTATGCGGTCGGCACCGACACCGCGATAGACGAGATGCTTTGGCTAGTCACGCCATCGTCTAAGAGCTGTCGCAAGCCGTGGATGGACGACAGCGCCTGTTTGGCCGAGCAATGCGGCTTGAAGCTGATTTCGTCGACAAGATTTCCGGTGCCGATCGACGTGATCCATTCGGCGTCTGCAGTTCCGGCGATACCTGCAACATTGTCCAGCCATGTTCTATCGAGCAATGCAACGTCGCCATCGATCCCGTCCTGCGCAGCCAGGGCTGCAAGGCAACCGCGCCGAACCGCATCGCCGAAGATCATCCATCGCCCAGGGCGCTCGCCGGAAGTTTTTCCACCTGCGCCGGTGCACTGCGCGATTGCCATCGTCAATGCGTGACGCATGCGTGGCTCGGACAGCCCAAGCATTCGACCGGCAACCGCAGCGGCGCCAATCGGCGCGACAAGATAGCTGGGCCAAAGTCCACGACTCATGATCTTCGCGCCGCCACAGGCCATCGCAACGCCGATCGCAATTTCCTGGCCGACGTACGCCGCATCGATTGCAAGCTCGCTATCTGCCATTGCCTGAAACGACGCACTATCGGTCAGGTGCCACACGACCGGAATCGATAACGCGGCCGATGTGACACAACTTGCGCGATGGATCGTGTCGATTTCCGAAAGCCGAAGCACCGAAGCATCGGCACAAATTCGCGTGAGCGGGGTGTTGCCATCGCGCAGAAAGAAATCGTGAATCTGAGTGCCTTCACGGCTGCGTCGCGCAGCTTTGTACGAGATGACCGAGTCGGCCATTTGAAGCAGGATGCTCTCGCGTTTCGCGCCAGCCGAACCTCCCACCGCAAAAGCGGCAAGCGAGTCGATCAGGTACGACGGAGAGAGGTTCATCTTTTATCGACCGACTGTGAAAGGCATGCTCTTGAACCAATGACCGTCCGGCAGTTCCAGATGCACCGAGAAAACCGCCAGGCTCCCAGCAGGAAGCCGGACCGGCTTGGCAACCCGGTTGCCGGCTATCACGGTGAGCGGATAAACACCGACGCTCGATTCGACCGACCAATGCAAGACCTTGCCTGGATGGCCGGAAGGCAACTTGCCAGACGCGAGTTCGTCGCTCGCCATCTTGATTGCTTGCTCGAACCAGTTGTCTGCATCTGACCAAGTCGATGGCGGCGCGTCGTTCGAAAATGTTTTGGCGATGCGCACCCAGGCGCCCTTGTAAGCCATCGACAACTCGACTGCATAGCGAGACCCAAGGTCCGCATTGCCTTCCATGCGAGCCAGCGCCGCGCCTGTCGACAGGTCGGGCACGATGCGTTGCAGCACTTCTTCCGCACCTGCACTTCGAGCGGAGGCCTCGATTGCGGAGGTAATGTCAGACGCGGTTTTCACGCCCGCCGGTATGGCGTTGAACGCGGCCACTGCGATCTCTTGCGCTCTAGCGGCGAGTGCGCGCTCCTGCTCATCCCCCGGCTGCCTTACCTTGGCGAACAGATCGCTGGCATCGACGATGCGCGGGCCAAACTCGGATCCGATCAATGCCTCGGCGGCAGACCATGGCATGCCATCCAATCCGACGACCCCGATTTTTTGTCCTTCGAGGAGGTGCTCTTTCAAATAAGTCACCGCGCTCGCCCCGACCTTAGGTGCAGTGATGACGTCTTTCACATGCGCCACCTCACGAATCCACGGGTGGACTCGCTTGGTCAATGCGGCCAGCAACACTGGCACGCCTTCGGGCAAAACGACAAGAATTGCTTCGCTCCAGTAAGGCAGGAAGTTTGCGAGCCATTGAGTCGCAGCGGGTTGCGCGAAAGACGAGTAAACCAGCACTGCGCCGAGTTGTTCGTTGCGCATGACATCTTGCAGACGAGCTACGCGCGCGTCGATGGCCGATGACGGCAGTTCTTCTTGAGACCAGTGGATGAGTCCGCGTCGCATTTTTTATTCCTGTTTTAGAGGGGTTCGGAAAACAGTTCACGCGAAGTCTTCGTCAGCACTTCGCAACCGGTTTCGGTCACCCTTACGACATCACCCAGCACGATATACCCGGCCACCGGGTGATAGGTATTGGGGTGAACGATGAGTGTCATGTTCGGCTCGAGCACCTGCTTGACGTCTTCGAGCACGTGCGGCCCGTCGACAAACAAACCCATGCCGTGACCGCGCACTCGTGTGTATTCGGAACTCACGTATTCGCCGAGTCCGTGTTTGCGAAACACATCGTTCTCCGCTTTGGCCACATCGCCATGCGTTGCGCCGGGCTTGACCGCGGCGATCCCCGCTTCGAGCGCTTCGGCATAAACCGCATAGGCGTCGAGTTGCGCTTTCGATGGCGGCCCCATCACCAGCGTGCGGCAGATCTGAGCGTAGTAGCCGTCCATGCATGGCGTGAGTTCGGTAGTAACCAGATCGCCCGGCTGAATCTTGCGTTCCCCTGCCGGATGCATGCTTCGCAACTCAGGTCCGCCCGATCCCATGATCATGAAGTTCTCGGGGCAACCTTGCGCGCGAAACCACGCTTCAAGATCGGCGATCAATTCGAACTCGCGGCGACCTACGCGCGACGCTTTGCGAAACACCGCATAGCCATCGTCTGCGAGCTTGACGGCGCGCTCGACCGCGTCGGCCTCGGCCTTCGATTTGCGAACCATGAGCTTGTCGAGCATGGCTGTCGTCTTGGCAGTTTGACTTCCCATGGGACCGCGTGCAAATCGAAGCGGTGCAGCGTGAGTCGGTGCTAAACCGATGCGCTCGGCCTTGACGGATCCGATAGCGGCCTCCGCATCGTCCATGACGCTTGCAGACCAGGCCACGTCGATGCCCGGTTGCTCGGATGCGATACGTTCGGCTTCCATCGGGTTGTCGACGAAGAGCCTCGTCTTTCCATCCAGCGAAATTAGCGCAATCGAGCGCCCTTCCATGGGCGTCACGTCGATCGCATAGCGCATGTAGTCGCTACGCCATGCATCCCCGGCAAGCACGAGCATCTCGAGTCCCGCGTCGGACATTGCGCTACGCAGCCGTCCGGCGCGCTCGTCGCGAAGAGCCGCGCTCATCGAACGACCTCTTTGGCGTCTGCACCGGATTTCACTTTCGACCGCGCGCTGTCTAGCGCTTTCTTTCCGTAATCACGCTCTGCGCCTGCTGGCGTGATGTAGCCGTTTCGGTAATCCTGGTCGATCTCTTCCTGCGCACGCTCGCTGGCGTTGCCGTATCCACCTCCGCCGGCAGTCCAGAAAGTCACGGTGTCGCCTGCTTCCAGTGGGATGTTGGTTTCCTTTGTGACGTGGCGTTCCTTGCCGTCTTTCGTCACGATGGTCGAATCGTTTCCGCGACCCGACTCCCCACCTTCCAGACCCCAAGGCGGCTCGATGGTGCGTTCGAGGTTGATGTTGACCGAGCTCTTGCCGAGCGATGTGTACTTGAGTTCGACACCGAGACCTCCGCGATGCTTGCCCGGCCCGCCGCTGTCTTCGCGAAGCTTGTGGCACTCGACCAGGAACGGGTAATGAATTTCCTGCAGTTCGACCGGTGTGTTGCGCACATCGCCCTGGCAGATCGAGACTGCGGAAGAAACGCCGTCGCCGGTGGGGCGACCGCCCCAGCCGCCGCCGAAGATATTCATCATCACGTAGCGGGCACCGTTGTCTTCACGGTTTCCGTAGAACGAGCAACCGCCCATGTCGCCCTTGTGCGCGGCGGGAATGAAGTCCGGCAACGCGGGCGCGAGTGCGCGAAGAATCGTGTCGATCACCGTGGGCAATGCAATGCTCCACAAGCCGAGCGCAGCAGGTGCGCGGGCGTTGAGCATGGTGCCTTCGGGAGATATCAATTTGAGCGAACGGAAGCCGCCTTCGTTGACCGGTGCATGCGGCATGGTGAGGCACTTGAACGCCACGCGTGCAGCAGACAAGCCGCCCGAGTATCCGGAGTTCAACGGACCGGGAACCTGCTCGTTCATTTCCGAGTAATCGATGGTGAGCTCGGATCCCTTGACCTCGACAGTGACCTTGACCTTCAGCGGCACATTCAGGCGCCGTCCATCGCTGTCGAGTCGCGACTCTGCGGTGTAGCGGCCGTCGGGAATCCTCGATACGACTGCGCGAGCTTCTGCCTCGGCCTGATCCCACGAAGACGCGATGCAGTCGGTGACCGTTTCGACGGAGTACCGCGAATAGAGCTCGGACAGACGACGGCCGCCCAGATGACAAGCCGCGATCTGAGCGCGCAAGTCTCCTAGCGACGAATCCGGGAACCGCACGTTGTCGGTGATCATTTGCCACACGCCTTCATTGCGTTTGCCGGCGTCGTAGATCTTGATCGAGCGCATTTGCAGACCTTCATGGAAGATCTCGTAGGTTTGCACGCTGCCGAACCCGGTGCGCAGCCCGCCAATGTCGACCCAGTGCGCGCGGTTAGCTGCGAAGGCGACGACCTTGCCTTGATGGAAGCACGGCGTATAGACCACCACGTTGTTCAAATGCTGGCCGCACACACCCGCGTGATTCATGATGATCACATCGCCGGGCGAGAAACCTTCCAGGCCGTAACGATCGATGCCGTCTTTTACCGCCAGCCCCAAATCGGCCAGGAAAATCGGCAGGCCGCCTTCGTTCTGGCAGATCATCTGGCCATCGGTATCGATCAGGCCGCAACAGAAATCGCGCACCTCGTAAATCATCATGTTGTAGGCCGACTTGCATAGCGCGAGAGCCATCTCTTCGGCATACGCGATCAACGAATTCGTGACCACTTCCTGCGTGATCGGGTTGATCTTCTTGACCGCCACTTCTGCCTTGGTAATCGCGTTCATTGCGCTTCCCCTTCGTTCAGTTTGATGTCGATGACGATGTGGCCGTGTTCGGTCACGCGCCCCTTGTCACCCGGGAAGATGACGGTTGTCGAATTGGGTTCTTCGAGGATTGCAGGGCCTTCGAAAGTGAATCCCGGCGCCAGGCCCGGACGCCACAAAATTCGTGCGTCGAGCGGCTCGGACGCATCTTCATAGATGACCTTGCGCGTCTGCTCGGGCTTGGCCATCTCGGGAACGAAAGGCTCCGCCAAAAACTTCTCGACGCTTTGGCCGGTGCGGGGCACCGACACCGTGAGTCGCAGGTTCGCCACTTCGATCGCTTCGCCAGCGGCCGCGTGCCCGTAGCGCATATCGTGCAAAGCATCGAAAGTCGCGCGCACTGCCGGGTCTGCGCTGATCAGTGCATCCGGATTGGACAGCGGCACCGTGATGCTGTGCTCCTGGCCGCGATACCGAAGGTCGACCGCATAAACGAATTGCGCGAGCTTGGCATCGAGTTCGTCTTCTTCGAGTTGGCCGCGCGCCGCGCCAGCCAGCTCATCGAATCCAGCCTGCACCAGCGTCGCATCGATCTTGCCGAACGGGCCGATAAGTGTACGAACCCAGTCCTGTCTCCACGGAGCGAGCAACATGCCGAGCGCGGAGAAATTGCCGGGCAACTTCGGAATGACCAGGCGTGGAATGTAGATCTCTTTGCACAGCGCTGCAGCATGCACAGGGCCTGCGCCACCGAATGCGATCATGGTTGCATCGCGTGGATCGACACCTTTGCGGACCGACACCGCTCGAACCGCGAGTGCCATCGCTGTATCGGCAATGCGCACGACTCCCAACGCGGCTTCAGGTGTGGACATCTCGGTGGGAATACCGATTCGCGATGCCATCGCCTTGCTGCATTCGTCGAGTTGCAGCGCCATGTTGCCGCCGAGGAATCGCTGTGCGTTCAAGCGGCCCAAGAGCAGATTGGCGTCGGTCACTGTCGGTTCCGTGCCTCCGCGGCCGTAGCAGACCGGACCGGGTTCGGCACCTGCGCTTTGTGGTCCGACGTGAACACCGCCAGAAGAATCGCGCCACGCAATGCTGCCTCCGCCCGCACCCACCTCAACGATGGCGACCACCGGCAATTGCATCGGCTGACCGGTCGCATAGCCACCGATGTAGTAGCCCTCTTCGATAGCCGGCAAGCCGTCGGTAATCAGCGTCGCCTTGGCTGTCGTGCCACCCATGTCGAAACCGATCGCCTGCTTGATACCGAGCAGGTTGGCGACATGGCCCGCGCCTATCATTCCCGCAACCGGACCGGACTCCATCATCGAGACCGGCTCGTGGGAGGCGCGAGCGAGCGACATGCTACCGCCGTTGGATCGCATGATGTGGATCGCGCCGCCGAATCCGGTTTCACCCAGATGGGCGCGCAAATTGTTCAGGTAATTGCGAACGCGCGGGCCGACATACGCATTCAGCACCGTGGTAGATGTGCGTTCGTACTCGCGGAATTCACGAAGGATTTCGTGCGACAAGGTGACGAACAATTCCGGATAGACCTCGCGCAGAATTTTGCCGGCAGCAATCTCGTGCGCCGGGTTGGCATAGGCGTGCAGAAAACAGACTGCAATCGACTCGATCGCATCTTGCTTGAGCTGTTTGCCCAATTCGCGCACCGCGTTCTCATCAAGAGGACGAATCACATCGCCCTTTGCATTCATGCGCTCGCTGTTCTCGAATCGAAGATAGCGGGGCACCAGCGGTTGCGGGCGCTGGAATGCAATGTCGAACGCCTCCGGACGATTGCCGCGACCGATTTCGTACACATCGCGAAAGCCTTCCGTTGTGAGCAAGGCCGTCATCGCGCCTTTGCGCTCGAGCACCGTGTTGATCGCCATGGTCGAGCCATGCAGAAACTCATCGAGTTCCGCAAGGCTGGTGCCCGACAACTCGAATGCCTTGGCCACTCCGATGGTCGGATTCGCGACCGTCGTGAGCGTTTTCGAGAGCACCAGTTCGCCCCCGCGATAGCCCACCAGATCGGTAAACGTTCCGCCGATATCAACGCCGATTGAATTCATATGTTCCCTTATCTCTTTACTTCACTTCGCCGAGTTGCAATCACTCCAGCTTGATGCCGGTGCGCTCGATCAATTGCTTGTATTCGGCCGATTCCGTGCGCAGAAAACTCGAAGTTTCTGCCGGGCCAAGCGCCATCGGCACATGACCTAGATCGGACAGCTTCGCCTTGATTGCAGGATCGGCCAGGATGGTTTTGATTTCCGCGCTCAGGCGCGACACGATCTTGGGATCGGTGCCTTTGGGCGCGGCCAATATCCACCAGTTACCGAAGACGAATTGCGGGAAGCCGGCCTCTGCGCTGGTCGGCACATCTGGCAGCTCGGGCATGCGCTGTTTGGCCATCACCGCAATCGGTTTGAGCTTGCCGGCCTTGATGAAAGGAGAGATGGCTGCGAGCGTAGGAAATGCGAGCTGCACATCGTTGCCCAGCATCGCCTGGATCATCGGAGGCGTGCCGCGATACGCGATGTGCTCGACCACGTTTCCATTGGCGAGCGAGAACGAGGCACCTGCCAGATGCGTAGGCGAGCCTGCTCCGGGGGACCCGTAGTTGAAGCGACTGCCTTTTGCGCTGATCTGCTCGGCCAGCTGCTTCATATTGGTCGCCGTCACGGCGGGCGACACCACGGCAATCAGCGGCGCGTTGGCAACGGCAATGACCGGATCGAGCTGCGTGACCGGATCGAAGGCGAGCTTGAACAGGTACTGATTGACTGCGAAGTTGGCTGTCGGCGCGAACAGAAATGTATAGCCATCGGGCTGTGCGTTCACTACGTCGGCAGTACCGATGTTGCCGGCCGCGCCGGTGCGGTTGTCGATGATGAATCGCTGGTTCAGCTTGGCCTCGAGAGCTGGCGAGATGATGCGGAAAATGGTGTCGCCAACGCCGCCGGGTGCGTAGGGCGACACGATGCGAATCACCTGCTTGGAAGGCCACTCCTGTGCATTTGCCTGAGCAGAAGCAAGCAAGGCAGATACACCCAAAGCGATGCAAACAAACGCATTGCCTCGAGGCCTTTTCAGGGTGGAAAGGGAAGCTGTCATCGATGTCTCCGGTGGTTCTTTTTTGTGAGTTCAATTAAAGACTCACCTGCCAGCAGGAGCAATTGGCTGTGAAGCTATGACTTCATAGTAGGATGGCTATCACTTCAAAAAACCAAGAGACAACACCGTGCTGCAGGTGACCCTACGAAGACTCGAAGTGTTTGTGGCGGTAGTGGATACCGGACGCTTCGGTGCGGCAGCTGCCGCACTCAACATTGCACAGCCCTCGGTAAGCGCGCACATTAGCGCCCTCGAGAGCAAGGTGGGCGTTCCGCTCTTCGAGCGACGACCCGGCGCGTCTCCGGTGCTCACCGACATGGGGCGCACCATTTACGACTACGCGAAAGACACCCTTTCGAGAGCCGGAGCGCTATCGGCGAACATCCAGCAGACGACCAGCGTCGTCCGGTTCGCAGCTCAACGGTTCGTCGCCAATTCTCTGCTCAGCAAGCCGCTGGAAATTTTCGCGGAGCGGTTTCCGAAGGTTGAGTTGATAGCCCGCGTGGGAGTGTTCGAGGAGGTGCTCTCTTCTTACACGAGCAATGCGGTGGATCTGGTGTTCCTTCTCAGCCCCGGTGAAGTTCCAGGACTGGAGACGACGCCGATCGGACGATATCGGCTTGCATTCATTGCGGCGCCCAACCATGCGTTGGCGCACGAGTCTCGAATCACGCCCGAGACACTTTCGCGCCACCCCTACATATCGGCCTACCGCACCTCGTATTTCGGAAGGACGCTGGAGACCATGCTGCACGACGCGGGAATGCCGCCACTGCCCATCAGGTCGCAAGCCCAGGAAATGACCATGGTTCGCGAAATGGTCCTGGCCAACATGGGCTTTTCTTTTTCGCTTCGGCGCAGTGTTCACAAAGAATTGACCGAAGGCACGCTGGTCGAACTCGATGTGGATTTGCCGCCGATGTATCTCACGCTGCGCTACGCGAAAAAGTCGTTCGCCAACGCGCCCGAGATCAACAGTTTGGTAGACATGGTTCGCGAAGCCGAGGGACAGGTAGTCTGAAGCGAAACCCGAATGAAAGTTACGGCACGGAATTTGCCTACATTGCCCTCGACGTAATTTCACTGGAGTATTCGCTCATGACCAACATCCGCACCATCATCGCCGGCTGCCTTCTAGGCGCCACTGCTGTCGCAACCAACGCATTCGCGCAGAGCGCAGCGCAATATCCCTCCAAACCCATTCGCATCGTCGTGCCCTACCCGGCTGGCGGCGGCATCGACGTGTTGTCACGTGTGATCGGGGAGCGCCTCAGCCGTTTGTGGGGTCAACCCGTGGTGGTCGACAACAAACCGGGCGCGGGCACGCTGGTGGGCGCCGAGTTCGTTGCTCGCGCACCAGCCGATGGCTACACGTTGATGGTGACGACCGACTCCACGTTGACGATCAACCAGCATCTGTATGCGCGCCTTCCGTACGACCCGGTGAAAGACTTCGCGCCGATCACGCAACTCGTCTTGCTCAATCAGCTGTTGCTCGCCAATCCCGGCGTTCCGGCAAACAATCTCAAGGAATTGATTGCCTATGCCAAGGCCAATCCCGGCAAGTTGAACTACGCGTCGTACGGCGCGGGCAGCCAGCCTCACCTTGCAATGGAAACCTTGAAATCGCAAGCCGGTATCAACATCGTGCATGTCCCGTACAAAGGCATTCCGCAGGCGGTTCCGGCTGCGATCGCAAATGAAGTTCAGCTCACATTCTCGGGCGCTGCATCGTCCAAGGGGTTCATCGATGCGGGCAAGCTCAAAGCATTAGCCGTAGGCGGCAAGACTCGCATGGCGGCCCTGCCGAATGTGCCCACATTTACGGAATCAGGATTTCCCGATGTGCCCTCGAACGCATGGTTCGGTTTGTTCGCGCCCGCCAATACGCCACGCGACATCATCATGAAGATCCAGACCGAGGTCGTGAAAATCTTGAAAGACCCCGAGTTCAATCAAAAGGAAATCGTTGCCAAGTCGTACGATCTCGTCGCCAGCACGCCAGAAGAGTTCTCGGCGTTCCTCGTGGTCGACACGGTGCGCAACATGCGCGCGGTCCGAATCTCGGGCGCGAAGGTCGAATAAAAGCGTCGTTGTCTAGCTCGATGCTTCGAGCCCGTTCGACAGGTTCTGCACAAG
Source organism: Burkholderiaceae bacterium (assembly GCA_965227035.1). Taxonomy (GTDB): domain Bacteria; phylum Pseudomonadota; class Gammaproteobacteria; order Burkholderiales; family Burkholderiaceae_C; genus CBDDFQ01. The sequence goes on from OZ245724.1 coordinate 2,632,737, forward strand.
TCGTCGAACGCTCTTCATGAGCAGCGCAAGCTCTTTCTCATCCATGCCGGTCGCTGCAATCCGAAATACATCGCGGCGCACCGGCAGCATCTTCGCAAACGCCTGTTTGCCCTTGCGCGTGATGAACACTTCGATGGTTCGCCTGTCGTCTTCACGCGGCTTGCGCATCACCAGACCGCTCTCTTCCATCGAGTCGAGCATGCGGCTCAATGCCGTGCGTTCGATGAACGATTCCTTGGCCAGCTGACTGATAGGCAAGCCGTCTTTCTCATCGAGGATGGACAAGGTGCGCCATCGACCGACCACCGATTTCTGCTCGCCCATTTGTTGTGCGAAACGCTGGTTCGCCAGCTCTTCGAGAACGCCGACCCAATAAAGAATCGAAGTCTGAAAAGATCGCCCCTCGATTTCGACAGGCGCTTCAGCCTTGGGCTTCGACCGATGGGCCGTTTGCTTCTTCGTCGGCTTCGTCGTTGTCTTCGTAGTTGGCTTGATCGCTTGCTTGGTCAATTGTTTTTGTTCCAGCTGAATAGTCGTTCACCTTCTACCACGGCCCCACTCAAACCGAGACCTTTCAGGAACTCGTCGAGGTAGCCGGTATCCACCGAAGAATTCATTTTTGCTGTCGATGCGTTGCGTGCTGCGCGCAAGGCATCGCGCGCTTTCGAAGTCGCGTTCGTATCGACCGATTCTTTTGCGCTGTCGATACAAACGCCGTAAACCTTCTGCGCATAGTCGATCGTGATGAGATCCAGGATCACGTCCTTCAACACCGACTCCGGTTCGCGCAACAAGGGATCGCCATTACCCGCGCCTCCCGCCGAAATGTGGCAGAAGATGTCGTTCGTCTTCAAAGTGATCGGCTGCATCGGCATTACCGGCAGCACTTTCTGGCCTTCGCCCGGGTTGAGGAAATTGAAGCTGGGTGTGCCGGGGTAGCCACCGTTGAACGCATATGGCAAGTGCCTGCGCCTGTCCGATCGCATAATCAAGGTCGCTTCGTCCGAGCGAATTTTGTATTCGCGAACGAATGCAGGAGCTCCGCGGAACTGACCGGGGCCGCCTGAGTTCTGCACGAGCGCATAGCGAGTGATCATCACCGGGAAATGCGCTTCGATCATTTCCACGGGCTGGTTCGTGATGTTGCCGCCCGGATTCGGAATGCCGTGCATGCCGTCCCGAGTGGTCATGGCGCCGCTCGCTCCAGCAAGCGTTTCGGTGCACACGAAAGCGCGACCTTCATGCCGACCAGCCAACACCGGAAACGTGACTCCACCTTCTCCTGCCGCAGGGATTCGGTCGGGCAGTAATGCAGCGAACGCACCGAACAAGGTGTCGAGCATGCGCCAACCCATGAGCGCGCGTGCGGCACATGCCGCCGGTGGACGAGGGTTCACGATGCAGCCTTCCGGTGCGATCGTGTGAATGGGTCTGATGAATCCCTCGAAGTTCGGCACGTCGCTGTCGAGCACGCATTTGACGGCTAGATATCCAGCAGCTTTGGTGAACGGGATCGGGCAGTTGATAGCACCCTTCACCTCGCCGGAAGTACCGGTCCAGTCGATCGTGATTTCATCGCCATGAACGCGAATCGTGAGTTTCAGAACGATAGGCTCAGGGTCGTCGCCCAACCCGTCTACATAGTCTTCGAACGGATAGTCGCCATCGGGGATCGCTCTAATTTCATCGCGAATCATCTGCTCTGCGCGGTCGTGCATATCTTCGACGAAAGTGCGGAAGGTTTCGACGCCGTATCGCGAAAGAAGCTCGATGTAGGCACGTTCGGCATTCACGCATGCCGCAACTTGCGATTCCATGTCGCCCGCGACTTTGTCGGGCAGGCGACTGTTCAGCGCGAGCAATTTAAAAAAGGTTTCGTTGGGGACGCCAGCCTCATACAACTTGAGGATAGGAATGCGAAGTCCCTCCTGGTAGATCTCGGTCGCGAACACCGCAGTACTGCCCGGCGCGAGTCCGCCCATATCGGTCTGGTGGACGAGCGTGGCGGCGTACCCTTCGATTTCGCCTTTGTAGAAGATCGGCTTGACGATATAGACATCCGGCAAATGCATGCCGCCCGCGACGTAGGGATCGTTGAACACGAACATATCGCCGGGCTGGGTGCTCGATTGCGTTTCGGCCACCAGTCGCTGCATGGCATCGGGGAACGATCCCAGATGCAAGGCCATGGTGAGCCCATGTGCAATCACCCGGCCTTTTCTGTCGCACAGGCCAGTGGAGTAATCCATCGAATCGCGCACGATGGATGAGTACGCAGTTCGCATGATCACCAGCGCCATTTCGTCGGAAATCGAGCTCAGTGCGTTGCGGATCACCTGCACGGTAATTGGATCGGTACGCATACTTATTCCTTGTCCTTTGCGGACGATTTGACCCTGGATCTATCGAGAAGAATGTTGCCGAAGGCATCTACCGATGCGATCCAGCCTGGAGGTATGACACAGGTGGTGTCGTACTCCTCGACGATGATCGGGCCGGCTCGCTCGATGCCGCGAAGGTCTGCCCGACGGATGATGGGAGTGGACTGAACTCCCAGCTTCGGGCCGTAGTACACCTCGCGTGTCGTATTCGGTGGCGTAGCCGATGGGCGACTGAGCGCAGCCTCGACGTCTATTGGCATATCTTTCGACGGCATCGATCCGATCAGGCGCAAGTTCACGCACTGCACTTCGCTCGCATCGGTTCTATGCCCGTAAGTGCGCTCATGCTCGACTCCGAAAGCTTCTGCGGTGCCTGCAACATCGAACTTGCCGCCAGAATCGAATGCCACCTTGACCGTGAGTTCGTGAGCCTGTCCGTAGTAGCGAAGATCGGCATAGGCGCCGAGGATCACCTGGTCGACTTCGCAGCCCTCCTTCACCATGAGTTCCAGCAGGCGGCGCTTCAATCCTTCTAGGGCCTGATCCAGCGAGTCGTCTTTAACTTGTGCGAGGACTCTTACATACGCTTGGGTCAGTTCCTGTTCGACCGCAGACTTCAACAAGCCGACGGCGCTGAACACACCCGGGTTCAATGGAATGACGACTCGCGTCATGTCGAGGGCATCTGCAATTTCGGTAGCCAGCACCGGCCCGTTTCCTCCAAATCCGAAGAGTGCGAAATCGCGCGGATCGCGTCCACGGTAGGTAGATACCGCTTTGACGGCGCGAACCATCGTGCCCGCCGAAACCTGGAACACACCATATGCAGTTTCCATGAGCGATCGATTCATAGGTACAGCAACCATATCCTGCATGACGCTTTCGGCTTTCGAGCGATTGAGCTTCAACTCGCCACCAACCAGGTATTCGGGATTGATGTAGCCCAGCAGAATCATGGCGTCGGTCAACGTCGGCTCCGTGCCACCCGCGTCATAAGCTACCGGTCCTGGAGAGGCTCCAGCGCTGCGGGGGCCCACCGCGAGTGCACCGCTACGGTCGATCGAGACAAGGCTGCCGCCACCAGCGCCAATTTCCGAGATGTCGATCACAGGCAGCTTCAATGCATGTCCACCGCCCATCACCAGCCGACTGCTTAGGTTGATTCCGGCTCCCACTTCGTAGTCGCCCGATTTGCTGACCTTGCCAGCCTCCACAATCGATGCTTTCGCGGTCGTGCCGCCCATGTCGAGCGTGATCATGTCGGGCAACATGGCCTGGCGCGTCAGGTCTGCAGCGCCGATCACACCGGCAGATGGACCCGACTCTACGATGTACGCCGGCTTGATAGCAGCCTGCGCCACAGACATGATCCCGCCGTCCGACTTCATTACGCGCACAGGAGCAGCGACGCCGATGCTTCGCAGATTGCGGACCAGCGATTCGAAGTATCGATTCAACACGGGTCCGAGATACGCGTTGATCACGGTGGTGCTTGCGCGTTCGTATTCGCGAATTTCCGGAAGGATGTCGCTGGAGCAGGTGATGAACGTTTCCTTGGAAAGCGCCTCACGTAAAGCCGAAGCAACGATGTCTTCGTGCGCGCGATTCACGTACGAGTTGATCAGGCAGATGGCCACTGCTTCGACCTTATTGGCTCGAAGCGATTCGATGAGCGCCGCAATGCTTTGGCTACTCGGCGTGGTTAATACCTTGCCGGTCGAATCGAGACGCTCGTCGACCTCGAAGCTAAGATTTCTCGGAACCAGCGGAGAAGCTTTCTTGTAATTCAACACGTACATTTCGGGGATGCGCAGACGACGCATCTCGAGAATGTCGCGAAATCCTTTTGTGGTGACCAGAGCAGTTTTAGCGCCGCGAATTTCGAGGATGGTGTTGGTAGCTACGGTAGTCGCGTGAATGACGACTTCGATGCTCTCCGGCGCAATCTTCGAACTCGCCATGGTGGCTTGAATGCCGGACACGATTCCGCGACCGTAATCGTCGGGCGTCGTGGGAACTTTGCGTGTGAGAAGCGAGCCATCGTCACCGTTGAACACGAGATCGGTAAAGGTTCCCCCTACATCGACGCCTATTCGATACTTCACCTTCGTGACCATTGAAACTCCTGTGTTGCGGTGGACTGCATATCTGCACGCGGTCTAAAAAACTACGCTTCTTCGAGCAGACATTAGCATGTGCGTTTTCACATAACAATGTTTTTTTGAATCGGTTCATCGAGTTTCGACGCTGCTTTTGACCGTTAGTATGTGAAACATCACGCAAAGAACGCGGTAATGTTCAGCGCAAAAACACGAAGGGTTTCTCGAATGAAAGCTATCGTCTTCGATCAGTTCGGCGGTCCCGATGTGCTGCATCTTTCCGAGATGCCCACCCCTGAGCCGGGCGTTGGCGAAATTCGAGTTTTGCTCCGCGCCGCCAGCGTGATTCCGGGCGACTGGAAGCTCCGCGCAGGCCTGCTCCAGGCGTATTTCCCGATCCGGTTTCCGAAGATCCCCGGTCGTGACGGCGCAGGCGTAGTCGACAAAATCGGACCAGGCGTATCCGAGTTTCAAGTGGGAGATCGAGTCTGCGTCGCAACAGAACACACGCAACCGGGTACCTACGCTCAGTCGGTGGCTGTGTCAGCAGAAAGTGCTGTGAAACTCGACGATGCCCTTGACTTCGCGCATGGCGCCTCGCTGATGCATGCAGGTGTGTGCGCATGGACGTGCCTGGTCGACACGGCAAAAATACAAGCGGGAATGAGAGTGTTGATCCACGCTGGCGCGGGATCCATCGGCGGCGCTAGTGTGCAACTCGCACACCATCTTGGATGCGCCGTGACGGCAACCTGCCGACAGGAGAACGCGAACTATGTCCGATCTTTAGGTGCAGATGAAATCGTTGCGTACGACAAAGAAGATTTCTCCAGACTGGACACTCGATTCGACGTCGTGCTGGATCTGCTTGGCGGCGAAGTGCACCGCAATTCCTATCGCGTGCTCAAACGAGGCGGCCACATGGTGTGCCTGATCGCCAAACCTTACGAAGACCAATCCGCAGAACATGGCGTGCGAGTGTCGCGCCCGATGATCCACGACTCGAAGCGTGTTCTGCAGGCGGTGATGGATCTCGCATCGAACGGCGCGTTGAAAGCACAAATCGCCGGGCACCTTCCGCTCGAACAAGCGAGCGAGGCACACCGGCGACTCGAAGCGAACTCGGTGAGCCGGGGACGGATCGTGCTGGATATTTCCTAGATTCGTCCCGGGCTACCGACTCGCCTACTTCAAAGTAGCGATGTAAGCGATCAGATCGGCGCGAGCCTTGGCATCGGCAACACCAGAAAACGGCATCGTGTTTCCGGGAATCGCTTTTTGCGGCTCGGCGATGTACGCATCGAGCGTTTTAGCGTCCCATGAGTACGGCACCGCTTTCATGGCGCGGCTGTAACGGAAGCCCGGGAAGCTGCCGGCCTTGCGACCGATGACACCCTTGAGGGAGGGACCCGCGCCGTTGGTTCCATCCACCGAATGGCATGCAGCGCACTGCGCAAAGCCAGTCTTGCCGGCGGCGACGTCTTGCGCCATGGACGCTCCCGCCGAGAGCATGGCTGCCGCTCCGATGAGCGTTGTGGTCATGATCGATAACTGTTTTTTCATGAGGTAGTTTCCTTTCTCTTTTTTGTTTAAAGCATGCGCGGACGCTGCACGTACTTGGTCACGTCATCGCCAAGGCGAAGTGCCAGGGCTGCGAGCGGGCCGGTCGGGTTGTAGCCCGAGTTGTGTGCAAAGACCGACGCGCCCACCACGAACAGGTTGTGAGCATCCCAATGCTGCAGATGCGGTGACACGACGCTGGTGCGAGGATCCGCACCCATGATCGTGCCGCCGGTGATGTGCGTGCTTTGATACTGACGCGTATCGAATAGCGCCGGCGTGTTGGTAGCGGGCGTGATGATGTCGGCACCGAAGTTCTTGGCGATCGCGTTCTGTTTCTCCGAAATGAACTTGGACACCTTCAACTCGTTTTCGCGCCAGTTGAAGTTCATGCGAACCAGCGGTTGGCCGAAGGCATCCGCGTAGGTCGGATCCAGATCGAGGTAGTTCTCGCGATGCGGATAGCAGCTACCCTGCATGCCGATAGCCATCGCATGCGGGTACCAGTCTGCGTTGGCCTGCTTCCATTTCGATCCCCAGCGCGGCGTGCCGGGTGGCAGGCGACGCGCGCCGATCGGACGACCGTGGAACATGCTTGCATTGATACCCGCACCACCAAGAAATCCGAGACCGGTGTGATCGAAGTTGTCGTTGTTGAATTCATCCATGTAGACCTGTGTGCTGCCGGTCGCTAGGAACGGGTTGAACCACTTGTTCTTCATGAAGATGTTCACACCGCCGCCGAGTTGATAGCAGAAGTTCTTGCCGACAACACCCGTGTTGGTGACTGGGTCGTAAGCCTTGCCGATTTTGCTTGTCAGCAGAAGCTTGGTGTTGGTCATCGTGAACGCGCCCAGCACCACCACATCTGCGGGTTGCTCGTATTCCTGGCCGGTCTGCAGATCGACGTAATGAACTCCGGTGACCTTCTTGCCCTTGGCGTCATACGTGAGTCCGAGCACATGAGCCTGCAAACGCACCTCGAAGCCGGGACGCTTTTTCAGCATCGGATACAGCAGAACTTCAGGCGACGCCTTGGCTTGCGCTTCGCAGATGAAGCGCTCGCAATGACCGCAGTACTGGCAGGCGCCCAGCTTCTGGCCATCGGGGTTGGTGTAGGCGCTCGACGAGTTCGCAGCGGGTGTCGGGAAAGGCTTGTAGCCCATCTTTTCGGTGACTGCCTTGAACGTCAAACCTGCCTCGGTGTACTCGAGTGGCTTCTGTGCATATTCGCCATCGCGAGGCGCTTCGAATGGATTGCCACCTTCGACGATCTTGCCGTTGATGTTTCCCGCCTTGCCCGCAATGCCGAACAGCTTTTCGAACAGCTCGTGATACGGACGCATTTCGGAATAAGTCGTTCCCCAGTCCTGCAACGGCATGTCCTTGGAAATCGCGGCCTTGCCGTAACGATCGACGTTGCGGCTCTTGATCGTCATGTCGTATTCCGACCAGCGCCATGTGTGACCGTTCCAGTGATTCGCCGCGCCGCCCAGGCCTTCGCCAGGGAGAAACGCCTCGATCCAACGTGCAGGCAATGCGTTTTCCTTGCGGTCATGACGCAAGGTGTAGGTCTGAGTGGACCAGTTCTGGATAAGGCCCTGCTGCACATCCCAGCGAAGCTCGTCACGTTGCGTGGGCAGCTTGGCTTCGGCACCCTTGGTGTGGTCGATACCGCGCTCGAGAACGAGCACTTCGATCTTCTGATCGGTGAGCTGACGCGAGACAAGCCCCGCTGTCAATCCGCCACCGACGATGACCACCGTTTTGTTTGGAAGTTTTTTGATCATGGTGTTTGTTGTTCTGTTTTATATGAATGGGAAGATCAGCTGAAGTCCGCCATGGACTTGGGATCTTTCGCACCGGGGAATGGCTTGCCGCGGTACTGAACCATGTTGATCGTGTTGGTCGCGGGCAGTCCCGGGTAACCGATCATTTTCCAGAACACCTTGTCTTTGTTGCCGCCGTAGACCGGGTCGGCATAGCAGGCTTGGTTGAACAGGGGATACACCAGTTCGTTGAACCACTGCGCCATCGGAACGTGATCGCTGGTGATCTTGCCCGCGCCCAGCTCGTTCAGAAAAGCCTCGGCTTGCTCGGGCGTGATCATGTCGAAAGAATTACCGCCGAAACGGGCGCCGCAAACTTCGTTCGCGACTGCAATACCCGCCTTGAAAAATTGCTCGGGAGTCAACGGGATCTGAATGCCCAACTGAGGCTTGCCTTGCGCCCAGGGTCCGCGCGAATAGCGACGCGATCCCTTGCCGAATTCACCTGCAAGCTGCCTGTCGATGTAAGTCGCAAGGCCACAGTCGACGCCCGAGGGCGTCAAGCCGTCTGCGGGACACATGATGTTCACCATGGTCTCCACGAATGCAGCTTCGTCCTGATTGAACGAGAGATACACGATGGGTTCCGGTGCCGCAGGAGCAGCGGCCGCTGCGGGCGCATCGGCCGCATTGGCGACGAGTGGCGCAACGACTGCTCCACCGACGAAGCCTTGCGCAAACGGCAACGCCGATCCAGCGCTGACGACTTGCCGCAAGAACCCTCGTCTCGCGGGCACGGCAGGCACGTCATCCGTGCTCGGATCGTTGGATGATTTTTTATCGGTCATGGGGTTTCCTGTCTAGGTGTTGTTATCGATAGGAGGTGGAGTCACGAGCGCTGGATGAACACTCGCGAATGGTCAGCACGCCTCGATTCATCTGAATGAAATCGTTGGCACTGCCAATGCGGAAGACTGAAAGCAAGGTTGTTCCAGTCAAAAATAACTTGTGCGGTCAGTCGCTGCTGCGAGACCTCTGTGTTGATCGGAGTCGATCGACCCGACCGGATGTTCCATCGTGCAGGAACGCATTTTTATTTCTTCATTGCCTTTTTGGCACAAACTCGATGCGTGGATTGTCGAGCCAACTGTTATCGAATCGGTATGACTACATACAAAATTTGACAATCACGCTGCGCCTTTCAATGACGAAAGATTTGCGGTCGCAAAACAGGCGCAAAATGGTTTCGTGTTCGTCGACCTCGCGTGAATCATTGGTGAAACGCATAAGCAGGAACGTACGAAAAAGGCCCGCATCGCGGGCCTTTGCTTTTGTAGCGGGTTAAAAGTTAGTGCTTCGCACTTACTTCGCCATACTTACTTCTTCATCAGTGCATTCGATGGCAACGTTTCGTCCAGCAGCTTGCGAGATTGCTCGACGCCCGTGACCGGTAGAAGTTTCGGATCGAGCAAACCTATCTGCACCAGCACACTCGCCTGATCCCAGTAAATATGCTCGTGATAGAGCTTGTCTCCGCGGAAATTAATCACCGCGAGCAACGGTACTTCGACACGTTTGCCAGTCGGCGCGACACCGGGAAGCATCCATGGGATTTCGGTCGTGTGCGTGAAGCTGAAGATCATTTCATCGACCACCTGCGTGGAGCCGACAGTACGCGAGATCGGCACCAGAGACGTATCCGGCGGATTGCTGTTGACGAAATGGTTCGTATAAAACGCATGCAGATTTTTGTAGCCCACACCGCCGGTCATCGTCGGGATGTGGTTCACGTAGGGTTCGGCAACCATAGTCGACATCGTGTCGTCGACATTGCGTGTGCCGAACTCGTATTCGCAATGCTTGTCCCACAGAGCTGACAAGTCGAAATTCGGACCGATCGCCGCCTTTAACGCTGCAATGCTTCTCTCATGCGCCATCAATGCAGAGGGGCGATGGTAGTGGTCGCCACCTTCGCGGGCGAACGCATGATCCTGTCCGGGATACACATAGGTCGTAATGTTGGCCTTACCTTTGAGCGACTGCAGAATCTTGTCGCGCGCTTCGGGCGGGCAAAACCCATCCAGCTCTGCCATGTGCAGGACGAGTGGCGTTTTGATGTTCGAAGCTTCATCGAGAGCCGCATCGATGCCGACTCCGTAATAGCCGATGGAGACATCGGAATCGGTGCGACAGGCCGCGAGATACGCCAGCTTGCCGCCCAGACAAAATCCGAGCACGCCGACTTTGCCATTGACCTCAGGACGTACGCGCAAGAGCGTGATGGCCGACTGGATGTCTTCCATGCCCTTGGCTTCGTCGAAGCCCTGGTAATACTTGAATGCCATCTTCCAGTCGGCTTCGGTATAACCCAGCTCGATGTTCGGCTCCTGCCGCCAGAAAATGTCAGGCACGAAGGCCACGTAACCGTCTTCGGCGTAATAGTCGGCCACGTCGCGCATGGTTTTGTTGACGCCGAAAATTTCCTGCGCAATGACCAGTCCCGGGCCCTTGCCGGACGCCGGCACTGCCAGGTAGCCACGGAAGGTGCCGCTTCCGTCGGCCGCTTTGATGTCGATGTACTGACCTGCCATTTGAGTTCCAGAAAATAAAAGAGAGGTGGGGATTGTTCGAGCAATCAGCGTGCCACAAGACGTGGTGCCCGGTCAATCGAGAAGAATTTGAATTTACGCTCCGATTGTTTAGGGGTAAATTAGTTCGGCTGGCGCGAAAGCTGCTTGAGTCTCATCGATTATTTTTCGACCCTTCATCGCTAACCCTGGAGTTTGTCTATGTCCGAATTCGATCGCCGTCGTTTCCTGCAAGCCAGCGGCGGTGCCGCACTCACTGCAGGGCCGCTGGCGGGAATCCTGATGTCCCAAGCGCATGCGCAGACGTCCGACACCCTCACCATTGCGTACAACGTCGGCTTGCCTAGCTGGGATCCGACCACCGGCCCGTCTGCGGTGAATCCGACCTTGCAAGGACTATGGAGGTCGGTCTTCGATCAGTACATCGATCAAGCCCCCGACCTGTCGTTCAAGCCGGGCCTGCTCAGCAAGTGGGGCTGGAACAAGGACAAGACGAAAATCGAAATCGAACTGCGCCAAGGTGCTACCTGGCATGACGGAACTCCCATTACCGCAGCCGATGTGGTGTGGAACCTGAAGCGCGCGGGCGATCCGAAATCCGGCAACCCGGTGGCCGGCATCATCTGGAGCAGCGTCGACAATTTCCAGATTTCGGGCAACAAAATTACTGCAGACGTCAAGCAGTACGTCGCCGACTATTTCAAGTGGATGGCCTTCCTTACCGGCTTCATGATCCCGCAGAAGCACTACGAAAAAGTGGGCGCTGCAGGATTTGAAAAACAACCGATCGGCTCCGGTCCTTACATGGTCGAAGAGTTCGTACAGGGCTCCTATGTGAAGCTGAAATCGTTCGACAAATATTGGGGAGCCAAGCCCGCATTCAAGAACGTGACCATCAAGTTCGTGACCGACCCGAGTGCACGCGTCGCTGAAATCGAAAGCGGCAAATCGGACATCACGCTCGGCGTTCCATTCGAAGAGTTCGATCGACTAAAGGCTCTGCCGACGTTGAGCGGAGTGAGTTCGCCCATCACCGACATCGCCATGTTCTTCATTACGAGCACGGAGCCGATGCTCGACGAGAACGTTCGCAAGGCTGCCGTTCACGCGGTGGACAAGGAAGCGATCGTCAAGCGACTTCTACGCGGTTACGGCAAGGTGGTCGACACGCTGCAAGTCCCGCAATACGCAGCATTCGATCCGTCTATCAAAGTGAAGTACGACCCCGCCCTCGCCGTCTCGCTGTTGGCCAAGTCCGGCTACAGCACGTCGAAGCCCGTGAAGTTCAAAATCCAGACTACCCGTGGCTATCTGCCGAAGGATTACGAGACGGTTCAGGCCATTGTCGGCATGTGGCGCAAGGTCGGCATCGAGGCTGAGATCGAGGTGTATGAGATTGCCAAACATTTCGAACTGCGCCTGAGCAACAAGCTCGCGCCCATGGCCTTCTACAACTGGGGCGATGCCATCGGGGATCCGAACGATTCGACCGGCTTCGCCATGTTCGGACCGAGCCCGCACTCCGCATTCAAGTCCAAGGAAGTCGACGCGATGATCGGGCCGCTGTGGGGCGAGAAGGACGAAGCGAAACGAATCGCCGGATGGAAGAAAGTGGACAAGTACATCGCCGACAACGCGCTGGTACTGCCTCTCTACCAACAGGTGCAAACCATCGTCTATAAAAAATCGATTGGCGTGAAACCGCACATGGCTGGCTATCTGCTTCCTCAATCCGTGACCAAGGCAGGCAAAGCCTGATCCTGACACCCGATGGCGCTGAAGCGTTTGCTCTGGGCACTGCCGACCTTGTTCGGCGTGCTCGTGGTGGTGTTCGTGCTCCTGCGTCTTGCGCCGGGCGATCCGATCGCAATGATGATCGGACCCGGTGCTACGCCGGACGACATTCGCGCACTGCGCGAGTTGTACGGGTTCGATCGCAGCATCGCGGCGCAGTTCGGCATCTACATTCAGCAAGCCGCGACTGGAAATTTCGGCAACTCGATCACGCTCAAACGCGATGTGCTCGAACTCGTTGCGCAGCATCTTCCGCTTACGCTTGAACTTGCCGTCCTTGCCCTATGCATCGCCGTATTTCTCGGGATGTCGGTGGCACTTGTAGCGGTGTCGTGGCGAGGAACTTTCGTCGAACGTGCAGTCGATGCAATCACAGGCTTCGTGACCGCGATTCCCGATTTTCTCTGGGGACTCGCGGGCATTCTCGTGCTGGGTGTTTTGCTTCCGGTCATACCTGTTTTCGGCGCTCTCGATTCCGAACTTCGATTCGATTCGGTCACTGGCTTCATCCTTGCCGAGAGCCTGGTGCGCGGTCGATTCGACGTATTCGCATCCGCGATGTATCACCTGTTCTGGCCAGCGGTATCGCTCGCACTTCCGCTGGCTTCAATGATTGCCCGGGTGCTGAAATCTTCTTTGCTCGAAGTGCTGGCCCAAGACTACATATTGATAGCGCGGGTGAAGGGGTTGAGCCCTTGGCAGGTGCTGTGGCGCGAAGCGCTTCGCAACGCACTAGGCCCGGCACTGACCTTGACCGGCGTTCAGTTCACCTTCGTGATTGGCGGGACGGTTCTCATCGAGCGGCTGTTTGGTCTGCCGGGCATCGGCAACATGGCCATCGATGCCGTCATCAATCGCGACTTGCCATTGATTCAAGGCATCGTGCTCACGTTCGCGGTGCTTTTCATTCTGGTGAATCTGTCGGTAGACATGCTGCACACCTACCTCAATCCGAAACTGCGCGCATGACTCTGCCTCATCTTCAGAAGCGCGCATGGTTCGGCATCGTCGTGCTGCTGCTCGTGTTGGCATGCGCCGGGTTTGCGCCTTGGATCGCACCGCACGACCCCCTAGAACAAGACCTGATGGCGGCCAGCCTGCCGCCCGCATGGGGAGTCGATGGCGAATGGGCGCACGTCTTCGGAACCGACACTCTCGGCCGCGACATTCTTTCTCGACTTATCTACGGTGCGCGTCCCGCAATGATCGTCGCGCTTTTGGGCGCAAGCCTCGCGGCCATCGTCGGTACCACGCTCGGTCTGTTGTCCGGCTTCTTCGGCGGCGCCTTCGATGTCGTCGTGTCGCGGCTTGTCGACATCTGGATGTCGTTCCCGGCCGTGCTGCTATCGATCGTGCTGGTCGCTGTCATCGGCACCGGACTTACATCGGTGGTTCTGGCGATTGCGATCATCGACTGGACACGCTTCTGCCGCGTGGTGCGGGCCGAGACTCAGGTGCAGGCGAGTATGGATTACGTTACCTCTGCAAGAACGATAGGCATGTCCCGCATGGCCACCTTGTGGCGGGAAGTGCTGCCCAACGTCGCACCTTTGCTCCTCACGCTATTCACGCTCGAGATGGGAATCGCAGTCGTTGTCGAAGCCATTCTTTCGTTCGTCGGGCTTTCGGTTTCGAGCGACATGCCTACCTGGGGCGGGCTGGTGCAGGAAGGCCGCCTGTATGTGAATCAGATTCCTTGGCTGCTGGGCCTTCCGATTTTCGCGATAGCCACCACGGTGCTCGCATGCAACGCACTCGGCGATGGCTTGCGCGAGTCGCTCGACCCGCTGCTGGACAAGTGACGCAATGAGCAATTGCCTCGACATCGATGGACTGCATCTTGCGTTGCGTGCAAGCAGAAAATCTCCCGCACGATTGATTCTTCGCGGCATCGACTTGCATATCGCGAGTGGCGAGATACACGCACTGGTCGGCGAGTCCGGTGCCGGAAAAAGCATGGTCGCGCGAACCGTGTTGGGCATTACGCCATCGTCTACCGAAGTGCTTGCAGGATCGGTTCGTTTCGACGGAGAAGACTGGTTGGCGAAATCGGAATCGCAGCGGCGGGTTCATCTTGGTAATGACATCTCGCTGATTCCGCAGGACCCGCTCACTGCGCTCAATCCAGGGCACACGATAGGCGAGCAGGTGTCTGGGGTGCTGCGGATGCATCTGGGGCTGGATGGAGCTGCGGCCAATGCTCGCGTCATCGAGCTGCTCGATTCGGTGCAGATCAGACATGCGGCGTCGGTGGTTCGGCAGTACCCGCACGAGTTGTCCGGTGGCATGCGACAGCGCGTATTGATTGCAATGGCATTCGCCTGCAAACCGAAGCTCATCATCGCGGACGAGCCGACTACCGCGCTCGATGTAACGGTGCAACGCGAGGTGCTTCGTCTGCTTCGAAATTTGCAACGCAACGAGGGCGCAGCCGTGTTGTTCATCACGCACAACCTCGGTCTCGTCGCCAAGCTATGCGATACCGTCAGCGTGATCCACTCTGGTCGCATCGTCGAGCACGACAATGTACGGGCCATCATCGAATCGCCGCGCACCCCCTACACACGTTCGCTGTTCGCTGCGACTCCGCGTTACGACAGACCTGCCGAAACGCTAAAGCCGGTCGACGATGCGGTGACCGATGCACTCTGGGCCGATGCGAAAACCTATGACACCCATTGGTGGAGCGCGCATGGCTGAAGCGCTGCTGGACATTCGCGGGCTAAGCCTTTCGCTTCCCGATTTATCGAAACGACCGACGTTCGGCAAGGCGCCGATGCGCGAGATTTTGCGCGGCGTCGACTTGAAGGTGAACGCAGGCGAATGTGTCGCGCTGGTAGGCGAGTCGGGCTCGGGCAAGACGACTCTTGCTCGTACCGCCATGCGCCTTTACGAACCGCAATCCGGCGATATCGTTTTCGCAGGACGCGAGATCACGCACATGGACGAGGTCGAGCTTCATGCAATGCGTTCGCGCATGCAGATGATTTTCCAGGACCCGCTGTCGTCTTTGAATCCGCGCAAACGTATCGCAGACATCGTTGTGCAGCCGCTTCTCAATTACGGGAAGCTGGGTAGCTCTCCAAGCAGATCCGATCTCGATAATTGCGCTAGAGACCTGCTCCTTCAGGTGAGCCTGCCTGCCGAGTTCGCGACTCGCTACCCGCATCAATTGTCTGGCGGGCAACGTCAGCGAGTCGGAATTGCTCGCGCTATCGCCCTGAAGCCGGATCTGATCGTTGCGGACGAGATCGTTTCCGGCCTCGACGTCTCCACGCAGGCACGCATTCTTTTACTTCTCCGGGACCTTCGAGCCCGTCTGGGGATGAGCATGATTTTCGTCACTCACGATCTTTCTGTGGTTCGTGTCCTGTGCGATCGTGTGGTGGTGATGAAGGACGGCGAAATCGTGGAGCAAGGCGAGACAGCGAATGTTTTTGCGAACCCGAAGCATCAATACACGCGCGCGCTGCTAGACGCGATTCCGTTGCCGGATATTGATGAGAAATGGTTAACTTTGCAGCCTCAGTAGTTTTCCCATCACGGAAGCGAAAAATGCTACCTTTCAAAAATGAATGCAAAGCTATACTGAATTTGCGTTCGACGAGTTTGGAACTCGTTTCGATCGAGAGCCGTTTAACGGCCGTAGCATGTAACTGCGCACACGGAGGAACGCGGTCGGCGTTCATTAGTTGTGAATTCAGAAAGCGACGTCGGCAAGGATTACGAGTGCTCCGTCTCCCAGGTCGATGATCTGGACACGGAAACCCGACTGTGCATGGCTCGTCTCTATGCCCAGATGTACGACGCCTTCAGCATCGAGCTTTTTCTTGATGACCTGTCGGACAAAAGCGAAGCCCTCATTCTCCGGCACCACGGTGCAATAGTCGGGTTCACGACGCTCAAGACATACGCCCGCTACTGGCGGGGTAGCCCGATAAGAGTTCTTTTTTCCGGTGATACCGTTGTCGATCATTCTCACTGGGGTCAGCAGGCGCTTTCGTTTGCGTGGGTGCGCCATTTAGGGACCTTGAGTACTCGCTACAAAGGTGAGCGCCTTATCTGGTTTCTACTCACCAAAGGCCACCGTACCTATCGTTATCTGCCGGTCTTCGCAAAGAGTTTTTATCCCGGTCAGTCGGCAGCTGGCAACGATCTAAAGCCGCTTCTCGACTTGCTCGCACACGACAAGTTTCCCGGCGAATACAACTTCAACACGGGTATTGTCGAATTTCCGGTATCGCGCGGTCACCTTAAATCCGAAGTAGCTGACCCCCGCCCGGATGAATTGGACAGACCGGGCGTGATGTATTTTCTGGAGCGCAATCCGAAGTACCGGATCGGTCATGAACTTGCATGTATTTGCGATATTGCCGAATGGAACATGAAGCCGCTGACGCTTCGCCTATACCGCCAGGGGTGCAATGGCGTCACCTGAACGTTCGGCATCGATTTCTCCGCATGACGCCTGGCTCGAGCGCTTGCTCCGGCGCCAATCCGGCTGCGAATATCTATCCAACTATCGGCACCCGAAAGATTTGCGCGCGTTTCGCGAGCAAATCCCGATCGTCGACTATGACGACATCGATTCGATGATCCAGCGGATCGCAGCAGGCGAGTCCAACCTGCTGTTTCACGGCAATCCGTGCGCGTTCGAACTGACGGGAGGCAGCAGCGGCGGACCCAAGCTCATCCCCTACACCGAAGACGGTCTCACAGATTTCCAGCGGGCCGTTGCACCGTGGCTCGCATCGGTCGTCGAGGCCTACGCAATTACAGGAAGTGCGTATTTCTCGATCAGTCCCGCAACGAGAATCGTCCGGTCGATCGGCAATATTCCTTTGGGATTGCCCGATGGGGCCTACTTGGGATCGACTTGGGGCATGTGGTTGGCAACACACTCTGCCGTGCCTCTCGACGTCGCACTCGAAACCAACATAAACACCTGGCGATTTCGGACATTGGACGCGTTGACCAATGCCAGCGACCTCGAGTTGATCTCTGTTTGGAGTCCGACGTTCCTCCTCCAGTTGCTGGACGAGTTGCCCTCACCGACCGATATATGGCCGCGCCTGAAAGTGATTAGTTGCTGGGCGTCTGGCTCATCGCGCGCTTTTGCGGATGAGCTTCGAGCTCGTGTACCGCATGCCCGTGTACAACCGAAAGGGCTGTTGTCCACGGAATGCGTTACGACAGTACCTGCACTCGACAATCGCGCCATTCTCAATCCCCACGGATTTTTCGAGTTCGATTCGGGATCGAGCATTTGCTTGGCGTCCGAGGTCAAGATCGGCAAATCGTACGAAGTCATCGCCACCACCGCCAGCGGACTTTATCGTTACCGGACACGGGATCGCGTTCATTGCATCGGCTTCGGTAACGAAGGGATGCCCGCTTTTGAGTTTGTTGGCCGGTCGGGCATCGTCAGCGACCTTGTCGGCGAAAAACTAACCGACGAATTCGTATCGAGCGCGCTGGAGAAAGCGCAGATAGCTGGCTTCCGCCTGGTCGCGCCCCTCGATAGTGGCGAGGGCTATTGCCTGTTTACGGGAGAGAACTCCTCTGTAAATCTGGAACTTCTGGATCGCCAACTGCGAGAGAACCCGCAGTACGACTATGCAAGAAAGCTGGGACAACTTCGCCAGGTCTGCCACCAGCGCATACCGGATTTTCGCGAGGCGTATACAGCAAGGCAGATCGCTCGCGGAGTGCGGCTGGGCGATATCAAACCCGTTTCACTGGTTCTCGACACACAGTGGTGCACAACAAGGATTTCCGCATGAAGATCGCGCTGTTATCGCCCAAGGGCCCTCTCTACCGCCATCGTGGCGGCATCTTTCGCAAATCCCTCCGTTACCAACCGCTGACGCTCACGACACTTGCTGCCCTGATACCGGAAGAGCTCAACGCCCAGGTCACCTTGTACGACGAAGGCATACAGCTTGTCCCGGAAGAGATCGATGCCGATGTCGTCGGAATCACGGTTATCACGGGCACGTCGCGTCGTGCCTACGAACTCGCGGCGCGATATCGTTCGCAAGGAAAAATCGTGGTGCTTGGCGGTCCGCACGTGACGCTGGTTCCCGATGAGGCTATCGAGCACGCTGATGCCATCGTCACAGGTTATGCGGAAGACACCTGGCCGCAGCTCCTGCGCGACGTCGCGAGCGGGAATCTAAAAAAGCACTACCGGCAAGCGAGCGATTTCACGCTCGATAGGCCGGACATGCCGTTTGCGAAACGGAATCTTTTCTCTTCCCAAAATTTTCTGACGCAAGCCGTTTTCGAGGCTACTCGATCGTGCGCGCATGACTGCGAATTCTGCGTCGCACCGAGTGCCTGGGGTCGAAAGCAGTTCCAAAAGCCGGTCTCATGGGTCATCGAAGACATCAAACGTGTGGGCGACAAGAAGATTCTTTTCATCGATCTGAACCTGGTGTCCGACCGCGAATATGCGCGCGAATTGTTTACTGCGCTTGTTCCTCTAAAACTTCGCTGGTTCGGCCTCTCGACCGTCTTGATCGCCCACGATCCGTCCCTGATGGAACTCATCGCCCGATCGGGCTGTCGCGGGCTGTTGCTCGGTCTCGAGACGCTGTCCCGAGAAGGGCTGGGCGATGCGAAAAAGAAGTTCAACGGATCGGTCGACTACAGCAAACTCATTTCCGATCTTCATTCGCTCGATATCGCAATTCAGGGGTGCTTCGTCTTTGGCCTGGATCACGATACGCCCGAAGTGTTCGAATCGACTGCGCAGTTTGCTATCGACAACGGAATCGACCTGCCGCGATTTGCCCTGTTGACGCCGTTCCCAGGCACGCCATTGCACGCACGCCTCAAACAGCAGGGAAGAATCCTGACCACCGACTGGGAGTTGTACGACGGCCAGCATGTCGTTTTCCAGCCCGCGCACATGACACCGCAGGAATTGGGCGACGGACACGAGCGCGCCTGGAAGGCGGTTTACTCGCGAACCGCAATTGCAAAGCGACTCTGGAAAGCCAAAGCATGGGAGCCGCTCGCAATAGCCGCAAATCTGGGATACCGTTATTACGCCCACAACCTGCACCGCTTCTACAACTGCGACTGGCACTTGTCACCCGTCGGCACCCCGCTCGATCTACGACGCGTCATTCCCATCGAAACCAAGAGCAGAACCGTATGCGGCTGACACTCGTTCACCCGGCCATCGGCCATCGCGCAGGCGAAGACTACATCCGCACTTGGCAAATGGAGTCATTGCCGATCGCCACCTTGAAGGGCCTCACTCCATCGGACGTGGACGTCGTGTTCTACGACGACCGGATGGAAAAAATCGAATTCGACAAACCCACCGATGCCGTAGCGATTCCAATCGAAACCTACACCGCCGCGCGGGCTTACCAGATAGCCAGCGAGTTTCGACTACGTGGTGTGCCGGTCATCATGGGCGGTTTCCACGCAACGCTCTTGCCCGAAGAAGTAGCTCGATATGCAGACACGGTTGTCACGGGCGAAGCAGAAGCAATCTGGGCGGAGGTGATTGATGATCTGCGCCACGGAACACTTCAGTCGCGCTATCACGGCGAACAACGTTCTCTTGCTGAAATCCGCATCGATCGCTCCGTGTTCGCAGGCAAGAAATATCTTCCGCTCGGCCTCATAGAAACCGGGCGGGGCTGTAAGTTTCCGTGTGAGTTCTGTGCCATCCAGACATTCTTTTCCCGAACTTACCGATCACGTCCGGTCGAAGACGTCATTGCAGAAATCAAGGCGAATCAAAAGCACCGGAAGCTGTTTTTTTTCGTCGACGACAACTTTGCGGGTGACATGAAAGCGGGGCGACTCCTGCTTCCCGAACTCGCCAAACTCAATGTCCGATGGATTACCCAGATGAGCATCAACGCGGCGCACGACGACGCTTTTCTCGCGGAGATGCATCGAGCGGGCTGCCGCGGAGTGCTGATTGGATTCGAGAGCCTTAACGAGGACAACCTCAAGCTGATGAACAAGCGCTTCAACACGATGCGTGGGGGATTCTCGAACGCCTTAGCCAATCTGCGGCGCCATCGCCTGTTCGTCTATGGCACCTTCGTATTCGGCTATGAGCACGACAGCCATCGATCGTTCGACGATGCAGTCGATTTCGCGACCGATGAAGGCATGTACATCGCGGCCTTCAACCATCTCACACCGTTTCCCGGCACGCCGCTCTATAAAAGACTGCAAGCAGAGGGCCGGCTGCGATACGACTCCTGGTGGACGGATCCGGCGTACCGCTACAACGATCTGCCTTTCAATCCGATCAACATGACTCCCGACGAGGTGACCGCCGGATGCGTGGCTGCACGAAAGCGCTTTTACGGATGGCCCAATATCCTGCGCCGAAGCAGGCATCACTGGCGAGACGCGTTCGTGTTTCGCAATTTCTTTCTGGTCAACGAAATGCATCGGCGAGAGATCGCCACCCGGGATGGCTATCCACTCGGGGACGAAACCTGGCGTGGACAACTGCTGGAGGTTGCTTGACGACCTCAATGCGCCTTGCCACCGAACACGATGACGCAACGCTTCGCAGAATGATGCGCAACAACTGCATGCCGTCGTGGGTAGAAATGTCTCTCGAGCGGGAACCATCGTACTTTGCCGAGCGCAGATGGACCGGCGACGAATGCACTGTTATCGCCGAAGAGGACGATCATCTCGTCGGTATGTATGCCGCCACGCCTCAACAGGTTTATCTGAGCGGCGTCGATACGTCTGTGTGCTACCTCGGGGCGCTTCGAGTCGAGCGCTCGCAGCGAAATCGGATCAAACACATTCGTAGTGGCTTCAAGTCGATTCGCGAACTCTTGCCCGCGTGTGCAGCCGCACCGCTCTGGTACACGGTGGTCGGGGAAGAAAATTTTCCCGCGCGTAGATTGTTGGAAGCGGGAATTTCCGGTTTACCGAAGTATCGCCAGATAGGCAGACTCACGACTTATGCAATTGCTACTCGCCGAGGCAAGCGATCGGGGTTGTGGCGCCGGGCGTGTGCTGCCGACGAGTCATCGATCATCGAATTTCATCGGAGCTGTGCCAGCAAGCTCAATCTAGCTCCGCAAGTGGATGATCGAATCGTTTCGAATCTGAATATCGAATCCTTCTTTCTTCTGGAGCGAGGCAGTCGACTGCTGGCTTGCTGCGCGTTCTGGGATCAGTCGAATTTCAGGCAAGTGGTCGCAAGAAATTATCATCCTGCGATCCGGATCGGAAGGCCGCTCTACAACGCCTATGCCGCGCTTACCGCTCGGGTGCCGCTTCCCGCCATCGGCGATCGATTGCCGCAAAGCTTCCTGGCGTTCGCTGCATTCGCCGAAGAAGCCACTAGCGACAACTCATTTGTCGATGCTGCAATTCGGGATCTGCTGTCCCACTGTCCGACTTCGGTCGCGGCGATCGGACTCCACGACGCGCATCCGATCTCCGCATCGATCAAGAAACTTGGGCCGCTTACCTATCGCTCGCGTGTGTACTCGGTCGAATTCGACGGCGAATCATCCGTAGGCGAATTTCCTGTCCAGCCCGAGGTTGCGCTTCTATGAAACTAACCCTGATCCGACCCAATCTGGGCGACTACCGTTCATCCGATGCCATGCCTCCTTTGGCCATGGGCATATTAGCTTCCCGTTCGAGAGGATGGGACGTCAGTTTCTACGACGAAAAAGCCGAGCGGCTGCCCATGAACGACACGCCCGATCTGGTCGCATTGAGCGTGGAGACTTTCACCGCAAGGCGCGCCTACGAGGTGGCCGACCATTACCGTGCGCGAGGTATTCCGGTGGTGATGGGCGGCTATCACCCCACCTTTCTTCCAGACGAATCGCTGCAGCACGCGGACTCGGTGGTGGTCGGCGACGCAGAGGGCGCATGGGAGCGCCTTCTGGACGATTTTTTGAATCAGCGACTGCAGCGTCGGTACGACGGCGACCGTACCGCTCCGCTTTCGCATTACAAGGTAGACCGGTCAATTTACAAAGGCAAGAAGTATGCGCCAATAGAGTTGGTGCAGTACGGAAGAGGCTGCCGGTTCGCCTGTGATTTCTGTTCGATTCACAGCTTCTACGGCAAGAGCGTAAGAGTCCGACCGCTCGACGGCTTGCTGTCCGAAATCGAGCAGCTGCCATCTAGTCGACTGCTGTTTTTCGTCGACGACAACCTGTTCTCAAATGAGAAGGAACTCATCGCGTTGCTCGATGCGATGCGGCCGTTGAAGCGCAAGTGGTCCTGCCAGATCAGCATCGACGTAGCGCGCAATTCTCGAATGCTCGACCGGCTGGCAGAAGCAGGATGCCGGTTCGTGCTGATCGGATTCGAGTCGCTCAATCCTGCGAGTCTCAAGCAAATGGGCAAGCCGTGGAACAAGGTAAGCGGCCCCTATAAAGAAGTTATCAGTGCCCTGCACACGCGCGGTATCGGCATATATGGAACGTTCGTGTTCGGCTACGACGCCGATACACGCGACACGATCAGGTCTACCGTCGACTTCGCACTCGAATCGCGACTGGAAATTGCCAACTTCAATTCGCTCACACCCACGCCGGGATCAGCCCTTTACGATCGCTTGCTCGACGAAGGCCGCATGACTCGACCAAAGTGGTGGCTCGACGCGGACTACCGTTACGGCGATCCCATCTTCGAGCCACGCGGTATGACGGCGAACGATCTGGCCGAGGGCGTTTATGAAGCAAGACGTCGCTTCTATGGATGGGGCTCCATTGGGCGTCGTGTTTTCTCGTCTGAAGTGCCGCTGTCCGGATTTCGAATTGCGATGACCGCGATCGCCAACACGATATCGCGCCGCGAAATCTACAAAAAACAGTTTCGCCCGCTTGGAACATAAAGGTAGAGGTAATCCATGAGAATCACGTTTATCAAACCGAACATCGGGCGAATGGAGCACAGCCTCTACATCGACCAGGGGCGAATGGAGCCATTGATGCTTGCGGTGCTGGCGGGGCTGACTCCGCCCGACGTCGAGTGCCTTATGTACGACGACCGCATGGAAGACATTCCATACGACGAAGAAACCGATCTCGCCGCAATCACAGTCGAAACTTATACCGCCCGGCGCGCATACGAAATTGCTGCCGAATATCGCGCTCGCGGTGTTCAGGTGATTCTCGGCGGCATGCATGTCACCTTGTTGCCCTCGGAGGCTGCGCTGCATGCCGACAGCATTTTTCTGGGTGATGCGGAAACAGCGTGGGCTCAAGTTGTCGAAGATGCGCGCCATCGAAAACTCAAGCCCCGCTACGACGGCCCTCCCGGCATCGCACAACAGCACGGGGTTCTCCCGCGCCGCGACCTGTACAAAGGCAAAGGCTACCTGCCTATGAGCCTGATGCAGTTCGTACGCGGCTGCCGCTTCGCCTGTCGCTTCTGCGCAGTCAGCCAGTATTTCGACAAGAAGCACTACATCAGAAACATCGACGAAGTCCTGAGGGAGATCGAAGCCCAGGATAGGCGGTTCCTGTTTTTTATCGATGACAACATCGCGAGCGACCAGAAGGCACTTGCGGAGTTGTGCCATGCGCTCATTCCGATGAACGTCCACTGGATCAGCCAGGCTAGTCTCGACGTCACGCGGAATCTTCCGCTCATGAAGCTCATGGAAAAAGCCGGAAATTGGGGCAACGTGATGGGCTTCGAGTCAATCACCGCGCAAAGCCTAAGGGAGACCAGAAAGTCTCCCAACATTCCCCACTTTTCCGGTTATCAGAACGAGGTCAAGGTGCTTCGCGATCATGGCATGCAGAGCTGGGCGGCGTTCACACTCGGGTACGACCACGACACCCCGGAATCGATAGAAGCGACGGTGGACTTCGCCCTTGAAAGCAAATTCACTTTCGCCGCTTACAACATACTCATGCCATATCCGAACACACCGCTCTACAAAAAACTGGAGCAAGAAGGCCGGCTTCTGTACGACGGCAAATGGTGGCTTCACCCGGAATATCGTTTCAACAGCGCAGCTTATGTTCCAACGCTGATGACTGCAGACGAACTTACTGCCGCATGCCATAAGGCAAGAACCCGCTTCAACACGTTTCCTTCTCTGGTGCGCAGATTCTCCGATCCGAAAACTCATCTCAAGTCCGGGAAGCGAATGCTGGCTTACTGGTATTACACGCTGATTTTTCGCAAGGAGCTGTACAAGAAACACGGCATGCGATTCGGTTTGCACGGATGAATGCGACATGAAGGCGCGACTTCTTTTCAGTGTTTACTCGTGGCTTGCTCCGCTGGTTTTCACGCCGCTCGCCATCTTTCTGTGGTCGCGAGAAACCGGAGGCAATGCATATCTCACACTGATCGTTTGCGCGCTTCCAATTGCCTGGGCTTATATCGTTCCTGGAATCGGCACCAACGTCATGAAGATGTGGGAGTTCGATGTACGCCTGAGGCTTGGGCGATTTCGAATTCAGCACGGATTCGTATTTGGCTCTGCTACGGCCATGATCGCGTGGCTTACGCACTCGCATCTCGCTCATGACATCTACAGCGTGCTGCAGTATTCTTTTGTGCTCGCTTCGGTGTTGGGATTCTGGAATCTGATCTACGACATCGTCGCAATCGACGCAGGTGTGCTCAAGGTCTATAACCAGCCATGGTCCGAAGGTAAGGCACCCTCTGCCATTGCGATGGACTATGCGCCCTGGTTTTTTGCCGGGTTCGGCGTCGTCTATGGCGCGGTCGTTGGGCTGTCGTCGGTGTACACCGACGCTATAGATTCTTGGGCAAAATCCTGCGCGGTGCTGATCGCAGGCATCGTCGCGGCTTGCGCTCTGCCCACGCTGTCCTACATGATTTATTCTTTTCGAAGGTACGGTCATACCGGAACGAAGCCGTTCGTCAAAGTAGAAACCAGCAACGTACGGGAGGCATCGTGAACAGACTTTCGCTCGATGCCATCAATCGTCTGAGCGAAGACGAAACGCAGCAATCCACGATGGACAGGCACCCGCCTATCGACATGTCGCGTCCTTTCGTTCCGGAAGAAAACACGCAACTTCCATACACACCGATATACGCCTCGTTGACTCACGAACAGAAGCTTCGATACAACCAGCTGTTCGGCCTGCGAATCAATGAATACATCATGATGCTCGAGCGCGACCTGATGGAAAGGCTAGTGCCTGCGCTGTTCAGAAGGGACGAGCTCAAGCGTGACCCTCAACTGTGTTTCGCGCTCCAAACCATGCTGACCGAAGAACGAAAGCATTACGAGGGATTCGCAGCCTTCAACAGGAAATGCCGCCCCGATCTTTACTCCGTCGAAAAAGACCGCCACTTTTCGAGACTCCCTGCATGGACCTCGGCCATGTTCGAGATATCGGGATGGCTCACACCGTATTTCCCCTTCACTCTTTGGTATTTGATGGCCGTCGAAGAGTCGGCCAAATCCCTGGCCAGGGATCTGGTGCGCAAGAAGAGCGGCAGCGCGCTGGGCGAACTGGACGAGGGCTTCGTCACCTTGCATCACGAGCACTTACGCGACGAGACGCGGCATATCCATATCGATTCGATTCTCATTGAACGCTGCCTCGATGTGAAAAGAGCTGGAATCAACGCATGGCTCTTCGAGGCGATGTTGACCGGCGTCACGACGCCTACCCGTTCCGGTTCCGGAGCGAAAGTAATTCGGCAACTGGTGATCGACATGCCGGAGCTCGCGCCACGCGAGCAGGCGTTGATCGATTCGCTCATCGCGCTGAAAGACCACCATGAATTCCAGGCAAGCCTTTTCAACCGACGAATCGTTCCCGAATCGTTTGCGGTTTTCGACCGCTTTCCCGCGCTCGCCAATCTGGATCGAAAGTTGAAGGGTTATGACCGACGAACAGTGGCTTGAAAAACCAGGCGCCTTTTCGCTGCTGCTAAACACCTTGCCGTTTCTTCTCGTTGCGGCAGGTGTCGGCCTCTGCCTGTCGATCGTTTCATCGCCCATTCAACGCATGCTGGTTTTTGTAGCATGGCTCTACCTTGTCCCGCCCGTCGTCGGACGAATCGCCATCATGGCATTCGGCATGCCCCGGGGCAGCTTCATGCAAGATCAACGTGCATACAAGGTTTGGTGGCTGCTGATCCAGCTTCAAACAATCTTCAACCGCTTCCCCTTTCTGGAAGAGGTATTGCGCCTTGTACCGGGGCTCTATCAAGCATGGATCGCGTTGTGGGGCGGAAGAATGAGCCTGCTCTCCTACGCGTCACCGGGCTCCACCATCGTTGATCGCCATGCTGTGCGGATAGGAAAAGGCGCTGTGCTTGGCTTCAAGAGCAATGTCGTTTCGCACATGGTCACTCGCGACAACTCCGGTCGATTTGTCGTTCTAGCCGAAGTCGCGACCGTCGAGCGAGAAGCCATCCTTGGTGGAGGTTCCGGCATCGGACCAGGCGCGATCGTTCGATCCGGTCATGTGTTACCCGCAGGAAAACGCCTAGCGCCGTTCGCAGAGTGGCCGCGTCGTAATCGTGTCGAGGACGAGCACCAATGACGGAACAGCACAAGATACCTTCGACGCTGAACCTTTTCATTGCGGCGGCAGCCATCGGGTCTGCGTTGGCCTGTCTCTGGACGGCAAGCCATGTTGATTCGTTTATTTGGGTGATCGTAGTTGCCGTCGTTTTCTCATACGTCAACAACACGATTTTTTCGCTTCATCATGAAGCGGTTCACCAGAACTTCCACTGCAACTCCCGGATCAATGAATCTGCCGGGGTGATATTCGCCGCGTTCTTTCCGACGATCTTCGCTATACAGCGCATCAGCCATCTCGGACATCACCGGCGCAACCGATCCGACGAAGAGCTATACGACTACTATCTGCCACATCAGTCCTGGCTGGTAAAAACCTATTGGCTCTACTGCCTGTTAACCGGTTTCTACTGGTCCATCATCCCGGTAGCATGCCTTGTCTACATGATCTGCCCTTGGGTGTTCCGTTCAAAGGCGTTCATCGACGGACCTGCGCGCTGGTGGGGTTTCAGGCCTTTCGTCATCGATATAGCGAATGCGCCGATCGCCTCGGTATGGCCTCAAGGTTGTGTGACGCTGGCGGTCCAGTGCGCCATGTTCTGCTTCCTCGACCTGAACTTCCTGGCCTGGCTGATTTGCTACTGGGCGTTCGGCATCAACTGGAGCTCCGTTCAATATAGCGACCACGCGGGCTCGCCCCGACACGTGACAGAGGGCGCTTGGAACCTGCGCTTCTGGCCGGGAGCCCAATGGGCGTTCCTGAATTACAACTTCCACCTCGCACATCACAGGCAGCCTCACCTGCCGTGGATTCATCTTCCTTCTCAAGTTCGCGCCGAAGATCCTTCGCCGTCTTTCTGGGCCATTTATCTTCGACTGTGGCTAGGAGCCCGCAGGGCACCGGTCGATTCTCAAAAGCCCGGTCGATATTCCGTTCTCGATCAACAGGAGTGACTCGTCATGTTGCAAATCCTTTTCCGGTTCGCATTGATTTTCGCCATGGCCTCCGCAGCCGCACAAGAGGCACCGGTTCCTGCTGTCGCGGCGGCCACCACTTCTGAACTCAGCGCAGCGCCAACCGCCGACCCACAAGAGCAACTGGCGCTACGCAAGCTCAAAACCGATATCACTGCGGCGGTGTCCAGGCGTGACTTCGGAGCCGCGGACGCCGTTCTGCACAAGCCGTTCATGGCCACCCTCGTCACCCAGGAATCGTTCACCGACATGCAAGGCATGAAGGCGTATTACGAGCATCTTCTAACCACGGCGAATCCAAAAATAAAGGACATGTCAATTGCCGCCGAAGTGGATGGCCTTTCGCAGATTTACACCGGGACGTTCGCGGTCAACAAAGGATCGACCGCGGAGCATTACGTGTTGGCCGACGGCAGAAGTTTCGACATGAAAGGACGCTGGACCGCGGTTTCAATCAAGGAAACGGACGGGAAATGGAAAATTCTCGCGGTCCATACCGGCATCAATTTCATGGATAACCCGGTACTCAACGTCATAGAAAAGAGCGTCGTTTGGACCGGTTTGATCGGCCTTGCCGTCGGATTGATCCTGGGAATCGCAGGAGCCTGGCTCGTCAGGAAGCTTCGCGTTCGTCGATAGGTATCAGTCTGCGAACGCCATAGGCGAGCGCCACGGCAGTGACTATGTCGATCAGATGATGCTGATGCACGAAGAAGGTCGAAGCGGCCAGAAGAACTAGCCAGATCATCATGAGTACTCGTGCACCGCGACTCGATGCGCTCGCGCACGAAAAAAGAATGAGCGCGGCGCAAACCACATGTAGCGACGGGATCAGGTTGAAAGGCGTATCGATCGCGGCAACCGCCCGCAAGGCATCCGACGTCATGTCCGCGGGAACCTTCTGAAATCCTGCCCGCGTCGGGAAAATCAGAAAAATCGCTCCGGAAACCAGCACTGCGACGATCGATTGAATTGTGAGCCGATTGATCTCTCTCGGCCTGAGCGTGAGCAGTGGAATCGCGTAAACGAAGTACAGGGAAAGATATGGCCAGACCATAACCGGGACCAAAGGGACACCGGCCTCCCACGAAAGCGAAATGATTCGAGCTCGCTCGGGGAAGCGGGAATTAAAATATCCCGCGCCCGCGTACACGGGCAAAAAAACAAGAAGAAACAGCGTAAGGAAACGCAGGTAGGAAATCCAAACAGATTTGCAAGGGAGTTTCATCGTTGGAGTGTAAGTATCTTCGTTCCGGACAATTCGTCTTGTCCTACATCCGTTCGAGACAAGCGACCATCTTCAGGCCTCTTTCTCTCTCCTAATGTGAATTTATGAAGGCGCATCGGCGTCCTCAAACATCGGATCCATACATCGATAGATCAAAAGGAAATACTTATGACTCAATTCAAACCCTTAACGCTTGCTGTCTGCGCATCTGCCCTAGCGGTTTCGTCTATTTCCTATGCACAAACACCATCGAGACCCGGGAGCGCACCCATGACGGGGTTGTCAGTCGGTGGGAATGCTAACGCCAACGCAAGTGGCGGTACGAGCGGTACTGCAACCAATCGAAGCGATGTTCGGACGAACGCTGCAGGAACTGGCACTGTGAGCACTCCAGCAACGAGCGCGAAATCAAACGCGGCGGCTGGCGCAGCTGCCGGAATGGCTAAGCCGAAGTCACCCATGACCGGCGACACAAACCCCGGCATGGGAAGCGGTAGCGGCGCAGGCGCTGGTACCGGTGCAGGAGTCAGCACGGGCGCTGGTGCCAACGTCGGTGTGGGCGGCGCTGGAGTCGGCTTAGGTGTCGGTGTAGGAGCGGGCGTCAAAGCCGGCGCCGGCAAATAACTCGACGCATCTTTCCCGGCGCTTCGACAAGCAACGCGCACTGCTTCCATAAGCAATGCGCACTTAGTGCAGTAGAGACAAGATAAGGACCGAGTGTCGAGTAGTCGACCTCAGTCCTTTTTTTTGGAGTTCTCAATCTTTCGCGGCACGCATCCTTAAAAGAAGTGCCACCGAAGCTGCTCCCGCAGCCAAAGTAGTCACTCCAATCCATCCCCACTGCGCAATGATCAAGCTACCCAGGCCGGCGCCAGTCGCCATGCCTATGAACACCGAAGTCATCAACACCGCATTCAGACGACTGCGAGCCGGTGGGTCGATGCTGTAGACGATGGTCTGGTTGGCGATCAAGGTGGCCTGTACGCCAAGATCGAATCCGATGGTCGTGATGATGAGCACGGCAATCTGTGCAGTTGGCGAGGCCAGGGTTGCAAGTCCCATCGCTATAAAAGACGCAAGCGCGATTCCAACGCCGAGTCGCGCAACGAACTCTGGACCTCGCTTGTCCGCAAGGCGTCCGGCAACCGGCGCGGCTAAAGCGCCTGCAGCTCCGGCCAAACCGAATGCGCCAGCTGCAGCAGTTCCGAAATTGAATGGTGCGCCGTGCAGCATCACTGCCAGCGTCGACCAGAAGGCACTAAAACCGACCGAGAGAAGTGCTTGTGAAATCGCGGCGCGACGAAGCATGGCATGGCGAGTCCACAAATGGCCGAGCGACGCAAGGAGCGCTCCGTAACGCATGGTGGTACCGGTCTTGAAACTCGGCAGAATCAGGTACACCGCCCCGCCGATCGCCGCGATGCTTACTGCTGCGGCGTAGAACATCGTCCTCCATCCGAAGTGCTCTGCGACAAATCCGCTGAGCACCCGCGACAAAAGAATGCCGAGCAACAGGCCAGTCATGACCGTGCCGACGATCTTGCCGCGACTTTCCTCGGGCGCAAGCGTCGCTGCGGCGGGAATGATGTCTTGCGCCAGTGTGGCGGACACGCCGATTAGCAAACTCGCGGCAAGCAAGACACCGATGGATGGCGCGATGGCTGCCATCAACAGTGCGAGCAACAGTACGACAAGCTTCGCAAGGATGATCTTTCTGCGATCGAATCGATCCCCCAAAGGCGCAAGAAACAGCAGCCCCAACGCGTAACCGAATTGGGTGAGCGTTGGCACCAGACCCACCATGCGTGTACTTGCGCCAAGCGACGGGCCGAGCACGCCGAGTATCGGCTGGCTGTAATAGATAGCGGCGACGCTGAGTCCGGCGCCGCTGGCTAGCAGGAACACCAGAGAAGCAGGCAGCGGCTCCTTTACGGCGACAAGTTTGGGAGCGCCCTGGATGCTCGTGATTGCATCCGTATTTTGCATGGCAGACATGGTATTAACCCTTAAGAATCCAATGGAAGCGAGTTTGCACCGTTCACTGACTGCGCGGAAGGCCGACGAAACGAACATTTGTTATACGCTCCACGTATGGCGCCACCAATTTGGACACGAGGCGTCGACGCTTCAGGAGCAAATCGTGAAATTACAGAGCACAGACAACTCTTCCGACCGACTACAGCTCATGGAGACCTTCGTGCGCATCGTCGATGCCGGGAGTCTTTCTGCAGCGGCGGCGCAACTGCAATCGACCCAGCCGACGATCAGCCGCCGTCTGAAGTCGCTGGAAGAATCGTTGGGTGTTCGCCTGCTGCAGCGATCGACTCACGCCATGCGACTGACAGTCGACGGCGAACGGTGCTACGAAGGAGCAAAAGAACTGCTCGCCAGCTGGGCTGCATTCGAGGCCAGCATCCGGGGCGATCAGGAAGAACCGGAAGGCACGTTGCGGGTTGCGATGCCGCATGCATTCGGGCAGGACCGATTCGTGATTCCGCTGGCCGAGTACTTGAACGCCAACCCGCGTGCAAATGTGGAGTGGCGTCTGCAAGATGTGATTCGCGATTTCATCGGCAGCGGAATCGACTGTGCAGTGCAGGTGGGCGAGCCGCATGACCCCAGCGTGGTCGCGATCAAGCTGGCTGAAATTCCGCGAATGCTTGCAGTAGCACCCAGTTTGCTTGCCGACAAACGCGTGCCGGATATCGACGATCTGGCATCGCTGCCGTGGCTTGCGCTTCAAACCTACTACCGCAATGAATTCGTGCTCACGCATTCAAAGAGCGGCAAGACGGCGCGCATAGCGATCAATCCGCGCGTGAGTACCGACAGTCTTTTTGCTTTGCGAAGTGCTGCCGTCATGGGCTTGGGTGCTTGCCTCGGATCTTCATGGTTGCTGGAGCAGGACATCGCTTCGGGCAAGCTCGTGCAGCTTACGCCGCAATGGCGCCCCGCACCGTTGCCGGTTTATCTGATCTACCCCTACGCCCGCTATTACCCGTCGCGCCTTCTTCGTTTTATAGACACCATGAAACGCGTGGTCCCGACTCTGGTCTAGGAACGCTTCTCGATTCATTTACCGGGAAAACTCGTGATTGAAGCCAATGACGAATGTGTTTTTCAGAGACCCCGACGAATGTCCCGCCGAAGCGTCTACGCTAATCAGCGGCGTGATGCTGTAGCGCACGCCTACCCGAGTGTTCCAGGATTCGAACGCCCGAATCCGTTCTGCGATGAGTGTGTAGCGCTCGTTCAGAGCCCATTCACCCTGCACCCCATAGCGTCGAGTCTTCTCGTTTGTCGAGATTGCCCAGTCGTAGCCGAGGTTGGTGTGAATCAGAAAATCGCGTCGCACCAAAAACGAGACAGGCACCACAACTTGCTTTGCCCATTTATGCGAACTCCAGCTGTTTCCGGATACGCCGGCAGATAAAGTGGCGCTGACGAAACTTTGAGAGTCGCCAAGAAACATCCATTTCAGCTGGGGACCGAACAGATCGAATCGTCCTGTCGGATCGGAATACCTGTCGTAAGTCGCTCCGAGTTCGACCGGTCCGATTCGGCAGCTAGGACCGAAGTGCAGAAAATTCCTGGTTTCTCCATTCGATCTTGCATTCCAAAGCTCGTACTGGCATTGACCGGGATCCAGCATTCCCGAATCGTCCACATCGAAGTGCCCACTGGCGTTCACGACGCCGCAGAACGACATGCACACGCTTGCGATAACAAATCGAGGATCGAGATACAAAAGAAGTCTCCGTTAGACCTTATATTTTCGTGACTCCGGCATCGTTCCATCAAGATGCAGGCAGGTATTTATTTCTCTACCCACGTTTCAATATTTCGTTTTTGACGAGTCGATTTCTTGGTGCTGTCACCGAACCCGGCTACACATAAATTCAACATAGGCCGAGACCGCGCTACTTTTATCCATGAAGCTCGACATTCAATCCATACCGCGCCGTAGTCTGTTGCTAGGCTCGGCCGCGTTCTTGACTGGATGCGCCATTCCAGCGCTGCCAGACATTCCAGGCGTCTATCGCAAAGCGCAGGCATTTGAACTGCTGGGCGAAACATACATTCCTTACCGGCAGCAGTTCGAAGGCACTACCGTCGGCGGCCTGTCCGCCATCGACTACGACCCCAAGACCCGACTGTTCGATCTTCTGAGCGACGACCGCTCGGACTACTCGCCGGCGCGCTTCTATCGCGTGCAACTCACATTCGACGGCAAGGGCCTTGCGCCCCCCGAACTGATAGAAGTGGTGACGCTGAAGCAGGGGAACGGTATTGCCTGGCCGAATCGGGCGAACGCCGCTGCAGGCGTTCCCGTGCCGGATCCGGAGGCCATGCGCAGGCTCCCGGATGGCAGCATTTTGTGGACCAGCGAGGGCGACTTCCCACGCCGCTTTCCACCAGCGGTCTACCACGCCGATGCGTCTGGCCGCCTCCTCAGGGAGTTCGATCTGCCACCCTGCTTCGCAGTCGGAGCCGAGCATGGTGCGCGCAACAATCTCGCATTCGAGGGCCTTGCCATCGACGAAGCGGGCACCCAAGCATGGGTATCTATGGAAAACGCGCTATTGCAAGACGGCGCGAAACCGTCGATAGACTCGCCTGGCGGGCCTTGCCGCTTCACGCTCTTCGACGTCGCACGCGGCACCGCCAGCCGGCAGATCGCCTATCGACTCGATCCGATTCCGGCACGCCCACTTCTGCGCGGTACCTTTGCCGACAACGGAGTCAGCGAGATTCTCATGCTCGACTCGCGCAGACTGCTCGTGCTCGAGCGCGCCTACGTGGCAGGCAAGGGAATCTCGTTGCGGATTTATTGCGTGGACACCGAAGATGGCACCGACACCCTGGATATAGACACGCTGAATTCGACGAATCATCGGGTTGCCAGGAAGCGATTGGTAGTCGACTTTTCGAATCTCAAACTGAGCCGCCTCGACAACACCGAGGGCATGACCTGGGGGCCTCGCCTGAGCGACGGGCGCCGCACGCTTTTTGTGGTGAGCGACGACAACTTCAACCCGTTGCAAGTCACGCAGATCGCCATGTTCGCGGTGAACGAAGAGCTTATTTGACTTGCTGCTTGTTCAGCTTGCGAGCAAGCGTGCGGCGGTGCATTCCGAGGCGACGCGCGGTTTCGGAAATATTGAAATTGGTTTCGGCCAGCATCTCGTGAATTCGCTCCCATTCGAGCGTTTTGATCGATGTCGCGCGCTCGGTGAGATTGATTTCGGTGGCACCAGCAACATGTCCGAACGCGGCCTCGATGTCGTCTGTGTTGGAGGGCTTGGCAAGATAGTGACAGGCACCCAGCTTGATCGCCTCGACCGCGGTCGCGATGCTCGCGAAGCCGGTAAGCACGACGATCAGCATGTCTGGGTCGTGCGAGCTCAACGCCTGAACGCATGCCAGACCCGAGGAGCCGCCCGCCAGTTTCAAATCGACTACCGCGTACGTTGGATTGTTGGTCTTGAGGACCTCGACGACTTCATCGAGCTTCGTTGCGAGCAGCACCGAGTAGCCGCGCTTCTCGAACGACCTGCAAAGAGTTCGCGCAAATGTCGCGTCGTCTTCCACGACAAGTAATTGACGTTCAGCGTCCACGAGCGTGCTCCTTGTCGAGTCGAAGTGCTACCAGCGGCAGACGCATAGTGACTTCGGCGCCCGCGTCTTCGTCTATTTGCAGCCGGTTTCTTGCCGACACGTCGCCGCCCAAAGTGCGCGCGACATTCGCGACCAAAAACAACCCGAGACCGCCGCCCGCGCGTCCCTTGGTGGAGCGATAAGGCTTCCCGAACTGCTCCAGGATGTCTTCCCGAAAACCCGGGCCTTTGTCGGTGACTTTCATGACCAGATGCTCACCCTCGCGCGCAGCCTCGAACGAAACCCACTCGGGAGACGCCTCGAGCGCATTGTCCAGAACATTGCAGATCATCTGTGCCAGCGCCGAGTCGGACACGATCTTGATGTCGCCCGCGAATCGGTTGTCGTAGATGAACATGGTGCGCGGTCGGGTGGCGCGCCAGCGAGCAACAAGGTCGTCAAGAAACGTGCGCATCGTGGTCTCGACCGGCGATTCGCCGCGAGCTTCTCCAGCCGACAAAAGAATGCCGGTGACGATGCCTTTGCATCGCTGCAACTGCGCTTGCATTTCTTCGATTTCGTGCAGCAGCTCCGGCTCGGAAGTGAATTGCTTCATGCGGCGCCAGTCGCCAAGAATGACCGACATGGTCGACATGGGTGTTCCCAATTCATGTGCGGCGCCGGTCGCAAGCAGACCCATGCGAACGATGTGCTCTTCTTCCGCCGCGCGCTGTCTGAGCAAGGCAAGTCGTGCGTCGCGGGTACGCAGGTTCTTCTGGATTCGTGTGATGAAAATAACCAGCAACGCTGCGTTCAACGCGAAGCAAATCAGCATGCCCTGCATGTACAGACTCACCAAGCCAGGCTGACGGTCGACGGTCAATTCCAGCGGGGTGGAAAAAACCGCAAGCATCGAAAAACAGATTCCGGTGATCGCCACCATGATCCAGGTAGTCCAGGCTTCGAGCAGCACCGCGCCTAGCGTGATCTGCAGAAGGTAGAGAAACACGAAGGGATTGGTCGCACCGCCGCTCAAGTAGAGCTGAGCCGTAAGAATGCCGACATCGACCATGAGTGCAACGAACAGCTCGGCGTTCGTGACTTCGCGCTGGGTTCGCCAGCGCAAGGTGCTGACGACATTGAAGGCCGCGAGGCAGACCAGCACGCTGGACATCTGAACCAGCGGCAGATCCATTTTGAAAACGAAATAGACGACTGCAATCGTGACTATCTGACCGAACACCGCGAGCCAGCGCAGCTGGATCAGCTGGCGCATGTTGTCGAGACTCGTTGAATCCTGGAAAGCCGCCATGGAGGAAAGAACACCCGAAGATCCTGAAGTTCCAGGCTCTGCCGAAACAGACGAAAACTGCTCGCGCTCGCCCCGGCCCGCGCCCCCGCTCCCACCCCGGCCCTCACCCGGACGCGGCGCATCAGTCTTCAGCTGCGGACTTGTCTCCTGCATCTATTCCATCCCTACGAATAACGTACCGGGCCGCCATCAGGGCCATCAAAGCAAGGGTACACCACGTGATCGCGTAGACGAGATGGCTGTTGTGAAAGGCGATGACGGTGAGCCCTGCAACCGGAACCGAATCTGCAACAGAACCAGAGGGCCGAACTTTGCCGCCTGCGGCCTCTTCGTCGATAAAGAACGGCGCGACACCCGACAGACCGCGCGAAGCACCGATGGCCTGCGTGTCGCGGGAATACCAGCGTTCACCCGCCGGATCGTTCTTGCGAAGAAACCCGCCGCGCGGCTCGGTCAACCGAAGCAATCCGAAAATCTGGACCGGGTGCGCGCGGGGTGCGGCTTCGGGCCTCGTG
Organism: Burkholderiaceae bacterium; assembly: GCA_965227035.1. Taxonomy (GTDB): domain Bacteria; phylum Pseudomonadota; class Gammaproteobacteria; order Burkholderiales; family Burkholderiaceae_C; genus CBDDFQ01. The sequence goes on from OZ245724.1 coordinate 2,669,053, forward strand.
CCCTGCGGTACATAACCGCGATTGATCATCACGATGTTGCCGTCATTCAAACGCAGCGGCGAGATGACCCAGAAACCCGCGCCGATTTCGGTTACCGCCTGCACGAGCGTGTCGGGCACTGCGGCATAAGTGCCCTCCGCCTTCACATGCCGATACTCCTGATCGGCTCCCTTGAAGCTACCCCAGCTGTCCGCCGACGGAGCAGCAACTGCGGGCGCGTGAACTCTCTCATTGACTCGCTCTATCAGATCGAGCTTCCAGGTCCGCCTTTCGACTTGCCACCAGGCGAGCGCCAGAAATGCGATGGCGAGGACGACTAGCGCACTCGCGAGCGCACGGCGCGAACGAGTATTGCCGGACATGTGCGCTGCCTCAGGGCATGTTGCGCATGTCGTGCGTCGAGTGCGGCATCATGTTCGCGTTCAGGTGGAACATCACCCAGAGCGAGCCGCTCAGCAGGATCACGACAAGAACCAGGGTGAAGATCAGCGCGAGCATGTTCCATCCGCCTTCGGAGCGCGTGTTCATGTGCAGGAAATAAATCATGTGAACGACGATCTGCACTGCCGCGAACGCAAGAATGACGATGGCTGTCGTGCTCGACTTGTCGAACACCTTGCCCATGACGAGCCAGAACGGAATGGCGGTCAGGATGACGGCGAGCACGAAACCGATGACATAGCTTTTGAGGGTGCCGTGGCTCGCGCCACCATCATCGTGATGATCATGATCATGATCGTGGCCGTCGTGGGCCTGATCATGGTCATGGCTATTGTTGGTCATGTCGTTGGTCATGTCATTGCTCATGGCAGGACTCCCATCAGGTACACAAAGGTGAAGACGCCGATCCAGACCACGTCCAGAAAGTGCCAGAACATCGAAAGACACATCAGGCGACGGCGGGTCTCTACAGTGAAGCCGCGCTTTCCAACCTGGAACATCAGGATGACCAGCCAGACGATGCCGAACGCGACGTGCAAACCGTGGGTGCCGACCAGCGTGAAGAACGACGAGAGGAATGCGCTGCGTTGCGGTCCGGCACCCTCATGAATCAAATGTGCAAATTCGTAGATTTCGAGGCTCAGGAACCCCAACCCCAATAAGCCGGTAATGCCCAGCCAGACGATGGTCGCCTTCACATGCTTGCGCTGCATCTCGAGCATCGCGAATCCGTAGGTGATCGACGACAGCAGCAGCAAAGAGGTGTTGACGGCCACGAGCGGCAAATCGAAAAGATCTGCACCGTTCGGGCCTGCGGCGTAACTGCGGCCGAGCACGCCGTAGATAGCAAACAGACACGCAAAAATCAGACAGTCGCTCATCAGGTATAGCCAGAATCCCAGAAGGGTTCCGTTCTCCGGATGATGTTCTTTGTTCGTGAAGAACTCGGGCTTGCGGTCGGTTTTGTTCTCGAAACTCGATCCGAAAACCGGGGTGGGCGCGGTGGCGGATGCAGTGGTGGACATATTAGACATGGCGGGCCAGCGCAGTTGTGCGCAATCCTTCGACGCGAACCACTTCATCCGCAGGGATGTAGTAGTCGCGCTTGAAATTGAACGTGTGGACGATCGTCGCGACGATGACAGCGGCGAACGCAAGAACCGCGAGCGGCCACATGTGCCAGATCATCGCGAAGCCGAACACTGCGCTGAGCGCGGCAATGATGAACCCGGCTGCAGTATTCGCGGGCATGTGGATGTTGATGAATCCATTGGTCGGACGCTCGTAACCCCGTGACTTCATGTCGTGCCATGCATCGTTGTCGTGAATGACAGGCGTGAACGCGAAGTTGTACGCGGGTGGCGGCGAAGAGGTGGACCACTCCAGAGTCCGTCCACCCCAAGGGTCGCCGGTGAAATCGCGCAATGAGTCGCGGCGACGATAGCTCACTACCAGCTGGATCAGGAACGCAGCGATGCCGATGGCGATCAGCACAGCGCCGAAGGCCGCGATGATGAACCAGATCTGCAACGACTTGTCCTCGAAGTGACTCATGCGGCGTGTCACGCCCATCAGGCCGAGCACGTACAGAGGCATGAACGCAAAGTAGAAACCGATGGTCCAGGTCCAGAAAGAAATCTTTCCCCAGAACGGATCGAGCTTGTAGCCGAAGGCTTTCGGAAACCAGTAGGTGATACCGGCGAACAGGCCGAACAACACGCCACCGATGATCACGTTGTGAAAGTGGGCGATCAGGAACAGGCTGTTGTGCAGCACGAAGTCGGCCGGCGGAACCGCGAGCAGAACACCGGTCATGCCGCCGATGACGAACGTAATCATGAAGCCCATGGTCCAGAGCATCGGCAATTCGAATCGAATGCGGCCCTTGTACATGGTGAACAGCCAGTTGAATATCTTCGCCCCGGTCGGTATCGAGATGATCATCGTCGTGATGCCGAAGAACGAGTTCACGCTCGCACCCGATCCCATCGTGAAAAAGTGATGGAGCCACACGAGGTAGGACAAGATCGTGATCACCACGGTTGCATAGACCATCGACGCATAACCGAACAGGCGCTTGCTGGAGAAAGTCGACACCACCTCGGAGAAGATTCCGAAGGCCGGCAGGATCAGGATGTACACCTCGGGGTGACCCCAGATCCAGATCAGGTTGACGTACATCATCGAGTTGCCGCCAAGATCGTTCGTGAAGAAGTTGGTGCCGGCGTATCGGTCGAGGGACAACAGGCCGAGCACCGCAGTGAGCACCGGGAATGCAGCGACGATCAGCACGTTGGTGCACAGCGAGGTCCACACGAAGATCGGCATCTTCATCAGGGTCATGCCGGGTGCGCGCATCTTCACGATGGTTACCAGCAGGTTGATGCCCGACAACAGGGTCCCGACCCCGGCAATCTGCAACGACCATATGTAGTAGTCGACCCCCACATCAGGGCTGAAGGCGATGCCGCTCAAAGGCGGATAAGCGAGCCATCCGGTGCGCGCGAATTCGCCGACGAATAGCGAGGCCATAACCAGAATCGCGCCGAAAGTGGTCATCCAGAAACTGAAGTTGTTCAAGAATGGAAACGCGACGTCGCGTGCACCGATTTGTAGCGGCACCGCGTAGTTCATGAGTCCGGTCACCAGCGGCATGGCAACGAAGAAAATCATGATCACGCCATGGGCCGTGAAGATCTGGTCGTAATGATGAGGTGGCAGGAAACCCGCCTGATCGCCGAACGAAATCGCCTGATGCGCGCGCATCATGATCGCGTCCGAGAAGCCTCGAAGCAGCATGACCAGCCCAAGCACCATGTACATGATCCCGATCTTTTTGTGATCGATACTGGTGAACCATTCGCGCCAGAGGTGTCCCCAGACTTTGAAGTAAGTGAGGCCTGCAAGCAGCGCAGCGCCGCCGAGGGCCACGCCGATGAACGTGATCAACAGGATCGGGTCATGGAGTGGAATCGCGTCCCAGGTCAGACGCCCGAAAACAAGCTCTTGAATAGTCATATCTTTATTGCACTGTCGGTGTCGTTGGCTGCGCCAGTTGTCCGGGCGTCGCGGAAGTCTTGATGGACATGTTCAGATTCGCAGCGCGCGCCGCGCTGCCCGTCGGATCTGCCACCGTGCACACCAGCGCGTCCACATACGGCCGGCGAGGTTTACCGCTGCCGCCTGCGATTTCTGCTGCAGTGGTGACCCTGTACATGGCGCTCGATCCGATACCTTGCTCGTCGATCGCCATGATCTGGTTCATGCACATGCGGGTCGTGTCGACGCAGCGGTTCACGATGGCGCTGAACATATCCGGCGCCACGCTGGCGTAGCGCCTCACGGGTTCACGCTCGCTCGGTTTTTCAAGCTTCAGATATTCGTCGCGGCTCAGCGTCTTGCCGTCGGCCTTGGCGGTCTGCACCCATTTCGCGAAGTCGTCGTTGTTCAAGCCGTGAAAGGCGAAACGCATATGAGAAAAACCTGCACCGCTGAAATTGGCAGAGAAGCCTTCGAACTTGCCTGGCTCGTTGATGACCGCATGCAAGGTGGTCTGCATGCCCGGCATCGCGTAGATCTGACCAGCAAGCGCAGGAATGTAGAAAGAGTTCATGACCGACGACGAAGTGATCTTGAATGTGATTGGGCGGTCCACCGGCGCAGCCATCTCGTTGACCATCGCAATACCTTCGTCCGGATAGATGAACAGCCACTTCCAGTCGAGCGCGACCACTTCGACAACCAGCGGCTTGGTGCCTTCGGGAACTGCACGGCCTTCGTTGATTTCTTTCAATGGACGATACGGATCCAGCGTGTGGGTGCTGATCCATGTCACTGCGCCCAGCGCAATGATGATGAGCAGCGGCGCCGACCAGATGAGCAGTTCGAGCAACGTGGAGTGATCCCAATCGGGCTCGTAGGTGGCTTCAGTATTGGACGCCCGATATTTCCACGCAAAAAAGATGGTGAGACCGATCACCGGCACGATGATCAGCAGCATCAATACGGTCGAGACGACGATAAGTTGTCCCTGCTGGGTAGCGATGAACCCCGACGGATTCATGACCACCGTGTTGCAGCCAGCCAGCATTGCCAGAGGCAGTGCGAGCAGCGGCAGCATCAATGTGCGTAGTTTCTTGAAGAGTGACATGCCGGATAAGTAGGAAATTGGTCGCAACACAAATGTCTTGATTTCGATGGTAGAAATCTACTGCGGTCGAGGAGTTACGAACAGTGGACGTTTTGTCCTATGGCGTCAAATGCCCGAAAGTGAGAACCTCTGGTCATTCTGAGGAAAGTGCCCACCGGATAGCTCGACCTTTCGACCGAGTGCTAAGGCCGAGTGAACTCGAGTTGTCTAGCCCTATTTCTGCTTTTGTTTATTAGTACGAACGACCACAAACACCGCGTATGACCACATCCAGCATCGAACCCAAGCAGCCCCAGGTGTCGCACGCCGGCCTGGCACACGACAGCGGCCATATGCACGGTGGTGTCCACGACAAAGTGGCGCCGGGTGAAATCGCAATCGGCGTGGTGATCGGTCGTGCTTCCGAATATTTCGACTTCTTCGTCTACGGAATTGCGTCTGCACTGGTATTTCCTTCGGTATTTTTCCCGTTCGAAAAAGGCCTCGAAGGCACGCTGCTCGCGTTCGTGGTTTTCTCTTTCGCATTTATCGCGCGTCCGATCGGATCGATCGCGTTCATGACCATTCAGCGCAAATTCGGTCGCGAAGCCAAGCTCACCAGCGCACTCTTTCTTTTGGGCATTGCCACAGCCGGCATTGCGTTCCTGCCCGGATACGCCACCCTCGGGCCCGCAGCCATCGTTTTGCTTTCGATATTCCGGTTCGCGCAGGGCATTGCCCTCGGCGGATCATGGGACGGACTCCCCTCGCTTCTTGCCCTGAATTCACCTGCCAAGCGCAAGGGCTGGTATGCCGCCATCGGTCAGCTCGGCGCGCCCGTCGGATTCATCGTCGCAGGATCGCTTTTCGCGTTCTTGTACGCAAACCTGTCGCAAGCCGACTTCCTCGATTGGGGATGGCGCTACACCTTCTACGTTGCGTTCGCAATCAACGTTGTCGCGCTTTTTGCACGTTTGCGTCTGGTGGCCACACAGGAATACGCGCAACTTCTCGACGAGCGTGAGCTTGAACCCGCAAGTGCAGTCGAGCTCGTCAAAACGCAGGGATCGACTTTGCTCATCGGCGCATTCGCCGCACTCGCGAGCTACGCGCTCTTTCACATCGTCACAATCTTTCCGTTGTCCTGGATCAAGCTTTACTCGGACCAATCGATTTCCGAATTTCTGATGGTGCAAACCTTCGGCGCGGTTCTCGCTATCGGCGGCACACTGGTTTCGGGATTGATCGCGGACAAATTCGGCCGACGCTACACGCTCGGCGCGCTAGCGGGCGCTATTGGTGTGTTCAGCGGCTTCGCGCCCACGCTTCTGGGTGGTGGAACGCTCGGACAGGACATCTTCATTCTGGTTGGATTCATCCTGTTGGGCTTGTCCTACGGGCAAGCTGCGGGTTCGGTCACCTCCAACTTCGCTCCGCGCTTTCGCTACACCGGCGCCGCGCTGACCAACGACTTCGGATGGCTTATCGGAGCAGCATTCGCACCGCTTGTGGCGCTGGGTCTGTCCGCCCACTTCGGGCTTGCTTACGTGAGCGTTTATTTGCTGTCGGGTGCAGCTTGTACTCTGGCTGCATTGAGCGCAAACAAGGCGATGGCGATCAGAGACTGATTGCATCGCGACGCCTTGGCTCATAAAAAGCCCGCAGAAGCGGGCTTTGTTCATTTCGGCACCTTTACCCGCCCTAATTACTCATGCACTCCTACAGACGGAAGTTCGGCACCCCGATAGATTCACGCTTATCGATCAACGAACATCCGTTCAAGGAGCAAAAATGAATCTCGCAATCAGCGTCGGCCCCCTCGTCTCCCTCATCGCAGGCATCCTGATCCTGTTGATCCCGAGACTGCTCAATTACATCGTCGCGATTTATTTGATAGTGATCGGCTGCATAGGGCTGTTCGGTATTCGATAACCGGAACTCGAACCCAGCTCAAAAGAAAAAGCCCGCGCGAGCGGGCTTTTTCATGGCTGGACGAACCGATCAGGCGATATCGAATCGATCAAGATTCATCACCTTGGTCCAGGCGGCAACGAAGTCCTTCACGAACTTCTTTTGCGCGTCTGGGCTTGCATAGACTTCGGCGATTGCCCGCAATTGCGAGTTCGCACCGAAAACCAGATCGACTCGCGATGCGGTCCATTTTTTGGCACCGGTCTTGCGGTCGACGCCTTCGTATTGCGCCTTCGATTCCGAGGTCGCTTTCCACTCGGTGTTCATGTCGAGCAGGTTCACGAAGAAATCGTTGGTCAACTTGCCGGGAGTCGCCGTGAAGATGCCTTTGGTGTTGCCCGCGAGGTTGGCGCCGAGCGCCCGCATGCCACCCACCAGCACAGTCATCTCGGGTGCAGTCAGCGTGAGCAGTTGCGCCTTGTCGATCAGCAACGCTTCAGATGGAACGCTGTAGCGGCCCTTCAAATAATTGCGGAAGCCATCGGCAATCGGCTCGAGCGGCTCGAACGATTCCACATCGGTCTGATCCTGCGACGCATCGGCGCGGCCCGGTGTAAACGGCACGCTGATGTCGTTGCCCGCATCCTTCGCGGCTTTCTCCACGGCAGCGCTACCGGCGAGCACGATCAAATCGGCAATCGAAATTTGTTTGTTGCCCGCTTGTGACTTGTTGAAGTCTGCGCGGATGCCCTCGAGCACCGACAGCACTTTCGCAAGTTGCTCAGGCTGATTCACGGCCCAATCTTTTTGCGGAGCAAGACGAATGCGCGCGCCATTCGCACCGCCGCGTTTGTCCGATCCACGGAAGGTCGATGCCGAAGCCCACGCGGTCGATACCAGTTGCGAAATGGTCAGCCCGGACGCGAGCACCTTTTTCTTGAGATCGGCCACATCGGCATCGGTCACCAACGCGTACGCCACTTCGGGAATCGGGTCTTGCCAGATCAGCTCTTCCTGCGGCACTTCCGGGCCAAGGTAGCGTGCGCGAGGGCCCATGTCGCGATGGGTCAACTTGAACCAGGCGCGAGCGAACGCGTCGGCGAATTGATCGGGGTTCTCGAAGAACCGGCGCGAGATTTTCTCGTAAGCCGGATCCATGCGCAGCGCCAGATCCGAGGTCAGCATCATGGGCGCGAGCTTTTTGGACTTGTCGTGCGCGTGAGGGATCGTTCCTGCACCCGCGCCGTTCTTCGGGGTCCACTGATGCGCGCCCGCTGGACTTTTGGTGAGCTCCCATTCGAATCCGAACAAATGCTCGAAGTACTCGTTGGTCCACTGAGTCGGCTTGGTGGTCCAGGTCACTTCCAGACCGCTCGTAATGGTGTCGCCACCTTTGCCTGTGCCGAATTTGTTGTGCCAACCGAAGCCCTGCTGCTCCAGCTCGCCCGCTTCGGGTTCGTGACCCACGTTGTCTGCCGGGCCTGCGCCGTGCGTCTTGCCGAATGTGTGACCGCCCGCGATCAACGCCACGGTTTCCTCGTCGTTCATCGCCATGCGAGCGAAGGTGTCGCGAATGTCGCGAGCCGATGCGATCGGGTCGGGTTTGCCGTCCGGTCCTTCCGGGTTCACATAGATCAAGCCCATCTGAACGGCGCCGAGGGGATTTTCGAGATCACGGCTATGCGGCACTTCGCTGTCGTCGTCCTTGACGAGGACGCCATGCTCCTTGTCGGCGCCCGGTGAGCCTTGCGAGTAGCGAACGTCGCCGGCAAGCCAGGTCGTTTCTCTACCCCAGTAAACGTCCTGGTCGGGTTCCCACACATCGGCCCGTCCGCCTGCAAAACCGAAGGTCTTGAAACCCATGGTTTCGAGAGCGACGTTGCCGGTAAGGATCATCAGATCGGCCCAGGAAATTTTTTGGCCGTACTTTTGTTTGATGGGCCACAGCAGACGACGTGCCTTGTCGAGACTCACGTTGTCGGGCCAGCTATTGAGCGGTGCGAAACGCTGCTGACCGCGCCCTGCACCACCCCGTCCGTCTCCAATTCTGTAAGTGCCGGCGCTGTGCCAAGCCATGCGAATGAACAGCGGGCCGTAATGGCCGAAGTCGGCCGGCCACCAGTCTTGCGAATCGGTCATCAACGCAGCGAGGTCTTTTTTGACCGCTGCGAGGTCGAGGCTCTTGAATGCTTCTGCGTAGTCGAAGTCGGGATCGAGCGGATCCGACTTCGACGAATGCTGCTGCAGGAGATCGACCCGCAGCTGCTTAGGCCACCAATCGCGATTGGTCGTGCCGCCACCTGCGGTTTGATTGAACGGGCATTTGGCTTCGGTGTTGTCGCTGCTCATCTAAAACTCCTGTATTTGGACTTGATCCGGTTTGGCATGAAATCGATTTTCTACTATCGCGGGTCTGCGCTCGATTTAAAACTCCAATCGAAAGGATAGCGGCTGTCGAGCAACCATAGCTTGTCGAGTCGGCATCTCATTGAGGAATTGTCGGGATTGCCAAAAACCGGTAATCAAGACGAAAAGCGGGGCGTCCTTTTTAGACGCCCCGCTGTGGCTAGTTGTTCGATTCGTCGAACGCGTCAAGCCACCTGGACCTGAGCCATCTTCTCCATGACGCGCCTTACCCGGGCTAGACCTACATCGTGCTGATATAGAAATTCGTGTTTGCGTGCGTCCCGCCGCAAGCTTTCCATGACCACGCGATCCTGCTCCAGCACATCCCAATGCAGCCCTTCGAGGCGATTGCGATAGAGGAATCGCCAGACATCGCGCTGGAATCCGCTGGCCTTACGAATTCGCCAGAAGTACACCTGGCAATGCGTTTCATCTACTGGAGTGACGAACCCGATGATGATGAACTCTCCCCCGCCATATTGCTTGCGATATGGCACTGCGAGTCGCATCCATACGGTCGACGTTACGCCGAATTCAACCCAGTCGAAATTCACGCCCCGCTGCCCGACTTTCTCGAATACCAGTCCGGTCTCGGTTTTGCGAATCGTCAAGTCGGCCTGCTTGTCTCCGTCGGCCATGGAGTGCGATTGCGAATGAAGATACGTGCCGTGCATCGGATCCATCACGTTGTCGATCGCATATCGATAGTTGCAACTCCAGTTCTGCATGCATAAGAATCCGGAGTAATCGTCTCCGCTCATTTCTTCAGGCACTTGAAACGGCCGGGGATTCTTCGACGATTCCTCATCGTTGCCAAACCACAGAAATATTGCGCCGAAGGCTTCGTGCACCGGATAGGCTTTGACGCACTTCTGCCCGGTCAACGCGCAAGACGCCATCGCAGGCACATCGGCGACGACGCCGTCCCCATTCACCTCGACACCGTGATACCAGCAGGCAAGTCGATCACCAAGATTCCAGCCGAGGGACAGCCGAGCACCGCGATGCGGACATCTGTCCTCGACCGCTCTCACCTGACCGGCTAGATCGCGCCACAAGACGATTTCTTCCGACAGTCGCGTTATGCCGACTGGCGCACTTGCGACCATATAGCTAGGCATCACGGGATGCCATAAATCACGAAGGCCGCGCTCTACGCGCTCGTCGGCGGCAACTGCTATATCGGGTTCGAACGCAACATCTTCCACACTCATTTGCCGGCTCCAGGGACGAACTTGTTTGTATACAGATCTGCAACCGGCAGGGCCTTCGCCACGATGCCTTCTTTCACATAGAAATCCTGAAGGTTGCTCAGACGTTGCACGTCGATTTCGCCGGGGTTCGCCTGGCCGCGATAGACGAGCTCGCCGTACAACGCAAAGATGTTCTCGACCTGTTTCTCCTTGCCCGCGAACGATGGCACTGCCTTTGCGTAGTCGCGTGCAGCGCCATGAGGATCGGCCATGATGTCCTTCATCCCTCGAATAGTGGCTCGCACGAACTTGGCGATCGTTTCAGGCTTGTCGCGGATCGCATCGTCGGAGGCGATGATGGCTTGAGCCATGCTCTTGAAGTAGCGATCTGCAGGAACGATGGTGACCTTCACGCCGGCATCTCGAGCCGCGGCAGTCCACTCCGGAACAGATGCCAGAGCCGGTAGTTTCTTGTCAGCGAACAGCTGCCAGACGCCAGGGCCGTTCGCCTGGATATCGACATCGTTCTTGGTCATCCCGTTGGCTTTGAGCATGCCGAGCAGCGCGAAGTACGTGGTATCCACGTAAGACATCGCGCCGATTGTCTTGCCCTTCAAGCTCGCGATGTCGCCGTCTCCTGCAATAGCGAGATGCATCAACGAAGATCCCCCCAGTACCGCCACGTTCTTCACCGGAACGCCGTTGCCACGAACGATGATTGGCGTATCGCCGACGCCGCCACCCATGAGCGCGTTACCAGCGCCGACCTGTTTCGCGACATCCGCGCCACCACGCGCTGCGATGAAGTTGATCTTGAGACCCTCTTCCGCGTAGTAGCCGCGTTGAGCGGCGAGCATCCACGGTGCGAATGCGGGCAAAGTCGGTGGCGCAGGGAGCAGATACGTGATCTCTTCGAGCGGCTTGTTTTGTGCTTGCGCGTTGAACGCGGTTGCCATCAATACGGCGCTGCAGATGGCAGCGAACCTCATCGTGAACTTTTTCATGCGGAGCTCCTTCATTGATAACGGGTGGGAAAGAAATCAAAAGCCGAGACGCTTCATTTCGGCGGACAAAGATGACTCGCTCCACGGATCGCCGTTGATCGACGCGACCGATATTGAATTCAAATGCGATGCCATGTCAGCGGCGCTGGATACTCCAGCGAGAAATGCTTTTTCGATCCCATTTGCCAATGCGTTCTCGTAATCCGTAGGCTCCGATACACGCGTCTGCCAACGACGATGTTCGCCTGCGCCAACTCTTTCGATATAGCCCTTGCCGGGATCGGTGCTCAGTTGCGGCTTGACCCAAAAAAGAAGCTTTTCGTTGAAGACTTTTTGGGATGCGTTGCCGGTCGAATGCTCTGCTCTTGGTTCCATCGTGCTGCTACCTGAAATGCGTTGGGAATATGACTTTTTCGAAATATAACCATAATTCTTCAAAAACTCAAATTAATTGTTTTCAAGATAATTAAAAACAAGTTTCTGTCGTGATCGAAGTCGTTTTCAGGGCGTCTCTGCGGGCGTAGACGCCTTCAATCCATTGAGCAGAACATCCGACACGAACTCGATGTATTGGCTGGTCACGGTCTTCATATCCGCATCCTTGCCGAACAGGTGGTGAATGAACGGTTCGGAAGAAGCGAAGAAATTTCCCAGTCCGATGAGCGTCAGATGAACGAAGCGTGGGTCGACCGGGCGTAACTCTTCGCCAGGTCTGCCGTGCAGCAGAGACAGCGTGATCATCAGTCCTCGCGAGATGGCCTGCGCCGTCATCAGCTCGCTTTCCTTCGAGGTGTTGGTGTACAGGAAGTCCATCACCATCTGCGTGAATCTTGGGTTCTCTTGCACCTGATCGATAACCGCTTTGAGGCGATTGCCAAGCCGCTGCTCGATCGGTCCTTCCGCTTCGACAACTTTGCTGCCGAGAGCCTGCAAGCCTTCGAGCTGGGATGCGATCGTGGTGGACATCAACCCCTCTTTGCTACCGAAATAGTAGCGAACCAGCGCCGGTGTCACCCCCGCACGTGTTGCGATTTCCTTGATGTTGAGGCGTTCCGGCGGCACGTCCCGTAGCATCACACGAGTCGCCTCTATCAAAGCATCTCTGGTCGCGATGCTCGAAGCAACGGTTGGACGACCAGGAGCACGTTTGATCGGTTTTGCCTTAGTTGCCTTGGCAACCCTTGTCGGTTTGGCTGACGCTGATTTTGGTATTAATGTGCGCGATGCTGGCATGGTGGGTGGCGTTGATCTGAAATCGATTGTAGATGGCACGAAAAAAAGCCCGCGAGTAGCGGGCAGTCCATCGCGCGGGTCGACCTCAAGCCACCTGCATCAAGATATCCGCAAGTTCTCTTGGCTTCTCGATCATCAAATCGTGCCCGCCTTCCATCACGAAAGTCCTCCAGGTCGGATCTGCTTTTGTCTTCGCCAATGCTTGAGCGAGTGCCGGGTTGGTAAAGCCAGTCGAGCGAATGAATGTCTTCCTGGCGATCGATTCCCGTCCATCTATTGCCTTGCACTTATCCATCAATGTCAGCAAAGGATGAGGCGTCGAAAGCGAATCGATCCAGGCCCAGTTCGCTTCGGAATCGCCGAAGATTTTTGCGGGCAATGGAGGTGTCGAAATCTGCCCGGCTGCTACGGCAGCAGCTTGTGCGTCGCGCGATGCCTGCGATGCGTTGCTGTTGGCGGCTTCACCGACAGCAGGAAGGAATGCGTCCAAAAACACAATCGAGGAGATTCGCTCGCGCACCTCCTGCGCCACCGGCGTGATGACCAGGCCTCCCACCGAATGGCCCACCAGCACCACGTTCTCAAGCCGCTCGTATTTGATGACGTTGACCACATCGGTCGTGTGCGTCTGCAAGTCGATACCCTGCCGAAGCAAATGAGATCGCTCGCCAAGTCCTGTGAGCGTCGGCGCGAAAACTTTGTGGCCCTGCGCTTCGAGCAGGTCGGCGGTAGGCCTCCAGCACCATCCACCCCTCCAACCGCCGTGCACCAGCACGAAGGTCTTTCGCGAAGCCTGTTTTTGGATGGAAGTTTGCGCACATGCGGCTGTCAGCGCAGTAGCAGCCGCAACCACCACCGCACCACTCATCAATATGCCGCGACGGGTTGTCGTCGAATCTTTCTCCGGTGCCATCTCTTGTCTCCTGAAGTTTTTATTTCGAGTCGCTAAATTGTTTTGAATGCCACTCCGCAACCTGGGCCATCCGGAAGCCTCAGCGCGCCATCGACCATGTGCAAATCCGTAAATGGATCGTCCAGCAGGTTCTCGTTTTCGGATAGCTCACAAGCGAAAGGCAAGTTCTTGATCGCACTCGCTGCTTGCGCATTCATGGCCTGCATCAGCGTCGGCCCGAACGCGGCGCCAACGCGGCACACCACACTTCCCGCTTCGCAGATACGCACTGCCTCCATGAAATGCCGAAATCCACCTAGCTTGGTCACCTTCAGATTGATGACATCGACGACCCTCTCGCTCACCAGCCGGTAGACATCGTGAACCGTGACAGCACTTTCGTCTGCTTCGATGGCCGCTGGAAGACTGCGGGTGAGCAAGGCGAGCCCCGCCCAATCGTGCGCAGGAACCGGCTGCTCGATCAATGCAATATCGTGTTTTTCCATTCGCGCGAACGCATTCATCATCTGCTTGGCGTTGTACGACTGGTTCGGATCGAGCGTGAGTTCGACATTCGCTCCCGCCGCGCTACGAACCGATGCGACACGCTCAACGTCGAGCGACGTATCGCCGGACAACTTGAGCTTGAGCTGGCGATACCCAGCCTCGACCAACTCCTGCGCCTTTGTTGCCATCTCGGTTGGCGACTTGATCGAAAGTATTCGGGCCTGCCTGATCTCGCTTCTGTACTTGCCGCCCAGCAGCAACGCAATCGGCACACCCAATCTGCGTGCGAGCAGATCGTGAAGCGCCATATCGATTCCGGCCTTCACGCTGTAGTTGAAAGCCAGCGTTCTCTCGACGTCTTCCATGATGAGAGCGATGTCTCCAAGATCGCGTCCCTCGACGATCGGCACCAACATTTCGAGCGCGGTTCTTGCGCCTTCACCATGCGTCGTGATCGCGGGAATCGCATGCGCGTACCCCAGACCGACCGTGCCGACTTCGTCGGTCAACGATAGAACCCAACCGTCGATCTTCGGCACTGTCGCTCTTGCGAATTTCCAATTCGCGTCTCGCATGCGCTGCGGGCAGGCAATGATGGCGGCGGACGAAATTTTCATGAGTTTGCCAATCGGTCGAACATTGGCGCGATGTCCTCGCACCCGGAGAGATTCATCAAGTCATCGATGGTTCGATCGATCAGCGAATCGTCAATGACGCCGCCTGCATTCGAGCGAAATTTCGCGACGTAGTCTTCGCCAGATATCGGGTTGTCGCGCGTTCCTCGCACGCTGTCTATTTCATGCTCGACTCGGCTTCCGTCATCGAGAATGAAGGCAACAAGCGCGCCGGATTTTTTGGCATCGACCGTACGGTTCGGATCGGTGTAATACGTCACCTTGTCTGCCAACACATTGATTCGCGGATCGTGGAGGTACTCGGGCGCGTACGCGTTCTTGTCCATCTTCCCCACGATGATTGCCTCTGCCACGGAGTGTTGAATGCTGATGCGACCGTGCCAGGTTGTCAGCGGCCTCGCCTTCTCGGCGACGGGTTCGCACAGCGTTGCCACGGAACTGGGCGCCATGCGGCAGCTTATTTCCTTGATTCGTGCCGGGTCGATCCTGTGATCGTTCTTCAATGCGAGCACGGCATCTACGTAGGGGTGGATGGTGAAAGCGCTCGGATAAGGCTTCGAGGCGACGTTGAGAATTTCCCATTCGTGTCCCAGCTGGCCGAGTGCCCGATCGAATCGGAAATCTTCAGGCGCTACTTTTTGCATGTGCGTGCGAAACCAGCCGTACCGACCTTCGTACACGGTTGCTGGACCGCTAACACCTTGCATGGCAAGTGCAATCGCCCTCACCGACTGGCTTGCAGCCATTCCAACGTGCAGAGTCTTGGTCGACGCACCGTCTTCCCAGGAAGCCATCAGTCCACCGCACATGCTTGCTGCGTGACCGATGGCATCCATGATTTGCTGCACGCTCGCGTTCTGCAACTTTGCGAGTGCGTACACCGCGCCGAACGCGCCCATGATCGCGCTGGGATGAATGCCGACACTGTGCAGCCTGGACGGAGGAATCAGTCCGATCCGGCAGCTCAACTCGCTTCCGACAATGGTCGCGAGCATCAGATCCTGTCCGGCCACGGATTTGCTTTGCCCATGCGCCAGCGCTACCGAGAATGGGGCAATCGTCGGATGTACGAAAGATTCGATGTGCGTGTCGTCGAATTCCAGAACCGACGACATGACGCCGTTCACGAATGCCGCCCCCGAAAGCGACAGCGATTGCGCGAACGCAAGCGCCCTCGCTTCAGATCCAGCGTCGCTAACTGCCATGGCTTTTGCGGTTGCCTGCACCACCTCGGAATGCCGCGCCGCAAGCATCACGCCGACGACATCGAGAATCTGCAAATGCGCGAGCCGCTTCACTTCCGGCGGAATGTCGCTCCAACGCAGCGTCGCTGCCCATGCGGCCAGCTGTTCACTTGCGCCCGCCATGGATCAATCCATCTTGATGGAAATGGCCTTGCCGAGCTTGGTCCATTGATCCATTTCGTCTCGAAGAAACTTCACGAACTCGGGGTTGTCCAGCGTGCTCAACTGACCGCCCTGGTCTTCGATGATTTTGCGGAATGCGGGATCCTTGAACATCGCATCGATAGACGAATTGATCTTGGCGACTACAGGCGTCGGTGTGTTCTTGGGAGCGAACACACCGTACCAACCTGCCAGCTTGCTGGTGCTGATGCCGGCTTCCGCGAGCGTCGGCAAATCAGGCAGTTTCGACGAACGTCCAGCCCCGGTGACCGCGAGTCCGACCACTTGACCCGATTGAATGAACGGCGCGCCGGATTGCAGGTCGGAAAACAGCATGTCGATGTGACCGGCAGACAAATCTGCGAGCGCCGGTCCTGCGCCTTTGTATGGAACGTGGACCAGATTCGCACCGGTCTCGTGCTTGAGCAGTTCGGCGGCTACGTGAGGCAGCGTTCCGTTGCCGGAAGATCCGATGTTCAGGCCGCCGGACTTGCTTTTGGCAACTGCCGTCAAGTCGGAAATTTTCGTGAGCCCGGATTTCTTGCTAGCCATCAGCACCATGGGTGCGGTTGCAATCATGCGAACAGCGACCAGGTCTTTGGCGGGATCGTAGGGCACCTTGATAAGCGCGGGATTGATGGTGATCGGCCCCTGCAGACCGAGCAGCAGGGTATATCCGTCGGCCGCAGAATTCACGACGAACGCAGTACCGATGACACCACCTGCCCCTGCTCTGTTTTCGACGACGACAGACTGATGGATTTGTTGCGAAAGACCGTTCGCGAAAGAGCGGGCGACGAGATCGGTGGGTCCGCCCGGTGCGTAAGGCACGATGAGCTTGATCGGTTTGTCGGGGTAGTTGTTCGACTGCGCTGTGGCCGCCGGCGAGATTGCCAGGAGGGCGGCGCAAGTCGCCACGACAGCGGTCGTGGAACGCAAAAATTCTAGCTTTCGCATTGTTGTCTCCGTTTTTTTAATACCGGATAGCGATCTCCCGGTAAGGCAATTAAAAGCCCGTTCACCCTCCGATGGATTTCGCTCTGCGAAAATTTCGAAAATAGTTCGACTCTGAAACACTCTTGGCGACGGGCTGTTGCCGGACAGTAATATGGAGTCTTACAAGTTCGAAAGCGCTCCATGACATCGATTGAAAAGAAGATCCCCGCCACTCTCATTCCTGGCGACGGTATCGGCCCGGAAGTGGTCGAATCGACAGTGAACATCCTGGACGCGCTCGGCGCTCCCTTCGTTTGGGATATCCAGCAGGCAGGCGTTGCCGGCGTCGAGGCTGCGGGCGATCCACTGCCAGCCGCGACATTGGCCAGCATTCGGGAACGCGGCCTTGCGCTCAAAGGGCCACTGACCACGCCTGTCGGCGGAGGATTCAGGTCATCGAACGTCCGCCTGCGCGAAGAGTTCGAACTCTTCGCCAACGTGCGCCCGGTCTCGACCCTCATTCCCGGCCGTTACGAGAACATCGACCTGGTGTTGATCCGCGAGAACCTCGGCGGCTTTTATGTGGCGCACGAGTACTACATTCCGGTCGGAGACGATCCACGCGCAGTTGCAGTTTCCACCGGCATGAACACGCGAGAGGGAAGCCGAAGGATCGCGAAGTTCGCCTTCGAATACGCTGTGAAGCACGGGCGAAAAAAAATCACGGTGGTGCACAAGGCCAACATTCTCAAGGCGCTCACGGGCATCTTTCTGGAAGCGGCGCGCGAGGTTGCCAAGGAGTACGAAGGCCGCGTTGCAGTCGACGACATGATCGTCGACGCATGTGCCATGCAACTCGTGATGAACCCGTGGCGCTTCGACATGCTGCTTTGCACCAACCTGTTCGGCGACATCCTGTCGGATCAACTGGCGGGATTGGTTGGAGGACTCGGCATGGCTCCCGGATCGAACTTCGGCAACAAGGCCGCGATCTTCGAAGCAGTGCACGGGTCAGCCCCTGACATCGCCGGTAAGGGGATTGCGAACCCGGTATCGCTGCTACTTGCTGCAGGGATGATGCTGGATCATGTCGGCCACGCCGAATTGGCAAAGCGACTGCGCAACGCCATCGCTACGACGCTCAACACCGATAACGTTCGTACTGGGGACTTGAAGGGAAATGCGACCACCAAGGAATTTACGGCAGCAGTTATCAAAAGGCTTTGAGCAAAAGACTTCGAGCAAGATAGTTCAGGCGGCACGACTAGAAGTTGGTCGCCCAATAAAAAGGGCCCGCCTAGGCGGGCCTTCAATCACTAGTTGCTCTGTCGAAATGTTTACAGGGCTCTCAATGCGGTGCCGGAGTTTTCGACACGCACACGCGCTCCCACATTCACATTGGGTGGTTCCGAATAGCTGATTGTTTGTGAGCCACCGTTGTCGAGACGAACCACAACCTCGTAGTGGGTCTCGGTGCGAACACGCTTTTCTACTTCGTTGCCTGCGAGTGCACCGCCGATTGCGCCTGCGACGGTTGCAAGCTTACGGCCGTCGCCCTTGCCAATCTGGTTGCCCAGCAAAGCACCTGCAAGGCCACCGCCGACCTTGCCGACCAGCGAGCCCTCGCCCTTCACCTGAACGGGGTTCACAGCTTCGACGACTCCGCACAAATTACAAACCGGCGCCGGCGCTGCCGGTACTACGGGACGCTGAGCGACGGCCTGATTCGCAACGAAACCGATCGTCTGTCCGGCAATCGCAGTTTCTTGATTGTCCTGACGCAAGTACGAGGTCACCGTAGTGCGATCGCTGAGCCGATCTCTCGCGTGAATCACGTATTCACCCTGGTATACACCGCGACGAACCTCTCTCATGTCGATCTTGCCGGGAACACCGCCAAGTCGAACGCTTGCGATCGAATCCGGCGTGCCGGTCATGTTGAATCGAAGTTCGTGGCCAGTCGACAATCCTTGCGGTTGATCGATGCCGAATCGATCGATACGAACTCTCGAAGAATTGGGAACAGGTTTTTTCAGCTTCGAAGTGCCAACTAGCGGTTCGTTCACTACAGATGTGGCGACCTGATTGCCTTGGCGCAGATTGACAGTTGCCGTGCTGGAAGAGTTGATCCTGTCGCGGCTGCGAATGGTATAGACGCCTTCGTACACGCCCGGTTCGCTCTCTTCCATCAACAGGTTTCCAGTGGCACCTTCGATTTGAACTCGCGCGGTGCCGCCGGGGCTACCGTACAAGGTAAACATCAACTCACGACCAGCGGATGCTGCCGGAACCGGAGCTACATCGAAGCCGTCGATACGAGAAGCTGCTGCCGGACGGGCGGTTTGTGCCTGCGCGGGAACGAACATCGCGGAGGACAACGCCAGCACAGGTGCTGCAAGCGCAATTGCCCATCGATTCAATAAAGATCTTGTTTTCATGTTGTTTCTCCCTCTTTGCCATCACAAGCCTTTCATAGGGGCTCCTAAAAGGACCTCGATATGAAAGGGCGTGATGCAGTTTGACTGCAATGCGAAAGGAAACCAGCGGGGCGCTTCGCCAATGCTTGTAGGAGACGTCTCACGACGCCGAGTAACGTAAACCCTATGCAGGCAGCTTCGCCATCTTTAAGAACCAGGGCTTCGCTACCTCGATCTGCGCCGACAACTGCAGCAAAGTCGCGTCATCTCCGAAGCGCCCTACGAACTGCACCCCCACTGGCAATCCAGCCTCGCTCCAGTGCAAGGGCAGACTGATCGCGGGCTGCCCTGTTGCATTGAAAGCGCCAGTGAACGGGCAGAAAGCATCGAGTCTTGCTTTGAACTCATCCATCGACAGCGTCTGCATGGACAGCTCGCCAAGAAGAATCGGCGGCTTGCCGAGAGTGGGTGTCACCAGCAGGTCGAATCCGTCCGCACCTTCGAAGAATTTCGCAATCGACCGCACTTCCCGATTGAGCACCGCGAACTGCGATGCATATTGAACGCCGGTCACTTTCCGGCCGACCATGATGGCCTCTCGTGTTACCGATTCGATATCGTCGTCGCGCAACTCGCGTTTCAGTTCGGCAAGTCTTGCTTCGATGTTGGCCGTGAGGCCTGTGAGGAGAAGAACGCCGCACGCAGCACCCAACGCAGAAGGGTTGAACTCGGGTATTCGCTCCTCGACCTGGTGACCCATTGCTTCAAGCAATTTCACCGTATCGATCACCGCCTTGCGACATTCCTCATCGACCGGCTTTCCATCGAAACGCGACGTGGTGAAAGCGACTCGCAGCGGGCGCGGGGGTCGATCGATAGCCTTGATGTACCCACCAGAAACAGGCTCGGTAAAGTACGGCGCACCGACGTCACGTCCTGCAGTCGCATCGAGAATTGCGGCGCAGTCGCGCACCGATCGGGTAACTGCATGCTCATGGCTGATGCCGTGAGAAGCCTCGCCCCGGTGAGGCCCTGTCGGGATCAATCCTCGCGTCGGTTTCAAACCCACCAGACCATTGCACGCAGCAGGTATGCGGATCGATCCGCCGCTATCTGTTGCATGAGCTGCGGGCAACATACCGCTTGCGACAGCGGCGCCCGATCCGCCGCTGGAGCCGCCCGCCGTGTGCTTCAGATTCCATGGGTTGCGCGTGAGTCCGGTCAACGCCGGCTCGGTCGAAGCGCTAATTCCGAATTCGGGCGACGCGGTGCGACCCAGAATCACGAAACCTGCCTTGCGCAGGCGCGCAACGGTTTCGCTGTCGAACGATTTCACGTCGCCCTTGAACAGCCTGCTGCCATGAGTGAGCGGCATGTCCTTGACCGGCGCATGCAGATCCTTGATGAGGTACGGCACGCCAGCGAACGGTGCGTCGGAAGATGTGTCGGCGTCGTCGAATCTGTCGTGCAGATAAGTGACGGCATTCACCACCGGATTCGCTTCGGCGATCCGCGCTAGAGAAGCCTGCAGCACGTCGTCGCGACTGACTTCACCGCGCCTGATCAACGAGGCAAGACCCAACGCGTCATAGCTGCGATAGTCATCGAAGGAGAGAGTCATGCTTTGTCCCAGGTGCTGTCTGCTGGCGACGGGGCGGGCGAAGGCTGCGCCGCAGCCGTGTCGAGCGGCTTGAAGGGACCGTTGCCGACCGTCGCGATGGCTTCGATTTCCAGCTTTCCGCCAAGTGCGAGTCCGGGCGATTCGAATGCACTTCGCGCCGGGTAAGGCGCCCTAAAGAAACTCTTGTAGACCTCGTTGAAAGCGCCCCACTCGGACATATCCGACAGCATGACGGTGCACTTGACGATGTGCTGCATCGTGTAGCCATGAAACTCGAGCGCAGCCTGAATGTTCTTCATGGCCTGCAGAGCCTGCTCACGCATTCCGCCTTCGACAAGCCGGATTTCGCCAGTGACCGTGCCCATCTGACCGGACAGGTAGAGCATGTCGTCGACGCGAACGATTTCCGAAAACGGAAGGCCTAATTTGAGGAAGCTTGGGGAGTTGAGGTGTTGGATGGAATGCGTCATGGAGGTCTATGTTACGTGGCGCTCAATCGAGCCCGAAGCTGCTGCTCATTCCATTGAGACGCTTAGCGCTGCGCGCATCCTCGATGAGTTTGCGAATCTTTTTTTCTGCGTCTTCTTCCATCTTTTGAATGGCGCTGTTGAAGTTGGGAACGAAGGCTCGTTCCTCTTTCGGATCGACCAGCTCTGGAATACGTGCATCTCGGCAACGGGTCAACTGAGCTGATAGAGCACTCATTTCGCGCGCATACATCGCACGAAGATCATCTGCTCGGGAGTCGAGGTCCCGGATGCCTTCGGCAATGTGCACATCGGTCAGAGCTTCCATCAGAAGGCCGCCGGACACTCGGATCTGATCTGCCGCAGTTCTGGTCACAACCGATAACTTCGTGGACGAATCGGACTGCTCGGCGGACGGCAATCCGGCCAGATAAGCGTCTACGGATTTACCGAACTCTTCGCAGGCATCCTCGCGAATTTTCGTCGAGAGCAATTCGAACACTTCGCGCATGTGATTGATAGTTCCTGTGGTTCTGGCTGCTTTGGGCGATGTGGGCTGGCGGGTTAATCCTACTCATCGATGGCCGGCTGTGACAAGTCCTTAATCATTCACATGTGTTCTGCGGTATCTTGCTTCGATATTTTGCTTCTATAACTTGCTGCGGCAGCTTGCTGCGATATCTCAGGAATAACGATGACAGGCATTGCGAACAGACTGCAAAATTTCTCCGATACCGTCGAGCGCGTGCCTGTCGTAGGTGTGTTCTGGCTGGCCATACGCAAATACGTGTTTCACCAGAGCGCCAACCAGGCCGGAAGCATGGCGTTCTCGTCGGTGCTATCGATGTTTCCGCTGCTCATTCTTTTGTCTGCAGCGGCCTCGTACATTGGCAAGCCGGGAGACGCGGCCATCCTGGCCAATCGGGTACTCGAGTACGCCCCGCAACTGGTCAGGGAATCGCTTCAACCCATCGTGCGGCAGGTGCTTGCACAGCGCAGTCAGGCATTGCTTGCAATTGGATTGTTCGTGACCTTATGGACCGCCACGTCCGGCATGCAGGCCGTGCGAACTGCACTGAACAAAGCCTACGGTGTCGAGCACGGACTGAGCTTCTGGCGGGCGCGCCTGAAGGTCACGCTGTTCACCGTGGTCGTGGGAAGTGCCGTTCTTCTCGCCTTCAGTTCGGTGGTGGTCATGCCACGCCTGACGGCATTGATCGAAGCAAACAGTTCTTACTCGGAAGCCATGTTCCTGAAGGACGGCGTGCGCTACGCGTTCGCCTACTTCACGCTCGCGCTGCTCTACGGGCTCATGTACACCAGCCTTACCGACACCAAACAACAGTGGCGTTTCGTAGTTCCGGGGGCATTGGTCGGCGCGGCGTTGTGGGTGGTTGCGGCCGGGATGCTGTCGTACACACTCAGAACCGCCGGCAAGCTCGCTCTTTTTTACGGAAGCTTCGCGGGTGTGGTGGCTACGCTGGTCTTTCTTTATTTCAGCGCGAGTACCTTGATTTTTGGCGCGGAGTTGAATGCCGCTGTCCGGGAGAAGCGAGAGAAGAAAGCGAAAAGGGAGAACGAGGAGCCAGGGAACAATAACGAAGCCAACACCAGCGAGTTCAACTCGCTGTCCTGATTCAGACAACGCACACCCTGGCCCGACTCAAGAACCACTGCCGCCCCTGTTCGTATAACTCGCGTTCCCCAGCCCAGTCCCCAGCGTGAAAACGCCCCAGCGCCTGACTCCCTGCGTGAACGGTCGTTGAGACAGACCCTGAATAACTGCGTCGTTGTGAAGAAGGACTCGAACTTTCTTTCCCTGTATCGAGGGGATCTTTTCTGCAAGCGCAGTAGCCAGCTTGAAATTGGGAGCCTCCCAGTCGCCAGGCAGGTTCTGAGTGCCTGCCGCAATCGCACCGTTGCGATGGATCATGCCGGGGCACGCCACACCGATCATCGGATCCAGGTCGATCCCCATGCGTCCCGCGTACTGCGCAAGACTGTCCAGCATCTCGGCAATGCCGCCGATCAGGTTGGCCCGACGCGTCACGTCCTTGTCTGAAGCGTGGCCCCATTTCTGGCGCAGCACGACTTCCGCATTTCGCAGGTCGCTCGCTTCGTCGAAGTTGGTTCGCACAATGCCGCATCGCACGTTAGTGCCTCCGATGTCCACCGCGAGAAAAGCTTTGACATGGGGAAGCGCATCCTTCGGCAGAACATGAACCCATCCCACCAGACCGCCCTCGTCTGGGTGGTAGTGAAGGAGTCGCAGATCTACCGGAACGCCCGCGATTTTGAGAATCTGCGCCGCTCTGGCAACCGCAAGCTTTCCGGTCTCGGTCTGCTGGAAGCCCCCGCCCACGATGATTCGCTCGACGCCTTCCCAGCGCCGCTGCTTCATGAAGACTTCGGCCACATGCGCCAGCTGATGCGCGAAATCCTCGACTGCCGCCTCGACGATGTCGGCGGCATCGCCTCCGGCTTGCAGCAGGTCGTCCACCCTCTTTCTGATCTTTTTGGTCGGCCCTTTTCCAAGTGCGTCCTCCCCGCGATGCATGTCGCGGAACTGCTTTCGCCAGACATGGAGGATGCGGGTGAATGCGGTACGACTGGCACGATCGCCGACGAAACCATCGCGTTCCTTGTCTTCCAGCGCGAGGCTGTAGCTGTCGATGGACACGGTCGGCAACGATCGGTCGCCGTGAACAGGAAATTTGGGGATGGATGAATTGGACATGCTGAAGTGGCGTCTATTCGTGGCGTTATTTCTTCAGCGAGATTACGCCGCTGTGGCCTGCTTGCGTGTAGGCAAGCATCCTAAGTTCACTTCGGTCGAGAAATGGTTACCAGCGGCGTTGAACTGCCCGGCTTCGACATCAGCGACTGGTAAAGCGCTACGTACTTCCTTGCGCTCGCGTTCCACGCGAAGTCCATCGACATAGCGCGCTGCTGCATCTGCGTCCACGCCTTGGGTTGCCGATACACCAGCAGGGCCTGTGACATCGCCGCAATCAATGCTGGCAGCGATGCATCCGGCATGGAAAAGCCGGTCGACGAGTCGTCCAGAAAATCCACGACCGAATCGGCAAGACCCCCAGTCGCATGGACCACCGGCAGCGTTCCATAGATCTGGCTGTACATCTGGTTGAGTCCGCAAGGCTCGTAGCGCGATGGCATGAGAAAGGTGTCTGCGCCCGCCTCGATCTGATGCGCCAGTTCCTCGCTGAATCCGATATTCACCGCAACACTCTCCGGATGCGATAGCGCCGCGCTCTTGAGCAGCGATTCGAGTTCGGAATCGCCGGTGCCAAGCATCACCAACTGACAATCGTTGGCAATGACCCAAGGCACGGCCTGCGCAATGAGGTCGATTCCCTTCTGACTCACGAGCCGTCCCACCACGCCGAAAAGCATGCGCTCGTCAGAAACCGTCAGACCCATACGCTGCTGCAGCGCGCGCTTGTTGGCACGTTTGCCTTGCAGCGTCGACGCATCGTAGGGAGTGCCGAGATGAACATCTGTGGCCGGATTCCATTCGTTCGTATCGACGCCGTTCAGGATGCCTTGCAGACGATCCCGCTTCGCGCGCAACAGGCCATCGAGTCCACATCCCAGTGCTTCCCTCGTGATCTCGCGGGCATAAGTCGGACTTACCGTGGTAATCGCATCGGCGTATTGCAGACCGGCCTTGAGGAACGACATCTGGCCCCAGAATTCGGCGCCGTCGACACTTCGCCATTCCTCTGGCAAGTCGAGATCATCGATGGTCTCCATAGGGAACTGCCCCTGGTAGGCCAGGTTGTGGATCGTGATGACGGAGGGTGCGCGATGGATCTGGTCGTGCGCCTGCATGCCATGCAGCCATGCGGGCGCGAGCGCAGACGGCCAGTCGTTGCAATGCAAGACTTCGCACTTCCAGTTCTCGAGTGGAGAGCGCGACGAAGCAATCTGTGCAGCGATCAAACCCAGGAAAGCGAAACGCTTGGCGCTGTTCGCATGATCCCGTCCCGCAGCGTCCACATACGGGCCGCCGGTGCCTTCGAATAGTTCCGGGCAATCGAGCAGCAACAGCGTGACATTCGTCTTGTCTTTGCAGGCGACCAGACGCGCTTCGGGCCACACGCCGAGCGCTGAAATTTTGGCGACTTCCTTGCCAGCTGGTAGCAGGTCGATGAGCGCTCCATATGCGGGGATCAGCAGCTTCACGTCGTGCCCGATCTGCGCGAGCGCACGAGGTAATGCCGAACTCACATCACCGAGACCGCCCGTCTTTACCCAGGGCGCACATTCGGACGTCACGAAAAGAATGTTCATGAAATTGGCCCGCCTTTTCTCGCGGTAATCCAGGAAGTGGGAACAAGCACGGCAACGGGCAACTGCGCAAGGAGTCGATCGAGCGCAAGCGCGTGGGCGCCGCCGACCCCAACGGAATCTCCGAAATCTCCAGGCTCGACGAGCTTCCGTCCGGTGAGCCAATCGCTCCAACCGCCTTCCGCTGCTGGAACGTCGATGCGGGTATCGCCCCAGGATCCCCAAAACCCATCGCTTCGTTGCGTCGTGGACATGCGCGAGTAGGCCATGCGACTGGCAATCACCACGATCGAATCACCCGAAGAATCTGGAACGCGTCGTTCGAAAGCGAGAACGCCCGACGCATGGAGACCTTTTGCGAACAGCGGCGTGTAGTTGCCACGGGCGAACACCTCGCTGTGTGCGTTTCGCAAACCGAGCAGACGCCAAGTCAGCAGCTGTTTAATGCGTCCATCCGAGATGCTGGCTTGCAGCGCATTCCATTCCGACATGGTGGGGCCGCGTCCGTCGAACATGCTTCGTATCCCGTCGAGACGAGATTTGAGCGCATCGAAATGGACGGCGCGACGATTGTCCGGATCCACCAAATTGAAGGCCCATGTTTCACAGCCCTGATAGATGTCGGGCACACCGGGCGCCGTGAGCTTCAGTGCAGTCATGTTGAGGCTGTTGGCGAAACCCGCGCGCGCGATGCGGCCGACGAATGCCGACAACGATGCAGTGAACTCGGAACTCGCCAAAATCGCCGCGATAAATTCGCGCACCGCCGATTCGTACTGCTCGTCCGGATTGAGCCAACTGGTTTCGAGTTTGGCCTCGCGCATTGCCTTTTGCATATAGGCCTGCACTCTGCTTTCGAAATCTACTCGATCGCCGAATCCATCGACGGGCCAGATGCCGACGAGTGTCTGATACAGCAGGTATTCGTCGTTTTGCGACGGCGCGCGGTTTCCCTGCGCATCCTTGGTGAACCGGAGGTTCATCGTCTGCCACGACATCGATGCATCGCGCCATTCGTCGGGCATCTCAGACAGCACGTCGAGTCGCGCGCGCATGTCTTCCGAACGCTTGCTGTCGTGCGTCGAGGTGCCGAGCAACCAATGGGGCCGCGTCAACGTCTGCGATTCGCACTGCGCGTGAAACTCGTGAGGGGTCACGCCGAACTTGCGCGGATCGCCACCCACGTCGTTCAGCGAAACCAGACGGTGATACCGATAGAAGGCGGTGTCCTCCATAGACTTGGCCATCACCGGCGCGGTGAACTGCTGCCAGCGAGCGACGAAACGCTTGTGCGCTTCTTCGTCGCCCGGTGCAGGGGCTGACATCAGCACGTCCCGCAGATGGTCGATGACGCTCACGTCGGCAGCGAGTCCACGTCGCTTGGCGCGGCGAATGGCCTGGTCCAGATAGCGCGCATCCGATTCGACGGGCGCGCCATCACCAACAAGATAAGTGCGATACACCGTGAATTCGGCAGCAACATCGGCAATTGCCGAACGCAAACGATTGCGGGTGAAATCGCAGGTGCGCCGATTGGCTCGACTGATGCGATAGAGCGCCTCGGTGAGCCACTGAAGATCGCTCGCCAGCGACACGTTCATGATCAGGCGCTTCGACTCATAAAGGATGCGCGAAAAGTTGATCGGAGCATCTGCGAACTCTGCGTAGGTTCGTGTAATGGCGCCCTCGTTTCGCGTGTCGATAAACAAACCGTTCACCAGATTCGAAAACCGGTATCCGGTTCCGCCATGAACCGGCCAGTCCTGCGGCAGATCCTCGTGTTCCGCGAGAATTTTCTCGACGACCAGATACACAGCGCGACGATCCTCTCCCGCCAGTTCGACCATGCGCGCGAACCGCGACTGCAAACGCTCGAAGTACGCACGCGGATCGGCAAGCCCGTCGGGATGGTCGATCCGCAATGCGGCTACCGAGCCATCCTGCAACCATCGAAGCACGCGTCTATGCGTCGCCTCGAACACCGAGTCGCGCTCCATCCGAAGCGCGGCGAGCGAATTGATATCGAAGAAGCGCCGGTAGTTGATGTCGTCGCCCGCCACACGCCAGAACGCAAGTCGCCAGGCTTGCCTTCCGATGAGTGCATCGAGCGCATCGAAGCTGTGCGCATCGCCTACCTGTCCTTGAAGAGACGCGATGCAGGCGTCGATCCACGCGCTCAATGTCGGCTGCTCTTTGACTCGTCGCGCGAGTCGCCGCTTCAGCAGCTTCGAGTCCCGCGCCCGCGTGCTGCGCCCATGCGCAGAGAGGTCGTCGCGTGCAGGCAATTGCGCAAACGCGTGCAGCATAGATTCGATCGAATCCGCCGCGTCACCCGCCAGTCCCACCGGGGGGAGTTGAAGGATCGCCGGGTAGTCGCGTGGATCTATCGGAAAGCGATGCGCGTAGTAGTGCACAGCGAACGATCCTTCGTCGGCCTCGAACACCACCTTCAATTCGCGTGCCTCAAGGACCTTGCCGTATTGATCGCCGAGCACCGGCAGCAGCACCCTGCCGACCATTTCCGGCGCTGCGGTGTTCCACTCGATATCGAATGTGTCCGCATGCAGAGATGCCTGTCCGTGCTCGAGCACATCGAGCCACCACGGATTTTTCGCTTCGAGAACGCCCATGTGATTCGGCACGATGTCCAGCATCTGCTTCATGTCGTGCGCGCGCAGCGTGGAGCAGAGGTGCTCGAAACTTGCCTCGTCGCCGAGCTCGGGGTTCAGTGAATTTGGATCGACCACGTCGTAGCCGTGAGTGCTGCCAGCGCGCGCCGCCTGCCATGGCGACGCGTACAAATGGCTGATACCCAGTTCGCTGAGATACGGAACCATCGCAGCTGCATCTGCAAAGGTGAAGCCAGCGTGGAACTGCACTCTGTACGTGCTCCTCGGAACCTGTGCCGTGGCCACATCGGGAACTCTCGATGCAATGGAAAGCTGCATCGACTCCGGGGAAGAATTCTGCAGGCCGGTCGAGTTTCGATCCTTGAGCACAAGTGCCAGATCAATCATGCGTTTGTCGACCGCCAAGTCTTCCAGGGTGACCGGAAGCTTTTTTCTCCAGTTGGGGTACTGCGACTCGGTCGTTCCGGGCACGTTCACCTGCAGCAGTTGCTGCGTCACGTCTTCGAGCTGAACACCCAGCAACTGAGACGGAGTCCGGCAAAGAAAAGCGTAGATGGCCTTGATGAGTTCCGGACTTGCATTAGGGATGGATGTGGACTGCACATTCGCGCCTTCGGGCAGCAGCGATTCCGCCTGCAGCGCGAGGAGCAGTTGCGCACGAGACTGAGCTCGCTCCACCACTTGTCGTCCATGGGTTGCCGCATCCGGATAAAGACCGAGTCTTGCTGCCAGTTCGATATCTTCACCTTGCCAGTAGCCAGCAAGTGTGGGCAGATCGTGGGTTCCCACCACGGCCAGTGCGCCCGGCTTCCACTCCGCAGGCGGCTTGAAAATACCACCCTCTCCGCGCTCGAAATAAAGTGGGCTGTACGAAAGCACGGTGTTCGATCGCATCGCCTCGCGCATCGACGGCGCGACGTTGCCCAGGTCTTCGCCGATAACCATGCACTTTTTCAAATGACTCTCGAGCGCGAGGATGCCCAGCAAATCGTCCAGCGGGTATTGCATGTAGGTGCCGCCATGTGGGCCGGTCCAGAACAGTCGCATCAAGCCCATCACATGGTCTAGCCGCAATGCGCCCGCGTGCCGCATGTTGGCGCGAATCAACTCGATAAATGCGACGTAGCGTGACTGCTTCAACCGCACAGGATCGAGAGGAGGCAGACCCCAGTCTTGTCCTGCTTCGCTCAGCGGATCAGGCGGCGCGCCGACATTCATACCGAGCGCGTAAGAATTGCGGTGAGCCCACAACTCGGATCCGCCGGCGTTCGATCCAACCGCAAGATCGCGGTAGAGGCCAATGCTCATACCTGCGTTCTTCGCGCGT
Source organism: Burkholderiaceae bacterium (assembly GCA_965227035.1). Classification (GTDB taxonomy): domain Bacteria; phylum Pseudomonadota; class Gammaproteobacteria; order Burkholderiales; family Burkholderiaceae_C; genus CBDDFQ01. The sequence continues at coordinate 2,698,519 of OZ245724.1, forward strand.
TCCTGCGCTGCCTGTAGCTGCAGATCGGCTTGCCACTGCAGCCAGCCATAGAAACCGACTCGGTCTTCGTGGTCGCGCACAAAGGCCTTCGTGGCCTCACCGTCCGGATCGCGGTATTCCTCGGGCCAGGCCGGCCATCCCCAAACACCGCGATCCTGCGCAAAAAGGTGCGCCTGCAGCGCCTCGAAAATAGCGTGAGTTTTCAGATGCGGATTGCTGTCGATGAACAGGCTGAATCGACGCGCGCGTTCGCTGTCGCGCCGGATGTGGCGATCTTGAAAGCTGCTCCACATCGCCTCGAATACGGCGTATTTAAGTTGCGCGACTTTCGGATAATCCACCTCGTCGGCCTCTCGCAGCGCATCGAGCTGCCTTCTGAAATCGTCCTGATCGGCCAGCGATCGTGCTTGCCTCGACTCGTGAAAGTCGGCAATCGCCTCGACATCCAGATAGAGGGCATTCAAGGCATTTCGACTGGAGGGGCTGTACGGACTGGCGTCTTCCGGCCGATGCGCAAAAAGCGCGTGCAGCGGGTTGAGTCCGACGAATGCTGCACCCTGCGCTGCGAGCAATCCGACCAGACCAGCGAGATCGGTGAAGTCGCCAATGCCCCAGTTCCGACTCGAACGAATCGCATAAAGCTGGATGCAGGCTCCCCACCAACGCTCTCCTTCAAGCAGACCGGAAGGCTGCCATGTGCGCGATGGACAGACGATGACCGAACAACCATCGAGATCGTGATAGCCGATGGAAAGGGGCTCGATTACTTTGTCGCCGATCCGGATTTCCCGACCTTCTCGAACCACTACGACCTGTGGCTGTCGATGGCTCTCTTCATGAATTTCCCGGATTCGCACGCGGGAGTTTTCCAACGCATCTTCGCTCGAAGCGTCGAATCCCATTGCCGTGACCGAGCGGTACAAGGTCTCCATGGAGACCTCGAGGTCGTTCCCGTAAAAGTCCTGATAACGCACCGATAGCCCGAGCGCGGCGGCCAGCTCACGCAACAAATACCGATAGTGGTCGGACGCCGAAGAGACGTTGTCGATATCCATAATTTCAGCGAGCTTGCGAGATCCAGCGCCATTGGCCCGACCATGGGCCGAGGATGTTCGACCGACTCTTGTCCGATTCATTTCCTATGGCGTACATCAGGCTTCCTTCGGGGTTGTCACCTGCAAGTTTGAGCTTTGCGTCGTCGAAATTCAACGCCGCCTGCAAGACGCGACCATCGTCGAAACGCCAGCGCACCACCACCCCACGCTTGCCAACGAGTTCGCCGTTATGCCCTCCGATTCGCAGGTGAGAAAGCGCGGGCCAAAGCTGTGCCTTTCGCAATTCGAGCAGCTCCTCGAAAAACGTCCGCCATTGCATTCCGCCAGCAAGCGACGATTCGCTGCGATCGAGCATGGACGCGGTAAAGGTGGATTCCGCACAAGGATCCGGCAAGTCCGCTCCTGCAGCGCTCATGAAGTGTGCGAATTCCTTTTTCCGCCCTTCGGTGACAGCCTTTCCAAGATCGCCCGACCAGTTGGCGAAGTACATGAATGGCGTCGATGCATTCCACTCTTGCCCCATGAAAAGCATGGGCGTGTGAGGGGCCAGCATCAACAGCGCAGTCGCCAGCCGGATAGGGCCATCTCCCGCGTCTGGATGCGCGCGCGCGACCAGCTGGCTCATCCGCTCTCCGAATGCGCGATTGCCGGTCTGGTCGTGATTCTGCAAAAAATTGACCACGCCGTTCAGTGGCATTTCGTCACTGGCGGCTTCGCGTTTCGTGGCGGGATCGCCTCGCCACGCGACCCCGCGTGTCAGCACGCGCAGCAGCTGCTTCATCGGCTCGTGCGTGTACTCCGCGTAATAACCGGCCGTCTCACCCGTAAGGAGCACATGCATGAGGTGATGGAAATCGCCAGCCCATTGGCCGTCGATCGCATCTACCGAAGTCGCGGCTCGAGCGTCGATAACGCCAGGCGTGTTGTGATCGTCCTCGGTCACGAGATGCACGTGTCTGCCCTTGAACCGGGCTCGCACTTGTCGCGCGATCGCGCGAATCATGTGTTGCCGGCTGTCGTCATAAATCGCATGCACGGCATCGAATCGAAGTCCGTCGACGTGATACTGGTCTATCCAGTAGATGGCGTTTTCGATAAAGAACTGCCTGACGGTTTCGCTTCGCTCGCCGTCGAAGTTGATAGCCCGACCCCACGGCCCTTCGTGCTTCTCCGAAAAGAAAAATGGCGCGTAGGAAGGCAGATAGTTGCCGTCCGGCCCGAAGTGGTTGTAGACCACGTCCATGAACACCATCAGGCCCAGCGAATGCGCGTGGTCAATGAAGCTCTTCAGCTCGTCGGGTGTTCCGTACGAAGCGTGCGGCGCGAAGTGCAACACGCCGTCATAGCCCCAACCGAATTTGCCGGGAAAATCGGAGAGCGGCATGACCTGAATGGCAGTTACGCCAAGCTCGGCAAGTCGAGGCAATTCGGCAGACGCAGCCCGGTAGCTTCCTTCTTCGGTAAAAGTCCCAATGTGCATTTCATAAAGCACCGTTTCGTGCCACGGACGCCCAATCCATTGTGCGTCTGTCCACTCGAACGATTTCGGATCGACGATCTGACTGGCGCCATGCGGACCCTCGGGGTTGAATCGCGAAGCAGGATCGGGCACAGCCAACCCGTCGATCACGAACTGGTAGCAGTCGCCGATCCGCGCGCGAGCGACGGATGCACTCCACCAGCCTTCGGGCTTTGCAATAGCTTCGACGGTGAATGCAGACCCCGTTTGCAGAGTCACGAATACATCGACCTTCTTTGCGGCAGGCGCCCAGAGAAAGAACTCCACTCCCGCCTTGCCGCCCTCAAGCAGTCGCGGGCCGAAACAAGCTTCCGATTGCTCGCTTGATTGCTCGCTTGATTGCGCGCTTTTTTCCGTGCCTGCCTTCATCGGCTGACAGCCTGCGTGAACACTCGCAGCGAGCGCGGAGGCATCGAGATGGAAGAACCGACATCGACGGTTTCACCGTCTACTCCGCCATCGAGGAACGCGGTGTCGAATCGGGAAGTCCATGTCGATCCCGGACCTGGCAGCTTGAACTCGGTAGGTTCGGCATGCGCATTGAACACGATGAGAACCGAATCTCCGTTGTCGGGGTGAGAAGCGCTCGACGACGGCTCTGCATGCGATCCGCAGAACACCACCGAGATCGCCTTGCGCTCATGATCCGCCCAGTTGCCATCTTGCATTTCCACAGCCTCGGGCAAATACCAGGTGACATCCTTGTTGCCGGAGTCGTCCGCATTTCCGGTAAAGAACGCGGATCTGCGCAAGGTAGGTTGCGCCTTCCGCAACGCAATCAATCTGGAGGTGAAAGACTGCAGCTCTTCGTGCTCTGCCCCGAGCTTCCAGTCGAACCAGCTGATCTCGCTGTCCTGGCAGTACCCGTTGTTATTGCCATGCTGCGTGCGGCCCATTTCGTCGCCGCCAAGGAGTAGCGGAACCCCTTGAGAGAGAAACAGCGTCGCAAGGAAATTTCGCACCTGGCGCGACCTGAGCGCTCGCACCGATTCATCGTCGGTTTCACCTTCGGCGCCGCAATTCCAGCTGCGGTTGTGACTTTCGCCATCGCGGTTGTCTTCGCCGTTCGCCTCGTTGTGCTTCTCGTTGTACGACACCAGATCGTGCAGTGTGAAACCGTCGTGCACCGTCACCAGATTCACGCTTGCCGTTGCGCGTCTTCCGGAATGGTGGAAGCTATTGGATGACCCCGTGAGACATTGCGCGAGTTCCGGCAACACGCCAGGCTCGCCACGCCAGAAGTCGCGGACGGTGTCGCGGTACTTGCCGTTCCACTCGGACCATCCGGTCGGGAATGCGCCCACCTGGTATCCGCCTTCGCCGATGTCCCAAGGTTCTGCAATGAGCTTCACTCGAGAGAGCACCGGGTCTTGCCCAATGATCGCGAAGAAGCTGCTGTATCTGTCGAACGCCATTTCGCCCCTGCCGAGTGCAGTGGCGAGGTCGAATCGGAATCCGTCGACATGCATCTCGGTGACCCAATATCGGAGGCTGTCCATGATCAGGCGCAAGGCTGCCGGGCTGTTGCTGTTCACGGTGTTGCCGGTACCGCTGAAGTCGACGTAGAAACGGCGATCTTCATCGGACAGGCGGTAGTAGGCCTCGTTGTCGAAACCCTTGAGCGACAGCGTTGGGCCAAGGTGGTTACCTTCGCCAGTGTGGTTGTAGACCACGTCCAGGATGACCTCGATACCGGCCTCGTGAAGTCGCTTGACCATGCTCTTGAACTCGAACACAGCGTTATCTCTGGCGTATCGCGGTTCGGGTGCGAAAAACGCGACGGTGTGATAACCCCAATAGTTGGCAAGACCGTTGTCTACCAGACGCTGGTCATCGATGAACGCCTGCACCGGAAGCAGCTCCACTGCGGTAATGCCCAGCCGTTGCAGATACGCAATCATGGGCGGCGAAGCGAGGCCTTCGTAGGTGCCCTTCCATGAATCGGGAACCTCCGGATGAGTGAAGGTCGCGCCCTTGACGTGCACCTCGTAGAACACGGTGTCACGCCAGTTCACGTTCGGCGCTTTGTCTTCTCCCCAGTCGAACGATTCGTCGACCACCAGGCCCTTCGGAACATGTTCCGCATTGTCTTTCTCGTCGATGACGAGATCTTTGTCTTCGGCTTCCGATTCGATGTCGTAGGCATGCTGATGCGAGTTTCCGCGCACCGGTTGATCGAGCGCTTTGGCGTACGGATCCAACAGCAGTTTCGCGGGGTTGTAGCGCTGCCCTTCTGCAGGATTCCAGCTACCGTGAACCCGATATCCGTAGCGTTGTCCGGGCTGCAATCCTTCGACGTAGCCGTGCCACACCAGATCGGTCACGCAAGGCAGCTCGATGCAACTGGTCTGCGCACCGGTGTCGTCGAAAAGACAAAGCTCCACGGCAGTAGCGCCGCTGGAGTACACCGCAAAATTGACGCCACTTCCGATCCAGTGCGCACCCATCGGGTACGGCTGGCCTGCGGAGATGCGCACATCACCGTTGCCGTTGGATGCGTCTGTGGCGGACTGATTCTCTTGCGCCCCGCTCACACCAGCACCTGCGTAGCGGGTGCGTCTTCGTGCGTGCCGACTTCACTGCGAAGAACGGTAGGAATCGGCGTGATGCCGCTAGACGATGGATGCTTGCGCCGTGGAAAGAATCCAGCAGGAACCACGACGATTCCACTCGGCGTGACATGAAAGCGTTGGCGATCTTTCTCGAGGTCGTAGCCGATCATTTCGCCGGGAGGAATGTCGTTGTCCTGATCGATGATCGCGCGGCGCACCTTGGCACCAACTCCGAAAACGGAGCGCTCCATCGCAATGCATTCCTCGAGCAGCACGTCACGCTCGACCATTACGGCGCGACGCAGCATTGCCCGATTCAAACGCGCCCCGTTGACTATGCTGCCCGAACCGACAACCGACTCGTTGATCACGCCATCGACGATCTGCGCCGATTCCGACGGATCGTTGCTCGCAAAAATTGGCCACAGCGGATTGGTCATGCGGAACTTGGGTGTTGCGCCCAAGGTGTCGAAATGCGCGTTGAAATAAGCGTCGATGGTTCCGACATCACGCCAGTAGCCATGCTCTTCGTAAGGTGCAGCACCCGGAATGATGTTGTCGTTGAAGTCGTATGCAACCAGCTTGTGTGTCTTCATCATGCGCGGAAGGATGTGCTTGCCGAAATCGCTCTCGCCGTTTTCTCGCGCACGCTTCAGCTCTTCCAGCAACACATCTGCGTTGAAAACGTAGTTTCCCATCGATGCGAGAGCATGCGTGGTACTGCCCGGCATGGGCTTGGTGTTTTTGGGTTTTTCGATGAACGCGGTAACTCGATGGTCGTCGTCGATATCGACAATGCCGAACTGATCGCATTCATGCAAGGGCACAGGCAGTGTGGCAACGCTCACGGCTGCATTCGACTTCTCGTGGAAGTCGATCATCTGGCGCACATCCATTCGGTATATGTGATCGGCGCCGAACACGACGACTAGGTCAGGTGCGAACGCTTCGATCAAATGGATGTTTTGATAGACCGAATCTGCAGTGCCTTGAAACCATTCGGGACCGTTGCGCATTTGCGGTGGCACCACCGTCACGAAATGCTGTGGGATGAACCGGGTCATGGTCCACGACTGGCGAATATGCTCGATCAGCGATTGCGACTTGTACTGCACCAGCAGATACACCGAATAGATTTCCGAGTTCACCAAATTCGACAACACGAAATCGACGATGCGGTGTTTGCCGTTGAACGGCACGGCGGGTTTGCAACGATCGACGGTGAGCGGATGAAGACGCGAGCCCTCCCCTCCTGCCATCACGAATGCAAGAACGTTTTTACGATTGTTCATCGCTTACTCCAATTAACTTGTTCGGTGATTCGAACCAGACGACCGCCATCGGCGGAACGTCGATCTCGAGTTGATACGGTTGGCCAACACATTCGACGTCTTGCGTTTCACGTCCGCCGAAGTTGCCCACTCCACTGCCACCGTAGATGGTCGAATCGCTGTTCAACAGTTCTTTCCAGAAGCCGCGTTCGTTCACGCCAATGCGGAATCTGTTCAGGGGCGTTGGAGTGAGGTTGCAGACGCTAAGAATCGAGGGCGTATTCGCGTCGCGCGCCTTGCGATGAAACACGAGCACGGTCGGGCTGTTCTCAGCTAGATGCCCCCACGCGAACCCGGCGGACGAGAAGTCGTCCTCCCACAAAGCGGGCGATTCTTTGTAAACACGGTTCAAGTCGGCAACCCATCGGCTGACACCGGCGTGCATCGGCTGCGCCATGAGATGCCAGTCGAGAATTCGCTCGTGATGCCACTCGCGCTGCTGGCCAAACTCACCACCCATGAAAAGCAACTTCTTCCCGGGATGCGACCACATATAACCATAGAGCGCTCTCAGTCCCGCGAACCGTTGCCACTCGTCGCCGGGTTGTTTGTCGAGCATGCTTCCCTTGCCGTAGACCACCTCGTCGTGCGAGAAAGGGAGCATGAAGTTCTCGCGGAAAGCGTAGTGAATCGAGAACTTCAAATCGCCTTCGTGCCACTTGCGGTAGATCGGATCGCGAGCAAAGTAACGCAGCGTGTCGTTCATCCACCCCATGTTCCACTTGAGTCCGAAGCCGAGGCCGCCCTCATGCACCGGCTTGCTGACGCCAGACCATGCGGTGGACTCCTCGGCAATCATGTGAACGTCGGGGAAGGCGCGGTAGACCGCTTTGTTCAGGGTCTGCAGGAAATTCACCGCCTCGGTGTTCTCCTTGCCGCCATGCTCGTTGGGTATCCACTGGCCCTCTTCTCGCGCAAAGTCGAGATAGAGCATCGACGCGACCGCATCCACACGAAGGCCATCGAAGTGATATTTGTCCAGCCAGAAAAGCGCGTTGCCAATCAGGAAATCGCTAACTTCGTGCCGGCCGTAGTTGAAGATAAGACTGTTCCACTGCGGATGAAAACCGCGCCGAACATCGGCGTGCTCGTAGAGATGAGTTCCATCGAATTTGGCCAGTGCGTGGTCGTCGGACGGAAAGTGCGAAGGCACCCAATCCAGAATCACGCCGATTCCCGCTTTGTGCAGCGTGTCGACCAATGTCATCAAGTCCTGCGGTTTGCCGTAACGAGCGCTTGGCGCGTAGTACCCGGTGATCTGATACCCCCAGGACCCGTAGAACGGATGCTCGGCAATTGGCATCAGTTCGACGTGAGTGAAGCCCATCGATTCGCAGTGCGCAGCGAGGCGTGTGCCCAGCTCCTGATAGTTCAGGAACCCGTTGTCTTCTCGACGTTCCCACGATCCCAGGTGAACCTCGTAGATCGACATCGGCCTGCCCAACGCCTGGCGCTCGGCGCGACCGGACATCCACTCCTGATCTCCCCACTCGAAGTCGAGCGCCCAGATGCGGGAAGCGGTTCGCGAAGGACGCTCTGCCAGGAACGCGTATGGATCGCACTTGTCTGTCCACTTGCCGTCGGCACCCTCGACACGAAATTTGTAGCAATGACCGCTCATCGCACCCTTGACGAATGCGCTCCAGCGCCCGGACGAGTCGTCTGCGGGTGACATCGCCGTGGGCGACCAGCCGTTGAAATCTCCTACCACCGACACGGAACGTGCGTTGGGAGCCCATACGGCGAAGTCGACGCCGTCCCTGGTGAGATGAGCGCCGAGCGTGTGGTACGGGAGATGCCAGGCCTCCGCGTCGACGCCGCTTTCCGGCGCAACCGAACTAATCGAATCTATCGATCGAGCACGTGAATTTTCGGACGCTGGATGTGGCATTCGACCACTATCTGCTGCGTTGCAACAATCACATATAGGAAGCTCACATAAAGCTTCGTAGGTGAATTCCGACGCGAGTGGGTCGAGCGCCCCACCTCACGCTTTGTTGGGGGCACCCCCAAGCCTCGATCGCCCAGAGTTATTTTCGAAGTCGCGAGTAAACAGTCCTGGCGTTTTCCGAGAAGATCAACTCCTTTTCTTTTGCACCAATCACGCCCGTCGTGTCGATGTAACGCTTGGTGTCATCGAAATAGAACCCGGTTTCCGGGTCGATGCCACGAACTGCCCCCACCATCTCCGATGCAAAAAGAATGTTCTTTGCCGGAATGACTTTCAGCAGCAGGTCGATGCCGGGCTGGTGATATACGCATGTGTCGAAGAAAACGTTGTCGAGTACCAACTCAGACATCGGCGGAAGCTTCATGTCTTGCGCAATGCCCCGATATCTGCCCCAGTGATAAGGAACAGCTCCGCCGCCGTGCGGGATGACGAACTTCAAAGTTGGAAAGTCTTTGAAGATACTGGAGGTCATGAACTGCACGAACGCAGTCGTATCGCCATTGATGTAATGCGTTGCAGTCGCGTGAAAGTGAGGGTTACAGGAGCCGCTCACGTGGATCATCGCGGGCACGTCGAGCTCAACCATCTTCTCGTAAAGCGGGTACCACCAATCTTTGTCGTGTAGCGGCGGATCGGCCCACTTTCCACCCGTGGGATCGGGGTTCAGGTTGCATCCTATGAAGCCGAGCTCCTTGACGCATCGCTCGAGCTCCTTGATGGAGTTTTTAGGTGGCACGCCGGGGCTCTGCGGTAGCTGACACACGCCGACAAATTTTTCGGGATACAGATTGCAGATTCGATAGATCAGATCGTTGCAGACCGTCGACCATTCCACGCTCGATTTTTCATCTCCAAGATGGTGGCCCATGCCCACTGCGCGAGGCGAGAATATCGTGAGATCGGTGCCACGCTCGCGTTGTATGCGCAGCTGATTTTTTTCAAGACTTTCGCGCAGTTCGTCGTCGCTGAAAACCGGCGCCGGGAGAATCGAATGGTTTGCACCGCATCCGCAGTTGGCAAGTTGTAGCTTGCGGTAGTCGTCTAGCTGTTTCGGTGCGGTCGTGTAATGGCCGTGGCAATCGATGATCATGAATATTCCTTTGTCTCTGAATTGAATTTTTTATTTAACCGTGTACCGATGCGGAGGAGACCTGAGGCAAAGGCACCGCAGTCTTTTTTAGCGCGGGATACAAATGCTCCGCCGTCTTGCAGAAGATGTATTCCCGCTCGCTCTCGGTTGCAAAACTCAAAACGTTTTTCATCGATTGCAACAACTCTGCAAGCGACCCTGCGTTCGTCGGAAAATTCGACCCCCAAGCTATTCGGTTGGCACCGAACGCCTTGACTGCACGGGGAAAAAATGTTTCGGGCGACGCCCCACCTTTGCGCGCGTTGTTCAAGATGATCGGAGTGAGCTTGATGAAAACGTTCTCGCGTTCAACGAGAGAGAACAGCACGTCCGCGTCGGTGTAGGGCGGGCCGCTTTCCAGAGATACTCCCATGAAATGGTCGATGACGATCGGCACTTGCGGATAGCGATCCAAAAGTATTTTTAGCTGCGGCATCCCGGCTGGACGCATCTGGACGCATACCGGGAGCCCCAGATCTGCCGCGCAATCCCACGCGGGAAAGCTGCGCGAATCTCCAAGCCAATCGGCCTGGCCGGCCATCGTGCTGCCAGCCGTGAACAGGCGCAGGCCTGTCAGATTTCTTTTAGCCCAGTGTCGGATGCGCTGTGGTGCATGAGGCGCGAGCATGTCGACCGAAAACACGCCAGTGAATCGATCCGGATAACGCTCTACTGCGTCCGCTACGTAAGAATTGTCGAAGCCGTAGCAGGTCGATGCCTGGACTATTGCGGCTCCTGCCACACCGGCGTCGTCCATGGCCGCAAGAAGCTGCTCGGTGGTTTTAGGGCGCTCTTTCGACCATGTCGACGCGGTGCCGCCCAGTGGCGAACGAGGATACTTCTCGGTATCGCCGCTGATGATGTGTGGGTGTATGTCTAGAACTCTGCTCGTCATTTTTTGTTTCTTGGCGTGGACAGGCTAAAAACCGATGTCGTATGCGCGTTGTCTCGGCGCGCTTTTCACTGGCAATAAGCGAGTCATGACTTTGCCCCGCAGCGGCAAAAGTGTCGATTGAAGAATGTCGGCAGGCCCTTAACCAAACGCTCAACACCACGGTCATTTAAATCAATAGACCCCAGTTTCGTTAGATGCAACTATTCGGGCTTTTAAACAGACAAGAAAGCAAGAGACGAACATGCTCAGAACGGTAGTAGTCCGAAACATTCCCCGCGGCCCGCAGGAACATATCGACGCGCTCAAGCCGCACGGCGTCGCTACCGTGCACGAAGCCATGGGTCGCGATGGATTGCTCAACCCCTACATGCGCCCGATTTATGCGGGCGCGAGTATTGCCGGCACTGCTGTGACATGTCTGGCAGCCCCCGGCGACAACTGGATGCTTCACGTCGCAATGGAGCAATGCAGACCCGGTGATGTGCTGGTTATAGGTGTGATGACGGAGAACACCGACGGAATGATCGGCGATCTGATTTGCAGTGCGCTCAAAGCGCGCGGCGTGGCAGGCGTCATCATCGATGCAGGTTGTCGCGACGTCCGAACTCTCACGGAAATGAATTTTCCTGTCTGGTCTCGAGCTATCTCGGCGCGCGGCACCGTGAAGTCAACATTGGGCAACGTCAACCTTCCGGTGGTCTGTGCAGGGGCCATGGTGAATCCTGGCGATGTGATCGTTGCCGACGATGACGGCGTCGTGGTGGTGCCACACGCCGAGATCGAAAAGGTAGCTGGGCTCGCCGCGCAGCGTACCGCGAAGGAAGCCGCATCGCGCGCGCGCTATGACAAGGGCGAACTGACACTGGACGTAGCCAACATGCGAGGCCGTCTTGCCGAGGCGGGTCTCGTGTATGTCGACAGTGCAGCCGATCTTTGAACGGAGTCGAACGAATGAAGACAAGGCTCAGGGCAAATATTGCCGACTACCCCGTAACCAGAGCACTCAAGGATGGACGTGTTGGGTCCGATTTGGTCGACTTCAGTTTTAGCGGACTCAAGTCCGCACATGACGGCTTCAAGCTCATGTTGCGCGACAACGAGTTCGAGGTTGGCGAAATTGCAACGGCCACCTACCTCCAGGCACGGTTCTACAAAAAACCTTTCGTGCTTATTCCGGCTCCAACAGTAGGTCGCCTTCAGCACAAGAGCGTGGTCTACAACCGCGAATTCGGGATTCTTCAACCAAAGGATATCGAGGGGAAACGCGTGGGTATACGCGCTTACACCCAGACCACCGGACTTTGGGCGCGTGGCGTTCTACAGCACACCTATGGGGTTGATCTGGACAAGGTGACTTGGGTCACGGTGGAGGATCCGCACGTTGCCGAGTACACCGATCCACCGAATTGCGTGCGAATGCCGGAATCGACATCGCTTGCACAGATGATGCTGGATGGGGAACTTGCAGCCGTAATTTTGGGCCAAGGCATTCCCGACAGGCCTGAAGTCACCACGCTAATTCCGAATGCGCAGCAAGCCGCGATCGATTGGTATGCGCGAGAGAAGGTCACGCCGATCAATCACATGATCGCCATTCATGAAGATATCTCGCGAGAGCGCCCCGACATCGTTCGCGAGATCTATCGAATGGTGAAAGCGAGCAGGTCGTTCGAGTCTGAAGCGGCGTCGCAATTGCCACCGATGGGGCTTGAGGCGAATCGCAAGGCCATCGAGATGGCGATAGACCTGGCTTACGAGCAGCGCATGATTCCGCGGCGGATGTCGATCGACGAACTATTCGACGACACCACCGGGAATCTCAACTAGGGAGATAGGGGCTGGATTGGCCCACCTGACGCTCTGCGACAATTCTCGAGAACCGGTGGACCGAATGCAACACCGGGAGCCGAGAGAGACAAACAAGGACTTACGTCATGTCGCAGACCGATTGGTATTTGCAGATCAACCTCAAGGCGCGGCACTTGCGCCTGCTTGTCGCACTGGACGACTTCGGTAATCTCAAACAGGTGGCCGACATTTCACATGTCACCGTTCCTGCTGTATCAAAGGCACTGGCAGAACTCGAAAAAGGTTTGGGCCTCGAGCTGTTCTCCCGCACGAATCAAGGCTTGAGGCCCACCGTCTACGGCGAGTGCCTGATACGACACGCCCGATCGATGCTGGTAGACATACATCACGCACGAGACGAGTTGCGAGCCCTCAGCTCGGGAGCCGAGGGGAAAATTCACGTCGGCGTTTTCCCGGCTTGGACAGCGGTGCTGCTACCGACAGCGCTGGCTTTGCTCAAACAGCGAGCTCCAGGAACCAATGTGTTGGTGCGCGAAGGAACTGCCACCACGCTACTGCCCGATCTGTGGCAAGGCAAGCTCGACGTCGTAGTAGGCCGTCTGCCGCCGCGTCACGATATCAACGGACTCGACGAAATCGAATTGCTCGAGGAGCCTGTCGCGCTGCTCACCAGTCCGGCGCATCCGCTGGCCAAAAAGAAACGGTTGAAATGGTCCGATCTCATGAGTTATCCGTGGGTTTTGCCGCCCGCAGGCTCCCTGCTTCGCGACCCCTTCGAGCGGATTCTCGAGCGTCATGGCTTGACCCTTTCGAACAACTATATCGAGACGCTCTCTACGCACCTTGCGCGGTCATATCTGCATATGACCGATGCCATCGGAGTCATGGCGGGCGGTGTCGCGAGGGATCCTGCTCTACCGCTCTACGTACTTCCATTGACGCTTCCCAGACTTATCAGGCCAGCGGGTGTGATGTGGAACAAGAATCGGGCGCTGACACCTGGAGCACAGTTGATGGTCGACTGCCTGAAAGAGGCCGCTGGCCAGATCAAGGCAAAGGTCGACCCGACTCCGGCAGACCTTTGATTTCCGCCGATCGACGCTTAGTCCGGAATCGCAAGATCGATGCCGGCGGCCTTGACTGCGCTTGCGGCGCGCGCCTCTTCCGCCTTCACGAAAGTTGCAAATGCGGCTCTGGACATTGAGGGTGGATTCTGTCCCAGCTGGCTTAACTTCTCGCGCATATCGGGCTCGTTCATCGCAGAAGAAATTTCTTTGTTCAACAGGTTGACGATGTCGGTCGGCATTTTCGCTGGGCCGAACACGCCGAACCACGGTGCGAGCGTGTAGCCGGGCAGCCCGGCCTCCTCCATCGTCGGTACATCAGGCAAGGTGCTCAAGCGTGTGGTGCCGGTCTGCGCAAGTACCCGGAGCTTGCCAGCTTGCACTTGCGGCATCACGAGACCGGGTGCCTGAAAGCTCATCATGACCTGCCCTGAAATGACATCGTTAAGCGCTTGCGACATGCCGCGATATGGCACGTGCAGCGTCTTGATGCCAGCAGACTCGTTGAACATTTCTGCAGCCAGGTGCATGGCAGTTCCAACCCCCGGAGACGCATAGGTAACGCTATTGGGCTTTTGCTTTGCCAGCGCGATCAGTTCCTTGACGGACGTCGCGGGCACCGAGCTGTTCACGAACAAAACGATGCCGGTCGGATCAGATGCGATGGCGATCGGCGTGAAGTCGCGATCGATGTTGTAAGGGATCTTTTTATACAGCGCCGGATTGGTGGTGTGGATCGTATTCGTCAGCAGAATGGTGTAGCCGTCTGGCGCCGCTTTTGCTACCGCATCGGTACCGATGATGCCCGCAGCGCCACCCTTGTTGTCGATGATCACCGGTTGCTTGAGGCTCTTGGATAACTTGTCGCCAAGCATTCGGGCCAACACATCGGTGGCTCCCCCGGGCGGGAACGGAACGACAAGCCGTATAGGCTTTTCGGGGTAGGCGGCATTTGCCGTGCTCGCCATGCCAACGATTCCAATCGCACCGAAGAGGCTCAGTGCCAACGTTTTCATCCAGATATGTTTCATGTCTCGCTCCGTTATTTTTTCGTTCGTCTCAGTTCAGTCGCTATCAAGTCATTTGCTTTTTACCCACTGCCCGAAGGTCCAGCCACCTCCAGTACCTGCAGTACTTCGCGCTGTGGGCACGTAGTCGATCAAGTCGAATCTGTGGTCCTGACAGGCGCCCGCAGCCACGATCCAATTTCGTATTTCGCCGGTAGGCGAATCAAGCCGCGGCAAGTTTTCAAGAATCGACCGATCGTTGTCCTGCAGACCTTTGATGACCAGTCTGTCGAGTTGCTCATCGAGGACGAAATGGCTCAGCCCGCCTGAAGCCACCAACAGGACTCTTTGATCGGTCGGATACGCATCGATCAGCTTTCGAAGTGCTGCACCGAAGTCGAAGCATCGCCGTCCGGTAGGACGATTCGGCGGATAACAAGTGTTGACGAACACGGGGACCATCGGGATCAGCTTGTTGTCCAGAACGGATTTGGTGACGTATGCAAATCCGTGCGGCATTCCTTTTTTGCCAGGCGCGCGGGTTCTTTTTTCTTCGATGAATCCGGAAGGACCGACGCTTCCGCCGTACTCGTCACGCATGTATCGAAAGTGAGCGATATCGAAATCGTGATCGGTCAAGCCCGCAATGAGGTACTCGCCCATTGCCGCGTCGACCGGGACTTCCAGTTCGAGTTCTCCCCAGCCGCGCTGGAATGTCGAAAACAATGGGTGAGCGCCCGGTCGATGCGTTTTCCAGGGATACAGATTCCACGAGTCGCCCCAGTAGATGGAGAGCGCGGGCATGTTGTCGTCGAAAAAGAGTTCTTCCTGATCGTCACTGATGACCATTACGACATCCGGCTTCAGGTCGTCGACAATGCCGCGCATTTTTGCCGCCGCAGCTTGCATGCGTTCGTATTTCGCAGCGAATACTTCAGCCGACAACTCGTTCAGCAACGAAGGGTTCGTGGCTGCTACCTCCTCGATCAGCGTTGCATAAGGTGTGATCTTTCCCGTCACTGGCGACAACAGTTCGTTGTTCGTCACATCGACAATTTCGGAGTGTTTTTGCCAGTATTCGACTTCAAGGAACATGGGCGGGGAATGTGAGGTTCCCACTGCGCCTACCAACTTCGCCATCTCGTCTCCTGTTTATTCCGATCGTTTTCTTCTTTGTCTACTTTGCATTCCTGCCGATGGCGCAGCCTAAGCCGGCTCCCAATCGTGGAGCAGATCCATCGGGCGCGGCACAGGTGCAATCATTCCCTGACGAACCATGGTTGCTACCAGCGCCTCCCACATGCGTGAATTGGCCTTGCGACCGCTCGGGAGAGGCTCGATAGATGGGTTGATCGCTCGCAGGTCTCCGATCACTCCGGCCTTAGGATCGTTTCGTGCGAGGTAGTCCTGGAGAACCTCGTGAAAACGGTTGCACACTCGATCCGGGACATCGGTGTCTTGATGACGGGAATCGATCACGAGAAGATGGTTGGCCGGAACCACGCCGGTATCGCGCGTCCATTTCGACGCAGCCGTATCAGGATTTGAAATTAGCTGGCGGTAACCGGCTGGAATCTCATGCATGCCGATGGCTGCGTCTGCTTGGCCCGACGCAAGCAATCCTTCCAGCGTTTCGCCGCGTCGGTCGGTGGAACCTTCCGGTCTGCGAAGGCCTGGGACCGGGTCGTCTGCGATGAAGATCCATTTCACGCCGCTTAAATCGATGCCGAGATAGTCGGTGAGATAGCTGCGCGCCCACAGTGCGGTGGGCTGAGCCCAGGTTCGCACGGCGATAGTTGCGTTGGCAAGATCTTCGACGCTGCGGATTTTGGAATCATCTCGAGCCACGATTTGCCCGAGGGGATATTGGCAAAACGGGAATATCGGCAAACCGACAAGCGGCGCTCCCGCTAGCTTTGCAATCAGGAAAGAAGAAGGCGACATCTCGCAGACGTCGTAAGCGCGCTCACGCAGCATGGCGCTCATTGCAGTAAGCAAAGCGCCCTTGTACTGCGCAATCTTGAGCGTCAGGCCGTTATGCGAGCGCTCGTCGAAGAGCGCGTCGTTGTACTCGTATCGCCGAAAAGCGGCGGTGAGGATGAGATCCTCCATCTTGATTTGTCTCCTGCCGATGGTCTTTTTTGAGAAGCAAAGTTTGCATGCGGCATGGCGATAAGTCGATTGAGTAAGCTTTCCGGGGGGTTGAGTAAACGGTTAAATGCGTACGACGGGCACAGTTCGAAGTCCATCTTGAGCAATAGATCGTGCGCCGATCGAACTCCAAGCCGTCTATACCGCAGCCAACCCCTGTTTGACCTGCACTGTCAAATCGTCGGCTAATACTTCGTTCTTACCGGCCTCCAAACCGTCGAGCGCACGCTTGACGATGTCCACTGGACTGGACTTGGGCGCATCGAGACCTTTGGTCAAGTCGGTGTCGACATACGCCATGTGAAGTCCAAGCACTTGTGTTCCTTGCGAAGCCAGTTCATTGCGCAAAGAATTAGTAAGGGACCACGCCGCCGATTTGCTCGCCGAGTAGGCAGCAAGTTCGCCGCCATTGATCCATGAAGCCACTGACAGCACATTGAGGAAAGCTCCACCGCCGTTGGACTTAAGCACCGGCGCAAAGGCCTTGCTGACCCTGAGCACTCCGAAGAAATTCGTTTCGAATATTCGGCGCGCGACTTCGTCGCTGTCGTCCGACAGAAATCCACCGGGCTGCGCGATGCCTGCGTTGTTGATCACCAGCGTCACATCTGAAGCGCTGGCAGCAACTTCGGCAACCTCTTTTGCGTTGTCGACATCGAGCCTTAGCGCTTCGACGCCGTCCAGCGTCACGGTCTCCGGATTGCGAGCGCCTACATAGACTTTCTTCGCGCCACGCGCGAGCAATTCGCGCGCAAACGCGAGTCCGATTCCTCGATTGCCGCCTGTGACTAAAGCGACTGAATTAGCGATCTTCATAATTTTTCCAAAAAAGTGGATGGGATTTCAAAAAACCTGCTTGACGCTTTCGAAAGCTCACTTGACCTTCACGACGACCTTCCCTCGCGCTCGACCGGCGTCTACGTAAGACAGCGCTTCGTTGAGTGATTCGAAAGTGAAAACTCGGTCTATTACGGGGCGGATCACGCCGCTGTTCATGAGAGCTGCAATTTCGCTTAGCTGCGACCCGTTTGCTCTCATGAAGAGAAACGAATAATGAATACCTAAACGCTTTGCCTTGCGCCGGACGCCGGCGCTAAGAAGGCGCACGATAAATTTCAAGAAGGCGGAAGCGCCAATGCTTTCCGCGAATTCCGGGTCGGGCGGGCCGGAGATCGAAATGAGATGTCCGCCAGGCTTGAGCACCTGAAATGACTTGGCGAGCGTTGCGCCATCCTGGCTATTGAGCACTACGTCGTAGTCACTCAGAAGCTTCTCGAAGTCCTGGGACTTGTAGTCGATGACGATGTCGGCACCGAGGCCTTTGACGAGATCGATGTTCCCAGCGCTGGCAGTCGTGGCCACGGTTGCGCCAAGATGTTTGGCCAACTGAATGGCGAAAGTGCCTACGCCGCCAGAGCCAGCTTGAATGAACACCTTCTGCCCCTTGGCAAGGTGCGCCCTTTCAACCAAAGCTTGCCAGGCGGTCAAGGCAACGAGCGGCATCGCCGCCGCTTCTTCCATCGTCAAATTGCGAGGCTTCAAAGCAAGCGAGGTTTCCTTCACCGGGACAAACTCAGCGAAGGTCCCGATTCGAAAATCGTCTACTCGCGCGTATACCTCGTCTCCCAGTTTGAATCGCTTTGCCGAAGGTCCGAGCTTGACCACCACCCCGGCAACATCGTGACCAAGAACAAGCGGCAGCTTGTAGGGGAGGATGAGTTTGAACTGGCCGTCACGTATTTTTGAATCGAGTTGATTCAAGCCTGTGGCGTGTACCTCCACCAACACCTCGTCGTCACGCAAATCCGGCATCGAGATCTCCGATTGAACCAGTGGCGCGCCTTTGCGGTACGCATTCAATAGATAGGCTTTCATAAGCTGCTTTTATCTTTCATTTTTAACTCGCCTTGGGCCAAAGTAGCCATTTCGCATGATGATCGTCATATTTTTGAAGCAAAGATTTTGAAGGGCGGAGCCCCATTCAATCTTCATTCAGTCGTTGGCTGGGATAGATGTTCAAAGGCCGCCTCACACAGCGCTTCGGAAAAGTCAGGCTCATCAACTGCGCGAGAAAGCATGAGCGCACCGACCATGGTTGCCACGGTCACAAGAGCACGATTGTGGGCACCGGGTTGCCCCCAGTCTGGCGATTGGCGCGCAACAAGATCGACCATGCCTTTGATGTGTCGGGTGGCTACTCGGCGCACTTCCGGTGTCTGGCGCACGGTCTCTGAACCCAATGCGGCCAGAGGACACCCCAGCTCCAACTGATCGACATGCCCCTTGGACAGATAAGCCGCTAACAAAGACTTCAGCGCGACATCGGGCGGCGAGCCGTCCAGAATTTGCGATGCCTGCGAAGCTGCCTCGGAGCACGCTTGCGCAGCGGCTTTGGTCAACATATCTTCTCGCGAAGCAAAGTGAGAATAGAACCCGCCGTGCGTGAGTCCGGCATCTTTCATGATGTCGGCGACACTCGTGCCCGCATAGCCATCGCGTCGAATTGCGCGTGCCGCAACCGACACGATTCGTTGATGGGTTGCGTCCTTGTTAAGACTTCGGCTACTTTGGCTTTCTTTTGGCATGACGGTTATCATACAAGAAACCGTGCGACGAAACCTAATGAGGGAATTCCGGTTACCTCACTCGTCCGTAATACGGTAACCACGGGCGTCGGTCTTGACGCCAGGTTTGTAGTTCACGACTCGATCCGGTGAAATGTGAATGCCAAGCAGGCGTGTGACTTGCCCGCTAGCCGTGGTGAAGGCATGCCAGGTGTGGGGCAGGAGCTCGACACAGTCGCCCTGTCCAAGCACCACCTTCTGAATACCGTCGAGCTCGATACTGAATTCCGCTCCGCCTTCGAGAACCATGAGGTATTCGATATAGGGATGGCTATGTACGGGCACGTGGTAGTCGGACTGGCAGTTCTGCAAGGCGATGCGAATGGGGGTGCTGCCTTCGTTGTCGCCGATGAGAACCTTCAGGTCGCTCATGGGACCATAAGAAATGAGTTCCGCTTCGGAAATTTTCTTAACGTTGAATCCACTCATATTCAATTTCCTCGGGGGTTAGAAGGCTTAGGAGAACTTGCCTCTTTTCGTACCATACTACTGCAGGACATCGAGAGTACTTATCAGATTCTCGCCCATGCGCGCCATGCCCTTACGTCGGGTTTTTAGCGTTGCAAGCGAAAGCCGGATTACGTTGAAAAAATTTAAAGGTGCTTGATGCCAGATCAACTGAAGGGGAAAGTTGCCATCGTCACAGGGGCAGCTAGCGGGATCGGACGGGCAGTCGCAGAGCGATTCATGAGAGAAGGGGCCAGCGTTGTCGGCCTCAGTCGCGATGACGTGTCGCCAAGCGCTCAGCTTCCCTTGAGCAGCTTCCTGGCCGTCACAGGCGATGTGCGCTCGCCGGAAAGCAATCAGGAGGCGGTCGATCTCGCATTGCGCGAATTCGGACGACTCGATGTGTTTGTGGGCAATGCCGGTGTCTACGATGAGCGCAGGCGCTTGACCACGTTCGAGCCGCACGAGTTGATTGCAGCGTTCGACGAACTCTTCGGGATCAACGTCAAGGGCTACATGCTGGGAGCGCTGACCGCTGCGCCTCACCTCGCAAAAACGCGTGGCTCCATCATTTTCACGAGTTCGGTTTCGGGCGCTCATGCGGGATTCGGCGGACCGCTTTACGTCGCCGCAAAACACGCAATCAACGGACTCACCAAACAGCTCTCGCTGGAGCTCGCGCCGGATGTACGCGTCAATGCAGTCGCGCCAGGTTACGTGCCCACGGAACTACGGGGGCTCGACCAGCACGGCGGCAAAAAAGTCACGTCGGCACCGCAGGAAGCCGACCTCCCCTTGCAAGTCATCGGGCAAGCCGACGACTACGCTTCGGCCTACGTCTTTCTCGCGTCGGACGAGTGCTCTCGAATTGCAACCGGCACCGTGTTGCAGCTCGACGGCGGCACGTCGATTCGTGGTCCTCGCGGCTAATGCTCGTTCGCAATCGATTGCTCCAGACTCCACACTCCTCATTCAAACAATGTCTAAGGTCACTACATGAATCCATCGGAAACCGCGGCAGGCGCTCGCTCGAAAACGATCATTCCGCCGCTAGTGCGGGCCGACTCGCGCATTGGCGGGGCCATGGCGCAAGAGCTGATAGCAGCCGATGGCTCGGCAGTGGACAGACGCTTGTTCGTCGAGCCCTCGATCTACGCACTCGAGCAGGAGCGGATTTTCGCGAAGTGCTGGCTCTACCTGGGACATGAGAGCGACCTCGAAGGCAACGGCGCGTTCTTCACGACGACCATGGGCGAAGACCCGGTCATCGTGGTGCGCGACAAGCAAGGAAAACTCCGGGTGTACCTGAACAGTTGCACCCATCGCGGCGCGAAAGTGTGTCGCGTGGACTCAGGCGTCGCGACAACCTTTACCTGTCCCTACCATGCATGGACCTTCAACAACGAAGGCGTGTTGATCGCAGTTCCGCGTCAGGGTCCGGCCTACGGCGCGCGTTTCGATCGCAGCGAACATGGCCTACGCGAGGCGCCGCAAGTGGAGAGCTTCGGTGGCATGGTGTTTGCCACATGGGACCCTGAAGCGCCGCCATTGCGAGAGTATCTCGGCGACATGGCGTTTTATCTGGAGCTCATGTTGTCCAGAATGGATGGCGGAACCGAGACCATTGGCGGAATTCACAAGTGGACCATCGATGTCAACTGGAAGATACCGGCGGAGAACTTCGCGGGTGATCATTACCATGTGCCTTCCACGCATGGCGCCGGCGTCGAGATGGGTTTTCGCAGCCCGCTCACCAACGACGGCTATTGCATTCAGACCGGCAATGGTCACTCGATAGGTAGCGAGCGAGGCGGCGCGCAGCAAGGCAAAGCGGTGCAAACCGCCTACGACGGCTTCATATCGGACATGCGAGCGCAGCTGGTCGCCAAGCACGGCAAGACGGCCGAGGCGTTCGTGCCTATCGGAGTGGGCACGATCTTTCCGAACATGTCGTTTCTGGACACGGCGCGCTTTCGTTCTTTTCGCGTTTGGCACCCACGGGGGCCCGACAAGATCGAAGTGCATTCCTGGTGCGTGGTCGACAAAGCCATGCCCGATGAATTGAAAGCTGCGGTTCGCAAGCAGTATTCGCTGGCCTTCGGGCCAGGCGGCATCTTCGAGCAGGACGATGGCGACATCTGGCAAAGCGTTCAGGACTCGATGCGCGGCTACATCGGACGGCAGGGACGACTCAACTATCAAATGGGACTAGGTCGCGAGACTCCAACAGCCGAGCGCTACGGCGAGCCCTTCCCCGGCAGCACAAGCGACATGCTGATGACCGAGGCCAATCAACGAGCCTTCTATCGGCACTATGCGAAAGTGATGACGGACGCACCGACCAAGCCCGCAACACAGGCCGCAACACAGGCCGCAGAGTAGACCGCAAATTTCGCGAATAGGACAAAGCATGAACACCTGCACCCCGGGCAACGATGTATGGCAAAACATCGAAGCGTTCTACAGACAAGAAACGCTGCTGCTGCAAGACCGTAAATATCGAAGCTGGCTGGATTTGATGGACAAGACAGTCACGTATCGAGTGCCGGTTGCAACATCGACCGCACAGGGGCTGACGACGACCGAAGATAGTCTAGGCTACTACGACGAAGACTTCGAATTGCTGGGCGCTCGCGTAGCCAAGCTCGAAAGCAAGCAATCATGGGTCGAGAATCCACCTTCCCGACTCCGTTACTTCGTGCAGTTACTCGAAGCAATGCAGCACGAGGACGGCAGCATTTCATCGCGTAGCAATCTGCTTTTGATTCAGCACAGGTGGAACATGGAGCAGCAATTCAGTGGCGAACGCCTCGACCGCTTCGTCGTAAGTCCCGACGGCTTGCGCCTGGCTTCTCGCGTCGTGTTGCTCGATCGACAGACGCTGGGCAAACAAGGCCTCAGCGTTTTCTTTTGACTGGAGCCGATCAGTGCTTGTAGCCGCCACGGTCCATTTTCCTTACATGACAGCCTCGCCCGACGATGCGTCTGCGTCCGACCGCGAGGCAACCCTCGCCGGGTTCGCCCATTTGGGTCGGGCCTTCGAATCCGCAGGCATCGAGACGATCATTGCCATTACCAGCGAACACATCGTGAATTTGCAGCCACGCATGGCGCCACCCTTTGTGCTGGGCGTGGGCGAGCAGCACCCTGCGTTTGCCGAACCGCAGTTCAACCTGGAGCCTGTGACACGGCGCGGAAATCCCGAAGTTGCTTCAATGTTGATTCGCTCGCTCTACAACGAAGGCTTCGACGTTGCGCACTCGTCCGAACTCCGCCTCGATCACGGCACGACCTTGCCGCTACAGCTGATGAACTTGGCGCCTAACGTCACAGTGGTTCCGCTCATCATCAACAGCATCTTCGCGCCCATGCCCACGCTTGAGCGTTGCAGGAAGCTGGGAATCGCGATAGCAACTGCAGTGGCAGCCGCTGGTCTGGACAAGAAGGTCGGGCTATTAGCCACCGGTGGCATCTCGCACACGGTTGGCGCACCTGGCATGGAAGTCAACCACCCTGCATTCGATACACAGTTCCTCCAGGAACTGGTCGAGGGACGAATCGCCGATGCTTGCCGCTACACCGACGAAGAACTCGAGAGCTACGGAAACGGCACGCACGAGATTCGCAACTGGATCGTCGGCGCTGCGGCTTCGATGGGCGCCCGACCGGAGATCATTACCAGCATTCCTTTCGCGTCCGGTTGGGACAGCGGCGTGCATCAGCTGCTTTGGAATGCGTCATGACTCACGCCGTGTTGACCCAATGGTTGATCGATGTGACACGCGGCCCGTTGAAAGAAAAATTTCGAGCAGATCGTGAAGCGACGATTGCAGGTTCAGGACTGGATTCCGCTTTGCAGGAAGCATTGAGGAAGCAGGATATGGCAACGCTCTGGCTCGCCGGTCCGCACCCGATGGCGCTCATGTATTTCTCTCGGCTATGTGGCTGGGACAATGCGCGGTATTACAGCTGTCTCGAACAAGCTGAATCGAAAAAGCTAACCCGATAAGAGGAAGAGATAACGATGGACTTGGGACTCACCAACAAAGTCGCGCTCGTGACGGGCGCATCCAAGGGCATGGGTCGCGCTGTCGCGATGGCACTCGCATCGGAAGGCGCAAATGTTGTTGCCGTGGCAAGAGGCGCCGCTGAACTCGAGACTTTGCGCGCGAGCTTTCCCGATCGGTGCTTTCCGCTCGTAGGAGACCTGCTGGATCCCGGCCTGCCGCAGAGAGCGGTAGACGCGGCGCTCGAGCGATTCGGCAAGCTCGACATCGTGCTGGTCAACACGCCCGGTCCACGCTCGGTGCTGCCACTTGAGGCGTCGGAATCGGACTTTGCGCAGGCTTTCGAAAGTACGTTCTACCCAGCGTTACGCTTGGTGCAAGCAGCGGCTGTTCCGATGCGTTCGCAGCGCTGGGGACGCATATTGATTGTTTCCTCGACCAGCGTACGAGCACCCAAACCGTTCCTCTGTTTGTCGGCCGCTTCACGCAGCGCCTTGTGGTCCTGGGCCAAGACCACCGCCCCCAGTCTGGCCGAACATGGCGTGACGATCAACGCGCTTCTCGCCGGACCGCACGACACCGATCGCGCACGCGAGTTGGGCGTAAAAAAAGATCGCCCCATGGGCAAGCCTGAAGACTTCGGAAATTTTGTCGCGTCGCTTTGCACCGACGCCTCGCGGTTCATCACGGGAACCGGTCTCATGATGGACGGCGGCGAATTTACTGGCGTTTGAAACCAGTGCGCTGCAGAGCGCTACAGAGCGTCGACGCGCTACTGCAGCGTCTGGCAAATCATCCCGTGTACCCGCCCAGGCGCGGCAACCAAAGAATGAGACTCGGGAAAGCAACGAGCAGGAATAGCACGACGACCAGGGGAATCAGGAACTTCCAGACTTCCCGAATGATTTTCGCCAAAGGCACATTCGCGAGCGTCGACAGCACGAACAGCAGCATGCCGTACGGAGGCGTGACGAGCCCGATCATGAAGTTGACGATTGCGACCACACCAAAGTAGACCGGGTCGATCTTGAGAAGGAACACTGTCGGCATGAGCACAGGGATCACGACGAGAAGAAGAATTCCGGTATCCAGCAGACAACCCAGGATCAGGAACAGCACGTTGATCATCAGCATGAACTGCATTGCGGTGAAGTTCTGCGACTGAATCCAGATGGTCAACGCCGATGCGAGCTGCTCTGCCGTCACTGCGTAGTTCACGATGAATGCACCCGCAATCAGAATCATGACGACGGCCGATTGACGCATCGATTCGGCGAAGACACCGAAGGTGCCCTTCACGCCGAGCGATCGATAAACGAAGCCGGCAAGAAGCAGTGCGTAGAACCCTGCAACGGCGGCCGCCTCAGTCGGCGTGAATACGCCAGACCAGATTCCACCGAGAAGAACCACAGGCAACGTGAGCGGCAACAGTCCGCGTTTGACATGGTTCCAGATTTCCGCGTTGGTCATTTTTCCGCGCGCGACCATGTTGTTCTTCTTGGCGATGATGGCAACGGTAATCATCAACGACACGGCCATCATCAATCCGGGAATGATGCCGCCGAGAAACATGGCGCTGACCGAGGTACCGGTCAACAGCGAATACAACACCATCGGAATCGAAGGCGGGATGATCGGGGCGATGGTCGCCGAAGCTGCCGTCAAAGACACTGCCGTTTCGGGCTTGTAGCCGCCAACGGATCGCATCATTTTGATGGCCACCATTCCGGGGCCGGCTGCATCGGTGATTGCGCTTCCGCTCATGCTCGAGAAGATGGTGCTGACCAGCACGGTAACCTGCCCGAGTCCGCCGCGCATGCGACCGACGATCACATCTGCTGCCGACCAAAGTCTTTCGCTGATGGTGCCTGCGTTCATCACGTTGGCCGCCAGAATGAACATGGGGATGGCCAACATGACGTAGCTGTTGTACATCGAGTTCAGGATCTGATCGGCTGCCAGCCCGATGTCCTGCTTGCTCGCGAACAGATAAGCGAAGCCCGACGCGAGCATCGAGATCGCCAACGGAACGCGAAGCAGGCTCGCGATGACGAAGACGATCAGAAGTATTCCAAATGCCAAGCTCATTTATTCACCCACCTCTTTGCGCCAGTCCTTGCCGAGCAGGCGAACCAGCTGCGCTCCAAAGCGGATGATGATCGACGCAATAAACAATACAAAACAGAAATAGACTATATCGAGCCGCCACTCGAGCACGGTGGTCTTCTCGCGCCACAGAAACGTGATGAAGTTGTACGTGCCCGGAAGAGCTGCGAGGAACAAGCCGCCGAACAGAACTGCCGCGACTATGCCCATTACCCGTCTTACCGGCGGGCTCACAGCCTGCCAAAGTATGTCGAAGGCCACGTGTTCGTTGTCGCGCAAGACAACTGCGCCGCCGAGAAACATTACCCAGAGCAGCAGGATGATGTTCAACTCATCCGCCCATGCGACCGGTCTGTGCATGATGTACCGCATGAAGATGGAGTACATGAAGATGACGAAGATCGCCGCGAACAATACGGTTACGACGATCTCCGCCATTCGCCGGAAATGCGCCAGCCACGTTCTGAGAATTTGCATATGAATACGGACTGGCGCCCTTGCTGACCTCAAGAGGCTAATGAAGCTTGCGGATTAAGCCCGCGAATTAGCGGACTGCAGCGATTCGTTCCTTCAGACCTGGCAGCCACTTGGCAGCAAGTCCGCTCTCGACGTATTGCTTGTCGACCGATGCCCGAAACGCAGCGACATCGGGCGTGGTGACCTTGATGCCGTTCTTGGCAAAGTAGTCGGCAAGATCCTTCTCTTCGGCAAGACGATTCTTGTCGTTGAAGTCTGCGGATTCGCGAGCTGCCTTACGCATCACGTCTTGCTGAGCGGGAGTGAGCTTGTCCCAGAAAGGCTTGGCGATTGCGAAGAACACAGGTTGAACCAGATGCGAGGTCAGCACGAGTTGCTGGGAAACTTCTTGCAGGTTGTTGTTCTTGAAAAGCGATAGCGGATTTTCCTGACCATCGATTGCACCGGTCTTCAAGGACAGATACACCTCAGGCATAGCCATGGGGGTCGGGCTGACGCCGAGACCTTTACCCAAAGCAAGCCAGCCAGGACCGGCAGGCATACGAAGCTTCACACCGGCCAGGTCGGCGGGCACTTTCACATCGCGCGCTTTGCCCAGGCTGATCTGACGCGTACCGAGATACATGACGTCGATGATCTGGATGCCCATCTTGGCGGCGACCGCATCGGCGTACTCTTTGCCGATGGGGCCACGCATGACTTTTGCCAGGTGGTCGTAGTCACGGAAGCCGTATCCGGCACTGAAGATTCCGTACTCGGGCATTTGCTGCTCGACTTCGAAAGTCGTCATCGTGCTCATTTCCAGATTGCCGCGCTGAAGAGCGGCGACTTCCGTGCCTTGACGAAACAGCGAGCTAGCACCGAACACCTGAACGCCGACTTGACCGGATGAACCCTTCTCGACGTTTTCCTTGAAAAGGATCAACGATTTATGCAACCAGTCGGTCTCTGCGGCAGCGTGGGAAATCCGCATGACGGCGGGCTGCGCATAAGCGGAGCCCATGCTTGCAAGGGCTGCAACAAACGCGGCCGAAATGAAAAGGCTTCTACGAATATTCATGGGTGCTCCGAAGGGTGGTGATTAGAAAATCTGTCGAATCTCGATACTCGATTCACGAAAATTTCTGGCTTGTCGACGACCTTTGGGGTCGACTTTGTGACAACCTTTTGTAGGTTAGCACCAGTTCTCCGGAAGGAGGACTTCGGACTTAGCGAATGACTCTTTTTTTCGACAACGCGTCGCGTAACGCGCACTTCCAACCTTCAAAACTTCTTATTTTTCGTCTTTCATTTCGGTAACGAAACACGGGCGATGCACTTCACTATCTCGAGGTCCGATCGGACGCGGTCGATTCGATTCGCAAACAGAAAAGGATCGCTCTCCGCGATAGAAAAAGCCCGCAAGAAATCACTTCTCGCGGGCTTCGGTATTGGTCCTGGCCTTTACGTGACGACGAATGCGCCTTAACTCCCCAGATACGCCTCCTGCACCTTCGGGTTGTCCAGCAATTCGCGGCCGCTACCCTCCAGCACGATGCTGCCGGTCTCGATCACATACGCGCGGTTGGCGATCTTCAGCGCCTGGCGCACGTTCTGCTCGACCAGGAAAATCGTCAGACCCGACTGGTTGATCTCGCGCAGCGTGCGGAAGATACCCTGCACGATGATGGGCGCAAGGCCCATGGACGGCTCGTCCAGCAGCAGCACGCGCGGCTTGGCCATCAAAGCGCGGCCAATGGCCAGCATCTGCTGCTCGCCGCCCGACAGGTTGCCGGCTGCGCCGTTGGCCCGATCCTTGAGCACCGGGAACAGGCTGAACACATAGTCCATGTCTCTCTCGCGATTGCCCTTGTCCTTGCGGGTGTAGGCGCCGAGCTCCAGGTTCTCGCGCACCGTCAACGTGGTCAGGGTGGCGCGGCCCTCGGCCACCTGCACCACGCCGCTGGCGACGATTTTGTGCGGCGACATCTTCGTCAGGTCATTGCCATCGAAGATCACCTGGCCGGCGGCTTTTTTGACCAGACCGGACAATGCCAGAAGTGTGGTCGACTTGCCTGCGCCATTGGCGCCGACGAGCGTGGTGATCTCGCCCTCGCGCAGTTCCAGATCGATACCCTTGACGGCCTCGATCTTGCCGTAGGCGACCTTCAGGCCGTTCACCTGCAACAGGGGTTTGCTCATGCTGCGGCTCCGTTGGCAAAGGACTGGTCGTCCAGGCTGGCTTCGTCTTCCTCGCGACCCAGGTAGGCCTCGATCACCTGCGGGTCATTGCGGATCGCGTCGGGTGTGCCGCGGGCGATGATGCGGCCGAAGTTCAGCACCGCGATGTCATCGCACAGTCCCATCACGAAGCGCATGTCGTGCTCGATCATGAAGATGGTGTAGCCGCGCGCGCTGATGTTGCGGATCTCCGCCATCAGCTCGGTCTTCTCGCTGCTGTTCATGCCGGCCACCGGCTCGTCCAGCAGCAGCAGCTTGGGCTCGGTTGCCAATGCGCGCGCCAGCTCCAGCTTGCGCTGCTCGCCGTAAGACAGGCTGTCGGCCTTCTCATGGGCCTTGCCCTCCAGTCGCACCCAGGACAGCAGTTCGCGTGCGCGCTCGCGGGCGCGGCGCTCTTCGCTGCGGAACAGGCCGGAGGTGGCCAGCAGGCCGAAGCCGCTGTATTTGAGCTGCGCATGCATGCCCACCATCACGTTCTCCAACAGCGTCATGTCCTTGAACAAGCGAATGTTCTGGAAAGTGCGGGCGATGCCCATGCGCGTGATGCCGTGCGGCGTCAGCCCCGCCAGCGGCTGGCCATGAAAAGTGATCTGCCCGCCGGTGGGTGGCAGCAACCCGGTGATCAGGTTGAACACCGTGGTCTTGCCGGCGCCGTTGGGCCCGATCAGACCGAAGATCCCGCCCTGCGGGATTTCCAGGTTCACGTCCTGAAGCACCTTCAGGCCGCCGAAGTGGCGCGACAACGATTCAAGCTTGAGGGACGTGCTCATTTGCGGCCTCCTTTTCTGCCGAAGAGCTGGCGGAAGCGATCGCCGTCCCAGATGCCCTTGGGCAGGAACAGCACGATCAGCACCAGCACGAAGCCGTTGACAACCAGGCGGAAGTCCTTGAGCGAGCGCAGCAGTTCAGGCAGAAGCGTAAGGATCACGGCGCCTATCACCGGGCCGCCCAGGTTGCCGATGCCGCCCAGGATGGTCATGGTGAGGATTTCCACCGCGCGGTCGAAGCCATATTCGCCGGGGCCGATGAAGAACGTCAGGTGGGCATTCAGCCCGCCCGCCAGACCCGCAATCGCTGCGCCCAGCACGAAGGCCAGCAGCTTGTGCGCCGCCACGTCGATGCCCATCAGGCCGGCGGCGGTTTCGTCTTCCTTGATGGATTCGAAAGCGCGGCCGACGCGCGAATGCTTCAGGCGCCAGAGCACCGCCAGCACCACCACCAGAGCGATGGCCACATGCCACCATTCGGTGGACTGCGGAATGCCGTTCAGGCCCAGCGCGCCCCCAGTCAGCGAGTCGGCGTTCAGGATCACGATGCGCACCACCTCGCCGAAAGCCAGCGTGGCCATGGCGAGGTAAACACCCGACAGCCGCAAGGTGGGCTTGCCGATGATGAAAGCCATGAGCGAGGGCGCCGCCATGCCGCCCAGCAGCGCTACCGGGAAGGGCGCGCCGTAACGCATGGTCAGCAGCGAAGCCGCGTAAGCGCCTATGCCCATGAACGCCGCGTTGGCGATGGACAGCATGCCGCAGGCCAGCGTCAGATAGATGGACAGGGCCAGCAGCGAGTTGGTGCCCAGCGTGAGCACCAGGTTGCTGTAGACAGACCAGAAATTGTCGAGCCACTCCATGTCAGACCTTGCGCTCGAGCAGTGTGCCGAACAGGCCCTTGGGCCGGACCAGCAATATCAGGAAAAGCAGACCGAAAGCCACGGCGTCACGCATGCTGGATCCGATGTAGGCCACCGACAGCACTTCGGCAAAGCCCAGGAACAGCCCGCCGATCAGAGCGCCGCGGATGTCACCCATGCCGCCCAAAATAATCACGGCGATGCCCTTTTCCAGCATCGACTTGCCCATGAGCGGAAACAGGGCGTTGGAATAAAGGCCGATCAGCACGCCGGCAATGCCGCCCAGGCCTGCGGCAACGAACGACGTCAGGAAGAACAGGCCTTCTACGTTGATGCCCAGCAGGTAGGCCGCGCGTGGCGACTCGGCAATGGCACGCAGCGCCCGGCCGAGTTGTGTCTTCTTGAGCGCCAGCAACAGCACCCCCATTAGCACGAACGAGAGCAGGATGATGCCCAGCTCCAGCGCCGTGAGCGTGAGGCCGCCCAGATTGAGCGACTTGTCGGACACGAAGTCGGAGGGGAAACGCAAATTGGCCGCACCAAAAATGCCCTGCACGCCGTTGGTCAGGATGATTCCCACGCCGATGGTTGCGATCATGGGGATCAGGTGGGGCGCGTTACGGGCGCGCAGCGGCTTGAGCACCATCGCGTCGATGAT
Source organism: Burkholderiaceae bacterium (assembly GCA_965227035.1). Taxonomy (GTDB): domain Bacteria; phylum Pseudomonadota; class Gammaproteobacteria; order Burkholderiales; family Burkholderiaceae_C; genus CBDDFQ01. Next base: position 2,729,151 of record OZ245724.1, read on the forward strand.
GAGACCGACGATGCCGCTGAAGGCAAAGGCCACCAGCAGCGCAGCCCAAAGCGGCAACGCAAAGCGCGCCACCGCCTGCTCGGCGGCATAGGCGCCCAGCATGAAGACGGCGCCATGCGAAAGATTGATGACGCCCAGGATGCCGAAGATGAGCGTGAAGCCGAGCGCGAAAAGCGCATACACGCATCCGAGCGACAGGGCATTGACTAATTGCTGTTCCAGCACGATGGGACTACCTGACTGGAGCGCAGAGGGCGCGCCCCGAAACAAAGAAAAAAGGCTGCGCGGTGAGCCGCGCAGCCTCGGGGAACACAGTGCTTACTTCTCGATGACGAACGCGTTGCCCTTGGTCACGCTGACGATGGGCAGTTGTTGCGCGTCGTAGCCAGCGGGCTTGCCTGCAGCCGTGGCACGGCGGAACTGGAATGCGCCGGTGGCACCGTTCCATTTCACGTTGGGCAAGGCGTTGCGCAAGGCGGTACGGTCGGCATTCAAGTCGCCGGAGATCGTGACCGTCTTGAGCGCCGTGGCCATGATGTACATCGCGTCATAGGCCTGCGCGGCGAACTGGTCGGGCGAGGTCTTGAACTTGTCCGAAAAAGACTTGATGAACTTCACGTTTTCCGGAATGGTGCTGCTCACCGACCAGGGGCTGCCGACATATAGACCGTCGGACTTGTCCTTGGCCAGGTCGAACACCTTGACGGAATTCATGCCATTGCCGCCGATGATCGGCACGTTCAGTCCGAGCTGGCGGGCCTGAACCATGATGGGCGCGCCTTCGGCCAGCAGGGCCGACAGCACGATGGCGTCGGGGTTGGTGGCCTTTATCTTGGTCAGCTGGGCTTTGAAGTCGACGTCGCCCTTGGCGAAGGTTTCGGTCGTGGTGACCGGCAGCTTCATGTCGTCCAGTGCGGTCTTGAAGTTGTCGTAGCCGCTCTTGGTGAACACGTCGTCGTTGCCGTACAGAACAGCAACCTTCTTGATGTTGGACTTCTTGACCGCCATCTTCAGCGTCTCGGGCAGAACGTCTGCTTCGGTGACGGAGTTGCGGAACACGTAGTCGCCAATGGAGGTAATGCCGTCGGCCGTATTGGAGGTGCCGAAAGCCACCGTCTTGGCAGCCTGGGCGATAGGGTCGGCGGCCTGGGCCGAATTGGACAGCGTGGGGCCGAACACCATCAGCACCTTGTCCTGGAAGATCAATTTCTTGAAAACGTTGATCGCTTCTTCCTTCTTGCCCTGCTCGTCTTCCACCACCAGCACCAGCTTGTTGCCGTTGACGCCGCCAGCGGCATTGATCTCGTCAGCCGCCAGCTGGAAGCCATTGCGGATGGATACGCCGTACTGCGCGGCGCCGCCGGTCAGAGCTTCAGCCACGCCCAGCTTGATGTCGGCGGCCAATGCGTTGGAAGCGAATGCGGTCGATATGGCCAGCGCCAACACGGCGGCGACGTTTTTGTGTCTCATCTGATTTCCTTGTGAAGTCTGAAAAACCTCATATTTTTGCAGAAAAAGGTCTTGCTGCGAAATTCTCGGGTTGGCGTGAATAGCGCAAGTCGGAACGCGACCTACTCGCTGGCAACCATCGCGGACATACAGTCGCGCTGCGTTGCGGCATCGATCATCGATGTTCGATGTCCTGAAAAACGGCTTTCCAAGGCCTCATCCTCCCGCTAAAGTTTCACCGCTGAGGGATCAATAAAAAACGAGGGGAAATGCATTTTGAATATCAAAAGACTTTTATCAACCGTATGCGTCATTGCGGCGATGGTCATCCTGACCGGGTGTGCAACTCGCACGGAGATGGCACTCAAGGACGATGGGGACGTCATCAAAAGCGACAGCAAACCGCTTTACCTGATGACCGCCACGATCCGCAATATCCATAAACCAAGGTATCAACCGAAACTCTTAGTCGTTCACATCGCGCGTGATGGCGGCGAAGAAGTGGCAACACGACTGAACTTCACGATGGATGACAAGGCAAGAGCTGAAACAGACTCTCCAGCGGACGGGAGCACCTACTTTCTACGCATGGCTCTTGACCCCGGGAACTACGAAATACAAGGAATGACCAGCATGGGCCGGGCGTTTCCCCTGACTGGTTTTTTCAGTACGCCAATCTACACAGACCTCAAGGTGGGCGAGCGTGGCGTTTACTACCTCGGCCATATCGAAGCGTCGGTACGCGCAAGAGTCGGGAATGAGTTCAGAGCCGGACCCATGATCCCGCTACTAGACCAAGCCATTACGGGTGCTTCGGACGGTAGCTTCGACATCGAGATTTCCGACCGATTTGCCCAAGACGAGGTTTCGTTTCGCACAAAATTTCCGGCGTTGAAAGATGTGTCGATCATCAAGGCCGTAATGCCTCCGTTCGACCGGGCCAAAGCGCAAGAGCGTTGGGACAAGCAGTAGTTTCCCCGGAGCGATGAAGCGACAAGCTTCAATCCATCGAGTTCAAGAGTTCAAGCATCGATCGAACAATGCCTTCAACTCAATCCACCCACGGGAAGCAGCGGCTTGGTCGAACACGGGAAAATCGGGAACCATCCATCCGTGCGCGGCGCCGTGGTAAACCTCAGTTCGGAATTTGACGTGCGCCTGTTCAAGTGCGTCTTCGACGCGCAAAGCCATCGAGGGCGGATAGCTTTCGTCGTTCTCGGCACTTGCGATGTAGACCTCACCTCCGATGTTCGCCGCCAGCACATGGGGGCTGAACCGACCATCGGTCGCCAGGTTTCCGCCATGGAAGCTTGCCACCGCAGCGAATCTGTCGGGGAATTCGGATGCCGCCGCCAGGGCCAAGCCGCCACCCATGCAGAAGCCGACAGCACCTATCTTCGTGCCCTTGATGTCTTCGCGCGTATCAAGATATGCAACCAGGTACGCTGAATCACTGATGACTCTGGCTGTTCCGGTTGTTGCCATAAGTGGGCCGAGGATCGCTCCGACGTCTCCTGCGAAAACTTCTTTCGGAACGAGTGGCTCGTAATGGCCAAAGCGGTAATACAGGTCAGGCAACAGCACGACATAACCGCAATCAGAAAGTTGCTGGGCCATTTGAAGCATGGCGGGCCGCATTCCCCCGGCGTCTCCGAAAAAGATCGCCGCTGGCCACGGCCCATTGCCTGAAGGCGTTACGACGTAGCAGCCGCACTGGCCGGCATCGGTAGAAATGACGATTTTCTCAACTGGCATCATCGGCCTCAATGAAGATTTGATCTGGAAGACTTCGCAAGAATATCGCGGACGGAAGCGGTGGCCTGCCGTCTCGAGCTGATTGCGAACGTCCTCGAACGCTAGCACCGGCCGTCGGCGCGCATTAACGGGAATACTTGCAACGTAAGTCACATATGCCCTTATTCTCTTTCCATGCACTTGCATTCCAGAGCGCTCGTTCACTTTGACGTCATTCGCCGATGCGGCTCCATTCGCGAGGCCGCCCGCCAGCTGCACTTATCGTCTTCTGCATTGAACAGGCAACTGCTTGAACTGGAAAACGAGATTGGCAGCCCTCTGTTCGAGCGTCTACCCGCCGGGTTGCAGCTCACACCGGTCGGAGAAATTCTGTCGCGCCACGTCATCAGTGTGGTGCAGGACGCCCAACGCATGGAGGGCGAGCTTGACGCGCTGAAGGGCATGCGGCGTGGCGAGGTCGACGTAGTAACTGTGGAATCGCTCACTGCCGACTTCATACCGCGCGTGCTTCACCAGATGACGGAGTTGCATCCCGGTGTGCGCATCCGCGTGAGGATCGCAGGCTCCGTGGAAGCTGCAACCCAAGTTGCTCAAGGGTTGGCCGATGTCGCGATCTGCTTCGTGTGGCAGCGCTTCGAGGAGCTGCGACAAATCGCCGTTGGCAAGTTCAACCTCGGTGCGATCGTCGCGCCAGGTCATCCGCTTGCCGAGCAGAAACGCGTCACGCTCAATGAGTGCGCGCGACATCCCATGGTGCTTCCGACGCCTGACCTCGCGCTGCGCGACGAACTGCGACCGCTGCTCGCAGCGCAGGGCCGGCAGGCGAGGATAGTGCTGGAAACAGGTTCGTTCGAATTGATGCGCCGCCTCGCCGTACAGGGCACCGGTCTGGCATTCGTGAACCGCTTCGGCATTGAACGCGAGCTCGAGCAGGGCACCCTCGTTCACTTGCCACTCAGGCCCGCAGTGATATTCCATCTCGGTGTCTACGTGCGCGCAGCAAGGACTCTTCCTCCAGCACTGGATGCGCTCATCCAATTGGCCTCAGCCGAAATCGAACGCCGCGCCGAGGATGAGGTGTAGCAGGCCCTGGACATCTGGCGCCGCCATGCGCTGCTGCAGTTCTTGCACTGCCCCGAGCGTAACTTTGAGCTATGACTCGAGCGACGTGTTCCCTAGAATTTTCTGCAGCCCGGACCCGTTATGGTCCCCACGTTCCGCAAAGGTTTTCAGTGTTCAAACTTCTTAATGAAACTTATCGTCGTCTGCCGGCGTTCAGCGGCATGGCGCTGTGTGTGTCACTGGCTGTCTTGCCCGTTTTTGCGCAGCCGGCCCCCGGTGGTCCAGGGGGCTACCCGAACCGCACGGTCCGAGTCATCGTGCCGGCAGCAGCCGGAAGCCTCACCGATCCCGTCGCACGCGTAATTGCCGAAGACATGGCGCACCGCACCGGGCAGGCATGGGTAGTGGACAACCGCGCCGGAGCGGGCGGGATCATAGGAACTGAAGCAACCGCCAGGGCGGCGCCTGACGGCTACACCCTGATGCTGACTGCCAACAACTTCATCATCACTCCCGCCTTGTATGGCAATGTCCCGTACAAGGTGCCAGCCGACTTCACCTCCATCGGCCTCGTGGGCCGCGGCGACAATTTGCTGGTGGCTTCTACGGCCAGTGGCATCCGCAATCTGGCCGATCTGGTGACGCGGGCCAAGGCCAGCCCGGTGCCACTGAACTACACGTCTCCTCTTCTGGGCTCCGCCGCTCACTTGACCGTGGAACTGTTCAAACATAGCGCTGGCATCCAGCTGAACCATGTCGCGTACAAGGATTCAGGTCAGGGCACGACAGACACCATGAGCGGTGTGATCCAGGTCAATGTAATGGGCATCGTGACAGCGTTGCCATACATTCGATCAGGCAAGCTGGTTCCTCTGGCCTGGACAGGCGCCACGCGCTCGGCCGATCTGCCCGATGTACCGACCTTTGTCGAAGCTGGCTACAAAGACGTGCACATGGGTCTCTGGTTCGCACTTGTCGGCCCCGCAAAAATGCCTCCTGACCAGGTCGCCTGGCTAAACCGGCAACTAAACCTATCGCTGACGTCGCCGGCCGTTCTTGATCGTTTGGGCGCGCTGCGCATCGCGCCCACACCGGCACCCGTGCAGGCACTCAACCAGGTCATCGCCGCTGAGCTGCCGGTGTACACCAAACTGGTCGCAGAAACCGGTATCAAACTTGAGTGAGCTCGATCGACCGGACATCGTTGATATGCCGACCGGGGCAGTCGCCGGGTTGTTCACATGCGCATATGCGGGGGAGCCGATGCAGCGCGTTCCCGAAGTGACAATCAAAGCGGGCCAAGGCATTGCCGGGGATCGTTACGCACTTGGACGGGGCGCCTACTCACCCCAGCTTCCTCTGAAGATTCGCCACATTACGTTCATCACGCGGGATGGAGTGGAAGTCGCCAACGAATGGCAGGAGGCGTCGGGCCTGCCAGCATTCAGCGTGGAACAGACGCGCCGCAATGTACTTTTGGATGGTGTGTCGGCAAACGATTTGAACAACCTCGTTGGTCGCGAGTTCCGTGTAGGAGACCTGAAGTTTGTCGGGGTTGAACTTGCGACCCCTTGTCACAGACCTTCCGAACTCAGCGGGCTGGAAGGTTTCGTCGATGCATTCGAAAGGCGAGGAGGACTACGCGCAGAGGCTTGCTCCGACGGCGTTCTTCGCGTGGGCGACCCTTTTACCGGGAATGCAAATTTGCAGTCTCGCAAAAGTTGAAATGGTGGGAAGAAGTACGAGCGACGAAGTATTCAAACTAAGAGAAGCTTCATAGTGACGGCTTGCCTGTCCCGGCTTCGAAGCGCTGGTGGTGAACGGTGTCCATGCAGGACACGTCTCACCGCTGAATTCCATGGGATCAAGGAAATTTACAGGTAGTTCTTAGCGGGCGGGTGCTAGCGACGATCGACAGCTTCGACAAATTAACGACAGAACCCGCAAAAGATTCGCATTGCGCAACTCTGCGGGGTCGATCGTCGTCACAGTCGAGCTCTCTGCGATCCCCTTCACCAACTCCTACCCACAATGACCCGTTCTGCTCCGCGAGCGCTATTCCAGCGCGTTCTTCCCTACATCGTCGTTCCATTCTCCGCGTTTGCCTGGAGCTCAGCTTCGGCGCAGTGCAACAGCGGCGTCACCGTCACCGGTACGCTGACCATCAGCGCCGACTGCTCTGGCTATGGCGTCAAACCCCTCACACTGAACACCGGGGCACAGGTCACAGTCAACAGCGGCGTCACGATCGACAACGACGCGGGCAGTGGGCGCAATGGGGATCCGGTATCCGTGCTTTCTTCCAGTACCGGCGCAACTCTGGTCAACCACGGGACTTTGTACACGGGTTCGCAATGGGGTGTGACCGTCAACGGCATCCTTACGAGCCTGGTGAACACCGGCACGATCGAGTCTGGTTTTCGCCGCGCGGTGGTGGTCAACGGCGGCGGCACGCTCGGCACTCTCACGAACACCGGCACGATCAGCGGTCCGTTTGCAGACGTCACCAACTCCGGCACCCTGCAGACGCTCAACAACCGGCAGGGCGCAGGCAACTCTGCAGGCGCGCTCACCATCGCGGGCGCCTTGCCGCTTACCTACAACATCATCATCGACAGCCCCACGAGCTACGGACAGCTGCAGAACCTGGGTGCAAGCGGCACCACAGCCTTCGGCATCTACGGCACGTCCACGGTCGCTGCCGGAACCTATTCGGGTGTCCTGGTTGACTTCAGCTCGGCCAGTCTCACGGGCCCGCTTACTGGGGTGTACTCGGGCTACACGTGGCAACTGGCGCTTGCAAGCGGCAGCACTACCCTGTGGAACCTGGTGTTCAGCAATGCACTGTCGGCCATGATTGCCGGCACCCCCTACACGCTGGCCGACATCGGCGTGACGGCAACCCCCGCGTTCAGTGGCGGCACGCTGCGGTTGAACGCAGGGGACACCTCGAATCAGGCATTCACGCTGGATAGTGCGGGCGGCACGCTCACCAGCCCCGCTGGCGGCGCGGCGAGTCTGTCCGGCGTGTTTTCTGGCGCTGGCGGTTTGACTATCAACGGCAGCGGTTTGCTTGCGCTGTCGGGTGCCAACACGTATCAGGGTGGCACCACGGTAGCTTCGGGCACGCTGGATGTCAGCGGCGCCTCGCCACTCGGTACCGGCCCGGTGTTCGTGGCCGCGGGCGGTACGCTGCGCGGCACTGGCGAGCTGCAGGGCCCAGTCAGGGTGGCGGGCACACTCAAGCCGGGCCATTCGCCAGGCTTTCTGAGCGTGGCAGGCACGGTCACCATGCTTGGCGGCAGTACTTATCAACAAGACATTGCCGGCCCTGTTCAGGCAACGGCATCGAGCCCGGCAGGATCCACGGGGATCTACTCGTTTCTGGACATCAAGGGCGGGCAGTTCGTGATCCAGCCGAACGCCACACTGGCGCCGCGCCTGGCCGGGCTGTTCACCAACGCCGAGCCCGGCTTCGGCAGCCCCATCTACACACCGGTGCTGGGCGATCGCCTACGCATCGTGCGGGCAGATGGCGGCATCACGGGACGCTTCGCCACGCTTGTGCAACCAGGTGAGCTTGCCGCCGGCACGCAGTTTCTTGCGCTGTACAACAGCGATGACGGAAAGGCCCTGGACCTGGCGGTGATCCCTTCGTCCTATGCCGCGACGATAGGCGCCAGCGGTGGCAACGCCAACGCGCGATCGGCGGCAGGTGCGCTCGACCGGGTAGTCGCTGCGAGCCAGGCAAACACGTCCACGGTGCTGCAGGACACACTGCTGCTGGCTACTTCTTCACAAACCGCAGCGTCGCTGCCCGCCTTCACCCGGGGGCTGGCTGGCGAGGTGTACGGCGCCACGCTGGCCACCGTGCCGCAGGCGTCCCTGCGCATGCAGCAGTCGGTCAATACGCACCCGACCACCGAGAGCGGTGCGTGGGGCGACCTGAGCTACCAGCGGGCCCGCCGTTCCAACGACAGCAACGCCAGCAGTTTTACGGCCAACCTGTCGCAGCTCGTGATGGGAGTCGATGGCTACGCGAAAGACGGCATCAAGGCTGGCGGCGGATTCGCGCTGTCCGGCACCGATGTCAGCGCCGAGCAGGGCAGCGGCCAGGTGCAGCACGGAGCCGTGTTTGCCTATGGATCCATGCCGCAAGGCGTCTGGACGTTGGACACCCTGGCAAGCCTTGGCGTGTTTACCAGCAAACAGACGCGCGCAGACGTGACAGGCGCTACACCCGGTCTGGCCAGTCGCTCGCACGGCAACGACTTGCTTCTGAGCGCGGGTGCGAGGCTGCCGCTTGCAGTGGACGGTATGCGGATGGCACCCTACGCGCGCCTCACGTGGCAGCAAGTAAGGCAGTCGGCGTTCAACGAGGGCGTATCTGCATCGGCGCTGTCGGTCAGCCGTTACAACGAAGGCGGACTGCGTGCAGTGGTGGGCGTGAGCGCGGGTTCGTCTGCGGACTCGACGCTTGCGCAGACCTGGAGCGTTGATCTGGGGCTGGGAGCCGACTCCTCGAAGCTGGTGAGCCCCACGCTCGGCGCGTCGCTGGCCGGCGTGCCGACCAGCATTTACACCCCCGACGTAGGCACCGCCTTCGTGCAGGTCGGAGTCTCGGGCACGCATCGGTTCACGCCGAACGCGTTGGCCTACGCAGATGTGTCGGCAGAAGTGCGCCGTGGCGCTGTTCAGAGCAGCGTGAGGGTCGGTCTGCGCGTTCTTTTCTAGACGCCGAGCCTGCCGCACCAGTCCGGTCCGAACCAAACGCCCAAAAAAAGAAAAAGCCCGCAAGAATTTTTTCTTGCGGGCTTTGTTTATTGGCCGTGGACTCTTACGCGATCCACGTTACGGCAATTCACATGCAGGAACTCTCTTTTATTTTTCTCGTCGTGAAAGTTCTTGATCGACGCGCCACCCGTGAGATAGGGCTTGCCTGTACAGGCTTCGAAGCACTGGTGGAGAGATAGGGATTCGAACCCTAGATACGGCATAACCGTATACCGGATTTCGAGTCCGGCGCATTCGACCACTCTGCCATCTCTCCGTGTCGAACCCGAGATTCTATCAGCTTCTAAACGGGCCTCAGAACGTCTACTCCACCCATGTGCAAACGAAGCGCTTCAGGCACCGTGACGCTGCCGTCGGCATTCTGATAATTCTCCAAAATTGCAACCAAAGCACGTCCTACCGCCAGCCCCGAGCCGTTGAGCGTGTGGACGAATTCGTTCTTGCCTTGCGCATTCTTGAAGCGAGCCTGAAGGCGGCGCGCCTGGAAGGCTTCGCAGTTCGAGATCGAGCTGATTTCGCGGAAAGTGTTCTGTGCCGGCAGCCACACTTCAAGATCGTATGTCTTGGTCGATCCGAAGCCCATGTCTCCGGTGCACAGCAACATCACGCGATACGGAAGGCCGAGCGCCTGCAGCACTGCTTCCGCATGGCCGGTCATTTCTTCGAGCGTGTCGTAGCTCTTGTCGGGATGAACCACCTGCACCATCTCGACCTTGTCGAACTGATGCTGGCGGATCATGCCGCGCGCGTCGCGTCCGTACGATCCGGCTTCCGATCGGAAGCACGGTGTGTGTGCGGTCATCTTCATGGGCAATTTAGCTTCGGCAACGAGTTCGTCACGCACGAAATTCGTGAGCGGAACCTCGCTGGTCGGAATCAGGTACAGCGACTCGCCGGTGCCCTCCTGGCCACCCTTTTTTACCGCGAACAGGTCTTCCTCGAACTTGGGCAACTGCGCCGTGCCTTTTAGCGAATCGGCGTTGACGATGTACGGCGTGTAGCACTCGGTGTAGCCATGCTTCTCGGTTTGCAGGTCGATCATGAACTGCGCGAGAGCGCGGTGCATACGCGCGATCTTGCCGGTCATGACGGAGAAGCGCGATCCGGAAAGCTTGGCGCCCATTTCGAAATCGAGTCCCAGGGGGGCGCCGATATCGACGTGATCCTTGATCTCGAAATCCATCTTCTTCGGCTCGCCCCAGCGACGCACTTCCTTGTTTCCGGACTCGTCCGATCCCACGGGCACGCTCTCATGCGGAAGATTCGGCACCGCAAGCAGCAAGTCCTGCAACTCGACCTGCAGCGCTTCCAGACGCACCGCCGAGCTATCGAGCTCACCTTTGAGCGCGTTGACTTCCGCCATGACCGCATCGGCGGATTCGCCCTTGGCCTTGAGTTGACCGATCTGTTTCGACAGCGTGTTGCGGCGCGATTGCAGCTCTTCGGTTTTGGTCTGCAGCGTCTTGCGTTCGTTCTCGAGCGCGCGAAATGCATCGACGTCTAGGAAGGCTTGCGGCTTTTTACGGGTCTCGAGACGGGCGATGGCCGAGTCGAGGTCTTTTCTGAGCAGTGTGATGTCTAGCATGCGGGAATTCTAGTGATGGCCTCGTGAGGCATTAATGTGATGGAGTGCCGTCGATCTTCAGGCCCTTGGGCAACGGAAATTTGACGGTCTCCTCGATGCCATTCATTTTGCGAACCGACACGGCACCGAGTTCGCGGATGCGATCGATGACCTGGCGCACGAGAATTTCAGGTGCCGAGGCGCCTGCGGTCAGGCCGACGCGCTGTTTGCCTTCGAACCATTCCGGCTGCAGTTCGTCCGCGCTATCGACCATGTAGCTTTCCGGGCCGAGCTTTTGTGCCAGTTCGCGAAGACGATTGCTGTTCGAGCTCGTCGGGCTTCCCACCACGATCACGATATCGACTTGCGGGCTGAGGATCTTGATCGCGTCCTGGCGGTTTTGCGTGGCGTAGCAGATGTCCTGCTGTTTGGGCTCGCGTACCTTGGGGAATCTTGCGCGCACCGCCGCAGAAATTTCAGCGGCATCATCGACGCTTAACGTGGTCTGCGTTACCACCGCGAGTTTGTCGGTCTGAAGCGGCGATACGGTAGCCACATCCGCGACGTCTTCGACCAGATGAATACCGCTCGACAACTGCCCCATGGTGCCTTCGACTTCAGGATGACCCTTGTGGCCGATCATGATGAATTCGTAGCCCTCTTTCGCGAGCTTGGCCACTTCGACGTGAACCTTGCTCACCAGCGGACAGGTCGCATCGAAAATATCGAACCCGCGCTGGACCGCTTCTTCCTGCACCGCCTTGCTCACCCCGTGCGCCGAGAACACCAGCGTCGAGCCGGGCGGCACATCCGACAGTTCTTCGATGAAGATCGCGCCCTTTTGCTTGAGATCGTTCACCACATAGGTGTTGTGAACGATTTCGTGGCGAACGTAAATTGGCGCGCCGAATTTTTCGAGTGCGCGCTCGACGATCTCGATCGCTCTATCGACACCGGCACAGAAACCGCGAGGCTCCGCGAGGATGATTTCTTCGGGACGAATCTGGGTGCTTGGCGCAGTCATAGAACCCCGATCAAATGAACTTCGAAAACGACCGGCTGGCCGGCCAGCGGATGGTTGAAATCGAACAGCACAGCGTCGGCGCTGTCTCCATTGCCGATTTGCTGGACTGCCCCGGCGTAACTGCTCATGCCGTCGGGCGTCGGGAATTGCACCACGTCGCCAACGCTGTATTTCTCGTCCGGATCGCCCATCTGGTTCAACAGCTTTCGCGCGACCCACTGAACCATTTCGGCGTTGCGTTCGCCGAATGCTTCGCCGGAGGGCAATTCGAAGGTCGTGTGGGTGCCCTCGGGCAATCCAAGAAGGCGCTGCTCCATGGCGGGCGACAACTCGCCGGTTCCCAATGAGAGCGTGGCCGGTTTGTCGTCGAATGTATTGATGATGTCGCCTCCCGGCCCGCTCAAACGGTAGTGCAAGGTCAGGAACGATCCTGCCTCGACCCGGGGCGTCGAAGCGGAAAAATCAGCGGTGATTGGGGCGTTGGAAGGCATGAAGGTCTCGATAATCTGCCCCTATTGTAAAAAGCCGCCAGCCGGTCCCCCTTTTGTTGCTTAAAGACCTTCCCCCAGACGCCCGCCCGCGCGAAAAGCTCATCGCACGCGGCCCCTCCTCTCTAGGCGATGTCGAACTGCTCGCCCTGCTCTTGCGAACCGGAATTTCCGGCAAGAACGTGCTGCAACTCTCGCAGGAACTGCTCGATGAATTCGGTGGAATCGCCGGGTTGATGAATGCGTCGCTGGACGATCTCAAGCGCATCAAGGGTTTGGGCGGTACCGCGAAACGCGCTGAGATTTCTGCCGTACTCGAAATCGCACGCCGCGCCTTGTCGCAGCGGCTGCGCGAACGCGAAATCATGGGATCGCCGGATGCCGTGAAGCAGTACCTGCAGTTGCATCTGTCCGCCAAACCGCACGAGGTGTTCGCGGTGATGTTCCTCGATTCGCAAAACCGATTGCTCGCGCTGGAAGAAATGTTTCGCGGCACCTTGAGCCAAACCAGCGTGTATCCGAAAGAGGTGGTGCTACGGGCGCTGCACTGGAGCGCGGCGGCCGTGGTGCTCTCGCACAACCATCCGAGCGGAACGGTGACGCCGTCAAAAGCGGATGAGTCTTTGACACGCACTTTGAAAGCCGCACTTGCGCTGGTCGATGTCCGAGTTCTCGATCACATCATCGTCGGGCCAGGACGCGCGTTGTCGATGGCGGAGTCGGGACTTATTTAGCCGGGTTCAGTTGCCGCACGAAGCGCTGCTCGACGACCGTCTTGCCCCATTGATCGCCCGTCCGTTCCTCTGCGAGTTCGAATCCGTTGCGCTCGTACAGCGCTCGGGCGGCATCGAGTCCCGCGAAGGTCCAGAGATGAACGGCGCCGAATCCGGATGCATCGGCATGCGCGATGGCTCGTTCGATCAGTTGCCTGCCGACTCCAAGCCCCTGACAGCTTTCATCGACGATGAACCAGCGGAGATGCGCGACGCTTTTTTTACCGCGCCCCCCTTTGTCTTCGATTGCCACCGATCCGACGATGTTTCCCGCATGAACAGCTGTCCAGATTCGGTTCTTCGGATTGGATAGCAGCGGCACGAAATCCGCCACGCCAGTCGCAACCTGGCGCTCGAAAAATTCGCCGAAATCGAAATGCAGCGCGTAGTAGAGCGCATGCATTTCAGCGATTCTTCCGATGACGCCTGGGCGATATCCCTCGTGAACAGATATGGGTGCGGATGTATCCGCGTCGCGTGCAGCTTCTAGCGCATTGGCATAAGTTGCAAGACCCGACGACAGAGCTTTGCGCTCGCCCATCGAAAGAGGATCGATTGCGTTCGACACTTGTCGTCTCGCGAATGCGTTGATGCGGGCGAACGATCGCGAGCCTTGCGTGGTGAGTTCGAGGTGTTTCGCTCGCCCGTCACGCTCACTTCGCTCCTCGCGCAATTCGCCGGCATCGATCAGCTTGCGAACCATCCGACTCACGCTGGATTTTTCGAGCCGCAGCAAATCCGAAAGGCTTGCCGCCGTCGTTGCGCCGTTGGTACCTATCTCGACAATCGCGTGCACTGCCGACGGCGGATAGCTCGTTCCGGCAATCGTCGACTGCATGAACCCGAGTTCACGCACCATTTTTCGGGACGCCGCACGGATCGAGTCGACGGAGGTCTGGCTTGCAGAAGACATGGTTACGCGCCTACTAGTTGCATCATGCAACTATATAGCAGCCACGTCTCGGCCCTACTTGGTCCTTTACTGTGCCGTTTAAAGACCGCTCTTCACGCCCTTCCATTGCGCCGCCAAACCGATGGCCGCGACGACGGCAACGAACACTGCGTAAACATCGACGGCACCCTTGAGTCCCAAGGGCGCGACCAGGGCGCCGGCAATCATCGCGGGCACGCTGAACGCCAGATAGCAGACTACGAAAACCGTAGCGAACAGTTCCGAGCGCTCATGCGTTTGCGCAAGAGGCGACAGAATCTGCAGCAAGTTGGAAAACGTGCCGCCGAATCCAATGCCGCAAAGTGCAGTGCCAATGAAAAAGAGCGCAATCGACAAAGTAGGCAAGGACACGATCAACAGCAATACGCCCACAAGAATCCCCACGAGTCCGACGCTTGCGGCTGCCGCAGGCGAAAGACGCTTCAATGCCGTCGGAGCCACAGTGCCGACGCCTGCCAGCACCGCAATAGACAGGCCATTGAGCAGGCCGTTGTCGATACGGAAAACATGAAGAAGTATCGACGGCGCGAGTGCCAGGTACAGACCGGCAAGCGCCCAGACCGCGATGAGCGGAGCGATAGCGCGCAGGAACTGATCTTTCGCTGCCGGCGGCACGCTGACTCTTGGAACGAGCGAGGCGAGCAGTCCGGGTCTGCGCGATGCAGTCTCGGGCGTCATGAGCATCAGCACTGCGCACAGCGCGAATATCGCGACCAGTACACCGAACATGATGCCAACCGGATGCGCGGTGTATTTCACGAGAATGCCGGTCACTAGCGCACCCAACGCAAATCCTGCCATGGGAGACACGCTGCTCACCATGGTGCCGAAACGTTTTTGGGCGGCAGGCGCGGCTTCCACGACTGCAGCAGTAAGTGCGCCGGTTGCTGCACCTGTCGCGATGCCTTGCACTATGCGCGCGAGCAGCAGGCCAGTGACGCCGCGCGCCGTCAGAAAGATCGCCATGGCAATCGCCTGGATGACCAGTGCACCGAAGATCACCGGGCGTCTGCCCAAGTGGTCGGATAGCGAGCCGGCAACCAGCAAGGTTCCCAACAACGCGATGCAATAAACCGCAAACGCCATGGTGAGCATCGACGGCGAAAAATGCCACGCGCGCTGCATGACCAGGAACAGTGGCGACGGCGCACTGGCAGCGAAGAAGAACGCGAACAACATGAACGCGAGAGCCGGGAATGCAATGGTCGGCGGCAAGCGCCACGACGCAGTCGCATCGGATATGGAATCGGAAGACATCGAAGGGAATAGCTGGAGTCAGGAAGCTTTGGAAGCGGGAGGTACGTAGGAGAAAGCTGGGTGCGCCGCACACGCGGCTTCGACCTGAACGAGCGTTGGCATATTCGTAAAGTCGACGCCGATTCTGCGTGCGTTGAGGATCTGAGGATAGAGCCACAAATCGGCGATGGTGGGTGTGGAGCCGATGCAGAAGGTGCCTGCGCGACCGGCGAAGTCCTGCAGCATGAGTTCGCAGCCCGCGAGGCCTTCGGCGTTGATGTGAACCGCGAGCTTTTGCGTTACAGCCTCGTCGACACCCTGCCCTGCCAACCAGCCCGCGAGCTTTCGTCCCTGCGCCACGTGCACATCGCATCCGATGATGTTCACGATCTCGAGGGCCTTGCCTCGCTCGGGGCCGGATGCCGGAATAAGGCGAGGGCCTTCGAGGATGCTGTCCAGAAGATCGACCATCGCAAACGACTGGGTGTACTTCACGCCATCGACGAACAGAGTCGGCACTAACTGCTGGCCGTTCACTTTTCTGTAGCTGTCGGTTTTATGCGCGCCGCCGATCAGGTCGACCTCGATGTATTCGTAGTCGGCGTGTTTCAACGCCAGAGCGCCCAACACGCGCCTGCTGGATGAGCTGGGCGGGCAGGCATAGAGGGTGATTTTCATGAGTGGTCGGCTGGAGGATGGAACCGAGAGCAAGGCGGGATTCACATTATTCAGAAGAATCGATATCCGTGAATTTGTGTTGACAGTATCGAAAAAGATACTAGTATCTTATTTTGATCTTTAAATCGTCATGATCCGGTGAGGTTCCTTAGATGACCACGAATTCCTGTTTTCAGAGAAACGCCGAGAGCGTCGCCTCGCATCGATGCAGGGTGACCGAGCACCGGTGGGTGAACGGTCGCTACAAATACCTCAGGCTCGAAGCCGAAGCCGATCTGGCAGCCTGCACCAGACCGGGGCAGTTTTATCAACTGCGATGCCCTTCGACCAACGATCTCCAGCCCTTCCTGCTGCGCCCGATGAGCGTCTACGGGGTCGGCCCAGCAGCAGGAACGATCGAATTTCTATACAACGTGAATGGGGTAGGAACCAAAGCGCTGTCCGAGCTTGCGGTTGGCGGCCAAATGGATATCGTCGGGCCACTTGGAAATACCTTTGGGCTCGATTCGACCGTCAAACGAATCATGGTTATTGCTCGCGGCGTGGGTCTCGCCACGATGGCGCCGTTGTTGAAGCAGGCGTCGCGCAACGGCGTCGCCATCACTGCTGTGATGTCCGCCCGAACCCCCCAGGATTTGATGCGCGACGAATTTCTGAGAGGCGCGGATGCCGACGTCCACTGCGTCTACGACGCAGACGGATCCTCGGCGATGGAAGCAATGGAACCGCTCATCCGCCGACTCATCGCCGAGCAGGAGATCGACGTCGTCTACACCTGCGGATCGCACCGGATTCTCATGCTGCTGCAGCAAATACTGAAAGACTTCCCACGCGTTGGAGGGGAAGTTGCCATGGAGCAGCGCATGGCATGCGGCATGGGCGTCTGCCTTTCATGCGTGAGGCTGTTCGATCACGACGGCGACAAGCAATTCCTTCGCGTTTGTCGCGAAGGCCCGGTGTTCCCGATACGCGATGTCGTTGGGGAGGTCGAATTTGGCTGATCTCTCCACTCCCTCGACTACGGCGGATCTGGCGGTGCGAATAGGCGACTTGTCTCTACGAAATCCGGTCATGCCGGCATCTGGATGCTTCGCGATCGAATACGCCGAAGCACTCGATTTGAGCAGGCTAGGCGCGCTCGTCATCAAGAGCGTCTCGCCTACTGTGCGTGCCGGCAATCCGACTCCTCGCGTCGCCGATGCCTACAGCGGCATGCTCAACTCCATTGGCATTCCAAGCAAAGGCCTCGATTACTACAGGCGCTCGGTGCTGCCGCCCTATCTTCAATTCGGAACGCCCGTGGTCGTCTCGATATCTGCAGACACCGTAGACGAATTTGCCGAAGCGATTGCGCAGATGTCGCTGCCGGATGTAGCCGCCATCGAGGCGAACATTTCATGCCCGAACCTGGAAGCGGATGGCATGGCATTTGCCATGACGCCCGAAACCACCTATCAGGTGGTGAGCGCGATTCGAAGACGCACTAGGCATCAGATCTGGGCGAAGCTGACCCCCAACGCTTCACACACAGCGGCTGTCGCGAAGGCGGCAGAAGAAGCCGGTGCCGATGCGCTTGTCATGGGCAACACAGTCCTCGGCATGGCAATCGATGTGCGGACTCGCAAGCCGAAGCTCGGCAATGTGATGGGAGGCCTGTCCGGGCCGGCGATCAAACCGATTGCGCTTCGCATGGTTCATCAGTGCTATCGCAGCGTTCGAATTCCGATCATCGGCTGCGGTGGAATCTCGACTGCGGATGACGCCGTCGAGTTCATGCTGGCAGGCGCGAGCGCCGTGCAGGTCGGCACCGCATCGTTCATCGATCCCGGCGTGATGCAAAAAATCATCGATGGGCTTCACGCCTACTGCGCAGAGATGGGCGTGAGCGCTGTTCGCGATCTCACCGGGCAGGTAAAGCTCGATCGGCAGCTGTCGGATCGATGGCTTCGCTTCGCCCAGCAATCGGGCTGACCGGATGATGGAGACCGCACTTCTTCGGCGCCTCGCCGATCAGCTGTTCGATGACATTCGCGCGCTGTCGTTCGATGGCGTCGGCGTCACTCGCGAGAGTTACGGCACCGGCGAAACCGCTGTTGCGAACTACCTGCGCGAGTTCGCCACGTCGCAGGGCCTGACGACTTTCGTGGACGGCGCGGCCAACTTCGTGTTCGCCCTGCCCACCGACGCGCCTGACGCACCCGTGGTGTGGACAGGCTCGCATATCGATTCGGTGCCGCAAGGCGGCAATTTCGATGGCCTCGCCGGTGTGGTCGCGGGTCTGCTTTGTCTGGTGGACCGAAAGCAGCGCTCCTTAGTGGAAGGCTCACCCCTCGAAGTCATCGCATTTCGGGGCGAAGAAAGCGCCTGGTTCGGCAAGGCGTACATCGGATCCGGAGCGTTGTTCGGAAAAATCGGCGCAGACGACCTCGCACTCGAGCAACGCACGACCGGCGAAACGTTGGAGTCGTGTATGCGACGTGCCGGCGCCGATGTAGAAAGTATCCGCGCAGGCATAACGCTTTTCCACAAGCCGCGAGTGAAGGCATATCTCGAGCTTCACATCGAGCAAGGTCCCGTGATGATCGCCCGACAGCTTCCTCTGGCGGTGGTATCCGGCATTCGCGGCAACGTCCGCCACAACCAGATTCGTTGTCTGGGCGATGCGCAACACTCGGGCGTCGTACCTCGGTGGCTTCGTCATGACGCCATGTTCGCCGTGGCCGATCTGATCATGCGGCTCGATGAACACTGGCGCGTGCTGCTCGAACACGGCACCGATCTCGTGGTGACTACCGGCATCGTCACGACCGATCCGGCAGAGCATTCGATTTCGCGCATTCCCGGCAACGTGAGCTTCAGCTTCGAGGCGCGAAGCCGGAGCCAGGACACGCTCGAAGCGTTCTACCGATTGATGCGCGCCGAGTGCAATGCGATCGGGCGCGAACGGGGAGTCGAATTCGAATTCGACAGGCGTCTGAATAGCGAGTCTGCGACGATGGATCCAGGAATATGCGCACTTCTGTCGAAGGCGTGCGAGGATCTTCAGACCCCTCATGAGACGATTGCCAGCGGCGCCGGACACGACGCGTCCTTGTTTGCGAATGCGGGTATTCCCAGCGGGATGCTGTTCGTCCGCAATCAAAATGGATCGCACAATCCGAATGAGGCGATGGACATGGAAGACTTCATGCTCGGCGTCCAGGCACTCGGCATCGCCATCGACAGGCTTTAAAAAAATCGGAACATCCGTGAGTACAGAGACATTCAACTCCTCCATCGATTACGAAGCGCTTGGAGATCGGCTACGCGCGTATCGCGTCGGCGCTTCGCTGCTTGCCGAAGACGTGGCGGACGCACTCGGCGTGTCGCGTGCAGTGGTTTATCGAATGGAAAAAGGCGAGATCGTCAAAATTGAAACGCTGGAGCGAATCGCGCAGCTGCTGGGAACGTCGATGGCATCTCTGCTTGGCGTCGAAGTCGAGTACTACCCCACAGTGCTCGGTGTTCTGGAGCGCATGCGCCAACTCGAACAAACATCCGAACGCATCATTTCGCATTTCGAGCCGATCTCGCTGCTGCTCGCAAGCGACACCTACCTGCAAAGCCTGCGCGTGATGATCACCGAGGCCGACCCTCGCGCCACACCGCGAAGCGGAGCGAAAGTCCCGAAAGATCTCGACGTCGACAAGATGATCGAGATCCTTGCAGAACGCAAAGCATTCTTCGATCGACGCAAGCCCCACATGGTGAGCCTGATCGGACTTCGCGAGGTCGAACGTTTCGTGCTGACAGGCCTCGTGGGTCGACTCGACTTGCCGGAGGAGGTTCGCAAAGAACGAATCGAAGCCGCTCGAAAGGAAGTACTGCACATGGCGGAGTTGATGGAATCGGAACCGCTGCATGTACGCATCGGCATCGTGGACGATGCCATGCCGGCATCGACGTTCCAGTTGTTTACCGGCCCCGATCGTTCTGTGATTGCGGTGAGTCCGTTTCGTTTTGCCGAGATGCCGAACGTGCGCAACGGCATCGCCAGCGTGACCGCATCGCCGGAAGCAGTTGCGATGTACGAAGACATGATCGATCGATTGTGGAGCACGGCACACAAGGGCAAGGCCGGCGCGCGGTTGTTACGCAAAATGCTCGACCGCATGCAGATGAGCGACGAACAGCAATAACGAGAAGTTCCGGAGGATTCGATGCCACAACAACCACAGGCTTCCCATGCGCGAGCGATGCGCACCGCCGAGTCTCTACTCGCA
This sequence comes from Burkholderiaceae bacterium, assembly GCA_965227035.1. Lineage (GTDB taxonomy): Bacteria > Pseudomonadota > Gammaproteobacteria > Burkholderiales > Burkholderiaceae_C > CBDDFQ01. The sequence goes on from OZ245724.1 coordinate 2,749,188, forward strand.
GCGGGGTGCATGAAAGTGCGAACCGACGAGCCGTTCCGACTCCCGTCCGGTTGGGCCAGCCCGGTCTACATGGACTGCCGTCGCCTGATTGCATTCCCGGCGATTCGCAAGACTCTCCTCGCCGACATGCTGGGCATGATCGAGGCTCGCAGTGTGGTCGACGGTGTGGATGCTATTGCGGGAGGCGAAGCGAGCGGCATCGCATACGCCGCGTGGATTGCCGATAAGCTGGACCTGCCGCTGATCTACGTTCGCAAGAAACTGGTCGGCGAATCGCAAATCGAGGGCGTGATCGAACCCGGCTCACGAGTACTTTTGATCGACGACATGATGGCTTCCGGTCACAGCAAACGTAAATTTTGTCGCGCCCTGATTTCGGCTGGTTTCGAAGTGGAAGACGTCCTCGTGCTGTTCGATTACGGCACCTTCCCCACGCAAACATTGCTGCAACCGCTAGGTGTGCAGGTACACGCGCTGAGCACCTGGAAGGACGTGATCGAGTCGGCCGAGAAGCAACGCATGTTCGACAGCAAAACCCTCTCCGAGATCCACATGTTCCTCGACAACCCCGCCAAATGGTCGCATGCACACGGCGGCAGCGAGGTCGCGACGGGCTGAGGTTCCAGGGCATGCAGCGCACACCCGCAAACCGATCGTTACGCCGAGATCGGCCCGCTCTCCCATAATTTCACCTCGGACGCTTGGTCGGATTCCCGCCCTAAGGGAAGATGGATCGAGATCGGTGCAAGGCTGGTGCGAGGGGAGACATTCATGAAAAACATTTCGACGTGCTTGTGGTTCGACACGCAAGCGGAAGATGCGGCGCAGTTCTACGTGTCGATGTTCAAGAACTCTCGCGTCACTGGAATCTCACGCTACGGCGATGCCGGGCCCGGCCCCAAAGGCAAGGTCATGACGGTCTCGTTCAACATCGATGGTCGCGAGTTTCTGGCGCTCAACGGCGGCCCGCATTTCAAATTCACGCCTGCGGTTTCGATGATCGTCAATTGCGATACGCAAGCCGAGATCGACGACTACTGGAACAAGCTCACCAAAGAAGGATCGCCGCAGCAGTGCGGATGGCTCACCGATAAATTCGGGCTGTCGTGGCAGATAGTCCCGACTGCGCTGGCAGACATGATGACGGACCCCGATGCAGAAAAAGCCAATCGGGTCATGGGTGCCATCATGGAGATGGTGAAGCTCGACATTGGCGAACTTGAAAAGGCATTCGAAGGCCAGTCATCGCAAATGCAAGTGGTGTCGCAGAACGCCTAAGCACAGGCTCTACGCTCGTTGGTGGCGTCGCTCAGCCGTAGTGTTCAGCAGCCAATTCGCGCATCTGCTTCATCACGTACTTCAACACTTTCGACGACGGCCTTGCCTTCGGCATCGCAAGCACGATCCGGTTTCGAATACCCGGCGCATAAATTTTCGCCACATGCATCTCCTGCGTGTAATGCCACAACTTCGTCGCCGATTGAGGGAGCACGGTGAACCCGACACCTCGTGCGGCCAACGCGAGAACGGTTTGCACCGAGTCGATTTCAGAAATGATCTGGAGCGGCAAGCCGCGCGGTCGTGTGTACGCTTCGAGCAGTTGACGCAGCGCGTTCGGGCCGCTCGGCATCAACAAGGGCAACGCAGCGACGTCGACCAGTCGCATCCGCTTGGGCAGCTCGCTTGCGCCGATAACGATGAGCGGTTCGCGTGCAAGCGTCTCTTCCTGCAGTTGAGGCGATGTGGGCGGGTCGAACAATACCGCTGCATCCAACTTTCCCGCGATCAACGATTCCCGCAGACGAATGCTCAAAGCCTCGACCACGGTGATGCTTGCTTGTGGGTACTGCTCCCTTACCCGCTGCACCAGGTCGGGTGCAAGGATGTGCGCGACTCGTGGTGGCAGCCCGATGGTGACCCGATCTCGTGGACTCTCCTGGCGTTCGCGCATGTCGGCTCGCGCATGCTCTGCCATTTCGAAAATCGCTCGCGCATGTGCAAGCAGCGCGAGACCTGCTTCCGTGGGTTCCGCACCGCGACCGGTGCGTACCAGCAGCCGTTGGCCGGTTTCTTCCTCGAGCAGAAACACTTGCCTGCTCAATGCCGATTGCGAGAGATGCAAGGCCGCCGCAGCCTGGCTGAAACTGCCCGCTTCGACGACAGCGACAAAATAATGGAGACGTCCGATGTCCATAGGGGTTTGCACTTGAAAACCAAAACAACATGAGTTGCTTCCATCGAATTAACTCATAGCAGATATCAGATTAAACGTCAGATCGGCACGATCGGAACCTCCGGCTTGGACGCAAAATTGCAGCCAATGACGCAATCATCCAATCCCGTTCCTACTCCTGGTGCAGAGACCGATCCCGCTCCGGTTCTGACATACATGCGGCAACCGAGCGAGCCGACCTTGCGCTTGCCGGCACATGCCGCCGATTGCCATGTGCACGTGTTCGGCCCCGCATCGAAATTCCCGTTTTCTCCCAAGCGCGGATTCACGCCCGCCGATGCGAGCAAAGACGACCTTTTCGCCCTGCACAAGCATCTTGGCATCGAACGTTGCGTGATCGTGCAGACGGCTGTCCATGGCGAGGACAACAGCGTGGTTGAAGATGCCATCAGGCATGGCGATGGCAATTATCTTGGAATTGCATTGGTTCCGGTCAATGTGGCCGACAGCGAATTGGCGCGTCTCGCGTCGGCAGGTTTTCGTGGCGTGCGATTCAACTTCATGAAGCATCTTCCCGCTGCGGCGAGCATCGAGCAGATCATCGATTTCACCGAGCGTCTGGCTAACGCAAACCTGCATCTGCAAGTGCATTTCGAATCCAGCCTGATTCACGATCTGGCACCGCATCTGGCCAAGTCGAAAGTGCCGGTCGTGATTGATCACATGGCCAGAGTCGACGCATCTCGCGGCTCGAAACATGCCGACTTCGCAGCGCTTTGCGAGGTGTTGCGCCATCCTCTTTTCACCGTGAAGGTGAGCGGCGTCGATCGCATCGCCACCGACCGGGTCGACTACGACGACGGCGTGGCACTCGCGAAGCTACTGGTCGATGAATTTCCCGATCAGTGTGTCTGGGGCAGCGACTGGCCGCATCCGAATCACCACCATATTCCCGACGACGGCAAACTGGTCGATGCGATCGCTCGCATTGCGCCTGATGCATCGCGCCGCGAAAAGCTCATGGTGACCAATCCTCAAAATCTTTACCGCTTCGCATGAATCACTTAAGCGCCTCAGGAAGACTGCGAGGGAAGATCGCGCTGGTGACCGGTGCGGGATCGGTCGGCCCAGGTTGGGGCAACGGTCGTGCGATCGCAGCACGCTTCGCGCAGGAAGGCGCGCAGGTGATTGGCCTGGATCGCGAACTCGCACGCCTGAAAGAAACGACCGATCAAGTTGCGCTCACTGGTGGTGCACCGATGGTCGAGATGGCCTGCGACGTCACCGACAGCGCGAACATCGCAGCGCTGGTCGCACAAATCACGGAGAAATTCGGCCGCATCGATGTGCTGGTGAATAACGTCGGTGGGTCCGCCAAAGGCGGGCCTGTGGAAATGAGCGAAGAAGTCTGGGACGCGCAGATCGATCACAACCTCAAGAGCGTGTTCCTCATGTGCAAGCACGTGGTGCCGCACATGCTCTCGCAGGGCTCGGGATCGATCGTGAACATTTCTTCGACCTCCGGAATTCGCTGGAGCGGCTCTGCACAGATTGCGTATGCATCGACCAAAGCAGGCGTGATCCAGTTCTCGCGGGTACTCGCGATCCAGCATGCGAAGCAGGGATTACGCGTGAACACGGTTGTACCGGGCCAGCTCTACACACCCATGGTCGAAGCGCGACTGGTGCATCAGCGCACCGGTGGCGATCTGGACAAATTGCTCGCAGAACGCGCAGCACGCATTCCGCTACCTGTTGTCGGCGATGGCCGCGATACCGCGAATGCCGCACTGTTTCTCGCGTCGGACGAGGCGCGCTTCATTACTGCAACCGAAATAGTTGTAGACGGCGGTATGTCGGCGCGGTGCGACTGATCATTTAACAAAGCCAAGAAATCCGAAGACCTGTTCATACAAGGAGAGACAACATGAAGATATCGATGAGAACAATGAATGCGCTGGTGAATATCGGCGCCACAGCGGTACTCGCGTTGAGCACCGCCATGCTTGCAATTACCCCGGCCGCGGCCCAAACTAAAATCACGCGACTCGTAGTCGCATTCCCTCCTGGAGGCCCGGTCGATTTCGTCGCTCGCACCATGGGCGAAGAGTTGTCGAAACAACTTGGCCAGCAGGTGGTCGTCGAGAATCGCGCGGGCGGAAACGGTGCAATCGCTGCCGAGTATGTGTCGCACGCGGCACCCGATGGCACGACCTTGTGGGTCACGAGCGTAGGTGCAGTTGCCATCAATCCGGCAATTTACGACAAGCTGGCCTACGACCCGGTAAAAGACATCAAGCCTGTTTCACTGCTCGTGAACAACGTCGAGTTGCTCGTGGTCGGTGCGAACGCACCCTACAACACCGGCGCCGAATTCGTGGCTTACTCCAAGAAGAGCAAGGAAGCCCTCACCATGGCCTCGTCGGGTACGGGAAGCGTGCCGCATCTGGCCATGGAACAGCTCGCAGACGCTGGCAAAGCCAATCTTTTGCATGTGCCGTACAAAGGCGCTGCGCCCGCGATTACCGATGTGATTGCAGGACACGTGAACGGATTCTTCGGCGACATCCCCGGACTCATGCCCTTCGTTACCGCCGGCAAGCTCAAGCCCCTCGGCATCGCTGCCAAGAAGCGCCATCCGCTCCTGCCGAACGTGCCGACATTCGAAGAGATGGGCATTCCCGGCGTGGACTCCGACAACTGGTATGCCTTGTTCGCAGGAAAGGACGTCCCGGCGGCGGATATCGATCGCATCAACAAAGCTGTTCGCGCCACGCTGAACAACGAAGCGGTCAAATCCAAGCTGATGGCATCGGGTGCAGTGCCTGCCCCATCGAGTCCCGAAGAATTGGGCGCGCTGCTGAAGGCCGATACGGCCAAGTGGGCGAAGATCGCAACCGCCAAGAAAATTCGCGCGGACTGAACCATGACGCTTCGAATCGCTGCAATCGAGCCGGGCACTCGCCCCGAGCTTCACGAACAGGAAGCACGAATCATCGGGGCTCGCGGACGCGTGTCATTGCTCTATCAGGTGCTGCTCAACAGCCCACCGGTTGCGCATGGCTGGGAGCAGATGCTCTCTGCCATCCGCAATCACAACAGCATCGACGCAGGGTTGCGCGAACTCGTGATCCTGCGCGTTGCGGTCCTCAATCGAGCACCTTACGAGTTCGATGCGCATGTGCCGCATGCACTTGCTGCCGGAGTTCCGCAAACACATGTCGATGCCATGCGCGCGGATGAAATCTTTGCAGTGGCAGGCATGTCCCATGCCACGCTTGCCGCGCTTCGCATGACCGATCGAATGACGCGGCACATCGAAGTGCCCGACGATGTTTTCGCCGATGTCGCGAAGCACTTCGAGGGGCAGTCGCTGATCGATCTCACTGCGACGATCGCCGCCTACAACATGGTCTCGCGATTTTTGGTCGCATTGCAGATCGGCCACTGAAACATCACGCCAGAATTTCATGACAGCATCCAACGATCGATATCTGCTCATACAGGTGAAGCTCAAGGCGTCGCCTGACTCCGATTCAAGTAAACCAAAATCGCCTAATCCACCGCGCGCTATGGACGTAGAGACTTCTCGCGGCGTGATCCATCTGGCGTTGATTCGTGCGGCATGGTCGAGCGAGGTGAAAGAGCTTTATGCGTATTACTCGGCTGGCCAATCCCACAGCGAAGACGGCTTGTATTCCTCCGCAGATCCGATTTCCAAAGACGATTTACCGTTCATCGAGAAATGGTTTTGCGATGCCACAGGCGAACTCGATCAAAGCGGAGTAAAAGCCTCGCGACTGCAAAAAGTATTCGACAGAAAAGGTGCGTCCGATGGCGATGCTCCAGTGTTCCATTACGCGGTCGAAACCGATCCGGAAAACGGTTGGGAACACGAAATCTTCCAGTGGTACGACGTCGAACACATGCCCGGTCTGGCGGCAGTAGAAGGCTGTGTGCAGGCACTGCGATTCATCAATCTGGACCACGGTCCCAGGTCGCTGGCTTGCTACGATTTGTTGACCAAAGAGACGCTAGGATCGCCGCCCTGGCTTGCCATTCGCGGCACCGACTGGAGCAGTCGGGCACGCCCGCATTTCACGAACACCAAGAGAACGATGTTTCAGGTATGTTAGGAGCATGTCTGCTCAAAATCCAACCTCCGACAACGCACTTTCTTTGACCACATCGGCAGGGCTTTCGACCAAGCTCTCCATCCTCGATCTGGTTCCAGTGCCTCAAGGCTCGACGCCTGCCGATGCCTTGCACAACAGCCTTCGGTTGGCCCAACACGCCGAGCGCTTGGGCTACAACCGATATTGGGTCGCCGAACATCACAACATGACCGGCATCGCCAGCGCGGCGACATCGGTGGTCGTGGGATACCTTGCATCTGGCACCAAAACAATTCGCGTCGGTTCTGGTGGCGTGATGCTGCCGAATCATTCGCCGCTCGTGATCGCAGAGCAGTTCGGAACACTCGCATCGCTGTACCCGGGCCGAATCGATTTGGGTTTAGGGCGTGCACCGGGTACCGATCAAAGCACCATGCGTGCGATGCGACGTGACGCGAATTCGGCAGAGATGTTTCCTTCCGACGTGCAGGAACTGCAAGCCTTGTTCGCGCCGGTTCAACCTGGGCAAAAGCTACAGGCAGTACCCGGTGGTGGACTCGAAGTCCCGTTGTGGATTCTTGGATCGAGCCTGTTTGGCGCACAGCTTGCTGCAGCACTCGGACTGCCCTACGCATTCGCATCGCATTTCGCGCCCGATGCGCTCGAAGATGCACTGCTCATATACCGCAGACATTTCAAACCGTCACAGCAATTGAGCAAGCCGCATGCAATGTTGGGCCTGAATGTTGTTGCAGCGGATACCGATGAAGAAGCCGAACGACTGTTCACATCGCAGCAACAAGCGTTCGCGAATCTGCTGCGCGGACGACCCGGCAAGTACCAGCCACCCATCGACGATATCGACAGCTACTGGACACCGGCAGAAAAACAGCATGCGTCACGCATGCTGGCTTGTTCGGTAGTGGGGTCTGCAGAAACCGTGCGTCGTGGCCTCGAAGCCTTTGTAGAAGACACGGCTGCGGATGAATTGATGATCGTCTCTGCGATCTTCGACAACAAAGCGCGTATGCGCTCTTACGAGATCGTGGCTGAGGTCTGCAAGCAGCAGGACGCTCAGCCAGTCTCGTAATTAGCGTCGCACGGTCCGGCTGTTTTACTTGCGGCCTACAACCATACGGTACAGGAACAGCAGAATCATCGCGCCGATAACCGAAGCGATGAAGCCTGCGGTTTCGCCGACGGTATAGAAGCCCAATGCGCCACCCAAATAGGACGCGATCAGCGAACCCACGATACCGATGATCACCGTGATGATGAAGCCGCCTGGATCGCGGCCCGGCATCAGAAATTTAGCGACGATGCCGACGATGAAGCCGATGATGATTGTCCAGATAAGTCCCATGATGATGTTCCCTTCAGTTAAAAAAATTTGATGGCGCAACTGTCTCATGTGCATTTGCGGGATCGGGCAAAAAACTGCCCGACAGTTTGTAGGACTACCCCTCGTCCTTGTTACGACGATTGAGTGGACCGCGCGTGTTCCAATGTTCGGATGAGCAATAAAGAATTTATCGAAACTGCAAAGACTGCAGAGACTGCAGACAAGGACGAACCGATCGCCACGCCCACCCTCTGGCGCGACGACGGCTGGACTGCCGAGGTCATCAAGAATGAAGACGACGACGGATGGGCGGTAGCCATGACTCTGGACGGACAGTCGGAGCCTGCGCTGGTCGGCCCCTGGACCATGGGTCGCGACAAAAAGAATCCCAAGCCCCTCGATAGCTCGGCCTTCTTCACTCTCGTGAAAACTGCATCGGAAGTGCTCCGGCGGCACGAGCAGCAATTGGCGTCGCAGCTGCACAAGACAATCGAAGTAGAGCATCTGGGATCGCGAATTACAGTAAAGCTCGATATAGAACCGGATGAAGACAATCCGACCGCCACGCTTTCTGCATTCAACGAGAGCGGCGACGAGTTGGGCAGTGCATCTGCGCCGCCCTCGTTCAACCTCACCCGCTCCCGCGCGATTGCGTTTATCGAGAGCGGCTACACGAGACCCAAATCATGACGCTGCGCCAACCAGAAACGCTCGGATCACTTGCGCTGAAACTGAAATGGGTGAGCGAGCAATTCATGCGTGACCTGCCCACCATGACAGCCAGCGAAAAAATCGTTCGCAGAAAAGAACTCGACGAGGCCGAAGCAAAACTTCTGGCCGCGCAGGCCAAGGCAGACGCCGAGAAGTAGGTCATGAAAGCGAAGTCGTTTCAGGATCTCAAGGACATGGCCAAGCAACTGGCCGAGTCCGCTGCGTTGAAAGCGCAGCTTGAGGCTGAACGGCTTGCGAAAGAAAAGCGGCTTCTGGCCGAAAAGAATCTTTTCACACGAGCCATAGGCGATGTGAAACTCCTGCCGCCCCACCATGGCAACCGGGTGCGTCTGCAGACAGATCAACCGCCACCCATTCCGGTGCAGCAACAACTCGACGAGCAGCGCGTGTTGCTCGAATCGATCAGCGACGATTTCGACTTCAGCACCCTGCTTGATACCGACGACGCGCTGAGTTTTCGGCGTCCGGGCGTCGGCACCGATGTCACTCGAAAACTTCGTAAAGGCGACTGGAGTATCCAGCGTCAGATCGACCTGCACGGGTTCAGAACAGACGAAGCACGCGAAGCCTTGAGCGCGTTCATCCGCGATGCCGTCAAGCACGGCATTCGTTGCGTTCGCGTGGTGCATGGCAAGGGCCTGGGATCGCCGGGCAAGACGCCGGTTCTCAAAGGGCGCGTACAGGGCTGGCTGATTCAGAAGGACCAGGTACTGGCGTTCGTTCAGGCAAAGCCGGCCGAGGGCGGTGCCGGTGCGCTGGTGGTGTTGTTGAAACCTTCCGGCAACGCCCTTTAGAACCTCAAGCGTTTTTGTTGCGCATCCAGTCCGCCGTGCCCATGAAGCTTTCCTTCAGTCGGGCACGCAGCTTCTGGTCGATTCCGACATCGCCCATGGCCTGATCCATGCACGCGACCCACTGATCGCGCTCCTTGATGCCGATAGCAAACGGCATGTGCCGCATTTTCAGGCGCGGATGGCCGTAGCGATCGGTGTAGTGCTGCGGTCCGCCCATCCATCCACAGAGAAACATGAACAGTCTTTCGCGGGCGTTCTCGAGCGTGCTTCCGTGCGCGGCACGGAGGTCGGCGTAGGCAGGTTCAAGATCCATCAGATCGTAGAAACGATCGACCATGGCCTTTATTTTTTCTTCACCGCCGGCCCATTCGAAAACGGTGTCGAACGGAGGTTTTTCTTCGATTTGCATAAGGCTCGTGAGTGACTTTCGGGAAGCCTTCGGTTCAGCTCGCAGCGCGTCTGAGCGTGTCGACCACCGGCCGCGTGAGCACTTCGCGCAATCCCCACCATCCTGCTGCAAGTGCCAGCACGGCACCGGCAAGCGCGCCCACGATCGGCACGAACGGAGACGCGGTCCAGGTAAATTCGAAAGCGTATTTTGCGAGACCCCATCCGACTGCCATGGCAACGATTGAAGCCAGGAATCCGGCGAGCATGCCGACTCCGGCAAGTTCTGCACGCTGTACCTGCCTCAGCAAGCTGCCCTTGGCACCCACCGCTCGCATGATCGCGAATTCGCGTGCGCGCTCATCGCGTGTCGCGGTAACCGAAGCGAACAGCACGACAAGTCCCGCAGCCAGCGTGAATCCGAAAAGAAATTCGACAGCGCGGATCACTTTGTCCAGCACGCCTTGCACCTGATTGATGGTCGCGCTCATGTCTACGTTGGTGACGTTCGGGAATTCGCGCACCAGTGCATTGTCGAAGCCGCGAGTCGCAGGGGCCCGAAAAGCACTCATATAGGTCACCGTGACGTCGGGCACCGTCGTGACCGGGTACATCACGAAAAAGTTGGCGCGCATCGAGCCCCAGTCGACCTTGCGCAGCGAAGTAATTTTTGCTTCGCTCTGCGTGCCACCGATGTCGAATCGAAGGCTGTCCCCGAGCTTCAAACCGAGCGTTTCCGCGATGCCTTCTTCCACGCTCATCGCGTTCTTTTCTTCCGGAATCCATTTGCCTGCAACGATGTCGTTGTGCGTCGGCTTCTCGGCGCTGTTGGACAGATTGAATTCGCGATCGACCAGGCGCTTGGCGCGATCGTCCTTGTAATCTTCTGGAGTGACCGACTTGCCATTCACCGCGATCAGTCGACCACGGATCATCGGGTACCAGTCGTACTTCGAGACGCCGCCATTGCGCAGCGCTTTCTGGAACTGATCGCTCTGATCGGGCATCACGTTGATCACGAACCTGTCGGGTGCATCGACAGGCGTGGCCTGACGCCAGCTGCTGATCAGGTCGGTACGTAGCAGCACTAAAAGAATGAGTGCGAGCAGTCCTACCGCAAGCGCGCTCACCTGCACCACCGCATACACAGGTCGAGCCGATATCTGGCGAGTCGCAAGCACCAGCCATCGAGGCGCAGTCGCTTCGTTCACGCTTCTACGCAGAAGCTTCACCGCAATCCAGCTCAGGCCGGCGAACAGCACCACTGCGCCAGCGAAACCGCCCACCGCGATCAGCCCCAGCGTGATGTCGCTGCTGGCCGCCAGAAGCAGCGCCGCGAATCCTAAAACGCCCACGCCGAGCACCACCAGCGATGCAGGCTTGAGTCCGCCCACATCGCGTCGGATGACGCGCAAGGGAGGCACCTGAGACAACTGCATCACAGGCGGAAGTCCGAACGCGAACAGAAGCGTCAAACCCATGCCGAAGCCGAAACCGACCGGCCACCAGGTGGCTGCAGGCAGTACCGTCTCGACAAGGCCGGCAAGCAGCAGCACGAACACGTAATGCACCCCGAAACCGATTGCCACTCCGACGCCGCTCGCGAAAAGGCCGATGAGCGCGAACTCGAAAATATAGGCCGACGCGATCGTGCGCTGGCTTTGTCCGAGCACCCGCAACATTGCGCAGTCGTCGAGATGGCGCGCCGCGAAGCCACGCGCGGCCAATGCAACCGCGACTGCACTGAGCAAGGCAGACAGCAGTGCGACCAGATTGAGAAACTTCTGAGCGCGATCAAGCGTTTGCTTCATCTCCGGCCGACCGCTTTCAAGCGATTCGATCCGGACTCCGCGAATGCCGGGCTTTTTCACTTCATCATCGCCCCACTTCACGAAGCTCCCGACGGCCTTCGCGTTGCCTGCAATCGCGAACCGGTAGTTCACCCGACTGGCAGGTTGCACGAGTTTCGTTGCGGCCACATCGGCCTGGTTGATCATCACGCGAGGAGAAAAACTGATGAATCCGCCGCCGCGATCCGGCTCCTGCACGATCACCCGATCGATGATGAACGATGAGTCGCCGAGCAGCACCGGGTCGCCGATTTTTAGTGCGAGCGCGTCGAGCACTTGCGGATCGACCCAGGCGTGACCAGGCGGTGGAATCTCGCGTACCGCATTGCCGACCTTGTCGTCGAACTGCAGCGAAGTCTTGATCGTGCCGCGCAAGGGGTAGCCCTGCGGCACTGCCTTGAGCGCGACCAGTTTGCTTGCGCCGCCCTGCGCATCGCTCGCGCGGCCCATGGTGGGAAACGACATCAACTGAATGCCCTGAAGCCCTTGGGACTTCGCTCGCTCGATGAACGCAGCGGGCGTCGGGTTGTCGCTAGCGACGATTGCATCACCGCCGAGCAGGAGGCCCGCATCGCGCTTCAATCCGCCCTGCAGCCGGTCGGCAAAGAATCCAACCGCCGTGAGCGCTGCGACTGCAAGCGCTACCGCAACTATCAATAGCCGAAGTTCGCCGGCGCGCAGATCTCGCAGAAGGGTTCGCCATCCGAGGCGGATGGCAGAGGAGACTGGCGAGCGGGAAGTAGAAGAAACCATGCTCGTGACCATATCTGAAAGCGGAATTTCCCCAAAAGCCCTACGAGCTCGCGGAGCACCCCTTTTGCCGGGTCAGGTGTCCTTGCTGATGGAGATTGTCGGAAATTTGGACGAGAAGTCCTTCGCCTTGTTTGCGGTCTTCACTGCCACTTCTCTGGCGAGCGCTTTGTAAAGCCCCGCTACCTCGCTGTCCGGATCGGACACCACGGTCGGGCTGCCGCTATCGGCCTGCATGCGAATCTTGATGTCTAGCGGCAACGCGCCCAAGTAATCCATGCCGTATTCAGCCGCCAGCTTCTTGCCGCCGTCGGCGCCGAAGATGTGCTCCACATGACCGCAATTGCTGCATACGTGAACCGCCATGTTCTCGACGATGCCCAAGATAGGCACGCCCACCTTCTCGAACATCTTGATGCCCTTGCGTGCGTCGAGCAAAGCAATGTCCTGCGGAGTCGAGACGATGACAGCTCCAGTCATGGGCACGCGTTGCGAGAGGGTGAGCTGGATATCGCCGGTACCGGGCGGCATATCGACGATCAGGTAGTCGAGGTCTTTCCAGTTGGTCTGACGCAAAAGCTGCTCGAGCGCTTGCGTCGCCATGGGTCCGCGCCAGATCATGGCCTGATCCTGATCGACCAGGAATCCGATGGACATGACCTGCACGCCGTGATTTTCGAGCGGCTCCATGGTCTTGCCGTCGAGACTGGGCGGCTTGCCGTTCACGCCCATCATCATGGGTTGGCTCGGGCCGTAAATGTCTGCATCGAGCAGCCCGACTACTGCACCTTCGGCAGCGAGCGCCAGCGCCAAATTGGCCGCAGTCGTGCTCTTGCCGACCCCACCCTTGCCCGACGCCACCGCCACGATGTTCTTCACGTTGGGCAACAGCTGGATCCCGCGCTGCACCGCGTGAGCGACTACCTTGGTGCTGGTCGCGATCTTGACGTAGTCGACGCCTTCCAGGCTCCGGGCGGCGGCCATCAGCGCGTCCTCGATCGCGGGCCATTGGCTCTTGGCCGGGTAGGCCATTTCAAGATCGAAAGAGACGACATCGCCCTCGACCTTGGCATTTCGGATGGATTTCGAGGTGACGAAGTCGATACCGGTGTTCGGATCGACAACGGTTTTCAGGGCCTGAAGCAGTTGCTCGGCGGTCGGCATGGTGCGGGGAATCTTTCTTGAAGCGGTGAAAACGCAGGCTTTCACGGAACTTTAGGGGCACAAAAGCGGTGCCGGTCGGGCAGTTTATCCACAACTCATAAAATCATCGGTTCCGGCGAAGATTCGCCAGACGCTCACTCCGTGATTTCCCGAGACACCCTACCAATGACCGCACAGCGCAAGATTTTCGTGACCACCGCCCTGCCGTACGCCAACGGCAAGTTCCATATCGGCCACATCATGGAATACATCCAGGCCGATATCTGGGTACGTCACCAGCGCATGCACGGTCACATGGTGCATTTCGTGGGCGCGGATGATGCGCACGGCGCGCCGATCATGATCGCCGCCGAAAAGGCCGGCATCACGCCGCAGGCGTTCGTGGAATCGATCGCTTCCGGTCGCAAGCAGTATCTGGACGGATTCCACATTCGATTCGACAATTGGCACTCGACCGACAGCGTCGAGAACACCGAGCTGGCGCAAGGCATCTACAAGCGCCTTCGCACCAACGGCATGATCGCGACGCGCACCATCGAGCAGTTCTACGACCCGGTGAAGGGCATGTTCCTGCCCGACCGCTACATCAAGGGCGAATGCCCGACCTGTCACTCGAAAGACCAGTACGGCGACTCGTGCGAAGTCTGCGGCTCGGTGTATTCACCGACCGACCTGATCAATCCCTACTCCACGCTCACCGGCGCCACGCCCGAGCTGCGTTCGTCGGAGCATTTCTTCTTCAAGCTGTCCGACCCGAAAGTGGTCGAGTTCCTTAAAGACTGGACGCAAGACACGGGCAACGACGGCAGCCGCCCTGCTCGCTTGCAGCAGGAAATGGTCAAGAAGGCCAGCGAATGGTTCGAAGCCGGCATGAACGACTGGGACATCTCGCGTGATGCGCCCTACTTCGGCATCGAGATTCCGGACGTTCCCGGGAAATACTTCTACGTCTGGCTCGACGCCCCGATCGGCTACCTCGCCAGCCTGAAGAATCACTTCGACAAAGGCCAGGCCAAAACCCATTGGCACGACGCGTCGCGTACCTCGCAATCGTTCGAAGAATTCATCGAAGACCCATCTGTCGAGCAGATTCATTTCATCGGCAAGGACATCGTCTATTTCCACACCTTGTTCTGGCCGGCGGTGCTTCACTTCAGCGGTCGCAAGACGCCATCGCAGGTGAATGTGCACGGGTTCATCACCGTTAGCGGCGAGAAGATGAGCAAGAGCCGGGGCACCGGCATCGATCCGCTCAAGTACCTGAGCCTGGGGATGAACCCGGAATGGCTGCGTTATTACATTGCCGCCAAGCTGAACAGCCGCGTCGAAGACGTCGACTTCAACCCCGACGATTTCGTGGCGCGTGTGAACGCCGACCTGATCGGCAAGTACGTGAACATCGCGAGCCGCGCGGTCAAGTTCATTCCCGGCGGCAAGCTCGTGGCGTCGAATTTCGATGCGCATGAAGAAGTCAAGCCCAAGGAGCTGGTGCAACTGGTCATGTCGCTCTACGAATCGCGCGATTACGGTAAGGCGCTGCGCGAAATCATGGCGTTCGCCGACGAAGTGAATCTGCGATTCGACTCGGCTGCGCCCTGGAAGCTGGTGAAAGAAGGCAAGGCGGAAGAAGCGGCCCGCGTCTGTTCGGAATGCATAGAAATGTTCAAGGTGATGACCGCCTGCCTGAAGCCGGTTTTGCCTGAACTGGCCGCGCAAGCCGAAGCGTTCCTTGCCTGCGCACCGCTCGACTGGAAAAACGCCGACACCCCCCTTGGCGAAGGCCATGTGGTGGGCGCGTACAAGCATTTGATGCAACGTGTCGACGAGAAGCAGCTCGACGCCCTGTTCGAGCCCCCTCCGGCGCCGGAACCCGAAAAACTGATTCCCGGCGGCGAAGAACTCGCACCCACGATCGGCATCGACGACTTCGCGAAAATCGATTTGCGGATCGCGCTGATCGTCAATTGCGAGCCGGTAGAAGGATCGACCAAGCTGCTGCGACTGACGCTGGACGTGGGCGAAGGCAAGAATCGCAATGTGTTCAGCGGAATCGCATCGGCTTACAAGCCGGAAGAGCTGGTCGGCAAGCTGACTGTCATGGTGGCCAATCTGGCACCTCGCAAGATGAAATTCGGCATCAGCGAAGGCATGGTGCTGGCTGCGAGCCACGCCGACGAAAAGTCGAATCCGGGAATCCACGTGCTGAACCCGTGGCCAGGCGCGACGCCGGGCATGCGGGTGCGCTGAAATTCGCGTTTACACCATGAAATTTGCGCAATTTCGCTAACTGTAGAATCCGCTCAGGAGTTACCCATGTCCATATTTCGCCGCCCGGATTACAAGTCAGAAGTGACCCAGTTCATCGACCACATGAAGGCCGAGAAACCCGATCTCGAGAGCCAGCAACGTGCTGGCCGCGCGCTGTTGTGGGACAAGAACATCGACCGCGAAGCCTGGCGCGAATACCGCAAAGCGCAGGTCGCGCAGAAACCTTACGTCTACCAGACGGACAGCCACTGAAGTACGCGCCGGACCTTCGGCCGCGCAGCATGTCTTCCGTCAAATATCCCGCTAGCCCCAATTCGGGTGCCCAGGCCGAACTAGGCACATCCGTGATGCCTGAGGTGGTCGATCACGTCGCTGTCGCGCGTCTCTACGGCGAACCTCTGTTCGCGATGCCCACCGACCTGTACATTCCGCCGGATGCGCTGGAGGTGTTCCTCGAAGCCTTCGAAGGCCCGCTGGACTTGCTGCTCTACCTGATCCGCAAGCAGAACTTCAACATCCTCGACATCCCGATGGCTGGCCTCACCCGCCAATACCTGGTCTACGTCGACGAAATCCGAACGCGTAATCTGGAACTCGCTGCCGAATATCTGTTGATGGCGGCCATGCTGATCGAGATCAAATCGCGAATGCTGCTGCCGCCGCGCAAAACTGCGGAAGGCAAAGAGCCGGAAGATCCGCGCGCAGAACTGGTTCGCCGATTGCTCGAATACGAGCAGATCAAGCTGGCTGCGGCCCGCCTGAACGAAGCGCCGGTGTTCGGACGAGACTTCCTGAAAGCTCAGGTCTACATCGAGCAAAGCCTGCAACCTCGATTCCCGGATGTTTATCTGGTCGATCTGCAGGAAGCATGGGCCGACATTCTCAAGCGCGCCAAGCTGGTTCAGCATCACAAGATTTCGCGTGAAGAGCTGAGCGTACGCGAGCACATGAGCATGGTGCTGAAGAAGCTGCAGGGCAAAAAGTTCGTCGAATTCGAAGCGCTGTTCGATCCCTCGAAGGGCGCGACCGTGCTCGTGGTTACCTTCATCGCTCTGCTCGAACTGGCCAAGGAAACACTCATCGAAATCACGCAGGCGGAAGCTTTCGCTCCGATCTACGTGCGTCTGGCTTTCACGAGCGCACAGACCACGCCCATTCCCGAACAAGCCACCTGAGCTGCAGCAAATTTCGCTCATCGGCGCAACCGGATTCAATCGATATGACGCAAGAGACAAAACCTGCCACCAGTGCAACTTCCAGTGCCACCGCCAGCAATGTTCGCAAGCCGATGACCCTGCATCGTCTGCGAGAGATGCACGCACAAGGCGAGAAAATAACCATGCTCACCGCCTACGACGCCACCTTCGCAGGTGTGCTCGACGATGCGGGCGTCGATTGCCTGCTCATCGGCGATTCGCTCGGCATGGTGATGCAAGGCCTCAACAGCACGCTCCCTGTCACGCTCGATCAAATGGTCTATCACACCGAGCTGGTGGTTCGCGGCAACAAAAATTCATGGGTGATCGGCGATTTGCCATTCGGCAGCTATCAGGAATCGACCTCGCAGGCGATGCGAAGCGCGACTGCGCTGATGCAGGCGGGCGCGCACATGGTGAAGCTCGAAGGTGGCGGCTGGACAACCGAAATAGTCGATTTTCTGGTGCAGCGCGGCGTGCCGGTCTGCGCTCATCTGGGCCTCACTCCGCAAAGCGTTCATGCACTGGGTGGCTATCGGATTCAAGGCAAGAGCGAATCGCAGATCGACACGCTTGTGCGAGACGCGAAAGCATTGGCCGATGCCGGCGCCGCAATGATGGTGCTGGAGTTGATGCCGGCAGAAACCGCAAAACAGGTGACCGACGCGATCGGTATTCCCACGATCGGTATCGGAGCTGGCGTCGATTGCTCGGGGCAGGTTCTCGTGTTGCACGACATGCTCGGCATCACCCGCGGCCGCGTTGCGCGATTCGTTCGCAACTTTATGAACGGCAGCAGCGGCATCGACCAGGCGATTCGCACTTACGTTGACGACGTGAAAGCCAAGCGCTATCCGTCTGCAGAACACTCTTACTGAATTCATGAAGATCATTCACAGCATCGCGGAACTTCGCGAGTGTCTGGCGGCGTACGAGCGCCCCGCTTTCGTGCCCACCATGGGCAATCTGCACGAGGGACACCTGGCGCTGGTGCACGAAGCGAAGCCGCGCGGAGACGTGACCGTGGTCAGCATTTTCGTGAACCGCCTTCAGTTCCTGCCTCACGAAGATTTCGACAGCTACCCTCGCACCTGGGAATCGGATGTCGCGAGGCTGGAGACGGCGGGTTGCGATGTGCTGTTCGCACCTGACGAAGCGGAGCTATACCCCGAGGCGCAAACATTCAAGGTACATCCGACGCCCGACTTGGCGAACGTGCTCGAGGGCCATTTCAGACCCGGCTTCTTCATCGGCGTCTGCACCGTGGTCAGCAAGCTTTTCAACTGCGTGTTCGGTCAGGCCTCGGGCGGCGGTGTCGCGGTGTTCGGCAAGAAGGACTATCAGCAGCTGATGGTCATCAAGGCCATGGTTAGACAGATGGCCATGAACATTGAAATCGTCGGCCTCGATACCAAGCGCGCTGACGATGGACTCGCGCTTTCATCGCGCAATGGCTATCTGTCGGAAACCGAGCGCACGAATGCGGTGTTTCTATCCCGCACTCTGAAAGACGTGGCAGATAAAGTGCGCAGCGGTGATCTGGAATTTGCGGCACTCGAAGATCGCGCGACGAAACTTCTGATCGACAACGGATGGGAGCCCGATTACGTAGCGATCCGTCGTCGAGACAGCCTGCAAGCTGCCGTCGACGGAGCGCCGCTCGTGGTGCTTGCTGCAGCCAAGGTCGGCAAGACCCGATTGATCGACAACCTCGAGATCTGATCCCTAGGTTCGCGTCAGGCGTACCCGCGTTCCGCTGCTGGATCGCGACCCATCAATGCAGCCACTGCGTCGGGCGCTTTCAACTTGCCATCCAGCAAGGCCACCACCAGCTCGGTAATGGGCATTTCCACCTTCGCTGCACGCGCGCGCTGCAACACGGTTCGCGCCGAATAGACGCCTTCGGCCACATGCCCCAGCGAATCGACAGATTGCTCCAGCGACATCCCTTGCGCAAGCAGCAGGCCGATCTTGCGATTTCGGCTCAGATCGCCGGTAGCCGTTAGAACCAGATCGCCCAATCCGGACAGCCCCATGAAGGTATCGGTGCGAGCGCCGAGTGCGACGCCGAGACGAGTCATTTCGGCGAGTCCACGTGTGATCAACGCGGCGCGCGAGTTGAGCCCGAGCGACAGGCCGTCGCACAGACCGGTCGCAATTGCCAGTACGTTTTTGACCGCCCCACCCACTTCGACACCCACGATGTCGTCGTTCTCGTAAACGCGAAGAGTCGGTCCGTGAAAAGCGTTCACCATGAGCTTGCGCATGTCGGCTGAGGAACTCGCCGCAACCAGCGCGGTAGGCTGACCACGCGCAACTTCCTGCGCAAAACTGGGGCCGCTCAAAACGCCGTGGCTGCGGGATTTGTCAGTGACCACCTGCTGCCAGACTTCGTGACCCAACAGCCCGGAGTTGTCGCCACTGGCCGCTTCGAATCCCTTACATAGCCACGCGACCGGAACACTCGAATTTTCGAACTGCTGCAGCACGCCACGCAACGCCGACATCGGCGTTGCCACGACCACCAAATCGGCGCCAACCGCCGCCGACGCAGCATCGCTGTTGGCAACTGCGAGGTTTTTGGGAAGAGAAATATTGGGGAGGTAGCGCGAGTTGACTCGGGCTTCGTCGACAGCCTTGGCCTGCGACGCGTCGCGAGCCCACAAAGTGACCTCGTGACGCGGGGCAGAGCCGATGGCGAGTGCCGTACCCCAGGCCCCGGCGCCCAGAATCGATATTTTCATGATGCGCCCGGAGACATGGCCCGACGCAAACGATTACTGCGTCGTGGTGGGCGTTGCAACAGCGCCTGCTTGCTGCTGCTCGTACATCGCCTGGAAGTTGATTTCCGCGAGATGGACAGGGGGGAATCCGCCGCGCTGGATCAGGTCGGCCACGTTGCCGCGCAGGTACGGATACACGATTTGCGGGCAAGCGATGCCCATGATCGGGCCGAGTTGCTCTTCGGGCAGATTGCGGATTTCGAAAATGCCGGCCTGCTTCACTTCGGCCAGGAACACGGTGCGATCGCCGATCTTGGTGTGCACCGTTGCAGTCACTGCAACTTCGTAGACGCCTTCTGCAACGGGGGTGGCTTCGATGCCGAGCTGAATGTCGACCGACGGTTGCTCCTGTTCGAGCAGGATGGCGGGCGAGTTGGGCTGTTCGAGCGACGCTTCCTTGAGGTAGACGCGCTGGATCTGGAATACGGGGTCTTGCTGTTCGGCCATGAGAATCTTTCGGATCAAAACAAAGCCCGCTCGGAAAATGCTCCCGGGCGGGCGGCGATGTGATTATGTCAGGCTGCGATGGTCGTTTATCGACGACTTACGAGCCTCGAATAACACGCTCATGCGGCATTCAAGAGGGGCAAAAGACCGCCCTGACCATCGAGTGCGATCAGGTCGTCGCATCCACCCACGTGCTTGTCGCCGATGAAAATCTGCGGCACCGTGCGGCGTCCGGTGATTTCCATCATTTGGGAGCGTGCCTGAGGGTCTGCGTCGATCCGGATTTCTTCGATTTGCTCAACTCCGCGCGCCTTCAAAACCTGCTTGGCGCGATGGCAATACGGGCAGACGGCTGTGGTGTACATCTTGACGGCTTGCATGGGCTGTTTCCTTATCTGGGATGGCCTGTGGATTAGGCTTTCTCGATAGGAAGATTAGCTTCTTTCCACGCTTTCATCCCGCCGCCCAGGGCTTGGGCCTGCTCGTAACCCAGCTTTTGCGCCATGCTCACACCTCGAGCAGCGCGAGCACCCGTGGCGCAAACGAAGATGTACGGAAGGCTCTTGTTCTTGCCGACTGCAGGAAGTCTCGAATCGATATCGTTGAGCGGCACATTTTTAGCACCCGCGATATGACCGGTCGCGAATTCGTCGGGCTCTCTCACATCGATGACGACCGCCCGCTCCCGATTGATCAGCTGCACGGCACCGGTAGCGGACAAAGCGCCTCCCCTAGCCTTCATCAGCAGCGGCGCAATCAACATTCCTCCCGAAAGAATGGCAATGGCAAAAATCATCCAGTTATCGATAAAAAACTTCACGTGAGACCTTTCGAGAGCATTCGGGCAAACCGCGATTCTAGAATGTCGATTGCTCCCGAGCTATTTCCCGGCTCGCTCCCGGTTCTTCCCCCAGTTTTTGCAGGACTCTCATGTACAAGCTCGTTCTGATTCGCCACGGCGAATCGACCTGGAATCTAGAAAACCGCTTTACCGGCTGGACAGACGTCGATCTGACCGATACCGGCGTGGAACAGGCCAAGAATTCCGGCCGCCTCCTGAAGGCCGAAGGCTACGAATTCGACCTCGCCTATACCAGCGTCCTGAAACGCGCGACTCGCACGCTCTGGCATTGCCTGGACGAGATGGATCGCACATGGCTTCCGGTGGTTCATAGCTGGCGCCTGAACGAGCGCCATTACGGCGCGCTGCAGGGTTTGAACAAGGCCGATATGGCCAAGAAGTTCGGCGACGAACAGGTGCTCGTCTGGCGCCGCAGCTATGACACCCCCCCGCCGGCGCTCGAGCCGACCGATCCTCGAAGCGAGCGGGCCGACATCAGGTACGGCAAGCTGAAGCCCGAGCAGATTCCACTGACCGAGTGCCTGAAAGACACGGTTGCCCGGGTACTGCCTTTCTGGAACGAAGCCATGGCGCCGGCCATCAAATCCGGGCGTCGGGTGGTGGTTGCAGCACACGGCAATTCGATTCGGGCGCTTGTGAAATACCTCGACGGCATTTCCGACTCGGACATCGTGAGCCTGAACATACCGAACGGTATTCCGCTGGTCTACGAACTGGACGCCGAACTTAAACCGATCAGGCATTACTACCTGGGAGACGCAGAAGCCGCCGCGAAAGCCGCAGCTGCTGTGGCCAGCCAAGGTAAAGCATAAGTTACAAGGGAACCTTCCGTTCCTCCGCGTTCAAAGGTTATATTGATCCGTCATAGGAAGATTTATGGGCCAAAAACTCAAGATAGCCGGTTGGATTTCGGTTGGCGTGCTCGCCGGAGCACTTACCACGGTGTCGCTGCAAACAGTGGCGCAGCGCGCGTTTGCCCCACTGCCTCTCGAAGAGTTGCAGCAACTGGCCGCCGTCTACGGAATGATCAAGACGGATTACGTAGACCCGGTCGACGAGAAAAAGCTCATCACCGATGCTATTTCCGGCATGGTTGCCAGCCTTGATCCGCACTCCCAGTACTTCGACAAGAAGTCGTTCAAGGAATTCCGCGAAGGCACCACGGGACGATTCGTCGGTTTGGGCATCGAAATTTCGCAGGAAGATGGCCTGGTCAAGGTGGTGTCGCCTATCGAAGGATCCCCCGCTTTCCGCGCCGGCCTCAAGCCCAATGACCTGATCACCAAGATCGACGACGCCGAAGTCAAGGGCATGTCGCTCAACGACGCCGTCAAACGCATGCGCGGCGAGCCCGGCACCAAGGTCACCATCACCATCTTCCGCAAGGACGAAAGCAAGACTTTCCCGGTCACCATCACGCGCGAAGAAATTCGTACGCAGTCGGTGCGGGGCAAGGTGATCGAACCTGGTTATGCGTGGATTCGCCTTTCGCAGTTCCAGGAACGTACCGTCGACGACTTCGCCAAGAAGATGGAAGAAATCTACAAGCAGGAACCCAACCTCAAAGGGCTGGTGCTCGACTTGCGCAACGACCCGGGTGGTCTGCTCGACTCCGCAGTCGCCATCTCGGCGGCCTTCCTGCCTGAAAACGTCACCGTGGTTTCCACCGATGGCCAGTTGTCGGACAGCAAGTTCGTCTACAAGGCGGCTCCCGAGTTCTATCAACGCCGCGGTGCCGGCGATCCTTTGCGTCGTCTGCCTGCAGCCATGAAAACGGTTCCGCTCATCGTTCTGGTGAATGAAGGCTCGGCATCTGCCAGCGAAATCGTGGCCGGCGCGTTGCAGGATCACAAACGCGCGACGCTCATGGGCGCTCAGACCTTCGGCAAGGGTTCGGTGCAGACGGTTCGACCGCTCGGCCCGGATACCGGCCTGAAGATCACCACAGCGCGTTACTACACCCCTAGCGGCAAGTCGATTCAGGCGAAGGGCATCGTTCCCGACGTGATGGTCGACGAAACCGCCGATGGCAACCTGTTTGCGGCGCTTCGCACCCGTGAGGCCGATCTGACCAAGCATCTGAATAGCGGTCAGGGTCCCGAGGTGAAGGATGAGGTTCGCGAGAAACTGCGCGACGAAGCGCGCAAGCGTCTCGAGGAAGAAGCCAAACTCCCGCCGCAAGACCGCAAGCTGCCTGAATACGGCGTGCTCGACAAAGACTTCCAGCTCACGCAAGCGATCAACAAGTTCAAGGGCACTCCGGTGCTGGTGAGCAAGACCATGGTCGAGCGCAAGGAAGAGAAGAAAGAGAATTGATTGGACGACGAGGAGCTGCTTCGATACTCGAGGCACATCCTGCTCGACGAGATCGGCGTGGAAGGCCAGGAGGCCATCCGCGCCGGTAGCGCTTTGGTCGTCGGTGCTGGAGGGCTGGGGTCGCCGGTCGCGCTGTTTCTTGCGTCGGCGGGCGTTGGCCGCATCATTCTTGTCGACAACGATCAGGTCGACCTCACCAATCTTCAGCGCCAGATTGCTCATACCGTCGATCGCGTCGGAATGGCGAAAGTCGAATCCTCTTCCCGCGCCATGCAAGGTATCAATCCGCACGTCGACGTCGAAACCATCGCCGAGAGAGCGGATAGGGCAATGCTGGAGAGGCTGCTCGTGGACATCGATGTGGTCATCGACTGCTGCGACAACTTTGCGACCCGCCAGATGATCAACGCGGCATGCGTTGCGCATTCGGTGCCACTGGTGTCGGGAGCGGCAATTCGATTCGACGGCCAGCTAGCGGTGTTCGACTCGCGCAACCCCCAATCGGCCTGCTATGCGTGCATCTTTCCCCCGACGAATGACTTCGAGGAGACTCGGTGTGCGGTCATGGGCGTATTCGCGCCCTTGGTCGGCATCATCGGATCCATGCAGGCGGCGGAAGCATTGAAAATTCTTTCGGGCGCTGGAGCGCCGATGACTAACCAGCTACTGATGCTGGATGCGAAAACAATGGAATTCACGCGCATCAGAACAATGCGCGATGAAAAATGTCCGGTTTGTTCGACCTTCGAAGATCACTTGTAGGCACATTCCTACATTCGCCAACCGCCTCGGATGGCAGAATTCAACCCGAGCATTGCGTACAGTTCTCACCATGGACTAAGAAACGATGGTGAACTTATGCAGCAACACCAGTTGAACGGGAACTTAAGCTTTCCCAACGAAAGCACGCAAGTGGGATTGAAAACTTACATAGTCGAAGATAACGCGACGATTCGTGAAAATCTGATCGGAACGCTAGAGGAACTTGCGTGCATTACCGCTGTCGGCATTGCCGAAACCGAAAACGAAGGCAGATCGGCTCTCGGCAACAACAGCTTCGAGTGGGATCTGGCGATCGTCGATCTGTTCCTCAAGCAGGGAAGCGGATTAGGGATTCTCGAAGCATGCCGCGATCGCGCTCCGAACAAAAAAGTCGTAGTTCTGAGCAATTACGCGACCGAAGACATGCGTAAACGCTGTTCCGCCTTGGGAGCGGATGCCGTGTTCGACAAATCCAATGAAATCGACGCACTGGTCGACTATTGCGTGACGCAATCGAAAAACGTGCCCACCTGATCAGGCGGCACGTTTTTGTACTTGTGTTGCCTGTTTCTCAGTCGATCAGCTTGTTCTTCAACGCGTAATACGTGAGATCGCTGTTCGATGCCAGACTCATCTTTTCCATCAAACGAGTTCTGTACGTGCTGACCGTTTTGACGCTTAGCGATAGCGTTTTGGCGATGTCGCCTGCAGTCTCGCCCTTCGCAAGTCTCAAAAACACCTGGAATTCGCGCTCCGACAACTGTTCATGCGGTGCGCCATCCTTACGGTCGAGTTGCTGCGCCAGTAGTTCCGCAACTGCAGGGGTGATGTGGCGACGTCCAAGTGAAATCGTACGGATCGCGTTGACGATTTCCATCGGGTCGCATTCCTTGTTGAGATACCCGCTTGCCCCTTGCCGAATGAGGTTGACCGCGTAATGTTCTTCCGGATAGCCGCTCAAGATCAATATGCCGACATCGGGAGCTTTGGCGCGAATCATGCCCAGGGCATCGATCCCGCTTTGACCGGGCATGGACAGGTCCATGACCAGTACGTCGATATCGGTCGTACGAATGAGGTCGATGGCTTCGCGGCCACTTCCCGCCTCGCCCACGACTCTCAAATCGACGTGGTCGGAGAAAAATTGCCTAAGTCCGGAGCGCACAATGGCGTGGTCGTCCACGATTGCGACTTTGATCATCTCAACACCTTTCGCTTGTTTTGAAGGGCTGGTCTTGCCAGTCTAATGATGACCGATTATTCACGAATTCAACACTTAAGAGTCTACGGAGAAAAAATGCGCAGACTTCCTATTCCCAAAATGGCCGTGGGTCTTCTCCTTGCAGTTCTCGCCGTGTGCGCCTTGATCGGGATCAACGAAACGAGCTACGTGCGGTCGACCGATGCGCTGGAACAAACCGGGATTGCACAAAAAAGTCGCGCCGACGTCAGTCGAGTTCTGCAATTGGTGCTCGATGCCGAAACAGGTCAGCGGGGCTACCTGCTCACCGGTGACCAGCGCTATCTCGAGCCCTACGACAGTGCCATCGCGAACCTCACGCCGGCCCTCGACGAGTTGCGCTCGGACTACAAACAAGCGCCTCAGGAAATGGAAGTTCTCGAGCTGCTTTCCAGGCAGGTCCAGCGAAAGCTCTCCGAGATGGACCTCAGCATCCGCATGCGCAAGCAAGGCAACGAAGACGCCTGGAAGTTCGTTCTGACCACGGATGTGGGCAGGGAGCACATGGACACCATCCGCAGCCTCGCAACCGAACTTGTGGCGGCAACCACGGCGCGTATTGCCTCAAGCCGAGAGGAAATCACCCGATCGCTTCAACTTTCGCGAATCGGTATTGCCCTTGTAGCGCTTGTCGGACTTCTGTCGTTCGCGATGTATCTGCGTCAGACCAGCGCTCTGAATATGGCCGGCGACCGCCAAAACGAAATCCTGCAGCGCGAGCGCGATCAGCTGGGACATTTGGTGAAGGAAAGAACCGCTACGCTCGCCGAACTGGCTACTCACTTGCAAGAGGTTCGCGAGGAAGAGCGCGGGCATCTTGCGCGGGAACTTCACGACGAACTGGGAGCGTTGCTCACGGCGGCGAAGCTCGATGTGGCCCGTTTGAAATCGCGCTTGCCAAAAGACATTCCCGACGCGGGAGACCGCCTTCAGCATCTGACCGACACCCTTAACAGCGGTATTGCGCTCAAGCGTCGAATCATCGAAGACTTGCGTCCTTCTTCGTTGTCGAATCTTGGTTTGATCTCTTCACTGGAAATTCTGACGCGTGAATTCGCGGATCGGTCGGGAATTGAAATCACGACCGAATTCGAGGCGTGCGACTTGAGTGATGCAGCGCAACTCACTGTGTACCGGATCGTTCAGGAATCGCTCACGAATATTGCAAAGTACGCGAACGCCACGCAGGCCGAGGTGGTGCTTTCGAAATACGACTCGCATGTTGTGCTGGCGGTGAAAGACAACGGTGCAGGCTTCAGCCTTTCCGATGTGAAAGCTTCGTCGCACGGCCTGGCTGGTATGCGACATCGCGTCGAGGCACATGGCGGCAAGCTGACCGTATCGTCTGCGCCCGGTGCGGGCACCAAAATTTCCGCGGTGCTTCCGAAGGAATCACGCCACATGCCGAACGATGTTCCGGCAATGACGGAAACCGCATAGGCTGCGTCCTACATCACAGGCTGCTTGCAGCCTACTCGATGCCGCGCTACCTACCGATGACGCGTGGATGGCATCCGAAATAACCTTCTCTCCATAGGTCGCTCGATGGGAGCACGGCCAAAGGCAGCGGATGTACCGCGGGGAGATAGGACATGTTGCACTACGCAGTTGTTTTTCTGGTGATCGCTCTTATTGCAGCGATTTTCGGCTTCGGCGGCATTGCAGCCGGCGCAGTTGAAATTGCCAAGATCCTCTTTTTCATCTTCGCTGTCATGGCCGTCGTCACCTTCGTGGTGAGCCTGATTCGCAAGGGCTGATTAATAAATCACCCCTACCTCGTTAAGCATTCAAGGAGTTACTCAATGGCATCCACCGCCCAAGAAAAAGCAATCAAGGAAAACGTTCGAAGCATTTCGGACGACGTGCTGCAAAGCGCGGAAGAAGCCGTTGCGACCACCCGTGATGTAGCCGACGAAAAACTCGACAAGGCGCAAGACAAGATTCGCGAATGGCGCGGCGACGTCGATCCGACGATCGAAGAACTTGCAGCCAAGGTTCAGGAATACACCCAGCGCGGTTTGGCACTTGCCTACGACGCGAAGGTGAAGGCCCAACAAACGTACGAACAGTATTGCGACGCGACCGGCAAGTACGTGGCAGAAAAGCCAGCGAAATCTTTGCTGATTGCAGCTGCTGCCGGCGCTCTGATCGGAGCGATGTTCGTCTCCAGCCGCCGCAATCCTCCCCGCTACTGATTTCGGTCGAAGCCAATTCAAACACCAATAGCCACGACCCCAAGGACAACCCAATGACTTCAAAAGCAGAAACGCGTGCTCCCGAAACGGCGAGCAATGAGGCTTACAAGAACGGATCGATGCAACTCGACGTTGAATCGATCAAGCGCGGCGCTCGCGAGAACCTGGACGACGGCGCAAACACGCCTAGCTCGGACGATCACCGCGAGGCAGTCATCAAACTGTTGAACGGAGCACTGGCAACCGAACTGTTGTGCGTGCTGCGCTACAAGCGCCACTACTTCACCGCCACCGGTCTGGAGTCGCCAGCGATTGCCGACGAGTTTTTGGTTCACGCAGAAGAAGAATCCGGACACGCAGACAAGATCGCGCGCCGTATCGTGCAACTTGGCGGCGAGCCTGATTTCCATCCGTCGCGCATCGCTCAGAACAGCCATGCCGACTACGACGAGTCGCTCGACCTGCATCAAATGGTCAAGGCCAACCTGATTGCAGAACGAATTGCGGTCGAGTCCTATCGCCAGATGGTTCAGATGATCGGCGAAAAGGATCCGACAACCCGTCGCATGCTTGAAGAGGTTCTCGCCGACGAGGAAGAACACGCCGACGAGCTGAGCGACTGGATGAAACGAATTTAAGAGG
Source organism: Burkholderiaceae bacterium (assembly GCA_965227035.1). GTDB lineage: Bacteria > Pseudomonadota > Gammaproteobacteria > Burkholderiales > Burkholderiaceae_C > CBDDFQ01. Next base: position 2,777,206 of record OZ245724.1, read on the forward strand.
GATGCGAGTCGTCGCGCGGGGGTGGTGCGGCATGACGACGAGCTTTTAAACGACAGCACCGCGTTAAAAAAATCAACTTTAATTTGAAGGAAAAACTATGAAATACGCACGTGCACTGGCTTTCGCCGCAATGGCTGGCATTACCGTTCTTGGCGCAACTGGCTGCTCGGTCTTCCGCGACCAGCAAACCGTTGGCTCTTACGTCGATGACGCTTCCATCACCACCGCTGTGAAAGCAAAGATGGCTGAAGACAAGACTGTCGCAGCTACTTCCATCAGCGTTGAAACCCTCAACGGCACGGTTCAACTGTCGGGCTTCGCTAAGTCCGGTGCTGAACGCGCTCAAGCTGAGTCGATCGCTCGCAACACCAAGGGTGTTTCCAGCGTTCGCAACAACATCATCGTTCGTCCCTAATTCGATTTAGGGCACTACGGTGCTTGCGACGGGTGGCGAAATCATTTTTTGATTGCGACATCCGTCCGAACCTAAAGCAGGTCTACGAGAGCAGACCTGCTTTTCTTTATTTTGGATTCGATCGTGAAAATTTTTAACTGCGACAACTGTGCTCACCCGGTGTTCTTCGAGAACACGCACTGTGTTCACTGCGGCTCCACGCTTGCGTTTCTCGCCGCAGAAATGGACATGGGATCGATCGAGCCTGTGCCAGGATCCGACTCGCTATGGCGTCACTTGCAGGGCGACGGCCAGAGCGCTGCCGACGGCGACGATCAGCTTCAGGACGATGGTCCGCGTTATCGCCTTTGCGCGAATTCCATTCAATACGAGGCATGCAACTTCGCGGTCGAAGAGTCGGACCTGAATATGTTGTGCGTGTCTTGCCGGCAGACGCGGATCCTTCCGGATTTGAGCGCGCCGAACAATCTGACCCGCTGGTATCGCATCGAAATCGCAAAGCGTCGTTTGAACTACACGCTGGCCCGCCTTGGTTTGATTTCGACAAAGATCGATCCGGTCTCTGGCGAAGGCAAGTGGGAAGCGCCAATTTACGAATTCAAGGAAGACCTGCCAGGCGGCCCCGCTGTAATGACAGGTCATGACAACGGTCTTATCACGCTGAACGTAGCCGAAGCGGATGACGACGAACGTCTGAAGCGTCGGCTGCAATTACACGAGCCGTATCGCACGCTGCTGGGTCACTTGCGCCACGAGTCGGGTCACTTCTACTGGGATCAGCTGATCAAGGATACGGAAAAAGTGCAGCCCTTCCGGGACGTTTTCGGCGACGAGACCCTGGACTATGGCCAGGCGCTTCAGGCGCACTACGCCAAAGATCCGCTCAGCGACGACTGGAAGGCCCAGTACATCAGTTTCTATGCAGCATCGCATCCCTGGGAAGATTGGGCGGAGACATGGGCTCACTATCTTCACATGGTCGATTTGCTGGAAACCGCATCGGCTTACCGGACCCAGGTGCAGATTCCAACCGGCGAGAAAGCGCGCAGCAGGCGCCGTTCCGGCAAGGTAAGCGATCCGTTCGAAGGGCGGGTTCACGATTTCGACGACCTGGTCAGCCAGTGGATTCCATTGACTCTGCTTGTGAACAGTTTGAATCGAAGCCTGGGGCAGGAAGATGCGTATCCGTTCGCATTGACCGACTCGGCACTGAAGAAACTTCGCTTCGTTCACGAGGTGATTTATTCGCAGGTGCTGACACGTGCGAGCGAAGTGGAGACATCCAACGATGAAACTCAATCGGTCGTGGACCAGGCTGCGCAAAACGGGGTGACCGGTGATGCTGGTCTCGATCTCGTCGAACCGGTGCCGGCGGCCGCGCCCTGACCGAGCGTCATGAGACTCTCCCCCTGAGAGGCGAGTGAGCAAATAAAAAGGGCTTCGATGCAGCCCTTTTTTCTGGTGTTTTAAATTGACTCGCGAGTCGCGGAGTTTTATCTAGCTCGCAACGACCGTCAGCTGGTTCTTGACGGAAGAAACTCCCGAAGTGCCCTTGGCAATCGTCTCCGCCTTCTCGCGGGCACTGTTGCTTGGAACCGGTCCGGTCAGCGTCACGACTCCGTCTTTCGTATCAACATTGATACGAGTGGCGCTGAGTTCGCTGTCCTTCACAATGCCCGTCGACACTGCTGCAGTGATCGACGCATCGCTCACAGCTTCCTTGACGTTTGCCGATGCATTAGCTGTCGCGTCTTTCGCATCGCGGCCCAGCTCTTTCGCTTTTTCCTCGGTCTTCGCTACCGCGTTGTCGACCTTTTGGCTCATCGCTGCTGTGTCGTTTTTGTCGCACGCAGAAAGCCCGAATACGGCAACTGCAGACAGCGCAAGAATTGCACTCTTTGAACGGGATAAATCCAAATTCATTTTTTTGCCTCCTTCTACTCTTCTCGACTCCGGTCACGACCCTCGTGCGACACGCGTCGACACGAGGGAATACGTGACTTCATCGACAAAGACTGTTCGATGGATTACTTATCGATTGCCTTGGAAACGTTGTTCTTGGCATCGCCGACCGTGGCTTGTGCCTTGCCGGTTGCTTGATCGATACGGCCTTCTTGCTTCAGTTTTTCGTTGTCCACCACTTTGCCGGCAACTTCTTTGATCTTGCCCTTGGCTTGGTCAATACGGCCTTCGACTTGGTCTTTGTTCATGATGTTTCCTTTAAGTTGATTTACATGGAACGGAGAGTGATTTCTCTCCGCTGAAAACAACTCTAAGAACGCGACAAAAACAATTCCGTCAGTCATGGCCGAAGCTTTTGTAGGAAAAGCCCCAGCCGAAGCACACCCGTTTACACGGCGCTGGAAGCGGTAACGATCCATCCTTCAAGTGCGTCGAATTGGGCGGGCAATCCGTAGCGCAAATCTCCTTGCGAGAATTTTTGGGCTGCCCAGGACGCCTGAACCATGCAGAGCACAGCGTCGAGCGAGTCGCCTGAGGCATCGGCGACCAGCGAATCGCGCTGTGGCGATGTGAATCGCACTCGCAAACCCAATGAAGTGCGCCCCTGTTCCAGCGCAGCAACGATGTCCATGCGCGTGATGATCCGATCTGGCGTCTGTTTGGCTTTGGTGTCGCTTTTGTAGCTTCGACGCGCCACGATCTCGCGCGCCAGCATTCCGGGATAGGCCTCGAGTGCGATTCGCGGGCTTTTCGTTTCATGCAATCCGGGAATGGACACGCCCGCTTCGACAAGGCGCGGAACGCCCGCATGCAACATGAATGCCACCGGCGGATTCACCCATTTCATCGATGGGCTGGATCCGGCCGGAGCGTCCGCAGCACGATGTGCGAATTTGCCACCGACCGGTCGCGCGTCGCAAAAGGCAGCGAACGTGGCGCGAATGACATCGCGATCCAGCGATGCGTAGTGCGCAATCAACTCAGGCCATGTGTCGGGCCAACCGAGATGCTCGACCAGTTCGCGTGGCAAGCCGAACGGTAGATCGAAACCTCCGACCCACGCTCGATCTTCTTTCAAGCATTCGGAGAAAGCGTCCAGCGTTTCCAGCTTGTCGATTCGAAGAAGGCGCACCACGCCGGAGGCGATGTCGCCCCGCGCGATGACGATGGGTTTGCGTTTGGAGGGGCTGCTCGAGAAATCGCAGCCGATGACTTCACTCACCGCTGATATCAGGCACGTCCGATGATCGATGCCGTCGCCATCAACTCTTCCAGCAGAGCAAGCGAAACCTTGCCCGACACCGAATACGGATCGAGCTCGGGTCGCTCCGAATACTTCAGAAGAATCGACATGTTCAATTTGGACAGGTTGACCTGACCCATGGTCCAGCCACCGAAGCGGCGTTCGGAAATCTCTTCGTAGTGCAGCAACACCACATCTTTATGACGCGGATCTTTTTGAATATGACCGTAGAGCGCACTGACCTGATCGCGTCCACCTTCGATGGCCTGCAGGAAGATGGCGCCGCCGTAGCAAAGAATGCCGGTGATGCCGCTGCCCGGGTTGTGTTCGCGCGACTGCAGAAGAATCTGTTCGATGTTTTCCGGGCTGGGATCGACAGCGCGGCTTGCGTAGAGAAGGCGTACCAGCATGTTCAGTCTTTTCGTGGAATGAGGGCGAGGAATTCGCGGCGAAGGGAAGGATCTTTCAGGAAAGCGCCGCGCATGACCGAGTTGATCATCTTGCTGTCGACGTCTTTGACGCCGCGCCACGACATGCAGAAGTGACTGGCTTCCATGACGATGGCCAGGCCATCGGGCTGAGTCTTTTCCTGGATCAGGTCGGCGAGCTGCACAACCGCTTCTTCCTGGATTTGCGGGCGCCCCATGATCCATTCAGCAAGGCGTGCGTACTTGGACAGGCCGATCACATTGGTGTGCTCGTTGGGCATCACGCCAATCCAGATCTTGCCCATGATCGGGCAGAAGTGATGCGAGCAGGCGCTACGCACCGTGATCGGGCCGACGATCATCAACTCGTTCAGGTGTTCGGCGTTCGGGAATTCGGTGATGCTCGGACCTTCGACGTAACGACCCTTGAACACCTCCTGCAAATACATCTTTGCAACCCGGCGGGCGGTGTTGTTGGTGTTGTGGTCGGTATCGGTGTCGATGACCAGGCTGGATAAAACGCCCTTCATCTTTTCTTCGACTTCGTCCAGCAGCTTTTCGATCTCGCCCGGTTCGATGAACGCGGAGATGTTGTCGTTGGCGTTGAAGCGTTTGCGGGCGGCGACGATGCGCTCGCGAATTTTGACCGATACCGGCGTGCCCTCGAACTCGTCGCCAGCGTTGGTCACGGCATTGGATTTGGTCATGTCAGAACTTGTTTTTTTCATCAACATCCGAACATCGTAACAGTGCGTGAATGCTTATTCGTTAAGCAGGGCATTTGTCGAGTATGTGCCGAGTTCTGGCCTATTTACACCCCTGCACGCCAGGAGGAAAGCTATCGCTCCGGCCCGAGCAGTTCTTCCAGATCCTGCAGCGTGTTCGCTTCGTGGATCGGTTTGTCGTCACGAATTCGTAGCATTCGCGGAAACCGGGTCGCGATGCCGCTCTTGTGACGCGGACTCCGGTTGATGCCTTCGAAACCCAACTCGAACACCAGCGACGGCTTCACGCTACGCACCGGGCCGAACTTCTCGAGCGTCGACTTCCGGATGATGGCGTCGACCCGCGCGAACTCCTGATCGGTCAGTCCCGAATAGGCCTTTGCGAAAGCCACCAGCTGAAGGGCATCCGGCTGCGCAGGTTCACGCCTGGCTATCGCATCTATTACCGCCTGGGCCTCTGCCGCGTCTTTCGGCGTCCGGTTCCACACCGCGAAGGTGTAGTCGGTGTAGACCGATGCCCGGCGTCCGTGCCCTGCCTGCGCGTAGATGAGCACGCAATCGATGGTCATCGGATCGATCTTCCATTTCCACCAGAGACCATCGGCTTTGGTGCGTCCCACGCCGTACGGGGAATCTCGGCGCTTGAGCATGAATCCTTCGACGTTTCGCGCGCGCGATTCGGTACGACGCTTCGCAAGATCGACCCAGGACGATTCTTCGACCAGTGGCGACAGGCGTATCGCGCTGCCGTTCAACAGCGCCTCCAGGCGTTGACGCCTTTCTCGCTGCGTGGTGGCGCGAAGATCCGCGCCGTCCTCCTCCAGCAAGTCGTACGCCACGAACGACACCGGTGCATCGGCCAGGACCTTCTTCGTCAATGTCTTGCGGGCAGTCCGCTGTTGCAACAAAGAAAACGCAGCGGGTCGCCCGTCCGGCTCACCTTCGATGTCGCTCCACACGATGATCTCGCCATCTATTACCGTGCCGTCGGGCAATTGCTCTGCCTGCGCCACGATCTCGGGAAATCGCTCGGTCACGAGTTCTTCTCCGCGCGACCAGATATGCACTTCGCCATTGCGGCGCACTATTTGCCCGCGAATGCCGTCGTACTTCCATTCCACCTGCCAGTCCTCGATATTCCCCAGGCGTTTGGCGATCGCTTCCGCGTCGTCGGTAAGGCCGTGCGCGAGAAAGAAGGGATAGGGCTGGCCGTGATCGATGGTGCCTGCCTCCGGGTTCAGAAGCGCGGCGTATTTGGCGGGCGTAGGCGCGGTCTTGGAATCGGTGTAGCCCATCATTCGCTGCGCGACGAACTTGGCATCGACGCCCGCATGCTGACCCAAGGCGCGTTGCACCAGCAGCTTGCTCACACCCACGCGAAATCCGCCGCCGACTAGCTTGATATACAGAAAGCGGCCTTGCGTATCGAGCGCCTTCCAGTGTTCTTTCACGCGCTCGGCCACTTCGGCATCGGGCAAGCCTCGCAGCGGCACGATCCGGTTTTCTATCCACTCGGCCAGCCCACCTTCGGATTTTTCTTTCGACGCCGGAAGCACCAGCGCAATCGTCTCGGCCAGATCGCCCACCGCTTGATAGCACTCGTCGAACAGCCATTCCTCGATGCCCGCCACATCGCGCGCCAGCGATCGCATCAACGCTGTTTTGACCGATTGGCGCGGCTTGCCGCCTGCCAGAAAATACACCGCCCATGCGGCGTCTTCCTGCGATGCGGTCGAAAGATATTTGAGCAGCGCCTTGACCTTGTCGTTGGTCGAAGTGGTCGCATCGAGTTCGGCGAACAGGATCGCGAATTCGTTCATGCGCTTTCCTCGGCAGTCGCCGCGTCGTCGTCTTTCGCTTCTTCGATTTTTTCAACAGCCAATTGCTCTGTCGGCGTTTCCACCTTCGTATCCTCGGCATCGTCGCTGCCGTATTCGGTATCGAACGATCCTGCCTCGAGACCCTGCTCAGTGAGGTACCGCACCAGCGTAGGAATGCTTCCATGGGTCACGATGACCCGCTCCGCGCCGGTCGCGCCGATCGCAGACAGCAGTCCCGGCCAATCGGCGTGATCGCTCAGAACAAATCCGCGGTCATAGCCCCCTCGCCTTCTTGCACCGCGGAGCAGCATCCAGCCGCTAGCGAATGCATTGCTGTGATCGCCGAATCTGCGAATCCAGCTGGAGCCGCCGGCGGCGGGCGGGCACAACACCAGTGACTTCGTGAACTCGGATTTGTCGCTGACTTCGCTCACCATGTGCGTCTCGGGCAACGCAACACCCGCTTCGATGTATGCCCGATTCAGTGGCGCCACCGCGCCGTGCACGATGATGCTGCCGATGGAAGGATCGACGCCGCTCAGGATGCGCTGCGCTTTCCCGAACGAATAACAACACAACACGCTGGCTCGCCCGACATCGGCGTTCGATTTCCACCATGCGTTGATGTCGGCAAAGATTTCAGCATCGGGTCGCCACCGATAGATCGGCAATCCGAAGGTCGATTCGGTAATGAAGACATCGCATTTCACCGGCTCGAACGGAGCGCAGGTCGCGTCGGCGGCCACCTTGTAATCGCCGCTTGCCACCCAGACTCGCCCTTCGTATTCCAGCCTCACTTGAGACGACCCGAGCACATGTCCCGCCGGATGCAGCGAGACGGTCACGCCGTTATGGACGATACGGGCGCCGTACTCTGCGGTCTGAAGATCGATGGTGCCTAGCCGTGCGCGAAGCACGCCTTCTGCAGGCGCTGCGGCCAGATAGTGCGCGTGGCCGGTGCGGGCGTGATCGGCATGCGCGTGGGTGATGACCGCGCGCTCCACAGGGCGCCACGGGTCGATGAAAAAATCGCCCTGCGGGCAGTAGAGGCCCTCGGGTCTCTGGACGACCAGATCGTCTGCAGTGTTCGCCATCGCCCGCGTGTCTCCTGTTTTAAATCGACCTGTCGATTCGGTTTGCTACTCGTTGGCCACTGTGGGTTCTTTGGGCTAGTACTCTTTTCCGTTCACCAGCAAAGCGAATCGCATGGCTCCCATCGCTATCCGCTCGAGCACACGCTGATGAAACGGCCTGTGCATGTAAGCCTCGCGATCCATCGCTTGTCCGCCGCTCTTCATGGCATTCATCAGCCGAGCTTTGAGCGTTTCAGCGAACTGCGCATCCTCGACGATCACGTTCGCTTCGCGCGCCAACAACATGCTCAGCGGATCCAGATTCGACGATCCGACCGTTGCCCAATGCCCATCGATAACTGCGACCTTCGCATGCAAAAAGCTGGGGGAATACTCCTGTATTTCAACCCCGGCCCTCAGCAGCGCGCCGTACACCGGCCGCGATGCGTAGTACTGCATGAAGTACTCGTATTTGCCCTGCAAAAGCACAGTCACCTTCACACCACGTTCAGCAGCCATGATGAGCGATCGGCGCAGTTTTGCCCCGGGAACAAAGTAAGCATTTGCGATGATGATTTCATCGCGTGCCAAACCGATTGCCCGACGGTATGCCTTCTCGATGCGAGCCCGATTGCGCAGGTTGTCGCGCAGCACCAGCGCGGCGCGCACCGTATGCGGCCTGCTGGTCGGCGGGTTGTCGCGCGAGGAGTCCGCATCGGCCATGTCGTGCGCAAGCGCGTCCAGCGCGCCGGTCAAATCGACGTGTCGCAGTTTTCGCGATGCGAGCATCCGCTGCCACAACTGCGACATCGCGCGGCGAACATCGTTCACCAGCGGGCCGGTCACCTTCACCGCGAAATCGAATCGCGGCGCGTCCAGCGTGCCATAGCTCGGGTCGTGGAAATCGTCGAGCACATTGATGCCGCCACAGAAAGCAGTGTGACCATCGACCACGCACAGCTTGCGATGCAGGCGTCGCCATCGGCCGGGCATCAACATGCCCAGCGATCCCGGCAGGGAATACACCAGCCAGGTGACGCCAGCCTCTTTCAGGCGGCCCACCCACTCCGGCGTAAAAGGCTCGCTGCCGTAGCCGTCCACCGCAAGCTTGACGTTCACGCCGCGTCGTGCGGCTCGAATCAGCGCTTCGGCAATGTCGGTGCCGCTGGCAGTGAAGTCGAAGATGTAGGTTTCAAAATGGATCTCGACTCGCGCACTGTCGAACGCTGCAATCAGCGCTGGGAAAAATTCGACGCTACCCTGCAGCAGCGAGACAGCATGACCGTCCCGAAAATGCGTGCCCGGCTTGGTCACTCGTGGGTATCCGCAGGTACGCTCACCCCGGCGGGCATTTCGAACTCGGAAATGAGCGGCAGATGATCCGACATGCGCCACCAGATGCGGCCACGCGGAACACTGGAAGCCACAGGCTTCATATGGCGCCCGTAGATGTGATCGAGCTGCACCAGCGGCAGTCGCGCGGGATAGGTGAAGAGGCGGGGCCCGGAGAAGCATCCGAAGCCTGCCGATTTCATGCCGTTGCCGCACTGGGTGCCCCAGTCGTTGAAATCACCGGCTACGAACACCGGAGCTTCATCGGGAATACTGCGTTTGATGTACGCGTTCAACAGCGCGACCTGACGAAGCCGGCTCTGCGGGATCAGCCCCAGATGCACGACGAGAACGTGAACGACGACATCGTGAACGCTCACCTGCACATGAAGAATGCCGCGCTGCTCGAAGCGGTGGTCGGAGATGTCTTCCTGTCGCACATCGACGATGGGCCACCGGGACAACAAGGCATTACCGTGCTCGCCGTGGCGGGTTACCGCGTTGGTCTCGTACGCAAAAACGTAGCCTTCGGGACACAAAAATTCCGCCTGCGATTGCTCGGGCCAGCGCGTGAAGTATTGAGCTTCGCGACGGTGAACTTTCCGCACCTCCTGCAGGCATACGATGTCAGCATCGAGCTGCTCGACCGCATGCCCAAGGTTGTGAATTTCGAGGCGACGCACCGGTCCGACGCCCTGCACCCCTTTGTGGATGTTGTATGTGGCGATGCGTAGCGTGTTCATGAGATGAATTCTGGCAGGAGCAGGATCGCCTCTGCATTCGAAGGCGAAAAACACGCGTCGGCGGCCTCTCGATAGGGCATCCAGCGGTAATCGATGTGTTCGAGGGGAGCAAGCTTCACTGGCAATTGCTCAGGAACCTGAAGGCCGAACACATGCTCGGTGTTGTTCGTGACATCGGGTGCGTAGCGATGCTTCCAGGCCGGATAGATCTCGTACACGTTTTCGAGATTCCAGTCGGTCAGCGATGCCGCGAGCGAGGAACCAGGACCGGAATCGATGCCGGTTTCCTCAAGCACTTCCCGCCATGCGCATTCGCGGGGCGGCTCGTCGGGTGTGTCGACGCTTCCGGTGACGGATTGCCAGAAGCCAGGATTTTTTGCGCGCTCGATGAGCAGCACGTCGAGCGCCGGGGTGTAGATCACCACCAGCACCGAACGCGGAATTTTCCAGATCGCCATAGTCGTGAAATCTATTCGAATTTCACGACCTGATTTTTTAGTTACTGTGCCGAAGGCGTTGCAACTGCTGGCGTGCGCAAGCGAATGTGCAGTTCGCGGAGTTGCTTCTCGTCGACCGGGCTAGGCGCTTGCGTGAGCAAATCCTGAGCGCGCTGGGTCTTGGGGAAAGCGATCACGTCGCGGATCGAATCGGCCTTGGTCATGAGGGTGACCAGACGGTCGAGACCGAAGGCCAGACCGCCATGCGGAGGCGCGCCGTACTGCAACGCGTCGAGCAGGAAGCCGAATTTGAGCTGAGCTTCTTCAGGACCGATCTTCAGCGCTTCGAAAACTTTGCTCTGGACTTCGGCGCGGTGAATACGGACCGAGCCGCCACCGAGCTCCCAGCCGTTGAGCACCATGTCGTAGGCCTTGGCTACGCATTTCTCTGGAGCCGTGTCCATGAGGTCCTCGTGACCGTCCTTGGGTGCCGTGAACGGGTGATGCACCGCATTCCAGCGCTGGCCGTCTTCGTCGAACTCGAACATCGGGAAATCGACCACCCAGAGTGGCGCCCACTTGTCCTCGAAAATCGCAGCCGACTTGCGGCCGAATTCGCTCAGGCCGATCTTCACGCGTAGCGCTCCAATCGCATCGTTCACGATCTTGGCCTTGTCTGCACCGAAGAAAAGGATGTCGCCGTCTTGCGCACCGCTGCGCTTGAGGATTTCTGCAACTGCGTTGTCGTGCAGGTTCTTGACGATCGGGCTTTGCAAGCCTTCGCGACCCTTGGCCACTTCGTTGACCTTGATCCAGGCAAGGCCCTTCGCTCCGTAGATCTTGACGAACTCGGTGTACGCGTCGATTTCGCTTCGGCTCATCTCGCCGCCCTTGGGCACGCGAAGTGCCACGACTCGGCCGTCTACGCTCAGTGCCGGCGCAGAGAACACCTTGAAATCGACGTCTTTCATGACATCGGTCAGTTCGGTGAACTGCATGCTCACGCGCAAATCGGGCTTGTCAGAGCCGTACAGACGCATCGCATCGGTGAAAGTCATCGTCGGGTATTCCGGCAGATCGACGTTCATGACTTCGCGGAACACCTTGCGGATCATTCCTTCGAACATCGCGCGAATTTCTTCTTCGGTCAGAAAAGAAGTTTCGATATCGATCTGTGTGAATTCGGGCTGACGGTCTGCGCGCAAATCTTCGTCGCGGAAGCATTTGGTGATCTGGTAGTAACGGTCGTAGCCGGCCACCATCAGCAATTGCTTGAACAGCTGCGGCGATTGCGGCAGCGCGAAGAAGTGACCGTCATGCACGCGGCTGGGCACGAGATAGTCGCGCGCACCTTCAGGGGTGGACTTGGTCAGCATCGGCGTTTCGATGTCGATGAATCCATTGGCATCTAGAAACTTGCGAACTTCCATGGACACGCGGTAACGCAGCATCAGGTTGTTCTGCATATACGGACGACGCAGGTCGAGCACGCGGTGCGTGAGACGGGTCGTTTCCGACAGGTTTTCGTCGTCGAGCAGGAACGGGGGCGTGACCGAGGGGTTGAGCACGATGAGCTCGTGGCACAGCACTTCGATTTTTCCGCTCTTGAGGTTTTCGTTCACGGTGCCGTCCGGACGCGCACGCACGATACCTTTTACCTGGACGCAAAACTCGTTACGCAGACCTTCGGCGATCTTGAACATTTCCGCGCGATCTGGATCGCACACCACTTGCACATAGCCTTCGCGGTCACGCAAGTCGACGAAGATCACGCCGCCGTGATCGCGACGACGATTGACCCAGCCGCACAGGCTCACGGTTTGTCCTAGCAGGGCATCGGTCACGAGACCGCAGTAGTGGGAACGCATAGCCATATCGAAATTCCGCAACGCCTTTTGGGCGAAAAATTATTTGTTGGTGATATCGGGGAGACTGGTCTGAGCAACTTGAGCTGTCGCGCTCGTTTGGCTCGGGTGAACCGGCGTGGAAGGAACCACGACGCCCATGGAAACAATGTACTTCAGCGCTTCATCGACATTCATCTGCAGCTCGATGCAATCGGCGCGTTTCATCATGATGAAGTACCCACCGGTCGGGTTGGGGGTGGTCGGCACGTAGAGGCTGAGGTAATCGTCTTTGAGGTAATTGGCGGTATCGCCACCCGGAACGCCGGTGACGAATGCCACGGTCCAGACGCCTTCACGCGGCCACTGAATGAGCATGGCCTGACGGAATGCGTTGCCTGATTCCGAGAACAGCGTGTCGGACACCTGTTTGACGCTGGAGTAAATCGAGCGAACCACAGGAATGCGCGACAGGACTGCATCGCCCCAACCCACCAGCTTGCGCCCGACGAAGTTGCTGGCGATGGCGCCGACGCTGAGCAGGATGACCAGCGCCAGGATCACTCCGAAACCGGGGATGTGATAGCCCAGCAGATAGTCGGGTCGCCAGCTTTCCGGGAGGATCAGCAGCGTTTGATCGAGCAGGCTGATGATCCAGTTCAGCACCCAGACCGTAATGGCCAGGGGAACGATGACCAGGAGTCCGGCGAACAGCCATTTGCGAAGGGCCAGCATGATGTTCAGCTCGACGCCGGGGGCGTGGTTTTGGACGGGGCCGGCGCGGCGGGAGCGGCATCGGAAGAGGAAGAACTTGCCGCAGGTGCCGGCGCGGACGCGGCGGCGGGCTGCGAATCCGAAGATCCGGATGCCGACGATGCAGGCGCGGAGGAGTCCGCTGTGGGAGCCGACGCTGGAGCGCCGGGCGCTGCTGCGGGGTTTCTGAAATCGGTGACGTACCACCCCGATCCCTTCAACTGGAATCCGGCCGCCGTGACCTGTTTGGTGAAGCTGGGTTTGCCGCAATTCGGGCAAACCGTCAGCAGCGGATCCGACATCTTCTGGAGAACGTCCTTGGCGAAGCCGCAGGACTCGCATTTGTAGGCGTAAATAGGCATGGTTCTAGGCAGAAATGGGAAGCGGACCGGTTACTCCGAGACGGATGTCCGGAGGTGCAAAGCTCTCAATTATAGGCGGCGCCCCGCCCTTCAAGACGCCCGCCAGAGACCCTTGTACTCTGCGGTTATTGCGCCCGTGTGGCGCTTGAGTCTGACGTCAATTGGACTGCACTAATATGTCTGTTGTCGGCCAGAAGCGGACGTTAAAGAAACTCTAGTTCTGTATGCCTACCAATAGAGGATTGAGTTGCAATGAAGTGTCCCTGGTGCACCCGAGACGTTGGCATTCCACCAATAGTTAACGGCACGTCGCAGTGTCCGTACTGTATGAATCGGATTATTTACGCCTTCAACGGCAGGCGCGTTTTATACGGATATTGCGTTGCGGTACCGGCGGCGATTTTGCTAACGACGATTTTCCCGGGCATAGGCGCAGTGATCATCATTCTCGCGATAGCAATGCCGTTGGTTTGGGCGCTGTATCTCGAACGATTTTTTTCTTGAATGTTGCGACCGAGCCGACCCCGGCGAAGTGCGTTTGGGCCTCGAAGTAGTCTCCGATACGATTGCGGCTATCGGTCAGAAGCGGACATTTTCTTAAGCTGACGTTCAATCCCCGCACACATGCCAATACCCGCAATTCCGAATGATTTCCCGCTGGACGCTATCGTCGGCCAGGAACTTACTCAAGTGTGCATTGGACAGGCAAACGTTGTGCTTCACTTCTACAAGTTAGCAGATGCGGCGAGCAGCACCAAAACATGGGAACCGGGCGCCTCAATTTCGATTGAGTCGGGATTCGAGTTGAAGCAAGCAGAAGCTGAAATTGAGAGCGCCAACAACGGTGAGTTGGCTCTGCGTTCTGGGACCTTGGGTCGATTGCTGGGTCAATTTGTATTCTCATCCCAACTTCTTGAACGCAATGAATTGCTAGTAAGATTTTCTAACGACTACAGCCTGCGCCTGCTTACGGACTCCTGCAAACCCGAGTCGTTCCACATCAGTCTGAACCACGATCTATTTGTTTTCACCTCAACGTCAATTCTGCCGTTCTAGACCTATACAGACTGAGTTTTAAGCGCGTTAAGTGTGTGTGGACGTCTGCTTAGGGTCCTTAGCAGAAATCGGTACGATGTCTCCTATCGGCCAGAACCGGACGTTCGTTAAATAGATCAGCCACATCTACGTGGACACATGCCAAACCTCCTTTTGAATGAGATACATCACATACCAGCGCAAAAGCTAGTCACTCTTGCTGGTGAGGTGAGTAGCGGAGCAATTGAATCCGGCATGCAGGCGTTTATCTTGATCGACAGTGCCTTGTACTTATCGATTGAAGTCAAAGCCGTTGAGATGCTCGATGAATCATCCCTGAGGTTGTCTTTTGGTGACGATGATTGGATTCTCTTGCAAGACTTGGTCGTGGTCGGGACCATGATCGAAGTTAACGTTCAACGTCAAACGGCGCCGATGTGAAAAATGGCGGCTATCGGCCAGAAGCGGACATTGAGGTGTGATGCGAAACGACTGCTACGACTCGAATAAAGTGATTGGCCGCTCCGAAAAGGATGGCTGGGTGCTTGGGTACATTGGCATCCCATGGCCCGGCCCTTGGCCAAAGTTAAACGGCGACTTGTTCGTGGCAGATCCAGACGGTTGGCAGGTTGGAATCGCGTGGGAAAGTGAAGGGCCAGACATTAAACCTATCGCAGGCCCAAGTGACAGTCGTTGGGGAGTTTTCCAAGTGAGGTTCCCGCTGCGCGTACTGTCCGAAAGCGACCTGATAGCGAATTTCCACATCGTATTGCCATTGCTAAAACGAGAGCGAAGCAGGTTGTCTTCAGGCGATAGCCAATGACCTCTTCGGCAGCGAAGCTTCCAAGGGCTACGATGACCCCTATCGGCCAGAAGCGGACATCAGGAAGTTGGTGCCAGGCTGAGTCAATCCGACCTGCGTTTGGCGAACCTCATGAATTCCGAATGGTGGTAAATCAACAGCCAGTCTTCCTTCGCCGTCCATATCCTGACGTCATCGGACGACGGATAGCAGAAGTCATCCCAATACCTCACGAAGAGATTCCAAGTGGTCTCTACCGCCAAGGCTGGTTGCCAAGAAACGTAAACCGAATCTTCCTCGGCATCCAACTGTTCGAATAGCCACTTCGATACTCTGTTGGACGAGTCGTTACCCGTCGAAATTTGGGATTCGGCGCGGAAGCCGTCTGATGCCTTGTCAGAAGCCCAGAAAGATATTGAGTCGCCCAGCACTTCCTTAGCAGCCTCGGGTGTCAGTGGATGGATAAGCGCCAAGACCTCAGGCGGAAAGGATGCGTACCGAGTGTCTGTCCAACGCCAAGCGAGAGGAAATTCCTGAAGAGTCATGGCAGAGATGATGCTGCGTAAGCCGCGATTTGCGCAAGAACAGTGTTTTCGTGTCCATACCTATCCTCGCTGGTGTTTCGATTTATTCGCGTTTACGCCGTAGAAACTGATAAAGCTCGCGCCCGCCGCCGCGTCACATTACGATGTCGTCTATCGGCCAGAAGCGGACATCTAAAACAATTTTATGACTGAGCCAAAATCCATTTGGGAACTCGAAGCGTGGTCACCACCCGGTCGCCCGCTGGATCAGGATTTCGGCAAATTGGTGTTAGCCCCTGAAATGTGGCGCGAGGGCATTTCTCGTGATGTGTTCATTGGGCTTAGCTATGTTCCGGACCCCATCGACTGCCAAAACCTTAAGACGGATATCCGAGAGGGCGTCGTAAGCAAAAAGGCGTTTGCCGATTTTTGCAATCTGAATGGATTGCAATGTTCGATGGATGATGAGCGTAGCGCCGCGAGTTTTTTAGAATTCGTCAATGGTCGTCCGCTTGCATGGGTCCATATCCCAGACGACGAAAATGCAAACCGAGAAGCCACTCGGATTAACAAACTTCTTGAAGGAAAAGGATTTCGCCTACTGAACGGCTTCACGGGAATGCAAGTCACATTAGCTAATCCGCTCGGACAGGATGACGCCTAACGGTCAGACGCGCACATCGGAAAATCACTGACACGGCTCATGAGTTTGACCATCATTTCTCTTTTGCTTCTCTCGCTGATCGCACCGATTATCGGTTTATCAGTGTTCGCGGCACGTGCAGGAAAGTCTCCACGGTGGACAATCGCCGCTCCCAGCATGCTTGTTCTGGGCATTGTTTTATTCGTGGTATTTGCTCATCTGTACCAAATCTCGCGGTATCTGATTTTCCAACTCGCGGAGATTGCGTGCACTCCATGGGACGCACCTAATTACCGGATGGTGTGCCAAATTCTCGAATGGTTTCTACAGAATTTGGAATATTTGACGTTTGCCATATGCATCGTCGTCTCGTTCTTTCTCGGTTTTGCGACCCCCAGAAGATGGGCTTGGCCGTTCAAAAAAGCTCAGATTCGATAGCGCAACCAAGGTCTGCTTTGGGCCCAAAGCTGCCATTCGTAAGGCGCCACGCAATCAGGTCAGATTCAATCCGCCGTCCGATAGCAGCACTTCTCCAGTAAGGTAGTCCGATGCGACAAGCATCGCGACGGCGTGAGCAATGTCATCCGGACTTGCAGCCCGATGCATCGGAGCACGTTCGCGCCACAACGCTTGTGCGTCAGTCCATTCTGCGGTCAAGGGCGTGTCTACCAACCCGGGCGCGACCGCGTTCACACGGATGTCCGGGCCGAGTGACGCCGCAAGTAAGCGAGTCATGTGATTGAGCGCTGCTTTGCTGACTGAGTAAGGTATTGACGCGCCTTTGGGACGGACGCCAGCATGTGAGCTGATATTTACTACGCTGCCCGCTCGGCGATTCTGGGCGGCGGCGCGCAAAGCCGACTCTGCTAAAGCTACGAGATGGAAAGGCGCTACGACGTTTACCTCATAGATTTCGTGCCACACCGTGGATGTAGCGGAGGCAAAATCCTTATGCGAAATGGTTCTGCTTATGCCGGCGTTGTTGACCAGTACGTCTAGTTGGCCCCACGCTGCGACAGCCTCCCGGACAAGTCGAATCCTGTCTGATTCCACGGCAAGATCGGCTTGTACGTAGATGGCTTGCTTCATCTCAGCGGCCATTGAGCGACCTGTCTGCGCAGAACTTCGCGAATGAAGTACCACGGCATACCCCAAGTCGCTCAGCCTGCGCGCAATAGCCGCGCCGATCCCGGAAGTAGATCCCGTTACTAGCGCGACACGAAGCGTTCTATCAGTAGTCAGTTCAACATCCATCTGAAAAATCTCGGCCTCTTTGATACAAATTCAACTTTTGCACTGCGCATGCGCCCGCGACGACTAGCTGCTGACGCCTATAAATCGATGAAGCAGCATTTGTCTTAATGATGTCAACGTCGCTTTTGGCCGAACGCTGCCGTATTAGCGCGGCCTTGCTTCACTCAGGAAACCTGCGATTGGGCCGCGTTAATCAAGTTCTCGAACGATGAAAAACGGAATAGAACTCGCGCGAGAAATCGGATTGCCCGGTGGATTCCAAGGACCCGACTGCATCAACTCCGTCTTCAAGCCGTTTCTGAATTGAGGGTATCGCTGAAGGAGGATGGGTAGATCGCGTTCTTTTCCGTCTTCCACAGTCATCACGCCACCGCCGATCGATGTGCTTCCAATTACGTTCTTCCCCAGAAGCGCCTTAGCGCGAAATGCGCCCAAATATTTGACCTCGCCTGGAACCACAGTGAAAGTCAATGGCGGGAGTGGGCTGTTGGCATGCACTCGGATTGCGTTGCTGTGAGCAATCTGCCACGAGGTGAACTGATGAACGCCTGCAGGCAAGCTGACGACAAACAAATGGCCCATGAGATCGGGGTAATCGCTGTCTCGGGCGATCGAGAACGCAACGCTGTCATTGGACGAATAGTGCGATCCGCCTTTAGGCACCCCGCCGTCGAGGTACACGATCGCATTGAGTACGAAATTGGCGGCAGGTTCGTGCAATACGGAAAACGCGACGAATCCGTTCTTAGGGTCGGCTTGCAAAGACTGATTCGACGGTACCTGCGTTGCCGCGCATCCGAGCATCAGGAAACAAGCGAATGCCGCAGAGAACCAACCCCAAATTCTGATCATGAACATGCGCCTTTAAACACCCACGTTATTGCTCTGGCGATTCCGGCTGTCCAAATTCGCAGATGCTAATTTGAGACCCCTTGAATGTCCGCTTCTGGCCGATAGCAGCCATCCTAGCTAAGGTTTGCCTGGGCCCAAAGCGGACAGCCCGAGAATCCGAAACCCACCAGCTCTGGTTTTATTGGCCGGCCAGCTTGTGATGGCCGGCATGTGAATTACGAACCGCCTGCGGACCGAGCGATCCCAACACCATGCCAACGACAGCGGCGAGGACGCCAGCCAGTTGGGCCGGAAACTCCTGCCCTGCCGGCGTCATTGCGAACAGAAGCCAGGCCGCGATGCCAAGCGCAATCGAAAACAGCGCGCCTTGCGTCGTGGCGCGCTTCCAGTAAAGGCCGGACACCAGCGGCACGAACGCACCGACCAGCGTGACCTGATATGCGCCGGAAACCAGCTCGTAAATCGATGTGCCCTGCATGCGAATCGCATAAGCCAGCACGCACAGGCTGAACACCAGCGTCGTGATTCGCATGGTGCGCAGATTTTCTTTGTCGGTGCCCTTGGGGCGGAACTGGCGCCAGATGTTTTCGGTGAAGGTGACGCTAGGTGCGAGAAGGGTTGCGGATGCGGTCGATTTGATGGCGGACAGCAATGCGCCGAAGAAAAGCACCTGCATCACGAACGGCATGCGTTCGAGCACCAGCGTAGGTAGCACCTTTTGCGGATCTTCCTTCAGCAGGGTGGCAGCCTGCTCCGGCATGATGATCAAGGCGCTGGCCACGAGGAACATGGGCACGAACGCAAACAGGATGTAGCAGATGCCGCCGATGACAGGGCCGCGCACCGCCGACTTTTCGCTGTCCGCCGACATGACCCGCTGGAACACGTCCTGCTGCGGGATCGAGCCGAACATCATGGTGATAGCGGCCGCGAAGAAAAAGATGATGTCCTTGAAGCTCGGCTCGGGCAGGAACTTGAACAGGTTCCTGCTGGTCGCGAGATCGATCACCTTGTCGGCACCGCCCGCCATGTTGGCCGCGAACACTGCAATGATCGCAAGGCCCACGACCAGGATGATCATCTGGATGAAATCGGTGACCGCCACCGACCACATGCCGCCGAACAGTGTGTACGCGAGGATCGACACCACACCGATGGTCATGCCGACGGGTATTGCTATGGCGCCGCCGGACAGCACGTTGAACACGAGTCCCAATGCGGTTACCTGCGCCGAGACCCAGCCCAGGTAGCTCAGCATGATCAGCAACGAGCAGATGACTTCGACGGCTTTGCCGTAACGCTCGCGGTAATAGTCGCTGATGGTGAGCAGCGTCATGCGGTAGAGCTTGGCCGCGAAGAAGATACCGACCAGGATCAGGCAGGTGCCTGCGCCGAACGGGTCTTCGATGACATTGTTCAGGCCACCCTCGATGAATTTGGCCGGAATGCCCAGCACCGTTTCCGAGCCGAACCAGGTCGCGAAGGTGGTCGTCACGATCATGATGAGCGGCAAATTGCGCCCGGCGATCGCGAAGTCGGTGGTGTTCTTCACCCGCCGCGCGGCGTACAGCCCAATGCCGATGGTGATCAGCAAATAAACAATGACCAGCGTCAGAAGCACGTCGCCACCTCTAGATACGAAAAATTAAAAGATCGTCAGAAAACTCTCACGCGAAACAAAATCTGCATCGCGATCAAACCCAAAGCAAAACCGATGCCGCCATAGATGATGGCCTGCAGCAACTTATTGGTGCGCCGCTGTTCTTTCAGCAGTTCCTGATCTTCGTGACGGTAGTCAGATGCCGACATGCGGTGCTGCAGAAAATCGTGCAGCAGACGCGGCAACTCCGGGATTAGCTTGGCGTAGCGCGGGAATTCGTCGCGTAGCTGGCGGAACAGTCGCTTCGGGCCAATCTGATCGATCATCCATTTTTCGAGGAATGGCTTGGCGGTGTGCCAGAGGTCCAGATCGGGATCGAGCTGTCGTCCAAGGCCTTCGATGTTCAGCAGCGTTTTTTGGAGAAGCACCAATTGGGGCTGGATTTCGACTTCGAATCGGCGTGAGGTCTGGAACAGGCGCATGAGCAGAAGCCCCAGCGAGATTTCCTTCAATGGCCTGTCGAAATACGGCTCGCACACACTTCGGATGGCGGCTTCGAGTTCATCGACCCGGGTGTACGAAGGCACCCAGCCCGACTCGATATGCAACTGGGCGACCCGCTTGTAATCGCGACGGAAGAAAGCGGTGAAGTTCTGCGCGAGGTATTCCTTGTCGAACTCGGTCAGCGTACCGACGATGCCGAAATCGAGCGAAATGTAGCGGCCGAAAGTCTCCGGCGCAATGCTCACCTGGATGTTGCCCGGGTGCATGTCGGCATGAAAAAACCCGTCGCGGAACACCTGCGTGAAGAAGATGGTGACGCCATCGCGCGCGAGCTTGGGAAGATCGACACCGGCAGCGCGCAGACGCTCGATCTGGCTGATGGGAACACCGTTCATTCGCTCCATGACCATCACTTCCGGATGGCAGAAATCCCAGAATATTTCCGGGATCATCACGAGCTGCAAACCTTCCATGTTGCGTCGAAGCTGAGCCGCGCTGGCTGCTTCACGAATCAGATCGAGTTCGTCATGCAGATACTTGTCGAACTCGGCGACGACTTCTTTCGGCTTGAGGCGTTTGCCGTCCGAAGACAAGCGCTCGACGAAGCCGGCCATCATCTTCATGAGCGCCAGATCTTTTTCGATCACCGGCAGCATGTTCGGGCGCAGCACCTTTACTGCCACGTCGCGGGTTTCACCGTCGCGGGTCTTGAGGGTTGCGAAGTGCACTTGCGCGATGGAAGCGCTGGCCACCGGCGCGTGTTCGAACGATACGAAGATATCGGCGAGCGGACGGCGAAACGCGCGCTCGATGGTTGCGATCGCGATGGCCGAATCGAACGGCGGTACGCGGTCTTGCAGCATTGCAAGTTCGTCGGCAATGTCGGGTGGAAGCAGATCGCGTCGGGTCGAGATGACCTGACCGAATTTCACGAAAATGGGACCCAGCCGCTCCAGCGCTTCACGCAGGCGGCGTCCACGTGGCGCTTCCAGATTGCGTCCCAGCGAAACGATGCGTGCGATCAGCCGCAACCACGGCTTCTGGAAACTGGTGAGTACCAGCTCATCCAATCCATAGCGCAGCACGATCCAGATGATGAACGCGCCGCGAACCACACGGCTCATGCGTCGGCCTTGCTGTCTGCATTGCCGCTGGACGCCCTGGGGCCGCGCGCGACGAATTTACGCAACGCGTCGGACGCTTTTCTCGCGATGCCGGCCAGCGTATGCGCCGGTGCATCGCCGATGACGCGAGACAAATCTTCTTCCACGTCCCAGCGGATGTTGTCGACCAGCCAGTTCACTTCGCCGGCCAGTTTCACATCGCCCTCGATCCGGATTTCGGGCTTGTCGCCGCGCAGAGCCGATTGGGCGATCTCGAACGGTGACTCCTGCGAGAACGTGAGCGTGAGATCGGAGGGCACATCGTGCGACGCGATGTCGAGCAGCCCTGCCGGCGTCGCGACCAGCCGCATGACTACCTGCCGCCACTGCACCGTCACCACGCTCCCCTGAATCCGTGCGAGGCGATCCTGCGCTTCGGATTCCTGCATCAACACATGGTTGAGGAACAGCACGACACGGTGCTGCGTTTCGTCGACCAGCCACGCAGGTGGCGGGAATTTCTCGGCAAATTTACCGACGATGCCATCCAGAAATGAAAAAGGGGACTGTGTTGCCATAGTCCCCAATTATTGATCGAAACAGCGGCTGCGAAGGCGCCGTTACGAGGCGCCGGAAGCACCTTCAATGGTCAAATTCAAGCCAGCGCCTGAACTCCGCCGACCAGCCAGCCGCTGCGGCCGTCCTTGGGCTTGACCATGTTCCAGACTTCGCGGAACGGACTCGGGCCCGCCGAGGGCTGTTCGCGGATCATTCCGGAAAACTCGACGCTGGCCAGATAGTCGCCCTCGGCTTCTTCGATGCCGAGCAGCTGGGCGTTCAACATGATCACGTCGGTCTTGTTGGGTTGGCCGTCCAGATGGTTCTCGCGGTCGGCCAGCTGGGTACGAATCTCGCCGACCATGTCGTCGGTCATCATCGAACGCAGCGTGGAAATGTCGGAGCGATCCCAGGCTTCCTGGAGCGTCACGAAATTGCGTTTCGCCGCTTCCAGAAAACTGTCGGAGTCGAAGCCGGCAGGCACTCCCCAACCTTGTGCACCGGTGAGCGCGTTGTTGCCTGCAGATCCTGCGAGAGCAGATCCGATCACCACGCCACCCGTCGCAGACGATGCGGCGTCGGTGGGGTACTTGGTCGAATCGAAGGACATGCTGTTGCGTTCCCACGGACGAGCCGACGAATCGTTGCCGACCTTGTCGGCGCTATAGCTGACAGGGGCGGTGGCTTCCGACGCCGAGCCAGCGCCTTGAAACGCGTAAGGAGACGAAGTGTTCTGCGTCTGCGAATTCCGGCGTGAACGAACGATGCCGATGATCACCATGACCGCGAGCACGACAAGTGCAATCAGAAGGAACTGGCCGAACGCTGCGCCCAGGCCCAGCGAATGTGCCAGCCATGCGAGGCCGAGACCTGCGGCCAGACCGCCGAGCATTGCGCCCCAAGGCTTGCGAGCCTGAGCGGCTGCGGGAGCTGCAGGTGCGGGCCTGGCGGCTGCAGCGCTATTCGCGTTGGTAGGTGCCGCGTTTTGCGCGGCATTGCCCCCTGCTGGTGCGGCAGGTGCAGCTTCGCGCTGGGTGACGTTGCCCGACTGGCGGCCAAACGATTTGCCACCGCCGAAACGACGCGCCGCGTCGGCATCGACGCTTGCCATCACCATCACCAATGCAATAAGTACAGTCCAGATTTTCATTTCGCCTCCATCGCTTTTTCGAATTTCAACACTTGATTCCAACATGCAAGGCGACAACTCCGCCTGTCAGGTTGTGATAGTCCACATGCCCAAAACCACTTTGTTTCATGAGGCCTTTCAGTTCTTCCTGACCCGGATGCATCCGGATCGATTCGGCCAGATAGCGGTAACTCGAATCGTCACCCGCGACCATTTTTCCGAGACGAGGCAGCACGTTGAAGGAGTACCAGTCGTACGCTTTCGTGAGCGGCTTCGCGATCTTCGAGAACTCGAGCACCAGTAACTTGCCGCGCGGCTTGAGCACGCGATTCATCTCGCGCAGCGCGGCATCTTTGTGGGTCATGTTGCGCAGACCGAAGGCCACGCTCACTACGTCGAAATAGTTGTCGGGGAACGGAAGCTTTTCTGCATCGCACACCACCGTCGGAACGTGAATGCCTTTGTCGATCAGGCGATCGCGTCCGGTACTGAGCATGGCTTCGTTGATGTCGGTGTGCACCACCTGCCCGGTAGAGCCGACCTTCTTCGCGTAAGCCAGCGCCAGATCGCCGGTACCGCCCGCGATGTCCAGAGCCCGCGAGCCTTCTCGCAGATTCGCGACCCCCACCGTGTACGCCTTCCAGACGCGATGCAGGCCCATCGACATGAGATCGTTCATCACGTCGTACTTGGGCGCGACCGAATCGAAAACGCCGCGGACACGCTTAGCCTTGTCCGTCTCGTCTACCGTCTGAAAACCAAAATGAGTTTGAGCCATTCGCGAATGCTAGGGCCGATTGATCGCGCAACGGCCGACAACCCCGCGAGCTCAGAGGAAATGTGTGGCAAATTTGCGCAGCGATTTGTGCACCGGATGCGGTGAAAGCGCCGCGCTAAAGAAAACGAATTTCCGATCAATGACTGGCGCAGGAAGGGCCGTTTTTCGAAGGCATCGCGGCATCGCGATCGACTCCTGCTTCGCGGAGTTTCGACTCGTACTCGCTCCAGAGTCGTGCCTGCTCGGCGCCCAGAAAATAAAGGTAATTCCAGGTAAAAATGCCGGTGTCGTGACCGTCGGAAAACACCGGTTTCACACCGTAGTTGCCCACCGATTCGAGCGCGTCGATACCGACTTCGCGTTTACCCGTTTGCAAAGTTTCCTGACCCGGACCATGGCCCTGCACTTCGGCCGATGGGGAGTAGACCCGCATCAGCTCGAACGGAATTCTGAATTGCGCACCATCGGAGAAACCGATTTCGAGGACGCGCGATTTGCCGTGAACCGTCATCGATTCCGGCGTGGGCGATCCCGCCTTCAAACCTGCCATGTGTGTTCCAGAGAGTCTTTTCGAGGGACTCGATTAGAACCGCAGCGACAGGTTCACATGCAACTTGTCGTCGTCTTTTTGCGGCGAGCTGCTGTTCACCGTCAAAGGCACGCGGCTTCCAACCAGAAGACGGGCGTAATCGACCGAAGCCGCGAATTGGCCACGCGTGAATCGGAGACCGAAGCCTGCGCTGGTCAGGTGGTCCGAGCTCGGCTTGGTCGTGGCGTTGGGGGTGTGGTTCTTCAGCAGACCGGAATCGACGAAGCCGACAAATCGAAGGCCTTCGCGGATTTCAGGCGTCGTGATTTCCGCGGTTCCCACCAGGCCACTGTCGCCGGAAATAGGACGTTCCGAGGTGCCGCGAATCGACGAAAGGCCGCCGAGTCCCAGCTGTTCGCCCGAGATGAGCGCATCGGGGCTGTACTGGAATTGACCGCGAACCGACCAGAGCCAGCTGCCCGCGAATCCCGCGATGTAATTGCCGCTGAGGCGAAGCGCCTTCCACGATGAAGTGGTGATGCGTGGATCTTCCGACTTGTACGAAGCGAGATCGTTATTGCTGCCCATGCCGGTGTTGGCGGCGACTTCGGCGCTATAGCTCCAGAAAGCGGCATCCGCTTCGTTGCGGGCAGTAAACGCAAGTCGCAAAGGTGTGCTGCGGCGGGCAGTCTGAGTGGCAATCGGCAGACCGTTGATCAGGGCACCGTCGAACACCTTGTTATCGAACGAGCCAGTGATGTAGCTGCGGTAGCCACCGACCGGCTGCAGGTAGTAGCTGTAATTCACGCCCAGCGTGTTTCCGGCACCCGTGCTGTTGAACGCGCCGAAATTACCTTCGACGTCCGACGTGGTGTAGCTCGCGCCCACCACGCCGCCAAGGGGATAGATCGGGGCGCGATAAGACAAGCCGAGCTGCTTGACGCTCGAGGTCTTTTCCAGCGAGGTCGTGTAGGCGCCGACGAATTGCTGGTCCATGTCGAACAGATTCGAATAGCCGCCGGCAACAGTGAACCGGTCGCGACCAGAGGCCTTGTTGCCGGTGTTCGCCAGGCTGGTCGAGAAATTCCAGGGCTTTTGCTCTTTCACCGAAATGTCCGCATCGATCTTGTCCGGCTGCTCCGACTCCTTGAGCGCCACCTGGATCTGCTTGCCTTCGTTTTCGTTGGCAATTGCGGTCTGAACAGCGAGCTTGCGGAAATTGGGCGTGCCGCCCTCCTTCAACTCTGGAACGCTGTTTCGAATATTCGATTCGGTGTACTTGTCGAGGCCGGACACCTTGATCGTGCCCATGGTGAACTTCACCACCTGCAGATTGACCGTGTCGCTGAGCTCCTGTGCCGGCAGTGCCACTCGATGCAGCGCGTAACCCTGATTGCGCATTTCAAGTTCGAGCGCCGCCACCGCCTTCTGGAGCGTGTCGATGGTGGCGTCGGTGCGCAGGAAAGGAGCCAGAGCCTTGGTCGTGTCGGCCTGGCTCAGCGGGTTATCGCCTGTAACGTTGAATCCCTTGACCGTGAATACTGGCGTGGGCGCTGTCGTGGCCATGGGCGGCAGAGCGGGAGCGGCAGGAGGTGCGGTCAACGGCGCGTTTTGAGGAGCGGTCTGCGCATGAGCAACCGACAAGGATCCACCCGCCAGCAGGGCAATCGCCGCGCACACAGCTGTGTGCCGCAAGGAAAAAGCAGCTTCGAAATTCATATTCGTGTTCACCTGCACTGGTTGTCGGAGTTCAGACGCTCTTCCGCAAAGATGCTCGCAAGCAGCGGATTGCGCGAGTCTGGCAACGGCGTCAGATCGAATTCGATGAACTTGGGGACATCGGATGGGCGTCCGGTGCGACCACCGATTTCGGCAAGGCCGGTTTCGCCTCGTCCGAGGTGGAGGATCTCGCTCACGGTCGTGATCTGGACATGGCCGTCGCGCACATAGATGAAGAGCGCGTCGTCGTCGGTGGGGACGTCGCCCACGGCAAACAGCGCCTTGATGTCGATCTGTACGCTCTCGGGCGCCGGGAGGTCGACGGTCGGGGGTAGCGTAAAGGTAAGAATCGCGCCGTTCTGGCTCACGTTCACACCCTGACCGGCCAAAAGCACGATGGGGGTGTTCGAATTGCGGGGCAACACTTCGATTGCACCGGCGACGCCGAAATACGACGTGAGCGCATCCTGAATCGCGCCGCCCGGGGACTCCGGAATGCTCACGATGCCTTCGCTGCCGCGAATACCTACCGTCGCGGTCGATGTGGAATAAGCGACGTTGCGATTGTTGGCATGGCCGATTGCGCCGGTCAGGAATCGCATCGAGCCGCGCAGCAACGACACGAAAAAGCGTCCCTCGGTAGGGTTCTTGGGGTCGAACGCGAAATTGTCGACGCGGAAATTGGAGTTGGAGCCGATGGTGACCCGGCTCTCGTCCCGGAACGCAATGATCGCTTTGGATGTGGCGTCGGTTTCGATGGATTCGCCACCGTAGACCGCACCGCCGACGACCAGCAGGCGTCGTACCCCGGCCGTGTCGACAGCATTCACGTTGCCCTGCGCCATGATCACTTTGGCGCTGGCGAGAATCGCGTTGGGCTTGGGCGGTGCAGCAACGCGAGTCGATTCCGCGCGGCAATCGGCGCCGCAAATACGCGCGTCGAAATCCGTTCCGCGAATCCCGACGGTGGCGGTATTGGTCTGAATGCGAGCCGCGTTGGGCGCGTTCTTTGAGATCAGGCCAGTCAAAGTGCGCAGGCCACCGCGCAGAAGCTGCATGACCATGCTGTTGGTCGGCGAGTTCTCCGCAAACTTGTATTGCTGCAGAACTATCTCGGTATTCGGACGGATGGTCATGCGGGTACCGTCCTGCAATTTCAGGATCGCGAACGCGCCTTCGGATGTCGTGAGGCGATCGCCTTCGGCGACCGGAAGCCCTTGTCCGAGTGTCCTAGGGGCCTGACCGGGAGCCTGTGCGAAGCCGACGCCGCGAAGAAATTCGACTTGTCCAGCCGGAGACGAAGCATTCGCGGGCGCGGCGGGTGCGGCAGGCGCGGGAGTTTGAGCGGTCGCGAGACCAGACCAGAGCAGGCTGGTCGCAATACATGCGCTCAACGCTACGCTGCGCATGTATCTAGATCGAATAACTGCGGTCCACATTCCGGCCTCCAGAGATTGTCCGTAAGCAGACAAACGCTTACATGTATTACGCGACATTTCTGTCCTACGCGACTGTAGGCGTTTTTGGCAGATTTAGGTAGACCACTTACAAGCCGGCCAAGTCAAAACCCGGCAAACCTGGGGTTGTCATCGCCGTTTCAGCAACAGCCTAGGCAAATGCATCGCGAATTGACCGCTCGACAGTATCCAGGCCGGATTTGATCCGCGCGAGTTCTTCAACTGGCTTCGGCCTCAATGCTGCCGCCCAGACCGGCGCCGGGAAATGCGAATCCCACTCGAATCGGGCGATGACATGCCAGTGCAGATGCGGAACCGCATTTCCGAGCGCGGCAATGTTGACCTTCGTGGGCGACAGATGCTGGATCAGCGCTTTCTCGACGGCGACAACCGCGTCCATGCAAAGCGACCGATCCCCAGGGGACAAATCAGAGAATTCGGCCACGTGATCTGTCCAAACGACGCGGTAGAAAGCCGGAAACCCCGCCTCGTCGGCCCGGATCACCCGAAATTTCGGTGTCTGGACTATTAGCGTGCCGCCCTCGGTTTCGCACAGGACGCAACCCTGCTTCTTCACAAGACGGCCCCGTAGATCAAACCAGCACTCGTTCGATGCCGCCGCTGTTCGCAGCGCTCACGTACTCCGGCATCCAGTTCTCACCCAGGATCTGGTTCGCCATTTCGACCACGATGTAGTCGGCTTCGAGCAGGCCATTGTTCAGATCGTTGCCGTAGCGACTCAGCCCCTGCAGGCAGCTCGGGCAGCTGGTGAGAATTTTCACGTTACTGTCCGCGGCGAGCTTGCCCGACTCACGCAACTCGGATTCGTCGGCCTTCAATTGCTCTTCCTTGCGGAATCGAACCTGGGTCGCGATGTCCGGGCGGGTGACGCCGAAAGTGCCCGATTCGCCGCAGCATCGCTCCGACTTCAACACGTTGTCGCCGACCAGTGCCTTCACCGTCTTCATCGGGTCCTGCAGCTTCATCGGGCTGTGGCAGGGGTCGTGGTACAGGTACGAGTCCTTGCCTGCCAGCGTGATGCCTTTTTCCAGCAGATATTCGTGAATATCGATGATCCGGCTACCCGGGAAAATCTTGCCGAATTCGTAGCCTTGCAACTGGTCGTAGCAGGTGCCGCAACTCACCACCACGGTCTTGATATCCAGATAGTTGAGCGTGTTCGCCACACGGTGGAACAGCACCCGGTTGTCTGTGATGACTTTCTCGGCCTTGTCGAACTGACCCGATCCCCGTTGCGGATAGCCGCAGCACAGATAGCCAGGCGGCAAGACCGTCTGCACGCCCGCGTGCCAGAGCATCGCCTGCGTGGCCAGACCCACTTGCGAGAACAGGCGCTCAGATCCGCATCCAGGGAAATAGAACACCGCTTCGGTCTCGGCATTCGTCGCCTTCGGATTGCGAATGATCGGCACGTAGTCCTTGTCTTCGATATCGAGCAAGGCGCGCGCGGTTTTCTTGGGCAATCCACCCGGCAATTTTTTGTTGATGAAGTGAATCACCTGCTCTTTCATCGGCGGCTTGCCGACGGTGGCGGGCGGCTGCTCACTCTGCTTTCGCGCCACGCGGCGAAGCAGATCGTTGGCAAGCCGCTGAGCCTTGAAGCCGATGCCGGTCATTGCGGTACGCATCAGGTTGATCGTCTGCGGATTAGTCGCGTTGAGGAAGAACATCGCAGCCGCGTTGCCGGGCTTGAACGACTTCTTGCCCATCTTGCGAAGCAGGTTGCGCATGTTCATCGACACGTCGCCGAAGTCGATCTTCACCGGGCACGGCGACAGGCACTTGTGGCAAACGGTGCAATGGTCGGAGACGTCTTCGAATTCTTCCCAATGCTTGATCGAAACGCCGCGCCTGGTCTGCTCTTCGTACAGGAACGCTTCCACCAATAAAGAGGTCGCAAGGATCTTGTTGCGAGGGCTATAAAGCAGATTCGCGCGGGGCACGTGCGTGGCGCAAACCGGTTTGCACTTGCCGCATCGCAGGCAGTCCTTGACGCTGTCGGCAATGGCGCCGATGTCCGACTGCTGCATGATCAAAGACTCATGCCCCATCAAGCCGAAGCTGGGTGTGTAGGCGTTGGTGAGGTCGGCCGGGAAGCGATCGTCGCGAAGCAGTTTGCCGCGATTGAATCGCCCTTCGGGATCGACCTTTTTCTTGTATTCGGTGAATGGACGAATCTCTTCTTCGCTCAGAAACTGTAGCTTGGTAATGCCGATTCCATGCTCACCGGAAATCACACCATCGAGCGATCGCGCAAGCTTCATGATGCGTTCGACTGCTTCATGCGCGGTCTGAAGCATGTCGTAGTCGTCGCTGTTCACGGGAATGTTCGTGTGCACGTTGCCATCGCCCGCGTGCATGTGAAGCGCCACCCAGACGCGCCCCTTCAGGACACGCTTGTGGATCGCGTTGCACTCGTCGAGGATCGGCAAATATGCGCCGCCCGAGAAGATGTTTTGCAACTGCGCGCGAATCTGGGTTTTCCAGCTGGCACGCAGTTCATGGTTCTGCAAGCGCGGGAAAAGTTCGTCGACGTTCTGCAGCCAGCCGACCCACAACTCGCGGGTTTCGCGAATCAATGAAATTGCGTGGCCAACGCGGTCTTCGAGCAACTCTGCCGACGGAATATCGTTCGCGTCGTCGCTCTTGCCCAGCGGCAGATTTCCGTGCGCAAAAAACGATTCGAGTTCGTCGCACAGCTTGATCTTGTTGCGCAGCGACAGCTCGATGTTGATGCGCTCGATGCCGTCGGTGTACTCGGCCATGCGCGGCAAAGGAATCACCACGTCTTCGTTGATCTTGAACGCGTTGGTGTGGCGCGAAATGGCCGCAGTACGCTTGCGATCGAGCCAGAATTTCTTGCGGGCGTCAGGGCTGATCGCGATGAAGCCTTCTCCGCTGCGCGAGTTGGCAATGCGCACCACTTCCGACGTGACACGTGCAACTGCGTCGGCATCGTCGCCGGCGATATCGCCGAACAACACCATCTTGGGCAGACCGCCACGTTTCGATTTCGTTGCGTATCCGACGGCACGCAAATAACGATCGTCCAGATGCTCCAGACCCGCGAGCAACACGCCGCTGCGCTTTTGCTCGGCGAACATGAAGTCCTTGATTTCCACGATGCTGGGCACCGCGTCTTTCGCATTCCCGAAGAATTCCAGGCACACGGTGCGCGTGTGCGATGGCATGCGGTGCACCACCCAGCGCGCGCTGGTGATGAGGCCGTCGCAGCCTTCTTTCTGGATGCCCGGAAGCCCGCTCAAGAACTTGTCGGTAACGTCTTTACCCAATCCTTCCTTGCGAAAGGATTTGCCGGGAATCGACAGCGATTCGGTGCGGATATGCGTCTTGCCGTCGGCCTCGAAATACTTCAGTTCAAAGTCCGCAGTTTCGGCGTCATGGATCTTGCCCATGTTGTGTCCGATGCGCGTGACTTCGAGCCATTCCGCGTCCGGAGTCACCATGCGCCACGACGCGAGGTTGTCGAGCGCGGTGCCCCACAAGACTGCCTTCTTGCCGCCCGCGTTCATTGCCACGTTGCCGCCGATGCAGGACGCTTCAGCGGAAGTCGGATCGACCGCGAACACGAAGCCTGCCTCCTCGGCCGCATCGGCCACGCGTTGCGTGACCACGCCAGCTTCGGTCCAGATGGTCGGCACTTCATGCGTCATGCCGGGAAGTTTCATCATCTCCAGCGGATGCATCGCTTCGAGCTTCTCGGTGTTGATGACCGCGCTCTTCCACGTCAGGGGGATTGCTCCGCCGGTGTAGCCGGTGCCGCCTCCGCGCGGAATGATGGTCAATCCCAGATCGATACAGCCCTTCACGAGACCGGCCATTTCGGCTTCGGTATCGGGGGTCAACACCACGAACGGATATTCGACACGCCAGTCGGTGGCGTCGGTCACGTGCGACACGCGAGAGAGTCCATCGAACTTCACGTTGTCGTGCGCGGTGTATTTCTTGAAAGCTTTTTTCGTGTCGCGACGCAGCGACGCGATGTCGAGAAATGCGGCATTGAAAGCATCCACCGCTTTGTCTGCAGCGACCAGCAACTGAGCCACGCGTTCATCGCGCTCGGGATCGGTATCGGGCGTGCGACGCTTTTGCACTTCGCCCAGTCGATGCTTCAGCGCATCGACCAGCTGCTTGCGGCGCTTGGGGTTGTCGAGCAGATCGTCCTGCAGGTACGGATTGCGTTGGACCACCCAGATGTCGCCCAGCACTTCATACAGCATGCGAGCGGAGCGACCGGTACGTCGTTCGCCGCGCAATTCTTCGAGCAGATCCCAGCTATGAGAGCCGAGAAGACGAATCACGATTTCACGGTCCGAGAACGACGTGTAGTTGTACGGAATTTCGCGCAGACGCGGCTTGTCGTCGGCCGCGGCCAGGAGATGGGTAAGCGTGTTCGGAGCGTTCATCGTGCTTTTAATTTCTCATCCAGCAATGTGATTTTGAGTTGCCCAGAAAGGGTGCTGGCTGACAGGGAATGGTAAAGGGAATGGTAACGCACGAGTCGTAACGGTGTGAGCCGGAGAACGGGTGTCCGCCGCCCCGAAAAGCACTCGTTTTTAGGCCGAAAGCTTTTTTCCAGAGGACAATTTCCCATGCCCACGAGCCCCACAAGCCAGTCCACCCACTGGCCCTACCCTTTCTGGATTGCCCACCGCGGCGCTGGAGGCGGTCCGGCCACTAATTCGATCGCACCCGAGAACACCCTGGCTGCCTTTCAAGCTGGATTCGTCGCCGGCTACCGCGCATTCGAGTGCGATGTGAAGCTCAGCGCCGACGGCGTGCCATTCCTGCTCCACGACGACACGCTCGACAGAACAACGGATGGATTCGGCGTCGCGGGACACTTCGCTTGGCGCGATCTGACAAAGCTCGACGCCGGGAGCTGGCACTCGACAGCGTTCGCCGGTGAAAAAATCCCGACGCTTGCCGAAGTGGCCGACTTTTGCCTTTCACGCCATTGCATGTTGAACATCGAAATAAAACCTACGACCGGCACCGACGAGCTAACCGGTGCGGCAGTGGCAACGGCGGCTGCAAATCTTTGGAATAGCTGCTCGATCAAGCCCTTGATGTCGTCGTTTTCGGTAGCGGCGCTGGAGGCGGCAATGGCCGCAACGCCTGAATTGCCCCGAGCCTTGCTGCTTGATCGGTCCCGGGACGACTGGCTGGAGATTGCGCAACGTCTCGATTGCGTTGCCGTCGTTTCGCAGCATCGCCTCTGGACCGCCGAAAACGTGCCTCAAGCCAAAAGTAGAGGACTGCGAACGCTCGGTTTCACGGTCAACGAAGACGCTGAAGTTGCGCGCTTACGGGTGCTGGGAATCGATGGCCTGATTACCGACCGCGTCGAGCGGTTTTCGCCCGGGACATGATCTTGCCGCTCTGCAGCACGGTTTGCGACAGTGCCAACGCGACGATAAATGCTGCATAGGTAGCCATTTTCCCGTCGCGGCCAAAGAAAATCAAACCGGCGAGCAGCACGGCCAACCCGGCTGCAGCGTTGACGAGCGTGTATTTCATGACCGTCGACAGATTTCGACTCGACCCGAGCAACGACCCTGCACAGGCGACGAAAAAGCCGCACACCAGAGCGGGCGCGACGAAGTTCGACAAGTGAATGACCGCCGAAAGGAGCGCTGAAACTGGATTCATCGGGTGTATTTGTAACGCAGACAGACCATCTTAGGAGGCTGAAAGCGAGGGGAATCGTCACAATTTTATAATTCGGGGATGGCAGTCTGGGCTTTAGGCATCAATCACACGACCGCGCCGCTGGATTTGCGCGGCCGGTTCGCTTTCGCCCTGGACCAGATCGAACCCACCTTGCAGGGCTTGAAGCGGTCGTTTCACTCTTCGGGACATCCTCAAACCGAGGCAGCGATCATCTCGACCTGCAATCGCACCGAGATTTATTGCGCCGCCGATAACGCCGATCCCGCCCACATCATCGACTGGCTCGCGCAAAGCGGAGGCGTCTCGCCTGCCCTGCTCAGATCGCACGCCTATTCGCTGGAAAACGGTCATGCAGCCCGTCACGCGTTCCGGGTCGCGAGCGGTCTGGATTCCATGGTTTTGGGCGAAGCGCAGATTCTCGGCCAGATGAAAGACGCGATTCGCGTTGCCGAAAACGCAGGCTCACTCGGCTCGACCCTGAACCAGATGTTCCAGCGCTCGTTCGCCGTGGCCAAGGAAGTTCGCAGTTCGACCGAAATCGGTGCGCATTCGATCAGCATGGCTGCGGCCGCGGTTCGTCTGGCCAGCCAGATCTTCGAAGACCTGACCAAGGTGAAAGTGCTTTTCGTCGGTGCAGGCGAAATGATCGAATTGGCGGCCACCCACTTTTCCGCGAAAAATCCAAAGTCGATCGCCATCGCGAACCGCACCATCGAGCGCGGAGAAAAGCTCGCATCGCGATTCGGCGGCGAGGTAATGCGATTGTCGGATTTGCCGACCCGTCTTGCCGAATTCGACGTCATTGTGAGTTGCACCGCCAGCACGCTGCCGATCATCGGCCTTGGCGCCGTGGAACGTGCAGTCAAGGCGCGCAAGCATCGCCCGATGTTCATGGTCGATCTGGCCGTGCCGCGCGATATAGAACCTGAAGTGAAAGATCTGGAAGACGTGTACCTCTACACGGTGGACGATCTGGCCACCGTGGTGCAGACCGGTCAGGCGCATCGCCAGGCGGCTGTCGCGCAGGCCGAAGCGATCATCGATGCTGGCGTTCAAAGCTTCATGCACTGGGTCGATCAACGCGGAACGGTTCCGTTGATCCAGCAACTCAACGCGCAGACCGATGAGTGGCGCGCGATCGAAATTGCGCGAGCACGCAAACTGCTCGCCAAGGGCGAGAACATCGACGATGTGCTGGAAGCACTGTCTCGTGGCCTCACGCAAAAAATGTTGCACGGCGCCATGGCGGAATTGCATTCCGGCGATGCCGCATCGCGCGAACAGATGGCGCAGTCGGTGTCGCGCCTTTTCCTGCGCAAAGAGCGTTAGCGGCGTTCGTCGGAACGCCTCTCGCGGAACTCTCGGCTCCGCCGCCTCTTTGCCTTTCACATTCGCAGGATCTCGATGAAACCGTTTCTCCGTCAGCAACTCGAGCGCTATTCGCTTCGCATCCAGGAGCTTGACTTTCTGTTGTCGCGCGAAGACATCATGGCCGACATGTCCCAATACCGCGCGCTGTCGCGTGAACACGCGGAAGTCACACAAATCGCGGGCCGCCACACCACGCTGATCCAGCGCGAAGCGGATCTGGCTGCTGCGAAAGAAATGCTGTCCGATCCCGACATGCGCGAGATGGCGGAAGAGGAAATCGTGTCGGCCGAAGCCGACTTGCTCAAGCTCGAACAAGACCTTCAGCGCCTGCTGATTCCGAAAGATCCCGAAGACAAACGCAACGCGTTCCTCGAAATTCGCGCAGGCACCGGTGGCGACGAATCGGCGCTTTTCGCGGGCGATCTTCTACGCATGTACACCCGCTACGCGGAGCGAGCCGGCTGGAAAACCGAGATCGTGAGTTCGAGCGAGAGCGAGCTGGGCGGCTACAAGGAAGTCGTATTGCGGGTAGTGGGCGACGATGTCTACGGCTGGCTCCGGTTCGAATCGGGTGGACACCGGGTTCAACGGGTTCCCGCTACCGAAACCCAGGGGCGGATTCATACCAGCGCGTGCACCGTGGCGGTACTTGCCGAACCCGATGAAGCGCAAGCGATTCACATCAATCCGGCCGACTTGCGGATCGACACCTACCGTGCGAGCGGCGCTGGCGGGCAGCACATCAACAAGACCGATTCCGCCGTTCGGATCACCCACATTCCGACTGGAATCGTGGCCGAATGCCAGGACGACAGATCGCAGCATCGGAACAAAGCCAAGGCGCTGCAGGTGCTCTCGGCGCGGATCCAGGAAAAGGACCGCAGCGAACGCGCGGCCAAGGATGCGGCCATGCGCAAGGGGCTGATCGGAAGCGGCGATCGGAGCGACCGCATACGCACCTACAACTTCCCGCAGGGGCGCCTGACCGATCACCGGATCAACCTGACCTTGTACAAGCTGCTGTTCATCATGGAGGGCGATATGAAGGACGTTCTGGACGCCCTCAGGCAGGCGCGCGAGGCAGAGCAGTTGGCCGATCTCGAAGTGGGCGCAGGCGCCACATGATGTTCTCCGACGTCATGGCGGTCGATGCAGCCGTGAAGGCCTGCGAGCGAATGGGCATCGCGCGACTGGACAGCCAGATGCTGGTGCTGATCGCAGCCGGCCGCGACGCATCAGACAGGGCCTGGATCATTGCGCATGACGACGATCTTCTAGCGGGCGCGCAGATCAACGCGCTCACAAGGCTGGCGACCCGGCGTGCTGCGGGCGAGCCGATGGCGTATGTAGTGGGAGCGAAAGAATTCTTCGGACTGGAATTGAAGGTCGATTCCCGCGTGCTGATTCCGCGCCCCGATACCGAAACTCTCGTCCACTGGTCGCTCGACGTGTTGCGGGAGACAAATTCCGAGAACCCCCATGCGATCGATCTGGGCACCGGAAGCGGCGCAATCGCGCTTGCACTCAAGCATTCGCGGACGGACATTCACATGGTCGCGGTCGACACCTCGCAGGATGCGCTGGACGTTGCCGCCATCAACGCCGAGCACCTCAAATTACCGATAGGCCTCGTCAAAAGCTCCTGGCTCGGCTCTATCGACGGTTCCCGCAAATTCGATCTGATCGTCTCGAACCCGCCGTATGTCGGAAACGAAGACCCGCATCTGGCCGACCTCAAGTACGAGCCCCTGAGCGCTCTTGCCGCCGGAAACGACGGACTCGACGACATACGGACTATCGTGAATCAGGCTCCGGAGCACTTGGCGCCGGGCGGGTGGCTGCTGTTCGAGCATGGCTACGATCAGGCGGTTCATGTCCGAGCACTCCTTAGCCAGGCCGGATTCACGGAAATCCAAAGCCGGAACGATTTGGCTGGCATAGAGCGATGCAGCGGCGGCCAGTGGCCAACAGTGAAATAATCCCCCCACCGACGACGGCGCCGGTTTAATTGCGGATGATCGTCGCCATGTGAATGCAGACAATCGCCAAAAGCGCTTTCCGACGCCAGTCGTCGATTACCGAACCCTAAGGAGTACGCCATGAGTGACGCACAACAACGCATCGATGACCTGGTCAAATCCAACGACATCCTTCTGTTTATGAAGGGAAGCGCCAGCTTTCCGATGTGTGGCTTTTCCGGCCGCGCGATTCAGGTGCTGAAAGCCTGCGGAGTCGACACCAAAACCGTGAAGACGGTGAACGTCCTCGAAGACGACGGCATCCGCCAGGGCATCAAGGAATACAGCCAGTGGCCCACGATTCCGCAGCTCTACGTGAACGGCGAGTTCGTCGGGGGATCGGACATCATGATGGAGATGTACGAATCGGGCGAGTTGCAGCAAGTGCTCACCGGCAAAACTGCCTGATGTAGACCCGCCCTTTGCGCACCGACTCGTCGCAAAGGGCTTTTTCTCGGCTTTCCCACCGCTAAACTCATGCCTCGATGCCGGACGCGACGTCCGGTGTTTCTTAAGGTCGTCGAGGCATGACACTGGGCTCCAGTCTTCTCTTAATTCTTGTTTTGATAGCAGCCAGCGGATACTTTTCGCTGGCCGAGATCACGCTTGCCGCGTCGCGCCGAATTCGCCTGAGGCAAATGGCCGACGACGGCGA
Source organism: Burkholderiaceae bacterium (assembly GCA_965227035.1). Classification (GTDB taxonomy): domain Bacteria; phylum Pseudomonadota; class Gammaproteobacteria; order Burkholderiales; family Burkholderiaceae_C; genus CBDDFQ01. The sequence continues at coordinate 2,814,589 of OZ245724.1, forward strand.
AGTCCGCGCCGAAAAAGTCCTGGCTATCCAGGACGATCCGGGCAGCTTTTTCACGGTCGTTCAGATTGCCCTGAACGCGGTAGCGGTTCTGGGCGGAATCGTCGGCGAAGGCGCCCTGTCTCCGTTTTTCGCCGACATGCTCCGCCCGTTCCTGAGCGAAGGCGCTACTGAAACCACCGCGTTCGCCCTGTCGTTCATCCTGGTCATTTCTTTTTTCATCGTCTTTGCCGACCTGTTTCCTAAACGGCTGGGAATGAGCGATCCGGAGCGTCTGGCGATTCGAGTCGTCGGCCCGATGTTGCTGCTGATGAAGATCTTTCGGCCTGTCGTCTGGTTCTTCAACAAAGGCACCAACCTGCTTTTCACCGTGCTCGGGCTCAAGTCGGTTCGCGACGATCGCATTACCTCTGCCGACATTCTTGCCATGACCGAAGCAGGTGCGCGCGCTGGCATCCTGGCGGAGCGCGAGCAGCAGGTGATCGCTAACGTGTTCGAACTCGACACCCGCCCGGTCACCAGCGTCATGACCGGTCGCGACAGCATTTCGTTCTTCCTGCACGACGATCCCGATGCGATCGTCCGGGCGCGTATCGTCGCCGAGCCGTATTCGGCTTATCCGGTTTGCGACGGCGATATCGATCATGTTCTGGGCTATGTCGATGCCAAGGAGATGTTCCAGCGAGTGCTGAAACACGAGCCGCTCGATCTGACCGCAGAAGGCATGCTCAACAAGGCGCTGATCATTCCAGACAGGCTTTCGCTCACCGAAGTTCTCGAACATTTCCGCCAGGCACATGAAGACTTCGCAGTCATCGTGAACGAATACAGCCTGGTCGTCGGCGTCATCACGCTCAACGACGTGATGAGCACGGTCATGGGCGATCTGGTCACACCGCCGTACGAGGATCAGATCGTCAAGCGCGACGAGAACTCGTGGCTGGTCGATGGCGTGACGCCGATATCGGACGTGAAGCGCGCACTCGATATAGACACCTTCCCCCATGCCGACGATTACGAAACCCTCGCGGGATTTTTGATGGTGATGCTGCGACGCGTTCCGAAGCGAACCGACACCGTTGCATGGGCGGGATTTCAGTTCGAGGTGATGGACGTGGACAGCTTCCGGATCGACCAGGTCATGGTCACGCGGATTGTGCCGCGCGGATCGCTGGCTTGAATCTCGGCTGAATCCGATCCGAATCCCGCAAGAGTCCCGCAAGAGTCCCGCAAGAGTCCCGCAAGAGTCCCGCAAGAGTCCCGCAAGAGTCCTGCAGGATTCCGGCGGGCTTCAGGTTCCGGGTCGGGTGTCGGTCCATACCCAGCTTTTCTGGTTCGCAAAAACTGCGTTCGGATAGGGCGGTTTTCCGCGACTGCCGTTGTACCGACCCAATGCGAGAAAAAGGTCCCCGCGCTCCATGTCGACGTAGTGACGCAGGATGACGCAGCCGAATCTGAGGTTGGTCTGCATGTGAAACAGTTTCGACGGATCGCCGTCGCCGATGACGCGAGTCCAGAAGGGCATGACCTGCATGTATCCGCGCGCGCCGGCGCTCGACACTGCATATTTTCTGAATCCGCTTTCGACCTGGATCAGCCCCAGCACCAGCGCGACATCCAGGCCCGCACGGCGACTTTCATACCAGACTGTTTGCAAAAATTCCTTGCGCTCTATCCACTCTGTTTTACGTCGACGCAGTTTTTCGCTGGTGGCGCCAAGCCAGCGCAAATAGGACAGTCTCGCTTCGGTCGTCGGGAATTCGGGGATCGGAGGGGCTGCACCGGCCACGGCCGCGCCAAGGGCGGTCCTCACCGAATCCAGCAAGGGCTCCTCCAGTTGCGCTCCGGCGTGCGCTCGAAAGCTCAGCCCGAGGCCCAAACCCATCAATGCGGCACCGGTAGGCACCTTCAAAAGACTCCGGCGCGTGATCTGTCCGGAGCGACTTTCGTCCAGGATCATTTCGCGATCTTGCCCAGAAGAAACGATCCGATTTCAGCCGCCGGCACTTTGCTTGCCGCCGCGTCGCGGCGATGTTGGTATTCAAGCTGACCCTCTTTGAGGCCGCGATCGGAGATGACCACGCGATGTGGCACGCCGATCAATTCCCAGTCGGCGAACATCGCGCCGGGGCGCTCGCCGCGATCGTCGAGCAGAACGTCGACACCGGCGTCGAGCATGGTCTTGTGCAGCGCTTCGGCTGCAACTTTCACTTCTTCGCTGCGATCCATGCCGATCGGGCAGATCACCACGGTGAAGGGCGCAATCGCGTCCGGCCAGATGATGCCGCGCTCGTCATGATTCTGCTCGATGGCAGCAGCAGGCAAACGCGTCACACCGATTCCGTAGCAGCCCATTTCCATGAATTGCGGTTTACCGTTTTCGTCGAGGAACGTCGCGTTCATCGCGCGGCTGTATTTGGTGCCCAGATAGAACACGTGACCGACTTCGATGCCGCGCTCGATCGACAGCACGCCTTTGCCATCCGGCGAGAGATCGCCTTCGACAACTTTGCGAATGTCCGCAACGGATACCGGTTCCGGGAGATCGCGCCCCCAGTTCACGCCCGTGAAATGGAAGTCGACTTCGTTCGCGCCACAAATGAAATCGGCCATGACTGCGACGTCCCGGTCGGCAATGACGCTGACGGGCTGCTTCAAGGAAAGCGGGCCAAGATAACCCGGCTTGCATCCGAAATGGTCTTCGATTTCGGGAATGGTGGCGAAGCGGAAACCCTTTTCGAATCCGGGCAGCTTGCCGACTTTGACCTCGTTCATGTCGTGATCGCCACGAACCAGCAGCAGCCAGATTTTCGCGGGCAGTGCCTTGCCCGATTCGTCGACCGGATCGGTCGCGAGAACGAGCGATTTCACCGTGGTCGACAAGGGCACGCCAAGTAGCTCGGCGACGTCTGCGCAAGTGCTCTTGCCGGGAGTCGGCGTCTTCTCTAGCGTCTTTGCCGCCGCAGGACGCGGGGTTTGAGGAGGCAGCGCCTCGGCTTTTTCGATGTTGGCCGCGTAGTCGCTGGTCGGGCAATAAATGATCGCGTCTTCGCCGGTAGCGGCAATCACCTGGAATTCTTCGCTCAGATCGCCGCCGATGGCTCCGCTGTCGGCGGCCACTGCGCGATAGGTGAGTCCAAAGCGATCGAAAATCTTGCGGTACGCGTCGGCCATGACTTGATAGCTCAATTTAGCCGTCTCGGCGTTGCGGTCGAAGCTGTACGCGTCTTTCATGATGAATTCGCGTCCACGCATCAGGCCGAAACGGGGGCGACGCTCGTCGCGGAATTTCGTCTGGATTTGGTAAAAATTACGCGGCAATTGCTTGTAGCTACGCAGATCCTGCCGTGCGATGTCGGTAATGACCTCTTCGCTGGTGGGTTGCACCACGAAATCGCGGTCGTGACGATCTTTGATTCGAAGCAGTTCCGGGCCCATCTTGTCGAATCGACCGGTCTCCTGCCAGAGTTCGGCGGGCTGTACGACCGGCATGGTCAACTCGACAGCTCCAGCACGATTCATCTCTTCCCGGACGATCGCCTCCACTTTCCGGATCACCCGCAAGCCCATCGGCATGTAGCTGTAGATGCCTGCGCCGAGCTTCTTGATCATGCCGGCACGCATCATCAAACGATGGCTGACGACTTCCGCGTCTGCAGGCGCTTCCTTCAAGGTGGAAACGAAAAATTGAGATGCTTTCATGGGATAAAGAGGCCCGATCTGCCGAGTGCTTGATGCACGCGGGCTGCCGTGCATAATGAACTCAGTTTAAAAATTTGGGGTTTGATTATGCTTGACCGTGAAGGCTTTCGGCCCAACGTCGGCATCATCCTGCTCAACCAGAAAAACCAGGTGTTTTGGGGCAAACGGATACGGACCCACTCCTGGCAATTCCCGCAAGGTGGAATAGATCGCGGTGAAAGTCCCGAGCACGCGATGTTCCGCGAATTGCAGGAAGAAGTGGGGTTGTTGCCAGCGCATGTTCGCATCGTTGCACGTACCCGCGACTGGTTGCGCTATGAGGTGCCGGACAGGTATATCCGCCGCGATGCGCGTGGCTTCTACAAGGGCCAAAAACAGATCTGGTATTTGCTCCAGCTAGTCGGTCACGACTGGGATCTGAACCTGCGCGCAACCGATCATCCCGAATTCGATGCATGGCGATGGAACGACTATTGGGTTCCACTCGATGCGGTCGTCGAGTTCAAACGGGGTGTGTACGAAATGGCGCTGACCGAACTGGCGAGATATGTCCCCAGGAACGATCAGCGCAACCGTTTTCTTCGCGGCGGCGTTCGCACCCGCGATCAGGAAAACTCAGGCCCGGCTCCCTTGATGGACAACGGCCTTATGGAGTTACCCCCGGGTGCTTCTTTTCAACCAGATCCGCAGACCGGATCTTCTAGCGACCCCGAGGAAGGTTTTCATGCGGCTTCGTAATTGGCTGGGTTCGTGGGTCGCTGTTGTTGCAGCAGTCACGACGCTCGGCATTGGCACCGGTGCACAAGCGGCCGGATACCGGCTGGTCGATCCAGACCCGAACTGGAAGGAGTTGGACACCCCGCCTCCCCCAGCGTATTCACCCCAGAAAATGCTGAAGCTCGAACTGGCCAAACGGTCGATGCTCGATTACGCGTTCGACCCGGCAAGCATCTCGATCGGCAAGGACGAAGTGATTCGTCTCGTGATAGTGGCGTACAGCTCGACGGGTGGCTACAACGCGATCTATCAGGGAATCCGCTGCACTACTGGCGAATACAAGGTGTACGCGCGGCAGTTTTCGCCCAACGGCGAATGGTCGCCGGTCAAAGATCCAAGTTGGCAGAACATTTACGCGACTTCTGCCGCTTTGCCCGCGCTCGAGTTCGCCAGACAGGGCGGGTGCGACAACCTGGTTCCGCGTCGTACGGTCAACGACATGATTCGCGAATTCAAACTGCCCGCAAACGTCAACGAGCGTTGATCTTTTCCGGAGGAGCCGGAGACGCCTAGTTCGGGAGAACCAGGTTATCCCGGTGGACCATTTCCGATTCCGCCCGATAACCGAGCAAGGCCTGAAATTCCGACGAGGGTTTGCGACAGATCAAACGAGCCTCGGCGCTCGAGTAATTGGCCAGGCCCCTGGCTATCTCGACGCCTGAGGTATCGCGAATAGCGATAACCTCGCCGCGCGAAAAACTTCCCTCGACCGAGGTCATGCCAATCGGCAACAGGCTCTTGCCTTCATCCCGAAGTTTCGAAACCGCTCCGGCGTCGACCGTCACCGATCCCGACAGCTGAAGGTGATCTGCAATCCATTGCTTTCTGGCCTGTAGCTTTTGCGTAGGCGCGACCAGCAAGGTGCCGATGGCCTCACCCTTTGTGAGGCGCACAAGCACGTCGGGTTCACGGCCCCATGCAATGACTGTCGATGTGCCTGAACGCGCAGCACGCTTCGCAGCGAGGATCTTGGTGATCATCCCGCCCTTGCCGATGCTAGAGCCGGCGCCACCCGCCATTTCTTCGAGCTTCGCGTCGCCCGCTCTGGCCTCGTGGACGAATACCGCAGAGGCATCGCGGCGAGGATCGGCGGTGTACAAACCTTTTTGATCGGTGAGTACGACGAGCGCGTCGGCATCGACCAGATTCGCGACAAGCGCGCCCAGCGTGTCGTTGTCGCCGAATTTGATTTCGTCGTTGACCACCGTGTCGTTCTCGTTGATGACCGGAACGACACCCAGGCGCAGCAGGGTCAGCAAGGTCGAGCGCGCGTTGAGATAGCGCTCGCGATCGGCGAGATCGGCGTGGGTCAGCAAAACCTGTGCGCTGCCCAAGTCGTTCTCGCGAAACTTCGTCTCGTAAATTTGCGCCAGGCCCATCTGTCCCACTGCGGCAGCAGCCTGCAATTCATGGATTTCCTGAGGCCGAGTCAGCCAGCCAAGTCGCTTCATGCCTTCGGCGATCGCGCCGCTCGACACCATGACGACTTCGCGACCGTCTCGCACCAGGGCCGCCAGTTGACGACACCATTCGCCGATTGCCGCCTCGTCCAGCCCCTTCCCTTCGTTGGTCACGAGGCTCGAGCCGACCTTCACGACAATACGACGGGCTTGTGCAAGCACTCCGGAGACAGCGACGGCGCTCATTCCCCGGACTCTTGATCGCCAGGCTCTTGCGGAGCAAAACGCGGATCGATTTCCGCAGGTGGCTGGGCTGCTTCCTGCTCTTTTTTGATGTGCTGGTAAATGGCTCGAATCAAAGGCTCGCAACCCTCGCGCGTCAGAGCAGAAATCTCGAACACCGGGCCTTTGTGCTTGTAGCGCTTGACGAAATCCTTGACCTTCGCGACACGCTCGTCATCGGGAACCATGTCCAGCTTGTTCAGAACCAGCCAGCGCGGTTTTTCGTAGAGCGTCTTGTCGTACTTCTTCAGTTCGCCCACGATGGCTTTGGCCTGCGCGACCGGATCGATCGCATCGTCGAATGGCGCAAAGTCGATGACGTGAAGCAGCAGGCGGGTACGCGACAGGTGGCGCAGGAACAAGTGTCCCAAGCCAGCACCCTCCGAGGCCCCTTCGATCAGGCCAGGCAAATCGGCCACGACGAAGCTTTGCTCGGGACCGACGCGAACCACACCCAGATTGGGGTGAAGGGTCGTGAACGGATAGTCGGCGATCCGCGGGCGGGCGTTGGAAATTGCGCTGATCAGGGTCGATTTGCCTGCGTTTGGCATTCCCAGCAAACCTACATCTGCCAAAACCTTCAGTTCGAGCTTGAGCTGCTTGGACTCACCAGGCCAGCCGGGAGTCTTTTGTCGGGGGGCGCGGTTGATCGCACTTTTGAATCGCATGTTGCCGAAACCGCCATCGCCGCCCTTTGCCAGCGTGATGACTTCGCCTGGAACTAGCAGTTCGTACAAAACGTCGCCGGTTTCCGCGTCGGAAATGATGGTGCCGACCGGCATTTTGAGAGTGACGTCGTCACCAGCCGCACCGAACATGTCGGAACCCATGCCATGCTGGCCCCGGGTGGCATTGTGTTTGCGGGAGTACCGGAAATCGACAAGGGTGTTGAGGTTCACGTCGGCGACCACGTAGACGTGACCGCCACGGCCGCCATCTCCGCCATTGGGACCGCCGAATTCCTTGTACTTCTCATGACGGAACGAAACGCAACCGTTCCCTCCGTCGCCTGCGGCAACGTCGATATACGCTTCGTCGACAAATTTCATAACGGTGGTCTTCTACAAAGTCAGCTGGAGCCGGCTCAGATTTTACAAATGAAAAAGCCCCGACTCGTCGGGGCTTCGTGTGAGTCCGAAGTGATCGGTCAGACGGGGGTGATAAACACCGTCTGCTTGTTCATGGAACCCTTGACTGCGAAGGAGACGGTACCGTCGACCAGCGCAAACAAAGTGTGATCCTTGCCTTGACCCACATTGGTGCCAGCATGGAACTTGGTTCCGCGCTGGCGAATGATGATGGAACCTGCAGTGATGGTTTCACCACCGAACGCCTTGACGCCGAGCATTTTGGGCTTGGAATCGCGTCCGTTTCGCGTAGAGCCGCCGCCTTTTTTCTGTGCCATGACCTGTGCTCCTTAGCCGATTAGCCTGCGATGGCGCCGATTTGCAGTTCTGTGTACTGCTGGCGGTGGCCTTGGCGCTTCATGTAATGTTTACGACGACGCATCTTGAAGATGCGAACCTTGTCGCCTTTGCCGTGCGAAACGACAGTGGCTGTGACAGTGGCACCGGACACCAGGGGTGTGCCGACCTTGAGTTCGCTGCCGATTCCGACTGCAAGCACCTGATCGATCACAATTTCCTGGCCTACGTCCGCAGCAATCTGTTCTACTTTAATTTTTTCGCCAGTAGCAACACGAAATTGTTTGCCACCGGTTTTTATGACCGCGTACATGTTGACCTCTTTATTGAGTTCCGTGGACGGATTTCCACAGAGCCGAAGATTATAGCATTGGGTTTCGCGCGCTCAAGTACTACCCTGCGCACCATCTGCAGACGTCTGCCGATTTCTATAATCCGAGCAATAAAACCGGTCCTGGGGCCGCTCAACTCTTCTTCCAACGTCCTTCCCTTGTCCAACAACACAAACAGTACATCTGCCGCTCTGGCGCTCATCGCGCAGGACATGGCGGAAGTCGACAGAACAATCGCCCTACGCCTGGATTCCGCCGTGCCGCTGGTCGGGCACGTGTCGCGATACATCATCGGTGCGGGAGGCAAGCGTCTGCGCCCTGCGCTCCTGCTACTCATGTGCGGAGCGCTCGAATTCAAGGGCGATGCGCGATTCGTACTGGCGGCGGTGGTCGAATTCATTCACACAGCCACGCTGCTGCACGACGATGTCGTGGACGAATCGACCCTGCGCCGCGGGCGGCCAACGGCCAATGAAGAGTTCGGCAATCCTGCCAGCGTACTGGTGGGCGATTTTCTATATTCCCGCGCGTTCCAGATGATGGTGGACGTCGGTCAGCCCAGAGTCATGCAGATTCTCTCGGATGCGACCAATGTGATCGCAGAGGGCGAAGTCCAGCAGCTCATGAACATGCACGACGCGTCGCTCGACGAGGCCGGATACCTTTACGTCATTCAGTCGAAAACCGCGAAGCTTTTCGAAGCTTGCGCACAACTCGGCGCTGTGCTGGCCGGATCCCCGGCCGAGGTCGAGAATGCTTGCGCTCTTTACGGCCAGTCGCTGGGCACTGCGTTTCAGGTCATCGACGACGTCCTCGACTACGAAGGCGACGCCAGTGAAATGGGCAAGAACCTCGGTGACGATCTGCGCGAAGGAAAGACGACCTTGCCACTGATCATCGCGATGCAGCGCGCTTCGGAAAGCGAGAAAGAACTCATCAAAAGCGCAATCGAAAACGGCGATGAAAGCAAACTCGCCGAGATCGTGAAAGTCGTGCGTGCAACCGGCGCGCTGGACGCCACGCGTGATGCGGCGGCAGTCCAGGCCAAGCGCGCGATCGATGCAATTTCGGTACTTCCGGACAATTCGTACACAAAGGGTTTGATACAATTGGCGGCTCAATTGCTTGAGCGTCGAATGTAAGCGCGACGCTCGCTTCGAAAGAGCAAACAAGAGAGCAAATTGCGGGGTGTAGCTTAGCCAGGTAGAGCGCTACGTTCGGGACGTAGAGGCCGGAGGTTCGAATCCTCTCACCCCGACCAATCATTTGTTTTCAATCTTTTGTTTCGTTGTGCCAACTAATCGAGAGTGGCACAGCTGTTCCAATTTACAGCCCTCTAGCAATCAGCGATGATTGAGCGGTTCCCTTAACCGCAGTTACATTTGCCGTCAATGGCCGTCGTAGATTCAGCAACCAAAGAAAATCCTTCCGTAGCCCTTCCCGGGTTAGGGCGCACCCTTGTTTCTGCTGGAAAGCTCGGTCAGAAATCCGCTGAAGAAATCTATCGCAAGGCGCAGAGCGCGCGAACCAGCTTCATTGCCGAACTTACCGGTTCCGGCGCAGTTTCCGCGTCCGATCTTGCGCACACGATGTCCGCCGCATACGGCGCCCCGCTTCTCGATCTGGAAGCCATCGATATCAACCTGCTGCCCAAGGCACTGCTCGATCAGAAAATTTGCCAGGACTACCGCGTGGTGGTTCTCAGCAAGCGCAATAACCGACTGATCGTCGCGACGGCCGACCCGTCCGATCAACAGGCGGCAGAAAAAATCAAGTTCGCCACGCAGATGGGCGTGGACTGGATCATTGCCGAGTACGACAAGCTGTCCAAAATGGTGGAAGCCACCTCGGCCAGCGCGACCGAGGCGATGGACAACATCATCGGCGAGGACTTCGAGTTCGACGAAGGATCGCTCGAAGCCTCCAGCACGAACGAGCAGTCCGACGCGTCCATCGCAGAGGTCGAAGACGCTCCGGTCGTCAAATTCCTGCACAAGATGCTGCTGGACGCGTTCTCGATGCGCGCGTCGGATTTGCATTTCGAGCCGTACGAACACACCTACCGCGTTCGGTTCCGGATCGACGGCGAACTGCGTGAAATTGCGTCGCCTCCGATCGCCATCAAGGACAAGCTTGCTTCGCGGATCAAGGTGATTTCGCGGATGGATATTTCCGAAAAGCGGATTCCGCAAGACGGACGAATGAAGCTCAAGGTAGGACCCGATCGAGTCATCGATTTCCGGGTCAGCACCTTGTCCACGCTCTTCGGCGAGAAGATCGTGATCCGTATTCTCGACCCAAGCAGCGCCAAGCTCGGCATCGACGCGCTGGGTTACGAGCCGGTCGAGAAGGAGCGCCTGCTCAAGGCGATCAGCCGTCCGTACGGAATGATTCTGGTGACCGGGCCGACAGGCTCCGGCAAGACGGTGTCGCTGTACACCTGTCTGAACATGCTCAACAAGCCCGGCGTGAACATCGCCACGGCCGAAGACCCTTCCGAAATCAACTTGCCTGGTGTGAATCAGGTCAACGTGAACGAGAAGGCCGGCCTGACCTTCGCTGCGGCTCTGAAGTCGTTTCTGCGCCAGGATCCGGACATCATCATGGTCGGCGAAATTCGCGATCTGGAAACCGCCGACATCTCGATCAAGGCGGCGCAAACGGGTCACCTGGTTCTCTCGACGCTTCACACGAACGACGCCCCGACCACCCTGACGCGCATGCGCAACATGGGAATCGCGCCGTTCAACATTGCGTCCAGCGTGATCCTGATTACCGCGCAACGACTCGCGCGCCGACTTTGCACCGTCTGCAAAACCATCGTCGACGTGCCGGATCAAGCCCTGCTCGATGCCGGATTCAAACCCGAAGATCTCGATGGCAGCTGGAAGCCGTACAAGGCTGTCGGTTGCAGCGCATGCAACGGCGGATACAAAGGACGCGTCGGTATCTATCAGGTGATGCCGATCACAGATGAGATCCAGCGAATCATCCTGAAAGACGGAAGCGCACTGGATATTGCCGAGCAGTCGGAGCGCGAGGGCGTTCGATCGCTGCGTCAGTCGGGCTTGAACAAGGTTAAACAGGGCATGACTTCACTCGAAGAAGTGCTCGGCGTGACCAACGAATAACAGAGAAATTCTCAGAGGACACCATGGCCACCATATCTTCAAAAGACATCAAGGAGTTTGTCTACGAATGGGAAGGCAAGGACCGCAACGGCAAGCAGGTCCGAGGCGAGGTGCGCGCCGCTGGTGAAAACCAGGTCAAGGCATCGCTGCGCCGTCAGGGTGTGTTGCCTTCGAAAATCAAGAAACGTCGCTCGACCGGCGGCAAGAAGATCCGTCCGAAAGATCTGGCTATCTTCACGCGCCAGCTCGCGACCATGATGAAAGCCGGCGTGCCTTTGCTTCAGGCATTCGATATCGTCGGTCGTGGAAATGCGAATGCCAGCGTCACCAAGCTGCTCAACGACATCCGCACCGACGTGGAAACCGGCACTTCGCTGAGCGCCGCTTTCCGCAAATTTCCGATGTACTTCGACAACCTGTACTGCAACCTGGTGGAAGCCGGTGAAGCGGCCGGTATTTTGGAAGAACTGCTCGACCGCCTGGCCGAGTACATGGAAAAAACCGAGGCTATCAAGTCGAAGATCAAGTCGGCGCTGATGTACCCGATTTCGGTGGTCATCGTTGCCTTCGTCGTCGTGGCCGTGATCATGATTTTCGTGGTGCCCTCGTTCAAAAGCGTGTTCACGTCGTTCGGTGCCGATCTGCCGGCACCTACGCTCATGGTGATCGCGATGAGCGAATTTTTCGTGTCCTACTGGTGGCTGATTTTCGGCGGCATCGGCGGTGGGCTGTACTTCTTCATGCAGGCGTGGAAGCGGAACGCGAAGATGCAGGCTGTCATGGATCGGCTCATGCTGAAGATGCCGGTGTTCGGCTCGTTGATGGAGAAATCCTGTATTGCGCGATGGACTCGCACCCTTTCGACGATGTTCGCAGCAGGCGTGCCGCTGGTCGAAGCGCTCGATTCGGTGGGCGGCGCCACCGGCAATTCGGTCTACGAACGTGCGACCGAAAAAATCCAGCAGGAAGTCTCCACCGGCACCAGCCTGACCGCCGCAATGGGCAACGCGAATCTGTTTCCCACGATGGTTCTGCAGATGTGCGCAATCGGCGAAGAGTCCGGTTCTATCGATCACATGCTCGGCAAAGCGGCCGACTTCTACGAATCCGAAGTGGATGACATGGTGGCGGGCCTTTCCAGCCTGATGGAGCCAATCATCATCGTGTTCCTTGGTACCTTGATCGGCGGCATCGTGGTTGCCATGTACTTGCCAATTTTCAAACTCGGCCAGGTCGTTTAATGCTTTTGTCCCCATGGCTCGCGGGCGGGATCGCCGGGCTGTTCGGGCTTCTGATCGGAAGCTTTCTCAACGTCGTCATCTACCGCCTCCCAAAAATGATGGAGGCGCAATGGGCTGCCGAATACGCCAGCTTTGCTAATCCCGAAACCAGTCCGGACGCCAAGCCGTCCGACGAAACTGCCGAACCGTTCAATCTGATGGTGCCCCGTTCCCGCTGTGGAAACTGCGGACACCGGATCACCTGGTACGAAAACATTCCACTCCTGAGCTTCGCCTTTCTGCGCGGGAAATGCTCTGCTTGCGGCGTGAAGTTCGGGATCCGTTATCCGCTCGTCGAGCTCGCGACCGGACTGCTGTTCTTCTACTGCGGCTGGAAGTGGAACTACACGTTCACGGCTGCCATGTGGTGCGGGTTCTCGGCGGCCATCGTCGCGCTCGCGATGATCGATTGGGACACCACCCTCCTCCCAGACGACATCACCTACCCGCTGCTATGGGCCGGACTGCTCGGCGCGACTTTCGGTCTGATCGACGTGCCGATTCGTTTCTCGATCATCGGCGCTGCCGCAGGCTATCTTTCGCTCTGGACCATTTACTGGGCCTTCAAGCTAGCCACCGGCAAGGAAGGCATGGGATTCGGCGACTTCAAGCTCTTCGCCGCATTAGGAGCCTGGTTCGGATGGCCCGCACTCATTCCGATGATCCTCATGGCCTCGGTGATCGGTGCCATCTTCGGCATCGCCATGAAGCTCAACAGCTCGCTTCGCGAAGGCGGCTACGTGCCGTTCGGACCGTTCCTCGCAGGCGCGGGTCTCACCGCGATGATCTTCGGACCCGACGCGATTCTCAGAACCATCGGGCTGGGCTGAAACCATGAGTGACGAGACAGTTGCGGACGACCCGATCGTCCGGGTCGGATTGACTGGCGGCATCGGCAGCGGCAAGAGTACCGTGTCGCAGATGCTGCAGGAAGCCGGTGCAGCGATCATCGACGCCGACGCCATATCCCGAAGCATGACCGCCCCGAACGGCGCGGCGATTCCAGTCATTGCCGACGAATTCGGCGCGCAATACATCACCCCGAATGGCGAGCTGAACCGCGCGATGATGCGCGACCTGGTCTTCAGTAATCCAGAAGCGAAGAGTCGCCTGGAAGCGATCATCCACCCGCTGATTGCGCGCACCACGGTGCAGCAGTTCGCCGATGCAGTCGCCGCCGGCAAGCGATGCATCGTGTTCGATGTGCCTTTGCTGGTCGAGTCGATGGCCTCGTCCGATCGCTGGAAAGATCAACTCGACACAATTTTGGTGATCGACTGCGAACCCGAAACCCAGATCCAGCGCGTCATTCGACGCAATGGTCTGCCGCGAGCTGACGTCGAGAAAATCCTTGCAGCGCAGGCGAGTCGGCAGCAACGAATCGCCGCAGCGAACATCGTTATCTACAACGGCGAATCCATGTCGATCGACGGATTACGCGCTCAGGTAATGCAAGCCGCGCACAGCTTCGGGCTATGATTGTTCGAACTGAAAGCGCCGCGTGATTCTGTACGAATATCCTTTCAACGAACGCATTCGAACCTACCTTCGACTCGAGCATCTGTTTCGCCGTCTTGTCGAACTCATCGGCCGCGACCATGCGATCGATCATCACTACGCCCTTGCGACTATTTTCGAAGTCATGGACGTGGCGGCGCGTGCCGATCTGAAGTCGGACGTGATGAAAGATCTGGACAAGCAAAAACAGGTGTTGAACTCCTACCGCGGCAATCCCGCAGTGGCCGAATCAGCGCTCGATGAAGTGATCGGCCAGCTCGATGGCTGCTTCAACGCACTCAACAATCTTCCCGGCAAAGCGGGACAGGCTCTCACCGAAAACGACTGGCTGATGAGCATTCGCAGTCGCGTCGGCATTCCCGGCGGCACCTGTGAGTTCGATCTGCCGGCTTACTACGCCTGGCAGCAGCTCGATGGCGCATCCAGACGCGCCGACCTCGAACGCTGGGCATCGACGCTCGGCCCGTTGGCGGAATCGATTCACACGCTGCTGCGCATGCTTCGCGATTCCGGATCGCCGCAAAAAGTGAGCGCGACTCATGGACAGTTTCAGCAGAATTTGCCGCAGGGTCGCACCTTCCAGTTGCTTCGTCTTCGCATCGATCCTGCCCTGCAATTGATTCCGGAAATCAGCGGCAATCGCTTGATGGTTTCCGTGCGTTTGATGAAGCACGAGGACGATGACCGCCTTCACGCGAGTCAGGACGACTCGTCGTTTGAACTCACCCTCTGTTCCTGAGACCTATGCAACCGAAAGATGGCGTAAAAAAACGCATCGTCGCTTGCCCTGCATGCCGGGGCGACAGCGTTTATTCCACTGAAAACCGATATCGTCCGTTCTGCAGCGAACGCTGCAAGAACATGGATCTGGGCGCGTGGGCGAGCGAATCGTTTCGCATGCCGGCAGAAGCGCCGCCAGACGACGAAATCTTCGGCGACGCGCGACTTCAGTAGTCGAGAGCACGGTTCGCGAAGTTGTTTGCGTAGTTATCTGCGCTTATCTGCGCACATGTGAGCTGTCTTCCGACAGCCATTCCAGAACCGGATAAGCACCCGGCAAGATCGGCGAGACCGTCGCGGGCAAAAATTCCCAGGACATGTTCTGACTCTCGCGCATCTCGAATTCGCCGGTCCAGTCGCGCACCAGGCACCAATGCAGTCGAACCAGTGCATGCGGATAGTCGTGCTCGGTGACACGCCAGATTTCTGCGCGTCCGATGGTGACGCCCAACTCTTCTTCGAGTTCACGTCGCAAGGCTTCTTCGACAGTCTCACCCGATTCGAGCTTGCCTCCGGGGAACTCCCAGTAGCCTGCGTAAGGCTTGCCTTCGGGACGCGAGGTAAACAGCAAGGCGCCGTCTGCACGAACCAGAATGCCGACCGCTACCTCGGTATGTTTGCGATCTGTCACGCCTGAGATTGCCGCATCGCTCAAAGCGTGCGACCTGCAAAATCGCGTGCGAACTGGTACGCGACACGACCGCTGCGCGATGCACGCTCCAGCGCCCATACGAGCGCCTCGGGACGAGCCGCAGCAATCGCGCTTTCGGACACGCCGAACGACGACAGCCACTGCGCCACGATGGCCAGATATTCGTCCTGGCTGAATGGGTAAAAACTCACCCACATGCCGAATCGCTCGGACAGGGAAATTTTCTCTTCGACAACCTCACCCGGATGCACTTCGCCGTCGGCGGTGTGGGTGTACGTGAGGTTTTCCTTCATGTACTCCGGCAGCAGATGGCGTCGATTGCTCGTGGCGTAGATCAGGATATTCGCGCCCGCTGCACTGATCGATCCGTCGAGAATCGACTTGAGCGCCTTGTAGCCGGACTCACCTTCGTCGAAGCTCAGGTCGTCGCAGAACACGATGAATTTTTCGGGGCGATTCGAAACCGCTTCGACGATGTCCGGAAGGTCGACCAGATCGGTCTTGTCGACCTCGATCAGTCGAAGACCTCTGGGCGCATATTCATTCAGGCAGGCCTTGATCAGCGATGACTTGCCGGTACCGCGTGCACCCGTCAGCAGCACGTTGTTGGCAGGCTTGCCCTCTACGAACTGCAGCGTGTTGCGCTGGATTTTTTCCTTCTGACCGTCGATCTCTTTCAGATCGGACAGACTCATCTGCGCGATCTGGCGAACCGGCTCCAGCACACCATGACCCGACGAACGTTTGCGATAGCGATATGCCGCCGACGCAGACCAATCCGGCTGTGACATAGGCTGCGGAAGAACTGCTTCGATGCGATCGATCAGTTGCTCGGCGCGCGCCATGAGGCGATCAAACTTGTCGTTCACTTCATCGGCCCCGCAATTTCATGAACGGTAATCGGCGTTGATCGTCACATAGTCGTGACTCAGATCGCAGGTCCAGACCGTGTCCGATTCGTTGCCGCGACCCAACCCGATACGAATGCCGATTTCGCTTTGCTTCATGACGCGCTGACCGTCTTCTTCGCGATATTCCGCGCGACGTCCGCCATTGGCGACCACGTGAACATCGTCCAGGTACAGATCGATTTTGGTCTGGTCGAGATCGGCGATGCCCGCATAGCCGACTGCGGCCAGGATTCGACCGAGGTTCGGATCGCTCGCGAAGAACGCAGTTTTAACGAGCGGCGAATGAGCAATCGAGTAAGCCACTTTGCGGCACTCTTCTTTGGTCTTGCCGCCTTCGATGGTGATGGCCAGAAACTTGGTTGCGCCCTCGCCGTCGCGAACGATGGCTTGCGCAAGCTTCAACGCGACGCCCTTCATTGCAGCGAGCAATGCCTTGCCGTCGGCGCTGTCAAGCGACGTGACCACTGCATTCGACGCCTTGTTGGTTGCAATGACCACGAATGAGTCGTTCGTAGAGGTGTCGCCATCGATGGTGACCCGGTTGAACGAACTCTCTGCCAGCTCGACCGACAACTGCTTCATGATCGATTGATCGATCTTCGCGTCGGTGGCAAGAAAGCCGAGCATGGTTGCCATGTTCGGGCGAATCATGCCGGCGCCTTTGCTGATGCCGGTGATGTTGATCGTTGCACCGCCAATGGTCGCTTGCGCGCTGAACGCTTTCGGAATCGTGTCGGTCGTCATGATCGCTTCGGCGGCTTTCGCCCAGTTCGACTCCGACGCATCGGCCAGCGCAGCAGGCAGGCCAGCGGCGATCCGCTCGTGCGGCAGCGGCTCCATGATCACGCCGGTCGAGAACGGAAGAATCTGTTCCGGCGCGATATCGAGCGCCTGAGCCAGCGCGATGCAGGTGGCATGGGCCCGCATCAAGCCATCCTCGCCAGTGCCCGCGTTTGCGTTACCGGTGTTGATCACCATCGCGCGAATCTCGTGACCCGCGTTCAGATGTTCGCGGCAGATTTGCACCGGCGCCGCGCAGAAACGGTTCTGCGTGAAAACGCCCGACACCGAAGCGCCCGGCTCGATCAGCACTACCGTGACGTCCTTGCGATTGGCCTTGCGAACGCCGGCCTCGGCAATGCCGATCCGCACGCCTCGCACCGGATGAAGATCTGCTGGATTAGGGGCGGAGAGATTGACGGGCATCGAACGCTTTCAAAGACTGATCAGGCAAGCTTTCCGTGGCATTGCTTGTATTTCTTTCCACTACCGCAGGGGCAGGGATCGTTGCGACCGACGCGGGGTACCGACGAGTTCTCGAGGAACTGCTGGAGCTTGCGAACATCTTCTTCCGACGATGTTTCTGGCTCGCCGGATTCGGTCGGCGCGGTGTAGGTGATGTTCGTGAGGTTCTCGGCACGCGACTCCATGTCGTCGGCCACTTGCTCGAGTTCTTCGGGCGACTGAATCTTCACGGTCATCAACACGCGGGTGACTTCGTTCTTCACGCCATCGAGCAACTGCCCGAATAGCTCGAACGCTTCGCGCTTGTATTCCTGCTTCGGCTGCTTCTGTGCATAGCCGCGCAGGTGAATGCCCTGACGCAGATAGTCGAGCGAGCTCAGATGTTCACGCCAGTTCGAATCGATGCTTTGCAGCAGCACCACGCGCTCGAACTGAACGAAGTTTTCGGCGCCGACTTGGGTCACCTTGGCTTCGTAGGCAGCGTCGGCAGCGGCAATTACCTTCTCGAGAATGTCCTCGTCGGTAATTGCGCTCGCGGCCTGCACTTCTTCGGACAAGGGCAAAACGATTTGCCACTCGTCGGCCAGCACCTTCTCGAGACGCGGCAAGTCCCACTGCTCTTCGACCGACTCTTCCGGCACGTAGGAGCGAACCAGGTCGGTGAAGCATCCATGACGCAGCGCCTTGATCTGCTCGGACATTTCGGCCGCATCGAGAATTTCGTTGCGCTGCTGGTAGATCACCTTGCGCTGATCGTTCGCGACATCGTCGTATTCGAGCAGCTGTTTACGCATGTCGAAGTTGCGCGCCTCGACCTTGCGCTGCGCCGATTCGATGCTTCGCGTGACGATGCCGGCTTCGATGGCTTCCCCATCGGGCATCTTCAGGCGTTCCATGATCGAGCGAACACGATCGCCAGCGAAGATTCGCATCAACGGATCGTCCAGGCTCAGGTAGAAACGCGAAGAGCCGGGATCGCCCTGACGACCGGAGCGGCCGCGGAGCTGGTTGTCGATACGACGCGATTCGTGGCGTTCGGTGGCGATGATCCGCAGGCCGCCCTGCTTGGTCACGAAGGCATGGTCTTCTTCCCACTGTGCACGCACACGAGCGATTTCGATGGCCTTCGCTGCTTCGTCGATGTCTTCGCGCGCTTCGATGGCGCTCGACATTTTCTCGAAGCTGCCGCCCAACACGATGTCGGTACCGCGACCGGCCATGTTGGTCGCGATCGTGATCATCTTCGGGCGACCGGCTTGCGCGACGATGTCGGCTTCGCGAGCATGCTGCTTCGCGTTCAACACTTGATGCGGCAGGTTTTCCTTGATCAGCAACTCATCGATGATTTCCGAGTTTTCGATGGACGTGGTGCCGACCAGAACCGGCTGACCGCGCTCGTAGCATTCGCGGATATCGGTGATGGCGGCTTCGTATTTTTCGCGAGTCGTTTTATAGACCCGATCGAGTTGATCGTCGCGCTTGCTAGGACGATTCGGCGGAACCACCACGGTTTCCAGACCGTAGATTTCCTGGAATTCATACGCTTCTGTATCTGCGGTACCGGTCATGCCGGAGAGCTTGTTGTACAGGCGGAAATAGTTCTGGAAGGTGATCGACGCGAGGGTCTGGTTCTCGGCCTGGATGGCGACGCCTTCCTTGGCTTCCACCGCCTGATGGAGACCTTCGCTCCAGCGGCGACCCGACATGAGCCGGCCGGTGAATTCATCGACGATGACGATCTCGCCTTCCTGAACCACGTAATGCTGGTCGCGGTGATAGAGGTTGTTCGCGCGCAGTGCGGCGTACAAGTGATGCATCAGGCTGATGTTGGACGGGTCGTACACCGACGCGCCTTCCGCAATCAGACCATGCGAGACCAGAATGCGCTCTGCGTTCTCGTGACCTTGCTCGGTCAGGAATACCTGATGCGTTTTTTCGTCGACAGTGAAGTCACCCGGCTTGGTGACGCCCTCGCCTGTGCGCGGATCGGCTTCGCCTTCCTGGCGAATCAGCAACGGCACGACCTTGTTCATCGCGATGTACATGGCCGTGTGATCTTCCGCCTGTCCACTGATGATCAGCGGCGTACGCGCTTCGTCGATCAGGATCGAATCCACCTCGTCGACGATGGCGTAGTTGAGCTTGCGCTGAACGCGATCGGTGGTCTCGTAGACCATGTTGTCGCGCAGATAGTCGAAGCCGTATTCGTTGTTGGTGCCGTAGGTGATGTCGGCGCGGTAGGCAGCCTGCTTTTCGCTTCGCTCCATCTGCGGCAGGTTGATACCGACCGAGAGTCCGAGGAAGTTGTACAGACGACCCATCCACTGCGCATCGCGATTGGCGAGGTAGTCGTTGACCGTGACCACATGCACGCCCTGGCCGGACAAGGCATTGAGGTACACCGGAAGCGTTGCCGTTAGCGTCTTGCCTTCGCCGGTTCGCATTTCGGCCACTTTGCCGTTGTGCAGCGCCATACCGCCCAGCATCTGCACATCGAAGTGACGCATCTTCATGATGCGCTTGGAGCCTTCGCGAACCACCGCGAAAGCTTCCGGCAGTATGTCGTCCAGCGATTCGCCGCCGGTCACGCGAGTCTTGAATTCTTCGGTCTTTGCCTTGAGTTCGTCGTCGGAGAGTTTTTCGAACTGCGGCTCCAGCGCATTGATGCGCTCTACCGTCCGTCGATATTGTTTGAGCAGGCGATCGTTGCGGCTGCCAAAAATTTTGGTAAGAAAGTTGCTTGCCATGAATGCGAGGCCGCTCGCAGGCTCACATGAGCGCCGCTTAGCGACCAAAATCCCTTCGACGTATTGGACTCAAGTAGGGGTGCTGCTGCGGATTGCAACAGATACTGCCCCGGGAAGACCCCCGAACAGCCCTTTAACCCGGCATTTTACCTTTGAGCGACGCGAGGAAGTCGGGCAAGGTCATGCCCGGCCGCAAGGAACTTTTCCGGATCCTGCGGAACACCCTTCACCAGCACCTCGAAGTGCAGATGCGGCCCGGTAGAACGCCCTGTCGTGCCCACCTCGGCGATCTTCTGGCCGCGCCTGACGATGTCGCCTTTTTTGACGTACACCTTGGAGGAATGCGCATAGCGAGTGATCAGGTCGTTCCCATGATCGATCTCGATCATGTTGCCGTATTCCTTGTGAAACTCCTGCGTTACGACGATTCCGCCAGCCGCAGCGTGAATCTCCGTGCCGGGCTGGGCCGGGAAATCGAGGCCGGAATGGAGCGCAGAACGCCCGGTGAAAGGATCGATCCGCCAGCCGAAGGTCGATCCGAGCAAACCGCCATCGACAGGCTCCTGGGTGGGCACCATCATCCGGCGGATTTTTTGATCGAAAAGACGCGATTCCATGACCGTCATCAAATCTGAGCTGGCGTCGGTCGTATGGTCGAGATCGGCCAGAGTCGATTGCAGTTCGTTCATCGAGAGCGCGCGGCCCGGAATGAACATGCCGCCGCGATTGGGCGGAATGCGAACGTCGGCCGGGTTCATTCCGGCCAGGCCAGACACCCGTTCGCCCAACGATTCGAGCTGAAGCAGCTTGGCCTGCAATTCCCCGACCTTTTTGGCCATGGCGTCGAGGTTTTCGCGCATGTAGCGGTCGCGCTGCTCGGTTTCGTCGCGCACCACGAGCTTCACGAGGGAGCCGACGACAGGCCATCCCTCGCGGGCACCTTTCAGAAATACAAGGTGATAGAGCCCCGCTGCGATCACCATGAGGCAGATCGATCCGAGCAATGTGGCGGCGACCAGTTTGGTCCCGCTCAAATGAATGGCGCGGCTCTTTGCCAACCACGCATCCGTGATAATCAAATGCACTTTGACTGCCCCCGGCGCTAATCTTTTATGAATCGACGACACCATCCCGTGACACTGCTGCAGGCGACTGAAGAGTCGCCTTCGCTCGCTCGTCTCACGCAGTTGGTTCGCGAGTCGTCGGAGCGTTTGAAAGCAGTGGAAAACCTGATTCCTGTGGGATTGCGCCCTGCGGTGAAGTCCGGGCCTATCGAAGGCCCCGTATGGTGTCTGCTCGTCGAGAGCAACGCCGCAGCCGCGAAACTCCGCCAGCTGCTACCCACCATCCAATCCAGACTTCAGAGCAGGGGATGGGAGGTTAACTCAATTCGTTTGAAGGTCCAAGTACGCCGTTAGTCGACCAAATGGCTAGGCTGTAGTGGACAAAAGGGGCCTTCGCAGGCCCCTTTTTTTATGCCGCGCGGCAGCTTTCGGAACGCTTTCAGCGGTACTTCGTTTTAGCTGTACTTCTTTTCGAGCGCATCCCACTCCGGCTTGCCCACCAGACGCTGGCGCTCGGCAAACGGCACGACGATTGCCGGGTCTTCCATCAACTGCTTGGTGTCGCGCAGCACCGTGAGTGCCTTTTGCATGCCGGCCACTGCGCCCTGAAGCGCAGCGTTCGCGTACAGCACGATTCCGTAACCCAGCCCACCCAGTTCCTGCGCATTGAAAATCGGGGTCTTGCCGCCGATCACCATGTTCATGAGCTGCGGCTTGTTCAGACGCTTGGGCAGCGCGCGGATTTCTTCCGGCGTGGTGACCGCTTCGACGAACAGAATGTCAGCGCCTGCTTCGGCGAACTTCTGCGCTCGTTCGATGGCGGCTTCGAAGCCCAGCGTCGCGCATGCGTCGGTGCGAGCGAGGATCAACAGGTTCTGATCGTGTCGCGCATCGGCGGCCGCTTTGATCTTGGTGACCGCCTCTTCGGTGGAGATGACGTCCTTGCCCGAGAAGTGGCCGCAGCGTTTGGGAGCGACTTGATCTTCGAACTGGATGCAGTCGGCGCCAGCGCGTTCCAGCGTGCGCACCGTGTGACGAACGTTGAGCGCGTTACCGAAGCCGGTATCGGCATCCACGATGAGCGGCACGTTGACCGTGTCGCGGATTCGCGCGGTGTGATCGGCTATTTCCGCGAGGCCCATGAAGCCTTGATCGGGCATGCCGAACCACATGTTGGTGACGCCTGCGCCGGTCACGTAAATAGCTTCGTAGCCGAGGTCTTCGATGACCTTGGCCGAGAGCGCGTTGAACGCGCCGGGAACGATGACACCGCGTCGGGCTTCTGCGAGCGCTTTGAGTTGTTTGCGGGTGGCTTCACTGGTGGACATGAGAAATTCCTGTTCGAACTTTGATTTGATTTGATTTATCGATCGCTTAGAAGCTGTCGCCTGGCACGCGAACCCAGCCTTCCATGAGCACGCGTGCGCTGCGGCTCATGATTGCTTTCGTCACTTTCCATTCGCCATCGACCAACTTGGCTTCTGCGCCCACGCGCAGCGTGCCCGAGGGATGGCCGAATCGGACCGACGAACGTTCGCCGCCACCTGCCGCAAGATTCACCAGCGTGCCGGGAATGGCTGCAGCGGTGCCGATTGATACAGCAGCAGTGCCCATCATGGCGTGATGCAATTTGCCCATGGACATCGCGCGAACCAGCAGATCGGCATCTTCGACACCCACTTTTTTGCCGCTCGATGCGGTGTATGCGGCGGGCTTCGCAACGAACGCCACCTTGGGCGTGTGCTGGCGCGATGCGATTTCGTCGAGGTTCGAAATCAGCCCCATGCGAAGTGCACCGTAGGCGCGAATCTTCTCGAACATCGCAAGCGCCTTGTTGTCGCTGTTGATCGCATCCTGGAGCTCGGTACCCACATAGCCGACGGCATCTGCGTTCACGAAAATCGTCGGGATTC
Source organism: Burkholderiaceae bacterium (assembly GCA_965227035.1). Classification (GTDB taxonomy): domain Bacteria; phylum Pseudomonadota; class Gammaproteobacteria; order Burkholderiales; family Burkholderiaceae_C; genus CBDDFQ01. The sequence goes on from OZ245724.1 coordinate 2,837,744, forward strand.
CGGCGTCGATCATGGTCGCGCGCAGCGTGCCGACTCCGGGCACTTCCAGATCGTCTACGACGTTGCCGGTGGGGAACATGGCACCGCCGCCATCGGCATCGCCCTCTTCCGCCGGATCCATGAATTCGAGCTGAACTTCCGCCGCCGGAAAGGTGACTCCATCGAGTTCGAAGTCGCCGGTTTCCTGCACTTCGCCGTTGGTCATCTGCACATGCGAAATGATGGTCTTGCCGATGTTGGCCTGCCAGATTCGAACGATCGCCACGCCGTCGCGCGGAACACGCGAAGCATCGACCAGACCGTTAGTGATGGCGTACGGCCCCACCGCTGCCGACAGGTTGCCGCAGTTGCCGGTCCAGTCGACAAATTCGCGGTCGATCGCCACCTGACCGAACAGGTAATCGACATCGTGATCGGGACGCTTGCTCTTCTCGAGGATCACGGTTTTGCTGGTGCTAGAGGTTGCACCGCCCATGCCGTCGATCTGCTTGCCGTAGGGATCGGGGCTGCCAATCACGCGCATCAACAGGGCGTCGCGTGCCTTGCCAGGTACTTGTGCCGACGCGGGTAGGTCTTGCACCTTGAAGAACACGCCCTTGCTCGTGCCGCCGCGCATGTAGGTAGCAGGAATTTTGATTTGTGGAACGTTGGACATGAATTGTTTTTCTCGAACGTTAAGCCGTTTCGTTAAGCCTTTTCTTTAAGCAGTTTCCGACGACGCCAGGAAGTCCTGCGCGAAGCGCTGCAGCACGCCGCCCGCTTCGTAAATGGACACTTCTTCTGCGGTATCGAGTCGGCAGGTCATGGGCACTTCGACGCGTTCGCCGTTGCGTCGGGTGATGACCAGCGTGAGATCGGTACGCGGTTTGCGTTCGCCCACCACGTCGTACACCTCGGTGCCATCGAGCTTCAAGGTGAGGCGGTTGACGCCCGGCTTGAACTCGAGCGGCAGCACGCCCATACCGATCAGATTGGTGCGGTGAATCCGCTCGAAACCTTCGGCAGCGATCGCCTCGACACCAGCCAAGCGCACGCCCTTGGCGGCCCAATCGCGCGAACTGCCCTGCCCGTAATCGGCGCCGGCCACGATGATCAGCGGCTGCTTGCGATGCATGTACGCCTCGATGCCTTCCCACATGCGAACCACTTCGCCGTCCGGCTCGATTCGAGTGAGCGATCCCTTTTTCACCTTGCCGTCGACGATAGCCATTTCGTTCACCAGTTGAGGGTTCGCGAAAGTCGCGCGTTGCGCAGTCAGGTGATCGCCGCGATGGGTGGCGTACGAGTTGAAATCTTCCTCGGGCAGGCCCATCTTGTGCAGATACTCGCCAGCCGCGCTGTCCAGAAGAATCGCGTTGGAGGGCGAAAGATGATCGGTCGTGATGTTGTCCGGCAGGACGGCAAGAGGACGCAGACCACGCAGCGTGCGCTCGCCTGCGAGGGCGCCTTCCCAGTACGGCGGACGACGAATGTAGGTGCTCTGCGGACGCCAGTCGTACAGCGGGCTGATCTTCTCGTTGCTTGCCACTTCGAGCTTGAACATCGGATCGTAGACGCGGCGGAAATGTTCAGGCTTCACGCTGCTCGCAACGATCGCATCGATTTCGGCATCGCTCGGCCACAGATCTTTCAGCGTGACCGGATTGCCCTGCTGGTCGATGCCGAGAACATCCTTTTCGATATCGAATCGCACCGTGCCTGCAATGGCGTACGCGACGACCAGCGGCGGCGACGCGAGGAATGCCTGCTTCGCGTACGGATGGATCCGTCCGTCGAAATTGCGGTTGCCCGAAAGCACTGCAGTCGCGTACAAATCGCGGTCGATCACTTCTTTTTGAATGACCGGATCGAGCGCGCCCGACATGCCGTTGCAGGTGGTGCATGCAAAAGCGACGATCCCGAATCCGAGCTTCTCGAGTTCGGGCAACAGATTCGCTTCTTCAAGATAAAGCTGAACCGCTTTGGACCCCGGTGCCAAGGAAGATTTCACCCAAGGCTTGCGCAACAAACCACGCGCGTTCGCGTTACGAGCCAGCAGGCCCGCAGCAATCACGTTGCGTGGATTGCTGGTGTTGGTGCAGCTCGTGATGGCGGCGATGATCACCGCGCCGTCGGGCATCTGGCCGGGCACTTCTTCCCACTTGCCAGCAATGCCGCGCGATGCGAGATCGGACGTGGGCAAACGCTTGTGCGGATTCGACGGGCCGGCCATGTTGCGCACCACCGATGACAAATCGAAAGTGAGTACGCGTTCGTATTCGGCGGTCTTGAGAGAGTCCGACCAGAGGCCCGCTTCCTTCGCGTAGATCTCGACGAGCTTGATCTGCTCTTCTTCACGGCCGGTGAGTCGCAGGTAGTCGATCGTCATCTGATCGATCGAGAACATTGCGGCAGTCGCACCGAATTCTGGCGTCATGTTCGAGATGGTCGCGCGATCGCCAAGCGTCAGCGCGCTCGCACCTTCGCCGTAGAACTCGAGATACGCACCGACCACTTTTTCCTTGCGCAGGAATTCGGTGAGCGCCAGCACGATGTCGGTCGCGGTGATGTTGGGCTGCGGCTTGCCCGTGAGTTCCACGCCGACGATATCGGGCAGGCGCATCCACGACGCACGGCCCAGCATGACGCTCTCGGCTTCGAGTCCGCCTACGCCGATAGCGATCACGCCGAGTGCATCGACATGAGGCGTGTGGCTGTCGGTGCCGACCAGCGTATCGGGAAACGCAACGCCATCTTGAGCATGGATAACGGGCGACATCCGTTCCAGATTGATCTGATGCATGATCCCGTTCCCCGGGGGAATGACCTGCACGTTCTTGAACGCCTTCTTGGTCCACTCGATGAAGTGAAACCGGTCTTCGTTGCGACGATCTTCCACCGCGCGATTCTTCTCGAACGCATCTGGATCGAAGCCCGCGAATTCGACTGCAAGCGAGTGATCGACGATGAGTTGCGTTTGCACGACCGGGTTCACTTTGGCGGGATCGCCGCCCATGTCGGCAATCGCATCGCGCAGGCCAGCCAGATCGACCAGCGCGGTTTGTCCGAGGATGTCGTGGCACACGACACGCGCCGGGAACCACGGAAAATCTTTGTCGCGGCGACGCTCGATGAGCTGACGAAGCGACTCGGTGAGTTCCGCAGGATCGCATCGGCGAACCAGGTTTTCTGCATGCACACGCGAGGTGTACGGCAAGCCGGCGTAGGCACCATGCTTGATGTCGTCTATCGCGGCGCGCGTGTCGAAATAATCCAGCGACGTGCCGGGCAGTTTTTTACGGTATTGGCTATTCATGGGGCTGTCTCGAACTATCTTGGGACAAGAAAAGCGACACGCGCGGTATCGCTTTCTCGTCTTTTTTTTAGCTGCGTTTCTTGATCGGGACGAACTTCAGATCTTCCGGTCCGACGTAGTTCGCGCTAGGACGAATGATCTTGTTGTCGACGCGCTGCTCGATGATGTGCGCAGCCCATCCGGAGGTGCGGGCGATAACGAACAGCGGCGTGAACATCGCCGTCGGTACACCCATCATGTGATAGCTCACTGCGCTGAACCAGTCGAGGTTGGGGAACATCTTCTTGATGTCCCACATGACTGTCTCCAGGCGCTCGGCAATGTCGAACATCTTGGTCGATCCCGCCTCGTGCGACAGCTTTTTAGCGACTCCCTTGATCACCTTGTTGCGCGGATCGCTCACGGTGTACACCGGGTGACCGAATCCGATGACAACCTCCTTCGCTTCGACGCGCTTGCGAATGTCGGCTTCCGCTTCTTTCGGGTTGTCGTAGCGCTTCTGGATTTCGAAGGCCACTTCGTTCGCACCGCCGTGTTTCGGGCCGCGCAGCGCGCCGATGCCGCCGGCAATCGCCGAATACATGTCGCTGCCGGTGCCGGCAATCACGCGGCATGCAAAAGTGGACGCGTTGAACTCGTGCTCTGCGTAAAGGTTGAGCGATGTGTGCATCGCTCGTTCCCAGGAATCGCTGGGCTTTTTGCCATGCAGCAGATGCAGGAAATGCGCGCCTATCGAGTCGTCGTCGGTCTCGACTTCGATTCGCTTGCCGTTGGTAGAAAAGTGATACCAGTACAGCAGCATCGATCCGAGCGATGCCATCAACCGATCGGCAATGTCGCGTGCGGCGGGCGTGTTGTGGTCGTCTTTTTCGGGCAGAACGCAACCGAGGGCGGAAACGCCGGTGCGCATCACATCCATCGGATGAGCCGAGGCGGGCAAATACTCGAGTGCCGCTTTCACCGCGACAGGAATGCCGCGCATCGACTTGAGCTTGGCTTTGTAGCCGGCGAGCTCGGCGTTGGTAGGCAGCTTGCCGTGCACCAGCAAATACGCGATCTCTTCGAATTCGCAAACTTCGGCAATGTCGAGGATGTCGTAGCCGCGATAGTGAAGATCGTTGCCGGTGCGACCGACAGTGCAAAGCGCGGTGTTGCCAGCAGTGACGCCGGAAAGTGCGACGGATTTTTTGGGTTTGAAGCCGGAAGGTGCTGCTTCGGCAGTGGCTGGGGTAGCTGGGGTAGTACTCACGTGGTCTCCTGGTTCGAATCTAAGGCCCGTTCGACCGAATGTGCGCCAACGGGTCTTCATGCGTTCGCAAGAGATGGCCGTGGCCCTTTTCAGGACGCGGTTGTCAGGGGTTTGCAGTTTACGCACAATCGCGATTTCGAGATACCCAATCACAGCTACTAAAGGGCGAAATCTTGCGAACAAAAACTTGGCAATTTGCAAATTTTGCGAATATTCAGACCACGGAAGAGTGGCGATGAAGAAGACTTTCATGGGCGTGCGTCTTCGCAAACTTCGTGCGGAACGGGGCATGTCTCAAATTGCGATGGCGCAGGCTCTGAGCTTGTCGCCGAGCTATCTGAATCAGCTCGAGCAGAACCAGCGTCCGCTGACCGTGCCGGTGCTGCTGAAGGTGAGTCGCGCGCTGGGCGTGGACGTGCACCAGTTTTCCGAAGACGAAGAAGCGCGGCTGGTTGCCGGCATGCAGGAGGCGCTTGCGGACAATCCGGGCGGCGAGGCCGTGTCCTTGCCGGAGTTGCGCGAGGTGGCGTCCCAGATGCCTGCGGTGGGACGTGCGCTGCTTGCGCTGCATCGGCGCAATCTGGAAGCGACTCAACGGCTGGAGGCCATTGCACTTCAGCTCGGCGACGATCGCGAGGAACTGTCGTCGACGCCGCCTATGGGTTTCGAGCTGGTGCGCGATTTCTTCGCGGCTCACCAGAATCATTTCGACGAAGTGGATCGCGCGGCCGAGGTCATGTCTGCGGAAGCGGCGTCGCAAGGCGGATTCCTCTCGGACTGGTTGAGCGAGCGGCTGCTGAGCGTTCACGGCGTTCGTGTTGCACCTACGCTCGACGACAGGGACACACGTCCCCGTTTTTACGATCCCAACAGTAAAACGCTTCGACTCTCGCGCTCGCTCGACAACGGGCAGCTGGCGTTTCAGCTTGCCACTCAGGTTGCGTTTCTGGAGTACTCGACCATGTTCGACGCGTTGGTCGACACGCCCGAATTTCGTCAGGGCCCGCAGGCGCAAAAGCTCGCTCGACTCGGGCTGGCCAACTACTTCGCCGCTGCGTTGCTACTGCCTTACGAAGCCTTCCTCAAAGCGGCGGAGACTCTTCGCTACGACATCGATTGGCTGTCACGCCGATTCAACGTGAGCTTCGAGACGGTGTGCCAACGACTGAGTTCCTTGCAGCGTCCGGGATCGACCGGGGTGCCGCTGTTTTTCGTGCGTGTGGATAGAGCGGGAAATATTTCGAAGCGTCAATCGGCGACTCACTTTCACTTCTCCAAAACCGGCGGCACTTGCCCGCTTTGGAATGTGTACGAGGCGTTCGCGCAGCCCGGAAAAATACTCCCGCAGCTTGCTCGCATGCCCGACGGACGAACCTATTTGTGGATTGCCAGATCGGTATCGACCGGACAGGGGCGTTACGGCGCGCCGGGGAAAACATTCTCGGTTGCGCTGGGCTGCGACATCCGGCATGCGTCACGACTGGTGTATTCGAGAGGGCTCGATCTGGACGATCCGGAAATCGCAACTCCGATCGGCATGGGGTGCAAGGTTTGCGAGCGGGAGGGATGTCCGCAGCGAGCGTTTCCGTTCGTGGGGAGGCCGCTGGATATTAGTGAGAACGAGACGAGGTTTGCGCCGTATCCGACCGAGAAATTGGGCGCTTGAAAAACCTCAGCTACGAAGTAATTCTTTCCGAGAAACGTTCACTGCCGCAAAAACGCCCGCACTCCTTCGATTGACCGCTCCGCCGCTTCCTCCTGCGGCAAGTGTCCCGCGCCCGGAATTGCTTCCAGCCGCACATTCGGAATCGCCTTCAGGTAATCGGCGGAATTGCCGATCGGGATCATCGCGTCCTGCTCTCCCCACACCAGAAGCGTCGGTGCTTGTATGCGCCGGAGCAATGGCAAAGGGTCGACGAGCACTGTCTGCTTCATGCGCATCAACATGGCCTGCCGGGCACCCGGTGCCAGAAGCAGATCGTGATAGCGCGTGGTGACGGCGTCGGTCAGGAAGGCGGGGTCGGCATAAGCAGGCTCGAGGTTCATCTTCAGCAGTGCTTTCGGCAGCACGTAGCGCATTGCGCCGAGCACCCAAGGCACCTCTGGCGCCTGTCCATAAGCAAAGCCTGGACTCGCAAAACCGTCGGGCGCCACAAGGACCAGCCGGTCGACGCGCTCAGGGTGAAGCGCCGCGAACTTCCATGCGATCCTCCCGCCGATGGAGTGGCCGATGAAGCTGCTACGCGGCAGCTTCAGACGGTCTTGCAGTGCCATGAGCAATTCGATCGTACGGTCGTCGGCGTAGTTGCCCGAGGTATCGGGCGGACTCAGCCCGCTTCCGGGTAGATCCAGACGAACGACACGGTGATCGACTTCGAGTACGGCGGTCCACGCGTCCCAGGTCTGCAGACTGGCGCCGAAGCCATGCACAAGGATCACTGCGGGAGCGCCGCGCGGCCCGGTATCGCGCACGTGCAGCCTAGTGCCTGCCATGTCGATCAAATCGCCAGGATTCGCCAGATACTTTCTCTGCAGCTCGGAGGCGTCCATATCGGGCGTCCAGAGCCACCATGACAAGGCAGCGACCGACGCCAGGAAGCCCAGCGAGATCATCCACTTCAATTGCATGAAGTCACGTCTCGACGCTGCCCTTTGCACACGAAAAAAGACGCGCGACCGTCTCGGCCGTCCGTTCCCTGGCGACCGCGTCGCCGGCGTGGAGTTCGGCCATCACGCCGTGCATCATCTTCTGGGTGAGGCCGCGAGACATCGCCTGCAGCACCGCATCGATGTCGTCTCCGCGCGCGAGCTGTTTACGGGCGCGCACGAGTTCTGCCTCGCGCCAGCCGTCGGCTCGAGCGTTGAGTTCCTGAATGAGCGGCACGGTGGCGCGCTGGTCGAGCCATTGCATGAAGCTCTGCACACCGGCGTCCACGATGACCTCGGCCTGCGCTACTGCGGCCTGCCGGTTGGACTCGCCCCGGCGAACGTCGCGTGCGAGATCGTCGACGGTGTAGAGAAACACGTCTTCCAGATCTTTGACCTGCGCCTCGACGTCGCGAGGCACCGCTAGATCGATGATGAGCATGGGCTTGCGTTTGCGCGCCTTGAGTGCGGTCTCCACCGCGCCCAGGCCGATCAGCGGCAAGGTGCTGGAGGTGCAGCTCACGACGATGTCGAAGTCGGCCAGCCGGGTCGGCAGGTCTGCCAGTTGCATGGCTTCGCCAGCGAAGCGGGCCGAGAGCGCTTCGCCGTGTTCATATGTGCGGTTGGCGAAAACGATCTTCGCGGGGTTTTTTGCGGCGAAATGCGCCGCCGCCAGCTGGATCATCTCGCCGGCGCCGACGAACAGCACTCGCGTCTGCTGCAGGTCTTCGAAGAGCTTTCCTGCCAGCACCACTGCGGTTGCAGCCATGCTGACCGAGTGCGCACCGAGCCCGGTGGTCGTGCGCACTTCCTTGGCCACCGAAAAGCTGCGCTGGAACAACTGGTTGAGCGTGCGGCCGAGTGCGCCGGCTGTCTCTGCGGCGCGAACCGCATGCTTGATCTGGCCGAGGATCTGAGTCTCGCCCAGCACCATCGAATCGAGTCCGCTCGCCACTCGGAAAGCGTGGCGGGCCGCCTCCTCGTCTGCTAGCGCGTACGTGTGCGCGCGCAGCAGATCGGCCGAAACTCCACCGCTATTGGCCAGCCAACCGATCGTGTGGTCGAGCGCCGAATGTTCGGATGCGCAGTAGATCTCGGTGCGATTGCAGGTCGAGATGATCGCGGCCTCGACGTTGGGATGCGGGCTTGCGCCGAATGAATGGCGCAAGTTCTGCAGGGTCGGCGCGATCTGGTCGAGCGCGAACGCGAACCGGCCTCGCAGGTCGAGCGATGCAGTGTTGTGATTCAGGCCCAGGGCCATGAGAGTCATTCGCGATCCATGCCTTCTTTAAGTGCAAAAGAGCGGGATGAGCACCGTTTTCTAAAATGCCGATCACGCCAAAGTGTCAATTAAAGTTGAATACTACAAGTGTCAAGCTAAATTGACAATCAGGTTTTCACGGAGTCCACAACAATGCTGGCCACACGCTGCGGCTGCTCCTCGTGCGCGAGGTGGCCGAGTTGGGCCAGAAGCGTCATCTCGGCTGTCGGCACGATCCCCAAAAGATGACGGGACTGCTCGGGTCGCACGGTGCGATCGGCTGCGCCCGCAACGAGGATGAGCTTCTGGCGCAGGCGAGGCAAATTGGCGGGCAAGCTCGTCAGATCCCAGTCGGCCATCATCGACAAGGCTCCTGCAACGTGCGCGGGGTTGCGCACCAGCTGCCCATAGAGTGCTTCGCCCCTCGCGTCGAGCCGTGACCCGGTCTGCTCGATCAGGCGTCGAACCACGGCGGGATTGCGGGCACGCGAGGAGAAAAGCCGAGAACTCACAGAAGTCGAGGCCAGCATTCTGGCAGCGGCCGGGAAAAGCAGGCCGGACACGCCCGACAGCGGAAAGAACGCCCCGTTGAGACTCACGATCGAGGTCGCGTCCACCTGCTCCTGCAGGCAAAGTTGCGCAGCGATGGCAGCGCCCGCGGAATGCCCCACGATGACCGAGGGCCTGACGCCGATAGCGCGCAACAGAGCAGCCACGCCCGATGCCACTGCGGCCAGCGAAAGCCGACCGTCTTTGGGCATCGAGGTGAACGCGTGGCCGGGCAAGTCCACCGCCACGCAAGTGAAGTCGCGTGCCAGCAAGGGCATGAAGTCGCGCCAAGAATGCGTCGAAGCCCCGGTGCCGTGAATGAGCAGCAGGGCCGGACCTTGTCCCATGACCTGCACATGCCACCGGATGCCCGCCGCTTCGACAAAGCGGCTGCTGGCCCGATGCGGCCAGTCGGCGCCGTCGGTTTGCCAATCGAGCGATTCGCTCACGCGGCGGCGCCTCGCCGCACCGCACGCTGACCCTCGGTGGCCGCGCGGACGGCCCCGGACAGCGCCACAGCATCGGCATACGGCAGCGGCAGGTATACCGCGCCCATTTCGGTGGCCAACTGCAGCGCCGATGGCTGCGGCTGGGGCGAGGTGTCCAGTACCAGCGCGGTGATTCCTGCGGCGCGCATCTGCCGGGCGGCGTCCATCGCATCCGCAATCGCTTTCGGCCTGCCGCCTATTCCGTCGCGCGCGACATTGGCGCGGCCATCGGTAAGCAACACAGCCACAGGCGTTCGCCCCTGGCGCCTTGCCGTTTGCGCCAGAGACAGCGTCATGTCGATTGCCGCTGCCAATGGCGTGCCGCCGCCGCCAGCCAAGCCCGCGAGGCTTCGTTTGGCCCGCACCAGGGAACGGGTGACCGGCAACAACACTTCGGCACTGCGACCGCGAAACCCGACGAGCGAGACGCTGTCGCGGCGGACATAACAATCGGCCAGCAGTAGTTCGACTGCACCCTTGGCCTCGGCAAGGCGCTGCAGTGCCGCCGAGCCGGATGCGTCGACCACGAAAAGTGTGGTCGTCTCGGTGCGCTGCTTGTAGCGCGTCACCCGGAAATCTTCGCGGCGCAAATGGATGCCGGTCGCGGAGGCCGGGTAGGCGTCGCCCGACACGCGCTTTCTGCGCATCGGCTGCCACGGCGCCGCAGCACGCAAGGTTTCGATGAGATTCAGGCGCATGCCGTCACGCGGCAAACCGGCACGCACGCCATCGGGTCGCCCCCGTTGCGTGCTGCGTGACGCCGCGCCGGCCCGGCCTGCGGACTGCATTGTCGAAGGCGCCGCTTGCCGGATCTTCAGCGAGTCGAGCAGGCCGCGTGGAAGTGCCGCGAGCGCGGCTTCGAGGACGATCTCGCTTGTAGCAGTGTCGGCATTTGTGTCGGCATCGCTGTCGGCATCGTCTTGAGCTTCGGTCTCGGCTTCATTTGGAGACGGTGGGTTTTCCTGATCGTTCTCCGGGCTCGCAGCGTTCGCATCGTCCTGCTCGGGCGGTTCCGATTCGTCGGCAGCCGATTCCTCCGCAACAGATTCGCTCGCGTCAAAGTGCGCGGGCAGCATCGTTGCGCGCGGGAGCAGCACCAATCGCACCGCCAGCGCCGCGTCTTCGGAGAGCACTTCGAGACGGCCCTGCAAGGCAGCGTTCGCGCGTGCAACTCGCATTGCCAACACCGAGGCGCGAATCGAATCGACACCCAATGCCGATGCCGCCTCGCACACGGCATGGCGCATCTCCTCGCCAACCTCCACATCGGCCAGCAGCAGGCGCGCAGCAGCGACATCGTCCCGGTCTGCGGCGCGTGCAGGCGAATCGACGGCATCGTCGACATCTTCGCCTTTGCCGACCTCCCCCACCTCCTCCACCATCTGTGCGAAGTCGAGCCGAAAAGCCAACCGATCCATCAGCTTCTCGGGAGGATGTTCTTCTTCGTTGACCCCACCATCGAAGGCGATCAGGCCGAAGCGAGCGGGACGTCGCGAAACAGCACCCGCCCTTTCGACGACGACTTCCCTGGCGTCGAGCGCCGCCGCCAGATGCGCGGCCATCCGCTGCGAAAGGCGGTCTGCCGAATTGAGCACCAGCATGCCGCCGTCGACTTCCGCAAGCAGACCCGTCTGCACCACCGGCCTTCCGGCGACCAGCGTGGCCGACAGGTCCAGCCCGCCGAGCAAGCGGTCTTCCTGAACCGACAGCGGCATGACACGCATCGTGGCGGCTGGCGGCATCAGCTCGGTCACGAGTTGCAGCCAGGCGTCGCGCTGCTCCTGGCTGCAATGACGCAGCACAACGCCTGCGGTGCCGAGAGGATCGACGCAGAGCAAGGCAGCCACGGTCGCGGCTTGCGGGTTCGGCGGCGCGAGTGAAATTCGGGTCATTTGAGTCATGCGGAAGCTGCGGACGTTCGCTCGATCGTCATGGACCGAACAACTCCTCGACGGCTTTGTCGATGCGCGCGGTCGATCCGGTGTCGTCGAGCGGACTGCGACGCAAACGGTGACGCAACGCGGAAGGCGCCACGCTGCGCAGATGGCCGTCGGCCACCGCAGAGTCGCCCTGGATCGCGGCCAGGGCGCGCGCTGCGCGGATCAGCGTCAACTCGCCGCGCAGTCCATCGGTACCGAGGGCAACGCAGAGTTCCGCAGCGCGTGTCAGCACTGCATCGGGCACGTCCACCTCGCCGAGGCGATCCTTTCCGGCAACGATCTTTCGCCGGGTTGCGGCTTCCTCGCGCGCCCATTGCTTGGCGAATTTCACCGGATCGCGATCGCATGCATCCCGGCGCTTGATGACCTCCACGCGCGAAGGAATGTCCTTGGGCGTCGACACCTCGACCGAGAGTCCAAAGCGATCGAGCAACTGCGGCCGCAACTCGCCTTCTTCAGGGTTGCCGCTGCCCACCAGGACGAAGCGCGCAGGATGCCGCACGCTCAAGCCCTCGCGTTCCAGCACGTTCTCGCCGGACGCCGCAACATCGATCAGCAGATCGACCAGATGGTCTTCAAGCAGATTGACCTCGTCGATGTAGAGGAAGCCCCGGTGTGCGCGCGCCAGCAGCCCGGGCTCGAAAACCTTGAGGCCCTGCGTCAATGCGCGCTCGAGATCGAGCGCGCCGGCCACGCGATCTTCTGTCGCGCCCAGCGGCAGGTCGACCACGGGAACCGGCACCAGGACGCTAGGCACATCGCCGCCGGCCTTGAGGACCTTGCAGGCCTCGCACGACGGCGCATCGGATCGAGGATCGCAGTGATAGGGGCAGCCGCGCACTGCACGCATTCGCGGCAGCAGTGCAGCCAGGCCGCGCACTGCGGTGGACTTGCCGGTCCCCCGGTCGCCCAGCACCAGCACACCGCCCACGGCGGGATCGACAGCTGCGATCAGGATCGCGCGCTTCATTTCTTCTTGTCCGACGATGGCGGAGAACGGGTAAACCATGAGCAGAATCCCAAACCATATCCAATTGCTCAACTATCGCATGCGTCAGAGGAAATTACGAGCAGAAGTGTCAGACTCATGTGACGGTCCATGATGGATCGATAAAGGAAGACAAGTCATGAGCAACCCAAGTCGACGTACTTTTGTGATGTCTGTGGTCGCCGGTAGCGCGGCCATCGGCGCATCGCGAGTGGCGGCCCAGGCAGCAGCGGCAGCAGTCAAGGAAACGGATCCCCAAGCCACGGCTCTAGGATTCAAGACAGACACCACCAAGGTGGACAAAGCGAAGTTCCCTAAACACGAGGTCACCCAGATGTGCGGTGGGTGCCAGCTGTTCCAGGGTAAGGCGGGCGCCGCCACCGGGCCGTGCCAGCTTTTCGCGGGCAATATCGTGCCGTCCAAAGGATGGTGCAGCGCCTACATCAAGAAGGCCTGATCGCAGGCTTTCGCTGACGCGTCGCAAAGGCGGCGCGTCGTTCCCGACGTGTCGGAGGCTCCTGCGGCCTTCGACACTGCACTAGCTTTGGCTTCCGCTGGCGGGCTTTGCCCCTTTACTCTGCCTTCGCCCATCGCCTGCGCAGATCCCAAAAATGGGCGATGCCTGCCAGGAGTAGCCACAGCAGCACCCACATAGCGCCGAGGTCACGCAGCGCGCACCTCAAAGCCAGCATCAGACAGACGCCAGACACCAGGTTCGCGAAGAACTGTTTCGGCGCAACTCCCGCACCCGATCGGCGGTGATGGAGCAGCAAAACTGCACACTCGATCAGCGTGAAAAGGATGACGGCGTCTACAAGACCTGCGAGCGTGAACAGCGCACTCATGCGAGCCCCTCAGGTACCAAACGGGCCGTTGAGCCTGACGGTTTGCAGGTTGAGCACAGCGGCTATCGCGACCCACACCAGATACGGCACCAACAGTACGGCGGCGACGCGCGCATATCGCCAAAGAAGAACGATCAACGCCAGCACCGACAACCACAAAAAGGGCACTTCGATCAGCGACCAATCCGGTCGATGGAGGCGAAAGTACAGCAGGCTCCAGAACACGTTCAGGAAAGCGTTCAGCGCGAACAGTGCCAGCATCCACTCGCGATCGGCCTTGGTGCGCGCGCGTCGCCAGCCGTTCACGCCTGAGGCGGCGGCGAGGCCGAAGATGGCCGTCCAGATCGGGCCGAAAGCCCAGTCCGGTGGCTTCCAGTCCGGCTGCCGCAGGTTCTGGTACCACGGCCCAATATCTGTCATCAGTCCGCCCAACACCGCCACACCCAGCGCAGCCGACGCCGCCACCAGCACGGGCTTCCACAATCGCGCGCGCCCTGATTGCCGGTTCATACGCGCGCCATTCCAAGCAGATGCGCCATATCTTTCAGAAAAATTCGCAAGTGCGCCATCGGCTTCTTGCGGATGAGTTGCTTGTTCATGTACGACTCGAAGGTCAGTTGCTGCACGTCGCGGTCTTCGCAAATTTTCACGAAGCGCTCGCGTCGACGATCGCTCGAATACCAGAACCATTGCATGATGCCGAGCACGCGGAAAACCGTGCCGTGCGCCTTCATGAAGCGCTTGCGCGCCTGACGCAGGCAGCGCGCATCGGCACCGCGCAGCAAGCTGTCGACAGCCTCGGCGGCAAGCTGCCCGCCCGCCATCGCGTAGTAGATGCCTTCTCCCGACGCAGGCGCCACGACGCCCGCAGCATCGCCGGCCAGCACCACATCGCGGCCGTTGTCCCAGCGCGATAACGGCCGCATGGGCAGCGGCGCGCCTTCACGTCGCAGGGTCTGAGCCGAAGCGAGACCGGCATTGGCACGCAGCGCAGTGACCGCGCCACGCAGAGAGAATCCCTTGTCGGCGCTTCCGCTGCCTATGCTCAGCGTGTTGCCATGCGGGAACACCCAGCCGTAGAAATCGGGCGAAATCAGCCCTTGGTAGAACACGTCGCAGCGCGACGCGTCGTAGCCGGTCGGACGCACCGGCGGCAGCTCGACGATCTCGTGGTACGCGAACACGCACTCCACGCTCGGCACATCCGGCAAGGCTTGCGCGGCAACCTGGGAGCGGGCACCGTCCGCGCCGATCACCGAACGGGCACGCACGCAGTGCCGCACGGATTCGCCTTTTCGCCCTTGAGGCCGCGCCACGTAATGCACCACGCTCATGCCGTCGTCGTCTCGCGTCAATTGCTCGAAGGTCCCGTTGCGACGCTGCGCACCCGCCTCGCTCGCGCGCTCGCGCAGCCATTCGTCGAACACCTCCCGATCGACCATGCCGACGAAGCCGTTGTCGATCGGAATGTCGACGCACTTGGCACTGGGCGCCACCATCCGCGCCGAGCGCGCCTTGGCCACGAGCAACGCATCGGGGATTTCGAAATCCTTGATCAGGCGCGGTGGAATCGCACCCCCGCATGGCTTGACCCGACCGTCGCGATCGAGCAGCAGCACCGAGTGCCCGCTAGCCGCCAGCTTGTGCGCCGCAGTGGCGCCAGCAGGACCGCCGCCAACGACAACCGCGTCGAATATTTCGCATTGAGTGCTCATGTGATGTCACCTTGCCGCTAGGGCGTGCACCGGATCGTCGGCAGACGCTGGTTGATGAAATTGCGGTTGAACCTGCTGACCCAGCTTGCTGGCCAGCATCGCAGCCAGCACAAACAGAACCGCTTCTGCCGCGAAGACCGAGGCATACGCGGCTGCCGGCGAGCCGAGCAGATGCCTCGCGAGGTCGCTGGCCGCGGCGCCCAGCAGACCTCCCATTCCGAAGGCAACCGCCTGCGCAGCCCCCCACATTCCCATCCGCACGCCGGTGCGCGATGAGCCGCCTTCGTGGGCGAGCTTCATCATCGTGGCGATGGCCGCGATCGAGAACGCACCGTTGGCCGCGCCGAGGATGAACACGTTGGTTTTGAACGGCCAGTCAGCACCGACTGCACCGGCGCCGACCAGACCTAGCAAAGCCAGCGCCGACAACATGCAGCCGCCGATCTGCCATTGCTGCAGCGAGCCGAAGCGACGGCGCCCGGCCAGCGCGGCGGCGATCATGCCGAGCAGCACGCCACCATGCTGGACACCGGAGAGACGGGTCGATTCGCCCGGCGTGAAGCCCAAAGCGGAACCCGCGAACGGCTCGAGGATCAGGTCCTGCGCGCTGTACGCGAGCATCGACACGAACACGAAAATCGTGAAGCGCCGCGCGACGCTCTCGCCCCAGACCTGCGCCAGCGCTTCACGAAATCCCGGCGTTTTCGGTTGGAAAGAATCTGACGGAGACGCCTCGGCACGCGTGGCGGCAGTGCCTTCGAGGCCAGCTATCGCCAGCCAGGTCACCAGAAACGCAATCGCAGATACGCCTGCTGCTACGGCCACGAGCCTGGACGGCGAATAGGGGTCGAGCAATCCACCAGCTAGCCCGGCGGTCACCGCGAAGCCGGCGATCATCATCAGCCAGACGATCGTTGCCGCAGACGCGCGCCGCTCGGCGGCAACACGCTGTGCGAGCAACACCAACAGCGATGTGCCTGCTGCGCTCACGCCGACACCGATCATCAGAAACGCGATGAAGGCAGCGCAGATGCCCAGCATCGGATGCGTGGCCATCAGCGCGACGGCTGCGGCCGCTGCTGTGCCGCCCAGCGCGAGAACGCCCATGCCGCCGATAATCCACGGCGTGCGACGCTGGCCGAGATCCGATCCGTGGCCCATGCGCGGCCTGGCGAGTTGAACGAGGTAATGCAGCGCCACCAGCAGGCCGGGTAGGAGCGCGGGAAGCGCAAGTTCGACGACCATCACGCGGTTGAGCGTGGACGTGGTCATCACCACCACCGCGCCAATCGACGCCTGAACCAGGCCGAGGCGAACGACAGATATCCAGCCGAAGGTTTTCATGTCGTGGTCCCCGCAGTGCGCAGCGCAAACGCGCTGACCATCATTCCGGCAACGAACACAGGCACGCCGAAGCCGCTGTACCAGATGGCGCGCTGGGAAACTTTTTCCATGAATCGGTCCATCAGGACGATCTGTAGCAGCAGCAATAAAGCCACCGCAGTTGCGTAGCCAGGTCTCTGCCAGTGGACCAGCAACAAGACCACCACCACCTGCGGCAGCGCCATCATCCAACAGGCGACGCTGCCGGCGCGCTGCACGCCCAACTGAACTGGCAGCGAGCGTATGCCCATGCGCCGATCGCCGTCGACGGATTTGAAATCGTTGAGAGTCATGATGCCGTGGGCACCGATGCTGTAGAGCCCTGCGAGTAACAGCGAGCGGTTGCCGGGCATCGCGCCACCTGCCATGACCGCCGCTCCCGTCATCCATGCGAGGCCCTCGTAGCACAGCCCGCATGCGGCATTGCCCCACCAGCCGTTCTGTTTGAGTCGCGTGGGAGGCGCGCTGTAGGCCCAGGCCATCACGAGTCCAGCGGCAGCGGCGAGAAAGGCCCAACGCCCGAGAAACGAGGCCCAGATCATCGATAGCGCCGTCCAGACGATTGCCACGTAGAGCCCGGTGCGACCGGGCATGCGTCCGGAGGGAATCGGTCGTTGAGGTTCGTTGATCGCGTCGACGTGTCGGTCGAACCAGTCGTTGACCGCCTGGCTGCTGGCGCATACCAACGGCCCGGCGAGCACGATGCCCATCACGATCAGGATCCAGTTTCCTTGCAGCGCCACGCCGGACGCGATGACACCGCAGGAAAAGGCCCACATGGGTGGAAACCAGGTGATCGGTTTGAGTAGTTCGGTGGTTGCTGACAGTGCTGGAAACGCCATTCACGTAGTGTGAAGTTGACGACCTATACTGTCAATTTTAATTTACACAAAGCAGGTTTAAGAAACCCGCTGAGCTTGTAGCTCTCTACTGCTTTTCAGCTTCGACAGCGAGCTCGCCCAATCCGTAGCGACGCAACTTCACGTAGAGGCTTTGCCGCGACATGCCGAGCATTTCAGCCGCTGCGGCCCGGTTGTCACGAGTCAGCTCGAGGGCGGCCTCGATGCAGAGTTGCTCGATCAGGTCGGTGGTTTCGCCGACGATGTCCTTCATCGGTACCCGGCCGACCAGCTCGGCCAGCTGACCCGCCGAAGTCGGCAGCTCCCGAGTGCCGCGCGTATCCGAACTTTGCCTGCGGCTCACGTCGCGAATCGTGAAGCCCAAATAAGACTCCTCGGCTTCCCGCACCAGCGTGGCCGATATCTCGACATCGGTCACCAGCCCGTGCTCGCAACGCAGGCTGGTCGGAAAGAGCTTGAGCGATCCGCGTTGACGAAGCGTGGAGATGAGTACGCTCAGTTCGACGCCGGTACGTCCGACCCAACGCCCCAGCGTTTCGCCGCGCACCTGCTCCAGATTAGCCAGTTGCACCAGCTCGATGAACGCATCGTTGGCCGAAATAATCTGGCCGTTCACATCGGTGACCACGATGCAATCGGGCGCACTCTGTATGACCTTGAGCAAGACGCTGCTGGGATCGCCACGCTCCGGCGCCGCCGCTGCTGGCCTTACCCGTTTCAGCTGCATCACCAGAAGTACGCCGTTCTCCTGGCGGAACATCGAACCCGACACGGTCACTTCACCGCCGCCATCTGCAAGCTGCACCGAAATTTCGTCGGCCCGCCCGTTGGCGCGCATAGCCACCAGCATGCTCTGCACGACGCTGGTGTCGCGTACATCGAAGCGATTCGAAAAGGAGCTGCCGACGAGTTTTCTGGAACCGTCGCCGATCAGCTGCACTGCGGCGGGATTGACTTCGAGAATCCGCTGAGTCGAAGCGTCGACGATCATCACTGCGTCGGAGACGTTCTGGAAAAGTTGCAGGTAGCGCGACTGTGCATCGCGGAGCTTCCAGTTGTCTCGGAGCGATTCCTGCTGCGCATCGATGACGCTCTGCTGCAGCGATGCGATTGCACGGAGGTCGCGGCAAAACACGACGAGCCGGCCTGCGGTTTTGGTGTGCGTTGTCGCCAGCTTGACCGCGGCGCATGAAAGAGAGAGGTCGCCGAGGCTGGAGGAATGATGGGTGACCTGGCGCCAATGGAGCGTTGCGCCAGACTCGGCTTCGCGCAACAGTAATTCAGCCTTTGCGCGGCTGTCTTTGACCGCGACGTCCAGCCACTCCTTGCCTATCCAGTCTTCACAGTCGCTTTTTTCGAAAACGCCGGTGCCCAGCGCTATGTCCAGCACGATGCCATCGGCATCAAGAATCAGTGCAATGTCTGCAGCAGCCGCAACCAGACGCCCAACGTCCATTGGCTCGAGATCCCCAAAGCTCTTGGCGGGCGCCGCAAAACTCTTCATGACTGCAAAAATGTTCGCGCATTGAGGGGCAACTAAAACTTTCTGTTTCTGGGCTGACTGATCAACGAGCCTGATTACGAGATCCCATCAAGCGCTCGGCATGAATTGGGGCCTGCTTGCCGTCCAGTCCACAACCGTCGGCACCAACGAACTTTACACGCTCCGGATGCCCGACAAACATCGGCCCTCCTACGAGGATGATTATTTGTTTGTTGCGCGACGCATGCTGCGCATCCAGTACACAAGCCCTCAAAGATTCGAGGCTGGTTTCGCTGCCGGCAGCCAGTCCGAGCACGTCGAACCATCCGGACGCGACCAGATCGGACGCGTTGACTCGCTCGGGATGATTGCCGCAATCGACTTCCCATCCTGCGTGATGGAAAAACTCGGCGACCATCGACAGGCCGAAGCTTTGCTGTTCGCCGCATGCGGGCATCAACAAAACCCGCCGGGCATTGCTGCGCATTTCCGGTTCGGCCGACATCATGGGGCTGAGTCCATGCATGAGTCGCTGAAGGCGAGCGAGCCCTAGAGTTACCTGCGTGAAATCGCAAAGGTCCTGTGTCCACAAATAGCTCAGATGCTGTGATGCGGGCGCCAGCAGATCGAGGTAGATCGTCTCGACCGGCATTCCGCGCCGGGTCAGCACATCGATCAGACCCTGCGCGGGGCCAGGCTCCTGCGCCAGCACCAGCTGAACGAAATCGTCCACTTCCTGCGCGGTCGGTCGCAACGCTGCGCTGCGCGGGTCCGACCCTGCCTCGGGAGCAGTCCTGTGCTCGTTCACGAGCCGCGGAATGATGTCCCTCTTGATCGTGTTCGCCAGCCACATATGCAGGTCGGCGCCCTGGCGTCGATCGTTGGACGAGCCATTCCAGTCCTGCGTGGGCGGCGCCGCGCCGGCGCTCCACCTGTCGGGCGCGCGCCCATTCGAATTGTCTTGATCCAGCGCCTCTCGCTCCACGTGGGCCATGTTGTTTTTCCTCGAAGGGTTGTCTCGTGGTTTCTTCGACCGAAGCAACGTGCTTTCGGTCCCCCGGAATTCTTTGCTTACGGAATCATGACGCAGGCTTTGCCCGCTGTCGACGGGGGTTTCTCTAATTTTTTTCGCCGGGGCCTGCGAACGACCGGGCGCCTCCTTGCTACCGAAGAGTGGTAGCACGTTAGAGGCGCCGCGTTTGGCGTCGGCAGCAAAGTCGGTGTGATCCCGCATGGCGTTTTGGAAAACAGAAAATTTGTGTGGCAATGATTCATCCGACATTGCGATGTGTCAATTATTATTTACGTCAATATTGATTGACACTTCGAACGGTGCGATCTAAATTGGCGCCATGCATGCCATACCTTCCAGCCGGCCCGGTCAGAAAAACACCTCGATCCCAGCGTTGCGAAAGCCGCTGTACACCCCGCAGGAGCGGGTTCTGCGCGACAACACGCGCTGGACCCTGGTGCAAGGCGTGCTGGCACCTGTGCAGTTCGTGATCTTTGCGGTGAGCCTGGGGCTGGTTCTGCGCTACCTGATGACCGGCCAGGGCCACGACGCTGCGGTGGCGTCGGTAGTGGTCAAGACCGTGGCGCTGTACGCGATCATGGTGACCGGCGCCATCTGGGAAAAGGTGGTGTTCGGCAAGTACCTGTTTGCGGCAGCCTTCTATTGGGAAGACGTTTTCAGCATGCTGGTACTGGCGCTGCACACGGCGTATCTGGTGGCCTTGGGCACCGGAACGCTCGACGACCGCGGGCTCATGTATCTCGCGCTGGCCGCCTACGCGACCTACGTCATCAACGCGACCCAATTCATTCTGAAACTGCGGGCCGCACGGCTCGACCAGGCCAGCCGGCCGGCCCCTTCGATAGCAACGGCAGCAGCCGAGGTTCGCGCATGAGCACGGTCGTTCCGATCCATCAGGCGTCCAGCCCAGGCTGTGTGGATGCGCCGGTGCTGCGCGAGCGCGGACAGCGCGAAGTGTTTTGCGGACTGACCAGCATCATCTGGCTGCATCGCAAAATCCAGGACGCTTTCTTTCTGATCGTCGGCTCGCGTACCTGCGCTCACCTCATGCAATCGGCGGCCGGCGTGATGATCTTTGCCGAACCCCGCTTCGCCACTGCGATCATCGACGAGCGCGATCTGGCCGGCCTCGCCGATGTCAACGAAGAACTCGACCGCGTGGTCACCCGCCTGCTCGAGCGCAGGCCGGAAATCAAGCTGCTGTTCCTTGTCGGCTCGTGCCCGTCGGAAGTCATCAAGCTCGACCTGTCGCGTGCCGCATCGCGGCTCTCCAGCAGGCTGACGCCTCATGTGCGGGTGCTGAATTTCTCAGGCAGCGGCATCGAGACCACCTTCACGCAAGGCGAAGACGCCTGCCTCGCCGCCCTCGTTCCCTCTTTGCCCCAGGTCGCGCAGACCGCCCCTTCCTTGATGGTGGTTGGCGTCCTGCCGGACGTGGTGGAAGACCAGTTCCGCCGCATGTTCGACGACCTGGGCATCGGACCGGTCCACTTCTTCCCGCCGCGCCGCGCCGATCTGATGCCTGAAATCGGACCGCAAACGCTGATGCTGCTGGCCCAGCCTTTTCTGGCCGACACGGCCCGCGCTCTCGAAAGCAGGGGCTGCCAGTTGCTGCCCGCACCTTTCCCCTTGGGCGTAGAAGGCACGTCGATGTGGCTGTCGGCAGCCGCGCGAGCCTTCGGTGTACAGGACGAGCTTTTCGAACGCGTCACGGCTCCGGCACGCGCACGCGCCACGCAGGCGCTGGCGCGGCATCGCGTGCGCCTCGAAGGCAAGCGCATTTTCTTTTTCCCCGATTCGCAGCTGGAAGTCCCGATTGCACGTTTTCTTTCGCGCGAACTCGGCATGACGCTGGTGGAAGTCGGTTCGCCCTATCTGCACCGCCAGCATCTCGCTCAGGAGTTGGCGATGCTGCCGGCTGGCACGCCGATGTCGGAGGGACAGGATGTGGATCGTCAGCTGGAGAGATGCCGCACCGCCAACCCGGACATCGTGGTCTGCGGACTCGGTCTGGCGAATCCGCTGGAGGCCGAGGGCATGACGACAAAGTGGGCCATCGAGCTGGTGTTCACCCCAATTCAGGGCTTCGAGCAGGCCGCCGATTTGGCCGAGCTGTTTGCACGTCCTCTGGTGCGACGCATGCGCCTGGCGGCATGAACAAGCGGCACAACCGGTCACAACCATGCAACTGACACTCTGGACTTACGAAGGCCCCCCGCATGTGGGTGCAATGCGCGTGGCCACGGCAATGACCGACGTGCACTACGTGCTGCATGCGCCTCAGGGCGACACCTACGCGGATCTGCTTTTCACGATGATCGAGCGCCTGCCGCGTCGGCCACCGGTCACGTACACCACATTCCAGGCACGCGATCTTGGCGGCGATACCGCGCAGCTGTTCAAGGACGCTGCACAACACGCATTCGATCGATTCAAACCCAATGCCATGCTGGTCGGCGCCTCCTGCACCGCCGAGTTGATTCAGGACGACCCGGGCGGCCTGGCTCGCTCGATGAATCTCCCGGTGCCGGTCATCGCGCTTGAACTGCCTTCCTACCAGCGCAAAGAAAACTGGGGCGCGTCGGAAACGTTTTATCAACTGGTCCGCGCAATGGCGGGGCCGAGCGTGCCTGCGCCAGGCACGGTGCGCGCACCTCGACCGGCGGATCAGGCGCCGCGCTGCAACATCCTCGGACCGAGCGCGCTGGGCTTCAGGCACCGCGACGACCTGACCGAAATCAGCAAGCTGCTCGAAGGCCTGGGTATCGAGATCAACGTCGTGGCGCCGCTCAATGCCTGCGCTGACGATTTGCGGCACCTTGGCGAGGCCGACTTCAACGTCGTGCTGTATCCGGAGATCGGCGCACTCGCCGCGCAATGGCTGCAGCGCAGTTTCGGCCAGCCATCGACCCGCACGATTCCGATCGGCGAAGGCGCGACACGCGACTTCATCGCCGAGGTGGCACAACTGGCGGGCGTCGATCCGACCGCTTACCTCGACGCGGCTACCTCGCGTTCGCGCTGGTACGCGCGTTCGGTCGATTCCACTTATCTCACCGGCAAGCGCGTCTTCATTTTTGGCGATGCAACCCATGCCGTTGCTGCGGCCCGCGTAGCGTCGACCGAGCTCGGCTTCAAAGTGGTCGGACTGGGCACTTACAGCCGCGAATTCGCACGCGAAATCCGCGCGGCAGCAGAAATCTACGGTGCCGAGGCACTCATCAGCGACGACTATCTGGAGATAGAAGAAGCGATTGCTTCATTGCAGCCTGAGCTGGTGCTCGGCACGCAAATGGAACGCCATATTGCGAAGCGTCTCGGCGTGCCTTGCGCGGTGATCTCGGCGCCCGTGCATGTGCAGGATTTCCCGGCACGTTACTCGCCGCAGATGGGCTTCGAAGGCGCCAGCGTGCTGTTCGACACCTGGGTGCATCCCCTGATGATGGGACTCGAAGAACATCTGATCGGCATGTTCCGTGGCGACTTCGAATTCCACGAAGACGCGGCACCGTCGCACCTCGGTGGCCAGCCGGTCGATCGGCTTGCCACTTCAGCCGCCGCTCCAATTGCAGCCGCCGCTGCAGATTCGATCAAGGTAGCCGTAGAACCCATTGAGATCCGCGTGGCCGATGCGGTCGGCGCGGCGCACCCACACAACGGAGAAAGTCCACCAGCCGCGATCCCGGCCACGTGGGCCCCAGACGCGGAGAAGGAGCTTCGAAAGATTCCTTTCTTCGTGCGCGGCAAGGCACGCCGCAACACCGAGCTCTACGCACATGACCATAGCGTGGCGGTGATAACCGTGGAGACTCTGTATGACGCAAAAGCGCATTTCAGCCACTGAGCACAACACACCCATGCGGGTGGTCATCGTGACGATGGACAGCCATCTCGCGAGTGCCACCGGAAGAGCCAACGCCGCCCTTGCACTGTCGATGCCGGGCCTCACGCTTACCGCACACGCCGCCGCCGAATGGGGCGACGACCCGGCCGCCCTCGAGCGCTGCCGCAACGACATTGCCCGTGCCGACATCGTGATCGCCACGATGCTGTTCCTGGAAGATCACTTCATCCCGATCCTGCCTGCACTGAAGGCACGACGCGACCACTGCGATGCGATGGTTTGCGCCATGTCCGCAGGCGAGGTGACCAAGCTCACGCGCATGGGCAAGTTCGACATGTCCGCGCCCGCTACAGGCGCGATGGCCTTCCTCAAGCGGCTTCGCAGCAAGCCCGAAGCCAAGAGCGAGGACGGCCGCGTGAAGACCGGTGCACGTGCCACCGCCGGCGCGCAGCAGATGAAGATGCTGCGCCAGTTGCCGAAGATCCTTCGCTTCATTCCCGGCACCGCGCAAGACGTGCGAGCCTACTTTCTCACCCTGCAGTACTGGCTAGCCGGATCGCAGGAAAACATCGCCAACATGGTTCACTTTCTGGTGGATCGCTATGCGCAGGGCGCTCGCAAGGACCTTCGCGGCCTGTCCGCCACAAGCCAGCCAGTCGAGTACCCGGAAATCGGCGTGTACCACCCGAAGATGGAAGACCCGCGCGCCGTCGGCCGGATGGCTCACACCGTCGTTGCTTTGCCCTCCTTCGCGGTCATGGGCAAGCGCGGCACCGTCGGCCTGCTGTTGATGCGCTCTTACCTGCTGGCCGGCAATGCCGACCACTACAACGGCGTGATCACGGCGCTGGAAGCGCGCGGCCTTCGTGTGATTCCTGCATTCGCGACCGGCCTCGACCAGCGCCCCGCCATCGACGCGTTCTTCTACAGCGAGGGCCGCCCGGCCATCGACGCACTGGTCTCGCTTACCGGTTTCTCGCTGGTGGGTGGACCGGCCTATAACGATGCCAAGGCAGCCGAAGACGTGCTGGCCAATCTCGATGTGCCCTATCTCGCGGTGCACCCGGTCGAGTTCCAGACGCTCGATCAGTGGGGCGGCTCACAGCGCGGACTGCTGCCTGTGGAGTCGACCATCATGGTTGCGATTCCCGAGCTCGACGGCGCAACTGGCTCCATGGTGTTCGGCGGACGCGGCAGTGCGCAGCACATCGCCTGCACCGGCTGCTCGCATGCCTGCAAGTTCGAGAACACGGTCGATACGCACGACATGCACAGCTGCATCGAGCGCGCCGACACGCTGGCCGCACGGGTCGGCAAGCTGGTCGACCTCAGACGCTCGGAACGAGCCGAACGCAGAGTGGCTGCAGTCGTCTTCAACTTCCCGCCAAACGCAGGCGCAACCGGTACCGCAGCCTTCCTGTCGGTGTTCGAATCGCTGTTCAACGTGATGACTGCGATGGCGCGCGAGGGCTACACGGTAGACATGCCGGCGAGCGTCGACGATCTGCGCGAACGCATCATCACCGGCAACGCCGCGCAGTACGGCGCGATGGCCAACGTACACACACGCATTCCGGCAGACGACCATGTGCGCCGCGAACGACACCTCAAGGAAATCGAGGCGCAGTGGGGCCCGGCCCCAGGCAAGCAGCAGAGCGACGGCGGCAGCATCTTCGTGCTCGGAGCCCGCTTCGGCAACGTCTTCGTCGGCATCCAGCCTGCCTTTGGCTACGAAGGCGACCCGATGCGGCTGCTGTTCGAAAAAGGCTTCGCACCTACGCACGCGTTCTCGGCCTTCTATCGCTGGCTGCGGGAAGACTTCAATGCCCACGCTGTGCTGCACTTCGGCACGCACGGCGCTCTCGAATTCATGCCTGGCAAGCAGACCGGCATGTCGGCCACCTGCTGGCCCGACCGGCTCATCGGCGACCTGCCGAACCTGTATCTCTATGCCTCGAACAATCCGTCCGAAGGCACGATCGCGAAGCGGCGCGCCGCAGCCACTCTGATCAGCTACCTCACGCCGCCGGTTGCACAGGCCGGTTTGTACAAGGGCCTGGTCGACCTCAAGGACATGCTGGAGCGGTATCGCAGCCTGGAGCCCGATGCAGGGCCAGAGCGCGACGAACTGGGCGTGATGATCCAGGCGCAGGCCGCCGAGCTCGACCTGGCCGAGCCCAACCCACTTTGGAACGACGAAGCCGCGACACGCATTGCAAGGCTGAACGACGAAGTGCTCGAGGTCGAGTACACGCTCATTCCTTACGGCCTGCATGTGGTGGGCCAGGCGCCAAGCGATTCGGAACGCGTCGACCTGCTTTTATCCTGCGCTGAAGCCTCGCACAGCATGAAGCCGGACCGCGCGCTGATCGAAGCAGTTGTGGCCGGCCGACTTTTGGAGGCGCTGGATGCGGCCAAAAAAGTTGACGCATCGGACACAGCCACGCAAGCGCTGCTGCAAGAGCTCGCTGGTATCGACGCACTGATGGCGCAGGACAACGAAATCGACGGCGTGATACGCGCTCTCGACGGTCGATTCCTGCGGCCCGCACCGGGTGGCGATTTGCTGCGTACCCCGGCTATCCTGCCGACCGGTCGCAACCTGCATGGGTTCGATCCGTTTCGTATTCCCAGCCACTATGCGGTCAAGGATGGCGCACGGCAGGCGGACCGGCTGCTGGCCAAGCACATGGCCGACGGTCATGAGTTCCCGGAATCGATCGCGATGGTGCTGTGGGGCACCGACAACCTCAAGAGCGAAGGCGGCCCGATCGCGCAGGCGCTGTCGCTGATGGGCGCCAAGCCGCGCTTCGACAGCTACGGCCGACTGGCCGGTGCCGAGCTGATTCCACTCGAGCAGCTGGGCCGCCCGCGCGTCGACGTGATCATCACGCTCTCGGGTATTTTCCGGGACCTGCTGCCGCTGCAGATCAAGCTGCTGGCCGAAGCCGCCTACATGGCAGCGAGCGCGGACGAGCCGCTCGATCGGAACTTCACCCGCAAGCATGCGCTGGCCTACGTGGCCGAGCATGGCGGCGACCTGGAGACCGCCTCGCTGCGAGTCTTCGGCAACGCAGAAGGCGCGTATGGCTCCAACGTCAACAGCCTCATCGACAACAGTCGCTGGGAAGACGGCGACGAACTGGCCGAGACCTACAGCCGGCGCAAGGGCTTCGCGTATGGCCGTGCGGGTCGACCGGCACAGCAGTCGCACCTGTTGCAGAGCGTGCTGGCGAATGTTCAGCTGGCCTACCAGAACCTCGACTCGGTCGAACTCGGCGTGACCACGGTAGACACCTACTTCGACACCCTCGGCGGCATCAGCCGCGCGATCGGCCGCGCCAAATCGACGCGCGACGGCAAAGGCGCTGCCATGCCCCCGGTCTATATCGGCGATCAGACCCGTGACGCCGGAGGCGGCGGCACGGTGCGCACCCTATCCGACCAGATGGCGCTGGAAACACGCACCCGCATGCTCAACCCGAAGTGGTACGAGGGCATGCTCAAGCACGGCTACGAAGGCGTGCGCCAGATCGAAGTACACGTGACCAACACCATGGGCTGGTCGGCAACGACCGGTCAAGTGGAACCCTGGGTGTACGAAAAACTTAGCGAGACGTTCATGCTCGATCCCGAAATGCGCGACCGTCTGGCCCGGTTGAATCCGACCGCCTCGGCGCGTGTTGCCAACCGGTTGATCGAAGCGTCCGAACGCAAATTCTGGAATCCGGACGCGGCGATGCTCGCCGCGTTGCGTCGGGCTGGCGAAGAGCTCGAAGACAGGCTCGAAGGCGTTTTTGAAGGAGCTCTAGCATGAGTGTCACCACCGTTCCATTCCCGGACATCAAGAGTCCGGGCCTGCGCAAGAACCTGCGCCTAGACGGCGAGGGCAGCGTGCAAGTTGCGCTCGACGAGAACGTCAAGATCGGCAACGCGAAAGTGTTCGCCATCTACGGCAAGGGGGGCATCGGCAAGAGCACTACCTCAAGCAACCTCTCGGCCGCATTCTCGAAAATGGGCAAACGCGTGCTGCAGATCGGCTGCGACCCGAAGCACGATTCCACCTTCACGCTGACGAAGAAGATGCTTCCGACCGTCATCGACGTGCTGGAGACGGTCGACTTTCACGCCGAGGAACTGCGCATCGAAGACTTTGTCTTCCCGGGCTACAACGGCGTGATGTGCGTCGAGGCCGGCGGCCCGCCCGCAGGCACCGGTTGTGGCGGCTACGTGGTTGGTCAGACCGTAAAGCTCCTGAAAGAGCACCACCTGCTCGAAGACACCGACGTGGTGATTTTCGACGTGCTGGGCGACGTGGTTTGCGGCGGCTTTGCAGCGCCGCTTCAGCATGCCGACCGCGCACTCATCGTCACGGCCAACGACTTCGACTCGATCTTCGCGATGAACCGGATCGTCCAGGCGATCGGTGCCAAGGCGAAGAACTACAACGTGCGACTGGGAGGCGTGATTGCCAACCGCAGCACCGAGACCGACCAGATCGACAAGTACAACGACAAGATCGGTCTGAAGCTGGCGGCGCACTTCCCGGATCTCGATGTCATCCGCCGCAGCCGCCTTAAAAAATCGACGCTGTTCGAGATGGAGTCTTCGCCCGAACTCGAACTGGTGCTCAAAGAGTACATGCGGCTGGCCGCATCGCTCTGGCTCGGCACCGAGCCCCTGAACGCGGTACCCATGAAAGACCGCGACATCTTCGACCTACTGGGATTCGACTAATGACCCAACTAAGCTACCAGGAACGTCGCGGAAAGATCGAAACGTATTTCGATCGCACCGCTGTGCAGGCGTGGGCGCGCCTGACCTCCGACGCGCCGGTCGGCCGCGTCCGCGCCTCGGTGCGCGCCGGCCGCGACCGCATGCGCAATCAGCTCTTGTCGTGGCTGCCCGAAGACCTGCACGGAGCTCGTGTGCTCGACGCGGGCTGCGGCACGGGTGCACTGGCGGTCGAAGCGGCACGTCGTGGCGCGCGAGTCGTCGCCATCGACCTCTCGCCCACGCTGGTCGATCTGGCCAGACAGCGACAGCCTGCTGCGCTGCAGTCGGGTCTCGAGCGCGGCAGCATCGACTTCCGGGCCGGCGACATGCTCGACCCCGCCCTCGGTCACTTCGACTTCGTGGTGGGCATGGACTCGCTCATTCACTACCGCACCGATGACGCGGTTCGCGTGCTGTCCGGGCTTGCCCAGCGCACCGGCACCGCCGTGCTGTTCACCTATGCACCGAGCAACCCCGCGCTGATCGCTTTTCGCGCAGTCGGCAGGCTTTTTCCGAGCAGCAACCGCGCGCCCTGGATCGAGCCGGTCGCCGGCAGTGCGCTTTACCGCCTGATCGCCGCAGAGCCGCAGTTGCAGCACTGGCAACCCGGCCGCACCGAGCGCATCTCGAGCGGCTTCTACACCTCGCAAGCTCTGGAGCTGGTGAAAAAATGAACCCCGTCGCCCGCCTCAACAACGGTCTCGCCGCGCAGTGGGCGCGGGTCGCAACCAGATTCCTGCCCTTCGCGGATGTCGCCACACGCGAGCTTCCGCTGAGCCGCCTCTTGCGCCTGTCGCTGTTCCAGGTGACGGTCGGCATGGCCTTCGCGCTGCTGAACGGCACGCTCAACCGCGTGATGATCGTCGAGCTCAACGTGCCGGCCTGGCTGGTGTCGCTGATGGTCGCGCTGCCGCTGGTGTTCGCGCCGTTCCGTGCATTGGTCGGCTTTCGCTCCGACAACCATCTCTCCGCACTCGGCTGGAAGCGCGTGCCTTACATCTGGATCGGCACGCTGCTGCAATTCGGCGGGCTGGCGATCATGCCGTTTGCACTCATCGTGCTTTCGGGCGATGCGAACGGCCCGGCCATCTACGGACAGATAGGAGCTGCGATTGCATTCCTGCTGGTCGGTGCCGGTATGCACACCACGCAAACCGCTGGCCTTGCGCTCGCGACCGACCTCGCGACCCCGGAAAACCGTCCACGCGTAGTGGCGCTCTTCTACGTGATGCTGCTGGTCGGCACGATGGTGAGCGCGCTCGGCTTCGGCGCTCTGCTCACGACGTTTCACCAGATCAAGCTGATCCAGGTGATACAGGGTGCCGCCCTGCTGACGATGGTCCTCAACATCGTGGCGTTGTGGAAGCAGGAAGCGCGCAACCCTCAGCGCACCGCGCGCACGGCAGGCGAGGCGCGTCCCTCGTTCAGCGAATCGTGGCGCGTATTCGCCCGCAGCGGCCAGGTCATGCGCCTTCTGGTGACCGTAGGTCTGGGCAGTGCGGCTTTCAGCATGCAGGACATCCTGCTCGAACCCTACGGCGGGCAGATCCTCGGCATGGCCGTGGCGGCCACGACCACCCTTACCGCGATGATTGCCTGCGGCGCACTTGCCGCGTTCGTGCTGGCCGCTCGCTGGTTCCACCACGGCGGCGACGAGCACCGGCTGGCCGCCCTCGGTGTGCTGATTGGCATCTTCGCGTTCGCGGGTGTGATCTTCGCGTACCCATTGAACTCACCGTTGCTTTTCCGTATTGGCGCAGCGCTCATCGGCTTCGGCGGGGGACTGTTCTCGGTTGCCACGCTGACCGCAGCGATGAATCTGGAAATTTACGGACGCAACGGCCTGGCGCTCGGGGTCTGGGGTGCCGTGCAGGCATCGGCCACGGGTCTGGCCATCGGCGTCGGCGGCGCGCTGCGCGATGGCGTCTCCTACGTTGCAACGCATGGCGTGCTGGGCCCGGCGGTCACTGGACCGGCCATTGGGTACAGCACCGTGTACTACCTGGAAATCGTGCTGCTGTTCGCCACGCTCATCGCCATCGGCCCGCTGGTGAGCAGACGACGCCAGCTACCCGGCCAGACCAGGAGTTCTGCAGGTGGGCCGGGCAAGTTCGGCCTCGCAGAGTTTCCCGGCTGAACACAGCATGAATTCCAGTCAATCCGATCGAGTCAACCAAGTCACAAGTCGAGCTTAAGGAGATACATCATGGGAACCGGAGCAATCACAAGCTATATCGACGTGGCGCAAATCGCGCTCTACGTCTTCTGGGCATTCTTTGCAGGGCTCATCTACTACCTTCACCGCGAGAACAAGCGCGAAGGCTACCCGCTGGAGTCGGAGCGTTCAGGCCACGTGACCGTGCAGGGTTTCCCTGCCATTCCCGAGCCCAAGACCTATCTGTTGCGCGATGGCCGCGAGGTGACTGTGCCCAACTATCAGCGGGACACCCGCGAGATTGCGGCCGCGCCTATCGGTGGCTTCCTCGGTGCACCGCTAGAGCCGATCGGCGATCCGATGCTGGCAGGCGTCGGTCCCGGATCGTGGGCCGAACGACCCGACATTCCAGACACCACGGTGGACAACGAGCCGCGTCTGGCTCCCTTGCGCGCGTCGCCCGGCTTCAGCGTCGCGACCGAAGATCCGAACCCGATCGGGCTGCCGGTGCTCGGCTTCGATGGTCAAGTGGCTGGCACGGTAACCGACATCTGGGTGGACCGCTCCGAAATGCTGTTCCGATATCTGGAGCTGGCAGTGCCCGCCGAACCCGCGCCACGCCATGTTCTGCTGCCCATCAATTTCGCGCGCATCGACCGCGATCGTGTGCGGGTCCGCTCGATCCTCGCGTCGCAGTTCATCAACGTGCCGGTCACGCGACTTCCAGATGTGGTCACGATGCTGGAAGAAGAAAAAATCATGGCGTACTACGGCGCAGGCACTCTTTACGCGACGCCGGCACGCCAGGAGCCTCTGCTGTGAGCGACGACCACGAATTCGAGCCGGCGCACGGCCTGCCCGAAACCTTGCCTCGCACAGAGCGGATGCTGTGGCAGGGTGCGCCGGACTGGCGCATGCTTGCGCGCGACGCGCTGCACCTGCGCGGGCTCGCGATCTACTTCTCGGTACTCCTGGTTTGGCGCGGCGCCAACGCGCTGTCGAATGGCGGCACCGTGACGGACGCACTGATGTCGGTCGCGCTGCTCGCACCGCTGGCGGTGATGGCGCTGGCCACGCTGGCCACCCTCGCATGGCTGATGGCACGCACCACGGTCTACACGATCACCGACAGGCGCGTCGTGATGCGGGTCGGCATCGTGCTCACCATTACCTTCAACCTGCCCTACCGCGCCATCGCCGGTGCGTCGCTGCATACCCGCAAGGACGGCAGCGGCGACATTGCACTCGCACTCGAAGACGGCAAAAACCGCATCGCCTATGCGCATCTCTGGCCGCATGCACGCCCGTGGCGAGTCAAGCGCTCGGAGCCGATGCTGCGCTCGCTGCGCGATGCCCGTGCCGTGTCGACGATTCTGGCTGGTGCACTCGCCGAAGCCGCAGGTCAGCCGCGCCAGAGCTTCGCTAGCGCCGTGCCCAACGCCACCATCACCGCCACCCCGACGCCGCCGAGCGAGCGCGAGCGCGAACGCAGCGCAGGCGCGGGCGCCTTGCCGGCCTGATCAGGAGAACTCCTCATGTCCAACACTCTCACGAACACCGTGCGCCACGACCCCGACGCGGTGCCGCGCTCGATGCTGCTGGCGCTCGGCGCCCTGGTACTACTCACGCTGCTGAGCGTGATCTTCGTGCGATTCACCGGCGTGGGTCTCGTGAAGACGCCCGATGCGCCTGCCGTCAGCGTGCGCGAGTTCCGCTTCGTGGATAAGCCCGATGGCAGCATCGCCGTGCTGGACGCCAGCCTGAACCGCGTCGTGGAAACCGTTGCGCCCGGCACCAACGGCTTTCTGCGCGGCACCATGCGCGGGCTGGCACGCGAGCGCAACAGACGCGGCATCGGACAAGAGATTCCGTTCCAGATGATCGGTCGCGCCGACGGCAAGCTCACGCTGGAAGATCCGGCCACCGGGCGGCGTGTCGATCTGGGCTCCTTCGGCCCCACCAACGCGGCCGTCTTCGCGCACATCATGAGCAACTCAATGGCCGCGCGCTGACTGCCGCCCGTTCCGATTCTTAATGTTCTCGCGCTTCGAACAAATTCCGAAAGAGGTTTTCCATGCAGACGCTTGCAGCCATACCCGGTGAAACCGCTTCACTCAATGTCTCTACCGCGACAGCGCTTCAGGACACGGTGCTGACGCCGCGCTTCTACACGACCGATTTCGCGGCCATGGACAAGATCGATGTCGATTCGATACGGCCCCAATGGCAAGCCTTGATGGACGAGTTCCGCGCCGACAACAACACCGACCACTTCCAGCGCCCGGAAGACATGGCCGGCAACTACTCGCAGATGCCCGACGCGCTCTACAAGGAGTTTTCCGACTTCCTGGTGAGCTCGATCACGTCGGAGTTCTCGGGCTGCGTGCTCTACGCCGAGATCAAAAAGCGCGTGAGCAACCCCGACATGAAAGAGTTGTTCGGCTACATGGCGCGCGACGAGAGCCGTCATGCAGGCTTCATCAACCAGTGGCTCAAGGACTTCGGCATCGGAGTGGATCTCGGCTTCCTGGCGCGCGCTAAAAAGTACACCTACTTCCGGCCGAAATTCATCTTCTATGCGACCTACCTGTCCGAGAAGATCGGCTATGCCCGCTACATCGCCATTTACCGTCAGGTCGAGAAGCACCCTGAGTTGTGCTTCCATCCGATCTTCAAATGGTTCGAACTCTGGTGCAACGACGAATTCCGGCACGGAGAGGCGTTTGCGCTGCTGCTGCGCGCCAACCCGCATCTGCTCAAGGGCGTGAACAAGCTCTGGATCCGCTTCTTCGTGTTGGCAGTGTTCGCCACCATGTACGTGCGAGACCACCAGCGCCCCGAGATGCACGCCGCCATGGGACTGGACGCGACCGAATACGACTTCACGGTGTTCCGAATCACCTCCGAGATCACCAAGCAGGTGTTCCCGCTCACGCTCGACCTCGACGCGCCGGCCTTCCGCGCCGGCCTAGAGCGCCTGCGCCGCATCTCGATAGCCACCGAGGCGGCCAAGGCGCGCGGTGGCATCGGCGGTGCGCTGCAGAGGGCAGGTCTTGCGGTCCAGGCCGGCGTTACCTTCGTCCGGCTTTACACGCTGCGGGCCAAGCCAAATGCGCTGCCGGCCGATGCGCGACTGAAGCCCACGTGGTAGGTGCAGATGTCACAGTACGTGCTGCCGGTCCTGTACACGCTGTTCGTGTGGTGGTTCAGCACAGGCGTGATCCTGTACCTGAACGGCCTGCCGCGCTGGACCTATAAATGGACGATGGGCGCGATCACGTTGCTGCTGGCGCTGGCGCTGGTCGGGCTGTACACCACCCGAAACGACACTCGCGTGAGCGGCGTCTATCTGGCGTTCACCTGCGCGCTCGTAGTCTGGGCCTGGCAGGAGGTAGCCTTTCTGCTCGGTTTCGTGACCGGCCCGCGACGGCTGCCCTGTCCGCCCGAGGCGCGCGGCTGGCGGCGCGCGGGATTTGCACTGCAGACCCTGCTGCACCACGAGTTCGCGCTGATAGTGCTCGGCGCGGCGGTCGTGTGCCTGACCTGGGGCGGCAGCAACATGGCCGGGCTTTTCACTTTCGCGATCTTCTGGGTCATGCGCCAAAGCGCCAAGCTCAATGTGTTCCTAGGCGTGCGCAATCTCAGCGAGAACTTTCTTCCGCTGCATCTCAAATACCTGCAGACCTATTTCACGCGCAGACCCATGAACTCGCTGTTCCCGGTGTCGGTCGTGGTATCGACCTGGATGGCGGTGCTGATCTGGCAGGGAGCGACCGCAGAAGGCGTGAGCGCTTTCGATGCCACGCTGCTTACATTTGCCGGAACGCTGCTGTCTCTGGCGATCCTCGAACACTGGTTCATGGTGCTGCCGCTGCCTTCCGAAGCGCTATGGGCATGGGGAATGCGTTCCCGCAAGGCCGGCGCACGCGAATCGCCAACCAAGGGTTAGACACATGGCGCGCGGTGAAATACCTTCCTAAAATGTTCTATTACCTAATGGTGGAAGGATTTGCATCGTGACCCCTCCCCGCGGCGGCCTCCCCGATCTCGGCGCATTGGCCGGATTGGCGCCCGAGCTCGCCAAGACATTCGTTTCCCTGTCCAGCGACATTGCGCTGGTGATCGATCGCGGCGGAATCATCCGCGAGGTCGCGCAGGGTGACGTCAACCCACTGGTGCCCGCTGCCTACGATTGGGTAGGACGCCACTGGGTAGACACGGTCAGCGGAGACACACGCGGCAAGATCGAAAACCTGCTGCAGGAGGTCGCGAGCACCGGAATCGGCCGCCGACGCGAGGTCACCCATCCCCTGCAGGCTGGTGCCAGCATTCCGGTTGCTTACTCGGCAGTACGTTTCGGTATGGACGGGCCGGTGTTGGCCACTGGTCGCGATCTGCGTGCAATCGTGGCCATTCAGCAGCGTTTTCTGGAATCGCAGCAGGAAATGGAACTCGGCTATTGGCAGGCTCGCCAGTCCGAAACGCGCTACCGACTTCTGTTCCAGGTTGCGACCGACGCGGTACTCGTGGTCGACGCGCAATCCCTTTGTATCCTCGAATCCAACCGTGCCGCTTCCGAAATGTTCGACCTCACCAGCGAGCAACTGCTGCAGCGTCCGCTGCCGCTCGGCTTCGCGGAACGGTCGCGAGCAAAGGTCAATGCCCTGCTGGAGACCGCGCGGTCCAGCGGCCAAAGCGGCGAGATCCGGGCCCAGCTGCTGGGAAAGGTCACGCAGACCAGCGTGTCGGCAACTCCGTTTCGCGCCGAAGACACCATGCGACTGCTGGTTCGCGTGCGGTCGTTCGACGAGTCCGAACTGTCGGCCGCGCTCAGCGACACGCTCGCGCGTCTGGTCGACGACATCAGCGACGGCGTGGTCGTCACCGACTCGAGCGGCCGAATCAGGATGGCCAACCCCGCCTTCCTGCGGCTCGTGCAACTCAACAGCGAGGAAGAGGTCCGAGGCCAGTCGATCATGGACTGGCTGGGCATGGACGAAGGGCTGCTCACCACGGTGTTGCCGCAAGTTCGGCGCGACGGTCTCATCCGAAAGATTCCGTCATGGATCAAGGTCGCGCATGCGGCAGTGGCCCGTGTCGAGCTCTCTGCCACGCTACTGACCGAAGGCGACCAGGAATGCATCGGCTTCACGATTCATCGGGTCGAGGTTCTGCGAGATCTCGACCGGTCGCCTTACGAGCTCAACCTGGCAATCCAGCAGTTGACCGCGCAGGTCGGTAAGGTGCCTCTGCCGGCGCTGATGCAGCAGGTCGCCGAGATGGCGGAGCGTCATCTGGTGCGCACCGCCCTGATGAATGCCACCAACGACACCGCTGGCGCCGCGACAGCGCTCGGCATCAGCCACGATGACCTGTTGGAGCGCATGCAGCGCCTGGGCGAAAGAGCCAATTGATGTCGGTGAGTCCTGCATTCGGCCAAGCAGACCTCACCAATTGCGAGCGTGAGCTCATTCATCTTGCTGGTTCGGTACAGCCGCATGGTGTGTTGCTTGCCGTTAGAGAACCCGGCTTCGAGATCATCCAGGCCAGCGAAAACTGCGAGGCGATGCTCGGCGTTGCCGCCGCCGCGCTGCTGAACCTGCCGGTCGCCCGGCTCGGCGGCGATATCGACCGCTCCTTGCGCCGCATGGCGGCACAGGGCGCACTGCCCGACCCCGAGGCGCTGCGATGCCGGATCGATATCGACGGTCGCACCTGTGAATTCGAAGGGGTGATGCACCGCATCCCCTGTAACGTGCTGCTGGTCGAACTCGAGCCAGTCGACTTCAGAATTGGAGACGGCATCGGCGTCGAAACAGTTCACCTGCCCAGCAGCAAGCTGCACGAGTTGCTCGGCGAGGCGGTTCAGCAGATGAGCGGAGCGTCGACGGTGAGCACGCTTGCCGACGTCGTGGTCAAGACCTGCCGCCACATGACGGGCTACGACCGGGTCATGGTCTACAAGTTCGACCCCGACGGACACGGAAAGATCATTGCAGAGGCGCGCGACCCGCGGCTCGACTCCCTCCTTGGCCATCACTATCCGTCGTCGGACATTCCTCAGCGCGCGCGGGATCTGTACCTGCGCACGCGCCTTCGGGTGCTGGTAGACGTTGACTACGTGGCCTCACCGCTGGTGCCACGGCAGCTGCCGGGTACCGACGAAGAACTCGACATGTCGCTGTGTCACCTGCGCAGCATGTCGCCACTGCATCTGCAGTATCTGAAGAACATGGGCGTGTCGGCCACGCTAGTGGTGTCGCTGGTGCGTGAGGGTCGGCTTTGGGGTCTCATTGCATGCCACCACTACAGCCCCCGCAACCTGCGCTTCGCTGTGCGAGCAGCCGCCGATCTGCTGGCCGAAGTGGCCTCGACTCGCATCGCAGCAATCGAGAATTACGCTCATGCGCAGGTCGCCATTCAGGTGCGAAGGCTCGAGCAGCGACTGGTCGAAGCAACATCCACCGAGGGCGATTGGCGCGTGGCGCTGTTCCGCAACTCGCGCACCATGCTGCAGCCGCTCGATGCCACCGGCGCCGCGCTGTTCTACGAAGGCGAATTGCTGACGGCCGGCGAAACTCCGAGCCGTGCAGAGATGAACGAGCTCATGCACTGGATCGACGACAAGCCGTTCGACGGCCTGTTCCATTGCTCGTCGGTCGAGCGTGCCAATCCGGCCCTCGATGCGCTGACGCCCACGGCGAGTGGCGTGGTGGCGGTCAAACTGTCGGCGTCGCGTCCCGACTACCTCATGTGGTTTCGCAAGGAACAGCTGTCCACCGTGACCTGGGCGGGCGATCCGACCAAGCCGGTCGTCGACAACGATCCGATGAAGCTGTCGCCACGGCGCTCGTTCGCCGCTTGGTCGGAAATCGTGCGCGGCACTGCCGTGCCCTGGTCGGCCACCGAGCTTGCTCTGGCGCGGGCGCTGGGCGCTGCGTTGGTGGACATCATTGCGCAGGTCAACGCCGTGCGCCTACTCATCGCCGAGCATCAGCTGGCACAGATCCGCAGTACGGTGTCGGAGTCGAACGAACCGGTGCTGATCGCCAATGGCGGCGGCGGCATTCTTTTCGCGAACCGGTGTTTCTTCAAACTCGTCGGTCGTTCCTTCGATGACGCGACCCCGCAGGGTGACGCTGCAAATCTCTTCACCCGCCCCGACCTGGTGAGCAAGATCCTGGCGTCGATCGCGAAGGAGCGTCGGCCATGGCGCGGCGAGCTGGCACTCGATCTTGGGAACGGCAAGAGCCTGCCGGTGTCCCTGCGCGCGGAGCTTGTGCCGGCACGTGACGGCTCGGTGCTGGGCTATTTCATGATCCTCAACGACCTTACCGACACGCAACGCGCTGCGGCCGCGAGGCGCAATCTCGAGTCGTCGTTGTCGAACGCATTCTCGAGTCGCGAAACAACGGACGGTGCGGCGGTCGACGATATCGTGACGCACGATGTTTTCGGCGCGATCATGTCCAACGCCAGCTCGGCGGCAATGGACATCGCCGACGGCAATGTGGGGTCGACGGTGGTTCCTCTGCTGGAGGAAATCGAGGCCTCGACCCGGCGGGCCGCCGCCCTCTACACCCGAGTCAAAGCCTTCAGCGGCTGAGGCAATCGGTGCATAGCTGCATAGCTGCCTAGCTCCGCAGCTTCACACCTTCGGAGGAATCGTTTCCGAGGGTGACAGGCCGGTCGCCAGTTCATCGAACAACTCTCCGTGCAGCTCGAACGCGCTTCGCGCTTCTTCGACTATCGCAAGCCGCTCCTGTTCATTCACTGGCAAGCGTTCAAGGGCGTCACGATAGGCTCGCTTGAGCCCTGCGGTCGCCGCAGCGTCGCCGAAATCGTAGAAAGCGGTGCCACCCCCCGATTCCAGCTGAAGACTGTCGCGCACGATGCGCGACAGCATCTGCCCGCCGCTCAAGTCGCCGAGGTAGCGCACATAGCTGTGCGCCGCTAGCAGGAAGGCCTGGCCACCATCTAATTCGTCTGATTCGTCTGATTCGTCTGATTCGTCTGATTCGTCTGATTCGTCGAGTTCGGCCAGTCGCGCCACGTAGCGCTCGGTGGCCGGCTGCAAGGGCAGCGCATGCTGCCAGTCGTTGCCGTACAGCGTGTCCAGATCCTGACGTAGGCCGGGTTCCCGCCATAGGCCGGGCAACAACAAAGGCGCGATCTGGGGGTTGTCCGCATGGCGAAGCATTGCCGGCTCCAGCGCGGCGTAGATCGCATGAAAGTTGCGCAGCATGGCGCAATAGGAGTCACGCTGCATCCTGCCGCGCAACAGCACCCCCATGAACGTGCTGCGCTCCACCTGGGTATGCAGCGTGCGGGTTTCCGACCGCAGCGATTCCGAAAGATCTTGCGCCAATCCAAACCCTCCATGACTGTTCGACATGGACCCTATGTTCGCATGCCGCCGAAGTCGGCGGGCATGCGAACAGGTGGCTGGTCTTCAACCCCCAGTCTTGGGCGCCGCCGGTGAAGCACTGGCAGCAGCAGCCGCGGCAGCGGCCGATGCTGCGGCTTCAGGGGCAGCCGACGAACCGATCACCGCGCGGACTTTGGCAAGCTCGGGATGGTTGGGCAGCATGCTCGCGCCGTAGAGCGGTTTGAACGCGCCCTGATGGCAGGTGGCGCAATTGATCTTCAGCGGGTCTCCTTCAGGCCCGAGCCTTGTGGCCGGCAGTACCGAAGTGAGCGATTCGACGTACTGCTCGTTCAGGTTCCGCGTCATCCGGATGCCGTACCAGGCTGTCGCGCGTTGCGGCGAGCTCGTCTCCCAGTCGGCGAACGAACGGGTGTTGTGGCAATAGGTGCAATTGACACCAAGCGACTGCGACATGTGCATCATCAGCCCGTAGGTCCACTCGGTTTGCTTGATGGACTTGCGGTTGCCGTTCGGCAGCGCGGTGCCCCCGACCACGCGAATGTCGGCGTCCTTCGCCAGGAATGGCGTGAACGGGTCGTAAGGCAAGGAAGCCATTCCTACGCTCGGAGCCGGCATATTCTGCCCGGCCTTGTTGCCCGCGTAGTTCGCGTTCTGGGGCTTGGCAGGTGCCGTGGTCCAGACGTTGGCTGGCACCGGCTGCCCGCGATGGCAGGTGTAGCAGGTCACGCCGGTATCGGCCACGTGGGCTTTCCAGTCGGCGTTGATGTGCTGGGTCATCTGCAGCATTCGCCGCGCCACCACCTTGGTGTACTTGTCGTCCAGCGCAAGGTTGTTGCCGACGTGGCAATAGGTGCAGCCCTGTTCGGGCGCCACCCAGGCCGTGATCGACACCATGAGGCGGCTGAATTCACCCACGCTCAAATCGTTCAGCACCTTGACGTTCTGGAACACCTGACCGGCGGTCGGGCCCACTGCGGGCACCGGCGGCGTGTCTTCGGGCAGCGCGTTCTTCACCGTCTGCGTCTCGAGCGTGCGGGGGTTGTAGACCTGTTCCATGCCGGTGCCGCGATAGCCCCTCTGCACGGTGTCGATGGGCGGGCGTTCGCAGCCCGCGAGCAGGGCCAGTGCGGCAAGCGCGGCCACCAGGCCCGATCGGTAGAAAGTGATCATCATGGCTTGACCCCTTGAATCAGCGTTGAAGGATCGATGACCGGTGCGAACACAGCCGGATAGATAGGCGCGACGTGATGCTTGACGGCCCACAGATACCAGTTGTCGACCACGGTTCCGGTCAACAGGATGCCGATGCCGCCGACCAGCGGGCACAGCACTGCGAACCACCAGCCCCAGCGGTGAATCGACTCCATCGTTGCGTTGAAACCCATGCACCAGCGCCAGAACAGGGCTGCGCGTTCAGACGCCGTGCCGCGGTCGACGATCTGCTCTATTTCGCGCTCGCCACCGAAGCGGCTCACCGCGAGGATGGTGGCACCGTGCATCGCGAATAGCAGAGTGGAGCCATAGAGGAACGCGATCGAAAGCATGTGGAACGGGTTGTAGAACAGGTTGCCGTATCGGATCGAGAACGCAGCCGTCCAGTCGAGATGCGGGAAGATCCCGAACGGGACCGCCTCGCCCCAGCTGCCCATCAGGATGGGGCGAATGAAGCCAAGCACCAGCATGAGCCAGATCGCAGCGGCGAAGGCCCAGGCCACATGCGTGCCCATGCCGAGCGCACGTGCACGTCGATACATGCGCACCCACCAAAGCAGCACGCCCGCCGTCATGAAGAAGCCGGCCATCAGCCACCATCCCCCTTCGTTGAGCGGCGGAAACAGCTTGAGGCCCATGGCCGGCGATGGCGGCTCCAGCGCCAGCCACGGCAGTTGCCGGATGAACTGGATCGGGTTCCAGTTGACCGAGGCCAGCATGTTCAGACCGATGATCTCGATCGCTATGAAGAAGCACAACGCAGACGCGAGGCCGAACCACCCGAGGTAGATCGGCCCGATCTGCGCATCGCCGATGCGCCCGAGCAGATGCATGTGCAATGCCGGGCCCTCGCGTTCGTTGTTGCCACGATCCAGCGGGATGCCGGGATAGGAGGGCGCAACCACCTGGACGCGCGTGAAAATGTTCTGATATTCAGCCATCGATGTCTCCTAGGACCTTCAGTTCCAGACCGGCAAGTTAAGCCACCAGCTCCACCACTCGGGCCAGCCCCGGGTCCAGAACGGCCCGCTGATCACGATGCAGACGGCGCTCCAGAACGACGCCGACAGCGCGAGGAACAAGCCCAGCCTGTGGATGCCGAGAGTGCCAATCGAGTAGCCGATCGTGTCGCGGAAAAATGTGTTTTCGTGCTCTGCCGACTTGACGACCTCGCCTTTGGCGGGATTCGTGGAAGACAGAATGAGCGCCCCGTGCAGCGAAAGCGCGAACACGGTGGCGAAGAAGAAACTGACCGCCAGCATGTGCGCGGGGTTGTAGTGGAAGTGCAGGTACTGGTAGCCGGTGTTCGACACCCAGTCCAGGTGGCTCATGATGCCGTAGGGAAACCCGTGTCCCCAGGCGCCCATCAGGACCGGGCGCACGATCACCAGCGTGACGTACGCGAGGATCGCGAAGGCAAAAGCAAAAGGCACGTGGTATCCGATGCCGAGTTTTCGGCAGATCTCTACCTGTCGCAAAGCCCATGAAATGAACGCACCCGTGGCACAGACCGTGATGATCTGCCATAGCCCGCCTTCCTTCAGCGGTGCCAATCCGAGGCCGTATTTGAGATCGGGAGGAGCGATGTTGATCTGCCAGAGGTTCCAGGTCGGCCCCTGCGATGCACCCCACACGATCAGCAGCGTGCCTACCAGCGCGAAGAACGCTGTGGTGACGCCAAAGAAGCCCACGTAGAACGGCCCAACCCAGAAGTCGAAAAGATCGCCTCCGGTCAGTGTTCCACCGCGGACGCGGTACTTTCGCTCGAAGCTCAACATGGCCATGATCAGTCCCCAACTCGGGAGTCGACCACCAGGGTCGCTCCACTGCTACCGAATCGATAAACAGTCGAAGCAGCGCCGCATGGGCCCTGGCTTCGTCTGCTGGTTTTCACCAAGCGCTACTTGGTAGCCGGTGCTGTTGCGGGTGCAGGCATCGGAGCCATTTGCGCTCCGACAGGCACTGCCCTGCGTGGCCCTTCGAGCCAGTTGAACCGGTCCGTGGAGAGCAGGATGAAATGAATCACCAGCGCCAGAACGAACAGGAAGGTAAACAGGGCGACAAGCGTCCTGCGCGGATCAAAAAGCATCCATACACGCCACATATCGTTCTCCTCTATGCGTTGAAGCCGATGGAGAACGCTGTCATCGCGACCTCCTTGGCGTCATTGATGATCGATGCATAGCCGGTCGCGCTAGGCAACCACGGTCGCCATTGCCATGCAAGGAAGTGGGCGACGACAGCGATCAACGTGAAGATGATGAAGCTCGTCATGAAAATGCCGTGAAACTCTTTTGCTTCCTGCTCGGTCAGACCGGACAGGGAGCCCTCTCTACTTGGACCCATGATGTTTTCTCCAGAATGGCCTTTCGGCCGCTGCCGCGCGCATCCCGCGCGGCGGGGATTGCAGCGACAGGTATCGCAGCAACTTTTTCGACGGACCGAAGGCTCCGTCAGGTTCTCTAATTCGTTGACTCATGCCGGCTCTCCCTGGCGCAGCGTCTCGCGCGCATGCGCCACGCGCTGCGCGGTCACGCGCGGCTCGCCGGCACGTCGGGCATCGCGCTCGGCGCGATCGCGTAGCCGCTTGGCGGCCGAGATCTGCACCAGCACCGGCTCGGCTTCCACGTATTCGTTGAGCAGGTCCTGGGCATCCTCGTCCCACGGAGTGCCCCCCTGCGGCTCGAGGCGCGCGAGCGTCGCATCGACGCGGTCCAGCTCGGTGCCCAGCGGCAGGATGTGGAACAGGGCATCGAAGAGCGCGTTGCAGAACTCCTGGATGATGTAGGTCGCGCCCGCATATCCCATGAACGGAGTGCCGGTGTGCCGCCGGATGATCGGGAGAGGAAACGATGCGGGGATGAAGGTCGTCTTCATCATTCCGCCGCCGCCAGCTTCTGCCAGGTAAATGCGTTCGTTGTAGCTGCCGTACAGCACCAGCGGGGTGTTCTCATGCACCAGCCGACGCGTCTCGGCGTTGTCGGTTTTGGCACCGGCGCAACGCGACACCGCGAAGTTGCAGGGCAAGCCCATTTCGTCTTCCAGAAAATGTCGGATGCCGCGCGTGTAGGTTTCGTTGGCCACCACCGCGAAGTTCGCAGTGCCGAAGAAATCCTGGGTGACCGAGCGCCACAGATCCCAGATCGGCTTGATGGTGCTGTGCCTCTCGCGTTCGATGAAGGGCTCCGGATCGAGTCCGAGCAGCTCTCCGAGCGAACGCAAAAACTTGGTGGTGCTGTGCAGCCCGATCGGCGCCTGCAGATAGGGCCGCTCCAGCGCCTCGCACAACATGCGGCCGAACTCGCGATACATGCAGATGTTGACGTCCGACTCGACCAGCCGCGACACGTCGGCCAGATGGCTGCCCAGCGGGAACACCATGTTCACTTCGGCGCCGATGCCCTGCACCAGCCTCCGGATCTCGGCCAGATCGCTCGGGCAGTTGAACGCGCCGTAGCTCGGACCGATGATGTTCACGCGTGGCTTCTCGTCGGCCGGGCGTTCGGCGAAAGGCTTGCGCGCCGGGACCTTCTTGAGGCCGTACTCCGACCAGAGCCAGAACATGGCGCGGTTGGCGCACTGCCACTGATCCTCGTCGATGGTGCGCGGCAGAAAGCGTTGCAGGCCGGTTCCTTCCGGAGTCACGCCTCCACCGATCATCTCGGCAATCGATCCTGTCACCACGACCGAAGGAAGGTCGGGGTCGAGTGCGGCATGAGCGCGGCGCATCGAACCCTCGGTGCCCTCGCGTCCGAGTTGCTCTTCGGCCAGACCGGTCACCACGATTGGCAACTCGTGCGGTGGCAATGCATCGGTGTAGTGCAGCACCGAGGTGACCGGCAGGTTCTCGCAACCCACAGGGCCGTCGATCACTACCTGCAGTCCCTTGATGGCCGTGAATACATAGACGGCACCCCAGTAGCCGCCGGCACGATCGTGGTCGAGAACAAGCATTAGGTCATCTCCTCGGACTTGCGCTTCTTGGCCAGTTTCACGGCCTGCCTGCGTTGCTCGGCCTTGAATTCCGGACGATCCTTGGGCGCGCCCTGCGACGCCTCCCACACACCGCTCGCGTGTCCCGTGCCGGTGTTGCCGAAGAATTCGCTCATGGCTTCGAAGCGCGCCTTGTTGCCGATCGCTGCGTTGATCACGGTGCCCAGCGAGCCGGCGCCCGCCGGTCCCATGAGGGGCCGAGCGGAAATCAGGTTGGTGAAGTACAGCGCGGGCGTACGCATTTCCTTCGCCGCCTGCACCACCGGCGTGGTGCCGATGGCCAGATCGGGCTTCCACTCGTGCAGAGCCGCGAGATCCTGTTCGAGCGATGCGCGGAACTGCACATGCACGCCCTTGGCTTCGAGCCACTGGCGGTCGGCATCGCTCCAGGGAGTGCGGGGGCAGGCGGTGCCGACGTAACGC
This sequence comes from Burkholderiaceae bacterium, assembly GCA_965227035.1. Lineage (GTDB taxonomy): Bacteria > Pseudomonadota > Gammaproteobacteria > Burkholderiales > Burkholderiaceae_C > CBDDFQ01. Next base: position 2,882,271 of record OZ245724.1, read on the forward strand.
AGATCTGCGCCCATCTCCACCAGCAAACGGCCAACCAGCAACTCCGAGCCCTCGTAACCACTAAGCGTGATGCGTCCCTTGATCGTCGATTTGGACATCGCGCCCCTGATGGCGGGAAGCATGAAGTTCTTGACCGCATCGATCTGCGCCTGCGGCACATTGGTCGCCTGGCCCACTGCCTGCAGCCAGGCCTCGGTGCCGTCGTGGCCGACCGGTGCCGAGCCCACGATGGCGCGACCTGCCGATTCGAATTCGCGGATGCTCGCCGTGTAGAACGGATGGATCGCAGCCACGGCAGCGCAGTCGAGCGCGGCATACAGCTCGCGCCATTCGCGCGTCGGCACCACAGGCCCGGCAGCCAGCCCCATCGGCTCCAGCATGCGGCCGATGATCACCGGGTCGGCGGGGAACATTTCGCCCAGCAGCGTGACGGTAGGACGCTCGCTGCGTCCGGTGCGCGGCGCCTGTACCGGGCCGGCCTGAATTTCGGCGCGTGCGTACTTGAGCATGGCGCCAGCAAGCACGTCCTTGGCTTCTGCGTGTGTCGGCACACCGAAGCCGGGCACGTCGATGCCGATGATCCGAACGCCGTTGATTTCCTTGGGCAGGATCTGCAGCGGTACGCCGCTGGCCGTCGGCACGCAAAGGTTGATGATGACGATGGCGTCGTATTTGGCGGGGTCGGCCTCCTGATGCACCGACTCGCGAATGTCCTCGAACAGCTTGCCGGTCACCAGCGATTCGCTGTTGAACGGCACGTAGCCCACGCTGCGCCTGGCACCGTAAAAATGCGAGGTGAAGGTGAGTCCGTACACGCAGCAGGCCGAGCCTGAAAGAATCGTGGCGGTCCGGCGCATGCGAAGGCCGACACGCAGTGCACCGAATGCCGGGCACATGCTCTGCGGCTGATCGTGAGGACCGGCCTTCGGGTCCTTCGGATAGTCCTGCGCATACTGCGCAAGCACCTCCGACTTGCCCGCCGATTTCGCGGCAGCAAGCATGGCCTCTCCACCGGAATGGCAGCCCATACCATCGCCTTCGAGCGCGGTGGGCACCTTCACGGGAACGATGGGAATGATGTCGTTCATGGCGTGACTCAAACTTCGTCGTAGACGACTTCGAGCGTTTCCTTTGTCGATTCGGTCTTGCCGCACATGTCGAACTGCGTGGCCGGTTCGAGCACGACATCGCGCCCGACCGAGGCGGCCGAGAAAAGGCCGAGCAACTGGTCTTGCGTCATCGGGTTCGGCCGCATCGGGGTCGACTTGCCGACGTTCTCGGCCAGCTCGGCGAACATCGGTCCCCAGGTCGATTCGGGGCGTCCGATGATTTCGTAGCTGGCGCTCTTGCGGCGGATGTCTTCGTTCGCAGGAATGGTCGACAGCACCGGAATACCGACGTGGGTGGCGAACGCAGCCGCTTCTCCCGTGCCGTCGTCGCGGTTGATCACCATGCCTGCCACGCCGACGTTGCCGCCGAGCTTCCTGAAGTATTCGACCGCGCTGCACACGTTGTTCGCGACGTAGAGCGATTGCAGGTCGTTGCTCGCGACGACGATGACCTTCTGGCACATGTCGCGGGCAATCGGCAGTCCGAATCCACCGCAGACGACATCGCCCAGGAAGTCGAGCAGCACGTAATCGAAGCCCCACTCGTGGAAGCCGAGCTTCTCGAGCAACTCGAAGCCGTGGATGATGCCGCGGCCGCCGCAACCTCTACCGACTTCCGGTCCGCCCAGTTCCATCGCGTACACACCGTCGCGCTTGAAGCAGACATCGCCGATGGCGACCGCCTCGCCTGCGAGCTTTTTCTTGGACGAGGTTTCGATGATCGTGGGGCAGGCCCGACCGCCGAACAGGAGCGAGGTGGTGTCGCTCTTCGGATCGCATCCGATGAGCAGCACCTTCTTGCCCTGCTGCGCCATCATGTAGCTCAGGTTCGCGAGCGTGAAGCTCTTGCCGATGCCGCCCTTGCCGTAGATCGCGATGATCTGCGTCTCCTTGGTCACGGGTGAAGTCGAAACCTGTGCCGGCTCGATCGCGGCTTCGGCGCGAAGTTGCTGCATGAAATGCACTGGCGTGCCTTCGGGTATTGCGTGGGTTGTTGTCATCTGCAGCTTCTCCAGTCGAGGACCATCTTCAAGCAGGCGGGATTGCCAAACGCCGTGCGGTAGGCACTGTCGGCCTCGAGTGCAGCGGCGCGGTGGGTGATGAGACCGTCCAGCGCAAGTGCGCCGGACTCGATAAGTTTTTTCACGGAAGCCAGGTCCTGCGGCTGCCATTGCGCAGCGACTCGCAGTCGTGCTTCGCGCATGAAGGCAGGCGGGAAAGCGAAGCTCAGGCGCTCTTCATAGAAGCCCGCCAGCACGATCTCTCCGCCCGGTGCCAGGCGACCGATCAGGGCATCGAGCAGCGTGCTGTCGCCACTCACATCGCAAATCGAGCGGTAGTCGCGTCGCGTGTCCTTGGCCGGGTCGATCACTTCGTAACCGAGGGCGCCTTCGCGCCGCTGCTCGTTGGTTTCCCAGACCACAGGTGCTGCACCTGCAGCCACCGCAAGACGGGCCACCATGCGGCCAAGCACGCCGTGGCCGATGATCAAATCGGGCTGCTGGGCGAGAACACCGCCGCCTACGTGGTATGCGGTCGCGGCCAACGCGAGCAACACGCCGCGCTCTCCAAGGCTCCCTTCGAGGACCATTGCTCTTGCCCCCGGCAGCACCACGGTGGAAGCAGCGCCGCCGAACAGTCCGCGCACAGGTCCAAAGCCTTTCGACCCCGGAACGAACACGCGTTGTCCGGTTTTAAGGCCCGAGCTCGATCCGCTTTCGCGCACGACGCCGACCGATTCGTAGCCGGGCACCAGCGGATAACCCATACCTGGAAACGGCGGCATGCGGCCCGACCAGAGCAGTCGCTCGGTTCCGGTGCTGATGCCGCTCCATTCGATGTCGACCACGACATCGGCTTCGGTCGCGTCGTCCAGATCGAGTTGACGCAGCAACAGGTGCTCCGGCTTTTCGAGAACTACGGCCAGGGATTTCATGAGGCGTCCGTTCGTTGACTTGCCGCCGCAAGGGCGACAAGAAGGCTGGTCTGCAGCGGCATGCTTGTTTTGGGCTGGCGCACGCGATCGAAGCCGGCCTCGTGAAGCATCGCGCCGAGCTGCGCTGCAGTGCGCGGCCTGCCTTTGCCCATCGCCATCAGATAGAAGCCGAAGTACGCGTCTCCCATGGCTTCGGCACCCGGAGTGCCTGCCATCGGCTCGGCCAGCAGCAGCGTGCCGTCATCGGGCAGCGCACGGCGCACTGCGCGAAGAATCTGCATCGCCGACGCGTCGTCGTGATCGTGAATGACGCGCACCAGCGAGACGACATCGGCGCCTGTCGGTAGCGGATCGTCCAGGAAGCTGCCCCCGAAGAAGCGAATCCTCTGCGACAACCCGCTGGCTGCGCAGCGTTCGCGGGCACGCGAGATCACAGGCGGCAAATCGAAAAGCATCAACTGCAGTGCCGGTGCGCGCTGTGCGGCACTGGCAAGAAAGCGGCCTTCTCCACCGCCCACATCAAGCAGGCAGCGGTGTCCGGCGAGCGAGTACGCATCGAGAATTTCATCTGCCACCAGCGGTTGGGAGGCTGACATCAGCGCCGAGTAATCGGCAACGCTGTCGACAGGCAACGCAGCGCCCGAGTTCGCGTCTGCATACGGCCAGAAGCCGGCAAGCTCGGATCGCTGCGACATGCCGCGCAGCAGGGCTACGGGATCCTTCAGGTCTGCATACAAGGCAGCATGGTGTTCGACCATCGCGGCGATTGCGGCATTGCCCACCATAGGCGCACCCAGCACGCCCAGACCGACGCGGGCATCGCTGCGGTATTCGAGCAAGCGCAACGACACCGCTGCGGAAACCAGCCGCTCGACCGCCTCGGGAGACAGCGACAGACGCTGGGCAAGTGCCGGCATGCGCAGCGGGCCGCTGTCGGCAATCAGATCGAACAGCTTGAGCTGCACGCAGGCGAGCAGCACTTGCGAATAGACGAAGCCCGCGACCAGATCGAACAGATCGCTGGCGCGCGATTTAGCCACGCCTGCCGTGAGCGGGAATGCAGCCGATGCGCGCTGGAATCGGCGGCTCGCCAGCAGACGATCGCGCAGGGCCAACCAGCGGTCGTTCCACGCACCGCGCCATGAAGGCGGGTTGGCTTGGCGAAGGGCTGACACAGTGCGCATCGTGAGTTTTTTCAGGCCAGGACGCGCATCGCCTTGGCGGTGGCTTCCTTGGGGACCAGTCGTTCGGACTCGCTGCAGACCAGGTCGCGCAGCATGCCGGCGCCCGAGCATTCGGGGATGGCTGCAATCGAGCGCGCCACCAGGTCGTCGAAATACGCCACAGCGCCTTCGAGTCCGAGTTCTCTCGCCATGCTGGGGCGAAGCAGCGCCACATCGCGACCGACCGGCTTGCCGAGGACACGCGGATCACCGACTACATCGCGGATGTCGTCGGCCGCTTGATAAGCCTCACCCAGCCAGCTGCCGAAGGCACCCCAGGGTTCCGGGTCCAGGCCAGCGGCCAGAGCGCCACCCATCGAGGTCGCCGTGAACAAGGCACCGGTCTTCGCGCGCTGGTAGTCGACCAGGTCGACACGCGCTTCGCATTCCCAGGCCTGGCCTGCGACCGCGCCGTAAGGCACGCCCACGCTTTGCGCGACCAGATTGATCAGGCCGGCCAGATGCTGCGGCGAATTTGTCGCACCGGCGGCAAGTGTCTGGAAGGCCAGGATGATGAGGGCGTCTCCCGCCAGGATGGCAAGGCTCTCGCCGTAGGCGTATTGCACCGAAGCGCGACCTCGCCGCGTAGGGGCGTCATCAAAGCAAGGAAGGTCGTCATGCACCAGCGATGCGCAATGGAGCAGCTCGATCGCGGTGGCGGTGGCTTCGGACAAGACCGGGTCGGGATCGCCGCATGCGGCTGCGACTGCCAGGCAGACCTGCGGACGGATCCGCGCCCCGCCCGGAAACACTGCGTGCCGGATAGCGCCCGCCAGCTTCGGTGGGCTGCCATGGGCCTCTCCGGTGGCAACAGCCGCTGCGAGGGCTTGCTCAATGCGTGTCATAGGTTTCATGTCTATTCCTGAGGCTGGTCTGCTTGCATCGTATGAGTGTAAATCTACGTTGTCAACAGAAACTGTCATTCATAATTGACACATGACAAAAACCCCATTTGTGATCGTTGTCGGAGCCGGCGTCGGCGGCCTCACGACCGCGCTCGGGCTGGCTGCGCGGGGGGTCGACGTGCTGGTGCTGGAACGTGCGGCGCAACCGGGCGGCAAGCTCCGGCAGGTGAGCGTTGGCGGTGCCTGGATGGATGCCGGGCCCACGGTGTTCACGATGCGCTGGGTGTTCGACGAACTGCTGGCGGAGGCGGGCCTGCAGCTCGACGATCACCTGTCCCTGACACCGGTCGATGTGCTGGCCAGACACGCCTGGCGCGATGGATCGCGTCTCGATTTGTTCGCCGACCCGAAGCAGTCGGCAGATGCAATCGGACAGCTTTGCGGGCCGGCCGAAATGCAGGGCTACCTGCGCTTTTGCGAGCGCGCTGCGCAGATCTACAACACGCTGGAAGGTCCGTTCCTGCGCGGCACAAGGCCCTCCCCTCTGTCGTTGATGACGCGTGTCGGCTTGAACGGGCTGGGCGACCTGGCTCGCATCTCGCCGTTCGAGACGTTGTGGAAAGAATTGGGCAGCTACTTCAAGGATCAGAGACTGCGCCAGCTGTTCGGGCGCTACGCCACGTACTGCGGCTCATCGCCCTACCTGGCCACGGCCACGCTGATGCTGGTGGCGCATGTCGAACAACAGGGCGTGTGGCTGGTCGACGGTGGGATGCGGCAAGTGGCCACCATGCTGGCTGGTCTGGCCCAGCAGAAAGGCGCACGCATTCGTTGCGATGCTCACGTTGCCGAACTGGTGGTGAAGGACGGACGAATCGCTGGCGTGCGGATGGCCGACGGCGAGCGAATCGACGCAGACGCCGTGGTGTTCAACGGCGATGCAGACGCGTTGGCCAGCGGCCTGCTCGGAGCAGAGGCTTCTGCGGCGCAGCGCGCGAAGTCAGCGCCGGCGCGATCCCTTTCCGCGCTCACCTTCAACCTGATGGCGCGCGCCGAAGGTTTTCCGCTGGCGCGCCATACGGTTTTCTTCTCTGGCAACTACGCCGCCGAGTTCGAAGACATATTCCGCCACAACCGGCTGCCCACGGAACCCACCGTCTACGTCTGTGCGCAGGACCGCGGAGCCGGAAGTGGAGTCGGAAGTGACGCCGGAAGTAGCTCAGCGCCCTCGGGCCCGGAGCGGCTCCTGTGCATCGTCAACGCGCCGCCCGGGGGCGATACCCGGACCTATACATCCCAGGAGGTCGATCGATGCCAAGCGCAAGCCTTTCAACTGCTCATGGACTGCGGACTGCGGCTGACACACCCGCCGGATCAACCGCTGGTGACGACACCGAACGATTTCGCGCAGATGTTTCCGGGTACCGGGGGAGCGCTCTACGGGCCGGCGTCGCACGGATGGATGGCATCGTTCAGCCGGCCGGGTTCGCGCAGCCGGCTGCCGGGCCTGTATCTCGCGGGGGGCAGCACCCATCCGGGGCCGGGGGTGCCGATGGCAGCGTTGTCGGGGCGACTGGCCGCATCGAGCGTGCTGGACGACCTGGCTTCGACGCGCCGGTTGCACCCGGTGGCTACGCGTGGTGGTATCTCGACGCGCTGAGCGACGACGGACTCTCGGGCCTCACGATCATCGGCTTCGTCGGCAGCGTGTTCTCGCCGTACTACGCATGGGCGCGACGGCGGGCAGGCGCAAGCGCAGGCTCAGGCACCGACGCGGTCGACCCGATGAACCACTGCGCCATCAACGTCGCGCTCTACGGACCGCAACGCAGCCGATGGAGCATGACCGAGCGCGGACGAAGCCAGGCGCATCGCGATGCGAGCTCGCTTTGCGTCGGCGCAAGCCGAATGCAATGGCACGGCGACATGCTGGAGATCATCATCGACGAGGTCACTGCACCGCTGCCGTCACGGCTGCGCGGCACGATACGCGTGCATCCCGAAGCGCTGGCGGGCGTCTCGTACGCGCTCGATGCCGAAGGGCGACATCGCTGGGAGCCGATCGCACCGTCTGCACGCATCGAGGTCGATCTCGATGCGCCGGCGCTCTCCTGGCGCGGACGGGGTTATCTGGACAGCAACTTCGGCCAGCGCGCGCTGCAGCACGATTTCGTTCGATGGGACTGGTCCCGGGCATCGCTGAAAAACCGGGAAGCCGCCGTGTTCTACGACGTGGTGCGTCGCGATGACGGGCCGCTCGCTCTTGCCTTGCGATTCGGTGCGGATGGCCGTGCAGAGGCCGTGGCGTCGCCCCCTGGCGTGGTCCTGCCAACCACAGGCTGGCGAATGCCCCGCGTCGTGCGCAGCGAAACGGCACAAGACACGCGCGTCGTGAAAACTTTGGAAAGCGCTCCGTTCTACAGCCGCAGCGTGGTTCAGGCCGCGCAACTCGGCCAGCCAGTGCATGCGGTGCACGAGAGCCTCAGCCTCGAGCGCCTGGACACGACTTGGTGCCAATTCATGCTGCCGTTCCGAATGCCGCGCCGGCCTTGGTGAGTGAGGCTGCGCAGGGTGCGGTGGCTGAGCGATGCACCGCGATGAAAAGCTCAGCGGTCGTCGTCTCGTTTTTTGTCGCGGCGCAGCGAATACAGCTCCCGCGCTGCGAGGCAGATCAGCACGCCGACGACACCGAAGAATTCGAGCGCGACGATCAGGCTCGAGCTCATCCCGGCTCTGTCCAGGCGCGGGCAGACATACGAGCGGCGCTTGCGTCGCGCTGGCGCTCGAGTCTGTCGAACAACTCCAGCACCCAGATCACCCGGTTCGCCACGCCATGGGACGGAATCGCCCCGACCGGGTTCGCCGACGACACGGCCGATACAAGGAACTGGTTGGCAGTGAGCACGGGCAAGGCGAGCGAGGCCGAAGACGGCTTCACGGCCACCAGCGCGCGCATCAGAAGCCAGAGCTTGCGCCTCCCCGGCACCACGGCCCGACTGGAAACCGAATCGAAACCGCTGGCGCGCACCTTGTTGCCGATGTCTTCGTAGAGGAAACGAGCGGCATTGATACCGGGCCGGCAGGCCAGCGGCAATTGCGCCACCCCAGCACCGACCCGCTCATACAGCGGCGCTGCCGCATCCAGCAGGCGCTCGATCACCTGCCCCAATGCGGGTGTAAAACGCGGTTCGGCGAGCCATGCATCGGGATCGATTCCGGCTTCGCGCATCCACTGCCGCGGCAGGTAGAGGCGCCCCATCGCAGCGTCGGCGCCGACATCGCGCGCGATGTTCGACAACTGCATCGCCACGCCGAGTTCGCAGGCGCGTGCCACCGCAACCGGCGAGCGCACGCCCATCAGCAAAGCCATCATGGCGCCGACCGTGCCGGCCACGCGTGCGGCGTAGTCGTACAACTCTTCCACCGTTTCATAGTGGCGCCCCTCGGCGTCCCATTCGAAGCCATCAATGAGCGCTTCCGGCAGTTCGCGCGGCAGATCGAACCGCGCCACCACACTGGCGAGTGCGCGGTCTGCCGGACTGACCAGCGACTCGAGCGGCAGCGATGCGTCGTAGACACGCGCCAGACGTGCACGCAGCTGGGCCACGGCGCGCCGGCTGTCGACCGGGCCTTCATCCACCGCATCGTCGGCCATGCGACAGAACGCATAAAGCGCGCAGGCGGCATCGCGCACACCGGCGGGCAGCATGAGAGAAGCCGCGAGGAAGCTGCGCGAGCCGTGGCGCAAGGCACTCCGGCAGGCGGCGAGATCGGCCGGATCGAGCTGCGCACGCGGGCGTGTGCTGGAAGAAAGGAAATCAGGCCGCGCGGGCGATAGCGAAGGAATCTGCATGGGGCACCATTGAATCTAGGACACGAGCCGACGAGAGCACGCCGGGCAGACCGGCACCGGGATGCGTCCCGGCGCCGACAAGGTAGAGGTGATCGAGTTCCTCGCTGCGGTTGTGCGGCCGGAACCAGGCGCTTTGCGAGAGCACCGGCTCCATCGCGAACGCAGCGCCACGAAACGAAGACAGGCGATCCTGAAAGTCCTGTGGCGTGAGCAGCCGCGAGGTGACCAGATTGGCCTTCAGACCCGGCAGCAGCGTGGCCTCCAGCCGTTGCTCGATGGCCAGCCGATACGGCTCGGCCTGCACAGCCCAGTCGGTGCCGCTCTGCAGGTGCGGCACAGGCGACAGCACATAGAAGGCGTCGCAGCCGGGCGGCGCGAGCGACGGGTCGGTCGCGGTGGGTCGGTGCAGGTAGAGGCTGAAGTCCTCTGCCAGATGCTTGCGCTCGAATATGTCCGTGAGCAGCGCCTGGTAACGCGGCCCCAGCGCAATCGTGTGGTGGGCCACATCGGGGTAACGGCAGCGCGTGCCGAAGTACCAGACGAAAAGGCTCATCGAGTAACGCGCCTTCTCGATGCGACGGTCGGTCCAGCGCTTGCGATGCTCGGGCGCGACCAGGTTCTTATATGTAGTGGCGGCATCGGCGTTCGACACCACGATATCCGCGTGCAGGGTCTCGCCGCTGGCCAGCCGGACGCCCGTGGCCGCTTTATCTTTCACCGTGATCTCGGCCACGGCCTGATTGCAGAGCACGCTGCCGCCCTGCCCCTCGATCAGGCCGACCAGCCCCTGTATCAGCCGACCGGTGCCGCCCATCGCGAAGTGCACGCCCCATCGGCGTTCCAGAAAGGCGATAAGACAGTAGACAGACGTCGTGGCGAACGGATTGCCGCCGACCAGCAGCGACTGGAATGTGAGCACGACGCGCAGGCGCGCATCGCGCACATGCTTGGACGCCAATGAATACACGGTGCGGTATCCCTCGAGCCGCATCAATTGCGGCAAAGCACGTGCCATGTCGGTCCAGGCGTCGAAGGGGACGTGACCCAGCTCTTCGAATCCCACTTTGTATATAGCTTCGCTGGCTTCGAGGAAGCGTTCGTAGCCGGCCAGATCGTCCGGCGCCAGCCGCTGGACCTCATCGCGCATGGCCTGCGGGTCGCCGGAGTAGTCGAAGCTGGTTCCGTCGTCGAAGCGGATCCGGTAGAAGGGCGAGACCGGCCGGAGATCGACATCGTCGGACATCTTGCGGCCGCACAAGGCCCACAACTCCTCCAGCAGGAACGGCGCGGTGATGACGGTCGGCCCTGCATCGAAGGTGAATCCGTCCTGCCGATGCACATAGGCACGTCCGCCAGGCGCGTCGAGTTTTTCGAGGACGGTGACCCGCCAGCCCCTGGCGCCGAGCCGAACTGCGGCCGCCAACCCGCCGAATCCGCTGCCGATGACGATCGCGTGGGGCCGCTCGCGGCTCGCCAAATCGCTGGACGAACCGGTCGGCGGGGCCGATGACCCCAAAAAAGATGTCAACATATTGCGCATAGTACGAGTGTCAGGTTAAATTGACAACATGGCCATCCCGGTATTGGAACTGCAAGAACTTTGCTGCACACGCGGCGGTAGCACGCTGTTCGAAAACCTGAGCTTGTCCATTCCCTCCGGACGACTTCTGCGGGTGACTGGCGCCAATGGCGCAGGCAAATCCAGCCTGCTGCGCGTCATATGCGGACTGCTTCCACCGACTCGAGGTCAGGTACTCTGGCGCGGCGCCGGTATTCGCGAACGGCGCGAGCGCTTTCATCGCGCGCTGGTCTATCAGGGCCATACCGCAGCGCTCAAGGAAGACCTTTCCGCCGCCGAGAATCTTCGCGCGAGCGCCCGGCTAGCCGGGCTCGATCCCAGCGCGCCGGCCATCGGTTCCGCCCTGCAAAGCACCGGTCTGCACGGACACGAGCGCGTACCCGTTCGTGAACTCTCTCAAGGGCAACGCCGACGCGCGGTGCTCGCCCGCCTGGTGTTAAGCAGCGATGCGCCCTTGTGGGTGCTCGATGAACCTTTCAACGCGCTCGACACAAGCGCATCGACCTGGCTGCAGCAGTTGATCGCGCGGCAGGTGGCCAGCAACGGCGTGGTGGTGCTCAGCAACCACGACCGCGGCATCGTCTGGCCGGCAGAGATGCCGCAACTGGAAATCGCGCTGTGAACACGATCGCGTTGCCTGTGCAGGACAAGGCCGATGACGACGGCGAGGCGATCTACGCGCAAGGCATGCGCCATCTGGTGGCGCGCGACTTGCGCCTCGCTTGGCGCCGCCCCGGCGACAGCGCCGGCGTGCTGTTCTTCTTTGCGATCGTCGCGAGCCTGTTTCCGCTGGGTGTCGGCCCCGAACCCGAGCTGCTGCGCCGCATGGCGCCGGGCGTCGTGTGGGTCGCCGCCCTGTTGGCCTCGATGCTGTCGCTAGCACGGCTGTTCACCGACGACCTGCTGGACGGCACGCTCGAGCAGCAGTTGTTGTCGGTCACGCCGCTGCCTCTGCTGGTGCTTGGCAAAGCGACAGCGCACTGGCTGTGCTCGGGTCTGCCCTTGACCCTGGTGTCGCCGCTTCTGGCGCTCCAGTTCGGCCTTCCCTCCGAAGCCATCGCCGTGCTGGTCGTTTCTTTGCTGCTTGGCACGCCGGTGCTGAGCCTGGTCGGTGCGATCGGTGCTGCGCTCACGGTAGGCGTGCGAGGCGCCGGTGTATTGCTCTCGCTGCTGGTGTTGCCTCTGGTGATGCCGGTGTTGATCTTCGGCGCGGGCGCCGTGGAAGCTAGTCTTGCCGGCACAGGCATCCAGGGCCATCTGTCCCTGTTGGGCGCCATGCTTGTGCTGGGTGTGGTCGGCGCACCGCTGGCCGCAGCAGCGGCCCTGCGGATTGCGCTCGAATAAGAAAGGACACGCCATGACCTCCATGTCTGCCACCTCAAACTCCGCGAGACCCGATCGCCGTGCAATCAACTGGTTCGGCTGGGCTTCGCCGCAGCGCTTCTACCCGGTCGCCGGTCGTCTGGTGTTCGTGTTTAGCGTGCTGGCCGTGGTGCTCGCCGCCGTCGGTTTGTGGATCGGGCTGGCTGTCGCGCCGACTGACGCGCAGCAGGGCGATGCCTACCGCATCATCTTCGTGCACGTGCCCGCAGCCTGGATGTCGATGGTGATCTACGTCGCGATGGCTTTCTGGGCCGGCGTAGGCTTGGCCTTCAACGCCAGACTCGCGTCGATGATGGCGCGCGCTCTGGCTCCGACCGGCGCGCTCATGACCTTCCTCGCGCTGTGGACCGGGGCGCTTTGGGGCAAGCCGACCTGGGGCGCCTGGTGGGTCTGGGATGCGCGCATCACTTCCGAATTGATCCTGCTGTTTCTCTACATCGGCTTCCTCGCGCTGCACTCGGCAATCGACGACGTTCGACGCGCAGACCGCACCTGCGCCGTGCTGGCGTTGGTAGGCGTGGTCAACGTGCCGATCATCTATTTCTCGGTGAAATGGTGGAACACCCTGCACCAGGGGTCGTCGATCAGCTTGACCAAGGCACCGACCATGGCCATGACGATGCTGGCGGGCATGCTCGTGATGGCTCTCGCGCTGTGGATGTACAGCCTGGCCGTCACGCTGGCACGGTTGCGCACGCTGATGCTCGAGCGCGAGCGCCATACCGCCTGGGCACGCCAGGCACAGGAGGCAAGATGAACTGGAACAGCCTGCAAGAATTTTTGGCGATGGGGGGTTACGGACTCTACGTCTGGGGCTCGTTCGGCATGGCCGCGCTGGTGATTGCGCTGGAACTAGCGCAGCTCGCGGTGGCGCGCCGCAGCCGTGCCGACGGAGGCTTGCGGTGAAGGCCAGAACACGACGCGGCCTCGCGATCCTCGCCGGCCTGTCGGCGCTGGGTATCGCCAGCGCGCTGGTGCTCAATGCCTTCAGCAGCAACCTCGTGTTCTTCTTCAGCCCCTCGCAGATCGCTGCGAACGAAGCGCCGAGGGATCGAAGCTTTCGTATCGGCGGCCTGGTCGAGGACGGCAGCCTGAAGCGCTCGACCCAGGGACTCTCGGTGAGCTTCGTGGTGACCGATCTGGCGAAGAAGGTGCCGGTCGTCTACACCGGCCTGCTGCCCGATCTGTTCCGCGAGGGCAAGGGCGTGGTGGCGCAGGGCCGCCTGGGCCACGACGGTATCTTCCGTGCCGATCAGGTGCTGGCCAAGCACGACGAAAACTACATGCCGCCGGAAGCTGCCGAGGCGCTCCTGAAAGCGAGTCGCGGCATGGCGAAGGGGCCGCTGAATTGATCCCCGAACTCGGTCATTTCGCGCTGATCCTGGCGCTCGCCATGGCGCTGGTGCAGTCGGCTTCGTCGTTTGCTGGTTTAACGCGCGGGCGGGTCGCTTCTCCCGTCGTTTTCTTATTCGCCAAGCCCGCCGCGCGAGCGCAAGCCCTTTTCGTCGCGATCGCGTTTGCGGCGCTGGTTCACGCATTCGTGGTGAACGACTTTTCGGTTCTCTACGTGGCACAGCATTCCAACACCGCCCTGCCCACTGTCTACCGCGTGACCGCGGTGTGGGGCGGCCACGAGGGCTCGATCCTGTTGTGGACCCTGATCCTCGCGGGCTGGACGACGGCTGTCTCGATGTTCTCGCGGCAGCTTGAAGACAACACTGGCGCGCGCATCCTCGGGGTGATGGGGTTGGTCAGCACCGGCTTTCTGCTCTTCACGCTGCTCACCTCGAACCCATTCGAGCGCCTGCTCCCAGGCGCCGCTGAAGGTGCCGACCTCACGCCTCTGCTGCAGGATCCGGGCATGGTTATCCATCCTCCGATGCTCTACATGGGCTACGTCGGTTTCGTGGTGGCCTTCGCCTTCGCGGTTGCCGGGCTGATCGATGGTCGACTCGACGCGACATGGGCCCGCTGGTCGCGGCCCTGGACCACCGTGGCATGGAGTTTCCTCACCTGCGGCATCGCACTGGGCAGCTTCTGGGCCTACTACGAGCTCGGCTGGGGCGGCTGGTGGTTCTGGGATCCGGTAGAAAACGCATCGCTGATGCCGTGGCTCACGGGCACAGCGCTGGTCCATTCGCTGGCTGTCACCGAGCGCCGGGGCGTGCTCCGGTCATGGACCGCACTGCTGGCCATCCTCACTTTCTCGCTCTCGCTGCTGGGCACCTTCCTGGTTCGATCGGGCGTCCTGAGCTCGGTGCATGCCTTTGCGACCGACCCCACTCGCGGCGTGTTCATCCTCGCCTTCCTTGCTCTGCTGGTGGGTGGCTCGCTGGCGCTGTTCGCCCTGCGCGCACCGACCATCGGCCGCAGCGGACGCTTCGATCTGGTGTCGCGCGAATCGATGCTGGTCGCCAACAACCTGCTGCTGCTGGTGGCCTGTGCAGCGGTGATGCTCGGCACGCTCTACCCATTGATCGTCGACGCCCTCGGTCTCGGGAAACTATCGGTCGGCCCGCCCTACTTCGAAGCCGTGTTCGTGCCGCTCATGGCACCGGCCCTGTTCCTGATGGGCGTCGGTCCGCTGGCACGCTGGCGCAGCGAGCGGGTGGTCGATCTCGCCACGCGATTGCGCTGGGCGATGGGCGTGAGTGCGGTAAGCGCAGTCGTCGCACCGCTGGCGCTGGGGCGCTGGACCCCTCTGATCGGCTTCGGCCTGATGCTCGCGACCTGGATCGCGAGCACCTGCGCCCTGAATCTGGCGACGCGACTTCGCGCGCACCCTGCCGCGAATTGGCGCGACCGCCTGTCGGCACAGTCGCGGCGCTACTACGGCATGCTCCTCGCTCACTTCGGTGTCGCGGTGTTTATCGTCGGCGTCACCATCGTCGGCGGATATGCGGTCGAGCGCGACGTGCGCATGACACCCGGCGACACCATCACGCTCGGCAACTACGTGCTTCGTTTCGATGGCGTCAGCGAGCAGCCCGGACCCAACTACGTCGCGATCCGCGCGAAGATGGATGTGACACGCTCGGGTCAGCCGCTGACCGTGATGCTGCCTGAGCGCCGCATCTATCTGGCAAGCAACACGCCGATGACCGAGACCGCCATCTACCGGCATTTCACGCGCGATCTCTACGTCTCGCTCGGCGAGCCACTCGGCGCGAATTCATGGAGCATGCGCGTCTACTACAAACCCTTCGTCGGCTGGATCTGGGGCGGGTGCCTGCTGATGGCGCTTGGAGGGTTGCTCTCGGTGCTCGACCGAAGTTATGCGCTGCAGCGCCAAACCCGGAACGCGCCCGGCAAGGCAGCTGTGGCAACCGACACACGCTTGCGGCCTGCTGCGGCAATGCGCGGGACGGCTGACCTATGAGCGGATCCATGAAGCGAAGAATGTTGCCGCTGCTGGTGTTCGTCGCGCTCGTCGGCTTCCTGGCGGCAGGACTCACCTTGCGCCCCCAGGAAGTGCCATCGCCCCTGGTCGGCAAGCCGGCCCCGGCTTTCAGCCTTCCGGTGCTCGACGCACCCGATCAACGCATGACGGCGCAGGACATGCGCGGACAGGTCTGGCTGCTCAACGTATGGGCCTCGTGGTGCGTGGCCTGCCGCCTGGAAAACCCGGCCATGCTGCAGGCGGCGGACACCAAGGCCGTGCCGATCTACGGGCTCAACTACAAAGACAAGGCGCCGGATGCGCTGGCGTGGCTGGAAAAGTTCGGCAACCCCTATGTGAAGTCCCTGTTCGACGCCAAGGGACTCACCGGTATCGAATACGGCGTGTATGGCGTCCCCGAGACTTTCGTCATCGACAAGCAGGGCGTGATTCGCCACAAAGTCATCGGCCCGCTCACGCCCGAGACTTTGCGCGACACGGTGATGCCACTGGTCAGGAAGCTCAATGGACACAATAGCTAAGACCAAGCGCTCGATCGCCGTGTGGCTGCTGAACGGTGTGCTCGTTGGACTGCTCTGCACATCGGCGGCTGCGGCTGCGGGCGAAGCACAGCCGCTGGTCGCCGATCCCGTGATGGAGGCACGCGTGATGGAGGTCGCGTCCGAGCTGCGCTGCCTGGTCTGCCAGAACGAGACACTCGCGGCATCGCGTTCGGATCTGGCCGTCGATCTGCGCGCTCAGATCGAGGCGCAATTGAAGCGCGGCGCGACGCCATCACAGATTCGCAGCTACATGGTCGACCGGTATGGCGAATTCATCCTCTACCGGCCGCCGTTGACGTTCGTCACCGCCCTGCTGTGGTTCGGCCCCTTTGCATTGCTGGTGGGTGCAGCCGGCTGGATGTGGAGCGCCTGGTCGCGTCGCGCAAAAGAAAAGCCGGAGGCCGAGCTCGATGAGGCAGATCGCCTGCGCGCCCGCGCCCTGCTGCAGGAACGATAGGTGGAGCTATGACGACCACGATGACGATCTTCTGGACTGCAGCCGTCGGGCTGATGTTGCTTGCCATCCTGATGCTGATGTCGGGCGCACGCCGTGGCCCGTCCGACCCACAGCGCGGCACTGCTGCCGCATCCAACACAGTGGTTCGGAGGCAGCAGCTCGCAACGCTGAACAGCGAACTTGCCGCCGGAATCATCATGCCCGCCGAACATCGGGCTGCGATCACGGATCTGGAACGCAGCGCACTTGAAGAAGCCGACGCCGGTCATTCCTCCGGCGCTGGCGCGCCCAGCCCCTTCGCAGCGGTCGGAAGAACGACGTCTGTCGGACTCGGTTTGGTAGTGGCCGCTTTCGCCATCGGCGTTTACGGCTTCATCGGCAATCTCGACGCGCTGGATCCACCAGCTGTCGTGGCGGAGGCGGCACCCCCAGCGACCGCCGACGACAGTTCCGCGCAGGGCGTGTCCGACATGCTCGACGCGATGTCGACCCGCATGGCGGCGCAGCGCGAAGGCACGGTCGACGCCGCAGGCTGGGCACTGGTCGCACGCTCTTACGCGAGCCTGCAGCGCTTCGACAAAGCCAACGACGCCTTCGCGCGCGCACGCGCGCTGGCCCCGAACGACGCGCAATTGCTGGCCGACCACGCCGATGTGCTCGCGATGCTGCAAGGCGGCCGCCTGACCGACGAGCCGGCCCGCCTGGTGGCGCGCGCGCTTCAGATCGACCCAGCCAATGCGAAAGCACTAGCGCTGTCGGCGGTGCCAACCGGGAGCTCTGCCGCAGTCGGCACGGGTGGTACTGGAAGTGCGGGTGGTACAGGGGGTACTGGTGTGACTTCCGCCACCGCGACGGCGGCTATCGGTTCTGCGGCTGCGTCAGCTTCTGCGTCTGCATTGAAGATCAGCGGGAAGATCCGGCTGTCGAACGAGATGGTCAAGCGCATCGAGCCGACCGACGAAGTGTTCGTGTTTGCGCGTGCGCCGGGCGGCTCGGGCATGCCTATCGCCGTCGCGCGCTACCGCGCCACATCTTTCCCGCTGGACTTCACCCTCGACGCAAGCAACATCGTCGGAGCACCGACTAGGCTGGCCGGCCTGTCACAGGTGGTTCTGGGCGTCAGAGTCTCACGCAGCGGCGACGCGACACCGCAGTCTGGCGACCCGCGTGCGGAGTCGGCTCCTGTGGGCTTGCGGGCTACGGGGCAGGAATTGTTGATTGAAGGCACGACTCCCTGAGGCGCTGCTCACTGACGGGGCCGGATAGCAAGTCTTGGGCGACCAATGCAACCGGGTTGAAGTTCGTCTACGGGGGAGAAAAAAATACAGAAGCGAAAACGAGACCGGGTGGTCTCGTTTGTTGGGGCTGCAAAGTCGCTTGCTGGGCTTTAGGCTTTGCGCGTTGGACTCTGGATAAATGAATGGTGCCGATTATCGGAATCGAACTGATGACCTACCGCTTACAAGGCGGTTGCTCTACCAACTGAGCTAAATCGGCACTGGAAGAATTTTAACCGGGCAAGCGGTCGGTTTTTGGAGGCCGACTCTTGCTGTTTTTTATTTTTACGAAGCGGTATCTAACGAGTTAGCGACGAGACGTTCGACGCGCAATTCGACGCGTTTATTTGATGCGCTTGAGCGATGGACGCGATCCGCTTCCGGACGAGCCGGGGAAACTCGGTTTCGGAGGTTCGTCATCGGTCGTTTCACGATGGGACGATGCCTCGGATTCGGCAGATGTGTCCGACGACACCAACTGCATGATTCGTTGGTCGTCGGGCGCGCTCGCCTGCATACGATCTAGCGCGGTCGCGGCGGTCGTTGCGGCAGGACCTTGCGTGGCCTTCGCACTGGAAGCGGAACCGCCAGGCGTCGGTGCCGGAAAGGCCATGCCCTGGCCATTTTCACGTGCGTAAATCGCAATCACATGGTCCATCGGCACGATGATTTCGCGAGCCGTGCCGGCGAAGCGCGCCTTGAACTCGAGAAACTCGTTACCCAGTTTCAATGCGCTGGTCGCATCGAAGCTGATGTTCAAAACGATCTCGCCGTTTTTCACGTACTCGCGCGGCACTTGAACCGTGTCGTCCACCGACACCGCAACATAGGGCGTCAGACCGTTGTCTGTGCACCATTCGTAGAGCGCCCGAACGAGGTACGGGCGAGTGGACGAGGATTCTGAAGCGTTCATGCGGGCAAGCTAAAACTGCAAGATTACTTGCGCATGACCTTCTCGGAAGGCGTGAGCGCTTCGATGTAGGCGGGGCGCGAAAAAATGCGTTCCGCGTACTTCAGCAAGGGCGCAGCGTTCTTGCTGAGGTCGATGCCGTAGTAGTCCAGACGCCAGAGCAAAGGAGCGATCGCGACGTCAAGCATCGAGAAGTTTTCGCCGAGCATGTATTTGTTCTTGAGGAACACCGGAGCCAGCTGCGTCAGACGGTCGCGAATATGCGCGCGCGCCTTCTCGACAACCTTTTCGTTGCTTTTGGTCAGACGCGATTCCAGAACGCCAACATGGGCGAACAATTCCTTCTCGAAATTCAAAAGGAACAGGCGGACACGCGCACGATCGACCGGGTCGCCGGGCATCAGCTGGGGATGCGGGAAGCGCTCGTCGATGTACTCGTTGATGATGTTCGATTCATAAAGAATCAAGTCGCGCTCGACCAGGATCGGAACCTGACCGTAGGGGTTCATCACATTGATGTCTTCGGGCTTGTTGTAAAGATCGACATCGCGAATTTCGAAGTCCATGCCCTTCTCGAACAGCACGAAACGGCAGCGATGAGAAAAAGGACAGGTTGTTCCCGAATACAGCACCATCATTGTGGAGGCTCCTAAAAATCAAAAAGAGTGGGGTGCGAAAAACGCCCCACTCTACAAACCCGGAAAAGACTCCGGATGTCTACGAATTACTTGACGTATTTCCAGAACGATGCGTTCAGGCGCCAAGTGAAAACAGTGAGTACTCCAAGGAAGAGCAACACCCATACACCGACTCGAAGCCGGGTGTTCTGGGCGGGCTCGCCCATCCACTGCAGATAGCCGACGAGATCGCCGACGGCCTGATCGTATTGAAGGGGGGTCATGGTTCCAGGCTTGACCTGTTCCCAGCCGGTGAACACCTGGGTAGCATGACCGTGTTCTTCGCGCTCTTCGTAAATCGGGCGACGCTCACCCTGCAGCTCCCAAAGCACGTGCGGCATCGCAACGTTCGGGAAAGCCATGTTGTTCCAGCCTGTGGCCTTCGTGTCGTCACGATAGTAGGTACGCAGGTAGGTGTAGAGGTAATCGGCACCGGTTCCGCCAGCGCCGGAGCGCGAACGTGCAATCACGGTCAGATCGGGCGGGTTCGCCCCGAACCAGTCTTTCGCCTGCTTCGGATCGATTGCGGCCTTCATCGTTTCGCCGACCTTGTCGGTGGTCACGAGGAGGTTGTCCTTGATCTGCTGATCGGTGAGGCCGATGTCTTTCAGGCGGTTGTAGCGCATGTAAGCCGCAGAGTGGCAGCTGAGGCAGTAGTTGACGAACAGCTTGGCGCCGTTCTGCAACGCTGCCAGATCGTTGGTGTTGTTAGGCGCCTTGTCCCAGACCATGCCTCCTTCGGAGGCCATGGCGTTGCCCGACAGACCCATGATCAGGGCGATCGATGCAATAAAGCTGAGGAATGTTTTTTTCATCGTATTTCTCTCCGGCTCTCAATGCGCATTGAAAGTCACGCGATCGGGAGGCGTCTTGAACGTCCCCAACTTGCTCCACCAGGGCATCAGCAGGAAGAAGCCAAAGTAATACAGCGTGCCGACTTGCGAAACGCGTTCGCCGATGGGCGACGGCGGTTGAACGCCGAGATAAGCCAGCACGATGAAGTTGACGACGAACACGGCGTAGACGTATTTGTGCCAGCTAGGACGATAGCGAATCGACTTGACCAGGCTGTGATCGAGCCAGGGCAGGAAGAACAGGATGATGACCGCGCCACCCATGATGACCACGCCCCAGAACTTCGCGTCGAAGGTCATGATGAGGAAGGAAAGGACGACGGCAGCGATCAGCGCGATGCCCTTCAGGATGACCGGGAGCCGGGTCTTGAAGGCAGCGAACAGAGCCGCTCCGACCGCGCAGATCACGAACACGTACTTCATCTCGTCGGTCACCGCGCGCAGCATCGAATAGAACGGCGTGAAGTACCAGACCGGTGCAATGTGCGCAGGCGTCTTGAGCGAATCGGCCGGGATGAAGTTGTTGTATTCGAGGAAGTAACCGCCGAATTCGGGCGCGAAGAAAATCACGGCCGTGAACACCATCAGGAACACGCTGACCGCAAAAATATCGTGCACCGTGTAATACGGATGGAACGGAATGCCATCGAGCGGGTGACCGTCGGCGCCTTTGGTGGCCTTGATTTCGACGCCATCGGGATTGTTCGATCCGACTTCGTGCAGCGCAATGATGTGCGCAACCACCAGGCCCAGCAGGACCAGCGGAACCGCAATGACGTGGAAGCTGAAGAAGCGGTTCAGGGTGGCGTCGGACACGACGTAGTCGCCGCGAATCAGCAACGCCAGATCGGGGCCGACGAAAGGAATTGCGGCGAACAGGTTCACGATCACCTGCGCGCCCCAATACGACATCTGGCCCCAAGGCAGCAGATAGCCCATGAAGGCTTCTGCCATCAGGCACAGGAAGATGGCGCAGCCGAAAATCCAGACCAGTTCACGCGGCTTGCGATACGAGCCGTAGAGGAGGCCACGGAACATGTGCAGATACACGACGATGAAGAACGCCGATGCGCCGGTCGAGTGCATGTAGCGGATCAGCCAGCCCCATGGCACGTCGCGCATGATGTATTCGACCGAGCCGAACGCGAGTGAAGCGTCGGGCTTGTAATGCATGACCAGGAAAATGCCGGTCACGATCTGGATGACCAGCACGAACAGCGCGAGCGATCCGAAGACGTACCAGAAGTTGAAGTTCTTGGGCGCGTAGTACTCGCCGACGTGCTCGTTGTAGAGCTTGGAGGCCGGAAACCGGTTGTCTACCCAGTTGAGCAGCTTCTGTGCAACTGGCGCGTTGGGGGATATTTCTTTTAGTTCTGCCACGTCGTCCTCAAGCTTTCTTGTCTTCGCCAATCAGCAGGCGGGAGTCGGACAAATACATATGCGGCGGGACTTCGAGGTTGTCTGGCGCAGGCTTGTTCTTGAAAACACGGCCGGCCAAGTCGAAAGTGGACCCGTGGCATGGGCACAGGAAGCCGCCTTCCCAGGACTCTGGAAGCGAGGGCTGTGCACCCGGGGTGAAACGGTCATTGGGCGAGCAGCCCAGATGTGGGCAAATACCAACCGCAACAAAATATTCCGGCTTGATCGAACGCGCTTCGTTGCGCGCGTAGACCGGGGTCAATTCGTCGCGCTTGCGTTCGGATTTCGGGTCTGCCAGGAGGGGGTCGTTCTTGGGCAGATCGGCCACTTGCTCGGGCGTGCGGCGAACGATCCAGACGGGTTTGCCCCGCCATTCGACCGTGAGCTTCTCACCGGGCTTCATTGCCGAGATGTCGACTTCGACTGGGGCGCCGGCCGCTTTTGCTTTTTCGGAGGGCTCGAACGAGCTGACGAAAGGAACGGCTACTGCAACGCCGCCAACAGCGCCAGCACAGCCTGACGCGATAAGCCACGTTCTTTTGCTGGAGTCGATCCGGGGGGTGTCGACTAGGGTGTCACTCATGTGGATCCTCGATGTACATCGCTTGAATGGGGTCAACCGGCGATTGTAGCGGAGTGCATCAGTCGAATTCAATCTGCGCAGCAACCTTGACAGCACCGTTTTGTCCGGAATACTCACTCATCGTTTTTGAAACAAATAGGAGAAAGCATGGGAATGTTGAAAGAATTCGAAGAATTCGCGGTCAAAGGCAACGTGATCGACCTCGCCGTGGGCGTGATCATCGGCGGCGCTTTCGGCAAGATTGTCGATTCGATCGTGAAAGACCTGATCATGCCGGTCGTCGGCATTGTCTTCGGCAAGCTCGATTTTTCGAATTGGTTCGTAGTGCTAGGCAACGTGCCGGCCGGAACCGCCAACAACCTCGAAGACTTGCGCAAGGCGGGCGTTCCAGTGTTCGCCTACGGCAGTTTCATTACCGTGGCGGTGAATTTCGCGATCCTCGCATTCATCATTTTCCTGATGGTCAAGCAGATCAACAAACTCAAGCGCAAGTCGGCCGCAGCTCCCGCGACACCCGAAACGACTCCTGAAGACGTGTTGCTTCTGCGCGAAATTCGCGACAACCTGAAGAAATAAGGCCTAGTCGACGTCCGGACCAGCCACCAGGCGACGCGCCATCCGGACGGCCTCGACCAGGCTGGCCTCGCTGGCAAGTCCTTTGCCGGCAATGTCGAAAGCCGTGCCGTGATCCGGGCTGGTGCGAACCAGCGGCAGCCCTACCGTCACGTTCACTCCTTTGTCGACGCCCAGATACTTCACCGGAATCAAACCCTGGTCGTGATACATCGCGATCACGACGTCGAACTCGCCCGGCTTCCCGGTGCCCGAGTCGGAACGGGTTCTCATGAAAATCGTGTCCGGCGCGAACGGGCCATGCGCATCGATTCCCTCGGCCACGGCCGCGCGAACTGCGGGCTCGATGATCGAGATTTCCTCGGCGCCCATCAATCCGCCCTCGCCTGCGTGCGGATTGAGTCCCGCGACGCCGATTCGCGGCTTGCGTTCGAGCATCCGGGTGAGCGAGTGCGATGTCACTCGCAATGTCGCCAGCACATTCTCGTAAGTCACCGCGTCGATCGCGTTTCGAAGCGACATATGAATGGACACCAGCACGGTTCGCAATTCATCGTTCGCCAGCATCATGCGGACCGGCATCGCTTCGATCGAGCAACCGGCATAGGCAGCGGCTTCGGCCTGGAGCAGCTCGGTGTGGCCCGGATACTTGAAACCCGCTGCGCGCAGCGATTCCTTGTTCAGCGGCGCGGTGACGATGGCCGAGATGTCGCCCCTGAGCGCTGCTCGCGCCGCCCATTCGACAGACCGTCCAGCCACGCGACCTGCTTCGGCAGAAATTTTCGACATCGCGGGAAGCTCGAAATCGTCCACCTGCAAAACGGAAACTGCGGAGCCGGCAGTGTCGAACTCCGAAACCGAAGAGATCTTTTTCAACGCAAGCGGAGCGATACCTGCCGCTTTCAGGAACCCCTTCGCTCTCTCCATGGCCGCGAAATCGCCGACCACGAAACAGCCGGACATGTCGGCAGGCGAATTTGCGAACGCCTTGAGGATGATCTCCGGGCCTATGCCCGCAGGATCGCCGATGGTGACTGCAATGGGTTTGCTTCGACTCATGGCTGCACTCAGGCCGGGTTGTCGATATCGATGAACTCGTGCGCCAACCCAAGCTGGTTCGCAATCATCGACGCGACTGCCGGCGCTCCGTAGCGCTCGGTCGCGTGATGCCCCGCCGCAATGAACGCAACGCCGGTTTCACGCGCGTAATGCGCCTGCGGCTCCGAGATTTCACCGGTGATGAACACGTCGGCACCGGCAGCGATCGCGTATTCGAAATAGCCTTGCGCCCCGCCAGTACACCATGCAATTTTCTTCACCGGGCGTTGTGCATCGCCAACCAACGTCGGCTTGCGATTGAGCACCTGCTCGACATGATCGGCAAGCGCCGCAGCGTTCGCGAAAGGCACTTCGTTGCGCTCACCAAGAAATCCGAGCTCCTGCTCGCCGAATCGGCCAGTGGGTCCTTCATAGGCGACCAGCCCCAGCTGCAAGCCCAATTGCGCGTTGTTTCCCAGCACAGGGTGCGCATCGAGTGGCAGGTGATAAGCGATCAGGTTGATGTCGTTCGCCAGAAGCAGCGCGACACGCTCTTTCAGCCAGCCGGTGAGTCGCCCGTCGTGACCACGCCAGAACAAGCCGTGGTGCACGAAGATCGTGTCTGCCTGCGCGGCAATCGCCGCTTCGATGAGTGCACGACTCGCCGTGACGCCGGAGACTATTTTGTGGACAGTAGCCGCACCCTCCACCTGAAGCCCGTTCGGGCCGTAGTCCTTGAATCGACCGGGCTGAAGCAGCTCGTCGAGAGCGTGGAGAAGATCGAGGCGTGTGGTGACCATCGGCTTATTTTCGCGCAGTGCGCAGATCTCCGCGCGTTGCCATGGGGAAAGAAGACGGCAAAGCGCCAATACCCTTCGCGGGTTCATTCAAAACAGTCATGATGGAATTTGTATCGGGCAGAAAAGCTGCCGATTAACGCGACAAGGCGAAGCGTAAAATTTTAAGTTCTATCCGAGAACCGCTTCGTTAAAGCCTCTCTACCCCCTCAACTCGATATTTTTTGACCCCGGTATATGAAACGAAGCTGGCTGCTATTTGCTCAAACCGTCACCGTGCTGCTCGCGGTGTATTTCGTCGTCGCGACGCTCAAGCCGGAATGGCTCAATCGCCGTTCGTCATTGGGTGGGGGAGTGTCGATCATCGAAGCGCCAGCAGTCACTTCCAGCATCCCCGTGGCGGGCAGTTTCAGCGGAGCTGCCAAAAAGGCCTCGCCTGCGGTCGTCAGCATCAATACAAGCAAGGCGGCGCAAGCGAATCCGCGATCGAACGATCCCTGGTTCAAGTTTTTCTTCGGTGAGCAAGGCAGCGAGCCGCAACAGGGCCTGGGAAGCGGCGTCATCGTGAGTCCCAACGGCTATGTGCTCACCAACAACCACGTGGTAGAGGGCGCAGACGAGATCGACGTGAGCCTGAACGATGCGCGGCACGTTCGCGCCAAAGTCATAGGCACCGACCCCGACACCGATCTCGCCATCCTGAAAATCGAACTCGACAAGCTTCCGGTCATCACCCTGGGCAACTCCGACGCATTGCAAGTGGGAGACCAAGTGCTGGCTATCGGAAACCCGTTCGGCGTCGGCCAGACGGTGACAAGCGGAATCGTGAGTGCACTGGGGCGCAATCAGCTGGGCATCAATACCTTCGAGAACTTCATCCAGACCGATGCCGCCATCAACCCTGGCAATTCGGGCGGCGCGCTGATCGACGTGAACGGCAACCTGATGGGCATCAACACGGCCATCTATTCGCGCTCGGGCGGCAGCATGGGAATCGGGTTCGCGATTCCGGTATCGACCGCGAAGCTGGTGCTGGAGAGCATCGTGACAGACGGTCAGGTCAAGCGCGGATGGATCGGCGTGGAACCTAACGATCTGACGCCTGAACTGGCCGAGACTTTCGGCATCAAGACCAAGGAAGGTGTGATCATCACCGGTGTTCTGCAGAACGGTCCGGCGGCTCAGGCAGGCATCAAGCCAGGCGACGTGATCGTGGAAGTTGCCGACAAAAAAGTGGGCAGCGTGTCTGAATTGCTGACCAACGTGGCTGCATTGAAGCCGGGCACGGCCGCGAAGTTTTCGCTTCAGCGCCAGGGCAACAAGGTGGATTTGAACGTCACCCCTGGTCTACGACCGAAGACCCAACGCCTGCAACAGCAACAGCGCTAAGCAAGCGGAATGTTGAAGGGCTACGAGCACTAGCCCTTTTCAGGGCGTCGGCGACTTGGCTACTTCGGCGGCTTCGTCCGGATCGGGCGGCGCCTGCGTATGTTTGATGAACACTTGCGCGGCGATCAGCCCTAACTCGAACAGCAGGCACATCGGGATGGCCAGCGCCAGTTGCGACACGACATCGGGCGGCGTGATCACCGCTGCGACGATGAAGGCGAGCACCCAGAAGTAACCGCGAAACGACCGCATTTTTTCGACGGACACGATGCCCATTCGGGCAAGCACGATCACGACGATCGGCACTTCGAACGCAGTTCCGAACGCCAGGAACATGGTCAGCACGAACGACAGGTATTCCTCGATATCAGGCGCCGCCTGAATGCTCTTGGGCGCGAAGCTCTGGATGAATTTGAAAACCTGACCGAACACGAAGAAGTAGCAAAAGCACACTCCGACAAAGAACAGGAGCGTGCTAGAAATTACGAGCGGCAACGCCAGCTTTTTCTCATGCGTATACAGGCCGGGCGCGACGAACGCCCAGATCTGCCACAGCACCACCGGCAACGCGATGAGGAAGGAGCTCATCATCAAAATCTTGAGCGGCACGACGAACGGCGAGATCACCGATGTGGCAATCAGCATGGCGCCCTTTGGAAGATGCGCGATCAGCGGGGCAGCCAGGATGTCGTACAGAGCGCCAGGGCCGGGATAAATCGCCAGGACGATAGCGGCAACCGCCACCGCCAGTGCAGCCTTGATCAGGCGATCGCGGAGTTCGACAAGGTGCTGCACGAACGGCTGTTCGGTGCCCGCCAACTCATCTTCTTTGTTTGTGGAATCAGACATCAGTCAATCTTGCGTGGTCGATACCGCGCAACCCGCGCGGCGCCGGACAGCGCCTTGGTGCGAACGCCGTTGCGCTGCTTGTACCACTGCGGTGTGGCGCCCTGTTTCAGGCGCCAGTTTTTCTTGGGATGCTTGTATGCCGGGAAAGATTGCGCGATATCCATTTCAGTCGCGCTGCTAGCATTGTTGGCCAGCGTTTCCGACCATGACTTCTCGAAATCGCTCGCATTGGTCTGGATGCTCTG
Organism: Burkholderiaceae bacterium; assembly: GCA_965227035.1. Lineage (GTDB taxonomy): Bacteria > Pseudomonadota > Gammaproteobacteria > Burkholderiales > Burkholderiaceae_C > CBDDFQ01. The sequence goes on from OZ245724.1 coordinate 2,909,209, forward strand.
CTCCATATTCCGGGCAGCGCCTTCGACCGTGTCTTTCATCTTGCGAAGCTCGTCTAGTTCCATCGAACGATTGACTTCGGCTTTGACGTCGTTCACATACCGCTGGGCCTTGCCGAGCAAGGTGCCCACGGTGCGCGCGACTTTAGGCAGCTTTTCCGGGCCGATGACGATCAGCGCGACCACGCCGATCATGGCCATTTTGGTCAGACCGATGTCGATCACGCGGACACTCCCAATGGCTCGTCAATAAGACGAGCGGGACACCGACCCAGCGAAAAGATCACGATTTTTGACGGGCTTCGACGTCGATAGTCGCTTTGTCTGCCGGAGCCGAAGTGACCTGGCTAGGGGGAACCGGAATATCGGGAGTGGAAGCAGAGCCGTCCTTCATGCCGTCCTTGAAGCCTTTGACTGCGCCGCCCAAGTCGGAACCCATGTTCTTGAGCTTCTTGGTGCCGAACACCATGACGACGATGAGCAGAACGATCAGCCAGTGCCAGATTGAAAATGAACCCATGGAGTACTCCTTGCGATTTGTCGCGTGTATTCGTGTTGACAGATTTTAGTGGGACGGGAAGCCGGGAACGAATTGCCCTGATCAACCCTTGAACGAGCACTGGTTCAGTATGAAATACATATTGAACTCAGCCTTTCAGCCAGGGGCGCGGACCGCCCATAACATGTAAATGCAGGTGATGGACTTCCTGCCCGCCTTCGGCACCGGTGTTCACCACGATCCGAAAGCCGCCCGCCGGATACGGATTGCAGCCCTGCTCGATCGCGAGCTTCGGTGCCAGCAGCATCATTTTTCCCATCAACCCCTCGTTCTCGGGTTTGGCCTGAGCCATCGAGGCAATATGTTCTTTCGGCACGATCAGGAAATGGATCGGGGCAGAGGGATTGATATCGTGAAACACGATGACGTCTTCGTCCTCGAACACCTTCTTCGAAGGAATGCTTCCTTCGACGATCTTGCAAAAAATGCAGTTGGGATCGGTCAAATGGGCCACTTCAGGACTCCACCGGGCGACGCGCGTTCATGCGCATCATGCCCTTGACGATGCGATACAGGAACCAGATGGAAATGAGCGCCCAGGCGATGAATCCGGGAACGAGCAACAGGAAAAACAGCGGCAGCGTCACGATGTAAAGAACGCCGGCCCAGAGCACCGAGCGAATGCGCCAGGAGAAATGGCTCTCTTGCCAGGTGCCGACCGCATCGCCCTTTTTGACCAGATCGAGGATCAGCGCTATCAACAGCAAGGTAATGGATGCCTGCGCCGTGGGAATAACCGCCGCCACGGCAACGATCAGGTGAAGGATGTAGCTGATCCAACCTACGGTGACGAGCGATTCGTCGGCCGTCGATTTATCGATCACGTCGGTGATGTCGTTCGGATTGTTCAATTCATCTTCCTTCAGTCGTTACCGGATTCGCGCTGAGCCAGTTTGCGCAGCGATTTTTCTTCTATGCCACTGGTGCCCTCACGGCGCTCGAGCTCGGCAATCACGTCGGCCGGCGTGAGGCCGTAATGGCTCAGGCAAATCATCGAGTGAAACCAGAGATCGGCAACTTCGTAGACCACTTTCGACTTGTCGCCGCCGTTGTCCACGTCTTTCGCGGCCATGACGACTTCGGTCGCTTCTTCGCCGATCTTCTTCAAAAACGCATCCGGTCCGCGCGCGAGCAGCTTCGCCACATAGCTCGTCGCCGCATCGCCGCCATTTGCGGGTTTGCGCGATTCGATGACAGCGGCCAGGCGCGCCAGTGAATCGTTGGAGCTGTTTGCTTCTTTCGCGTCGGACATATCTGGGGGCATTTCGGAAGGAGCACTCATTATTTGTAGATGGATTCCGGGTCTTTCAAGATCGGTTCTGTGACAACCCATTGACCGTCTTTATACAGACTGAAGAAGCAACTATGACGACCGGTGTGACAAGCGATGCCCTGTTCGCCCTCCGCATGACCGAGTTGTGTCACTTTGATGAGCAAAACGTCGTTGTCACAGTCCATGCGGAGCTCGTGAACGATCTGAAAATTGCCGGACTCCTCGCCCTTGTGCCAGAGCTTCTTGCGTGAGCGACTGAAATAAACCGCCTGCCCGAGTTCCGCCGTTTTGCGAAGCGCCTCTTCATTCATCCAGGCGAACATCAGCACGTCGTTACTGCCGACTTCCTGCGTGATGACAGGAACAAGTCCCTGCGCATCCCATTTGACTTCGTCGATCCATTTCATAGTCGCCTATTGTCGACCATAGGGGATGGCATCAAAGGCGAACCGGGATTCCCCGTTCGCGCATTCTTGTCTTGGCCTGGCCGACCGTGTATTCGCCGTAATGGAAGATGCTCGCCGCCAGAACCGCATCGGCGCCGCCGGTCTTGATGCCGTCGGCCAGATGATCGAGATTGCCGACCCCGCCCGATGCGATCACCGGCACATCGACCGCATCGCTCACCGCGCGGGTGAGTGCGAGATCGAAGCCGGATTTGGTGCCGTCACGGTCCATGCTGGTGAGCAAGATCTCGCCAGCGCCGCGGGCGGCCATTTCGGCAGCCCACTGTACTGCGTCCAGACCTGTGTTCTTGCGACCGCCGTGGCTGTAAACGTCCCAGCCCGGGCCGCGAGTTTTCGCGTCCTCTTCGGTGCGTCGTTTGGCATCGATGGCCACGACGATGCATTGCGCGCCATATTTGGCGGACGCGTCGGTAATTACCTGTGGATTGGCGATGGCAGCCGAGTTGAAGCTGGTCTTGTCGGCGCCGGCGTTGAGCAGGCGCCGCACGTCTTCCACGGTACGAACGCCGCCGCCGACGGTCAAGGGAATAAACACCTTGCTGGCCACCGCTTCGATGATCGGAAGAATCAGGTCGCGACCATCGCTAGTGGCGGTGATGTCGAGAAAAGTGAGTTCGTCGGCGCCCTGCTCGTTGTAGCGAGCCGCAATTTCGACCGGGTCTCCGGCGTCGCGCAGTTCGACGAAGTTGATGCCTTTGACGACTCGTCCGCCTGTGACATCCAGGCAGGGAATGATGCGTTTTGCGAGCACGGCCGGATCAGCCGTTCAATTCGTCGGCGCGGGTTTGCGCGTTGGCAAAGTGCAGATCGCCGGTGTAGATGGCACGTCCGCAAATGACGCCTTCGATGCCTTCGTCCTCGACTGCGCAAAGCTTGTCGATGTCGGTCATGTTGGACAGCCCGCCCGATGCGATCACCGGAATGCTGAGCGCCTGGGCCAGCTTCACCGTGGCTTCGATGTTGATGCCAGACAGCATGCCGTCGCGGCCGATATCGGTATAGATGATCGATTCGACGCCGTAATCTTCGAATTTCTTGGCCAGATCGACCACTTCATGGCCGGTGAGCTTGCTCCAGCCATCGGTCGCGACCTTGCCGTCCTTGGCATCGAGTCCGACGATGATGTGGCCCCCGAAAGCGGTGCAGGCGTCTTTCAGGAAGCCGGGATTCTTGACTGCAGCGGTGCCGATGATCACGTAGCGAATGCCGCCGTCGATGTATTTTTCGATCGTGTCCAGATCGCGGATTCCGCCACCCAGTTGCACTGGAATGTCATCTCCCACAGCGCGAAGAATCGACTTGATGGCAGCGTAGTTCTGAGGCTTGCCGGCGAATGCGCCGTTCAGGTCGACCAGATGCAAACGCCGTGCACCCTGCTCCACCCAGTTGAGTGCCATGGCTGCGGGGTCTTCCCCGAAAGTGGTCGATTGGTCCATGTCGCCTTGTTTGAGGCGAACGCAATGGCCATCTTTCAGGTCGATAGCGGGAATCAGGAGCATGACGTTGGTCGGGTCGGGGACAGGAAAATCAAAAGTGGTATCTGTAAACGGGGAACTAGCAGGAAATCAGGGTTGCCATTCGAGGAAATTTCGGTACAGCATGAGTCCGTAGTCGGCACTTTTTTCGGGGTGGAACTGGGTGGCGAAAATATTATCGCGTGCGATTGCGGCCGTAAAGCGTCCGCCGTAGTCCGCTTCTGCCGCATTGTGGCGCGCATCTGACGGGCAAGCGTAGAAGCTGTGCACGAAATAAAAGAAGCTTCCCTCTGGCACTCCGTTCCAAATTGGATGAGTGTGAGTCGGGAAAACTTCGTTCCATCCCATTTGCGGAACCTTGAATCGGCTGCCGTCGGGCTGGATTCGGCCCTGCAGATCGAATTTGACGACCTCCCCGTGGATCAGCCCCAAACCATCGGTCGGGCCTTCTTCGCTACGGTCGAGCATCATCTGCATTCCCACGCACACCCCGAACAGCGGCTTGTTGGCCGCAGCGTGCAGAACCGATTCCTGCAATCCCGATTCCCGAAGTTCGCGCATGCAGTCGGGCATGGCGCCTTGCCCGGGCAGGACCACCCGTTCGGCGTCGTACACGTCCTGCGGATTGGCGGTTACCACCACCCGGACGTCTGTGCCGTGAGCGGCAGCCTGCACCGCTTGCGATACCGAACGCAGGTTGCCCATGCCGTAGTCGACCACGGCGACGGTTCTCGAAGGTGCACTCATTCGCGAAGGATCCGATCGAAAAGAATCGATAGAAAAATTAGAGGGAGCCCTTGGTGGAGGGGATCATTCCGGCTGAACGGGGGTCGAGTTCGAGCGCGGCTCGCACGGCGCGGGCAAAGGCCTTGAACACGGTTTCCGCCTGATGGTGGGCGTTGTCGCCGCGCAGGTTGTCGATGTGCAGGGTCACGAACGCGTGGTTCACGAAGCCCTGAAAGAATTCGTAGGCCAGCTGCGTATCGAACGCGCCGATCATTCCGCTCTTGAACGGAACATGCATTTCCAGGCCAGGACGTCCTGAAAAGTCGATCACCACCCTCGACAGCGCTTCGTCCAGAGGAACGTAAGCATGGCCATAACGACGAATGCCGCGCTTGTCGCCGATTGCCTTCGCAACCGCCTGGCCCAGCGTGATCCCGACGTCTTCAACGGTGTGATGTCCGTCGATGTGCAGGTCGCCCTCGGCATGGATTTCCAGGTCGATCAGGCCGTGACGCGCAATCTGATCGAGCATGTGATCGAAAAATCCGATGCCGGTGGACAGCTTGGACACGCCTTTGCCGTCCAGATTGACCTTGACCGTGATCTTCGTTTCCGCAGTGTTGCGGGTGACTTCGGCGATTCGTGCGCTCATGAGTGTGTGGGTGCTTATCTTGTCAGATGCCGGACTTGAGTGCGGCCAGCATCTTCGTATTCTCTTCTGCAGAACCGACGGTCAGGCGCAGGCAGTTGGCCAGCAATGGGTGCATTTTAGAAACGTTCTTGATCAGAATGCCATTGGCCTTCAGATGTTCGAACGTTTTCTGGGCGTCTGAAACGCGCGTCAGGATCATGTTGGCGTCGCTTTTCCAGAATTTCAGGCCGGGGATAGACGCAAGCTCGGCGAGAAGGCGCTCGCGTTCCGCACGTAATTCTGCCGCTTGAGCCGCGAACACATCGGCATGCTCCAGCGCAAAAATGCCGCACTCGTAATTCAGCACGCTGATGTTGTAGGGCGGGCGAACCTTGTCTATCTCGGCGATCAACTCTTTCGCGCCCATCATGTAGCCGAGGCGGACACCCGCCAGACCGAACTTGCTCATGGTGCGCATGAGCAGCACATGGCTGTGTTTCGCGATGCGGTCGATGTAGCTCTGGCTGGAAAACGGCTGGTACGCCTCGTCGAACACGACGAACCCCGGAGCGGCTTCGACGATCTGCTCGATGACCGCGTCGTCCCACAGATTGGCAGTGGGGTTGTTCGGATAGGCGAGGTAGACGATGGAAGGTTGGTGTTTCTCGATCGCGGCCAGCATGGCGGGGCCGTCCAGCTCGAAATCTGCGGTCAAGGGCACGCCGACGAAGTTCAGTCCCAGAAGCTGGGCGCTCATTTCGTACATGACGAAGCCGGGCACGGGGGCAAGAATCGTCGCACCGGGAACTGCGCCGGCCAAGGCGACCAGTGAGATCAATTCATCCGAGCCGTTGCCCAGCATGATGTCGAAGCCGGCAGGCATATCGGCCGACTCGGCGAGCATCTTCTTGAGATCGTTCACCCGACCATCCGGATAACGATTCAACGCGACCGACGCGAGCCGCTTGCCCAATTCGTCCTGCAGCTTCGGCGGCAGTCGATACGGGTTCTCCATCGCGTCCAGTTTGATCATGCCGCTCGCGTTTTGCACCAGATACGAATGCATGGCGCGAACGTCCGGGCGGATGTTCTTTGCAATGCGCGATGCAAGATCGCTCTTCGAGTTTGTGGTGGTTGCATTGGACATGGCTGGATTCTGATTGGACGCTCAGGGGCTACAGGGATAGGTATTCTTCAACGCATTCGACATGACCAGCTGCACCGGCATGTCCGCTTCGTAGGTGTCGTGATTGCGCTTGAGCTCGGCCTGGAACAAGGGCGACGCGGAGCTCGGCTCCATCTTGCGGCCGTCGATGCAGAAAATCGGTTTGCCACCATTGCGAACGGTAATGTCGTTGCTTTCGCGAATGCCTTCGAGCAAGCCGACGAGGTAGTACTGCACGTAGTTCTTGCCGTTCTTTTCGGTCTTCTCGATGGTGCGGAATTCGCGAATGCTCATGGCATTGGCGGTGCCCGCGAAAACAAGAGCGGACGCCAGCAAGACGGCGATGAATCGGAAGCTCGAGCGGATCATTGGCGGGTTCCTTCGATGAATCTTCTTAATCTTCATAACGTGGCTTGGGCACCGGCTTCAGCCGCATTTCCGCAGCACGCGCATGCGCCTGCAATCCCTCGCCGTAAGCCAACTCAGCTGCGATAGTGCCGAGCGTCTGAGCGCCGGCCTCGCTGACTTCGATCAGGCTGCTTCGCTTCTGGAAATCGTAAACACCCAAAGGCGAGCTGAATCGCGAGGTGCCGGAAGTCGGCAGCACATGGTTGGGACCGGCGCAATAGTCGCCCAGGCTCTCGCTGGTGAACGCACCCAGAAAGATCGCGCCCGCATGGCGGAGCAGCGGCTCCCATTTGTGCGGATCGTCGCTAGACACTTCCAGATGCTCAGGCGCAATCCGGTTGCTGATCTCGCAGGCTTCTTCCATGCTGCGGGTGTGAATTACCGCGCCGCGCCCGTTGAGCGAGGCCGCGATGATGTCGGCGCGCGGCATGGTCGGCAGCAAGCGTTCCATGGCGGCAACTACCTCTGCAATGTATTTGCTGTCCGGGCACAACAGAATGCTTTGAGCGAGCTCGTCGTGCTCGGCCTGGCTGAACAAATCCATCGCCACCCAATCGGCGGGAGTGGAGCCATCGGCAAGCACCAGAATTTCGCTGGGGCCGGCAATCATGTCGATGCCGACTTTGCCGAACACCCGCTTCTTGGCGCTCGCCACATAGGCATTGCCAGGGCCGGTAATCTTGTCGACGCCGGGAATGGTCTGCGTGCCGTAAGCCAGCGCCGCCACGGCCTGCGCACCACCGATGGTGAATGCACGGCTCACGCCGGCAACATATGCAGCCGCGAGCACGAGTGGATTCTTTTGCGCGGCGGTTTCGCTCGCCTTCATCGGCGTCGGAACCACCATGATGATTTCGCCGACACCGGCCACATGCGCAGGAATCGCGTTCATCAACACCGACGACGGATACGCCGCCTTGCCACCCGGCACGTAAATGCCGACTCGATCGAGCGGCGTCACTTTTTGCCCGAGAAGCGTGCCGTCCTCGTCGCGATAAGACCAGCTCTCGCCGCTAGCTTTGCGCTGAGCTTCGTGATATTTCCGCACCCGCGCCGCGGCCGATTGCAATGCATCGCGCTGTGCCGCGGGCAGCGATTCGAAAGCCGCGCGCAACTCGTCTTGGGTGAGCTCGAGTTGAGAGACGCTGTCGGCCTTCAAGTTGTCGAATCGCGCGGTGTATTCGAGCACCGCTGCGTCGCCGCGATCTTGCACATCGGCCAGGATGTCGGCCACCCGCTGCTCGATAGCGGCGTCGGCGGCTGCAGACCAGTGCAGTCGCGCCTTGAAATCGGCATCGAAGCTGGGGTCGGCAGTCGACAGTCGGACGAGTTGCGAAAGCGAAGTCATTGCAGAAATCTATTAGGTACGAGAGACGGTTTGCGGAATGGCCCCCGAGAACGCGTCGATGATCCGGCGAATCGGCTGCTGCTTCAGTTTGAGCGCTGCCTGATTCACCACCAGGCGCGACGAGATTTCCATGATCTTTTCGACTTCGACCAGATGATTGGCGCGCAGCGTATTGCCGGTGGAAACCAGATCGACGATCGCATCGGCCAGACCCGTCAGCGGAGCGAGTTCCATGCTGCCGTACAGCTTGATCAAATCGACGTGAACGCCTTTGGTCGCGAAGAAGTCGCGCGCGATTGCCACGTACTTGGTAGCAACTTTCAGACGCGAGCCTTGACGCACGGCCGAGGCGTAATCGAAATCGGCGCGTACCGCGACGCTCATGCGGCACTTGGCAATTTGAAGATCGAGCGGCTCGTAAAGGCCGAGTCCACCGTGTTCGATTAGCGTGTCCTTACCCGTGACGCCCAGATCCGCCCCACCGTATTGAACATAGGTAGGCACGTCGGTCGCGCGCACCAGCACCACGCGGACCAGCGGATTGTTCGTCGGAAGAATCAGCTTGCGCGACTTCTCGGGATCTTCGAGAACCTCGATGCCTGCGGCTTTCAGCAGCGGCAAAGTCTCATCGAAGATGCGGCCCTTGGAGAGCGCCAGCGTGATCGCGCCGGATGAGTTGAAGCTGCTTGAGTCGGTCATCACGACACCCTCTGGATATCGGCGCCGATGCCGCTCAGCTTGGTTTCCATCTGGTCGTAGCCCCGGTCGAGGTGATAAATGCGATCGACGATGGTTTCGCCATCGGCCACCAGACCGGCAATCACCAGACTCGCAGATGCGCGCAAATCGGTCGCCATGACAGCAGCACCGGAAAGTTGTCCGATGCCATCGATGACCGCCACTTTGCCGTCGGTCTGTATGTGGGCGCCTAGACGCACCAGCTCGTTCACATGCATGAAACGGTTCTCGAAAATCGTTTCGGTGACCGTGCTTGCGCCTTGCGAAATGCAGTTGAGCGTCATGAACTGCGCCTGCATATCGGTCGGGAAACCGGGGTACTCGGTGGTACGGAATGACTGAGCTTTCAATCGGCCCTGCGATCGAACGCGAATGCCGCCCTCGACTGCTTCGACCATCGCACCCGCATCGCGCAGTTTTTCGATGACCGCATCGAGATGATCTGCGCGGCCATGCCGCAAAACCACATCGCCTCCCGCCGCGGCCACCGCACACAAAAACGTGCCGGCTTCGATACGGTCAGCAACCACCTGGTGGGTACAGCCATGCAGCGATTCCGCGCCCTGAATGTATATGCGGCTGGTGCCCTGCCCTTCGATCTTCGCGCCCATGCCGATCAGCATTTCGCAAAGATCGACGATCTCCGGTTCCTGCGCAGCGTTCTCGAGAACGGTTTCGCCTTCGGCCAGAGCAGCAGCCATGAGAAAGTTTTCGGTACCTGTCACCGTGACCATATCGGTGGTGATTCGGGCGCCCTTCAGACGGGTGCGTCCGTTGGCGAGGCTAGCCAGCATGTAGCCGTGCTCGACGTCGATCACCGCACCCATCGATTGCAGTCCCTTGATGTGCTGATCGACCGGGCGCGATCCGATGGCGCATCCGCCTGGCAAGGAAACGCGAGCTTTGCCGAATCGGGCCAGCAGCGGACCGAGCGCCAGCACCGACGCGCGCATGGTCTTCACCAGCTCGTAAGGAGCCTCGGGATTGTTCAAAGTGCTCGCATCGGCCTTGACGCAACCGTCGTCGTCGCGATCGACCGTGACGCCCATGTTGCGAATCAGCTTGAGCATGGTCGAGACGTCCTGCAGGCGCGGGACGTTGTTCAGCGTGACCGGATCGCTGGTGAGCAAGGTGGCGCAAAGCTCGGGCAATGCAGCATTTTTGGCGCCGGATATCCGTACTTCGCCGTGGAGCTGGCGACCACCGCGAATAAGCAGTTTGTCCATGAGAGATCAGTTTTGTTGAGCTGCCCACTCGGAGGGCGTGAAGGTCTTCATCGAAAGCGCATGCACTTCGTCTGTGTGCATTTTCTCACCCAGCGTTGCGTAGACCCGCTGGTGTCGTTGAATCGAGCGCTTGCCCTCGAATTCGGACGACACGATGGTGGCATACCAATGGCGTCCGTCGCCTTCGAGGACGATGTGTTCGCAGGCAAGGCCGGCAGCGATGATTTCGCGTAGTTGTTCGGCAGTCATGTCAGCCTCGCATTTTGTAGCCGGTGCGCAGCAGCCGAACGGCAATTGCGCTCACGATGAGCCAGGCGGTTCCGACGACCAGCAGGCTGATCCAGGGCGACACGTCGCTCACACCGAAAAAGCCGTAGCGGAATCCGTCGATCATGTAGAAAAACGGGTTGATATGGCTCGCGCGCTGCCAGAAAACCGGCAGGGAATGAATCGAATAGAACACGCCGCTCAGGAACGTGAGCGGCATGATCAGGAAGTTCTGAAAGGCGGCGAGCTGGTCGAACTTGTCGGCCCACAATCCGGCAATCAGTCCAAGGGTGCCAAGCATGGAGGCACCCAAAACCGCGAACACAATGATCCACAACGGCGCTGCGAACGAAGGAACCGCGAACAGAAGGGTCACGAGTAGTACGCCCAGACCCACCGCCAGCCCGCGAACCAGCGAGGATCCGACATACGCCAGGAACCACGCCCAGTGGGACAGAGGAGTCACCAGCACGAACACCAGGCTACCCATGATCTTGCTCTGGATGATCGAGGACGAACTGTTGGCGAACGCGTTCTGCAGGATGCTCATCATGACCAGGCCGGGAATGAGGAACGCGGTGTACGAAACCGTGTCGTAGACCTTCACGTGATCGGACAGAACGTGGCCGAAAATCATCAGATACAAAACTGCGGTGAGCACCGGTGCCGCTACCGTCTGGAAAGCGACCTTCCAGAAGCGCAGCACCTCTTTGTAGAACAGGGCTTGCCATCCGATCATGACGCGACTCCAATAGTTTGGGTCGCGTCGGTGACTCGTCCCTCGACTGCCTTCACGGCGCCACCGGACATCACCTCGAGGAACACGTCTTCCAGATCGGCCTTGCGGATTTCGACGTCTTCGGCCACCAGCCCGGCTTCGCGAATTGCGGCCAGATAGGTTTCGATTTCATGCGCGTCATGCGCCGGGAACTGCACGATCCGGCCGGTGACCCGGGCGCGCTTGGCGAGTTCGACCGGCAATTCGCCATCGACCTTGAATCTGAGCACATTGCTCGACGCGTTTTTGAGCAACTGGCTGGTGCTATCGAGCGCGACGATTTTTCCTCGCTTGAGCATGGCAATTCGAGCGCAAAGCGCTTCGGCTTCTTCGAGGTAGTGGGTGGTGAGAAGCACGGTGCTTCCCTGACGATTCAGTTTGGCGATGAACTGCCAGAGCGTCTGACGCAATTCGACGTCGACACCGGCAGTCGGCTCATCGAGGACGATAACCGGCGGCTTGTGCACCAGCGCTTGGGCCACCAGAACACGACGTTTCATGCCGCCCGAAAGCTGCCGCATGTTGGCGTTTTCCTTATCTGCCAGACCGAGGCTGGAAAGCAGCTCGTCGATCCACGCATCGTTCTTTTTGATGCCGAAGTAGCCCGACTGGAACGTCAGTGCCTCGCGGACATTGAAGAACGGGTCGAAAACCAGTTCTTGCGGAACGATGCCGAGTTTTCGGCGAGCGTCGGCGTAATCGACCTGAACATCGCTGCCGAGCACGCTGACGCTGCCGGAAGTAGCCTTGTTGAGGCCGGCAAGAATGCTGATCAGGGTGGTTTTGCCAGCGCCGTTCGGGCCGAGGAGGCCGAAAAACTCGCCCTCTTCGATGTCGAGATCGACGTTATCGAGAGCCGCGAATGAACCGCGGGCGGAGGGGTACGTTTTTGAAACGGAGCGGAATGAGATGGCAGGCATGGGCAGCCTGCGAGTTTAACTTGCCAGCTTCGGTGGCGTTTTGGCGGCCAACAAGACATCCACGCCGTACAGCTTTGCAAGCTCCCGCAGGCGCTCCGGCAAATTCTTGACCGAAAACGCCTTGCCTTTGAGCGAGGCCTCACGGGCGCATTCCAGAAGTACCGCCAAAGCGGAAGAATCGAACTTGACCAGCGCAGAGGCGTCGACCTCGACAGTCGCCGCGTCGGCTTCTTTCGAAGCCAGCGCGGTCGCGAGCATGTGGGAACATGCGCGCGCCTTGGAATGCGTCAATTCGGAGGGAAGAACCAGCATCGGTCTAAAAACCAGAACTCGAAGCTGGATCAGCTCTTGCGAGCTGCCGTCGACTTGTTGCGAGCAGCCAGCGTTGCGATCAGGCCATCCACGCCGCCCTTGTTGATTTCCGAGGAGAACTGACCGCGATAGGTTTCGACCAGCCAGACGCCGAGCACGTTCAAGTCGTAGATTTTCCAGCCGGAGCCTTCACCGGGGGTCTTTTCCAGACGGTAGTCGAGCTGAACCGGGTCGCCGTTGCCTCGGACTTCGGTTCGCACGATGACTTCCTTGTCTTCAGGGCTGCTGCGCTGCGGACGCATGCCGATCGACTGGTCATCGGTCACTTGCGAGAGCGCGCCGGCGTAGGTGCGAACCAGCAGCGTTTTGAACTCTTCCTGCAGCTTCTGGCGCTGTTCAGGGGTCGCCTCACGCCACTTGGGGCCGACTGCCGAAGCGGTCATGCGCTGGAAGTTGACGTTGGGCATGATCTTGCTGTCGACCAGAGCGATGATCTTGCTGACATCTCCCTTTTGCAGACCTTTGTCGGCCTTGATGGTGTCGAGCGTGTCGTTCGAAATACGCTTGATCAGTGCGTCGGGAGCCTCGTCGGCAGCCGCTGCGGGAAGTGAAACCAGACCAGCGGTCATGGCAGTTGCAGCCATCAAGGCAACACCGAAAAATTTGTGCAATGAGCGACGATTCATATTTATTCCACCTTCGATTTGATCTGTTTTGTCTGACGCCGATAAAACTCGGCGTCTGTAGAGCGTTCGAAGCATTGTGACTCGCGGAGTTCCGGCTTCACAAACGCTTCATGAAACCGGATGTGTGCCCGGTTTCATGAATTCCGAACGCTGAGGCCGCTTATTTGTCTTCGCCCTTGTCGCTCTTCTTGACGTCCAGTCGTTCGAGCAAGCTGTCTTCCTGCGAGTTGTTGATGCTGTTTCTGCGGTACTGCAGGTAAGCGTCGCGAGTGAAGGTGTAGCGATCGAGAGCGGCATCGTTCAAGAGATTGCCCTGCCTCAGCACCTGCGAGCGCGCGTCGACCGCACGCACGCCATAGAGGCTGTTACGCAAGGCCACGTCGTTCAGATCGCCGATGGCGACCGGGTCGCCGTAGAGATCGACTGGCAACGCTGCGGTGTCGCGGACGGTAGAAGGTCCGAACAGTGGAAGAACGACATACGAGCCGGAAGGGACTCCCCACACGCCGAGCGTCTGCCCGAAATCGGACTTGTGCCGCTCGAGGCCTGCCTCGGTCGCGATGTCCAGAATGCCGGCGAGACCGAGCGTGGAGTTGACGGCAAATCGCGTCAGGTTGTCTGCGGTGTTTTCCGGACGACCTTGCAGTGCGGTGTTGATCCCCGACCACAGGTCACCCAGATTGGTGAAGAAGTTGTTCACTCCAGTCCGGATCGGCGACGGGGTGACGTCACGGTAAGCGGTGGCGACCGGCTTGAGGATTGCGCGATCGACGTTGTCGTTGAACTGAAACATCGTTCGGTTGAACGGCTCGAGAGGATCGCGAGGATCGGCATTGGGACCGGTGGCACAACCGGTCAGAAAGGCAGAAATCAGCAATGCCGCGAACAGACCGAAGGAGGTTTTGTAGCGGTTCGCCGGGTGAGAACTGGCAGTTTTGGTTGACGACATTTTTGTGGAGCTCACGTTCATTTTTTGTTGGTAGGTGCCGGTGAGTTACTTCCATCGGCAGCCTTGCTATATAGAAACTGACTAATCAAATTCTCGAGGATCACTGCCGATTGCGTCGACCCGATCGAATCACCTGCCACCAGGTTCTTGTCGTCCGCCCCAGGCACGATCCCCACGTACTGCTCACCAAGAAGTCCACTCGTCAAAATCTTGAGCGAACTGTCTTTGGGAAAAGCGTAACGGTTTTCCATATTAATTGTTACAAGCGCCTGGAAGCTTTTGTCATCAAACGTAATGGATTCCACACGTCCGACAACCACTCCTGCGCTTTTCACCGCAGCTTTAGGCTTCAAACCGCCAATATTGTCGAATTTTCCAGACACCTGATAGCCCGACTTGAAGCTCAGGCTGAGCAAATTCGCCGATTGCAGGGCGAGAAAAAGAATGGCTGCCGCGCCGATCAGGACGAAAAGGCCAACCCAGATATCGCTTTTGGAGCGTTGCATACACTCTCCCCTTAAATACTGAACATCATGGTCGTGAGGATGAAATCCAGACCAAGAACTGACAACGAAGAAACAACGACCGTGCGCGTGGTCGCTCGAGAAACACCTTCCGGCGTCGGCTGGGCTTCGAAGCCCTGCAGCAATGCCAGAAAGGTCACCGTGATGCCGAACACCACGCTTTTAATGACGCCGTTGCCGACGTCCGCAAAAACATTCACCCCGCTCTGCATCTGACTCCAGAACGCGCCGGAATCTACTCCAAGCAGCAGCACGCCAACCACGTATCCGCCCATGATGCCGACGGCGCTGAACACGGCGGACAGAATCGGCAGGGCGATCACACCACCCCAGAAGCGCGGCGCAAGAATGCGTTTGACCGGATCGATGGCCATCATTTCCATGGCACTGAGCTGCTCGCCCGCTTTCATCAGCCCGATTTCAGCCGTGAGCGAAGTGCCTGCGCGACCCGCGAACAACAAAGCGGTAATGACCGGCCCGAGTTCGCGCACCAGGCTCAATGCAACCAGCAAGCCCAGCGCCTCTGAGGATCCGTATCGCTGCAGCGTGTAGTACCCCTGCAGCCCCAGAACGAAGCCGACGAACAGGCCGGACACCGTGATGATGGCCAGCGAATAGTTGCCCAAAAAGTGAATCTGATCGCGGATAAGCCCGAAGCGCTTGAAACTCGCGCCGAACATGGTGGTGAGGCGCCACAGCATGCGGGCTGCGTATCCGTAATCGGTCAGTTTGTTGCGAACGGCGAATCCGACATCCGATGGGCGATACCAGCTCATGCCTGACCTCCGACGCCGAAATCCGTCGCGACATCTGCGCCCGGATAGTGGAATTGAACCGGGCCCTCTGCACGGGCGTGTATGAATTGCTGAACCAGCTCGTTGTCGCTCTTGCGAACTTCGTCGGGCGTTCCTTGCGCGGCGATTTTGCCGTTCGCAAGAATGATGACCCGATCGGCAATGTTCATGGTTTCGACCAGATCGTGCGACACGATGATGCTGGTAAGCCCCATGGAGTCGTTCAGTTCCCGAATGAGACGGGCGGATGTTCCAAGAGAAATGGGGTCGAGGCCGGCGAAGGGTTCGTCGTACATCACCAGCTCCGGATCGAGAGCGATGGCACGAGCCAATGCCACCCGGCGCGCCATGCCGCCGGACACTTCGCTAGGCATCAATCGGCGCGCACCGCGCAATCCGACTGCATTGAGCTTCATGAGAACGATGTCGCGAATAAGAGGCTCGGGAAGATCGGTGTGCTCGCGGAGTGGAAAGGCGACGTTGTCGAAAACATCCATGTCGGTGAAAAGCGCGCCGAACTGGAACAACATGCCCATGCGGCGACGAGCCGAGTACAACGCCGACTGATCCGTCCGCGTCACATCGACACCATCGAACAGGACTTCGCCCTTTTGCGCCCGGTACTGGCCGCCAATCAGACGCAGCACGGTGGTCTTGCCGCCGCCGGATGCGCCCATGAGTGCGGTGACTTTGCCGCGAGGAATGGTGAGCGAAATGTCGTCCAGGATGGCTCGCTCGCCATACGCAAAAGTGACGTTGCGCAACTCCACCAGCAGCGGGTTCGGGGCAGATTCGGTCGGCAATGAGGAAGAGGTCGCGATCACGGTATCCAAATGAGAAACCGGACGAATCTCCGGCTCGACAGATGATAAGTGATTAGGGCTAGCCCTTAGACAGCGGGAGACGCCCGGACTTGAGGTAGGCGAGCGCCTACCTCGTCACGCTGTCGACAGCTCCAGACCAGATTCGGATCAACGCGGCAGGTCGGAGAATCCCATGAGGAATTCATCGACCGCCCGAGCCGCCTGACGACCTTCCCGGATCGCCCACACAACCAGCGATTGACCGCGGCGAATGTCACCGGCAGCGAACACCTTGGGAACGTTGGTCGTGTACCCGCCGATGAATTCGGTGGTCGCCTTCGCATTGCCACGCGCGTCTTTCTCGATGGTGAACGCGTCCAGCACCGCAGCCACGGGGCTCACGAAGCCCATCGCCAGCAACACCAGATCGGCCTTGATGATTTCTTCCGACCCCGGAACTTCGATCATCTTTCCGTCTTTCCATTCGACGCGAACCGTCTTCAGGCCGGTGACCTTGCCGTTCTCGCCGATGAATTCCTTGCTGGAGATGGCGAATTCGCGCTCGCAACCTTCTTCGTGGCTTGAGCTGGTGCGCAGCTTGTACGGCCAGTAAGGCCAGGTCATGGGGCGGTTTTCTTCTTCCGGCGGTTGGGGCATCAACTCGAATTGCGTGACGCCGACTGCGCCATGACGGTTGCTGGTGCCGACGCAATCGCTGCCGGTGTCGCCGCCGCCGATCACGACGACATGCTTGCCGTCGGCGCGCAACTGGCTTTTCAGCTTGTCGCCCGCGTTGATCTTGTTTTGCTGGGGCAGGAACTCCATCGCGAAATGAATGCCTTCGAGGTCGCGTCCGGGAATCGGCAAATCGCGCGATTGTTCTGCGCCGCCGGTGAGCAGCACTGCATCGAAATCTTTTTGCAGCTGTTCCGGGGTAATGGTTTCCTTGGCCCAGTTGGTGACCTTCGATCCCTTGCCCAGCGGATCTTTCGCCGCGCCGATCATCACGCCAGTGCGAATAGTCACGCCTTCTGCCTTGAGCTGTTCTTCGCGCTTGTCGATGTGCGACTTCTCCATCTTGAAGTCGGGAATGCCGTAACGCAGCAATCCACCGATGCGATCGTTCTTCTCGAACAGGGTCACGTCATGACCGACGCGCGCAAGTTGCTGCGCAGCAGCCATGCCTGCAGGACCCGATCCGACGACTGCAATCTTCTTGCCGGTCTTGTGCGTGGCGAGCTTCGGTGCAACCCAGCCCTCTTCCCAGGCCTTGTCGATGATCGAACGCTCGATCGACTTGATGCCGATCGGGTCGCCGTTCACGTTCAGCACGCATGCGGCTTCGCAAGGTGCAGGGCAGATGCGACCCGTGAACTCCGGGAAGTTGTTGGTGGAGTGAAGCACTTCGATCGCGCTCTTCCAGTCTTCGCGATACACCAGATCGTTGAAGTCCGGAATGATGTTGTTGACCGGACAGCCGCTGTTGCAGAACGGCGTGCCGCAATCCATGCAGCGCGCGCCCTGAACTTTCGCTTCCGCATCGGTCAGGCCGATCACGAATTCCTTGTAATGCTTCAGACGTTCGTCGACTGGCTTGTAGCTCTCGTCGACCCGGTCGAATTCCATGAAGCCGGTAATTTTTCCCATAGCTCTTCCTCGATTCTTCTATGCGTTGCTGCGTGGTCAGCGTTTTATTTGTCGATTACTTGGCGGGTGCTGTCGAAGCCTTGGACTTCGCCGCTTTGGGCGCGGTCTCCGGATGCACATGAGGCGTTTCGGCCTGCATGGCGTTCGCCTTGCGTTCGTTGATCTCGCCCAGCGCGCGCTTGTACTCGGTCGGGAACACCTTCACGAACTTGTTGCGTGCTTCGCTCCAGTTGTCGAGCAGTTCGCGCGCGCGCTTGCTGCCGGTCCAACGGTTGTGGTCTTCGAGCAATTTTTTCAATTGCGCTTCGTCGCCCTGATCGCGATGCCACACATGCCTGTTCACACTGCTCACCTGTTCGGCATGCGGCAACACCTTCTCGAGCGTGACCATTGCCATGTTGCAGCGAGTCGCGAATTTGCCGTCTTCGTCATACACGTAGGCAATGCCGCCGCTCATGCCTGCCGCGAAGTTGCGACCGGTCTTGCCGAGAACAACGACGGTGCCACCAGTCATGTATTCGCAGCCGTGATCGCCAGTGCCTTCGACGACGGTCGTCGCACCCGACAGACGCACCGCAAAACGTTCGCCGGCCACGCCGCTGAAGAACGATTCGCCGGTGGTGGCGCCGTACATCACGGTGTTGCCGACGATGGTGTTGCGGGTCGCTTCACCACGGAAGTCGATGCTGGGGCGAACCACGATGCGCCCGCCCGACAGGCCCTTGCCGGTGTAGTCGTTCGCATCGCCGATGAGGTACATGGTGATGCCGCGCGTCAGGAACGCGCCGAACGACTGACCGCCGGTGCCTTCGAGCTGGATACGGATCGTGTCGTCGGGCAAGCCTTGCGGATGCACTCGCGTGACCGCCCCCGACAACATGGCGCCGACCGAACGATTCACGTTGCGTGCGATTTCGATGAATTGCACCTTCTCGCCGCGATCGATCGCTGCGCGCGACTTCTCGATGAGACGGTTGTCCAGGTTCTTTTCAAGACCGTGATCCTGCACATCGACATGTCGACGGGGAACGTCGTCGGGAACGATGGGCTGTGCGAGCAGACGGCTGAAGTCGAGACCCTTGGCCTTCCAGTGTTCGATTCCTTTTTTCGTGTCGAGCAAATCGGCACGACCGATGAGATCGTCGAACTTGCGAATGCCCAGTTGCGCCATGATGAGTCGGACTTCTTCGGCAACGAAGAAGAAGAAATTCACCACGTGTTCCGGCTTGCCCGAGAACTTCTTGCGCAGCACGGGGTCCTGCGTCGCAACGCCGACCGGGCAGGTATTCAGGTGGCACTTGCGCATCATGATGCAGCCTTCCACCACCAGCGGTGCCGTCGCGAAACCGAACTCGTCTGCGCCGAGCAAGGCACCGATCGCAACGTCGCGGCCGGTCTTCATCTGACCGTCGGCCTGCACACGAATACGGCCGCGCAGGCGGTTCAGCACAAGCGTTTGTTGCGTCTCTGCCAGACCGATTTCCCACGGGCTGCCTGCATGCTTGATGGACGACCACGGCGATGCGCCGGTGCCTCCGTCATGGCCTGCAATCACCACGTGATCGCTCTTGCATTTCGCGACGCCGGCAGCGATGGTTCCCACGCCGATTTCCGACACCAGCTTCACGCTGATGCTGGCCGCAGGTGCCACGTTCTTCAAGTCGTGAATCAGCTGCGCCAAATCTTCGATCGAATAAATGTCGTGGTGAGGCGGCGGTGAAATAAGACCGACGCCAGGTACCGAGTGGCGCAGACGACCGATGTAATCGGACACCTTGCCGCCAGGCAACTGGCCACCTTCGCCGGGCTTCGCACCCTGCGCCATCTTGATCTGTATCTGATCGGAGGACGACAGGTATTCGGCGGTCACACCGAATCGGCCGGACGCGACCTGCTTGATGCGCGAGCGGAGGGAATCGCCGTCGAGCAAGGGCATGTCGACTTCGATGTTTTCCTTGCCGATGACGCTCGCGAGCGTATCGCCCTGCTTGATCGGAATGCCCTTGAGCTCGTTGCGATAACGGTTCTCGTCTTCGCCGCCTTCGCCGGTGTTGCTCTTGCCGCCTATGCGGTTCATGGCAATGGCAAGCGTGGCGTGCGCTTCGGTGCTGATAGAGCCGAGCGACATCGCGCCGGTTGCGAATCGCTTGACGATTTCCTTGGCCGATTCGACTTCTTCCACCGGAATGGCTTTGGACGGATCGATCTTGAATTCGAACAGGCCGCGCAAAGTCATGTGACGACGGTTCTGGTCGTTGATGAGCTGCGCGTATTCCTTGTACGTGTTCCAGCTGTTGGCACG
Source organism: Burkholderiaceae bacterium (assembly GCA_965227035.1). Classification (GTDB taxonomy): domain Bacteria; phylum Pseudomonadota; class Gammaproteobacteria; order Burkholderiales; family Burkholderiaceae_C; genus CBDDFQ01. The sequence continues at coordinate 2,929,204 of OZ245724.1, forward strand.
TGTGCTGTGCTGCAATTTTGCAATCGCATCCGGCGACCACATATGCTCTTCGCCGCGGCTGCGCCATGCGTATTCGCCACCGGCGTCGAGCATGTTCGCGAGGACCGGATCGTCGCTGAAGGCCGCGCGATGCATGCGAATGCCTTCTTCGGCAATCTCGAACACGCCGATGCCGCCCACGCGACTCGGCGTGCCGGTGAAGTACTTGGCAACCGTTTCGGTGTTGATGCCGATCGCCTCGAACAACTGCGCGCCGCAGTAGCTCATATAGGTCGACACGCCCATCTTCGACATGATCTTGGACAGACCCTTGCCGATGGCCTTGGTGTAGTTGTAGATCGCCTTCTCGGCCGACATATCGGACGGCAGATCCTTGTGGATCGCGACCAGCGTTTCCATGGCGAGGTACGGATGAACCGCTTCCGCGCCGTAGCCAGCGAGCACGCCGAAGTGATGCACTTCGCGAGCCGATCCGGTCTCCACCACAAGACCTGCGGTGGTGCGCAGACCGGACACGATGAGATGCTGATGAATTGCAGACAGTGCGAGCAGCGCGGGAATCGCAACCTGCTCGGCGCTTACCTTGCGGTCGCTGATGATCAGGATGTTGTTGCCGCCCTTGATCGCATCGACGGCTTCTGCGCACAGCGATGCCAGCTTCGCTTCGACGCCTTCATGACCCCACGCGAGCGGATAGGTGATGTCGAGCGTGTAGCTGCGGAATTTGTTGTGCGTGAACTTCTCGATATCGCGCAGCTTGGCCATGTCCTGGAAGTCCAGGATCGGTTGGCTCACTTCGAGGCGCATCGGCGGGTTGACCTGGTTGATGTCCAGCAGGTTGGGCTTGGGTCCGATGAAAGACACCAGAGACATCACGATCGCTTCACGGATCGGATCGATAGGCGGATTCGTGACCTGCGCGAACAGCTGCTTGAAGTAGCTGTACAGCGGCTTGTCCTTGCCCGAGAGCACTGCCAGCGGGCTGTCGTTGCCCATCGAGCCGATGCCTTCTTCGCCGGATGCGGCCATGGGCGACATCAGGAACTTGATGTCTTCCTGGGTGTAGCCGAAGGCCTGCTGGCGATCTAGCAACGCGACGTCGCTAGGCGGGATCTGAATCGTCTTTTGCGATTCGGCCTTCACGTCGTCCAGTTTCATGCGCAGGTTTTCGATCCACTGCTTGTACGGCTTGCTATGCGCGAGGTTGGCTTTGAGCTCCTCGTCGTCGATCATGCGGCCCTGCTCCAGATCGATCAGGAACATCTTGCCGGGTTGCAGGCGCCATTTGCGGACGATCTTGTTTTCGGGAACCGGCAGCACGCCCGATTCCGACGCCATGATGACCAGATCGTCATCGGTGACGCAGTAGCGCGAAGGACGCAGTCCGTTGCGGTCCAGGGTCGCGCCAATCTGGCGTCCGTCGGTGAACACGATCGATGCCGGGCCGTCCCACGGCTCCATCATCGCTGCGTGATATTCGTAGAATGCGCGACGACGCTCGTCCATGGTGGTGTGTTGTTCCCAGGGCTCGGGAATCATCATCATCACGGCCTGGCTGATCGGGTAACCGGCCATGGTGAGGAGTTCGAGGCAGTTGTCGAAAGTCGCGGTGTCGGACTGACCGGCAAAGCTGATCGGGTAGAGCTTTTTCAGATCGGGGCCGAGCACTGGCGACGACATCACGCCTTCGCGCGCTTTCATCCAGTTGTAGTTGCCCTTGACCGTGTTGATTTCGCCGTTGTGCGCCACGTAGCGATACGGGTGAGCCAGCGGCCATTCGGGGAAAGTGTTGGTCGAGAAACGTTGGTGCACCAGACCCAGCGCGGAGACGCAGCGGGGATCTTTCAGGTCGAGGTAATAAGTGCCGACCTGATCTGCCAAGAGCAGGCCCTTGTAGACGACCGTGCGGCTGGACATGCTGGGAACGTAGTATTCCTTGCTGTGTTTCAGGCGCAGATTCTGAATCGCAGCGCTGGCGGTCTTGCGAATGACGTAAAGCTTGCGTTCGAGCGCGTCCTGCACGATGACATCGTCGCCGCGGCCGATGAACACCTGCTTGAGCAGAGGCTCCTTGAGGCGCACTGCCGGCGACATCGGCATGTCGCGATCGACCGGCACATCGCGCCAGCCCAAAAGAACCTGCCCTTCGGCCTTGATGGCGCGTTCCATTTCCTGAAGAACCGCCAGGCGCGATGCATGTTCCTTAGGCAGGAAGATCATGCCGACGCCGTATTCGCCGGGAGGCGGAAGCGTCACGCCCTGAGCGGCCATCTCTTCGCGATACAGAGCGTCGGGAATTTGAATCAGGATGCCCGCGCCGTCGCCCATGAGCTTGTCGGCACCCACTGCACCCCGGTGATCGAGGTTTTCGAGGATCTTCAGCCCCTGCTGAACGATGGCGTGCGACTTTTCACCCTTGATATGCGCCACGAACCCAACGCCACAGGCGTCATGTTCAGCGTCGGGTGAATAAAGACCGTGTTGTTGCAGATGCTCGATTTCGGCAGCCGTAGTCATGGCGCACTCCTCAATAATTATTTCGCGGGACGTCAAGAATAAGGCGATGCAACAACAATGCCAAGCCCTTTTAATTGGGGTCAGATTCCAATTAAAAGCAGCCCTTCAAAGATGCGAAATTAACTGGGGTCAGATTCCTATTTCTTCGATCCAACCGGCCTTCCGACCTTCGCTTTGGTCGCCCGCCGGTCCGTCACCTTGCTCAACACCTCGACAAAACTCTCGTCCCCTGCCGCCCAACCCGCATGCGTGTGATCGGTGAGCGTCTTGTGATGCGCAGCCGAGACGCCGGCGTTCACCATCTCGAAATACGCGGCCTCGCGCGAGAACGGCGTGTTGCCCAGCTCCCAGTACAAGGGATGCGGTGTGACCACCTTGTCTACGGTAGCGCCGACGTAATGCTTGTGACTCGACCAGGCGTAATCTTTCGGCGATTGCACCATCCCGGCGCGCACCGGATTCAGATCCATGTACGCCATGCAGGTGAGCAGATATCGCTCCGACTGGATCACGGTCGATTTGTATCGCCCTTCCCAAAGCGTGCCGGTGCGCCCTTCCTTCTTGTTGAAGTACTGCACATAGCTCCGGCCCAGAGCTTGCATGAAAAGCGGTAATCCCTTCTCGTCAGACGGCGTGATCAGCAGGTGGATGTGATTCGACATCAGCACGTAAGCGTGAACCTGCACGTCGAAGCGTTCTGCGGCGTCGGACATGATCGATTTCAGCTTTTCAAAATCGGCAGCGGACGTGAAAATCGTCTGCCGGTTGTTCCCGCGCTGGATCACGTGATGCGGATGGTGAGGAACCGAAAGTCGGGGGAGTCGAGCCATTGGCTGCCTTTGATATCGAAAATTAACTGGAATCTGACCCCAATTTTAAGGAATGAAATGAAAGAAGTTATCGACATCGGTTTGCCGCCGTTGAATCAGCCGTTTTCCTGGGCGGTGAAGGCGCCCAGTACGTCGAACATGCTGTTCACGGCGCATGGACCTGTGCGCAAGGATGGGACGATTCACACCGGGTCGATCGAAGAGCAGACGCGCCTGACTTTCGATAACCTGCGCATGGCCGTGACTGCCGCAGGCGGCACGATGGATGACGTGACTCAGGTGCTGATCTACATGGTCGACATTCGCGACATGAAGGTCATCGACCAGATTTATCAGGAGTATTTCAAGGCGCCCTACCCGAACCGTTCGAGCGCGGGTGTCGCGGCGCTGGTGGTGCCGAACATGAAGCTGGAAATCGTCGCCTACGCGATGATCCCGCCTAAGTAAATTTCGGAACCGAAGTTCAAGCGGGTTCCAGCGCGAACCGGTTTTCGGCCAGCGACTGCAATCCGAACTCCGCCAGAATCTGCTGCATGCGCTCACCGGCGCTGCGCTTTTTCTGGCCGGTGTATTTCGCGATGATCAGCTCGTTTTTCATGCTGTGCTCCCAGCCGACCAGCTCGGTTACGGTCACCTGATATCCGTTCGCTTCCAGATACAAACACCGCAGCACGTTAGTGATCTGGCTTCCCATTTCGCGGGTGTGAATCGGATGACGCCACAACTCGGCGAGCGGCGTGCGCGACAACGACAGCGCCTTGGTCTCGCGCAGACACGATGCCACCTCCGCCTGGCAGCAGGGCACCAGCACCATGTACTTCGCTTTCTTCTTCAATCCGAAGGCGATCGCATCGTCCGTGGCGGTATCGCATGCGTGCAGCGCTGTCACCACGTTGATCTGATCCGGCATTGCTCTCGATGCGGTCGATTCGGCAACCGTTTCGTTGAGAAACGACATGCCTTCGAAGCCGAGACGCGACGCCAGCTCTTCCGATTTCGTCACCAGATCGGCACGCGATTCGATGCCGTAGATATGCCCCGCGTGGGTCTTGAAAAACAGGTCGTAAATGATGAAGCCGAGGTACGACTTGCCGGCACCGTGATCGGCGAGCGTAAGGGGCGCGCCGGATTCATCGAGTTCGAGCAGCAGCTTTTCGATGAAGTTGTAGAGGTGATAGACCTGCTTGAGCTTGCGACGCGAATCCTGATTGAGCTTGCCTTCGCGCGTGAGGATGTGAAGCTCTTTCAGCAACTCGACCGACTGCCCTTCGCGAATTTCTGGCGCAATGGAACTGGAAGCCGAACTCGCATCCTTGCTGTTATCAAGAGACTTTTTTTTCATTTCGATTCTTTCTCGCTGGCCGGCGTCGCATCGACCTGCAATGCTGCCCACCCTTCATGTCCCAACTCGGACATCGCATCCATATTGCGCTCGAAAATTTCTTCTGCTTCCGGAAACGCTTCGACCGCTTTGTCGATGCTTTCCTCGCGAAGCAGATGCAGCACCGGATATGGCGACCGATTCGTGTAATTCGTGATGTCGTCTTCGGCGGCGTCGGCGAATCGATATTGCGGATGGAAGGTCGCAATCTGCAGGACGCCTTCTAGCTTCAAGCGCCTGAGCAGCTTTTCAGCGCGTCCGATGAAGTCGTTGTAGTCGAGAAAATCCTGCAGGCACGAAGGCGAGATCAACAAGGTGGTGTCGCGAATGGTCGGATCGATAGCAACCAACTCCTGCGCTTCGCGTTCGAGATCCTGCAGAAGATCGCTTTGGTTTTCCGCATGGCTCACCGCGTAATGAATCTGTCCCTTCACGTGCACCGCTTTCGCGAACGGACACAGATTCAATCCGATCACGGCTCGCTCCAGCCAGCGCTGCGTATCTGCAATCACCAGGTCGTCGGTTGGGATCATGCAGCTTCCCTGCGGCGACACGCCACACCGATCGCTCTGGACAAGATCAGGCCGACCATGCAGAAACTCAAGGTGACCACCCAGGTCCAGTGGAAGCTGCCGGTATGAGAGGCAACCAATGCAACGAGCGGCGGCGCCGAGAATTGACCCACAGCGGACATCTGCTGCATCCAGCCGATGGTTGTCGATACCGTTTTCTCATTCGGCGCCAGTTTCAATCCAAGCGCGAAAAGGCTCCCCGGAATGACGCCTCCCACTGCAGAAAAAACGAATACCGCGATATATCGGCCTATCGCCGAGAACTCGAATCCGCCGATGTTCACGAAGGTGATGAACGACGTGAGAGCCATCGTGCAATAGCCTGCGTACAAAACATGCTGCGGCGCGACGCCACGCTTGTTCAACCATCCAGTCGCGATGTTTCCGATGATGTTTCCGGCCGCGACGATGGCGGTGAGTACGCCGACCAGCGCGACACTCACGCCAGCCTGCGAATAGATCGACGGCAAAAACCCGACCACTGCGATCCATTGCCCGGCGTACACCGTGAACGCGACTGCTACCAGCCACGGCCCTGCACTGGTAAGCGTCAAGGCAACCCGCTTCGTCAGATCGCTCTCGCCTGTCGAGACGATGCGCGGGGGGTCTGCCGGTATCTTGAGGAAGATCGATGCCGCCGCCGCGTAGGTCACCGCAGCGATGATCCACCACCATGCGTGCCAGCCGAAGTTCGCAATGAACAGCGGGCCAGCCAGCAGTCCGATCGCAGCACCTGCTGGCATGTACGTGCCCCACGCTCCCATCATCGAAGGCAGTCGGCTCGGCTCGACCAGTCGCTTGATAAGGCTCGGGCCGACAACGGTCGTCATCAGGAACCCGACACCTTCCAACGCACGCAAGGTGAGCAGCATGACCGGGGTCGTCGCGAAACCTCCGAGCAGACTCGCGGTCGCAAGAATCGACAGGCCCAGCCCCATACTTCGGCGAAGGCCTACGACGTCGGACATCAAACCGAACGCGAGTCCGAGTGTCATACCGGCGAGTTGCACGAGCGATAGCAAAAAGCCCGCTTGCACCAACGTCACGTTCAGCGATTCGCGAAGAATCGGAATCGCAGGAGGAAGTTTGGCGATGTGAAGCGCAGCAGCTATTCCACCCAACACAACGAAGTAAGCGACGCTGGAATTTTTTGTAGTCTTGACCATTCGATCAGCCCAGCAGCTTGCGACCGGTGAGGCGCTCGTGCTCACGCAACGCGAAGCGATCCGTCATGCCGGCAATGTAGTCGGCCACCGATCTCGACATATCGCTGCGACGCGCGAAATCGGACTGCATCTCGGTGGGCACGTTCATGTAGTGAGCAAACAAATCCGCCACGACGATTTTTGCCTGACCGGTCATTTCCATCACCTGCGGATGCCGATAAAGATTGCGCAGCAGGAATGTCTTGAGTTCGGTGGACTTCGATTTCATGGGCGATGAGAACGACACGCTCGCAGCACCGTTCCTCACATCGTCCGCATCTTTCGGCGCGCCGGCTTCGATAGAAGCCTGCGTCGACTCGATCACGTCGTAAACCTGCGCGCTGAGCATGCGACGCGTCGTCTCGTACAACAGGCGTCGCCCCGCAAGCTGCGGAAATTCGCGCTCGGTCTGCTCGCGAAACTCGCCGAACAAAGGCACATCGCTCACCTGATCGAGCGTGATCAATCCCGAACGAACACCATCGTCGATGTCGTGCGCGTTGTAGGCAATTTCATCGGCCAGGTTGCAAAGTTGCGCTTCGAGCGCAGGCTGTGTGCGATCGATAAAGCGCCGTCCGACCCCGTTGGGTTCTTCCGCTTCGATCATCTGCGCGTGGCGCAACGAGCAATGCTTCAGGATGCCTTCACGGGTTTCGAAAGTCAGGTTCAATCCATCGAACTGCGGATAGCGCTCTTCGAGCTTGTCGACCACGCGAAGGCTTTGCAGGTTGTGTTCGAACCCGCCGTGATCGCGCATGCACTCATTGAGCGCGTCCTGGCCTGCATGCCCGAAGGGCGTGTGACCCAGGTCATGCGCCAAGGCGATGGCCTCGACCAGATCTTCGTCAAGGCCCAGCGGACGTGCAATCGAGCGGCCAAGTTGCGCCACTTCCAGCGAATGAGTCATGCGAGTGCGAAACAGATCGCCTTCATGATTCAGGAACACCTGCGTTTTGTAGACCAAGCGTCTGAACGCGGTCGAGTGGACGATGCGATCCCGATCGCGCTGGAACTCGGTTCGCGTGGGCGCGCGCGGCTCATCGATTCGACGTCCACGCGAACGCTCGGGGTCGCACGCATATTGCGCAGAGCCCGAGAGATCCAGGCCTTCGTAAATTAAAGGCTGCATGCGTGAATGACGTCTTTCACCATTTCGAGCGGCGCCGATTTCACGATGGCTTTGCCCGGCCCATCGATCAACACGAACTTGATCTGACCGCCTTCGGTCTTCTTGTCGACCTGCATCAGCGACAGGTATTTGCCGACGTTGTCCTGTTTGTCGATCACAGGAGCGACGACCGGCAGACCCGCGCGCTCGATCAACGCTTTCAGCCGCGCAACGAACGCTGCATCGATGAGTCCCAGCTTTTGCGAGAGCGTCGCCGCCATGACCATGCCGCAACCAACGCCTTCGCCATGAAGCCATTCGCCGTAGCCCAACCCGGCTTCTATGGCGTGCCCGAAGGTGTGCCCGAAATTAAGGATCGCGCGCAGGCCGGACTCGCGTTCATCCTGCCCGACCACGAAAGCCTTGATCTCGCAACTGCGCTTGATCGCGTGCGACAGCGCCTTCGCGTCTTTCGTCCGCAACGCATCGATGTTGGCTTCTATCCAGTCGAAGAATTGCATGTCGGCAATCGGGCCGTACTTGATGATTTCAGCCAGCCCCGCACTCAACTCACGCGGCGGCAGGGTGTCCAGAGGCGCGATGTCGCAAACCACCTGCACCGGCTGGTAGAACGCCCCGATCATGTTTTTACCGAGCGGATGATTGATGGCCGTTTTGCCGCCAACCGAGGAATCGACCTGCGCGAGCAATGTGGTGGGCACCTGCACGAACGGCACGCCGCGCATGTAACTTGCGGCCGCGAAACCGGTCATGTCTCCCACGACGCCGCCGCCCAGTGCGAACAGCACCGTTTTGCGATCGCATTGGTTAGACAGCAACGCGTCGAAAATCAGATTGAGTGTCTCGAAGTTCTTGTATTCCTCGCCATCGGGCAACTCCACGATATGGACCCGCTTGAATTTCGATTCGATGGCAGCTTTGAGCTTGGCTGCGTAAAGCGGTCTCACAGTTACGTTGGTGACGATGAGCGCGCTGCTGGCCGACGGCACTGCCGCATAAGTAGCGGCATCCCCGAATAGACCGCTTCCGATGTCGATCGGATAGCTTCGGTCGCCCAGATCGATCTGGACTTGCTCCGGTCCCGCGGAGTCACGGGCTTTGTCCTGCTTGTTGTCTTGTTTGGCCTGCATCCCCCGATTTTATGGGGACGGCCCTTCAGAGGCCCAAACCGCCAGGATTCAACCGTCTTTCCGGGTCCAGCGCGGCTTTGATGCCCTTTGCCACCGAAAGCGCCGGCTCTTCCAGCAAACCCGCGTACGGGTACACCTTGCCCAGCTGGAAATGCACCGCTCCGTGCTTCGTAAAGAGCTCTATCAACTCGACTCGCAGCGCTGCAACCCATTCGGTGAGAGCCGCGTTCGACGAATACGCTGGCGTCGTCGGATTGGTGACCACGACCTTGTGATACGCGGTCATTTCCTCCGGCCAGTAAATGCCGTACTCGATCATGAAGCCGCTCAAACCCACGCACTGGAACAGCCCCCCGAGCCAGACTCCGTTGGCCGTCATGAAGGCAGCATGCTTTGCGCAAATGGCGTCGTAGTCGCGCTTGAAAGCTGCGACACGCGAATGAGCGACAAGCCCGTGGACCGGCACCCAGCGCTCGCCCTTCGGACCGAGCACATGGAACATGCGATCGAACGGCTGGGCTCGAACCACCGTCGGAATCGTGTTGGTGATTTCTCGGCCGTGCGCGAGTACCGCCCGGCGCAATCGGCCCATTCGCTGGCGTACCTCGACCGCATCGCCGCCTTCCACGATGTAATGGGCCAGGAACGCCGAAGCGCCCATGGAGCGCTCACCGGCGAGCGCCATTCTTGCCAGCTGACGCAGCGGTCCGACAACACCGGGCGATGTCGACCACACATGCTTTGCGATCCGCAACGTGTCTTTCATGCGACGACCGCGTTTGAGCTGGCCGCGAATCATCGATGCGTCGAGTCCGAATTGCGTGTCGTCCACGACTTCGCGAGCAGCCGCTTTCATTCCTTCGTAGAACGCCTCGAAGCTGTCGAAGCCGAACGATGCAGTGCCGAAATCTTTCTGCTTCGGCAACAAGGGCATCGTGATGCGCGCTTTGACACCATGAATACCGCAGTCGCCCAAAAACAGCCCGGTGATATCCGGCCCGTAGTGGCGATAAAAAGGCGTCGCACCTACCATCGCGACCCCGGTACGAAGCAACTCGCCATTCGCCAAAATTACATCGAGCGACGTGACCGATTCACTGGCAACGCCGTGCATGCCGGTTCCGTGACTCAATCCGTTTTGCGACATGGTTCCGCCAACGGTCGCCACCGATCCCGAGAACGGCCCGCGAAACGGAGTGCGCATGTCGATCGCATCGAGCGCTTCGGCAAGCTTCGCCCACGACACGCCCGCCTCGACCGTCACGTACGAGTCTTCCAGGTTGATCTCGACGATGCGATTCAGACGCAGCGCATCGATCAGGATCATTCCCTTTTGCGCCGGCAAATACGAGTCGGTATACGACGCACCGCCGCCACGTACGACTATCGCGATTCCGTGTGCCGCAGCCAGTCGAACGATGGACTGAAGTTCATCGACGGTGCCCGGAGACACGACTGCGACTGGCATCTCACGCGCCCGATAGATATCGGTCGCGAAGGATGCGGTCTGATCGCCTGTCCGCACATGTGCATCGCCGACGATGCCCCGCAACTCGCCGATCAGCGTGACATCGTCCAATCTAGGCGACCTTCCACGATGGCAGTCGGCCTTCACGGAACGAGGTGTAGCCCTCTTTGCCCCAAGGCTCGGTGCTCATGTAATGCACGAAGTTTCCGAGTTCGATTTCGGCACCTTCGGCAAGTCCGGCATCCACGCCCTTTTGAAACGTGAGCTTGTTGGCAGCCAGGGTCGAGCGGGGTTTGCTTGCCATGCTCTTCGCAAAAGCAATCGATTCCTTGCGCAGCTCGGAACGCGGAAATGTTTTGAGCGCGAGGCCTGCTTCGACCGCTTCCGGGCCGTTGTACCAGCGTGCGGTCCAGATCATTTCTTTTGCACGCTGCTCGCCGATACGGCGCTTCAGACGCAGCGTCGCCGTTGCGGGCAACACTCCCGAATCGGTGTGCACGTCGCCGTACTTGGCTTCGTCTGCAATCAGGATGAAGTCGCATCCCATGGTGAACTCGAATCCGCCCGCGCGGGTGATCCCGTTCACCGCCGCGATCGTCGGGATCGGAAGCGATTCGAGGCGCACCACGATAGCGTTGATTCTGCGAACCACCTTCTCGAAATACACCACATCGCCGAATGCCTTGTCGAGCAAGTCCAGATCGAGTCCGACGCAGAACGCCTTGCCCTCCCCGCCAGTCATGATGAAGGCGCCAATGTCCTTGTCCGCTTCGACTTCGGTCAACACCGCTTCGATCTCATCGAGCCGCAAATCGCTGATCGCATTGAGTCGGTCGGGCGTATTGAAAGTCATCACGCCGACGCGGTCGGTTTTTTCGTAGATCAGGGTTTGATAGCTCATGGTGTTTCCGATCTCAATCAGGCGGTCGCAAGGCCGGGCCAAACCGGCGCGACAGGCGCAGGCAAACCTGTTTCTGCGAGGCAAGTAGCACGCAGTGTTTCGATGTCCGGACCACGATTGAAAATGGTGATCGGAGCGCGACTGCTCTTGATCTTTTCGCGCATTGCCGTGGTCTTTGCTTCATCGACCGATCCGTCTTTCGACAAAGCGACGCCATATTCAGCCGCACCTTTTTCAGTCACCAGGCCGCGTTGAACTTCGAGCGCCACCAGCGATGCATCGCGTTCGAGCGGATCGCCCCAGCCACCGGCACCCCAGGTCACGAAATGCAGCAGATCGCCCGGTTCGACTTCGACCTTGTCGCACTTGGCGGGCAGATGCGTTTTCTCGCCATTGGCACGTTCGAGCAGCTTCCAGGAACGTTGCGCAGGTGCGCCGCCGTTCACGCCCCATGGCGGGATGAACCAGCGATCGTCGTGAATCGAAATCTCGCCGCGTTCGGTGAAACGGTAGGTCATGTGAATGCCGTTACCGCCGCGGAACTTGCCTGCGCCACCCGAGTCGGGCACGGTCTCGTAGCGCTCGATCATCATCGGGAAATAACGTTCGAGGAATTCGTTGGGAACGTTGGTGAAGCCTGGCCAGAGCGAGTGACCATCCGCTCCGTCGCCGAACGGACGTCCGGGGATGCCGCCGAATCCGATCTGGAACAGCTGGAACCAGTCGCCCTTCTTGTCGGTGCCGGAGAACATCAAATGAGGCGACGAGGAGAAGCCTGCAGCGCAAAGGAAGTCGGGAGTTTTCTGGCCGAGCAATGCACCCAGCACGTCGAAGATTCGACCTAAAGCATGGGTACGGCACGACAGCGCAGCCGGGAACTTCGGCTTGAGCAGCGAGCCTTCCGGAATACGGACATCGACCAGGTCGTAGAAGCCGTCGTTGAACAGCACCTGCGGATCGAACACCATGATCATGTAGATGCCGAAGAACATCTTGAACATGTTTTCGTTCAAGTAGAAGTTGATCGACGAACTCGATTGCGGATCGGTGCCCTTGAAATCGAGGATCACCTTATCGCCTTCGCGCCACATGGTGCACTTGATCTTGAACGGGCCTGCGCCCTTGCCGTCGTCGCACACGTAGTCCTCGAACGAGACAGGCGCCTCGCCGATCATCGTGGTGATGAGATGCTTCATGGCGCGGTGATTGCGCGAGAGCAGTTCTTCCAGCGCCGAGTCGAACACGTCGTCGCCGAATCGATCGCACATTTCCTCGACACGACGCGCGGCCACGCGGCATGACGCCACCAGCGCATGCAAATCGGCCTTGTACCACTCGGGCATGCGCGATTGATGCGCGGCAATTTTCAGAATGTCGGGCTGCATCGCGCCTTTGCGATAAAGCTTCACCGGCGGCAAACGGAAGCCCTCTTCGAAGATGCTTCCCGCATCGGTAGGCAAGGATCCCGGTACCTTGCCACCGACATCGGTCATGTGCCCGAACATTGCCGCCCACGCCATCAACTTGCCTTTGCGGTAGATAGGCACGATCACCAGCTGGTCGTTGATGTGGCTCACCGCGCCTTCGCAGGAGTACGGGTCGTTCAGCAGGATCACGTCGCCTTCCTCGATCTCGCCGTCGTACTGGCGAAGGAAGCCGTCGATGAACGATCCGAACTGTCCGACCACCATGCGGCCCTTGCGATCCGCGATCAGCGGAAACGCATCGCCCTGTTCGCGAATGCCTGGTGAGAGAGCTGTACGAAAGAGGGTTGCGTCCATTTCGACGCGTGCATTGCGAAGTGCGTTTTCAAGAATGTCGAGGGTGATCGGATCGACGGTGGTTCGACCGAATCCGCTGGTGTCTGTTTCGATGATGCGTGCGGGCATGATGTTTCCAATCAGACTGTGTTGTTAGGCTTTGACGGGGTTGATCAGGATGTTGCCGTAGGCATCGACGACGCCCTCGTGATCGGCAAGGATGACGGTGGTCGAGTCCATCTCGACGACCACGGCAGGACCTGCGATTCGATCGCCTCCGCGCAATTTCGCGCGCTCATAAATAACGGCAGGTTTGAACGAGCCGGCCACCCACATTTCGTGATCGCGCAGTTTTGCGGCGACCGGATCGCCGTTGCCTTGCTCCAGCTTGTTGGCTGGCAGCTCGGGCGACTTGCCCAGCGCAATCGCGCGAAGGTTCACCAGCTCGGTGTCGGTGTCCATGCTGAACGTGAAGAGGCGGCGATGCGCTTCGTGGAAGGTGTCGGCGAGCGACTTCAGCGCGCCTTCTTTCTTGAAGTCGTCGATCGCAACCGGAATCGGCACTTCGAACGCCTGGCCCGAGTAACGCAGATCGGCTTCGAAACGCAGCTCGATGTCGGTGCCGGCAACACCGTCTGCCGCGAGCGTTTCCTTGACCTGTTCACGCATCAACTCGAGAACTTCGTAAACCTCGGCTTCGGTGCTTCGAGAAATCACGCGAGAGAACGAGCGCGCGGTTTCCGAACGGGTACGCGTGGTCGCGTCGCCCAATGCGCACAGCACACCAGGGGACACAGGCGACACCGCAGGCCAGGAACCCATCAGCTTCGCCACTGCGTTCACATGCAGGGGGCCTGCGCCACCGAATCCCATCAAGGCGAAATCGCGCGGATCGTAGCCTTGTTGCACTGAGATCATGCGCAGTGCACCGAACATGTTTTCGTTCACGATATCGATGATGCCGCGCGCTGCTTCGAACAGATCCACGCCCAGCGCATCGGCAATTCGTTGAACTGCTTCGCGCGCCGCTGCGCGATCGAGCTTGAAGGTTCCGCCAAGCAGGTTCTCGGGCAGATAACCCAGCACCACGTTGGCGTCGGTCACTGTCGCAACAGTACCGCCGCGTCCATACGATACCGGGCCAGGCACCGCGCCAGCCGACTCCGGGCCGACCCGCAACGCTTTGGTGAGCTCGGGAATCTTCGCCATCGATCCACCGCCGGCGCCGACAGTCTTCACGTCGAGTGCAGACACGCGCACCGTCAAATGGCCGACATCGGTGGTTCTCACAAGACGCGGTTCACCGTTTTCGATGAGCGCCACGTCGGTGGAGGTACCGCCCACGTCGAGGGTGAGAATGTTCTTCAGACCTGCCTGCTTCGCAACCCAGAGCGCACCGGTCACGCCGCCTGCCGGGCCGGACATCAACAGCGACACCGGTTGCGTTTCCGCAAACTCCGAAGACATCAAGCCACCGTCGGAACGCAACAGAGAAATGCGGCCGTTCATGCCGATCTCGCGAAGCCGGGTTCGCAGATTCTTCACGTACTTGCCGACGATAGGACGCACCGCTGCGTTGGCTACCGTCGTCAAGGTACGTTCGTACTCCTGCATTTCCGGAAGCACCTGGTGCGACAGCGAAATCGGCACGCCGGGCAATACCTCTGCGGCAATCTCTGCGACTCGCGACTCGTGCTTTCCATCGACGTAAGCGTTGATCAACGAAATGGTGAGCGCCTCGACCTTGCGGTCCTTCAGCTTGAGCAGTTCCTTGCGAATCTGTGCATCGTCGAGCGGCCTGACTTCGACGCCGTTCGCATCGAGCCGGCCATTAATTTCGACCGTGTCTTCCAGCTTGGCCATTGGCTCCGGCTTCGGCCAGACGATCCATGCTGCAAGGCCACCGGGCACTAACGAGCGCGCGATCTGCATCATCTGGCGATAGCCTTCGGTCACCACCAGGCCGACGCGTGCGCCCTTGCCCTCGAGCACTGCATTCGTCGCGACCGTGGTGCCGTGCAGGAACAGCTCGATATCGCTGGCCTGAATGCCCGCCGATTCGCAGATTGCCTTGACACCGACCATCACGCCTTCGGATTGATCGTGCGGCGTCGAGGGCGTCTTGAAGCGCCAGAACTTGCCGGTCTCGTCGTTGAAAAGAAGCAGGTCGGTAAAGGTACCGCCGACATCGACGCCTAATCTATAAGCCATGGTGTTTTCCTGTTTCCTGTTTCCGGATTCGTGAGTTTTCGGATGCGTTTGTGAAGTTGATTCGGGTCGATTCGCGTTGCTTCGGACCTGTTCGGGTCTAGGCAGCCTGCTCTGCGGCATGCGTTTTCGCATACCACTCACGAAGACTTGTCTTGAGCACCTTGCCGTTTGCGTTTCGCGGCAATGCATCGAGCGGCAGATACTGCTTGGGGTGTTTGTAAGGAGCGAGTTCCTTGCGCGCCGTTTCTTCGAGCGACTCGACGATCTCGGCGCTCAACGCCTTACCGCGTTTCATGACGACGACCGAAACGAGCTTCTCGCCCCATTGCGGATCGGGCACCCCGATCACGGCAATCTCCATCACGTCCTTGTGCATGTTCAGGACGTCCTCGATCTCGCGCGGGTACACATTGAGGCCGCCGGTGATGACCATGTCCTTCTTGCGATCAACGATGTAGTAGAAGCCTTCCGAGTCGCGCTTGGCCATGTCGCCCACGCTGACCCAGCCGTCGCGGAATGCTTCCTTCGTGGCTTCGTCCTTGCGCCAGTAGCCGTTGAACAATCCGGCGCACATGCTGAAGAGTTCGCCGACTTCGTCGGTGCCGACTTCCTTGCCGTCGTTGTCCAGCAGCTTGACCAGATTGCCGCCGAACGGAAGGCCCACGCAGTTGATCTTGCGCAGCTGATCCGGCGGACGAAGATTCGTCACCACGCCGGCTTCGGTCGATCCGTAGCTCTCGTGCAGCAGGCCTTCGCCGAAGTAATCGACGATGTCCTGCTTCATTTTTTGCGGAAGCGGTGCTGCATTCACGACGATGCCGCGAAGCTTGTTGCCCTTCAGTTCCTTGAGCAGTTCTTCGGGCAGGCTGAAAATCGCGTGATAGTGGGTCGGCACGCTGAAGAGTCCGGTCACTTCGCCTGAATGAATCCGGCGGAGCACGGTTTCAGCATCGAACTTCGCAAGAATCTCCACGCTTCCCCCGCTGAACACCGAGGCCATCGCGTAGGCGAGTCCGGCACCGTGGCACATGGGAGCAATCGCGAGGAAATGATCTTCCGGCGAATAGATGCCGTACTCGCCCGCGTAGTTGAGGAACGCCATGGTGCGCGCGCGATGCGACAGCAACACGCCCTTGGGTTTACCTGTGGTTCCGGAGGTGTACGGAATCGAAAACGTGCTCCATTCGGGAATGAAGCGAGTGGTGAACTCGGAAGACGATTTGCCGATGAACGCGTCGTAGCCGTCTTGGCCGACACCTTCGATCCAGATCACGTGCTCGACGGTCTCGAACAGGCTCGCATCGATGTTTTTTTCGCATTCGCGATGCACGAACAGGACGCGCGCCTGCGCGTCGTTGCAAATGTCTGCAAGCTCACGGGCAGTGAGCCTGGGATTCGGCGTTGCCGTGGCAGCACCGATTTCCGACACACCCGCAATGATCTCGATGTACTCGATCGCGTTCGGCGAAATGATCGCGGCGTTCTGCCCCGGCTTCAGACCCAGCGCTTCCACGCCGTTCGCCACCCGGTGGATCGTGTCGATCAGTTGCTGATAGGTGCGCGATTTCGCTCCGCAGGTTATTGCGATTTTCTTCGGTGTGCGCTGAACGCAGGACCGAATGCCGCTGGTCACGGTGAGGTTGTGAAACCCTTGCGGCAACGGACCGCTGTCGAGGTTTCTTTCCGAAGACAACTTCAAAGCGCTCATAGCTTGAACACCTTGATCGCGGTGTCGCGCATGATCTTTTGCAGCGCGTCGGGACGGAAGTTATGCACCTTCATTTCTTCCACCGCACGTTCGGGATCGATCACCGGCCAGTCGGTGCCGAACATGACCTTGTCCGATCCGTAGCTGTTCATGTAGTGCACCAGCGTAGGCGGCAAATATTTGGGCGCATATGCGTCGATGCCGATGTACACGTTCTGATGCTTCCATGCCATCGCGATCATCTCGTCAGTCCATGGCACGCCGATGTGAATGCCGAGCAACTTCAGTTCCGGAAAGTGAATCGCAATTTGATCCAGAAGAATCGGGCGCGCCACGCTCGGCAGTCGCACATCCTTTTGATAGATCAGGTTCTGGCCCACCTGCATCATGATCGGGATATCGAGCTCGCAGCACTTGGCGTAGTACGGGTAGTACAGCGCCTCGTTGGGCGCGAGCTTGAACCAGTGCGGGTAAAGATGGGCGCCGACGAATCCGAGTTCCTTGACTGCATGCTCGAGGTCTCGCAGACCCTGCATACCGCGATAAGGGTCGACCCCTGCGAGACCCGAAAAACGGTCGGGATGTTTCTCGCACCACTTGGCGACCTGCGCGTAGGGAATTTCGAAAGATCCTTTCATGGCCAGATCCCCGGCACGCACCGCAATCAGCAAAGACCGTTCGATGCCTGCGCGATCCATTTTGCGCAGATATTCATCCATGGTCACGCCCTGCTTCATGGCTTCGGGCATGCGCACCTGGGTCTTGAAGTTTTCGTCTACGCCGGTCTGCCCCTTCTCGACCTCTTCAGGCGTGAACAGGTTGACGACGATATCGATTGAGCCTTGCATGTCTGTCTCTCAAGATGAGGTGATTGATGCCTCATCTTGGTACGCGTGCAATCGGCCGTCACATCAGGAATCGGGTGTATCCGCCTTTCGGACACGCCCCGCGCGGTTCTGACCGAAAAGCTCAGGCTGCGGCGATCTTCCGCTCTCCTGAAAGTGCGGTTTTTGCGGCCGTTTTAGCTGTGGTTTTAGCCACTGTTTTGGCCACCGTTTTGGCTGGCGGCTTCGCTGTTTTGGGGACTGCCTTCAATAGCGGCTTGTCGGACGCTTTCGAGGAACCTTCGAGTACTGCTTTTGCCGTTGCCGCAGGCGTCGGCGGGTTGACCAGCATCGGATGAACCGCATTCGACTCGTTCAGCTCTTCGATGGACTTGCCGATGGCCAGCGCCGCCTCTTTCAGCCCTTCCACGTAAAGTCCGACCGCTTCGGGCATGGTCATGCTGGACGCGAAAAAGCTCAGCGATAACACACCCGCGATCTTGCCGTTGTCGAACACCGGAACCGCGATGGCCGAGGTTTTGCCGGGGTTGAGGGTCGAGGTGGTGCGGTCGTTGGTCGCGTAGCCGTCGCTTCGAATCCGGCGAATCAGGGCGCCCGAATGAAACATTTCGGTTGCGACCTTGTTCATCTCGTTTTTTTCCAGACCGTCGAGCACGCAGTTTCGCGCGTCGTCTTCCAGGTAGGCGATGTACACGTATCCCGCCGCACAGGAAAGCATGGGCAACGGGAAACCCGGGTAATAGTTGTTGAAAGCGCGCGAGGTCATGGCGTAGGTCGAGTCGCGCACGATCATGTTGCCGCCCGCGCCGGTCGTGATGCTCACGGGCCAGCCATGTTTGCGAGTCACCGCCACCAGATGCGGCCGCGACGCCTGCAGCAGATGCCCTGTCTCGTGCACCCCGACGGCCAGCGTTTGCACCAGACTGGTGGCGCAGTACAACTTCAGTGCGGTGTCGCACTCCAGCATGCCTTCGTGCATCAGGGTCTGCACGATGCGAATCGTAGTGGGGTAGGGAAGCTTGACCGCACGGGCGATCGCCATCAACGACGAAGGACCGTTTCGATTGACGAACTGCAGCATTGCCAATGCCCTGCTGATGGAGCGAACCGGAACACCTTTTTCCATGATTACCTTTGTGCCTTCATTGACCCTTGCCGGCCTGCATGTCCGCCTGTCATATACATCTGCAGACCGGGTCGGTTATGTATCCGAGAGTCGGATTACACGCATATTCGGTGCCAGCTCCCATAGTGAATTCACCTAGCAAGGGTCTTTCATTTCCGCTTGTCGGATAAGAAACAACTCGAACGCTGGGAATATGTCCGATCCGTCCAACAATCGTTTCAAACAACGCATAGAGGATGACGCCATGTCCGCCCAGCCGAACGCAGTGCAAAGAAAAATCACCAAGCATTTTGTAGATGTGGGGGGACGACGGGTGCACTACCGGCGCAGCGGCGAGGGCCCGCCTGTCGTGCTGCTGCACGAATCTCCACGGTCGAGCGCAGTGCTCACCCGGCTTATGAATTACGGACCGCCGGATGTCGCGATGTTCGCGTTCGACACCCCCGGTTGCGGACTGTCGGAGCCGCTGAAACACCCGCAACCCGAAGCGGAAGACTACGGCGACGCGGTCGCCCAAGCCATGCTGGCGATCGGCATTTCGAAGGCCGTGGTGTACGGCACCCACACCGGCGCAGCCATAGCGATGGGACTTGCCACGCGCCACCCGGAACTGGTTGCACGCCTGGTCATAGACGGCTTGGCCACTTTCGATGCGGTAGAGCGGGCAGACATGCTTTCGACCTACATGACCGAGTTCCACCCTGTCGTCGACGGCACCCACATGATGTGGCTGTGGTCGCGATTACGAGACCAGTACATGTTCTTTCCGTGGCATCGACGCGGCACCGGTGGACGACTCTGGCTTCCATTGCCCGACACTGCGTACACCCACATTGCAGCACTCGATTTCCTTCGTGCCGGCGATGAATATCGCCCGCCCTACGCCTCTGCATTTCGCTATCAACCCGCAAAGCAGCTCGACCGCTTGCGCATGCCTGTCTACATCGGTGCCCGCACCGATGACATGTTGATCACGCATCTGGAACGACTCGGGCCCTTGCCCGGCAACGTGCATGTCGAGCAGCTATCTGCCGACCGCGCGCAATGGGGCGCCGTCCTCTGGGCGCAGATGCAGGAGGGAACCGAGGGCCTGGTCGCTGCGCCAGCGCCGTCGCAGGCGAAGCTGCCGCAAGGCATGGTCGGAAGCAGCTACGTCGACACAGTGCATGGCGCCATGCATGTTCGCGGGTCGATCAACACATCCGCCGCTCCCGAGCGTTCGCTGGTGCTGCTGCACGATTCGCCCGGCGGTGCTAGAGAGCTCGATTCGCTGATCACAGTTGCAGGCAAGACCCGAACCGTGATTGCACCAGATCTGCCGAATCACGGCGACTCGCCCGCCATTGGCGGCATGACCAGCGCAGGCGCAATTGCCGAAGTGATTCACGCGACGATTGCCGCAGCAGGAATAGACAGCGCGGACATCCGCGGGTTCGGTGCAAGCACGCTGATTGCCAGAGCACTGGCCTCGGCTTACCCGGACAAGTACTCGTACATCGACGAAGGCGTCCAAAGAAAGTCGTTCCCGGTGCCGAGTTATCAAGCACCGCGTCCGGACGGCGGGCATCTTGCCGCTGCCTGGTACCAATCGCGAGACGAGACGATTCTCGGATCGTGGTGGTCGAGGGCGCCCGAAGATCGTCACGATTTCGGCGACGGACTCGACGTGAAAACGATTCACGCGCGTGCCATCGAGATCCTCATGGATACGCCGGAGGCAGAGGCGATGCGGATTGCGCTGTCGGCTGAGGCGGTTTGAAGGACTAGGGGCGACTCGACCTGGTCGGTCAGACAATCACCAGCGTCTTGCCCATGGTGTCGCCGCGCATCAGTCGGGCGAACGCGTCGGGTGCATTCTCGATTCCCTCGGTGCGGTCTTCCGAGAAGATGAGCGAGCCGTCTTCGATCCACGATCGCGCGGTGTTCTGCCATTCGCTCATCAGGTCGAAATGATCGAACACGACGAAGCCCATCACGGTCGCTCGCTTTGACACGATCTTCGCGATCGGCGGTCCGGCAACGATGTCCGACGAGTTGTACTGCGACATGTCGCCAAGCAAAGCGACGCGTCCGCGCATGGCCAGATGATCCATAGCCGTCGAGAAGGCCGCGCCCGAATCGTTCGATACCAGTGCGTTGATTCCGTTCGGGCACGCCTGGCTCAACGCATCGGAAAAATCTTTCGAGCCCCGAATGACTGCGGCGTCGTAGCCAATGCTCAATGCATGTTCGGCCTTGACCTCGTTGCCCACGATTGCCACGGCTCGCGCTCCATGTCGACGCGCAATTTGCCCGATGACGGAGCCCACTGCACCGGTCGCCGCGAACACCGCGACAGTCTCGCCTTCGCGGGGTTTGAGGCAGCGGCTCATCAGTGCGTATGCGGTGAGACCGGGCATGCCGAGCACGCCCAGCCATGCGGTCGCAGGCACCTTGTCCGATGGATGAATCTTGTGGGCGGTGGGTGCGAGGATCGCGCCAAGACCTTCGTCTTGCGGAGCGTCGCCATTCGCAACCGAATAGGCTCGCCATCCGCCGCGGGTCAACACCGTGTCGCCAGCCTGGAAGTCCGCATGCAGCGACTCTTCGACGACTCCCACGACATCTCCGGGCATCACTTGACCGACGCTCACTGCGCCCGACATGTGGCGGCCCTGAATCGCGCTGGCCATGTACGGGTCCAGCGATATCGCGAGCGTGCGAACCAGCATCTGCCCCGGTTCGATAGACGGTATTTCAGCGTCTGCCAGTTCGAAGTCGGACGCCTGGGCAAGTGCTTGCGGCCTGCGCGCAAGCACGATGCATGTGTTGACGACCTGCGTGTCAGGCACCCAGATACGCCTCGCGAATCCGAGGGTGATCCATCAGCTCCGATGCTTTTCCGGTCAGCACGATGTGCCCGTGTTCCAGCACATACGCACGCGACGCGACCGACAAGGCCATCGAGGTGTTCTGCTCGACGATGAGCATCGTCAGGTTCATGCTGTTGATGTTCGCAAGCTGCGCATACACCTCTTCGGACAGACGCGGCGCGAGCCCCAACGACGGCTCGTCGAGCAGCAGCACCTTGGGGCGAGACATCAGCGCGCGGCCGATGGCGAGCATCTGCTGCTCTCCGCCGGATAGCGACCAGCCCAGTTGCGTACGACGCTCTTTCAGACGCGGGAAAAGGGTGAACACTCGATCGAGATCGGCATCCATCGATTCGCGAATTTTTTTCCAGGCAGCGGTCGCGACTTGCAAATTCTCCAGCACGGTGAGTCCCGGAAAAATTCTCCGCCTCTCCGGTGCGTGCGCAAGCCCGTTGCGAACCCGCTGCTCTGCAGCGATGCCGGCCATGTCCTTGCCTTCGAGAGACACCAAGCCGCTCTTGGGTTTGACCAATCCGGAAATCGTACGGAGAAGAGTTGTCTTTCCAGCACCGTTGGATCCGAGCAGCGCCACGCATTCGCCGGCATTCACTTCGATGTTCACGTCGTCGAGCGCCTGCACGGCGCCGTAACTCACGCAAAGCTTTTCACACTTCAGCATGCGCGGCCTTTCTGCGTCCCAGATACGCTTCGATGACCGCTTCGTTGCTCCGCACTTCAGCGGGCAATCCCGACGCGATGAGTTGACCGAAGTTGAGCACCGCGATCGAGTCGGCCAATCGCATGACAAGCCCCATGTTGTGTTCGATAAGAAGAATGCTGAGACCTTTCGAGCGCAGGTTCGACACGTATCCAATGAGCTCTTCCACCTCGCCCGAATTCAATCCGGCGGCGGGTTCGTCCAGCATCAGCACCTTGGGCTCGAGGATGAGCGCACGTGCGATTTCGATTTTTCTTTGCTTGCCATAAGGAAGCTCGCGCACTTCGCGCTCTGCGTCGTTGGCAAGACCGAGACCTTCGAGCAGTTGCATCGCACGCTCTCTGGTCGCGCGCTCTTCGCTCCTGAAAGTGGGGCTTCGAAATATCGAGCCGACAAAGCCTGCAGTGAAGCGGGCGTTAGCGCCGACCAGAACATTTTCGAGAACCGACAGTCGCGTGAACAGACGGCCGTTCTGAAATGTTCTGACGAGACCTGACGCTGCCACCTTGTGCGCAGGCAGTCCGCTGAGATCCTGGCCGTTCAAAGTGATCTCACCGGCCGTCGGCGCGATCACACCTGCGAGCAGATTCACGGTGGTGCTCTTGCCTGCGCCGTTCGGCCCGATCAGCGCCAGCAGCTTGCCGTTTTGCACGGTCAAATCGAGCTTGTCCACTGCCTGCAATCCGCCGAAGTGATGCGACAGACCGCGAACCACCAGCACGTCGTTAGCAGAATTCATCGTTTGCGATTCAGCCATGACCACCTACCTTGGCTGCCGCGGCGGGCGTCTTCTTGCCCATCCATTTGCGAATCTGCCCGGCAATGCCTTGCGGCATGAACACCAGGATCAACAGCACACAGACACCGAACACCGCCATGTAGGCATCGCCCAGGAAGCGCAACCACTCGGGCGCAAAACTGAGGATGACCGATCCGAGGATCGCGCCGGCAATCGACACTTCGCCTCCTGCAATCAGCATCACGAGAATGGTGATCGAACGGGCGAGATCGAAATCGCCAGGCGAGAGGAAATGTGCGTAGTGAGCGTAGAGAGCGCCGCTCAATCCGCCGAGCGCACTGGCGATGACGAACGCGATGACCTTGGTACGGACCACCGGCACGCTGGAAGTGCCGCAAGCGATTTCATCATCGCGAACCGCAATCATGGCGCGGCCGTAGCGCGAGTGCCGAAGCAAATACGCGAGCAATGCGACAACTGCAAGGAATACGAGCGACAGGTAGTAGTAGCCGATGTCGGTCTGGATTTCCTTGCCCAAAATGAACACGCCCGGAATGCTGCTGATGCCGTCGCTGCCGCCGGTCACGTCGGTCCAGTTCTTGGCGATGATTTCTGCGGTGACGTTGAGGCCCACCGTCGCGAGCGCGAGGTAGTGTCCTCGCAATCGAAGCATCGGCACTGCAATGATCAACGCGACAAGCGCGGCGCCCAGAATTCCGATCGGCATTGCAATCCAGAAACTCAAACCGTATTTCACGGCGAGTACCGCAGAGGTGTAGCCGCCGATGCCCATGAAAGCGGCTTGCCCCAACTGGATCAATCCGGCCCATCCGAACGCAATACACAGGCCCACCACCGCCACTGCCGACTGCAGTGCCAGCACCATGATTCGAAGGTTGTAGTCGGAGATCGCGAAAGGCGCGGCGAGCGAGACGATCAGGCAAGCCAGCGCTATCAGTAAATTCTTCACTGTCATAAGTCGTGCAGCGTCCTCAAGCTCGGTCGGAGATGCGCTCGCCGAAGAGTCCTTGCGGGCGCACGAGAAGGAAGAGGAACATCATCGCGAAGACGAGCGCGTCTTTGTAGGCAGACGATATGTAGGCGGCTCCGAGAATCTCGACGAGTCCGACAAATATGCCGCCGATGATCGCGCCGGGAACACTCCCGAATCCGCCGATGATGGCTGCTGCGAATGCCTTCAGGCCCACCCCATCGCCGATGCCGACTTCGATGAACCACATCGGGCCTACAAGCAGGCCCGCGATACCTGCGAGCACACACACGAGAATCCAGGTGAGGCTGTACAAGCGGATCACGCGAATGCCCATCAAACGGGCGGCTTCGGCGTCTTGTGCAAGCGCGCGGAACTGGCTTCCCAGCGACGATTTATAGAGCAGCAGATACACCGCAAGAATCAGCACGCCGGCCACTGCAATCACGTACAGCGAATGCGTTGGCACCGTCGTTCCTGCGAAAGTCAGGGTTGCACTTCCGACCGGCGACTTGGTGCTGATCGGCTGCGATCCCCAGATGAGTTGCGCCACGTTCTGGATCGTGATGCCGATAGCCACTGTCCCGATGATGATGGTGAGTGCCGGCTGCTTTCGTAGCGGCATGAACACCCCCACGAAGAACATCAGCCCGACTATCGCCATGCCCACGAACACCATGAGATAGGCACCCGTGAAGCTCATACCGCTGAACACCAGCGAGCTTGCGCCCATCAGTGCACCGACGGTGACGAGTTGGCCGGTCGCGAAGTTCACGACCCCGGTCGACTCGTATGCAATTTCAAAGGACAGTGCGACGACTGCGTAGATGCAGCCAATGGCGATCGCGTTGATGACAAGCTGGATAAGTTGCGCCATGTGCTGCTGTGTTCCTCTACGTTCTTAAACGACGCGCGTCTTACTTGCCGCCCTTCGGATACATCGCGATGCCTTCGGTTTCCTTCGAGCCCGGCTTGAAGACCGCAACTGCCACGCTGTGAGCCATGTTGCCGCTGGCGTCTGCCGTGTAGACACGAGCCACGCCTTTGTAGTCTTTCACCGAAGCCAGATATGCGCGAAGCTTTTCAGCATCGGGTCCCACCTTGCGCAGACCTGCCGCAACCATCATGGCGCCGTCGTAGTACGCAGCCGCGAAAGAATCGGGGCGACGCTTGTAGGCAATCACGTAACGACGAACCCACTCGGCGCTCGCGGGGCTGACCGCATCGCCGAGCAGCGTGTCGGTCGCGACATACACGCCCTTCAGATCGTCCACGTCGAGCAGTTCGAGCGTTGCAGGCGACACCATGCCGGGCGATGCCATGACCGGCAGATCGATGCCCAGGCTCTTGCGCTGCTTCATGATGAGCGCGCCGTCGCGGTTGTAGTTGTAGGTGACCAGAACGTCGGCACCCTTGTTCTTCGCGCTCAGGAGCTGAGCCGAGAAATCGTTGTCGCGAGCGTTGTAGGGCTCTTTGGCAGCAAGCGTGATGCCTTGCTTGGCAAGAAACGCTTCCAGCGCGTTCACTGCGCCGGTGCCGTAATCGTCCTGCGTGTACAACACGCCGGGTTTTTTCTTTTTGAGCGCTTCGGTAATACCGTAAGCCATCGCGCCTGCGCCGATGCCGTCCGACGGACGCACCCGGAAAATATAGGGGTTCTTGCGTTCTTCGATCGACACCGCGCCGCCGCCGGTCATCGTCGGAATCTTCGCTTTCAACACTTCAGGCTCCGTTGCCAGCACCTGCGTGGACAGGCTCGAGGTGAAGATGAAGGGGGGGTTGTATTGCTTGACCAGCTTCACGTACGCGTTCACTGCCGCGCCGTTGTTGGCTTGGGAGTCTTCGAATGCGATCTTCAGCTTCTTGCCGTTGATGCCGCCCGATGCGTTGATGTCCGCTTCGGCCATCTGAAGCGCCTGGTACCAGGGCAAGCCGGCACCAGCAAATGCGCCGGTGATCATCGCGACCGCGCCGATCACGATTTCGCCCTTGTCCTGGGCCATGGCGGGAATGCCGATCAGCGAGCCGATTGCCGCAGCGGCAATAGCGCGGACGGTGTGACGTTTCGAGAACTGAGTCATTGCGAATCTCCAGTTGATCCAGTGAAATATCGGGGACCATCGACCTGATGGCAGCGTTTCGCCCGCGGGCCAATCGCCTGGAGGAATGTTAGGTGCATCGACTGGCACGCAATATTCCAGTCGAGGTTCTATCCGCTACACGGATACAAGGGTTTTCGAGGTGCACTGCGGCGCCGGATTGGCCGCGAACGCCGAGGTTTTTCCTGGAGCGACTAAAACCGCTCCGGCAAGCAAACATCCACAAATCCATCCATTTCCATCCATTTATTGCGGATGGAAATTCGCAGTTGGCGCTCTAGACGTTGAACAGGAAGTTCATCACATCGCCGTCCTTGACGATGTACTCCTTGCCTTCGCTGCGCATCTTGCCGGCGTCTTTCGCGCCCTGCTCGCCCTTGTACGAGATGTAGTCGTCGAAGGCGATGGTTTGCGCGCGGATGAAGCCGCGTTCGAAATCGGTGTGGATCACGCCTGCCGCTTGTGGGCCGGTCGCGCCGATCGCCACTGTCCAGGCGCGAACTTCCTTCACGCCTGCGGTGAAGTAGGTTTGCAGACCCAGCAGTTTGAAAGCCGCGCGAATCAGACGATTCAACCCCGGCTCTTCCTGCCCGATCTCGGCAAGGAACATGGCCTTGTCTTCATCGCTCATGTCGGCCATGTCGGCTTCCATCTTGGCGCAGATTGCCACCACCGGCGCGTTCTGTCCGGCCGCGTATTCCTTGAGGCGATCGAGGAAAGGGTTGTTGTCGAAACCGTCTTCGGCCACGTTGCCCACGAACATCGCGGGTTTGGCGGTAATCAGGCAGAGCGATTTGAGAAGAATCTGATCGTCCTTGCTGAATTCGATGCCGCGAACCGGCTTGCCCTGGTTCAACACGGCCTGGCATTGGCTCAGCACATTCACCAGCTTGGCGGCTTCCTTGTCGTTGCCCGATTTGGCAGCCTTGGTGTAGCGGTTCAGGCTTTTCTCGACGGTCGACAGATCGGCCAGGCACAACTCGGTCTGGATCACTTCGATGTCGGAAATCGGATCGACCTTGCCAGCCACGTGAATCACGTTTTCGTCTTCGAAACAGCGAACCACGTTCACGATCGCATCGGTTTCGCGGATGTGCGCGAGGAACTGGTTGCCCAGGCCTTCGCCCTGGCTGGCACCTGCCACCAAGCCTGCAATATCGACGAATTCGACGATGGCGGGAACGACCTTTTCAGGTTTGACGATGGCTGCCAGCGAGGCCAGGCGCGGATCGGGCACTTCGACCACGCCCACGTTGGGCTCGATCGTGCAGAAGGGGTAGTTTTCGGCGGCAATACCCGCCTTGGTCAGCGCATTGAAAAGGGTGGACTTGCCGACGTTGGGCAGGCCCACGATGCCACATTGGAGGCTCATGTAAGGCTTTCAGAACAGCTTGGGGAAATCTCTTGGATTCGAGGTCACGGGACATCTGCGACGCCCGGGGATGCCAGATTTTAAAGGGTGCCTCAAAAAGCAATGGTCGCGCCGGCCTTTGCACCTTTTTTAAGCAGAAAATCCACGCCCTTCATGACCACCGAATTCATGCCGAAGCTCACCGCGCCATCCAGCCGGGAATCGCCTCCCCGGTACCCGGCCAGTGTGGCGTTGGGCTCGGTCTGGCGCTCTGCCGTCGACTGGTCGATGTTCGGGATTTCGCAGCGAGGGCAGGGTTTGACCATGCGAAGCGTCGCTATGCCCTGCCCGGTCGCGATGTTCAGCTCGTGCCAATGGTCTTCGGCATGAGGCGCCATCGATTCGCCGGGGAACGACTCCACGACGATGTTCGGCCGGAATCGATCCATGCCTACCTTTTCGGCTCCTCGCTCGACCAGACGGTCGTTGAGCGAATCGAGCGCCGACTGCGAAATGACCAGCACGGCATAGCCGTCGCTGAATTGATTCGGCGCCTTGACGTCCCCAGTCCAGCGCTCGCTCGAGTAACGTTGGAAATCCGGATTGAAGCGCACCAAACGCAGGTTGCGCTCGGGCTTGCCCGATTCCGGCGGGCACAGAAACATGCTGAACCAGCGCGCCGCCATGTCGCCCATGTCGTATGCCTCGACCTCGTCTTTCCAGACGGTCACTTTCACCGGTTTCTCAACAGCATTCAGTTCGATATGAAGCGCCAACATGCCGGGCGCCCTGAGCACCATGTCGCTCTGGCGGAGTTTCGGCTTGATGAGCGCCATTCGCGGGAACTGGCGCTGGGTGACAAAACGCCCGTTCTCGTCGACCACCATCCAGGCCCGATCGAATTCGAGCCCGGTTTCGGTAAGCAACACCTCGTCCAGCTCGACGCCCCCACAGGATTTGACCGGATACACGAACAGGCGACTGATAACGACCGTCTCGTCGCCCAGGCTGGAGTCAAGAATCTCACCCACCGCGTTTCCTTTAAAAGACACCGACTCATCGACAGAACCGGATGAACGTATTGTCACTTCCTTACTGTTGTGTGCAAACAGTCCGCGACCGGCTTCATACAATGCCCTGATGGCATCCATCCCTGACGTTTGTATTCGTGGCGGCGGCGTCGTCGGCCGCACTTTGGCGTTGTTGCTGGCGCATCAGCGTCTGCGTGTGACCTTGGTCGCGCCCAAGTTTGTGCCGCCGGCCTCGCAATCGCCGAGCGGGCATTCGGATGTTCGGGCGTACGCGCTGAATCTGGCGTCGCGCAAATTGCTGGAATCGGTTCGCGCCTGGCCCGACGAAATGCACGCCACTGCCGTGCGGGAAATGCAGGTTCATGGCGACAACGGTGGAGAAGTCCATTTCGCCACACACGATTCGGCGCTCGCGTGGATAGTCGATGTGCCCGCGCTCGAAGCGCGTCTGGCCGAGGCCGCGAAATTCCAGCCTTCGATCGAGGTTGTCAGCGGACACGCGCAGGATGCGCTAGATGGGCCGCATCGGAAGGCAAAGCTCACCGTGATTTGCGAAGGCAAGAGCAGTAGAACGCGCAACGAGTACGGGGTCGACTTCACGGTCACGCCGTATCGGCAGACCGCAATTGCAGCCCGCGTCGATTGCGAAGTACCTCATGGACAGATTGCCCGTCAATGGTTCGCGAACGGAGAAATCCTGGCGTTTTTGCCTTTATCGGGCGCCGAAGGGAACTCGGTGGCGATTGTTTGGTCACTCAACCAGCAACACGCCGAGGAACTTCAGGCTCTCGACGACGAAGCGTTTCAGATGGCGCTCGAAACCGCGAGCAGCAATGCCCTGGGCAAGTTGAAGATGAGTAGCGAGCGGGCCGCATGGCCGCTTCAGCTCTCGAAAGCCAATCGATGGGTTGGGCCGGGATGGGCATTGGCCGGCGACGCGGCGCACACGGTGCATCCGTTGGCGGGCCAGGGATTGAACCTGGGCCTGGCCGATGCTGCGGAATTAGCCCGCGTTCTGGCGGAAAAAGAAGAGTGGCGGTCGGTGGGTGACGAACGGTTGCTGAGGCGCTATGAGCGGGCAAGGCAGCCCGATATGCTGGCAATGATTGCAGCGACCGATGGTCTGCAGAAGTTGTTCGAACCGCAGCATGTGTGGATCAAATCGGCTCGCAATCTGGGAATGTCCGGATTCGAGAGAAGTGGAATGCTCAAGAGCTGGATCGCCAAACGGGCGATGGGCATTGGAGTGGATTGAAATTTGCGCCCCTGAAAAGGCCACGGAAAGTACACGATGAAGAAGATTTTGTTTGCGCTGATAGCGGCTTCGGCGCTGCTCACCGCCTTCGGCGCCAACGCACAGGAAGCGGCGATCCGCAAGAACCTGGCCGACCGTCTACCGCAACTGCCGAAGATCGACGAGATACGGAAATCCGAAATGCCGGGAGTCTGGGAAATTCGGGTCAACGGCAACGACATTCTCTACACCGACGAGCAGGGCAACTATCTCATTCAGGGCACGATGATGGACACGAAGGGCGGTCGCAATCTGACCGACGAGCGCATCGACCAACTGACTGCCGTGGATTTCAACTCGCTTCCGCTGGCTGACGCATTCAAGATCGTTCGCGGCGATGGCAAACGCAAGATCGCCATCTTCGAAGATCCGAACTGCGGCTACTGCAAACGCTTCGAAGCCGATCTGCAGAACGTCAACAACGTGACGATCCATGTGTTCCTGTATCCGATTCTCGGACCCGACTCCATCGAAAAATCACGCGCCATCTGGTGCGCCCGTGACAAGGGCAAAACATGGACCGACTGGATGGTTTCGTCGAAGTCGCTTCCAACGTCGGTCGATTGCGATGCATCCGCACTGGTGCGCAACGTCGAGCTCGGCCGCAAGCACAAAATTACCGGCACCCCCACCATGCTGTTCGCCGACAACTCGCGCGTTCCGGGTGCAATCAGCTCGCAGCAAGTCGAGAAATTCCTCTCTACGATAAAGTAGGCCGAACTCCACTCAGTCGCTGCCTTCCGGCGGCGCCCAATCGGTGATCATTCGGTGACAGATTCCGTCGTTTCATATTGCGTCGAGGCTGCTGACCCCGACGCCCATCTCTTCCGAATCACTTTGACCGTTCAGGCGCCGGCGCCTGAACAGGTGTTGTCGCTTCCGGTATGGATCCCGGGTAGCTACATGATTCGGGAGTTCGCCAAAAATTTGCAGAAACTGCATGCGCGGCAGAACGCTCGTGCGGTCGAAATCACCCAGATCGACAAATGCACCTGGAGCATCAAGTCGCACAAGAACCACGGCGACAAACCGCTGGTAGTGACTTACGAAATCTACGCGCTGGATAACTCGGTGCGCGCAGCCTGGCTCGATTCGAACCGCGCATTTTTCAACGGCACCAGCATGTTCCTGCGGGTGCATGGTCAGGAAAAACTCCAGCACACGATAGACATCGTTCCGCATCGCTCGATGACCGGATGGAATGTCCATACCGGCCTCGAGCCGCATAAAACCGACGCTCGCGGATTCGGCATCTGGAGCGCGCCGGACTACGACGAACTGGTCGATTGCCCGGTAGAAATCGGCAAGCCCTGGGTGGGCGAATTCACCGCCTGCGGCATCGTGCATCGATTCGTCGTCGCAGGCGCTGCACCCACATTCGATGGCGAACGATTGCTCGCCGATACCCAAAAAATCTGCGAGGCAGAAATCAGGATGTGGCACGGCAAAGGCAAGCCGCACTTCGATCGATACCTTTTCATGCTCAATGCGGTAGACGACGGATACGGCGGTCTGGAGCATCGCAATTCGACGGCCCTGATTTGCGACAGACGCGATTTGCCGCGACTGAACGACGGCAAATTGGGCGATGGGTACATCACCTTGCTGGGCCTCATCAGCCACGAGTATTTCCACACCTGGAACGTGAAGCAGCTGCGCCCGTTCGAGCTCGCAAGCTACGACTACACACGCGAGAACTACACCGAGCTGCTGTGGTTCTTCGAAGGCTTCACCAGCTACTACGACGACCTGATTCTTCGCCGCGCGAACATCATCGACAACGCGGTGTACCTGAAACTCCTCAACAAGACGATCAATCAGGTGCAGCAAGCGCCCGGTCGACTGATCCAGTCGGTGGCCGATGCGTCGCGCGATGCGTGGATCAAGTACTACCGCCAGGACGAGAACACCCCCAACGCCACTATCAGCTACTACACGAAGGGCGCATTGATTGCGCTTTGCTTCGACCTGACTTTGCGCAAACACGGCGCGAACCTCGACGATGTAATGCGCCTGCTGTGGGCCAAGACATCGGGCGGTCCGATGACCGAGGCGAACTTTCTCTCGGCCATCGAGGAAGTGTCGGGGCTGGACATGAGCGCCGAAGTCGCTGCATGGGTGCATGGCACGCAGGATTTGCCGCTGAAGGAGCTGCTCGAATCGCACGGCGTCGGCGCAATGGATGAGCCGGCGCAAATGGCGCAGCGGCTCGGCTTGCGTGTCACCGAGTCGGGCGGCATCGTCGTCAAGGCGGTGCTTCGCGGCGGCGCTGCAGAGAAGGCAGGCATCGCGTCGGGCGATGAATGGATAGGCATCGAGGTGCCAGGCGACAAGACCTCGCCCAATGGTTGGCGTCTGCAGAAACTCGACGATTTGGTTCTCTACGCGGGCGTGATGCCGGCACAAGGTAAACGCAAGGTAATCGCGCTAATTTCACGGGATAAAAGGCTTCTTCGGCTTACATTAACCGTGCCTGACGGCGTGACCACGTGGCGTATTGCCGCTGGCGACAAAGTGCGCGTAGATCAATGGCTGAACAACTAGACGAACAAAAGAAGAGTCCCGACACTTCACATGCTCCGGCACCACCGGTTGAACCACGCCCGAGCGTCCTGAAATCGCTGGGGCCCGGGCTGGTTACCGGTGCCGCCGACGACGATCCGAGCGGAATCGCCACCTACAGCCAGGCAGGCGCCCAGTTCGGCACCGGACTTCTCTGGACAACCGTTCTCACGCTGCCGCTGATGGTGTCGATTCAGCTGATCAGCGCTCGAATCGGATGGGTCACCGGCAAGGGCCTTGGCGCTAATTTGCGTGAGCGTTATCCGAAACCTCTGGTCGGATTCATGATTCTGCTTCTGGTCGTCGCCAACACAGTCAATCTCGGTGCCGATCTGGGCGCCATGGCAACCGCCGCGGAAATGCTGGTCGGAGGTGGGCACCAACAATGGATTTTGTTGTTCGCGATGGTCTCTCTCGGGCTTCAGATCTTTCTGCCATTCCCGAAATATTCGCCGGTGCTCAAGGCACTCACGTTCAGTTTGCTCGCCTATGCCGCTGTGCTGTTTTCATCCGGCGTCGACTGGGCCAAGGTCGCCACCGACAGCCTCATTCCCAAACTCGGCGCCGGCGACGACTACTGGATGATGATCGTCGCGCTGCTGGGCACGACCATCAGCCCCTATCTGTTCTTCTGGCAAGCGAGCCAAGAAGTGGAAGAGCGCCATATTCGTGGCGACGCCGCAGCCGGAGACATGGATCACGTCGATGCACGCCGGCACTTGAAGCGCATCAAGATCGACACCTGGGTGGGCATGTCGTTTAGCAACATCATTGCGTTCTGCGTGATGCTGACTGCTGCTATTGCACTGAACAGCCACGGCGTCACGCATATCGATAGCACCCAACAAGCGGCAGAGGCGCTGCGTCCGCTGGTCGGCGAGTTCGCATACATCCTGTTCACTGCGGGAATCATCGGAACCGGCATGCTGGCTGTGCCGGTGCTTGCGGGTTCTGCTGCTTATGCGTTGGCCGAAGCCGCCGGATGGCCAGCAGGACTGAATCGAAGCGCGGCCCAAGCTCGCGGCTTCTACGCCATCCTCACCGTGTCGGTACTCATCGGTGTCGCGCTGAATTTCAACGACGTCGACCCCGTACAGGAACTCACCTGGGCTGCGGTACTGAACGGCATTGCCGCCGTGCCGATCATGGCCGTGATGCTGCACATGGCGGCCTCCAAAGCCATCATGGGCCGCTTCGCCATCGGCAGGCGCCTGAAGGTGACCGCCTGGATTGCGACCGGCCTGATGGCGGTGGCGTCTGTGGCATTCTTGTGGTCGTTCGTCTGAACTTTTAACGAGATCGAAGAGACATCCCATGACATACGAAACCATTCAAACTCGCACCGAAGGCAAGGTCGGCATCGTCACGCTGAATCGACCGAAACAGCTCAACGCGCTGAACGATCAGCTCATGAACGAGCTGGGAGAAGCGCTCAAGGCATTCGACTCGGACGAGAACATCGGCTGCATGATCGTGACAGGCAGCGAGAAAGCATTCGCGGCAGGAGCGGACATTACCGCCATGGCATCGCTCACGTTTTCCGAAGCCTACAAACACGACTTCATCACGCGCAACTGGGAGCAGATCCGCAGCGTGCGCAAGCCGGTCATCGCGGCGGTGAGCGGATTCGCTCTCGGCGGCGGATGCGAGCTGGCGATGATGTGCGACTTCATCATCGCGGCCGACAACGCAAAATTCGGCCAACCGGAAATCAAGCTCGGGATCATCCCTGGCGCAGGCGGCACGCAACGCTTGCCACGCGCCGTGGGCAAATCGAAAGCCATGGATATGGCATTGACCGGCAGGATGATGGATGCCACCGAAGCGGAACGGTCGGGTTTGGTGAGCCGAGTGGTTCCGCTGGACAAATTGATGGACGAGGCTTTGGGCGCTGCTCTGCAGATTTGCGAGTTCTCGCAACTGGCGGTCATGGCGGCAAAAGAGTCGGTGAACCGCTCTTTCGAGGGATCGCTCTCGGACGGAATCATGTTCGAGCGCCGCATGTTCCATGCAATGTTCTCGACGGCAGACCAGAAAGAGGGAATGGACGCGTTCGTGAACAAGCGCAAGGCGAGCTTTTCGAACAAATAAACCACGCTGAATCCGGACAATCCGGGGGCTGGAAATAAGCCTTTTTGGTCGGCTATAATCGTGGGCTTCGGAAGGCGCTTTAGCTCAGTCGGTTAGAGCGATGGAATCATAATCCACAGGTCCGCGGTTCGAATCCGTGAAGCGCCACCAAATATTTAAAACCCGCACCAGCGTTTGCTGATGCGGGTTTTTTCGTTTTGGGCTGGTGGTTCAACCTTGCCAGAAAACGTGTCTCAAACCGGTCCTGCCTGACAGGCTACTTCGCCGTCCTTTGGGTACAGCACCTAAACGTTGACCGTTACGGAATCTTCTACTTTTGAATACCGACCAGAGGGAAGACGACCAAGCGATCACTGCGCGACAAAGTGCTATCTCTGGCTACCATAATTGAAGCGACTTCGGTTTTTGGACAACGCTCAACTTGCATGCTCGTGATCGGGTAAGGAGGTTCAATGAAGATTTTCGTAAGCTCTGTTATCGGCGGATTCGAGGCATATCGCCATTCCGCTAAGGAAGCCATCAGCTCGCTTCGACACGAGCCTGTGATGGCCGAGAGTTTCGGCGCGTTAGCTACGTCGCCGCAGGTCGCATGCCTACAAGGCTTACGTTCGGCCGATTTGGTGATCCTCATCCTTGGCGCTCGTTACGGCTATCCGCAAGGCGATTCCGGCGTTGCGCCAACCCACGAAGAGTTTTTGGAAGCGCGCGAGGGTAAACCTATTCTGATGTTCGTACAAAGCGGCGTGGAGCGGGAGCCCGAACAAGCCAAGTTCATCGATGAGGTCGGCGGGTGGCAAGGCGGGGGATTCAGGGACACGTTTGCCACGCCTGAAGAGTTGCGCTCGAAGATCGTCGGTGCCGTCCACCAATATGAACTCGCGAAAGCCGCCGGCGCCGTGGACTCAACTGGCCTAGTCGCCAAGGCGACGGCGCTGCTGCCGCGCTCGGGCCGCGGCGAGCCTTCCGCCACGCTCTCGGTCGCCTTCACCGGTGGCCCCGCACAAGGCATCTTGCGGCCGTCTGCATTGGAAGCTCCCGCCTTGCTCAAAGAGCTCCTGCAAAGAGCACTGTTCGGCGATATCGCAATCTTCGAGCAAACGAGGGGGAACGATTCGGAAGTTCGCAACAACAAGCTCGTCATAGAGCAAGAGCGGGGCGCGCTCGTGCAGCTCGGAGAGGACGGCTCGATGCTCTTTCGCCTTCCGCTATCGCGCGGCGACGACCGCCGGCGCGGTGGCATGGGCGGGTTCGCGATCATCGAGGAGGATGTCACGCGAGAACTAGGTGCGGCCATTTGGTTCGCTGCTCAAACTTGGGAGTCCATCGACCCCACGCAGCGCCTAACGCACATGGCGCTCGCCGCGCGCATCGATGGCGGTAACTTCCTGGGGTGGCGCACGAGAGAGCAAGACGACGCGAGCCCGAATTCAGGGCAGTTGCGCATGGGCGGCGACGACGACCAGCCCGTAACAGCCGAGCGGCTTCGCGGAGCGCTACGATTCGATCCTGCGACGCTGGCGGAAGATGTGATGGTCAGGCTGCGTCGCCTGCGCAAGATTTAGGGGGCCCTTCGAACGGCTACCGAGACGCCGCGCACTCAACGAGAGTCGTACGGAATCGAAGGTCTCGTTTCAAAGAGTCAATTGTTGATGCGCACGTCGACCTTGCTGCGGGCCACGCATACGCCGTCCTTCACGACATACGCCTCCACATAGTGGTCCCCGTGGAAGCTGGTCTTCTCGCTCCGGCGCTCGCGTCCTTCGTCGATCAACAACTGTCCGCGTATGCCTCGGCGCTCCGCTTCTGGTCCCACGTTGCGGACCTTCCAATAAAGCGCGTAGGGCCTCGGGACGTCGCAGCGCTCGACAAAGAAGTCGAGGGACCTGCCCACCGGCAGCCATGGAAAGCTCTTGGCCAACATCCTGAGGCGCTCGCCCCTCTCACCGCCTGCGGAAACCTCACTGTCTATGCGGAAGTCGTAGCGAATATCCACGGGATATCTGTCCTCGATAAACTCTTCCGTGGTGTATCTCGCACTTTCCACGGCGTCGATGGTGGTTTTCGCGACTTGCGAAGCCGAGGGGAACGATCTGCCAAAAACTTCCCTGTATAGACGCGTCTTTCGCTCCTCCTTTTCGGCGGCCTTCGCCTCGACGCATTTCGCCGCCGCCCTCTTCGCCTTGGATTGAAATCGTCCCGAAGAATGGACGCGCTGCCCGCTCCCTGGCGCGGCCCAATAGTCCTGATGCTCGAGACCGCCCATGAAGCTGAAGACCGACACCATCAAATCGCCATATGAGGCGTAAGTGGCCGCGTCGTAGCGCGCGTCCTGGGTGAAGAAGTTGTAGACGATGGTGTCGATCAGCAAGCCGCCCATGTTCACGCCGTTGGAGTTCTTCCACGCCCTCAGCATTTTGCAAACATGCTTGTAGTTGCGGTGGGTCCGCGCGCTTCGGGCGTCGACCGCCTCCATCTCCTTAATCGGTTTGCAAAGGCGCCAGCTCCCGCAGTCGTTCGCGTCGGGGAACCGGTAGCCGTCGGACGCCTCCTCCCAAAACCCGGGCAGGACCTCGACCACGTAGCTTCCGAAGCTGACCACCACGACTTGCCCGTCGCCCTTGATCTCGGTCCGGGGGTAGCGCGCGAGCAAGGACTGCCGCACCGCTTGGAGAAGCTGCGAAGGCCCATTGCCCTCGCGCTTTCGATACTGCTCATACATCGCCCAAGGCAATTCGAACACCATGTCTAAGTCGCTGATGCCGTAGATCGCGGTGCCGCGCCCGTAGGATCCCACCTGGCGGCGGTGCGCGGTGTTGGAATCGAGATCCCAGAAGTCCTTGTTGAGCCGGGTCGAAATGTTGGCATACGACGTCGCGATATCCCCCGCGTTGGACACGGCGATGTTTGCCCGAAATTTCGCGAACAGCGCCGACGTCACGCCAAGGCTCCGCAGATGGCTGTCCGCAAGGCGGGGAACTTTGTCGTCAGCAGCCATGCGGCCACGAGGATGGCTGCGACGATGGTCAAGATCATGCCCAGCGGCATTTTGTCGCGCAGCAGCTTGAAGTGAAGCTGCTCGTCCATCCACTGGGTCTGCCCCTGCCAAAAGAACTTGTAGTGGGCATACCAGTCGCTGAGGAAGATTTGCCTGGGCACGCCAATATTCAACGCTTCCCGCTGGATGTCCTCGTGGCGCTTTTCCAAGTCCGGCAGGTCCATCCCGTCGGACTGCTCTCTGACCTTCTGATAGAGCATACGCAGCTCGTGAAACTTGCCAGTGAGCAAGCCGCCAGCCTCGGCGTATTTGGCTTTTTCCTTGTCGTATAGCGCAATGCTCGACGCCCCGATCGCGATGATGATAAAAGCTGCAGCGAGCCACTTCTGTTCAAACCACGGAATGAATAGCGCGCAGATTCCCGCGGCTGCGGAGAACAGCGAAACCCAGCCCGGCATCTTTTCGACGATGTCATAAGTCGCCAAGTGCTTCTTCGCCGCGTAGCCGACGTTGTATCCGGACTCCGCGACCAGGCGAAGCAGAGCTTCTTTCTTCATGGACTCGGCTCAGGCTTTGGAGTCCCAATTGGCGCGCAGCCATTGGGACACATTGGCATGGCTTCGAACGTCGCCGGGAAGTCGAGCGTTGATAAGCCGCTCAGCGATGAGTGCCTCCGCCTTGCCAAATTTCGCGCCGCCCTTTCCATAGGACGTGTTCGAGCAAAACCTGTTTATGAAATCCAAAACCTCGTATTGCTCATGCCGATTCAACAGTGTGCTGTCGGGCACACCGGTTCTCCGAGGATCGTCGCCCGCGATAGCTGTCTTCGAATAATTGAACTGAAGATCGTACGCTGTGATGAAAGCAGCCATTGCTATTCCTTGCGCGAAAAGCAGTCAGCATAGATTACATCCCGCTACATTTCAACTGGACGGGCGCACCCTTGATCGCGAGTAGATCCAATTGCGTTCAGCGCCGCCCACTTCTGTATCCTTCACGGCCATACCGATGTTGTGGGTCTGGTCGACCAATAGGCGCAACGCGA
Organism: Burkholderiaceae bacterium; assembly: GCA_965227035.1. Lineage (GTDB taxonomy): Bacteria > Pseudomonadota > Gammaproteobacteria > Burkholderiales > Burkholderiaceae_C > CBDDFQ01. The sequence continues at coordinate 2,967,755 of OZ245724.1, forward strand.
GGGACGCGAAGGAACCTGCACGCGTCCTAGAAGCTCTGCCGTCGCGAATGTCCCTCAGGACACGCCAACAAACACTTAAAACCCCCACCAGCCTTCGCTGCTACGGGTTTTTTCACGTCTGCGCCTCACTCAGTCCGCAACCCATTCTTCTGAATCACCTGCAACCACTGCTCATACTCCCGCCGATTAGACGCACCGAACTCTTCCGGCGTCGTCAATGAAAGGTCGTAGCCCTTGTCGGCCAGACTCTCTTTAATCGCCGGGGTGCTCACGACGGTTCGTATGGCTTTGTTGACTCTGTCGATGATCGCCCTCGGTGTGCCTGCGGGCGCGTACATGCCGACCCAGATGGAGAGGTCGAAATCGGGATAGCCGGACTGCGCCACGGTAGGCACGTTGGGGAAAACAGGCGAAGGAACTTTTCCTGTTTGTGCGAGCGCTTTGAGTTTGCCGGAGCCCACATGCGGGATCGCGAACTCCAGCGGGCCGATCATCATGGTCGACTGATTTTGCATGACATCCATCGCCGCCACGGTCATGCCGTTGGCAGGGATGTGACGCATGCTTGTTCCGATCATGTCTTGCAGCACAAGCGTGTACAGATGCGTGGTCGATCCGACCCCAGGGGTGCTGTAGGTTGCCTTATCGCCCTGCTTGCGCAGGTAGTCGACCAGTTGCGGGAAGGTCGAAGCAGGAACCGTGGGGTTGACCAGAACCATCAATTGCCCGGTGGCGATGCGCCCGATCGGTGCGAAATCGGTGATCGGGTTGTACGGCGTCTTGCGGGACGCCGGAGTGATCAGGTGAGTGTTCAACGCGATCATCAAGGTGTAGCCGTCGGCGGGAGCTTTGGCGACGAAGCTAGTGCCGATGGCGCTTGCTGCGCCCGCTTTGTTTTCGACAACTATCGGCTGACCGAGGTCGTTTCCCAGATCGTTGGAGATAACCCGCGCAATCATGTCGGCACTGGTTCCGGCGGTGTAAGGCACGATGAGCCGGATAGGTCGCGTCGGGTAAGGCGTCTGGGCAAACCCAGCAGGAGCCACAAGGGCACCCGCCAGGACTGTGGTGGTCGCAATGATTCGGCAAATATCGGTGTTGAATTTTTTAGTCATGTCTTGTCTCCTTTATTTTTGAAAGCGGGTCTCAGGACCAGCCGTAAACGTCCAGCGTCGTTTCGCCGGCTTCGATTCGCTTGAGGATTTCGCGCTCTTCCTCGTCACGCCTGGCAGCTGCCAGCAACGTCTCTTTCACCTTCTGGCGGCCGATGCAAACGACGCCGTCCACGTCGCCCACGATCAGATCGCCGGGGTTGACTCGTTGTCCTGTCATGTCGAGCGGCGCGTTGATCCATCCGGGCGCCTGGAAGTCCTTGCCGGTTCCTCGAATGCACAGCCCTCGTGCAAACACCGGGAAACCGATCTGCTCCAACGCAGTCCTGTCCCGCACACATCCGTCGATCACCAGCCCTCCGAGCCGACGCTGACGAGCGGCGGTCGACATGATTTCGCCCCAATAGCCATGCTCGTATTGACCCGCGACGCGCACCACGAGGATGTCGCCCGGCCGGGCCGCATAAATCGCGCGATGGATCCAGAGGTTGTCCGAGCCCGGCGCATCGACCGTCACGGCCGGGCCGCATAAAACCGTGCCGGGCACGATTGCCTGAATCGCCGACGACAACGCGCCGGTCTTGCCGGCAGCTTCGTGCAGCGTCGAGGACGAAAGCGTTTTTGCCCGAGCTATATCTGCCTCCTCCACTCGAGGAAAGTCCATCCGCGTTGCGGCTACGTGATCGAATCTCGGCTCGCTCATTTGTCGCTCCGTGTTTGCAGTTGGTGATAGCGATGCTGTTTGCGCGCATCGTCGAGGCGCGAGCCGGCGCGGCAGGCCGCACGAATCGCTTCTTCCGCCACACCGATTTCTTCGGCAATCGCCAGGATTTTTTCTTCATGCGCGCGAGGTAAAACGAGAACGCCATCGCTGTCGCCTCGCAACAAGTCGCCGGGTGCCACGCGCGCGCCGCCGATGTGCACAGGTACGTTCACGCCTTCGACCTGAACGCGATCTTTACCGGTGCGCATCCAGCTGCTGCGCGAATACACCGCGTACCCGAGCGATCGGCACAGGTGCACGTCGCGATTGACGCCATCGATCACCGTACCGGCGATGCCGCGTCGGTGCGCTATCTCGGTGAGGATGTCGCCCCAGACGGTGGCGTCTTCCCTTCCCCCGTTTGCCAGCACCACCACCGAGCCCGCAGGCACATCGTCGATGAAGTCGCCGACGGTGCCGGCCGGCAAAGCGGCAGGGCCGTAGAGGATGGTGAACGCACGTCCGGTCAGCTGAAAATTCGGATCGCAGGGCTTGATTCGATAACACTGGCCCACGATGCCCAGCCTATCCAGCGCATCGCTGAGCGTTGCGGTGTCGAGCGCTTGTGCACGCTTCAGATTTTCGTCTTCTTCGATGTTCGTCGTCATCACTCTTCCTTGCTCATCTCTTCTTTGCTTTTCTCGGCTTTGCTCTCGGGTGCCAACATGTGTTCGTAATCGGCACCCATCACGGTGCCTACCGACATGCCCGACAGAACCGCTTTCGTCATCGCGGCTTCGCGCGCTTGAATGAGTTCCGCAGCACGCAAAACTTCCTCTATGCGCGCATGAGGAATGAATGCCACACCGCTTGAATCTGCGATGACCCAGTCGCCGCTGGACACCGTCGTGTCGCCCACCTGAATCGGCTCGTTATTGGCCGATTCATAAATGCGCCCGCGTGCGGTGCGCGCGGTGGCGCAGCGCGCGTAAACAGAAAATCCGATCTCGTTCGCCTCGTCGATGTCACGTGCAGGACCTTCGACGATCACGCCTTCGACACCGCGAAGTTTTGCGGCGTTGGAGAGAATTCCGCCCCACCCCGCGCATTCGATTCCGGTTCGTTGCTCGATCACAATGACTTGGCCCGCTCCGGCCGATTCGACTGCGGTGGTTCCCAGATGCCGCACCTTCTGGCCACTCGGCATCGTGCTGGCCGACCCTGCAGAGAGCCGCACGGTCACGACAGATCCCGCGATTCGTCGTGTTGCCGCAAGCGGGTTGATCCCGGTGACGGAACTGGGCAATCCGCATTTGTCCAATGCATCCGACACCGCGCAGCAATCGAGCTTCGCGAGGCGCACTGCGTAGTCGCTGAGCGTCATGCCGAACCCCCGGTCTGCCACGCGACAAAACCGTTCGCAGTGCCGGTTCCCGCTTCGGAGCGATAGCAGGGCTGGTAGTCGATCACGCTTCCAGACAGGTCGGTCTGGAACAGCGCGCCTGCTGCGGCAATCCAATTTTTGAGTTCGCTCGATCCGGACTGAAGCCACGACTCTTCGATCCCGGTGAGCGCGTTTTCATCCCTCGATTCCAGGGCATCGAATACCTTCCGGTCGAGCGATTCGTCGATGACGAAGTGCGACATTCCGCCCGACCCGATGATCGCGACGCGTGCATCGGAATCCCAGCGGGCGATGCTTGCTGCAACCGATCGACCCATGTCGAAACATCGACGCGCCGTAGGTTGATTCGGAGGAAAGAAAGTGTTGGTGACGATGGGCACATTCGGCACGACCTTGTCCCGCATGATCTGCCGGTAGATGAATCCGAACGCATGCCCAATGCCGCTATGCCAATGGCCTTCGTGCGTGGGCAATTGATCGGCGCGGGTAATGTCGAAGCTGTCTTTAACGAGATCGGCGATCAGGTGATTTGCAAGTTGGGGATGGCCCGGGTACTCGGTAAAGACAGGTGGTTTGTGACCCCATTCGGCGGCATGGATTCCGGGTGGATGAATGGCGGCCTGCGCTTCCGATGCCGGCTCGTTCCAGATTTTCTGCCCGTTGAGAATCGTGAATGCAGGCATTAGGGCGCTTGTGAAAAGCTCCTGCTGGTCGTTGCCGAATATCACCACCACATCGGGTTTCGCCTCTTCGAAAATGTCGGCCATTTTTTCGATGGCGGAGCGACACGCGGCATGGCGACGGGTTCGCTCTGCGAGCGAGCTTTGCTCTGCGAAACCTTCGTGCTTGCGAAGTTCCACCAACTCGTCGAAGCTGTACTTCGATCCCCGGAAGCTGTGCGCGCCGTTTGCTTTGTCCGCCGGCACGCGCAACAACCATTGCTCGGGCGTCGTCGACAAGGTCGGCCCGTGCGTGGTGTACATACCGAGTACGACCTTCGCCATGTCAGGACTCCGCGCCGATCGGAAGACGGAACACCTGCCGTGCGTTGCTCTCGAAGATCATTCGTTTTTCCGCGTCGCTCAGCCAGTCGAATCCCTCGATCAAAGGACGAATGTCATCGCGAGTGCGGCCGGTCGAAGGATCGACCGTGGAACCTACACCGGGACACTCGGCCCCGAAGAGGCAGCGATCGGCACCCACGGTTTTGATGAGCAGGCGCAAAGCCTCTTCCGAATAGAGCACGGTGTCGTAGTAGAGGTTGCGCATGCCCGCCAGGAAGTCGAGGCCCTTGCGAGCAGCGGACGATTGAAACCGGCCTATCTGATACGGAATGGCGCCGCCTCCATGCGACACCACCACCTTGAGCGAAGGAAAATCCTTGAACACGTTCGAGTCGACCAAACCCAGCACGGCAATGCTTTCTTCGTTGATGAAGTGCAGCGTGTAAGGCGTGCGTTCCGAATGCGACCCAGTGGCGTGGATGTGTGCCGGCAGATCGAGTTCGCACAGCTTTTCGTAAAGCGGATACCAGTAACGATCGCCGAGCGGCGGCGCTTCTGTACCGCTGTTCTCGTAAGGATCCGGGTTCAGCAGGCAACCGCGAAAGCCGAGCGTTTTCACCGCGCGCTCCAGTTCTGGAAGGACCACCTCGATCGGATCGCCAGCCACCTGCGGGAGGCCTGCTATGCCGAAGAATCGATCGGGCAGCAGCGCCACGGTGCGCGCGATCATGTTGTTGGTCTCTTCGGTGAACCAGTGCACCAAACGTCCGGGCTTTGCCGAATGCATCATCTGGAATGGACGCGGAGAGATGAGCTGCATATCCGTTTTGACGCGATCCAGCATGTCGAGATGACCGCATGGCGCCATCTCTCTTTTGTTGGCGTACCGAAGGATCTCCTCGTCCGACACTTCGGGCATATGGCGACCGTGAACGCCGCGATGCGACAGGATGCTCGCCTTGAATGCAAAGAGCTCTGGAGGAGGGCTGACGTGGCCGTGGCAATCGATGATCATGGTGTTCCTAAGGCTTGATAAGGTTGACCCAGCATGGCGTCGCGAAAGCGCTTCTGCCCCATCGGACTCGACACCCACGACTCGAGAGTCGCGTACTGCATGCGGGTGTCGAACTCGTTCTGATTGGGGAACATGTGAAGCGCATCCGACATCTGGCACGACCAGTGAACCGTCGGCAGGATTCGCTGCATGCAGATTTCGGAATAGGAATCCAGCAGCGTGGTGTCGCCTTTTTCCAGGTACCGCTTGATGGTTTCTGCCAGCACGCGGACGTCACCCACTGCTGAATTGAGGCCCTTGGCTCCGCTCGGAGGAACGATGTGCGCCGCATCGCCAGCGATGCAAAGCTTTCCGTATTGCATCTCGGTGCAAATGAATCCGCGCAGTCGTGCCACGCTCTTCTCGATGATCGGACCCCGGTTGAATCGGTTGCTGGTGCCGTCTTCGAAGCGACGATCCAGCTCGTCCCAGACCTCCTCGTCGGTCATCTGATCGGCTTTGAAATCGGGCGGAACCTGCAGGTAAAGACGCGACACCGTATCGGATCGGGCCGATGCGACCGCCAGTCCGTTTCGACTGTGCGCGAACCCGCGCAGATCTTTATGAGGTGGCGCGTTGGCCAGAATTCCGAACCAGGCAAACGGATATTCGCGAAGGAACGACGCTTGATCCGCGTTGGGGATGTGCTTTCGGCTCACGCCGCGAAATCCGTCGCAGCCCGCAATGAAATCGCAGTGAAGTTCGCGGTGTACTCCGTCCTGCTCGAAATGGATTAACGGGCTCCCGGTCAAATCTTCGAAGCGATCGACCTGCGCCTCGAATCGAATCGGCAGGCCGTCGTTCTCGCGCAAGTTAATGAGGTCCTCGACAATTTTTTGCTGGCCGTAGGTGGTCAGATACCGTCCGGATTCATCGGAGGTCGGAACCCTGTGGCATTCACCGTTCCAGCGCAATTGAACCTCCTGATGGCGGATCCCTTCGCGTAGCAAGCGCTCGCCCGCGCCGGCTGCAATCAGGGTATCTACCGTGCCCTTTTCGAGAACGCCGGCGCGCACCCTCGACAAAACATAGTCACGACTACGGCGTTCAAGAATGACCGATTCGATCCCGTTCAACTGAAGCATCCTCGCAAGCAGCAGACCGGCCGGCCCAGCGCCGACGATCCCTACCCGGGTACGAATTTTTTCGCGTTCCACTTGTCTGTCTCCATAGCGCTTGTGCGCATTTCTTATCTCTGTCGTTGTCGACGAGTGACCGGAGTGTGGAAGCAGGCGAGCTGAAAAACCAATGAAAAAACACGCGCCCTCTTATCGATTCAGTTAATCTACTCCCTCAAAAACAAGACTCGAGAATGGACGGAGACATGTCTATCAACCTTCGACGCCTTCGTGCATTCGTGACAGTCGCCGACACCAAAAGCGTGACTTTGGCGGCCCAACAACTCCACCTGACTCCTCCGGCTGTCACCAAGGGCGTTCGCGAACTCGAGACCGAATTGGGGGTCGACCTGTTTCGTCGAACCGCCTCAGGCATGTTTTTGACCGTCGAGGGCGAGGCGTTTCACATTCACGCGCGCAAGGCATTGATGGAAGTCGAGCGGGGCCGTGAAGAAGTCCAGCTTTTGCAGGGCGGAGTCGGCGGTCGGGTCAGGCTGGGCGCGACGTCCGAGGCCGCCATGCATGTGTTGCCGATAGCACTGGGACGTCTGATCGAGCAGCGCCCGCAAATCGAAGTGGCACTCACCGGAGGACTGTTCGAGAGTCTGGCCATCGAGGTGCGAACCGGCAAGCTGGATTTCTTCCTTGGCGTCCTGCCTACAGACGGAATCAGTCGAGACCTGATGGCGGAGCCGCTCTACTTCGACGAAGTACAAGTCATCGCAAGACAGGGACACCCGCTAGCATCTCGAAAAGACCTCAAGCTTTCGGATCTGGCTCCTTACCGCTGGGCATTGGGCACCTCGCGTGGAGCGACAGATGCCCTGCTGCGAAATAGCTTCGAGGAACAGGGTCTGGAGTTTCCGAAAAATAACGTCGTGATCATGACGCTCACACCCATGCGAGCCATCCTGGTGCACTCGAATTTAATTGCTGCGGCAACAAGTGTTCGCATGATGGAAGAGCTGCAACTCGGCCAGTTGGTTGCGCTTCCCTTGCACCTACCGAACACTCGCCATGTGGTCAGCATCGTGCATCGCAAGGAAGACTATCTTTCGGTGTGGGCCAAGCAGCTGATCGAGATCCTTAAAAAGGTGTCTTCCGAATTTGGCGTGCACGCTAATGGTCCCTTGTAAAAAAAGCAGTTAAGACTTGACTCGAATTCGGCAACACCCGATCCTGCAGTTCATCAGATTCCACCTTTCCTTCTAAACAGACATGTTCGCTAGCGCCTCCTGGTACGCCACCCTCATCAAGCCCTCCTTCGCGCCTCCTGACTCGTGGTTCGGCCCGGTGTGGACGGTCCTTTACGTGATCATCGTGGTGAGCTTCGCGTTCGTGTTCGCGCAGGCTTTCAGGAAGAAATTGCCGCGCGCAGTTGTCGTGCCCTTCGCGCTGAACCTCGTGTTCAATCTCGCATTCACTCCACTTCAGTTCGGCCTGAAAAACAACTACCTCGCTGCCATCGATATTTTGCTGATGCTGGGAACCCTGATCTGGGCGATGAAGGCTGTCTGGCCGCACTACCGTTGGGTCGCATGGGTGAACATCCCCTATCTGCTTTGGGTGATGTTCGCGACCGTGCTGCAGTTGTCCATCACCTGGCTCAACAGGTAGGAACGCTCAAATGAAAAACTCTTTGGCTCGGGCTGTCATCGGCGTTGCAACCCTCCTTGCGCTCGGCGTCGGGTTCGCAGGATGCGCCTCGATGCCTGACTCGGTCGACATGCTGCAGTGGCGCGATCTGCAAGGCGATCGCGGCAACGGAGTTCGAACGCGCGATTGGGCGCAGTGTTCGGACGCCGTCGAAAACCGGCGCTCGTCGATGGCCGATTGCATGGCTCAAAAGGGTTGGGCCGTAAGGTAACGTCGCGATTCATGAATCCAGAAGAACTCCGAATCTTCACGCGAGTGGCGGAACTCGCAAGCTTCAGCCGGGCCGCGGACGAACTCGGGTTGACCAAATCTCGAGCATCGAATGCGGTGCACGAGATCGAAGCGCAAGTCGGATCGCGGCTACTTCATCGAACGACCCGAAGCGTGCGATTGACCGAAGACGGCGAGAAGTTTTTGGCGCGTTGCAAAGCGCATATTGCCGATGGCGATGAACTCGTCGACATGTTTCGGAAAGATCCGGAGCAGCTCACCGGCAGGATCAGGATCAGCCTGCCGGTAGTAGTGGCTCGCGAAGTGGTCGTGCCGAATTTGCCGGATTTTCTTGCCAGACATCCGTTGCTGGAAATCGCGATCAGCACAAGCGATAGAAGTATCGATCTGGTCCAGGACGGATTCGATTGCGCCGTTCAGGATGGCGAATTGACCGATTCGGACATCGTCGCAAGAAGCCTTGGATTTCTTCCCATGGCCAATGCGGCAAGCCCTTCGTACTTGAAGGCGCACGGCGAGCCGAAGTCGCTAAAAGATCTCGATCAACACTGGATCGTGCACCGCACACCTGCGCTGAGTTTCAAAGATGCAGGACTCAGGTATTTCGATCGTGTGTCGAACACTTACCAGACGCATCCGATGCGCAGCAAAATCACGGTCAACGGCGGAGATTCGTATATCGCCGCGGGCATCGCGGGACTCGGTCTGATTCAGGCGCCGGCAGTTGCGATCAAAACGCGCGTCGAGCAGGGTCTCCTTCAGATCGTGCTGCCGAAGTTCACTGCGCCCACATCACCCGTCTCGCTCATCTATTTGAACCGGCACCACGTGGCGCCACGGGTTCAGGCGGTGATGGACTGGATTGCGGAAATGATGTCGCCGTTTCTCGCGCACCGTTAGGTACTGCGCTATGTACTGCGCCAGGTACCCATACATCAAGATGCCGGGCGTGAATCGTGCTTTGAATATCAGTGATTCGATTATCAGAACAACATGAAAACTATCAACGCCCTCCTGCTCTCAACGGCTCTCCTTTTTACCGGGTGCGCTTCGCAGCAGGTCACCACGGTCAACAGCATCGGGATGACCATGGTCAAGATTCCTGCGGGGGAATTTCTGATGGGAAGTGACGAATCGGTCGAGTCGCTAAAAAAGGATTTCCACTTCCAGGACATGAAGCGCTTTACCGATCTGGTCGATGAAGCGCCGGTTCACAAGGTGCGCATCACGCGCGACTTCTACATGGGGAAAACCGAAGTCACCATCGCGCAGTTTCGCGCCTTTGTGCGAGCCACCGGCTATGTACCGGAATCGATTGCAGATGGCACCGGTGGCTACGGCTACAACTCGCAGTTCGCGGCAGATGTGAACCGAACCGGAGACGCCTTCGAGGGGCGCGACCCACGCTATTCCTGGACGAACCCCGGCTTCGTGCAAGGCGAAGATCACCCCGTGTTGAACGTCACGTTTCAGGACGCGCTGGCAATGGCCAAGTGGCTCTCTGCAAAAGAGGGCAAAACTTATCGCCTTCCGACCGAAGCCGAGTGGGAGTACGCATGCCGCGCCGGACAACGAACGCGTTATCAGAACGGCAACGATCCAGAGGCACTCACCAAAGACGCCAACCTGTTCGATCAGGACTCGGCCAAGAACTGGCCGAAGTGGGCCGGCGAAGCGTCGAAGGCTAGCGACGGCTATGAGTTCACCTCGCCCGCAGGCAGCTTCAGGCCGAATGCATTCGGCCTGTACGACATGCACGGCAACGCGTGGGAATGGACCTCCGACTACTACGGCGAGGACTACTACGCCAAATCGCCTGTCGACGATCCGCAGGGTCCTTCCGAGGGCAACGTGAGGGTTCGTCGAGGAGGCTCGTGGCACACCTGGGCGTTCTACGCTCGCTGCTCGTTCAGAAACTGGAACACCGAGACCACCCGGTACACGCTGGTCGGTTTTCGACTCGTCAGACAGGCCGATTGAACCTGCAACCTACGTGTCACATGCGGCTGGCACGGTGCGACTGAACCGCATACGATAAGCACACTGTCTAATCACCGAACAAGCGTCTTCGCATTTTTTTCATGAGCTCCAACGACACATACGACTACATCATCGTGGGCGCCGGCACTGCCGGTTGCACGCTCGCAGGCCGCCTTACCGAAGACGCTTCCGTCACGGTCCTTCTGCTTGAAGCAGGCGGTTGGGACAACGATCCGTGGATCAAGATTCCTCTCGGTTTCGGCCGCATGGCGCAAAAAAAAGCCCACGACTGGGGCTACATGACCGAGCCGCAAGCCAACATGGGCGGAAGGCAAATCGATTGCCGGCGGGGCAAGGTCATCGGAGGATCTTCATCGATCAATGCCATGGGATTCGTGCGCGGTCATCGAATCGATTTCGATCGTTGGGCAAGCTTCGGTTTGAAAGGCTGGTCGTACAAGGAAGTGCTTCCGTATTTCAAGCGCATGGAAACATGGGAAGGCGGCGAGAGCGAGTATCGCGGCGGGAGCGGGCCTATCAAGGTACGTCATTCCAAATACCCCGACCCTCTCGTGCAGGCAGTGCTCGACGCGGGTGTGCAGGCCGGCCATCCGCGTGTGCATGATTTCAACGCGGCCGACCAGCATGGAATGAGCGTCGCGCAGCGCAACATCTACAAGGGCCAGCGCTACAGCATGGCCGATGCGTATTTGCGCCCTGCGCTGTCACGCAGCAATCTGAAGGTAGAGACGCACGCCATGGCAAGCCGCATCGTGATCGAGAACGGTCGCGCGGTGGGCATCGAATTCACGCACGGCGGCGTCAAAAAAGTCGTCCGTGCCAAACGCGAAGTGTTGTTGTCGGGTGGAGTGATCAACACGACCCAACTGCTGATGCTTTCGGGCATAGGGCATCCCGATGAACTTGCGAAGTTCGGAATCGAAGTGAAATCTGCATTGCCTGGCGTGGGCAAGAATCTGCAGGATCATGTGATGACGCCGCTCACCTTCAAGCGCAAGAATCCAGGGTCGCTGCTGAGACACATGCGGCTCGATCGAATCGTGGTCGACCTGGCGCGTGCTTATATTTTCGGAACCGGTTTCGCGACAGAGTTACCCGCGCCGATCAGCTCGTATCTCAAGACCTCGCCGGAGTTACCTGCCCCGGATATTCAAGTATTGAGTTACGGCGGCCCACCCACGGCAGCGCCTTACTTTTGGCCGTTCAGCAAACCGTATCAGGACGGATTTTCCTTGCTGGTGGTATTGCTGCGCCCGGTGTCGCGTGGTTATCTAGAACTCGTATCGACCGATCCGTTGCAGCCGATGAAGATTCATCAAAACTTTCTCACGCACGACGACGACTGGCGCGTGCTCGCGAAAGGCATTCGGCTGATCCGAAATATCTCGCGGCAAAAAGCGCTGGAGCCGTTCGTAGCGGAGGAGATCGGGCCGATCGCCGGCAAGGACTCCGATGAAGCGATCAGCGATCACATTCATAAAACCGGCGCGACCGTGTATCACCCGATGGGCACCTGCAAGATGGGCGCGGCCGACGATCCGATGGCGGTGGTCGACGACGAGCTTCGCGTTCGCGGCGTTGCCGGTCTGCGCGTGGTCGATGCATCTGTCATGCCCGACCTGGTCGGCGGCAACATCAACAGTGCGATCGTCATGATTGCGGAACGTGCGTCCGACCTCATCAAGGCATCCCGGTGACCCACGAGGCGTTCGACTATGTGATCGTCGGCGCAGGATCGGCCGGTTGCACACTGGCCGGTCGCCTGACTGAAGACGCATCCGTGCGCGTGCTTCTGCTCGAAGCCGGAGGCTGGGACAACGATCCGTGGATCAAGATTCCGCTGGGCTTCGGGCAGATTCGAAAGAAGAGATTGCACGATTGGGGATACTTTTCCGAGCCGCAGGAAAGCGTCGGAGGACGCCGTATCGAGTGTCGTCGCGGCAAGGTCATCGGCGGGTCCTCGTCGATCAACGCGATGGGTTGGGTGCGAGGTCACCCCAGCGATTTCGACCGCTGGGCGTCGCAAGGCTTGCCAGGTTGGTCGTACAAGGAAGTGCTTCCGTATTTCAAGAAGCAGGAAAGCTGGGAGCACGGAGAAAGCGAATATCGCGGCGGGCACGGGCCGCTGACGATACGAAAGTCGCGCTATCCCGATCCCCTGCTCGACGCGGTGATGCAAGCCGGTGTTCAAGCCGGACATCCCACTACGCCCGACTACAACGGCGCGGAGCAGCACGGTATGTCGGTGGTGCAATCGAATATCCGAAACGGCCGTCGATGCAGTGCGGCAGATGCGTACCTTCGACCCGCGCTCGCACGCAAAAACCTGACGGTGCGCACGCACGCGATTGCGCATCGGATCGTCATCGAAAACGGTCGCGCCGTCGGATTGGTCTATGCGCACAAGGGCGAGATTCGCGAAGTGCGTGCCACTCGCGAAGTGCTGTTGTCGGGTGGCGTCATCAACTCGCCGCAGCTGCTGATGCTGTCTGGCGTGGGCGATCCTGTCGAGCTGTCAGCGCATGGAATCGAATTGAAGTCTCCGGTTCCGGGCGTCGGCAAGAACTTTCAGGATCACGTGACTGCGCCTCTGACTTTCCGGCGAAAGTCGCCCGGTCCGTTGCATAAACGCATGCGTGTCGATCGCATCGTGTGGGATCTTGTGCGTGGATATTTCGCGGGCAAAGGCATCGCGACAGATCTGCCCGGCCCGCTCGCGGCGTTCCTCAAAACGTCTTCGGACCTCGCGGTGCCGGACATTCAGGTTTTGAATCACAGTGCACCGTTGATCGCAGGCCCATATCTCTGGCCGTTCAAGAAACCATACGTCGATGGGTTTTCCTTGCTCGTCGTATTGCTTCGACCGATTGCGCGCGGACGAGTGGAACTGGCATCGACCGATCCGAACGAGCCGGTTCGAATTCACCAGAATTTTCTCGGCACCGAAGAAGACTGGAGCGCGCTTGCCAGAGGCGTGAAATTGATACGAGACATCTCGAGGCAAAAAGCGCTAGAGCCTTTCGTCGGCGAGGAACTTCTTCCGGGAAAGGAACGCGAATCAGCCGCCGATATTCGCGCGCACATCGCTGCGACTGCGGCGACAGTCCATCACCCTCTGGGCACCTGCAAGATGGGCCCGGGAAGCGATCCGATGGCAGTTGTGGATGGCGACCTTCGGGTGCGCGGTATAGATGGCTTGCGCGTGGTCGACGCGTCGGTGATGCCCGATCTGGTCGGCGGCAACATCAACAGCGCAATCATCATGATTGCCGAGAAAGCAGCCGACATGATTCGCGAATCAAGGCAATCCGGGCAATCCGGGCATTAGATTCGGCTCAAGCCAGGATTTCTTTTTTCATCCAAGCCGCGAGCGCCGCACGCGATTCGCTGTCGACATTCGCGAAGTCCGCATGCATGTCGAAATGATCCAGTCCATCGACAACCAGCGTCTGCACCGACCGGCCTGCGGCTTGCAGTTTCTCTTCCATCATTCGAGCGGTTCGCATGACACGCTCGTCTTCGGCGCCGCCCCACACAAGCATGAAAGGCACGATAGCCTTGTCCGCAAGTGCGAGCGGGCTGTCCGGTTGGATGGTGCTGAAATCGTCGGGGTGGCCGGGCGGGACATGCGAAGGCGCACCGTTGGGATTGACCATTCGGCGGTTGAAGGTCGCACCGACGCATAGGCATCCGGCGATGAGTTCAGGATCGATTTGCTGAGCGTCGCACAGGTCGGCACGCATCGCTATCAAAGCCGCAATCTGCGCACCTGCCGAATGTCCTGCCAGCACGACGCGCCCCACGTTCGAGCCCCACTCGTTACGGTGATCCTGCACCCACTTCAACGCCGCTATGCAGTCGATCACAGGCTCGGGAAAGCTCACCTGAGGAAGCAGTCGATACGAAGGGCAAACGAGGATCGCGGGCAACGAGGTGAGGCTTGCCGCAGCGAAGCCACCCCATTCTTTCGATCCGTTCGTCCACGCTCCACCATGGATGAAAAAGATGATGGGCAGGTGCACCGATGGGTCGACATCTGGAAAGAACACATCGAGCTTTTGCGATGGGTCGTCGCCGTATGCAACATCGAGAAGACAACGCGTTTGCTTGACGACATCGGCGTACATGGCAAGACAGTTCGCGCTGTACGCGACCGCTGCCGGGTTCATCGCGGCCTGGGTCAACAATCGATCGGAATGCGGCATGGGATCCTTGTGAACCGACGAAATCGGAGTGGCGAAATAGTGAGTATCTACGAGCACTGGCAAGCATAGAATCTTTCCAGTACATCGGGAAGTTTTCATGTCCATCGAATACGGATCCAAAGGCCTCGTCGGCCTTCTCACCCCACAAGCCAACACGACCGTCGAGCCTGAGTTCTGGTCATTGCTTCCACCGCATTTCTCGGCGATCAACGGGCGTTTGATCAGCTCGAAAAACACTATCGAAGAACGTCTTGTCGACTACTTCGAACGCATCGAACAATCGGCGCAACAGTTCGCCAACGCTCCTATCGGCTGCATCGCCATTGCGTGCACCGGCGCGTCTTATCTGGTGGGACGCGATCGGGAAGACGAGTTGATGGGCAACATCGCGGCACGTCACAAGGTGAAGGTGCTGACGGCTGCGACTGCGATGGTCGAGAGTCTGAACGCATTGAATGCCAAAAACATCGCGCTGTCGTCTCCCTACCCTGCCGCACTTACGCAATCGAGCGTCGAGTATTGGGAATCGCGCGGATTCAAGGTCGTGGACATCGTCACTGCAGAAACCGACGACACCCAGTTCCACCCGATCTATTCGATAGCTGCAGACTCGGCCGCCAGAACACTTGAGCCGCTGAAGAAAAAGCCCGGGGTCGACGCGATCATCATGTTGGGCACGGGTATGCCGACCTTAGGAGCCATCGGTCTGGTTGCAGGATGGGACGGCCCACCGGTTCTTTCGTGCATGCTGGCCATGGGCTGGCGCAGCGTCGTGGCCATCGATGAGCACTGGGCACCATCCGATCCGTGGGTCAAGACCCCGCACTGGAAACATCGACTCGACGTGATGTTTCCGGCGACAAAAACCTGACGCTAAAAGCGGCAGGTCAGCGAGTCTCCATCGACTCGTGCCAGCCGATCAGCAGACGCCTGAGCAAGCCGATGCTCACGTAAAACAGAAAGCCAACGACTGTCATGTGCGCGACCACGGCGAAGAGCGCATCGGTTTCGTAGGCATTCATTTTGGCGACGAGCAGATAGCCGAGGCCGTGATTGCCGCCGAGGTATTCACCGACGATCGCACCGATGAGAGCAAGCACGATGCCCACTTCCATGCCCGTGAGGATGTAGGGCATGGCGCTCGGCAATTCGAGTCGTCTGAAGATGGCCCAACGCGATGCGTTGAGGCTGGTCATGACATCCCGATGACCCGGATTGACCGACTTCACGCCGAGCAGCGTGTTCGACAGGATCGGGAAGAATGCAATGACCGCAGACACCACGATCTTGCTGGTGGGCCCGAAGCCGAACCACACGATGAACAACGGAATCAACGCCACCTTCGGCACGACCTGCGCGCCGATGATGAAGGGGTTCAGGGTGACCTCTGCCCATCGCGCGCGACCGAGCAGAACGCCGAGCGCAACACCGATGATGACCGCCCAGAAGAATCCGAACAGCGTCTCGTAAATCGTCGTCCAGGTATGACTCCACGCACGCTGGTCCTGAAGCATGTCTATCCACGCAGTCAAAACCGCGTTGGGCGCAGGAAGAATGAACGGGCTGACTTTGCCGATGCTCACATAAGCGGCCCAGATGCCGACGAATACCAGCACCAGAATCGGCGTCGTTATCCACGGCAACACGCGCGTATTCACGCCACCCTTGCGCAGCTTGATGTTCGGCTTGGGCGTCGA
This sequence comes from Burkholderiaceae bacterium, assembly GCA_965227035.1. Lineage (GTDB taxonomy): Bacteria > Pseudomonadota > Gammaproteobacteria > Burkholderiales > Burkholderiaceae_C > CBDDFQ01. Next base: position 2,983,941 of record OZ245724.1, read on the forward strand.
CGCGACACCAGTGCTCGATGTTTTTACTTCACTCATCACATCGCATCCAGGCGCTCGCGCAACTGCGCAGATATCTGTTGAAAATTAGGATCGGACTGCATGCCCAGCGTCCGCGGACGTGGCAGGTCTACCTCGATCACGGTATCGATACGTCCCGGACGCGGCGACAGCATGACGATGCGATCGGCGAGGAACACCGCTTCGGAAATCGAGTGGGTCACCAGCACGACGGTTTTTTTCGTTTCCTGCCAGATGCGTTGAAGCTCGATGTTCATGGCGTCGCGCGTCATCGCATCTAACGCGCCGAATGGCTCGTCCATCAAAAGAATTTCGGGGTCGTAAGAAAGCGCGCGTGCAATGGCTGCGCGTTGACGCATGCCGCCTGACAGCTCGCGCGGCCAGCGACGGCCGAAGCCGGAAATGCCGACAAGATCCATCAACTCTTTCGCGCGAGCGGTGCGCTTCGCTGCATCGACTCCGCGCATTTCGAGCGGCAACGCAATGTTCTGCTCGATGGTCAACCACGGAAACAGATTCGCGTCCTGAAACACGATGCCGAGTTCCTGCACCGCCTCGTCCTGACGTTTACCGTTGGCCCAGAGGTTGCGTCCTGCGATACGAATTTCGCCCGAGCTGGGCTCTACCAATCCGCCGATCATTCGCAGCATGGTCGTCTTGCCGCAGCCGGAGGGGCCGAGCAGCACGAGCATTTCTCCGTGCGCAACTTTGAGGTCGGTGCTGCTCAGGGCGTGCACCGGCTCGTCGCGCGTGCCGTACCACTTTTCTACCTGCGCAAGTTCGATCTCTGCGGCACCGCCGTCGTGCACTTCATGCGTTGCCTGCATCTGCATCCCGATCAGCCCTTCAGCGCCTTGTCGATGAACTCGTTGGTGTAGTAGTCGGTGACCTTGTCGACCTTCGCGATGCCCGCTTTCACCAGAATGTCTGCGCCTTCGGCAAACAGCTTCGGCACGTTGCGCAGCAAGTTTTCCTTGCCCATCGCATTCCACGATTGAACGGCTTCGTCGTTGGCCAGTTTCAAGGTCGCGACGTTTTTGATGCCCGGGATTTCATAGGTCTTGCCCATGCGTTCGAGGATCTTCGGATAGTCGTTCGAGACCGACAGCTCCTTGACCGAATCGCGAACGCCCTTGAGCCAGGCAACGATGGAATCGGGCTCTTTCGCAATGGTGTCGGGTGTGACGGAATAGACCTGTCCGGGCATCGGCGCGTACTTGTCGGTACTGAAGAACGAGATGGGTGCATTGGTTTGTTGCAGTGCATTGACCACGGCAAGCGATGCAATGAAGCAATCGATACGGCCTTGGCCGATCAAAGCGAACGCGCCCGCACTGTTGCCAGTGACTTCGCGCTTCACATCGGCAGGGTTGATGCCCTTCGCAATCAGCATGCAGTTGAGCAGCAACTCGGTAGAGCCGCCGACGGACACGACGCCGACGGTCTTACCCTTCATTTGTTCCACGGTGTCGATGGGCTTGGACTTGTCGCTGATGACCTGGAACGCCGAGGTCTGATAGATGGTTGCGACAGCGACCAAAGGTGGCTTCGGTTGCGACTTGGCAACCTGGAACAGATCGATCGCGGTGCAACGCATGATCTTGGCCTGGCCTGCAATAACTTGCGTCACCGCGCTTGCGGTGCCGGTGCCCGCAGCAACTTTCACATCCAGCCCGTATTTAGCAAAGTGACCGCCGGTCACGCCGTTCATGAGCTCACCGAAGTCCGGGATATATCCGAAGGGCGTGATCGTCGTGAAGGGCTTGGCCTGCGCAAATGCGGGCGCTCCCAGTCCAAGCGATGCGATACCGGCAGCGGATGCTGATGCGGCGATGAAATCTCTGCGGCGAAGCGTCATGATGACTCCTGAGCGGATGGTTGAAAGATACTAAATGAGTCGATCGAATTCGATGGCCCGGTGAAACCCGGTGCAAAGCTCTGTGCATGCAACTCTCGTACCAGATCCATCTCTGGAGTAAACGAGCGTCGAAGCAACTTCATCGAATAGCCGCCGCTTTGCGCAAGCCGGCAATCATGGAGCTTTGCAGCAGATATTGATGCGCACGTGCAGGGTCGTTCGCAACGGCCTGCAGTTCACGCAAAGCCACCAGCCGCTTCGTCATGTCGCGCTCCTGCATGCGAGCGCGATTGCGGCCCGATTGCGCGAGCACATCGTCGAGTGCGACAGGCCTGCGCTGGCGCTCGTACAGATCGAGGAGATCCTCGCTATCGCCCTTGATGACCTTGCCGATCTTGTCGGCCAGATTGAACGCATCGTGAATGCCGCCATTCATGCCCATGCCGCCCGACGGGCTGTTGATATGCGCCGCGTCGCCCGCGAGGAACACACGGCCCACTCGATAGCCCGGCACCACGCGCTGATGAATTCGATACGCGCGAGTTTGTCCTATCGGATACGGCTCCGCTTGCGGGCAGATCACCTGAAGCTTTCGTTGAATCGATTCGTGCTCCAACGCCTGCTCGGTCGTCTCGCCCTCTTCCGCATAAAGACTCACGCGCCATTGACCTGGCAGCTTCAACAAACTGAAGGTACCGTTTTCGCTCCAGCAATAGTTGATGTGCGCAAGATTCGGGATGTGATCCTGGAACTGGAATGTGGTGGTGCTGAGGATGGTCGTTTCGGGAAATGTTTCGCCTACGAATTCGAGTCCGACCGATTTGCGAACCACGCTTCTGGAGCCGTCTGCACCGACCAGATATTTCCCGTGAAGATCGAACTTTTCTTCGCCTTTGGCACAGGTCAGCGTCACTCCGGATTCATCCTGCTGGAATTGTTCGGCGAGCGTTCCGTAGTGCACTTGCACCAGCGACGCGTAGCTGGTTTGCAGCTTCGTTAGCAGCACCCGTACCAGCTTCGACTGTTCGCACTGCAGCCGGTAAGGATGAGCGGTGTCGTCCTTGAGAATCGACAACTCGAACTGGGCTACCTCGCCGGTAGCGTGCATCCGAATCTGCCAGTTAGGCGCCTTCAGGCCTTGGGCCAGAAGTTCCGGCGTTATCCCGTCCTCGTCCAGCATGTCCAGCGTGGGGGGATGGAAGGTGGAAGCGCGCAAATCGGATTGCGGCGCGTCCGATGACTCGACCACTGCCACCGACAGATTCTGCCGGGCTAAACGCAGCGCCATGACCAGGCCAACCGGCCCGGCGCCCACCACCAAAACATCGACTTTTCTCATCACCCACCTATAAGACAGACAAAGCAATCTAGGGAGGTACTAATGTGTTGTCAATGGGACATTTAATTCGCTGCGTTTTGGTGCGTTACTCGCGAACCGACAGATGCGAGACACTGTCCTCGAAATCCTCGATGTACTTGTCGGGATAGGAATGCTGCGTCTTGTCCCAGGCAAGCGGAACGCCAGTCAACCGATGCAGCCAATAGATGCGGGTCGCGCGGCAGATGGCAGCGAAGTTGATGAAGGTCGACACGACGATACGCGGTGCCGAAACGATTCCGTGCCGCCAACCATAAAGCATGGTCGTGAAGATGACCCGATGCGCGAGGCGCCAGAACATCATGGCCAGGGTGGCTGTAGTTATCGCAAGACCGACCGGTGACAGGATCAAAGATTTATCGACCACGAAGCTCGGCCAACGCCAGTCGAGCCAGAGTTCGATAGCCACCAGATTGGCCATGATGAAGTAGCCGATCATCACGACAGGAAACGCCACCACGCCTTTACGGTCGCGGAATAGGAACAGCAAGGTGCCCCACGGACCGCGCCATCCCAGCTCGCGTGCACCCACGAAGACGATGCCTAGCATCCAGCGCGCACGTTGCCTGTACGCCGCCTTGAAGCTCGAAGGAAAGTTCTCGCGCGTCGACACGCTCATATGCTCTTCGACAATTTCCGGTCGACCCGATTTCATATTGGTGTCGATGAAGAAATTCGCGTCGTAGTGAATGAACGCAGCCTTGAGCTTCAGATCGGCAATTCGGAATGCCGCGTCGTAGTCTTCGGTCAACGCCCCGGCCTTGAAAGCCTGGCCGTTTCCGGAAGCCTTGAGAACCTGAATGGCGTTATGGCTGAAACACGCGGCCACGCCTGCGCATGGAATGAATCCACTGATGAGTTCACGCACCAGCAAGTCCTTGCCGTGCACTTCCGCGAACTCATCCATGTAGGTGCTGGCGACAAAATCGTCGTACTTGCGGGTGAAGGAATACACCGGCAGTTGAACGAAATCGTTGGCGGGCAACGAGGCGTTGAACACCTGCAATTCGAGCGGATGAATCAAGTCTTCCGAGTCATGAAGAATGAAGCCTGCAAAAGACTCGGCCTCCCCCTTCTCGAATGCAAGCGCCGTCTCGACGATCTCGTTGAGGCAATCGGCCTTGTTGGTGGGGCCGGGACGCGGAACGACCACCATGTGAATGTTGCGACTCAGTGCCTGAGCCTTCTCGACTTCCCTGATGGTGTCCGGATCGTTCTCGTAGACACCTACGAAGTAATGCGCTGCGGCGTACTCGACTCGCCGAAAGTTCGATCGAAGCATGTCGTAGATGACATCTGCTTCCTGCCAGGCAGGCACCATGATTGCCAGGGGCTTTTGATGCATAGAAGCAAGCTCCGCCTGCGTCGGCAGTCCATGATTTTTTGCCCTGCGTTTGACTTCGGGGACGAACCAGAAATAGAGATCGACAAAAAAATCGTCGATGCACAAAACAATGCCAACCGATGCTGTGGCCAACAGCATGATTTCCATGACATAGCGGTAGTTGATCAGCCAGTCGGACGGCTCCATCACGTGGGCATCGATACGTTGGTTTGACCGGACGCACCCTCTCGGATTCGCTGCGCAATTTTCTGGACGATGCGCTTGCTCGCGCGGCCGTCGCCATAAGGGAGTACTACTCTTGCCATTCGTTCGTATTTCTCATCGTCGTTATAGAGTGTTTGCAGTGCGCCGAATACCTTGCTCTGCTTGGTGCCGACCAACTCGGCAACGCCCGCATTGACAGCTTCCGGACGCTCGGTCACGTCGCGCAGAACCAGAACCGGCTTGCCCAATGCAGGCGCTTCTTCCTGAATGCCGCCGCTATCGGTCAGCACGCACCAGCTGTGCTGCAGCGCGGACACGAGTTCCTTGTAGCCGAGCGGCTCGGCCAGAACGATGCGTGGATGATCCGAAAGAATTTCACGAGCGACTTCACGCGCATTCGGGTTGGGATGCATCGGAAAGAACACTGCGATGTCGGGTGTCGCATCGACGAATTCGCGAACCGCCTTCAACGCACTGCGAACGTTGTCGCCGAAGTTTTCCCGGCGATGCAGGGTCAACAGAATGGTGCGCTGATGCGGATATTTTTTTGGCAGCGCCGGCATCGACGCAGCAGTGGACAGCAGCGAATCGATGACCGTGTTCCCGCTCACGAGAATGTCTTCGAGCGGAATGTTTTCTTTCACCAAATTCATCGCTGCGGCACGGGTCGGCGCGCAATGCAGCGCAGTCCCCACGGCAACGGCGCGGCGGTGATATTCCTCGGGGAATGGCGCCAGCATGTCGCCGGTACGCAAGCCTGCCTCGACGTGCACGAACGGAATCTTGCGATACATCGCCGCAATCGACGACGCGTAGACCGTGGTCGTGTCGCCCTGCGCGAGAATGCAATCCGGCGTCGTGCTGTCGATGATCGCGTCAAGGTTCTGAATGAACTCACCTAAAAATGCGACCGGCGTTTCGTGATCGGCATCGTGTGGAACATGTGCGTCGGCATGCAGACCGAAATCGGCAAGCATCGAGTCGAGCAAGTCGGTCTGCTGACCTGATGAAACGATGGTCACATGTGCCCATGACTGCTTCCTCAGCTCCCTAATAACCGGGGCCATTTTGATAACTTCAGGACGCGTGCCGACAACGCAAAGAAATCGCGTGAAGCGTGTGACCTCGTCATCGTCGAGCGTATCGTCCTCGAAAGGCGGCGGCTCAGTCTGGGAGAACTGACTTCGAGACATGCTGGTGAGGGGCGGGAGATCGTTTTTCATTTTTTACTGCTTTGGTAGGTACTGCCGGGGGGCTGATCGATACAGCCGGGTACTGAAGAAGCCTGATTAATAAGCCATCGACGCCTGCAGAAACAGGCCTTTGGCCCGGTTCTCGTCGCCGCTCAAACGAGCGCGATACTGAACCGTCAGATCGACATACGACTTCGGCGCGGTGCGGCCCTCGTTGCGGAACCAGATGCGCTGAGTGAGGCCGATACCGGCCGAGTAGGCGGTGCGAGTGGCATACGAATCGTCGTAGTTGCCGGCAATCAGAACGTGTGGGAACAGCACGCTGTTCTCGCTCAGGAAATTGTTTCTGTACGAGCGGCCGAGGCGTGCATCGAACTGGGCAATCGTTTGATTCGCCTCGGTGAATCTGTCGATTTCCGCGTAGGTTCGCCAGGTCAGCCATTGGGTCTCCTGGACGCGAAGGTCTGATCCCTCGTCGTATGAGTAGGCAGCGCGAAAGAGGTTGTCGTTACGTGACAGGCTGCCCATTTTTACTAGACGCGCATATTCGAGAACCAGGTTCTGAGTAGGAATGGGTCGCCATCTGAGGCCGAGCGCTCCCTGGCCTGTCGGAGCGCCGGTCGTGGCGCCCTGCTCGTCTTTGAAGGTCGCGAAATAACGCGCGAACAACTCGACGCGGTTGGCGTAAGGCACGCCGAATGCATCGGGTCGCACGTAGACTTCTCCACCGAGCTGCCCGACGTTTCGAGTCGAATTTCCGGACAGGGTATTGACGGGCGATCCGGCAAAAATCGTTCCGACCGGGCCGTATCCAATCAACCCGTTGAAGCCCCACTTGCGGCGCATCTCGGCAATTTCACGGTCGTAATTGAACCGTTGCTGCTCGTCCATCTTCGCCGCGTCAGGGCCGGTCGCATCGACGCCTGCTTCGAAGTAATCCGCAGCTTTCAGCTTTTGATCGAGGCGCTTCGCGGTGTAGCCCGCATCGAGATGTCCCGAAGGAGACAAGGACCCTTGCGCCTTGGCCTCGTCGAAATATCGGAGAGCCGCTACATCATCCTTGTTTCGAAGTGCCTCGTAAGCCTTGTCGGCCGGACCCATCTGCGCATACGCATGAGTTGCAACGAACAAAAACGCAGGTACTGCTGCGATGCACAAAATTTTTCTGCCAACTCGACGATTCACCAAACACTCCAACTTCGTTTAACTGATGGGCAGTGTTCAACGTGATTGGTAATCCTCACAACTCATGATGTGTCGAAGTAAACAGAATGTAATAAATAGGACCCTATTTAGTAGTCTTTACGTAGCTATTTCGTATGTGAAATTAAACGAAGGGTGCGTAAGTTAAGACTTACGCATTCAAGCGGCGATGGACGAATACGGCAACGCAGCAAAACGGGGTAAGAACCCCTGTCAGATCAGACAGTCAGCGAATCCAGGACGTGTGCTGGGGTAAACGGCTGCTGAGTAACGCACTTTCCTGTCGAGCGGATCGCGTCGTTTACCGCGCACCATAAGGCCCCGACCGCTCCGACAGTGCCCGCTTCGCCTACGCCCTTGGCACCCAGTTCGGTCTCGCGCTCGGGCGTGCTCACATGAGCGACATGGATGTCGGGCATTTCGCTGGCCATGGGCACCAGGTAGTCGGCCATGGAGGCGTTACTCATCTGCCCCGTCTCGCTGTAGATGCAGTTTTCGTAGAGAGCAGCGCCTATGCCTTGCACGACGCCACCACGAACCTGTTCGTCGACGAGAAGCGGGTTGATGACTCGGCCGCAATCTTCGACAACCCAGAAATCGAGCACCTTGATGAAGCCGGTTTCGATATCGACTTCCACATGGGCAGCTTGAACGCCGTTCGCCACAAAGTAGGGTTTGCCGAAAGGCGAGAAAGATTTCTCGACCGTCAGTGGCGGCATGGCGGACAGGGGAACGCTCAGCGTGTTGTAGTGGACGCGCATCGCCAAATCGACGAGGGAACACACGGAGACGCCGTCGGCATTCACGACATCGTGGCCGCCGATGCGCAAAGTATCGATGTCGACTTTCGCGAACGCCGCGGCCGCCATCAGCAGGTTCTCGCGCAGGGAACGGGCGGCCTGCAGCGCGGCCTCGCCCGCGAGCGACATGCCGCGCGAGGCCCATGCGCCACCACCTACCGGATCGATGGTGGTGTCGCCGCTTTGCACAACTACCTGATCGAGTGCCACGCCCAGCTCTTTCGCAATCACCTGAGTGAGGCCAGTGGTGATGCCCTGTCCCTGATCGGTCGCGCTGGTACGGCAAGCGAATTTTCCAGATGGCAGGAACGAAAGCCGCACGCTCTCTTTGCCCGCAACTCGGACGCCGTTGAGCCCATAGAGTCCAGGTCCCACACCGGTCATTTCAACGAATGTGCAAAGACCGATTCCCCGATGAATGTTTTTCTTCTTCAACTCGATTTGCTCTGCACGAAGCTTGTCGTAGTCCATCAGACCGACCAGCTTGTCCATGCACGCATCGAGCGACAGCGGGCCCATGACCAAGCCTGATGGAGTTCGCATCAGGGGCGCATCGGGTGCAATGGACGGCAAGTGATTGATGCGTCGAATCTGCAGCGGATCCATGCCGATGTCGGCCGCGGCGTTGTCGAGCAACTGCTCGATGATGGCGCAGGCAATCGGCTGACCGACGGCGCGATAAGCACCGCTCGGAACCTTGTTGAGGAACACGCCGCGAATACGGCCGCGAATAGCAGGTATCCGGTAAGCAGCGCCGCAAAGATCGAGCGCCTGGAAAGACTCGCCTACGCTGCTTCGCGGATAGATGGAAAACGCGCCATATGAGCTCAGCAGATCGACTTTGAGCCCGAGGATTTTTCCTTCGTTGTCGACAGCGAGTTCTGCGTCGCCACGAATCTCGCGCGCATGCGCGTCAGACACGAACGCTTCCAATCGGTCGACCTGATACTTCAGCGGTCGGGCGCAGATTTTCGCCATCGCAGCCACCGCGATTTCGTCAGGATACGAATGCAGCTTGATGCCGAAACCACCTCCGACGTCCGGCGTGATGACTCGAATCTTGTCGAGCGGAATGCCGAGTTGCGCCGAGAACACTTCCTGCTGCTGAAACGGCACCTGATGTGATTCGTAAACCGTCAGTTCCTCCACACGCGGGTCGTAGCTTGCGATGATCGCGCGCATCTCGAAAGTCACTCCCGTCTGACGACCGAATTCGAAATGATGCGAGACGACATGAGCTGCGTTGGCGAATGCTTCGTCGGCATCGCCGAAGGTCGTGTGCCTGTCGAGTGCCAGATTGGTTTTCAACTCGCTGTTGGTCAACGGCGAATCTTCTTCGAGCGCGGCTACTGGATCGACAACTGGAATGCCCTCTTCCCAATCGACCATGATTTTCTCGACGGCGTCTTCGGCCTCGGCGCGGGTGCGTGCAACCACTGCAGCAACCGGCTCTCCCTGCCAGTGCACCTTGTCGATCGCGACCGCGTGCTGCTCGGGCGAGAGATGATTCGGTACCGCGCCGAACCGTGTACTCCACGGCTTGCACACCCGCGCAATATCGCGTCCTGTGAACACAGCGTGAACACCCGGCGACGCCTGGGCTTCGGAAATATCGGTAATGACGAAACTCGCACGCGCGAATGGACTGCGCATGAACGCGACATACAACATGCCATGCAACTGGATGTCATCGACATAACGACCCCGCCCCGACGCGAATCTCAAGACTTCGTTGCGTGGCTCGCTTGCGTAGGAATGAACGTCGTCGCTCATTTCGTAGTCGCTCCTTGCGTCGCTACCTGGACAGCGTCGACGATCGCCTGATATCCGGTGCAGCGGCAATAGTTCCCCGAGATGGCATCGCGTATTTCTTCGCGGCTGGGGCAAGAGTTGGTGGCAACCAGTTCGGCGCAGGTCATCAGCATGCCTGGCGTGCAGTACCCGCATTGCGCGGCATTGCACCGGTGGAACGCTTTCTGAAGTTTTGCAATCTCACCGGTTTGCGATACACCCTCGATCGTCTCGACCTGCAGGCCATCGACTTGCACTGCAAGCATCAGACACCCGCGCACTACCGCTCCATCGACCCGTACATTGCACGCGCCGCAGACACCATGTTCGCAACCCACGTGCGATCCGGTGAGACCCACATCCTGTCGCAAAAAATCGACCAGATTCTTGCGAACTTCTACCGTGTGCGTCTGAGCTTTGCCGTTGATTACGACATTGATCTCGGTAATCGTCTCTGCAAGTATCGTCATGCGATGACCTCGGATTCGAATGCTTTTTTCATGACCCGCTGGATCAAAACCTTGGCCTGTTTGCGTTTCACTTCAGGGCTTCCGAACAGGTTGTCGTCCGGCGACAGCGCATCGACTGCCGTTTGAGCAATGCGCTCGCCCAGTTCCGCAGACCAGACCTGCCCATTCGCGACTTCCGCCGCATCGACACACAGGATCGCCATGGCGTCGGTGCCGAACACGACAAGCCGCATATTCGACATGACGCCAGCGTCGACACTGCAGCGCATCGCCACGCCGACCATCGCGAAATCTCCGTGTCGGCGTGCGAGCTCGTCGAAACCGAACACTTCGTTTGGGGCGCGAGTCGGAAACACGACTTCGACCAGCAACTCGTCGTCTTGCCGCGCGGTGTCGTACAAGCCGAAGAAATAGTCGCCTGCAGCAATTCTGCGAATGCCTTTCGTACTCCGAAGCACAAGGGTCGCCTCGAGCGCGAGTGCGCAAGCCGGCATTTCGGCAGACGGATCTGCCAGCGCGAGACTTCCGCAAGTGGTTCCCCGATTGCGCACCGCGGCATGCGCGACATGCTTCATTGCAGCGTAAACAAGCGGCAGCTTCTGCTGGACGATGGGCGAAGTGGCCACCTCGACGTGGCGTACGAGTGCGCCAATTCGAATCCCTTCCGCCACTTCCACAATGCCCTTGAGAGATTCGATCCTGTTGATGTCGACCAGGGTTTGCGGCGCCGACAATCGCAAATTCAGAACGGCCATCAAACTCTGTCCGCCCGCCAGCACCCGGGCGTCGCCACCGAGCTTCGAAAGCATGTCGCACGCTTGCTCGACCGTCTCAGGTCGGGAGTAAGAAAACGCAGGCGCTTTCATATCAGACGCCCAGATATTTGTTGATCAAAGCCGGATCGCCGTGCAGCTCGCGTGATGTGCCATTCCACATGACACGGCCTTTCTCGACCAAGTAATGGCGATCGGCCAAGGGCAGGAGGGACTGGATGTTCTTGTCGATCACGATCATCGACATGCCCTCTGCTTTCAATGCGGCAAGAGCGCGCCAGATCTCGGCACGAACCACTGGCGCGAGTCCTTCGGTTGCTTCGTCGAGCACCAGCAGCGTGGGATTCGTCATCAATGCGCGAGAGATCGCAAGCATCTGCTGCTCCCCTCCGGACAATGCCGATCCGGCGTTGCTCTTTCGTTCGGCAAGGCGGGGAAAGAATTCGTAGATGCGCTGCAGCGTCCACGGCGCCGCCTGCACGCCGCTCCGCGCTTTGCGGGCAGTCGCGAGCAAATTTTCTTCGACCGTCAGATTGGTGAATACCTGTCGCCCTTCGGGCACGAGTCCAAGTCCGAGTCGCGCAATTTTGTAAGGCGCTTCGTTGTCGATGCGCTTGCCGCCGAGTACGATGTCTCCCTTTTTCGCGGGCAACAAACCAAACAGGCATTTCACCGTAGTGGAGCGTCCGACACCGTTGCGCCCCAGCAGCGTGATCACCTCGCCGGCGTTCAGCGACAGCGACATGTCGAACAGCGCCTGTGCGCGTCCGTAAGACGCCTGCAGTCCATCGACGCGAAGCAATTCGCTCATCAATGCCCCCCTTCGAAGGCAGCAGTTTCTTCACCCAGATACACCGCGCGAACTTCCGGATGATTTCTGATTTCGTCGGGTGTGCCGCTGAAGGCCGCTTTCCCGTAGACCAGCACCGTGATCCGGTCGGCCAGTGCAAACACTGCATCCATATCGTGTTCGATGAGCAGAATCGAATACTTGCTTTTGAGAGTTTTGAGCAGCGACACCACCGCAGCCGATTCCTGAACGCTCATGCCCGCCATGGGCTCATCGAGCAAGAGAAAAGACGGATTCGATGCGAGTGCCATCGCCAGTTCCAGTTGACGCCGCTCGCCGTAGCCCATCTCTCCAGCCAACGTGTTCTCGCGGTGTTTCAAACCGACCGCCGCCAGTGCTTCGCTCGCGGCTGTCGCTGCCTCGCGGTTCTGCTTCATCGCTCGCCAAAAGCCGAATGCGTGTCCTCTAGCGCCGACCGCAGCAAGCATCGCGTTTTCCAGAGCAGTGAATTCCTCGAATATCGAAGTGATCTGATACGAACGCAGCAGACCGCGACGGGTACGGGCATGCGTAGGAAGCGCCGTGATGTCATGTCCGGCGAAATAAACCTTGCCGCTGTCGGAGGCCAGTTCGCCGGACAACTGCCTGATCAACGTCGTCTTGCCCGCGCCGTTAGGACCGATCACGGCATGCAGCTCGCCTGGATTCACGTCGAGGCAGACGCTGTCCGTCACCAGCAAGCCGCCGTAGCGTTTGACCAGGTTGTCGCAACGAAGGGTCACGCTCATGAAGACGACTCCGTACCCTTGGCGAATCGCATGTCTACCCAGTTGAGCAGGCCGGTAATGCCGCTAGTGCCGCCGATCGCGACCAGCACGATGATCGGGCCGAAGAACACCATCCAGTGACTGGTGAAGTTCTTCATGTATTCCTCGAGACCCAGGTAGATGAACGCGCCGACCAGCGGTCCTAACACCGAACCCATCCCGCCCAGCACCACCATCACGATCAATTCGCCGGAGATGGCCCAGGACATCATTCCCGGCGACGCGAATGCATTGAGGTTGGCGAGAAGAAACCCTGCAAGACCGCACAGCACCGCCGAGATGACATAAGCGGTGAGCTGATAACGCATGGCCGGCAAACCCAATGCGTTCACACGCGCAAGATTCTGCCGGGTCGCACGCAGGGCCATGCCGAACGGTGCAGCACGCAACTTGTGAAACCACCACAGCATTGCTACAAGAACGATGACTGCTGTGAAGTAATTGACGTTGGTACTGCCCATGTCCAAGCCTAAGAAGCTGCTGGTTTTGGCGATCGACATGCCATCGTCACCGCCGAACTGCTTGAGGCTTACGAGCACGAAGTAACCCATCTGCGCGAAAGCCAGCGTGATCATGATGAAGGCAATGCCTTTGGTCCGAAGACTGATGAGACCGGTGACGAAGCCGACCGCCGCGCAAACGAAGATTGCGAAGCCGAGATGAGCGAAGCCGTTGTAGATGCCGAAGTAAGCAGGCATCGAAACGGCATAGGCACCGATGCCGAAGAACAGCGCATGCCCGAACCCGACCAATCCACCGAATCCCAGTGCGAGGTTCAGCGCGGTGGCCGCGATCGCGTAAATCAGGATGCGCGCGAAGAAGCTCACGTAGAACTGCTGCCCGATTGCGGCCGCGATGAACGGCACCGCAATCAGGATGGCGAGCAGTAGCAGCGGAAGCGCAACGCTCAAACGAAACGAAGGAACGCGTGAGGAATGCATCGAACCCACGATGGCGTTCATGAAGACTTCGCCACGAAAAGCCCTTGAGGTCTTACAGCAAGAACGATGGCCATCAGCAGATAGATAGACAGTGAAGCGATGGCCGGTCCGGCGGCATCGGCCATTTGCCTCGACGTGATTTCACGAAGCACGATCGGAAGGAAAGCGCGCCCCAGCGTATCGACTACGCCAACCACGAGTGCTGCCAGGAATGCGCCTTTGATTGAGCCGATGCCCCCAATGACGATGACCACCAACGTCGTTATGAGCACCGGCTCGCCCATTCCCGATTGCACGGAAAGTATGGGCGCCGCAACAGCGCCCGCCAGGCCTGCCAGGCCCGCACCCAACGCGAACAGCAATGCATTGAGCAGTTTGATGTTGATGCCTAGCGCGTTGACCATTGCGGAGTTGTTCGCCCCCGCTCTGATCAGCATGCCCAGCCTTGTTTTATGAATGATGAAATAACTGCCGATTGCGACCGCAATGCCGACACCGATGATCGCGAAGCGATACGAGGAGTAGCTCAATCCGAAAATATCGACGGTGCTCGACAGCGATTGCGGAGTCGATACGAACACCGGCTGTAAGCCCCAGATGATGTTCACCGCCTCGTTGAAGAACAGGATCATCCCGAACGTGGCAAGCACATGCGCCAGATGATCGCGCTTGTACAAATGCGTGATGGCGAGTCGCTCGAGCAGCGCACCGAGCACCACGCAAGCAAGTACCGCAGCGCCAACGCCGACGAAAAACGAATCGGTGCGACTGGCAACCGCTGCCGCCACGTACGCACCCACCATATAGAGCGACCCATGCGCAAGATTGACGAAGCTCATGATGCCGAAGACCAGCGTGAGTCCTGCCGCGAGCAGGAAAAGCAACACGCCGTACTGGAGGCCGTTGAGGATTTGCGCAATCAGCAGCATGGAGGTTTCAAGTTATGGCGTGTGGCTTAAAGACTCGAGGCGTCGACTCCAATTGCCTGTATGAATTACTTCAGCGGGCAGTTCGCTGCGTAAGCGTCGACGTGATTGGACAGAGGTGTAGCGGCTAGCTTGGTCTTGACTACGCCCGACGCGTCCTTGACCATTTCGAATACGTAGAAGTTTTCGATCGGCAAATTGTTGTTGCCAAATTTGAACGCGCCGCGAACCGATTTGAATTCCGATCCTGCAGCCTTCACAGCGGCAACGAATGCCTTGCGATCCGATACGTTGCCCTTCATCTTGGTCACTGCCAGATCGAGGATGCTTGCCGCGTCGTATGCCGATGCTGCGTATGCGCTGGGCGTACGCTTGTATTTGGCTTCGAACGCTTTGACGAACGCTGCGTTCTCGGGATTGTCGAGACTCGAGTCCCAGATGTTGCTGCTGAAGATCCCCGACGCCGCATCTTTAAGTGCGGGAAGATTCGCACCATCCACAGTGAACGTCGAATACACCGGGAGCTTGGTAGCCATGCCGGCCTGGCTCAGTTGCTTGGTGAAGTTCACACCCAGGCCACCCGGGTAGAACATGAACAGCGCATCGGGCTTGGTCGATTGCAGTTGCGTGATTTCGGCGGAGTAATCCGTCTGGGTCATCGTGGTGTAAATCTCGCCCGAAACAGCGCCTTTGTAAAAGCGCTTGAAGCCGGCCAGCATGTCTTTGCCTGCCTGATAGTTCGAGGTCATCAGGTAAACATTCTTGAAGCCCTTGTCGGTCATCAACTTGCCCATTGCCTCACCGTAGCCGTCGTTCTGCGCGAAGGTCGAGAACACATTGGCTGCGCAGTCTGCGCCAGCAAGAGGTGCGGGTCCGCCTGCGGTGACGATCGCGGGAATGCCAGCTTCGGCCATGCGCTTCAGGTTGGCGACCACGACGTTCGAGTAACCCATTCCCACCATGGCATCGACCTTGTCGAGCTCGGTGTATTTACGAATGATCTGGGTGCCGATTTCGGGTTTGACCTGATCGTCTTCCTTCAGCACGGTTGCGGTCTGACCACCGAGCTTGCCGCCGAGCATTTCGACCTTGAGGTTGAAGCCGTCGAGCTGCTCCTGTCCGACCACTGCTTGAGGGCCCGACAAAGGGCCCGAGAAGCCGATCTTCACATCGGCCATGACGGCCGATGCGGCGAGCAGGGAACCGCTCGCAATGATTGCGGATTTGACGAGTGCGCGTTTGTTCATTTCGACTTCCTCAGATTTGGTGGTGGGAAACTGGAAGGGTTGCTTCAAGGGAAACTTAAAACTTGTGTCAGCAAGACTTGTGCCTTGAGTGAGTGCGACGTACGAGCCGCGATTCAGGCAGCGCCCGACGCATCGGTCGCCGGTTGCTCCTGAAACAACGCTGCAAACTTGTCGAAGAAATCGGCCGCCATTTTTTTGGCAGAGCTGTCGATGAGTCTGGAACCGAGCTGCGCGAGCTTGCCGCCGACTTGCGCTTGCGCGGTGTATTCCAGCAAGGTGCGCTCACCATCGGGAGAAAGCTTCACGCCTGCGTTGCCCTTCGCGAAGCCGGCAACACCGCCCTGACCCTCGAAGGTAATGCGATAAGAATTCGGCGCTTCGATATCGGACAGTGTCATCTTGCCCTTGAATTTCGCGCTCACGGGGCCGATGCGAACCGACATCGCAACCTCGTACTGGTTCTCTCCGATCAGCTCGATTTTTTCGCACCCGGCAATGCAGCTGCGCAACATTTCGGGATCGTTCAGTGCGACCCAGGTTTCCTGTTGCGAAGCAGGAACGCTGTGGGAGCCGGTCATGTCCATCGTGAGATCCTTCTTCGGTATGCGATCAATTCGGGGCCAGCTCGTGATCAGTTCGCAATAAGTCCGCGACCCTTGCGCGAGCGTTCGAAGTCAACGTTATTCGTTGACTCCTAAAGTTTCTCAAACAAGAATCGCATTCTGTATTCGAGGTATTAGGCTGTCAACAGACTTTTGCCGGTGCAGGTAGTTTCCCCAATGGGAGATCCGTCAGCGTCGTGCACCAATACGGTTTTAAAAACGGTTCGACGTTATTTTTTGCACCGCAATCAGTCATGCGTTCGAAGCGCGTGCACCATGCGCTTGCAGATAGTGAGGTCCAGCCGAGGCATGGACATTGCTGATGCATGTTCGTTCGTACGAACCGGGTGAATTAAAAGTGGCTCAAGTCAAGAAAATCGGAATGCGCGAGGCCATCCTCGAATCTGCTTTCCAGCTTTTTTCTCGAAAGGGATACACGCCAACGACCATGGCCGAGATCGCTCGATCGGCCAACATGACTGCGACAAATCTGTATGTCTACTTCGACTCGAAGCTGGCCATCCTGTACGAGGTCTACCGGCCCTGGCTGAACATTCAGCTCGAGGCTCTCGCAGAATCGACCAGAAAATTCAGAACGCCGTCGCTTCGGATCCGGCGGATTCTGATCGGACTATGGAGCGACATTCCTGCAGCCGACCATTCGTTTGCGAATGCGCTGATAGAAGCGCTCGCCGTGGTGCCCGAGGGCGCTGGAAAGTCGAACGACCTGCTGGCCGATGTAGAGCGCTTCATAACCGACTTAATGCGTGAAAGTCTTCCCGAGGACAAAGCCGACATGCTGGACAAAGGTCAGTTGTCTCATCTGCTCTGGATGGCGTTCGACGGGTTCGTCATCAACCGCAAGATCGGCGATGTTCGAAACGTCGAAGCCATCGCCGACATGATGACTCGCATGCTGATGTCGCCGACTGCTGCCAACGACGCGTCCTAGCTCGCAGCGAGGGACGAACTCAGGTCACTGAATCAGGCCACTTCCGACAGCGCATCGCCAAGCGCGTTGATCAAACGATCGATCTCCGCTTTTTCTGTAATGAACGGTGGCGCTAGCTGGATCGTGTCTCCGCCATATCGAACATAGAAGCCTTTCTCCCAGCACGCCATGGCTATTTCATAAGGCCGCTTTGCCGGCTCTCCAGGAACCGGCGCAATCGTGATGCCGGCTGCGAGTCCGTAGTTCCGGATGTCCACCACGTGAGGCAGCCCCTTGAGACTGTGTACTGCGTTTTCGAAATGTGGCGCCAGCGCTTTGACGCGAGAGATCATGTCTTCCTTCACCAGCACATCGAGTGCAGCAATGCCGGCCGCGCAGGCGACCGGGTGCCCCGAATACGTGTAGCCATGCGGAAACTCGAGCATGTATTCCGGGCCTCCCGCATTCATGAACGTGTCGTAGATTTCCTTTTTCGCAACCACCGCGCCAAGTGGCTGGGCGCCGTTGGTGATCTGTTTGGCAATGTTCATGATGTCCGGTGTAACGCCGAATGCATCGGCGCCGGTCAAGGCGCCAGAACGCCCGAAGCCTGTTATCACTTCATCGAATATCAGCAGGATGTCGTGGGCACTGCAGATTTCGCGAAGGCGTTTCAGATAGCCCTGCGGAGGAATGATCACCCCGGCAGATCCCGCGAACGGCTCGACGATGACCGCCGCAATGTTCGATGAGTCATGGAGCGTGATCATGTCGAGCAGGCGCTCGGCGAGATGCTTACCTTCGACCGGCTCGCCCTTTGAGAAAGCGTTGCTTGCCAACATGGTGTGCGGCAGATGATCGGCTTCCACGCCTTGCCCGAACATCTTGCGGTTTGCAGCGATACCGCCCACCGAAATGCCGCCGAAGTTCACGCCGTGATAGCCCTTCTCGCGTCCGATGAAGCGAGTTTTTTCCGCTTTTCCTTTGAGACGCCAGTACGCTCGCGCCATCTTCATGGCTGTGTCGGCAGCTTCCGAGCCGGAACTGGTGAAGAACACGTAATCGAGCCCGGCGGGCGTCAGTTCCTTGATCTTGTTGGCCAACTCGAATGCAAGCGGGTGACCATGCTGAAACGCGGGCGAATAGTCGAGCTTCGCAATCTGTTTGCTCACCGCCTCGGTAATTTCGGGCCTGCAATGGCCAAGCCCTGCACACCAGAGTCCCGACAGTCCGTCGAACACCTTGCGGCCTGCGCTATCGGTGAAATACGCGCCCTTCGCTTCCACGATCATGCGCGGGTCCGCCTTGAAATTGCGATTGCCGGTGAACGGCATCCAGTGGGCCTCGAGCCAGGCCGGATCCTGCCGTAGCGCTTCGGGGGAGATATCTGCGAGTGGGGAAGTCATGACATACCCAGAGTTTGATTGACCGCCAGTTTGCACCATTGCGGGGGCCACCCCCCGAAACCGGGTCATATCGGAAACCTCTCAATCCGGGCACGAATTTATATTGGACAGAGCGGCCCGGGAAATTTCAGAATTAGTCGTTCTCCACCGACTCATCTTCATCTATTGGACGCCCATGACGATAAATTCGAAGAAACCAACGCAGCCCAGGCAGATTCGTCGCGCGATATCTTTTGTCGGGGCAGTTGCACTGATCGGAAGTGTCGTTTCGTTTGCCGGAATCGCATCGGCACAGGAGTACCCGAACAAGCCCGTAAAACTCGTCGTACCGTTTCCGCCGGCCGGTAGCGGAGACGTCCTTGCTCGCGTGTTGTCAGATCGGCTGGGTCCGGTCTGGAATCAACCTATCGTGGTGGACAACAAACCAGGGGCCGGTGCGAACATCGGCTCCGACATCGTCGCCAAGGCGACTCCAGACGGCTACACCTTGCTGATAGTTCCGAACAATGTGCAGACCATGAATCCTTTCATGGGCGCAAAGATGCCGTTCGATCCAGCGAAAGATTTCGAGCCCGTTACTTTGCTCGGAACAGCGCCTTTCGTTCTTGCCGTGGGCCCCAGCCTGAAAGTCAACTCGGTAAAGGAAATGATCGCTGCAGCGAAATCGAGGCCGGGCGGAATTACTTACGCGTCGTCCGGGACCGGCAGCGTTCAGCACCTGATGGCCGAAATGTTCCGCTCGATGACCGGAACGCCGATGACCCATGTGCCCTACAAAGGCGGCGCGCCTGCCGTCATCGATCTCGTTGCCGGCGTGGTAGATGTTCAATTCGGCGCGGCTACCGCGTTACTCCCTCAAATTCGCGCAGGCAAGCTCACTCCACTGGCCGTCACAGGAGCCTCCCGCAACAGGGACTTGCCCAACGTGCCGACCATGATCGAGGCAGGCATTCCGGGATACGTGTCGGAACCCTGGATCGGCGTGCTCGCTCCTGCAAAAACTCCGCCGGCGATCATCGCCAAACTGAACAAGGACATTCGCGCTGCAATGGCCGATCCCGCCCTGATCGACAAGCTAAGTGGCCAGGGAATCGATGTCGCAACCACGACTCCGGCAGAGTTCAACAGACGAATCGAGACAGAACGCGCCGCGTGGGGCAAGATCATTGCCGACGCCGGCATCAAGGGTGAGTAAGGCGAGTAAGGCGAGTAAGGAGAATCAGATGCAAGACACGATTGAACAAAAACCGGCCGGTTCAAAACCGCTGATGACCACCAACGAGGACTACATTGCAGCGTTCACGGCGCTCTACAGCGCGGGGCGTCCGACCTTCTTCGAAGTCAACGGCCCTTTGCCCTCTGTTGGAAGAACAGACACGGCACTGGCTGCGACGCCGTCGATGACCGTGGTGCTGAAGTCGTACGCCGCCACCGGCGAGAACTCACTGCATGCGCACACGACGGAAGATCACGTGTTCATCGTGCTCAAGGGCGAAGTCAATTTTTACGGTCCTAACGGCGAAGTGAAAACTTTCGGCCCGATGCACGGCGTGATGCTGCCGCACGGATCGTTCTATCGATTCCAGGCATCGGCTGGCGAGCCTCTCGTGATGCTGCGCATCGGCGGATCCGCGGTGCATGGCGGCGACATGTTTGCCCGCATCGGTTTCGACGGCGTTCCCATGGAGGGGAATTCCAAGGAAAACAAGGCGGGCGAGCTGGTCCTCTCGGGCGAGAGATTCACTCCGGAAAACTTCAGAAGCTAATCTAAAACCCGAAAAAATCGAACATGGCAACAGTCTTCGTCAGCCGCGACCATACGATGGATCCGCTGCTGAACAACCTGCAAAGCGATCTCGAAGCCAACGGCGTCGAAGTCATTCGGGGTCCGGCAAACGTTCCGGGAACTGTCGTTGCGCTTCCGCGCGATTATCTGGAGTCGACCGTGAGCAAGGCGGATGTCGCCGTGTTCAGCTCGCGATGGAAATGCGATCGCGCAACGCTCGAAGCGCTGCCGAACATTCGCGGAATCGTGAATCCGACCATCGGGGTCGAAACGCTGGACATCGGAGCGGCAAGCGATCTGGGTATTACCGTTGGGCATGGTGGCGCTCCCGAACACGTCACCAGCATGGCCGAAGCCTCGGTCATGCTGATGCTCAATCTGATGTTCCAGATGCGCAAGAGTGAAGAAGTGATGGCCGGCACGCGCCCGCGTCCTGCCGTCGATGCACCGTATGCCCACATGATGCAGGGTGCGACCATCGGCCTGGTCGGACTTGGTCGTATCGGACGTGCCGTCATGGATCGCCTCGATGCATTCGGCGTGAAGATGATTGCGTATAGCCCGCGAGTCGATCCTGCGGACGTGCCTGCTCATGTGAAGCTGGTGGATCTGGACACCCTGATGCGTGAGTCCGATCTGGTCGGCATCTTCATTGCGGTGCGGCCGGACAATCGCAAACTCATCGACAAGCGAGCACTTTCGCTGATGAAGGAATCGGCTTATCTGGTGAACGTCTCGCGCGGCGATGCAATCGACGAAGAGGCTCTCATCGAAGCACTGCAGGAAGGTCGGATCGCCGGCGCTGCACTCGATACTTTTGTCGTCGAGCCATTACCCGCAGACAGCCCTCTGCGAACATTGCCCAATATTCTGCTCACGCCGCATCTCGTGGGGCACACCTACGAGGCGACGTTGTCGATCCGAAAACTCGTGCTCGAAAACGTGATGCGGGTTCTTCGAGACGAACCACCGGTGTATTGCAAAAATCCCGAGGCGAACGAGCAATGGCGCAAAAGAATCGGAAACATCGGCGCGGTCGCCTGAAGTCGTTCAGACCAGATCGGGCTCCGAAGCAATTTCGGTTGCAAGATCGACAAACAGTTTGATGACAGGCGAGTCGTCACCGCGGCGCCAAACTGCAGCAACGGTAGATCGAGGCGCGTCCTTGAGTGGACGATAGGCAAGACTTCGCGGACCGGACTTGCGGGTCGACTCCGGCACCAGTGCAATGCCCATCCCGACCCCCACCAGTCCGATCGCAGTATTGAGATTGGAAGACACGTTCATCACATTCGCTTCGAATCCAGCCTTCCGGCAGACCGCCTCGATCGACTCGAACAGCGCGGAAGAACGCCGGCTGGCCTTGAGGAACAGCTCATCCTTAAGATCGATCAATGCCAACGACTTTCGCTGCGAAAGATGGTGCCCCGGTGGAAGAGCCACGATCAGCGATTCGTCGTAGAGCGGAGCAATCAGCAGATTCGATTCGTCGACCGGTAAGCGTACGACACCGAGATCGAGAAGCCCGCGTGCCAGCGCATCTTCCTGTGCATCTCCAGTCATCTCGCGAAGCTTGATCGTAATGTTGGGGTAGCGTTGCCGGAACGCGCTGATGATTCGCGGCATGAGAAAGTGGCTGGTGGAATAAGTGACCGCCACACTGAGCACGCCTTCCTCGCCCTCGCTGATGCGCCGCACCCGTTCGCTGATCGTGTCGAGTTGCGAGAGCCACGGCACGATCTGTTCGTAAAGGTCGCGCCCCGCCTGCGTGAGTGTCACGGAGCGATTGTTTCGCCGAAACAGCTCGGCTCCCATTTCTTCTTCCAGCGCCTTGATCTGCTGGCTCAACGGTGGCTGCGACATGTTGAGCCGCACCGCTGCTTTGCTGAAGTGGAGCTCTTCGGCCACGACGACGAAGTATCGGAGGTGCCGCAATTCGATCATATTCAAAACGTCTTAATGAACCGGGGAATTTGTATTAGACACCGGCGAGACGCTCTTTGAAAATTTCGTGACAGCACTCCCTCGAACCACTCATAGATCAACCGGGACTTCGAATGCACGGAAACGGAAACAGCAGCCCGACAAAAGGGCTGGACACGGCTCGACGAATCGTCGAGGAGCTGTCTCGATGCGATGTCAAACTCGTCGCGAGTCTGCCGGACAACTGGCTTACCGACGTGATCAAGACCATCGACTCCGACACCCGCTTCAGACATGTTCCGGTCAACCGCGAGGAGTCGGCAATTGGACTTTGCGCCGGCGCCTACATGGGTGGACAAGGGTCGGTTGCGCTCATGGGCGCATCAGGTTTGATGACCTGCATCTACGCGATCACGAAGATCAACTACAGCTACGAAATCCCCCTGCTCCTGCTGACGACCTTACGCGGCGCATTCGGCGATCACCACAAGCATCACATCTCGAATGGCCTCTATCTCGAGCCGGTGCTCCGTTCTCTCGCGATGCCCTATACGGTTATCGACAAGGTGGAAGACATTGGCGAAATCACCCGCGCGTATCACCACAGCCGCACGTTCGCCCGCCCCACCGTCGTCGCGCTCACCCGCGACATCCTTCGCTGATTGCGGACAGAGCCAAGGAACACCTATGCGATATCTCGAATGTTTTGAATATCTCGCTTCGCGTCTTACCGATCAACTTGTCATCACGTCCGCAGGCAACTCGGGTCAGGCCTGGTGGGCTGCAACGCGCGAAACGGAAAAAGCCTTTTATCTCGATGCTTCGATGAGTCTCTCGACCATGTTCGCGTCGGGCCTGGCTAGCGCCTTGCCGCAGACCCGATTCTGGGCATTCATGGGTGACGGCGCCTTCTGCATGAACCCGGGGATGCTGATGGTCGAGCGGCAGATGAATCTTCCCAACCTCGTGCACTTTCTTGTTTCGAACAGGGCATACGGTGCAACCTCTAACGCAGAGTTGCCGAATGGTCCGAGTAACGATTACGCGGCCATTGCAAGAGCGATGGGACTCGAGCGCGTCTTCGAATTCAAAAGCATTGTCGACATGGAGCGAGACTTCGATAAAGCGATAGTGGAAAACTCCACCGGACACACATTCGTCGTGCTCGAGGTCGATCCGTTCACGCAGGAGGAACAAAAGCTCGAGCAGCCGCCCTTCGATGCACCCGAACTGAAATACCGCTTTGGTCGCGCAGTGGAAAAGCTCACCGGCGCCGATGTGTTCGGCTACCGTTTGTAGCCGTAGAAGACAATTTTCGAGAGAGGAAGCTTCATGAAAAAGCTTGCGTACATTCTTTGTTCGATCGGTGCTGTTCTCGCGTTCGGCGCGGCCGCGCAAACCTTCCCTTCGAAGCCGATACGGATCATCGTTCCGGCTCCTGCCGCGAGTAGCGCCGACGTGCTCGCCCGCGTGCTATCGCAAAAAATTCAGGAGTCGTGGGGTCAACCGGTTGTGGTCGACAACCGGGTTGGCGACCACAACAATCTCGGTGTCGCGATCGCATCGAAGACTCCGGCCGATGGGTACACCTGGGTGCTGATTCCAGATAGCACGATGGCTCGTAGTCCGCATCTGCAGAAGCTTTCTTTCGATGTATTCAAGGACTTCACGCCGGTCACGCAACTGGCTACCGTTCCATTTTCTCTGGTCGTCAACCCGTCTGTTCCCGTGAACAGCCTGACCGAGTTGGTTCAGTACGCCAAGGCTAATCCGGGCAAACTGAGCTATGGATCGTCTGGCAATGGATCGGTACAGCACATGCTCACCGAACTCATCAAATACACAGCAGGTGGCATCGACATTCTCCATGTGCCATACAAGGGATCGAGCCAGACGATTACCGACCTGGTGGGCGGTCGTATTCAGGTCATGGTCGGTGCGACCGGACAACTCGCCCCTTTCGTGAAGGAAGGTCGCCTGAAAATTCTGGCCAGCGCGGGCGCCGCCCGATCGCCGGATTTCCCGTCGGTGCCGATCATTTCGGAAGAACTCCCCGCCTTCGGCAAGCGACTCGGCGATCCATGGATCGGGCTCTATCTGCCAGCGAACGTCCCCAACGAAATCATCATGAAGATCAACGCAGAAGTCGTGCGGATCCTGAATGCGCCCGACATGAAAGCCAGTCTCGCGGCGAAAGGCTTCGATGTCTCGACCACTACCCCGGAAGCATTGGGGAAGATCGGTAGGGAGGACTTCGCAAGTTGGGGAAAGGTGATCAAGGAAGCCAACGTGAAGGCAGACGAATAAGCAGGCCGTCCGCCCTTGACGCTTTCATATCGAAAACGTCTTATTGAACGCTGGAATTTGTATTGGACGGTCAGTCGACGGTCTTTGAAAATTTGATGAAACCCCGTTCATCAACTTGTTCACGGATGCAGCCATGAAATCGATTCTTTCCAGTTTGATCCGAGCCGCCAGCTTGTCGCTCGCAGCAGTCATGTTCGTTGGCACTGCCACTGCTCAGACAACGCCGATTCGTTTAGGTTACGGCGTCGCGGCGGAAGAGCAGCTCTGGCTCATGATGGCCAAGCCGGAAGTCTCGCCGAATCAGGGCAAGACCTACACCATCGAAGCTCAACGATTCCCCGGTGCCGACAAGCGCATCCAGGCGTTCGAAGCAGGCGCGCTGGACGTGGCGACGATGAGTGCGAACAGCGCGATCTTTGCCGCAGCCGAGGGCGTGAAGTTCAAGATCATCGCGTCCATTTCACGTGAAAGCGATCGCGGCTTCTACACGAAGTTCATGGTCAAGAGCGACTCGCCGATCAAGACGATCGCCGACTTGAAGGGCAAGACCATCGGCCTGAACGGCTTCAGCGGTTCGGGCCACTTGTGGACTCGGATGATCCTGCAGAAAGCAGGCATTGCTGAGTCGGACGTGACGCTCGTTCCAATCTCTTTCTCGTCTCAGGACGAAGCCCTGCGTGCAGGCAAGATAGATGTTGCGATGTTCCCGCAACCTTTCGCGCAGATGTCCGAAACTCGGGGAGGCGTCCGCACGATTTACACGTCGAAAGATGGCGCACCGTTCGAAGAAGAACTCATGGTGTTGATCGCCAAGGATGAGTTCCTCGCCAAGAACCCGGCGCTCGTTCGTTCATTCCTGAGCGACGTCGTCGGCGCTACCCAGTACTACAACAAGAATCCCCAGGAATCACGCAAAGCCATCATCGACGGCAAGCTGGTTCGCATTGCGCCCGAGGTGTATCTGCCGATGACCGACTACTACCGCGAGCCGTCGGCACGTGTCGATGTTTCGGCATTGGACAAAATGCAAGATGCGCAGGTGAAGTTCGGATTTCAGACCAAGCGAGCCGACCTGAAAAACGTGGTCGACATGAAGTACCTTCCGAAGTGAGCATGAGTCCCTCGAAAGACGCTTCGCAAGAGACTTCGTCTTTGTTGAAGGTAAAAAATCTCGCGAAGACATTCACTCGCGACGGCTCGCCGTTGAACGTGATCGACGGTCTGTCGATAGACATCGGTGCAGGCGAGTTCGTGTGCATCGTCGGCCCCTCGGGATGCGGCAAAAGCACGTTTTTGCATATGGTCGGCGGATTCGAATCGATCACGGGTGGCGATCTTTTGCTGCATGGTCGGCAGATCACCAAGCCGTCGCCCGATCGCGGAATGATGTTCCAGGACTACTCGCTTTATCCGTGGCTCACGGTGCTTGAAAACGTGTGCTGGCCTCTGGAGATGAAGGGAGTCGCGAAGGACGATCGGCTTGCGCGCGGACGGCAGATTCTCGAGACGGTCAATCTCAAACGGTTCGCAGATTTCTATCCTGGCCAACTATCAGGTGGGATGAAGCAACGGGTTGCACTGGCGCGATTGTTGGCACTCGACCCTGAAATTCTTCTGATGGACGAGCCCTTCGGTGCGCTCGACGCGCAAACGCGCGAAGTGCTTCAGGAAGAGCTGCGATCGGTGTGGCTGCGCACGGACGCACGCGAGAACGCTGCAGGAACGACAGGCAACGCGGGCGGCCAACGCAAGACGGCTTTGTTCGTCACTCACGACATCGACGAAGCCATTTATCTTGGGACTCGCATCGTCGTGCTGTCTGCCTATCCGGGACGCGTGAAGGCGGACATCCCGATCACCGAAGACGTCGACCGCGGCGTGAACTTCAGAAAGTCGAATGAATACCACCGGATTCGAAACGACGTGTGGGATTTACTTCGCGAAGAAGTGATCAAGCTCAAGCAGCGGGAGGAAGCGTGAAGCTGGGCGCGCGTTCGCTTCAAGGCGCGATTATTCCGATCGCTCTGCTAGCCATCTGGCAATGGACCGCAACTCGTGGCGTCCTGCCTGAATATCTGGCGTCTCCAGCCACCATCGCGAAATCTATCCGAGAGTTGTTCGAAGACAAGGAATTGCTTCCTGCGTTCAGGTCGAGCCTGTATCGCGCGTACCTGGGTTTTGCGATTGGCGCCGGAACCGGCTTGCTCGTCGGTCTAGCCGCAGGCGCCTGGAAGCCACTTCGGCACTTCTTCGATCCACTGGTCGCGTTCCTTTATCCGATCCCCAAAATTGCCTTCCTGCCGGTGTTCCTGCTGTTGTTCGGGCTCGGCCACGCGCTCATAGTCGCGATCATTTCGTTCTCGGTTTTCTTTCCTGTATTTCTATCGTCCAGGCATGCGGTTCTTTCGGTGAATCCTCTTTTCATCTGGACCGCGAAGAACATGGGTGCGCCCCAGCACATCATCTTTTTCCGAGTGTTGTTGCCGGCGATTGCACCGCAGGCATTCACTGGATTGCGGGTTGGCCTTTCGATGGCGTTCGTGCTCTTGTTCGCATCCGAATTGATCAGCGCACAGGGCGGCCTGGGATCGCTCATCTCGCACGGGGAAGAGGCGGCGCGATACGACATCATGCTGGCTGGCATCTTCTGTTTTGCAATCGCAGGTTTCATATCCGATCGAATCCTGATGGCGGTTCGCACCCGCGTTCTTCGCGGACAAAGCGTGGGGACGCTGGAGGCGATGCAACCATGAACACCGCGGTCCGATTCTTACGCCAGTGGTATTCGATTCCGTTGCTGCTACTTGTCTGGCAGGTCGAGGTGAGCAGTGGCCTGGTCACCTCGCGACTGTTGCCGGATTTAACGACGGTGGTCGGTGCATTCAAGACAGACCTGTTGAATGGTGTGCTTATCAAGCAGGCTGGGGTCACCATGGGTCGATCGCTCGCCGGCTTCGCACTCGCCGTTGTCGTCGGCGTACCGCTTGCCGCCGGAATGGCGCGGTCCCCGCTGTTCTCGAGGCTGGTCGAGCCCACTTTCTTCGTGGGCTATCCGATTCCGAAGATCGCGCTCTTTCCGATATTCACCTTCATCTTCGGCTTGGGAACGCCTTCGAAAATTGCGTTCACGTTTCTCGAATGTCTCTACCCGATCGTCATCACGACTTATCTCGGGATTCGCAGCATCCAGGCGAACTGGATATGGACTGCGCAGAACGCAGGTGCAAGTCGCTCCCAAATCTTCAAACGCGTACTGATTCCCGCATCGTTGCCCAGCATCGTCTCCGGCATGCGTATCGCCTTGCCGATCGCAATCACCATCGTCGTCGTCACCGAGATGATCGGGGACAGCGCGGGCCTGGGTTACTACATCACCAGTTTCAGCACCCGCTTCAGATACGCCAATGTCTACGCAGGCATCCTGACTATCGGCATCTGCGGATTTTTCCTCGACTACCTCATCGTTCTTGCACGCAGAAAGTTCGTGTATTGGGAACGCGGCGAAACCAACGGCTCTTGATCCAAGCAGCGAAAACATATCAGGAAGACAAACATGACCACCACTGAAATTTCCACATCCTCCACGCTAGATCAGTCGCTGGTTCAGCTTGCAAAGGCGTGCCGCATTCTCGAAATGGAAGGGCACGGCGATCTCTCGCTCGGCCATCTTTCGCTTCGCGATCCCGATGGTCGCGGGTTCTGGATGAAGCGCAATCGGATCGGACTTGGCGAAGTTCTGGGCCCGGACGATTTCGTGCTCGTCGATATGGATGGAAACAAGATCGCGGGATCCGGCGGACGTCATTCCGAATGGCCGATTCACTCGGAAATCTTTCGCCTTCGGCCGGACATCATGGTGGTTGCGCACACCCACCCCTTCTACAGCTGCGTGCTATCCGCCTCATCGGAGCCGCTATTGCCTTTCACGGTAGATGCCGACTACTTCATGGAAGTACCGCGTCATGAAGATGAAGTTGCGCTGGTCACCAAGAAGGACGAGGGTTTAGCACTCGCTAAAACCATGGGCAGCAACTTTGCGGTTCTGATGGGCAATCACGGAATTTCGTTTTGCGGAACTTCCATCGAGCACGCAGCGTGCCTGGGCGTGTTTCTCGAGAAGGCGGCAAAGGCCCACGTGGTTGGGCACGGCGCAGGATTCAAGACTTCGATGCCCACGTCCGCCGTACGCGCCACCCGTCACTCGCAGGTAATGACCCCGATTCACGTCGAGCACTCGTGGAATTACCTGATCCGCAAACTCGAGACACTCGCCGAAAGAAACGGATCGCCGGTCGTATTCGGTTGAATTCGACTCGGCCAACGGAACGAATCTGGAACCCAAAAATTGGAGCTCCCATGAGCAGCAGTAACGACTCGCAAAGCACATCGACGCAGGGCTCGTCGGCTCGCATCGGTCCCAAAGAATTTCAGCGAACGGGACCCGATACGCTGGCGGGAAAATATATGCGAAGCTTTTGGCACCCGGTGTTTCACACGGACGATCTGAAGCCGGGCAAGGCCAAGCCGATCAAGATCATGGGTGTTCAGTACACGCTCTATCGCGGAGAGAACGGCACCCCTCACCTGACCCAGTTCCGCTGTCCGCATCGCGGCACGCAACTCTCGGTCGGCTGGGTCGAAGGCGACAGCATTCGATGCCGATATCACGGATGGAAATATGCGTCGGACGGCGCCTGCGAGGCGCAACCTGCCGAGCCGAAACCGTTCTGCGAGATGGTCAAGCTCAGAACTTATCCATGCCGCGATTACCTCGGCTTCGTATTTGCGTACCTCGGCGAGGGCGCCCCCCCCGAAATGCCGCGCTATCCGCATTTCGAGAATTTCGAAGGCGTTCTTGATCACGACAGCGTTTTGCGCGGATGCAATTACTTCAACGACATGGACAATGGAGGCGATCACGCGCACTCCGGGTTCGCGCATCGCAACAACCCGGGTGCGTTCGATGGATTCGCCGAATGCCCGACCATGGACGCCGAGGAAAGCGAATGGGGAATCACCATCTTCAGCCGCTTCACGAAGGACACTCGCGTCTCGCAGTTCGGCATGCCCAACATGATGTATTTCAAGGGCCAGCCCAGCGATCCGGGTGTTGCTATCTACCGGGAGCTGTTGTCCTGGTGGGTGCCGATCGACGACGAGAGCCATATGCTCTTTCTGGTGGCTCGCGTGGAAGTCGCAGGCGATAAAGCTCGTGAATACATGGAGCGCCGAGCGCAACGCCGCGCTGCCGCCGCAGCATCCGGGGACGGCATGGCCATCGCGCATCGCGTGCTGCGCGGCGAAATAGAGCTGGAGGATGTCGATCCGGCTACCTGCAACCTTTTGCACGTCCAGGATCATGTAGTTCAGGTCGGACAGGGAGTCATGGCCAATTACGACGAAGAAATTCTCGGTCGCTCCGATAGCGTCATAGTCCTGCGCCGCCGGCTATGGTCGCGTGAACTGAAAGCGCTTCAGACCGGAGCACCGCTACGCGACTGGAAGTTCGAACTCGACAAGCTCACCATTTCACGCGGTGCCATGGAGAAGGTCTACGAAGATCAGCGCAAGCTTCGAGTCGACGAGACTTTGGACTCCTGATTCACGCCGACGAACTCCACACTTAGCCGAATCGCGTCAGGCGGGTTTTGGATGGGCCGGAATGGTCCGTCTTGAAATCGCCATAAAAGCCCGTATCATTAGCACTCGATGGTTTTGAGTGCTAACAGCACCGTTCTCCCAGGTACGTGCGCTACGCATCTCGATTCCTCGCCTCATGTTAACGAGTGCTGACTTCGCCATCTCAGGCTATCGGCACTCTTTGATGTCCAAACCAATTGCAAATCAGGAGATGCAATGAAACTTCGTCCTCTGCACGATCGCGTGATCGTCAAACGCTCGGAACAAGAAACCAAGACCGCTTCCGGCATTTTTATTCCCGACAGTGCTGGCGAAAAGCCAGATCAGGGTGAAGTTCTGGCCGTCGGCCCGGGCAAGAAGAACGACAAGGGCGAAATGATGGCCCTGAATGTCAAGGTCGGCGACCGCGTTCTCTTCGGCAAGTACAGCGGCCAGACCGTCAAGGTCGATGGCGATGAGCTGCTTGTCATGAAGGAAGACGACCTGTTCGCAGTCGTCGAATCCAAATAATTTGTTTGCGGCAAAGACCGGTCGGCGCGTTCAGCGTGACCGCTCTTTCCCCAACTGACTAATCCAAATCGGAGAATAAACATGGCAGCAAAAGACGTAGTTTTCGGCGGCGAAGCCCGCGCGCGCATGGTCGAGGGTGTGAACATCCTGGCTAACGCAGTCAAAGTTACCCTCGGCCCCAAGGGCCGTAACGTGGTTCTCGAACGCTCGTTCGGCGCCCCCACGGTGACCAAGGACGGCGTGTCCGTCGCAAAAGAAATCGAACTCAAGGACAAGCTTCAGAACATGGGCGCACAGCTCGTGAAAGAAGTGGCTTCCAAGACTTCCGACAACGCTGGTGACGGCACCACCACTGCAACCGTGCTGGCTCAAGCGATCGTTCGCGAAGGCTCCAAGTACGTTGCAGCCGGTCTGAACCCGATGGATCTGAAGCGCGGTATCGACAAGGCAGTTTTTGCCCTGACCGAAGAGCTGAAGAAGGCTTCGCGCACCACCACCACTTCCAAGGAAATCGCTCAAGTCGGCTCGATCTCGGCCAACTCCGACGAATCCATCGGCAAGATCATTGCTGACGCAATGGACAAAGTCGGCAAGGAAGGCGTGATCACCGTTGAAGACGGCAAGTCGCTCAACAACGAACTCGAAGTCGTCGAAGGCATGCAATTCGACCGCGGCTACCTGTCGCCCTACTTCATCAACAACCCCGAAAAGCAATCCGCGATTCTGGACAACCCCTTCGTTCTGCTCTTCGACAAGAAGATCAGCAACATCCGTGACCTGCTTCCCACGCTGGAACAAGTCGCTAAGGCTGGCCGTCCCCTGCTGATCATTGCCGAAGAAGTCGAAGGCGAAGCCCTGGCCACTCTGGTCGTGAACACGATCCGCGGCATCCTCAAGGTCGTGGCAGTCAAGGCTCCTGGCTTCGGCGATCGTCGCAAGGCCATGCTCGAAGACATCTCGATCCTCACCGGTGGCAAGGTCATCGCCGAAGAAGTCGGTCTGACCCTCGAGAAGGTCACCCTGGCTGACCTCGGCCAAGCCAAGCGCGTGGAAGTGGGCAAGGAAAACACCATCATCATCGACGGAGCCGGTGCTGCTGGCGACATCGAAGCACGCGTCAAGCAAGTCCGCATTCAAATCGAAGAAGCGACTTCCGACTACGACCGTGAAAAGCTGCAAGAACGCGTTGCCAAGCTGGCAGGCGGCGTTGCAGTGATCAAGGTCGGCGCTGCTACCGAAGTCGAAATGAAGGAAAAGAAGGCACGTGTCGAAGACGCATTGCACGCAACCCGCGCTGCAGTTGAAGAAGGCATCGTGGCTGGCGGTGGTGTTGCATTGCTCCGCGCAAAGCAGGCTGCCGGCAACATCAAGGGCGACAACGCTGAACAAGATGCCGGTATCAAGCTGGTCCTGAAGGCGATCGAAGCGCCCCTGCGCGAAATCGTGTTCAACGCCGGTGGCGAGCCGAGCGTGGTGGTCAACAAGGTGTTGGAAGGCAAAGGCAACTTTGGCTTCAACGCTGCGAACGACACCTACGGCGACATGATCGAAATGGGCATTCTGGATCCGACGAAGGTCACGCGTACTGCACTGCAGAACGCGGCTTCGGTTGCATCCCTGCTGCTCACGACCGAGTGCATGATTGCCGAAGCACCGAAGGAAGATGCAGCCCCCGCAATGGGCGGTGGCGGCATGGGTGGAATGGGCGACATGGGCATGTAATTGCCACTGTCCTCCGGACGCAAAAAAAGGGTTGCTTCGGCAACCCTTTTTTTATGCTCGTCGATATTCGTGAATCGGGAAAGTCGCGAATCGCGAAGACCGATCAGGCCTTCAACCGATAGATCAATCCTGCGGTCGACCCATCGATATCGCCCAACGCAAGCTGGTGGCTTTTCGCGGTCGATACCAGCGGCTCGATCGCTTTCGCGAGCACTTTGCCAAGCTCGACACCGAACTGATCGAAGCTGTTGATACCCCACACCGATCCACTCACGAACACCCGGTGTTCGTAAAGACCGATCAGAGCGCCGAATGATTTAGGAGTGAGCTGATCGAGCAACAGGAACGTGCTCGGTCGATTCCCCGGGAAATGTTTGTGACCGCCGGCATCTGCCTTCCCGATCATGAATGCCTGCGCCTGCGCCAGGGCGTTGGAAAGCAGCTTTTCGTGATGCCCTGCAAGCTGGTGGCTAGGCGTGCGTACCGCGACGAACTCCACTGGAATAGTGTCGGTGCCCTGATGCAGCATCTGGAAGAACGCATGCTGACCGTTGGTGCCAGGCTCGCCCCAGATGACCGGCGATGTTCCGTAGGGCAGCTCTGCGCCATCGGTGTCGACTCGCTTGCCGTTGCTCTCCATTTCCAGCTGCTGAAGATAAGCAGGCAGACGACGCAAGGCATCGTGATACGGCGCGACGCTGCGGCTGGTGAACTCGAAAAAGTTGCGATACCAGACGTCCAGCAATCCGAGTCGTATCGGAAGATTTTTCTCGATCGGCGCGCTGCGGAAATGCTCATCCATCTCGTGAGCACCGGCAAGAAATTCTCGAAATCCCACGGAGCCGATGGCGATGGCGACCGGCAGTCCAATTGCAGACCACATCGAGTAACGACCACCCACCCAATCCCAAAATCCGAAAGTGCGCGAGATGCCAAACTCTTTCGCGCCCGTCACGTTGGAGGTGAGCGCGGCGAAATGGCGCGCAATGTCGGTTCCGCCGTTCGATTCGAACCAGTTCTTCGCGGAGTTCGCGTTGGTCATCGTTTCGATGGTGGTGAAGGTCTTGGACGCAATCAGGAATAGCGTGTGTTTCGGGTCGAGCTTGGCCAGCTTCGATGCGAGCTCGTGCCCATCGACGTTCGAGACGAAATGAAATCGTTTGCTCTTGATGACGAACTCGTCGAGCGCGAGAGTCGTCATTTGAGGGCCGAGGTCGGATCCGCCGATTCCGATGTTCACCACGTCGGTTATTTCGTCGTCAGCACGAACTTCTTCGGCGAACGCGAGCATCGCAGAGAGCGTTTCGTGTACCTGCGCGTGTTCTGCTTCAAGACCTTTCGGTGGCGCATCCGCTGGCGTTCGGAGCAGAAAATGCATGACTGCACGCTGCTCGGTCGAGTTGATTTTCTCTCCGGCGAACATCGAGTCGCGATGCTCTTCCACACCACATTGCCGCGCCAGATCGAACAAGGCCGATTGAGTTTCGTTGTCGATCAGATTCTTCGAAAGATCGGCGAACAACTCCGGTGCTTCCTGGCTGAATTGCTCGAAGCGCTTGCTATCGTTCGCAAAAGCCGATCGAAGATTGAAGTCCTTCGCCCGCTCTTCGAACAGTGTCCTGAGTTGATTCCATGCCGGCGTTTTGTCGCATCGTGTTCGAGTCATCAAGCGCTTTCTTTTTGTTCTTCTGTTATTTGGCGAGCATCAGCTTTTCGAGCTTCACCGCGTCCGCTGCAAAGGCTCGAATGCCCTCGGCCAGTTTTTCGGTTGCCATCGCATCCTCGTTGAGTGCGTAGCGGAACTGGGCCTCGTCGTAGTTCACAGCCGGCAAATCCATCGCGATTGCGTCTTTGGCATCGACCGCTTTGGGCAAGGGTTCGTTCGATGCAGCAAGTTGCGACAAAAGCTCCGGGCTGATGGTCAACAGGTCGAGTCCGGCCAGCGCAGTGATCTGCCCGACGCTCCTGAAGCTCGCGCCCATGACCTCGGTTTTGATGCCGAAGTGCTTGTAATGGTTGAAGATCTGCTTGACCGACTTCACGCCCGGATCGTTCGCTTGCGCATTCGCGGCTTCATCCCACGCGGTGCCTGCAGACTTCTTGTACCAGTCGTAAATGCGGCCGACGAATGGAGAGATGAGTTGCACCTTCGCGTCGCCGCACGCGATGGCCTGCGCAAATGAAAAAAGCAGCGTCAAGTTGGTATGCACGCCGCGCTCTTCGAGTTTCTTGGCGGCCTGAATGCCTTCCCAGGTGGCCGCGATCTTGATCAACACACGGTCGATATGAACGCCCTCGGCTTCATACAACTCGATGATCCGCTCCGCGCGGCTATAGGTGGCGCTGGCATCGAAGCTCAGGCGGGCATCAACTTCGGTGGACACGCGACCGGGAATGATGGAAAGAATCTCGCAACCGAATCGCACCAGCAGGCGGTCGATCGCTTCATCGATATGACGATCGCCGAAACGGCTCATGGTCTCGGAGACAAGCGATGCGTATTCGGGTTTCTGAACCGCTTTGAGAATCAACGACGGATTGGTGGTCGCATCCTGCGGCTTGAACTGGGCCAATTGCTTGAAATCGCCCGTGTCGGCTACGACCGTCGTGAACTGTTTGAGCGCTTCGAGTTGATTCATGCCGAGAGATTATCCATACCGTTTGCTACCCAAGTGTGCGGCATAAAACCAAGTTACAGTTGTTTTGTGCCCCGTCGAGTTTCTGGGGCATCCTTGCCTCTTCAACGGCATACATCGCTTTTAAAAAGAACTCCAAACATGAGCTTTGACCTCGTCCTATTCGGCGGCACAGGCGATCTGTCCTGGCGCAAGATCATGCCGGCACTCTTTCAGGCTTTCAGACACGGCACGTTACCGGAAGGCGGACGCATCATCGGCGTGGCGCGCGACGATCACACCGACGACGCGTATCGCGCGCTCATCGAATCTCGATTCGAAGGTGTAGAAGGCGCGAAACGGCCTTCCAGCGAAGAGTTCGCGAAGTTCGCATCGATGCTGGAATATCTGCGAATGGATCTGTCGCAGACCGGCGATTACAAACGTCTGGCCGACAAACTGGCGCAGCGGAATGCCGACACCGTCGTGATGTACGCGGCCACTGCTCCGGGCCTGTTCACCACCGTCGTCGAGCAGTTGGCAGCCGCTGGTCTCAACACGCCGCAAACTCGCATCGTCCTGGAGAAGCCGTTGGGGCACGACCTGGAATCGAATCGCGCGATCAACGAGACCGTGCGACGTGTCTTCAACGAAAAACAGGTGTTCCGCATCGATCATTACCTGGGCAAACCGTCGGTGCAAAACCTGTTTGCGCTCCGGTTCGGCAACGCGCTGTTCGAGCCGCTCTGGCGTCGAGAGACCATCGCGAACATCCAGATCACGATTGCGGAAGACCTGGGCGTCGAAAAACGTGGCGCCTTCTACGAGAAGACAGGCGCGCTACGAGACATGGTTCAAAACCACGCGCTGCAACTGCTCTGCGCCATCGGCATGGAGCCACCCATCAATTCCCACGCCGATGCGATTCGCGACGAGAA
The DNA here is from genome assembly GCA_965227035.1 of Burkholderiaceae bacterium. Classification (GTDB taxonomy): domain Bacteria; phylum Pseudomonadota; class Gammaproteobacteria; order Burkholderiales; family Burkholderiaceae_C; genus CBDDFQ01. The sequence continues at coordinate 3,020,085 of OZ245724.1, forward strand.
GCTGAAGGTTCTGCGTGCGCTCAAACCCTGGACACCCGAGACACTCGCGCAACACGCGATTCGCGGTCAATACACGGCTGGCAATTCCGACGGTGCGCCGGTCAAGGGATACCGCGAAGAACCCGGTGTCGATCCGAACAGCAAGACCGAAACCTATGTCGCTCTGCGAACTGAGATCGCAAACTGGCGATGGGCGGGCGTGCCCTTCTATATCCGCACCGGCAAACGACTCGCCGAGCGGGACGCCCACATCGAAGTTAATTTTCGTCCGACGCCGCACGAAATCTTTTCGTCGCCTACCGGTTCGGTAAACCGTTTGATCATCAATCTGCAGCCCAAGGATGGGCTGGAATTGCATCTGCTGGCGCAAGGGCAGGACAACCGGCGCAGCACGCAATCGCTGGCGCCGGTGCAGCTCGATCTGGATTTCGACAAGCGCTTCGGATCTGAACGAGTGGGCGCGTATGAACGATTGCTGCTCGATGTGATCGACGGCAGATTGAACCTCTTCGTGCGCAGCGACGAGCAGGAAGAAGCCTGGCGCTGGGTCGAACCGATCATCGAACATTGGGAAAATTCAAACCAGCCGCCACGGCCGTATGCGGCGGGCAGTTGGGGTCCAAGTGCGTCGAGCGCGATGATTGCGCGTGACGGCTACTGCTGGAACGAGGAATCGGATCTGTAGGCGCTTAAGTCAGGGTGCGGGTGCGGGCGCCGGTGGAGCGATCGTATTCAACACCCGTACGTGCCCGTAATAGCCTTTAGACGCCGATCGCGTGTTGTCGCTATCGGTCATCACGGCTATACCGATCAGATTGCCTGATTCTTCGCCGAACGCCTTCTCGAAATCGGCCTTCAGGTTACGACGGTGAATTCGCCATTTGCCCAGATTCGCGGTGCCACTTTCCAAAACCATCTTTTTGATTCGATCGGTTCTGGGGTTTTCGACGATGGTTCCCGCAGGTAGTGTGTTGCTCCACTCGTATATCAGGGTGGCATAGGGCATTTCTTCGCCCGACATGGTGCGCATCAACTCAGAGAGAAGCTCGTTTTTCATCGAAAACTTGCTGCGGTCGCCATCGAAAGCGAACATGACGCGCACCGGAGAGTCGTCGAAGTTGCGTTGGGAGATATCGGCGTCTGCCATCAATGCGTCTGCGCGCCAGGAAAACGAAACATCTCGGTAGGTTGACGGTGCGCGATTTAGGGTGCTCCGCATCACGCTTGCGGATGATTCGGAGACTGCCGAGAGGCTGTCGCCGTCGCCGTTATCGACTATCGAATAAAGCGTCGCGTTCTTGCCCGGAAAGGTGACGTGATGCCAATGTTCCCCGCTCCAGCCACGGAGAGTCACTTCCTGCTTGGCCTCGATTGCACTGGAAGGCTCCGAGCTGCGCGTCGATTTACCAAGACTGCCGCAGGCGACTAGTTGGGTGATCAATACGAGGCCCCACAACGCCTGGATGTACTTCGATTTCAAATTCATGGACATACAGCTAGCAGCTTATGGACCAACCATGAAAAAAGCCACCGGGTTTGACCCCGATGGCTTTTAAATTCTTCAAAGAAACTGGTGCTAGACCAGTCTCAAATTAGAACGTGTGGTTGACACCCACTTCGTAGGAAGCCTTGACAGCTCCCTTGGGGTTGCCGTAAGCAGAGTACAGCGAGGTGCGCTTGGACAGAGCGTAGTCCAGACCCAGGCCGAGCTTGGAACCGCCAGCGGTCTTGCTGCCCGAACCTTCAGCCTTAGCATCGATGTAACCACCCTTGAAGGTGAATGCGCCGAAAGGAATGACCACTGCCAACGAAGTAGCCTTGTAGTCAGGACCAGCAATTGCGGTGTCCTTGACGGTGTAAGCAGCCATCAGCTTGAGGCCGCTAGCGCCCATCATGCCGCCGAAATCGTACGAACCAGCAACGGTCCAGCCGGTTTCGTCACGACGGTTTTGCTCGTAACCACCACCGATATAGATCGGGCCTTGTGCATACCAGATAGCAGCGGAAATGTCCGACTTGATGCCAACGGGGAAACCGTTAGCTGCAGCAGCTGCGCCAGTGATAGCGTTGGACAGACGTTGTTGACCAACGACTGCGTTCGATTGACCCTTAGGACCGTAGGACAGTGCGCCCTTGAAGCCGCTGTAGTCGTTCGAAACCCAATGGATGCCATCGGTACGAGCCAGACCGCCGCCGTCGGAATATGCGCCGTCAGCAGTGTTGGTGGTGTCAGACTTGACCGATTGGGGAGCCAAGCTAGCAACCTTTTCCGTGCCCCATGGGTCACCGGAAGAGTCGATGTTGCGGTAAGCAGTCAGAGCACGGCCCAAACGGACCGAACCGAACGCGCCAGCCAAACCGACGGTGGATTCACCTTGCCAGAAAGGACGGCCACCGTTGGTGCCGTCGTTCGAACCGGACTCGAGGCCCATACGGGTTTCGAGCTTGAAGGTAGCCTTGAGGCCGCCGCCGAGGTCTTCAACACCGGTGAAACCGATACGGCTGGTGCCGTTGGAGGTGTCCATACGGACAGGCACGCCAGGGTTCTTTTGAATGCCGAGTTCTGCGCGGCCATAGATGGTCACGGAGGACTGAGCGGAAGCAGCGCCGACAACAGCCAGTGCAGCCAGAGCAACTAGTGATTTTTTCATTGCGAGTTTTCTCCAAGGTTAAACATAGGGCTCCGGTGCGAAGGGTTCACATAGATGCAGGCAGTTTTGTGTCCCCGCCGGATCCCCGGGCCAACCTCCTTTTCGGAAGTTGTTGGTATTGCACCAGAGCCCATCTCTTTCCGCAAAAGAATTGTCTATTGCAACGCCGATTCGTTGCAGTGGTGCAACAACGCCCGATGGGGTGTATAGATACCGCAACAGACGACAATTTCTCACGCCCGCCTAGAATGGTTTTTATCGTTTTCCGTATAGGGATTCACATGGACAAACTACTTATTGCGGCCGATATCGCTCTGCGAACCCTGTTCGCAACGCCCAGGGCAGTGAAAAAGTCGCCATCGCATGGCTCTGGTACTGAACTTTCCCCGGTTGAGGACATGTCCGACGACGAGAAAAAACTTGCGTCTTCATTGATGCGGGTCAATCACGTGGGCGAAATCTGCGCTCAGGCGCTCTACACCGCGCAGGCGTTCACGACGAAATCGGCGGCTTTGCGGGAGCAGTTCCAGAAATCTGCCGATGAGGAAATCGATCACCTGGCGTGGACCAAGGAGCGACTGGACGAGCTGGGCTCTCGGCCTTCTCTGTTGAATCCGCTTTGGTACGCCGGTGCGTTCGCACTAGGCGTGGTGGCCGGCAAGGTGAGTGATAAGGTGAGCCTGGGATTCGTCGTCGAGACCGAAAAGCAGGTGGCGGAGCACCTGGCCGGGCATTTGAACCGGTTGCCCGCTTCCGACGGCAGGTCAAGAGCAATCGTGTCCCAGATGAAAGCGGATGAAGAAGCTCACGCCCTGGCGGCGCGGCGGGCTGGCGGCGTCGACCTACCTGCTCCAGTGAGAACGCTGATGCGCGCAGCGGCCAAGGTGATGACCACCACTGCGCACCATATCTAGCCCCGCCTAGTTATCTCGCGCGGTTCAGGCCTCGAGAACCTCGAAGCTGGTCGTGATTTCAGCGGTGCTGGCCAGCATGATGGTGGCGGAGCAATATTTGTCGTGACTCAGCGCAATTGCCCGCTCGACAGCAGCTTGCGGCACACCTTTGCCAGTCACCGTAAAGTGCATATTGATTTTCGTGAACACCTTCGGGTCGACTTCTGCACGCTCTGAAACCAGCTTGACCGTGCAACCGGTGACCTGATGGCGTCCGCGCTTGAGGATCAGCACCACGTCGTAAGCGGTACATCCGCCGGTTCCTGCCAGGAGCGTTTCCATTGGACGAGGCGCCAGATTGCGTCCGCCGTTTTCGGGTTTGGCCTCGTCGACCGCTCCGTCCATGGCGATCACGTGTCCGCTCCCCGTTTCAGCTACGAAACCCATTCCCGAGCGCGTTCCTGCATTTCCCGTCCAGCTAACCGTGCATTCCATGATTTGTCCGTTTTGAAATTGTTGTACCGATGCAAATTCTGCCGAAGACTGCGCATTCTTTCTCGCAACAGAGCGCTTCGCCATGTTGCGTCGCAACAAATAATCGGTACACTAAACCCATCGCGTAAATTTTTTTACGCCAACGTTTGTCTCCTCCACCCTCCTAATTGGTGGATTTAGCCCCGAGTCGCAAGACTCGGGGCTTTTTTCTTTGTGCGTCGAAATCTCGTCCAGGAAGCACTTTGAAGCCTTGGCGCACTCCCGGTTCCTCCTGAATTCTTCACTATGATCGGGCGCAGAGGACACCAATGAAACCCGTCGCCACTCCCGTTGCCGCCAGTCGCGCAGCAAAAGCCCAAAAACCCCCAAAAAAATCAGCCAGCAAGCGCCTGACGCCTGCGGACTATCTCAAGAAAATTCTCAACGCCCGGGTGTACGACGTGGCGATCGAATCCAATCTCGAAGTGGCGAAAACGCTGAGCGCCCGATTCAAAAACAAGATTCTGCTCAAGCGAGAAGACCAGCAACCGGTGTTCAGCTTCAAGCTGCGCGGTGCGTACAACAAGATGGCGCATCTGACGCCGGAGCAACTCAAAAAGGGCGTCATTTGCGCCTCTGCCGGGAATCACGCACAAGGCGTGGCGCTCGGGGCCACGAAGTTGGGCACGAAGGCCGTCATCGTGATGCCGACGACTACGCCCCAGCTGAAGATAGATGCGGTCAAGGCATTGGGTGGATTGGTCGAATTGTTCGGCGACAGCTATTCCGATGCGTACGTGCACGCTCTCGCCCTGCAAAAAAAGCAGGGTCTGACATTCGTTCATCCGTTCGACGATCCGGATGTGATTGCCGGCCAGGGCACGGTCGCGATGGAAATCCTTCGGCAGTTGCAGGGCCTGGGCTCGGAACGACTCGATGCGGTGTTCGTTGCCATCGGTGGCGGCGGACTGATTTCGGGCGTGGCGAACTACATCAAGGCGGTTCGTCCCGACATCAAGGTGATCGGGGTGCAGATGAACGATTCCGACGCGATGACCCAATCGGTAGCGGCTCGCAAGCGTATCGCGCTGAAAGATGTCGGACTGTTTTCGGACGGCACTGCGGTAAAGCTGGTGGGCGAAGAAACGTATCGGATCGCGCGTGATCTGGTGGACGATTACGTGCTGGTCGATACCGACGCAGTCTGCGCCGCAATCAAGGATATTTTTGTGGACACCCGCAGCATCGTCGAGCCGGCGGGTGCGCTCGCGGTGGCTGCGATCAAGCAGTACATCGAGACGAACAAGGTGAAGGATCAGACTTACGCGGCGATTCTTTGCGGCGCGAACATGAACTTCGATCGCCTGCGATTCGTTGCCGAGCGCGCGGAAGTCGGCGAGGAGCGCGAGGCTCTTTTTGCGGTGACGATTCCCGAAGAGCGCGGCAGCTTCCGGCGGTTCTGCGAACTGGTAGGCGAACTGCCAGGCGGAATCCGCAACGTGACCGAATTCAATTACCGCGTGAGCGATTCCGCCGAGGCGCACATCTTCGTAGGCCTCACGACCTCAGCCAAAGGCGAATCGGTCAAGATTGCCAAGAATTTCTCCAGGCGCGGATTCAAGGCACTTGATCTGACGCACGATGAACTGGCCAAGGAACACATTCGACATATGGTGGGTGGCATTTCGGTGCTGGCCAAAGATGAACGCCTACTGCGGTTCATCTTTCCCGAACGCCCCGGCGCGCTCATGAAATTCCTGAGTTCGATGCGACCCAACTGGAATATCAGCGCGTTTCATTACCGCAATCAGGGTGCCGATTACGGAAAGATTCTGGTCGGTTTGCAGGTGCCTGCGGTCGACACGAAAGCGTTCGACAAATTCCTCGACACCCTCGGGTATCCGCATGTCGAAGAAACGAACAACCCGGTGTATCGCCTCTTCCTGCAACAACCCAAGTGAGCGTTCGCGCTAATCCTTCGACGATCCTTCGCCGATCCTTGGAACGAACGCATGAGGGTATGACGGCATGAGCAATCCGATCAAACACCTGCTGCTCGCGGTGCAGTTTTTCACCCGCATCCCGATTACCGGCCGACTCGCCGCATGGGTCGGCTTTTCCCCGGAAATGCTGCGAGCGGGCGCCGGCTATTTCCCCGCCGTCGGATGGATCGTCGCGCTGGTCGCCTGCGTCGTTTACTGGGCCGGTTATGTCGTCTTCAATCCGCTTATCGCGGCGATTCTTTGCACTATTGCCACCGTGATGCTCACGGGCGCATTTCACGAAGACGGCCTGGCAGATCTGGTGGATGGTCTGGGCGCGGGCGGCGATCGCGATCGAATGCTCACCGTCATGAAAGACTCGCGCGTCGGTGCCTTCGGCGCTATCGCGCTGGTGCTCACGCTCATGCTGAAAATCGCAGTGCTCGAGCAGTTGGGGAGCACCAACGAATTCGTCGCGATGTCGGCGCTTTTGGTCGCGCATGTCGTGACCCGATTCTTTCCATTGCTCGCGATCCGCTGGCTTCCCCACATCGGAAACACAGACACCTCGAAAAGCAAACCGCTGGCCGACGCTATTACATGGGGCTCGATTGCGATCGGCGTGCTTTGGTGTGTTCCACCACTCGTGGGGGGCTTGCTGCTCACTGGAGTGTGGATCAACGGCTGGGCAATGGTCGCGTGCGTCATCGGGTTCATCTGGATGCTGCGTCTTTTCCAGCGCCGACTCGGCGGATTCACGGGCGATTGCCTTGGCGCCATGCAGCAGATTTGCGAAGTCGCCTTCTATCTGGGCGCCGCCGCGAGCCTTCGCTTTATCCCATGAAGCTCTTTGCTATTCGCCACGCCAAACCGCTGGTGGATGCGGGTGTTTGCTATGGTCAACTCGACATGCCGGCCGACGAGCAATCGACCTGCGATGCGGCTGACGCGCTTGCCGAATTTTTGCCGCCGGACATCGTGGTGTATGTGTCGCCGCTCGATCGATGCGCTGCGCTGGCTCGACAACTTCAACAATCGCGTCCCGATCTGCGATTCCGCGAGGACGAGCGCATCAAGGAAATGAATTTCGGCGAATGGGAAGGACGGCTCTGGTCCGATATTTCGCCCGAGAACATCGAAGCGTGGACGTCGGACTTCGCTCGATTCAAAACGATTGGCGGCGAATCGACCCTGGAATTCGTATCCCGAGTGCACGACGCCTTGTCCGCATGCCGGGCGGCGCATCCCGATGACTCGGTCGCGTGGATCACTCACGCAGGGGTCATACGCTCGCTGCAGCTTATTCACGCGTCTGGCGCGAATGAAGCGTCTATCGAATACGCAACTCAGAGCGCCGATCGCTGGCCGAAAAGCAATTTGCCTTTCGGTAGCTGCACCACGATCGATTTCACTGCCTGGACGTAGGCAGCGCAGGCATGGTCAACGTGAACGCAGGGGGCGCATCACGCGAGGCCGCGAGCACTGCCCGCCGTTTTTCGACCGATTTGAGAACCAGTCCTTCCTCGATCGGGCTTCCAACGCGATACGGCCGCGGCGATTTGCCATCGACAGCTATCAGCGCAGCCCCAATCGAGTTTTTGTCGGCAATGACCCCGACCAGGGCGAATCGGCTGGGAATGCTTGCGGTCTGCACCGGAGCGGCTTCGCGCCCGCCGCCAAGGAGTCGGGCAAACGAGGTGGGATCTGCCTTCGCAGTTTCCGATCCCGCGAGCGGAGCGGAGACGATTTCGGCACGCGTTGCGACCCACTGAAGCGCCCAGTAGACTGAAGTCAACCCAATGAGCGTCCAGACGGCCAAAGTGCCGAGGCGAATAAACCAGACTTTTCCCGAATTTTTCATACTCACCAATTATGATTGAAGACCAAAAAGTTAATGCTTTAGGCTACATGTCACACAAAAATCAAAATCCGAAAAGCCTTCTTTCCCGAGGCTTCACGCTCATCGAACTGATGGTCGTACTCGTCATCATCGGCGTCCTTGCCGCGTTGATCGTTCCCAATGTTTTAAATCGCGCAGACGATGCCCGTGTGACGGCCGCAAGAACCGACGTCAACAACATCATGCAGGCACTCAAGCTGTACAGGCTCGACAACCAGCGCTATCCAACAGCCGAACAGGGATTGCAGGCACTGATCGCGCGCCCTACCGCCAGCCCGATTCCGCCCAACTGGAAGCCGTATCTCGACAAGCTTCCGAACGATCCGTGGGGTCGCCCGTACCAGTATCTGAACCCGGGTATCAAGGCGGAAATCGACGTGATGTCGTTCGGCGCGGATGGTCAATCCGGCGGCGATGGCAACAACGCCGACATCGGCAGCTGGCAGTAAGCCCGACTTGCTTCGCCCTTTCCCCTCAGACCCTTCTTACGGCCCACCGTGAAGCACCATCGGACGTTTTCCGCAGCGCGATTCGTTGCTGCCGGAGGCTTCACTCTTCTCGAGTTGCTGGTGGTCGTCGCGATCATTGCGGTCGGCACGGCCGGGGTCGCGCTGTCCATGCGCGACTCGGGACAGACTCAGCTTGAGCGCGAGGCGCAGCGGCTGTCCGGGCTGTTCGAATCGGCAAGGGCGAAATCGCGTGCGTCGGGCGTTGCGGTGCGCTGGCATCAGACCGAGGCTGGATTCGTGTTCGAAGGCCTGGCACAGAACGATATGCCCGATCGATGGCTCGCCGACGGAACATCTGCCACGGGTAACCCGTATCTGGTATTTGGACCCGAGCCACTGATCGGTCCACAAAACATCGTCATCGTGAACTCGCAATATCCCGGCCGGTACCTTCGCGTCGTCACCGATGGTTTGCGTCCGTTCAAGGTCGTGAGCGGGGACGCCCAGCCATGAGAGTGTTCGACATCTCACGACACTGCCGAAATTCGCGAGTGTCAGAGGCAAACAAGCCTTCCCGATCCTACGGATTCACGCTGATCGAAGTCCTCGTCGCGCTGGCCATCGTCGCGATCGCGCTGACCGCTGGCGTGCGCGCGACGGCATCGCTGTCGAACAACGCGCAGCGCCAGAGTGACGTGTTCCTGGGGCAAATATGCGCGGAAAACCAGTTGAACAAAGTGCGCATGTCGACCCAGATGCCCAACGTCGGAGACAGCGTCGAGACCTGCGAACAGGCGGGCCGGATCTACAACGTGGCCATTTCGGTTCGACCGACCCCCAACCCCAACTTCCGACGCGTCGATGCGAAGGTGCTGGACGGCAATTCGCCCATCGTGCAGGTCACGACCATCGTGAGCCGTTTCTGATGCCCGCCACTCGCCGTTCCGCGCCGCACCGCGGCTTTACGCTGGTCGAAATGCTGGTTGCGCTAGCGGTCATGGCGCTGCTGGCAATCATGAGCTGGCGCGGTATCGACGGAATGACGCGCGCGCAGGAAATCACGCAGCGCCGAAGCGATGAGATGCTCACGCTTCAGGCGGCCATCGGCCAGTGGACCGCCGATCTGGACGCCATGGAAACATTACCCGGCACCGGAACGACAGGCACGTCTATCGCATCGACAGTGCCCGTCGCCATCGACTGGGACGGCCGGGTTCTTCGAATCGTTCGCCGCAGTTCCGCATCGCTTCCGAATGCTTCGCTCGGCCTCACGGTAGCTGCATGGACCCGACGCGCCATCGGCACGCAAGGGGAATGGGTACGCTGGGAATCGCCACCGGCAAAAACGCGTGGTGAGCTTCAGCAGGGCTGGGATCGTGCCTCGTCATGGGCGCAGAACGCGAGCGACGAAGATCGCCGACGCGAAGTCGTGCTGACACCTCTGCTCGATTGGCAAATCTTCTATTTCCGCGGCGATTCATGGTCGAGTCCGCTGTCGAGCGACGGCGCCTCGGCGCGCCCCCTCGATGCGACATCGCTCATCGGCACGCAAACCGGCGCGGCATCGCGACCCGATGGAATTCGCCTGTCGCTGGTGTTCCCGGATGGCTCGCCGCTTGCCGGCCGGGTCACGAAAGACTGGTCTCGCCCGACAAACGGGGGAACGAAGTCATGACGAGCACCCGCGAAATCGGATCCGTCGCTCGTGCGGCACAAGGCAAGGCGGCACAAGGTGGGGCTGCGCTATTGGCCGCGATGCTCACGGTAACGCTGGTTGCTACTTTCGCTGCCGCGGCGCTCTGGCAGCAATGGCGAACCATCGAGGTCGAATCGTCCGAGCGAGCCCGCGTGCAGGCGAACTGGGTGCTGGTCGGCGCGCTCGACTGGGCGCGCCTGATTCTGCGGGAGGACGCCCGAACCGGTGGGCCCGATTACCTGAGCGAGCCGTGGTCTGTCCCACTCAAGGAGGCTCGCCTCTCGACGTTTCTGGCAGCCGACAAAGACAACACCGATATCGACAATCGCGACGCCTTTCTTTCTGGCCAGATCGTCGATCTGCAGTCGAGGATGAACATTACCAATCTGGTGGACGGCGGACGGATTTCGCCTGTCGCGCTGGCGGCTTTCGGGAAGCTTTTCGAGTTGCAGGGAATTCCCACCGGCCAGCTTCAGACACTCGCCGAAAACTACAGGTTCGCACTCGACAAAAGCGCGTCGAATGGCTCGTCTACGCTCGCGCCACTACCGCCCCAAAGACTGGAAGATCTGGTCTGGCTGGGTTTGGCACCGTCGACCATCGATGCAATCCGGCCCTACGTGACCATCCTTCCCACGGTCACCGCGATCAACCTGAACACTGCCAGCGCCGAAGTGATTTACGCGACCGTTCCGGGCCTCGATCTTGCAGGCGCCAAGAGTCTGGTCAATGCTCGCGGGCTGTCGCACTTCAAATCGCTGGCCGATGCCACGAAAATCCTGGGTGAAGTCGGCAGTTCGCTCAACGACACCCAGCAAACCGTGTCGTCGAAATATTTCGAGGTGAACGGACGGCTGCGCCTGGAGCAGACCGTCGTGGTCGAAAAATCGGTCGTGTACCGTGAAGGACTGAACGTTGTGACCCTGAGCCGCACAAAAGCCGTGGAGACGGCCTTCCCCTCTCTACAATGACGCGCCACACTGAATGCCCATGAATACGCTGCTCGTCCAACTCCCGCACAGTCCGGCAAGCCCGGCATCGACGTATTCCTACGCGATTTCATCGGATGGGCAAACCGTCGCCAGTTCCGCAAGCTCGCACGCAGGCACTTTGCCTGCCACCACCGGCGGCGGATCCGAGATCGTCGCCATCGTGCCGGCGCAAATGCTGTCATGGCACCGTGTTCATCTGCCCAAGGGATCGGCCGCAGGCAAGGCAGGATCGCCCAGACTACGTGCGGTTCTCGACGGACTGCTTGAAGAGCAACTCCTCGACGACCCTTCCACGCTTCATTTCGCGCTATCGCCCGGCTACAAAAGCGGTGGCGATGCGTGGGTGGCGGTCTGTTCGCGCGCGTGGCTGACCGGACATCTACAGGCGCTGGAATCGGCGGGACGCGCAGCGTCGAGAGTCATTCCCGAATTCAGCCCGACCGCTCAGGACGAACAACCTGGTTCCAGCCCTATCTACGTCATCGGCAACCCCGACGAGCCGAACATCGTGTGGCCCGGACCGCAAGGCGTGCAAACGATTCCCCTCGAAGCGCGGACCCTGCTCGGCAGTGCGCTGGTCGACGAGACGCCGGTATTTGCGGAACCAGCAGTCGCCCAGAATGCCGAAGCCGCGATCGGACGACCGGTGCAAGTTCAGAAACCCAGCGAACGCTGGATCGATGCATCGCGCACCGAATGGAATCTGTCGCAGTTCGAACTAGCGACATCGGTGAATGGGCGTCGGATGCGACGCATGTCGGGCGGCATGCGCGATTTCCTTTATTCGTCGCAATGGCGCGCGGCCCGAAACGGCGTCGTCATTCTCGTTCTGGTCAACCTCGTCGGACTCAATGCACTGGCGTGGAGACAGGAATCGTCGATTCAGGCCAAGGAGGCTGAGGTAAAGGGGTTGCTCACCCGCACCTTCCCGAACGTTCGCGTGGTGGTCGATGCCCCGGTTCAACTCGCACGTGAACTCGCGCTTCTCCGACAAGCCACCGGCGCGACATCTACCGGCGATCTCGAAACGATGATGACTGCACTGGGTACCGCCCTACCGAATCCCACGATCAGCTCCATTGAATACGCCAACGGAGAAGCGCGCCTTCGCGGTGTCGATGCGCAAACCGCGTTCACGCCCGCATTGATCGATTCGATGCGCACCCTTGGCTACGCGCTTCGCATGGACAACGATGTCCTTGTCGTGACGCTCGCGCAGGGAGGTCGCCCATGAAAAACGCTGCTAGCAGCTTGCGCGAGCGCGCAACGACATCGTGGGAACGCCTGGCGCCTAGAGAGCGCAATCTCGTTTCTGCTGCTGTAACCCTCGTGGTCGTTGCACTCGTCTGGTGGGTCGCCATTTCCCCCGCGCTCAACATCTTGAAGAACGCTCCGGTCAGACATGCGGCGCTCGATGCGCAATTGCAGGACATGCTCAAGTTGCAATCCGAAGCTTTGAAACTTCAGTCCGAACCGAAGATCGACCCGTCGCAAGCGCAGGCATCGCTGCAAGCCGCGACTCGCGCCACGCTGGGCGAATCGGCGCAACTTCGAATCGTCGGCGATCGCGCCACGGTCACGCTCAAAAACGTGCCGCCCGACACGCTCGCGCGCTGGATCGCGCAGGCACGAATCAACGCACGCGCCGTGGTCGTCGAGTCGCGACTGATAAGAAACGCCGGCGCTGGCGCAACAGCCGGCGCTGGATCGCCCGCCGGTTGGGACGGCACGATCACCCTGGGTTTGCCCGCGCGATGAAACGAATCACCGATTCTTCCAGGACTTCCTGGACCACCGCGTGGTTGGGCCTGATCGCGGGTGTCGTAGTCGCGTTCGTGTTCTTCGTACCGGCGAGCCTGATGGCGACGGCCGTCAAGGAAATCACCAACAGTCATGTGCTGTTGTCCGAGCCGCGCGGCACGTTCTGGAACGGATCGGCGCGCTTGATCATTACCGGCGGTGTCGGTAGCCGCGATGCGATGGCACTGCCCGGACGGATGCAATGGACCGTGCGCCCTCTCTTCGTAGGCGTTCGCGCATCGATTGCCGCCGACTGCTGCACTGCGAATCCCATCTCGATCGACGCACTTGCCGGATGGGGCGGCGGAAAACTCGTCATCGCCGATGGCCAGTCGAAGTGGCCTGCGGCCTTGCTTGCAGGATTGGGAACACCCTGGAACACCATGGAATTCGACGGCGGTCTTCTGCTGTCAACGCAGCAGATGGTCGTCACCTTTGCGCAGGGTCGCGCCATGATGAGCGGATCGGCAGGCCTCGATATCACCGATCTGTCGTCGTCGCTCTCGACGCTGCGTCCCGTCGGTAGCTACAGGATCAAGATTCAGGGCGGCCCCGTCACCACGCTCGACCTGTCTACCCTCCAGGGCAATCTGAAACTCGAAGGAAAAGGCGAGATGACTCCATCTGGAGTCAGATTCCAGGGCACTGCGAATGCCACACCCGAGCGCGAAGGCGCGCTCGCGAATTTACTCAGCATCATCGGCCGACGCTCGGGCGCCGGCTCCATCATCACGATTGGTTAGTCTCATGAAGCACCGCATTGCCACGCTTTCTCTCCTCGTCGCTTCCATCTACGCATGCGGCGCCGCGTTCGCGCCTGCCTATGCCCAGAAGGCCGGCGAGCCGATCACGCTCAATTTCGCAAACGCTGAAATCGAAGCGGTCGCTCGCACGATTGCAACCATCACCAATCGAAACGTAGTGGTCGATCCTCGCGTGAAGGGCACGATCAATCTGCAGACCGAACGCCCTGTGACGCCGACCGCAGCGTACAACCAGTTCCTCGCCACGATTCGTCTGCAAGGCTTCACCGTGGTGGAAGCGGGCGGCCTGTACAAGGTCGTTCCTGAAGCCGATGCCAAAGTGCAAAGCGGTGTGGTCTCGGCAGGCCCTGCCGTACCTGGCGGCAATCAGATCGTCACGCAAATCTTCAAGCTGAACTACGAAACCGCCAACAATCTGGTGCCGGTACTTCGTCCGCTGATCAGCCCGAACAACACGATCAGCGTGAACCCGGGCAACAACTCGCTGATCATCACCGACTACGCCGACAACCTGCAGCGCATGAGCAAGATCATCGCGGCGCTGGATGTCTCGAACGCGACCGATCTCGAAGTCGTTCCGCTGAGAAACGCAGTCGCAGGCGATTTGATTCCAATCCTGAACCGGCTCATCGAAACCAGCAGCGGTGCAGCCACCGGTGCTGCGGCGCAGGGCCAGGCCGACACTTCTTTCAAGACGGCACTGCTGGCCGAGCCACGCAGCAACGCCATCATCATTCGCGCCTCGAACCCGGCGCGAGTCGCGTTGATTCGATCGCTCATTGCGCGACTCGATCAGCCGGCCATGGAAAGCGCGAACGGCGCGGCCGGGAACATCTACGTGGTGTACCTGAAGAACGCAGATGCGGTGAAGCTCGCGACCACCTTGCGCGCAGCGATGGGGGCAGGATCCTCCGGCAGCTCGTCGTCCGGCAGCGGCAGCACCCCCAGCTCTTCGACCTCATCGGGACTGGCCCCTACGTCGTCGACCAGTTCAGGTCTCTCGGTGTCGTCGATGTCGGCAGCGACTGCCGGATCGGGCTCCACCATCGGCGGCAGCTCGAGTTCGAACCAGCCATCCACCGGCGGTCAAATCCAGGCCGACCCCGCCACCAATTCGCTGATCATTACCGCGCCCGAGCCGCAGTATCGCCAGATACGCGCGGTCATCGACAAGCTCGATTCGCGTCGCGCACAGGTCATGGTCGAGAGCCTGATCGTCGAGGTGAATGCCAACAAGGCAGCTGAACTTAGCGTTCAATGGCAAGGCGTTCTCGGCAAGAGCGGCGATGCGAATATCGGCGTACTCGGCTCGAACTTCAACATCGGCGGCACCAACATCATCACTGCTGCAACCAGCGCGGCGGCGGGCACTGTGGCAGCAAGCCCCGGCTTCAACGTCGGGGTGGGCAATCGAGTCAACGGCGTTTATGTCCTGGGCTTTCTGGCGCGATTCTTCGAGTCGAGTGGCGACGCGAACGTGCTCTCGACACCTACCCTGCTGACGATGGACAACGAGGAAGCCAAGATCGTCGTCGGTCAGAACGTGCCCTTCGTCACCGGTCAATACACCAGCAACAACACCGCCACCGGATCGGTCAATCCGTTCCAGACCGTCGAACGTAAAGACGTGGGTATCACCTTGCGCGTGAAACCGACGATCAGCGAAAACGGAACCGTGAAGCTGGGCATCTTCCAGGAAGTGAGTGCTATCGACAACACGACGACGTCGACCGCCGGACTGATCACCACGAAGCGATCGATCGAGTCGAATGTGCTGGTGGACGACGGGCAGATCATCGTCATTGGCGGTTTGTTGTCGGACACCTACAGCAACAACGTGCAGAAAATACCCGGCCTCGGAGATCTGCCGGTAGTCGGCAATCTGTTCAAGTCGCAAGCCCGTTCACGCAACAAGAATAATTTGATGGTGTTTCTGCGCCCTGTGGTCGTTCGCGACGCGATGGCCGCCGACACGATGTCCATCGACCGCTACGACGTGATTCGCGCACTGCAGCAGAACTCCCAGCCCGGAGAGAACCCGCTGCTCGATGCCGTGAAGACTTCGCCGGTGCTTCCCCGGCTTCCGCAATCGCCCAAGCTGCCTTTGATGCCAGGCGCCGAAGTCCCGCCAGCGGCGCAACCGTCGTCACCTTCGCCGAAATGAAGTACCCCCTCCCCTACGCCTTCGCGCGTACCCATCAACTGCTGCTCGAAGACGACGGGCAGGCATTGACTTTGTGGGTACCGCCATCGACGCCCGGCGCGGCGCTGGGTGAAGTACTGCGCAAGTACAAGGTGCGCGAAGTCAATCGCGTGTTGCCAGAAGTGTTGATGCAGCGAATCAGCGCGGCGTATGCGCAAGGCGAATCGAGCGCGGCCGCTGTGGTGAGCGAAGTCGAGAGCGATGCCGATCTGTCGCGCATCATGCAGGAGTTGCCAGCGGTGGAAGACTTGCTGGAATCGTCCGGTGACGCGCCGATCATCCGCATGTTGAATGCACTGCTCACGCAAGCCGCACGCGACGGCGCCAGCGATATCCACATCGAGCCGTACGAGCGCCATTCGAGCGTCCGATTCCGGGTCGATGGCACGCTGCGCGAAGTCGTGCAACCGAATCGCGCGCTTCACGCCGCGCTCATTTCGCGCCTGAAAATCATGGCCGATCTCGACATCGCGGAAAAACGATTGCCGCAGGACGGTCGAATCAGCTTGCGCATCGGAACACGCGCGGTAGATGTTCGCGTATCGACGCTGCCGAGCGCCCATGGCGAACGCGCTGTGCTTCGTTTGCTGGACAAAAGCGAAAGCAAGCTCAGCCTCGAATCGGTCGGTATGCAGGGCGAGACGCTGCGCCGATTCCTGAACCTGATCGAGCAGCCGCACGGCATCATTCTGGTGACCGGGCCTACAGGTTCGGGCAAGACCACCACGCTGTACGCGGGTTTGAGCCGACTCGACGCGAGCACGCTCAACATCATGACGGTGGAAGACCCGATCGAATACGAATTGCCCGGCATTGGACAAACGCAAGTGAATGCGCGTATCGACCTCACTTTCGCTAAGGCCCTGCGCGCGATCCTTCGGCAGGATCCCGACGTGATCATGATCGGCGAAATCCGCGATTACGAAACCGCGCAGATCGCGATCCAGGCGTCGCTCACCGGTCACTTGGTGCTGGCTACTCTGCACACCAACGATTCGTCGAGTGCGGTGACGCGACTGATCGACATGGGTGTCGAGCCATTCCTTTTGAGCTCTTCGCTTGTCGGTGTTCTTGCGCAACGACTGGTCCGCAAATATTGCTCGGTCTGCCACGGCAGCGGATGCGATGTCTGCGGCAAAACCGGCTATCAGGGCCGAACCGGCATTTTCGAACTGCTGGTCACCGACGACACGATCCGTGCGCAGATTCACGCCAAGGCATCGGAAGCCGAAGTTCGCGAAACCGCGCTGGCCGGTGGCCTCGTGTTGATGCGCGAAGACGGCGAACGCCTGGTCGCATCGGGCGTGACCTCGCGCGAAGAACTCCTGCGCGTGACGGGCGACTGATCGCATGGCCGCTTACGCTTTTGAAGCACTGGACGCCGAAGGTCGCTCGCACAAAGGTGTGCTCGAGGCCGATACCGCGCGTGCAGCACGATCGCAGCTTCGAACACAGAATCTGGTTCCGCTGAAGGTAGATCCTGTCATCGGCGGTGCATCGCAACCCGCCTCGGGAAGCGGTCTGAACCGAACTCTCTTCGAATCGAAGATCTTCAATGCGTCCTCGCTGTCGGTGTGGACCCGTCAACTGGCAGGTCTGGTGTCTGCCGGATTGCCGCTTGAACGCGCGCTGACCGCACTGACCGAGGAAGCCGAAGACGAGCGCCAGCGCAACCTCATGGCGTCGCTTCGGGCCGAAGTGAACGGCGGCTCGTCTTTCGGGCGAGCGCTGTCGCATCATCCGCGCGAGTTCAGCACCATCTACACCGCCGTCATCGAGGCGGGCGAACACAGCGGCAATTTGGGCCTGGTGCTCGAGAAGCTGGCCGACGATCTGGAAGAGAGCCAAGCGCTCAAACAGAAGTTGATAGGCGCCGCGCTTTATCCGGCCATCGTCACGCTGGTCGCCATCGTCATCGTCACTTTCCTCGTGAGTTACGTGGTGCCGCAAGTTGCAGGCGTCTTTGCGGGAACCAAACAGACGCTGCCGTTTCTTACCGTGATGATGTTGGCCATCAGCAAAATCGTGAGAGAGCATGGATGGTGGATCCTGCTGGTGCTGATTGCTGCGGCATTTTTGTTTCGAGCCATGCTCAAGCGCGAAGCTTTTCGGGAAACCTTCGACGCGTTCTGGCTGCGAATTCCGCTCATCGGCAAACTGGCGCGCGGCTACAACGCCGCACGGTTCGCGAGCACGCTGGCCATGCTTGCCGCTGCAGGCGTACCGATTCTTCGCGCTCTACAAGCGGCAGCAGAAACCCTCAACAACCGAGCCATGCGTGCCGACGCCATGGACGCGATCATTCTGGTTCGCGAAGGCGCGCCGCTGGCATCGGCCATGGCACAGAAAAAGCGATTCCCGGGTTTGGTCAGCATGTTCGCGCGACTGGGCGAACAGACCGGCGAGTTGCCAAGCATGCTTCAACGCGCTGCCACCCAATTGAGCACCGAAGTGCAACGCCGCGCGATGCACCTGGCGACCATCCTGGAGCCGCTGCTCATCGTCGTTATGGGATTGGTGGTCATGTTGATCGTGCTGGCTGTCATGCTGCCGATCATTCAGCTGAATCAATGGGTGAAGTAAGTCGGTGGGTGAAGTAGCATCCTAGTCATCCAACCGACCACAACCGCGTCCTAACGAAAGCGATCATGAGCATCACCCTGGCAGGACAACTGGTCGTGGCGATCTCATCGAGAGCCCTCTTCGATTTCGAGGAAGAGAACCAGGTTTTCGAGTTGGGCGATGACCGCGAGTACATGAAGCTCCAGCTGGAGCGGCTCGATATTCCTGCCAAGCCTGGCGTTGCGTTCTCGCTGGTGAAGAAGCTGCTGGCATTCAACGATCCGAACACGCAGCGGGTCGAGGTGGTGATTCTTTCGCGCAACGATCCTGTCTCCGGCATGCGGGTGTTCCGATCCGCGCAGCACTACGGTCTGCCGATTCAGCGCGGCACTTTCAATCGCGGTCAGGCTCCCTGGCGATACCTCAAGCCGCTCAACGCGAATCTCTTTCTGTCGGCCCACCTGAGCGACGTTCGCGCCGCGCTAGGTGCCGGCGTTCCTGCGGCGCAGGTCTATCCGCTGTCGGTACAAGCGAGCGATGCCTACCCCAACGAAGTGCGAATCGCATTCGACGGAGACGCCGTACTGTTCAGCGACGAAGCAGAACGAGTGTTTCAGGCCGAAGGTCTATCTGCCTTCCAGAAACACGAAAAAGACAACGCGTCGATGCCACTGTCGGCCGGCCCGTTCAAGCCTCTGCTCGAAGCACTCCGCCGTTTGCGCGAGGCCAGCACACCCAACATGCGAATCCGAACCGCACTGGTGACCGCACGCAGCGCGCCCGCGCATGAACGCGCAATTCGCACGCTCATGGAATGGAACATCGATGTCGATGAGGCCATGTTCCTCGGCGGTCTCCCCAAAGGCGAATTCCTGCGCGAGTTCGAGCCCGACTTCTTCTTCGACGACCAGACCGGTCATATCGAACATGCTTCCCTGCATGTGCCGTCCGGCCATGTTGCGAGCGGCATCAGCAATCCGCAGAAAGATATTTGATGAGCACCAGCACCTCCGCAGTCTCTCCCGACAAGCCGTCGAAGTTCGCCTCTTTCAAGCTGTTCGCTTCACGCGTCGGGCATCTCGCATTTCCGTATTTCAATTCGGAAGACAAATGGAAAGCGCGTTTGATGTTGCTAGGCATCGTGCTGCTGAACCTGGCTGCCGTGTACATGCTGGTGTTGCTGAACGAATGGAATCGGGTGTTCTACGACGCGCTGCAGAACAAGCAGGCGGATGTTTTCTGGACACAGCTGGGCCGGTTCACTTACCTCGCTTTCGCGTTCATCATCATCGCGGTCTACAAGTTCTATCTCACGCAACTCCTGCAGATGCGCTGGCGCGGATGGATGACTCGCAATTACATGGACCGCTGGCTGGCACATCGTGCGTTCTACAAGATCGAACTCGCACGATATGGCGCGACCGGAACACCTGCGACGACCTCGGTTCCCACCGACAACCCGGATCAACGTATTCAGGAAGACGTGAACCTGTTCACCACCTACACGATCACGCTGAGCATGGGTTTGCTCAACTCGGTGGTGACGCTTCTGAGCTTCGTCGGCATCTTGTGGTCGCTGAGCGGTGCCTTCAGTTTTTCGCTGGGCGGCAGTACCTATGTCATCCCGGGATTCATGGTGTGGATGGCGGTTCTCTATTGCGTAGTCGGCAGCGTCATCACGCACTACATCGGTCGTCGATTGATTCCGCTCAACTTCCAGCAGCAACGCTTCGAAGCCAACTTTCGGAATCACATGGGGCGTGTTCGCGAATACAGCGAATCGATTGCCCTCGACAAAGGCGAGAAGGTGGAGCGCGCACAACTCGATGTTCGATTCACCAGCGTGCTCGCCAACTATTTGCGACTGATTCAGGCGCAGAAACGACTCACCTGGTTCACCAACGGATTCGCACAGGCCGCCGTCGTTTTCCCGTTCGTAGTTGCCGCGCCGCGATTCTTCAGCGGGGCAATCCAGCTCGGCGAACTCATGCAGATCTCGTCCGCGTTCGGCCGTGTACAGGACTCGCTCAGCTGGTTCGTCGATAACTACGACAGCCTGGCCAGCTGGCGCGCCACCACCGACCGTCTGATCGGCTTCGATGAAGGCATGACCACGCATTCGATGGACTCGCCACTCCATCAAGCGACGGAAGGAACGTCGCTTCACACCGAGAACCTCGATATTTCCTTGCCTACCGGTGCTGCCCTGCTCGCCCGGCAGAACCTCGCCATCGAAGCAGGCGACAGCATCCTGATCAAAGGCCCGTCGGGTAGCGGCAAATCGACCTTGTTCCGCTCGTTCGCGGGCATCTGGCCGTTCGCCAAAGGCAAGGTCACGCTGCCGGAAAACACCATGTTCATTCCGCAGCGACCGTACTTCCCGAACGGCAAGCTTCGCGACGCATTGGCATACCCGAACCCTTCCACTCAGTACACCGACGATGCCTTGAAAGATGCATTGATCCGGTCGATGCTTCCTGCGCTGGCGAATCGTCTGGACGAGGAAGATTCGTGGGGCCAGAAGCTGTCCGGCGGCGAACAGCAACGCCTTGCGATTGCACGCGTGCTGCTGCGTAAACCGTCGTGGATTTTTGCGGACGAAGCGACCAGTGCTCTGGACGACGAAGCCGAGAAAAAACTCTACGAGGAAATGGTCGCGCAGACGAAGAGCGCAAACGGCGCACTGGTGTCGATCGCGCACCGACCGACCGTCGCCAACTACCACCACGACAAGTGGGAGCTGACGCCGACCGCAGACGGATCGGATTCGCGTTACGAGATCAGTCGTTCGCCGATTCAAGCGCCTTGAACTTGAAGTAGCCCTTGGCCCGCAGGTCGCACGCGGGGCAAGCGGCGCATCCGTAGCCCCAGGCGTGACGATGCACCCGATCTCCGTGATAGCAGGTGTGGGTGTATTCGACGATCAGATCGACCAACTCATCGCCGCCGAGCTGTTTGGCCAGCGACCATGTTTCGGATTTATCGATCCACATGAGCGGTGTCTCGATCAGAAAGCGTTTGTCCATGCCCAATGAAAGCGCGAGTTGCATCGCCTTCATCGTGTCGTCGCGGCAATCGGGGTAGCCGGAGAAATCGGTTTCGCAGACTCCAGTAACTATGACTTCGAGTCCGCGGCGATAAGCAAGTGCAGCGGCCAGGGTGAGGAACAGCAGATTGCGGCCCGGCACGAAGGTGTTCGGCAAGCCCGACGCTTCCATCTTGAACTCCATGTCACGGGTGAGCGATGTCTCGCTCACTTCGCCAAGCACCGCCAGATCGAGCAGATGGTCTTCGCCCATGCGGTCAGCCCATTGCGGATATTGCTCTTTGATTTGTTTGAGCACTTCGATTCGCGAAGTGAGCTCGATGTCGTGGCGCTGACCGTAATCGAAGGCCACGGTTTCGACGCGCTCATATTTGGTGAGGGCTAGCGCGAGGCAAGTGGTCGAATCCTGACCGCCGGAGAAAAGGACGAGCGCGTTTTTGTGCATGGCGGTATTTTCGCCGATGCACTGGCATTCAAGGAAATCACACAGCCAGACCCGCTGCGTAGCCCTCTGCAGTTGCCTCCAGAACCCCTCTTGCAACCTTGCTGTCGCCCACCACCCGAACATCGAGTCCAGCGGATTTCAACTCGGCGAGCATTCCGATGTTCGGCACGCGCGGCGTCGAATAAGCGAAGAACGCGACGTCGTCGATGTTCTTCAATGGTCCGCCGAAAACGCTTTGGTACTGCAGCGCGCCGGTCTCTTCGAACACCGATGTCCAGCGCGGCTCAACCAGACAAATCACTTCGATATCGCGCTCGTGGAATCGGCGCTGCACTCGCTGCCGCGTCGCGAGCGATGTGTCCTCTGCGATTCTTTCTTTCGGCGTGAGCACCACCACGCGCTCGAACAGATCGCGCAGCCGCTCTATTGCCGAATAGGTGCCGTCGGTGTGATCCATGTCGAACACCACCGCGGTGCCCAGTTGCATCTGTTTGATATCGAGAAGCGCAGTCATGGCGTCTCGCAGGTCGGGAACGAAACCTTCCGACTTCAACTCCTGCGGCAGGCAGACAGGCCAGCTCATGGTCGCGCCGGTGGCAAGAACAACCGCGTCGAACCCGGACTCGACGATGGTTGCTGCATCGACTTCACGTCCCAACACGAACTTCACTCCTGCGCGTTGTGCTTCAACATACTGATAGTCGTAGATGCTCGATATCGACTCGGCCACCGGCATCGCTGCGTGCAGTCGAGCCTTGCCGCCCACTTCTGCTGACGCGCCGAAAACGGTCACCTCATGACCGCGCTGCGCAGCCGTCATCGCGGCTTCCAGCCCCGCGATTCCTGCGCCGACGACGGCGACCTTTTTTCGCGATTCGACACGCGGCAATGCTTCGAGCTCGCCAGGCTTTCCAACGCGCGGATTGTTGTCGCACGCGATGGGCGTGTGCGTGACGATGATCTTCCAGCAGGTGTTGCACGACACGCAATATCGGATGTCGGCAGCCTTGCCTTCGGCCGCTTTAATCGACCAGGTCGCATCGGTAATGAGCGGTCTTCCAAGACCGACGAGATCGATGTCGCCTTGCGAAAGCACCCCTTCCGCCTCGGCAGGGTCGGTGATTCGACCCAAGGCCATCACCGGCACATCGGGTGTTGCCAGCTTGAGCTTCTTCGTCATCGCAAGGTACGGAAGACGCGGGTATGTGCCGTCGGGCAGATGCATCTCCAGCGTGCGGTGGTGTGATCCCTGGGCGTAGCAAAGGTAGTCCACGCCCACCTGACTCACGAGATGCGATGCAATGAGCGCGGCCACATCGGAGTCAATGCTTTGAGGAATTCCATCGTCGCCCGGCAGCTTCACGCCCAGAATGAAATCGCTTCCGCAGGTGCTGCGAATCGCCTGGCACAACTCCACGAGTAAGCGACTGCGGCCCGCTAGGTCGCCACCGTATTTGTCGTCCCGATGATTCGATCTGGGCGACAGGAACTGATGGAACAGATGTCCATGCCCGGCCGAGATTTCCGCGCCCGAGAACCCCGCGCGTTTCATGCGCAGACACGACACTGCCGCCCCATCGATGAACCTGGCAATCTCATCCATCGACATCGCATGTGGCACGCTCCAGCTCAAATCGTCGGGCAATGCGGAGGGTCCGATGGCGCTGAATGTTCTGCCCGGCACATGCCTTCCTCGACCGGTGTCCTGTATCTGCCCGAGAAGCCTGCAGTCGTGCTGCTCGACCGCTTGCGCCCACCTTGCCAGATCGTTTTCCATGCTGTCGTCGAACGCGACTATTCGCTGGTTGCCCTGGTGCGGCGCGATGCCGATAGGCTCGGTCACGATCATTGCTGCACCGCCGCGAGCGCGTGCTTCGTGATAATCGATCAATCCCCGGGGCGCACCGCGCTCAGCCCCGAAATGAAGCGATATCGATGCATGGACGATCCGGTTTTTCAGGCGCTTGCCCGCCAGCTGGAACGGGGCAAAAAGGTGGGGGTAATTTGGATTCAGGGGTTCGCTCATCTTGGCCCGATGATATGAAATGTCTTATAGACATGTCCTGTAATTGGTATGCATACTGTCTATCAACATGGACCACCAATGCCCTCCCCCTTGTCCGAATTTTCTACAGTTACATCCGAGAGGTCAGACGTCATGATGTTCAAAAAAGCCAGCTCCATTGCCGCAGCCGTCGCGCTTTGTTTTTCCGCACTTGCTCCCACCGTGTCGCATGCACAAGCCGCGGATTGGCCGAACCGGCCCGTCACCATGATCAACCCCTTCGCTGCAGGCTCTGCGGTCGATGTGGTGTCCCGTCTGGTCGCACAAAAGATGACGACGAATCTGGGTCATGCTTTCAACGTGGACGTTCGTACCGGCGCGTCGGGCAACATCGGCACCGACATTGCCGCACGTGCCAAGCCGGATGGCTACACGCTGCTGATCGGCTCGCCTGGCACCATGGCGATCAACCCCTACCTGTTCCCCAAGCTGCCCTACGACGCGCTCAAAGACTTCACTGCGGTGACCGAACTGGTCGCGTTCCCGCAAGTGGTGCTGGTCAATCCCAAGCAACCTATCAAGACCTTGCCTGAACTCATTGCCGCCGCGAAGGCGCAACCCGGCGTGCTGACCCACGGCTCTTCTGGCCAAGGCACTACTGCTCACCTCGCGATGGAACTGATCAAGGCGCAGGCCGGCATCACCATGAACCACATCGCGTATCGCGGCGGCGCACCCGCCGTGCAAGCCATTGCCGCTGGCGAAATCGTCTCGGGCGTCGAAGGCATTCCATCGCTGATGGGACAGATCAAGGCCGGCATCGTGATTCCTATTGCAGTGACTTCGCCCAAGCGCTCGCCCCTGCTGCCCGATGTTCCTGCAGTCGCCGAATACTTTCCCGGCTTCGACGCATCCGCATGGATCATCCTGATGGCACCCGCCGGTACGCCGCCAGCAATCGTCGCGAAGATTTCTGCCGAAGCCAAAAAGGCGATGGAAGATCCCGCTGTGAAGGCCCAGCTCGAAGCACAAGGCACGACCGTTGTCGGCTCGACGCCCGCCGAAGCAGCAGCATTCCAGATTCGCGAGATGGCGAAATTCAAGAAGGTTGTCGAGTCTTCCGGCGCTAAAGCAGAACAATAAGTTGGAACAGTAAGCTGGAAAAGGTAATACCGTTTCCAGCGCTGCATTTCTAGATGAATTCAAAAGAGACAGACCTCGCCATTCTCGGAGCAGGAGCGGCGGGGATGATGGCTGCCTTGTGCGCGGCAGAGCGCGGTATGCGTGTCGCCATCTTCGATCCGATGTGGTCGACGGCCAACAACCTGGCCATCAGTGGCGGACTGATTCCGATAGCCGGCTCGCGTCTGCAACGTGAAGCAGGCATCGAGGATTCGCCGGAGTTGTGGCTGTCGGATCTGCGCGCCTTCGCAGGTTCGTCGGTGAACGAAAGAATTGCCGGCTCGGTGGCTACCGCATTGCCAGCGCTTCTAGACTTTCTCATCGACAAACTCGATGCGCCGATTCGGTTTCTCGCAGACGTACCCGCTCCCGGTCACAGCGCGATTCGCTTTCATGCAACCACACCTGCATCAGGCTCTGCACTCAGCGCGTGGCTCCGATCGGTCGTGAGCGCGCATAAAGATATCGAGTGCCACAAGGACGTGGGCGTAGACAAGATCGATCGTGCGAAAGATGGCGTGACGGTTCACTTCGGCGATGAAACACTCAAGGCGAAGAACCTTCTGCTTGCGGGCGGCGGCTTCGGCGGTGCCGCTGATCTGGTCAGCGAATTCATTCCGGAAATGTCGGGCGCTTTGCACAGCGGATCGCCTACCAACGACGGCTCGGTCATCGCGCTCGCGCGCTCGTGGGGTGCGGCCATGTCGGGAATGGATGGTTATCAAGGACAGGGTCACACGAACCCCGAAGGCAACACGCGTCTGGGCATGTCGATCCCCACGCTGGGCGGCATCATGGTCAACAAACATGGCCAGCGATTCATACGCGAAGACATCGGGCCTTCTGCACTCGCAGCGAAGGTGCTGGCCCAACCCGACCAAGTGGCCCTGGAAGTGTTCGATGAAGTGATCGAATCGAAACTCGGAAATCACTCCGCGTATCTTGCTGCGAAAGCGGCGGGCAAAGTGATGCGTGCAGAGTCGATAGACGAACTCGCGAAAATGGCAGGAGTCGATGCGCAACTACTTGGCGACAGCATCAAGCTATCTCAGCTTTGCGCAGAAGGCGGTGCGTCGACTAGCGATCCTTTGGGTCGTCAAAAATTCGTGCAGAAGCTCGGTGCGCCTTATCTCGCGTCATGGGTAACGGGGTCGCTCGCTCACACGCAAGGCGGCATCGTGACCGACGCACATGGACGGGTTCTCAAGGCCGACGACACGCCGATTCCGCACGTGTTCGCGGCGGGTGGATGTGCTGCCGGGCTTTCAGGGTTCGGCGGCGATGGTTATCTGCCGGGGAATGGGTTGGCGCAGAGTTTTGGGCTGGCATGGCTGGTGGTCGGGGTGCTGTAGCCGAGCATTACCGAATGAAACTCCGCATCGCCCAGTCGAACGTCTACTTGATCCCTTCGATCCATCTCACTTACGAGCCGTTCGAGTTCTCGCACGACGAGCGACGGGCAATAGAAGAAGCGGATGTTCTGATGCTCGAAGCGAAAGCGGAGATGCCACCCGAGCACTGGTATCGGCACACCGCGCCGCACACCATCGCAGACGAGTTGCCCGCCGAATACCTCGAACGATTCGAGGCAGCCTGGCGCAGTTGCGAGCTTCCCCAGGAAGATTTTTTGAGCACCAGATTGTGGTGGGCATCGATGCTGATAGGCGTTCGCTCGCACATGCGACGCGGCGCTCGATTCGATTGGGGCACGGAAGCGATGGCGCGCCAAGTTCGATGCGACCGCTCGATCGACTATCTCGAATCCGCCGACGAAGCGTTCTCGGCTTTCGCGAACGCACCCAATGAAGAACTTGTTTCCAACGCGAGCGACATTCTTTTTCGACTCGACGAACGAATGCAGCAAATGGACGACACCCTGGCACTGGTCAAACAAGGCGACCTGTCCGGTTGCGCGAGTTTGTATGAGCAGTACATCGAAGCGTTCCCGGTCATGTGGGGCGCGGCACTCGGCCAGAGAAACCGGCGCTGGATGCCAAAGATTCTGGAACACGTGAAGTCCGATCGACATGCGGTTTGCATCGTCGGGGCGATGCATCTGGTGGGTGATCGAGGTCTGCCAGAGATGCTGCGCGCAGAAGGTTTTCCTGTCGTTCCGGAATGAAGATTCAACACTGGCAGTTGTTTTTCCTGCCCGCAAGAACTTGAACAGCTACTTCAAGAAATCGAGAACTAACGACGCGTACTCGGCAGGACTCTGTATCGCTGGCATGTGAGCGGTCGGCAGTTCGACGAAGCTCGAGCCGGAAATGCGCTCGCGAATTTCGCGGCCCGCAGCGCTTGGCGTGGAGGTGTCGAACTCTCCAGCCACTACGAGCGTTGGTACCGCAATGTCTTGCACGACATCACGAAAATCCATGTCGCGAATAGCGGAGCCGCATCCGCAATAACCATCTACTTGCGTCGCGAGAAAAGCTGCACGCGCTTTATCGACGATTTGGCGGTTTTCGGGACTTTCACGCCAAGACGAAGTGAACCATCGTTCCATCGTCCCATCTACTTGGGTGGCCAGTCCGCCCTTGCGAACTGCGGCTATGCGGTCCGCCCAAATTCCGGCGGGCATGATTGCCGAAGTATTCGATAAAACCAGCCGATCGATTCGCGATGCCGCGTGCTTACCGAGCCAGATGCCGACCATGCCTCCGATCGACAATCCGACATAACGAAAGCGAGCGGCACCCGCTGCGTCTGCTACGGCAAGTGCATCTCGCGCCAGCAACTCCATCGAAAATTCGGCGCCTTTCGATTCGTCGTGCAAAGTGGATTTGCCGTGGCCTCGATTGTCGAATCTGATCACACGAAAGTGCGGCGTAAAAGACGGAACCACCAGATCCCACATGCCCGTGTCTGCGCCCATGGAGTTGCCGAGCAGCAATGCGGGAAGGTTCTCGGCGCCGTCGCTGCGCCAATGCAGGTTCGCGCCGGAATGGTCGATGAATGGCATGGATTCGATTACTCCGCCTTGATGTTCGCGGCCTTGACGACACGTTCGTTTCGAACCAGGTCTCCGCGCAACAACGATGTGTAGTCGGCGGGGGAAATCGATCCGGGTATGGCTGCCTGTTCCTGCATCGCGGCACGAACATCGGCAGATGCGAGCACCTCGTTCAACTCTTTGTTCAGACGGTTGACGATTGCCGAAGGCGTTTTTCCGGGTGCGAACAACCCGATGGTCGTGACCAGATTGAACCCCTTGAGTTCGGGCGCGTCGGCAACTGCGGGCACATCGGGCAGGGACGCGATCCTTTGATCGACCGTAACGCCCAATGCCTTCATCCTGCCTGCCTTGATATGGGGCATGGCGGTGGATGGCACGAGGAACGTCATGTTGACCTGATTGCCAACGATGTCGGTCACCATCTGCGGCGTCGATTTGTAGGGAACGTGCAGCAGCTCGATCCCGGCCTGTCTGGCCAAGGCTTCCATCGCTACGTGGGTCAGGTTGCCGACACCGGGACTCGCGTAGTTGAGCTCTTTCGGATGGGCTTTGGCATAGCGCACCAGGTCGGACACGCTGTTCACCGGCAGGCCTGGATTGGTCACCAGAATGTAGGGCGTGGTGTTGATGATGCCGATGGCCGTGAAGTCTTTCAGAGCGTCGTACTTCACGGTATCGGGCGTCACCAAAGGCGTAAGCGTGAGCGAGCTGTCCGGCGCGACCATCAAGGTGTAGCCGTCCGATGCTGCGCGTGCCACCTTGGTCGTTCCGACGACACCGGATGCTCCCGCAATGTTCTCGATCACGATCGATTGACCAAGACGCTCGGACAGCTTGGTGGTGACTTGCCTAGCCGCAAAATCCACCGCGCCGCCGGCGGCAAAAGGCACGATCACCGTGATCGTCTTTCCCTGTGGCCACGCCGGCGCCTGCTGCGACATTGCAATCGTCACGACCGAAGACAGACCGATTGCAAGGCAAATTTTCTTGAGTGACAGAGACATGGCGAGAACTCCGGGAAAAGTTAGAAATACAGGATGCGCGAATCAGGCGGCGCTGTCTGCCAGCACGGGCTGTACCGCACCGGTTTCGACGGGCTCGGTATCGAGACTGCAACTTGTGAGCCAGCCTGGACGCGCGCCGTGAAATCCGCTGCGAAGCGCCTTGCCGCAGTTGCAATTGCGCTCCGAAGGCAGTCGTTTGACGGCATCGATCAGTGCCTGTTCGATGCGGTCGTGCAGGCCGTTCGAGTAGTAGGTGTCGTTCATGCTGCCCGGTCCGACATGCAACACAGCGGGCGCCATGCCTGCACCGAAGTTGATGACCGGTGCGATAGATGCAAAGCACATTTCAGCTTCTCGCGCCAGCACGACTTCGGGCACCAAAGGCGTGCCGACGATATCTGCGCCGTCGCGTTGTAGCGAGCGAATTTCAGCGGGCGTTTCGAAGCGCGGGCCTTCGGTGCACGCAAAAACTCCGCGATCGATGATGTGATCGGGCATGGTAGCGGTTGCCTCCAGAATCGCGCGACGGACTTCACCGCAGAACGGCTCGGTCATGTCGACACGCACCCAGCATTCCTCTTCGTCGAACAAGGACAGCGAACGGTTCTTCGTGCGATCAAGAAAGTCGTGGGCGACCACGATATCTCCGGGAAGAATGGCTGTGTTCACCGAGCCGATGGCGTTTTGCGAAATGATCCGCTCGACACCCAGCATGCGCAGCGCCCAGATGTTGGCGCGATGATTGATCTTGTGGCTCGGCACGACCAGCTTCGGTCCATAACGAAGCACCACTGCGGCTTCACGCCCGCCGATTTTTCCGGTAAGCACGGTGGCACGGCCGAACGGTGTTTCGACGTTCTGCTCGCGCCTGTCGGTGAGCAGGCGATCGGATGCTGCGCTCGAAATCAAACCCACGGGTGCGGTGGAAGTGTTGGGATGGTGTTTCATATAACTCTGTCTCCTTCAAAAAATCTTCAAACGTTTTTCGCGAAATGCCTGGCCAGATGCGTCGCACCGTGACTCTCGATCTCGGCTCGCACCGCGGCTTCGTCGACATGCGCGAAGCGGCGATCCCGGTAAATCACTTCGCCGTGCACCATGACGGTGTGCACATGCTGTGGCCCCGCGCGGAACACCAGATCCGACAACACGCGTTCCTCGGTCAAGCCGAGCGGATGCCACAGGTCGAGCACGACCAGGTCGGCCTCTTTGCCCACTTCGAGGCTGCCGATCTCGTCGTGCCAGCCGAGCGTGCGCGCACCTTCGAGAGTTGCCATCGACAAGGCATCGCGGGTCAGCATGGAATGGCCATCGAGGGAATGCGCGCGCTGCATCAGCACGGCCATGCGCATTTCCTGAAACAGGTCCTGTGCGTTATTGCTGAGCATGCTGTCTGTGCCCAGACCCACCGGTATGCCGGCGCGTCGCATTGCAGGAATCGGCGCAACGCCGCTCGCAAGTTTGGCGTTGCTCGTGGGGTTGTGGGAAACCGCTGCGCCGGAGTCTGCGAGCACCTCAATTTCTTGGTCGTTCAACCAGACCGCATGCGCGAGCAGGCTGTTGCTGTTGAGTACATCGAGGTGATGCAACAACTCGACCGGTCTACGACCATGGCGCTCTTGCACGATCTCCACTTCCTTTCGGCTTTCCGCTGCGTGGATCACGAACGGAAGGCCGAGCTCGGTCGCGGCGCGCTTGACTTCGATCATCAGATCCGGCGTGCAGCTGTATGGCGAATGGGCGCCGAGATAAAAGCGGCATCGGGCGTCGTCGCCGCGGTCGGCCATGGCCTGCCTGGTTTCTTCCAGAGCCAGCGGCCAGTTCGGCCTGCCCGCCGGTCGCAATTCGGGGGAGTTCGCGAGCGCACCGCTCAGCGAACGCATGCCGACTGTCGATGCGACCTCCGAAAACAAGCCGGCACCGTAGCGGGTGCAATCGCAAGCTGTCGTGATGCCGTTGCGAACCATCTCCATGACGGCCACGTAGCAGCCCCATCGGTTGTCTTCCAGCGAAAGGGTGGAGGTGTTGGGCGCGAGTTCTTTCGCCCACTCGAACAGGTCGCCCGAATCGCAGCAGCCGCGGTGCAAGCTCAAACCGCCGTGCCCATGCGTGTTGACTAACCCCGGCATCACGACGCGTCCGCCCAGGTCGATATGCTCGACACCTGAGGTCGAAGTCCAGTCGCCCTTCGATCCAATCCAGCGCACTCGCCCATCCACCACGTGAATCGCACCGTCGGCAAAACAAGCATGGCTTGAATTGCCGGTGTAGACAAAGGCGTTATGAAGGAAGAGGTTCATCGGTTCGGAGATTCTGCATAGCCTCACCGGAATGCGCAAAGCGTTGCTAGACTAGCTGCTATGGCAGATTCACATATCTCGACAACGTTAGACCTGAAGGCACTCGAAGCATTCGTCTTCGTCGCCGAGCACGGCAGCTTCACCCGAGCGGCCGAGTTGCTGCAGTCCGACCAGCCGGCATTGAGTCGACTGGTGCGAAGGCTAGAGGTCGAGTTGCACCACACCCTTTTGGTCAGGCACGGTCGAGGCGCGGCGCCTACTCCCGCTGGAGAATTGCTTCTGGCGCACGGCCGGGAAATCCTCGCCCAAGTTCAGAAGGCACAAAACGCGATGCAGCTTCTCAACAAGACCGACCGGCAGAAGTTCACGCTCGGCTTGGTTCCGAACATCGCGAAGTTTTCTGTGCTGTCTCTGGTGCGAGAAATGCGTGCGCAGTTTCCGCGGGTAGCGATCAAGGTTGTCGAGGGTTTGTCGTCGAGTCTCTTGGAGTCGCTGTTGATGGAGAGAATCGATGCGGCCGTGATCTACGAGACGCCGCGCTCGGATCTGATCGACAAGCGCACCCTCATGAGAGAGGAGTTGTATTTCATCAGCGCGGGCGAAGGTGAAGACCAGGACGCACCCGTAGGCAGAATCCGATTCAAGGATGTCGCGAAATTTCCGCTGGTGTTATCGAGTCGCACACACGCGATTCGCGAGGTGGTCGAGACGCAGGCCGCCAAGCTTCAACTCAAGCTCGATGTGGCTCTGGAAGTGGATGCCGTGCCTTCACTGCTCGATCTGGTCGAAGAAGGATACGGACATGCATTGCTGCCGATGAATGCACTGGTGCGCGACGGTCGCAAACGAAATCTCTCGATCAAGCGAGTGACCGACCCGACGCTTTATTGCAAGCTGGTTCTTGCCACCAGCCGCCGCAATCCTCCCACCGGATTCGGACGCAACGCGCTCAGCCTGCTGGAAGAGCGAATCGTGCAGCTGTATGTCGCGCAGGATTCCTTGCATTCGCTCGAGTTGCCGGACGACCGAAAGAAAAGTCAGTGATCGCCCGTTGCGAGCAACTTTAAAAACCGGAAGGTTTATTTGCCGATCTGCTTGCTCACAGCGTTTTCCTGCTGATTGAGCGTGCGCTGTTCGGACTTGGTGATGTGACCGTTGTTCTGGCTCGCCATCGCGCGTTCTTCGCCGCGAATCTGACGATCTTCCTTGTGCAATGCAACAGCCTGATCTTTCGTGATCTCGCCGTTTTTCACTTCGTTATGAATTCGCGCATCCTGATTTTTCAGACGCGAATTTACTTCGGTGCGACGGGGATGATCTTTCTGCCATTGGGTCTCTGCGGCCATGGCGCCGGTCGCGAGGGAAGCGCTTGCAGTGAACAATGCGATGAGAGCGAGTTTGCGATTCAACATGTCGATTTCCTTTGGATTTGGATATGAATAAGGATACGAATAAGGATATGAAGTCGAATGGCTTCATGTCGCTACAACGAAGGCTCGACGCGAGTTGTTGACCGCGCCCGGTAACTATCCGGTAAAGCGATTCACGACGCGTAGGGCGAAGTAGAAATCCGAAAGGCTAACGAAAGCTGCAGGGCTTTTAAGTGGCTTACCACCGCAATAATCGCGGCCCTAAAACTGCACCTGCAACGACTGGAAGCACCATTCCCAGCACATACCAGATCGCAATAAAGGGTGCGGCAAGTTCCGGACAATGAATCGCGTACACAGCGGCCCCGCAAGAACCGCCCAATGCACCAGCGCCCGCGCCCGCGAGACGAAGACGGGTGGGTGCCATACCACGCAGCACCCAGATAGCTGCAAGAAATACCGGAAGTGAAAGCACCGCTATGTTCTCGGCACACACTCGCCAGGTTCGGCTGAGCATCAGGCTGCGTGCATCTTCTGCCGGCGCGCCGACGAGCACGAACAGTCCTAGAGCCCAGAGGAAAAGGATGCAAACGCCGAGCACAGACCAGAAGCTTCCGGTTCGTTGGCCCGGCTTGCCCGATCGCATGACGAGCTGCATTGCGAACAATGCCATCAGCAAGGGAGTAGCGAACTTCACCCAGAACATGGGCTGCTTCAGGTACTCGGCAAGCGCAGGGTTCGGATGGAGAACGACAGCCATCATCGCAAGCGAAACAGGTATCGCGATCGACAACCCCGACGCCAGCTTTTTCGCTGCGACGTGACGATCCACCGGCAAAGTGTCGGTGGTCAACAGGTCGATCAGATCGTCAGTTCTCATTTGAAGCTTTCGCGGGAAATTCAGACATCGATGCGGACATGGATCCGATACGCGCTGCCAGCAATTTCAATCCTCTGTGAATTCCAATTTTGACGGCCGACTCCGACATTCCTGTCTCGGCGGCCACTTCCGCAACAGAGCGCCCTTCCAGCTTCACTTGCTCGATCGGAATGCGCTGCCGATCGGGCAGTGTCGCGAGCAGTTTGCCTAGATCGCGCCTGGCGTCTGCAGCGTCGTCGCTCGCAGACTGCAGCAGCTCGCCTTCATCGTCCATGGGATCGTGAAGTGCTTCGCGCGAACCGTGTGCACGAAGCAAATCGATGACCTTGTAGCGCGCTATCGCATGCATCCAGGCGGTTACCGGGCTGTCCTGCCGATAGGTATGACGCTGATTGTGAATCGCCAGCAAGGTGTCCTGCACAAGGTCCTCCACATCATCGGGCCAAGACGAAAGACGTCGGCGGTAAAACGCTCTAAGCCGAACAGCGGCCTGCTGGAGGAATCGACGATACGAATGCGCATCGCCATCCATCCCCGCAAGCATCAAGCCATGCAGCAACTGTTCGGTCGCGGCATTCCTGTCGGGATTTCCTTCGGCGTTTGCGGAGTCTGGTCTGTGCATGAATGCCGCAGATTACACCGTGAGCCTTCCGCACGCATCAGGAAATTTGCACTATCGAAGAATGGCCCGGCACGGTTGCCGAGCCGCAGCGCATTGCGCTTACTTCTTCATTTCGTCTTTTTTCATCATGTCGTCTTTTTTCATGGCGTCTTTGCCCATGGAGTCCTTCGCCATGCTGTCCTTGGCCATGGTGTCTTTCTTCATGGAGTCCTTGGACATCGAATCTTTCTTCATCGAATCCTTGGACATGCTGTCTTTTGCCATGGTGTCCTTTTTCATTTCGTCGGCAGCAACGGCAGACAGCGAAGCAGCAGCAAGGCAGGAAGCGATCAGTGTGAGTTTGATTTTGTTCATGATGAAAAGTCCTTCAATGGTTGAGGTGGGAGAAATCTGCGCCAGCTTCGAAATGAAGGCGGTCGCGTTGTCTGCGGTGCAGGGCAAGTCGCATGGACCGCTCAACTTCCGCCGAACCAGTTGTAGCCCTGGTCTTCCCAGTAGCCACCCGAATAGGTGTTGGACACGAACATGGCCATCACGTTCTTCGGATTCTTGTAGCCCAGTTTGGTGGGCATGCGCAGCTTCATCGGGAAGCCGTACTTGGGGGGTAGCGTCTCGCCTTCGTAGGTGAGCGCGAGAAGTGTCTGCGGGTGCATTGCAGTCGCCATGTCGATGCTGGTGTAGTAGTCGTCCGCGCATTTGAAGCCGACGTACTTCGCAGTCGTATCGGCACCGATGCGCTTGAGGAAACTGGCGAACGGGACACCGCCCCAGCGACCGATTGCGCTCCAGCCCTCGACACAAATGTGCCGCGTGATCTGCTCCTGCTGCGGCATCGCGCGCAGCTCCGGCAGCGTCCAGCGATGTTTGTCTGCAACCATACCGGTCACTTCCAGCGAATAGCCCTGTTCTTCGACCACGCGAACTTCGTCTTCGCCGTAGTACGCATTGAAGGGAAACGGCCGCGTGATTTCCGCCGAGGTGTAAGTGGGCGCGAGTTTGTTCGGATCGAACAACCATCCCTGCGCGTTATCGTTGAATCGCGAAATTCGCTCGAGAACCGACACGACGTCTTCGTTGCTGCTGATGTTGCATCCGCTGAGTAGCGACAGACCACCCAGGGTGAGCGAGCCGCGCAGGAAGTTACGACGGGCCGCCGGTGCCATTTTCTTTTCGAGAATTTTGCGTGCGTCGATCAAGGCGGAGTCGACATCGACATTTATCGTGTTGCGAGGTTTGAAGATCTTCATGCTGCTGTCTCCTTGCCGCGAGCGCTCAGCATCGTGAGCAGAGTGCGTGGCACCAGAGCCACCATGACCAGATGAACAAGAATGAATCCCACGAGCGCGGCCATCGCGAAGAAGTGGATTCGTCTTGCGAACTCGTATCCGCCGAGCAAGTCACGCAGAATCGAGAACTGAACCGACTTCCAAAGCACCAGCCCCGACAGGACGCTCACGATGATGTCGAGCATCACGAACACATATGCGAGGCGCTGAACTGCGTTGTAGTGCCGGGGATCTGCGTGAGACAGCTTGCCTTTCAGTGCGGCAATGAGATCGCCGATAACGGCGCGCGGCGAAATGGGAAAGAACTTGGAAGCGAGCCGTCCACTCGCAATGTTCATTGCCAGATAGAAAAGTCCGTTCGCTGCCAGCAACCACATGGCTGCGAAGTGCCACTGGAGTGCACCGCCGAGCCAGCCACCCAAGGTAACGGCTGCAGGAATTGAGAAGGGAAAGAAGGGAGCGGCATCGTAGATGCGCCATCCACTCGCAATAAGAATAAGAACCGCAAAGGCATTGAGCCAATGGCTGATACGCATCCATAAAGGATGGATCGGGCGTGGGCGATTTGACGATGACATGTGATCCGAACTCCTGAAACCGTTTGGGTTACTGGAGGTAGTTCGGATCGGCCAGCGATCGGGTTACAGCAAAAGAAAAATTATTTATGGTCGAGCCGGGTCACAGTTTTACCGCCAGCCGGATCGCGAGTCACCGGCCGGCGCTCGTGCGTCAGACCTCGTACCAGCGGCGTTTCGGCTTGACAGCCCACGCGACCACGGCGGCTCCTGCGGCGACGATCAACGCGTCTTCGATCAGCCCACTCCGCGTTTGCCCGATGCTGGCCATGGCACGTTTGCGAGCCGCCAGCGTGATGTAGGCAAGCGGCACTGCGGTTGCCACTGCGGTAACGGCGCCGGCCTTCTCTTCACCCTCGGGCGCGAGAGCTGCGCCGGCAATGCCTGCACTCAGGGTTCGCGCAAGCAGCCCCAGAAACACGGTGCGATCGGGTGCGCTCTTCATCTTGTCGCCCGCCAGCTCGCCGACTCCCATCGCCAACGCACCGGCAGTGAACAAAGGGCGATCCAGTAGCACGAGCTTGCCGGGGGTTCGGCGACCCAGCAACCGCGCTGCTGCAATCGTCGCCATCGGAGTCATCGATCTCGCGCTGGCAACTGCGCCGATGAGCGAAGAAAAAATCAGGCTGCCTCTTTTCATTTCGTTTTCCAGAAGTAATGCGGATCGGTCATCTTCTTCAACTCAGTGAGAGGCTTGAATGAGCAAAGTACGCAATGCCTCGTAGGAGGCTGGCTCACGACCTGCCAACTTCTTCCGTGACGAATGCACGCAATCGAGGGATATCTGGCCATGTCGAAGGATGAGTAGGCGTCGTCCTACGCGAACACATAGCGCCACTCCTTAGCATCGCGCCACCACTTGTATGAGCGTCACCGTGATCGCCATGCATCACCCTAATCCAAGACTTCCGAACAACATGAATCTCCTGCTTCCCATTGCGCTGGCACTCGCCTGCACAACGTCCTTCGCTCAAACATCTCCGGCCCCTTCGTCGGTGCCGTCTTCTCAAAGCGCGCAATCGGCTGGGACCATGAAGATCGTCGTGGGCGATGTTCGCGTTGCGGGAGCCAACGCGCCAGAGCGCAAGCTTCAGCCCGGTGATCGCATCGATTCCAGCCAGACAGTCATGACTGGCGCGGGCAGTTCAGCAAGCATGGTGCTCCGCGATGGCACGGTCATGGCGCTAGGCCCGGCGTCGCAACTCGACCTGCGACGCTTTCAATACGACTCGACCACGCAGCAGGGAAACGTTGTTCTGTCTTTGCTCAAGGGATCGATGCGCATGATCACAGGGCTGATCGGCAAGAACAATCACAATGCTGTGAACCTGACGGCTCGCACCACCACCATCGGTATTCGGGGAACCGACTTCATCGTCAGTCTCGATGAGGGTGAGGAATGATGTCGAGGTTCTGGAACGCATGGGGACCATTGCTCGTGGCCGCACTTGCCGCAGTTGCTCTGGTTGGTTGCGCTTCGCCTCCACCTCCAGCACCCCCTAAACCGGGACTCAAAATAGTATTGCTGCCGCAGCCGGATGGCACGCCTTCCGGTGTGGTCGTCAGCACTGCCGCGGGCGGCGTGACATCGCTCAGCGGACCTTATCAAACTGCCAGCGTGCGCGAAAAAGACGCGGCGCCCGCGCGAGTCGGATTGACTAGCGAAGCACAAACCCGCGACGCCTACAAAGCCATCATCGACGTGACGCCGCCGCGCGCCGAACGATTCGTGGTCTTCTTTCGCACGGGTGGCACGCAACTGACTGCCGAATCGCAGCCGGTCATGGATCGAGTGCTGGCAGAAGCCGAGCGCCGCAGCGGCGCCGAAATCGTGATCATCGGACACACCGACACCAAGGGCTCGACCACCGCGAACGACGCGTTGTCGCTCAGACGCGCAGGCGAAGTGCGGGACATGTTCGCGAAAAGAAATTTTCCGTCAAACCGGATCGAGACTGCCGGACGCGGAGAGCGGGAGTTGGCGGTGCCGACGGCAGACGAAGTGGATGAGCCGCGGAATCGGAGGGTCGAGGTTTTGGTGAGGTGAGGGTTCAGGGCACAGTGCGATTGCCATACGATTGCCCATGACCCAGGACAACGACCTTCCCCCTCTCCCACCAACCCCGACGGGACGCTACCGACACTACAAAGGCGGCGAGTACGACCTCATCGGCGTGGTTCGCCACAGCGAGTCGCTCGAACCCATGGTGCTGTATCGAGCGCTCTATGGCGAACGCGGACTTTGGGTAAGGCCGCACGCGATGTTCTTCGAGGAAATCGAAATCGACGGCGTACGTCGACCGCGTTTCATCAAGCTCGCCTAAAAACGGACAGGCGCCGGCGGGCTCTAAAATGCCGGCAGCATGAGAAAAGCTCACATCCTTCCATGAGGAACCTTCCGCCCCTCAACGCGGTACGCGCTTTCGAGGCTGCGGCCCGACATGTGAGCTTCACCGAGGCAGCGCGCGAACTGTCGGTCACCCATGGCGCCATTAGCAAACAGGTGGCGACGCTGGAGGAATGGCTGGGTACGCCAGTGTTCGTTCGTTCGCCAATGCAGCTGACACTCACCGCCGCAGGACGCACGCTGCTTGCTGCGGTCACGCCCGCGCTCGATCGCATCTCGGTCGCGGCCACGCACCTGCTCGAACAGAAAGACGACAGCACCCTCACGGTCCACGCGCCACCGACCGTGATGATCCGCTGGCTCATTCCGCGCCTGTCGCGATTTCAGCGGCGTGCGCCCGAAATCGACATCCGCTTCACCGCGTCCGCATCGCCGCTCGACTTTAAAGCGGGCGGCTACAACATCGCCATTCGCGGCGGGTTCCACCAACCCGAAGACGTCGTGGCAATTCCTTTCATGAACGAAATCGTTTTGCCCATCTGCCATCCCGACTTGCTCGAAGGCGGAAAGCTCACGGAGCCGAAAGATCTGGAGCATCAGACACTGCTCAGCTTCGACAGCGAGCCTATGCCGTGGTCCGA
Source organism: Burkholderiaceae bacterium (assembly GCA_965227035.1). Taxonomy (GTDB): domain Bacteria; phylum Pseudomonadota; class Gammaproteobacteria; order Burkholderiales; family Burkholderiaceae_C; genus CBDDFQ01. The sequence goes on from OZ245724.1 coordinate 3,059,110, forward strand.
GTGGCTGACTCTGGCTCAGACGCCCACCCTGCGGCCCGCGCATGCCCTCCAGTTCGAGCAGATGTTTCTGGCGCTGCAGGCCGCCGCAGAAGGTCTCGGAATCGTGCTGGTGCCGTTATCGATGGTTGCCGACGACATCATTGCCGGCAAGCTGTGCGTTCCCTTCGGCCTGTCACTCTCTCGCAAGCGGCAGTATTTCGCGCTGATAGCGCCGGGCTGGGACGGCAAACCGGCGGCCGATCGCTTCTGCGAATGGCTCGTCGAAGAAGGTCGGGACACCGAGCGCCTGGTCTCTGGACTCGTAAAGAACCTCCGACCCTGAGGCGCCATCCTTCGATGTGAGGTTTTCTCATAGATATTGGGGTTAGCCCACGTGCTGTAGGGCGGCTCTCGCGCGATCATCGCGACACACTCACTTCACCGCATCGTCGGCCGCCAGATGACTCCCGATCTCGAACGCTTTCGCCTCCGTCGTTTCATAGAGGGGTTGAGCGAACAACACCTGACGCGTCACAGCGCCCCGACGCAGTTGTGCGACATAGCCGTTCTGCTCGATGGCGCGGCGCAGGCGCATTTCTTCTCTCATCCCGGCGCAGCAGACGATGTGGGCCCGGAACTCGTGGGCAACGTCATGGGCAGTCGCGAGCGCCTGGCGCAGGCCTTCGACACCACCCCGGACAAGCTGGTGGTTGAAGTACTCAAGCGCCTGGCCACGCCGCAGCCGGTGGTTACCGTGCAGCGCGATCAGGCTCCGGTTCAACAGGTGGTTCTGCAAGGCGACGATGCCGACCTGACGAAGTTGCCAGTGCATCTTCAGCACGAGCTCGATGGCGCACCCTACATCTCGGGCTCGGTCGACTTCACACGTGACCCGTCGAACGGCTGGACCAACATCGGTGTACGCCGCCTGATGCTGCGCGGCCGCCAGACCGCAGGGGTCGACCTGGTTGCACCATCCGACTTGCGCGCGCTCTACCTCGGGCACGTGCAGCGCAAGGAGCCGATGCCGGTTGCTTTCGTCGTCGGTGCGCATCCAATCGATTACGTGGCAGCCACCATGCGCATGCCGGTCGACGAGATGACGCTGCTGTCCTCGTTGCGCGGCGCACCTCTGGGACTCGTCAAATGCATCACCAACGACCTCATGGTGCCGGCCGATGCCGAGTACGTTCTCGAAGGTTATCTGGACGAACGTGGACACGTAGAACCCGAAGGTCCATACGGGGAATTCCTGGGCTACTACGGCGGCGTGAAGCAGAACCCGATTTTTCATTTGACGGCTATCACGCACCGACGCGACGCCTTGTTTGAGACGCTGACCATCGGCGGCAACCAGATGGATCGCACCGACACCGCGCAACTGTGCGCGTTGCGTACCGAAGTGGCGGCATGGCAGTCGATCCAGCTGGCGGTGCGCGAACTCAAGGCCGTTTATGCGAGCGCTGCAACTGGCGGCATGTTCAACCTGCGCGTCTGCCTTCAACAGCGGGTACCGGGCGAAGCACGCAACGCGATTGCTGCGGCTTTCTCCTGCCAGGCCAACATCAAGCATGTGTTCGTGGTCGATCCGGACATCGACATTTTCTCGGACAGCCAGATGGAATGGGCGCTGGCCACGCGCTTCCAGGCTCATCGCGACATGGTCACCATGGCCGGCATGCGCGCCATGCCGCTGGACCCTTCGCTCAAGGGCGAGCGCACCGGCAGCAAACTGGGTTTCGATATGACCTTGCCGGTCCTGGCACCCGGCCAGCAGCGAAGCATGGAACACCGCATACCCACGCCACCCGTGCCCGCAAAAGCAGGCGCAGAAGCGACCAGCCCCGAGACCGCGTTGGCCGCAGGACCCAAGACGTTTGCGGAACTGATGCGCGCCGTCGGCAGCCGCGATGGACGCGAAATCGTGCGATGGCTCGAATCGCAGGACAAGGCCGGCCGTATTCGTCGAGACGAGCATGGGAAGTGGGTGCTCAAGACCTGAGCAAGATAAGAATGAGAAAGATGGTGAGCGAGATGTGCTCGCATCGGTTTAGTTAATTACAAAGACAAGGAGACAAGACATGACCCAGAACATTAAAGACACTGTCACCCGCCGCAGCACGTTAGCCATGACGTTTGCGACAGTGACATCGCTTGCATACATGGCATGCCTCCCGATTGCGCCTGCCGCGCAAGCAGCCGACTGGCCCGAGCGCCCCGTGCGGCTGGTCGTGCCCTTCCCTCCCGGTGCGGGCGCGGACATGACCGCGCGCGTCGTCAGCCAGAAGCTCTCGCAACGTCTGGGTCAAACAGTCATCGTCGACAACCGGCCAGGTGCTGCAACCAACATCGCCATGGAGGCGGTCATTCGCTCTGCGGCGGATGGATACACCGTGTTCTTCGCCTTGCCCACGGTGGCCCAGAACCCGTTCCTGTACAACCTCAAATTCGATCCACGCACAGAGCTGCGCGCAGTCGCCAAAATGACCGAAGTGAGCTTCGTGCTTTTAGCGAGCAACACCTTCCCGCCGCGCACGCTGCCCGAGTTGCTCAAGCTGGCCACCGACAAACCCGGCACGGTCACCTGCGGCTCGGCCGGCGCTACACCCGGCATGGGATGCGAGCTGCTGAAGATTTTGGGGAAGACCGATATCAGCGTGATCAACTACAAGGGCAACGCCCCTGCAATGACCGATTTGATAGGCGGTCAGATCAATGTGCTCTTCGATGTAGTGAGCGCTGCGAAGCCACAAGTGACTTCCGGCCGCGTGAAAGCAATCGCGACCACCAACAACAAACGCGGCGACCCGCTGTTCCCCGATCTGCCCACCGCTGCAGAAACGCTGCCTGGCTTCGAGCTGAAGGCGTGGCAGGGAATGATGGTTCCGGTCAAAACTCCCGATGCAGTGGTGCAGCGACTGGAGCGTGAAATGGCCGCAGTGATGGCCGATGCCGAAGTGCAGCAGACGCTTCGCGATGCGGGGTTTATGCCGGCTTATGAGAACGCAGCACAGTTCACGCAGACCTTGTCGGGGGAGTTTGCGCGGTACGAGAAGTTGATCAAGGCGACGGGGATGAAGGCGGAGTAATCCGTTGAATTCCTGAGTTAGCAAGTTAGCAAGTTAGCAAGTTAGCAATGCTTATGCTTTCATTGTTTATTGCCGAACCCTCGAGGCTGCGCTTGTTTCCGCTAAAGCTTTAATTTCACGCATATCTTTTGCCTTGGTTTCTGCCCCATCGACCAGATCTTGAGGCATAGCAGCTCTTGGAATCACTGGAAGACCTGGTCTATGAAGGTAGGCAGAGTACCTCTGCTGAATTCTGGTGACAAACGGGGCTAATAGCCGACCGACTCGATGATCTCTAAGCTCTTTCCAGTCCCGGAAAAAAAGATCTTTGAATTTGAACGCCACAGTCTTTTCGTCAACCATAGCAAACACAATCGATTGGTCATCTCGTTCGACGAAGCTGCCTCTTTCCACGTTGAGTGCTGCCGTTATTTCGCCCTTACGTAGCCGCTCGCCTTTAAGCAAATAAAGTTGCAGTGTCGTCCCATCTCGCTCAACACAGTCGCAGTCAGGCCGGATATTTAGCCAAAATTTGCCTTCGAATTCGAATACGTCCCCCGGTGAAATCGAATCTTTATGAAGTCGAACATTTCTCACAAATCGCTCTCCTTCGAGCACCTTCAGCATGCTTGATCGATATTCTTCTGGAGCCGCAGCTCGCTTCTCCTCAAGTTGCGGAAGAAAAGGGGTCATATCTACATGGAAAGGCGACATCCGCGAAAAGAGGTTTCGTGTTATCAGTCTTCCAAGCTCGTCCGCCGGAGGAAGACTATCCTGCTCGAAAGTCGTCCAGAGAAACGCTGGCCAGTAAGCACTGCTGGAATAAAAATCCACGAACAATTCATTTTTCGCGCGTTCATATTCTTGCTCCCAAGATTTAAGAACAAGTGCAGAGGGTGTTTGCTCTATCCAAGATGTCAGAACCTTGAATACTCCTGTTTTTATTACATCCGCTTTGCTCATCACGAACACATGCGACGCAGCTTTTCTTTTGTAGTTCAAAACCTCAGAACTCTCCAATGCATCATGCACCTCTTCAAGCGGTTCCTCTGTGAATATAAATACGGGCGCCAAACGTGAGTTTTGAAGCTTTTCTAGAAAATCAAGCTTAAGTTGCGTCTGCGTTTTTTTTACAGCATCAGGTACATCTATCCTGGCGACAGACCCGTCAGACTCCATCTGTGACGAGTTTTCAAGATTCCAATCCATCACAAAAAACGAAACCCCTCGGAAATTATCCATATCCGCGTCATCAGAAGGAAGCTCAGTCAATTCAAGCACATAGCCCCCCTCGGACGAAATCGATTCAACAATCTTTTCGATATCCACTCCAGCGCGCCCCAGCTCGTCGTCGATAACTACGGCGAGGCCTTTGAACAGATCCCTTGTCGTCATTGGGCACTCTCCTTCACAAACGAGACCACGAAATTCGCCCCACTAAGCTTTCGATCCACGCGTGTGTCAGCAATATCGATCGAATAGTCGTGCCGTTCAAGTAGCTGACGGGCGATGTACAGTCCCAGCCCCCTTCCGTCATCACCCTTACCAGTAAAAAACGGGTCAAAAATGTATGGCTGATCTTCCTTGCGAATACCGGGCCCATCATCAGAAAAAATTAGCGTGCCATCGTCACCGTTCAAAGTCACAACAATTCGGCGCGGCCCGTTCCTTGTCTCGAGCCAATACAGTGAGTTATCAAATAAGTTCAAGAAAAGTTGAAGCAGCACGGCGTCGGTAGTTTTTGCTATCAATGGGCTACCGGTGGTCACCACTTCAAAACTGACTTTCGCTTTATCAAGCGCTGCCTTAAACAACCGATGTACTCGGTCTAAGACTTCCGCGACGCGAATATCTTTGCGCCGCTGCTTTGTAGATTTGAAAAGTAATTGCAGGTTCTTGAGCTGTGCTTCGACAAACGACATCCCCCCACGAACTGAAAGCAGATTCCGTTGCACAAAGTCGGCGTTAATCGTGGCCGAACGCGTGCATTCGGCGATCATGGAATCTATGGTTGACATCGCGCGCCGCATCGCGGACATGAGATCGTGCGAGGCTGTTTCTACCGATAATCCTACGCCCGCGAGATGCTCCGTGGTCTCAGCTCGATGCACAAGATAATTTCGTTCGGCTTTGTACAGCGTAGCAGCCTTAGACAGCTGCTCTTGAACATGAGGGTCTGATTTTGCGGCCGCCTCCCACGCGGTCTGTAGAGCTTCTTCAACCAATCCCTTTTTAAACACCTCAACATCGTGCGTTTTTCTGCTCTTCTGTTGATATTGTCCAAAGGGACGTTTGCGTACCCACGCTAAGAAAATCTGAATTAACTCGCGAAAATCACTCGACGCGTCGCCGACGTCAATCAAACCCTCTCGACTAGTCTTGTCTTGCAACTTGGGATTTTCTTGTTGAGAGATAGTTACGTATCCAACAACCTGGTCGTTGCTCAAAAACTCGCTTGCGCGAACCGTTCCTCGGTAGACGTCAATTTGAAGCCAATCGTCGTCTGGATCGCCGTACGGATAGACGCGAACTCCGTCACGATAAAGATAAATGCGGTGCTCTTTGATTAGCTTTTTGTCTTCGGAGTCGAGTGAGAATTTTCCTTTCGCGTCTGCGCCGAAATCGAATGCATAAAATGCAAACCCGAAAGATCCACACGCCAAGGAGCGCTCTTTCAACACCTCGGAAGATTTTCCAAAGTGCTTCCTAAAAACCGTCAATCCAGTGAGATCTGAATCATCAAGGGACAGCGACACCGGCGTGCCGTTCAAGTGAAAATGGAAGGCCATCTCGTCACTCTCGAATCGACCGTTTTCGATTTTTAGTACCGAGTTATTCAGAAGCAAGCTTTCTAGTTTTTCCCTAGCGAGCAAAGAAAATGGCTCGTGGTGCGAGTCTCTATAGATGACAACCTCAAAATCATCAACTTTTGGCGGTTCATCCCCACCAGGTGACAACGATGGAAGAAATATCGATTGCAACCTAATAAGGTCTTCAAATATTGCCTCAACTTTTTTGCGAGTCCAAGCACTTTTTAAGTGAGAGATTTCAATTCGCGTCCCATGCTTCCCCCGTTTAACGGAATGCCCGCCGAGCTCAATCGAACGTTCTCGAATGATGGATGCAGGACTCTCAACAGCAAAGTCGATTTTTACCTCTTCAAGAAACAAGGGCTTCCTTCCGGCACTCACAAAATTTTCATCGTAATCACTGAGATCTAAGCCAAAGGCGAACTCATTTGCTTCACCTTTAGGCCTAGTGACAATAGAGATGCTGCGACCCAGTTTGAGCAACGCGAATCTGCCGATTCCCTTTTCACCTTGAATGACTCGTCCACGAGCAGACTTAGGATTGTTTTTTTTCTCGAGCCATTTAATTGGAGTCGCAGGATTTGCCCAATGTTCTTTGATAATTTTTTCGGTCATGCCCAGCCCGTTGTCCTCGATGACGATCCTGGAATCAGCTGTGGCTTGAAAACTTGGCGTGAAATTTTCAAACGTCAATTTCACCCAGGTTGCATCGGCGTCGTATGCGTTTTTGATGATTTCAACCAGCGCAATCTTTTCATTTTTGATTAACTGATCACCAAGCATGGTGAGTAATCGCGCGTATGGACGTATCTCGATTTGCGTTGCGGCCATTAATCCTCCGAAAGCTATTTTCTTCTCAACAAAAATTGATTCATTTTTGAAAACCGGCTGAAGGGATTAATGTATTTGTAGATTGATTGTTTGCCTAATACTCGCTTGCATGGGCCGATCGGCCCCTCTTTCCGGATCACCGATAGCTCGCTAGATATTAAGATAGCGACATTAAAGTGCTGGGCGAGATCTTGGAGACTGCCCGTCAGAAAACGATATCTGGGGGAATTTGCGCCATGACGATTAAAACCATTCATCCCTTTCCAGCAAGGATGGCCCCCGAGTTGGCGTTAGAGCCTCTGGCAAAACTTGAGGAAGGAAGTGTCGTCCTAGACCCGATGATGGGTTCTGGGACTGTGCTCCGCCATGCGACCTCACTAGGACATAGCGCGATCGGCTTTGACATGGATCCACTTGCAGTCTTGATGACCCAAGTTTGGACCACATCGATTTCAAAAGAAGCAATTGAGCAAGAGTTGGAAGCTGTCTTGGATGATGCGGCGAAGGTGGACCTTCGCACATCACGCCTGCATTGGATTTCGGCCGATCCAAACTCAAAAAAATTCATTGATTTTTGGTTTGGCGAGGATCAACGAAAAGAGCTAGCTCGATTGGCTTTTGTACTCGATGAGCGTAATACTTCCCGGCTAGGAGTTGCGAGACGATCTGCGGTGAACGTTTTGAGATTAGGACTTAGTCGAATAATCGTCACCAAACAGCAAAGCGCGTCATTGGCCCGAGACACATCCCACAGCCGGCCGCACAAAGTCGTCGAGAACTCTGATTACGACGTTTCGGATGGATTCGTTCGCTCCGTTCGACAGCTAACTAACAAGCTGGCGGACACGCCCGCCAAAGGAGTCGCAAAAGTGTCGTTAGGTGACGCCCGGAAGCTCCAGCTTGAAGACTCTTCTATCGATGCGGTCGTGACATCGCCGCCCTACCTGAACGCAATCGACTACCTGCGCGGGCACCGAATGTCGCTAGTATGGCTAGGGCACTCGATAACAGACCTCCGGGGTATTCGTTCTAACTCGGTCGGTTCCGAAAGTCCTCGAAAGCTGAAGTTGGTGCAGGAACAAGCTCAGGTTACCGCAGCAGCGATGTGCAATCTTGATAGTCTAGAACCGCAGTTACGTCCTATGCTAAAGCGCTACGCGGCGGACCTAATAGAAATCACCTCTGAGATTGCCAGAGTGTTAAAACAAAAAAAAGCCGCCACTTTTGTAGTTGGAGATTCTTGCCTTAAAGGTTGCTCGATCAAGAACTCCAGCGGATTAGCGCACGCAGCGAACCTTGCTGGCCTGCGCGCGACAAGTGTGGTTGAGCGCGAGATTCCAGCATCTAATCGTTATTTGCCAACAACCGGCGCGACTTTGTCGAAACGGATGCGAACGGAATTAGTGATGACGTTTGAAAAGGCGCCATGATCTCGATACATTAACTTTTCTATCGGAAAACGAAATACAACGTGGTAACGGCCACTTGGCATCACGAATCTAAACAGATGCATCAAGCCAACCAAGGCTGCTCCTTAACCCGCTTCTCCTCGAACGCCTTCATCTCCCCCGCATACCTCAGCGTCTTGCTGATGTCATCTTCCCCCGACAACAGCTGCTCCGAATGCCCGACCGCCAGCTTGAACGGCACGGTCGAACCATCCGGCAATGTCGCAACGCACTTCGCCACATCCATGACCACATGCGACTTCTCGGGCGAAGCAGCTTTGAGCACCGCGACCACTTTCGCGTAATCGGCTTCGCTCACCATGCCCGCGACCAATCCGTTCTTCACGCAGTTGTTCCGGAAAATATCTCCGAACGAGAGCGCGATGATTCCCTTGATTCCGTAATCGGCCAGCGCCCACACCGCGTGCTCGCGTGACGAGCCGCAACCGAAGTTGTTCGGCGCAACAAGAATGTCCGTGTGCACCGGTGCGTTCACGAAATCGGCGTCGGAGTTCTTCGATGCGATCCAGTCCTGGAACAGGTGCTTGCGCAGCCCCTGCTTCACAGTCACTTTCAAAAACTCTGCGGGGTAGAGCGCATCGGTATCGATGTCGTCGCGATGCAGAACGGTGGCGTGACCGTCTGCTTTGAGGATGGGTTCTCTCATAGGAATTCTCTCGGGTCGGTAAGTGATCCGCGAATGGCTGCGGCGGCAACCGATGCAGGGCTCATCAAGTGGGTGCGTCCGCCGGGACCTTGGCGGTTCTCGAAGTTTCGGTTCGATGTCGATGCGCTGCGCTGTCCGGGCTTCAATGCGTCGCCGTTCATGCCGACGCACATGGAGCAACCGGATTCGCGCCACTCGAAACCGGCATCCACAAATATCTGTGCGATGCCTTCGGCCTCGGCCTGTTTTTTGACCTGAGTCGATCCGGGCACTGCCAGCGCACGCACATGCGATGCGACCTTGCGACCCTTCAAAACGCTCGCTGCAATTCGCAAATCTTCCAGACGCGAGTTGGTGCATGAGCCGATGAATGCAACATCGATATCTATGGTCTCGATCTTTTGTCCGTCGCGCAATCCCATGTATTTCAGCGATGCTTCGAGTCGCTCATGATTCGCGTCGTCCACGCCCGAAATATCGACCTGCTCGCTGAAGGTCGCGCTGTCTGCAGGCGTGGTGCCCCAGGTGGTGCGCGGCTCCAGCTTGCTTGCATCGAGCGTCACCAGTTTGGCGAAATCGCTAGGTGAATCGGTGCGAAGCGACAGCCAGAATTTCACGGCGGCATCCCAGTTGTCTTTGGCTGCACCTTGCACCCGCGTGCGCAGGTATTCGATGGTGGTTGCGTCAGGCGCGACCAGTCCGAATCGCGAACCGGCTTCGATGGTCATGTTGCACAGGGTAAGCCGCGCTTCGATCGACAGCGCTTCCACAGCCGTGCCGCGATATTCGATTGCGTGGCCGACTCCGCCGCCGGTGCCGAGCAGATGAATCACGGCCAGTGCGATGTCTTTGCTGAACACACCGCGTTGCAGCGCGCCATCTATCTGCACGCCCATGGTTGCGGGCTTGCGTGCCCACAGCGCTTGCGTGGCGAGCACATGTTCGACTTCCGACGTACCGATGCCCCACGCCACTGCACCCATCGCGCCAAGCGTTGCGGTGTGGCTGTCGCCGCACACAGCGGTAGAGCCGGGAAGGATCAGACCTTGTTCGGGCGCCACCACATGCACGATGCCCTGACGCGGATCGTCCAGGTCGAAGAGGGGCATGCCCATCTCCTTGGTGTTGGCGCGCAGCAGTTTGATTTGCGCTGCACTCTCGGCGTTCGGAATGTTGACCAGGCGATCTGTCGTGGTCGGGACGTTGTGGTCCTGAATGCCGATGTTGCGCAGCGGCACATGAACGACACGTCCATTCTCGCGCAAACCTTCGAAGGCTTGCGGACTCGACACGTCGTGCACCATGTGGCGGTCGATGTAGAGCAGGTCTTCACCTGCATCGCTGGTGGCAACGACGTGGTTGCTCCAGATTTTTTCAAATATCGTGGTCATGTTGTCCCGTTTCTGAATCTCTTGTGTACACTTTTTTCCAGCGTTTTAATCATCTGTTCCATATTCGTCGCACAGCCTTACCTCGCGCAATCAGGACTTAACCAATGACTACCGGTCAGATAGCTGCTGCATCCACCACCCAGGCTTACGCTTACATCAAGAACCGCATCGTCAGCGGCGAATACGCTTCCGGCATGCGCCTGACAGAAGAACAGCTCGCCCGCGATCTGGGTACTTCTCGCACTCCCGTACGCGAAGCCATGCGCCTTCTGGTCAGCGATGGCTTCCTCGATTTCAAACCCAACAGTGGCACCTTCGTGCGCACCTGGGACGATCAGGAAGTCAGCAACATCTACGACGCCCGGATGTTGATCGAGAGCGAGATGGCCGCGAGCGCTGCACGCAACATCACTCGCGCTCAATGCGATGAACTCAGCGCCATTCAGGACGAAATCGAATCGAACGGGCCCGACATTTCTGCCGAGAACCTGGAGCGAATCAACCCGCTCAACCGCAATTTCCATCGCCTGATAGGCGCTGCCAGCAACAACGCGCGGCTCATGAAAATGCTCAACCACGCAATCGAGGTCCAGATCGTGCAGAAGACCTTCAGTCGCTATTCGCCTGCGCAGTTGTCTCGTAGTTTTAACCATCATCGTGAGCTGATCGATGCCTTCTATTCCAACGATGCGGATTGGGCCAGAGCCACCATGGTGTGCCACATGCGATCGGGAAAAATCGCGCTGCTCGGGCTTCAATCCGCTTCGAACTAGAACTTTTTCTTGCTCCGGTCAGAGCATCACCTTCCCGCCATTCACATACAAAATCTGTCCGGTCATGTAGCGCGACGCATCGCCGAGCAAGAACAGCATCGGGCCGACCACGTCGTCCGGCACCGCAACCCTTCGAAGCGGAATGTTCGCGGCAATGCTCGCGCGTTTCTCGTCGAACCAGCTGCTGCTTCCCTGCTCGCCACCGCGCCCGGTTCCACCTGATAGGAACGCGGTTTCCACTGCCCCCGGAGCCACCGCATTCACACGAATCTTCGGCGCGAGTTCCTTCGCCAGATTACGGGTCAATGCGTTGATTGCCGCTTTGGAAATCGAATATGCGCCCATGTTTTTGTCGTTGGTGGCCGAGAGTCCCGACGACGTGAACACGACCGATGCAGAGTTGCCCTTTTCGAGCAAAGGCGTTGCCGCACGCATGGTCCGATAAGCGCTGCGAGTGTTCACGGCATGCACTTCGTCCCATATGTCGTCGGAAGTGTCGTTGGTGGCAACCGGCGATGGCATGAAACCCGCCAGATGAACCAGCGCATCGAGCGCGCCCCACTTCGCTGCAATCTGCTCGAATGCAGCATCGATTTCGGAGCCCTTACGGACATTACCGACGTCGCATTCGATCTGCCACTCGCCTTCCATAGCAGGTCGCTTCGCAATCGATTGCGCCATGTCGAGGTTCACCACCTGCATGCCTTGCGCAAGGGCAGTCGCGACCAGCGCCGATCCGATTCCACCGCATCCGCCAACGACTGCCAGACGCGTGCCCTCGGCGGGCGCGAGTCTGGCGAAGTTCGACTGCAGACCTGTCATCAATGCGCGCCCATGCGATGCATCGGGTTCTTGGCCGTCGCCATCATCACCGTCTTCTCTTCGGTGTACAGGGCCATGCAGCCCTTGCCGCCTTCACGCCCGATACCCGATTCGCGATAGCCGCCGAATGCGGAGCGCAGGTCGCGCACCACGGGGGTGTTGATCCATACGGTGCCGGTGTGCAGCTCGCGAGTCGCCTGATTGGCCTTGTCGAGGTTGGTGGTCCACAGGTAGCCGACCAGACCGAACGGGCTGTCATTGGCCATCTTGATTGCTTCGTCGAAGGTTTCGAAAGTGACGAAGGTCGCGAAGGGTCCGAAGATCTCGTCCTGGCACACACGCGAGGAATTGTCTTTAGCGAGCACAGCCGTGGGCTCCATGAAGTAGCCGCCGCCCATGTTGTCGATACGCTTGCCGCCGCACAGCAGCTCCGCGCCTTCTGCAGTCGCGATGTCGACGAACGAGAGCACGCGTTCCATGTGCGCCTTGGTCGCCAGGGGGCCGAGTTCGGTATCGGGCGCCGATGGGTGACCGACCTTGATCTTCTTCGCGCGTTCGACGAACGCCTTGATGAACTTGTCCGCAATCGACTTCTCGACAAGGATGCGCGAGCCGGCCAGGCACATCTGTCCGTTGCTTCCGTAAATGCTGAGCAACGCCGCATCGAGTGCGCGTTCGAAATCTGCATCGGCGCAAATGATGTTGGCCGACTTTCCGCCGAGCTCCATGGTCGCAGCCTTCAGGCCCTTCGCTGCGGAAGTCATGATGGCGCGACCGGTAACCGTGCCGCCGGTGAACGACACCACGTTCACATCTTCATGCTCGACCAGCGCAACGCCAGTGACCGGGCCGCGTCCGTTGACCATGTTTACCACGCCGGGTGGCAGGCCGGTCGAATGAATGATTTCCATGAAGCGCTGCATGCCTGCGGCCGCCACTTCGGAAGGCTTGATCACGCAGCTGTTGCCGAAAGAAATTGCAGCGGCAATCTTCATCGAACCCAGCGTGACAGGCGCATTCCAGGGGCCGAGCAGACCGGCCACACCGACAGGCTCGCGGAACACGCTGGTGACGAAGCCAGGTTCCTGCGTGTACAGATCGCCACCCATCTGGCCGATGAATTCTGCGAAGAACTTGAAGTTGTACGCGGTGCGCGGCATGAGGAAACTCTTCATGTGCGACATGGGCAAACCGGTGCACGCGCTTTCGATTTCCGAAAGTTCGTCCAGGTTCGCGAGGATCGCATCGTGAATCTTCATGAGGCCGGCCTGACGCTCGGCCACTGTCTTTTTCGACCAGCGACCGTCTTCGAAAGCAGCGCGTGCAGCCTTCGCGGCAAGTGCCACTTCGGCGGCGTCTGCTTCGTACACATCACCGAGTTGCTCACCCGATGTCGGATCGAACACCGCGACGCGATGCTGCGATCCGGCCGGCACCGCTTTGCCGTTAATGAAGCTCGTCTGCGGACGGCTGAGGAAGTCGGCCAGTTGTGCGGACCGTTGTACTTTGTCGTTGATCATGTGGATGCTCCTTGCAAGGTGTGTGCGTGTGTTGTCAATGATTTGCCCGATCGATATCGAGCAACATTTCGGTCAATTCGTCCGGCGCCGTGATCATGGCGTTGTGTCCGGTTTCCAGCTCTTTCCAGTCCCAGCCGTCCTGCTCGCGAACCCATTGCCGCATCGGTTCCAGCAACACGATGCTCGGCTTGGTGCAATGAATGTAGGTACGCGGCAGTCCGTTGCCGACTGGATTCTTCAAATTCAATGGGCTGCTGTAGAGGCTCATCGGCTGATCGGTGAGACGTCTTTGCACCCATGCTTCGTCGGGCGTTCCCGGCACCATTCCGAAGGATGCCGCAGTACCCGACGGCAGGCCGAATCGGCCCAGACCTTCCCGCGCCGCGACCATGGCTTTTCGGCGCTCGACTTCTTCTGGCGGGTAGGTGGAAAACAGTGTCTTGTTCGGTTGGAGGATCAGGCTGTCCAGGTACACCAGATGCCTGATCTTCTCGGGAATACGATCGGCGACACCGCTGATGGGAAGGCCGCCGAAGCTGTGCCCCACCAGAATGATGTCGTCGAGTTCTTCATGCGTGATGTGGTTGATCACGTCCAGAACAAAAGTGTCCAGCGTGATCTGGTCCGAGATGAGATGACTTTTTTCTCCCACGCCGGTTTGATTCGGCGTGGTCACGCGATGCCCTTTTGCGCGCAGCCTGTCGGCCACGCGAGTCCAGCACCACGCGCCATGCCATGCACCGTGAAGAAGAACGAAGTTACTCATCTCTATTCACCAGACCTGATGCTGATTACTTCAGCGGTGTGACGAACTTCCAGGTGGAAGTTGCAGGGTCCACTTGCAGAATGCCCACGGGCGAGTTGCCGTCGCCATCGGCATTGAAGCTGATCGCGTTTAAACCCTTGTAGGTCTTGGTGGCGTTGATGCCTTCCATGAGCTTGGTGCGTGCGTCTGCAATAGGCGTGTTGCCGTCGATGCCGGCCTTGCGAGCTGCATCGGCCAGAATGATGACTGCGTCGTAGCCGAGTGCAGCGTTGGACACGTTGGGCGGCTGGAACTGATTGAGCTGCTCGTCTTTCGCGATTGCCGCGTTGTAGCGGGTCACGAAGGACTTGTACTTCGCTGCGTCGCCGGTTGCCATGTCGTTCGATGCCTGGCCGACGGTGTACCACTGCTTGGCTTGCTCACCCACCGACTTCACTGCCACCTGCGGGAACACGCCTGGGTAAACCACCTGGGTGTTCATGATCGGTGTCGTCACGTTCTGGATTTGAAGTTCGCGTGCGAAGCGAGCTGCATCGCCGGACAGGATGGCTGCGAGCACTGCGTCGGGCTTCAGGTCCTTCAGGCGAATTGCCATGGGCGAGAAGTCGCTGGCGCCCGATGTGAATTCGATGGTACCGACCACTTCGAGGCCCTTGGCTTTCGCAATCTGCTGCCACAGATCGAGCGCAGCCTTGCCGGCCGAGTCGCGAATGTCTGCCATGACGGCGACTTTCTTGGTGTTGGGGAACAGCGTGATGAATGCGTCGAGTCCCTTGGGCAACAACACATCGTCGGGCGTATTCAAGCGGGTGCCGTAAGGACGCGCCTTGATGCCCGACTTGCTGGAGTTCATGTTGATTGCAGGAATCTTCAGCTGGTTGAAGGTGGGGTACGCGGTTTCCCATTGCCCGCCAGACAGCGGACCGAGCGTTGCAATTGCACCGCTTGATGCTGCTTCGCGGACACGCAACACGCCTTGATCGGGACGCAGCTGATCGTCCACGCGAACGATCTCGATCATGCTGCCGTTGATACCGCCGGCCTTGTTCACGTCATCGACCGCGATGTCGATGGCGATGCCCTGCAACTTGCCCACCGAGCCGAGCTGGCCGGTGAGCGGAGCCGTGTGCACGACCTTGATCGGGGGCTTGGATTGAGCCTGGGCTGCGCAGGTCATCATGACGACGGCAAGAGCTGCGCCTGCTGTGCCCGAAACGAGGTTCCAGGCCAGCTTCTTAGAAACTGATTTCATTTACTACTTTCTGGTAACTGAGACAAAAAAAGAGCGCTCGGTCGGGAGCGCTCTTTTTAAAAACTTACTTCAGGAACTTCCAGGTGGAAGTTGCGGGGTCCACTTGCAGGACACCGACCTTTTCGATCGCGTCGCCGAAGGGGTTGAACTTCAGTTCGTTGATGCCGCGATAGACCTTGGTTTCGTTGATCGCGGTGCTCAGTGCTTCACGTGCGGGCTGGATAGGCGTGCTGCCGTCGATCTTGGCCTTGCGTGCGCTTTCGGCAACCAGCATCACTGCGCTGTAGCCGAGGCTTGCGTTCGCGACGTTAGGCGGCTGGAACTGGTTCAGCTGCGGATCTTTTGCGATCGCGTCGATGTACTTCTGCACGAATGCCTTGTACTTCACCGGGTCGCCGGACGACACGCTGTTCGATGCCTGACCGACCACGTACCACTGCTTGGCCTGATCGCCGACAGTCTTGCTGATGGTTTGCGGGAACACGCCGGGATAGATCAGCGGGTTGCACAGGATTGGCACCGTGACCGTCTGGATTTGCAGCTCGCGTGCAAGCTTCGCGGCATCGCCGGAAAGAATCGCGGTGAGCACTAGGTCGGGCTTCATTTCCTTGAGCTTGATGGCCACAGGCGAGAAGTCGGTCATGCCCGAAGTGAATTCGATCGTGCCGACGATTTCCATGCCCTTGGCCTTGGCGATGTTGGTCCAGCTTTCGATAGCGGCCTTGCCTGCAGCTTCGCGAATGTCGCCCATGACGGCAACACGCTTGGCCTTGGGGAACAGCTTGACGAACTCGTCGAAACCTTGCGGCAGCGAGTTGTCATCGGGCGTATTCAGACGCGTGCCGTAAGGACGCGCCGCAATGCCAGGCTTGTTCGAATTCATGTTGATCGAAGGCATGCGCAGCGAATTGATGGTCGCTGCAGCGGTTTCCCACTGCGTAGACGACATCGGGCCGAGGACCGCGAGCGCACCGCTGGACGATGCTTCGCGAATGCGCAGCACGCCCTGATCGGGACGCAGCTGGTCATCGAAGCGCACGATCTCGATCATGCTGCCGTTGATGCCGCCGGACTTGTTGACTTCATCGACGGCGATGTCGATCGCGATGCCTTGCAGCTTGCCCACCGAGCCGAGCTGGCCCGACAGAGGAGCCGTGTGCACGATCTTGATCGGCGGCTTGGCTTGCGCGTGAGCTGTGCTCACGACACCTGCAAAAGCCAGTGTCGATGCGACTGCAAGGACCAGGCGGGAGAAGGATAGTTTCATGATGGACGCTCCTGAGAAAAAATCTGCTTTGAAGAAACGGGATGGGTGAACTGACGAACCGGGTGAATCACGAACCGAGGTAATGAGAAAGCACAGCGTCGTCGGCTAACAGATCCGTCGACTTGCCGTCATGCACCATGACCCCTTGCTTGAGGACATAAGCGCGATGAGAAAGCTTCAGTGCCGCACGCGCGTTCTGCTCGACGATCAGGATCGTGAGACCCGTATCGCGCAATTCGCGCAGCACCGAAAAAACGGTAGACACCATCACCGGCGACAGGCCGAGCGAGGGTTCGTCGAGCATCAGAAGCTTGGGACGCGCAAGAATAGGACGAGCCATTGCGAGCTGTTGCTGCTCGCCGCCCGACATGCTTCCTGCGGCCTGCTTCAGGCGCTCTTTCAATCTTGGAAACCGAAGGAACACGCGCTCGCATGCTTCTTCGAAAGACTCTGTAGTGCTGGTATCGCGATCGAACGCGATCTTCAGATTCTCCTGAACCGAAAGACGTCCGAGCGTGCCGCGCCCTTCAGGAATATGCAGCAAGCCCTTGCGTGCAATCGTGTGCACCGGCAATTTGGACAGGTCCATATCGCCGAAGGTCGCCGAACCGGTGGTTGGACGCAGCAGGCCGGAGAGCGTACGCATCAGCGTCGATTTACCGGCGCCGTTGGCTCCGATGACCGCGACGGTTTCGCCCTCTTTCACGTTTAGCGTGACGCCGCGCAGTGCCTTGATGGCACCGTAGTTGACATGCAGGTTGTCTACCGACAGAACGGGTTTGCCGCTCGGGCTGTTCATGGCATCGGTCATGCTGCGACCTCCTCTTCGTCCGGCCCCAGATAGGCCTCGATGACTTGCGGATGCGTGAGCACCGATTCGACCGAGCCTTCGGTCACCAGCTTGCCCGCGATGAGCGCGATCAATCGGCTGGACAGCGCGCGAATCAAGGACATGTCGTGTTCAACCAGAAGAATCGCTTCGACACGCGAACGTGCCTTGCCGATGTCTTCCACCAGCGCTGCGGTCTCTTCTTCGTTCATGCCGGCGGCGGGTTCGTCGAGCAACAGCAGTTTGGGTTTGGTCGACAGCGCGCGTGCAATTTCGAGCCGACGCGCAGCGCCGTACGGCAGGCTGCCGGCAGTCTGATCGGCCAGATGCGTGAGACGCATCAGATCGAGCAGTTCGATGGCAGCATCGAGGTTCTTGCGACGGCCGGTGAACATCGTGCGGAAAGGCGTGTATGCGGTTGCAGGATCTGCAACCAGCACGTTCTCCAGCACGGTCATGCGCTTGAACAGACGGATGTTCTGGAAGGTTCTACCGATGCCGCTACGAGCCATCTTCTGGCGCGAGAATTCGGTGGCATCTTCGCCGTCGAACTGAATGGTTCCCGACGTAGGCGCGTAGAACTTGGTGACCAAATTGATGAACACCGATTTGCCTGCACCGTTGGGACCGACCACGCCGAGAATCTCTCCGCGCTTGATATCGATGGACACATCGGACAGCGCAGTGAGCCCGCCGAAAGTTTTGGTCATGTTGCGTGCGACGAGAATGGAATCGCCCACGTTCGAGGTGACTGGAGTCGCGCTCATTGCACTTCCTCCTTCAGCTTCGCGAGTGTCTCGTGTTGCTCGACAGACTCTTTGCGCGACAACTTGATCGTCTTGAATCGCTTCACGGTCAGGCCTTGAGGACGGAACAGCAGCAGCACGATGATCACGACTGCAAATACAGTCGGACGCCATTCGCGCATGAAGGTCACTTCTTCCGGAACGATGGTCATGATCGCCGCGCCGAGTGCGCATCCGAGCATGTTGTTGGTGCCGCCCAAAATCACGAACATCACGGCGTAAGTCGACATGAGAACGTTGAACGTATCGGGACGCACGAAGGTGAGGTAGTGACCGTAGAGGCCGCCGGCGTAACCGCAGATCGCGGAGCCGATCGAGAAAGCCATCAGCTTCACGAACACCGAGTTGATGCCCAGTGCCGCAGCGATGTCGTCGTCTTCGCGCACCGCATCGATAGTTCGCTGCAAGGGAGAAATCGACAGCAGGAAAAGCGCGATGCCGACAACCGCCACCGAGATACCTGCATGCCACAAGGTTGCACCGCTCATGCCGCCGAAGCCGACCGAGCTACCGACGTATTCGACGTTCTCGAAAATCACTTGCGTGGACATAGCGATGCCGAGCGTCGTGAGAATCAGGTAGATACCGCGAAGGCGAAGCGCGGGATAGCCGAGGATGAATCCGGCAAGACCTGCGCCGATGCCGCCCACGATGCAGGCAGGGATCAAAGGCATGCCGAATTTGACGGTCAGGATGCCCGCGCCGTAGCAACCCATGGCCACGAATGCTGCCGCGCCGAAGTTCAACACACCCGCCGACAAGGCGATGTACACACCCCATGCCATGAGGATGTTGATGCAGGCGAAGAAAAGAATATCTGGGGTCATGCGCGTGTCGCTCCACCGTGGAAGACGCTACCGAACAGCCCTTGAGGACGAATCAACAGCACGAGAATCATGACCGCCCAGACCAGCAGATCGACCAGATATCCGTAGCCGAACTGAGTGGCCATGGCTTCGACCACACCGATGAGCAGGCCGCCGATGACCGCACCCCACGCATTGCCCATGCCGCCGATTGCGGTAATGGCCAACGCCTTCAGGCCGAAGGTCAAACCGATGTCCGAGTTGACCGTGCCAACGCGAAGAGCGAACAGCAGACCCGCCAGCGCAGCGAGCGCAGACGAAAGAAAGAACACCTGCTGCCCCACCTGCTTGACTGGAATGCCGAGCAGAGATGCGTTGGTGGCGTTGTCTGCCACAGCACGAATGTTGCGCCCCATCTTGGTTTTCTCGAGCAGCAAATGCAGGCCGATGACGAACACTGCCGTAAGAACAATTACCAGACCTTGAACCGGCACGAAACGAACACCGGCAATTTCGAAACTGCCCGATCCGAAGTTGTTTACGAGCGGAAGCGCCAAGGGCTCGGTGCCCCACTTGTGGTGGACCAGATCGATGATCAGCAGGCCGACCGCCATGGACGACAAGGCTGCAGTGATGTTGGCTTCTTCGGAATTGAGGTTACGAAAGCTGATGCGTTCGACCACGATGCCGAGAATTCCACCAAGCACGAAAGCCATCAACATGGCCAACGGGATCGAAGGCGCGATCGAGGCCGACACCAAACCGATGAAGCCGCCGATCATGAAGACTTCGGTATGAGCGAAGTTCAACCGATGCAGCACGCCCACGATGTGCGTGAAGCCTACGGCCACGAGTGCGTAAAGCCCCCCGACCATCAGCCCGTTAAGTATTTGTCCAGCAAACATGCGTTGATCGCTTCCGGTTCAGGTCGGTTGAAAATTAGAAGTGCGACATGAGCTTGCCGAAGCCCTGGATCTTGTCGTTGATACCGACTGCGCGAAGCGCGTGCCAGTACGTGGCGGTGTTGATCGCAATGACGGGCTTGCCGAGAAAGAGTTCCGCAGCTGCTGCAAAGCGAATGGCCGACAGGTTGGTGCCGACCTGCACGATCGCATCGACGTCGTCGCCATTGAGTTGCATCAGTGCATCGCGAACCATGTCGTCGGTGGTGTACGCAATCGCGACCGGGCTGGGACGACGCAGGCAGATATCGCGAACCACCGTGAAGCCGCAGTCTTGATAGAAGCGACGAACCTGATCGTTGGCGACAGGGAAATAAGGCGAGAAGAACGCGATCTTCTTTGCACCGTAGGCGTTCAGCGCCGCTTCGGTCGCGAAGGATCCGCAAGACACGCCCACGCCCACGCGGTCACGCATCAGCTGAAGGTATTTTTCTGCGCCGGCACGGCCGTCCCAGAAAGTCGCAGCAGACATGCCCATGACCAGATACTGGATCTCGCAGCTCTTCAACACGTCGGCAGCCTGCAGCGTGTTTTCCTGAATGTTTTGCACCAGTTGCAAAAACTCTGCATCGGTGTTGACCGGATCGTTAGGAATCACGATGCGGCTGTAGTGGTTGGTCACGCCGACCGGACGCAGATCGTCGAAGTCGGGTTGAACGATGGTGTTGGTGGAGGGGCCGAGAGCCCCGAACTTCATTCGATAACCTAGATGATCCATGTCACACGTCCACTTCTGAATTTCAATTCGATTGCAATTGCGACTACTTTTGCGATTGCGATTACTTTTGCGATGCGAGCGCAGCCAGGAACTCGTCGCGCGTCATCACGTCTGCGTACTTCTGGCGCATGTCGAACAGGTTCGCTTCATGCGGCTCCATCGCGCGATCGCCGACGCAGTCCTCGATCACGATGGTGCGGAAATTGAACTGCACTGCGTCGATCACGGTGGCGCGAATGCAGCCGCTGGTGGTGCAGCCAGTCACGATAGCCGTGTCGACGCCGCGGAATCGCAGCCACTCCGACAAGCCTGTCGAGAAGAACGCAGATGCGCCCTGCTTGCGAACCACGAACTCGCCGTCACCGGGCGTGAGCTCGGAGACGAATTGCGAGATGTGCGATGTTTCGGTCAGCGTGCGAAGACCGGGCACTTTCATGCTGAAGGCATTCGCACCGGCTTCGTTTTCCGGATACACGACGCGCGTGTGTGCGACCGGCAAACCTTGTTCGCGAAATGCTGCAAGCAAAGGCACGGTCGCATTCACGGCTTCGACAATGTGCGGGCCACCGAAGTGTTCCGGATCGACGAAACCGTTCACGAAGTCCACCAGGATCAGACCGCAGCGCTTACCGATGCCTACGGTCTGCCCGAACTTCTGTTTCTTGTAGACGTCGTCGCGGCTCATGCTTTTTCCGTCGCCTTCATCACTTCTTTCGCGATGGCAGGCTTGTTGTCTGCGTGTGCGGAGTCGAACTCGGCAACCCAGTCGAAGCCGAGCAGCGTCGAGAACTTCTGGAAGTCATGAACCGGGGCGGTCAACTCTGCGCTAGAACGAGTCTTCTTGAAGGTGTTGTAGACGCTTTCGAAAGCAGCGCCAGCAGCCAGGAAAGCCGCCGAGGGGAAGATAGCCAGGCGGTAGCCAACGCGTGCCAATTCGGCCTCGGACAGCACCGGTGTGCGGCCGCCTTCGACCATGTTCGCAAGCATCGGCTTGTCGAATGCCTTGCCGATTTTTTCCATCTCTTCGATGGACTCCGGGCTCTCGACGAAAAGAATGTCGGCTCCTGCCTTGGAATACATCTCCATGCGGCGAAGCGCTTCGTCCAGGCCGTGAACGGTGCGCGCATCGGTACGGGCGATGATCTGGAAATTCTTGTCGGTGCGGGTTTCGACTGCAACCTTGATCTTCGCGACCATGTCTTCGGCAGGCACCACGCGGCGACCCAGCATGTGGCCGCACTTCTTCGGGAATTCCTGGTCTTCGAGCTGGATGACGCAAGCGCCGGCTTCTTCGTAGCTGCGCACCGTGTGCATCACGTTGAGCAAACCACCGTAGCCGGTATCGCCATCGCAAATCATTGGGGTGTCGGTGATGGACGTGAGCTGCTTGACCCGGTTGATCATGTCCGAGAAGCTAGCGATGCCCGCATCGGGCATGCCCAGATACGAGGCAACCGTGCCGTAGCCGGTCATGTACAGGGCGTCGAAGCCCATGCGATCGGCCATCTTGGCGGAAATGCCTTCGAAGATGCCGGGAGCAATGACGAGCTTGCCACTGTCCATGCGTGCTTTGAGTTCTGCGCGTTTTTGCGCATTCGTTTTTGTGGTCAGACCTTGTTTCATTGGATGGACTCCGCGCGCTCAAGCGCATCGATCATTGATGTTTTGCGCAGGTAGTCCCGCGCAGCTTCTGGATTCGCCGCTATCTCCCGCAGCTCTTGGTGATTCTTCTCGCGCGCAGCCGCATCGCGTTCTTCGATGTGCTTCTTGTTGCGCGCGGTATTTGCGTTGATGTATTCGATGGCCACCTGACGGCGCTGGCGTTCGTAGCGATCGAGCAGCGATGCATCGGCCCTGCCGGTCAGCACCGCGATGAGCTTCTCGCTCACGTTGAAAGCGTCCTGCACTCCGCCGTTCATGCCCATGCCGCCCAGCGGATTGTTCACGTGTGCGGAATCGCCTGCGAGCAGCACGCGGCCCTTGCGGAATTCCTTGGCAACACGTTGGTGAACCTTGTACAGAGTGCGGTGAACCGTCTTGTAGGGCACCGGCTGGGGCAGCAGCTTTTGCAGGCGCGCCTGAACCGACTCGTCGCTCAGCAGCTCTTCGTCGCTGATTTCCGGCGGCACCGGGAACAGAACGCGCCACAGCGCCGGCACGCGCAACAGCACGCACCATTCTTCCGGATCCGATATGTAGTTCACGTAAGAGAGCTTGGGGAAGTGATCGGCGTATTCGAAATCGGTCGAGACCACGAGGAATCGCTCCGGATAGGTGAAACCTTCGAATTCGATACCCAGGACCTGACGAACCGTGCTCCAGGCGCCGTCGGCACCGATCAGGTAATCGCCGGTGAAGCTTCGTTCTTCGCCGTCGATGGTTGCAGTCAGCGTGACCGAATCTGCGTCCTGCGTCACGTCCTTGACGACCGCGTTGAACAGCACTTCTGCGTGGGGCAGCTTGTCGAGCTGCTCTTTAAGAAGGCGGGTGAGCTTCCATTGCTCGCACTGAAGGCGATACGGGTGGTCGGTCACGTCCTTGAGCAACTCCATGTCGAACTCGGCCACCAGACCTTCGGTGCGATCGCGCTGCTGGGTGTAGCGCGCGACCAGCCCCTGTTCGACCAGCTTGGGCACGATGCCGAACTGATCCAGCAGATCCATCGTGGGTGGGTGAAATGTGGAGGCGCGAAGGTCGTCCGCGAGAAGCGGTGCCCGTTCGACAACGGTCACCTTGATGCCCGCTTGTGCGAGCTTGAGCGCGCTGACCAGACCGACAGGGCCTGCTCCGGCGATCAATACGTGTGAAGAAGCTTGAGTCATGACAGGGGGATGTCCGAATGAATGTACACAATGGTCTAGGCTGTCTGACGCAAAACATGTGCCACATCTATATATATATGGCGCAGTCTGGTCTCGGGCGTTCGTGGGCCATTCGAGAAATACCAGAAAGATATGCATTTCTCGCCGAGCCATGCACATTCTTATATGGCGCGTAAATCAGGTCAATGCCCTGCCAATGTATACAAATCAGCGTATTCCCTAGCTTGCAGACATGAAAAAACGCACCGCTCCGATGCATTCGAATGCATCGAAGGGTGCGTTGCCTAGGTTTGGTGCGCCGAAGACGCTCAGCCGAACCGGAACTGCCTTACTCGTCCTTGACCGGATTGCTCAGAATGCCGATTTTTTCGATTTCGATCTCGACCTTGTCGCCGTCTTTCATCCAGAGCGGAGGGGTGCGGGCCTGACCGACGCCAGCGGGCGTTCCCATGATGATCACGTCGCCCGGTTCGAGCGTCATGCACTCGGTGAGCAGCTTGATGGTTTCGGCGACTCCCCAGATCATGTCGCTGGTGTTGGCGCTCTGGACCACTTCACCGTTCAGGCGAGCCTCGATCTTCAAGCCGGTTGCGCCGGGAGCCAACTCGTCGGCGGTAACCAGGATCGGGCCGAACGGGCCGGTCGCGTCGAAGTTCTTGCCGATGGTCCACTGCGGCGTCTTCTTTTGGTAATCGCGAACCGAGACGTCGTTGAAGCAGCTGTAGCCGAACACGCAGCTCAGGGCATTCTCTTCAGTCAGATGACGCGCCTTGGTGCCGATGATCACGGCCAGCTCGGCTTCGTAATCGAAGCGGTCGGACACCTTCGGGCGAATCGTGGGTTCGCCATGGGCAATGAGCGACGACGAACCGCGGAAGAAGAACCAGGGGTACACGGGCTTTTCGCGTCCGCCTTCTTTTGCGTGATCGAAATAGTTGAGGCCCAGGCAGATGATCTTGTTGGGGCGCTTGATCAGGGTTTCGTATTCCAGATCTTCCAGCTTCATGCGGGGGGCGCTAGACGCGACAGCCTTGGCAGCGGCGGCCTTCAGATCGACGCCCGCCTCGAGGGCTTTGCCCAGATCGCCGGGAATGCTGCTGTCGCCGGCGGAAATGTCGACAACGCCTTGATCGGTCACGACGCCCAGGGAAATCTTGCCCTTCGAACGGTAGCTCACCAACTTCATGAAAACTCCTTGTGTTGAATTCGGGGTTTCAGGTTTGGCGAAAATATATACAAAACCTGAAGTTCGATACGGAATATATCAAATATAGAATCGCCGAATGGCAAAACTTTCCCTCGTTTCAGGCTCGAACTCCGAAACCCTCTCGACGAATCTGTACGACCGGATTCGGGCGGACGTGTTGGCCGGTGCGCTGGAGCCAGGCCGCAAGCTGCAGATCGAGTTCGTCTGCGAACGCTATGGCGCGGGGCAAACTCCGGTTCGCGAGGCGCTGAACCGCCTCACCAGCGACGGGTTGATCGAAAGGCGCGAACAGCGCGGATTCGCGGTCACGACGATCAGCGCCGAGGACCTTCGTGAAATCACCAAAACCCGCTGCTGGCTGGAAGCGGTCGGGCTGCGTGAGTCGATTGCGAAAAAGTCAGACGAATGGGAAGAAGCTTTGGTGCTGGCACATCACCGGCTAACCAAAACGCCACGATTTTTAGGTGAGGAGCTCGATCCCAATCCGGAATGGGAAGAGCTACATCACGCGTTTCACCGTGCGTTGATTAGCGGCTGCGATTCGAAATGGCTTATGGGATTCTGCGATCAACTGTCCGAGCAACTCACCCGCTACAGGCAGCTATCGACACGCCGGATCTATCCGAAAAGATTCGAGCGCGGCGAACACAGCGACATCATCGACGCGGTAATTGCCGGGGATGCAGACAAGGCAGTCGCGCTGCTGACTTCGCACTACGAAGAAACAGCGTCGATCATTTTGTCGGACGAGAAGTTGTTCAGCTGATCGACCTCAGCTGATCAATCTCGGCTGATCAACTGCAGCCACCCGATTCAGCTACTGAGCGCTCCCACCGCAGCAAGCTTTGCCAACCGATCCCGCGTCGCGTTCACCACGATCGCGACTCCCGCAAAACAGGCGGCTGCTGCCAGCGCGTAATGCGCGCCGGATACGCCGGAGAACGCGAGGCAAAGGCCAGCAATCGACGCGCCTAGCGTGAGGCCGCCCATGCGAGCGATGGCCAACACGCCGCCTGCCGCGCCGCTTCGTTCACGCGGTGGAATCGACAGCATTTCCCGGTTGCTCGGCGCCTGGAAGAAGCCGTAACCGACACCGGCAATCAACATGCCGACGACCAAAAGCAGATTGGAAGCGGAGGGTGTCATGAGTGCCAGGGCTACGATACCGACCAGAAGAATCGACGCGCCGATGGCGCATTGGAGCGTCGGGCGGGCATCGCTGAAAAACTTGGCGGCGATTACCGTGGTGATACCTGCCGCGATCGGCCATGCACTCATGAGCAAACCGGTTTGCACTGTGGTGCGCGAGAAGAAATGCAGGAAGTGAAAGGGCAGCGCCACAAAGCAAAGCATCTGCGCGCAGAACATCACGACCGATGCGAACACCGAGAGGCGGAATCGCGGAATTCGAAACAGATCGATCGGCAGCAGCGGCGTTGCCTGACGAATGCTTCGCTTGATAAAAACTGTCCATGACACGACTGCCAAAGCAATGACGCCTACGGCCCATCCGCCGTGCTTCGCCAGCAGGTCCAGCCCGATGATGGTCGATGCCAATGCAACGGCATTGAGTGCAATGCTCGGGAAATCGAACTTGCGCGGCTGCGTGCCGGTTGCAGGTAACGCACGGGTTAGCACGAAGGCGGCAATGCCCAGCGGCACGTTCACCAGGAACAGCCACGGCCAACTTGCGAACGAAAGAATGAGCGCGCCTAGCGTCGGCCCTGCAGCAGCAGATACCGTGACGACCACGGTGTTCAACGCAATGCCTTTACCGAATATCGCTCTCGGGTAGGTGTATCGCATCAACGCCGGGGAGCAGGTCATGGCTGCTGCCGCTCCGAAGCCTTGCACAACTCGCGCGGCAATCAGCAGGTCCAGCGAACGTGACAGCGCGCAGGCCAGCGATGCGAGCACGAAGAGCGCGAGCCCCAACCGAAACACTTTCGCGTGGCCGAGGCGCTCACCCAACGCGCCAAGTGGCAACAAAGCCATCACGGTTGCGAGTTGATAGGCATTGACCACCCAGACCGACTCCGATGCGGTGGTGTTCAGCTCGACCGCAAGAGTAGGCAGTGCGACGTTGGCAATGGTGGCGTCCAGCACAGTAAGTGCAACGACAGTGGAAAGGCCAATGACCGCAATTGCGCGGCGCGGCATGGCAAGGCCGTCTTCGAGGGGAGCGTTTGTCATCGGGTGCAATTGTAGGAGGCTGCCCACGCCCTGTCCCTCTGTGCGCTCACACCCCGCCCGGTCGGTTGATGACCTGAGGAAATCTTTCGCACACCTATCGTTCAGTCATCAAAACAACTGACTGGCGGAGAAAAAAATGACTCTCGGAACAATCCTTCTCATCGTACTTATCCTCATCCTGATCGGGGCGCTTCCGAGCTGGCCGCATAGTCGCAGCTGGGGCTACGGTCCTTCGGGCGGCCTTGGCCTAGTCGTTCTGATCGTGGTGATTCTGCTGGTCATGGGCCGCATATAAGCGTTCGCTCCTCCATTAGATAAAACGGGCATTCAATGAAATATCCAATTCGGCGCGGTGCGTCATCACGCCGAATCCTGGATGCTTCGAAAGATCGCATGAAGGGTCTGGCCACCATCGCCGTCGTCGTGCTGCTCGCAGGAGCGGCAGGCGCGGCGATGGTCGGCTACAAGCTTTCCAGATCGGCCGAGCTTGTCAAAAAATCTTCTGCTTATCAGCAGAATCCGCCGAGGCCAACCGCGAAGATTCTTGTGGCTGGCGACAGCACCGGCGTAGGCACCGGAGCATCATCCCCCGAAGACAGCGTCTCTGGACGATTGGGTCGCGATCATCCGAACTGGTCGATCGAGAATCGCTCTGTCAACGGCGCGAAATACGAGGACGTCATCGAACAGCTCTCGAGCCTTGATTCGGTCACCTACGACGCCATCATCATCTTCGCCGGTGGCAACGACGTGATCAGATCTACCGATCCGATCAAGCTCGATCAGGAAGTCGATAGAGCCTTGACTCTGGCTGACGCACACAGCAAGAACGTAATCATTCAGCCGAGCGGAAACGTCGGAAATACCACGCTGTTTCCCTGGCCCTTCTCGTTAGGCATGACCAAGCGTTCCGAAGAACTGCATGCCATCGTGAGGAAGCGTGCCGCGCAACATGGCGCCGCATACGTGAATCTTTTCAAAGACAAAAATACTGATCCTTTCTCGAAGGATCCGGATCGCCTGAACGCTGCCGATGGTCTGCACCCGAGCAGCGACGGCTACGCAATCTGGTACGCGGAACTCACCACGCAAGCTGCGGCGGCGCTGGCAAAAATTCCGCGTTGAACACTTCGGTCATAGAAGGAGACTCCGATGACAAAAGATAAAAACGTACCGCAAGAACCCGGGCCCGAGGGCTCACGCACTCGTGAGATCGACAACGAATTGGTTAGCGGCACCAACAATGGTTTCGGCGACAAAGTTGTGGGCGAACCTGCGCGCGTCCCGTCACCCGAAACGAGCAAAGTCAAAGGCGAGCCCAGAGTCCGCCAAGGCGCGGAAGCCGGTGCCGAAAAAGATTTGAAGCGTTCCCAGGCAGGCGAGTACGACAACTACGGCCTGAAGAAAAACATGGAAAATGGAACCGCAAGCGGATCGAACGATGCGCGTCCGATTCGACCCGATTGATTTTTTAAGCGAGTTTTCGGGCCAACAGGGCCGACAGTACTGTCAGGCGTCCTCGGACACAGGAGCGTCTTCGCGAGGTGCCTCGGGTTCCCAATTCGCAACACGCGAGGGATCGAGTCCGATCGCTTTACTTGCTTCGATCGGGAAGAATCGAATCTGCACTTCTTCCGGAATCTGAAGCTCGAGTGCGCGTGCACGCCACGACGCAATATGAACAATGGTCGCGTTGCGGTGATTGGGATTTTCCAGATCTGGATTGCTCTGAGACGCAACCACTTCGATCATTCGCGATGGCAATTCCCACTTGCGGCATAGCTCAGCACCCACCTCGGCGAAGCTATATCCAAACTTCGCCAGTTCAGCTTTGTCTCGTCCCACGGCAAGCGGGTGAATTTTGTCGTCGAGCTCGTTCATTTCCTTGGTCAGCACCACGCGCATGACGAGCTCGCCAATCATGTGAAGAAGGCCGCCGGTGTAGGCAACATCGTCGTCTGCGCCGACCTTCTGGGCGATGTATCGAGCCAACTCACCGGTCACGGAACTGAACCGCCAAAATTGCTTGAGCGCATCTTCGGGCAGGCTCGGAAAACTGTCCTTGGCAATCAGACCGATCACCAGTGCGCGCACCTTCGTCTGCCCCATCAGTGCTACAGCTTCCAGCACGCTTTCAGCCGGCCGCCCGCGATAGAAGAACGGCGAATTCGCGAGGCGAAGCACCTTCGCCACGATGACTGGGTCGGACTCGATGCAACTGACGATCTCCTTGATATGGACATCGTCGTCTTCGAAGGTTTTCATGAGCCGCAGCACCGCGTGCGGCGCACTAGGCAGCGCATTCGGGCGCGATAGCAAACTGTTGAGATCCATGGCTGCAGGCACGTTGATGTAACCGAACGATACAAGAGGGCGACGGGTTCAGCTAGTCGGATTACATATTTATTGCTTCTCTGAGGATTTCTGCCGCGTTGGGCGTGGCTTTTTCGCAGTACGTTCGCCAAAACGGTTTTCCAGATCGACGCGTTATCTGCGTTCGAACCGACTCACCCCAAGGGCATCTGCCCCAGCTCGATGATGTTCCCATCCGGATCGACGAACTGGGCGATCCACCCGCGTGGCGCGATTCCGGGGGGAGACACCGTCGGGCAGATGCCGGTGATGCACTTGGCACCAAGACTCTCCAGGCGGGCAACCTCCGCCTTTATGTCTTCCACATGGAAGGAAATCAAACATTTGTTGCGATCCCAGCCCTGCTGCTTGCCGACCGATTCCGGCCCGTTGTCCATGCGTCCCATCAACTCGAGGATGCAGCTGCCAGTATCGAAAGCAACGATCAACTCGCTGGCCTTCTTGATTTTCAGGCCCATGATGTTTTCGTAGAAGTGCCGCATCGCGGGCACGTTCTCGGTGTACACCAGCACCCAGCTCAATGGTCCGATCATCGCTTCGCTTTCCAGGTTTAAACGGGATACACCAGACAGTTCGGCACCATCACAGTATCGAAAATGCAGGTTCGTTCCTTCAGACGCAAACCGTCCGGCTCGCGTACGAATTTGTCGCGGTACTTGCCGACTTGCAATAGACGGGTCGCCTCGTCGATAAGCGTTTCGTAGATCACGTAGTTCGCTTCCGCGATCACCAGGCCACCTTCCACGCCAGTGACCCGAGTCATCGAAACCGAATGCTGCACATAACGCGGCGCAAACATTTCGGTATGCGCGATAGCGTAGGCACGATCTTTGAGCATGCCCATGCCATCGCAAAGCATCAGACAAAGCGGCAGGTTCGATTCGTAGTTGTCACGCGCGATGACTCGGTAGATTGCATCTTCCGTGAAGAAAGATGGCCACTTCTCTACATCGTTCGCGTCGAGGACTGCTGCGTAATCACAATGAAATTCTTCGACCAGCAAACGAAGCTCTCGCAGCTCGCTCGCATCGACGCTCAAGGTTTTGGACGTCTCCATTTTCATAAGCCCATCACCCGGCGGTAGTGCTGATACATCAACCTGATTGCACGGTCGGTGATCACCGTGTCCGGCGTGTCGTCCTCGCCGCCGAGCGCAGCGATTCCGCTACGCGGCACCGCCCGGTTGAGACCATCCTGCACGAACTTCAACGCTTCGTGATCGTCGATCCCGAGGAATCCACCCGGTCCGAAGATGTTGTTCTGGCGAAGCCGATGTTGAGTCATCTCCTCGGTGTCGTCTTCGTAGCCGAACGCTGTCCATACCAGCATGAATTCGGTTGGGCTGGTCGGCACGATCTGTCGCAAGCTAAGGATGTTCATCTGCCGAAGAAGAATCAGATTCGGCCAGATGGTCATCGCACTGCTGGACCACTCGGAATCGAATTCCGGGAAGTAATCGAGCACGCGGTCGTCCGCGAGTTTCATGCCCTGCCTGAACGATTTGATATCGACCTTGTGTTCGTCGAATTCGGGAGCGACCTTGGGCTTGGCATTCAGTAGCGCCGAATGCAGTCCCGAGGGATCGACCACGATGTTGGTTTTATTGCCGGCGACGAACAATCCGAATGTCGTGAGATACGTGTGCAGCAAGGTTGCGTGGTAAGGGTCCTTCAGGTTCTCTTGATAGAGCTTCCAGTTGCCTTCTAGCGTGTTGCGATGGATGCCCAAAAGTTTGAGCTTCTTGCCGCTGAATATCGTGTCGAATTGCGCGAGCATTTCTTCGCCGAGGTATTCGGCGAAAGGCGGCGCATGGTCGTCGAAGGTCGCGAAGATCGCACCGCCGCGAACAGTCACATTGAGCTTGCGAAGATGGTGATCTTCCATCTTGAAATCGGCAGGCATGCCACCCTTGCCCTGCACACCGCGCCGGAACGGTACTGCGGCGAGCGAGCCATCCAGCGCATAGCTCCATTGGTGATACGGGCACACGAACAACTCGGTATTGCCACGATAAGTCTTGCAGAACTCCGCGCCACGGTGGGCACACCGGTTCTCGAAGACATGGATCTCGCCCTCCTTATCGCGCGCCACGATCACCGGCACCGAGCCGATATAGGAGCGGATGTAGTCGCCCGGGTTGGGTACTTCGACTTCGAGTCCGATGTAGCTCCACGCTGCGCCGCCGAAGATTTTCTGCTGCTCGAGTTCGTAGATGCGTTGGTCGGTGTAGATCCAATCAGGGATCTCCGCCGGATCGTCCGGCCATTTCAGATCGGTCACGTCGTCGGCCTGCGGGCTGACAGGCAAAGGCGTCAACATGTGAACCTTCTTGGCTCCGATATTTTTTACTGCGGTATCCATCGCGTTCTCGCTTCAGGAGGCTGCGTCGAGAATGTGCTGCGGCGTGCTCGACACAACCTCTGCGTAGGTCGGAATAAATTTGCCGCCGACTATCAGTTTCATGTATTCGAGCTTCGGCCCCATGCCGAGCTGTTTGCCGATGGAAGCGTGCTCTGCAATATCGCTCCACTCACCCAACAGGTAGAAATGGTCGGGGTTGTTCGTATCGCGGCAGAGAACACCGTCTTTCACCTGAGCCGATGATTTGTGAAAAGGGTTGTTGTCCGAGTAGTCGAACTCCTCGAACAGCTTGATGAATTCTTCACCGGTACCGGGCAGCACATGAAAATCGAACACGTGCATGAAGTTGCCTTTGGTGGACAGCGGGACAAGGGCCATGTTGTTCTCCTGAATAAAGTTTGTGTAAGTCGACTCGATCAAGCCGGAATGCGTCTATCGAATGCCATCGCTTTTTCAATGGCTGCAGCCGCGATCAGAACCGAGCGGTCGTCGCCGTAAGCGCCGACGATCTGAAG
Organism: Burkholderiaceae bacterium; assembly: GCA_965227035.1. GTDB lineage: Bacteria > Pseudomonadota > Gammaproteobacteria > Burkholderiales > Burkholderiaceae_C > CBDDFQ01. Next base: position 3,091,296 of record OZ245724.1, read on the forward strand.
CCCAACTGGCAATCCATCGGTGGTGAGTCCGATCGGCACTGTGATTGCAGGCTGTCGCGTCAGGTTGAACAGCGAGGTGAACGGCGCCCAGGCTCGTCGATTGGAGTACTGCTCGAACTCTTCCGGAAAAGTCCTGCTCGCATCGAACGCGGGCCAGGCGACGGTCGGCGTGATCAGCACACGATAGTGCGCATATCGTTTCGCCAGGGTTTGAGCGAGCATCTGGCAGTGTTCGACCGAAGCAAGGTAGCGCTCCAGCGAAATAGGCTTGGCTGGGAGGCAGTCGATGACTGCCTGAGACAAAGCCCTTCGCCTTTCCTCGTCGATCGCTCGGAGCGCGTATTGATAGCCGGCACCCAGGAGAACGACATAGTGATCGATCGGATCTTCGATTCCAGGATCGAGCTCGTCGACATTGGCGCCGAGGTCCCTGAATCTGGTCGCTGCATTCCCGACTAGCCGCTCGATGTCGGAATGAATTTTTTTAGCGTAGCCGAGGGTCATGCTGAGTGCTATGCGCCAGCCATCGACACCTTCGTGGAGGCCGTCGAAATCGACGTCGGGTTTGTTTGCCGATGGATCCCGCAGATCGGGTTGCGACAGAATCGGCATCAAGACAGCCACGTCGTCGACACTTCTGCAAATTGGACCCACGGCCGAAATAAAGCCGGTGGGGCTTGCGGGGTACATAGGCACCATGCCTCCGCTTGGCTTGAAACCGACCACGCCGTTGAGCGCCGAAGGTGTGCGGATCGAGCCTCCGGCGTCCGAAGCCAATGCGAAAGCGCAGAAGCCACTTGCGACAGCAGCCGCAGCGCCGCCGCTAGAGCCGCCTGCGTGCCTGGAAGAATCCCAGGCATTGAATGTGGTTCCGGAAAGGGGAGAGATAGTGATCGGTCCCGCGCCGAATTCCGGCATGGTGGTCAAGCCGATAAAGGCCGCGCCCTTCTCCAGACATCGTGCGACCACAGGCGCCGTCTCCTGCACCGGCTCTGCACTCGATAAAAGGGAACCTCGGCGGCACGGATAACCGCTCACCATCATGTTGTCTTTGGCGGCGAACAACTGCCCGTCTATCGACCCTCTCTGCTCTTTCGCCCGCCATCGGCGAGTGCTTTCTGCAGCACTTCGCAATGCAGCGTCCTCGTCCAGAAACGTGAATGCGTTGATCGCTTCATTCCGGCTGTGTATGCGCTCTAAGCGCTGCTCGGCAACAGCAGTCGGCGTCAGCTCACCGCTCGCAAATGCGCGGGCAGTTTCAGCGATTGAGAGCCTGAACGGGTTCATTGATCTGCGACGCTTGTTCCACTTCAGGAATGCGCGATTTCCATTCGCTGCAGGTAATCGCCGAGCACATGGTGAATCGCGACCTCCATACCCGCCATGGGACCCGCGCGATAGTTGCGCGAGCTCATCGCTTTTTGCAACGACTCCATCATGAGCCGGTCTTCTTCGAGCACCACGATCTGATAGTCGCGATACACATCGACCTTCGCCTGAAAGTCGTCTGCAGCAAAAAACTCTTTCGGAAAAAGGTGATAACAAACCACCTGACATTTGTCCGCGCCTTTCGGCCAGATCACCAGGTATCGAATCTGATCGATACGCGCGAACATGTGGGTGTTCGGCGGCAGACGGAAGGTGCCACCGAAAGAATCGGTGTGCTCTTCCGGCATCCACGGCATACGGCCGAAGAGGCTCTTGCCATCGGGCGTTGCAGGTGCCGACTGGTAGTAATAGCTGACACCGCCATCCGGGCGAAGATCGACCGCGCTCGCCTTCGCATCGAAATGAGCACCGAAGCTTTTTGCGTGCAACACGCGTACGTGATAGATATCGAGCAGGTTTTCGACAGCGAATTTCCAGTTGCAATCCAGATCGATCACCAGTTTCGCAGCGAGTTTGCAGTCTCCCTGTTTCAGATAGTCGAAGTCGCGGCTGTATTGCGCAATGAAATCCGAAAACGGTTGCGGGTTTTTCGAGAAATTGATGAACAGACTGCCACCCCAGTTCTCGAGCTTCAACTCGGGCAGCTTGCAATTGCTGCTGTCGAACACTTCGCTGTCATCGATCAAAGGAGCGCCGAGCAAAGTGCCATCGAGCTTGTAAGCCCAGCCGTGATACGGGCAACTGAATTGCCTGCGATTGCCCTGTCCGAAGGCGACTTCGACTCCGCGATGTGCGCAAACGTTGGCAAACGCATGCAGCACGCCCTGCTGATCTCTGGTCAGGACCACAGGCTCATCGAGCAGGCGCAAGGTCATGTAGTCGCCGGAATTTTGAAGTTCCTCCTCACGCGCAACGAACAACCATTCGCGCATGAAGATTTTTTCTTTCTCGATCTCGTGAATGCCGTGATCCGCGTATATCGAAGGCAGGGCGTGTTTGGCCTTCGACAAAGGCATGCGCACCGTTGCCACCTGAGCCGATGTGTAGGGATTGCTTTGCATCGTATGTCTCTCCTTGCTACGCGCTGAGCGTCGTCAAACCGTCCGCGACGATCTGTTGCCCGTCGACCCAAACAGACTGCGCCGATATCACAGCGTCCGGATGATTTTCTCCACCGCCAGGCACCCACCACGGCAGGCCAAGACCCACCGCATCGCTGCCCAGGGCTCGCATGTCTTCTACAAAGCAGTCACCGGTAAGGCGCGCTGCCGGATGAACGCCGTGCGTGAAATGAATCACGTATCCGAACAGCCCGCCGCCAGCCCTAAGCAATGCTTTCTCGAGCAGCGCCCTGTCTGGACCATGACCGGCGACCGACCTGATCCGACCATCGATCTCGAGCGTGAGCAGATGCCTGAGCGGCGTGTAGAACTCGTGAAAAACAGTCTCGATCACGATCTGGCCGCGCACGCTTTCGATATCGGGGTTCATGCCACACGCGCCGGGGAGCGTGTACAGGCCAGGCGAATCGGCACTGGTCTTATGGAGACCTTTCGAGGGCGCCAGCGTGTAGGTCACGTCGGTTCCAAGTGCAGTGGTGATGCGCGTAGTCGCGCCCGCCTTCCTGGCGATGAAGTTCTCGAACCTCGCCATGTCTTCGTACACCGAAGCGAGCGCTCCGCCGCCGAACAATCTTTGCAGGCCACCGGCATTCAGATCGCTCGACAGCATGTAGCGCACGCGCTTTTTCTCCATCACGCTCGCGTGAAGCTCGGAGCCTGCAATGTAGGGAAACGTGAGGTCGATCCAGACATCGCATTTTTCGACGGCACCGAGAACCGAAGCGGGAATGAAGGGGTCGGCCAACTTGCCCTGGTAAGGCAACTGCGGAATCGTGATAACTACCGGAAGCACATCCAGCGCCATTGCAGCCGCACACAGGGCTTGCACCACAGCCTGATCGCCATTCGTATCGGTCGTGATGATCAGGGACTCGCCCGACTTGACGCACATGAACTTCAGGAATGCATTCGCAGCCGGAAACAATTCGGGGCGCAGCTTCCCGGTGGCCATGATTTACTTTCTGGCCTTGTGCGTCTTGCGGTGCGACACATGCCACGGCAAGCATTTGCGCTCGGCAAAATCGATTGCGTTGAACAGGACCACGCCCAAGATGGACAGGAAGGTGATGGCCGCAAACACCAGCGGTGTCTGATAGGTACCCTGCGCCTGCAATACGACAAATCCAAGGCCCTTGTTCGCTCCCACGAACTCACCGACGATGGTGCCGATGAGCGCGAGCGTGATGCCTACTTTCATGCCGGCAAAAATTCCGGGCAACGCATTCGGAAAACGGATCTTCCAGAACATTTTCAGTTGCGACGAACGATAGGTTCGAACCAGATCGAGCTGCGCCGGATCGACCGAGCGCAAGCCCATGACGGTGTCGACCACGATCGGAAATATAGCGATCAGAAACGCCATGAGCACTTTCGATTCGATGTCGGTGCCGATCCAGATGATGAACAGCGGCGCGATCGCAATCTTGGGAATCGCGTTGAAGGCAACGAGCGAAGTAAACAGCGTTTTCTCGAGGAACTTCGAATACACGATCGCCACTGCCAAGGCAATGCCAACGACAACCGCGAGTACGAAACCCGCAAGCGTCGCACCGGCAGTGACTGCGCCATTTCGGATCAAATACATCGGATCAGAGGCGATGGTTGCGATGATCATGCTCGGCGTCGGCAACAGGAACGGGCCGATCTTGAACACTCGACACGCACCCTCCCAAAGCAGCAGAAACACGATCATCGCGCCGGTCATGTAGACCGCGTTCGACATCGACTCGCTGAAATTGCTGGCGCCGTTCGATGCGACGGAAACGTTGGATGGTGTGCTGCTCATACCGTTGCGTGCCCCATCTTTTCGAAGATCGTTCGGATGTATTTGCTGTACTCGTTGAATTCTTTTGCGTCACGCGTGAACAGGGTGCGAGGACGCGGCAAATCGATGTCGATGACTTCCACGATGCGGCCCGGGTTGCGCGCCATCACCGCCACTCGCGTCGAAAGCAATATCGCTTCGGGAATGCTGTGCGTGATGAACACGACGGTCTTGTGCGTCTCTGCCCAGAGGCGTTGCAACTCCAGATTGAGCTGATCCCGGGTGAACTCATCCAGCGCGCCGAAGGGCTCGTCCATCAGGAGCAGTGCGGGGTCGTCCAGAAGAGCGCGGCAGATGGCGGCGCGCTGACGCATGCCACCGGACAACTCCCACGGATGGCGATCGGCATAGCCGCCGAGGCCTACCATCTCGAGAAGCTGCATCGCTTTGGGCCGTAGCGCCTCGACCTTTTTCTTGTCGCCGAACTCGGCCGGCAACAACACGTTGTCGAGCACGGTACGCCAGTCGAGAAGCACATCGCGCTGAAACACGACACCCAGTTTTTCAGGCGGGCCGTTCACCGGTTTACCGCTGATTTCCAGGGTGCCCGAAGAGATGTCTTCGAGACCGGCCAGACATCGCAGCACCGTGCTCTTGCCGCAACCGCTAGGACCAAGCAGGCTCAGGAACTCGCCCTGCCGCACATCGAGGTTCACATCTTTCAACGCGGTGAGGTCACCATTCATCGAGTGGTAGACCTTGCCCACGTTTTGCAAGCGAAGGTGAAGCGGCGTCATTTCGGGCGACTCTGCTTCGACCATTTCTTCGCGCGACTGCATGCTGACCACGGAACCCATCATTACTTCGGCACGAACTGGTTCGTGTAGATCGATTCGGGGACGGTGCCGTCCTTGATCAACTTGAGTTCTTCCATGACAGCAACGGCAGCCTTCCAGTCGGAAGGCGGCATCCACAACAGGGGCTGGCCTTTGGATGCCTCGGTGTTGAGGAACGGATAGACCGCTTCGATCTGCGCCTTCATGACCTTGGGGTCAAGCTTCGCGTTAGGACGATTCTTGATAAGCGCCGCGACACCTTCGTCGATCATGCCGCCGGTGTAGATAGCGATCCATGCACGCTGAAATGCGCTCACGAATGCTGCAATCTCTTTGGGCCGCTTGGCAATGGCGTCTTCGCTGGCAACCAGGCCGAAGCTGGGCACCTGAATACCGGATTCCGAAAACAGAATGCCCTTGGATGCGCGCGGCGTGATGCCCTTGAGCGTGTACAGCGGAACCGGCGACAACATGCCGTCGCCCTTGCCAGCCATGTAGGTCGAAATTTTCGCGGACAGATCCACGTTCATCATGTTGACCTTTGAACGGTCGACTCCAGCGCGCTTCAGATAGATGTCGATGAATGGAGTCTCGACAGAATTCGTCGAATAGATGATTGTTTTGCCTTCAAGATCCTTCGGCGAGTTGATCTTGCTGTTTTCATCGACCACCAGACCCACGTCGCCCTTTCGAACGACGGCTGCAATAGCCTTGATCGGCATGCCGCCTTTCTCGCGGGCAATCGGTAGAGCCGCCAGGCTGATGTGCGCAATGTCGTACTTGCCTTGCGAGACCAGTGCAAGCGCGGGGCCACTTCCGTTGCCGTCATCGATCTCGACTGCAATTCCCTTCTCTGCGAACCAGCCCTTCTCGAACGCCAGATAGAACGGCGCATGCAGACCGTAAGGCAGGAAGTCGAGCCGAACCTTGACTGTCTCGACCGCGTGAGCAGTGGTGCTTGCAATCAACAGGGCCGCAGTCATCAAAGACGACACGCCGATTAGAGACTTGAGTTTTTTGAGCAACATGATTGGCCCTCGTGAAGAATTTGTTGATGAACTTCGAAATAAGAACTTTGAGGAACTTTGAGGAACTTTGAAAACGGCAAGGAACTACGCGGTCTTCTGCCTGACGCTGCCCAACGTGACCGTCTGACGACCCAGCCCCTTGAGTTCAGTCGTCACTTCGTCGCCGGCTTTGAGCCAGACTTTTTTGTCTTTCGGGTAACCCAGGATCACGCCTTCGGGCGTGCCCATGAAAATCACATCGCCGGGCTTTAGCGTCATGTACTGCGAGATGTAGCTCACAGTGAAGGCACATTTGAAAATCATGTCCTTCGTGTTGGAGTTCTGACGTTGCTCGCCATTCACCCAGCATCCGATATCCAGTCCATCCGGATCCGGCACTTCGTCTGCGGTCACGACGTAGGGGCCTATAGGTGCGAATCCGTCGGAAGTTTTGCCCAGCATGAACTGCGCGGTACGGATCTGGAGTTCGCGCGCGCAGATGTCGTTGCCGGTTGCGTAACCGAACACGTAGTCGAGCGCTTCCTTTTCATTCACCTGATAGGCCTCTTTCCCGATGACGATGACCAGCTCCGCTTCGTAGTCGAACTCGGAGGCGACGTTGTCGGGTAGTGCAATAACCGCGCCATGTCCGGACAGCGCGTTGTTGTATTTGTTGAAAAGGATCGGGAACTTCGGCAGCGGCGTATTCGTTTCTTCGGCGTGACGGCGGTAGTTGAAGCCCAGGCAAAGAATCTTCTCGGGCTTGGTGATGGCAGGCAGCCATTTCACCGTTGAAGCAAGCAGCACATATTGCTCATCGACAACACCGTCGAGCGCCTTGGTCACCGCAGTCAGATCGGGGCCGCCGATCAACTCGTCGGTACAGGTTACTGAGACGCCCTTGCCGGTCATGAGGCCGGTAACGTCGATCAACTTGCCATCGACATCTGCGCCAAGGCGCATGGCGCCGCCGTTCGAAAAATTGAAGAACTTCATGTCTTTTGATTCATTGGTAATTAAGGAGTGATCTTTGCGGTCTTGATCACTTGCGACCACTTGTCAGATTCCGACTTGACGAACGCGGCGCTGTCAGCGGTGCTGGTGTAGCCCGCGACTTCGCCCGACTTCTCGAGCGCTTCGATAGTGGCCGACGCGGTGAGAACCTTCTTGGCTTCTGCGTTCAGCTTTTGCACGATGGCGTCTGGAGTTCCTGCTGGAACGAAGAGGCCGGTCCAGAAGAGGACTTCGAAATTCTTGATGCCTGATTCAGCCACTGTCGATACGTTGCCGAATGCTGGGGGACGCATCGGGCCCGACGTGGCGATCGCGCGAATGCGGCCGTCTTTCACCGCCGGTCCCGCAGCTGCGATGGTGCTGAACGCCATCTGCACATGACCCGCCATCAAGTCGGCCATGGCAGGCCCGCTGCCCTTGTAAGGAACATGTGTGAGCGGCACGCCGCTACGCAGTGCAAGCAATTCGCCCGCCATGTGCGGCGTAGTGCCGACGCCCGCCGATGCAAAACTCACCTTGTCGGGGTTTGCCTTCGCGTAGGCGAGCAGGGAAGGAATGTCGGTGATCGGTAGTTGCGCATTCACCGACAGCACCAGAGGCGATGCAGTGAGCAAGGAAACTGGACGAAGGTCCTTCAACTGGAAGGGCAGATTCGCCTGCAGTGCCGGGTTGATCACGACGGAAGGATCAATCACCAATAGCGTCAAACCGTCCGGCGCCGATTGCGCCACGAACTGCGCGCCGATCATTCCGCCTGCGCCGGGACGGTTGTCCACTACTACTGGTACGCCCATGACCTCGCCCAGACGCTGCGCCATTGCACGGCCCACGAAATCGACTGCACCGCCAGGCGAGTAGGGCACGACTACCTTGATGGTGTGACCCGATGGGTAAGCCGCCGATTGCGCCATCGAGACAGAAGAAAACGATGCAGCAAACACTGTGCATGCTGCAAGCAGGAGCGTCTTGACGGGAAGGCGGCGATTCATGGGGAGCTCCTGGAGGGACGTGGGTTTAGAAAGGTTGCGTCAGCGCTGGAAAGCTCTGATCGCAATTGGTGAGTTCGACCTTCTTGAGGACGATCTCGAATCCTTGCGCGACAGGGCGCAGCACATGGCGATAGCGACCACCGAAGAATCGGCGTGGTGCCGTGAAACGGTCTTCGAGCATGATGAATTTCGACGTGACTGCGACGAGCCCGTCGTCGTGCTCTTTCTGCGTCGTGTCGATGTTGAAGCTGGACACCACACGCACGCAGGACGACGCCGGATCCTGACAATGGATCATCTCGTGCGCGAGCCGCGCAGCACGCGTTTTGAGAATCGTCTTGTCGTCGTAGAAGATCGACACGTTGCTCAGGAAATCGAGCTGTCCGCGCTCTGCGGGCACCCAGTAGGCACCGTCTTCTGCGAACAGGTTTACCCAGGCGTCGAAGTCCTGACGATCGAGCAGATCGGTCTCATGCTCGACGAAGGTGCGCAGGGTGTGGATGTCTGCAGCGGAAGTTACAGCAGAAGGTACGGCGGGGGCGAGTTTGAGTGTGGTGGTCATCGTTGTTTCTCCCATCACGCGCTCATCAGGTCGCGCCATGCGTAATGACGCATGCGTTGGCCGACTTCGCTGGAGCGCGGGCCGAACTGAACGCCCTGCCCTTCGTCGATTTCATCGCCCAGGCCCTTGGCAACCAGCACCCAGTCGGTTCCCTGTGTTTGCAGGCCTTCCTGGCAACGCTCGAAACCTTCCAGATCGTCCGACTGGATGAACGATGCGGCTGCGTGGCTGATGTTCACGAATCGAACCAGGTCTTTCGAGATTTTTTCCGGAGCACCCTTGAGCTTCACCGGCCAGATCTCGACTTCGGTCAGATCTACGGCAAGCGGTCGAATGACGCGAATCGATGTCTGGGCCATCACGATGTCTACGTTGGGAAACAAGGTCATCGAATGGCGACGGTTTTTCAGGATGTCCTTGGTGCGGTCTTCGCCGTAAGCGTTCACCATGAGTGCGCGGTACTCATCGAAGTCGCCGCCGGATTGCTCCTTGTCGAATAGCGATGCTTCCGAGCTATGGCCCTTGAGGAATCCGCGAACACCGGTCTGCGCAACTATGGCTTCGCCATTGGGTGCGAAGAACATCGCCTCGCCGCCCTTGCCGCCGGGACGACGCTGGAACTGACGACCGTCCGGACCCACTGTGGATCCATGACATGCAGCCGGGTGGTACATGTCGGCCATGTTGTCCATTTGCAGTTTCCAGTTGCCGCGATAGTGATAGCGGTGGCAGCCCGACACGAGCTCGATTTGTCCGATGGGCGAACGATCGACGATCTCATCGATACCTGCGCGTGCGGGGCCGAGGAAATCGAGCAGCGGTTCCACGTCGGGATTCAGCGACGCAAAGATGAAGCCGCGATAGTTTTCTACACGCGGCAATTGCGCCATGCCGAATTGCGGCTCCTGAAGAACTGCCTCGGGAAAGTCGCTGCGCATAGGAACGCCCGCGAGCTCGCCGTTCGGACGAAAGCCCCAGCCGTGATACATGCACGTGAACGCCTTGGCATTGCCACGAACCTTGTTGAGCACCTTCGAGCCGCGATGACCGCAGCGGTTGAATAGCACGTAGGTTTTGCCATCGGTATGACGGCTGAGCACCATCGACTGACGCGCGACATTGGTGGTGTAGTAATCACCCGGATTCGGCACCAGGCTTTCGTGTCCGATGTAGAGCCACACCTTGCCGAAGATCTTGGTCATCTCGGCTTCGAACACCTGCGGGTCGACGTAGATGCCGCGATGAACGCGATCCAGCTGAACCATGCTGTGAAATTGCTCGGGCGTATACGACGTCTGAGGAATGGGTGAGTAAGTCATGTTGCTTGTCTGGTGTTGTCGTTATCGGATTGCGCTGCGTTTCGCTTCTCAGCTTTCGAAAAAGCCCTGGCCGGTCGTTTCGTCGTAGCGAAAGAGTCCGTTCAGAAAAATCTTGTGCTTCTCGTAGTACATGCGTTTGCGTGGAGCAGGCGGTGTGCGATCGATCGGCTCGCCGCCCTTGAAAATGAAATCGAACTTCGATGGCTTTTGCAGCACCGTGATGTCTTTGGTCGGATCGCCGTCGATGACCAGGATGTCGGCGTAACGCCCAGCTTCGAGCTTGCCCACCTTGTTGCCGAATCTTTTGAAAATCTTCGTCGCACCCAGCGTGGTGGCATGGATCGCTTCGAGCGGTGTGAAGCCCAGGTACTGCACGAAGATTTCCGCTTCGCGCGCGTGCCAATGTCCATACGGCACCGGCGACCAACCCGATTCGGATCCCTGCACGAACGGCACTCCGGCCTTGTGTGCCTTGGTGAGATTCACGACCGCAGCATCGACTTCGCGTTGGAATGCGTCGGTGCTCGACACGCCGGCAGATGCGCCCTTCGCTTCGCAAATATTTACGAGCAGGGGCAAGGTCGGGATGATCACCGAGCCGTTCTTCAATGCGTTCTCGATACCCTCGTCGTCGATGTACGACGCATGAAAAAGAATGTCGAATCCTGCGCGCGCGGCATCCAGTGCAGAGTCACGAGTGCGGGCATGCACCGAACACATCTTGCCGAGACGATGAGCTTCGTTGGCGATGAGTTGCAACTCGGGCAGGCTCATGGCCGAGCCATCGAGCGAGTCAGGCGTGATCAGTGAATCGCTTGAGCCGGACACCTTGATGCAGTCGACACCGTCTTTCACCTGATAGCGAATCTGCGAAATGATGTCGTCGTTCGAACGCATCAGCACACCGGCTTGACCAGGCGGGAACTGCATTTCGTTGGGGAAAGAATCTTCCAGCCCCTGATTGTTCGTGAGCTGTCTGCCCGACACCGCAAAACGCGGACCATCAAACATGCCGCTGTCGATCGAATCGCGAACCGATTGCGCAATGTTGTAAGTGGTGGCCGCATCGAAGGCGCTGGTCACACCTGCCTGCAACACCTTCTTGGCGTTCCAGACTGCCTTGAGCGTGCGGAATTCGACTGGTGTGTAGAGGGCCAGTTCCTCTTCCGAACGCGCTTCACCGAATGAAATATGGGTATGTCCGTCGATGATGCCCGGCATGACGGTGCGGCCTGGGAGATCGATGACTTCGTATTCGGTCGTCTTGTATTCCGGCGGCAAGGCAGCCGCTTCGCCGACCCATGCAATGGTCTCGCCAGTCGTCGCCATTGCGCCGTTTGCGATCGGCGCGTTCAGGCTGCCATCGACGATTTTTCCGTAGAAGACGTACCCTTTTTTAATTCCGTTGGTCATGCGACGCTCGCGCTTTCTGTTGTCTCGAAGAAGTTGTTCGCCAAGCTGATGAACTTTCCCGGATGCTCGAACGCCACCGAGTGCGAGCAATTGCCGAGCATCACGACATCGGCTTGGGGAATCGACCGGGAGAGAACCTCGGTGAGTTCGGGTGGGAACGCGAGATCGTTGCGGCCATGCACCATGAGCACGTCGCAATGGATCTTTCCGAGCTCGTCGGCAGAGAGCACCGCGGCATCGACGAACTTGCGTTTGTCGCCACCGAACATCTGTCCGAAATAGCCTTCGTATTCGCCGTCGAACAGCACCTTCTCGCGGTTGAGCAAATACGCTTCGTCGATCAGCGACTTGTCGTGGATCAGGTTTTCCGCCGCACGCTGCAACTCGGCGCGATTCTTCGGAAATGTCCAGGTCTGCTCGGTCGCGACGTTTGGTGTGAACACGATGCCCATGCACCCGGTGGTCATTACCTTGACGATGCGCGAATCGAGCGCGGCCAGCTTCAGCGCCATCGCACCGGAAATCGAATGACCGATGAGCCCGATCGGGCCGGCAGGCATTTTCGCGATCATGGCCTGCGTCTGCGCGATCCAGAGAGCCATGTCGAAATACGGAGGAGCCGGCTTTCGCTTCGATTTACCGAACCCGATCAAGTCCATTGCATAGACATGAAAACGGCTCGATAGCGGTTCAAGCACCTTGCGCCAGTTGCCGATGGAAGACACGCCCGGTCCGGAGCCATGCAACATCAGGATAGGGAACGCATCGGAAGCGCCGCCTTCGAGGTAGTGAACCTCGAGTCCTTCGAAAACGAAATTCTTTTCCTGCACGTCCGACCTTCGATTAGAGCGCGGCAATGGCCTGAACCTCGACCAGGAAGGGCTCCTGCACCAGGCGATCCACCATCAACAGTGTGTTGGGCGGATAGACGCCGCTTGTAAAGATCTTTGGAAACTCGCGTAGCCGATAGCTCATGAACTTCGGAATGTCCTGCGAATGCACCAAGTAAGTCGTGAACTGCACAACATTGGCCCATCCCGCACCAGCGGACTGCAACGCCTTTTCGATGTTGGCGAACACTTGCACGCATTGCGCGTCGAAATCGTCGACTCCGACAATCTGCCCCGCCTTGTTTGCCGACAGTTGTCCGGAAATGAAGAGCAACTCCGAACACTTGACCCGAGTCATCTGTGAATACTGGCCGAGGGGCTCTCCCAGGGTGTCGGGGTTGTAGATCTTGATATCCGGCATCGAAATTGCTCCTCGTGAGGGAAAGAAGGTTCTGTAAAAACCGATGGCAAAAGATAAGAGCAAGGCAAATCGATGTCAGCCGAATCTTTCTCACTTGCCAGATGAGCTGGATTCAACTGCCCCATGAACACAAGAACTCCCCCACTCAATGCGCTGAAGGTTTTCGAAGCTGCGGCGCGACTGAAGAGCTTCAAAAAGGCTGCGGAGGAGCTGCACGTGACGCCGGCTGCGGTAAGTCATCAGCTCAGCCAGCTCGAGGCGATGCTGGGTGTGATGCTGTTCAAGCGGGTGAATCAGGGCATCGAGCTGACGCCATCGGCGCGGCTATGCCTGCCCAAACTTCAGGAGGGACTCGATTGCGTTCGCGAGTCGATCGAGCAGATACGCCAGCACGCAACATCGGAAACCATCACCGTTGCAGCGTCGCCGAGTTTTGCGATGCGCTGGCTGATGCCGCGCTTGCACCGTTTTATCGTCGCGCATCCGGAATTCGATGTGCAGGTGTCCACGAAGATCGGGCCTTTCCGGGGCGGGCGCGGCGAGCGAAGCAATGCGCTGGGCATTCACGCGTGCGCGGAAGAAGCCGATATGGTGCTCATGTACGGCAGCGGTCACTACCCTGATTTGCGCGTCGAGAAATTGATGAGTCTTGCAGTGACACCCATGTGCAGTCCGCAATTGCTGACGGGCGACAAGGCCCTGAAAACACCGGAAGATCTGCGCAATCATCTGTTGCTGCACGACGATCGCGGCATGCTTTACTCCAACAAATCGTTCTGGCAACTGTGGCTCGAAAGAGCCGGCGTGCAGGGCGTCAATGCCGAGCAGGGCCCGCGCTTCACGCATGCCTGGCTCGCGCTTGCAGCCACGCTCGAACACGGCGGCGTCGTTGCGAGCACCCCGCTGCTCGCCGCAGAAGAAATCGCGACCGGCCGTCTGATCACGCCATTCGACATCGAAGTGCCTCTGGAATCTGGCTATCACATGGTGAGCACAGAGCAGGCCTATAAACGCGACGATGTGTCGACGTTCAGGGCCTGGTTGATCGATGAGGCGAATGCCTCGATCGCGTCGATGGCGCCGGTGCCTGATGGGAAGCCGGCGGCTTTGTACGCGGTGGGTTGAGCCTAGAACTTGGCGCCGTTTTCAGGACAAAACACTGGTTTAGGTGTTTTATCCTGAAAAGCTTTATAGATCATGAACTTACGCGTCGGAAAATCGCGTAATTCGACGCGTTTTCAGCTCAAACGCTCCATCCCCCACCCAAAGCCCGAATCAACCCCACCGTCGCCAGATACTGCGCATTCTTCACCTGCAGTGCCCTGCGCCGATTGCTGAGTTCGCTGCGCTGCGCGTCGAGCAATTCCAGCTGGCTCACGAATCCATTGCGATAACGCGAGTCCGACAGCAAGGTTGCACGGGTCGAGGACGCGACCGAACGAGTTTGTGCGTCGGCCTGATCGGCGAGGATTCTTAAAGCGGCGAGTTGATCCTCGACATCGCGGAACGCCACGAGAACTTGCTCGCGATAGTCGGCCAATGCGATGTCGAGTTCGGCATTCGAATTCTCGATTCCCGCCTCCCGGCGACCGCCGTCGAAGATCGGCAACGACAACAGCGCGCCGATCCCCCATGCGCTGGTCGAGGCCTTGAACAGGTCGCCCAGATTAGGCGCCGCGTAGCCGCCGTTTCCGGTTAGCGAGAAGGTCGGAAACCACGCGGCCTTTGCGACACCGACTCGCGCGGCAGCCGCCTGCATCGATGCCTGAGCTGCAGCCACATCCGGTCGACGCGTGAGCACCGTGCTCGGCACGCCTGCAGGAATCGTCGGCAATGCTGTCGTCCAGTCGGCTTGCGCCACCGAGAAGTTCGATGCCACTTCACCTACGAGCACTGCCAGCGCATGCTCGATCTCGGCGCGCCGACGGTCGAGCGCGAACGCGTCCGATTCGGTCGACGCCACTTCGGTGCGAACTCGCGCTACGTCGAGCTCGGCCACATCGCCTTCGCGAAATCGCGACTCGGTGAGCCGCAGCGTGTTGCGGTACGCGGACAAGGTGTCACGCACCAGCTCACGTTCGGCATCGAGGGCACGCAGATTCAAATACGCCTGCGCCACGTCGGCCTGCACGATCAATCTGGTGCTGCGAAGCAGGGCTTCGCGCGACTGCGCATCCAACGACGCAGCGTCCGAGTTGAGCGACAGCTTGCCGAGCAAATCGACCTCGTACGACAGACCGATGCCCGCGCTCACCACCGTTTGCGGCGTGTTGCCTGTCGTGGCGTCACGCGAACGCGACGCACCGACGCTGGCTCCCACTTGCGGCGACCGATCGGCATCGACCGAGCGCAGAATTGCGCGCGCCTGACGCAGTCGTCCTGCTGCCACCATGACACTGCTGTTGCGATCGGCCTTGTCCATGAGCTTGTCCAGCGTCGGGTCGGAGAACACCTTCCACCAGGTGCCCTGAGCTTGCGGTTGCGCAATCGTGACTGCGGCGTTCGCGGAGCTAGAAGTTTCTTTGTACGCAGCGGGCGCTGTGGGCAAAGATGACGAATCGATGGATGCGCTCGTGGCGCATCCTGCGAGCACCAGCGCTGCGACGAGCGTCGTCAGCGTGAGTGACGCTGTACGTGGTGCAAACCTGAATCCTTTTTGGATCGAAGTCATGATGAATTCCTCTTGATCTTTGTTATTCGTGAAAGCCGATTTGGGCAGCAGGCTGCGCTTGGACACCAGCGGCACCAGCACCCGCGCCACCGACAGGACCGGTCTCGATATGCGGTGCAGGACCATGCTGCTTGAGCGGTTTGTTGCCGGTGAGCTTGCGCAAGGCCACGTAGAACACTGGCGTCAGGAACAGGCCGAACGCAGTCACGCCGATCATTCCCGAGAACACTGCGATCCCCATGGCCGAACGCATTTCTGCACCTGCACCGTGAGCCAGCACCAGCGGCAGCACGCCCATGATGAAAGCCATGGATGTCATCAGGATCGGACGCAGACGCAAGCGGCTCGCCTCGATGGCAGCTTGCACTGGCGTGAAGCCTTCGAACTCGAGTTCACGCGCGAACTCTACGATCAGGATCGCGTTCTTCGCCGATAGCCCCACAAGGACGATGAGCCCGATCTGCGTGAACACGTTGTTGTCGCCGTGCGAGAGCCAGACACCGAACATCGCAGCGAACAATCCCATCGGCACGATCATCACGATGGACATCGGCAGGGTCAGGCTTTCGTATTGCGCAGCCAGCACCAGGAACACCAGCAAGATCGCGATCGGGAACACCAGCGCTGCAGAATTGCCCGCGATGATTTCCTGATACGTGAGATCGGTCCATTCGTAGGTGATGCCTTTGGGCAATGTTTCTGCAGCAATGCGAGCCACTGCATCCTGTGCCTGACCGGTCGAGTAGCCCGGCGCGGCACCGCCGTTGACGTCGGCTGCGAGGAAGCCGTTGTAGCGCATCGCGCGTTCCGGCCCGAAGGTCGGGGTCACCTTCATGAGCGCAGACAGCGGCACCATTTCACCGGTGGTCGAACGCACCTTGAGCGATCCGATATCTTCTGCGCGAGCACGGTGCGCGGCATCGGCCTGGACGCGAACCGTGTAGGTGCGTCCGAACTTGTTGAAGTCGTTGGCGTACGCGCTACCCAGATAGATCTGCATCGTCTCGAAAACATCGGTGATCGGCACGTTCAGCTGCCGAGCCTTGGTGCGATCGATATCGGCGAACAGTTGCGGCACGTTCACCTGATAGCTCGAGAACAGTCCGGTCAATTCGGGTGTCTTGTAGGCTTTTTCCATGAACGCCTTGAGCGCTGCATCCATTGCGTCGTAGCCGAGCGAAGCGCGGTCTTCCAGCATCAGCTTGAACCCGCCGGTGGTGCCGAGACCTTGCACGGGTGGAGGCGGGAAGATCGCAATGAAAGCGTCCTGAATCTGGCCGAAATCCTGATTGAGCTTCGCTGCGATTTCATTCGCGGTCATGCCAGGACCTTTGCGATCGACGAAGTCCTTGAGTGGCACGAACACGATGCCGGAGTTCGAGCTGTTGGTGAATCCGTTGATGGACAAGCCCGGAAACTGCACCGCATGCGCCACGCCGGGCTGCTTCAGCACGATGTCACCCATGCGACGCATCACGTCTTCGGTGCGGTCGAGCGTCGCTCCGTCGGGCAATTGAGCAAAGCCGATCAGGTACTGCTTGTCCTGCGCAGGAACGAACCCGGACGGCACCAGCTTGAACAGGCCAACGGTTGCAGCGGCCAGCACCAGATAGACGATGAACACGATCGCTTTGCGATTCACCACTGTTTTCACGCCGTTGCCATAGGCATCGCTGCCGCGTCGGAACGCCTTGTTGAACAGGGCGAAACCGCGTCCGAATACCTTGTCCATGCCACGCGTGAGCCAGTCTTTCGGCGCATCGTGTTTGCGCAGCAGCAATGCGGCCAGCGCAGGCGACAAGGTGAGCGAGTTGATGGCGGAAATGACGGTCGACATCGCGATGGTCAAAGCGAACTGCTTGTAGAACTGACCGGTCAGCCCGCTGATGAAAGCGAGCGGCACGAACACGGCCACCAGCACAAGTGCAATCGCAATGATCGGACCGGTGACTTCACGCATGGCCTTGTATGTCGCTTCCAACGGCGTAAGGCCCGCTTCGATATTGCGCTCGACGTTCTCGACCACCACGATCGCGTCGTCCACCACGATGCCGATGGCCAGGACCAGCCCGAACAGGCTGAGCGCATTGATCGAGAAGCCGAAGATGTTCATCACCGCAAACGTGCCGACCACTGCAACCGGCACGGCCAGCAGCGGAATGATCGAAGCGCGCCAGGTTTGAAGGAACAGGATCACGACGAGCACCACGAGCGCGATCGCTTCAAACAGTGTCGTAATGACCGATTCGATGGAAGAACGCACGAAGCGGGTCGGGTCGTAGACCACCTCATAAGTCATGTCGTCGGGGAAGCTCTTCTTGATCTCTTCCATGACTTCATGAACGCCATCCGAAATCGCAATCGCGTTCGAGCCTGGGGCCGGGAACATCAACACCGCAACCGCGTCCTTGTTGTTCAACATGGAGCGCAACGCGTAGTCGGCCGATCCGAGTTCTATGCGCGAAATATCTTTGAGACGCGTGACTGCGCCATCGCGCTCGGTCTTCACGATGATGTCGCCGAACTCTTCTTCGTTCTGCAATCGTCCTTGCGCGTTCACCGACATCTGCACGTCGATGCCTTGCAGTCCGGGCGATGCGCCCACCACGCCTGCTGCAGCCTGCACGTTCTGCTCGCGAATCGCGGCCAGCACCGAACTGGCGGAAAGACCGCGCTCTGCTACTTTTTGCGGATCGAGCCAGACCCGCATCGAGTAGTCGCCCGATCCAAAAAGCTGGACGTCACCCACGCCCGGCACACGTGCAAGTCGATCCTTCACGTTGAGCAAGGCGTAGTTGCGCAGATACGCCATGTCGTAGCGTCCGTTCGGCGAAATCAGATGCACCACCGAGTTCACTTCTGCAGAACTCTTTACGGTGACGACGCCGAGCCTGCGCACTTCTTCAGGCAAACGCGCTTCGGCGCGAGCGACCCGGTTCTGCACCAGCTGCTGCGCCTTGTCCGGGTCGGTGCCGAGTTTGAAGGTGACGGTCAAAGTCATCAGGCCGTCGGTAGTTGCCTGGCTGCTCATGTAGAGCAAACCTTCGATGCCGTTGATCTGTTCTTCGATGGGCGTTGCCACGGTTTCAGCAATGACCTTCGGATTTGCGCCCGGATAGTTGGCGCGCACCACGATCGAAGGCGGAATCACGTCCGGGTATTCCGAGATCGGTAGCTTGCCCACCGAAATCAGTCCTCCCAGGAATATGAGTAGCGACAGCACGCCGGCAAATATCGGCCGGTCGATGAAAAACTTGGAGATGTTCATGGCTCTTCTCGTGAACGGTTATTTGTTGTTTTTGTAGAAAGATTGGTAAGCAGTGCTGCGCTCAAGAATTCGTCGCCAGCTTCACCGGCTTGTTGGCGTGATCGATCTCTGCCTTCGCAGACATCTCGACCACTTGCGGTGCTACCAAAGATCCCGGACGAATACGCTGCAGTCCGTTCACCACAATGCGTTCGTTCGCCTTAAGACCGCTCTTGACGACACGCAATCCATTGATCGATGCGCCCAGCGTGACTTCGCGATAGGCGGCCTTGTTGTCGGCATCGACCACCAGCACGAACTTCTTGCTCTGGTCGGTACCGACCGCGCGTTCGTTGATCAGCAGCGCACTCATCTTGGAGGTTTGACCCAGGCGGATATGCGCGAACTGACCCGGCATGAGCGAGCCGTCCTTGTTGTCGAACACCGCACGTGCGCGAACGGTGCCGCTCTTTGCATCGACCTGGTTGTCGACCAGTTGCAGCTTGCCGGTGAATGGAGTGTCGGTCGTTGCCGAGGTGCCCATCTGCACAGGAATGCGTTCGATGTTGCGCGAAGCGCCGTTGCCGCCCGCGTCTTTCAACGCCTTGGACACGACCTCCTCGTCTGCATCGAAGCTTGCGTAAATCGGGCTCACCGAGACCAGCGTCGTCAGCACCGGAGCGCTCGCACCAGCGGCCACCTGATTGCCCACGGTGACTTCCAGCTTGCCAACGCGGCCTGCGACCGGCGCACGAACCTGGGTGTAGCTCAGGCTCAGTCGAGCCGATTGCAGCTCCGCTTGCGCTGCACGCAAATTCGCATCGGCTTCGCGTCCACCATTTGCACGCTCGTC
Source organism: Burkholderiaceae bacterium (assembly GCA_965227035.1). GTDB lineage: Bacteria > Pseudomonadota > Gammaproteobacteria > Burkholderiales > Burkholderiaceae_C > CBDDFQ01. The sequence goes on from OZ245724.1 coordinate 3,110,733, forward strand.
GAACTCACGCTTCGAGATCGCCTGCTCGTTCCACAGACGCTGCGAGCGATCCTGCTCGCCCTTCGCTTGCGTCAGTCGTGCCTGCGCTGCAGCAACCTGTGCTTCCGCGCGTTCGACATCGGCTGCGAATGGAGCAGGATCGATGGTCAGCAGCAAGTCGCCCTTCTTCACCAGAGAGCCTTCCTTGAATTGCACCGACTGGATGACGCCTGCGACTCGCGATCGAATGTCCACACGATCGACCGCTTCGAGTCGTCCGGAAAATTCATCCCAGATCGATACTTCGCTTTGAACCACTGTTGCAACCGACACCGGTGTAGCGGGCGGCGCAGCTGGCGCGCTCTGGGCTTGCGTGCCCTGTACGCCGAACAGAATGGCGGAAAAAGCGATCACCGCACTCGCAGCGATCGTGATGGTGAGTGCGCGGCCGCGCGAAGCGTTTGTATTGAAACTGGTGCTGGTGTTGTTGTCGTTCATGGTCTATCCCTCAAAAGTAAAAGGCAAAAGAAGTCCCTCGGCGCGTAATCGCCGATTCAAAAATTTCGTTCTGGTGATTTCAGAAAACTGCGCGTCGTCCCCTACGCGCAGCTGCTATCTCAGGAAGGTGCGGATGCCTTCTCGTGCAAAAACAATTTCAAATATTGCTGGATGTCCGCAGTGCACTGGCAGGTTTTCTCGCATTGCGCATCGAGCGATTCCGGCCATCCGGTGTTCTGAAAAATATGAGTGGTCACATTGCTGCCGGCCTTGCTCAGGCGATCCGCGTAAGCCAGCGCTTCGTCATGCATCGGGTCGTCACTCGATGTGAGGATGAGCGCGCGCGGCATGCCAGCAAGCCGCAACATCTGGCTGGGCACTGCGTAAGGATGATCGATATCCATCGGTCCCTGCAGATAGTCGCACCAGCCGCGCGCCCACTTGCTGTCGGTGCATTCACCCATGCAACTGCGGAGGGAGGCTGTGCCGGTACGCGGATCGAGCATCGGCGTGACCAGGATTTGCCCGGCCAGCGGAGGGCCCAGACGGTCTCGCGCCATGACGGCAACTCCTGCTGCCAGATTGCCACCTGCTTCTTCGCCTGCAACGAACAGGGGTGCATTCGCGCCGCCGAGTTTTGTTTTGTTCTTGGCTGCCCATTGCAGGGTTGCGAAGCCGGCTTCCACCGCTTGCGGGAACGGATTTTTGGGTGCGAGTGGATAGTCCACCGACACAACCACCGCTCCGGCCGATGCAATCAAACGGCTGAGGCGCGATCCGGTATCGAGATCGCCCGTCGTGAAGTTGCCGCCATGGAAATGAACGACGACCGGCACCGCCGACGGAACCGCGCCAGCCTTGGGCTTGGTTCCGTAAATGCGAATGCCGATGCTGCATCGGCCGACGTCGACGGTAGCCGTCTTGGTCGGGATGCTTTCCAGCATGTTGATGGGGTCGTTGTCCATGAGAAGTAATGTAGGTAGGTTGATGCGTTGCACAAAGGGGCTAACTTGCAGTTCAGTGTTTCCCGGAATCGAACAATGACGACACGGTGACTGCGCACATTGGCTGCGTCTAGAAGTGCGGATGATTGGAGAACAGGTCGACTGTCCAGTCGACAAAAGCCCGAACCTTGGCGCTCAGGTGCCGGTTGGGCGGATAGACGACGTAAATTGGGAAAGGCGGGAATAGCCAGTCCGGAAGAACCTCGACAAGCTTGCCCGATTCAAGATGCTCGGTGGCATGAAACCTGGCGAGCTGCGAAATACCCAGCCCAGCCAAAGCTGCATCCACCACCGCATTCGCTTCATTGATCGAAATCCGGTGCTTCGCCTTGAACTCGATCGACTCCCCGTCTTTCTCGAAGATGTTCGCGAAATGCTTACCAGTGCGCGCCGAGAAATAGTTGATAGGCACATGCCCCTGATCATCGAGATCTTTCGGATGCTTGGGCACGCCATACCTTTTCAGGTAGTCGGGCGAAGCTGCCGTCACCATGTGAATGCTGCCGACGCGGCGAGCGACGAGCGATTGCTCCATCAGGTCACCGCCGCGAATCACTACGTCAACGTTGTCTGCGATCAGATCGACCGGGCGATCCGATACCCCCACGTCGATCTGTATATCCGGATATCGCTCGCAGAAGCTGGGAAGCTGCGGAATGATCACCAGCCTCGCGACCGACGTCGGAATGTCGATCCGCAATCGCCCGCTAGGGTTCTGCTGCGAATTCGACATGCTCGCCTCGAGTTCGTCGAGCTCCCCCAGCAATCGCATCGCACGCTCGTAATACACCGCACCAGCAGGCGTGACCGTGACCGATCGCGTGGTGCGATTGAGCAGCTTGACCTTCAGGTGCGATTCGAGGTTCTGAATATGCTTGGTAACCGTGCCCTTGGGCAGGTTCAGCGACTCCGCCGCCTTGGTGAAGCCCCCCGCTTCCACCACCCGGTTGAACACCCTCATCCAGGAAATTTGATCCATGTGTCTTGACCGCCGTACAGTTGATTGGTGTCGTGGCGCTCCCACCCCAACTGCCGGAAGGTAGCGCAAATGGCCCATTTGCGGGCAAAACGCGAATAATCAACCGATACGGGCTGTCCGTATAAGCACAAACAAGGTTTGCATTCCGAGAGCCAGATGAGTCTTTTCTCCTCCGTAATGGGGCCGTCCTTCGAAAAACTTCACCCCGCACTGCAGAAGTTTCACTCCATGAAGAGTGCTCAGGAGTTCGCAGGCGAAGTCCGCACGTCAGCACCGACCTCTTTTTTTGCGAAGCTGTTGGCGATGCTGTTGGGCTCGCCACTTGAAGCCTCAACTGGACCGATCAGGTTCACGCTTCACGTATCGCCATCTCAAGAGCGATGGACGCGTGAATTTCCGGGAACGACGATGAAGTCGGTTCTGACGGCCGTCGATGGAAACGTCACAGAGAAGCTCGGTGCAGCAACTCTCACCTTTCGAGTGATCGAGACGGGGGGTGCGCTGGAGATGCAACTCGCGAAAATGAAATTTCTCGGCATATCTTGCCCGGGATGGCTTTTGCCGCGAATCGTTGCCCGTGAAGAGGGGCGGGACAACGGCCTCGGTTTCACAATCAGCGCACACGTGGTTTTGATCGGACAAGTCGTCGGCTACGAGGGATACCTCGACATTCCTAACTCTTGAACCTCACATATCCCTCTTCCGAAATCTCCCACTTCGGGTTGTGCGCGATCTCCCAGACGTGACCATCGATATCGGACACGTTGCCCGAGTACCCGCCCCAGGGCAGAGGCGTCGCCTGACGCAGCTTCTTTGCACCGAACGACACCATTCGCCCGATGAGGGCATCGACTTCTTCGCGGGAACCCACGTTGTGGCCCAAGGCCATCTTGTGACCTTCGACCACGCTTTTGGAGTGAATGTCCGAATCGAAAGATGCACGGGACCAGAGGCCGAGCACGAATCCGTTGAACTGGAAAAAGACGACATCGCCGTCGTCGAACACGGGGGTCCAGCCCAGCGCGTCGACATAAAAAGCCTTCGATTTGGCGAGATCCGATACCGGAAGGGTGATGACTGAAACCTGTTGCTGCATAGCTTGACTCCTTTGCGAATACATGGAAACCAGCCTAGCCCAACAGTGCCGGGAATCGTGCTTTCACAAGTAAGCGACGTAGCGTGCGTATCGGCCGAGCCCCGGCCAAAAACTCGACTTCGTGAAAGATTGCCAAGTAGCGATTCCGCAAAAGGAAGAGAATCTGCCCACCGTCATGTACTTCAGACCCTTCAAAGACTATGCGACTCTTACTTGTTGAAGACGAAACCGAAATGGCATCCTGGCTGGTGCGTGCATTCAAACAAAGCGGCTACGTGCCCGATCACGCACCCGATGCCGCAACTGCGGAGTCGCTGCTGGCTGGCAACGATTACGACGCCGCCGTGCTCGACCTTCGTTTGCCGGACAAACACGGGCTTTCCATCCTTGCCGATATGCGCAAGAGCGGAAACCGCACACCGGTCCTCATCCTTACCGCGCAGGGATCTCTGCAGGACAAGGTCAAGGGCCTGAATCTCGGTGCCGACGACTTTCTGGCAAAACCTTTCGATATCGAAGAACTGGAAGCGCGACTTACCGCGCTCGTCCGGCGCAGCCGGGGCAACAATGCGCACACCGAACTCGTCTGCGGCTCGCTCTCATGCGCGCACGACAGCCGCGCGTTCACGCTGGGCGGCAACCTGCTGGCGTTGACGCCGCGTGAATCGGCAGCGCTTTATGTGCTGCTCTCGCGTAGCGGCGCGCCGGTCGAGAAAACCCTGCTCTCCAATAAAGTGTTCCCCGCCGATAGCAATGCCGGACCCGATGCAATCGAACTGGTTCTGCACCGTCTTCGCCGCAAGCTCACCGGCGGCGATGTGCGTATCGTCACGGTGCGTGGCCTCGGCTACATGCTCGAAGCGATCACCAGCGAAGACGCGACCGTCCACTGATTGCGGTAGTTCGCCGGTTTGAATCGCCTCCTCGGTCTCTTCAGTCGTTTCGGCATTCGGGCACGGCTGCTGACGCTGCTGCTGCCTGGCGTCGTCGGTCTGCTCGTTCTCGATAGCCTGAACGACTATCGCGCCGAGCGCGCCCTGGTGCAGAACACCTTCGACTCGGCCATGCTCGAGTCGGTCTCGATTCTCCAGAGCAGCATGGCAGTGGCTCCCGATGGCAGCCTGAAAATCAACGCGCCTTTTCTGCTGCAGACGATGATCGATTCGAACCGCGCGCAGCACAAACACGTGCACGTTGGCGTGACACCGCGCGATGGCGCAGGACAGGCAGCACGCGAGGTAACGCTGCTCGGCGATGCCGTATTGCCCCTGCCGCCGCGATCACCCACGCCAGAGGCCAGATCGGTCGGACCTTCGGCGGTCGCGTACGACGCAATGGTGGATAGCGAGCCGTCGCGCATCGTTGCACTTCGAACCCAGGTGCAGGACGGAGGCGGCAAGCCTTTCGATCTGTTGATCCAACTGGCAGAAAGCACCGCCCCGCGCGATGAAGCCCTGGCCGCTTCCCTCAGGCAGCAGCTGATTCGCGACGTGCGCATGGTGCTCGTGACCGTTTTGCTGGTATGGCTCGGCATTCTCTGGTCTTTGCAACCACTCGAGAAACTTCGGCGGTCGGTTCTTAAAAGCAAAGGTCACGAGCTCAAGCCTCTCGACACCAGCGACGTGCCCCATGAGGTGGCGCCTCTGGTCGACGCAGTGAACATTCATGTGGCGAGCTATCGCGAATTGCTGGATCAACAGTCGCAATTCCTGGCCGACGCTTCCCATCAATTGCGCACGCCGCTGGCCATCATGCTGACCCAGGCCGGCGTTGCCTTGCGCGAGAAAAACCCCGATGTGATGCGCGAAACGCTTCGGGCCATGGTCGCCCAGATTTCGCGCAGCCGGCGTCTTTGCGAGCAGCTACTGTCACTTGCTCACGCAAGCGATGGCGTGGAGCCGTCCGACGCTCCGGCGCTGGTCGACCTCAACGCGATCGCTCGCGATGTGGTGCTGCAGTATTTGTCGTTGGCGCACGAGAAGAACCAGGATCTGGGATGGGTCGACGCGAGGGAGAACGACGCCCGGGCCGACGCCGGCGGAATCGCAGTTCCGGTCATGGCAAACGGTCTGGAGTTACACGAGGTGTTGTCGAACCTGGTTCACAACGCAATCGTCTACACCCCGCTGGGCGGCAACATCACGGTAATGACCAGCATCGGCAACGGACGAGCAATGGCGGAGGTTCGCGACGACGGGCCGGGCATAAGCGAGGAACGTCGGGTCGAAGTGTTCGAACGCTTCCATCATGGTGGCACTTCGCTTGCCAAGAGCACGCACGGCGCCGGTCTGGGCCTTTCGATCGCCCGGGCCTACGCGCGTCGAAACGGCGGCGATATCGAGCTGGTCACGGTCGATAAATCCGACGCGAACAAACGCGCCGGATTGCGCGCCATCCTCACTCTCCCGCTGAGCGACAACGCTTCTTCTGCCTCCTCCATCTGAGGCAGTTCTGCCTCCTCCACGTGAGGCACTTCTGCCGCCTCCGCGTGACGCAGGCTACCGGCCGGACGACCGGAATTACCCGGTGAGTGATTACACGTATTTTGGGGGCGAGCTTTCAATTCGAAAGCCGATTGGAAGCCTCGCTTTTTACGATCGCGTCCAACCCGAACCTCCTATGGACGCGATGTGACACGGCCATGAAGCGACGGGGACGAAACCCGCAATTTCTGTCACTCAAAGTAGTCGAAATGAACAATCGAAATCTGGTCAGAGGCATCTTCCTCATGGCCATTGCCCTGCTCTTCGGGGTTCTAGCCCTGAGATACAACATCGGTCAGCTCAGCCGCTCCGGCCCGGGCATGTTCCCGCTGCTGATCAGCTCCTTCCTGTTCCTGATCGGTTTGCTCAGCCTGGTTCGCTCGTACTACGTCGAGAAAACCGTCCTCAGCTACAACGTCAAGAACATTGCGTTGATCATGGCCGGCCTCGGCGGCTTCGCTGCCATCTCGACCTACGTGAACATGATCGCCGGCATCGTCTGGCTGGTGTTCATCACGACGTTCGCTGGAACGTCCTACTCGGTCATGCGAAACATCAAGATCACTGCCGGTCTGATCGCCATCGCATTCGCCTTCCGAAACTTCCTCGGCCTGAACCTGCCGTTGTTCTGATTGAGATTGAACCAAGATGGAAATCCTACATAACCTCGCGTTCGGGTTCGAGCATGCGCTCACCCTCCAGAACATCCTCTACTGCGCACTCGGTTGCGTTGTCGGCACGCTCATCGGCTTGCTGCCTGGCCTCGGCCCACTGTCCACCATCAGCTTGCTGCTGCCGCTGACCTACTCGATCCCCACCGGCGGTGCGCTGATCATGATGGCCGGTATTTACTACGGCGCTCAATACGGCGATAGCGTGAGCGCCATCACCATGAAGATCCCGCACGCGAGCTCGATCGTGGCGTGTATCGACGGCTATCAGATGACGCTGAAAGGCAAGACCGGCCTCGCGCTGTTCACAGCTGGCATTTCCAGCTTCATCGGCGGCACGGTTGCGATCGTCGTGCTGGCCACGATGGCTCCCGCACTCGGCGAAGTCGGCTTCCTGTTCGGCCCTGCCGATTACTGCGCACTCATGCTGCTCGGCTTCTTCTGCGTGAGCTTCGTGTCTGCTGGCAGCTTGCTCAATGGTCTGGCGATGGCGATGGTCGGCGTGCTGCTGGGCATGGTCGGCACCGACGTGAACTCGGGTGTGGCTCGCTACACCTTCGACTTCGCGTTCCTGGCCGACGGCATTGGCCTGATCAGTATTGCGCTGGGTTGCTTCGGTATTGCCGAAGTGGTGAAAAACCTCGACTCCAAGAGCACGCAAACGCCTTTCAACGGCACCATCAAGCTCATGCCCACCTGGCCTGAGTTCAAGCGAATTATTCCCAGCGCGTTGCGCGGTAGCGTGGTCGGCTCGGTCCTGGGCATCCTGCCAGGCGGCGGCCCCACCATTGCCCAGTTCGCAGCCTATGCGCTCGACAAGAAGGTGAGCAAGTTCCGTCACGAAATCGGCGACGGCGCCATCGAAGGTGTGGCCGGTCAGGCTGCTGCCGACGAAGCCGCTGCCCGTACCAGCTTCATCCCGCTCATGGCTATCGGTATTCCGGAAAACCCGGTGATGGCGCTGATGCTTGCTGCATTCGTGATCAAGGGCATCCAGCCCGGCCCGAACATGATTGCAAGCCATCCCGACCTGTTCTGGGGCCTGGTTGCCTCGATGTGGGTGGGTAACGTGTTCCTCGTGATCCTGAACGTGCCGCTGGTGCGCTACTGGCTGTCGGTGTTCAAGATCCCGTACGTGGTCCTGTTCCCTGCGATTCTGTTCTTCTGCTGCATCGGCACCTACAGTATCAACAACAACCTCGACGACATCTACATCACGGCACTGTTCGGCTTCATCGGCTACATCTTCCTGCGGCTCGACATGGAACCTGCACCCTTGCTGCTCGGCTTCATTCTTGGCCCGATGCTCGAAGAAAACTTCCGACGCGCCATGCTGCTGAGCCGCGGTAGCTTCAAGGTGTTCGTCGATCGTCCGATCAGCGCGACGCTGCTGTCGTTCATTGCGATCTTCATCGTCATCCAGTTCGTTCTGTTCGTCCGCAAGGCCAGGAAGACCCACGGTCACATCCCTGCAGATCATTCCATCATTGCCGATACACCGGTCACTGCTACCGCGGTTCCCGGAAGCAAATAAGGCTGGCAACGGATAACAACAACTGAGAAGGTTTCGACCTTTAACCACATCTGCCGCCGGGCGACCGGTAGCGATGTGGTTTTTTTATTTCTGCGAGCCGTCCGATGCTGACTTGTCGTCGGGCAGAGGCTCGAAGCCTTCGCCGCGAGCATGGGCGCGTTTGCTCAGATAGAGATGGACCGCATAAGCGATCAAGGAAATGACGGCAACGATGAGCACGCCGATCAGCAGAACATGTGTCACACGCCGGATGCGCCCGAAGAAAGTTTCGATCCAGACGCCGAAGTAGTAGCCCACGCCGACGAAAACGATGGACCACACGATCGCGGCGAAGAAGTTGAGAACGAGGAATTTTTTGGCGCTCAACGATGTGGTGCCGATAGCGATCGGGCTGATGGTTCTGAAGCCGTAGACGAAGCGGAATCCGAAAACGAACAACACCGGGTATTTGTGAAAGGTAGCCAACGCGCGAACGAACGCGGGCTTGGCCATGATCTTCCTGACGTATCGATGCTCACGATTCTTGCGTCCGAGCATGAAGAACAGCTGATCGGCGATGAACGATCCGGCGGATGCCACCGCCACTGCCGGCCAGAAATGGAACAGAGACCGGTGCACCATCATTCCGGCCAGGACCACCACGCTTTCGCCCTCGAGGCCTGCACCGAAGAAAAGTGCGATCAGGCCGTAGTCCGAGATCAGTTGGGAAATGTGGTGGTGCATTGGTGGACTTTACCCAGACTCTCCAGCACCGATGCCGCCGATCTGCCGGATTCGTAACTCGACGCATCCTGGAATTGGCTCGATTCGGTTGCAACAAGCGCCAATACCGGGTGTTTACCCTCATGGAATAGAACTCGCGAACGCCTGAATTGCGCAAACAGGCAAATCAGGTCTGCTTGAAGGCGGCGTGTAAAAACAAGGCGGCATCGCTACACTCAATTCGAGAGACAACTCGCGGAATCGAGACGCGGCTTGCGCCGGGAAAGCATGTTCGTGCTGTTTGCGCATTGCCCCCAATTTTCGAAACCAAGGGATTCAAACAAACCATGAATAACTTCACCCAGCTGGAAGTTCATGTCGAGTCGCACATTGCGACGCTGACTCTGAACGCGCCCCCAGTCAACGCACTTACTCGCACGCTCAACGACGAGCTGACGTTGGCGCTCGATCAGATTTCCGAGACCGCCGATATTCGGGTCGTGATCCTCACCGGCGCGGGCAAGGTGTTTTGCGCAGGAGCCGACCTGAAGGGTCGCGCCGAGAACATCAAGGGACCGGGCGATTTGCTCGCCCATTCACGCCGAACCCGCGAATGCTTTCACGCGATCCGCGAGTGCGCGAAGCCGGTGATCGCAGCCATCAACGGCGCAGCGTTGGGGTCGGGCCTTGCGATGGCCGCGTCGTCCGACATATTGATCTGCTCCGACAAGGCATCGCTCGGTTTGCCGGAAGTCGATGTCGGCCTGCTTGGTGGATGCCGTCATGCCATGCGACTGTTCTCGCATTCACGCCTTCGCCGCATGATGCTCACCGGTTATCGGGTGCCCGGCGCCGAGTTGCTGCGCCTTGGCATCGTCGAAGAATGCACCACGCCGGAAGGCCTGATGCCCGCTGCGATGGAACTTGCGGCCACGATTGCATCGAAGAGCCCGGTTTCCACACGCATGGGCAAGCACACGCTGAATGTGATCGAGGACATGAGCCTGCGCGACGGTTATCGATACGAACAGGACATGACAGCAATGATCGGCAAGACCGATGACGCGAAAGAAGCGCAACTGGCGTTCAAAGAAAAGCGCGCGCCGAAATTCACCGGTCGCTAAACAATCACATGACAACAAACGATTCGAAAACTTCCGGTGCAGGTCCGCTGTCGCACGTTCGCGTGCTGGACCTGAGCCGCATTCTTGCGGCGCCGTGGGCCAGCCAGATCCTGGCCGACCTGGGTGCAGAGGTAATCAAAGTCGAGCGTCCCGGCGCGGGCGACGACACACGTTCATGGGGGCCGCCATTCCTCAAAGATGCGGACGGCAAGGACACGAAAGAAGCGGGCTACTACCTCGCGGTGAATCGCGGCAAGCGCTCGATCACGGTGAGCCTGGACAAGCCCGAAGGACAGAAGATTGTTCGCGAGCTCGCGATGAAATGCGACATCGTCCTCGAGAACTACAAGGCGGGCGCGCTTGCCCGCTACGGTCTTGACGAAGCGTCACTGCGCAAGATCAATCCGAAGCTCATCTACTGCTCGGTCACAGGCTTCGGTCAGACCGGTCCGCGCAAAGACCAGCCCGCGTACGACTTCCTCATCCAGGCCATGGGCGGCCTGATGAGCGTGACCGGCGAGCGCGATGGCAAGCCCGGCGGCGGCCCGCAAAAGGTCGGCATTCCAATCGTCGACCTGATGACCGGCATGTACACCGCAGTAGCGGTGTTGGCTGCATTGGCGCGGCGCAATGAGACAGGCGTTGGCGACAACATCGACATTGCGATGCTCGATGTTCAGGTGGCCACGCTGTCGAATCAGGCGATGAATTACCTGGTGTCGGGCAAGCTGCCGAAACGCAACGGCAATGCGCATCCGAACATTCAGCCGCAAGACGTTTACGCCTGCGCCGATGGCAACTTCATTTTGGTGGTGGGCAACGACGGTCAGTTCGCCAAGCTGTGCGGCGTGCTCGGCGCGCCCGAGTGGGCGCAAGACGAACGCTTTGCAGCCAATGCGAATCGGGTCAGAAACATCGAGACCTTATCGGGCATGCTCAACGAAAAATTCATGTCGTGGAAGCGGGAAGATCTGATTGCCGCGCTCGACAAGGCCGGCGTGCCTTCCGGCGCCATCAACAACGTGGCCGAAGTATTCGAAGATCCGCAGGTCAAGGCGCGAGGCATGTTGTCGCGGGTGCCGCATCCTGCTGGGGTCGATGTGCCGCAAGTGGGAACGCCCATGCGTTTCGCAGAAGCAAAACTGGAAACCCGCACTCCACCGCCGCTGCTTGGACAACACAGCGCCGACATCCTCGGCGAACTCGGCTACGACGCGGCGTCCATTGAAGCGCTGCAAAACTCGGGAGTTATCTGATGAAACTTCACTGGTCACCCAAATCGCCATACGTTCGTAAGGTGATGATCTGCATCGACGAGCTCGGCATCAAGAACGATGTCGAACTGGTGCGCTCGGTTGCTGCCATGCTCAAGCCGAATCCGGACATCATGGTCGACAACCCGCTCAGCAAAATTCCGACGCTGGTTACCGGCGATGGACTGCCCTTGTTCGACTCGTCGGTCATCTGCGAATACCTGAACGACTTCGCCAAAGGCCCGCTGTTTCCTGCAAGCGGACAAGCTCGGTGGCAGGCTTTGCGGATGCAGTCTTTTGCTAACGGCCTGCTCGACATCCTCATTCTCTGGCGCAACGAGCGCGAGCGCGAACATCCCCTGCAAACCCTGATAGACGCCTTCGACGTGAAGGCTCAGGCTTCGATCCGGCAGCTCGAAACCGAAGTGGATGCGTTGAGCAAAAAACAATTCGATATCGGCCATGCAACCCTGTGCTGTGCACTGGGTTATGCCGACTACAGGTTCGAGAGTTTCGATTGGCGAAGTGCCGCGCCCGAACTCGCGAAATGGTATGCGCAGATGCGTGAGCGGCCATCGGTCAAAGCGACCGAACCCGCTGAAGGCTAAAGCGAAAAAAAACGGAATTTATCAGGAGACAACATGAAGATCACACTCAGTAAAAAACTTGCACTTACCGTTGCTGTAGGAGCCGCTTCGCTGCTCATGCAAACAGGCGTCAACGCACAGCAGGCATGGCCCAGCAAAGCGGTTCGACTGGTGGTGCCGTTCGCAGCCGGCGGCCCAGCCGACTCGCTTGCACGATTCATCGCGAACAAGATGACGCCCGAACTCGGACAGCAGGTCATCATCGACAACAAGGGCGGCGCGGGCGGTTTGCTGGGCGCCAACGATGTCATCAATTCGAGCGACGGCCATAGCTTCCTCTTCGCATCGACCGGCGCGATCGTGATCCTGCCGGTGATGACGCCCAACCCCAACTACAACCCGGACAAAGACCTGGTCTCGGTCGGTCAAGCGGTGAACACGCCATCGGTGGCAGTGGTGGCCGGCAAGAGCCGCTTCAACACGCTGGGCGATCTGGTGAAGTTCGCGAAGGCGAATCCCGCGAAGCTGAACTACGCGTCTGCCGGTAGCGGCACCTCGACCCAATTGGGTTCCGAGTTGCTCAAGCGCGATGCAGGAATTTTCATGACGCATATTCCTTATCGCGGTGCAGCTCCCGCTACCACCGACATCATCGCGGGCAACGCAGATGTGATGTTCGCGGACGTGCCCGCCGTTATTGGCTTCATCAAGGGCGGACAACTGAAGGCACTGGCACTTGCCGATGCCTCCCGCTCCCCTGCACTGCCCGATGTGCCCACCACAGCAGAAGCCGGATTCAAGACAGTGATCAGCGGAACCTGGTACGGCATTCTTGCGCCCACAAAAACTCCGCAGGACGTGATCACCAAATTGAATGCAGCTTTGAACAAGGCACTTCAGAACCCGGACACGATCGCGTTCTTCAAGCAGCAGGGCGTGACAGCCGCCGGCGGTTCGCCGCAAGATTTCACCAAGTTCATCCAGTCGGAAAGCGCCAAGTGGGGCGGGCTGGTGAAATCTGCCGGTATCAAGCCCGATTGATCGCACGTCATGAAAATACTCATAGCACTAGCCACGAGCGTGGCTTTGATGGCGGGATGCTCGTCCATGAATAACTCGAACCATTCGATGAGTGCCGCGCGCGAATCTCATCTGGTGGAGTTCAAGGACATCAATAATGCCGACGTAAAAATCGCGGTGGTGGCCGAAGGACGCGGCCCGTTGGTGGTCATGCTGCCATCGCTAGGCCGCGATTCGGACGACTACGGACCGGTTGCCGAAGCATTCGTTCGCGAAGGCTACCGCGTGTTGCGCCCTGCCCCGCGCGGCATCGGACGCAGCACCGGACCTGCAACCAACGTGAGCCTGCACGACTACGCACGCGATATTTCGAAGGTCATCGACTACGAGAACAACGGCCCGGCAGTCATCGTCGGCCACGCGTACGGCAACTGGGTTGCGCGCACCGTGGCGACCGACTATCCGAAGCATGTTCGCGGTGTCGTGATTGCAGCGGCGGCGTCGAAGCAATACGACCCGAAGCTCACCGGCTACATCGACAAGTGCGAAGACTCGAGCTTGCCGGATGAAGAGCGCCTCAGGTACTTGCGCATGACTTTCTTCGCACCGACCAGCGATCCGAAGCCCTGGCTTCACGGATGGCACACCGACGTGAAGAAGGTGCAACGTGCTGCGCGCGCTGCCATTCGCACAGAAGAATTCTGGGGCGGTGGTAACGCACCGATGCTCGACCTGATGGCCAGCGACGACCCGTTCCGCCTACCGCCGACTCGCAATGAAAACGTGCAGGAGTTCGGCCCCCGCGTGACTGCAGTCGTTATTCCTAACGCGAGTCATGCACTGATTCCCGAGCAGCCGGTTGCAGTTGCAGCAGCGGTTTCGCAGTGGATGAAACAGCTACCCGCGAGCCGTTGATTCGTAGTTTGTAGTTAGGCGTAGAGCGCAGCAGGATTGGTCGCCAGCACCTTGGTAACCAACTCCTCGCTGCCGGTCCAGCGCTTGAACATCGCCAGCAGTTCTGCAGTGTCCGGCACCGGAGTCACTCGTAGATGCGGCCAGTCGGTTCCCCAAACTAACCTATCCGGGTTCGCTTCGAGCAGCGCCTTGTGAAACGGCAGCACGAGATCTTTGTTCTCGACCGTGAACAGATTTCGATAAGCGCAGATCTTCAGCCACACATTGCCAGTCTTCAGAAGCGAGAGCAGCTCCTGAAACCCCGGCTCGTCGACACCCGCGTTCACATCGAATCCACCCATGTGATCGAGCACGACCGGCACTGGAAGTTTGCGGATATCGGCAGTGATGTCGGGCAGCACTTTGCAGTCGGTCCACAGCTCTGCGTGAAGCTGCGCATCGGCAAGCGGGCGGGCCATCTTCAACAGGTCATCGAAAGACGCGCTGCCCGCGAAGTTCGCGCCTGCGCCACTGCGATGGCTGAATCGGAATCCGCGAATGCCTTTGTCTCGCAAGCCGGGAAGCATGTCGACGCGATCCTGTTGCGCGACCAGCACGCCGCGCAGTTTCGGCTGCGCCTGCAATGCAGCGAACACCAGCGAATAGTCGTTGCCGTAGGCGCTCGGGTGCACCAGCACGCCGTGATCGAAGCCGAGCCTGGACAACAACTCCATGTAAAGATGCTCAACGGCTTCGGGCGGCGTGTAGCTGCGATCTTCCGCGAGCGGGAACTGCGCGTAAGGGCCGAACAAATGCGCATGGCAATCCCATGCGCCGCCTTCGACGGTTTCTCTTTTGACGATCGATTGGTTCATTACTTCAGATCCGAATGTTGGGGCAGCGGGAATGCGACTTCGACGCCGGCGGGCAACGGAATCTCGTGTGCGTTGAGCGTCATCGCGACCATGGTGTAGTAGCCGACCAGTCCCGTGAGTTCGACGACTGTTTTCGCGCCGAACTTCTCGAGCGCCTCGGCATAGATCGCATCGGACACCGACCGATGAATTGCGAGCTGATGCGCATAGCGCCAGACGATGGATTCTTCGGGGGCTTTGAACGGCGGATCGGTGCCAGCAAGCATCGCATCGAGAATGTCTTTTTCGATGCCGATTTTTTCCGATTCACGACGATGCGCGTACCACTCGAACGGCGAGCGACATGCAAGGCCGGTCGCGAGGATCGCAATTTCAGACAGGCGTGGCGGCAGGCCAGTGCCATAGCGCAGCAACGCGCCTAGCGCCTGCCATTTGTCTGCGAGTTCCGCGTTGTAGAGCGCAGCACGCAACGGCCCTTCGATTCGACCGCGCGGACCGGACACCACCTTGTCGTACACCGCACGTTGCTCCGGCGACATGCTCTCCGGTTCGGGAAATGGAATTCTGCTCAAGACTTCTCTCCTGCCTGGGATGAATTGAATTTCTCTCGACCCGCGTCCAGCTTCTGCATGATCGCGTCGAGTTTCGATTTCGCGTGTTCCTGCGCATCGGCATAGGTGCTGTTGCCATGCGAGTCGATCGCTACCGTGACCGGGCCAAGCCCTTCGACGCGCAGGCGAACCACGCGGTAGTGCATGAGCATGTCGCTCCAGCCCACTTCGATGACTTCGCGCACCGCACGGGTGTGGAGCGTCGCACCGCCACCGAGGAACGAGAGATACACGCAACCGGTTTTACGCATGGCTTCGACGCTTTTCTCGTCGAGCCCGCCCTTGCCGCCGATGGCGTGAAACTGCAACTCTTCGATCAGCCTCGGCATGACCGGATTGAAGCGAGTGCTGGTGGTCGGGTTCACGTACAGAAGATCGAGCGTGCCCTGGTCGTTCTCCTGGCTGTAACTGCCCAAATGAAACAGCGACTCGCCGTGCAGCTTCATCGGCAACGGCTCCTTGCCATCGAGGCATCCGATCAGCCGGTGATGCGTAGGCAAGCCTGCGGTTACGACAATCTCGCCATCGATGATGACCTGATCGCCCGCGCGAAGTTTGCGCGCATCGGACTCGCTCAAAGGGAAAGACATTCTGTGTGTCTGCAGAGTCATGGCGCGTCCCTCACTCGACGATCTCGACGCGACCGTCGTTGTAGATCTTTGCGCGTGTACGCCGATTGATCCAGCAATTGAAAGCCACCGCCACGGGCGTGAATCCATGGCCCGCTGCGTAGTTCACATGCACCGCAGATGCAGTGCTGTCGCCGCCGGTGCCCATCGGACCGAACCCCAACTGGTTCACCGCTTCGAGCAATCGCGCTTCCATGTCGGCCACCATCGCTTCCGGATGTTTGGAGCCGATCGGGCGCAGCGTCGCTTCCTTGGCCATCTTGGCGGCGTAGTCGAATGTGCCGCCCACTCCAACGCCGATAACCACCGGAGGGCACGGCTGCGAGCCGGCTTTCATCACGACATCGAGCACATATTTTTCGATGGTTCGCATGTCGGGAAAGCTGAAGATTTCGAGATCGGCCCAGCGACCGGAACCGAGTGCCTTGGGCGAACAGGTGATGTCGAGGCAATCCGATCCATCGACCATGTCGAAGGTCGTTATCGGCATGCTCTTGCCGCTGTAGCCGCGCTCGTTGGTGAGCGGATGCGTCACGTGCGGGAGCAGCGGCGGATCGATGGTTTCGACCAGCCGATCGAACCCGTCGCGAATCGCTTTCACCACATTGCCGCTGAATCGCGCCTGCGTTCCGACGCGCACGAAGTACACCGGCACACCTGAATCGGAGCAGACGAATCGGTTGGCTTTCTCGGCCTCTTCCGCGCTCTTGATCATGATCTTGAGCGTGTGGCGTGCAGTCTCGTTGGACTCGGTGGTGTCTGCGTTTTTAAGAGCCGACATTGCGTCATCCGGAATGCGGCGAAGCGAACGGTTGTACAGATCGGCCGTGACCGATGCAATGAGTTCCGGAGTGATTGAAGTAGTCGACATTGGGTTATGCCTTCATCAAACCGAATGTCTTTGCACGCATGTGTGCAAGCGCGTAGACCGTGTCGAGTGCGGGAGTCGATACGCCCACTTTCTGTCCGAGCTCACATGTCGCGCGAAGAATCGCATCGACCTCCACGCTGCGTCCGGCTTCGGCATCCTGCAGCATCGACGTCTTGATGTTGCCCAACTTGCGAGACACCGCAATACGATCCGCAACCTTGATGCCCACGTCGATGCCGAGCGCGGTGCCGACATCGAGTGTCTCCTGCATCATGATGCTGAAGAGCTTGTAGACGCCGGCGTCGTCGATCATCACATCGGTGGCCGATCCGGTAATCAGGCTCACCGGGTTGAAGCAGACGTTGCCGAGCAGTTTCTTCCAGACTTCGACACGAATATCCGGGCTCGCTTCGGCTTCGAATCCTGCGCCGTTCAATGCATCGACCCAGCGCTGAAGGCGTGCCGACGGCGGCGCATTCGGCGCTGCATCCGGTTCGCCGAATACCACCTTGGTACCCGAGTTATGGCGGGTCACTCCGGGCGCGGGACTCATGCACGACGGATACACCACCGCGCCGATGATGTTGCGTGCATCGATAGCGGCTTCGATCTGACCGGTGGGATCGACGCTATCGAGCTTGCCTTTGACCGGCACCTTGGATGCGCCTAGCGTGAACCACCACGGCACGCCGTTCACTGCGGGCACGACTATCGTGTCCGGCCCGACCAGCGATGAAATCATCGGCGCGATATCGGTAAGTGCGTATGCCTTGACCGCGATGACGACCACGTCCTGAACGCCTAGCGTCGACGCATCGTTCGTCGCTCGAACCTTGGCGGCCTGCCGCTCGCCTTTGTGTTCGTAAATCCAGCCGTTGGACTGGATGGCTTCAAGCGTTGCGCCGCGTGCGACGACGCTCACGTCGTGTCCGGCCAGTGCGAGGCGCGCACCAAAAAATCCGCCGACTGCACCCGCGCCGATGACGCAGATTTTGAGGGGCGAAGAGGGTGATGTAGAGGGGGATGAGGAGGAGGTCGAGGAACTCATTCGTGGTCTCTTTTGTTGTCTCTTGTCATGAACCAGGCGCACGCCCGGCAATGTTTAAAGACAGTCTATCCACTTGACCTCGCCTCCTGCCAACGCAATCCGCAAAGCAGCTATGCGCCGGGCGGGTTGTCAGGCCTTTTCGACGGTCTTTACGCTGGTCTGTGCGCCCGAGTTTCTTGCGGCTCTTCGTGCCAGCGATTCGATCATCGGATGCGCATTGAAACGCGCCATCATCCGGGTCTTCGAAAGCTGGGTGATAGCCGATTCTGCAATCATCTTCGGCCAGGTCTCGTACGCCGCCTTAACGCATGCCGATATGGCGGCCATCGCTGGTTTCTCCGGAATGCTCAGCGCCGAGCAAAACGCGCGAACCATAGCGGGCGAGAGAGATTGTTTTGGCGCCGCCCCGCCCTCCAACGGCTCCGCTTTGGGACTCAAGCCTGGTGGGACGATGAACAGCGCGTGACCCTTCGCGGTATTGAAGGCCGAGTACGCGACGATGTCATAGGCCGGAGGAAACTCCGGCGTCCTGCCGTCCGGATATCGCAGGCCCATATTTTTGAGATGCATGTCCGGATTACCGAGCAACTCGTTCACGACGAGTCTTCGAAGTAGCTCGTGCACTGCAGACTCGCCAAGCGAAGGTTCGCTCATCAATACGGCTGCAACGCTCAGATAGGTTTGCGGATTCGCCCGATCGGCACCGCGGTATTTGTCTTCCGGCATCTCGCCCAGGACCTGCGCGAAGTCTTCGCAATGGATGCGTCCTTCGGGCGAGCGATCGTATCGAACAACTGCGAGAAAGTTGGTTTGAGCGTCGATGTTGCCGAGGTCGTAATCGTGCTGCGCGCCGAGTTTTTCCAATGGCTCCAGGTACGCTTCGCATGCGTTCACGCCGGCCGCGCGCGCGAGTCGTAGCGAGAGGTCTTCCACCTCGGGCAGCATTGGCTGACCCGTTACCGGAAGCTTTGCAATGATCGAGGTATCGCGATCCTTCGTGCGGCCAACGTATCTGTCGCCCAACTTGATCACGCCGAGTTTCGGTTGCACACCCGAGAGCGATACGCCCTCGTCGAGAGGATCTGCGGTGACCGACATTTCCAGCGCGTCCTGATCTTGCGTCACGTAATGAGCAAGTTCGTCTCGAGTCAACTCGACAGGCAGCGCGTAGATGTTTCCGGGCAGATCCTTGCCGCACGCGGCCAGCATTTCGAAATGATCTTTCGGATCGCATTGGCGAAGCGCCGCAACATGATCGCGGAACACGCCTTCGGGCAAAAGGTTCTGAAAATACGAGGGCAGCAGCCATCCGTTCGCCGCCGAGTAGCGCCCGTTGAATGGTGCCGATGCGATGCTGGCCCACAGCGCCTGTTGCTGCTCGGGGCTTTCGGCCAAATAGGAAAGTGAAATAAGCGGAGCGTCGCGAAGATTGCGAAACGCCACGTCGGCTTCGAATCGATTGATGACTGCGGCTCCGGCGGACGCGTACTGGAACAGCACGCCGACCCGCAGTGTGCCTAGATAGATGCCGAGCGCCTTGACGTTCATTCTGCGTCTCGCATGGTGTCGTTGGCGGAAGCGATCCGGTCGAGTGCCGCCTGGACTTTCGATTTGACCGCCGGTGCTGCTGATTCATCCGACCCTGCATATTCGTTCACTGCATTCACTGCATTTGCCGCGCCTTTCGGCACCAGGAGAAGCTCCAGCCCCAGCCTGTCTGCCAGCGCCAGCAAGGTGCTGAGCTTGAAATCTTCCTTGCCGCTGAGGACATTCGTGAGCGTGCGACCGGAGATGCCGGCCATCGCCTTGAGTTCGGCCTGAGTGAGGTTAAGGCGGGTGAGCGCGGCGCGTAATTGCTCTGAGGTTTCGGCAAGCGTTTTCATGGCAATAAAGTAGTATTTATTCTAATAATACTACTTCGATGCGTTATCGAATTGCTTTCGAGCTCCCATTTATAGAAACAAAGTAGCTTGAATAACAAATACGCTACTTTATTGCGTAAAAACTCAGTCGGCAGGTACTGGCTTCTTGACCGTCGGACGCTCGGTCCACATGCCGCGTCTGGCGTTGTCTTCGGTAATTTCCATCAACTGCGCCGCCACGGCAGAAACCGCGCTGCTCGGCCCCTTGCTTTTGGAGAACGCCATCGACACGAACCGCTGAATCGGCGGATTCACGATTCGCGTGGCCTGAAGCTGGCCGCTCGCGATCTCGTTCCAGACCGCGTGAATCGGCAGCACCGTGTAGAGCTTCTCGTGCTCGACCACCGAACGCATGATCGGCAGCGAATCGGCCTCGATTGCGGGCGACAAATCGACCCGCTCCTGACGCGCCAAAGAATCGAGCGCAGTCCGCAATCCATTGGGGGCGCTGGGCAGGATGAACGGCAAACCGTCCAGCGATTTGAAATCGATTTCGTCCTGCTGCGTGAGTCGGTCGCCGGGCGCGCCGATCAAATAACTGTCGACCGTAGCGAGTGCCTGCTCACGTTCCGGCACTGTGGGCCCGTAGCGATAAAGAATCGCAATGTCGATTCGCGAATCGGCCAACCATTCTTCGACCAGACCGCTAGATCCTTCGAGAATCTTGAGATGCACCGCCGGATGCTTGGCGCGCAGCTCCTTGAATAACCGTCCGATGATCGGGAAGGTAATAGACGGAAGCGCGCCCAAAATGACCCGCCCTGCCGGCTGGCGCGCTTCGCCGCGAATGTCGCTGAGCAGCTGGTCGGCGTCGGCAACGAGATCTTTCACGCGAGGAAAAATCCGCTGCCCCATTTCCGATAGCGTCACGCCGCGCCCGGTCCGATTGAAGAGGCGAGCCCCGCAATCGCGCTCCAGTCCGTTGATCTGCCGACTCAACAGCGACTGATTTCTATCCAGCGCAATAGCGGCGCGTGTCAGGCTGCCGAGCTCGGCAATCGCCAAAAAGGTGCGCCACCGCTGAAGATCGGAGATGGCGTCCACGTCGATATGGGCCGGGGAGTTGAGCGGGCGGGAGGCTTCCATTTATATCGATTGTGCATGTGAACATGTAGAAAATGGATTTGCCACGATGCGCCCTGTTGAGTCACCATCGTCTGTCAAACTCCCATCGTCCAACCGACAAACCGCTAAAAACAGGAGATAAGTTTCATGGCTCTTCGCATCAACGACACCGTTCCCGATTTCTCTGCAGAGACCGATCAGGGCCCCATCAAATTTCACGACTGGATCGGCTCCGACTGGGCCATCCTGTTCTCGCATCCCAAAGACTTCACGCCCGTGTGCACCACCGAATTCGGCGCAGTGGCACAACTGTCCGCCGAATGGGCCAAGCGCAAGACCAAGGTGATCGGCGTGTCGGTGGACGACGCGGAATCGCACAAAAAATGGAAAGGCGACATCGAGAAGTATTGCGGAACCACCGCCGGTTTCCCGATCATTGCCGACGTCGGCCTGGCCGTGTCGAAAGCATTCGACATGCTGCCCGCCGAAGCCTACCTTCCCGATGGCCGCACACCCAACGACACCGCTACGGTGCGCTCGGTTTTCATCATCGGCCCGGACAAGAAGGTCAAGCTGTCGATGACCTACCCCATGTCGGTAGGTCGCAACTTCGCCGAAGTGTTGCGCGCGCTGGATGCGTTGCAGCTCACCTTCAATGTGCCGCTCGCTACGCCTGCAAATTGGAGCGTTGGGGAAGATGTGATCGTGGCGCTGGCGTTGAATGACGAGCAGGCTAAGGAGAAGTATGGGGAGCTGGATAAGAAGTTGCCGTATTTGAGGACGGCGCGGGCGCCTAAGTGAACTAATAGTCTATAGCGCTCCCGACACCTTGGGGTTAGTCCTCAACTGGCTCTCCTTATCTAACTTCTGCAGCGAGCAAGTTGCCTTACGCGTGATCAGTTTGCGTAAGTCATGTTCGCTTCAACGGTGTCAGCGTCATTCTCCGCGTCAATACCCTCATCGCCGGACTCCCCTGCATATGCAGTCTTGCCAGTTGCCAGTTCAATCAACGTCAACAATCGCTGTTGTCGGTCCGCCATAAACGCGCCGAAGTCATCATCGCGTATCAACTTAGGGGTAATGAGGTGAGAGTCTAGGTAAGCGTTGAGTCTCTGCCCATCTATGGCGGGCGTTGCCGCGTCACCGTTCGACAACCTTGCCAAATATTCTGATGGTGCGACTCCACCAATCATTCGGTTCGTTCGAAACGACAAGGGCGTCTTATTGATGATGGAATCGAATACTGACGGTTTAATGCCATGCTTTTTGCACCAGTCTTGCGGAAAGATGTGATGGATATCGACGTTTTCACCAAAAAAAACTGTGTGGTCGAATTTTTGGCCCGATCGGAAGTCCTGCGCCCCTTGCTTCATCAGCAAGGCATTGATTCCTTTGTACGCCGCAGAGAGGCGCATTCGCATCGTCTTCAGTCGATCGGCCCTGAAAATAGTTTCACTGACCGTACTTGGCTCGATACCGCCGTTGAGCCACGCGGGCACCTCCACAAAATCCTTCGCTATGCGAGTCTCCACCGTAGATCCATAAAGCTCTCCAAAAACCCCATTCCAATACCAACGCACTAACTTTTCGCGGTTTGCTTCGTGCTCCCACGCGTCGCCTATGTCCGCAAGAATTGCCGCCAACGGCACGATCTGCGACTGGTAGGGCAGGTCGAATATGCGATAGATGTGAAGCAAATGCAAAAACTTTGCCGCCTTCAAAAACCCTGCCTCAACTCGGCTCTCGTATTGTTTGTACGCGGCGAGTGGCAAGCCAAGCAGCGCTTGGCGATTGCCGGTGACGGCGGGCAACTCTTTCCCCTGCTTCCCAGCGAGTTCAGCCTGACGGCGGCGATCACGAGTGTAGAAAAGCGAAATCGCTTGCAAAAAATCGGTATTGCCTACGTTGGCAATGATTCCTGCCTCGGAGTCCGCAGGTTTCAAAGTATCGACAAAACGGCGATGGCGACCACGTGAGTGGTCATCGCCATACCAATCCTTGCGCAACTCGTGACCATCTGACGCGTACATCGCCGTCACCAATTCAAAAGCATCTAAGGGCTTACCGCCTGTGTTCACTTTTTCAAACACAACGCATACGGCCTCTTTCGTAGTGCTCCTATCCAACGCGATTACCGGCACGCGGTACGACTTGAAGTTTTCCAGCACCTCTCGCTTAAAACGTCTGAACTCCTCTCGCACGGTTTCGTGCTCGTCACCGCGCCACGCTTTATCGAATCCGTCTTGCCACTTATCCCAATCGAAGACTTTCGTCACCGGATACATCAGTAGCTTGTATTCTTGCTCCGCCGAAGAAAGATCCGGACCTGCTTCCCGGCCGAATTCGCCACGAACTATTCGATCCTCAGGAACGCCCAATATGGCTTCCTCGCGATCTGCTGAGGCATCCAACGCTTTACGAATGTCGATGTAAAACCACCGCTTGACTTTCTTTTTCTTGGGCGTGACCGTATCAACTACCTTGTCTCTCATAGACACTTGGTACAGCGAGGTCATGCGCTGTTGTCCATCCAACAATAAGGAGAACGGCTTCATTTCCTTAGATGCCGCTGGAACCCCTTCAATTGGTCGCGGCTTGAAATTAACGTCGCCACCCGTTTCAAGTGTCATCAACGCTCCCACTGGGAAAGCACGCGAAATTGACGCGATCAGACTTTTAATTCGATCCTCGTCCCATACCCAACTACGCTGAAAATCTGGCAACTGCAGCGCGCCAAGGTGACAGTCCTCAAGCAGTTTGGATAGATCGTACGGGTTGGTTTGGAACGTTGAGCCGGCCATAAATTCTCGAATTAGGAAAGTTCAAATGCTCTCGATTGTTCGGTGTTTCACCGCTAATCATGCGAAGTAGCAGCATTAAAAATCAACTGCAATCGTGGGTCTACTTAATTATGTGCTAGTCATTGGATACCATCGAATGACAAAAATTGTGTGAACGAGAAGTTCGCAGGACCCGTCTACTTCAGCAACCCATTTTCCCAACAACTTTGATTTTCCGCCGCGTAGATTTTTCACTAGGGTTGCTGCAACGCGCAAGGCGCGCACCACTACTTTCAAATTTCGTTGTCCCGAGTAATTGGATCTCTGCTTACCGAACAACGTATCAAACTTCGTCGTATCGAAAAGAGCATCGTAAAAATGTCTTTCCTCAATACACCGCCAATGCCATTCCTCAGAAATAGGTGTCTTAGATTACGCGGCGAGTCTTTGCGAGAACGCTTGGTCAAAATGTGGGCACGTCGACCTGTGATGGCAAGATGTCTCCTAGTGCATTCTTTAAAGCGCGGTTTGCCCATTACTCAAAAAGCGCTTCGCCAGGTAGCGTCGCACGGATAGTAGCTTTCAATTTGTTGGCGGCTTCATCCAAATTCGCCGGATCCCACACCACCGTTAAATGGTGATTTGTGTCGAAATGGGTACCCTGACTCTTATCGTTGAATACGTCCTTGCGACACAGATAGATCACTGGCTTGCCAAGCCCTTCCGCGAACCCCGCCTCCCAATAAGCGCCTTTATTGTGGTGAGTTAGATCCGCAAGCAAAAATCGACTTTTCCTTATTTCTACACGCAAGCGGTCGTCGATAAGTCCTGCGGGCTGAGCATCATCAAGGCGCTTCAGATCAAAGCCAGTTGCCGCTACTGCCGGAAGAAAAAAGTCGTTAACAACAGCGTCCAAATCTGACTGTCCGAACTGCATCGCGATAAACGCGGAGCGACCTGAAGTTTGTCCGCGCTCAAGTTCTTCGTAATAGTTCCACCCGTGCAACGTCAAGCGCAGCTCGTGAACACTAAATTCCCCACCTATAAAGTCTGCGAATTCGCATTGAATATAGCCAGACTGCTTCGCGTGACTTAGCAGCACTCGCACAGACCGCATGTCCTTGGCGCCCACAGCTGAAAGGACAGCTTCTGACATTTCAACAGTCGCACCCAAAGTCGGCAAAGACTCCCCCATCCACGAAATCAAGTTCTCAAGTTGCTCTTGCGGTTTTGGAAGGACAGTCCCTGTGATGATGTTGCCCAATAACTCGCTATCAAGCATGGCCCATTGTTGGCGCTTGGTCATGCGATGAAGCGCGTAACTCAACTTATCGCGTGCCTCGGGGCGCTGATTCAAGCGCCAACTTAGTTCGTCGAGAGCAGTACGCGACAAGGAAAATCCGCCACAGCGAGGGCATTCATAAAAGAGCCTTTCCCCGCGGTCTTCACTCTTGATCAAATCGTGCTTACAGACTGGACATGATTCGGCCATATGTTTCCTCGTTGGATAGCGCAAAGGCATATGCCGATGCGCTTTGCACGTTCACTCCGACAAGAGTGGCGCGTTGCTTTTTGGCCGCGACGACTCGCATCCTTTACCACTTACATAAAGCGAGTGATCAGCAAAGACAAGCCCGTTGTTCGGCGGAAATTTTCTTATCGCAGCACTGCCGACAGCATGAATGTTGGCGTTGGCTGTACCGAAGATACGCCGCCCTTCCAAAATTAACAGCGCGAAGGCCGCACCATCTAGCTCGGTGCGTTCAGCCCTAGCGGAGATTCTAGGGCTATGACTGACTTATTTCGAACTCGCAAGACGATCAAGTTTTCAACCTGACCGCCACCTAACCAGCTTCACCCCCCTCACTCCACCGTCACACTCTTAGCCAAATTCCTCGGCTTATCCACATCCGTCCCCCTCGCACACGCCGTGTGATACGCCAGCAACTGCAGCGGCACCACATGCAGCAGCGGTGATAGCGCGCCGTAGTGCTCCGGCATGCGGATCACGTGAATGCCGTCTTCGTTTTCGATGCGGCTGTCGGCGTCGGCCAGCACGTAAAGCACGCCGCCTCGTGCGCGGACTTCCTGCAGATTGCTTTTGAGTTTCTCGATGAGCGAATCGTTGGGCGCTACCGCGACCACGGGCATCTCGCTCGTGACGAGAGCAAGCGGGCCGTGCTTCAACTCGCCGGCTGCGTACGCTTCGGCGTGAATGTAGGTGATCTCTTTGAGTTTGAGCGCGCCTTCCAATGCAATTGGGTAGTGCAGGCCGCGACCCAGGAACAGCGCGTTTTCTTTCGCTGCGAAGTCTTCCGACCAGCTGATGATTTGCGGCTCGAGCGCAAGCACGGCTTGCAATGCGCTGGGCAAATGACGCATCGCCTTCAGGTGGTCCGCTTCTTCTTCGGCACTCAGCAATCCGCGCGATTGCGCCAGTGCCAGCGTGAGCAGAAACAATCCTGCGAGCTGCGTGGTGAACGCCTTGGTCGACGCCACGCCAATCTCGACGCCAGCGCGCGTCACGTAGGCGAGTTCGCATTCGCGCACCATGGCGCTGGTCGCGACGTTGCACACCGTCAGCGTGTGCTTCATGCCAAGGCTTTGCGCGTGACGCAGTGCGGCAAGCGTATCGGCGGTTTCGCCCGATTGCGAAATAGTCACGACCAATGTGCGAGGGTCAGGCACCGATTCGCGGTAGCGGTACTCGCTGGCAATTTCAACGTTGGTGGGGATTTTTGCGATGCTCTCCAGCCAGTATTTCGCGGTGCATCCGCTGTAGTAGCTGGTGCCGCAGGCGAGGATCAGGATGCGATCGATTTCCTTGAACACGCGGTGCGCGGTGGTGCCGCCTTTGCTTGCGCTGTCGTTGTTCGGCCCGTCGAACAGCTCGGGCATGACACCGGTCACGCCTTCGAGCGTGTCGGCAATCGCGCGCGGCTGCTCGAAAATTTCTTTCTGCATGTAGTGGCGATACGGCCCCAGTTCCGCCGCGCCGCTGTGCGCAAGCACCGTCTTCACTTCGCGCGCGACCGCACGCTGCATCTTGTCGATGATCCAGTACTTGCCCAGTTGAACATCGACCGCATCGCCTTCGTCGAGGTACACGATCTGATCGGTCACGCCGGCAAGCGCCATTGCGTCGCTGGCGAGGAAGTTCTCCGTACCGTCTTTGCCCACGCCAAGAATCAAAGGCGATCCGGCGCGTGCACCGATCACCCGATGCGGCTCGTCCTTGCAGAACACCGCTATGGCGTACGCCCCGTGCAGTTGCGGCAGCGCGAGCTTCACGGCGTCGAACAGATCGCCGTCGTAGAGACTGTCGATCAGATGCGCGATGACTTCGGTATCGGTCTGGCTGTCGAACACATAGCCCTTGGCTTTGAGCGCAGCGCGCAATTCGTCATGGTTTTCGATGATGCCGTTGTGAACCAGCGCGATGCGCGCGGCCCGCTTGGCCGAGTCCGCCCCCGGACCGTTGCTGAAATGCGGGTGTGCGTTGTGAACAGCCGGCGCGCCATGCGTCGCCCATCGGGTGTGAGCGATTCCGGTAGTGCCCTCGACATGATCGGCTTCCACCTGTTCCAGCAGTTCTGAAACGCGCGAGGTGCTGCGGGTGCGCTTCAAACCATCGGCGTAAACCGCCACGCCGCATGAGTCGTATCCCCGGTATTCGAGGCGCTGGAGTCCCTGGACGAGGATGGGGACGATGTTTTTTCTAGAGACCGCCGCGACGATGCCGCACATAAAAGCTCCTGTTGATGAAGCGAATATAAGGAAACCCGTTAAAAATTAAATATCAAAGCGACCTGCCTACATGAATTAATATTTCTTCATAACCCATTAATGAACTATTAATTCAATATCAGCATGAATTTATCGATTGATTCCACCGATGCGAAGCTTCTGAACCTGCTGCAAAGGGATTCCTCGTTAAGCAATCAGGCTTTGGCGCAGGAAGTACACATCTCGCCGCCGACCTGTCTTCGCCGGGTGGCGCGCCTGAAAGACGCTGGTTTGATCGAGCGCGAAGTGGCGATCGTCTCCGCAGAAAAGCTTGCTGAAGTCGTGGGTCACGGGCTGACGGCCATCGTCGAAATCACGCTGGATCGGCAGGGCTCCGAGCATCTGGATGCCTTCGAAAAACGCGTGTCAAAGGACGACTCGGTTCAGCAGTGCTATCGGGTATCGCCAGGTCCGGACTTCGTGTTGATCGTCTACGCGCCGGACATGCCGGCGTATCAGGAACTCACTCAGCGGCTCTTTAATTCAGATGCGAACGTGCGAAACGTGAAGGCGTTCTTCAGTGTTCGACGGTCGAAGTTCGAGCCGGCAATCCAAGTGAAGCTTTAGCGGCTCTTCGAATCAATCTTTTTTGATTTTTTCCGGGCGCTTCCAATTGGCAATCGAAACCTGCTTGCCGCGCGCCACGCTGAGTGCACCGGCCGGCGCGTCTTTGGTAATTGTCGATCCGCCGCCTACGGTTCCGCCAGCCCCGATGGTCACCGGCGCTACCAGCACGCAGTTGCTTCCCACGTGAACATCGGCCTCTATAACGGTGCGATGCTTGTTCGCGCCGTCATAGTTCGCCGTGATGCTTCCCGCGCCGAAGTTGACCCGCTCGCCTACGGTCGCATCGCCCAGATACGTCAGATGATTCGCCTTCGCGCCGGCAGCGAGGGTCGAATTTTTAACCTCGACGAAGTTGCCGATGTGCACGTCTTTGCCCAGCGATGCACCGGGACGCAAACGTGCGAACGGGCCGACCAATGCGTCTTCGCCAACCGTGACTCCGAGCTTCTCGCCGTCGATATGCGTGAACGGATAAATCGTCGCGCCGTCTTCGATTTTCGCGTTTGCCACGATGCAGTTCGCGCCGATTCGCACGCCTTCACCCAGCGATACGTGGCCCTCGAAAATGCAGTTCACGTCGATCTCGACATCGCTCGCGCAGACGAGCGTTCCGCGAATGTCGATCCTCGCCGGATCGGCCAATCGAACGCCCTGCTCTAGCAGATCGCTCGCCAGACGCGCCTGAAACGCGCGCTCAAGCGCCACGAGTTGAACCGGACTGTTGACACCCTCGACCTGCAGGCGATCCTTGGTTTCGACGCCGACTACCTGCGCGCCTTCTGCCACTGCGAATTTGACGATGTCGGTCAGGTAGTACTCGCCTTGCGCGTTGTTCGTCTCGAGCTTTTCCAGCCAGTGCGTGAGTCGCGCGGTGGGCAACGCCATCACCCCGGTGTAGATCTCGTCGATATGAAGCTGGGCAGGTGTCGCGTCCTTGTGCTCGACGATGGCCTGCACGTTCGAATTGCCGAGTCGAAGGATGCGGCCGTAGCCGGTCGGGTCGGGCATGTGCACCGTGAGCAGTGCGAGGTGACCGAGACTTGCTTCTGCGACCAGCGCCGCAATCGTGTCTGCCTGAATCAGGGGCACATCGCCGTTCAACACGACCGTGACGCTTCCGTCGGATCCCGCCGGAAGATGCGGCATCGCCTGCTGAACAGCGTGGCCGGTTCCGAGTTGCGGCTCCTGTCTGGCGAAAGAACAACCTGTCGACGACAGCGCTTCTTCGACTGCGTCGGCACCATGTCCAGTCACGACGACGACATGCGAAGGACTCAGTTGCGTCACGGTGTTAATGACGTGTAACACCAGAGCGCGGCCCGCCAATCGATGCAACACTTTCGGCATTCGACTCTTCATCCGCGTACCCTTGCCCGCTGCAAGAATCACAACATTCACTGCCGTCATGAGTATTCCTTCGAGTGCATCTTCATTTGTCCGCATTATCGGCGCGCTGCTGATGATCGCTGCCGTGCAGGGCTGCACTTTCATCAAGCTGGCTTACAACACGGCGCCGGACGTGATGTATTTCTGGATGGACAGCTATGTGGACTTCACCAGCGAGCAGGCGACGCAGGTGAAGGAAGAGCTTGCCAGCTATCAGGCATGGCATCGAAGCAAGGAACTGCCGAAGTACATCGGAACGCTGCAACGAATCGAGCAGGCGATGCCGCAAAACGTCGACGCGAAGAAGGTTTGCGACTTCTATGCCGAAGTTCGAACCCACTACGAAACGCTAGCGCTCGAGGCAGAGCCCGCCGTCTCGAAAATAGCCGAGTCGCTTACGCCCGATCAGCTCGCGAACCTGCGCAAGAAGTACGAGAAGTCGAACGAGAAGTACCGCAAGGAATGGATGGACGTTTCGCCCGAGAAAGTGCGTGAGAAACGTCTGAAGGAAATCGTGGATCGCGCAGAGAACGTGTACGGCAACCTGACTCGCGAGCAGAAGGACGCGATTCGCGCGGAAATCGACAAGTCGTCGTTCGATCCAGGCGTGTTCTACGCAGAGCGCCTGCGTCGCCAGGAAGATGCGCTGACGGTGCTGAAGCGGGTGCAGGCAGAGAAACTAACTGCCGCGCAGGCCAAGCCTCTGATTCACGACTACCTGATGCGTGCCGTGGCTCCCTCGTCGAGCACGCTGTACGGCAAGTATCAGGACAAGGTCGAGGCCGAAGGCTGCAGGAGTTTCGCGGTGGCCCACAACTCCACGACCGTGGACCAGCGCGACAAGGCTGTCAAAAGGCTGCGTGCTTACGAACAAAGCCTGAGAGAGCTGTCGGCAAAGAGCTGAGCAGATCCTTCAGCTTGGCCTTCGCAACCGTCGATGCGCAACGCACCGGCTCCCAGCTGAACGACGCGTCGTTGCAGTCGCCGACGCTCCAGCTTTCGATGACCGCGCTTTGTCCGGCGGCAATCTCCAGCTTCTGGCCCAGACCCAAGAAATAATCGCCCGATTCGTTACCCGCACCGATGCGCTCGCCGTCGAGGGTGATGTAAAGACCCCCATGCACAACACGCAACATTCCCGGCTTGGTCGCTCGCAAGGTCACCGCATCGCCCGGGGCGATTTTCCAGGAACCGGCGAGGTTCGCTGCTCTCTTGGACTGTTGAAGATAAACGGTATTTTGCTGTGCCATGTTGGCCTCCGGGATCAAGGTGTGTAGTGATGATCGCGCCCGGGCAGTCACGCGTCCAATGAAAACGCGGTAAAGTATTGATGCGATTTGCGCATCAATCAGGGTGCGCCGGAAGGCAAAAAGTCATGATGCATTCACAAACTCATCTGCGTACCCGCCCCATTACGGCCGGCAACCTGCGTGCATTCGAAGCAGTCGCCAGGCACCTGAACTTCCGTGCCGCCGCAGAGGAAATGGCGCTCACCCAATCCGCGGTGAGCCGCCAGATTCAGGCGCTGGAGTCGGAAGTCGGCGTGAGCCTGTTCCTGCGGCACACCCGCGCCGTCGAGCTCACCTCCGCCGGAACCCAGCTGCTCATGGCGGTCACACCGTCGATAGAGCGAATCGACACCGCAGTTCGCCAGATACGCCAAAGCGCGGGACGCAAGAGCGTGTCGCTCACCACGTTCGCATCGTTCGTGTCGATGTGGCTCATTCCACGGCTCGAAGCTTTCCAGCGCGACCACCCTGACATCGACATCAGGATCGATGCGACCGATACCGCGGTCGATCTGGAGGTGACCGATATCGACATCGCGCTCAGATACGGACCTTTATCGACCATGCCGGCTAGCGCCACCCGCATGTTCGGCGAGCAGATCACGCCTGTGGCGAGCCCGTGGCTGTTGAAGAGCGGAGCGCCTTTGCGCAAGACGGCAGACCTGTCGGAATTCACGTTCATCGATGCCGGCGACGCGTACAGCACGCATCTGGAATGGCTCACTTGGCAACGCTGGCTCAACGAACAGAACATGCCGAAGCTGCAGCCCAAGCGCTGGCTGTATTTCAACTACGCGAATCAGATGGTGCAGGCCGCGCTCACTGGCCAGGGCATCGCATTGGCGCGTCTGCCGCTGGTGGCGGAGAGTCTGCAGACCGGCGACTTGATCGAGCCTCTGCCCGACCAGCGAGTGAACTCGCCCATGGCGTACTACGTGATGGTCGCAAGCCGCAGTGCACAACGGCCCGAGATTCAGGCGTTCTGCAACTGGCTCGCAGAGCAAAGCGCAATCACCCGCAAGACCATCGGAGAGGCCGACTGAATCGGCCCCTGGCTCAACCGACCGGCCAGACCTGACCGTTGTCGTTCAGGATCGCGTCCAGCGGCACGTCGTGATCTTCGGGTTCGAAGTGGTCGACATAGCCTTGTGTGTAGCCCAGACCGACCGTGAACGGCTTCGGCTCCAGCGTTGCCAGAGTGCGGTCGTAGAAACCGCCGCCATATCCGATCCGGTATCCGCCGTGGGTGTAGCCAACGCACGGCACGAACAGCAATGTCGGCACCACGATTTCCGTGTCTTTCGGCTTTGGAATGCCATACGCGTCTTCTTCCATGGGGCATCCGGGATACCAGACATGAAAGATCATGGTTTTGTGAACCTTGTCGACCACGGGCAGTCCAATTCGGCGTCGCTGGGATTCCTCGATGAGCTCGCCATCTTCTTTCCAGCGATGCAGCGCCGGCAACGGATCGAACTCGCCCTTGATGGGCCAGTACGCACCTATGACGGTATCGGGGCGACCCACGAGCCAGATTCGCATGGCCCGTTGCAACATGTCGTTGCGCGCTTGTCGATCGGGCAGGTTGAGCCGCTCTGTAATAAGGGCTTGCCTGAGAGACTTCTTTTCATCTGATTTGTCCATAATCCCCACATGCAGTTTCAAGCCATTTTGTCATCCTTTATGTCGCGCCAGATGACGCGACCGGTCATTGCGATGGCCTTCTGTGTAACGGTTGCGGCCGTCGCACATGCGCAGTCCGCTCAGCCGACCACACCGCTCAACTCACGCGACGACGTGATCCTGGACATGAACGCCGCATTCAAGCGCGGCGACAAAGCCCGCCTGACGGCGCGCCTTCCGGAGGCACGCGGACACGCGCTCGAAGCCTGGGCCGCCTACTGGGAACTGCGCGCCCGCATGGCCGACGCCAGTTCCGCAGAGTTCCAGAACTTCTTTGCTCGCTACCCCAATACCTATCAGGAAGACCGTCTACGAAACGACTTCCTCTTGCTTCTGGGCGCGCGCCGCGACTGGGCGCAGTTCGAATCGGTTCACGGCTCGTTTCGCATGAACGACGACCGCGAAGTGCAGTGTTACGCAACGACAGTCGAATTCATCAAGAACCAGTCGGCAACGCCGGCCATGGTGGAAACGGTTCGCCGTAACTGGCTCGGCCAGCGCGATTCCGACGACGGCTGCACCAACGCGGTCGATCATCTGTACGCCGCCAAGCTGATGCCGGCATCCGACTTGTGGCGCAAGGCGCGTCTGGCGATGGAATCGAATCGCCCGCGCGCTGCACGAGACGCGGTGTCGATGCTGTCGCCCGAATCCTTGCCTCTGCTTCAGGAAATCAACGACAGCTCGACCAAGTTTCTGCTCAAGCGTGCAACTGCCGGAGGCAAGACCAAACAGGAAATGATCGTGCTCGCGCTGGTCAAGATGGCGGCTAGCGATTTCGAGCAGGCATCGCGTTTGCTCGATGCGAAATGGAGCGTGCAGATCAGCCCGGAAGAGCGCAACTGGGTCTGGGGCGTCATCGGCAAGCAGGCAGCGCAAAAGTTGTCTGTCGATGCGAACGGCTATTTCGCGAACGTCACCAAGTCGTCCGATCTGAGCGACGACATGCTCGCCTGGAAAACGCGCGCGGCCCTCCGTGTGGGCAGCTGGAAAGACGTGCTGGCATCGGTCAACGGCATGAGCGCAGATGCGAAGCAGGATCCGACCTGGATTTACTGGCGCGCGCGAGCGATGACTGCGCTGGCTCGCAACGACGCAGAGAAAGCCGAAGCAAGACAGCAGCTGGAAGCGATAGCAGGCATCAAAGGTTTCTACGAACAACTCGCGCTCGAAGACCTGGGACGTCAAATCACGTTGCCCGCAAAACCGCTGCCTTTGACGGCGCAGGAAAAAGACGCGGCTCGGCTCGATCCCGGATTGAACCGCGCGCTGTACGCGATCGCCATCGGCCTGCGAACCGAAGGCGTTCGCGAATGGAACTACACCACCAATCTGCATTCGCGGGGCGGCATGTCCGAGCGCGAATTGCTTGCGGCAGCCGATTTCGCTTGCGCTCGCGAGGTGTGGGACCGCTGCATCAACACAAGCGAGCGCACCCGCGAATCGTTCGAGCCGGATCAACGCTTCCCGATGCCGTTCCACGACGCAGTCATCGCGAAAAGCCAGGCGATCAACCTCGATCCTGCCTACGTGTACGGCCTGATTCGCCAGGAGAGCCGATTCGTCATGGACGCGCGATCCGGAGTGGGCGCATCGGGCCTGATGCAGGTGATGCCCGCCACTGCGCGATGGACCGCGAAGAAAATCGGCCTGACCTCGTTCACGCCGAATCAAATTACCGACCGCGATACCAACATCACCATCGGCACCGCGTATCTGAAGCTGGCACTTGACGACTTCGACGGCTCGATGGCCTTGGCGGCTGCGGCCTACAACGCCGGCCCGGGACGTCCGCGTTCCTGGCGGAACGGTCCGGTCATGGACGCGGCCATCTGGGCAGAAAACGTGCCGTTCCCCGAAACGCGCGACTACGTGAAGAAGGTGCTGTCCAACGCCACGGTTTACGCCGCGATCATTTCGGGTCAGCCGCAATCGCTCAGGGCGCGGCTGGGCAACATCGGCCCGCGCCCGGTGAATCAGCCGGAACCCAACAAGGATCTTCCATGAGCACAGGCAACACCGACCCGAGCAAGCCCCTGACGCTGATCATCGGCAACAAGAATTACTCGTCGTGGTCGATGCGCCCGTGGGTGCTCATGCGTGAAGCCGGCATCGACTTCAACGAACAGATGATCCGATTCGATTCGTTCAACACCGGCTCGGTGTTCAAGGAGTCGGTCCAGCGTGTGAATCCGGTCGGCAAGGTGCCCGTGCTGATCGACGATGGACTGTCCGGCGATGAACGCTTCGCGATCTGGGACACCCTGTCGATTGCCGAGTATCTGGCCGAGAAATTTCCCAAGAAGAACCTTTGGCCTACGGACGTGAAAGCACGCGCGCGCGCTCGCAGCGTCTGCGCCGATATGCACAGCGGCTTCTCGTCGCTTCGCCAGCATTGCGCCATGAACATCGAGGCGAGCCTGCCCGCCGTGGGCGCACTTTTGTGGCGCGATCAGCCCGGCGTGCGAGCCGATGTAGAACGCCTCACGGTCATGTGGGAAGGCCTTTTGAAATCGCATGGCGGCCCGATGCTGTTCGGCAATTTCACGATTGCCGATGCGTACTTCGCGCCGGTGTGCATGCGCCTCATCACCTATGCATTGCCGGTGTCGGATGTCGTGAGCGACTACGTCCAGCGCGTGAAAGCCTTGCCGTCGGTGAGCGCATGGATTGCGGACGCACTGAAAGAAGAAGACTTTTTGCCCTTCGAAGAACCGTATCGGGTGAAACGTTGACGTCGACGACATCAAGGCGCTGCTGATGCAGGTGTACAGAGTCGGCGGCGCGATTCGCGATGCCCTGCTCGGCCTGCCGGTGAGCGATCACGATTGGGTGGTCGTGGGGGCCACGCCACAGGAAATGGTCGACGCCGGATACCTCTCGGTGGGCCGCGACTTCCCGGTGTTCCTGCATCCCACAACGCGCGAGGAATACGCGCTAGCCCGCACCGAGCGCAAGACTGCTCGCGGGTATCACGGGTTCGAATTTCACACGGCTGCCGGCGTCACGCTGGAGGACGATCTGGCTCGCCGCGATCTCACGATCAACGCAATGGCGCAGCCGGCAGATGCGAATGGCGATGAAGGCATCGTCGATCCGTTCAACGGCAAGGCCGATCTCGAATCGAAAACGCTTCGTCATGTGACCGATGCGTTTCGCGAAGACCCGGTCCGCATTCTGCGTATTGCCCGATTCGCCGCCCGCTTCGCCGATTTCTCGATCGCGCCCGAAACGATGCGTTTGATGCGCGAAATGGTCGAAGCCGGCGAGGTCGATGCGCTGGTACCAGAACGCGTCTGGCAGGAGCTGGCGCGCGGATTGATGTCGAACAAGCCGTCTCGCATGTTCGAGGTACTTCGCGAGTGCGGCGCGCTGGCAAAACTGCTGCCCGAAGTCGATCGGCTCTGGGGCGTGCCGCAACGCGCCGAATACCACCCCGAAATCGACACCGGCGTTCACCTGATGATGGTGCTCGACATGAGCGCAAAACTGAATGCGCCGCTCCCGGTTCGATTCGCCTGCCTGGTGCACGACCTCGGCAAAGGCACCACTCCAGAGGACGTGCTGCCGCGTCATATCGGACACGAGCAACGCAGCGCGAAACTTCTCATCGCGGTGTGTGAGCGCTTCCGGATACCGGTCGATTGCAAGGAACTTGCCGATGTCGTTGCGCGTGAGCACGGCAACATCCATCGCAGCGACGAATTGAACGCGGCTGCTGTGGTGCGATTGCTCGAACGCTGCGACGCGTTCCGCAAGCCGGCGCGCTTCGACGAAGTGCTTTTGAGCTGCGAATGCGATGCACGCGGACGGCTGAATTTCGAGGATCGCCCGTATCCGCAACGGGTTCGGCTCATGGGCGCACTGAATGCGGCTCTGGCCGTCGACACGGCGAGCGTCGCAGCCGAAGCGCAGCAGTCCGGCGCGAAGGGTCCGGCGGTCGGCGATCGTATTCGGGACGCGCGAATAGCGGCAGTGGAACGAGCGCTTTAGAAGCCCCTCCGGAAGACCCATTTCGGTAACTAGGTATTTCAGAAAGAGCGCCCCGGCGGCGTCTGTCTGGTAAGGTCACTCGGGATGCAAAGGCCCTCTTCCAACATCCCCTTGCTCACTGGGCGAACTGCACTTTTTCTCGATTTCGACGGCACGCTTGTCGACCTCGCGGGAACACCCGATTCGGTGGTCGTCGGTCCCCGGCTAGTCCCGCTTCTCTCCGATCTGAGCAAATTGCTCGATGGAGCGCTAGCGATCGTGACCGGTCGCGAAATCGCGTCCATCGATTACTACCTGGCACCGCTGAAGCTCCCACTGGGTGCGGAACACGGATCGCAATGGCGACTCGCTTCCGGACTGGTCGAATCGATTGCGCCGCCGGACATTCGCGTGGCGGTGGAAACAGCGGAAGCGCTTAACGCCAAATATCCGGAACTGATCCTGGAGCGCAAGTACACGTCTATTTCGCTTCACTATCGTCTGGCACCGGAACTCGAATCGATGTGCATCGAAGCGATGGATCACGCCGCCATCGGCGTGCCGAACGTCACCGTCATGCGCGGCAAGGCTGTCGTCGAAGTGAAGTCGTCGCTGACCGATAAAGGGCATGTGATCGAACGGTTGATGAATACACCGCCGTTCATCGGAAGAGTTCCTGTGTTCGCTGGCGATGACCTGACCGACGAATCGGCGATCGACAAGGTGCAGACGCTCGGCGGCATTGCCGTGAAAGTGGGGCAGAGCCCGTCATCGGCGCAGCATCGTTGCGCGACGCCTGAGGCGCTGATCGAATGGCTGGCCGAGTC
This sequence comes from Burkholderiaceae bacterium, assembly GCA_965227035.1. GTDB lineage: Bacteria > Pseudomonadota > Gammaproteobacteria > Burkholderiales > Burkholderiaceae_C > CBDDFQ01. Next base: position 3,147,868 of record OZ245724.1, read on the forward strand.
GCTGACCGCGCTCAAAGCTGCCGGGCTCGATTCTTCCGAAAATAAAGAGCAAAAATCCAGGAGCGCCGCATGAGCGAACTCGATCGAAATATGAAAAACGGCATCGAGCATGGCGTCGATTCTGCGGGTGCCGACATCGCTGCCAGTGCCGGTAGCGCGAATACCAAGGACAACTTCGAGCCACCGCTGCAGTCCTCGCTGTCGATGGGTGTGATCGGAAATTGCGCCTTCAGCGCGCTGATCGACAAACGGGGTCGAATCGTCTGGTGCTGTCTGCCTCGCTTCGACGGCGACCCGGTGTTCAATGCTCTGCTCGATCCTTCGGAAAACGCGAGCGCTTTCAATATCGACATCGAAGATTTTGCGGAGTCGCGCCAGTGGTACGAGCCGAACACGGCCGTCCTTCGTACACGCCTGATCGATAAGCAAGGGCAGGAACTCGAGATCACCGACTTCGCGCCCCGGTTCTACAGCCGCGCTCGATTCTTTCGGCCGCTGACCATGGTGCGGCGTGTCAAAGCCATCAAGGGCGCGCCTCGGATTCGGGTGTCTGTCGATGTGAACTTCGATTGGGGCAAGTCCAAGCCGGAGATCACGCGCGGCAGCAATCACATTCGCTTCGTCGGCGGCGATCTGACGCTGCGATTGAATACCGATGCATCCATTTCGCACCTGCTATCGCGCCAGCCTTTCATCCTTTACAAGGAACACAACTTCCTGCTGGGCGCCGACGAAACTTTGACCGATGGCATTGCCGACACGGCTCGATATTTCGAGCAGGAAACCGTGACCTACTGGAAGGTCTGGAGCAAGCGCCTGGCGATTCCGCTGGAGTGGCAGGAGGCCGTCATACGCGCGGCCATCACTCTGAAGATGTCCTTGTACGAAGACACCGGCGCGATCGTCGCGGCCATGACGACCAGCATTCCGGAAGCGCCAGGCAGCGAGCGCAATTGGGACTACCGCTTCTGCTGGCTGCGCGATGCATTCTTCGTGGTGCGTGCGCTCAATAGCCTTTCCGAAGTCGGCACGATGGAAGACTATTTGAAGTGGCTGAGCAACATCGTCATCGGCGCGCACGGGGAACATATCCAGCCGCTGTACGGCATCGGCATGGAAAAGCACCTGCCAGAGAGCATGGTCGATCTGGCGGGATATCGCGGCATGGGCCCGGTGCGCGTCGGCAATCAGGCGCAGGAACATTTTCAGCACGACGTGTACGGCAACATCGTTTTGGGATCGGCGCAGGCGTTTCACGACAAGCGCTTGCTCAACCCGGGCGGCGCAGCTGAATTCGTGCATCTGGAAGCTGTTGGCGAACGCGCGATTCGGGTGTACGGCACCCCAGACGCCGGCATGTGGGAGCTGCGCACCCGCGCTCGCGTTCACACCTCTTCAGCGCTCATGAGCTGGGCGGCTTGCGACCGAATTGCCAAGATCGCCAAGAACCTGGGCAAGCTGGACCGATTCGACTACTGGAACGATCACGCCAACCGTATGCGCGACGAGATTCTGGAAAAGTCGTGGAGCGAAGAGCGCCAGGCTTTCGCCGAGAGCTTCGGCGGACGCGATCTGGACGCGAGTATTTTGCTGATGGCGGAAGTCGGCTTCATCGACCCGCGCGATCCGCGATTCATCTCGACTATCGACGCAATGGAAAAGTCTCTCTGCGACGGCCCGTACATGCGTCGCTACGAAGCGCCGGACGATTTCGGCAAACCCGAAACCGCGTTCAACATCTGCACCTTCTGGCGAATCGATGCGCTCGCCCGGATCGGCCGAAAGCAACAGGCGCGCGAGATTTTCGAGACCATGCTTGCCGCACGCAATCACGTCGGTCTGCTGTCGGAAGACACGCATCCAATCACCGGCGAGATGTGGGGCAACTTTCCGCAAACCTATTCGATGGTCGGGATCATCAACGCTGCGGTTCGCCTGAGCGCGCCGTGGGATTCGGCCATCTAGGCAATCAGTTCAAAAAATCTCTTCGAAGGGCAATTGGAAATCAATGGGACGTTTGGTAGTCATCTCGAATCGAGTCGCAGATCCGCGTAAAGCGGCTGCCGGCGGACTTGCGGTCGCTTTGGGCGAAGCACTCACGGCAACCGGTGGACTCTGGTTCGGATGGAGCGGCGAAGTCATCGAAAAAGGCACGCCCGGCGAGGGCGAATTGCACATCGCGCAAGCGGGCAACGTGACGCTAGCCACTCTCGATTTGTGCCAGGAAGATCACGACAGCTACTACCTTGGCTACAGCAACGGCGTTCTCTGGCCGGTGTTCCATTACCGGCTCGACCTGGCGCATTTCGATTCCGGCTACATCGGCGGCTACCGCCGGGTGAACCAGCTGTTCGCGCGCAAGCTCGCACCTCTGCTCAAACCCGACGACATCATCTGGGTGCACGACTATCACCTGATGGCGCTGGCTGCTGAACTACGCGCGATGGGTTGCAAGCAGCGCATGGGATTCTTCCTTCACATTCCGCTTCCGCCGCAGCTCATTCTTGCCGCCATTCCCCAACACGAATGGCTGATGCGGTCCTTGTTCTCGTTCGATCTGATCGGCTTCCAGAGCAATCAGGATGTCTCGCATTTCCAGCGGTATGTCGAAAGCGAGGCAGGCGGAAGATCGGTGGGCGACCACATGTGGGAGGCCTACGGAAGCACGGTGCGCGCGCAGGCGTTTCCGATCGGAATCGACGTCGATGAATTCGCTGCGCTGACGCATGCGCCCGAAGGCAAAGAGGCCTACGAGCGCATGAAAGAGGAGTACAAGCGCCGCCGAATCCTCATGGGCATCGACAGGCTCGATTACTCGAAGGGCATCCCGCATCGGGTCCGCGCGTTTCGCGACCTCCTGGCGAACTATCCCGAGAATCGCAACAGCGCGACGCTGATTCAGATTGCATCTCCGACCCGGGAGAGCGTCGAAGCGTACGCCGATATCCGGCAGGAACTCGAAGGGCTTTGCGGCGCCATCAACGGCGATTACGGCGAGCTGGACTGGATGCCCGTTCGCTATATCCACCGCACCGTCGCACGGAAAAAAGTGCCGGGACTATGCCGCGCGTCTGCGGTCGGTCTGGTGACTCCACTACGTGATGGGATGAATCTGGTCGCGAAGGAATACGTGGCAGCGCAGGACCCGGCAGATCCGGGTGTGCTGGTGCTTTCACGATTCGCGGGCGCAGCCGAGCAGATGAAGGAAGCTCTGCTGGTGAATCCGTACGACACGCACGGAACTGCGGAGACGATTCAGCAGGCGCTGAGCATGCCCAAGGAAGAGCGTCAGATGCGGCATCAGAAGCTGCTCAAGGGTATCCGCGAGCAGGACGTCCACTGGTGGCGCCGAACCTTCCTCGACGCGCTCGAAGAAACGAAGAATCGCTGATCGATCCTCGACGGCCTAGTCGACCAGCGCCAGCGCCGCGTAATCGCCGACCTTGTTGCCGAGTCCTGCGGGCACCAGTTCAACGCCTTTGGTAAGCGCCGGAAAAAACGCATACACCTGCTCGTTCAGGCGCGGTAGCAGCCATTCCTTCTGGTGGAAGAACAAGCTGCCGCCGATGCTGATTTTTTGTAGATCCATGGTGGCGATCAGGTTGTACAGAAGGCGTGCCATCACGCGCACCGATGCATCGGCATAGGCCATCGATTTCGCGTCGCCACTCATGGCGCGCTCGAACAGGGTTTTCGATTCGACACCGTACAACTCCTCGATAGACGCGCCGCCTATCAATGACTCGACATCGCCGACGTTGCCACATCCGCAGACCGCGTGAAGGTTGTCGGACACGAAGGTGTGGCCCGCATGTCCGGCGTTTCCGTTCTTGCCGCGCAGAATTTTTCCGTCGACGCAAAGCCCCACGCCCACACCCGTGCTCCACGTGACATACGCACAGGAGTCGACACCCTGCAAAGCACCCCACCTCCGTTCGGCTTCGAGTGCCGCGACGCCGTCGTTTTCAATTCGCAGATGCTCGAATCGCTTTTTGAGCGGCGCCTCGAAAGGAATGCTCATCCACTCGTTGGGCAGACGATTCGCGCCATGCGCCGCCGCCAGTCCGCCGGAAATATTCGGCGAAGCGAGTTCGATCAAACCATCGCGCTTCACGAACGGCCCGGCCGATGCGATGCCGACCCGCGAAATGTCTTCCGGCTTGCCGCCAGCGGCCTGGCATGCGGCGTCGATCAGGCGAAGCACCTGCTGCGACAACGCGTTCGCATCGCCGGTTTTGACGGTCGGCTCCGATTGCCTGAACGACAGCTCCTGCTCGCCAGTGGCCACACTTGCCGCCACTTTTGTTCCGCCTATGTCGACGCAAATTTTCATGAGTCAGGTCTCCTCTTCAATCATCAAAGCCGGTGCGTGCGATCGCCTTCGGCAAACCCGCGAGGCACCCAATTACCGTCATCCGAAACACCCTTGGTCATCATGATCACCTTGAACAATTCGCCCATTTCGTGTTCCGCGATCAACCGGTGAACGGCAGCTTTTTCTTTGAGCTGCGCAACCGTTTCCGTTGCCGAGAGCGAATCGAGCAAGCCGCAGTTCAAGAGGAATCGCGCTTGCGTTGTGTAGCCGTAAATCTCCATGCCGGCCTCCTGCCCTGCCACCGCAATACCGGTGAAGTTCACATGTGCAGTGATGTCCTTCAGTCCCACATTCACCAATGGATCGGCATCGGACTTGTGCGCCCGATGGCACATCACGGTACCCATCGATCGTTGCGCGTGGAAGTACTCGCTCTCGCCGAATCCGTAGTCGATAAAAATCATCGCGCCTGTCGTCATGCGTTCGGCAAGCGTCGATACGAACGCCTCGGCCTGCGGATGGATTTCGGTGAGGTAATCGTGCGGGCCCTCGATATCGACCGGGGGCCGCAGATCGGTCGGTTTGTCGCTCCACGCGAATTCATCGTTGCTCAGCACGACGCCGCGCTCGTGCCATACACCCGATTTGCGGACTATCAGCTTCACTGGCATCGCATCGAGCACCTCGTTGCCGATGACGACGCCGCTGAACGACGCCGGCAATTCGTCGAGCCAGTTCACTCGACCCGCGTGATCGCCCAAAACGAGTTGCTGGCGCGCCCGAAGCGTTCCCGACAGATCGACGATGTTGTAGCTGTCGTAGGCGGCGCTGGGCACAGCGTTCAGGATCTGCGACGCCAAGGCTCCGGATCCGGCTCCGAATTCGTAGATATCGCGGGAACCGGTCTTGGCAAGTGCCTCGTGAATTTGGGTGGCGAGCGTCTTGCCGAAAAGCGGCGACATCTCGGGCGCAGTCACGAAATCGCTTCCGGATTCGGCAGACAGGCCGAACTTCACCGACTCGTTGGCGTAATAGCCGAGTCGCGGCTCGTAAAGAGCCAGATTCATGAAGGCGTCGAAGCCGATCCAGCCGCCAGAGTCGGCAATTGCCCCAGCGATACGGCCGGAAAGTGCGGTCGTTAAACTCGGGGGTGAATCTGAATCGCCGGAAGTGGCCTGAATCGTTGAATTTTGGTCGGACATGTCGCCTTTATTGTCGGCGAACCTGCTCGATTCCCTGCCGCTTGCCCCCGATCTCTAAACGTCTGCTCACCTTTTTGTCCATATGAACGCTGCCGTGTCGTCGTCATCCCGAGTCGCCCTCGTCACAGGGGCCGGGAAACGTCTCGGCCGCGAGATTGCGCTGGCGTTGGCAAAGGACGGCTGGCGGGTCGCGATTCACTACCGAAGCTCGGAATCGGACGCTCAAAAGACGGTTGCCGATTGCGAGGCATTAACCGGTAAGTGCAATGCTTTCGCTTTCAAAGCCGATCTGGCCGATGAAGCCCAGACCCGCGCTCTTGCGACGTCGGTAATCGAGCATTTCGGCCAGCTAGACGCTGTCGTCAACAGTGCATCGACCTTCGAGCACGATGAGGCGGCCAGCTTCAGCTACGCCGCGATGGACAAACACCTGCACAGCAACACCGGCGCTGCAATTGTTCTGGCGCAAGCGCTTCATGCGCATTTGTCTGCGACAGAACAATCGGGCGTGGTGGTCAACATGCTCGACCAGAAGCTTTGGAACCAGAACCCCGACTTCTTCAGCTACACCCTCTCAAAAGCCGCGCTCGAAGCCGCCAACACGATGCTTGCGTTGGCGCTGGCGCCCAAAGTTCGCGTAGTAGGCGTGGCACCGGGCTTGACCCTCACCAGCGAAACCCTGACCGGCGATAAATTCGAAACGCTGCACAAGCTCTCGCCGCTCGGCAGGTCTTCCACGCCGGCAGACGTGGTGGCAACCGTCAAATTCGCGATCGACAACTCCTCGCTCACCGGCACCACCATCGTGGTGGACGGCGGGCAACATCTCATGAAATTCGAGCGCGACTTCTCGCTCATGTGATCCATACATGTACAACATCAAAGGCAATCAGACGCTGACGCTCACCGGACTTCGCTTCGATGCGAACCTGGGCATCCTCGATCACGAAAAAACCACGCCGCAACCGATTCAGGTCGATGCGGAATTGAATCAGGGCACGCAACCGCTGCTACCGCACGACGACGAAATTCTGAACGTGCTCGACTACCGCAAGGTGCGCCAGATCATCATCAACGAGTGCACTGCAGAACATGTGAATCTGCTGGAGACACTCATCGGAAAGGTGTCGCACCGGCTGATGCAATTGCCGGGCGTCGTGGGTGTACGTGTGCGTATTGCGAAACTGGAAATTTTTGACGACTGCGAAGTGGCTATTCGCGTCGAGACTGGGCAATGGTGAAACTATGAGTGCTGTTTGGATCGAGGATGAAGTCAGGACGGATGAAACATCCGGTGAAGCTTCTGGTGAACTTTCCGGGGTGAAGCGCCTGAAGATCGAACGCGAAACCCACAAGCTGGAAAAGCGTTTGTGCCGCCAGGTCGGCCAGGCCATCGTCGACTTCAACATGATCGAAGAAGGCGACAAGGTCATGGTCTGCGTGTCGGGCGGCAAGGACAGCTACGCCCTCCTCGACATCCTTCTGAAGCTCAAGGCTCGGGCGCCGATTCACTTCGACATCGTCGCGGTGAATCTCGACCAGAAACAGCCCGGATTTCCCGACCATGTCTTGCCCGCGTATCTGAAAAACTTGGGTGTCGACTTTCATATCGAGAACCAGGATACGTACAGCATCGTCAAGCGCGTGATCGAGGATGGCAAGACGATGTGCAGCCTGTGCAGCCGACTTCGTCGTGGGATTCTGTACCGTGTGGCCGATGAGCTGGGCGCGACAAAAGTGGCGCTCGGACATCATCGCGACGACATGCTGCAGACCTTTTTCCTGAACATGTTCTTCGGCGGAAAACTCAAGGGCATGCCCGCCAAACTGGTGAGCGACGACGGCAAGCATGTCGTGATTCGTCCGCTGGCTTACGTGGCCGAAAAAGACCTGGTTCGCTGGGCCGAACACCGGGAATTTCCCATCATTCCCTGCACCCTTTGCGGCAGTCAGGAGAACCTGCAGCGCAAACAGGTGTCGCTCATGCTGAAAGACTGGGAAAAGAAATTTCCAGGCCGCATCGAAAGCATGTTCGGCGCGTTACAAAAAGTCGTTCCTTCTCACTTGATGGATGCAACACTGCATGACTTCAAGGGTCTAAAAGCCACTGGTGTGGAAGACGAAAACGGCGACAAGGCTTTCGACAAAGAAGACTTTCCGATTCCGTCACCGGCAGGTTTGCAGGTCATCAAAATCTAGGCGCCCCAAGGGCTGATGGAGACGGTCATGAATTTCGGAAAAATCAAACTGGCAGCCAGACTGACAGTACTGGTCGGCGTAGCCGCAATACTCACTGCGTGTGCCGGCATGTGGCAGCTCGACACGAATGTGCAAACCGCGTCGACATTGCGAAGCGTGCCAACGCAGGCCACGTTCCAGTTCGAACGCACCCCTCTGCAGCGACCGCCCCTGCCTTATTCGCCGGGCCAAGGCTTTACTCAGGACGGCATTGAAAAAGCGACTGCGGACGAACTCGTGAAATACGGCCTCGTGCCCGCAAGCTCCAGCGCGAGCGCCAAATACAGCGTCAACGTGAAAGCGCTGGTGTATTACGTGCAATCGCCGAACGCCACCGATTTTCCCGATCCGCTCTACAACGGCCCATACCGAATGGGTCCGCAACGCCGCCCCTTCACGCCCCGATTCGCCGACATGGAGCGCCCGTATTACGGACGCGAAATCACCATCACGATTCGCGACATGGCAACCGGTCAGGTGGTCTACGAAACCCATGGCGAGAACGATGGTCCCCGCCACGATTCGCAAAACATCCTCAACGGCATGATCGCCGCCGCGCTGGTGCAGTTCCCAACGCCTCCCGAAGGCATCCGCAGGGTGAATACCGAGATTCCCCGCTGATGGAAGCCACGCGAATCGTCGCGGTACGACACGGCGAGACCGCGTGGAATGTGGACACGCGAATTCAGGGAATGCTGGACATCCCTCTGAACGAGCGAGGCAGATGGCAAGCCGATCGACTCGCCAAGGCGCTGGCGGATCAGGAGATAGACGCGGTTTATTCGAGCGATCTGGGGCGAGCCGCCGAAACGGCAAACGCCACGGCGAAGCTATTCGGGCTGCCCGTGATTCAGCACCCCGGGTTACGTGAGCGCCGGTTCGGAAAGTTCGAGGGCAAGACCTTCGCGGAAATCACCGAGGAATGGCCTGAAGACGCGATGCGCTGGCGAAAACGCGATCCGCACTTCGCACCCGAAGGGGCCGAAACGCTGGTGGAGTTTCGCAAGCGCATCAGCGAGACCCTGAGCGAAATCGCGTTGAAGCATCCGGGCGAGCACATCATGGTGGTCGCGCATGGAGGCGTTCTGGACGTGATTTACCGGATGGCGACCGGGCTTGAACTTCAAGCACCGCGTACCTGGCAGTTGGGAAATGCGGCAATCAACCGCTTGCTGTGGAGTTCGGAAGGCCTTACGCTCGTCGGCTGGTCAGACACACAGCACCTCGACGATGAGTCACGCGACGAAACATCCACCTGAAATCCTGCGCCATTCCGTTGGCCAGACGGTCCACGACCTCGATACCCCGGCTCTCGTCATCGACCTCGATGCGATGTCGCGCAACCTGAAGCGCATGGCGGAGTTCGCGAGGAAGCACAAAGTCGCGTTTCGACCGCACGCCAAGATGCACAAAAGCGGTCAACTCGCGCGATTGCAGATGCAGGCAGGCGCGGTCGGCGTCTGCGTGCAGAAAACGTCCGAAGCCGAAATCATGGCGGCCAAGGGCGTACACAACATCTTCATCAGCAACGAAGTCATTTCGCGGACCAAGCTCAAGCGCGTTGCTGCCCTTGCACAGACACTCGCCACACATGAAGGCGGTCGACTCGCCATTGCGGTCGATTCCCTCGACGGCATTTCGCGACTCAGCGAAGCCATGCAGGAGACCGCAGGCACCGATACCGTGATCGATGTGTTCATCGAGCTGGATGTCGGGCAAGGTCGATGCGGCGTGCCGCCCGGCGGAAGCGTCGTGATGCTGGCGCAGCAGATCGGGCGCAATCGCACCATGCGGTTTGCCGGGTTGCACGCGTACCACGGCGGCTCGCAGCATTTGAGGTCGGTAGCAGAGCGGCGCGAGGCGATCGCAAAGGTCGTGGCCCTTGTGCAGAAAACCAGGCAGGTGCTTGGCGCGGCGGCCATCGACGTACCGCTCGTGACCGGTGCCGGCACCGGCACTTTCGGCATGGAATCGGCCAGCGGTGTCTTCGGCGAAATCCAAGCCGGATCGTTCCTGTTCATGGATGCGGATTACGCGCAGAACGACCGCGACCCGGTGCAGCCGAGCTTCGAACACGCGCTGTTCGTGAAATCGCAGGTGATCAGCGTGCAGCCCATACACGTAGTGGTCGATGCAGGACACAAAAGCCACGCGATCGATTCCGGCATGCCCAAGGTGCACCGGTTCGACGACACGCAGCTGATCTTCCAAAACGGCGGCGACGAACACGGCATCGTCACTGCGGAATCGCACGACATCATGCTGCCCGGCCTGGGTGAAACCGTCTGGCTGATTCCGGGTCACTGCGATCCCACAGTGAATCTGCACGACTACATGATCGGCGTGCGAGGCGGACTTCAGAACGGTGTGGTCGAACGCATCCTGAAGGTCGATGCGCGCGGCGCGTTTTCCTGAGACTACGAGCCCGGGAACATGTCCGGATCGCGATTCGGCGCCGTGATCCCCATGTGCCGGTACGCTGCCAGCGTCGCGATTCGTCCGCGCGGAGTGCGTTGCAAGTAACCCTGCTGGATCAGATAGGGCTCGATCACATCTTCGATGGTGTCGCGCTCTTCGCCGATGCTGGACGCGATGTTGTCCAGCCCCACCGGGCCGCCGTCGAATCGGTGAATTACCGCTTCGAGCAGCTTTCTGTCCATGATGTCCAGGCCCTGTGGGTCGACATCGAGCATGGCCAGCGCCTTGTTGGCAACGTCGACGCTGATGCGTCCATCGCTTTTGACTTCGGCGTAATCGCGTACGCGTCGCAGCAGGCGGTTCGCAATACGCGGCGTGCCGCGTGATCGACGCGCAATTTCGAATCCGCCGGCTTCGTCCATCTGCACCTTCAGAAGCGCGGCACTTCGCTTGACGATGCGCGCGAGATCTTCAGCCGAATAGAACTCCAGACGCGCGACGATGCCGAACCGATCGCGCAAAGGGTTGGTGAGCATGCCCGCGCGGGTGGTCGCGCCCACCAGCGTGAACGGCTGCAGATCGAGCTTGATGCTGCGCGCCGCCGGGCCTTCGCCGATCATGATGTCGATCTGATAGTCCTCGAGCGCGGGATAAAGGATCTCTTCGACCACCGGCGACAGCCGGTGAATTTCGTCGATGAACAGAACGTCGTTCTTCTCGAGATTCGTGAGCAGCGCCGCGAGGTCTTTCGGCTTTTCCAGAACCGGCCCGCTGGTTTGCCGCAGATTCACGCCGAGCTCGGCCGCAATGATGTGCGATAGCGTCGTCTTGCCCAATCCGGGCGGCCCGAAAAGCAGCACATGGTCCAGCGCTTCCGACCGCTTTCGCGCCGCGCCGATGAAAATTTCCAGCTGCTCGCGCACCTTGTGCTGGCCGACATATTCGTCCAGCAGCTTGGGCCGCAGGGCGCGCTCGATCGCCTCTTCCTGAGGCGAGGTAGCAGCAGCGGATACCACGCGCTTGGGCGGTGGGATATCGAAATCGTCGGTCTGGATGGTCATGTCTTGGGTTCGCCTTTGCCGGAAACAACAAAGACGCCGCCCATTGTGCCAAACACACCCGCAGGAAACGGGCGCCGTCATGTGAATGACACACACGATCCAGAAAATGTCCGCAGCGCTGGCCTTGCGGCCTTCGTGCATTCATCGTGCATTGCTTTCTCGCGGTCGCCGTCAGGCTGCCGTCCCTCTTGAGACTTCAGAGACTCCAATCGATCAAGACATGAACAAATTCTTTATGAAACGCGCACGCCTGGCGTGCCTCGCCGGCATCACCGGTTTGATGCTCGCCGCATGCGGCGGCGGCGATTCGGTTGCCACCTCGGCACCCACGCTCACACCCCTCGCTGGTGGCACCTCCTACACCGGCACCGCCAGCTTCGGCGACACCGTGACCTTCGTCGTCGACGACACCGCAAAGACGATCACCGTGAAGTTCGTGGATTCGCACTTCGGCCTGGCCGGATCGATCACCAGCGCGTACACCGCCGATGCGGACAACGGCGGATTCGTCGCCAAGGCGTTCACCGGCTCGGGCAGCGGCTTCAACGCAACCCAGCTCGCTGCCATCGTCCTTCGATTCACTGTTCAAGACGGACTGCTCAACGGATCGCTCCAGCAAATTGCGAACCTGCGTTCAGGCGGCACCACGCTGATGCAAGGCGTGGTGAGCGCATCGAATCGCGGCGTGGCCAATCTGTCTGCGCTCGCGGGCACCTACAGCTTCCTGCGTGAACGCGCGACTTACAACGCATCCGGCGTGGTCACACAAGCCAGCGCAGCGGCATACGGTCAGATCGGCGTGAAGGCAGACGGCACCTTCCGCGTTTGTTTCTCTCAAGCCTATAGCGACACCTGCACTACGCAGCAGGTCGCGACCACGGGCACGCTGACCCCCGAAGCCGATCAGGCGAAATACCCCGGCGCGTTCACCGCGACGATCAACGGCACGGCCCTCGGCCGCGTCCTGGTCGGCAGCAAGTCCGGGCAGATCGCCCTGTTCGTCGACGAATATTCCGCAAGCGGCACCGGCTTCACCACGGGCACCTGGCTGCTGCAGCCGAGCGCCACCCTGGCATCGAACGTGATCGACGGCGAATGGCTGTGCACCCAGCCCGAGATCGGCACCAGCGGCGCACCCACGGGTCGCACGCTGCGCAATTACGTGTCGGTAGCGTCCAACACGCTGCAAACCGACACGATCGACGCAGACATCACGCTCGACACACGCGGCGGCGGCGTTGGCGGCTTCGTGACCGGCGTCTGGGCTGGCACCAGCACCATCGCTCGCGTGTTCGTGCCTGTATCCACCGGCACCGTGCGATACGTCGGCACTGCAAGCTCTGCCACCGGCGCAGCGAACATCTCCGGCACCTGCCAGGTCTTGCCCACGCAAGCCACTGTGCAGACCTACCTGACGGCAGCCGCCAACAGCGTGACGATGGTGTCCATTGGCGATGCACGTCCGACACAGCCCGCCATCGGCTTCGATCAGGTCTATTACAAGCAAGGCCGCTATCGCCACACCGCTACCGGATCCGTGGTTTCCACCGTCTGGCAGAAAGCTTTCGACGACATGTGCGAAGACAGCGGTCAGACCGAATCGACCAAATCGTCGTCGCTCACCACCAAGACCGACGTGACGCTCTGGAAATTGAACGATCGCACTACCTTCGATTGCAAGGTGAGCGAAGCGAACCGTGTCACGACCGGCCTAAAGTCTGCCGTTGTCGGCCCCAAGGGCTTGCTGTACCTGACCGATGGTCATCACACGTTCACGAGCCTGTACGAAGCCCCCAACAACCAGGGCACAGGCGCGACCGCTGGCGGCACCGTCAAAATGCCTGTCACCATCAAGTCGAACGACAAGGATCTGAGCAACGCGGCCTTCTGGCGCAAGATGCGCTCGCTGAAATACGTGTGGCTGAAGAACCCCGACGGCACCGCCACCACTCCTGCCGAACTGCCCACGAAAATCGGTCTGTCGAACGGTTTGATGGACGAGCCCTATCGCTCGCTGGTGTACTACACCCGCGACGTGGGCTACACGGTTCCGAGCAACGCGCCGGAATACCTCGAGTTCTACTGGGGCGAATGGCTGAAGTCGGCACCGCAGAACATCAAATTGTCCGAGTACAACCTGAAGGTTGCGGGCGCTGGCAACGGCACCGACAAGAGCTACATGCAGGCAATTCGCGACGCGTCCACGCTGATGGTCGCTGCGTCGGCGACGCCTACTCTGGTCATCGGAAGCGATCCGGCGAATACGGCGCAAAGCATGGGCGCCCGCACCACCTTCGGCGACTCCGACTTCGCTGCGCTCTCGGTGCCTAAGCCGTCGGATGGCAAGAAGGCCGGCAAGCTGGCTTATGCGCTGGAATACCGGGCTTCGATTGGCAAATAAACCGACAACTAAGTCGGCGAGTCATCGATCGAACGGGCGTTAGACGCCCAAAACAAAACGCCTGAGATGCGCAAACATCTCAGGCGTTTTTCTTTTGGCGGCCGGTCATTCCGATAGTTATTTGGCGAGGGCTTTCAGCGCAGTCTTGATCCCGTCGCTCACGCCAATGTCCTTGGGCAGCACCTTCACCGCTGCAACCGCTTCCTTGTCGCTGTACCCCAGCGCCAGCAGCGCCTGAAGAATGTCCGATTGCGTGTCGTGCATGCCGCTTGCGGCGCCGGCGTTCGCGCCTATGTCTTCACCAAGCTTGCCCTTCAGTTCGAGCAGCAGCCGCTCTGCGGTTTTCTTGCCGACGCCTGGCACCTTGATGAGTCGCCCGGTTTCCTGAAGCGTCACGGCCTGCGCCAGTTCGGACACGCTCATGCCGGAAAGCACCGCCAGCGCAGTACGGGGCCCGACGCCTGAAATCTTGATGAGTTGCCGGAAAGATTCGCGCTCGGACGCGGTGGAGAATCCGTAGAGAATCTGCGCGTCTTCGCGAACGACGAAGTGCGTGAGGAGCGAGATTTTTTCGCCGGCGGCGGGCAGGTTGTAGAAGGTGCTCATGGGCACCTGAACCTCGTATCCGACGCCGTTGCAATCCACCAGTACCTGAGGGGGATTCTTCTCGCCTAGCGTTCCGGTCAATTTGCCTATCATTGGGGTCCTATTGATCCACTGGTTTCGCAGGCTCGTCGAGCCCTACCACTGGGATTTCTAATAACCGGAATTATCAGCTTGATCCTCAGACACACCTTCTCGCCGCCCAGCAATGCTCGAATGGCCAACCTCTGCGGGCCGACCGACACCTACCTGCGGATGATCGAGGAAGCGCTGGACGTCAAGGTGGCGCATCGGCACGAACAGTTCAAGGTCGAGGGCGCAAAAGCCAAGGCCACGCGCGCGATGGAAGTGCTGCAGGCGCTCTACGAAATGTCCGGTCGGGCGATTACGCCGGAGCAGGTTCAGCTGGTCATATCGAGCGGGCCGGGCGTCGATGGAGACGGTCCATCGCTCATGACACGTCGCGCCGATCTGAAGCCGCGCGGTACGAACCAAGCGCTGTATCTGGACAACATAGCGGCTCACGACATCACCTTCGGCATCGGGCCGGCGGGTACAGGCAAGACTTATCTCGCCGTCGCATGCGCAGTGGACGCGCTGGAGCGAAGCGCGGTTCAACGCATCGTGCTCACACGTCCCGCAGTCGAAGCTGGCGAGCGACTGGGCTTTCTGCCGGGCGATCTGAACCAGAAGGTCGATCCTTACTTGCGCCCTCTGTACGACGCGCTGTACGACCTCATGGGATCGGACAAGGTGAACAAGGCTTTCGAGCGCGGCGCGCTGGAAATTGCACCGCTAGCTTTCATGCGCGGACGCACTCTCAACAATGCGTTCGTGATCCTCGACGAAGCGCAAAACACCACGCCCGAGCAGATGAAGATGTTCCTCACACGTATCGGCTTCGGCGCAAAAGCCGTGGTCACCGGCGATGTGAGCCAGATCGATCTGCCCAAAGGTCACCTGAGCGGTCTGGTCGATGCCGAGCTGGTGCTTCGCCGGGTGAGCGGAATGGCATTCAGCCATTTCAATAGCGGCGATGTCGTTCGTCATCCGCTGGTGGCACGCATCGTCGACGCCTACGATGCACGCAAGACCGTCGATCCGAAATGAGCGTGGATGTTTCCTTGCAGTTCGCGAGCGGCGATGTGCCGAAGAATCATCGCGAGATTCTTAAAAAGTCGGCCGTCAAGAAATGGGTGTCGCATGCGCTCGATCTTCCGGGGGAAATAGGCATTCGTGTGGTCGGTGAAGAAGAAGGCCGCGCGATGAATCTGCAGTATCGCGGCAAGGATTACGCCACCAACGTGCTCACCTTCGATTACTCCGCCAAGCCGGTGGTGAGTGCGGATCTGGTGCTTTGCGCACCTGTGGTCGAACGCGAAGCAGAGGAGCAGAACAAGCGTCTGGAATCGCACTACGCGCACTTGATCATGCACGGCACGCTACACGCGGCCGGCTACGACCACGAGAGCAACGAGCGCGATGCGCTGGAAATGGAAGCGCTCGAGATCCTGCTCATGGGATCGCTGGGGTATTCGAACCCCTATTGAGCAATCTCCGGAAGAGCGATCCCCCGGAGTTGCTTCAAGCGAGCGTGACTCGAGCGAACTTGCGCTTGCCCACCTGAACTACGAAGGTCCCTGCCTCGAGCTTCAGGCCCTTGTCGCTCACCACCGCACCATCGATGCGAACGCCGCCCCCATCGATCAGGCGGTTGGCCTCCGACGACGAAGGCGCGAGGTTCGCCTGTTTGAGCAACTGGCCGATTCCCAGAGGAGCGCCCGATAGGGAAAGCTCTGGAATCTCGTCCGGAATGCCGCCCTTGCTGCGATTGTTGAAGTCCTGTTCGGCCGATTCCGCTGCGGCAGGGCTGTGGAAGCGAGCGGTGATCTCTTTTGCCAGCGCTACCTTGGCGTCTTTCGGATTGCGTCCGCCTTCGACCTCCGCGCGAAGGGCCGCAATTTCTGCGATCGACTTGAAGCTGAGCAGGGTGTACCAGCGCCACATCAACTCGTCGCTCACGCTCAGCACCTTGGCGAACATGGTGTTCGGCTCTTCACTGATGCCGATGTAGTTGTTCTTGCTCTTGGACATCTTGTCGACGCCATCGAGGCCTTCGAGCAGCGGCATGGTCAGGATGCACTGCGGCTCCTGCCCGTATTCCTGCTGCAAATGACGTCCCACCAGCAAATTGAATTTCTGATCGGTGCCGCCCAGTTCCAGATCGCTCTTGAGCGCCACCGAGTCGTAGCCCTGCATTAGCGGATAGAGGAATTCGTGGACGCTGATCGCGCGCCCTTCCTTGAATCGCTTGGAAAAATCATCGCGCTCCATCATTCGGGCCACCGTGTACTTGGCCGCCAGCTGGATCATTCCGCGTGCGCCCAGCGGATCGCTCCACTCGCTGTTGTAGCGAATCTCGGTTTTCGAGGGGTCGAGAACCAGACTGGCCTGTCGGTAGTAGGTCTGCGCATTCGCCTCGATCTGCTCGCGGGTGAGCGGCGGGCGGGTCGTGTTGCGGCCGGACGGGTCGCCGATGGTGGTCGTGAAATCGCCGATCAGAAAAATGACCGTGTGTCCCAGATCCTGGAGCTGGCGCATTTTGTTGAGAACCACGGTGTGGCCGATGTGGATGTCAGGCGCCGTCGGATCAAGCCCCAGTTTGATGCGCAGCGGGGTTCCGGTGGCCTCGGATTTCTGCAGCTTTTTAGTCCATTCGTCCTGCGGCAGAAGTTCGTCGCAGCCGCGAAGAGAAATTTCCAGCGCGTTCCTTACACCATCTGACAAGGGGGCTGTTGTAACAACTGATTGATTCATAAGGGTTTTTTCGATGGGCCGCTTGTAGGAGGATGGCTATACTGCACGTCAGCTCCAAGCCTTCGGGAGGCCGGAAAGCAGCAGCCTATTGTAATTGGCGCGCTTTTTGCACCGATTCTGTCGTACCCAATTTTGTCGTTTCTGCCCGTCCATTACCGCCGAAACGACCTTCACAAGGTTCTCACCGTTGAATTCTCAATTTATCTCCGCCGCGACAGCAGTTCTAGTTAAGGCGGCAGGAAGCATCCATCGTCATCCGAAGCGCCTCTCGGCAGCAATCGCGACCCTTATGCTCTGCGGAGCCGGCGGTGCCTACGCCGTAGCCAATCTGGGTCCGGATGCATCCGATTTACCCGTGGTCGGAATTACCGAGCCAGTCCAGGCACTGCCGGTTGAATCGCAGCTCGATGCGCTCGCCAGCTTCAAGTTCAATCTCTATCGCACCGACGTAACCCGTTCGACCGACACGATCCAGTCGCTGTTCAAACGTTTGGGTATCGACGATGCAGCCGCTGCGGCATTTATTCGCAACGATCCCGCGGCATCCAAAGCGCTGTTGGGCAAATCCGGTCGTAACGTCACTGCCGAGGCCACCAACGACAACGCCCTCGCCAAGATTTCGGTGAACTGGTTGCCGCAGGACGAAACCAATTTCGCCCGCCTGGTCGTCGAAAAAACCCCCACCGGCTTCAAATCGCATTCCGACGCAGCCCCGATGACCACGTCCAGTCGACTGGCAAGCGGCGTCATTCGCAGCTCGCTTTTCGCGGCAACCGACGAAGCGCTGATTCCCGATACCGTGGCCACGCAGCTGGCCGAAATGTTCTCAGGCGATATCGATTTCCGCCGCGCACTGCGCAAGGGCGATCGCTTCTCGCTGGTCTATGAAACCCTTGAAGTCGACGGCGAAGCAGTTCGCACCGGCCGCGTCCTGAGCGCCGAGTTCGTGAACAACGGCAAGACTTTCCAGGCTGTCTGGTTCCAGGAACCTGGCTCCAAGGGCGCGTACTACACGCTCGACGGCCAGAGCACCCGCCGCGCCTATCTCTCGGCACCGCTCGAGTTCTCGCGCATCAGCAGCAATTTCTCCATGCGTTTCCACCCCATTCTTCAGAAGTGGAAGCAGCATCTGGGCACCGATTTCGCAGCCGCGACCGGCACGCCGGTTCGCACCGTGGGTGACGGCGTGGTCGAATTTGCCGGCGTCCAGAACGGCTTCGGAAACGTTATCTTCATCAAGCATCGCAACGGACACGAAACGGTCTACGCGCATCTGAGCCGGATCGACGTGCGTAAAAATCAGGCAGTGAGTCAGGGCGAGCGCATTGGCGCCGTCGGCCAGACCGGTTGGGCCACCGGCCCCCACCTGCATTTCGAATTCCGCGTGAACGGCCATCAGGAAGACCCGATGACCATCGCTCGCCAAAGCGAAGCAGCAGCGCCGATCACTGCGCAATCGCGTCCCACCTTCAACAAGCTGGTGGCAGGTCTGCGCATTCAGCTCGACGCAGCAGCGACGCTGCAGCAAGCCAGCGCCCGCTAAATGCCATCCGGGCCCCTGGGCGTCGGCGATTCGGAAATCTACATCGGCCTGATGTCCGGCACCTCGCTGGACGGAGTGGATGGCGTTATCGCCGATCTTTCGGGTCGCTCGCCCACCGTGCTCGCTCACGCGTCCTTGCCCTTTCCCAGACCGCTCAAGCTCGAGCTGCTGGCTCTCAATTCGAGCGGATCCGACGAGTTACAACGATCGGCAGTCGCATCGAACAAACTGGCCGAACTTTACGCAGACGTGGTGTCGCGACTGCTCGGCAGCGCGGATTCAGCCATCGCAACCCGGGTTAGAGCCATTGGCGCTCACGGTCAGACGGTGCGACATCGACCTTCGGATTTTCAATTCACGATCCAGCTCAACAATCCGGCCTTGCTAGCGGAACTGACCGGCATCGACGTGGTCGCAGATTTCAGATCGCGTGATGTCGCGGCGGGTGGGCAAGGCGCTCCACTGGTGCCGGCTTTTCATCGCGCGGTGTTCGGTCGAGCCGGCGAATCGATCGCGGTGCTGAACATTGGCGGCATCTCGAACCTGAGTCTGCTTCGCGCCGATGGGTCGACCAGCGGATTCGATTGCGGTCCGGGCAATGCGCTCATGGACTACTGGTGCGAGACGCATACAGGCAAACCATTCGACGATTCAGGTTCATGGGCACGCAGCGGCCGGGTCGTTCCCGAGCTGCTCGCATCGCTGAATTCAGAACCATTTCTTTCGAAAGCCCCGCCGAAAAGCACTGGGCGTGACCTCTTCAACGTCCCGTGGCTCGAAGCGAAGCTGAACGGCGCAAAGTTCTCGGCCGAAGATTTGCAGGCGACGCTGACTGAGTTCACCGCTGCGAGCTGCGCCGATCATCTGCATCGCTATGCAGCCGATGCGAAGCGGCTCGTCGTTTGCGGTGGCGGAGCCTTCAACACGCTGCTGATGGAGCGCATTGCAGCGCTGTCCCCCGGCGTGAAAGTGGTGCAGTCGGGCGAGATGGGTGTGCCGCCCCAGCAAGTCGAAGCGCTGGCTTTCGCGTGGCTCGCACAGCGAACGGTATTGCGCGAACCGGGTAATCTTCCCGAAGCGACCGGCGCACGCGGACTGCGTGTGCTCGGCGCGATCTACCCCGCCTGACCTCGTTTCAATCGTCGGTCGTCTTTTGCAGCTGCGCGAAGATCGCAGCCGACGCGATCGTCATCAGCCCCATGGTGGCGAAGGTCGCGTGGAATGCACGAAGCGTTTCAACCGAATCGAGGTGGGTGAAATATGTCGTGTAGCCCGCGAGCACCGCGCCTGCTGCGGCGACTCCAAGACTCATGGCCAGCATCTGCGTCATCGACAGCAGGCTGTTGCCGCTGCTGGTGAACTCGCCGCTCAGGTCCTTCAGCGTGATCGTGTTCATTCCGGTGAACTGCATCGAATTGACCAAGCCGAAACACGCGAGCTGAATCACATGCATCCACACCGGTTGATTCGGTGTCGCGAGCGCGAAGCTCATCATCACCAGGCCGACCAGTGTCGTGTTGCCCACAAGCACGGTGCGGTAGCCGAGTTTGCGGATCACGCGGGTGGCGAGAGGCTTTGCGCCCATGCTGGCCAGGGCGACCGGCAGCATCATCGCGCCGGCTTTTACGGGTGAATAGCCCATGCTGACCTGCAGAAAAAGCGGGATCAAGAACGGCATGCAACTACTGCCGATTCGGGCGAACAGGTTACCCAACAACCCAATGCGCAAGGTCTCGACCTTGAACAACTCCGGCGGGAACAACGGATCCGGTTTTCGAGCCGCGTGCAGCCAGTAAGCGACGATGCTGGCGAGGCCGAACATCAGCAGCACCACGCCCTTCGCCTGCCCGAATCCGAACTCGGAAATGCCCTCGAGCGATAACGAGATGCCGACCATGCCGAATGCGAGCATCAGGTAGCCGGTCAAATCGAAACGAGTGCGTGCGAGGTTGGCGCCCTTGGGCATGACCGCCATGGTCGCAACACAGCCGATAGCAGCCACCGGCAGGTTGATCAGGAAGATCCAGTGCCAGGTGGCCACTTCTACCAGCCATCCACCCAGCGTCGGGCCGATGAGCGGGCCGATGAGCCCCGGCACCGCGACGAAGCTCAGGGCGCGAAGGAATTGATCGCGCGGGTAGGCCCGAAGAATCGAGAGACGCCCGACCGGCATGAGCAACGCGCCGCCAATTCCCTGCACGACGCGGGCGCAGACCAGCTGCGTAAGCGAGCCGGACAGCGCGCAGGCCAGGGAGCCGAGCGCAAAAAGAATGATCGACGCCACGAACACGCGCCGGGTGCCGAATCGATCGGCGATCCATCCGGATGCCGGCATCATCATCGCCATGGTGAGCGAATAGCCGACCACCACCGATTGCATGCGCAGCGGGCTTTCGCCAAGGCTCACCGCCATTGCAGGAAGCGCGGTGTTGACGATCGTGGCGTCCAGCGTCTGCATGAAAAACCCGATCGCCACGATCCAGAGCAGCGCGTCGCCCAGAACCGACTTCGGAGGCGGTTTCAGCGGCGCTGTAGAAGAGGGATCGACCGGAATTGCGCTCGGCTGCGCTTGTGAAGGAGACGACATGAAGGCAGTGTCGAAGACAGAAAAAACAAAGCCGCCCAGAAGGCGGCTGTGTGAAACAAGTTCGTTAGTTCAAGGTGCCGGGATCAGGCCGAGAAGCTGGATCCGCAACCGCAGGTGCTGGTGGCGTTCGGATTTTTGATCACGAACTGCGCGCCTTGCAGATCTTCCTTGTAGTCGATCTCGGCGCCCAACAGGTACTGATAGCTCATTGCATCGATCAAGAGCGAGACACCGTTCTTGGTCATCGTGGTGTCGTCTTCGTTGGTGATTTCGTCGAAGGTGAAGCCGTACTGAAATCCGGAGCATCCGCCGCCCTGGACGAACACGCGCAGCTTCAATTCGGGATTGCCTTCTTCGGCGATCAGGTCGGCAACTTTGGCGGCCGCGCTGTCGGTGAAGACAATCGGGGTCGGCATTTCGGTCTGGATGTTTTCGGCTACGGCGCTCATGGATTACTCCTGCAGGTATCTAGCTAGTGTCACGCTCCAGCGATATGCAAGACGTGAATTGGATTGGCTCAATAGCTCAAATACTACAGCAACCGAGTCGGATATCGGGTGCTTTAGCTATTTGACGCCAGCTTCAGTGTGGGCTTATCGGCCTCGATGGCCGTATGGCTGAGTCCACCCGATACAAGGGCACCAAGGTGCATTTCCAGCGCCTTGTATTGAATATCGCCATTTATTCGGGCTTTAGGCTGCAATTCCAGCAGCTCTGACGCAAAAACCGGCCCGGTCACTGTCCCGTTGATGATGACGTGCTGCGCGTGCACGGCGCCGATTACATGAGCGGTTTCGGAAATGACAAGAATGCTGCTGTCGGCGTCTTCCGCGCGGATGTCGCCACGAATTTCACCGTCAATCCGCAAACCGTCTGAAAACTTGAGATTGCCGTCGATGGTGGTACCGAAGGCAATGAGGCTTTTGATGGGTGGCTGCTTTTTTCTGGAAAACATGAGAGTCCTACAACTTGATTGTTTGAGTTGCTCGGGTGGCAGAGCCATCCATCACTTTGGCGGTCGCGCTTTTTAACACGGCGGATGCGGGTATGTCGATGATTCCGTCCAGCCGGCGGTACTGCTTCATCGACAATTTCTGCGGGCCGCCCATTGAGGCGCTGGTCCATGGCTTACCGGCGACCGTCCCTGTAAGCGTGATCTCGACCGTACCGCTGAACTCGGGTGCATTTCGGGTCGGCTGAATTACGAGTACCTGCCATTTGGCATGCGTATCGTCGATTCGCTCGATCTGCACGCTTCGAATCGATATGCCTTCTGCGCCAGTTGCCGGGATCAGGTTCTGAAAGAATCCCAGATCGTCACGGAGCGCCATGTTTTCCGACTCCAGCTGCTTGATCCGGCCCGACAGCACGTCCTGGGCAGCTTTTTCGGCGGTAAGCAGGCTCTGAGACGTGTTCGACACAGATCGGGCTTTTTCGAGCTCCGCTCGCAGTCCCGCAATTTCTGTCTGCGCCACGGCCAACTCCTCCTTGGCGTTGATGTCCAGACCGGCAAACACTTTGCCGAACTGGAATGCCCAGAGCGCAATCGCGGCGCAGAAGCCCAGCAGCAGCGCAGCAATCACCCATCGAAGGGGCCACGGCATTGCGCTGCGGACCGCCATACGGGGACCACTCAGTTTGAAGCGACGTCGGCGAAACAAGCGAAAACGCATAGGTGGGCGAGTCTAGCAGCGGGGTTTCGACGCTTTTCGCGATACCCCTGTCAGAAAGAACACTCGAACATTCGAGCTGACCTGCGAACAGCGGATGAGTGCCTCGCAAGGGCGAACTCGTTCGGAAAAACAAAAAGCCACCCGAAGGTGGCTTTCTGAACAGACGGTAATCGCTGAATTCTTTGGGGATGAACCCTGGAATTAACGCTTGCTGAACTGCTTGCGGCGGCGAGCGGAGTGCAAGCCAACCTTTTTACGTTCGACTTCACGAGCATCGCGAGTCACGAAGCCAGCTTTGCTGAGTTCAGGCTTGAGCGAAGCGTCGTAATCGATCAGAGCGCGGGTAATACCGTGGCGGGTTGCACCTGCCTGGCCGGATTCACCACCACCTGCGACGTTGACCATGATGTCGAAAGTTTCGACATTGTTCGTCAGGAAGAGGGGTTGCTTGCAGATCATGATCGAGGTTTGACGGCCGAAAAATTCGGTGATGTCTTTACCGTTCACGGTGATCTTGCCAGTGCCTTTTTTCAGGAAAACACGAGCGACGCTGGATTTGCGACGGCCGGTTCCATTGTTCCATTCACCAATCATCTCAAGGCTCCTTAGATTTCCAGCGGCTTGGGCTGCTGGGCGGAATGCGGGTGCTCAGCGCCACCGTAGACCTTGAGTTTTTTGATCATGGCGTAACCAAGGGGACCCTTGGGAAGCATGCCCTTGACGGCTTTTTCCAGCGCACGGCCAGGATGCTTGGCTTGCATGTCGCGGAAGTTGGTGCCGTAGATGCCACCTGGGAAACCGGAATGGCGGTAGTAAACCTTGTCCAGTTCCTTGTTGCCGGTGACTCGAATCTTGCCGGCGTTGATGATGACGATGAAGTCACCGGTATCGACGTGGGGCGTGTAAATGGCCTTGTGTTTGCCGCGCAAACGGAGGGCAGCTTCGCTGGCAACCCGTCCGAGCACCTTATCGGTGGCGTCAATCACAAACCACTCGTGCACCACGTCAGCGGGTTTTGCGCTGAACGTACTTGTCATGAGATTTCTCTTTAAAGAGGGTTTGCCGGATCCTTTTCCACGGTCGGTGTCTCTCTAACGGAGACCTCTTAGGTGGGGGTAAAACTTCGCCGCGGGATCCTGGAAACGCTGCGAAGCCTTTGATTATATTAAAAATTTTCGGCTGGCGGTTACTATCGAGGCCATGTTTAGCTATCGACACGCGTTTCACGCCGGAAATCATGCGGATGTGCTCAAGCACACCGCGCTTATCGCCATCCTCAAGCATCTGATCGACAAAGACCCTGCCATTGCGCTTGTCGACACCCACGCCGGAGCCGGCCTCTACCGGCTCGACGGTGAGTTTGCCGACAAAAGCGGTGAAGCCGCCAATGGCACGCTTCGCCTGGCGGCGCACAAAGCCCCCGCCGATGCCCCCCTGGCCCCTGCCCTTGTCGACTACCTGAATCTGATCCGGGAATTCAACAAATCGACCGAAATCAAGACCTATCCGGGCTCGCCTTTCATTGCCAGCCACGTGTTGCGCGAACACGACCGCCTCAAGCTGTTCGAGATGCATCCGACGGATTCCCGCACTTTGAGTCAGAACATCGCACAACTGGACGCTGGCCGCCGGATCGCGGTTTTCCGCGAAGACGGCTTCGAAGGCTCCAAAAAATTCATTCCTCCGCCATCGCGCCGCGCTTTGGTTCTTTGCGACCCGAGCTACGAAGTCAAAACCGACTACGCGCGGGTGGCCACGATGATTACCGAGCTGCTTCGCAAGTTCGCAACCGGGACTTATGCGGTCTGGTATCCGATCATTCCGCGCCCGGAAGCGCACGATTTGCCGCGCCGTTTGAAGACGCTGGCGGTTCGCGCCGGCAAGAGCTGGGTCAATATGACGCTCACGGTGAAGTCCAGCAAGATGACATCCGACGCGGCGGGCGGCGAAAAACGCCCCGGCCTTCCGGCCAGCGGCATGTTCGTGATCAATCCGCCGTTCACTTTGAAGCCCGCAATGGCCGCGGCCCTTCCTCAACTGGTCGAGATTCTTCGTCAGGACCAGCACGCGACATCGTCGATCGAATCGGGCGGTTAGCCCTTTACCGGCAAAAGATCAGGCGCCTTTGATCGCGCCGCCTTTGATCGCGTCTATCAGCGCCGACGTCGCCGCCGACTGGTTCATGGTGTAGAAATGCAGCCCCGGTGCGCCGCCCTGTTTCAATCTTTCGCAAAGCGAGGTCACGACCTCGAGTCCGAATGACTTGATCGATGCGGTGTCATCGCCGAAGGATTGAAGCTTCAGCCGTATCCAGCGCGGAATTTCGGCACCGCTAGCGTCGGAGAACCGAAGCAGCTGCGTCGAGCTGGTGATCGGCATGATGCCGGGCACGATTGGCGCATCGACCCCGAGCTTGCGAGCCTGATCCGCAAACCAGAAATACGAGTCGGCGTTATAGAAGTACTGCGTGATCGCAGAATTTGCGCCGGCCTTCATCTTGGCGACGAAGGCGTTCAAGTCGGCATCCGGCGATTTCGCTTGCGGATGAATTTCCGGATAGCAGGCCACTTCGATGTGAAATTCGTCGCCGGTTTCTTCGCGAATGAAAGCCACCAGATCGACCGCGTGATGAAACTCGCCGCCCGCGCCGTAGCCGCTCGGCAAATCGCCCCGCAGTGCCACGAGGCGCTTTACCCCCATGCCACGCAGAATGCCGAGTTGTTCACGCACCGACGCTTTGGTCGCTCCAATGCAGGAGAAATGGCTCGCGGCAGCGCAGCCTTCAGACAGGATTTCGGACACGGTGTCGAAGGTGCCCTTTTGGGTCGATCCGCCTGCGCCGTAAGTAACCGAGCAGAACTCCGGCTTGAACGCGTAAAGCTGCTTGCGCACATTGCGCAGCTTGACCATTCCCTCATCGGTCTTCGGCGGGAAAAATTCGAAACTGATGGGAAAGCTTTGGGAAGAACTCATTTCCCCTCCTCTTTTTTCTTTACTTATTTACGCTTGGCGTAAATGAAAAATTCCTTGTTGCCGTCGCCGCCTTCGATCGCGCTCGGCCACCAGCCAAGCACCTTCAATTGCAGCGTTTCGCAGGCATCGCGCAATCGGTTCTCGACCACCGAATACATCGCAGGATCCTTCACGATTCCTCCTTTGCCAATGTCTTCCGGTTGCAACTCGAACTGCGGCTTCACCAAAAACAGCAGCGACGCATCGAAACGCATCTGATCGACCAGAGCAGGCAGCACGAGCGTGAGCGAGATGAACGACACATCACCCACGATCGCGTCGAAACCGTCCTGATCGGCAGTACCCAGATCGTCGGAAGTGAGGCTTCGCGCGTTCACTTTCTCGATGCAGGTCACGCGTGGATCGTCGCGCAGCTTTTGATGCAATTGGCCGTGGCCCACGTCGATGCCGGTGACATGACGCGCACCTTGCTGCAAGAGACAGTCGGTGAATCCACCGGTCGATTGCCCGACGTCGAGGCACTTGAGCCCCTCGACATTCAGCTTCGAATCGGCGAGCGCACCTTCCAGCTTCAAGCCGCCGCGGGAAACGAATTTCGCTTCGGCAGCATCGGCCAGTTTGATCTCGGCCTGCTCGGGGATTTCATCGCCGCTTTTGGTAGCCGTGCGCCACGCGCGACCGTCGAACCAGATGAGCCCGGCTGCAACGAGTCGCGCGGCCTGCGAGCGAGACGCAGCCAGGCCGCGCGCCACGAGAAGCTGGTCGGCGCGCATCGAGCCGGAGCTCAATAGCGGTAGGTGTCGGGCTTGTACGGGCCGGTCTTGTCGACACCGATGTACGACGCTTGCTCGGTCGTCAGTTCGGTGAGTTGTGCGCCGAGCTTGGACAGTTGCAGACGCGCGACCTTTTCGTCGAGCAGCTTGGGCAACACATACACCTGACCCACTTCGTATTCATTGGGCTTGGTGAAGATTTCGATTTGCGCGAGAGTCTGGTTCGCGAAGCTGGACGACATCACGTAGCTGGGGTGGCCGGTGCCGCAACCCAGGTTCACCAGACGACCCTTGGCCAGCAGGATGATTCGCTTGCCGTCCGGGAAAATAATGTGATCGACTTGCGGCTTGATCTCTTCCCACTCGTACTTTTCGATCGAAGCGACATCGATTTCGTTGTCGAAGTGACCGATGTTGCAGACGATGGCCTGATCTTTCATCTTGACCATGTGGTCGTGCGTGATGACGTTCTTGTTGCCGGTCGTGGTCACGAAAATGTCGCACTTGTCGGCCGCGTATTCCATGGTCACGATGCGATAGCCTTCCATCGCGGCCTGCAGTGCGTTGATCGGGTCGATTTCGGTAACCCAGACTTGCGCCGACAGCGCGCGCAATGCTTGAGCAGAGCCTTTGCCAACGTCGCCGTAACCGGCAACGACAGCCACCTTGCCGGCGATCATCACGTCGGTCGCACGCTTGATACCGTCGACCAGCGATTCGCGGCAACCGTAGAGGTTGTCGAACTTGCTCTTGGTGACCGAGTCGTTCACGTTGATCGCGCGGAACAGCAGGGTGCCCTTGGCGCTCATCTCGTTCAGGCGGTGAACGCCAGTGGTGGTTTCTTCGGTTACGCCCAGGATTTGCGCGCTTTTGCGGGTGTACCAGGTGGAATCGACAGCCAGCTTGGCCTTGATCGATGCGTAAAGGCAGGTTTCTTCTTCGCTGGTGGGATTTTCCAGGAGCGAAGCGTCCTTTTCGGCGCGTTGGCCCAGATGCATCAACAGGGTGGCATCGCCGCCGTCGTCGAGGATCATGTTGGGGCCTTCGTTGGCTTCGCTCTTGCCGGCGAATTCGAAGATGCGGTGGGTGTAATCCCAGTAATCGGACAGCGATTCGCCCTTGACGGCGAACACCGGGGTGCCGGCTGCGGCGATGGCTGCAGCTGCATGGTCTTGCGTCGAGAAGATGTTGCACGATGCCCAGCGGACTTCGGCGCCGAGTTCCTGCAGGGTTTCGATCAGGACCGCGGTCTGGATCGTCATGTGCAGCGATCCGGTGATGCGAGCGCCCTTGAGGGGTTGGGTTTTAGCGAATTCGCTTCGGATGGCCATCAGGCCAGGCATTTCGGTTTCCGCAATGCGGATTTCCTTGCGGCCCCAGTCAGCCAACGTGATGTCGGTAATGGCGCAATCTGTGAATTTAGAGGTATCGATTCGAGCGTTCATGGTTTTTCCAAAACAGGTTTTGAAGAACCACTTGCAGAGGGAGAGAAAAAGCTCACCGCACAGAAAGTGGATGAGCGTCGTTGCCTGAGTCTTTCGCTACGCCTCGCGGCGTAATGGCTGACTTGTTTCCGAGCCTCGAACCTCGCCTGATTTCAAAGCTGAAATCGGGGGTGCTGCAACGCTCCTCGGAACTGGGTGAATTATACGGAAAGCGGCGCCGATTAAAATCGTCGGCAATGCAGCACCTCTCATTCCTCGAAGAAACACAGAGACGGCGCACGTTCGCCATCATTTCCCACCCTGACGCCGGTAAGACGACCCTCACCGAAAAGCTGCTGCTTTTCTCGGGTGCGATCCAGATTGCCGGCTCGGTGAAAGCGCGTAAAGCCTCGCGTCATGCCACGTCCGACTGGATGGAAATCGAAAAGCAGCGGGGCATTTCGGTCGCGTCCTCGGTCATGCAGATGCTTTATCGCGATCACGTGATCAACCTGCTGGACACGCCCGGCCACAAAGACTTCTCGGAAGATACCTACCGGGTGCTCACCGCCGTCGATTCCGCCCTGATGGTGATCGACGCGGCGAACGGTGTGGAAGCGCAAACGCGCCGTTTGATCGAGGTTTGCCGGCAGCGCGACACGCCCATCATTACCTTCGTCAACAAGATGGACCGTGAAGTGCGGGATCCGCTGGACATCCTCGATGAAGTCGAACGGGAGCTAGGCATGCCTTGCGTGCCCATGACCTGGCCGGTCGGTCAGGGAAAGAGCTTCGGAGGGATCATCAACCTGCGTACCCAGACGATGACTGTTTTCGAATCGGGCAGCGAGCGCAAGCCGCATGAATTCGAGACGATTCCCCTCACCGAAACCGAAGATCTTCGCAAGCGTTTCGGCGCTGAATTCGATACCGCCATGGACAGCATCGAACTTGCGTCGGGCGCATCGCCAGAATGGGATCACGAGGCATTTCTGGCTGGAAAGCAGACACCCGTTTTCTTCGGCTCCGGGGTGAACAACTTCGGCGTGATGGAGGTGCTGGATGCGCTGGTCGATCTCGCGCCATCGCCGCAGCCCCGCAAGAGCTCGCTGCTGGTGAACAGGCAACCGGTGGAGCAGACGATTCAGCCGGAAGACACCAAGTTCGCAGGCGTCGTGTTCAAGGTGCAGGCCAACATGGACGCCAACCATCGCGATCGCATCGCCTTCGTTCGCATGGCTTCGGGCAAATACACGCCAGGCATGAAGCTCAAGGTACAGCGCACTTCGAAAGAGTTGCGCCCCACAAGCGTGGTCACGTTTCTTTCGCAACGCCGCGAAGCCGTCGATGAAGCCTTTGCCGGCGACATCATCGGCTTCACGACGCACGGCGGAGTGCAGTTGGGCGACACGATCACCGATGGCGCGAATCTGCAGTTCACCGGACTGCCTTTCTTCGCGCCCGAAATGTTCATGACCGTGATCCTGAAAAACCCCCTTCGTACCAAGCAGCTACAAACCGGTCTGGAGCAGTTGGGCGAAGAAGGTGCTATTCAAGTGTTCCGGCCTGAAATGGGCGGGCCGATGTTGCTCGGCGCTATCG
Source organism: Burkholderiaceae bacterium (assembly GCA_965227035.1). Taxonomy (GTDB): domain Bacteria; phylum Pseudomonadota; class Gammaproteobacteria; order Burkholderiales; family Burkholderiaceae_C; genus CBDDFQ01. The sequence goes on from OZ245724.1 coordinate 3,177,498, forward strand.
GACAACTTCAGTTCGAAGTGGTGCAGCATCGACTCAAGTCGGAATACGACTGCGATGTTCGCCTGGAGAGCTGCCAGTACACCGGCGCTAGATGGATCACAGCCGACACACGCCAGGAGCTTCGTGCGTTCACCGATGCGTACCCCATGCGCATGGCGCTGGACGCGGCCAACACGCTCGCGTATCTCTGCACTTCACCCTACGACGTGCGTCTGGCGCAGGAACGCTTTCCGAAGATCCACTTTCATCCGCTGCGTGAGCACGCGGGACTAGCGCTACAGACCGCCGGTTGATTCTTCCTTTGTAGGCACGGCTTCGATCTCCGCATCGCAGCCGATGCCAGCGGCGATCCACCTCATCGATAGCTTCGAGATACGCGGCGCGATCAAACGTCGCGCCCACGCCGATTTGAACTTCAGCACGTCTGCCGGCACGGTCACCATGCCGCAGTCGTAGCGAGTTTTCGCATCGTCCCAGCGCAACGCATCGCACCGTCCGCTTCGCTTGCGCGACACGATCATGCCGACCGGACACGGCTCGGACAGACAACACAAGCCGCATCCATTGCATGGCGCACCCAGCGCAGGCTTGGGCGGCGCGAGCGGCTCGATGTGAATGACCTGATTTTTCACATCGAGCTTCGTTTTATTCGTCGATCACGCGCGCGCGAGCACGGGGCCAAGCGCCACGCCGGTGTGCGTCTTCATGGCAACCAGCTTCTCCGGCGAAGTCTGCGCGACGACACTGCCGCCGCCCTTACCACCCTCCGGTCCGAGGTCGATCACCCAGTCGGCTTCCGCAATCACATCCAGATCGTGTTCGATGACGACCACGCTGTGGCCGCCGTTCACGAGTCGATGCAGCACGTGAATCAGCTTCTCGACGTCGGCCATGTGCAAGCCAACCGTCGGCTCATCGAGCACGTACAGCGTGTGCGGCGGCTTTTGTCCGCGACGGGTGATGTCGTCCTTCACCTTGCTGAGCTCGGTCACCAGTTTGATTCGCTGCGCCTCGCCGCCCGACAAGGTGGGCGATGGCTGCCCCAGCGTGAGATAGCCCAGCCCCACGTCTTTGAGCAACTGCAGCGGATGGCTGATGTTCGGCATGGTCGAGAAGAACTCGACCGCTTCATCGACCTCCATCTGCAGCACGTCGCCGATGCTTTTGCCGCGCCAGGTGACGGCCAGCGTCTCCGGGTTGAATCGAGCTCCGTGGCAGCTTTCGCAGGGCACTTTCACATCGGGCAGGAAGCTCATTTCGATGGTGCGAACGCCTTGACCTTCGCAGCTCGGGCAACGGCCTTCGCCAGTGTTGAAACTGAATCGGGCGGGCGCGTACCCACGAGCTTTCGCTTCCAGCGTTTCGGCGAACAACTTGCGGATCGTGTCCCAGAAACCGATGTAGGTGGCCGGGCAACTGCGCGGCGTTTTTCCGATGGGGGTCTGGTCGACTTCGAGCACACGGTCGACCTGCTTCCAGCCTTCGACGCTCTCGCAACCGGTCCACGCAGGAACAGTCTTCTTGCCGACTGCGGCCTGCACGTTCGTGAGCAGCACGTCGCGTGCAATCGTCGACTTGCCGGAGCCGCTGACACCGGTCACCGCGACCAGTTTCTTCAAAGGCACATCGACAGTGACATTGCGAAGGTTGTGCAGGTTCGCACCGGTGACGGTGATCCAGGTCTGCTCGTCATCCTTGCGATTCACTGCGCGACGCGGATGCAAGGGATGCACCATCGCATGACGCAGGTACTTGCCGGTGACCGACTCGCTCGCATTCGATATATCGGCGACGCTTCCTTGCGCAACCAATCGACCGCCGCGCTTACCCGCACTGGGTCCGATGTCGATGATGTGATCGGCCCGGCGAATCGTGTCTTCGTCGTGCTCGACCACCACCAGTGTGTTGCCCTTGTCGCCGAGCTTGTGCAGCGCGTTCAACAAGATCTGATTGTCACGCGCGTGAAGACCGATGGTCGGCTCGTCCAGCACATAGCAGACGCCCTGAAGATTGCTACCGAGTTGCGCAGCAAGCCGAATACGCTGTGCTTCTCCGCCAGACAACGACGGCGCGCCGCGATCGAGCGTGAGGTAGTTCAGCCCTACCTCTTCGAGGAACTCGAGTCGTCCCGCAATTTCCGGCAGCAGATCGCGTGCGATGCCGGCCTCGCGCCCGGTCAGTTTCAGTGCTTGCGCCCAATGACGCACATCGGACACACCCATGCGAGCCACATCGGCAATACCGATGTTCGCGAACATCACGGCACGCGCAGTCGCATTCAAACGAGATCCTTCGCAAGTCGGGCAGACGGCATCGACCACGTCTTCTGCTTCCGGCTCCGCGAAGGTTTGTTCGCGGCCACGGTTGTCGTCATCGCGAACCGAATCGTCGAACACTTTGCGCTGCTCTTTGGTGAGCTTCACGCCAGTGCCTACGCAATCGGGGCACCAGCCGTGCTTGCTGTTGTAGCTGAAGAGGCGCGGATCGAGTTCGGCGTAGCTGGTGCTGCACACCGGGCATGCACGCTTGGTCGAGAAGGCGTCGAGTTTGCCGATCTTGCTCGTAGCGCTTCCGGCAAGCATGGCCTCTCGCAGGCCGTTCATTTCGCTCAATACATGAACGACGCCCTTGCCGTGCTCCAGCGCCGATGCCAGCACCTGACGCAACAAAGCTTCGTTTTCGGCAGTGATGTCCAGGCTTGCAATCGGCAATTCGATCGTGTGTTCTTTGAACCGATCGATTCGCGGAAAGCCGGTCGTCGGAAGGAAGTTTCCATCCACCCGCAAATGCGTGTAGCCGCGCGGACGCGCCCAGTCGGCGAGTTCGGTGTACACGCCCTTGCGGTTCATGACCAGCGGCGCCAGCAGTCCGATGTGCTGCCCCTTGAACTGCTTCATCAACTGCGCGGCAATGCTCTCGGGCGTTTGCGGCTGCACTGCTGCGCCGTCGTGAATGCAGTGCTGCACGCCGAGTTTCACGTAGAGCAATCGCAGGAAGTGCCACACCTCTGTGGTGGTGCCAACGGTGCTCTTGCGACCTCCGCGCGACAGGCGCTGCTCGATGGCCACCGTCGGTGGAATGCCGTAGACCGCGTCGACCTCGGGGCGTCCCGCCGGCTGCACGATGCTGCGCGCATAAGCATTCAGCGATTCGAGGTATCGGCGTTGGCCTTCGTTGAAAAGAATGTCGAACGCCAGCGTCGATTTACCCGATCCGCTCACTCCCGTGACCACGCTGAATTTGCCGCGCGGAATATTCACCGACAAGCTCTTCAGGTTGTGCTCTTTCGCGTTGACGATCTCGATCGAATCCTGACCGCGCGCGGCGCGCCTGCGCTCACGAGCAATCGTCTGCAACGGCACGCCCTCATGCGCGGCTTGAGGTCCGAGTCCCAGTGCACCTTCGTACTCACGAAGCGCCTTCGCGGTGTGCGATGTCGCATGCAAGCGCACATCTTCAGGTGAGCCTTGCGCGACGATCAAACCGCCCGCGTCTCCGCCTTCGGGTCCGAGGTCGATCAGCCAGTCGCTCGCACGAATCACGTCCAGGTTGTGCTCGATGATGACCATCGAATGACCCGCATCGAGCAGCTTGCGCAATGCGCGCATCAGCTTGGCGATATCTTCGAAATGCAGGCCGGTGGTCGGCTCGTCGAACAGGAACAGCGTGCCTTTTCGGGCAAGCGGCTGCCTGCTGGAAGACGCAGATTTCGCAGCCTCGGCAAGAAAGCCGGCAAGCTTCAATCGCTGCGCTTCTCCGCCCGATAGCGTAGGCACCGGCTGTCCGAGCTTCACGTATTCAAGGCCTACATCGACGATGGGTTGAATCGCACGAATCACATCACGGTCCTGCGCGAAGAGTTGCGCCGCTTCGCTGATCGTGAGATCGAGCACATCGGCCACGTTCAGCACACGACCGCCACGTTCGATCGTGACTTCCAGAATTTCCGGGCGATACCGCTTGCCATCGCAATCGGGGCAGCGCAAATACACATCGCTCAGGAACTGCATTTCCACATGCTCGAAGCCCGAGCCGCCGCAGGTCGGGCATCGGCCATCGCCGCTGTTGAAGCTGAACTTCGATGCGGTGTACGAGCGCTGTTTAGACAGCGGCGATACCGCGAAAATTTCGCGAATCGAATCCCACGCGCCGACGTAACTGACCGGGTTCGAACGCGCAGTCTTGCCGATGGGCGACTGGTCGACGAACACCACTTCGCTCAGGTAATCCGCGCCTAGCAACCGGTCGTGTGCGCCGGGCGCTTCGGTTGCCTTGCCGAAGTGGCGCATCAACGCGGGCGCCAGCACATCCTGGATCAAAGATGACTTGCCGGAGCCGCTCACACCTGTGACGCAGACCAGTCGTTGAAGCGGAATCTCGACCGAGACGTTTTTCAGGTTGTGCTCACGTGCGCCTTCGAGGACCAATCGGGGCGTGCTGTCTGTGACCAGGCGCTTGATGCCCGAAGTCACATGCTTGCGCGCACCGAGGTACGCACCGGTCAGCGTGTCCGCGCTGCGCAATTCATCCGGCGTTCCATCGAACACGATCTCTCCGCCGCGCTCTCCCGGGCCAGGACCCATGTCGATCATGCGATCTGCCGCGAGCATCACGGCAGGGTCATGCTCCACCACGACCAGCGTGTTGCCCGCGTCGCGCAATCGGTGCATCGCTTCGATGATTCGATTCATGTCGCGCGGATGCAAACCGATGCTCGGCTCGTCGAGCACGAACAGCGTGTTCACCAGCGAGGTGCCGAGTGCGGTCGTCAGGTTGATACGTTGCACTTCACCCCCGGACAAAGTGCGGCTCTGACGATCCAGCGTGAGATACCCGATCCCGACGTCGCATAAATACTTGAGTCGCGCGGTGATTTCATCGAACAGCAAACGAAGCGCCTGCGTTTGTCCGTCGGTGGTGGCGCGATCGCCGGTTTCTACAAGCGTGCCGCTCATGCTGTCGAAGAATTTGCGCAGCCTGTCGATGGGCATGAGCATCAGGTCGTGCAGGGTGAGGCCGGGCAATGCTTCGAGCTGCTCGCGCGACCACTTCACTCCGCGCGGCATGAATCTCTTCGACGGATCCAGCACCGCGTCAGCCGCTTCCTTGGTGCCTAGACGCCAGAGCAGGCTCTCGAGCTTCAAGCGTGCGCCGCCGCACACCTCGCACGGTGTGTAGCTGCGGTACTTGGACAGCATCACGCGGATATGCATCTTGTACGACTTGCTCTCCAGATATTCGAAGAATCGCTTCACGCCATACCAGTGCGCGTTCCATTTGCCGTTCCAACTTGGCGAACCGTTGATCACCCAGTTGCGCTGATCCGGCGACAGCTTGTTCCATGGCGTGTCGCGCGGAATGCCTGCAGCCTCCGCATGGCGCATCAGGTCGTCCTGCGACTCCTGCCAGGCGGGTGTCTGTATCGGCTTGATCGCACCGGCTCGCAGGGTGGCCTTGTCGTTCGGAATGACGAGTCCGTAATCGACACCGATCACGCGTCCGAATCCACGACATGTTTCACACGCGCCGGCTGGGGAATTGAACGAGAACATCGACGGAATCGGATCGGCGTAACGCATATCGCTCTCGGGGCAATGCAGGCCAGTAGAGAACTTCCAGATCTCTTCCGATCCGGGCTGGTCGTCGTCGGCAATTCGATAAACCGACATGCGACCGCTTCCGCGCTTCAACGCAACTTCGATAGCTTCCACCACACGCGATTTTTCGGTGTTGGCCAGACGGAATCGGTCTGCAACCACATCGAGCAATTTGCGCGGCCCGGTTGGTGTTCCCACCTCGCGTTCCGCCTGAATTCGCGTGAAGCCGCTCGCGGACAACCACTGGTCGATTTCCTCTTTCGAAGTGTTCGCCGGCAACTCGACCGGGAACGTGACTACCAGTCGCGGGTCGGCGCTCGCAGCGCGTTCGATCATCTGCGCGTAGATGGTTTCGGAAGAATCGTGGCGCACCGGTAGAGCGGTGTCGCGATCGAACAGACTAGTGGCGCGGGCGTAAAGCAGCTTCAGGTGATCGTTGAGCTCGGTCATCGTGCCAACGGTCGAGCGTGACGAGCGAACCGGGTTGGTCTGGTCGATGGCGATGGCAGGCGGTACGCCCTCCACGCGATCGACTGCCGGCTTGTCCATGCGATCGAGGAACTGCCGGGCATAGGCGGAGAAAGTCTCGACGTACCTGCGCTGGCCTTCTGCGTAGAGCGTGTCGAACACCAGGCTCGACTTGCCGGATCCGCTGGGGCCGGTCACCACCGTCAATTCGCCTGTGCGAATGTCGAGATCGAGGTTCTTGAGGTTGTGCTGCCTTGCGCCGCGAATGCGGATTTCGCCCTGTGTCATGTATGTGTTGTCTGTGTGTGTGGGTTCTGACTGAAGCCCAAACATTCTAGGCACGGGCATGTAACAAGCAGGTGGCAGGGTTAAAAAGAAATCGGCAAGCGAAGGGCATAAAAAAAGCCGCCCGAAGGCGGCTTTCAGTTGACCGAACCGAAGGCTCAGTCGTCAGCGTAAATGTCGCGATCCTTGGTTTCCTTGACGAACAGCGTACCGACCACGAATGTGATGCCGGCAATGATGATCGGGTACCAGAGACCGTTGTACATATTGCCGGTCTGCGCAACGATCGCGAATGCGGTCGTCGGCAACAGACCGCCGAACCAGCCGTTACCGATGTGGTACGGCAAGCTCATCGATGTGTAGCGGATACGGGTCGGGAACATTTCGACCAGCATCGCCGCAATCGGGCCGTACACCATGGTGACCAGCAGCACGAGGTAGAACAGGATCACGACCATCATGACCTTGTTCATCTTGGCCGGGTCAGCCTTGGCGGGGTAGCCGTCGGCCTTCAGGGTATCGGCAATCGCCTTCTTGAATGCCGCGTCTTTCGCCTTGGCATCTTCTGGTGTCAAACCCTTGGCGCTGTAGCCGGGAATGGTGGTTTCACCGATCTTCACGACGGCAGGCGTGCCTGCAGCGGCGACTTCGTTGTCGTAGCTGACCGAGCTTCCGGCGAGAACCTGTTTGGCCACGTCGCATGAGCTGGTGAACTTGGAGGTACCGGTCGGATTGAACTGGAACGAGCACTCGGCCGGATCGGCGACCACCACAACCTTGTTCTTCGCTTGAGCTGCTGCGAGGTCGGGGTTAGCCGCTTCGGTGAGCATCTTGAAGACCGGGAAGTAGGTGACGACGGCCAACAGGCAGCCGGCCATGATGATCGGCTTGCGACCGATCCGGTCGGACAGACGACCGAACACGATGAAGAACGGCGTACCGATCAACAGTGCAGCGGCGATCATCAGGTTGGCGGTGACCGCATCGACCTTGAGCTGTTGCGTCAGGAAGAACAGCGCGTAGAACTGACCGGTGTACCAGACCACGGCCTGACCAGCGGTCAAACCGACCAGCGCCAGGATCACGATCTTCAGGTTTTTCCATTGACCGAAAGATTCGGACAGCGGTGCCTTCGAAGTCTTGCCTTCTGCCTTCATTTTCTGGAAAGCAGGAGATTCGCTCAAGGACAAACGGATCCACACCGAAACGCCGAGCAGCAGGATCGAGACCAGGAACGGAATGCGCCAGCCCCAATCGCCGAAGGCCGCTTCGCCCATGGCGGTACGAACGCCAAGAATGACCAGCAAGCTCAGGAACAGGCCGAGCGTGGCAGTGGTCTGAATCCAGGCTGTGTAAGCACCACGACGACCGTGCGGTGCGTGCTCTGCAACATAGGTCGCTGCACCACCGTATTCGCCGCCGAGTGCCAGGCCTTGCAACATGCGCAGGGCAATCAGGATCACAGGTGCTGCGACGCCGATGGTGGCGTAGGAAGGCAGCAGGCCCACGATGAACGTGGACAGACCCATGATCAGGATGGTGACCAGGAATGTGTATTTACGACCGATCATGTCGCCGATGCGACCGAAGATGATCGCGCCGAAAGGACGCACGATGAAGCCCGCAGCGAACGCCAGCAAGGCGAAGATGAAGGCGGATCCGGCGTCGAGGCCAGAGAAGAATTGACGCGCGATGATCGCCGCCAGCGAGCCGTACAGATAGAAGTCGTACCACTCGAATACCGTTCCGAGGGACGACGCGAAAATGACTTTCCGCTCTTCCGCCGACATTGGCCTTGGTGTCGATGCAGCCACAGTTGCCATGACTTGTCTCCAGTTGAAGTTATAGGGGCCTCCGGGTGGAAGCTCTACTTGATTCTGGGATTCGTCACTGACCGAGTTCTGACTCCAAACCAACACCTGCTGACAATTTAGGGTGAAACCCTCGTGCTTCGTTTCGCAATGTGAAGGCTTTGCGCGTTAACCCTAAGCGTACTTACGATAGGCCGTGTGAATTAATCCACGCCGACGGGCATGCCCGGTGCTGCTTGAACGACATCGTGGACTGGCGCCTGAGTCAGTCGTTCCAGATCTTTCGGCGACAGCTTGAACACGGCATTCGGGTGGCCTGCCGCCGCCCAGATTTCTTCGAAGCGGAACAACTCTCGATCGATCAGTGTGACGGCCGGCGTGGCGTGAGCCAGCGGCGAGACGCCACCGATGCTGAATCCGGTCTTTGTCTTGACGAACTCGGCATTCGCGCGACCGGTGGTGCCGACGATCGCATCGACCTTGCGTTCATCGACGCGCTTGTCGCCGGAGGTCACGACCAACACGGCGACGTCGTCGGACTTGCGCCTGAAGATGACGCTCTTTGCCACTTGCCCCACCTGAATGCCCAGCAGGTCTGCCGCCTCCTGGGCAGTGCGTGCAGCTTCGTCGAGCATCACGGGCATATGCGGATGGCCTGCAGCCTCCAACGCGGCAGATACGCGTTTGACGCCTTCAGGCAGATTGAACACTTCGGCGCCGCACATCTCAGACACTTCTCTGCGCCAGAAGCGCCGTCGACACGCGAGACACAGGCTTGCGCTGGAGATAGTCGCTGATGAAAACGCCCGCATCGATCAGTTTGTCGAGATCGATCCCGGTGTCGATGTTCATGCCATGCATAAGGTAGACCATATCTTCGGTGGCCACATTGCCGGTGGCACCCTTCGCATAGGGGCATCCGCCCAGTCCAGCCGATGAGGAATCGTATTGCCAGATGCCCATTTCAAGAGACGCCAGCGTGTTGGACAACGCTTGACCATATGTGTCGTGGAAGTGGGCAGAGATATCGTCCAGGTCGTAATGCTTCAATGCAGCTTCCATGGCGCGGCGAACCTTGATCGGGGTCGCGACACCGATGGTGTCGGCCACGCCCATGTGTTGCACGCCGATGCTTTTCATAAGGCGGGCAACCATCTCGACACGTTCCGGTGCCACTTCGCCTTCGTAGGGGCAGCCCATGGCGCATGAAATGGCGCCTCGGGTGTGAATGCCTTTTTCGAGCGCTGCCGCCACGACCGGGCGAAACCGTTCGATGCTTTCCTCGATCGAGCAGTTTAGGTTTCGCTGGCTGAACTTTTCGCTCGCTGCGCCGAAAACGACGATCTCATCGGGGCGCGACGGCAGCGCCGCCTCGAAGCCCTTCATGTTGGGCACGAGTACCGAGTACACGACGTCCTTGCGGCGCTCGATGCCCGCCATCACCTCGGCGTTGTCCGCCATCTGCGGCACCCATTTGGGCGACACGAAACTGGTGACTTCGATGCGCTTCAAACCGGCGTCCTGAAGCCGATGGACAAGCTCGATTTTCACAGCCGCAGGCACAACGCCCTTCTCGTTCTGAAGGCCATCGCGCGGGCCTACATCGACAATCTTCACTCGTTCGGGAATGCTCATGATGGTTCCAGTTTATTTCGCCACCGCTCCGATTGCCGCGGTTAGGCGCAGCAGTTCGGCGCCCTCAGTCACCTGATCGCCGGGGGCATACATCAGTTCTTCTACGACGCCATCCGACGGCGATGCAATGGTGTGTTCCATCTTCATCGCCTCCATGACGGCGAGGGTCTGGCCCTGCGACACCTTGTCGCCGGCCGCTACCGCAAACGACACTATCTTCCCGGGCATGGGCGCAGTCAAACGTCCGCCATCTGATTGCGATACGGCCGCCTGCGCGAGCGGATCGATTTCGGTGAGATGCGTGGAACCGTTGATGGTGAATATCGAAATCAGGTTTTTTGATCGGTACACCTGAGCAGAATGTTTTTGCGAACCAATCTTCCATTCGACCGAGTCCGCTTCTGCTGGGTAGAAGCTCACGTCCAAGCTGGCATCGTCCATGCAAAGCGTCATCGCCCTAGCCGCTCTATCGGTTTCGATGCCCGCGACGATTGCGTCACCAGCCATCTGAAAATGGAATGTCCTCGCCATCGATCCGTGCGATCGCCAACCGTCGCGCTTGCTGAACGGATCGTTCGATTCGAGCTTCTTCTCATCGTCCAGAATCCTCGCTATGGCTGCTGACACCGCCACCTCCTGCGAAATTTCTTCGATCTTGAACAGCGACTTCTCTTCCCGCTTAATGAGCGCGGTGTCGAGCATCGCTTTCGAGAAAGACTCGGTAGCAATGACGCGTCGCAGGAACTGCAGGTTGGTGGTAACGCCCACGATGTGCATTCGAGCAAGCGCCGCATCGAGTCGCGCAAGTGCCTGTTCGCGATTGGCGCCATATACGATGAGTTTGGCGATCATCGAATCGTAGAAGGGCGATATCTCATCGCCTTCGCGAACGCCATCGTCGATTCGAACATCGCCGCGCTCGAAGCTCACGCCTTCGGGTTTGCGATAAATATTCAACGACCCGGTCGCCGGCAGAAACCCGTTGTCGGGGTTCTCTGCGCAGACGCGCGCTTCGATCGCGTGGCCTTCGATTCGCAGTGCGTCCTGCAACAGCGGCAATGGCTCGCCGCAGGCAACACGAAGCTGCCACTCGACCAAATCGAGTCCGGTGATTGCCTCGGTGACCGGATGCTCCACTTGCAGACGCGTGTTCATCTCCATGAAGAAAAAACGCATCTCGTCGTCTCGCTGCTCGACGATGAACTCCACCGTGCCAGCGCCGACGTAGTTCACCGCGCGCGCTGCGGCTACTGCAGCAGCACCCATCTCCTCGCGCATCTTTCGCGTCATGCCGGGAGCGGGCGCCTCTTCCAGCACTTTTTGATGACGGCGCTGCACCGAGCAATCGCGCTCGAACAGATAGACGTAGTTGCCTTGGGTATCGCCGAACACCTGTATCTCGATATGCCTCGGGCGAAGCACGTATTTCTCGATCAGCACCGCGTCGTCGCCAAAGCTGTTGATCGCTTCTCGCTTGCACGACGCGAGCGCTGCAGCGAAGTCTTCGCTGCGATCGACCGCACGCATGCCCTTGCCGCCACCACCTGCGCTGGCTTTGATCAACACCGGATAACCGATGCGATCGGCTTCGCGCTGAAGCAATGCCGGATCCTGATCTGCGCCGTGATATCCCGGCACCAGCGGCACGCCCGCAGCTTCCATCAACTGCTTCGACTGCGCCTTCAGCCCCATCGAACGAATCGCCGATGCGGGCGGTCCTATGAAAACCAGGCCGGCGTCGCCGCACGCTTTGGCAAAGTCTTCGTTCTCGCTCAGGAAACCGTAGCCAGGATGTATTGCCTCGGCGCCGGTTTTCTTCGCCGCTTCGATGATTTTTTCCCAGCGCAGATAGCTGTCTTTCGGGGCGCTCCCACCGAGGCCGACCGACTCGTCGCACATGGCCACATGTTTTGCCTTGGAGTCGACGTCGGAATACACCGCGACGGTTTTCACGCCAAGACGCCTGGCAGTCTTGGCAACGCGGCAGGCGATCTCTCCGCGATTGGCAATCAGGATCTTTTTGAACATCGTCATGCTCCTTACATGCGGAAGACGCCGAATCGCGTCTCCGGAATAGGCGCATTGCGCGATGCCGAAAGTCCGAGCGCGAGCACGCGACGCGTGTCGGCCGGATCGATGATGCCGTCGTCCCACAACCTGGCGGTTGCGTAATAAGGATTGCCCTGCACTTCGTACTGCTCGAGGATCGGTGCGCGGAACGCAGCCTCTTCATCCGTCGACCAGGCTCCGCCCTTGCCTTCGATTCCGTCGCGTTTCACCGTCGCCAGCACGCTGGCCGCCTGCTCGCCACCCATCACGCTGATACGTGCGTTGGGCCACATCCAAAGGAACCTTGGCGAGTAGGCGCGGCCGCACATTCCGTAGTTGCCGGCGCCGAAGCTGCCGCCGATGATGATCGTGAACTTCGGGACTTGCGCGGTTGCCACTGCAGTCACCAATTTCGCGCCGTGCCTGGCGATGCCCTCGTTTTCGTATTTGCGCCCGACCATAAACCCGGTGATGTTCTGCAGGAACACGAGCGGAATCTTTCGTTGGCAACACAGTTCGATGAAGTGCGCCCCCTTCACCGCCGACTCCGAGAACAGAATCCCGTTGTTCGCGATGATGCCCACCGGCATGCCTTCGATGCTGGCGAATCCACAAACCAGCGTCGATCCGAAACGTGCCTTGAATTCGTCGAACTCGCTGGCATCGACGATGCGCCCGATGATCTCGCGCACGTCGAAAGGCTTTCGGGTATCGGTGGGAATCACGCCATAAAGTTCTGCGCCGTCGTACATCGGTGAACGGGCGGGCTGCTCGATCGATGCCGCTTTGCTTCTGTTGAGATGGCTCACCGAATTGCGCGCGATGGCCAGCGCATGCAAATCGTTTTGTGCGAGGTTGTCGGCCACGCCCGACAGTCGCGTGTGAACGTCGCCTCCACCCAGGTCCTCCGCGCTCACGACTTCTCCGGTCGCAGCTTTCACAAGCGGCGGGCCGCCCAGAAAAATGGTTCCCTGATCCTTCACGATGATCGCCTCGTCGCTCATCGCGGGAACATAAGCACCACCTGCGGTGCATGAGCCCATGACAACTGCAATCTGCGCAATACCCTGCGCACTCATGTTCGCCTGATTGAAAAAGATTCGGCCGAAGTGATCCCGATCGGGAAACACCTCATCCTGATTCGGAAGATTCGCGCCGCCGGAATCGACAAGATAAATGCACGGCAGATTGTTCTGTTGCGCAATTTCCTGCGCACGCAAATGCTTTTTCACGGTCATGGGGTAGTAGGTGCCACCCTTCACCGTCGCGTCGTTGCAGACGATCATGCAATCGACGCCACTGACGCGTCCGACGCCTGTGATGACGCCAGCGCAAGGCGCGTCGCCGCCGTACATGTTGTACGCCGCCAGTGGTGCGAGTTCCAGAAATGGTGTGCCGGGGTCAAGCAGCATTTGCACGCGATCGCGCGGAAGCAGCTTTCCACGCGATCTGTGGCGGGCTCTCGCGGTTTCACCGCCACCCAACGACACGTCCGCAATCTTCGCGTACAAATCATCCACCAGCAGTCTCATCGCATCGGCGTTCGCACGAAAATCGGACGAACGGGTGTTGAGTTTTGTCTCTATCTTCGGCATCGACGGCCTCTTTTTTTTCGGATCGGTTGGAAAACTATTCGAGCAAACCAGGCAGGTCCTGCATCTTTTTGAAGATGACCGAGGCACCAGCCTCTACGAGCTTGGATCCATCGCCATCGGGCGCATAGCCAAAGACGGTGGCACCGGCCGCGATGCCTGCCGTCACTCCGGTAATCGTGTCTTCGATCACTGCGCAGCGAGTCGGATCGGCATCGATGTACGCGGCTGCAGCAAGGTAGACATCCGGAAAAGGTTTCGAGCGTGGCGTGTCGTGCCCGCTGAAGATTCGATCTTCGAAGAACTGGAACATGCCCGTCTTTCGAAGCTGCAACTGAACCTTGTGCAAGTCGGCACCGGAAGCGCATGCGATTCTTCCGTCATGAATACGGTGAATTTTCGCCACTGCCTCTGCAGCACCTTCGATCGGCACCAGCAGCAACTCGAGCTGCACGTTCCGTCGTTTCCAGAAACCTGCGAGCCATTCATCGGTGAGCGGCTTGCCCGTGTTCTTCTCGATCAACGCACGTTCATCTCGCACTGCCTTGCCGACGAAAAGATCCAGACATTCCTGCCTGGTCATGGTCCAGCCGTTTTCGTGAAGCATGTCTCGCAACACGCCGTTGGTGATCGGTTCGGAGTCGACGAGAACGCCGTCGCAATCGAAAAGTACAGCGTCGAATCGCATTCGGATCTTTTGGTGGGTGAGACTATTCAGTGGATTAGCGCGGTCAGATGATCTCGACGGCCATTGCCGTGGCCTCACCACCGCCGATGCAAAGCGTCGCAATGCCCCTGGTTTTGCCGTGCGTAATCAGCGCGTGAATCAGGGTGACCAGAATGCGTGCGCCGCTCGCTCCAATCGGGTGCCCCAGCGCGCAAGCCCCACCATTCACGTTGACGATGTCGTGCGACACGCCAAGCTCTTTCATCAACGCCATCGGAACCACCGCGAATGCCTCGTTCACTTCCCACAAATCGACGTCGGAGACTTTCCAGCCGATCTTCGCGAGAAGTTTTTGCGTGGCTCCGACTGGCGCAGTCGTAAACCAGTTCGGCTCCTGCGCGTGCATGGCGTGACCGACGATTCGCGCGATCGGCTTGAGACCCAATCTCGATGCGACCGAAGCAGTCGTCATCACCATGGCAGCAGCGCCGTCGTTGATGGACGAGCTGGACGCTGCGGTGATGGTTCCGTCTTTCTTGAACGCAGGCTTCAGCGCGGGAATTTTTTCAGGCTTCGCCTTGCCAGGACCTTCGTCTATCGAAACCGATTCTTCGCCGGCACGGGTCCGTATCGCGACTGGAGTGATCTCGGCGTCGAATGCTCCGGATGCAATCGCAGTGCGTGCGCGTTCGACGCTGGCAATGGCGAAAGCGTCCTGCGACTCTCGAGTGAAGTTGTACTTGGCCGCGCAGTCTTCGCCGAATGTGCCCATCGCTCTGCCTGGTTCGTAGGCGTCTTCCAGGCCGTCCAGCATCATGTGATCGTAGATTCGGTCGTGGCCGATGCGAATTCCGCTGCGGCCTTTCGGCAGCAAATGCGGCGCGTTGGTCATGCTCTCCATACCTCCGGCGACCATCACTTCATGACTTCCCGCGAGCAGCATGTCGTGAGCGAACATGGCAGCCTTCATGCCAGAGCCGCACATCTTCGACAACGTTACCGCGCCGGCGCTTTTAGGGAGTCCGCCCTTGAAAGCGGCTTGCCGCGCCGGGGCCTGACCCTGGCCTGCCATCAAGCAATTTCCCATGAGCACCTCGGTGACGAGGTCTGGCGAGATGCCTGCGCGTTCCACGGCCGCCTTGATGGCTGCACCGCCAAGATCGTGTGCAGCCAGAGAAGAGAAATCGCCCTGGAACGCGCCCATGGGCGTTCTGGCGGCACCGACGATGACTATGGATTCCGACATTTGATTGTCTCCTCTGGGTACTTAGGCGCCGGTACGGGCGGCAACCACTTTCGCGATAGCAGCGGTGTAGATTTCATCGAGCGAGCTCTCGCCGGTCACGGTCATCTTCAAGTCCTGCAACAAGCCGTCGTGCACCCCGAAAGCCCACCCGTGGATCGTGATGTTCTGGTTGCGGGCCCATGCATCCAGCATCACGGTACTCACGCACACGTTCACTACCTGCTCGATCACGTTGATGTCGCAAAGCGCATCGGCACGTTGATCTTCCGGCAGGCGGTTCAGAAGATCGCGATGTCGATCGCGCACATCCTGAATATGACGGATCCAGTTGTCCGCAAGACCGATACGCGCGCCTTCGAGAGCGGCACGCACACCGGAACATCCGTAATGTCCGACCACCATCACGTGTTCGACCTTGAGTCGCTCGACCGCAAACTGAATAGCCGACAGCGCGTTCAGATCCGAATGCACCACGATGTTCGCGACATTGCGATGCACGAACACTTCGCCTGGTTCCAGACCGGTAATCTGATTAGCCGGGACTCGGCTATCGGAGCATCCGATCCACATGTATTTGGGAGTTTGCTGAGCCACGAGTCCGGTAAAAAATCCCGGACGCTCGCGCTCGATCTGCTCGGCCCAAGTGCGGTTATGGTTGAAAAGTTCTGACAGGGGACCGGCCATTCCGAATTTCCTTTTTTTGTTTTTGAGTAAGCGATAAAAAATTTGCAGACGGCAATTGCGAGGTTCTCGAGTCGACCTTACATGGTCTCTGCGAACAGTTCGCGACCGATCAACATGCGACGTACTTCGCTGGTGCCCGCGCCGATTTCGTAGAGTTTCGCATCGCGCCACAAACGTCCCAGAGGGTAGTCGTTGATGTACCCGTTGCCGCCGAATATCTGTATGCCTTCGCCTGCCATCCAGGTCGATTTTTCGGCGCACCAGAGAATGACCGATGCGCAATCCTTGCGCACCCGCCGCACATGCTCGGCACCGAGTCGATCCAGATTTTTGCCGATGGTGTAGCAGAACGATTTACCCGCCTGGAGCGTGGTGTACATGTCCGCCACCTTGCCCTGCATCAACTGAAACTCGCCGATGCTTTGACCGAACTGTTTGCGGTCGTGAATGTAGGGAACGATGTTGTCCATTACCGCTTGCATGATGCCGATGGGCCCTGCCGCCAGAACTGCGCGCTCGTAGTCGAGACCGCTCATCAAAACTTTAGCGCCCTGGTTCAGTCCGCCAAGGATGTTTTGCGCGGGCACCTCCACGTTCTCGAACACCAGCTCGCCGGTATGGCTGCCGCGCATACCGAGCTTGTCGAGCTTCTGCGCAACGCTGAACCCCTTCATCGATTTCTCGACCAGAAACGCCGTGACGCCGCGTGCGCCCAACTCGGGTTCGGTCTTTGCGTAAACCACCAGTGTGTCGGCATCAGGCCCGTTGGTGATCCACATCTTGGTGCCGTTCAGCAGGTAGTGATCGCCCTTGTCCTGCGCCTTCAGCTTCATGCTGATGACGTCGCTGCCCGCTCCGGGTTCGCTCATTGCCAATGCGCCGACATGCTCGCCGGAAATCAGCTTGGGCAGATACTTCTTGCGCTGTTCGTCGGTCCCGTTTCGCTTGATCTGGTTCACACACAGATTGCTGTGTGCGCCATAGCTGAGTCCCACGGAAGCCGATGCGCGACTGATCTCTTCCATGGCGATCATGTGAGCCAGATAGCCCATGTTCGCTCCGCCGAATTCTTCGGGCGCCGTGATGCCGAGAACTCCCAGATCGCCCATTTTTTTCCACAAATCCATCGGGAACTGATCGCTCCTGTCGATCTCGGCCGCGCGCGGCGCAATTTCGGTTTGAGCGAAATCGTGCACCGCTTCGCGCAATGCATCGATGTCTTCTCCGAGCATGAAATCGAGTCCTGGAACACTCATGCTTTGTCTCCTTTGATTTTTTTCTTTGAAACTGGCTTCGAAGTCGATTTCGCGACTTTTTTTTTTGCCGGTGGATTCGTTTTCGATTCGCTTTTAGCAAGCAGGGATCGCGCTTCTTTTTCGTGAGCCTGCACCTCGTCGATGTTGGCCTCCAGATCGGCAAGCTTTTCTTCGAGCTGAACGCGATGGACCGTAAGTACCTCGAGAAATTTCCGCAGTTGCGCCACCGTGTCGCGGGGACTGTCGTACATGTCGATCACTTCACGCGCCTCGGTCAGGCTCAGGCCGAGTCGTTTGGCGCGAAGGGTCAATCGCAGGCGCGCACGATCGCGGGCCGAATAGATGCGATTGCGTCCGCCGGGACCGGATCGCTGCGGCTGGAGCAGGCCCATGTCTTCGTAGAAGCGTATCGCGCGTGTCGTGAGGTCGAACTCACGCGCAAGATCGCTGATGGTGTGACTTGTCTGGGGCATTAGGTTTTCGATTGCTTCGCTCTGTTTTGGTGGTCTTTTCGCTTAGCCGGACGCAATGACCATCAACCTTTTAGAATGAAGCGAATTACATATGACGTTTACGTTAACGTCAATCCTACATGAACCTTCTCGAACAGCAGCTCAATTACCCCTTCGGCGACGAGTTACCCGCACCGGGCGCCTCCATCGAAGTGGCTCCCGGCGTGAAGTGGATACGGATGGCGCTGCCCTTCGCGCTCGATCACATCAACCTCTGGTTGATGCGTGACCGAATCGACGGCAAAGATGGGTGGACCATCGTGGATTGCTGCATTCACAGGGATGAATCCAAAGCCCAGTGGGAAGAAATTTTCGCGACTCAGCTAGAAGGCCTCCCGGTTCTACGGGTGCTCGTGACGCACATGCACCCCGACCATCTGGGTCTGGGCACCTGGTTGTGCGAGCGATGGAATGTCCGCCTTTGGATCAGCGCAACCGACTACTATTCGGCCCGCCTGGCCACGCAGGTCGCCACCGGTTTCGGTGGTGAAAAGGCGGCGAATTTTTTCGAGTCGCACGGTATTGCCGACGCGGATTCTCTCGAGAAAGTTCGATCGCGCGGCAATCTGTACGCGCAAATGGTCCCTTCGGTACCCTCCACTTTTCACCGCATCAGGAACGATCAGGTGATCGATATCGGTGGCAAGTCATGGCGCTGCATTGCAGGCTACGGCCACTCTGCAGAACACATTGCCCTGCATTGCGAAGAGATAGGTGTGCTGATAGGCGGCGACATGATGCTGCCGCGAATTTCAACTAACGTGAGCGTGCACGAGGTGGAACCGGAATCGAATGCGCTGGATGATTTTCTTTCGTCGATCGACGATTTCCGCGAACTCGATCCGCACACCTTGACGCTTCCTTCGCATGGAAAACCTTTCACCGGACTCCATACGCGCATTCAGCAACTTCACGATCATCATCGCGACCGCCTGGCGGAAGTGCTGGAGTTCTGCGAAGAGTCTCCGCGAACGGCGTTCGAGATTCTTCCGGTACTTTTCAAGCGTGCGCTCGATCTTCACCAGACCACATTCGCCATGGGCGAGGCGGTCGCGCATTTGCACTGGCTTTGGTACGCAGGCAAATTGAGCCGATCGAAAGACGCGAAAGGCGTCATTCGATTCGGCAAGCCCTGACGTGAAGTCTCACGCCGCAAGCGCGATGTAGAAACGTGCGCCATTGGGCGCTACAGGCTCGGCCCAGACTCGAGCGCCCAGTCGATCCGCAGCCTTCTGAACGATGGCAAGCCCCAACCCTGCACCGGGAAACTCGATGGACGAATGCAGGCGCTGAAACGGTGTAAATAGTTTGTGCACATAGTTGGCGTCGAATCCGGCGCCATTGTCGGACACGCAAACAATCACCTCCCGAGACGCGGCACCTAGCCCCCCTCCTCTTTCGTCGTCCTCGAATTCGTTTTCGGCTATCGGCGGCTTCGTCAGGGTTGCGGTGACCCGGATCCAGGCTTCTTCGGTGTTCGAGGTGAATTTCCAGGCGTTGTCCAGCAAACGCGACATCACCGTGGTCAACAGCCCGGTATCGCCCATCGCAAAAATATCGGGCGACACATCGATCGCTACGCCTCGCTTCGGGTCGCGTTGCTTATGTGATTCCAGCAGCGTTTCACAAATCGCAGAAAGGTTGACGTTGACTGCAGCCGGTTCGACTCGGGCAACCCGGGACAACATCCGCAGATCGTCGATCAACACGTTCATTTGCCGGGCACTGGCTTGAATTCGATTCAGAAAGTGCGTGCCGCGCTCACCCAGCGCATCGCCGAACCGGTCCAGAAGGGTCTTCGCGAATCCATCGACTACATGCAGGGGAGCCTGCAGGTCGTGAGACATCGCGTAATGCAGGGAGTTGAGCTCCTGCTGCGCGATCTCGAGCTCTTCGTCCCTCACTTCGAGTTTTGCGGCAAGGCTGTTCGCTTCGTTTCGCAGATTGTTATCGGCAAGATGGCGCTCGGTCGTATCGACCAGCGAAACCAGAATCGCAGCAGTGCCGTACCAATCGATCTGCTTTCCCGACAACTCGACCAGAATGATTTCGCCATTCGCTTTTTTCTGGCGACATATTTTTCGCGGATCGTTCACCGGCCCGTCGATCATCGGCAATACCCGCCGAACTTCCTCGTCGCTCTCCTCCGCAAATAACGCGCTCGCCGCCAGGGTAGAAAGATCGTCGCCCTGGTAGCCGTAGAAACGGGTGGCGGCTTCGTTGGCGTCGAGGATGCGCAGCGTATTTTTGTCGAGCACCCACATCACGTTCGGGTTCGACTTGAAGAGATGCTCGACACGCTTCTCGTGATCGCGAAGTGCAGACATGTGCCGGTACCGTTCGGTCACGCTGCGGATCGTCACCACGAAGCCCTGCGCGTAACGGGTCATCGAATATTGCAGCCATTCGTCGGCAAAGGGTTCGTGTTCGACGAAGCTGTATTTGCCCGCCGACGACAACGCCTTCTCGGCATCTTCGTGTCGACGCTCCTCGACTTCATCCGGGATTGCATCCCACCATTCGTTGCCGACCAGATTCGGTATATCCACGCGCAGCAGATCGTGCGCGTGTGCATTCGCGAGAGTGATTTTTCCGGCCGGCGACACGATGACGATGCCGTCGGGAAGCACGTCCATCAGGCCGACTAGTTGATCCGCCGACGCCGCGCTTCCGATCACGAAGGTGTCGGCAAACGCGCTGCCTTTTGCTTTTGGTTTTCGAATGATGCCCATGCTCCCTCCGTCAGTTGGCTCCGTCAGTTCCGTCTTGCCCGAAAGGACCGTTCGGCATCATCAGGGTGTCGCCCAGGGTGAAAAAGAAAGTCGCGCCCTCTCCCGGTGTCGATCTCGCCCACACACGGCCGTTATGCCGCCCCACTACCCGGCTCACTGTCGCGAGGCCCACCCCCGAGCCGGGAAACTCCGATGCGGAATGCAGGCGCTGGAAGATGTTGAACAGCTTGTCGGCATAGGCCATGTCGAATCCTGCACCGTTGTCCTTCACGAAGAAAACCGCTTCTCCCGAATCGCTGGGCATTCGTCCAAAAGTGATCTCGCAGACTTCCTTCTGACCCGCGAATTTCCAGGCATTGCCCAGAAGATTTTCCAGCGCGACACTTATCAATCGCCTGTCGCCGAGAACGTTCATGTCGGGGGCGACTTCGATCCTGCAAACGCGATCCGGATCCTTGCTTTGCAGGCGCTCGAGAATGTCCTGGCCGATCGAGGTCAGGCTCACCGGCTCATGACGCAACTGCATTCGGGAGAGTTGCGCGAGCGACAGCAAGTCTTCTATCAGTTGCCCCATGGTTGCAACGCCAGCCTGAATGCGCGAGAGATAGTGCTGGGTTTTCGCGCTGGCGCCGCCGCCCAGTTCGCGCATCAACAACCGGCTGAATCCATCGACCGTGTTCAATGGCGATCGAAGGTCGTGCGACACGGTATACGAGAACGCCTCGAGCTCCTGGTTCGACAACCGCAACGCGGTCTCGATCGCTTTGATCTCAGTCACATCCGCATCGATGCCCACCCAGAAATCAACCTTGCCGTCAGGCGCGAACACGGGCGTGGCGCGATAACTCATGGTGTGCCATTCGCCGGTCTTCGAGCGCAAACGACGCATGCCAACATACGGCGTGTTGGTGGTGATGGCTGTCTGCCAATTCGCGGTGATCGAGGCAATGTCATCGGGGTGAATAAAGCTCGACCAGTTAGATCCAATATCTCCGGGAGCCTGATCGCCGACCAATTCGTACCAGGCCCGGTTCACATAGTTCATGCGGCCTTGTGGATCTGCGGTCCACACGACTTGAGGCGCCTGCTCTGCCAGTTCCCGGAACAGCGCCTCCTGCCTCAAAAGCTCCGCCGTTCTTTCTTCAACCTTCTTTTCGAGATCGGCGTTGAGCTCGCGAACCTGCTCCAGTAGAGCGGCGTTTTCCAGCTCGTTGAGCTTGCGGTCGGTGACGTCCTGCACAACGCCACTCCGCGACACCGGTTTGCCGTGACCGTCGAAATTGCAAACAACCACTTGATGCAGCCAGCGCACTTCTCCGCTGGGCTTGACGATGCGGTACTCGGCGTCGAATGTTCCGTTCGTCTCTCTGGCGCGTATTCGCGACTTGTTGAAGTGCTCCTTGTCAGCGGGATGCAGCAGCGGCATGAATGCGCCCAATGTGCCGTCGAAGTCATTCGGCTTCACACCGAATATGTCGTGGATCTCACCCGACCAGACCACCAGGTTGGTTGCCATGTCCACTTCGAAGTGTCCGATTCGCCCGATGCGGTGAGCGGCGGTCAGGCGGCGTTGCATGTCGCGCAGCTCGAACACGCTCTGTTTTTGCTGGCGTTCGAACTCCCGCAACTCGGTGATGTCCGCGAACACGATCAGTGCCGCAGGAACGCCATCGGCAGTGCTCATCGGGCTGTAACTGCAGCGCATAGCGCAACCGTGCCGGACTCCTTCGTGCTTGACTTCGAGGTCGAGGTTCGAGCCGCGTTCTCCGCGCAACGCACGGCTCATCGGCAGGTCTTCGGGGCGGCACAACTGGTCTGTGTCGGGCACGTAAATGCCGAAGTGTTCCGCCCACTTAATGATCGGCACCGTCTCCTTGTCGACCGCGAACATTTTTCGGGCCGCGTCGTTCGAGAGTACGCATCTCCCGAACGCGTCGATCGCCATGAGGCCCTCTTGCATGCCGTTGATCACCAGATCGAGCGTCGAGTAGGCGCGCACGCTCCTGACCAGCTCGTCCTGCAATTCGGTCTGACGCTTTTGCAGGGCATCGGCCATCTGATTGACGCTGCGTCCGATGCGGGAGAACTCTCCTAATCCTTCGATATGACCTATCCGATAGTCGAGTTCGCCTCGCTGGATTCGGCGAGTGCCTCGCATGAGCGCAAGGGCTGGCAGCACCAGGGTACGACCGCCCAGTTTCCACGCGGCAAACAAGCCGATGGCCGCCGCGATCAAAAGAAAAACAAGGTCTTGCAGCAGCAGCGATCGGCCTGCGCCCGCAATCAGATGTCGTGGGATTTCCTGCACGACCACGATGCCAGCATTCGCGCTGCCCATTGCCGGCGCGAATGCGTAGACCCGATCGACTCCGTCTGCGCCTTCGTGCTCGTCGACATCTGCGATGCCCTTCGCGACCATCTCCTTGATCCATGGGTCCGAGGTCACACGGCCCGGAGGTTGCGTAGCGTATGTAGAGGTGGCAAGAACGGTTCCCGCCCGATCGAACACGGTGAGGGATGCGCCTGAAGGTATATCGGCTCGCTCGAGCGCATTGGCAAACTCGGGAAGCGTGAGAACTGCGTACGCGACTCCAGTCACTGCGCCTTGATCGTTGATGAAAGGAATCGCAAACGGGAGCAGCGAGACGTTGCTTTGCCGCCCGATGACGTGCTCGCCCACGACGAACTTCTTTCCGGCGACTGCCTCCTTGAAATAACGCCGATCTGCCAGGCTGATGTTGCCATCGCTATTTCGGGAGCTGCAGACTCTGGTGCCGTCCAACGATGCGATCCCCAAGGTCGCGTAAATCGGAAAGCGCTGTTGAAGCGAGTGCAGGAAGTCGGTGCAAGCTGCCAGCCGCGCCGGTGTGCGATTCGCCGGGGATGAATCGACCAGCAGCGACGAGAGATCGGACTTCGACGAAATGGCTTTGAGCAGTTGCTCCGCAGAGTCGGCCACCTGCTCCTGCCTGAGTGCCGACAGCGATGCGCTCAACTGAAGATTCGTGCGTGCCTGCTGCAGCGACATCCTCGCAACTTCGACACTTCTATAGAGCGACAGTCCGATCAAAGGCAAAACCGCTGCCGCGACCAGCAGGATCAGCTGGCCTCGCAAACGGAGTCGCGTCTTGAACATCAGCCGGCAGGAGGCGGTTGGTTGACCAGAAGCCAGTAGACCTGAAGCGATCGCAGTTTTTCGGTGAACTCGGCGAAGTCCACTGGCTTGCGCACGAAGCTGTTGGCGCCACCCTTGTAGGCCGCCACGATGTCGGCCTCTTCGCTCGAGGAAGTCAGCATGATGACCGGCGTGGCCACGGTTACGGGATTGGCCCGGATTCGCTGAAGCACATCCAGACCCGAGAGTTTCGGCAGTTTCAGATCGAGGAGAACCAGTACCGGCTGCTTGCGTGTATCTCGCCCCGCATATTTACCCTCGCCGTGCAGGTATTCGAGAGCTTCTGCACCGTCGCGAGCGACGACGATTTCGTTCGTCACGCCCTGTTCGCGCAGCGTCAATACAGTGAGTTCCAGATGATCTGGGTTGTCCTCGACGACAAGGATGGCCTGTTCACTCATACGCGCTTCTCCCTCACTGATTGTTCGACTGGTTATTCCAATATTCGTGCGACTGCATGTTCGACTACTTGTTCGACTCTGGATGCACTGTGTTTTATTTCAAGAGGATTGTGAAGAGGAGTTAGCCGAAAGCCGACGCATTTTCACCACTTCGGAATCGGCTCGTCCTTGAGTCGTGCCCGGAGTTCGGTGTAATCGGGAACAACCGATTTGACTGTCTCCCAGAAACGCGGGCTGTGATCCATGACTCGTAAATGGCTGAGTTCATGCACCACGACATAGTCAATTACGGGCATGGTGAAGTGGACCAGCCTCCAGTTGAGGCGAATAGATCCGTCGGCGCTTGCGCTGCCCCAGCGCGTGCCGGCGTTGCTCAAACTGAGCCTGGTCCACTTGACCGACAGTTCCGGCGAGAAACGATCGAGTCGCTCGACGAAGATGCGTTTGGCCTGACGCATCAACCAGGCCTGAACCGAGTCGCGGATTTGATCTGGCGTCGCCGCCGTGGCGAGCGCCATATGAAGAAGCATGGGCGCGCCCGGCGAGGCATCCGTGGCCGGTTGCAGTACGGCACCGGTTCCCGAACGCGTCTGGCGGCTGTCGAGAACGATTTTTACCGGCTCGCCCAGAAAGTTGAAGATCGCGCCATCCTTCCAGACGATTCGCGACGACTCGAGCTTTTCGTGCCGCTCACGCGTTTCGTCGAGTTTTCGCCTGATCCATTCCGATTTTTCGCGGATCGCCGATTCGACTTCGTACACCGGGGTCCACTTCGGAGCGCGTACCGAGAGGCCTTCCGCGCCGACGACGAAGCCGATGGTTCGGCGTTTGCGACGCACGAACTCGTAGGCAACCAAACAATCGTCAAGAACGATTTCCCGGCTCGCTCTCGGATGGCGAAACGTCATGGGCTCGATCAACCGATCGAGCGGTTCGTGTGTTCCCCTACCGGGCGATACCAGCGGCTGCGAAGAAATCCGGTCGTTACTCGGAGTGGGGGATGTCGATAGACCGACACGAGAAATCGTGGGCACGATTTCGTCCGGTTCTTTGCTATCGAACAGGTCGAGCGCGAGTTGAAACAGCCTCTGCATCATGTCAGTTTAGCCAGAGAAAGCAGAGTGAAGCCAGACAATCGTAAGTACTACGAAATTACTGCCTGTAAAGATTCAAGGCAGTCGCCTCACGGCTTCGGATAAGCCTCGGGATCGAGTCGATGCATTTCGTTTTCGATCCACGCCTGAACCTCCGCCATCAGCTCGTCCGGTTTGCGTCCTTCGCTGGGAATAGGTTTGCCGATAGACACATCGACGATGCCGGGCTTCTTGATAAACGCCTTACGTGGCCAGCATTTTGCAGATGTGACCGCCACTGGAATAACCGGTGCGCCGGTTTCGATGGCCAGACGTGTGCCGCCGCTCTTGTAAGTACCTACTTGACCGCGTGGAATGCGTGTGCCTTCGGGGAACATGATCACCCAGACACCGCGCGACAAGAGGCGCTTGCCTTGCTCGACCACCTTCGAGAACGCGCGAGTCTTCTGGCTTCTGTCGATATGGATCATGTCCATGCGGCCCATGGCCCAGCCGAAAAACGGCACTTGAAGCAATTCTTTCTTGAACACGTAAGCCAGCGGGTGTGGCATCAACGTCGGCATCAGGAAGGTTTCGAAAGTGGATTGATGTTTCACCAGCAGAATCGCAGCGCTTTTCTCGCCGGTCGGAAGGTTCTCCATGCCGGTCACCCGCACCTGGATGCCGATGATGACCCGCGCGCCGTCGACCGCCCATCCCAGCCAGCGCGCAGCCATCCAGAACATGCGATCGCCCCGTATCCAGATGGATGCAACGAGCATGACGATGGCCCAGGGAATAACGGTAACCAGCATCCACAACGCGTGAATCAGTGAGCGGAGAAACAGCATTCGGATTGTTGAAAATTAAGGTGGAAGTAACCGTCGTGGTGCCGGTTCAATGCAACGGAGTCGGCGCGGCCGTCGACGTTTCGCGCGACAAAAGGAATTCGACGAACTCGCACAAATCGTTGTGCTTGCGGGTTGCAGCGGGAAACTCACCCGGCAGTTCACCGTAGCGATATGCCGAGCCTTTGCCGGTCAGGATGAGATGCGGCTCGCAGCCGACGCTGGTTCCTGCCACCAGATCGCGAAGCGTGTCGCCGGCTACCGGAACCCCGTCAAGATCGACGCCGATGCGTTCCCGAATCTGCTCGAACAGGCCCGCCTTCGGCTTGCGGCACGCGCAGTTTTCGTCGGGGCTATGCGGGCAGAAAAACACCGCGTCGATCCGACCTCCATGCGCGGCAAGCATCTTGTGCATCTTGGCGTGAATCGCATTCAGGGCAGCCATGTCGAAAAGACCGCGTCCCAGTCCGGACTGATTCGATACGACCACCACGTGCCATCCGGAATGATTGAGTCTCGCGATTGCCTCCAGCGCGCCGGGTAGCGGAACCCACTCTTCCGGCGTCTTGATGAAGTCGTCGTTATCGGCGTTGATGGTGCCATCGCGATCGAGAATGACGAGCTTCATAGAGTGATCCGATCAGCTTGAGAAGTTAGCTAGCCAGGCGTGACAAGTCGGCCACGCGATTCATGGATTCGTGTAGCGATGCCAGAAGGCCCAACCGGTTGGCGCGCAAGGCCGGGTCTTCCGCATTCACCATCACGTTTTCGAAGAAAGCATCGACCGGCGATTTCAATTCGGCGAGCGCCTGCAAGTTACCCGTGTAGTTGCCAGCCTCCAGCGCATCGTCTGCCTTCGACGACACCGATAGCAGCGACGAATGCAACGCTTTTTCCGCATCGTCGGTGAGCAGCGAAACGTTCACAGCTGGGCTCACGACACCGTCTGCCTTCTTCAGTATGTTGCTCACCCGCTTGTTGGCAGCAGCCAGCGCGGGCGCTTCGGGCAACAGCGCAAATGCCTTCACTGCAGCCAGTCGTTTCGCGATATCGCCCAGACGTCCGGGACGCTGCGACACGACCGCATCGACCTCTTGCGGGCTGTAACCTTGATCGCGCAGGCTGCCGCTCAGACGCTCGTAGATGAACGTGAGAAGCGCATCGATTGCGGGGGCGCGGTCTGCAGGCAGACGGTCGCCGAAAGCGGCGTACGCGTCGTTGGCCAGAGCCGAAATGTCGAGTGGCAAATTCTGCTCGGACAACATGCGAATCACGCCGAGCGCGTGACGGCGCAATGCGAAAGGATCCTTGTCGCCAGTGGGCAGATTGCCGATGCCGAACATGCCCACGAGCGTTTCGAGTTTGTCCGCCAGCGCAACCGCAACGCCGACCTGACCACGCGGCAAGCCATCGCCGGCAAAGCGAGGTTTGTAGTGGTCTTCGATTGCATCGGCAATGTCGGTCGACAGGCCATCGTTCAAGGCGTAGTAGCGGCCCATGATGCCTTGCAGCTCCGGAAACTCGCCCACCATGTCGGTCAACAAATCGGCCTTCGCCAGATGCGCCGCCTGATCGGCCTGCTGTGCAAGCGTCGCTCCACCGAGCGCCTGTCCGATGCTGGATGCGATTGCGCGAACACGCTTGACTCGTTCGCCCTGCGTGCCGAGCTTGTTGTGATAGACCATCTTCTCGAGCTGGTCGGTTCGCGATTCGAGCGTCTTCTTGCGATCCTGATCGAAGAAAAATTTCGCATCGGCAAGACGCGGGCGAACGACGCGTTCGTTGCCGCCGATCACCGCGCTCGCGTCGTCGGGGCTGATGTTGCTGACGACCAGAAACTTGTTCGTCAACTTACCGTCCGACTGCAGCAGCGGAAAGTATTTCTGATTGGCCTTCATCGTGAGGATCAGGCACTCCTGCGGTACATCGAGGAATTCCTTGTCGAACTCGCAAGTCAACACGTTCGGACGCTCCACCAGCGCAGTCACTTCATCGAGCAACGCATCGTCGTCGATCGGAGAAACGTCACCGCCGGATTTTTTGGCGGCAGCAGCGAGTTGCGATTCCATATCGGCACGGCGCGCAGCAAAGCTCGCGATCACTGCACCATCGCCGCGAAGCTTCGACTCGTATTCGTCCGCATTCGCGAGGACCACAGGATCGACCTTCGCTTCGAATCGATGGCCGTGCGTGTTGCGCTGCGACTTCAAGCCAAGCACCGAAATATCGACGACGTCGCTGCCATGCAAAGCCACGAGGCCGTGAGCAGGACGAACGAACTTCACGTCGGTCCATCCATCGCTCAACTGATAGGTCATAACCTTGGGAATCGGCAGCTTCGAAAGCGCTTCTTCGAGAGCTTTTTGCAATCCGGCAGCGAGCATTGCGCCTGAAACGACGCTCTCGTAGAAAAGGGCTTCCGCTTTGCCTTCGCCCTGGCGAGTGAGAGTCGCCGCAGCTTCGGGACCCGCGCCCAGCGACGCGAGTTTCTTGATCAACGCAGGCGTCGGCTGACCCGAGGAATCGAGCCCCACCGCCACCGGCATCAGCTTTTGAGATACCGATTTGTCTACTGCCTGAGAACTCACGTTCGTCACGTGTGCAGCGAGTCGACGCGGCGATGCGAAAGAGGTCAGCGCTGCGCCAGCATCGACCAGCCCCTGTGATTTCAGGTTTTCGAACAGAACGTTCGCGAAGACGTCGCCGAGTTTGCGCAGCGCCTTGGGCGGCAGCTCTTCGACAAACAGCTCGACGAGAAGATTTCTTGTGGTCATTTCAATATTCTTTTTCTGGCCGCGTTATGTGTTGTGCGTTGTCCGTTACGCTGCTTTTTTGGTCATCTGATCGACCCATTCGCGAGGGGCCATCGGGAAGCCGAGGCGTTCGCGACTTTCGTAATAGCTCTGCGCAACGCTACGAGCCAGATTCCGAATGCGGCCGATGTAGGCGGCACGTTCGGTCACCGAGATGGCGCCGCGTGCATCTAGCAGGTTGAAGCTGTGAGCCGCTTTGAGCACCTGCTCGTAGGCCGGAAGCGCCAGTTGCGATTCGACCAGATGCTTGGCCTGCTTTTCATAAGCGGTGAATGCGGTGAACAGGAACTCGGCATCGCTGTGCTCGAAGTTATAGGTCGATTGCTCGACTTCGTTCTGGTGGTACACATCGCCGTACGAAAGCGTGTCGGTCCACTTGAGGTCGTACACGTTATCGACGCCCTGCAGATACATTGCCAGGCGCTCGAGCCCGTAGGTGATTTCGCCGGTGATCGGCTTGCAATCGATGCCGCCGACTTGCTGGAAATAGGTGAACTGCGTTACTTCCATGCCGTTTAGCCAGACTTCCCAGCCCAGACCCCAAGCGCCGAGCGTCGGGTTTTCCCAATCGTCCTCGACGAATCGAATATCGTTTTTCTTGAGATCGAATCCAAGCGCTTCGAGCGAGCCGAGATACAGCTCGAGGATGTTCGCCGGAGCCGGCTTCAACACGACCTGGTATTGGTAGTAATGCTGCAGACGGTTGGGGTTGTTGCCATAGCGACCGTCTTTCGGGCGACGGCTGGGCTGCACGTAAGCCGCTTTCCATGGCTCCGGACCGAGGGCCCGAAGGAAGGTGGCGGTGTGGGATGTGCCGGCACCGACTTCCATGTCGTAGGGCTGCAAAAGCGCGCAGCCTTGGGCGTCCCAATAGGACTGCAACTTCAAAATGATCTGCTGGAATGTCAACATGACTTGTCGGGCCCTGTCCGGGCCACCTGACCTTTATTGAAAACAGCCCCCGCAAGAAAGGTTTGCGAATCGGGCGGAACCGTTGATTTTACGGGCGTCTGACCCGAAGGGCCGCGCCGTAAACTCCCAATATCAGCAGCGCGCCGATGAACAAGGGCCAAAGGCCGAAGCGGGAAGCCCACCAGGCGAAGAACGTCATGCCTTGACCCGCCCTCACCGTTCCGAGCAGCACGCCCTTCGTCATCGAGGGCAACGAGTGTGTCACCCGCCCGCTCGCATCGATGATGACCGTGGCGCCGGTGTTGGTCGCCCGAATCATGGGGCGATGAAACTCCAGCGACCGCATGCGCGAGATTTCACGGTGTTGATCGATGGCGATCGAGTTGCCGAACCAGCCGATGTTGCTGACGTTCACGAAAATAGTCGGGGCATTCGCTTCGTCGAGGAAGCGGGCGGCGAGCTCCTCGCCAAAGAGATCTTCATAGCAGATGTTCGGCGCAAGGCGCTGGCCTTTCCACTCGAACGAAGCGGGCGCGACATCGCCTCGATTGAAATCTCCGAGCGGGATTTGCATGAGGTTGGTGAACCACCGAAAGAATGGCGGGACGAATTCCCCGAACGGCACCAGATGGTGTTTTTGCAGGACATAAGCCTGCTCGGTCGATTTGATCCCGACGAGCGCGTTGGAATATCCGTCTCTCTGGTTGCCCAGCGGAATTCCGATCAGGGCCGCCGACTTGCCAGTCGAATATTTCTCGATGATCGCCTTGAAGTAATCGGCGGGAAGCTGTTGCGGCAGCAGTGGAATTGCTGTTTCGGGGGTCACCACCAGATCGGCGTTCGCAGTGAGAAGCTCGTCCGAATACCAGGCGAGCGCCTGGGGAACGCCGGTTCCTTCTTCGAATTTTTCGTTCTGGGGAATGTTCCCCTGCAAGAGCGCGACCGACATCGGGCTTCCGATTTCGACATCGGCGGGATTCGGCGGGGGCACCAGCGCCATCGCGGCGGACAAGACAACAGCCGCGCCCAACGCAATCCAACGTTTATAGATAAACGAAGTTCCGATCCATGACGCGATGCCGGCTGCCAGGAATGAAATGCCGTACACACCCACGAGTGGTGCCAGCCAATTGGCCCAGGTATCGACGAACGCATAGCCGGAGGCGCCCCAAGGGAAACCGGTCCACAAATATGCGCGAGCGAGTTCTGCGATGAGCCATGCGGACGCGAAAACGGCAGGTCTAGCGATCGCGGAAAGCCGCGTGTTACGGCTGCCGCGCAGCGCAACGTACACGGCGCAAGCTGCGGCGTAATAACTTCCGAGAAATGCTGCAAGTCCAAGTACTGCGATGACGGCCAGCGGTGATGCAAGTCCGCCATAAACATGCATCGAGATGAACAGCCACCAGAAAGTGCCGCAGAGCCAGGCAGTCGCAAAAATCCAGCCATCGGCCAGCCCCTGTTTCCAGCTTGTCCGATTCGCAAGAACTGCGGCGAGTACCGCGAGCGAAACCAATTGCAGCCACCAGCGAGGCGCGCCATCCCAAAGTCCGGCAATCGACTGCGACTGGGCAAACCCTGCAATGAGGAGGATGAGCGCGCGCGCGATGAAGCTCATCGGCCGCGTCGGCACACGTTCGCCCGCTTCGGCAGTTCCGCCGCGTTCATCCAGCTGCAAGGGCTATCAACCGGTTGTGTCGTCTTCGCGAACTCGCGAGACGCGAAACCATTTCACAGCGCCACCACGGGTGTGCAGCACGACGAAATTGAGGCCGTCCATGACGTGGCTTTCGCCACGGCGCGGGACATGGCCCATTTCGTGTGCAACGAGCCCGCCGATGGTGTCGAAATCCTGTTCGCTGTCGGAAGGTTTAAGTTCCACGTTAAAGGCTTCGTTCACCCGCTCTACCGTCGTGTCGCCACCCACTCGATAAGTTTGATCTGCCAAGCCGAAGATGTCGCCTTCGTCTTCGGCAATATCGAATTCGTCCTCGATATCGCCGACGATCTGCTCGAGCACGTCTTCGATGGTGACCAGTCCTGCGATTCGTCCGAATTCGTCGATCACGATGGCCAGATGGTGTCGATTCCCTCGGAACTCCCGAAGCAGATCGTTCAGGCCCTTGCTTTCCGGAATGAAGATGGCCGGTCGAAGCAATGCGCGGATGTTCAATTCCGGCGCGCGTTGCAGCTTGAGCAAGTCTTTCGCCAGCAGGATGCCAATGATGTTTTCTTTTTCGCCGTCGTAGACCGGGAACCGCGAGTGCGCGGTGTCGATCACCAGATGCAGCATGTCTTCGTATGGAGAGTCGATGCTGATGAGGTCCATGCGAGGCGCAGCGACCATGACAT
Organism: Burkholderiaceae bacterium; assembly: GCA_965227035.1. Taxonomy (GTDB): domain Bacteria; phylum Pseudomonadota; class Gammaproteobacteria; order Burkholderiales; family Burkholderiaceae_C; genus CBDDFQ01. The sequence goes on from OZ245724.1 coordinate 3,209,606, forward strand.
CGCCTGCAGTCATGTCTGCCATTCGGATCACGCCTTCGAGCATGACCCGGGATTCAGCGCCGATGATGTTGTTGTCTTCGGCTTCTGACAGTGTTTCCAGGAGTTCGGCTCGGGAATCTGGACCTGGATTGATGAACTCGACCAGCTTCTGAAGAAGAGTGCGTTTGTCTTCTTTTTCAGAAGCGCGCGTAGGGTGAGGATCTGACACAGCTGTGGGCGACGTGCGTTCGGTAGTTTTGGAGCATCAAGGATAGCGGATTGAGGTGTCAGCGTGCTGATTTGCCACGGGCATCCTGAATTCCTCGTCGGACATCCTGAATATTCCGCAGGAGCAACCAGAACTGCTTGGCCTGTTGTTTGAGGTGGTAGTCGGTGTGCGCCATCTGGTCGTCGATCAGGGCTGTCAAGCGAGTGTCGATGGTTGCAGGAGGCAATCGGAGGTAGGCCTCGGTCTCGGAGCCCTCTCGCTCGAGCTTAGCGCCTGCGTTTCTGGCAATTTTTAGCATCGCCTTGTTCTCGCTCAACGCGTGGATGAACATGAGCTGCACGCCTTCGTTACGTGCGTGGATCGCAGCGCGCTCGAATAATCTGGCGCCATAGCCACGTCCCCGCGCATGCTGCAACACCGAAACCCCGAACTCCGCGCACGATTGCAGCGCCGGGTTGAGCGAAAACGCGAGATGAGCAACCGCAATCAGTTCTAGCTTGCGGTTGTAGATGCCGAAAATATCGTCGCGCTCGAAATCGAGCGACGCTACGTAACGCATGACCTGCTCGTCGCTGGCCGCGTATCCGAATCTGAGATATCGGTCATGACCTTGAAGCGCGAGCAGATGCGTCTGGATGCGATCGCGGTGTCCTTGTCCGATGGCTCTTATCGGCACGCCGGACAGCAGTCGGCGATTCACGTTGCGCTCTTCCCGCGCTCCCGTCGGCCCGCGATCCAAAGTGGGCGATTTCCAGAATTCGCGCCCTGCGGCAGCTATTGCACCGAAGAAGGTTTTTGCCGAGACCATCGCGCGAATATACGAGTTAGCGCGGGAAAAAACTTCATAAAGGGATCGAAGTCGTGGCTTTTACGGTATCCAGAACAAAGCTTGTCTTGCAGTCCTGCACGCTGGGGTGCTTCAGCAACGTGTCCATGATGAACCGGCTGTAGTGGGCCATATCCTGAACCATCACACGCAGCAAATAGTCCATTTCGCCGGTCAGCGCCGAGCATTCGACCACTTCGGGCCAGTTCTGAACACTTGCGCGGAACACGTCCATCGGATTTCGCTTGTGCGATTCGGTGTGCTTTTCGAGACGAACATTGATGTATGCGATGAGCCCCAGCCCCACCGCCTGCGGCTTGACCAGCGCAACGTAGCGATCGATTACGCCGGTTTCCTCCAGTCGGCGAACTCTTCGCAGAACCGCGCTGGGTGACAGCCCCACGTTCTCGGCAACCTGATCGTAGGTGGCCCTGCCGTCCAGCTGCAATCGGCTCAGGATTCTTCTATCTAGCTTATCTAATGCTTCCATAGGCGAAATATCACATATTTCCTGCTTAAAAAGTCGTACTTCAGCGCGAATTCGCAAAAAAAATGACCCCAAGGGTCACTAAAGTCGAAGTATCAAATCAATGGAGTCATCGATGAACGCACCAGTTTCGGCCCAAGAAGCCAAATCAGCCGCCTGGGACAATCCCATGGGAACCGACGGATTCGAGTTCGTCGAGTACGCGGCGCCGGATCCCGTTGCGATGGGCGAAGTATTCCAGCGGATGGGCTTCAAGGCAGTGGCGAAGCATCGTCACAAGAATGTGACCTTGTACCGCCAGGGCGGCATCAACTTCATCATCAACGCCGAACCCGATTCTTTTGCACAACGCTTTGCGCGTCAGCACGGCCCGAGCATCTGCGCTATCGCGTTTCGCGTTCAGGACGCAAAGGCCGCATACGAGCGTGCAACATCACTGGGAGCCTGGGGATACGCCGCCAGCGCAGGCCCGGGAGAGTTGAACATCCCGGCAATCAAGGGCATCGGCGACAGCCTGATCTATCTGGTCGATCGCTGGCGCGGAAAAAACGGTGCGCAGCCAGGCGACATTGGAAATATCGGATTTTTCGATGTGGACTTCGAGCGTTTGCCGGAGGTATCGATCGACGAAGCGCTGAATCCGTTCGGTAATGGCCTGACCTACATCGATCATTTGACCCATAACGTGCACCGCGGACGCATGGGTGAATGGGCCGACTTCTACGAGCGACTGTTCAACTTCCGCGAGATTCGCTACTTCGATATCGAAGGCCAGGTGACCGGCGTCAAGAGCAAGGCCATGACAAGTCCGTGCGGAAAAATTCGTATCCCGATCAATGAAGAAGGCAACGAGAAAGCCGGCCAGATTCAGGAATATCTGGACATGTACCGTGGCGAAGGCATTCAACACATCGCGATGGGTTCCGACGATCTTTTAAAGACCGTCGATGCGATGCGCGAAAGCAAAGTCAAGCTGCTGGACACCATCGACACCTACTACGAGCTGATCGATAAACGCATCCCCGGTCACGGCGAAGACGTAGCGGCTCTGAAGCAGCGTCAGGTTTTGCTCGATGGCAAGAAGAATGCTCTTTTGATGCAGATTTTCAGCGAAAACCAACTCGGCCCGATCTTCTTTGAATTCATCCAGCGCAAGGGCGACGAAGGCTTCGGCGAAGGAAATTTCAAGGCACTATTCGAGAGCATCGAACTCGATCAAATGCGCCGCGGCGTTCTTGAAGCTAAGACGACTTAGTACTCGCAAGCCATTCCTTGATAGCGGTCTGGGTCAATGCCCAGGCCGCCTCGAGTTCGGCATATCGCTGCGCAGCATCCAGCGGCAGCGCGTCTCGCGAATCAGCTTCCAACAAAGCTGAAATTTCCTGCAACCGAACGGCACCGACATTACTTGCCGAACCCTTCAGCGCGTGCGCAGCAAGAGAGATGGCGTTTTCGTTTTGCGCCTCGATAGCGGCTTTGATTGCATCGAGGCGCCCAGGGGCATCGGCTAAAAACAGGTTTGCGACTTCTTTTGTCATCGTCAGATCTTCGTCATCGAACTCCCGAAACTCTTCGAGTCGCGAGAAGTCCATGACGGATCCAACGTTTGCCGTCGAAGTAAGAGCCTGATCTGAAAAGTTCTCAGAAGTCGACGCGGGGGTCGGAGCCTTGTTCGAGTCTCCTACAACCCACTTCTCCAACGCGATCGCGAGTGCTCCCACCTGCAGTGGCTTGGTGAGATAGTCCTGCATACCGGCGGCTTCGCAGCGGACACGGTCTTCGGCGGACGCTGCAGCAGTCAGCGCAATGATCGGAGGTGCATCTGCACCCCAAGCCGCCTGGATCTGTCGTGTTGCCTGAATTCCATCGACGTCCGGCATGTTCAGATCCATCAGGATCGCACCGAACCGGCGTTCGCTCGAGTGCGCTTTGGCGACCGCCTCAACCGCCTCCTTCCCATCGACCACCATTTGAACGTCATAGCCGAGTTTCATCAGCATCGCGCTGGCCACCTTGAGGTTCACGGCGTTGTCGTCTGCGACGAGGATGTTCACATGCTTTCTGTTGTCTATTGCCGAAGGCGCTGGCTTTGCGATCGCTTTTAACTCGGGCGATAAGCACCGCGCGATCGTCTCGAAAAGCTGATTTTGTCTGGCTGGTTTCAACAACCGGGCATCGAATAGGGCGTGGCTGTCGTCCGACGCCGGCATGAATCCCGAACTCAGCAAGATCAGCGGAATGTCTTTCAGGGGAGCGTTCGACTTCACCTGTCTCGCGAGCGTGACTCCGTCCATTTCCGGCATGTGCATGTCGGTGATGATGATGTCGGGCTTGGTTGAATCGGATGCAGCGGAAGCGTCTGCCGACAGCCACTCCAGTGCCGAAACACCCGACTCGGCGCTAGTAACCTCCATCCCCCAAAGCTGCAATTGGCGAGTGAGGATTCGAATGTTTGTAGCGTGATCATCGACGATGAGTGCGCGTTTTCCTCGCAGCACTCCGGCTTCGGCTGGTCCAAAGCGCGGTGCGATTTGGGCGACGGGCGCTTTGATCGTGAACCAGAAAGTCGATCCTTTACCAAGCTCGCTTTCCACTCCGATTCGACCGCCCATCAACTCGACCAAGCGCTTGCAGATCGCGAGTCCAAGTCCACTACCGCCGTATTTGCGGGTGGTGGAGGCATCCACCTGAGTGAACGCTTCGAACAGTGCTCCGACTCTAGAGGGAGGAATTCCAATTCCGCTGTCGGTCACACGGAACTCGATTTCCGCCATCCCCTCCACCACTTCACCGACGAGTCGAACACTGATGTCGATCTCACCGCGTTCAGTGAATTTCACCGCATTCGTTATGAGATTTATCAGCACCTGCCTAAGTCGCGTGATGTCGCCGGCAATTGCAGCCGGGACACCCTCTGCTTTCGAATCGGGTATGTCGATGATCAGTTCGAGCCCTTTTTCGCGTGCGCGTGGGGCGGCAATATCGCAAGCCTCCTCCACCGCAGAGCGCAAGCCGAGCGGTTCGTGCTCAAGGTCTAGCTTGCCGGATTCGATCTTTGAAAAATCGAGAATGTCGTTGATGACAGCCAGCAGTTGATCACTCGATATGCGTACTGTCTGTAGATAGTCACGCTGCTCTGCATCCAGGTCCGTTTCGGCAAGCAGAGTGCTCATGCCAACCACCCCGTTGAGCGGAGTGCGAATCTCGTGGCTCATCGTCGCAAGAAAGGCAGCTTTGGCGCGAGCAGCTCCCAGAGCCTCCTCGCGCGACGCAAGTAGTTCGGCTGTTCTATTGGCAACCCGAGTCTCCAAGGTTTCGTTAGCCTCTTTCAGTGCCAAGGCGTCCTTGGTAACTTGCGTTCGAAATCTAAACAATTGTTCGGCGCTGTCGTGAATAACCTGCGAAAGTTGAGCAACTTCGCTTATCTTCGTCGAATGGTCGATCCTGGGGAACTCTCCCCGTCCTAATTGTTGCGCAGCGCGCGACAGCTTTCGCAGTGGCGCCGCCACTAGTTGAGCAACTACGAATGCAAGAAGTGCCGCAAGCAATGTCAACGCGCCCAGCACTGCAATGGAGGTGCGCCAAGCCTGGCCAATGCCAGCGGTGAAATCAGACTCGGGCGCCGCAACGGCCAATCTCCACCGAAGTCCCATCGCCTGCCCAAAGGGAAATTCGACGCCAATTACTTGTGCGCCGCTCTCGCCATTCATGCGCTGCAAACTTAAATCGTTGGCAACGCTATCTGTACTACGTCTAGCCTCGCGGGCCTGGTTAGCCGCGAAGCTCGCACGAATAATAGGATTTGCACTTTGTGCCGGCGAAGTTCTTACGTATTTGCCGTCCTTATCTCGTGTGGTCAACGGATCGCCCGCCGAACTTGCTACGAGTAAGCCTTGTTCATCCACGATGTACGCAGCTCCGTGAGAACTTATTCGTTGTGTTCGCAGTAAACCGGCCAATCTTTGCAGATATATATCAACGCCTATTACTCCAGCCAAGTCGCCTTCGGGCGTGAATACGGATTGCGTCAAAGTGACACCCAACTGACGGGTTGGCTCGATGACTTCTATGGGTGAGAACGTCCGGTCCTTCGTTTTTGCTGCATCTTTAAGAAGACGGTCTTGCCTTTCTTGCGGGACAACATTGACGCGTAGAAGGTGGGATCGGTCGCCCGGGATCTCTCCAAGGTAAGTCTCAGTTGTTGCCGAGCCTGGTCGGTGGATTTCAACTTCGTTCCCTCTGGAAGTTTCTTCAACCGAGAGGAACCACGTGTCCGGCTTCGCCAAGAATATTCTGGACACATCCGCCGACTGATTATTCAGCGCGAATGCCATCGATTCGAAGATTTGTGGCTCAGTCATGAGCTTTACGGCAGTGACTTCTTTCGACCCTGTTAACCGCTCTGATATCAAACCATTCAATGCCGAGTGCGCCTGACTCAAATGTTGCTCGGTTTCCACCTGCACGCGAGTTGCGACACTTGAAAGAATCTCTCCAGCTAATGCATTGACTGAGTCTTCGCCGCCTTTCGACATGATCAGGACGACCAAACCTGCAGGCACGAGCGCGAGCACGAGCAAACTAATGCTCAGAATGTTTCTTAGCGAAAATTTCATCAATATTTAGACAGCTAAACCTGTAATTTCAGCTGCGTCGATTGGCGTGATCCGCCCTGGCAATTTGATGAGCGAGCGATGCCCGGTTTTTACGGCGCCAGTAACGGTGCGAAGCATCGCTACGCTGGCGACTATGGCCCAACCATGAGCGCTGGCCTGCTTTTGAAGAAGCATCGCGGCGCTTACTGCGTCGCCAACTGGTAGTGTTTGCGGCGGCGCTCCATGCAACGGATCATGAAGATGACTCAGAGTTACAGGACCCGCGTGAATAGCAACAGAAACGTCAAATTTAGGGAGGTTTCGATCGGAGTATTGATTCGACAAGAAGATTCTCATTGCTCTCGCTGAATCGACAAGGCCCAAGGCTGCTCTGGCTGCGCGCAACCCATGGTTAACAGAGCGTGTGTCTTGGCCATCCGCAAATATCGCCAACATTCCTTCGCCAATGAAATGCATGTGCCTTGCACCAAAAAGATGCACGGTGTCTCCGGCGCTGCCGTAAAACCTCTTCACCAATTCGCTGAGTTCTCCCCCACTGAGCTGCTCTGCCAAACCGGCGAAATTATTCATATCGACGAATAGTACTGTCGCATTCTCTAAGCGAATATCGCCTTCGGCGCCATTGCCGTCCGGCCATCGATCACTAAGCTCCTTAGCTAGTCGACGTTCGTATAGCTTTGCAAGCTTATGCTTTTGGGCTTCCAATGCGGCATGAACTGCAGCATCGGTCGCCATGTTTTGTAGATTGTCTTGGATCACCCGTTTGTTCAGCTGCGCCGTCACGGCATCACGTAACTCTCCGGGCTTGAACGGCTTGGTAATGTAATCGTCGGCACCAGTGTTCATGCCCAATCGCATGTGTTCCCGCTCCTGCAAAGACGTCAGAAGAATTACCGGGGTCGATGCGACTGAGACATCTTTTCTGATAGCAGCAAGCACTTCGATACCCGTTAGTTGGGGCATCTGAATGTCACTGATTACCAATGCAGGACGATGCTCGAGCACGAGCTCCATGCCTTGAGCACCATTTTCGGCGGACAGCACCTCATAGCCATCCTTCTTTAAGACCGAAGAAACAAGCATCCTGGTGCCAGCGTCGTCTTCCATTACGACGATGAGGGGCATATCTTAGATTCCTTAACTTGGATGCTTATACGTTACGCGTTTCTATCATCAAATCCTGAGTGCGCAAAGCATACGTTTGCAATGTGTGATGTACATGTCACACGTTGCGACTGGGATCAACTACGAGACATTCACAAAGAACAGCCAAAAAAAAACGCCCAACTTTCGTTGGGCGTTTTTCTCGCTTGTAAGAGCCTGACGATGTCCTACTTTCACACGGGAATCCGCACTATCATCGGCGCAGAGGCGTTTCACTGTCCTGTTCGGGATGGGAAGGAGTGGTACCACCTCGCTATGGTCATCAGGCATAACTTTTGCGCTTGCTTGAATAATTCAAGCAAGCAAATTTATAGAGCAAATCAGCTTTTTATTGATTGCGTTAACTCGACATAACTCTTGAACTAATCAAAGTTATAGGGTCAAGCCTCACGAGCAATTAGTATCAGTTAGCTTAACGCATTACTGCGCTTCCACACCTGACCTATCAACGTCCTGGTCTTGAACGACTCTTTAGGGGGCTCAAGGCCCCGGCAGATCTCATCTTAGAACGAGTTTCCCGCTTAGATGCTTTCAGCGGTTATCTCTTCCACACTTAGCTACTCGGCAATGCCACTGGCGTGACAACCGATACACCAGAGGTGTGTCCACTCCGGTCCTCTCGTACTAGGAGCAGGCTTCTTCAAATCTGCAGCGCCCACGGAAGATAGGGACCAAACTGTCTCACGACGTTTTAAACCCAGCTCACGTACCTCTTTAAATGGCGAACAGCCATACCCTTGGGACCGGCTACAGCCCCAGGATGAGATGAGCCGACATCGAGGTGCCAAACACCGCCGTCGATATGAACTCTTGGGCGGTATCAGCCTGTTATCCCCAGAGTACCTTTTATCCGTTGAGCGATGGCCCTTCCATACAGAACCACCGGATCACTATGTCCTGCTTTCGCATCTGCTCGACTTGTCAGTCTCGCAGTTAAGCACGCTTATGCCATTGCACTATTAGCACGATGTCCGACCGTACCTAGCGTACCTTCGAACTCCTCCGTTACGCTTTGGGAGGAGACCGCCCCAGTCAAACTGCCTACCATGCACTGTCCCCAATCCAGATAATGGATCTAGGTTAGAACCTCAAACACACCAGGGTGGTATTTCAACGTTGGCTCCATGTGATCTAGCGACCACACTTCAAAGCCTCCCACCTATCCTACACAGATCTGTTCAAAGTCCAATACAAAGCTACAGTAAAGGTTCATGGGGTCTTTCCGTCTTTCCGCGGGGAGATTGCATCATCACAAACATTTCAACTTCGCTGAGTCTCAGGAGGAGACAGTGTGGCCATCGTTACGCCATTCGTGCAGGTCGGAACTTACCCGACAAGGAATTTCGCTACCTTAGGACCGTTATAGTTACGGCCGCCGTTTACTGGGACTTCAATCAAGAGCTTGCACCCCATCATTTAATCTTCCAGCACCGGGCAGGCGTCACACCCTATACGTCCACTTTCGTGTTTGCAGAGTGCTGTGTTTTTATTAAACAGTCGCAGCCACCTATTTTTTGCAACCTTTTTCGGCTCCCCTTGTACAGGTTCACCTAATAGAGGCACACCTTCTTCCGAAGTTACGGTGTCAATTTGCCGAGTTCCTTCTCCTGAGTTCTCTCAAGCGCCTTAGAATACTCATCTCGCGCACCAGTGTCGGTTTGCGGTACGGTCGTGTGTAGCTGAAGCTTAGTGGCTTTTCCTGGAAGCAGGGTATCACTCACTTCGACGGCAAGCCGTCTCGTTATCACTCCTCATCTAAGCCCGGCGGATTTGCCTACCAGGCACGACTACAAGCTTGAACCGGGACATCCAACACCCGGCTGAGTTAACCTTCTCCGTCCCCACATCGCACTACACATCGGTACAGGAATATTGACCTGTTTCCCATCAGCTACGCATCTCTGCCTCGCCTTAGGGGCCGACTCACTCTACGCCGATGAACGTTGCGTAGAAAACCTTGCGCTTACGGCGAGCGGGCTTTTCACCCGCTTTAACGCTACTCATGTCAGCATTCGCACTTCTGATACCTCCAGCAATCTTTACAGATCACCTTCACAGGCCTACAGAACGCTCTCCTACCACGCACATAAAATGTGCATCCGCAGCTTCGGTAACTGGCTTAGCCCCGTTACATCTTCCGCGCAGGACGACTCGATCAGTGAGCTATTACGCTTTCTTTAAATGATGGCTGCTTCTAAGCCAACATCCTGACTGTTTTAGCCTTCCCACTTCGTTTCCCACTTAGCCAATTTTAGGGACCTTAGCTGGCGGTCTGGGTTGTTTCCCTCTTGAGTCCGGACGTTAGCACCCGGTGCTCTGTCTCCCAAGCTGTACTCGTCGGTATTCGGAGTTTGCCTTGGTTTGGTAAGTCGCCATGACCCCCTAGCCAAAACAGTGCTCTACCCCCGACGGTAATACTTGAGGCACTACCTAAATAGTTTTCGGAGAGAACCAGCTATTTCCAAGTTTGTTTAGCCTTTCACCCCTATCCACAGCTCATCCGCTAGTTTTGCAACACTAGTCGGTTCGGACCTCCAGTAAGTGTTACCTCACCTTCATCCTGGCCATGGATAGATCACTTGGTTTCGGGTCTACACCCAGCGACTTGACGCCCTATTCGGACTCGATTTCTCTACGGCTTCCCTATTCGGTTAACCTTGCCACTGAATGTAAGTCGCTGACCCATTATACAAAAGGTACGCCGTCACCCTTGCGGGCTCCGACTTTTTGTAAGCATGCGGTTTCAGGATCTATTTCACTCCCCTCCCGGGGTTCTTTTCGCCTTTCCCTCACGGTACTAGTTCACTATCGGTCGATGATGAGTATTTAGCCTTGGAGGATGGTCCCCCCATATTCAGACAGGATTTCTCGTGTCCCGCCCTACTTTTCGTTAACTTAGTACCACACATGATTTTTCGCGTACGGGGCTATCACCCACTATGGCCAGCTTTTCCAAACTGTTCCACTAAATCTTGTGCTATCACTAACAGGCTTCTCCGATTTCGCTCGCCACTACTTTCGGAATCTCGGTTGATGTCTTTTCCTCGAGCTACTGAGATGTTTCAGTTCACCCGGTTCGCCTCGTTAACCTATG